>OY969800.1:0-3603319 GCA_963703215.1 uncultured Bacteroidota bacterium | reverse complement strand
AGCGTGCCACGACTTTGTCCGGCAGGACGTTATCTGTCATTGGCTTGCGAGCCGCTCTGATGACATGAGTATGCTACCATGAAATATTATCGATAAAGAAAGGTTGAAGGATGAACAAAGCTTCTCTATTTTTCTTAATGTTTGTCTGCGGCTTTGGAAAAGTGTTTGCCGCGCCTCCTGATTCCTTGATTCAGAAGGACGAATACAATAAGGATGGCTTTTCTGTGATTTTCTTGCTGACTGACGACACGACCTTTTATCAGAAGTGGGCATTGCCCGAGACTCCCCACATCAGTACTCAAGACACATTCAAACGCGGGCAGACTGCGCTCCCGATTATAATTTTTGCCACGGACGGTAAGGATGACAAGGGCAACGCTAACTTAACATGCGATCTGACCGTGACCAAACCCGATGGGTCTATGTATGCTCACTTTGATGGGCTCACGATCTGGAAGGACGAGCCCGCGCCTGTGATGGAACTTTCGTGGTCTAAGATCGACATTGCCCTTGAGCACAATGACCCGCTGGGGGTGTATAGAGTTCATGCGACGGTGCACGAGAACAACAAGAAAGTAAATGTAAATTTAAATCTAGCATTTCTGGTGAATGGCTGATATGCTTACCAGGCTACCAACGCTTCACGCAAGCCAACGAACAGATAACAACGAGAAAAGAGACGCTCGATTATTATATATGATGGTGCTCGCTTCACGGCGCACACATTATAGGCTGCCAGGAGTGCGCCGCGACTCTTTTCTCGCAAACGTTATCTGCAATGGCGCTCGCCGAGCAAACGTTGGAGAACTTAGGAGTTAAAATGGAGGTCAAATGTCGATGAAAGTTCTTTTTGCAATTGTTCTGTTTGTGCCGACGGTAACCATGGCACAGTATAGTCAGATTACGGACGTCTTCGGTAATACCATCAACTTAGATGATGTCATCATAAAATATGCTGGTGAAAACGGGATTCCACCGCAAATGATTAAAGGTCACATTGAGAAAGAGACTCTATTCAAGAACGTGTGGCGTTACGAACCGTTTGAGGATATTTATATACAAAGACACGATGAGAATATCGGGTTATTAACCAATAGAGATGGGGCATTGCTTCCATTTGTTGTTTCCGCTTCAGGAATGGGCGGAAATTTTCCATCTGGTCACACGAACGTGAGCCCGACGGATTATCAACGGACGCCTCTTAAGATTACACATTTTCTCGAAAATCACTTGGAACGATATGTCAACAGATCAAAGCTTCTCGTGATCGGCAGGCAGGAATACACACAACCTTTGACAAGTGACTTTAGGCTAATATATAAGGAGGTGCTCGCGCTTGGATATAAAGGAAAAGATGCAACGAATTTTGCCATAGAGGTGATGAAAGCTAAATTTCACTGGGAAGAATACGGAGATGACTATAATAACCTTTATGCACAAACTCGAATATCTGCATCATACGGGTTGACTCAGATGCTTTACACGACCGCAGTCTGCACAAAGTTTACGCAGACAGGTTCTCGTTATGCTCCTGCAAATTCTCTTTTTATGAAACGCTCAGATGCTTCTTCTCCTCCTGAAAAACTAAACGAAATCGATTATTTGTTTCCTCGGTACGTCGATCTGATGCTTCAAAGATTGTGGACAGTTCTTGGGAAACCCGCTTCTATTCCTGACCATGACTGGAGTATGGGTTTTGAGGAGGCATGGAGAAGAGCATTTCAGATGCATAACCCATTTGAAGCAGGTTATGGACAGAGAGTAATATCCCTTTCACAAAAATATTTACCTCATTAATAGGGAGAAGCAAAATGAAAAAAGTATTCTTATGTGTGCTCGTGATCTTCTTCTTACAACAGTATGTGAAATCTCAAACGGGACGGCCATATTTGGCGATTGACCGCCAAATCGAATCATACTTATTACAGAAATATTCAAAGAATTATCTGGTAGCCGTTGATCCGTTTGATACCCTACTCGTGGTTGTGAGGGATGCCACCATAGATCAGGAGTTCTTGGATCCTTATGGCACGCTCAAAGGTAAAATGTTCTTTCAGGCTTGGCAGGCAGATGAAAATGATATGGCAATTCCTGAAACGAAAGATATTTTTGGATTTTCTTCGGGCGGAAGCGTTTTATGGGATTCTGGTCCTCTCTGTACAAGTGGTGGAGCATATGCCTTAGGTACTTCAGACATAAACAATGATGGAAAGGTCGATGTTCTAGTGAGTGTCAGGGATGCTGATCAGGACAGAGATTATCTTAGTTATCTGTGGATATTCAGCTGGAATGGGAGAAGTGCTCGAATCCTAAACGACGTCAATCCCAACACGGGGCAATCCGTTCTTTTATCAGGAGCTGATTGGTACCAGCTATTCGACTTGAAAGGGAACGGCATCAAGGAGATTTGGGCTTTTTGGGATAAAGACAACGCACTGTTCCCCGATACGTTAATGAGTACGAGACCGTATGTTACATACAGCTATAATGGTTCGCTTTATGGGTTATGGCCCAACACGGTTCAAATCCCTTCCACTACTGACTTACCCGCTGACCGATTAAGCGTCGAACCATCTTGCTGGGTGACTCAAGATAGTTCAGCATTTAACTATCATTACCGATGGTCAAATGCGCCGACGAGCAAACAAAAGATAAGAGGTATTTTTCTCCAAGATGTGGATCAGGACGCAATCATGACTTCGCCAAGAGGTTGGTTGGCAGCACTACCCACAAAACCCTTTTCTGCAGTTTTGTGGGATCTTCAAGATTCTGAAAAGCATTATATGATCGGGATAGGCAAAAGTGCTGAAGGGTTTGGGCTGCATGACTCATGTTTGCCTGCGATTGTTCGTTACTTCGTGAAAGGGTACGCACCATCGTCAATATCTTGGGATGACCCAATGCAGGTGCCTACTGATGAACAAGTTCGTAATGATCTTTTAACAAATTCGGTAATTGGCTATACGATTGGCCCAAAAATAAATTCGTCTTCCGCTAATCCGCTGAATCTTCTCGATACCCTTATCAATTATACGCGACAGTCCGCTGACCTTGGTTGGCTCGGAAAAGGCCGCGATAACGACAATGATAATGACGAACTGGCCGACAATGGCATGGCTAAAAATATTGAACAACGTTACCAAAGAGCCAAGCAGGAATTGCTGAGACGCGATTCAGTTCAAGCAAGAAAAGAGTTGGAGACACTTGTCCAGAAAATAGAGCGGATTTGGAAAAGAAGCCAAGAAGATGAACAGAGAGAGAAGAGAGACAGCAAAGAAAAAGTTGAAGATATAATGACGAGTGAATCGTATGCACTACTTAAGTTCAACACTGAATGCGTGATTAACCTTTTGCCCGAGAAGTCACCAAAACAAAAGTAAGTAGTAAACCAATGGGCGAGCGCCACAGCAGATAACAAGCAGAAAGAAGACGCTCATCATGGAACATGTTTCGTGTTCGCTTAAAACCCGAAACGGGTTCTACTTCTTTCTGCAGGACGTTATGTGCCATTGCGTCCACTAATTCGCAGGCAAACCGAAAGGAGAAAATAGGCTATGGAAAATGAGCGAGACGAATTTACCTGTTTTCCTGATGGCGATAGTGCAATAAAGTACTACTCAGAGAAGCTCAACAAGAACTTCACGTTTTTGAACCACCAATCAGAGACGCACTTCCATGAGGTGGACATCAAGCGATGGGAAACTAGGCAGTGCGTGACCCTCGGTCTTGGTATATCCGCAATTGCCATGGTGGGTATTATTCTAGAAGAATTTCTCAAGGGACTTCTGAAGCGCCATTACCTTCTACCTGCCATGAATTCTTCCGAAAAGCCAGACCTTAGAGACTTGGAAGAAATTGGACTTGAAGCAGAAAATGCTTTTGGTGGATTGATGCTTCACAACGCGATCCAGAAGGCGCGAAAGGAAAATCTAATCACTGAACAGGAAGAAAACCACTTTATGCAGGTCAAGGAGTTCATCAGAAACGCTTTTGTGCACTCCGATAAATCTAAAACATTCGATCCTGACGGTAAACCATCCGTAAACCTCGTGAGCATTGAAGATGGTGCACTAAAGGTCGAGGAAACCCGCAATATGAATCCTCTGTCGCTAATTATAGCTCATGGAATGTTGCAGAAAGACCTTGCTGACAAAAATTGTCAACGCATATTTCAAGAGGTTGATGAAGCCATGGTTGCAATCTCCAGACGGTTTTGGTCATCTCAAGGTAAAAAAGGAAACACATAGATTCGTGAATAATCTTCGCCAAAGAAAATCCTTTATCTAAAACACTCATCAATTGAGACGTAAGAAATGACAATTGCTACGCAGTCACCTGAACAAGTCGAGCTCAAACAAAAAGAAGCCTTGCTTCAGGAAAAGTTGAATGAGTTGACGGAGCTTGAGTTATCTTTGTCAACACTCCAAGCTGATCTTCGCTCCTTTGAAGTTGAGTATTATCTCAAGGTTGGTTCGAAATATGTTGAGCTTGACAACCTGCAAGCGACTCTCGACGCACTGCTTGCGTCAAAGATTCCGTCTGATGTAAAGGCTCAGAGGAGGGCGTCGGAGAGCAAGGCGAAGTCTGAGCAGACCGCTCGTGACGCGGAACAATTTCAAGACGTTCAACAAAACAGACCAGACAAGTTTCAAGCGACAGACGAACTGAAGACCATATACCGAGAACTTGCGAAGCTTCTGCACCCTGATTTAACACTTGACCCAGAGGAAAAAGAAAGACGCCATGGTCTGATGCAGCAAATAAATGAAGCTTATCAAAGTTGTAATCTCAAAAAGCTTCAAAATATTTGGGAGGCGGAAAGGAATAATCCTGAGAATATTAAAGGCGATGATGTTGGTTCAGCGCTTGTTCGTGCGATTCGGAAGATTGCCCAAGCCGAAAAACGAATAGGCGAGGCTCAGGAAGAATTAGAGCAATTGCGCAAGACAGACCTTCACATTCTCTTTGAGACCGTGAAAAAGGAATCTGAAAAAGGGAACAACCTTTTGGAAAAGATGTCGGGGGAACTTGATTCGCAGATGATTTTCCTCCGAAACCAAATTGAAAAGGTAAACAAATAGAGTCTGCCATGTCGGATGATTCTACGAAGAACGGACTTGTTAAAGTTGCTAGCACAAGCATAGTACGCTATTCCAATGCTCTGGTGCGAAGGGGAATCGAGGAATTAAACGCTAAGATTCCGAACCTCATTCGTTCAGTCATACCGAAATGGAATGTTCTCTTTATCGTCAATGACGACAACTTTAGTGTATTCCTTCGGAGTGAGGTTTTTAACCACGTTCGTTTTCGTAAAGCAAATGAAGATGTTGCGTTTCAAATCATTGAGACAAGTCCAGGACACGACAATGTTTATTCCGAAATTGCAGTTAATCCCATAGACTTAGTCGTGTTCACAAACATGGGCATTCCAGCCAAAGAAATCCCCACCCTCGTTTCAGAAGTCAGACTGCGGTGTCCTAACACAATTCTATTCGTTCTGTCGGCTTATGACAATGAAGATTTCGTCGCATCCCTGTATAGGGCAGGCATTGATGCTTTCTTCAAGTTGCCATTCGACATAGAGGAACTGGTTGACAGAATATGGTTGAGACTGAATGGCATAATACTTAGCGGCCGCATAAATCTCTTGTTACCATTCTACTTGCATGATGGCTTCAGCGATTTATTTGACACCATGGGCTTTAGAACCCTTTGGTCCCATGATCAAAACAGCCTTGAAGAGCTCGCGCGAGCGAACGAGATAGACGTTGCTATTGAATGGCTACGCTATTACAAAGATTTCCCTATCCGCGATTTGCTCGGAAAGATTGGCAAGAATCCCCCCATTTTTCTCGCCTTAAATTACGGCGAAAGAACTAAGGAACTCTTAGATGGATATACGGACACGTTAGTTGTTCCCTTTGATGTCCAAGAAATGAAGGAGAAGTTCGTTCGAGTTCTGCCGCCAGTCAAGAAGGCCATCTTCGAAAGGTGGATTCAGTTTGATGAGTAACGTCAAATCATACTTTTCCTTTTCAGTTTTGGCACGCGTTGCTGCAAGCGTTTTTCTGTTCTGGGCGGTCTCGCGTCATCCATATGGTTTCTATACCCTTCTACGATGGATTGTCTGCGCCTCAGCGGCTTATACCGCATACATCTGTACCACCATGAAACGAATCCCTTGGGCGTGGGTATTGGGAGTAATCGCATTGATGTTTAATCCCTTCATTCCACCAAGAATTGAACGTGCAACTTGGATTTACATTGACGTGGCAACAGGCTTGCTTCTCTTGATTTCTATATTCTTTGTGCGGGAGCCGAGTCAGTCAAGAGGTGAACCATGATGTACGCAACGGCACATAACAAGCGAAAGAAAGACGCTCCACATTTATACGTATCGTGGTCGCTTCATTGCCTTCGCTCGATGACTCGATGCTACGCAACTTTTATATCGCGCGAAGGCAACGACTTTCTTTCGCAGGACGTTAAGCGCAATGCACGCAACTAATTAAGACCGAGAGGACTATCAATGAAAGGATTGCTTGTCAGAGTCGGGATCGACAAAACTTACGGCGGCTGGAATGCCCCCTGTCGTGCGGATGGATCTTTTTGTTACGTTCCTATGAAACCTCAGGAACCTGAAAACTCCGAGGAAGGTTTTCAAACAACTTATGATGAGTTTGAAATAGCTTGTAGTGAGTTCACGAACGGTACGGGCGTCGTTTTTCCAAATTCACTCCATGGTGCATCTCCCCATCTTGATCCCGACTTTCGATATTTGTCGTATGGCGACGGCGGACAAAGGGCAGCGAGGATTAGGAAGTTCTTTGAGGGGTCAGATGATAACTTCATCGCCTTCTACGCCAGCTTCCAACCCATTGATTATGCTCAGAATGTTCTTGTCTATGCGATCATAGGATTATATCGCTTTCGGAGTGTCTTGTCTGCCAATCAAGTCCCTGTCAACCATAGAAACCACAATGCTCACACGAGAGTGGTCGGCTACCAACAAGCTAATAACACGGACATCGTGGTTTTTGCTGAACCCAATGTTTCAGGCAGGCTTACGCACTTGCTGCCAATCGGTGAGCGTCGAAGTAATCGCCAATACTATGTTGAGAGAAATCTATTTGATGCTTGGGGTGGCATCAGTTCCCATGATGGTTGGATTCAGCGAAGTGTTTATCTGCCGCACTTTTGTGAACCAGAAAGGTTTCTTAAATGGTTCGGCACTCAGAACCCCGATTTGATTGCTAACAACAATATCATGGAACGGCAGGTGTGACACAATGCGTGCACTGCGCTTAACAAGCAAGAAAAAGACGCTCCATATTATATATGCAAGGTGGTCGCTTCATTGCTCTCGCCCGTTGTATCGATGCTACGCAATATTTATAGCAGGCGAGAGCAACGACTTTTTCTTGCAACACGTTATCTGAAAATTGGTTCGCGCGGTTAACATATTAAGCAAAGGAGTTCTTGACATGAGCTTGATGCGTCCTCTGAAGATTCTGACTATTCTCTCGGTTGCAGCTCTGATAAATGGTTGCTTTGGCAATACCCCCGTCCCTGCTCCTGGGCTTGGTAGTAGTTCAAAAGTCGTTGATACTATCAGTGTGCAATCGATTTCCAGAGTATATCTGCTTCCCATTGTCGGAGTCACGGGGAGTGGCGACAATCTTGGCGTCGATGACTCGGCTACCGTGGAGCTTTGGAGAGATATTAATTCAGGTAATCTTTTCGCCGTGGTTCCAATGGATTCGGTAGAATCCTATATCCGAAAATTGGGCAAGTTCGACTCATCCATGGCTTTCAGCATTGCTGATTCCATGTCCGCAAACGCGATCCTAATCGCAAACATCCGATATTCGAAAGCTGATATGGGTCTTACAAATGTTGCCGATGCGACGATTCAATTGGTTGGTGCTAAGACGCACAAACTTATCGCTTACTCTCTATACAATACCTACATCTCAAACTCATATTTTCTTCCTCCGAGTTTTCAGACTGTGAGAACTGATGCTATTGATGGAGCTGCCCACGCGCTTGCCAAAGCAATTCATGATGCTGAACGGAAATGAGCGCGAACCAACTTCAGATAACAAGCCGGACAAAGACGCTCGTCATTTTTAAATGTCGTTCTCGCTTCATGGCACGCATATCATACGAAGAAGGAGCGTGCCACGACTTTGTCCGGCAGGACGTTAGGCGTCATGCCCCGCCGCGTGAATCGTTCCAAAGCAACACGCTTGCAATTGAGGCCAACGCCCATAAACAAGAGTTGGAGATTGACTCCGGACTCCAATTCTTTCAAAGATGAACCTTGAGGAAAATATGGAATCTTCACTCGTCAGTGTCGTAAAGCGTTCCAACAGAAAGACGTTTTTCATTTCTTTGGGGGTCCTCGTTCTTGTTGGTTTAATCATTTTTGCCAATGCGAACTACTACTACAACGCCATCTACGGACCATTTCCCAAGTCCAAGCAACAACTGCTCTCAATTAAAGATTTGAGGACTGAAAAGGACCTCTACGTAGAGGTAATCGGAGACACAGTCTTCGAAAGTGGTTTCACAGAGATTAACCAACAGATTGACAAATATACCCAACGTGTCCAAAGCGAAAACACTGTCGGATTTTATCAACTTCTACTTCTCAATGAAAAATTCTTGGTGCTCTATTCAAGCACGCAGGACACCTCCACCCGACGAATCGGAGCGTTATCACCCCTCCCAGATGATTTACGAAGACAACTCGTTGAATCTGCAGGGACGCAAAACGACGATTGGCTACTTCCATTCATGTTGAATACGAATCCTTATTCCACCAATGCATATTTGGGTCTTGCTGTGATGATACCAGCGGCAATCCTTTCCCTTTTATATCTTGGTCTTGCACTCCGTCGTTCAGCCGACCCTACAAGACATCCTGTTTACAGATCGGCGGTTGAGGAAATCAAGTGGCTCCAACAACACCACGACACTGATCTTGAGCGGCTCGTCCCTACTTGTGACAGTTGCTCGTATCACAAAAAACTCTTTCAAAGTACTTATAGGAGTAACGTCAGCTACTTCATCCGACGCAACGAGGCAACCTTTGCTGGCAAGTTCTGCCTATCCTGCAATTCGCGCCTATTCTTGCGCACTACCCTAACCACACTTGTTGGCACTTGGTGGGGCATCATCGGATTTTTCGTAGGCCCAATATACATTCTTCAAAATATCTACAACTACAGCAAGGCAATCTGGTGCTTATTATGGAACACAAACAGCTTACCGCGGCGGGGCACGAACGCCTAACAACCAAAAAGAAGACGCTCGATTATTATATACCATGGTGCTCGCTTCATCGCCGCCGTCCGCAGTCTGGACGCTTCGCGGCTTTTATAGCGGTCGTTGGCGACGACTTCTTTTTGGTGGACGTTAGCCGCCATGCTCACATGGGCAATCGTTTCAGACCAGAATTAAGGAGGCAGTTATGAAATTATCTTCTAATGTTTCCAGAAGTGCTATCCTCTTGTTGCTCCTGTTTGGGATGGCAGCAGGCCAGGAAAAACCATTCAGCGTGATCACGACCGCTGGGGACTCACTAGAAGCATGTGTAGTAGACTCGTTGACGGATAGTATCGTCTATCTTACCTGCGGTTCCATTCGCTCATCGATACCGGTGGATTCTATAAGAAACCTCGTTTGGCATAGAGAGTCCCACTTCTGGGCTGGAGCAGGAATTGGAGCAGGTGCGGGAGCCGTGGTCGGCTTCGCAGCGGGCTACGCTAGCTACAAGAAGACAAAGGGTCCTATTGAAATTCTTTCACCAACGTTTACGGGTCTAGAAGGTGCAATAATAATAGGAGTTCCTGCGGGGTTTATTGTTGGCGGAATCATTGGCGCTGTATCAGGGTCAAATGATGTTTATAATCTATCGCAGAGAAGCCACAAGAATAAAATGATGATAATCCGCTTGCTTCTCTCTCAGAGAAACTGAATTGCCATGGGACTTCAACGGATGGCATTATATCCGGCGAGCACGGCGGCTAACAGCACGAACCACGACGCTCGGTTATTGTATATCATGGAACTCGCTCCATGGTGCGCACATAAAGTCCCCATAAGAGGAGCGCGCCACGGCGTGGTTCGTGCGAACGTTAAGCGCCATTTGCAAAAATAATCGGAGGTTGAATGAATAACGACTATTATGTTTATGTCTACATTGACCCTCGTAATTTCGAGGAGTTCTATTATGGCAAGGGCAAGGGTTCCAGAAAGGAATCTCACCTCTTTGCTAAGTCTGACACGGACAAAGCCAAGCGCATCGCTCAAATCAAGAAAGAAGGACTTGAGCCAATTATCAGGGTCATCGCTGCCAATCTCACCGAAGACCAAGCCCTTCTCATAGAAACGACTCTAATCTGGAAACTTGGGAAGAGGACTGACAACATCTCAGCTGGAAGCTTTTCCAGACTCTTTCGCTCTCCCAATACTATGCACCGCGAGCTTCCTGGTTTCGATTTTCGCAATGGTCTCTACTACTACAATGTTGGTGAGGGACCCCATCGCAATTGGGACGACTACGTTAAATTCGGTTTCATATCAGCGGGGCAAGGCATCCAATGGCGTGACCAAATCTGCCGCTTTGTGCCAGGGGACGCTTTCGTTGCCTACCTGAAAGGCCATGGTTTCGTTGGCGTGGGTCGGATAAAAGAGAAAGCCCAAATGGTTCGTGATGTGCGAATTGGCAATAAACAGCTTTTGGACTTAGACCTCCGTTGCCAAAGGATGTCCGACAACTCAGACAACAAAGAGAAATCAGAGTATGTCGCACTAGTTGACTGGCTAAAGACCTGTACGCGCGAGAAAGCAAAATGGACACCGAAATCACAACTCTACACCACCACTTGGGTGAGAGCTTCACTGGATGCTCAACCATTTACAGTAAAGTATGTCGAGGATGCCTTTGAACTTGACATAAGGGCACTCTTGAGATGACTGGAATTTGCAAACGGCGCTTAACAGGCGGGAAGAAGACGCTCGATTAGTGTATATCATCGATCTCGCTTCACGGCGCGCACGTCATAGGCCACGAGGAGCGCGCCGCGACTTCTTCCCGCCAAACGTTAGCCGCCACGCGCTTGAATTGACATTAACGTGGACGGATAACAAATTAATCATACTAAATAGGAGGTCGCTTCATGAAGACACGAACTATGCTTTTCTTCTGGAGCGCAACATTAGTTTGTTGCGGATGTAGTCATGAACCTACGTCGCCGACTAATGTCAACTCCACCACTTCAACGATTGAAGGAACGGTCGATTATTTTGTTGGCGGTGGCACCGTGGAGATGCCATATCCATCAGGGTTCATCCTCCTCAGCGCCCAATGGATTACCCCGCCGCCAGACTCCACGTATGGTAGAGTCTATCTGGTGGGAAGGGTTGACTCCTCTTACATTGGCAAACTTGTGAGAGCGACTGGACAAGTCGAGAAGGTCTCGCTAACGGGGAGCCCGCCTTCATACAAGTATTATTGCTTAAACTTGAATGTGGATTCACTTCACATTGTGAATTGATGTGACCCGATTCATTGTGAAAGCGTCATGGAACATCCAATGACGCGCGCGGCGGCTAACAACGGGAATCAACGACGCTCGATTATTATATATTGTGGTTCTCGCTCCACGCCGCACACATTATATCAAGAAGGAGTGCGGCGCGGCGACTCTTTTCTCGCGGACGTTAGCCGCCACGCAACGCAGCGTGGGGGACGGAATTATTAAATACGGAGGGATCTATGCGATACATTCTTTCTTCGCTCGGTTTTCTCTTGATTCTTAGTGGGTGTAGTGGAAACGGCAATCCTGTAGTAGCAGTCACCGACACCATTCAGAATGACAGTGTGAAAGTATCATTCTCCGTTGCCGATTCTTCTCTTGGAATCCATGACACTTTGGTTGCCACTACCACAGTGTACAACCTGACGAACCACACGATAATTTTCTATCAGGGTTATTGCAGTTTCACGTGGTCGCTGCAAAATGATAGCGGAAGATCAATAATGGGCTACAAGTGTAATCCATACGTGAGGCCCCAATACTTAATTACATGGTCAATACCTCCTCATCAGTCTGAAGTATTCTCAACTTATGGAATCCACTCAGCAATCAGCGATCAGTCGGGAGCGCCAGTTCTTCCTGGTTCATATCAATTGACTGCTACTTGCGACCCGTTCGGCGCTTTTTCTCTGAAACTTCATCTGCACTGAGGCTGTGCCATGGAACAATGTGGGCGGCAGGTTGAACAACGGTGTTGCGCGGCGGCTAACAACCGCAAAGAAGACGCTCATTTATTATATGTTACTGTGTTCGCTTCATCGTGCTTTGCCGCACCCGTCGAGCTTCGCACATTTATAGCGTCAAAGCGCGACGACTTCTTTGCGGTGGACGTTATGCGCCATTTTGCTCGAGGAGTAGAATAGATGAAAGATCTTTCACGTGATCCAATAATTAACGCAATCAACGGTGGTATTCGTCGTGACATCGGTATTGCTATTGACAACAAGTGCTTTCGGGCTGCCATCATACTGATCTTTGCAGGGATCGATGCGATGGCCCATATTAACAGATCAGCAGACGACAAGTACAACGACTCTGAGGATTTCAAAAAATGGGTTGAACGTTACTTTCACATTCATGGTGACACCGAGGTGACATCTGTGGAGTGGTGGGCCGCAAGAAATGCTATCATTCATACATACGGTGCTTACTCAAGGCTTCATGACACACCAGGAGTGAGAGTAATCGGTTGGATGGTCCACCCAAAGTACCGAGTTAAATATAACCCAAGAATAAACCAGCAATTAGTCTTGGTTGACATTTTGGCAATGCGTGACGCTTTTTTTGAGGGCATGGATAACTTCCTAATCCAAGGATTTTCCGATCCAGCCCGAAAGCACCTAATGGAGAAACGCGTCAATGAACTTACAATGACCTTTGAAGAAGAGATTACCGTTCCGCAAAACAGCGCATAACACGCGCAAAAAAGATGCTCGATAATTATATATCATGGTTCTCGCTTCATCCCGCGTTGCCGCACCGTGGATGCCAAGCAATATTTATAGCGGCAAGCGGGACGAACTTTTTTGCGCGAGACGTTAGGCGTCATTGGTTCTCTATATTCATTAATATGAGGAGCTGTTATGTTTAAGCTGAATTCCTTTTTGAAAGTCGCGGCGGCTTGTGTTGCGCTGCTATCCGTTCCATTCGTGTTAAGTAGTTGTACGAAGTCCAATCCCGCGGGCCCATCTCCGTCCAATTCTGAGATTGTACCATTAACCATGGGCAATGCTTGGACTTATAGGTCTATCATGTACAGTCCAACCGATTCTGTGCTAGGCGATGGTCCGTTATCCATTCTTGTAAATCGCGACACCACCATCTCAGGTGTACATTTATTCTCATACTGGGGGTGGGCCGCCGAAGGCGACTCTGGGCTGACGACGTACGCTGACGGTTATTTTACCTTATATCTGAAGTATCCCGTTGACAAGGGTGCGACATTTTATGCCTGGGGCTTCTCCGTTCTCGTTTCCACTCTGGACACGACTATAAGTGTACCCGCAGGTTCGTTTCACTGCATAGACTACAAATTCTATGACCAAAACTACTTAAATGGAGAATACTTTGCTTGCCCTGGAGTAGGTGTAATCAAACTGCTCTCCTACTTTGGCTCGAATGACACTGCCGCCGCATCGGTCATCCAAAATGTTCAAACTCTTACGAGCTACACCCTTAAGTAATTGGAATATGAGAACCAACGAACGCCTAACAAGCAGGAAGAAGACTCTCAATTATTATATACCATGGTGTTCGCTTCATTGCTCTCGCCCGTTGTCTCGAAGCTACGCAACATTTATAGCGGGCGAGAGCAACGACTTCTTCCTGCGTCACGTTAGCCGCAATTGTTTTGCAGGAGATATTATGAAGCGAATACCTACACTTAAAGTTTTCTTTCTAATGCTGATTGTTTTCAGTAGTAGATCATTTGCTCAACCGTTGGTTGATTCGACCATCAATATCGAGCAAATTCTTGCGATGCCTGAAGATTCAATTGACATCGGGTTGGCTGATCTCGTGCTTGCCAAAGATTTCTATCCAGATTTGAAGATAGAATCGTTTCTCTATGCTTTCGACTATATGGCACACAGATTCAATTATTACTTCGGGCAATATACCGACCCAGACCAAAGAATAAGGGCAATGAACACCTTCATCTATCGGAAAGGCTACTGGAACGACAGCATTTCTTTTCACTACGACGACAGCGATCTTCATGTAACCAAGCTCTCCAATAAATTCATCAATGGCTACATTGCTACCAAGAAAGGCTCATGCATCACGATGCCGATGCTGTATGTAATTTTGGGTGAGCGCCTTGGCTTTCCAATCTTTGCTTCCCGATTACCATATCATTTCTTTGTCCGCTATATTCCAGAGGAGGCGCTTGCGAAGTTTCATGAAAATATCGAGGCAACAAATGGCGGGAGCTATGTTTCAAACAAGAGATACCAAAAAGACCTACTCGTTCCTGATAAAGCTATTAAGAACGGCGTTTATCTTCGTACGCTGACAAAGAAAGAATACATTGCAACTTTGCTTCTCATCAACTCAAATGAATGGATTGTCCGAAAGAATCTTGACAAGGCGAAATATTACCTTGAGTTGTCGATGAAATACGATTCCACATTCTCATCTGCATGTATGAACTATGCCACAATTCATTTGGAAGAAGCCATGATGCTTGAGAAGAAGATGAACGACGAGAAACAGTCTGAAATTAGCTTCTATACTATTTATGATAAGAACAGAAACAGAAATCAATCATCTTCAGCTTATCAACCTCCAAACTTGCTGCAACAGAATTTCAAAATACCAGAACCTGATTTATCTGCGTTTCAAATTCAAATCGCTGACAATTTTTCCAAGATGGATAATCGAAGTCAGACCAATCCTCCTCCGCAAGTGTCTCCACCGCCACAGCAGTTTCCTGTCGATCCTGATCTGTCGGTGTCACTGGCGGAAATCACGACTCGCTATGTGCCACTGATCAAAGCAAAGTTAGCCGTCTATGAGGAGTACAAACAGAAGGCGGAAGATTTGGGTATAGTCAGAAATTATCCATTGTTGTTTTTCCAAACTCAATCCGTGTCGCTCAAGAAATTTCAAGAGAAAGGAGTGAAGTAAAATGCGTAAGTTATCCATCGTAGTTCTTCTTGTCGTTGCCTTTTCGCAGTTTGCATTTGCGGGCAGGTACTATGATTCATGGTCAGGAAGATTCCTACAAATTGATCCGAAGGCGCACAAATATCCTGCATGGTCGCCGTATGCTTACACCCTCGACAACCCGCTCAAGTATATTGATCCTGACGGTAGAAAAGTCAGGCTTGCAAACGGCTCATCCGAATCATTCCAAAAGGAATTTGCCCAAGCGGCAAAATATTTGAAGGAACACGGGGCTAATGGTGGACTTGTCGATCTCGAAACATCTAAGGCTACATACTACATCAAAGAGGCTAACCTTGATGGATCATTTGACCCTCGAAGCAATACGATCAATTGGGATCCAACGATGGGCGTTATAACTACTAAAGGTGTCGTGATCTCACCAACTACTGTGCTTAATCACGAGGTGGGTCATGCTGAGGACAAGGACAAGAATGCAGATCAATATAATACTGATAGAAAGACACCTGACCCGCAATACGATAATAAAGAAGAGAAAAATGTCATTGAGGGAACTGAACAAGAGACCGCAAAGAAGCTTGGAGAAATAAAGGACGGAGAAGTTACACGTACCGATCATAAAGGAACACCTATAAAAACAGTTGGGCCAACTTCAACAGAACCACAAAATGAAGTTATTGTCACTCCCAAAAAGGAGGAGCAAAATGGTCACTAGAATGTGCACTGCTTTTCTTATCCTTATATGGCCGTTTGCGATGACATGTAGCCAGACCTTGAATGGCCAGAACACTTCAAGTGTCCTTGATTCGGTCGCCGTCAGGTTCGTCAGCTTTGACCTCGAAACCCCAATTAGAATCGAAAGCAAGACATTCGAGAATTATTTCGGTAAAAGGGTAATTCCATTTTCCGTCACCGATAGGCCTTCCCTGGATTCTCTTGCTATTCTTGTCAGAGACTTGAAACCATCAAAAGCAGGATTTATGCCCGATGTAAGGTTAGTTGCCGAAATGTATTACTCTGATAGCACAAAGAAGGTTTTGTGCATGAGTGACATTGCCGTTGAAATTGACAATACGGCTATGGAGTTTGAATCGAAACTGTTTTCATTTCTCGAAGAAAAAGCCGGGCCTTACCTGAACGATTACCAAAAAGAGGGAGATAATCAAAGTAAATGAGTCATCTCACCCTGATTGAATGACGTTTTTTCACTGTCTGGTGCCATGGTACAAGAGCAAAACAACTGCGGCTAACACGCGCAAAAAAGATGCTCGACTATTATATGTCATGGTGCTCGCTTCATCCCGCTTCGCCGCCCTCATCGAGCTTCGCACATTTATTGCGCCGAAGCGGGACGGACTTTTTTGCGCAGGACGTTAGCTGCAATTGGTTTGCGCGAAAATACCCCAAACGGGGTATTGCGTGAACCTCAAATCATCAGTAAAGTGAGGCGAGCATGAAACATTTAAATACCCTGCTTTCGGTTCTTGTAGTGGTGTCCTTCTTTAATCCCAACGAGTCCGTGCCACAATCGAAATACACAGGACAAACCATTGAGCAAATTCTTGCCATGCCAGAGGACAGCATCAATATTGGAATAGCTTGTCTCGTTCTTGCAAAGGATGCGTATCCGAATCTCAACATAAATTTCTTCGATTACAGTCTCAACTATATGGCTGACCACATTCGACCGCTTTGCGAAGGGAAAACCGACCCCACGGTTCGGATTAGCATGATGAATACCTACCTATATCGGCCTGGATGGTGGAACGATGCCATCACATTCACTTATAATCTTGATGACCTCGACGCCGACAGCACCAACGACCAATTTCTGAACGGATATATCGCAACGAAGCATGGTTCTTGTATTACGATGTCGATGCTCCACCTTGCCTTGGTGCAGAGGCTCGGCTGGCCCATCAGACCTGTCAGAAGTGCTAAGCATTTCTATTGTCGTTACATCAAGAAAGGTCTCAAGTACGATAATATCGAAGCGACCTGCGGTGGGGGATGGATACCGACATGGCGTTACGCGCGCGATGCAGGAGAGCCGAAGAAGGCTATCAAGAATGGAGTTTATGAAAGAGTTCTCACGAACAAAGAATATGTTGCAGGGCTTCTCGAAGTGAATGCAAGGTACTTCGCAGAGAAAAAGAAAGATTTGGACAGAGCCATTTACTACACACGGCTTTCCCTCTCCTACGACTCCACCAACTCAAGTGCGTGGTGGAACCTCGGCGAGCTTTGCAGGAAGAAAGCGATAGAACTGGACAGTATCAGGTACGAAAGGATTCAAGATGTGAAGCGAAGCTACGTTGTGGACAACTACCCAACGCGGCAACCATCACCGCAGTTACCAGTGAATCCTACCCCAGAACCAATGCAGATAATGCACCCCGACCAGTTTATCCAACAGACGCCTTCCGACCCGACACAACCAAGAATTCCAGTAACCGACATGTTCGACCAATACACAAGGAATATGGCCCCGCAACCTCCGTCAATTCTTCAAAAGCCGAATAATCCTTACAATCAATTCCCTGTCAACCAGAATCCCAACGTACAGCAACAGAATGACGAGGCGGAGATGATGGGAGAGATTGCTTATATAAACGACAGCTACGGAAAGCAAATATTGGAACTCATAAACCTTGGGCATAAATTAAAAGCAAAAGCTAAGGAACTTGGAATCGTGCTGAAGTTTCCAAAAGAGTTTTTCATCAAGCAAGCAGAATCAATTGAGAAGTTTAAACGAACAGGACAATACTGACTAACTGAAAGGGCATTCCGATGAAAAAGACTACTTACTTTTTCTCATTTCTTCTTTTGGCATTCACGTTTGTTCAACCGAGCTATGCTCACAGATATTTTGATTCATGGCGTGCGCAATGGTGCACCCCTGACCCATATCTAATGTTGTACCCTGGCTGGTCTCCGTACAATTACGGACTCTGCAATCCGTTGCGGAATATAGACCCTAGCGGAGATACGACGTATGCTTACAATCAAAATCATGATTTAGTGCCAATCGATAACTCGCCTGATATAATTTCTTGGGGACAGCAAAGCCCTAATTATGTTTCTGGCAATTTCACAATTTTAACTCTTGCTCAATACACTGTGATTGACCCGTTCATGGGTCGCTTTCATTATATGCAGCCTAACCGTGAAATCGTACCGACCGCAAACGGAGCAAGATGGTTCGCGCCAAGGCCAACCATAAGTATGGGAATTGTAAATATCCCTGGGGGGCCAGAAGAACTTCCCTCTGGTTTAAGAGTAGCTTCAAGTGCGTTGAAGGCACTATTTGAGGGTGGTACAGTGGAAGGAAAAAGTATTATTGGAATTCGTGACCTTCTTCTCAAAAGTGGCTTTACCCAAAGTTTGTCCGAAAGCGGAGGAGGATACCTTTTTAGAAACGGCTTGGGTGAAGAGGTGAGGATAATGAATCGGAACGGTGGTTGGGAAATCCGTGTCATGAACGAGTTCGGCAACTATCTGGATAATGCTGGAAATGTGGCACCAGATAGAGCGAGCTCGCATGGCATTCAGGTGTCTCCATATTAACTAAGTGCGGAGGAAAAATGGAACACATAAAGAGTTTGCTTGCAAGCTATCGGAACTTCCAAGAGTGCGTTCTACTAGATATAAAGTGGTTACATTATGGTACAACAATTGAGCTAACCTTTGATTACTCTTGGAACAAACAGGGGAAGATAAGAGAGAACCTGAACGAGAAGGAACCGATAGTTATGTCCTTCAAGTTGGTTCAAGAATTCCATTTGACTAATGCCCTTAATGAATCCATGGTTCTTGACCCTTATCGAATAAATTGGGGAATCAATGAAGTTGCGGCAATTAGACTGGAAGAACATTCCACCATGCTTAAGCCTTATGAAGAATTGCCAAAAGAGTTTCAACATATTGCGATACTTTGGGAGCGAGGCAACATGAGGAGGATAGACGTGGTATTTTCGGAATTAGAAATAAGGAAGGGGCTGAAAGCGGTGGCTATCGGAAAATAGATTGGGCACTCAGCAAAATAACGAAGCGCAAACCAACAGCAGCTAACAACCGCAAAAAAGACGCTCAGTTATTCTATATGATGGAACTCGCTTCATCCCGATTGCTGCGTGCCATGGATGCTACATAAATATTTATATGCGGCAATCGTGACGACTTTTTTGCGGTGGACGTTATCTGCAATTAGTTTGCGCGAAAATACCCCAATTGAGGTATTGCGTCAACGTGAAATCATCAGTAAAGTGAGGCGAGCATGAAACATTTAAATACCCTGCTTTCGGTTCTTGTAGTGGTGTCCTTCTTTAATCCCAACGAGTCCGTGCCACAATCGAAATACACAGGACAAACCATTGAGCAAATTCTTGCCATGCCAGAGGACAGCATCAATATTGGAATAGCTTGTCTCGTTCTTGCAAAGGATGCGTATCCGAATCTCAACATAAATTTCTTCGATTACAGTCTCAACTATATGGCTGACCACATTCGACCGCTTTGCGAAGGGAAAACCGACCCCACGGTTCGGATTAGCATGATGAATACCTACCTATATCGGCCTGGATGGTGGAACGATGCCATCACATTCACTTATAATCTTGATGACCTCGACGCCGACAGCACCAACGACCAATTTCTGAACGGATATATCGCAACGAAGCATGGTTCTTGTATTACGATGTCGATGCTCCACCTTGCCTTGGTGCAGAGGCTCGGCTGGCCCATCAGACCTGTCAGAAGTGCTAAGCATTTCTATTGTCGTTACATCAAGAAAGGTCTCAAGTACGATAATATCGAAGCGACCTGCGGTGGGGGATGGATACCGACATGGCGTTACGCGCGCGATGCAGGAGAGCCGAAGAAGGCTATCAAGAATGGAGTTTATGAGAGAGTTCTCACGAACAAAGAATACATTGCAGGGCTTCTCGAAGTGAATGCAAGGTACTTCGCAGAGAAAAAGAAAGAATTGGACAGAGCCATTTACTACACACGGCTTTCCCTCTCCTACGACTCCACCAACTCAAGTGCGTGGTGGAACCTCGGCGAGCTTTGTAGGAAGAAAGCGATAGAGCTTGATAGTATCAGATATGAGAGAATACAAGACGTGAAGCGGAACTACGCAACTGACGATTATCTTATGCGACAGCCATCACCACAAGTTCAGGTGAATCCGAATCCTCAGCCAACACAGATAATACATCCAGACCAATTCATCCAACAGGTGCCTCCTGATCCGACGCAACCAAGAATTCCAGTAACAGACATGTTCGACCAGTTCACGAGGAACATAGCTCCGCAACCTCCATCACTGCTTGAGAAGCCAAACAATCCATACAATCAGTTCCCTATTAATCAGAATCCAAACATTCAAAGGCAGAATGATGAAGCAGAGATGATGGGAGAGATTGCGTACATAAACGACAGCTACGGAAAGCAAATATTGGAACTCATAGACCTTGGACATAAATTAAAAGCAAAAGCTAAGGAACTTGGAATCGTGCTGAAGTTTCCCAAAGAGTTTTTCATCAAGCAAGCAGCATCAATTGAGAAGTTCAAACGAACAGGACAATACTGACTAACTGAAAGGGCATTCCGATGAAAAAGACTACTTACTTTTTCTCACTTCTTCTTTTGGCATTTACGTTTGTTCAACCGAGCTACGCTCATAGATATTTTGATTCATGGCGTGCGCAATGGTGCACCCCTGACCCATATCTAATGCTGTACCCAGCATGGTCTCCGTACAACTACGGACTCTGTAACCCATTAAGAAATATCGACCCAAGCGGAGATACGACATATGCTTACGACCAAAACCACAATTTAGTTCCTATTGATAACTCGCCAGATATGATTGTTTGGGGACAGCAAAACTCTAATTATGTTTCTGGAAATTTCACAATTTTAACTCTTGCTCAATACACCGTGATTGATCCGTTCATGGGGCATTTCCACCATATGCAGCCTAACCGTGAAATCGTACCGACCGCAAACGGAGCGAGATGGTTCGCACCGAGACCGACTCTCACGATGGGAATCGTAAATATCCCTGGCGGGCCAGCTGGTGAGGAAGAAGTTTTAGCAAAATCACTTGAATATGCTATGAAGGAGGCTAAGCTTGCCCACATACTGCAGGACGAACATATGCTTCAACCCCTGATAGAAAGGCTCGGCGGAAACGAAAATTTCTTAGAGTCCGTGATAAGAGTCTGTCCAAGAGGACAATCCTTCACCTGGGACTTTTGCAGTAACAAAAGACATTGATGGAACAACTGTCGCCATACGAGGTTTTATTGACAGTGACCGAACCGTAAAGCTGGGAACTGTTTTCGTACCAAACCAATAATAACCTTTAAATCATGGGACACGAAACAAAAGAAGACATAGAAAAACTGGTAGCCCTTGAGCGTAAAACCTCGACAGACAAAGGTGATGTCAGTAATATGCTTGAGTTATCAAGTTTCTACATCGAGCCATTTCATAAAGAAGATAAAGCAATTGCTCTATTGAATAGAATCCTTGCGTTGAATCCAGAATATGAAATTGCCAAACTTTGGCTCTGTTTCTGTCACATTCATTATTCAATGGATAAAAGTTCACTTCTGCAAGCTGAGAAATTGTTGCGATCCATGATATTGAATAATGTTTCCAAACAAAAAGGCGCAGTTTTTATGTTACTAGCCGAAACCCTTGATGATTTAGAGAAAATAAATCTCATGGAACAGATTGATTTGCTCGAACAATCTGTTTTTTCATCTCCAGATTGGGTTCTTAATAGATATGTATTAGCTGGTGCCTACAAGAAGTTTGGAAGCTTATCCAAAGCTATTGAACAAATGGATTGCGCAATTAATAATATCAGTCCGATAAATGAGTCTCTAAAACATTCTGAGGTACTTTACGAGACCAGCATCACAGGGAGGTTTCGAGAGGTTAAATTTTTTCAGACGGAAAAAGAAAGATTTTTGAAAGAATAGGCCAATTATAGAGTAAGGTGATTGACCATGGCATATCAGGAGGCTAACGAAGCGCAAACCAACAGCAGCTAACAACCGCAAAAAAGACGCTCATTATGGAACATATATTGAATTCGCTTCATCCCGATTGCCGCGTATCATGGATGCTGCGCAAATATTTATGTGCGGCAATCGGGACGACTTTTTTGCGGTGGACGTTAAGCGCAATTGTTTTGCGAAAATACCTCAAACGGGGTATTGCGTAAACATGAAATCATCAGTAAAGTGAGGCGAGCATGAAGCGACTTGAAATCTTATTATCGGCAGTGGTTATTCTCTGTTTCTTGATTCCTGACACGACGAAACCACAATCGAAGTACACAGGGCAGACGATTGAACAGATCCTCGCTATGCCCGATGACAGCATAAACCTTGGGATTGCTTGCCTCGCTCTTGCAAAAGATGCATATCCAAATCTAAAAGTCGAGTCCTTTGATTACGTCATTAACTACATGGCTGACCAGATTCGTTACCTTGACCAAGGCAAAGCCGACCCAGTTTTCCGCATTGGCTTGATGAATACCTATCTTTACAGGCCTGGGCGGTGGAACGATTCAATTACCTTCACTTATAACCTCAATGACCTTGAAGGTGATAGTACCAGTGACCAATTCTTAAACGGCTACATCGCAACGAAACTCGGCTCATGTGTCACGATGTCGATGCTCCATCTTGTCTTGGCGCAACGACTCGGTTGGCCCATTAAGCCTGTTAGAAGCGCAAAGCATTTCTACTGCCGTTACATGCAGAAAGGATTCAAGCTAAACAACGTTGAGGCAACATGTGGCGGTGGATATATTCCCACATGGAGGTACGCCACCGATGCTGGTGAACCAAAGAGAGCCATCAAGAATGGAGTTTATGAAAGAGTTCTCACAAATAAAGAATACGTCGCCTCGCTTCTCGGAGTGAACGCAAGATACTTTTTAGAAAAGAGAAAGGATTTGGATAAAGCTATTTACTACACACGGCTTTCGCTTTCCTACGATTCTACCAACTCAAGCGCATGGTGGAACCTTGGTGAGCTTTGCAGAAGAAAGGCGATAGAGCTTGACAGCACAAGGTACGAAAGGATTCAGGACGTAAGGCGAAGCTACATTGTCGACACGTATCCAACGCGACAACCATCATCACAAATGGAAGTGAATCCTACTCCAGAGCCAATGCAAATAATACACCCCGACCAGTTTATTCAACAAGGGACCTCCGACCCAACACAACCTCGTCAACCAATAACCACGATGTTCGATCAATTTACAAGAAATATGAGTCCTCAAGCTCCGAATCCGTTTGAGAAGCCAAATAATCCTTACAACCAGTTTCCAGTAAACCAAAATCCAAACGTTCAGCGTCAGAATGATGAGGCTGAGATGATGGGAGAGATTGCATACATAAATGACAGCTACGGGAAGCAGATATTGGAACTCATAGACCTTGGCCATAAATTGAAGACGAAAGCCAAGCAATTAGGAATCGTGCTGAAGTTCCCTGAGAAGTTTTTCATCAAGCAGGCAGAATCAATCGAGAAGTTTAAACTAACTGGACAATACTAAATCGCAGAAAGGGCATTCTCATGAAAAAGATTAGAAACTTTTTCCCACTCCTTCTTTTGGCATTCACATTTGTTCAACCGACCTACGCGCACAGATATTTTGATTCATGGTGCGCGAGGTGGACGACACCTGACCCGATGCAACGAAAGTATCCAGGATTGTCGCCATACAACTATGGGATGGATAATCCGATAAGGTTTATTGACCCTAACGGTGATACCACATCGGTGATTACTTCTGGCCCTACGATTCAGAACACAACTAATGGTAGTCCTACTGCTAACAGTCTTGCTGGCCATACGGCTATCAGGAGAGATGGGAAAGTGTATTCCTTTGAGGGTGACGGGAAATGGCACTTGGTTTCATATGATAAGTATGTTGCAAATGAAAAGCAGGTTCGGTCTGTCATAGAGCAAACGGTTAATGTTGACGAAACAAAAGTTCAGAAAGTTCTCGATAGCCGACAGGATGGCACTTATAACGCGGAAACTAATTCATGCGTAACAACCACAATGAACGCGTTGAAGGCTGGCGGAATTCCTTTCAATCAACCAAATGGAGCGGTGTCACCAGAGCAGCTCTCTAATGCTCTTCAAAATTCTGGCTACGTCACAAATTCAGAGAGGACAATTTCGTTGAGTGGTTCCTCAATAGCTGGCGAGATTATTTACCAAGCGGTTGGATTGCTAATGAATGAAGGGATTATAAATCCTGTGGGTGTCCCAATAAATACTGTACCACTAATACCAGAGTCAGGAAATGATTCCAATCCCTGAGCGATTCATTCCACGCGTTATCAAACAGAAACGGTGGTTGCAAATTGTTCTTGGCATTACTATTGTCGGTTTGCTCATTTCATTTGCATATTGGCAACTCAGGCAAATGCAACTGAGTTTCATTCATGGTCCCGATTTGTATAATGAACTGGATGCGAAAATCATCTCCGAACTTCTAGATTCAACAGCGACAGGGTTACATAAATACCACTCCGATTATGGCCACTACCCTCAAATTAGTGGAAAATATTTTATTGATTCTATCAGGAAATACGTTCACATCGAAGACGTTTACATTTACGCTGATTCGATTAACAGGACGAGGGACACTCTATTTGTGAAGAATCGTGGTGATGTTGGGTGGGTGAAACCCATGAAGATTGGAGATTCTAATTCTGTTGGTGATTTCACTATGAACGATTTTGACCAACACTCTCCAGTCCATACATATGTAGGAGTGGGAATACCAGAACTCACAATAATTTATAGACCTGTTGCACCTGATTCGTTTTTGCTTTACAGTGTTGGAAAAGACTTGAAGGACGACCATGGTAAGGGCGACGATGTGGTTTACAAAAAAAGGAAGCGGTGGTTCTAAAAGGCGAGCAAGTCCTCGTTCGCAGAAGTGGTCAACTTTAAGATGCAAAACAACTGCGCTTAACAAGCAAGAAAAAGATGCTCCACATTATATATGCAAGGTGGTCGCTTCATTGCTCTCGCCCGTTGTCTGGATGCTTCGCAACATTTGTGGCGGGCGAGAGCAACGACTTTTTCTTGCAGGACGTTATCTGTCATTGGCTTGCGAGCCGCTCTGATGACATGAGTATGCTACCATGAAATATTATCGATAAAGAAAGGTTGAAGGATGAACAAAGCTTCTCTATTTTTCTTAATGTTTGTCTGCGGCTTTGGAAAAGTGTTTGCCGCGCCTCCTGATTCCTTGATTCAGAAGGACGAATACAATAAGGATGGCTTTTCTGTGATTTTCTTGCTGACTGACGACACGACCTTTTATCAGAAGTGGGCATTGCCCGAGACTCCCCACATCAGTACTCAAGACACATTCAAACGCGGGCAGACTGCGCTCCCGATTATAATTTTTGCCACGGACGGTAAGGATGACAAGGGCAACGCTAACTTAACATGCGATCTGACCGTGACCAAACCCGATGGGTCTATGTATGCTCACTTTGATGGGCTCACGATCTGGAAGGACGAGCCCGCGCCTGTGATGGAACTTTCGTGGTCTAAGATCGACATTGCCCTTGAGCACAATGACCCGCTGGGGGTGTATAGAGTTCATGCGACGGTGCACGAGAACAACAAGAAAGTAAATGTAAATTTAAATCTAGCATTTCTGGTGAATGGCTGATATGCTTACCAGGCTACCAACGCTTCACGCAAGCCAACGAACAGATAACAACGAGAAAAGAGACGCTCGATTATTATATATGATGGTGCTCGCTTCACGGCGCACACATTATAGGCTGCCAGGAGTGCGCCGCGACTCTTTTCTCGCAAACGTTATGCGCAAGCAAAGTTCTGATATGGCAATATGTTTATTTGAAGAAGCAATGATTTTTGCCGATAAGAGTTTTCTGTCCAAAAAAGGAAAATTAAGTCCCTGACTTAGCAATGAAAAATAAGGCACCATATTTTGTTTTCGTACTCTTTGCATTAGGAGTAATCCTCTTATTTGTCTTCCCAGATTCTGCCGTCATCAAAATTATATCCAGCGTTTCTAATCCGTTACTGGCAATATTGACCGCTGCATATGTTATCCTGACATTCTTCATTCTTCGCTCATCTCAAAAAACCATGCAGGAGCAATCAAGGCCCTATGTAGTTGTCAGTTTACCAGTTGATTCAAGTGCTATTTGGTTTTCGGTTAAAAATGTCGGTAGTCGCCCAGCGTATAATGTGGAAATAAATATTTCGCCATCTCTCGAAGAATTGAGTAAGGATGGACGCTTTAAGGGAATGGCCGATCCGCTTTTGAACCAATCTTTCCTTCCTCCTAATTATGAAGTCAAGAATTTGGTCAGCACAACTCTTCACGCCAACAGGGTTAATCCTGAAAACAGAGTTTTCACTGTTAGTTACTCATACGCTGATTCAAATAACGAAATATATCGACATTCATATACCATCGATATGAATTCTGTCATCTTCGAAGATATGGTATTAACCAAAAGCACTGAGACTCAACTGAACGAAATATCAAAACACCTGGAAGAAATTGCTAAACTTATTAAGAAGGAATAAGTATTAGTTGAATCAATATTATTTCACAAATCAAAAAAGGAGAATAAGTATGAGACTTTACAAAATCTCTTCGTTAATAACTTTATGCGTTCTTCTTGCTTCCTGTGCTACCACAGAGAATCTTCCACAAGAACAACGCCAAGTACAAAAAATCTTTGATCTCCCTGGTTTAAGCCAAAAGCAAATATATGATAAAGCCAACGAATGGATGTCGAAGACGTACGTGTCATCAAAAGATGTTATCCAATTGCGAGATCCTGAAAATGGCAAAATTATCGGAAGAGGTGTTAGTGAGTTCACTCGCGCATGGGTGAAAATTCCTGCTGAATATCTTATCACCATCGAAACCAAAGACGGGAAGCTTAGAGTCACTTGCGATCAAATTGTGCGTTTATATGATAACGGCTCTCGCGGACCGATGGAAACGGAAGGAGAACTGAATCAAGTGAAAGCCAATCTCTCGAACTTAATAACAGACCTATATTCATTCGTAAAAGAAAACAAGCAGGACAGCTGGTAGTTGCTAACCTTGCAAGTATCGCATTCAAATTCGATATGTCGGGCCAAAAAAGCAAATGACAAGAAACTTTGCCTGCGCATAACAAGCGGCAAAAAGACGCTCCGCATTTTTATACATCGTGGTCGCTTCATTGCTTTCGCTCGATGACTCGATGCTTCGCAACTTTTATAGCGAGCGAAAGCAACGACTTTTTGCCGCAGGACGTTATCTGCAATGGCGCTCGCCGAGCAAACGTTGGAGAACTTAGGAGTTAAAATGGAGGTCAAATGTCGATGAAAGTTCTTTTTGCAATTGTTCTGTTTGTGCCGACGGTAACCATGGCACAGTATAGTCAGATTACGGACGTCTTCGGTAATACCATCAACTTAGATGATGTCATCATAAAATATGCTGGTGAAAACGGGATTCCACCGCAAATGATTAAAGGTCACATTGAGAAAGAGACTCTATTCAAGAACGTGTGGCGTTACGAACCGTTTGAGGATATTTATATACAAAGACACGATGAGAATATCGGGTTATTAACCAATAGAGATGGGGCATTGCTTCCATTTGTTGTTTCCGCTTCAGGAATGGGCGGAAATTTTCCATCTGGTCACACGAACGTGAGCCCGACGGATTATCAACGGACGCCTCTTAAGATTACACATTTTCTCGAAAATCACTTGGAACGATATGTCAACAGATCAAAGCTTCTCGTGATCGGCAGGCAGGAATACACACAACCTTTGACAAGTGACTTTAGGCTAATATATAAGGAGGTGCTCGCGCTTGGATATAAAGGAAAAGATGCAACGAATTTTGCCATAGACATCATGAAAAATAAATTTCATTCTGAATTGTATGGAAATGATTACAACAATCTCTACGCACAAACTCGAATATCAGCATCGTACGGGTTGACTCAGATGCTTTACACGACCGCAGTCTGCACAAAGTTTACGCAGACAGGTTCTCGTTATGCTCCTGCAAATTCTCTTTTTATGAAACGCTCAGATGCTTCTTCTCCTCCTGAAAAACTAAACGAAATCGATTATTTGTTCCCTCGGTATACCGATCTGATGCTTCAGAGATTGTGGGTGGTTCTTGGGAAACCCGCTTCTATTCCTGACCATGATTGGAGCATAGGTTTCGAGGAGGCATGGAGAAAGGCTTTTCAACAACATAATCCTGGCGAAAAGAATTATGGAAAGAAAGTGTTATCTCTTTCACAAAAATATTTACCTCATTAATAAGGAGAAGTAAAATGAAAACAGTATTCTTATGTTTACTCGTAATCTTCTTCTTACAACAGTCTGCGAAATCTCAGACGGGAAGACCCTATTTAGCAATTGACCGCCAAATCGAATCATACTTATTACAGAAATATTCAAAGAATTATCTGGTAGCCGTTGATCCGTTTGATACCCTACTCGTAGTTGTGAGGGATGCTACCATAGATCAGGATTTCTTAGACCCTTATGGCACGCTCAAAGGTAAAATGTTTTTTGAGGCTTGGCAAGCCGATGAAAAGGATATGCAGATACCAGAGGCAAAAAAGATTTTTGGATTCTCTTCAAATGGAAATGTTATATGGGATTCGGGGCCTCTCTGTGCGTGTCGTGGAGCATACGTCTTGGGTAGTTCAGACATAAACAATGATGGAGAGGTTGATGTTTTAGTCAGCGTGAGAGACGCAGATCAGGACATAGACTATCTCAGCTACCTGTGGATACTCAGTTGGAACGGAAGGCGGGCTCGAATCCTAAACGCTGTCAATCCCAACACGGGGCAATCCGTTCTTTTATCAGGAGCTGATTGGTACCAGTTATTCGACTTGAAAGGGAACGGCATCAAGGAGATTTGGGCTTTTTGGGATAAAGACAACGCACTGTTCCCCGATACGTTAATGAACACAAGACCGTATGTTACATACAGCTATAATGGTTCGCTTTATGGGTTATGGCCCAACACGGTTCAAACCCCTTCCACTACTAACTTACCCGCTGACCGATTAAGCGTCGAACCATCTTGCTGGGTGACTCAAGATAGTTCAGCATTTAACTATCATTACCGATGGTCAAATGCGCCGACAAGCAAACAAAAGATAAGAAGTATTTTTCTCCAAGACGTGGATCAGGACGCAATCATGACTTCGCCAAGAGGTTGGTTGGCAGCACTACCCACAACACCCTTTTCTGCAGTTTTGTGGGATCTTCAAGATTCTGAAAAGCATTACATGATCGGGATAGGCAAAAGTGCTGAAGGGTTTGGGCTGCATGACTCATATTTGCCTGCGATTGTTCGTTACTTCGTGAAAGGGTACGCACCATCATCAATATCTTGGGATGACCCAATGCAGGTGCCTACTGATGAACAAGTTCGTAATGATCTTTTAACAAATTCGGTAATTGGCTATACGATTGGCCCAAAAATAAATTCGTCTTCCGCTAATCCGCTGAATCTTCTCGATAGCCTTATCAATTATACGCGACAGTCCGCTGACCTTGGTTGGCTCGGAAAAGGCCGCGATAACGACAATGATAACGACGAACTGGCCGACAATGGCATAGCTAAAAATATTGAACAACGGTACCAAAGAGCCAAGCAGGAATTGCTGAGCCGCGATTCAGTTCAAGCTCGGCGGGAACTGGAATCACTCGTCCAGAAGATAGAACGCATTTGGAAAAGAAGTCAAGAAGATGAACAAAGGGAGAAAAGAGAGAAAAAAGAAAAAATTGAAGTGATAATGACGAGTGAATCGTATGCCTTACTTAAGTATAACACCGAATACGTGATTAACCTTTTGCCTGAGAAGTCATCCAAAAGGAAGTAAGTGGTAAACCGATGGGCGAGCGCCACAGCAGATAACAACCGCAAAAAAGATGCTCGATTATTCTGTATCATGGTGCTCGCTTCATCCCGCTTCGCCGCTCTCATCGAGCTTCGCACATTTATAGCGTCGAAGCGGGACGGACTTTTTTGCGGGTCACGTTATACGCAAGCGCAGCCAGTTGCGTTTTCTAAAACAGCGCGAGGAGTTTTCATGGGTTCATTCTTTGTGATTCTATATATTGCCTGCGCCGTCTCCCTCGCGGGCTCACAGACCACGCGCACGCCACGGTCTGCTTTGGAAAGCATTGTAGACGAAAGAGATTGTCAGATGCTTAAGGGTGACTACTCGTCCAAATTTGGGAGATACGACTTTGGGCGGCTGTGCATTCAAAACCAGTCTTGGAGGCTAGGGTTCATTGGTGACAAATATCAGAGGTTTGATATTTACTTTTTCTCGATCAAGAAGGACACTGTCAACCCTTATCTTTATCGTGTCGATGGAAAGACCCGTGTTAAAGCCAACATTTGTGACTTTCAAGGCACGATGACCTTGACAGCTATTCGCAAGATAGTTGACCCTGAAGCATGCGAGAATCCAGTTCACCCCAAAACCCAAGGGATCGCTTTGTTCAACTATTCTTTCCGTGAGAACCCAGATCAAAAGTTTTCAGGAGTATTCGAAGGCAATGCTGCTGTTTCGTGGTATCTCGATTCCCGAGGCCGCCTTAGATACGATGATCTCTGGGGTTGTGCCGACGGATTTATAAACTGCGCCTTTGTCGGAACGTGGAAGGACTACAATGTCCCTTCTGTCAAGGTCTGTAACTGGGGAGATTCCAGAATACCGAACAGTGGCGACCTTGACGACGGTGCAGGCGAATTTCACCCAGCAGATAAGTACTCAGCTTATGGTTGGGGATCATATGATGCAGATACCACGGCTTGGTGGAAATAAAACGCAATGATTTGCAACTCATTTCTGAGCCATGACAATCGGCTGCGCCAGCGTATAACAACGGCAATCATGACGCTCGACTATTATATACTATCGAACTCGCTTCATGCCGCGCGCATTATGTCAAGAAGGAGCGCGGCACGACTTTGTCCGGCAGGACGTTAGGCGAAATTGTTTTGCAATGTCTTTTAAGGATCAAATGTCGTGAACAACTATATGTCTAGCGCATTCTGGCTGATGGAGCAGGGATTTGAATTCCTTTGGGGATGGTGGTTCGTGCTTGTGACCATCCCTTTGCTTGCAAATTTGATAGCTTCCATTGTTATTGGTCACCCGTTTGAGGGGAGGACATGGAAGCAGTCATATTCCTTAATGTTCATCCAAATACTGTTTTTCCCTTTGATTGCCATCGTAGCGGCGTTCGGATGGAACCCTGGGGGTGCTCCTCCAAACAGACCTGCCCCAAACGAGCTTGCTGTAATCTCTGTAAGCCTTCTGAATTTGTTCTCACTTCTCATCGGAGTCTACTACATCGCAAAGATGAAGGGTGCAAGATGGTTCTCTCTGAGTTTTTTTCTGTTCATTCAATGGGTCATCCAAGGCATAAACTTGATGGCGATTATGGCGATCGGCGGAGTTTGGCTTTGAACATTGTAGACGTGAATTACGGTTACAAAACAACTTCGCCTAACAACCGCAAAAAAGACGCTCGATTATTGTATATGATAGAACTCGCTTCATCCCGCTTCGCCGCATCGTGGATGCCATGCAATATTTTTAGCGGCAAGCGGGACAACTTTTTTGCGGTGGACGTTAGTTGCAATTGCCCTTTACTGCTACACGAAAGGAGAACCTGATGAAGAATCTATTTCGGGTTTTAGCGTTGGTGATTACCTTCTTCAGCGCTATAAGTTCTTTAAATGCACAATGGATACAAACCAACGGACTTTCCGACGGTCACATCTATTGCATTGCCGTGCTCGGTAAGAATCTCGTTGTCGGTGATGGGCCAACTACTGTAGATCACTACTATATCGGAGGGGGAACATTTTTGTCCAGCGACAACGGCAATAGTTGGGACACTATCCGCATAAGTCCGTCTGGCAATGTTGCCAACGTTTTGGCCATCAAAGACACGGTTCTTTTTGCGCATGCAGATGGAGGAGTCTTTCGTTCCACCGATAACGGTTCCAGTTGGACATCAATAGACAGCGGCTTGACAAACTACGACCTCACAACTTTTGCTTTCAGTGGAACCAATATCTTTGCGGGTATCTATGGTCAAGGGGTTTTTCTTTCCACCAACAACGGCGATAGCTGGACAGCTGCAAATACTGGCATGGAAGATGCGTATGTCGAGTGTCTTGCCATCAGAGATACAGAGCTTTTTGCAGGGACGGATAAAGGAGTCTTTCTTTCGATCAATAATGGAACAAGTTGGACTGCTGTAAGTAATGGACTGATTGAATCTGTTCACTGGATTGGCTTAGGAACAACAGTTGTTCAAGCGCTGACCTTTATAGGAGGCACTCTATTTGCTGGTACCGATGGCGGTGGCGTTTTCTTCACGACAAACAACGGCACAAATTGGTTCAACAGTAGTTCTGGTCTCACGTTCGCTGGAGGGAACGTCATGTCTCTTGTGACTAGCGGCGACAGACTCTTTGCAGGCACTTGGGGAGGAGTCTTTCTGTCCACTGACCATGACACGACCTGGAGCGCCGTCAATACAGGATCCTTAGATTCAGCGGTCTACTCTCTCGCCATTAAGGACTCGTTTCTATTTGCAGGTACCTGGGGACATGGAGTGTGGAAAAGGACTTTGTCTGAAATGACTACGTCTGTAAAACAAGCGGACAATAGAGTGCCGAAGAGATTTGCCTTGCTTCAGAATTTCCCTAACCCATTTAACCCATCAACCATCATAGGTTACCAATTGACAACGAACGTTTTTGTGTCGTTAATGGTATTCGATGTATTGGGGAGAAGAGTTGAAACTCTGGTTAACGAACGCCAGAGTGCAGGCAATCATTCCATTACGTTTAACGCAGGCAGCCTTCCCAGTGGAATATACTTCTACAGGCTTGACGCTGGCACGTACCATGACACCAAGAAACTTTTATTGCTCAAATGAAACGGCGGGCAACTGCAACTAACAACCGCAAAAAAGACGCTCGGTTATTTTATATGATGGAGCTCGCTTCATCCCGATTGCCGCGTATCATGGATGCTTCGCAAATATTTATATGCGACAATCGGGACGACTTGTTTGCGGCAGGACGTTAGGCGCAACGTGGCAATCGAATCTCCCATAGAAAGAGGAGGCAACAATGAACTTAAATAATCCCCAACCTGTCACTCAGCAACCAAGGCGGTCTCTTCGTGATCAACTTACGGATTTCCGCAAGAACAATCCTGCCATCGCTGATGACTGGTTGAAGGCTTTTTACTCCAGTTATTCTCAACGATTTCTCTCTGACAACAATCGCATCTGGTCAACTGCTCAAATCATGATACCGCTTTCCCTTGCTGGTTTCGCTGCTCTAACTGCTTTGAAGGAACCACAGTTTGTTCATCTCCTGACTCTTGCACTCGTATCATCGGCGATAATGATCATTTGGTTGGTGATTGCCGAAAATCATCGAGCATTTCAAGATAAATCGCTCGAGTGGCTCCTTGAGATTGAGAAATTGGTAGTGATTACCGATCCGTTGCCTGAGAAGAGGCCTGACAGGAACTTTCTCGTTCGACTGCTCACCGGCAAGGGTGCGGTTCGCAAGATGAGATTCTTGCTCACCTTCATCGTTCTTGTGATGTGGGCAGTGGTGCTTAAGTACTGGCCACGCTGCGCCTAACAGCCAGAAAGAAGACGCTCATCATGAGATATAATATCGAGTTCGCTTCACGCCGCGCTCATAGGAATAACATGGATGCGCGGCGCGACTTCTTTCTGGCAGACGTTAGGCGTCATGCCATCAAGAAATAGGAGGATGAATGTACTGTACATCATGCGGCAAATTTAATTCAGACGACTTCAAGTTCTGCATAAACTGTGGGGCTGCCCTTCAGAGTCGCACAGACCTTGTACCTCAACCTTCGCCATCTGTAGAATCCGATGAGACCAACAGCTCCGCTAAGCGTGAACACGTTACTGATGAGGACAACTTACCAAAGTCACCGCAACAATCATCGTCTTTCAGATTCAAGGAAGTGGGAGAAGCTCTACTTGTCATTGCTGTCGTGATATATCTCCTCAACAAATATGGAGTCATAAATTTGTCTTCTCTTTTTCAAACGAACAACAATAGTTATACCTCGCAGTCCTACCAACGCCAAGAATCATTCAATACTTCTGATGCCTCAATTCAATCAAATGGCAATCTCGCCGTGGCTATGCGTAAAATTCAGGATTCAACCCCATCGTCAACATGGCACAATGCTAGGAGGGTGCCAGTATCCGAAATATCGAAAAATCCATACGCCTACATTGGTCAACTCGTCCGCGCCACTGGCGACGTTTATACTGTTCAGAGTGTGTCGCCTTCGCTCGGCAATTGGACCGACGTTATGATTGCAGTAGAAAGCTCAAACTCCCTAGCGGGTGTTTCTACGGTTGAATTCCTGTACAATGGCAGTTCTTCTCGTCTTGAGCCACAATCAATAATCACGTGTGCTGGTTATTTTATTGGCACAGCAATTTCAAAGAATGCTTTCAACGCCGACGTTGAAGCCATCGAGATTGTTGGTAACTCCATCAACGGTAACTAGCTGTCAGTCCAAATATGAAAGAATCTGCCTTTGTGACTCTGTTTGAAAAATCAGCGAGCAATGCTCTCGCTGATTCTCTGAAGGTGGAGCGCGGACATAACCTTCTCTACGAATTGACGCTGAACACGTCATTAGATGTTTCAGTTAGCGACACGAAGAATCCCAAAAGAGGCATCTCAGCTTTCCAAACTGACATTTGCATCTTGGAATTATCTGCTTCCCGCTTCCTCCCAAGGGTCGTAATCGAGTTTAAAACCAAGCTTACAACCCATGATGTCATTACCTATTCTGCAAAAGCTGGCAAACACAAAGCAATCTATCCTTGGCTGCGGTATGGCATAATTGCAAGCGATTTGGAGTGCATTCCTAATCGCTTCTTCATACACAACGAAAATCTAGATTTCATTGTTGCCGCCGCTCGGTACAAGAGGAAACAGCTTCCTTCATTTGCAAAATGGCTTATCCAAAAGGAGGTCAAGGATTCCAAAAAATTAGAAACAGTATGGTTCCGTGAAAAAGAATATAACTATTTCTGTACCAATGTGACATTCCAGAACTTGAAGTCTTAGCTAACTAACAAGATGGCACGTCGCCTAACAACCGCAAAAAAGACGCTCGGTTATTGTATATGATAGAACTCGCTTCATGCTCTTGCCCGCCATCTGGACGCTCCGCGATTTTTCATAGCGGGCAAGAGCACGACTTCTTTGCGGGTCACGTTATAGGAACATTGGTTTGCTTTCTCCAATACAATTTAAATGGAGGAATATTAGGAATGTCATATTCTGCTATTTCTAGTCCAAAGCTGACGTCATCAATCAATGGATAAGGGCGCTCTTCTCTGGTCGCGAAGGTTTTTAGCTGTCGGGATCATCTTGTGCTTTTTCCGCTTCAGCGTGGGCGACGTCGAATATAAGTCATCTGATTTTGGAGGGGCACTTCTATTATGCAGTGTAGCCTTTCTCTACGATTGCCCCGAGACAAGAAAGAGTAAATCACTTCTTTGGTCCGTCATTTTCATTTGGACAATGATTGTGTTCCGATCGATATTGTCCTTGAGCGGGCTCGTTGATACCATGATTTCTCTCTGTGCAGACAGTAGTGACCTGACTTTTTATGGTGCACTGGTCTCCGCGTTTCTATTTTGTTGGGCAATGATGGAAGTGGCTGAATCTTACCATATGGTGAAATCCACCAAGAGCTGGAGATACTCAATGATTCTTAGTGGATTCTGCTATGTGGTCCCAACTCTCGCAATCCTAATTTGCTCGCAAGTGTTTCATCTCAGAGTTGCATTTAATTTGGCCGTGAGTTTTGATACTAAAACAGGATTCCACATTCCCGACAATGTTCTTTTCTATGTTCTTAGCGTCGCTGCGTATGTCCCCATAGTTTACATCTTCGTGTCCTACTATCGAATGCTTGATGATGTGGTTAGGCTTGCAAAGAGGCCTTTACTAAATGAACAACCCAATATGCAGGATCATAACGAATCGCAAACCAACGTCCTATAACATGCGAGAAGAAGACGCTCCACATTATATATGTCGTGGTCGCTTCATGGCACGCAAATTATATGAAGAAGGAGCGTGCCACGACTTTGTCCGGCAGTACGTTATACGTCATGCACGGCGGCGACAATCCATATTAAAGCTGAGGTAAACTGACATGTTTAAATTGTCCATCATCTTATCACTAGTCTTCCTCGCTTCTTGCTCTAAGACGCCTACCTCTCGGGCCCCCCACCTTGAAGTCATTCATAACTTGACTACAAGCAATGGTTCCCTCGTCGGAACGCTTTATGGTGTGGAGATTGCGGATAGCCTTTACTCGGAATTTTTCGTGGTGAACAATGGCGATACACTGTATCGAATTGACAGCACTGGATTCCACAACCCCAAGGGTTTGCAGGCGGGTGCATCGACCGAAGGCTATGACGGATGGAGAATTAACTTAACGGGACCAGCTTCATTCGAGACCTGGCTCTCGAAAAAAGATGGCACTAGTTCCGACCCTGCCGACCTTCAATGGGTTGACTCTCTGAAGGCATTTTCTTTGGAGCTTGCTGGTGAGCCAGTGGAGTAAAGCCGGCCGCCGTGCACGAACGGCTAACAACCAAAAAGAAGACGCTCCATATTTGTATATATCGTGGTCGCTTCATTGCTTTCGCCCGATGACTCGACGCTACGCGACTTTTATAGCGGGCGAAAGCAACGACTTCTTTTTGGTGGACGTTATGCGCAATGGCTTTTATGAAAGACGATAATCATGTTACTCAAATATAAGTATGTTGTAGTCGCCATAGTGTTGGTGCTATCGCTGTCAATATACTCGTGCGCTCACAACCCAATTGTCCCCAGCACCAACATTACGAATTTAATTGGGAACCCCAACTTTCAGGTGGATGGTAAGCCATCCCTATCGGGATGGGTTGTCGGTGGTGACCCATATCCATCGGTGGTCTCGATAGCGCCTCCCAATGATGGACCATTTTCACTTGAGTTACTTCCGGGGAACCCCCTCGAATTCCCGAACCGGCCCCTTATGCCATAACTTACATCCCGGAAGACTCTATTGTTGGAGTCTACAAACTCACTGTATGGCAAAATAGCATCAGCGGTTTCACGGGCACTATTGTGATGGGGCTTTGGAAAGAAGGTTCATTTATCAATCCCAAGATGAATTTTAGCAATTCAAGTGGCTGGACTCTTATAACATTGGCGGATTCAATCTCTGCAGAGCCAGGAGATACTATCGCAGTGGAATTCACGACCGGTAAATACGAATCCATAAACGTGAATTGGAGAGTATATATTGGTTACGTAAAACTTGAAAGAACTCAATGAAAGCCACCGCGCATAACAACGGGTATCAACGACGCTCGATTATTGTATATCATGGTTCTCGCTCCACGCCGCACACATTATGTCAAGAAGGAGTGCGGCACGAACATGATTCGCGCAGACGTTAGGCGAAAGCACGTGCTATGCATAATAGAAGAGTAGCGTATAATCACGAAAGAGTAAGAGGAGGATAATAGACATGAGTTCAAACGCTTCTGCGATAAGTCGCACTGTTTTAATTGCTGTCGGACTTGCAATTGGAGTTGCTGTTTCCGCTGTGGATAATTTTGCATTCGGGGGTGAGGTTAGCCCATTCGTAATTGTTATCTTATTGCTTGGTACCACTGTCACTTCTGGAATTCTCTGGGGTGGGCGGGGCTGGATCGCGGCGATTTTGGTATGGTTATTCTTACCGCTTGCACATGTTGTCAAGCATATTTTTAGTTTGCCTGATACCTTGCATCCAAATACCTGCGCTTCTATTCTGAAACTCGCCGTGTTCTCTTTTGTCATTGCAGCGATTGGTTTCGGAGGCGGAGTGTTGATACACAGTTTCGGGAAGACCAATGCACGAAATGGTACCAGCAGGCACCAGATAAACCAAATTGACAAATAATACAAGACCAAATTATTTGAGTGTTAACATGAATGCGTGCCTGCCCCTAACAGCACGAATCACGACGCTCGACATTTTCATATGTCGTTCTCGCTCCATGCCGCGGTTATTACATAGAGAAGGAACGCGGCACGGCGGGATTCCGGCACACGTTATACGCAACAGCCGCTTAGGAATTATTAAATAGATTTCTTCTGTGAGGTCGGTATCTACATGTTAAGTAGGATCAATCCTTTTTCATTATCATTGATATTGATTCTCGTCTTCATTGGCTGCAGCAAGTCACCCTCCGTTAGGCCAAGCCTATTATCACTTGCCGATTGGCTTGCGAGTTCTGACCATGCGGAGGGGCCACTTATCGGCATGATGCCTCATCAAAAAAAGTCGGAGCTTTTCGGGAGATTTGAGCGACTTGCAGACAGTGCCACTGTACCTGAGCTACAGGTACTCGCCAATCATAGGAGCCCGATTGTTAGGTATTACAGTCTGCTAGCCTTGAGCCGCTCACAAACTCCAGAGGCTTTCAATGCGTTGTTGGAACACTTACGTGATACTGCGGAAGCGCGTATCATGCACTTTGACATGGGAGATGAAGCTCCACTATGTGTATTTGTTGGCACCGAATTCCTTGAATATTATCTGTTCCATCTTACTCCAGATGAAGGACTACACGGACACATTCGTCAGCTAGCTGAGAATCCGCTAGTCCCTGCTGCTCTGGTTGCCTTAGCACGATTTCGCAAGGATTCCGATGAATCCTTCATTGCTTCCCAAGTGAAGCAGTTTCATTGGCAACGACCTATACCTCCTGGTGGAAGACTCTATTATCCATATTATGCTATCACATCTATGAGGGAGTGCCCTGCAGCAGTCTTCTTTCCGTTGTTGGAAGCTTCCGTTGATAGCATTTTCGTCGGCAAGTCTCTAAGCGACATGACATTGTGTAATCTGATTGAAGCCCTTGTCCAGTATAATAGACCTGAATCAATTGCTCTTTTCGAGAGACTTCTTCATCGAGGTGACCGCAATGATCGTGCAATGGCACAAATCTATCTGATGACGGCTCTTCGTTGCTATCCCACCACTTACTTCGACTCGCTCGCTCATAGAATATCGTTAAGCAGGGCGGGCTCTGATTTGGTTGCCCGCTGGTCAGAGGAAGATGACGAATCAAATCGCTGGCACTTGATATTCTGGAACAGCGGCTGCTGCGTATGACAAGAGGCCGAGGGATGCTCCACATAGTATATTCAAGGTGGTCGCTTCATTGCTTTCGCTCGATGACTCGACGCTATGTAGCTCTCAAGGCGGGCCAGCGCAACAACTCTTTCCACCAAACGTTAGAGCGACCTTTCGCGATGCAACAAGAATGCAAAGGCCTCCGTGGGTCAGATGCATTTGTCAGGTTTCTTATGAATACGCTCCACTGACTATCGACTATGTTCGTCATCTATTCACAGAGGCATTGAGTTTGCTTCTTGATGGAGAAGTTGAAGAGTTAACGCTGTAAGTGCTTTCTCTAATACTAAAAGTTTTTGCAGCCGATCGGCGTCGTTCAAGATTCCAACAATTCCCTTTCGGAATGGAATCAATTGCCGCCGCGGGTAACACAGGCGAAGAAACGCTGTCGCCGAACAATTTCCCAGCCTGACAAAATAATTCCGCAATTTATTCGTCATAAGGAGTAAGAGGTGCATGAAGAGGTGCATGAAACTATTTATCGGGTCAGGCACCGTACTAAAGCAATCGAAGTTGAAAACCAAAAAAAGGATAAAGATGAAATATTTAGTCGCATCAGAAGGGGATTCACTTCAAAGCGGCGTAAGCGGGCACTTCGGCAGAGCGCCATACTTCTTAGTTTATGACGATGAGACAAAACAATTAGAAGTGAAAGCTAACGACGACACCGTTGATCCGCATCTCGTCATTCATGACAATGCAAAGGCCGGAGTGAAAAAGATAATTTGCGGCGGAATCGGTCCGCACGCCTTCCATGTTGCCGAAAAGTTCGAGGTGGAGGTATGCATTACTTCAGGTATTCCTGTGGCTGAAGCGGTGATGCTCGCGGCGGAAGGGAAGCTGCCTGTTACTAATGCTCCGACCGCTCACCAACACCATGAGTATGGTGAGCATCACCACCATCACCACATGGACAATTGACATTTGCCTGTTGGATTGTGAAGGCGTAAGATGTTGCGTCTCTACAAATCAAAATATCTTTATCTCACTTTTGGGATCGATGTAATATCTTAAAATCTTGACCTTACAGTAGAATTCATCTTCATCGACTCGAAAATCTTTCGGGTCGAAGTTCTTCAGTCTCATTGTCTGCCACTTGGTTGTGGGATGTATCAGCACAAAGTGATTTTTTGAAGTGGTGACCTTAACAGGCATTCTGAAATCCTTTACATCCGCGTCCCACATATAACGCAAAGCCGTACTGTTGCCTTTTTCTGTGATCGAGATTGTCAATTCAGGTATTGTGGCGTATCTGAGGTATTGTTCGAAAAAATAATTGTAATCGGCATTAGTTCTCCGATTTATATAATTGATGATGTCATCGGCGTCAACCGTCTGGTAGGCGAACTTTTCCTGAAGCCCTTTCAGAATCGAAAACCATAAACTGTCGTTTCCGATGACGGCGCGAAGAGCATTCAATACAAGCTGTCCCTTGTCATACATGTCACCAGATCCCGCGTGGTTCAAATCATAAGGACCAATGATTGGTGCGTCGTTTTTGACAGTCTGTTTCTTTGTGTTGATGTATTCCAATGATGCCCCGCGCCCCCAGTTGTACTCGACATAAAGCGCTTCCGCGTACGCGCCGAAACTCTCATGTATCCACATGTCTGCAAGATCTTTTGAAGTCACGCTATTGCCCCACCACTCATGCGCGCTTTCGTGGATGATAATGAAATCAAATTTCAAACCGACTGCCGAGCTTGCTCTTCCTTCGTATCCGAGGTGGTAATGGTTGCCATATGCAACGGCAGTCTGGTGTTCCATACCGTTGTGCGATGACTCTATGAGTTTGTAGCCGTCACGGTAGAAAGGGTATTTGCCAAAGTATTTTTCATAACAGGCGAGCATTGTCTTTGCTTCTCTAAACTGTTTCTTCGCTTTTTTTAGGTTCTGAGGCATGACGTAGTAATCGAGCGTAAGTCGACTTCCGTCGTGGCTCTTGTAGATATCGCTGAAATGCGTGTACTTCCCGATGTTGACAGTGACATTGTAATTATTGATTGGGTAGCTGATGAACCAGTTGTATTGAGTCTCACCGTTTGGCAGATCAACTTTGCTTCTCAATCTTCCGTTGGAAATATCTTCAAGACCTTTAGGGACCGTGACACTAAGTAACATGCTGTCCGGTTTTGCAGTTTGGTGGTCTTTGTTTGGCCACCACAGACTTGCGCCGGTTCCCTGGCAAGTAACCATCACCCACGGATTTCCTTCTTTGTCTTTTTTCCAAATGAAACCACCGTCCCAGGGAGGGTTTAGAGCCACTTGAGGTTTCCCGGAATAGTAGAAGATAATTTGATGCATGGTGTTTTGCTCTAACTCTCTCGGCATGTCGATGAACACCGCTCCGAATTCGCGTGAATACTTTAGCATCGTTCCATCTTCTCCGTCAGAAGCGGAAGCGCCTTCGGCGGAAAGTTTTATCGAGTCCACTTTCATGTTTGCGAAAAGATCGACTTGCATTTCGCTGAATGCAGCATCCACTTTGAACCTAATCGTGTTCGAACCGTGGATTGATTCCGAATCGGGATCTATCAGAACATCGAGATGGTAGTAAGTGACGTCGTAGCATGTCCTAGGCGGAGACAAATATCCGCGAAGCGAATCGGCTCGCGTGAAGGGTCCCCAATTGTAATGAGATGGTTCTTGAGCGTGGCTGGTTTGTGTCAAGCAGAAAGTTGCAAAGGCAAGAAGCAGGATCAGATTTTTCATGACTCTTAGTGAGGTTAATTGATATTTCCAAACAGGTCGGGAGAAATTTAACCTCTTTCTTGAAAGCTTACAACAATTCCATGAAAACCGTAGTGAATTTTCCTAACGAAATGACAGAATGAATATGCGACTATGCTTGTATTCTTTCGAAGAGGTAGCTTCCGACACCGAGGAGAGCGGCCGTTAGTACTAAAAGTACAGTCAGGTCGGTTGCCATCCCAAATGCCGTTGTCGAATTGAGAAAGGAATACCGCAATCCATCGACGCCGTAACTCAGTGGATCCAGCGCGGCGATGATGTCCAACGCTTTCGGAACTCCCTGAAGAGGGAAGAGCGCTCCCGAAAGAAAAAATATCGGCATGACGAGAAAATTCATTATCAGTTGAAATCCTTGCATGTCTTCCATCGTTGACGCCAGCGCGATCCCGAGAGATGTAAATAGCAATGCTACGAGGAAGACAACAACGAATGCGACTGGGAGCATGTAAAAGTTTTCGATACGGAATCCCACAAAAAGAGTCAGCACAAAGACTATTATTCCCTGTATCGTAGCGACTGTTGCCCCGCCCAGCGTTTTCCCGAGCATAATTTGGAATCGTGAAACCGGAGCGATCATTGTCTCTTTCAAAAACCCGAATTGCCTGTCCCAGATGAGATCGATTCCGGAAAAAATTGCGGTGAAAAGGACGCTCATCAAAATAATTCCAGGAGCTAAGAACTGCATATAATTCCCGGCTCCTGCTCTCTTGTAAATTGCTCCAAAGCCAAATCCGAATGCGAGCAGGAAAAGCAAAGGTTGCCCGAGTGAACCGATGATCCGGGATTTTGACCTGAAATATTTCTTCAACTGCCTGAGCCACATTATATAAATCACACTCATTATCGTCTTCCTCTCCACATTCGCCCCATTCTTCTCATGCGATCCAGGCTGCTTGCCTCTTCCTCGCGAATCTTGTGCCCGGTCATGCTCAAAAAAGCCTCTTCGAGAGTCTCCGTATTCGTGCGGCTTTTCAGTTCCCCTGAAGTCCCGGTCGCTATGATCTTGCCATGGTCGATGATCGCAATCCGGTCTGCAACTCGGTCTGCCTCCTCCATATAATGTGTCGTGAAGAATACCGTCATATTTTCCTTTTGATTTATGTCCTTCACATAGCTCCACATATGGTTTCGGGTTTGTGGATCTAGACCCAGTGTCGGCTCATCGAGGAAAAGGATGGTAGGGTGGTGCAGCAATCCTCGTGCAATCTCAAGCCGGCGTTTCATTCCACCGGAAAATGTTTTCACCATATCATTTCTCCGGTCCCAGAGTTCGACGAATCTTAGCATCTCTTCTATTCTATTCGCTCTGATGCCCTTTGGAATCTTGTAACACACCGCATGAAATTGCATGTTCTCCAGTGCTGTCAAATCCTCATCTAAGCTTGGATCCTGAAAGACAATGCCAAGTGATTTTCTTACGCCGTCTTTATCATGAGATGGATCATGGCCGTTTAAAATAATCTTCCCGCTGGTAGGATGGAGCAAGGTAGTCAACATCTTGATGGTGGTCGATTTTCCAGCTCCATTCGGTCCGAGAAATGCGAAGGTCTCGCCTCTTTTTACTTCAAAAGAAATATTATCGACGGCAACTATCTCGCCGAATTTCTTTGTCAAATTTGAAACGGTAATAATGTTTAGTTGATTGCTGTCAAAATTCAAAGTCTTTTCCTTCTCGATAACTTCGGGTGTCTCAGTCCGCATTAACTATTCTCCTCGCAAGGCGTTTACGATATTCAACCTCGCTGCGCGAGCTGAAGGGAAAAAGCCTCCGAAGAGTCCCATCATCACTGCGAATACTAATGAAGCGGCGATGGACGACGGAGTGAGAGCGAAATCAAAAGTCAGTTCGGAGAATGATGCAAAGTTCATAGTCGACACAGAAAAGAATTGAAGGAGCGACGCGAGTATGACGCCAACGATTCCTCCGGTAAGCGAGATCAGCACAGCCTCGAAGAGAAATACCGTCAAGACACTTCTTCTGCTGAATCCAAGCGCTCGCAGAGTGCCGATCTCTTTTGTCCGATTCGCCACTTCGGCATACATGGTTATCATGGCACCGATGGCCGCGCCGATGCTAAACACTATCGTGACAAAGATTCCAATAACTCTTATAAAAGTCGAAAGTGTCTCCGATTGTTCCGAAAAATATGCCTGCTCTAATTTGGGCTCGAATTCCTGGAGGCGCCGGTCTGCCAGGAATGCCTGTTTGAATTCATCATAATCGGAAAGTTTGTCTAACTTCAGCGTGATCGAAGAGACACTGCTTCCTCTGTGAAATGCATCCTGGATTTGGTGGTAGTCACACCAGATTTCCGAATCGAAACCAGTACCGTCGCTGGAAAAAATGCCGACTACCTTCCAGTAATCTCCGGCTAGTTTTATTGACCCGCCTATACGGGCATCGGCGTATCTCTTGGCGACGGATTGACCCACTATCACTTCGCGCAGTGCCGGATTGAACATTTGCCCGTCAATAATCTTCACGTTAGGGTGGATGTACAATGTCTGCTTGGTCACCCCTCGAACCATGACGTTACTCATCCCGCCGTCCGCGGTAGTAAGGTTGATCACCACTACCGGTTGGTATGATATTGCCGGGGCTCCGTCAGGAGTTTTGGATATGTAAGGAAGTGTGGCAACGACATTTTGCGTTTCACCAAGAATTATGCTGGAGATTTCGCCATTGGATCCTTTTCTGGTAATGACAACATTGTCTGGCGAACCCGTGGCCACCATTGTTTTCCTAACACCGTTAGCCATCATCAAAACTGCCGTAAATACAAATATTACGAGCGTGATACCTGCAAGCGTGATAATGGTCGAGAGTCTTCTTCTCCCAAAGTTTTTGATCATGTATTTGAATGGTACACTCATTGTTTTCTCCTAAGAAAGGCACAGAGTTTCAAAGTGACAGAGGCGCAGAAGGAACAGAGATGAAGCGGTGCTATTCTGTACCACTTTGTGCCTTTGCATCTCGGTGCCTTTGTGCCGTCTCATTATCAATTATCCTGCGAATCTAAATCCGTCCGCAATTTTTGTTGTCAGCGCCCGTCTTATTGGAAAAATCGCCGCCGCTATTCCTACAATGACAACTGCTGTGACAGCGAGCATTACATTTGTCATATCGACTTCGAAAACAGGGAAGAAACTCCTTGGAATATATTCGCCCATTCCGTCAACCGCGACGAACGTGAGGATTATTCCGAGTCCTCCGCCGATAGCGGAGATGACAAGAGATTCTCCAAGTATCAATCCGATCAAATGTTTTGCCGAGAAGCCAAGCGCCTTCAAGACTGCGTACTCCCTTGTCCGTTCTCTCGCCGACATTATCATGGTATTGCCGAGCACCAACATTATGATCCCAACGATGATAAAGGACATGTACTGCATCCCGTTTATAATCGCGCTCGAAGATGAAACGAAACTTTGTTGGAACGCTCGTTCAGTCTCTGTCTTTGTCTCTGCGGGAGAGTTTGCGAACAACGCGTCAATGGTGCCTGAGATCCTGCTCGCATCGGCAGCATTGTCAATTCGTTCGATGTACCAGCCAACTTCATTTCCTCTCGATGGAAAATCCTGCTTCACTTTTTCATTCAAATAATTCCATTGGAAAAACAGCTGCGTGGCATCGGTCGATGGGAACTTCGGAGTATAGATTCCGCGCACGACAAATTCCCACTTGCCAGGATATATGTCGCCGTCGAGTGTGATTACGTCGCCGAGTTTGAAGTTGTTCTGCCTTGCAAGCGCGCCGCCGACAACGCATGCGTTGCCTTGCGTTTGGAAATCACTTAGTTCTTTCTTGCTTATGAGATATTCCGGATAGACATCGAATAACGTATTTGGATCTGCAGCCATTCGTGCAAAGAAATGGCTTCGATCGATGTATGTACCACCAAACCAATTCATGTAGGTGACTTGCTTTATCCCGGGAATTTGTTCTATTTTTTCCAGATAAGCGTAGGGGAGCGGATTAATAATTGTGACAGCGTCGCGCGTGACAAGCCTATCAACCTGGGATGATGCAACGCCGGAGTTCCAGCTTGAGACCGCCGTCTGGATGAGACCGAATGCCGTAACAGCGACAGCAAGTCCTATTACAGTCAGCGATGTTCTTAGTTTATGCCGGAAAACGTTCTTTATGATTAACTTCAATACTTTCATGGTTACTCCTTCACCAGGTCGCCTTTTTCGAGATGGCGTAGAGATGTCGCTTTCTGTGCAGTGTGCGGATCGTGCGTGACCATCACGATTGTCTTCTTGAATTCCTTATTTAATCTTTGCATGAGTGTCATGATCTCTTCCGCGGAATTCTTGTCGAGGTCTCCCGTTGGTTCATCAGCGATCAGCAGAACTGGATCGGTGACGATAGCTCGCGCAATTGCTACTCTCTGTTCCTGTCCGCCAGACAACTGCTTGGGATAAAAGTCCATTCGGTCCGCAAGGCCGACAATCGTGAGCGCGGTATTGACATGCTGCTTCCGTTCAGATTTCGAGAGATTTGTCAGGAGAAGAGGAAGCTCCACGTTTTCATAAGCTGTCAGAACAGGAATAAGATTGTAAAACTGGAAAATGAATCCGATGTTTGACGATCTCCATTTTGCAAGCGCAGACTCGCTCAACTTTGAAATATCTGTACCGTTTATGATTATCTCGCCTGAAGATGGCTTATCTATTCCGGCGATCATGTTGAGCAAAGTGGTTTTGCCGGAACCTGATGGGCCCATCAACGCGAGAAATTCTCCGTCAGGAACATCAAGGTCAATGTTGTTCAGCACCGGGACCTCGATGCTGTCGCGATGGTAAGATTTCGTTACATCTTTTATTTCGATAAGATTTTTCATCGATTTTTTTCCTCATGAATCTGTTAAGAAAACCTGTTATTGAAAACCGCAGATGAGTTACTGTTTCACACTTATTTTAATGCCGTCATTAACTTCGTTGCTTGGCGAGTCGATAATTTGGTCGCCATCGGTTACGCCGGATTTTATTTCCACATAATTTCCGAGACTCCTGCCAGTTGCAACTGGGGTTTCAACCGCCTTGCTTTCTTGTATCTTGAAAACAACCTGTCGATTTTCTCTCATTATGATCGCTGTTGATGGCACAATTAATGCCGGCTTACTTTCGTTTATGTTGCCAGCATTTGCCTTCGTGCCTTTCAAGAATAGAACTTTTGCACTCATCTCAGGCAAAACTCGGTCATCATATTTTTTGAAAGCAACTTTTACCGTCACCGTCGCTTTGCCTCGGTCTGCAGTCGGGACAATCTTCGTCACGTATCCATCGTACTGAATGTCCGGATAAGCATCCAGAGTGATCTGGCAATCCTGATTCGGTTGTACTTTTTGAATGTTCGACTCAGAAACGTCTGCTTCGACTTGAAGTGAGCTCATGTCAGCAATTGTCACAACTGCGCCTCGTGAATTGATGCCGCCAGCCATTGGTGCCACGATCTCGCCAACGTCAGCGTCTTTAGTCAAGACTGTGCCATCAAACGGGGCACGAACCAGTGTGTTTTCAACGGCAACTTCGGCGGATTCGACATTTGCCTTCGCGATATCTACCGAAGCTTGTGCCTTCTTATATTGAGTCTCTGAATTTTCAAAGGTCAACTCGGTAATGGATCCAGACTTCAATAGCTTCTGGTTTCTTTCATAGTTCCATTTTGCATCCGCGAGTGTGACTTCACTCAATTCCAGGTTTGCCTTTGCCTCATCTAATTGCGCACTCACGTCGCTGTCTTCAAGCCTCGCGATAATTTGGCCCTTTTTAACTTTATCGCCTTCGACGACCCCGAGGTAGATAAGTCTTCCGGTCGCCTTCGATGCAACGGCAGCTTTCCTCTGTGCCACGACGTAGCCACTCGCGGCCAGCATGGCATCAGTCTGTGAAACAGATTGCTTAATAGCAGTCACTGCCTTGACACTGACTGGCGAATCCAAAACGGTTCTCGAAATAGCAACCACTGCGCCCGCTATGAGTATCAACGGTATGCCGAGTGTGAATAATCTCCGCGTGCCTTTCCCCGAATCAAGGTTAGATTCTTTTATTGATCTGTCTATTTTCAGTCCTGATAAATCCGCATTTCCCGTGAACGGGATATTCGACTTTATTTCCACTTTTACCTCGATAATTGCTTAGAATTTTTCAATTTTGCCGTCGCATGTTAATCCTCGAGCTCCTCGCAAAAGAAGCCATGACTGCTTACTTCCTCAACAACTTTACCGATGCTTACGTTCTCGCACTCGACTCGAAGGACCTTATCGCGGTCCTCAAGGTCGATCGTGCAAGAATGAATCCCCGGTTTCTTTTCCAATTCGTCTTTCAAGTGGGCAAAATCTCTTTTCCTCGAAATATTTGTCCGAAAAATGAACAAATCGATTGCCTCTGTATCAATAATGCTATTTCCTGTCATCATGTTTGCTCCCACTTTTGATCTACGTTCCAACATCATACTCTCCATTATGATGGTCGATTTGTCGAGTTAGAGTTTGGCAACAAATGCGCCTCTGAATGTTGATCTTTCGTTTGAAACTTTATTGCACATTGAACCTGCACCGTCCAGATAAGCAAGGAAAACCAGAATAGCTGTCTCGTTCCTGTTATCCTTCTTTTCAATTTATTATGACGAACGAAAACGCCACAATATTGTTGCATTACTTTATTGCTAAGCAATGATGAAGCGAATATTTCTTCAATCGGAGAAGTCATCTGGCAGAAATTTTCTTTTTTTCTTTTACCGACGACCTGCGTGTAATCCGGCACTCTTCAGCATATTCCACAATATCGATTTCACATCCATCTCCGATAAAAATTTTTTTGCCCCGGACTATTTTCGCGTTCGTGTCTTCCAACCGGATTTCATCGCCCTCGATGCTGTCTGTTATCAGTTTACCCTTGAATAAGTCGGCAGGGATGAAGAAGGATTTTATTAGATTCCCGAGCCTTGGATAGTGTCCTCTTCTTGCTTGGATTCTTTCACCACCAATCTCGGCGACTTTACACCGGCTGTTAATTCTAATATCTATTTCATCTGCGTTGAGCAGGCCGACGATGGTAAGCGGCCCTTCTGATCTGAAAGATTCAGCGTCGCAATTTTTTCTTATTGTTGTGTAACCTATCAAGCGAATGTCTTCGGCCGTAACTCCACCTTTTACGTCCATCCCGCCTCTCAATACGAGGTTCTTCGACATTAGATCTCCATACGATTCAATATTGCCGTCGATTCTGATATTGTCTGACTCGATCGAGCCGATTACGGATAGCGAGCCAACCACCTTCGTGTTGTCTGCATGTAGCTTGCCATCAACCTTCGTGTTGCCGACACATTTGAAATTCACGCAATCGATGTCTCCATTGACAATGCTGTCGCCGATTATCCTTGCATTCTTGTAATGGCCGCCTGAAGCGCTGCTGTCGCCTATGATTTTGAGATCGCCTTTGGTGTTGATCTTCACTTAAATCTTTTCTCAGACCTTCTTGTTCTGTTTTACAGTTGCACCATGATCTTGATGAAAACTGTTTTTGTACTCAACCATATCGATTTGACATCCTGGGCCAATCTTGATGTCTTTTCCGCGTACCACCTTAACCATCGCATTCTCAAGGTAGATGTTGTCTGCTTCAATGGTTTCAGCAGAAAGTCCTTGATTGAATTGCCAGGTAGGAAAGATTGAATTTAGAAATTTCTTGAAGCCGAATGCGCTGCCCGCTCTGATCTCAATTTCCTCACCACCAATCTCTCTCGCGCTGGAAGCGACATACATCTCGATATCGATTTTATCCGCGTTGAGAAGTCCGCCTATCATGAATCCACCTTGCGAACTGAATGTCTCTGACCCGCAGTCTTTGCCCACCTTTAACATGCCGCGGTTCTCAATCCTGTTTGCAGATATTGGACCGCCGATTTCCGTCATGCCGTCGATAATTAATTCCTGACCATTGAAGCTTCCGCTGATTTCGGATTTGCCGGCGACTCTTGCGGCACCTGTCTTCACGTTCCCATGTATACATCCGAGGCCATTTATTTGAAGCTCTTCACATTCGAGGTCTCCATTTATGTCGCCCTTGCCGTTTATCTGGACAAAATTATAGGCTCCACCCGGTGAGTTGCCGAGCCCGTTTATTCGTAAATCGTTTCGTCTATTGCTTGCCATTTCCAATTTCTCCGTTAGACAGCTTTTGTTTTAGTTCCTCGATGCAATTTGAAATGCTCTGAATGCTGACGACCTTCGTGCCGGGCTCGAAATAAATTTGGTTTGGTGCGGAAACCATGAAGCAAGTGGAGATGCCCAACTTCCGCGTAAAAATTAAATCGCAATTCTTGCCTTCGAAGGAGGGGTAGTGTTCATCGAAAGTCTTCAGCATGTTTTTCCCTTCATCAGAGCTGATCTCGCCTGACCGTAACATCTTGTCAAGGATGTAAACCAACAGTATTTTTATGAAATCGAATGAGCCAGGTTCTCCGAATGTCTCGACAAAGATATTCATTGCAACTTCCGATACGATTTTCTCTTTTATCAATTTTTCTTTATCGGATTTCACGTCAGCAGGATTCGGTGAAAGGATATTCGCGGCCTCGTCCAAAGAGAACGTCCTCTTTCATGTTTTTAATTTTGTCGATCCGTGAGACGATCTTGTCCCGAGGGAAAAAAGTCTCCTGACCGGTAAACGTCGACTTGCGGATAAACCAATCTTCAGGAATCAGCAATTTCCTTTTCCACCTGTAAAGCTGACCGTAGGATATTCCGGTCAATTCCAATAAATCCTTTTTTGAAATCAATTCATTTTCCATCATCAATGGCCTCTAAGACAATATAACATAACACTGTTACGTTGTCAATAGCCAAATATTGTTCTTTTTCAAGCTATATCCCATTATTTCCTTGAGTACGCAACGATCTTGGCTTTTGTCTGACGTTTGCAGTATTGATGGTTTCATTTCTTAATTAATTTTTCTAGGACGCTAACATGTTCTTCAAGAGAACGTCTTCCTTTTTCTGTCACCTTGTATTTCGTCTGAGGTTTTCTGTCGACAAATTTCTTCTTCATCAATATGTATCCCGCATCCTCCAGTTTTCGGAGGTGAGTGCTCAAGTTGCCGTCGGTCGTCTTTACCATTTCTTTTAGGAAATTGAAATCGGCTTCTACAACGCTCACAAGGGCAGCCATGATCGCAACTCTTATCCTTGATTGAAGCGTGTCGTCGAGCTGCTTGTAATCGAAGTCAATCATTTCGTTTTGGCGCTTATTTGTCTATTCTTCCATTGTCTGTGAAACACTATCCCGGGCACAACTTCAAAGAGAACCATCATTACGCCGAAAATTGGAAGAGTCTCGCAGCCTTTTACGAAAAACATAAGGAGCGCTCCGAGCCACCAGGCTAAGGCCACATACATCACCCACTTAAACTCTTGGACGAATGCGGTCCCGGCAAAACCTGTACCCATGATCGTTGCAATTACCGGAGCAACGGCCCAATCTTCGATTCCGCCTGAGATGGTCCCCGCAAATCCCAGGATAGTCATGGCGATTCCACAGCTTGTCCACACAAATGAAATGATTTTGACTCCTAGGTTCTTCTCTCTTGATTTTTCACGAATCCCGGCGATTATGGAGAATATCCAACCGGCTCCTATCGCCGCAGCCCAAATCCATAAGCTCAAACCGCCATGGCCCATAATTATCGCTCCATAAGATCCAAAAATCGCCGCGCTTATTAAAATTCCCCAAACGATGATGTTCTTTCCGATATTGAAAGTAAACTCCCTGCTTTCCTCGATAACTCTTTTTATAAGGGCTATCTCTTCAATCGCAGTTTGTTGGTCCATTTTATCTCCTTTTATAAAGTACTTTGAATTACAAAGTAATTTATATATTAATTACGAATATGTCAAGAGAAAAGTTTCGCGCCATTTGGACGGAATTGTCCAATTCCATTCGCACCATCTGTGATTGAGCCGGAAGGCGGACTTAAACTTGCATTGCACGACTCGCCAACAGTCGTTACCTTATCTACGACAAGATTAGGCCATTAAATGAAAATACTTCTCGTGTATCCACAGTATCCTGACACCTTCTGGAGCTTCACGCATGCGCTAAAATTCATTTCTAAAAAAGCGGCGTTTCCGCCGTTGGGGCTGCTTACAGTTGCCGCGATGCTTCCCGAAGAGTGGGAGAAGAGGGTCGTCGACCTGAACATCGAGCTGTTGCGAGATGAGGATATTCTCCGGGCCGATTATGTTTTCATAAGTGCGATGTCGGTTCAGAAAGAATCCACGAAGGAGATAATTCGTAGATGCAAGGAACTCAATAAAAAAATCGTTGGGGGAGGACCGCTCTTCACTGCACACCATGATGAATTCGACGAAGTGGACCATCTTGTCCTGAACGAAGCCGAAATCACTTTGAAACCATTTCTATCCGACTTGGCGGAAGGAAGAGCACAGCATATCTACACAACCACCGAGTGGGCTGATCTGACAAAGACTCCGATTCCGGCTTGGGAGTTGATTAGTTTCAAGAATTATGCCTCAATGAATCTTCAGTACTCGCGGGGCTGCCCGTATGATTGCGAATTCTGCGACATCACGGTTTTGTACGGCAGAGTGCCGCGCACTAAAACCAAAGAGCAAGTCATCGCTGAGCTTGTCCGATTATATGAACGCGGCTGGAAAGCAAGTGTGTTTTTTGTAGATGACAACTTTATAGGGAACAAAAACAAATTGAAGAGGGAAATTCTTCCTCCGATAATCGAATGGATGAAAGAAAATAGACACCCGTTCTATTTCAATACCGAAGTTTCGTTGAACACCGCCGACGATGAAGAGCTAATGACAATGATGGCGCAAGCTGGGTTCAAAGCGGTCTTCGTTGGAATAGAATCGCCTAACGAGGAGAGCCTCGAAGAGTGCAAGAAGATCCCCAACAAACGCCGTGACCTTGTCGCGAGTGTTAAGAAGATTCAGAAATTCGGCATGGAAGTGCAGGGCGGATTCATACTCGGCTTCGATGTCGACCCTGCGTCCATCTTCGATAAACTGACAAAGTTTATCCAGGATACTGGAATAGTCACTGCCATGGTCGGACTTCTGAACGCGCCGCGCGGTACGAAACTCTACAAGAGAATGATAGATGAAGGTAGATTGCTCCGGGTTTTTTCTGGAGACAATACCGACCTCTCCATGAACTTCATCCCGAAGATGAACAGAGACGCGCTTCTGAAGGGGTACAAGAACGTGGTAAAGAGGATTTATTCTCCGAAGCAATATTACGCTCGCGTAAAGAATTTCATGCGGAATTACAAACCGACACAAGCCAAAGTTTTCCGCATAAATTTCGACGACATCAAAGCGCTGTTCAGATCTATCGTGCGGCTTGGGATAATTGAGGAGGAAAGGGTTTACTACTGGCGATTATTTTTCTGGTCGCTCTTTACCAGGCCGCAGCTTTTTCCGATGGCAATTACGTTTTCCATCTACGGATTCCATTTCAGAAAAATATTTGAAGACCATATAATGAATTTGAAATAGTGGAATATTTTCCCATCACCTCTTTTGTCGCCACGTAGCAAAACATCTTAGCCGTTGTGCTTTGGATTTCACCGCAAGAAAAGGCTGTAGGTCAGTACGGCGAATACCAGGGCAGTGAAAATTGTGTACTTGTAATTTCTTTCTTCAAACGCGAAGAAGAACATCGATGCCATCACCCTGATATCAGTATCACACCGCCCCCATACCGCTCATAGCCCCGACAAATCCTGCAACGACCGAAACTATTATCAACATTCCAAACGACATTTCGTGATCTCCTGATTCAGCAAAAAAACTGCACAGTGCCTTAATCTAATAAGAATTTATCATGGGCTCAATTTACGATTTTTATAATCCCTTTATCATTTGTGGCTCCATTTTTACACTTTCTTGATTGCATCATGGTCTTCCTGATAGTCATATTTATCACATTATGAAAAAGATAGAGATTTGTATTAGACCCGAAAAGATTTGCGGTGTTTGCGAAGCACTCCATAGCATGGGCATCTACGGGATCGTCCTGAACGAATCGAGATCTATTGACAACACGATCGGGGATGATCTCGAAAAATTGGATGACAAGATCATAATTACTCCAAAAACTGCGTTGGTGCTCACTGTCCCTAATTCACTCACTGAGCCGGTGATATTCACAGCTCTTTCCACTGCGCGATCTGGAATTCCATCCGACGGAAAAATTACCGTGTCATCCATCGAGAAGGTTGTCGATGTGGAAGAGGAAGAGCTCGATCAGAGTCTTTCGCAATGGTATCAACTAACAAAATGAGGTTACTGCTCGGGTACCATCTCTTCGGACCGATTCCGTTTGGCGGATAAAGTGGATTCTTTGAGGAAATCAATTTACATGAAAGGTTTAATTTGCGTCAATTAGCATTCCTGACCATGGCGGCTCTGTTGGAAGTCGGAGGAGACGCATTAGTAAGATGGGGATTGAAGGGCGGCCGTATCCTCGGTTTTCTCCTGGGTGCGGTCGCACTTTTTTCTTACGGCGTGTTTGTTAATATCCCGAAGTGGGATTTCGGACGGCTCCTTGGAATTTACATCGCCGTATTCTTCGTAGTGTCTCAAGTCGTTTCGGTAATCATTTTCCATGAGACACTTCGTCTCCCGACGCTGATAGCGGGGATTCTTATAGCGTCAGGCGGGATTGTATTGACGATATTTTGAAACTCAGCTGTTCTGGAGTTTAACTCCAAAACCGAAAGCTGTGCGACAGTTTAACTGTCGCACAGCTTGTAAAGAAATGAGTTTATACAAATGGCGTGATTATTAATAAAGTTTTCCGTTAGAAGCAGGGGAGGGGCTTGCCGAAGCCCCAGCCTGATAAGCTACGAAAAAGGGTTATAGACCTTTTTCTTTGAGATGCACCCTGTTAGGCCGGGCCGGACTAGGGAATTTTTCTAAACTTATTTGCTTCTTGAATTAAATCAAGAAGAGGCTGTTGGTTCGGGTCAGCAGGGAGATGAATTTTTCTATTAAGGCATATCTCAAAATCCGTGATGCCTCCATCCAAACTAAGCTGAGTTAATTCTTGTTTCTTTGAAGAGTTGATTCGCATGAAAAGTTGTTCATCTAAATAGATCAGAGACCGATCAAATGCTCTGTGATAAGTCGGCGAGAGACAAATACCATTGTGAACTTCGTCGTCGCTTCCTTCTGCACCGACAGGTAGAATATGTGCAGCGTCAATCAACTTGAGTTGCATTCTAGTTACAGCGCACCGATGTGAGTAGGCATTCTTTACCTTAGTCTCAAAGTTGGAGTCACGAGAAAGATGAGATATTGTGGTCACTACTCGTTGACGTTTCTTTGCTATTTTTCCTAGGTCGTGATCTGAAATTGGTTGGAGGGAAGCTGCTTTTGTCAACAAATCTGCCATCTTCGCTTCACCCCCATATTCGTGTAGAAGATCAGAGTTTAAAACATAAGCCAAGAATTGGTCAGACCGGAATCCTACAGCAACCTCATTATTACCTTTGGTCGCGAATCCGAACCCATGTTGGAGCGCAGAATACAAAGAAGTGATAGGTATCTGAATTGAGGGAGAATGCGTTGAGAACCGTCTATGTCGATCCACATCAAAGCCGGCAAAGCACCCTAGATCAGGCTTATAACCGATTAAGATCGTGGGACCATTTGGGTTCAAGTTTAACGGTGGAGTCACCCCTGTCAATTGGACACGATATTCATCTGGCGGTCTGAATTGGCCGCCGCCATGAGTCAACGTCCAAATGTACACCCAAAGCTCAAAGACATTTTGGCCATTTTGTACAAGGACTTGCCGAGGATTTCTTGAAATACCGGTGATAATATTTGCGACGGCTCCGCTTTCTTCCAAGGCATCAGTAATGGACTTATTTAGCAAATTTGCAGGCAGACTCGGCATAAATTACTTCTTTGTCTTTGGTTTCCTAGATTGCTTATATTGAGTTTTTTTCTCCACCCATTTTCTCTCTTGCCGAGTTTCGTCTTTATCCCTTGATATCGACATGCGTTTCTTTCCACCATCCTCTGGAAGTCTATCAAAAAGATCTCTCTTGACGCCATTCCACAAACTAGATGAAGAATATACTCTGTAAAAAATCTGATCCACTTTCTTGGTAGCTATCTTTATATCGGCATTAAACCTTCCAATAGCTCCTTTGATATATTCTTCAGTGTTCTCGCAGCATATCCAATTCCTTTCCAATCTCTCGCACACCTCCCCCGTAACACAGCTGCCAGCGAAAGGATCAAGGACAAAATCGTCTACGTTTGTAAGCATCCTAACGAAAAACTCCGGAAGTTGCGCTGGAAATCGAGCTGGATGTGGCTTTACTCCGATTTCTTTGCAGTATCTGAGATATTGGGAATTACTTTCGGTGTTTGGAATTGCCAAGAGGTTGGGCGGAATCGCTGCTCCATTGTCTATTTGAAACTTGTCACTAATATCATGGCCGCTAGGACGCATCTTCGCTTTATAGCCATTCTTCAATAAACCCTTCATCGATTCGCTGTAAGGGGCGAGCACACGCCGATTACTTGCTTTTGGCCAGGGTGTCTTGGAAAGCCAGAATACTGTATTAACTGCATCTTTTACCCGTACCCTTCTAACTGTCACCCATTCTGCCGGCGTTGGCAGCTTTGCTGGATTCCACCAGTAAAATTCTTGAGCGAGATGGAATTTCGCTTCCCTGCAAAGCATCATAAGTAGTTCAAAATGGTACAGACTTCTTGTTGGTTGACCAGGAACCCAAGAACCTCCTATGTCAATCACAAACGAGCCTGTTGGCTTCAAGATTCTATAAAACTCACGGGCAAACGGCCAAAACCATTGCACATATTTGTCAGCGTCAACGTTTCCATAAGCTTTCTTCCTTACCAAACCGAATGGTGGGCTGGTTACAATAAGATCTACCGACTCGTCTTTGATTTCGTTTCTCATGAGATCAAGAGAGTCTTGCAAAACTATCTTACCAAATTTGGTTTTAAACGCCGGCTGCACGACAAAAGATAATCCACTGTCTTCAGTTATTCAATCACTCAACGTCGACTTCCTATCCCCTAATTCAGAAGCCCGCCTCTCACCCTTCGGCGGGAGGCAAGCCATGATTGCAGTTCGTGACTCTTGCTTACTTTACTGTTTCGAATCCGGCGGCTTCGGAGACCCTGCGTTGCCGTTGTTTCCTTTTCCCTTATGATGGGCGGCGACGTCCTTAATTATCCGCGCCGCGTCATAAGCATTGCTGAAGTCCGGATGAGTCGTCTTGAACGAGCGCATCTCCATATCGATCTGATGCTCCAGGATAAAGTCAGCCTGAGCGAACATCTTCGCGACAGACTCCCTACTGGATGTCTGTCCGGCTTTCGTCGAGTTCCTGCCGCCCAAAGAAGCGCTGTAATCCGAGATCAGTTGCCGCGCGTTTGCGGTGTCCGAGATGGACTTACCACTGGCGATCAAAGAATCTTTACGAAATCTTTACACCTTTATCCTCTCTTTTTATACTCCCTTAATTGCTTGACCATGGGGCATTGACAATATTTAACCCGTCAATATGAGACAAATAGACTTTCACAAACGAGAGCAAAAACAATGTTTCTAAAACATCTTCGAATAGCGGCAATCAGTTTCTTGCTGTTTACCGTCCTGACAGGATTGGTATATCCTTTAGCAATTACAGGAATTGCCCAATTGATTTTTCCGTGGCAGGCAAATGGAAGCCTCATCACGAAAAACGGAAAAGTCGTCGGATCGACTTTGATCGGACAGCCTTTCAGCGATCCAAAATATTTCTGGAGCCGTCTTTCGCCGACGAGTCCGTACCAGTATAATGCAGCGGCATCCACCGGCTCAAATAATGGCCCGCTGAATCCCGCGCTTATTGCTGAGGTGAACCAGAGAATCAGCGACTTGAAAAAAGTTGACTCGCTGAATACCAATCCCATCCCAGTGGATCTCGTGACGTCTTCAGGTAGCGGACTCGATCCGCATATCAGTATAGCCGCCGCGCTGTACCAGCTTCCAAGAGTTGCGCGTGTTCGAGGCTTGAGCGTGGATCAGGTACGCGATCTCGTGAACGAAAACATTGATGGACGATTCTTAGGATTTATCGGTGAACCCGGTGTCAACGTTGTCAAGTTGAACTTAACTTTAGATGATATGCAAGGAAAGGGGAAATGACAATGGATCTAATTTACTTAGGCATTACAGCCGCGCTTCTTCTCCTGACCTGGGCATTGATGAAAATATGTGAAGTCCCACCAGAAGGTCCAAAATCTTCGTCGGTGGTGAACCAAAAGGATGGAGGAAAATCATGAACTGGCTCTATCTGATTGCAGGCGCAATATCGCTTGCTCTGTTTGTCTATTTATTCATCGCACTACTTAAGCCGGAGAAATTCGAATGACACTTAATGGCATATTTCAAATTGTTCTTTACTTAGTGGTACTGGTGCTTCTTGCCAAACCGCTCGGTGAATTCATGGCTAAAATATTCGAAGGAAAGAGAACATTTCTCCATCCTATCTTCGGACCGGTGGAGAAATTTATCTATCGAGTCTCTGGGATCAATCCCGATGAGGAGATGGACTGGAAGCAGAATGCGATCGCAATGATGGTCTTCAACGTGATTGGCATTGTAATAGTTTACGGGCTGCAGCGTCTTCAGCAGCTTCTTCCATTGAACCCGGAACACTTCGGTGCGGTCACTCCAGATTCTTCGTTTAATACTGCGGTCAGTTTTGCAACGAACACCAACTGGCAGGGCTATGGCGGCGAAACCACGATGAACTATCTCACGCAGATGGTGGCACTGACAGTTCAGAATTTTCTTTCTGCAGCGACGGGAATAGCCGTGCTTGTCCTGTTCATTCGCGGGCTTGTACGACATTCCGCAAAAACACTCGGCAATTTCTGGGTTGACCTAACAAGAACCGTCCTTTATGTTCTGCTTCCGCTGTCAGTCGTCTTTGCGTTGGTTCTTGTCTCACAAGGCACGGTACAAACATTTTCATCTTATGCGACTGCGAAATTTGTCCAGCCGACTGCAGATACAAGCGGGGCCGCAGTTACCGAGCAAGTTCTCGCGGTTGGTCCAGCGGCTTCACAGATTGCAATCAAGCAGCTTGGCACAAACGGCGGCGGATTTTTCAATGTGAACTCTGCACACCCTTATGAGAATCCCACTCCGATTTCGAATTTTCTTGAGTTGATTGCAATCCTGCTCCTTGGAGCTGCAGTCTGTTTCACGTTCGGCAGGATGGTCGGCGACATGCGGCAAGGCTGGGCTTTGATCGCAGCCATGATGATTATACTTGTTGCCATGATCTTCGTGTGTTATCCAGCCGAACAAAGTGGTAATCCGCTTCTCAATAAACTTGGAATCGATCAGACAGCCAGCGCTCTTCAATCCGGCGGAAACATGGAAGGGAAAGAAGTCAGGTTCGGAGTTGCCAACTCAGCGCTGTGGGCGGTCACGACGACTTCTGCGTCGAATGGCTCCGTAAACTCGATGCACGATTCATACACACCGCTCGGCGGATTGATTCCACTGATCGCAATGCATCTTGGCGAAGTTGTATTCGGAGGCGTTGGTTCCGGTCTCTACGGTATGCTGGTATTTGTGATTGTTGCCGTCTTTGTTGCCGGACTTCTTGTCGGAAGGACGCCGGAATATTTAGGACACAAGGTAGAAGCTTATGACATGAAAATGGCTTCACTTCTAATTTTGATAATGCCTATCGTGGTGCTGGTATTCACTGCTCTTGCAGTTGTGGTTCCCGCGGGAATAGCCATCATCGACAATCCTGGTCCACATGGCTTCAGCGAGATCTTATATACATATACTTCGCAGGCCAACAACAATGGAAGCGCGTTCGCCGGAGTAAATGCCAACGCGCCTTTTCCAAATATCACAGGCGCTATTGCGATGTTTATCTGTCGCTATTGGCTTGCTATTCCTACATTGGCGCTTGCAGGCTCGCTCGTGCGGAAAAAGAAGATCCCGCCGAGTGAAGGCACATTGCCCACTCATACGCCGCTGTTCATATTCTGGCTGATCTCGGTAATCCTGATCGTTGGTGCGCTTAACTTCTTGCCCGCGCTTGCGCTCGGTCCAATTGTCGAACATTTAATGATGGTACATTGAAAGAGGAAAATTTATTTATGACTACGGAATCTTCGCAGCTTAGAAAACCAATGGGTTTGACAGGAGAAATATTTAAGAGAGCAGTTTCAGATTCGTTTCTGAAACTGAATCCGAAGAACATGATGCGCAACCCGGTTATGTTCGTGGTTGAAGTCGGAAGTGTGCTCACAACAGGATTATGGATTCAGGCACTTACCGGTCATGGTGAGGCTCCTGCATGGTATATCGGCACTGTTTCGCTCTGGCTCTGGTTTACGGTACTCTTCGCAAATTTCTCCGAAGCACTTGCCGAAGGTCGCGGAAAGGCCCAGGCGGAAAGTCTGCGAAAAGCGCGCAGACAAACGATGGCTAAACTTCTTCACGAGCCGCACCATGGTGCAAAAGTCCAGCTTGTTCCTTCTACGTCGCTTCATAAAGGAGACTGTTTCATTGCCGAAGCTGGCGATGTAATCCCGGCAGATGGTGAAGTAGTTGAAGGAATTGCATCGGTCGATGAGAGCGCGATAACGGGCGAAAGCGCCCCGGTGATTCGCGAATCTGGCGGTGACCGCAGTGCAGTAACCGGTGGAACGCGCGTCCTTTCCGATTGGCTAATCATACGGATGACTTCCGATCCTGGCGCAGGTTTTCTCGATAAGATGATTCATTTGATCGAAGGCGCGAAAAGGCAAAAGACGCCGAACGAAATCGCTCTCGATATTTTATTGGCTGCATTCACAATAATCTTTTTGATGGTGTGCGTGACGCTTCTTCCATATTCCCTTTTCAGTGTTCAAGCTGCTGGACAGGGAACGCCTGTTACTGTGACCGTGCTTGTCGCTCTTCTCGTGTGCCTTATTCCGACTACGATCGGAGGACTTTTATCTGCCATAGGGATCGCCGGGATGGACCGGATGATCCGCCATAATGTCATTGCCACTTCAGGCCGAGCGGTTGAAGCCGCCGGCGATGTCGATGTTTTGCTATTGGACAAAACTGGAACGGTGACGCTTGGCAATCGCATGGCGACGGAGTTCATCCCGGCCCCTGGAATCTCGCAGGAGCGTTTAGCTGATGCGGCACAGTTGGCTTCGCTCGCTGATGAAACTCCGGAAGGAAGGTCGATTGTCGTTCTCGCGAAGGAAAAATATGCGCTGCGCGGGCGCGACATCCAGCAGATTGCGGCGCAGTTTGTCCCGTTCAGTGCGCAGACCCGAATGAGCGGAGTGGATATCCAGACGGACGGCAAGAGATCTTTGAGAAGTATCCGCAAGGGTGCCGCGGATTCGATCAAGAAATTTGTCGAGGAGCAGAATGGAAAATATCCATCACAGGTGGAACAGATGGTCCAGGATATTGGCCGCAAAGGTGGTACACCGCTAGTGGTAGCAGAGAATGGCGAAGTTCTTGGCGTAATTCATTTGAAGGACATCGTCAAAGGTGGAATCAAAGAACGGTTTGCTCAACTGAGGAGCATGGGAATAAAAACCGTCATGATTACGGGTGATAATCCGCTGACGGCAACGGCGATTGCGGCTGAAGCTGGAGTTGACGATTTCCTCGCTGAAGCGAAGCCAGAGGATAAACTCAGACTGATCCGTGAATATCAAACAGGCGGACGTTCTCGTCGCGATGACCGGTGATGGCACAAACGACGCTCCGGCGCTCGCTCAAGCTGACGTCGCGGTTGCGATGAACACGGGAACTCAATCTGCCCGAGAAGCTGCAAACATGATCGACCTAGACAGCAACCCGACAAAGCTGATGGAAATTGTCGAGATAGGAAAACAGCTTCTGATGACGCGTGGAACTCTGACGACATTCAGCATTGCAAATGACGTTGCAAAATATTTCGCGATTATTCCTGCGGCTTTCGCAACGACTTACCCGGTTCTGAACGCGCTGAATATTATGAATCTAGCGACACCGGAGAGCGCCATCATGTCCGCCGTTATTTTTAATGCCCTCATAATAGTCGCGCTGATTCCACTGGCGCTGAAGGGTGTGAAGTATCGCGCGGTAAGTGCAGTCCACCTTCTCCGAAGACACTTGCTCATTTACGGTGTCGGCGGAGTAATTGCGCCGTTCATCGGCATAAAGCTCATCGACTTGTTGTTAGTTGCACTGAGAATTGTATAAGAGTATCTCCGTAAGAATGGAGGACAAAAGGCAATGAACTTGAATCCAACACGGATCGCGACCACTGACAATAGCTGGCGGCACATCCTGGCACAGCTTAGCAGGGAGTTCGTCATAAGATGCAGGCCAAAGAATGTCTTGGCAAATCCAATCATGATTATGATGTTTGTTGGGGCAGCTTTATCGACGCTTGCCATACTTGCTAGAATGACACCTCCGACGGAATTCAATGAATGCATCGTGTTAATGCTCTGGTTCACTTTTTTTATCGCCATCTTAGCCGAATCTTTTGTCAGAGCGCGATCTAAAATTCAAGATCAGGTTGATGGCAAGAATTCGTCAGTTGTAAAAGTACGAAAGCTTGACAATGGCGTGGAACACTTCGTATCTCCCCAGAGCCTTCGCGAGAATGATCTTGTGCTGTGTGAAATCGGCGAAGTAATTCCGGCGGATGGAGTAGTCGTACAGGGTACAGCCCTCGTAGATGAATCCGCGATAACCGGCCAATCTCCGCCGGTCGTGCGTGAAAGTAACCGCGATCAAAATATCGTTTGTGGTAACACGACCGTATTAGGCGGCCGCATTGTCGTTCGAGTGACAGCCGCGTATGGCAGGACTCTCCATGACCGTATGACTGCTTCTATAGACGAAATCAAATATCATCCGACACCGGACGAAAAGGCGATGGCGGTTCCGCTCTGGTTCCTTGTCGTCGGGCTCTCCATTTTGGTCATCTCGCTTCCTTTTTTTGCTCGGTACGGATCGGGAAGTCGAAATGGATTTTCGGACTTGTGGCTGAAATTGCCAGCCATGGTTGCGCTTTGGATTTGTGTGTTCCCGTTGGCAGCCGCAGAACTCCTGAACATCTCAGGCCTAACAGCTGTGGGCCGCCTGCTTCGGAAGAAGATTGTTCCTTCTCATATCGGCGCCGTCGAATCCGCGGGACAAATTGAAGTGTTGATGTTAGACGAAAGGGAAGTCTTGAACTTCGATAAGCAATTGACAAAATGGAACGTCTTAAGTATCGGTAACATGAACAGCGATATTTCCGGCGAGGACGAGACATCTGACTCAATAGGGACTTTCCCTTCGAACAAATTCCGCGGAATGGGAATAAAGACGGTTATGTCATCTGATGCAAGCCAATCGTCAGCAGCGTCGGTAGCGGCGGAAGCTGGGATTGACGACTACATCATATGTTCGGTGCCTGAAGACAAGACGGCGCGGATCCACAGTGAACAGAATTCGGGTCATGAGGTGGCCGTGGTTGGAGACAGGAATATGGACGGCCATGCCATGGCGCACGCTAATGTTGGATTCATCGTTGATGGTGTTCTGCAAAAACCGATTGATGCACGGAACATCATGGAATTGAATGGCAGGCCGAGCAGACTGGTCGAAGTCATCGAGACCGGAAAACGACTAAATAGAGCACAGAAGATCCTGATGAGGTTCGGGACAGGCGCGACGGTTTCTCTCAGCTTGATTGCGCTCTTCCCAATTATTGCAGTATCGTATGGCACCGGAGAAGCTCCGGGATTTTTCCGCTCGCTCAATTTCCTCCGACTAGCGTCTCCGCAGACAGCGATCTTTGGGATCCTCATCTTTGATGCACTTGTTTTGATCCTTTTCACATTTCTTATCTTTGGCTCTGTCGATGCCTACCCTCCTGGAAAGCGCAGATTATCCAACTTTAATGTCCCGATATCTGGGCTTGTCGGATTAATAATGCCATTAATGTTTGTAAAATTGATTGACGTGTTGATCGTTGTATTTGGGGCGCTTTAGTTCTTGCAATGTCAAAGACGGGCTGTTTGCGATTCGAATTCTTCATTCGATGTGATTAAATTGTTACCATCATGCCAGAAAGAGACTTTTCACGCCCTGACCCCGATACCCTTCTTAATCTCATAAGAAAAGAAGAAGAACGCAGTGAAAAGGGAAAGCTGAAAATATTTTTCGGAATGTGTGCAGGGGTCGGGAAGACGTACGCTATGTTAAGCGAGGCACGGGACATGGTCGCCAAGGGGATAGATGCCGTCATCGGTTACGTTGAAACTCATAAGCGGATGGAGACGGCTGAACTTGTTCTCGGCCTCGAAGTAGTTCCGAGGAAGCAAGTTGAATACCGTGGTACACTTCTCGAAGAAATGGACACCGATGCGGTCCTCGAAAGAAAACCCAGATTGGTTCTTGTTGACGAGCTTGCCCACACGAATGTGCCGGGAAGCCGTCATGCAAAAAGGTTTCAGGATGTCCTCGAAATATTAGAAGCGGGAATCGACGTCTATACTACGTTGAACGTCCAGCATCTCGAGAGCCGGGCCGATGCCGTAGCGCAAATTACCGGTACAACCATTAGAGAGACAGTCCCAGACTCGATTTTCGAATCCGCGGATGAGATCAAGGTGATCGATATTTCGCCCGAAGATTTGCTGAGGCGACTTAGCGAAGGAAAGGTCTACACTCCCGATCGATCCAGGCAGGCCATCGCAAATTTCTTCAGGGAAGGAAACCTGGCGGCACTTCGAGAAATGTCCCTGCGTCTTACTGCAGAGAGAGTGGACCGCGAGCTTCGCGAGTACATGCAGGGAAAAAGAATTGCCGGACCGTGGAAATCGGGGCAGCGTCTGATTGCCGCTATAAGCCCAAGTCCCCATTCAGTCTCGGTCATTCGCTGGGCTCGAAGAGTATCATACACCATGGATGCTTCGTGGGTTGTCGTTTATGTCGAGCGCTCGACGAGACTTAGCACGGAAGAAAAAGAACAGCTTGCAAAGAACATGAAGCTCGCAAAGGAGCTTGGTGCTGAGGTGGTTACCACCTTGGATGAAAATATCGCCGGTGCTCTCGTGCGCGTGGCCCATGAACAGAATGCGAGCTTAATGCTTGTCGGAAAACCCGATAGAAGGATGTTCTCGCGGGCTGCGCGTCTTGTCGATGAACTTATTCAGAAAAGCAAAGGGCTCGACATATACATAGTCGGTCAGGAAGGGGATCAAGGAAAGAGAGTCAGAAGGATGCTCTTTCCCGGGCTTCAGTCGAGTTTGGCACAATATGCAGCCGCAGGCGCCCTGGTTCTTTTGACAGCGCTTTTGTGTTATCCCATTACGCCATTCATCGGATACAGGACCGTATCATTTATCATTCTTCTCGCCGTCTCGCTTCTTCCTTTGAGGATGGGGCCAGGGCCGACGCTTCTCGGTGCGGCGGTCGGCGCAGTCGCATGGGACTTTTTCTTCATACCGCCTCGATTCACTTTCTTCGTTGGGAATCTTGAAGAACGTCCTTTTGCTCAGCTTATACTTCCTCGTCGCGTCAGTTACCGGTGTTCTCTCCGCGCGCGTACGAAAGAGAGAGAAGCTTCTTCAGCTGAGGGAGGAGAGAACCTCGGCTTTGTTTTCTCTTACGAAAGATCTTTCATCCGCACATTCGCAGGACGAGGTCATTCAAGCTGCGATCTCAAACTTGAAAAAATATTTCAATGCAGACGTAGCGATAATTCTCGGCGACACAGAAGGTGAAATTTCCCGAACCGCTCATAGTGCCAGCACTTTTTCTCCCGACGCTAAAGAGATGGGCGTTGCGGAATGGTCTTATTGGAACGAGAAACGGGCCGGCAAAAACACAGATACCTTGCCGTCGTCACAGGCTACTTATATTCCGATGTCCGGACCACGATACCCCTTGGGTGTGATAGGAGTAAAATTTCGGAATGACGCAAGCCTCTCCCTTGACCAGGAATCTCTTCTCGAAAATTTTATTTCGCAGATCACTTCAGCAATTGAGCGTGAACTGCTCAACGAAGTGAACAAGAAATCGATTGTGCTTGCCGAATCGGAGCGACTTTACAAGACTCTTTTCAACTCCATCTCTCATGAATTCAGGACACCTATAGCAACGATCATGGGGATGTCGGAGAACCTTCTTTCATCCGATTCGCCCACACGTCACCAGGAATCCGAAACAAATAACCTTAACGAAATTCATATTGCGGCGGAACGATTGAACAGGCTCGTTGCCAACTTGCTCGATATGACCCGGCTGGAGTCTGGAATGATAAAACCGAGGTTAGATTGGTGCGACGTTCAGGGATATAATAAATCAATCGTTGAAAAGTCTTGAAGGAGAACTTGTCGAGCATGTGATTGGTGTGAAAGTCGAAGACGATGTGCCGCTTCTGAAGCTGGACTTTGTTCTAATAGAGCAGGCGCTGACGAACCTCATTCACAATGCCGTGCTCTACACACCGAAAGGAACAGAGGTCACGATAAAGAGTTATCTGGAAGAAAATAAGTGTGCCATCTCCGTAGTGGACAATGGACCAGGCCTTCCTGAGGAAGATACGGAGAAAGTCTTCGAGAAATTTTACCGGGCCGCAAATGGCAGGCCAGGTGGCACCGGACTCGGACTTACTATCGCAAGAGGTTTCGTCGAAGCCCACCATGGTAAGATTACTGTGAGAAACAGACCGGAGGGCGGCGCGGAATTCATAATCTATCTGCCAATGGATGCTGAAAGCCGCGGCAAATCCGAAAGAATTCTTAATGAGGAGAAGTCTGCTTGAAAGAGAAAGTTGGGCAACGCGAGACTGCGAACAAGTTTGTGATCCTTGTTATCGACGACGAAGCACAAATCCGGAAGCTTCTCGAATTGACTCTGGAATCGGACGGATATACTGTCCGCGCCGCGATGAAAGCGAACGAAGGTGTCTCGAAAGTTGCCTCTGAACGTCCCGACCTCGTGATCCTCGATTTGGGTTTGCCTGACATGGACGGATTGGAAGTTCTGAAGAAGATTCGGGAATGGACTTCAGTCCCGGTACTTATACTTTCTGTTCGCAGCTCTGAAAAAGATATTATCGCCTGTCTCGATGCTGGAGCGGATGATTATCTTGTAAAGCCTTTTCGGACTGGAGAGCTGCTCGCGCGCGTCAGGACTGCTGTCAGGCACCACCAATCTCCGGAAGAGAAGAATATTTTCACTTCGCATGATCTTCAGGTTGATCTTTCGGCAAGAATTGTCAGGAAAGGGAAAGAGGTTGTCAAGCTTACCGCAACTGAATATTCCCTTCTATCACTTTTCGTTAAGAATGCAGGAAGAGTTCTGACCCACAATTACATTCTCGAGCAAATCTGGGGGCCGTCTCTTTCGGAAGAAACCCAATACACGCGGGTTTATGTTGGGCAGCTCCGAAGGAAAATAGAAGACGATCCGACAAATCCTCGGATCATTCTAACTGAATCAGGAATCGGATATAGATTGAGCTCGGATTGAGACAAAATCGCATTAAGGCTTGCTTTCCGAATTCGTGATTGAATCATATCTCGCCTCCGGTTATAATTAGGCAATAATTGTAATTAACCATTTTACAATTTACACGTCTAAAGTTATCATGGAGCGGAAAAAGTCTTGAGGAGTGAGGGATTTCGCAGTAAAGGTTTTCTGGCGCTTTGGTTATTCATATCGTTTCTGCTTCCTCTTCCTGGTTATAGTCAGGACTCGACAAGATCGTCAGTGTTCAAAGACCCGAATCCGCTGAGTTCGCTTCAACTAATCCGACATACCGATCTTGATTACCAGCTTTGGGAAGGGTTCATGCTCGTGCACAAGGCCAATGATGGTGACCCTGTAGCCCAGCATGAACTTGGGCTTCGCTACCTCCTCGGCAAAGATTTTCCAGTAGATACGGCGCTTGCCGCATACTGGATCGGAAAAGCCGCAGACCAAAACATGTCGATTGCGCAATACAATTATGGAGTGTTCCTCAATAACGGCTGGGGAGTGAAATGGAATCCGTTCGAGGCTTACCATTGGTTCAGGTTAGCCGCAGCACATAAACTTCCCGAAGCACAGTTTGTCATGGGTTTGTTTTACACGGACAACTTAGCAGTGCCTCGTGATTGGATCAAAGCGTACCATCTCGTAAAAGCCTCGGCGGATCAAAACTATGAACCGGCCCGCAATGTCCTCCAGGAATTCGTTAAGAGAGGAATTCATATTCCAGGCGACAGTGCCGGTGTTCCTTTGGCTTCCTATGATTCTTCATCAACCCGGGCGGAAAAAAAATCCGCAATATCATCGAGCGATATTGAGCCGGTTTTTCTGGATTTTGGAAATGATACGTCTACTCAAATCGATGATCTGACTCTACTTGAGGAGGCGTTCCACGAAGGGAACGAGGAATTCCGTGAGGCGCTTGGGTTATCTAAAATCTTCGAAGCCAGAGAAGACACCACAGGGATCGGTATGATCGAACGTGCAGCAAATGCTGGAAGCCCGGAAGCATTGACCGTGCTCGGCAGGTGTTTTGAGAAGGGGGTTGGTGTCCCGCGTGACAGGATCTTTGCTGCCGAGCAGTATCTTCGGGCAGCGAGAATGGACTCGCGCCGCGCGCCGATCCTTCTTCTGAGCCTCATGCGTGAAAAATCATTTCTCGATGAAGTAGAAGCCAGGACTCGAAAAAATGACGACGACGCGGCATTTGTGTGGGCAGGCCTGGTGGAGCTTGGACTTAACCAGAAGATTCTCAACGACCAAGCTTTTCATCTCCTTGTCGTTGCTGCCAGCCATGGTAATATTCCGTCACTGATCGAGTTAGGCCGTTGCTATTTCACCGGGCAGTGGACGGCTCAAAACACTTTGTTGGGTGAGCAGGCATGGCTTCGTGCTGCGAGGGAAGGAAGTCGCGATGCAGAGATTCGGCTCGCCGCCGCAGAAGTCCTATCCGACACTTTGGCAGTCCATTCCTATGGTGGCGTCTTTGCGCAACAAATCCCGGTGGACACTTCTCTTGCTAATGCCGTGAGAACATTGACTACTGCTTCTGACAATGGCTCGATTATTGGACAGCTCACTCTTGGATACTGCTATGAAAAGGGAATTGGCGTTGAACAGAGCACGGCGGAAGCCGTCAGGCTTTATCGCGATTGCGCGCAGCGGGGAAGTCAAAGTGCCTATGAATCCCTCAAGCGGCTGTACGATCAGTTGAGACCGAAGGACAAGGAGTTCGACGTCTCCGAAGCAAACGGTGCAGGGTAATTGATGAAATGATTAGGATGGTACACGTCCGAAACGGAGCAGGTATGTTTTCATTCTATGTTCATAATCGCAGATTCGGTGTTCCGTGTTTTTGCAAGTGCTATGTTGAATGAACCTTCTTGGTATGGTGGCGTCTAACGAATTAGATGTCACACAGCGAGTCAAACATAAAAGGAGGTAAAGAAGATGAAACCTACTTTGTCAGTGTTGCTTTCATTTTCCCTTATTATTGGAATTCAACTTTCGTTAGGAAGTTCAGATGCATCTGGACAATCCTCAGCAGGTCAGGTCACGGGTCATGAGTTCACCCGGTGGGGAGCCGGAAGGGTTTTCCGATTCACAACTCAATCTTCTCTGGAATGCGTACAACACAAAATCGGACAGTCTTCTCGTAAACTTTTTCAACAATTGGAGGCTCGAAACTCAGATCCTTGAGGAGCCTATACTGGACTCTCCGATCAGCGATGCAACCGCTTCGCTTTTTGTCTCCCTGCTGAACAATGACTTTCAAAACTCCGGTTATCCTTACGAGTACGCGGTGATTCAGGACAATGTAGAAGCTACAGTCTCTTCTCCATCATGGTCTCCGGATAATGGATACGTTCTTATGAATTTCCATCCGCAATCAAATGATCCTAATGGCCCGATGTATATCATGCTGGATGATAGGCGTAATGAATTGTTAGGCGAATTCCTCGGCGACTGGTCGGTGATAAAGGCACAAGCTGCGCAGCAGTTCTTTGGAAATCACGTCCCGTTCGGAGCGGACGTTTACTATTATGACAAACAGGCAGACTGGTCATTAATCGGGCATTGGTACTCGTTTCAGTTCATACCTGATCTCCAGGAGGCATTTGTGACAGACGAAACTCCTTCGGGCGAGGTCAACTATACATGCATTGTCGAACCCGATGGGACATGGATAAGGGTCTCGAATGAAACGGTCATATTGGAGCCTGCTCCGGAGCCGCCGTCTGTTCCTCCGACAGGGCCATGGCCGCTCCCGCCTCCGCCCTCACCGCATCCTCCCCACAGACCCGATCCTCCCCCACCTTATGGTGGTACAATTATGCCAACGCCGGCTCCGGCCCCGCCGGTGGGACGCCCACGTCCAATCCCGACTCCAACACATCCGACCACTCCAACGCAACCTGTCGACGTGGGACGGCCGCGAACTGATCCGCCGCCTGAACATAATCCAACTCCTCCGGCATTTTACCAACCAGTGACTCCGCAATCTCCATCGCAGCCGGAACGTAAGAGGACGGATTCTTCACCAACTTCACAACAGACGCCGCCGGAGAAGAACAATCAGGATCAGAAGAAAGACAGGCCGAGATAACAGTTACAAGTGTCAATCTCGGAGACTTTGTCAGGGTTCGTAAGCTCTTGACCTTGATAAGGTTTCTTTTTCTTGTTGATTGCTTCCCTCGATACCACTAAGTTATCAGTTGATACTTCAGTTCATCCTAAGAAAACCTTGAATTGTACCATGAAAAGTAAAACTACAACTCGTGCAACAAGCAGCGAGGATCTCTCCGGCTTGTCCCTTCTCGGAAAGGGAACCAAGCCGCAGAAGAAACTCGAAGCTTTTCCAAACCACCATCCGAACCGCGATTATCTGGTTACTCTACATACCGAAGAATTTACATGTGTCTGTCCGGCGACCGGGCAGCCTGACTTCGGAAAGATAACTATCCAATATATTCCGAATAAAAAAATCGTAGAGTCGAAATCTCTGAAACTTTATCTTTGGTCATATCGCAACGAAGGTGTTTTCCAGGAGCATCTCGTAAATGTAATTCTCGACGACCTCGTGGAGGCACTGGAGCCGCGGTGGTGCAAAGTGACTGCGGAATTCGCGGCGCGCGGCGGGATCTCAATCACCGTCGAGGCAGAGCACGGCAGGAAATGAGGACCGCGTCAATTGCAACGGACAGATGACTTCCGTCGATCGCCTAAGAGCTTTACGAGGCTGGTTGTCTCCAACATAATTGCGGTAAAACTCTTTTCCGGAGCGCCATAGGGAGAGAATAGCTCAAGATTCTCGTGAAGGGGAATTTCTCATGCAATCATCATCAAAGTGGAGTAAGAAGAAACGTCATCGTGGTACAGGCATCCGAGGATTATTCAGTGACGAGCGCGGGTACCTCGGTCGCAGGCTGATGTGCCTTCAGCGCAGAGCCATCATCAGGTGAATCTTATGAGCCTATTTTTAATTGTGAGAACCCCGCATTGATTATCAGTGCCGAGAGCGGGAATCGAACCCGCACGAGGGGTTAAGCCTCGCTGGATTTTGAGTCCAGTGCGTCTACCAGTTCCGCCATCTCGGCTTCGGTGAAAATATAACATTTTAGCGGATTTTAAGAAAGATCTATTCGGTTTCTTTGTTTTTCTCCCAGTCGTCTAACCGAAATCTAACCTCCACTTTGAAATTCTCAAGTAGTTTCACGGCGTTTTTCATCGCTTCAAGTCGGACCTTTGCATACACCATGGTGCTCTTGATGTCTGAATGTCCCAGAATTCTGCTGACAATTGATATGTCTGCGCCCGCAGTGATTAGTCTTGTACCAAAGGCGTGTCGCAAACATTAAAGCTTGAATCCACTGACCCCGGCATTTTCACATGTCATTATGAAATTATGAGTTACATGACCTTCCTTCAAACCGGAAAAGAGGTTGTCAATACTAGACGGGATTAGTAACTTACCACTGCATGAAATAAATTGGCAGGTCAATAAGAGGGACCCATGCGATGAAATCAATGAAATTATATTGTGAGCTATAGGTGAGCTATGAACAAGAAACGGGCTATCTACATTTGTTTATTATTATCGGTCGTGCTATCTACGGCGTCGGGAATTTGTCAGGGCTCGAAGCCAGACAGCGCAAGTTCCATTCTAAGTCAGGCTCTTCAACAGGCACGGACTTCTCATAAGAATGTGTTCTTGATTTTCCACGCGTCCTGGTGTAAGTGGTGCAAGAAATTAGACACATTGTTGGAACAACCAGATATCAGCAAGATGATCGAAGAGAGCTATGTAGTCACAAGGGTTGACGTGTTGGAACAAGGAGAAAAGAAACAAACGATTGAAAACCCGGGTGCGTTCGAAACATTGAAAGATCTAGACGGAGAGAAATCAGGATTGCCATATTACGTATTCATAGATGAGAATGGAAAAACCATTGGAAACTCTAATGCCATGCCTGACAGCCAAAACATCGGATATCCAGGCTCAAAGGAAGAAGATTCGACCTTCGTGGCACTTTTAAGAAGAACTGCCCGTAATATGACCGACGATCAGTCCGAAGTTATTCAGAAGTACCTTGAAAGGGCTTCACCACACTAGGTCACAATGGTCGAATCACCAAATCATAACGACAGCGGGTAATGGTCTGTACCACCAAATAGTAATTCGAAGTGGTACGTAAGAATTAATCCCAGTCTGCGAGGCCATGGACAATGGAAAGGGGATTGTATTGTGCCATAATCCTCGATGTATCAACTTTCGGTGGGCAATCTTCGTAAATCTGGATTCTTGAAGTTATCATCACAAGTAAGAACAAAATCACCCTGTATCCCAGCGGAGGTTACGAACTGTTTCAGCAGCGAAGCTGGGAACTTCACATTGAGCCCACCGGGACAGTGTGCAATGACTTGGCGAGCGGTGCCGCGATAGTAATCTAGAAAATCCTCCGGCGAAATGTTGAGATAAAACTCAAAACGTTTCATAGCTTATCGCTCTCGAAATATGCACCAGGGACAAATTATCGATTATTTTCGTGTTATGCATGAGTCAAACTTATCACCTAACCATTTCATAACGACTGCCCGTACCAGTTTAGGCTACTGTATACTGTCTAACTAAAATATAGCCAGTCCTCGCAGAAGATGGGAAATACTTGAGGCGCAAAAAAAAAGTGCCCAAATAGAAATAGAATTGAGCACTTTGCACTTTGAAGATCAAGGTTACGGGATTTTGAGTCCCGTACGTCTGCAAGTTCCGCCTTCTCGGGGCTGGGGAAAAAATCGCTGGATTCGCTGAAGAGTTACCCGTTCAACCGCTTGGAGCGTTCGTCTCCGAAATCAGTTCGGATAATCGTCTCATTTTTTTCTTGAGTGCCATTATCGTCAGATCATCGGGCTTATGACTCCGTCCACTGAACAGTTGAAGATCATTCAAGTACTCAGGAACAATTTTAGACGGCGAGAGGAATGGATTCTTTGACAAGAGGTTTACCGGTTTTTTTCCGTTTCATACTTGCTTCACTTAGTACGGAACAGAATGCCAAAGAGCACAGAGAATAATTTGCTTACCCGGGCTCGAGAAGCTTCTTTAACTCCTTGATGAAATCTTTACGCGGGATTTCTCTCTGAACTTCTCTGCTTTTCTTTAGCCACTCTTCACGCTCTGCCGAGTCTTTGCTTGCTTCTGCGCCGGCGGTAAGATCTTTTATCGTCACTGTTCCTTTTTCAAATTCGTTCGAACCGATGATGACCGCAAACTTCGCCCCGACCTTGTCGGCATATTGAAGCTGTTTCCGCAATCCCTTTTCCGTCCCTAAATATAAATCCGTCCTCAGTCCAGCAGCGCGGAGCTCGCTTGCGATCTTCAAGTATTCTGGAAGCTTATCTTGCTCCATGATGGTAACGACGACATCTACAAAGTCTGTCTCGGACTCGTCACCTAATGCCGCAAGGAGCCGATCGACGCCGATTGAAAATCCTACCGCAGGTAAATCGGCATCCGTAAAACGCTTCACGAGGTTGTCGTATCTTCCTCCTCCGGCTACGCTTCCGAATTGCGGCTTGTCTTTCAGGTTCACCTCGAAGACCGGTCCGGTATAATAGTCGAGCCCTCGGGCTATCGTGGGGTCGAACGCGACGATGTCGCTTCCAAGATTGATTGCATCCAGGAACTCATGGAGACTTTTTAGGTCGGAGCAACTTTCCGGACCGAGGAGCGAAGAAATTTCAGACAGAACCTTTTTCCGCTCGCCATTCGGAAGTGCAAGATAGTCTTTTATCTTTTCTACATTGGACTCCGTCAAACCGAGACCCCGGATGAAATCACCAGAAGAATCGAATCTCCCTTTCGTCAGTTCAAGCTCGATGTTCTGCATTCCGATCTTATTCAACTTATCCAAGACGCGGAAGACATCTTTGGCTCTTTCAGGCGAGATGCCGCTGTACTGTACCACGGCGTTCAAAACTCTTCGACTATTTACGTTTACAACAAATTCGCCTACTCCAATTTCCTGAAGAGCTTTCACAACCGCTGCTATGACTTCCGCCTCCGCAAGCTGACTCGAAGTTCCGACTACATCGACATCGAATTGTGTGAACTCACGGAACCGTCCGGGGTCCGGCTTGTCTGCCCGCCAGACTGATCCGACCTGATAACGCCTGAATGGCCTCGGCAGGTTGTTGTACTGTGCCACGATGCGCGCAAGAGGAACAGTGAGATCAAAACGGAGAGCGATATCTAATGCGATCTTCTCATAGTTTTTACCCGTAGAGCTTTTACTCAACACGGAACGATCTGGATCCACGACATCAAAAATCTGTTTCGTATTTTCTTCGCCATATTGACCGAGAAGAACATTTGAATATTCGAGCCCTGGCGTTTCGACCGGCAGAAATCCGAAGCTTTCATAAACTCTTCTTATTATCGAAATGATTTCGTTTTTCTTAGAGGCGTACCGCGGCAATAGGTCACGGAAGCCTTTTACATTTTGTGGTTCTATTTTTTCCATCTTGTAATTTCTAAGTGATAGTAAACAGCGTTAAGTTTGTGAAACGTTTCGTGGATTTCCATCCAATTTACGAACAAAAGGGGAAAATCCCGAAAATGGGTAGAGCTTGAATTTGACAAATTGGTCACCCTGAACCCTTGGCTGCAACGTTCCAGTGCAGGTTTGGTTTACTATCTGGTTTTGTCGTGCTTAGTTCCAGAAACAACTTTGGGGCGACAACGAAAATTTAAACTGAGCCACCACCCGGTTAAGCGGAACACTTTTCCCTGAAGTCATTCGGCTCAACCTCCAGCTAAATTGAATTAGCAAACGGCCATTCTTTCTTTGAATATGCCTTGATAAAATAGATGATCAGCCCAGCGATCAGTATAACCGCCGCGTATTTGATCTCGACTGAGAAATTCTTGCGCGAGAATAAAACAAACAGAAAGCCGGCAATCGAAATCACCGCAGGAATCGGATACAGCCACATCTTGAACGGGCGTGGAGCATCCGGATGTTTCCAGCGCCACACTAAAAGTCCAACTGTCTGCGACAGGAATTGTATGATGATTCTTATCACGACTAGAGCTGCAATGACTTGGGCAAGGCTGAGAAAACAGAACAATGCTCCGATGAATCCAAGCGTCAGAAGTGAAACATTAGGGAACTGATTTTTTTCATGAACGCGACTGAATACTTTTAAGAAATTCCCATCCAATGACGCTGCGTATGGAATTCGTGAGTAGCCCAAAAGCAACGAGAAGACTGAAGCAAACGCCGTCCACATAATCAAAAAGGTCGCGAGTTTTCCCGCCCAACTTCCGTAAAGCCGTTCCATCATTGCGGAAATCAGATAGCGTCCCTCTCCGCTATCTTTCACCAGTTCACGCCATGGAATCACCCCCAAGATGCTGACGTTCATAACCATGTAGATAATCGACACGAGCACTATTGATATTATTATGGCGCGCGGTATTGTTCTGTGTGGCTCTTTCACCTCATCGCCCACGAAACATATGTTATAATATCCCCAGTAATCGTAGACTGAGATGAGCATTGCCGAACCAAGCCCGAGGAAAAAATTGTGAGATGGAGTGAACGCACCTTTAGGAAAATCGAACGCCAATGTGCTGTTGAAGTGTGTAACACCTGAAAATATTATCCACACGATTGTCGCCATCACCACGATCCATAGAAAACGCAGCAGTTTATTTACGATTGTGATTTTTCGGTAAAGCAGAAAAACTGCGAAGAGGCAAACGAGGATTGCGACGAACGTGAACCCGCTTGCTGTGACGGTGGCATGATAAATCTCCGGGAAGGGAAGGTCTAACGAAAACAATGGATCGCTTAGTCGCTTGAAATAATATGTGGAATACTCAGCCAAACCGATGCAGCCCGAAGCGATTGAAAGTGGAGCGCTGAAAATCAGTTGCCAGATGAAAAGGAAGGACATGAGCTTGCCAAACTTGTTTCGTCCGTAAGCCTCGCCCAGATATTTGTAAGTCCCACCTGAGCCAGGAAGTGCGGCACCAAGTTCCGCCCAAACCATTCCATCGCAAGCGGCGAGTACAGCCCCGAGAATCCAACCCAACATCGCTTGTGGTCCACCCATTACTGAAACGATCAGAGGAATTGTAATGAATGGCCCGACGCCAATCATGTCAACCATGTTGAGGGATACAGCACCAGAAAGAGTCAACCCTCTGATGAGTCGAGGCGAGTCGTAGGAAGATCCGGCTTGAGTCAATTTCTTGAAAACTTTTATTTTGCTTCTATCAACGTAGATGTGATAAGAAGATACTTACTGCGCGTCCATCTTACCTTTTGTTAAGATCGTCATGGTGCATTTATCAAGAATGAAAGACGAAATTTCTTGGAGTGTGAGGTGGAAAATGATGGGCGCGGACAGCTGATCCCTTCAGGATGGTTCAACGGGATTGATTCCGAGTGGTTTCTCTCGATCAAGGTGATTCTGTTAACATTCGGTCGATCGTACTCAAGAGCATTTCTATCTCATAAGGTTTTCTTATTATTGCATCCACCTCGCCTAGCAAATCAACGTACTGTGCGCTATCGACGTAAGCGGTAATCGCAATCGCTTTTATATCAGATCTAATTTCCCGAATGGCGCTGACAGCAGAAACTCCATCCATCTCAGGCATCACCATATCAGTCAAAACGAGTGCAATCTCATTCGAATGTTCCGTGAAGACTCGAATAGCGTCCTTCCCATCAGCTGCCAAAAGGACTTTGTAGCCGTTTGCTTCAAGCACCGATTTGGTTATGTTTCTTATGGCCTCGCTGTCATCCACAACTAAAATAATTCTTCCGTTCCCTTGTGGCAATCTTACCTCCGAATCTAATAGGAAATTGACATTTGTCCCTGACTAAACAGAAGGACCTTTCTTGCCTTTTAATCTAAAAAAGGGATGCTCTCTTTGCAACACAGAAAAATCTATCTGTCGCTTCTCGGCTGCGAAATCAAATTGAACAGAAGTTTTACTCCACCTTCATTCAAAACTTTTACCTGACGGTATAGAGCAAGCGAACAATAACTATAGGTCCCTTTCCCATATTTTGTCCAGAGCAGCGATGTCGAAGGTTGTGTTTCATCTTCATCGCTCATGGCGAGAAGCCGCTCATACTTTGCCGAAGTCTTTGAGGTATCGCCGTCCGGCAGGTAAATGCTTCTCTCCTCCATCCACCCGTTCCAGTCTGAAGTGGTTATTTGGTTCGGATAATGAAATAATGAATTTGCGGGATCGAGAATAGTGACGGGTTGATCTTCTTCAGTGACTCGTTTCTGGGTGACATCAATCGGGTAGGGTGCAAAATTGTGTCCATCCCACTCAGGAGGTCTATTGTAAAAGCAAACGACGTTCCCGCCATTTTCGACGTACTCGAGAATCCTGTTGTTGTATCTTACCAAGTCGTGCCGGTAAAGATATCCTCTGATGTCGAGGACGATCGTCGTGAACTTGCTCAAATCCTCCGATGCAAGATCAGCCGAGTCCAGGACTTGATATATTAAGCCGAAGGCATCGAAAGTTTGTTGAATGGTATTGTCGTAGGTGTTCACGAGACCTATATAATCGATTGGTGCAAATGAAACTGGAACGCGCTTAAGAAAGACCATGGCTCGTTGAAATCTTAAACCGGCAATGCCGTGCTTCGGGTGAGGCAGCGCTGCAATGGTCAATGAATCCCGCTCATAATTATTCCGAGGAAGCTCCAGTGAAATATTCAAATGGTACCTCTCAGAATCCGGCAGGATGAAACGCTTGATCAAAATATTGTGTCTGCCAAAATAAACGTACAGGGTGATTGGAAGTCGGTTTTTTGTACGGTTGAATGTGTCGATCACATAATCGATCTTCTGCCGGGATCCGTCGGCAGGTTGTTTTAGCAAGGAATATTTTGGCGAAACATACATCGAGAGAGGTTTTAGGTTTGCTGAATAGACTTCCGGAATCAACCCGATTTGCCGGTCCGAAGGTTGAATTCCTGAAAACAAATCATGAGGGTCATATGGATATTCTTTATCACTGCGGACGAGTCGATAAACCGGTTGCTTAAACATAGCTGGCAGATCGGGGAAATCCAGCTTGTCCAAGCCTTGTGTGCGGTGCTTCTTAAGTGCATCCCAGGAGATTTGCTGGATCGTTTCCGATTCGTATTTCGCATCGACCGGAATCGTGACGAGAGAATCCTTGGTGAGCTCTGACTGCTGGTGTATCCTGAAGTACAACTTCTTTACCTGACACGGTCTCAGTCCATGTCTGAATTGCTCAGGATGATATGATGGATCAGCAGCCTTTTTGAATGCCTCGTAAATAGTTATGCCAACAGCCTGGTGGTTGCCATGCTGCCGATAAGGAAGCGTCGTGATGGTATCGTGGTTAGTTATAATGACATCGGGTCTAAGCACCCGTATCATATAAACGATTCTGGAAAGGACATTATCCTTTCCGCCCCATATCCGAAAGGTTTCTTTCGCAGTCTTTGAAAAACCGAAATCGGGAAAATTCAGGAAATAGACTTGTGTTCCCAAGAGTTTCGATGCAGCGAGAGTCTCCTCGGTTCGAAGTTCCCCAAGTTCTTCGTAAAGCTCTGAACCGATTACGTTTTGTCCGCCTTCACCGCGGGTATAGAAAATGCTGTAAGCCTTTATGTTCTTGACGTGCGTATAATATGCCAGTGTCGTACCGTCTTCGTCATCTGGATGAGCAGAGACACTCATTAAGACAAGAGGCGCTGACCTTCCGCGGCCGACTCTACTCGACGCAGAAAGTGGAACGGAAATTATAATTGCGACTAGAATGAGAATAGAAAAATGGGGGCGCGAGTTGAATAATTGTTCTTCCACGTATTTTCCAAGTCTAAAAATGGTTTTGGGCATGATACTAAGTCCACAAAGATTTTTCAAAAGAAATTTGGGCCACGATATTCCAACGCGAATGAGTTCGCAAAAATTCATGCACTACTAAATATATCATTCTGCGGGGAAAGATTTTCTAGCACCCCAAATCTTCCCGATTTTATCATTTCTTTTGTTTGCCAAGAGTCGTTTCTTGTGATTGGTGCTCCGCGAGATGACGAAGCGCACTTTCCTTTGAGATTTTCAGTTCAAAAGATTGCTTTTACTTTTAGCAGAAGGTACATTTACTGTTGTCAGGCTATCGAACCGCCGCAAGAGGATCTGGGTGCTACCGTAAGACTGATGGCCAGTATCAATGTTGCAAGAATAGAATATAGATATCGTGGTTTCTACAAAATCACCTTCGACCTTTAATAACCAAGGAGGTAAGGGCAATGAAAAATCGGTATAACTATTTGTTCCTTCTTATCCTGTTCATGATCCAGCCCGGCTATGGTCAGCAGAAACAAAGTCTGTCAGCCGGCGGAAAAACGGTACCTGCTGTTTCACTCTTTGTGAGTTGCGACTACTTCTCGCCGGGGTTTGAGGAAGTCGATGCGATTTTCCGAACCATCGAGAGAAATTATCTGCTTCCCTCAGGAAGGGACTTCAAGGACTATTACAACGTCCTTGCAGGAATCAGGTTCGCCCCGGTTGCTCAACAATCCGTTCAGATTGAATTCGGAGGCAGTGTATTCAAATCGAAATCAAGTGGATTGCTCGGAGAAAATCAGTCCGCAAGCTTTATTCAAATGAGTTACGTTGGTGGGACTTACTTGTTCGGCGTCCCCGCGGGTCCGATTAGCTGCTTCTTGGGAGGCGGATTGGGTTATGTCTGGCTCAATGCGCAGCGAAGTTATGCGATTCAACCAGGGATCGCCCGGATAAATGCGGGATTGACTCAGCTTCATGGATTGGGAGGAGTCGAGTATCTTGATCCGACGGGAGTGACATTTTCTGTCGATGCGGGTTATTCCTTTGCGACCACGTTATTCCCGACGCGCGGCGACGCAAACTTTACAATCAAAGGCATAACCGGAGGAATAAAAATTGGCGTCCCTCTCATAAAAATACTTTGAGACCACGAAGCTCCCAAAAATCGTGAAAACAATTGGAGGAAATTATCATGTTAAAATATTCATCCACTTTTTTTAAGCTGTTTACCCTTTTCATAATTCTGTCGATGGCAGGATGCTCTAAGGATTCGTCGACGCCCCTTGCCCCATCGAGTCGGACTAACCAGCCCACAGGTACGATTACCGGCTTGATAAAAAATTGGGTTACGGGCGAGCCCGTGCCTCTTGCTAAAATCTCAATCGGTTATAATGGTACAGTTCAGTCTACCGCTTCGGACAGCGCGGGTGCATTTTCATTCGCGGATGTTCCGGCTGGCCAATATCAAATTGTGGGCGGAGCTCCAGTTTTTTCGGGTTCTTACACTGTCACAGTATCTCTCGTCAATTACAATACTGCTCAGACAGATGGTAGTAAGAGATACCGTGATTATTATTACAAAACGACCACGATAACATTTACTTCTCTCGGCCAGGCTGATTCAAGTTCGATCAACGGAATGGTCGGAAGCTTGCTTCTCAACATCTCTTATTTGAATACGACGGTAAAGGGAATTGTGGTCGATAAGAACATGCAGTCAGTTGCTGGCGCCTTGGTAACTCTATACGATGAAACTGTCGCTCCGGCGGTGGCGCTTGCGCAGACGTTAAGCGGATCTGACGGCTCGTACAGTTTTTCAAATGTCGATAATGGCCTAACGGTGAACATTACTGCCACTAGCGCTGATGGATCATTGCAGGGGAATCTTCCCGCTTTCCTGACTCTACCGGCAAATCTTACCCTTGATTCACTTCGGGCTGGAGTTCTTGCAGAGCGAATCATGCTTACCAATGTTGACAATATCAGCCCATTCGTCATAAACATAACTCCCGAAAATAATTCCGATGTTTCGCCGAGCAATCTTCAAATTGTTTACACGTTTTCCGAGCCGATAAAGCAGAACGCTTACACGCAAACCAATCTTCCCATCGGCAGCAATACCATGTTGGACGATATCACAGTGAATTTTGTCGGCATGAAGAAGACGGCCGCTGCAACCAATTTCAGTGCGCAGTGGAACTCTACATTCAGCCAACTCACAATTATTCCGCAAGGCATAATCGGGTCGGCTCGCTATAGTCTTGATATGACGACTGTGTTCAACTCCGGTAAACTTACCGATGCCGCGGGTAACACGTTGGTGAACAACACAAAGATCACCGGAGATTTCGAGCTGCTCAACTTCACGACGAGTGGCGGAACCACTGCGCCAGCCCCTCCGAACGTTGCGCGCAGATTTGTACCCGGACAATTCGGGGCAGTCGATTTCAATGGAGGCACTGTTGGTTTAGAATGGAACTATGATCAAAATGTGCGAAGCTACAATATTTACAAAAGCGTGAACGGGAGTCCATTCCAGCTTCTTCAGACGAACTTTTACGGAACTCAGTTCCAAGAAAATTGCGGATCCTTAGTTCTCCCGCTGAATTATGTCCCACAGAATCAAAGTAGTCCGCTCGGAGCGAGTTCAGTTAGTTATGAAGTTACGGCTTTGAGCAAGGACCTCGTCGAAAGCCAGATGAGCAATGAAATAAATATTACTGATGGGGTGAATCCAAGGCTTGTAGGTGTAGTAGTCTCTCCTGCGGGAGGATCGTACAATTGGGAATATGCTCTGCATTTTTCAGAGCCGTTGACAGTGAGCAACGCGGAAGTTCCCTCAAACTATACGATTCTCAACCATGATACTGTGTCCTTCAATATTGTGAGAGCCGACTATCTCGGGTATGATGCAGTATCGTTGACATACGACGTCCAATTGTATGTGACGACCAATCTACCGCAGCCTGCTGGCTATTCATTACAGGTGAACCCTGCGGGCGTAAGTGACCTTGCTGGAAATTCCATAGATTCTTCTGGTGCCGGAAATGTCTTTACATTCTCCGCGCCTCCGACGCCGATACTCCTTGCGCCAAACAGCGGAGCCACCGGACTCGGCTTGCCCACCACGTTGGTATGGCAAGCTGCGAACGGTGCTACCTCGTATCGTTTGCAGATTTCCACGGTAAACACATTTGCAACGACTGTGGTGGATCAGAGTGGAATCACGGCGACAAATTATAACGTCGACGCTACCGTTTTGTCGATTGGAACTCTGTATTACTGGCGGGTGAGTGCGAGAAATGCGGCCGGCACAAGTGCCTACTCCGCAACGCGGCAGTTTGCACCATAGGCAATTCGCGTCTCATCTTCACATAAGTTCAAGCCCTGCGAAAGCATAAAGCTTTCGCAGGGCTTGATAATTCCGCTTATGCCTTTCAAAGTCAGTTCTGAACCTTCGCGTTGTGTTTCTTGCGGTAAATATTCCGGCTTGCGCGGTTCTGCATGCGATTCAATTGAGCCTTATCCTTTGGCGTCAACTTCCCCCCATTTTCTGCTTTGTCCGTCCGTTTCTTTGCTTGAATCCGCCCTTGCTGTCTTTCTAGTCTTTTCGTCTCGCCTTTTGTTAGCTGGCCGCTTTTCACTCCTTGCTTAATGCGCCTTTGTTGGTTTATCTGGCGTTGAGTCACCTTGGTTTTAGGAGTTTGTTGCGGCGTTTGTTCCTGTCCCATGGCAACGCCTGAAATTGCCATTGACAAGAAAATCGCGACGATCAGCGCTGAGTTTTTCACAGTTGTTCTCCTTTCTTTGCCTGTCGTTGGGACAGGTTTGGTTTTACAAGTTTGTATCTCAGTGTCTTCGGTCATTTACATCGTTAGACAATGGTACAATATAGCGAGTTTAAGTTCGAAGTGCCTTTATGGAGACATAAATTTTTATTAACCTGTTAGTCATTAAATGTCGTCGAAGTCTAATTTTCAAACTTGGAAATGAATGTCGTTGATTTTATAATTCTATCATGAATCTTCTGGCAATTGAAACATCCTGCGATGAATGCTCTGCGGCCATTTCGGTCGATGGAACATTGAAATCGATCGTCATATCCTCGCAGTTGGTTCATAGCGAATATGGCGGCGTTGTACCCGAGCTTGCATCGCGCGCTCATGTTGAAACGATAGTCCCTGTGGTGGAGGAAGCGTTGAGAAGGGCTTCCCTTTCGTCCGATCAGGTCGATGAGGTTGCAGTAACGTACGGTCCTGGCTTGGCGGGATCGCTGGTCGTTGGTTTGAGTTTTGCCAAGGCTTTCGCTGCAGCTTGCGGAATCCCGGTTGTAGGAGTAAATCATATCGAAGGGCATCTCTATTCGAATTTTTTAGAGGATGAGAAACCGCTGTTTCCTTTCGTGGCGCTAATTGTCAGCGGCGGACATACGATGCTGGTACATGTGAAAGAACCATATTCGCACGAGCTATTGGGACAAACCCGAGACGACGCAGCGGGCGAAGCATTCGATAAAGTTGCAAAGCTTCTCGGCCTTGGATATCCAGGAGGACCTGTTATCGATAAACTGGCAAAAGAAGGGAATCCTGATGCCTTTAAATTTCCTCGGGCGTTCATGAATGAGGATTCCTTCGAATTTAGTTTCTCGGGCATAAAGACGAGTGTCTTATACTTACTTCGTGAGATGAAATACAGACCGGTCGAAGATGGTACAAATGGAGGCAATATCGATTCGGAACTGGTCCGTGATGTTTGCGCTTCCTTTCAGCGGGCGGTGATCGATGTGCTCGTCAAAAAAACAATTTCCGCCGCAGAAAAATATTCAGTGAAATCAATTACGGTTGCCGGCGGAGTTGCCGCAAATCGTGAACTTCGTTCAGCTCTTCAGGAAAAAGCAGAATCAATTGGAATAAGGGCGTTCTTCCCTCGCCCGCTTTATTGCACCGATAATGCGGCAATGATCGGAATGGCTGCATACTTCAAATACAGGAAGTTCGGAATAGTTTCCGACTTCACTCTGAAGCCCACGCCAAATCTTTCTTTCGCGGCGGAGAATGTGTTAATTGAATAGAATCAGAAAGTTAATTGAGTCCGTCTCACAAGATGGAAAGAAAAGAAAAATACTGAGCGGGTATATTATGCCCGGTTTTCCAAAGGCTGATTCTCATCCTGGGGCTGATGCGCCTATGGCGCAGACTCTGAAAATCTTGAGGTCGGCAGAGAAAGCTGGGGTGGACGTGGTCGAACTCGGTGTACCATTCAGTGATCCACTCGCCGATGGACCGGTCATTCAAAGTGCGGCACAGGTAGCTATTGAAAATGGCATCACGCCGGCGAAGATACTTAACATCGTGGAAAACTTCAGGCGAGAATCGAATCTTCCGATAATCCTTATGGGATATATGAATTCATTTTTGAACGGAATCGGAAACGATTTCCCGAGAAGACTGGCTTCCGCCGGGGTGGATGGAATAATTATTCCCGACCTTTCCCTGGAGGAGTCGGCATCGGTCAGAAAAGAAACTGAGGACGCAGGGTTGAGTCTCGTGTTGCTCGCGGCGCCAACTTCAACGGATCAAAGGATTGTAAAGATTAGCGAGAGTTCAAGTGATTTCGTCTATTGTGTTTCTGTAACTGGAGTCACTGGTGCAAGGGGAAATTTTGTCAACAGCGAGATGACTGATTTCCTGAAACGCATCAGGAAATTTTCTAAGAAACCGTTTGTGGTTGGGTTTGGCATCTCTACGCCTGAGACGGCAAATGAGATCTCAAAATATTCTGATGGCATAGTTGTAGGTTCGGCTTTGATCCAGAAGATTTCCGATTTGGATCGCGGCGAAGAAGCCGCTTATGAATTTCTAAAAAGTCTGAGGACCGCGATTGACGCAACCGAGGAGTATGGGCAGACTAAATGACTGACATGAAATCGTTGAGGGAGAAAATAGATCGCCTCGACGAGCGAATCGTCAAACTCCTGAACAAGCGGGCCAAATATGCTGATGAAATCGGGAAAATAAAGGAGAAGCTTGGTCTCGAAGTTTATTCCCCCGAACGGGAAAAACAGGTCATTGAGAACGTTAGTAACGAAAATCCGGGCCCGCTGACAGATGAAGCGATCGGCCGCGTGTATGAAAGAATTATCGACGAGTCCCGCAGGCTCGAGCGGGAAAGTGCGGAAGAGCGGCGGACTTCGATCAGCCAGCGGCAATCGAGCATCAGAATTTTTTTTAAGAAGTTGTTGAAGACCCATTTCGCGTAAATGGAGAAAGTCGATTTGCGCAGCACAAGTAACTTGTTCTTCCTCCTCTCCAGTATTGTGGTTTCTGGATTATTGATTTTGTGTATCGTTTTTTTTGTGCCGTACCACCATGCACGCGGAAAAGGCATAATCGTATCTATCGAGAGAGGCATGAGCGCCGAGAAAGTATATGTCAGACTGGCGCAGGAAAGTGCAATAACAAGTAAGTTTATCGTCAAGATTATTTCAAAGATGTTTGGTGTCGAACACAGAATCAAAGCGGGCAAGTATCTCTTTGCCGGAAATTTCTCCGACTATGATGTGATAAAAATAATCGCTTCGGGTAAAAGCAACCTTCTCGTAACTGTGACAATCCCAGAGGGACTTACGATCCGGCAAATTGCCTCGATCTTTCACCGCGAGCTCGGAACCGACTCGACGGAATTCGCAGACATTGCATTTGAAGATTCGTCGGCTCAGGCTTTGGGCATTCCATCAGAAAATTTGGAAGGCTATCTCTTCCCACAAACATACGATTTCTATTATGATACCGACCCCAAAGAAGTGCTGGAGCGAATGGTCGACGAGTTCGATAATTTCTTTGGTGATTCTCTGAGAGAAAGGGCGGCCCGGATGGGAGTCAGCATCTCCGAGGTAATGAAAATGGCATCGATAGTCGAAACCGAAGCCGGAGTAGATTCGGAAAGGGCAACCATTGCCAGCGTCTATTACAACCGGTTGGAAAGACGAATCCCGCTTGAATCAGATCCTACTGTCCAATATGCCATGGGGGAACGGACTAGAGTCTATTACAAGGACTTAAAGGTCAACTCGCCGTTCAATACTTACAAAAGAATTGGTTTGCCGCCCACGCCTATCTGCAACCCCGGAGCTAAGTCTATTATCGCAGCTCTTTTTCCTGCGAAGACAAACTATCTCTACTTTGTTGCAAACGGACATGGTGGTCACAGGTTCAGTGATAATTATGATCAACATCTTCGAGCGGTGAGAGCATATAAGAGGGCACGGAGACATTGATCGAAATGATAGTATGTTATATTCGATATTAAAGCTAAAGCTGAGACAAGTTGTTGGTCCGTTCAGAGCGGACCAGATCCTGAAGTTTCTTGCTCCGGATTTCTTAATCGGAATTTTTATGGCTTTGTCGAACGAAAACAATATCCAGATGAATCCTTCTGCATTCCTTGACGAGACTTACGCCGTTAAACTGGGTGCGGTCGCATGTGGGATTTCGTTGTTTACCTTGATCGTGGAGACCAGGAAATTGTTTTTTACTGGCGGAGACGTTCGAAGATTTTTATTTCGTCCAGCCGACGAAAGTTTCCAGACTTGCTTCTCTTTTGACTGTAATGTTGATTAATATTGTGATAATTATATCCGTTGATGTTCCCACATTGCTTCTCGTCTCCTCGAGAGGTGGATTACTGACGGAAATAATTTCGGCATCGATATTCACTTTTTTGTTTTCTTCAATGTTCTACTTGATCATAATTTCTGTTATCTCTTCGTTGCCGACAAAAATCGCAAATTCATTTCTTACAGTCTTTCAAATACTCATGGCATTGATTCTCCTCGCTGTGTTCCAGCTTCCGCTATTTGCACATAACCCGTCCGGCTCCGACGGATTATTTTCGATCCATGGCTTATTGACTCTCATTGCTTGCGTCATGTTTGTTGCTTCATCCTCCGTCGTCATTTTTTTCCCCGTTCAGGAGAGCCTGACATTGAAGTTGAAAGACACTGAGTCGCGCTCGGCTGTGGATTTATTGCCGGTTATTGAAAAGCATGGGAAGATCCTTTTTCTTAGAAGCAAAGAGGAAAAAGCGGGGGTCTTATTCTTCTTGTCGCAGGCTCTTAGGAACCAAACGTTCCGACTTTCTACGATAGGCACAGCCGCCGCACCGGTTATGGTCGCGGTTTATTGGGCTCTTCGGGGTTTTCATTTTGTAAGCTTCGATTTACCGGGGGGTATGATGGTCCCTGAGCTTGTTGCACCATTAGCCTCCCTTGTTGTCGCCGGAGTTTTAGCGCATTATTTTCTTTCTCAGTCCCTGCTTAGCTCGAAGGACTTCGCCGCTGTCTGGCTGTTCGAAGTCAATCGGGAGTTCAGCTTTGGAAAATTCGTGTTAGGTTTCCGAAAGGGATTCCTCGTCACCGTTCAGATTCCGATGACAATTGCTATCTTTATCGCGTCTCTCAATCGTAACCCTATTTGGGAATCAGCGATCACGGTATTGACGTTCTATCTTTTAACGCACGTCGCGATAAGTTTCTTTTCGACTGCACAGAAGAGTTTCCCTTTCACTCTTCCATTCCCGCAGATTACTTCCGGAGGGGCAATAGATCTGATTTTTCTACTTGGCTATTCTGCCTTTGTTACCGCCGCGCTTTTCATATGTTATGGTAAAATGGGAAGTCTTTTGATGCTTAACATTTTTGCATTTATCTTGACATGCGGTCTTGAATTTTTTTCCGCTCGAATTATTGACAAAAGGATAAAATTTGGCGTCTGAAGAAAAATCTCCAAATAAGAGAATAATTGTCGGCATTACCGGAGCCAGCGGAGCGATTTACGCGCTTCACACGGTGCGAGCATTCCTCGCCAACGGAGTCGAAGTGAATATGATCATCTCTGATTACGGAGCTTACGTTATCGAAAGCGAAACGGATTTCCCTTTGAAAGGCGGAAATATTCTCGAATTGTTCAGAGCGAAATATGGCGATGAGGTTCTGAATGGTAGTATCATCAAGTATAGCAACAAAGATCTAGCAGCAGCGATATCCAGCGGCTCATTCAAAACGGATGGAATGGTCATTGTACCATGTTCCATGAAGACCCTCGCCGGAGTCGCGCAAGGGATTGCAGGAAACTTAATCGAGCGGGCGGCTGATGTCACTTTGAAAGAGGGGAGAAGGCTGGTGCTTGTTCCACGGGAGACTCCGCTAAACAAGGTTCATCTAAAGAATATGTTAGCTGCCGCGGATGCCGGAGCACATATACTTCCCGCGATGCCGGGATTCTATCAGAAACCGACGACCATCGAAGAGCTTGCAGACTTTATTGCAGGCAGAATACTTGCATTGTTCGATATAGAAGCGGAATTATTCGAGCCTTGGCAAAAGTAAGTAGCAGTCAGCTATCAGCAATCGACTTTCAGTCATCTTTCTATCGGTTCATTATATTTCTTTCGCTCGTTTCCATGCTCACTGGTTGTGCCGGCCAGGTTCCACCTTCTGGAGGCCCGGTCGACAAGACCCCGCCGCAAATAGTCTATTCATCGCCTTCTCAGCGGGAGCTAAATTTCATTTCACAGAAGATTGTGATACGTTTCGATAAGTACATGGTGGAACGCACGGTGGAAAATGCAATTTATTTCCCGCCGTTCAGCGCTAAGGAGATCGGATTTGATTGGTCTGGAAAAGAATTGACGATGAGTATACTCAATCCTTTGGAGAAAAATCGGACGTACATCCTCACGGTCGGTGCAGGTGCACAGGACGACAGAGGAAACAATTTAGGCAAGGCAATAAATCTGGTGTTTTCCTCCGGTCCTAATATAGATACCGGATCGGTCAGCGGAAGAGTTTATTCCGGTAAGGCGCAAGCCTTTACGGTCGCAGCCTATGCCGTCAATGACAGCATCGATACGCTTCGTCCTTCAATGGATCCTGCCAAGTACGTGACGCAATCCGATGACAGCGGAAGATACGTCATGCAAGGTCTGGCGGTTGGCAAATATCGGCTGATTTGTTTCGACGACCAGATGAAGAATTTTACCTATGCGCCGCAGATGGACAACTATGCTTCAGCAACACATGACATCAAGATCACAGATTCGCTCCAGAGCGTCGAGGACATTAATTTTATGCCGGCTGGGGAGGACACTTCGCATCCACAATTGTATGGCGGGGAATTCGCGAAGGATGGAACTGTCCTTTTGAAGTTCAGTGAAGTGATGGACTCTGGTTCGATTTCCCCTCGATATTTCTTCGTCCGTGATTCAGCCTCTGCCGAAAATTTTCCAGTCGATTTTGCCGTGCGAAGAGAAGACAATAAGTATAATGTCACACTAAGTTTGACGAAACCTCTCAGGCCAACACACAATTATCTCATCACCGCGTTGAAAGAAATCAAGGATATATATGGGAACGGAATGTCCCAGGAGAATAACACGGCCGCGCTCAAATTCGACAGCGCAACTGTAAATCCACAGTCGACCTATTTCGACTTTCCGGATTCAATTCAAAGCGTGACAACCTACGACACATTGTTTTGTCAATTTATCTCGCCGATTGTTTTTCATCCGGATTCAGACAGCGTCGGAGTAGCCCTTCTCGACAGCACGGGCGCGATTGTGCCTGAAGGAATCATCCGTCAGTCATCGACGATTTTCAGGGTCTCGCTTGGCGCATTGAAACCTCTTGAGTGGTACAAGCTTGAGTTGAAATTCCGTGTCGCCGAACTGCAAAAAGATTCCATCGTGTCGCATAATTTCAGAATGATTGACTTTTCCAGTCTCGGTGATATTGAAGGTCAGGTAACGCCTGCTGGCGAGAAGACTATAGTCGTTGCCGAGGAAAGCGGAAGGAAGTTTACTACGATAGCTGGAGCCGATGGGAAATTCCATCTAGAAGGAATTGTCGCCGGAGCTTACACCTTGAGTGCCTACGTCCAGCACGGTAAAAGGCAAGAGTACTTCCAGGGGAGAAGTTATCCGTTCAAATTTGCGGAGCCGTTCGGAGTCTACGGAGATCCGATCAAAGTCAGGGCGAGATGGACATCCGAAGGAGTAGAGATAAAGCTGTTCTGAACTCGACAGCCGATAATTGCTTTTCAAGGCACAGAGCGGTAAATTTTAACAAAAGTTGAGGTGTTGATTTGTTTACGCTTTTGGTTGTTTTGGAAATTTTTGTCTCTATTCTTCTCATGGCGGTTGTGCTGATGCAGTCGAGCAAAGGCGGCGGATTGGCTGGTAGTTTCGGAGGCGCAAGCGCTGGCTTCGGCAACATGTTTGGTGTTCGCAAGACCGCAGACATCCTGTCAAGGATGACAACAATTCTTGGAACTGTCTTTATCGTGCTCGCACTCTTTATCAATCTCTTCTTTCTTCCGAACAAGGTTACAAGTCAGCAAAAAAGTTTCCTACAAACCCAAGGACGGCAAAGCCTTCCAGCTGAGCAAGTGCCACAAGTCCCTGTTGAGTCACAACCGACTCCCCAACAGCAGAAGTAACATTTCGTAAGAGAAATGTCCGATCTTCCTACCATATTGCTTGTTGATGACGAGCAGGTGAATCTTGAATTGTTTACCACAATCCTCGAAGAAGAAGGGTATCGTATATTAGCAGCTCTCTCAGACTCGAGATGCCCTGGGACTTCTTCAAAAAAATAGACCTGATCTTATAATCAGCGATATCTACATGCCTGACATGGGTGGGTTCGAGTTTTATGAAGAGGTGCAAAAAATACAGGACTTCCGATCCGTCCCGTTTATTTTTCTCAGTGCTCTTGCAGACCGTCAGCATATCCATGAAGGCAAAGAACTGGGAGCAGACGATTATCTTACGAAGCCTGTGGATATTGATGAACTCGTTACAACTGTAAAAGGAAAACTCAAACGTGCTGCTTCAATGCGAAGTGCGATGCAGGGCGAGTTTGAGACGTTGAAGGAGCAAATCCTTGCGACTCTTTCGCACGAGTTGAATACGCCGCTGACATACATCATAGGCTTTTCAGAAATTATCAGCAGCAGTGATTCGCAAATTCCTGTGGATGAGTTGAAAGAGTTTGCAGGACTAATACGGCAGGGCGGCGGCAGATTAAAAAATCTCGTGGATGATTTTTTGGAAACAGTCCAAATCGATTCGGGCAAGACAAAGGAATACTATTTGAAAAGTAAGAAGGAGTTCAATCTTTCTGAATGTGCGTCATCGCTCTCCAAAGAATATGGCGCACTGGCAGCGGAGAAGAACATCAAGTTTCAAACCGATCTTCCGAGCGAGCTTATTGTGGCGGGATCCGAGACGCTCATCCATGATATCATTGGCCGTTTACTTTCAAATGCGCTCAAGTTCACGTCCGATGGCAGGATCACTTTATGTGCATCCCGGGAGGGAAACGTCGTGCAGCTCGAGGTGACAGACACGGGAGTCGGAATCCCAGCGCAGGAACTTCCGCATGTTTATGAAAAGTTTTATCAAGTAAACAAGGACAGGCAGCAGCAGCAGGGCTCAGGACTCGGCCTATACATTGCAGATAATCTCGCCAAAATTAACCATTGTGAATTGACCGTTTCTTCTACCGAAGGTGTAGGAACAAAAGCTACTCTCAATATTCCGACTCGGTGATCATGGCTCGGGTGGCGATCGAGTTTGTGAGTGCCATTCTCATTTTTCTCTTACCATCATACGACCTTTTCGCTTCTGAAGAATTTGAAACCTTTGATTCGACTGGTACGTTTGTCGTCAACAAGATTATTCTCGAAGGGAATAGATTTACAAAGTCGTATGTCATTCTTAGAGAACTGCCTTTCAAAGAAGGCGATTCGGCAACTATAGGTGATCTTGACTATGCCCGCGAGAGAATCTACAGCACGGGATTATTTACGAAAGTTCTTACGCAGCCTGAACCTATCTCAAAAAATAAGATTGACCTTTTGATATACGTCGAGGAGCGGTGGCACATCTGGCCATATCCAATTCTCGGCTTTCCCGACAGAGTGATAAGTCTGAAAAAATTATACGCCGGGCTCGGCATCGTCGATTTCAACTTTCGCGGAATGGCCGAGAGACTCGAAGGAATGGCTGCGCTTGGTTATGACCCATTTGCCTCGATCACTTACAGTAGTCCATCTCTGGGCAAGGACAGGAATTATTTACTCTGGGTCGGAGCGAGCTATGCACACGGAAGAAATATCGGTCTCCAGTCAGAATACGCTTCAGATCAATTCAAGAATTCATTCGGTGATTTTTATGTCGCCCTCGGAAAACGTCTCGACATCTATTCAATCTTCTCGGGAGGTTTAGCCTATAACTATGTCGAGAGAAATACCAACGATTCAAATAGTGTGGCGCTCTCTCCAAACGGGAAGGACGTTTTTGCATCGTTGTGGTTCGAATACAATTATGACTCGCGTGATCTCAAGATCTATGCAACTCGGGGGAGCTACTTAGATTTTGTTTTGGAAAAATACGGGTTGAGTGAGAGCAAAATAAATTTTGCAAGAGCATCGTTGGATCTGCGGAAGTATCTGCCAGTTTTGGATTTCTTGACGCTGGCAGGCAGATTCCACGGGAGTTTAGCGGAGGGCACCGAGATTCCGAGATACGACGACGTTTTCTATGGCTATGGGGAAAGAATCCGTGGGATGTTCAATACCGTGACAGAAGGCGAAGACATCTTAGGAGGCAATTTAGAGATTCGTGTTCCCATCATAAAACAAATGTATGTCGAACTTCCCTGGCTTTCTGTCAGAGAGTTTGCTTCGAACAGAATTGCACTCTACTGGAGTTTATTCACTGACGCTGGACAAACTTCGGACAAATATCTAGATATGAAGCTTAGTCGAACTATTTACGGTTACGGGACGAGTCTGAGTCTTCTGCTTCCCTACGATTTGATCTTGCAAGTCGATTTCGCTCGTGGAATGGATGGACATTTTGAGTGGATATTCGATTTTGGCGAGACGATTTGATGGAACAGTTTATTTTCCAACACGAGAATCGCAAGAGGAATTCTAGCGGTGAAGATGTCATCGCGATAAAAGGTGAAGAGCACTTCCACCTCTCTCGTGTCTTGAGGGCGAAAGTTGGAGAAAAGATTCTAGCAACAGACGGAAAAGGTGTGACATGTCTCTGCGTGATCCAGCATATTGGAAAAGACATTTCGACGTGCAGGGTCGTTGAAGAATTTCGCGAGATGAATTCGTCTCGGAGACGATTTTGTATTGGCATGACGGCGTTGAAGCCGCTTTCCAAACTCGAGTTTGCTCTTGAGAAATGCACGGAACTCGGTGCGAGGAATTTCTTGTTGTTTAATACTGAACGGAGCGAGAAAGTTGGCCTCCGTATTGAAAGATTGGCGGGCATCTTAAGATCGGCCGTCAAACAGTCAGTTCAGAGTATAATTCCTGAATTGGAAACTGCAGAAAACTTGGAAGACGTTGTAGCGCAAAGCCATGTTTGCGAGACGCAATTTGTGCTCCACGAGAAATCGAATCATGATCTCGGTGAGTATTTGTCGAAGTTGAAAGACGAGACTTCAGTGATCGCCCTTATCGGACCTGAAGGAGGATTCTCAGAGAAAGAGATAAATTTTCTGGCTGCAAAAGATTTTAAAAGCGTTTCTATCGGGAAATCTCGTTTGAGATCCGAGACGGCAGCCATCAAAACCGCTTCGCTGCTTGCGGCATACTAGTTAATAATGACGGAAGAACTTATTCATATCCAGAAGGAAGTCGAAGACACCAAATCTCCGGATCGTGATCTATTAGATGCGCCGCTTCATCGCGACATCAGGGAGCTTGGCGCAATCCTCGGCAAGGTTCTCATCGAACAAGAAGGAAAGGAGTTCTTTGATCTTGAAGAGGAGCTGCGGACTCAGACAAAATCTCTTCGCTCGGATTATTCTATTGACACTAAATGTAAGATCGATGCGCTGATCGACTCCCTCGATTTGGAAACGGCGAGCAGAATTGTTCGTGCATTTCTTTTTTATTTCTTGTTGAGCAATACATCGGACGAAGTTCACCGCATCAGGAGGCAGCGGGCACATGCGATAACTGACGGGACTCCCCAGCGCGGATCGATGGAAGAAGCGATCATAGAATTGAAAGAATCTGGCTGCTCGCTGGATTTTGTTCAGAAGATACTTGATTTGACAAAGATCGTTCCAGTTTTTACAGCGCATCCAACCGAGGCAACGCGTCAAACGGTGTTGCAGAAGATATTGAACATCAGCGAGCTTCTCCTTCGACGGGAGATTTCCGCTCTTACTCCAGAAGAATTGGCTGAATTGCGTAACGAGCTGCACACGGAGATAACGATGCTGTGGCAGACCAACGAAATTCGGATGAACAAGGTCACTGTGACCGATGAGATTCGTCGCGGTTTGTTTTTTTTCCGGGAAATACTCTATGATACAATACCAATTTTTTATGAAAGGCTGAATCGAAGTCTAAAGAGAGTTTTCTCCGAAGAGTTGAGTTCGAAAGATGCCAGAATTGAAGTGCCGGCCATCTTGAAGTTTGGCTCCTGGATCGGCGGAGATAGAGATGGACATCCGTTCGTAACTGCTGAAGTCACGCGCAATGCTTTCCAGATGCAAAAGAAGCAGATAATCTCTTTGTACATGCGGGACATGGATCGCCTCTATGACACGATGAGCACATCCACTCGCCTGGTCGGAGTCTCTCAGGAAATGATCGAGTCCTTCGAGAACGACAAGAAGTCGATGGCAGACCAGATTGGCGAAGATGATTTGAAGGATCAGACGGAAATCTACCGGGTGAAAGTCTTCTTGATCTATAAGAAATTGAAAAACACTCTGGAAGAAATGAACCAATGTTATGATTCCGCCGAAGAGTTCATACATGAACTTGAAATAATGTATGAAAGTCTGTTGGCAAATAAAGGCGAAGTGATTGCGGAATCGAAAATACTTCCGATCATATATAAGGCAAGAACATTCGGCTTCCACCTTGCCTCGCTTGACATAAGACAGAACTCATCAATACTTTTTAAGGCGGTCACAGAATTGCTCGCTGCGTCTGAGGTTGATCGCAACTTTGCAAACCTTAACGAAGTGGGCCGCTCGAGGATCCTCACTCGAGAAATATTAAACGCCAGACCTCTTATTAATTCCAACCTGGTCTTGAGTACGGACGCGAAGGAAGTTGTCTCGGAATTTGAATCAATGAAGTCCGGGAAGAAATATGCAGGAGAAGAGGCTTGCACGGATTATATCATCAGTATGAGTTCGGCAGTCGGCGACGTTCTGACTCCGCTTCTCTTTGCCAAAGAAGCCGGGCTCGTGAAAGTCCGCGATGGGAAAGTCGTCGAGTCCCGGATTGATATTCTTCCGCTTTTCGAAACAATTGAAGACCTTAGGCACGCTCACTTGGTTCTCGCTGACTTGTTTAGAAATAATGCTTACAGGCAGCACATCGTTCTCCGTGGGAGTGTTCAGAAGATAATGATCGGTTATTCCGACAGCAATAAAGATGGCGGCATAGTCACATCGAACTTTGAGTTGATCAAGGCACAGATGAACCTGAAAAAAGTCTGCGACAAGTTTGGATTCAAGCTTGTTCTCTTTCATGGTCGTGGAGGAAGCGTGTCGCGTGGTGGAGGCCCGTTAAATCAGGCGATACTATCGCAGCCGCTCGGAACGATTGAAGGCGAAATCAAAATCACCGAGCAAGGTGAAATGATTTTCGTGAAATATGCGATGCCTGAGATCGCACTAAGACATTTCGAATTGACTGCCTCGGCAGTAATTCTGTCGACTGCAAAATATAAATCAGGTGCGCGGAGTTTCGATAAGAAATATGTCTCGATTTTTGAAAAGATTTCGGCCCTCGCCACCGGCCATTACAGAGAGTTAATCGGCCATCCCGGCTTCTTCGAATATTTTCGACAGGTAACGCCGATTGATGTCATCGAGCGGATAGAAATCGGTTCGCGCCCGCCGTCGCGAGACCATGGAACCGATCTGAAGAACCTCCGTGCAATCCCATGGGTGTTTTCGTGGACCCAAAACAGGCAGCTCATCTCCGGCTGGTATGGTTTCGGGTATGCGCTCGAGAAGGCAGTCGAAAACGGGATAGTCAGCTGGGACGAACTCGGCCAGATGTATAAGCAATGGGAATTTTTCAAGGCATTGACCGACAATGTCGAAATGGTTTTGATGAAATCGGATATGACGATCGGCAGAGAATACATACGTCTTTGTGAGAATAAGAAATCCGCAGAGAAACTTTTCGAGATGATAAGCGGAGAGTTTGAGGTATCTGAAAGAGCCGTCCTCAACATCACGGGCGAGCGGCATCTTCTCGATTCTAATCCTTCTCTTCAAAGATCTCTCAGACTCAGAAACGCTTATATCGATCCGATAAGTTTGGTGCAGATAAAATTCCTGCAAATGTATCGCAATTCTACTTTGGAAAATGGGAATCGTCAGCAGATACTCGATTTGCTGAGATCGACTGTAAACGGGATTGCTGCTGGTGTGAGAAATACAGGCTGAGTGAATTGCGACTCACTTTTGAAAGTGAGTCGCAATTGAATTGGGGATTACTTTGTGTTTGTGTCGCTGTCCAAAGGTTCTACTTTGTCAACTGCCAAAAGATCCATTCCGCCTTTCGTGTAAACTGTTCCGGTGATTTTCACTTGCTTTGCAGCATATTTGACCAACAATGAATTCGCCGGCTTTTGGTTCGAAGTCATGCAAAGGTACACATGTCCATCTTTGTCAAGAATTCCGACGGGCAAACCATTGTCGATGCACATCTGTGCGCAGTCTGCATGCTCGGCGCCGTGCTGGCCTTTGGTCATGTAGCATGCCATATCGATCACTTCACCTTGAACGGTAGTTGATTTATCACTCGTATCCTTGCTCATGGACATTGGCTTCATATCTTTCATGTCCTGTGCATGGCTGAGAGTTGCGGTTGCAAGAATAGCAGCGAAGGCGAACATCGCGATCTTTATATATCTCATCTTTTCCTCCTGTTGTTGTTTTTATAAGTAGAGCCGCAAAATTATTGTGGCCTACTTGTGTGCCATGTCGTATCGCGCCGCCGCTTCTTTCCAGCTGACGTTCTTCATGAAAGCGGCGATGTAATCGGCGCGTTTTAAACCGTAATCGATCATAAATGCGTGTTCAAAAACATCCAGTACCACGATGGGTATGCAGCCAGCCAAGTGTCCCATGTCGTGCTCGTTGATCCATTCGTTGTAAAGCGCACCGTTAGTGCGATCTAAATAAAGAAGTGTCCAGCCAATTCCTCGCATGCTACCGGCTGCTCTGAAGTCTGTCTCCCAATTTGCGAAGCTCCCGAATTGTTTTTCGATTGCACCATGGAGTCCGCTGCTTCCTCCTAAAGCCTCCTTTCCTCCGAGGTTATCGAAATAGAATTCGTGAAGTCTCATTCCGTTAAACTCCCAACCGAAGCGCCTTTTCAATTCAGCATATTCGGGCGTCCCCGTCTTCCCATCCTTCAACATTTGCGCAAGAATGTCGACAAGTTTGTTTGTGTTTGTTACGTATCCCTGGTATAGCGTGAAATGGTTCTCGAGTAATTGCTTTGAGAAACCTTCCATGCCGATAAGGTGTGAATAATTCTTAGCCTGGTAAGGCATTTGGTTCTCCTTTTTTATGATAACATGTTAGACAGTAAGACGAAGAGTGAAAAATGAATAGCGAAAAGCAAAACAACCTTTTCGTTTCTTACCGCTCACTATTCACTTCGCTAGGCATTGAACGAATGACCACAGCCGCACGTCCGCGTTGCATTCGGGTTTTCGAAAGTGAACCCCTTGCCGCTCAGGCCGTCCTGGTAATCGAGGAGAATACCCGAGAGATAAGGAAGGCTTCGTTCGTCGACGAACACTCTCACTCCGTTTGCATCGAACACTTTATCGGTGCCCGATGCTTTTTCGTCAAAGCCGAGTACATAGGTGAATCCACTGCACCCTCCACCTTTGACTCCCATCCTCAGACCTGAAGTCTCGGGGATCTTGTTTTCTGCCATGACTCTTTTTATTTCGCTTGCTGCTTTTTCTGAAATTTTTACTTCTGGTTGAAGTGTTTCTACTTCAGTCATTTCATTTCTCCTGGAATCTATTTGTAAAATAAGATCTTCGTTACTGTAAAACCGGTTTACCCGGCATCTTTGTCCGGAACTCAGGGTAAATCAAAGTCCAAGCGTCGCTTGAAACTCGTTTGAAAACGCCGTCCGAAACCATCTCATTGATTAACGTTTCTACGACTGGTTCAAGTTCCGCCTCCGACATCCTGATATGCTTCACTTTTAGATAGTATTTCAAAGCGTATCTTACGTCGGGATAGAAAATATTGGAAAGGTGGAATATCGGAAATTTTGAGTGAAAAAACTGCAAGAACTCTGTCTTGTTGCTTTTTACTAATTCGATTGCTGTCATGGAACCTCTCTTCCTAAAAGATACATTTCTTCAACCTGTAAATCCAGTAAAGGAATCGAACGCCTAATATTTCCAACATAGAAGGGATATCATGATGTAAAAGTTCCTTGAAACTTTCTCGGCGACCTTCTAATCTAACATTGTTGTGCATCAAAGGGTCATTCATACCACAGAAAAATGAACCACTGCATCGACTCAAAATTCATAATTAATATTTGGAATTTGGCTTAGATTCTCTTTTCAAAAACACTGGAAGGGAAGCATCATGGAACGGAAAAGAATTGTAATACTTGGGGCTGCTGGAAGAGACTTCCATAATTTCAATACCGTTTTCAAAGACAATCAGGAATACGATGTCGTTGCATTCACGGCGACGCAAATTCCGAATATCGCAGGACGCAAGTATCCGTCACAGCTTGCGGGAAAATTGTATCCCAAAGGGATTCCCATTTTTCCCGAGTCTCAGCTGCCGCAATTGATAAAGGATAACGGCGTCGAGCAGGCAATATTTTCTTACTCGGACGTTTCCTTCAATTACGTCATGGCGAAAGCTTCACAGGTCATGTCGTTAGGAGCAGACTTCAAACTTCTCGGTGTAAAGAAGACCATGCTCGAAAGCAAGGTCCCTGTGATCGCCGTTGTTGCGGTCAGGACCGGATCCGGCAAAAGCCAGACATCTCGCAAAGTGTGTGACATCTTGAGAGAGAAAGGATTGAAAGTTGTCGCGATCCGCCATCCGATGCCTTATGGAGATCTGGTTAAACAGCGAGTTCAGCGGTATGCGAGCATTGCGGACTTGAAGAAATATGAATGCACGATCGAGGAGATGGAAGAATACGAGCCGCACATTACGAATGGGACGATTATTTATGCCGGCGTTGATTATGAGGCAATACTTCGTGAAGCAGAAAAAGAAGCCAACGTAATCGTCTGGGACGGCGGCAACAATGACACATCATTTTATCGTCCCGACCTGACGGTAACTGTAGCCGATCCACACCGGCCTGGCCACGAAATGACCTACTACGCCGGCATGTCGAATATTTTGTTGGCTGATGTCGTGGTGATAAACAAGGTTGAGTCCGCCGCTCGAGAGAATGTGGACATGGTGAGACACAATGTACACAGCATAAATCCAGATGCAACAATCATTGAAGCTGCGTCTCCTGTTACCGTTGATGATCAATCCTTGATCAGAGGCAAGCGAGTGCTCGTTGTCGAAGATGGGCCGACGCTGACACACGGCGAGATGTCTTACGGCGCTGGTGTTATCGCCGCGAAGAAATTCGGTGCGAAGGAGCTTGTCGATCCACGTCCATGGGCTGTGGGCACTATCTCCGAGACATTCAAAAAGTATCCCAAAACTGGCACACTTCTTCCTGCAATGGGTTACGGTGACAAGCAGGTCAAGGATCTGGAGACGACAATCAACAAGGTGGAGTGTGATTCCGTCGTCATCGGCACTCCGATAGACTTGAGGAGAGTTGTTAAGATTAAGAAGCCATCCGTGAGAGTCCGTTACGAGTTAGCAGAGATAACTAAACCCGACCTGAAAGAAATTTTAGAAGGATTTTTGACTAAGCATAAGTTATCTTAGTCTTTGAAGTTGAAAGTTGGAGGTTGCCACGAAAGCTCGTCATGCTGAACAAAGTGGAGCATCCATTTATTAAAATGATTGAGGAGATTCTTCCGGTCAATTTGCTTCTTCAGAATGACATATCCTTATATTTCAGCAGCCGCATAAACGAAGAGGAGAAATTTTATAATGAAGAAAGATTTTCTGAGTATTGCCGATTGGACATCTAAGGATTTAGTTAAGATTCTGGAGCTGTCAGCAAAAATGAAATCCCGACCTGAAAAATACAGAGCTTCAATTAAAGGTAAATCAGTTGCGCTGATATTTGAGAAGCAGTCACTGAGAACGCATGTAACCTTCGATGTGGGAATCAATCAGCTTGGCGGACATTCCGTCTACCTAACTCAATCCGACATTAACCTCGGAAAGCGGGAAAGCATATACGATGTGTCAAAAAATCTTGAGCGGTGGATGTCCGCGGTGGTTGTGAGGACGTATAGCCATCAGGTCTGCATCGACATGGCGCACTACATGAAAATACCGGTGGTTAATGCACTGACAGATTTCGAGCATCCATGCCAGGCAGTCGGAGACTTTCTTACTGCGACTGAGCATCTCGGCTCCTTGAAAAAGAAAAAGTTTGCCTTCATCGGAGATGGAAACAACGTTTGCAATTCACTCATGATGATGGCTGCAAAATTGGGAATGAACTTCATGGCGGCAACACCCGAAGGCTATGAACCGCAGGCGGAAGTGGTTAAGGTTTCAAAGAAAGCCGCAAAGGAAACTCATGCGAGTGTCGAAGCTGTCCATGATCCAAAGGTTGCAGTGAAAGATGCAGATGTAATTTACACGGACGTTTGGGTGAGTATGGGACAGGAAGCCGAAAAGGAAAAAAGGATGAAGGATTTCCACGGGTTTCAGGTAAACAAAGAACTGGTGAAGTTGGCGAAGAAGACGGCAATTTTCATGCACTGTCTCCCAGCGCACCGCGGCGAAGAAGTGGCCGACGATGTCATTGATTCCAAACAGTCGGTAGTCTGGGACGAATCCGAGAATCGACTTCACTCGCAGAAGGCGATCATCTATACATTATTGGCCGGGAAATAAATAGTTGGATTCCGCGGTCACATGGTTTCTAATTGAATTGAAGTCATGGAAATATCCAATCTGTTGATTGGTCATCGATTTCCTTGTTAACTTTCAATCCAATTGATAATTTGTTTTATGGAACACCATTAGAAGAAAATATCGGAGCGTGATTGTTGTTAGTGACTCTTTGTAAATCGAAAATTCATCGCGCGACTGTAACTCAGGCAGAGCTCTACTACGAGGGAAGTCTGACTGTCGATACGGAGCTTCTCAAAGCTTCAGGAATTTTACCTTATGAAAAAGTCCAGGTCGTAAACGTCAACAACGGCGAGCGATTTGAGACTTACACGATTCCCGGTAAAGCAAAGTCGGGAATAATTTGCTTGAACGGACCCGCCGCCCGGTTGGGCACCGTTGGCGATGAAGTTGTCATTATCTCATATGCGGAGTTTGACGAGGCCGAAGCAAAACATTACGAACCCACGGTTGTGCTGGTCGACAAAAACAATAAAATTAAGAATACCATCAAGGGTCATTTAGAAGAGCCGAAGAGTCTGAAGTAAAGGAATGGATGTGGGGAAAGAGAAATTTGTCACGGTGATAATGGCCGCCGGTAAGGGGAAGAGGATGAAAGATCCGGACATGCCTAAAGTAATGTATGAGGTTAATGGCAAGCCCATGGTGCACTACGTGGTGGATCTGGCCTTGAAAATCGGAAGCCAGTCGGTGATCGTGGTCGTCGGAAACAAGCGCGAACTCGTGATGGGATATTTGCGGCGGGTGTTTGGCGACTCAGTCTCGTTTGCAATGCAGGAAGAGCAGCTTGGAACAGGCCACGCCGTTCTGCAAACTGAAAGCAGGCTTTCGGATTTCGAAGGCGAAGTGCTTGTGCTTTCTGGCGACGTGCCAATTCTGACTGAGAAAACAATAAACCGTCTGATCGATGAGCATTATAAAAGTCGTGCAATTGCCACAGTCTTGACGGCGAAGATTGACAACCCGACCGGTTACGGAAGAATTGTTCGGCTCCCGGAAGGTTCTGTGGATTGCATCATCGAGGAGAAAGACGCCTCCGACCAGCAGAAGAAAATCAATGAGATTAATTCGGGCATCTATCTGTTCAATCGGAAAGAGCTTTTTGATGCGCTCCATCATATAAAAGCTGACAATGCCCAGCACGAATATTATCTGACAGATGTCCTCGGCTATTTTGCCAAACATGGAATGCGAATAAGCGCGGTGGTTACTGAAGATTTTAACGAGACGAGAGGCGTGAACACGCCGGAACAATTGGCAGAGCTCGAAAAAGTTGCACAAAAGATTTGAAACACATAGAAACATAGATCACATAGTCAATAGTCCTATGTGCCCTTATGTGCCTATGTGGTTAGTTTCTTCTTAATAGTCAGGAGGCGGGATGCAGATAACTAAGAAATACCTTGATGACTTAACTTATCAGATTATCGGCGCCGCCATTGACATTCACAAAGCTCTTGGCCCGGGATTACTGGAGAGTGTCTACCACAAGTGCATGAAGCAAGAGTTATCCTTGAGGAAACTAGGATCTCTGTCTGAGCTTCTTGTCACCGTGAGTTATAAAGGGATCGATTTAGATACCGAACTTCGGTGTGACCTGCTTGTGGAAAACACGATTGTCGTGGAACTGAAGGCGGTGGATGCAATTGCACCTATTCACGAAGCGCAGTTGCTTACCTACATGAAGTTGCTTGAAAAACCCAAAGGGATTCTGATAAATTTCAATTGTGCGAATTTGTTCAAAGAAGGACAAAAGACTTTCGTCAATGAACTATTTCGTTGTTTGCCCGAAGAATGAAAAGACTTGAACCACATAGAAACATAGTTCACATAGGTAATCGTTCTATGTGTCCTAATGTGTCTATGTGGTTAACTAATTTAGGAGGCTGATATGTCCATCGTGGAACAAAAGAAAATGATCGAAGCACTGAGGTACAAGACTTCAAAGATGGCTCCGAAAGACAAATACGACTACGAAATGTATGCCAAGCGCGACAAAGACGATGAGGATCTTGACTTGCTGTCGATGAAGAGGCTGCGAGAGATTTTCGAGAAGTACAGCATAAAGAAATAAATCTTTTCAACCCCTGAAGGGGCACTTCCGACAATCCTGCAGACATAACGATCCCCGCGAACGGCACGTTTGTTTCTTCAATAACCTCCTCTTAAATTCTGTTGCGGCACGAAGTAAGATGGGACATAACTTTCTTAACGCCTGCCTGCCCGTTTATTGGCGGGATGTTGTGCAAGTACATGGACAGGACAACGATAATGACGCAGCGGTTTTTTTATACATAAATTACCGAGTTAGTTGGAAGTAATAATCCAGCGAAGGGTTTCACACAATGGATTCATCCATATTGTATTTATCGGCATTCATTTTGTGTTTGTTGCTGTCGTGGTATCTCTACAAACGATCCTTTGCAGACACCAGATTACAAGACGAATTCTCTGAGCTTGTAAATTCGGGTGGCAAGTTTGTCTTCGGTCTCCTTCTCTTGCTTATTATCCTGCTGGTCTTGCTTTCTTCAAATCATTTCATCTTGCGGGTCATCATCTCCATTACACTCAAAATTGGACCGTACGTTCTTGTCATCATTGGCTCAATTCTTTTCCAGTTTGGTTTTGCAAGAATGAGTGAGCTGCAGTTTATGCGAAATATACCGCGATCAAAGATTCGATCGGTGGCTATAGGAGCGGTGGAAATAAGCGGTTTAATTATCTCGAAAAATGTTTTGACGACGCCGTATTCCAAATCACCTTGCGTCTATTGCCGGAGTGAATTAGAAATGTATTCTGGAGATGACGATTCATACTCTGACAACTTCGGCGGATGGGAGCAAATGCCTGGACCAACATTCAAGATCCCCTTTTGGGTCAAAGACGAAACCGGCCAGATAATGGTTGACCCCGAAGGTGCTGAGTTTAAGATTTCAGACAGAGAGTTTGGAATGCTGAATCAGGATGGTTCCCCGAAAAATGCCGATGATGCCGTAGCAGAAAATTATTCCCCAAAGCACGGCGACAGGCGTTATGTCGAGCAATTTTTAGCTCCAAATGACACAGTATTTATTCTCGGAACGGCTGCTCTCAGGAAGAATGGAGCAACGGAACAACTTCTTATTCAAGAAGGCGCGGGCAGCCCGCCATTTGTCATCTCGGACAGCCGAGAGGTATATGCGGTCCATCAAGAGAAATGGGAAATGCTCGGCGGGCTTTCGTATGGCATAGTGATTTTTATTATGGGATTTTTGGGAATACTTTATTTGTCAAATTTATTATAAGGATACTCTAATGGAAATCTTTGTTTCTGCGGTCATTCTACTAATCATTATCGTTTTCATCGGTTACCTTGTGTCGATCTATAATGGTCTCGTTTTGCTCAAGAATAATATTGGTAAAGCCTGGAGCAATATCGATGTCTTATTAAAGCAACGTCACGATGAATTGACAAAATTATTGGAATCCGTGAAAGGATACATGACCTTTGAAAAGGATGTAATGATACAAGTAACGCAGGCGCGGTCAGCGTATGCTCAGGCGAAAACGGTAGCGGAAAAAGCGCAGGCCGACAACATGATGACCGCGACGCTGAAATCTCTTTTTGCAGTCTCTGAAAATTATCCAGAATTAAAGGCCGACCAGATGTTCATCCAATTCCAGGGCAGGATAACTGAGATAGAAAGTCAAATTGCCGACAGGCGGGAATTTTACAACGATTCAGTGAATACGTTCAACATTCGCATAGCACAATTGCCGTACGTGTTCATCGCGAGGATGCTCCACTACATGCCCGCAGAATTGTTCAAGGCAGCAGAGACTGACAAGCAAGATGTTACGGTGAAGTTTTAATTCAACGCGCCATCTTCTATATTCTTTCGTGGCACAAAATAAGATGGGGCATGATAATCCTAATGCCCGGAATTTTATGCGGGTATTGGCGGGCTAACAATAGTTAGGCAGCGGAGGACTATATATGAATGGCAACTTTGCATTTGTCTCGGTTAAGGGCCTTGGTGGTCTTATCGTTTATGGCTTTTGTGGTCTCATTGGATTGATATGGTCCTTGACAAATCTCTGGCTATCCTTGCGATGTAAGTTTTGGAAGATCGTTGATGGCGAGATTAAAGACTCTTGCACAGACGTAAGACAGTCAGGACGCAGCCTATTCAAATCATATTATCCGAAGGTTACCTACACGTACAATGTTGAAGGTGTTCCCTACGAAGGGAACAGGATAAGATATGGCAGCACGGGGGGATCTAAATCCGCGGCACATGATTATTTTGAAAAATATCCCACGGGTAAGAAGGTTAAGATAAGTATTGACCCAAATAATTATGGTAGAAGTGTTTTAGAGCCCGGTGTTTCTTTGAACACAATTGTCTGGATGATAATCTTTTCCGGGCTCGCGACGATGGGTTATCGTGCGTTATTGGCCTATCTACAGACTAATCCTTGAATGAGTCAACTATTGTCTTCCAATTCAATCTATCGTGGCACAAATTAAGGTGGGACATAATTTTCTTACCGTCGGCCTGCCCGCCGCTTATTGGCGGGAATGTTATGCTGATGCGCGGCAGGCTAATTATAGTTAGGCCGCTTTCAATCAATTAGAAGTTCGTACGTATGCAGAATACATCGCAGCCATACTCAATTCATACATATAGTTATGGATCGCTGGACAGTCAAGAGGGCGATCTGTACTTGCCTCATGTATTGCGGCCTCCGGTTTTGTGCCTGCTTCATGGTGGTTTTTGGAGGATGCCTTACGGTCGAGATGAGCTCACCGCTGTAGCGGAAGACCTTGCAGCCCGGGGATATGCGGTTTGGAATATTGAATATCGGAGACTGGGCGCTCCCGGAGGCGGTTGGCCCGGAACTCTTCACGACGTTGCGTCAGCGATAGATCACCTTGCCACGCTTGTGGCTGATGGAATTGAACTTGATTTGAACCGTGTCACGGTTGCTGGTCATTCTGCAGGTGGTCACCTCGCATTATGGGTCGCAGCGCGGAATAGGCCTGCAAATATCTCTTCACTGATTCGTGTCCAGCCTACTGCTGCAGTTGGTCTAGCAGCGATCACTGATCTTGCGTGCACGTCCGAGCTCAACGCAGGAAGAGGTGCAGTCAATGAGTTTCTAGGTGGACCGCCTAGTCAGTATCCAGATCGCTATGCAGCCGCGTCTCCAATTGAGTTGTTGCCCCTCGGTGTAAGGCAGCTAATCATTCACGGGGTTAAAGACGAAGTGCTACCAATCGACCTTTCCCGAAGTTACGCTACTGCGGCGCAAGCGTCCGGCGATTATGTCGAGTTTGTCGAGTCGCCTGATGAAGGACACATGGATTTCTTAGATCCAAGAAGCAAAGCGCATTCGGTCCTTTGCGAATGGCTTGCCACTCAAGTCCAAACAGCATGAGTGCGCCACCTAAGCAGCCGCTCAGCCGACTGAGATGCTGATTCCCGCGAAAGCCAGTTTGTTTCTTCAATAACCCGCGCTTAAATTCTATCGTGGCACAAAACAAGATGGGACATGCGGAATTATATAAACTTGATTGTCGCCGCAGCTTAGCGCAAATCTGTTAGGCGGCTTAAAATATTCTACTATCAGTAATCAATTAGGAAGATAACATGAATCTATCAACGGTTATTATTTTCGGTGGAAGTTCGGGAATCGGCGAAGCGACCGCAACACATTTATTAAGAAGTGGCCTACGCATCGTCATCGTCGGTCGCGATCAAGATCGTCTTGAAAAAGCTCGAGGCCGTATTGCCCCTAGTGTAGAAATCGCAAGCGTGGATGCAACGAACCGAGAAGCCGTCGATGAATTCTTTGAGCATATTGGCAAATTTGAGCACCTCGTTCTCTCATTTAGTGGCGGTAAAGGCGCGGGTCCTTTCAAAGATCTTAATATCAGCGACATCCGCAGCGGAATGGAAGGAAAGTTTTTTTCTCAACTTTCTGTAGCACAGAGTGCTCTTAGAAATCTGGAGACAGGAGGTTCGATTACTTTTGTTTCCGCTGGAAGTGCGCGAGTTGCTTTGCCTGGGACTTCAGGACTTGCGGCTATCAATGGAGCTATCGAAGCGATTGTCCCTACTCTTGCAAAGGAGCTTGCACCGATAAGAGTAAACGCTGTTTCCCCTGGAGTTATTGATACGCCATGGTGGGATGCGATGCCAAAGGAAATGAAAGATAACATGTTTAGACAGACGGCGGAACGTTTGCCCGTTCGCAGGGTTGGTCGTCCTGAAGATGTAGCGCAAGCAATTGCATTTCTAGTAGAGGACACATTTATTACAGGCACGATAATAGAAGTAGATGGCGGAGCACATTTGAACTGACTGGCGTTAAGTATCGAGTAGATAATATTTATTTATGCCGCCTAACCAGCCGCTTAATCTGTCTCTCAGGCTGCCCGGCTTAGCGATCCCCGCGAAAGCCAGTTTGTTTCTTCATCAACCTCCGCTTATATTTTAGCGAGGCGCGATAGCAAGATGACACATGTGGAGTCGATAACTTCTCGTGAGCGAGCCGAAGGCAAAGTTCCTACGGCGGGATCGGCGAAACCGAAGCTTCTAGACATGGTACGCATGGCAATCAGGACGCGCCATTACAGTCGCCGCACAGAAGAATCCTACGTGGATTGGATTAGAAGATTTATTGTTTTTCATGGCAAGCGACACCCCGCCGAAATGGGAGAACGAGAAATAAATGCTTTTCTCACCCACCTAGCCGTAGAAAAGAAGGTCAGCGCCTCCACACAAAACCAGGCATTAAATGGCATTTTGTTTCTCTACAAAAATGTTCTGATGAAGAAAATTGGATGGGCGGAGTTAATACCGGTTCAAAGGGTTAAACACATACCCGTGGTTTTTTCACGTGATGAAGCAGCAAAGGTAATAGCCAGATTGGACGGTGTTCCTAAACTGATTGTAAGTTTGCTTTATGGAACGGGAATGAGAATAACGGAATGTCTTGGGCTGAGGGTTAAAGACGTTGACTTTGAGATGAATCAAATTGTAGTGCGTGATGGAAAAGGAGAGAGAGATAGAATAACTGTTCTTCCACAAAAGCTGATTCCTGTTTTGAAAGAACAGATTCAGAAAGTGAAGAATCTTCATAATATGGATCTATTGCATGGCGTGGGAGAGACTGTGTTACCTTACGCATTGAAAAGAAAGTATCCGAATGCGGGAAAAGAATTCGGTTGGCAGTATTTGTTTCCAGCGAACGGCTTTATTTACGATAAGGAGGTTAATTTGAAGTATAGATACCACCTACATGAGAGTGTTATTCAAAAGGAAGTAAAGAAAGCAGTCAAGGCAGCAGGCATAGACAAGCCTGGAAGTCCGCACACGTTTCGACACAGTTTTGCCACGCATTTGTTGGATAGTGGATATGATATTAGAACAATACAAGAATTGCTTGGCCATCGATCAGTAAAGACAACGATGATATATACTCATATTTTGAAAACAGCTTCAGGAGTTAAGAGTCCGCTTGATAACATTCCATGAAGTAGGGAATGATATGAAGCAGAAAACTTTTAAAATGGAACAAGAACGAAGAATTTATTGCGGGATAACATTCTTACTGCCGGAATGCTATGCGGATATACGGCAGGCTAATTATAGTTAGAACGCGCGAAAAAGTATTCTACTTTAATTGAGGAAGGACAATAAGCTAATGCCATTATTCAAATTATCAAATGACAAGATAGAATTGATTAAAGAAAATGCATTTAAGCTCGAAAAAGACATCCAACAAATTGTCGAATCAAACCTTGACGCTCTATGGGGTCTACAATTAGTCAGAAGCCAATTTCAAGTTGGCGCTTTGAGAATAGATACTGTTGCCTACGATAAAGATGCTTGTGCTTTTGTCATCATTGAGTTCAAGAAAGGTTCGAACTATTCGGTTATAGATCAAGGAATGAGCTATTTGGGTTTGATGCTTAATAATAAAGCGGATTTTATTTTAGAATATAACGAAAGATGCAACGGTTCACTAAAACGAGACGATATCGACTGGTCTCAATCAAAAGTGATATTTGTTTCACCTTCTTTTACTACTTTCCAACTCGAATCTATTAATTTCAAAGATTTGCCGATTGAACTATGGGAGGTCAAACGATATTCAAATAAGACATTACGGTTTGACCAGCATAGACCTACTTCCACAAATGCCTCATTCAAAACCGTTTCAAAAAAGAGTGAGGTAGCGCAAACAATAAGCCGTGAAGTTAAAACATATACTGAAAATGATCATTTAGAGTCGGCAGATCCCAAAACGGTAGAATTGTATAATAGATTCAAAGATTTAGTGTTGGCAATTAGTCCTGAGATCACAATTAAGCCAATGAAACTCTATATTGCTTTCCGTGGCAAAACCAATATCTCAGATGTAGTTGTATTGTCTCAGGCATTGAAAGTATTCGTCAACCTTAAAAAGGGGAAACTAGACGACCCCTTCGAAGTTACTCGCGATGTTTCAAAAATTGGGCATTGGGGTAACGGAGATTATGAAATTCTATTAAAGACCGAAGATAAATTGGAATATGTAATTTCCTTAGTAAGACAATCATTCAAATCTAACGGCTAGCATGGTCGCGCGTTCTAACCAGTCGCTCAAGCTGACGGAACCAGCCGTCAGCTTTTCGCCGCGCGCAAAAAATTTTTTAGGGAAAGGCAATATCTGCCGCGCGTATATTCTACCAATGATTTGGCTGCACGTCGCCGCAGCTTAGCTCCGGTTCGTTAGGCAGCAAAAGAAAGGGTATCCAATGAGAATTGATCCTATCATATCTCGTCGTTTTGCTGAACTTACGACGAAAGCCCAAGCGGTACAAAACCAGAAGGAATATTCGTTTACCAGTGAGGAAGGTGTACGATACTTCCATATCTTGTCCGCCCCGTTTAACGAGTGGGGAACAAATGTTCAGAACTTACTTCAGCGGGTCTTTGGAGTTGATGGTATCCATTACAAAAATTTTTCGGAACACTACAAAACCTTTTCAGGTTATGAGTCCGAATTCCTCAACTGCTTTGCCATATTCAATGCCGCGCGGGAAGATTATGAAGGGGGCTATCTCTTTAATGTCAGTTCGCTAGCAAAAGCAGAAGTATTATCAGATGCACTTGCCCAAGCCAAAGAATTGCTCAATGCTAACTACAAGGATCCGGCTTGCATCCTCGGCAGGGTGGCTTTGGAAACAACTCTCAAAGAAGTATGTTCAAGATACAAAATAAGTGACGGCAAGCTTGATCGGATGAATGCTGATTTATGCAAAGCAGGGGCTTATAATATGGCAAAACAGAAACAAATTACTGCGTGGGCAGAAATTGGCAACAAGGCGGCCCATGGAGATTGGAATGAGTACAACATAAATGATGCACGAGCTATGATAGACGGTGTAGAGGCTCTCGTTGCAGATTTGTTATAGCTTGCTGCCTAACCAGTCGCTCAAGCTGACGGAACCAGCCGTCGATGATTTTGCCGCGCGCCAAAAAATTTTTAAGGGAAAGGCGATTTCTGTCGCGCGTATAGTCTACAGGGAACTGGCTGCACGTCGCCGCAGCTTAGCTCCGGTCCGTTAGGCAGCAAAATAGGCTATGAGAAATCTAACCTCACTTGTCATCTTACTCTTGATGCTCCCTTCCTGCGGAAGCAACTCAAATCAGCAATCGATCCGTCGGAATCAGATTGCCGCTGACTCTCTCCCCGGTTATTCTGTTCAAGTCGATAGCACGACCATCGAGGTTTTCCAAGAGAGTAAGCTTGCCTGTGAAGCGTTCATTATTCGAGCGGATAGTCAGTACCTTGCGAGAGCAAAACAGATAGACAGTGTTGATATTGAGAAAGGATTTATAATTGCTTGTGCGTTAGAAGGTCCCTTAACTCTTATCGAACCAGATGGTGCCGAAATAAACTATTCAATAGATTCGACGAACATTTATTATACTAAATTCAATGTCAGGTGTGTCTTCATGACAATTAAGGGGATCGAATCTGTTGACAGCATTCAGACCATGAATATGTTCATTTCAGCAGAGGAACGATATATACTTATTTTCGGCCGCCAAACAGTCTATCGGCTTTTTCACAAAAGTCACAAACTACTTTAATAAGCGAGGGTTCACAACTATGGAAAGTGTAATCGTTTCGTGGAGTGGAGGAAAAGATAGTGCCATGGCTCTGTATGAAATCCTCAAAGATCAAAACTATCAAATAGCTGCCTTGCTGACCACTGTGACCGAGGACTACGACAGAATCAGCATGCACGGTGTTCGGCGAATTCTGCTCGAGCAACAAGTTACTTCATTAGGCTTTCCACTTGAAAAAGTGTTCATTTCAAAGAATGCATCTAATGAAGAATATGAATCGAACATGAGACGAGTTCTTACAAAATACAAGGATGCCGGAATTACTTCGGTTGTGTTTGGAGACATTTTTCTGGAAGACTTAAGGAAGTATCGAGAGGACAAACTCGCAGCACTGAATCTGCGCGCAATATTTCCTATCTGGAAAAGAAACACCCAAGAGTCTGTCTCGTTCTCTTTCAGCTTTGGGTTTCAAAGCGATTACCACTTGCGTTGACACAAATGCGCTTGGCAGACAATTTGCCGGCAGGGTAATTGACGAGCAGTTCTTATCTGAATTGCCCTCAAATGTTGATGCGTGCGGCGAGAACGGTGAATTTCATTCTTTTGTGTACGATGGACCAATTTTCAAAGAGAGGGTCTCTTACACCGTGGGCGAGATCGTTTTGCGAGAAAACCGATTTTGTTACTGTGATTTAATACCCAACTAAAGAGAAGGCGTGGCGGCCTAACCAGTCGCTCAAGCTGACGGAACCAGCCGTTGGTGATTTAACACGCGCGAAACAACCAGCTACTATTGGACTGGACTTGCCTCGCGCGGACTTGATTCCGTCGCTGCGGCACTTCGTTGCCGCAGCTTAGCTCCGGTCCGTTATGCCTCGCTGGCGGCGGGTTGGTTTACATCAACAAGTAAATGAAAGATCAGCTCTTCAAACCAGTTTCTAATTCTCGTGGCGTCGTTTGTTCTAGACTAGAAAAGCCAGTTCCCGCCGCCAGCGAGTTTGTCGGGTAACAGTTTCAAACTAAAAACAGAATCTAAATCAACAACCGCGCTAACATGCTAAACGTGCAGTGGCATAACCACTCGCTCAACCTGACGGAACCAGCCGTCGACGATTTTGCACGCGCGAAAATAAGAGCTACAATCGGACGGGACATATCACGCGCGGAATGAATTCCGTTCCTGCGGCGCTTCGTTGCCGCAGCTTAGCTCCGGTCCGTTAGGCAGCAAAACTCAAGCGTGCAAAATACAATCTAGTTTCAGTCCATCGAGTTTCGTTTCCTGATTATGGGGTCTAAAAGAATGAGCCTATCCGCAGTCATTATTCTCACAAGCGACTCTCCTTTCAGACAATTACCTTACCTAAAACGATAATTTTGTAAATACCAAAATCTTGGTATTGCGCTTCTAATAAAGAGTTTCTAACATCATGCAGTCAGTCAGTACGATGGTGCATTCTCATCAAATTACGCCAATCGCTGCCTAACCAGCGGCTCAAGCTGACGGAAACAGCCGTCAGCTTTTCGCCGCGCGAGAAAAACATTTTTAGGGAAATGGCCATATCTGCCGCGCGTATAGTCTACACGGAACTGGCTGCACGTCGCCGCAGCTTATCCGCGTACCGTTAGGCGGCAGAACTGACACATTCAATTCGATTTTTGGGATGCGATCTAGGAGGTTCCTATGAAGTCTGTCCAGTTTTTAACTCTTCTCACTCTACTAACAACACGTCTGTACGCTCAGCACATTGAATTGCAACTCTCAGGTGGTCAAGGCTTTTCCATAGGGGGCGTTCCTATGAGCAGTTATGACCAGACTATCAATACCGGAGGAGGGGAAATACTAACCACCATTCAGAACCGACAAGACAAGTATTATTCTATTGGTGACGGCACCAGAGCCGAAGGCCGCTTGATTATTTTTGTTGCAGACAACATCGGCATTTTCGCCCAATGCTCATATTCAAAGGGAAGTCAAAGTTCACAAACCTATCAATTAGAAGACGACCTTTATCCAGCATACTCAACTAACACAACCATTCAATACAGCTCAGTCTCCGTGCAGGCAGGTCTACATTTTCAATCACAGCAAGGCATTCTCCAACCGTTCGGCGGCGCAGGGGCGGGCTATTTTTTTCCGCGCAAACTTACTTTAAACGAGAGCAGCGGGAACTTACAGACTGAAACTGAGGAAACAACTAATGCTCCCTTGGGCTACACCGGTTATCTAGGACTAAATTTGCGCCTCACTCCGAACTTCTCAGTTTTTGTCGAAACGAAGGCAACACTGATCACCTACTACATCATACGAAAAGAAATCACAAAGGAATTTTTAGATGGAGCAGATGTACTTGGATCATTGACAACCTATGAAAAGATTACGCTTTACGAAGAAAACAAGAACTATTCGGAATCCCCGGGCTATCTTGATTTCCCTGCATATGGTGGGCCACCAATGCCGGCTCCAGGGGGAACACTCGCTATCACCGCTGGAGTATCGTTCGCGTTGTAAATGCTGCCGCCTAACCAGTCGCTCAAGCTGACGGAACCAGCCGTCAGCTTTTCGCCGCGCGCCAAAAAATTTTTAAGGGAAAGACGATGTCTGCCGCGCGTATAGTCTACCATTGATTTGGCTGCACGTTGCCGCAGCTTAGCTCCGATTCGTTAGGCTTGCATAACAAATATTCACTGTTGTTCAAAACGTGGACACATTACAGACTCAAATATCACAAAACGGGGATTCTGCTATGTTATTCTGCACAGCGATCATCGCACTTGCCACTATTGTCTATGTAATTTATGCCGCGAAATTATGGCGCGTCAGTCTTGATACTCTTCAACTCACCAAAAAAATATTTGAATCTACGAATCGACCATTTATTGTATCTGAAACGCCAGAATTAGAACTCATTGCATTACCAAAGCCGTCATTTATAAACATTACGATGAAAAACAAAGGTCACGTTCCGTCAAGCGGCGTTGTTATTGAATTTAAGGCAATGTTTGAAAATACAGATGTAACGAAAACACTTCCCAATTCTGCGCCACTATCAATTTTTCCGGATTTCTCTGAAAAAATCGCGATCGAAATTGAGAACAAAGCGAATCAAATGATTGCACTACTCAGTAAACCTACTTCAACTTCTTTGCTAGAGCTATCTCTTAATATAAAATACAATGGTATCGCGGATCAAAAATACACTACCAATTGCCATTATCGCTACGATATTAAACTAAAACGATTCACGACTGAACGAATAACTTGGACTTAGAGCGGACAATGTTTTACAATTTGCGATGCAAGCCTAACCAGTCGCTCAAGCTGACGGAACCAGCCGTCGACGATTTTGCACGCGCGAAACAACCAGCTACAATCGGACATGACTCGTCTCGCGCGGACTGGATTCCGTTGCTGCGGCACTTCGTTGCCGCAGCTTAGCTCCGGTCCGTTAGGCTTGCATAACAAATATTCACTGTTGTTCAAAACGTGGACACATTACAGACTCAAATATCACAAAACGGGGATTCTGCTATGTTATTCTGCACAGCGATCATCGCACTTGCCACTATTGTCTATGTAATTTATGCCGCGAAATTATGGCGCGTCAGTCTTGATACTCTTCAACTCACCAAAAAAATATTTGAATCTACGAATCGACCATTTATTGTATCTGAAACGCCAGAATTAGAACTCATTGCATTACCAAAGCCGTCATTTATAAACATTACGATGAAAAACAAAGGTCACGTTCCGTCAAGCGGCGTTGTTATTGAATTTAAGGCAATGTTTGAAAATACAGATGTAACGAAAACACTTCCCAATTCTGCGCCACTATCAATTTTTCCGGATTTCTCTGAAAAAATCGCGATCGAAATTGAGAACAAAGCGAATCAAATGATTGCACTACTCAGTAAACCTACTTCAACTTCTTTGCTAGAGCTATCTCTTAATATAAAATACAATGGTATCGCGGATCAAAAATACACTACCAATTGCCATTATCGCTACGATATTAAACTAAAACGATTCACGACTGAACGAATAACTTGGACTTAGAGCGGACAATGTTTTACAATTTGCGATGCAAGCCTAACCAGTCGCTCAAGCTGACGGAACCAGCCGTCGACGATTTTGCACGCGCGAAACAACCAGCTACAATCGGACATGACTCGTCTCGCGCGGACTGGATTCCGTTGCTGCGGCACTTCGTTGCCGCAGCTTAGCTCCGGTCCGTTAGGGTGCAAACAAATTGGGAGTCATAAATGAAGAGTATTCATCGTTCGTTTAAATGGTTGTCAATTTGGATAATAGTGCTTCGAGCAAAAAGACTGTTTGGCAAAGGTATTACCAAATGTGAGCAGAAGGATTATCAAGGTGCGATTGATTGTTTTTCAAAAGCAATAATCTTAAATCCATATCACCAAAATTCTTATTTTAATCGTGGGCTCGCTAAATACGAAACTCAGGATTATTACGGAAGCATCTCAGATTTTGTAAGAGCAATTGAATTAAAACCCGATGACGTTCAAGTTTATTATAATTTAGGTTGTGCAAAATCGCATTTAAAAGATTATCAAGGTGCAATTAGCGATTTCAATAAAGTAATTGGATTGCAACCAACTCATGCGGCTGCATATTATAAAAGAGGTATTGTAAATTTACGTATTTATCAAAATGATTCTGCATTTGCCGACCTATCAAAAGCAAAGGATTATGGATTTGATGTTCCTCAAGAAGCTTTTGATATGTGCAAATTATAATTTAATCACAAAGAAAGATTATTGTTAATGTTTGCACCCTAACCAGGCGCTCAAGCTGACGGAATGAGCGTTGGTACAAAAGTCCGCGCAAATTGGTTATGAATAAAATTATAAATGGGTTCGGCGCGAGGAGGGTACAATTGGAAGGTTCACGGTACCGCAGCTTAGCGCCCATCTGTTAGAACGCAAAAAGAGCCTCGTGAAACCGTATGTCTTATGTGAAAGAATTACGTTGTTCTATCAAGCAATCTGAAATACGATCGTCCCATTAGAAATTGATGTTAAACCTAATACTGTATTGAGGACTCCTCATGGCTTACTGGATCACAACGCATTGGCCTCCACGCGAGGATGATGAAAGCGAAGAAGGATCGGGCGTTTGGCTTCCCGATGGTCGCCACAACATCGGTGTAAGGATTGCAGTCGACGATATGCTTTTTGTTTACGAGTCGCTTTCTGGTCGGACCGTTCTCCGCGAACTCGCAAATGGCAAGTCTCAACGAGTACACTGCCGACATGGAAAAGAAGGTATCGTACATCTTAGTCGAATCTCTGCACCCATTTCCGCTGATCCCGCTTCGAGGCCCGAAAGTTATTCTGATGGCACGACCATTTGGTGGCGTTGGTACGCGCCCGCGAATATCCTGACGCGCTCTGGCTTCGTTCCACGTCAAGAGGTAGCGGAGATTCTCGGATATAAACGCAACTACAACTTCCGTGGGTTTGGTCAAGAACACTCTGGATTACGCGAGATCTCAGAATCCCAATTCAATGCGCTCTTGAATCAGTTCGCGGCTGCGAGACCGCTCACCCTCCCCCAGAGGTCTGTTCCCCGGGCGGCAAAAGGTGGGTTGGGAGGAGGCGAATCTATTGAACACAAGCAACTCAAAGAATTTGTAGCATCCGATCCGGTAGCTGCACTTAGCGAAACAGGATTGCGCACAATTAAAGTCGAGTACGCATTTCCAACAGGAGATCGAGCCGACATTGTGTTGGCAGACAAATACAACCGAATTATCGGAGTTGAAATCGAGCCTAATGTCGACGATGCTGACGAAATCGGCGTCTTGCAAGCTATCAAGTATCGACGGATGTTAGAGTGGAGTGCCAACCGAGCATTCGGTGATAGCCGTTCTATACTTGTCGCATACAGAATTAGCAGTAAGATGAAAAAACGCTGCGCCAATTATGAAGTCGAGTGCTTCGAAGTTCCTCGCAGCCGTTTGACTGAGCATTAGGAGCAACTTTATTTGAGCACTCAACCAAGGACATTAAGAAAAGCATTCATTGTTGCGTTCTAACCAGTCGCTCAAGCTGACGGAACCAGCCGTCGACGATCTCGCCGCGCGGCGTTGGACTGACTTAGGTGTATTTGACTGGAACGTCCGCGCAATGAACTACCTTGCGGCGGCTGTTCGCCGCCGCAGCTTAGCTCCGGTCCGTTAGCCAGCATTTGCATTGGGCCAGAATAAAATGACTCACAATATTAATTTACAAGAGCTTTCCAAAATATCATACTTGCAGCTTAGCAATCTTCAGGGAAGGATTATTCCTCTTTTCCCCTATTTGAATGAAGATGGCACATGGGAATTATGGATAACTGGCCCAAGCAATGAATTGATCAAGATGAAACCAACTGCGATGGCAGAAGGAAAGTACCTTGCCAAGCAACCATATAGCAAATCAGATGTGTATTATTCCTTTTTCGATTTCATGTGTAAACGCGCTTATTGGCCAGACATAGTTCCTTTTATTGAAGGAATCTATGACGACCTTCAAAATTTAAGCGCGTGTCTTGCAAAACTCGACCTATTTTATATTCAATCAAAACAAACCAGACTCGAAGCACGAAGATTTGTAGTAACTGAGTTAGAGTATTTATTTCTAGTTTGTCGGAGTCTTTATGATCTTCTTCAAGAATGCCTCTCCAAGTTGTTCCCAAAGTTTAAGTTTCAAGACTCTAAATATGGCAAAAAACAACTGCCGAAATCTTTCGCAGACATGATTTATTATAAGAATGTATTAATGACCATGAAAGAAATTGTGACTCGATATTCTGTTCCTGAACCAATTGCAGAATATTATCTACGACAAGCAAATTTCTTTGAATGGTTGCGCCAATACAGAGTATATGTTTCTCATAGTGGTAAAAGTTTTGAATTAGTCTTTGCATTAGAAAAAGGTTTTGCTATATCCATTGAGACAAAACCATTTTCCTCAATGAAAATATGGAACGAATCCAACACACAACCGCACAATTTAGGATCTGTAAAATCACTAGTGGCATATTTGATAAGTAGCACTTTATCTGCAATCGAAGAATTCGCTCATCTTATGGAAACAATTGTCATATTCCCGCAGGATATTTCTCCATGGAACAAGATATTCCTTTGTGGACCAACTATCTCTAAACTGCAGAATTTAGAGAAACAGATAAATGATGAGCCGTGGTACACAATCGATGTGGGCACAAATGCTGGCTAACCAGGCGCTCAAGCCGACGGAATGAGCGTGGGTACAAAATTCATGGCGAGTAAAGTTTTTGTGTTTAATAATTTAATCGGTAGCGTGAACTCAGTTCGTTTAGTGAATTACGAAAATATTCAGCGCCGCAGCTTAGCGCCTGTCCGTTAGGCTGACTGATCCAACAATCTATCAACTGACATGAGAGCAGTCATAAAATGCGAGTTCATCTTCAAAGGAGGGCTGCGCGAAAGACAGCGCGCTGTAAGAATTAATAAGTTCTTAGAGCATCTGCCATGGAACTCCCCTTTACTGAGCCATCACGAGGATGTTGCACCGAAATTGGAGCAAGTCCTCCAAGAGTTCCCATCAATTAGGAACTACTTAGATTCTACAACGTTGAACAGTATCTATCTTCCAGCAAGTGAAACTTGGGGAATCATTACGGAAGCAACAATCGGCGCAATTATCGACATCCGATTGACAAATAAACTGGCCGAACATCTTAAGCAGGCGTGCGAGGATGTTGTTCTGACTCTTGTGCGGGCCGCAAGTCTACGGAGTAATAGATCCGAATTCAAAATAAGCTTTCGAATTATTCATATTTTGGAAAAAGAATCGGATGCACCAGTGTACATAGGGGAACCAGTGATACAGAGGCCCGTTCGTTTTGCTTTAAGAAATCAGAAGCTCGAGAAAATAATTGGGATAACATCATCTTTCATTGCCATAACTTCACTGTTTCTTAGCAGTCCAATTGCTGAAACAGTCTATAGGCATATTGAGTCACAAGAATGGGCGAGTTGGGTGGACAATTTCCTCCTTCAAATCAGTGTTGCAACTTTGGCAACAGCTTTTATTTCTTTTTTGAAGATTACGTTATATGCGTTTGATATTCGGCGAGAACAGCCAATTTATTGGCGGCTTTCCCGGCCAGCCTAACCAGTCGCCTAAGTTGATCCTCGCTGCTGTGCAAGAATTAAACTCCTGCGCAAGAATCCCGCGCCAGTTCAACTGTCGCTTAGACTGACGAACCACCTCATCCAAACCTTAGTAACCACTACAACCGACTTCTCTATCAACCTTATTACCTTATCATGGAAGGTAGCATCTCATTAGCAAAGTCCTTGCTCAACATGGAAATACTTCCCCGATCTGACTGCAAAACCTTAATGCAAGCTCAAAAACTGCCTGGAGCGCCCATCTGAGCATTTGGAAATTTCTCCCGAATGAAATGAACAACCTCCGTAGCGTTTGGAACAGCCTCCCGGACGAATGGAACAGCCTCCTGAACATTTCGCACAACCTCCCGGTCGTTCCGAAAGACCTCCTGAACGCTCCGCAAGACCTGCCGGTCGTTCGGGAAGACCTCCTGAACGCTCCGCATAACCTCCCGTACACTCCCTTAGTTTAGTTGTCCGAACGACTAGGTCGGTTGTCCCAACGATTAGGTTCGTTGTCACTACGATTAGGTCGATCTTCCCAATGATTAGGTTCGTTGTCCGAGCTATTAGGTTCTTTGTCCCGACGATTAGGTCGGTTTTCCCAACGATTAGGTTGGTTGTCCGAGCCATTAGGTTCGTTGTCCCAAACATTAGGTCGGTTGTCCCGACGAGTAGGTTCGTTCTCCCAAGCCTCAGGTTGGTGCCCTGAAACCATGTATCCATTGTCTATTTTACTCATCTCGCAATTTTATTCAATCTCGCACCTATGAAATTCTCTCATATTTCATGTTTCTTGTGACATCTGTCAAATCCAACTAAAAAACTGTTTGGGAAATTCGAACGGGTTGGGTATAATTATGCCACAGAGAGCGGAACTGTATGGGTGAGCGTAACGTTATTACATAGGCTTTAGAGAGGGATCAACATTTTCACGTTCCCGGTTGGTACACGAAAACGAACTCAGATTAGCATCTGAAAATACATAAGAAGTAATTCTAAACTAATTTGGAGGAGTGATGAATAGGCCCCATTTTCGTGGTCTACTTAGAAGGATTATAGTTCTTGGGTGTATATGCGGCGCAATTATTCTGACAGGGGAGATAGACGCTGCTCGGTACACATATGACAGCACTCTTGTTCCAGAAGCGTCGATTCCGAAGCTTGATCGCCAGACTTACATTTTTCTTAACGAATATGGCAAACAGCTTCAGGACTTGTCATATACTTATGGCATTGATTGGCGGCTTGCGCTTGCGGTTCTCAGACAGGAGTCCGGCTTTGATCCTCAGGCAACTTCATATAAAGGTGCCTCTGGTTTCATGCAGCTTATGCCCGTGACGGGACTCAGGCTGGCGTCTGACAACAATGTCGATGATATTTCCGATCCAGTTGAGAACATAAGACTTGGAGTGATTCATCTCAGAGACATGCTGAGAAATTATTCCGATTGCGATGGAGTTGATAGATTGGAGCTTGCTGCTGCCGCTTATAACTGTGGAGAAGGAAGGATCCAAGATGCCCAGGCGATTGCAGAGTTTCTCGGTGACAGACCGACCGCTTGGTCTTCAATCAAATCTGCTTTGCCTCTTCTTTCAACGAGATATTCTCCTTTGCATCAGCACATTTGGGAAAAGGGGAAGCCGACCTTCGGAACATTCGGAGGCTATCAGCAAACTCTAATCTACGTTGAAAATGTGATGCACTATTACAATATTTATAAGAACGTATTGCATGAGTAATGAGAGATAGATTCGATTCTTATGCCCGCCCCCTCATCAAACGGACGGGCTTTTTTTATGTCCTTATTGTACTGGCCACCGTCCAATTTGCCAGCGCTCAGCCCAAATGGGATGTAGATATTTTCAGGAGCATAAACAACTCGCGGTCCAGCTTCCTCGACGCGGCGGTAGGCGGGAATGACTACACGGTTCTTCCAGTTGCGATTGCGACTCCGATCGTTTTCGGCGGCGTCGGGTTGGCAGAAAGAGATGGATATACTTTTGACACCGGCGTCATGGTGGGTTTATCCGAAGTGTCGGCCTACGCAGTCTACTATGTTCTGAAGAATGTAGTTATCAGAAGGGATCGCCCCTACGTTACGCTTTCAGATGTAAATACAATGCATCTCGACACTGCCGACAAATATTCCATGCCATCGGGGCACACGACGGCAGCATTTGCGATTGCAACGGCTTTGACACTTCGCTATCCTAAACCGTATGTTTATATCCCCGCTTATGCCTGGGCGGCATTCGTCGGGTATGGAAGAATCTATATGGGCTTGCATTATCCGAGTGATGTACTCGCCGGAGCACTTCTTGGAAGTGCGTCAGCTCTTGCGATTCATCTTATCAGTCCGCAGGTAACGAAGTTGCGCGAGCAGATCCTCTGTGACGATCTCGGCGTGCAATTGACAGCTTCTCCCGTCCCGACTCTTGTCAATTTAAGAATCAGTTTCTGAAAATTATGTTTCCCTCGATTCCGCGCGGGGCAAAGATCGCGCTTGGTTATACTCTAATTTGTCTCATCTGGGGAACGACATGGCTTGCAATAAAATTTGCAATATTTACAGTACCACCATTCTTAAGTGCCGGGATAAGGTTCTCGATTGCTTCGGTCTTAATCCTTGTAATCCTGAAAATTCGCAAATACAAATATCACTTCGATCTCAAGCAGACAATCTTTTTATTGCTTGTCGGGCTCGGCTCGTTCAGCGTACCATACGGATTGGTTTACTGGGCTGAAAATAGAATAACATCCGGGTTGACTGCGACGACTTTCGCCGTGATGCCTTTCTTCGCAGCGATACTATCGAGAATATTCTTGAAGACCGATGACCTTTCTTTCTGGAAAGTCTTTGGAATCGTCCTCGGATTTTCCGGCCTCGTCGTAATATTTTGGGGCGACTTGCGGTTTGGTTCGATTGAATCAGCAGAAGGAATTATTGCCGTGGTTGCGAGTGCGTTTGCAAACTCAGCCGTGGCGGTGGCCGTAAAGAAATATGGAAGAGAAATAGATCCGCTGTTTATTAACCTGCTACCGATGGCGTTAGGGGCGGTGAGTCTGCTGGCAACGAGTTTTTTTATTGAAAGCTGGCAGGCAGTAAGCTTCGATGCCTCGACGATTACTGCGATTCTTTATCTGGCGGTCTTCGGGTCGGTTGTGGCGTTCACGCTTTATTTCTACGTCCTGAAGCACATCAGCGTCGTGCTCCTTTCGATGACTTCATTCATAACTCCGGTTCTCGCTTTGACCGCAGGCGCGGTAGTCCTCGGAGAGAAAGTCCCTGCCGGAGCACTCTTTGGTGCGGCATTGATCTTGTGCGGGATACTCGTCTTGAATCTGCTGGGAGAAAAGCTTGCCAGATCGGAAAAGAATTTTAACGTTAGCAAAGAAATTTCGGTGAAATGAAACGGAAGATCCTGTGTGTCATCCTTTGCTCTTTGTCCTTTGCGCTCTGCGTTGATTCAAATTGTTTGGCCCAAAATGAGCGACATGGATATAGTGTGGATTACTCTGCCCACCATTCTTACGACGTCATCGAATATAATCTCTTTATGGACTGGTTCAACGTAATTTCCGGATCGTTGAATTCATATTCGGGGATCATGCGAATCAAATTCCTTCCTGATATCGTCATCCCGCTCAACGAAATTGATGTTGATAACGATACCACATACTTGCGCGTCGATTCGGCAATAGCAAACGGCAAAGCGCTCGAACTTGATAATGATGGGACGAAATTAAACATAATGCTGGATAGAGGTTACATTGCGGGAGACACTGGGACCGTTACGTTGTATTATCATGTCAACGAGGAGCCAGCCGATTCACAAAAAGGTTTCTATTATTATTACGCCGGCGAACAGCTGGCAGGGAATTATTCAGTCCCCCACACGATCGCTTACACGATGAGTGAACCGGGCGATGCGCAGGATTGGATGCCGTGTTACGATGATCCATGGGACAAAGCTCTCTGTCAAATTTCCATTCGTGTTCCGGATGGCTACACTGCTGCGTCGAACGGCACGCTTCAGAGTAAAGTTGATAATCATGATGGAAGCACGACATTCAACTGGAGCGAGAATTATCCGATTGCCACATATTTGATGTGTGCAACGGCGGCGCAATTTGCAGAAGTGCAAAGAAATGATACGACAAGCGATGGCAGGATAATTCCAATTCAATACTATGTTTATCCGGAAGATTCGGCGGGTGCTCTCACAAGCACCGACTGCAATATTGACACTGTCGCATCAATGATCAAGTTTTACGAGACACTTTACGGTGCGTTCCCCTTCGATAAATATGGTATGACAGGCATTGAGCCGTTTAGTTATGGCGGCATGGAGCATCAGACCATCACTACGCTGAGACGTAATTACGAATACAATCGCAGGGTTGTTGCGCATGAGCTCGCGCATCAGTGGTGGGGCGACATGGTCACGCTCGGAACATGGAACGATATTTGGCTCAACGAGAGTTTCGCGACATATTCGGAAGCCATGCAGCTTCAGCATCTGAGCGAATCGGCATTCGAAAGCGAGATGGCGTATTACGAGAGCCAATTTTTCAGTGAGGATTCACTGAAAAGATATTCCATCTATGCCCCTCCTGCAGGATACATATTCGGTTTAGCCGAATATTATAAAGGCGCTTGGGTGCTGCACATGTTGAGGAACATCATGGGTGACTCGACCTTCTTCTCAATATTTAAAACTTACCGCGCTCAGTTCCAGTTTGGGAATGCCGTCACGGCGGATTTTGAGAACGTAGTCAATCAAGTGACTCGCAACGACATGAGCTGGTTCTTTGATGAGTGGATATTCCAGGCTGGATTCCCTGTCTATTCATGCACATTCAAGAAGGAAGGGAATTCTCTCGTGTTTTATCTTAGACAGGAAAAAACAATTGGGCCGACCTTCAGGATGCCGGTCCAATTTGCCGCCTATTTCCAGGGACAGAAGACTATCGGAAGCTTTGTGGATTCGATGGCCACCCAGACTTTCACAATTCCTTTTCCATTTCAACCTGACTCAGTTGTCTTCGATCCTGATAACGAGATCATGAAGCAGGTCACGACATGGACAGATACCACGTTTCCTTATTCTTCCTTATCGTTGGGCAGTTTTCCAAACCCGTTTAATTCCACGACCAATCTTAGTTACACAATACCTGTCGGGACAAAAGTCAGTTTTGAAATATTCGATGTTATCGGAAGAAAGGTGAAGACCGTCGACGAAGGTTATCAGGAGGCCAACACTTACACGATTACATTTAATGCTCACGATCTCGCTAGTGGAGTTTACATCTGCAGGATGACAACAGGTCTCGGAAATCAAATAATAAAACTTCTACTGGAGAAATAAATGAAACAGGGGATTCGCTTTGCAGCGGCAATTATTCTGTTCTCGTATTCATCTTCGGCGTTCGGCTGGGGGGCACAAGGACACAAGATAATAAACCAGTCATTCACTATTCATTATCCCATCGACACATTATGGTTTGCAAACTACACCTCGTATTATGCCGCCCATGCGTCTGATGCCGACAACCGCAAGAGCCAGGATCCAAACGAAGGCCCTAGGCATTTCATAGATATTGATTATTATCCTGAATTTCACTCAGCCTGGTTTCCACATGATCTCGATTCATTGATTGCCAAGTACGGCTCTACGACCGTGTATGACAATGGCGTTTTGCCATGGGCGATAGAAGACGATTACGACTCACTAGTCACTTTCTTGAAGGCGCACGATACGACGAATGCGAATAGGATAATTGCAGACCTGGGTCATTATATCGGGGACGCGCATCAGCCGCTGCATTGCACTGAGACTTATAATCGAAAAGGAGTCCACTCCCGGTATGAGACGACGATGATCAACGATTACTCGAGCCAGATCACGATTGTCCCTGACACCGCTTGTTACATCTCTGACGTTTTAGATTTCGCGTTCAAGGTTATTTATTATTCCAACTCAAAGTTTCAGTTGATAGATGACGCGGATGATTCTGCAACGACTGCCGCAGGAAGTACCTCCTCAAGCCTTTACTATCAAATCATGTGGTCGCAGTTAGACACGATGACTATAGCGCAGTTGCAGGATGCTTCGCTATCTCTCGCGTCGCTTGTTTATTCCGCATGGGTCGATGCAGGCGATCAGATTGAGGTCATGGTACACGCAATAACGCCGACGACGTTTCAAATTATGGGACCATATCCGAACCCATTTAATCCTACGACGAGTATCGATGTGAGCGTTCAAGCGCCCTCGCCTAATGCGGGAGTCTATGTATATTCAGCTATCGGAAAGCTGGTAAGAAACGAGAGAGTGGATTTGCAGAAGGGGAACAATCATATCGCAGTTGACTTCACGAATCTTTCGTCTGGCATGTACTTTATCAAGATAGATTTCATTCAAGCCGGAATAGAGCAAAGACGTACCCTGAAAGCCGTATTCCTAAAATAATTGCGCTGTTCTTATTATTTATGCGTGCTGATTTGTTTTTTGCTGCCGGATCTTTTAGTTTGTGCACTTGTGCTGTTCGAATATTTGACATAAATATGCGGGATGGTGCAAGGCGCTTAGAAAAAGAGTTTAGATGAAACAAGAATACGTAGAAGTTCCTAAGAATTCCGAGAACATAGATTTCAAGAAAGTCAAAGTCGTAGTTATAACGACTGTGATGCTCTCGTTCATTTCATACTGGCGAGCATCGGCGGTCGTTGTTTCTGATCTAGGATCGAGCGCGTACTATGCCCTTGGTATTGCCGAGAAAGCGGTTGGGCCTTCGGCGCCATGGTTTATTCTGTTTGTGATGCTTTTTGCATATGGCATCCGGGCAGTGTATATCGAGTCATCGAGCATGTTTGTTCGTGGAGGCGTGTATCGGGTAGTCCATGAGGCGCTTGGTGAAACAGCAGCAAAGTTTTCCGTTTCAGCCCTGCTTTTCGACTATCTTCTTACCTCGCCTATTAGCGGAGTATCCGCGGGTCTGTACATCGCGGGGTTAGTCAATTCGACTCTACTGTATTTCGGGTCAAGCCTGCGAGTTCCTCCTGAGTTCACCGCCGTCGTAGTTGCTGTGCTCATCCAGTTGTACTTCTGGAGAAAGAACATCGTCGGGATTGAAGAATCGAGTGAAAAGGCGCTGAGGATCTTCCAGGTCACCGCCCTTCTTGCGGCTGTTTTGTTTATTTGGTCAATTATTACGATTGCAGCACGGGGAATATCGCTTCCACCTTTTACCATCAAATTGTCTGATGATGCTCTCGGTTTGCTGAAGCACGTAAAGTGGCTGAAGACCATCGGACTTGTCGGCGTTTTGGTGGGAATGGGCCATTCGATTCTCGCCGTTAGCGGTGAAGAAACGCTCGCACAGGTGTATCGAGAAATTGAGGCACCAAAACTCAAGAACATGCTTCGCACCGGTTTGATTATTTTCATATTTGCCTTCATTTTTACAGGGGTAAACTCGCTCTTTGCATCGCTGATCGTTCCCGAAGGAGAGCTTCTCGGCAAATATAATGACAATACTCTGAGCGGACTTGCTATGCATCTTGTAGGCAACCACACAGCGGTTTTGGTGTTGCAGGCGTTTGTAGTTTTTGTCGGATTTTTGATATTGGCGGGTGCTGTGAATACGGCTTTTATCGGTGCGAACAGTGTGTTGAATAGGGTCGCTGAAGATGGCGTTCTACATGAGTGGTTCCGCAAACCTCACAAGAAATTTGGAACTTCCTACCGCATAATTAATACTCTTGCCATTCTCCAACTTATCATCATAATCGGCAGCCGCGGGGACATTTTTCTTATTGGCGAAGCATACGCGTTCGGCGTCGTGTGGAGTTTCATCATGAAAACCTATTCCATGATCGTCCTTCGATTCAAACAGAACACACCGCGAGAATGGCGTGTTCCGTTGAATCTCAAAGTTGGAAACATCGACCTTCCAATCGGTCTCGGTATTGTCTTCATCGTTTTATTCCTGCTTGGTTTTGTAAACCTCTTTACGAAGCCATATGCAACGGTGGGTGGGATTACTTTCACCATAATATTGTACATCGTGTTTGGGGTCTCTGAACGGGCGAACAAGAAGCTTGCTGCTCAGCGAAGTCCCGAGCTCGAACGTTTCAATGTTCACAGTCAAAACCAGCTTACTGTCGAGGCAATTGGCTGCAAACATCCTCAAAGAAAATTGGTCGCGGTGCGTGCGCCCAACAGACTTCAGCATTTGCAGAGATGTCTCGAAGAAAATGATCCTGACAACGTCGACATCGTTGTGATGACGGCGAAGGTGATCCCCGGTCAAAGCACCGTAGTTCAGCAAACCATCGATATTCCGGAACAAAGCCTCTTCAGCGAAGTGATAAAGTTAGCAGAAAAGGAAGGGAAGACCATTCTGCCGATCGTGGTTCCGACGAATAATGCCGCGTATGCTATCGCGCACACTGCCGTCGAGGTCGGAGCCGAAGAGGTGTTCCTCGGTGCATCCGAGCGATACCCGACGGAATTTCAGATGCAGCAGTTTGCGTTATACTGGGGAATGGTAGAGGCAGACGAGAATCATCATATTGCTCTTCGCACCATCGGCCGTACGAGCGATGTGAGATTGGAAATCTGACAAACCAAAAATGAAAAGCGAATATGTAATCACGAATCGTCTTGGCCCTTATTATTAGTTTTTCATTCTTCACATTTGGTCTAGTGTTGTTTGGTTTGCATTTGTCTAGTTCTTTTGTAATATTCTTGACGAAGACCTCCTCCCGGGATTGCCCCGAAGGAATTCCTTCGGAAGAGAGACGGGACGAATTAATCATAAAATAAGTTCACACGCGGTGGTGTTTTCGATCTCCGCTATATGGTATTTCCCGTGCATTGGATTAAAAAAATGCCTGTGGTGTTCAGTTCCGACAACTGATTAACATCTCTTGGAACAATGCACCAGGATCAACGGGACGCGTCGACAAGGATTAACAATCAAGACCCAAGATAGAAGCCTTCGGAGAGATTCCGAAACATGCCGTTGCGCTGCATGTTGATGGTCAACTTGAAACAAGTTTGGGAGCAACTTCCGGTTGTCGAAATCGTATGACGCAATTCAAGCTTTAGGAGAACAATAATTGACTGAAAAAGAAAAAATCAGAAAAGCCGTCCTCCAGATTCGTGAGCAGCTGTCCGAAGAGGAATCTTTGCAGAGAAGCAAACTTGTCCTGACACAGCTAGAGAATTTGCCGGAATACAGGACCGCCGGGCTGATACATACGTACGCTTCGTCCAAGCCTAACGAGGTCGATACGATCATGTTGATTGCCCGTTCGTTTGCTCGCGGCAAGCGGATCGCTCTTCCGGTGATAGGCGACAAGAAGGAAAGGACTCTGGATTCTTCGGAGCTTATGAACCTCGGTGACTTGACCGACGGGCCATTCGGGATCAAAGAGCCGAAAGTCTTCTCCGGCATTTCGATCGAGGAAGTTGATATATTTATCGTACCGGTCGTCGCAGTCGACAAAGCCGGGAACAGGATCGGTTGGGGGTTCGGGTATTACGACGGGCTGTTGCGCGCGCAAAACAAACCGAAGGTGGCTCTCGCGTACAAGTTTCAGATTGTCGATTCGATCGAGCCGACAGAAGCCGATGTCAAATTGGATTATATTGTCACTGAAGACGAAATCATAAGAGTAAAAAAATAGAAACCTGAACGCGGCAATGGTGCGACACAATGGTCGGCCGCAAATTGCATTGATTCCTGATGAATGAACAAAGATCGACAAACCGTCATCACAATCCGAAGCTGTACAAGTCGACATCCGACAGGATGATCGATGGCGTGTGCTCGGGAATTGCCGAGTATTTAGGTATCGATCCATCTGTCGTTCGGCTTACTCTCGTCGCGTTCACAATACTAAGCTTCGGGGCGGGAATAATTTTCTACGTCGTGGGGATGATCGTCATGCCATTGAAGCCGGCAAATCCATCGGAACCAGCTGAGGAAGGTCGATCTTCGAGCAGGAAGAAATCGGATGCAGGGGTCACGACGGGAATCGTGATTTTATTTATCGGTATAATTCTTCTCCTCCATCACAATGTACTAATACCATGGTTCGGAATATTCGATTTGCATTTGATCGGACGGCTGGCGCTGCCGATCATTCTCATTTTGATCGGAAGCGTGCTTCTTATGGGAAGAGAAAAGGAATCGCAGAAAGAGGATAAAATGGGAGAACCGTCTCAAGCTGGTGAACCCCTTCGCCAGCAGGCAGAGTCTGGTGACATGAAAAAACTCTTCCGTTCGATTCATGATGTGAAGGTCGCAGGTGTTTGCGGAGGATTGGCGGAGTACCTGAAGATGGATTCTACGCTCGTCAGGCTTGCGGTCGTCTTACTCACGCTGGCTTCATTCGGAATGGGATTGATTCTTTATTTCGCGTGTGCTTTGGTTATTCCAAAGGAAAACATGTGATGGAACAGACCGTTAATAAGAGGACGAATGTCGGAATATTTCTTTTGGGGGTCTTGCTTCTTGCAATCGGCGTGCTTCTACTGATGAGCCGTGCTGGAGTTCTAAACTTGAACTTCGAGCGGATAATCGCCTATCTGGTTGTAGTTGTCGGAGCCTTCGAGTCGATCACGGCCTTTGCTTCTCTGAACAACGGAAGGGTGTTCTGGGGATCGGCGCTTTTCCTGACTGGGCTCCTTGTTGTGCTCATATCCTATGATTTCGTTCCAAGCTCATGGGACCAGATCTGGCCGTCGGCGCTTATTATTCCTGGGATGTCGTTCCTGATGTTGTACTTTTCCAACATGAAAGAAAGCCGCTTGCTCGTGATCGCTGTTTTGTTCGTCGCGTCGGGCTGGGCAGGTATGTTGCTGGTGGAGGGGGATTTCGATCTGAGCGATCGGATATTCGGCTCACTGCGCTTCATTGTACCTGTTTCAATCGTGCTTACAGGATTCTATTTGGTCTGGAGGAATTTTTTCAGAAACAAACGGTAGTGTCGCGTCGCTAATGGATAAAAGGTTAACAGGAATCGCCGGAACAGTTTTCCCGACCCCAATTCAGGATATTTTCTTGGGGCTGTTTCTCCGCAATCGATTTTTGTTCGCGAAATCTTGAACGAGAGTTCCCATAGGTTTATATTTTACAGAGGTTTACAATGGTTTTATCCAATCCTGCGAATGATTTTTCAAATCCGCTGGACGTTATCGACGTTATTCGTGATCAACTGACCGAGGATAAGCCTCTTGAGGATGTGGACGAAGATGTCACTACCGACCAACAGACGCCGGCAAAGGTGATCCTCTTCAACGATTCATGGCACACTTTCGAGGAGGTCATCGGCCAGATCATAAAAGCAATAAAGTGTGACACGAAAAAGGCTGAACAGATTACCATGGAGGTTCACACAAAAGGCAAAGCTGTAGTGTATGAAGGTGAGATGGCCGAATGTCTGCGGATAAACTCGGTTCTTGAAGAAATTTCTTTGCACACTCAAATAGAAGTCTAACTGATGAACTCAAACGAAGTAAGAAATAGTTTTGTAAAGTTTTTTGAGAAACATGGACACAGGTTCGTTCCGAGTTCTCCGGTTGTCCCTTATGATGATCCGACTCTTCTTTTCACGAATGCGGGCATGAACCAGTTCAAAGATGTATTTCTCGGGAAAGGAAAACGTGATTATTCGCGCGCGGTCGATTACCAGAAATGCATTCGTGTAAGCGGGAAACACAACGATCTTGAAGAAGTCGGCCATGATACGTACCACCATACATTTTTTGAAATGCTTGGTAACTGGTCGTTCGGAGACTATTATAAGAAGGAGGCGATCGAGTGGGCGTGGGAATTATTGACGGGCGAATGGAGACTTCCCAAAGATAAATTATACGCGACCATTTTTGAGAACGATGACGAATCCCTCGAGCTTTGGAAAGGGGGCACGGACTTAAGTCATTCGAGAATTTTCAGGTTCGGTGCGAAAGACAATTTCTGGGAAATGGGAGAGACCGGTCCATGCGGACCTTGCTCCGAAATTCACATCGATCTCGGTGAAGGTCTTTGCACTAAGAATCACAGCCATGGCGTGAATGTCAGCGGATGCGCGCGTTTCATCGAGATATGGAATCTCGTGTTCATCCAATACAATCGTAACGAATCAGGCCGTCTTGATCCGCTTCCCGCGAAACACGTCGATACCGGAATGGGATTCGAGAGAGTTGTCTCAGTATTGCAGGGAAAAAAGTCGAATTACGACACAGATGTTTTTACTCCGATTATTTCTGAAATTGAAAGACTAACTGACAAGAAATACGAAGGGGAAAAATATCGAGTGGCGATGCGCGTAATTGCGGACCATGTCCGTGCCTTGACATTTGCGATTGCCGACAATGCGAACCCATCAAACGAGGGAAGAGGCTACGTCCTCAGAAGAATCTTGCGACGCGCTTCTCGATATGCGCGGAATTTAGATGCTCGTGAGCCGATAATTTATAAACTCGTCGATGTGCTGGTTAAGAACATGGGCGGGGCATATCCGGAGATATCTTCATCGCAAAAAAGGATCGAAGATGTAATAAAATCCGAAGAAGAGAATTTCAATCAGACTCTCGATCGTGGTTTGGAAATATTCGAGGATGTTGCCGGCAGAATAGAAAAATCGGGAAAGAAAACCGTTCCCGGTGAAGACGTATTCAAACTTTACGACACCTACGGATTTCCGGCCGACCTGACGAATTTGATTGCACAGGAACGCGGACTTCAAATCGATATGGACGGCTTTGACAGGTTGATGGCACAGCAGCAGGACAGATCACGCGAAGCAACCAAAAAGACTTTCAATGTCAACGTTAGCGATACGACGCAGCTTGACGACTTGGTCAAACAGGCAAAGAGTGAGTTTACGGGATACGATACCACCGAGAACCCAGCAAAGATCGTTGGCATGAAACATATTGGCGAAGAATATTTTCTTCTCCTCGATAAGACGCCATTCTATGCGGAGTCGGGCGGACAAGTGGACGACACCGGCATAATCAATGTCGATGAATCGAAGATTCCGGTCGTCGATCTGGTGAAGATTGATAATAAAATTGTTCACGTGTTAGAAGGTGGATCGAACGGCATTCTCCAAATCGGAAAGAACGTCGTGGCCGAGGTTGACAGCAAACGCCGGCTCGAAATAATGCGCAACCACAGTGCAACTCATTTGTTCCATGCTGCGCTGCGAAAAACCCTTGGAACTCATGTCCAGCAGGCTGGCTCACTCGTCGATCCGGAACATCTTCGGTTTGATTTCACTCATCATAAAAAAGTTTCACCAGAAGAGCTTCGCGACGTTGAAGCCATTGTAAACGAAAAGATTCTTGAGCGGATTGAATTGATCCATCATAGGAACATTCCTTTCGAGCAGGCCAAAAAGATGGGTGCGCTTGCGTTCTTTGGCGACAAGTATGGAGACAAAGTAAACGTCGTGCAGTTCGGTGACTTCTCGATAGAATTCTGCGGTGGAACCCACGTTCGAAACACGAGCGAGATCGGATTTTTCAAGATCACGAGTGAGTCGAGCGTCGCAAGCGGGGTGAGAAGAGTTGAGGCTGTGACCGGTGGAGGTCTAGGGAAAGTTATCGAGAGTTTGATTACGCAGGCAGATGAGAAGGAAAAGGAAAAAGACGAGCTTGCAAACCGCGTGAAAAGTCTTGAAAGAGAACTGAGCGGCCACCGTCTGAGAACTGCCATGGTAACAGCAGAGGAATTGCTGAACCATCCTGATGGGAACGAAATTCTTGCTGGAATAAAGATAGTCCATGGTCTTGTCGAGGTGGACTCGGACGAAGAGTTGAAACAAGTCGCTGATCACATCAAAGATAAGCTCGGCAGCGGAGTGATCGTTCTCGGGACCAAGATCCACGATAATGCTATGTTTGTCGCTGCAGTTTCCGCTGACTTGATTTCTGAGAAACATTTGCATGCCGGAAAAATCGTTGGAGAGATCGCGAAGAAAGTCGGCGGCGGCGGCGGCGGGAGGCCAAATTTTGCCACTGCGGGGGGAAAAGACAAAGAGAAAATTGAAGAAGCGATTTCCGACACTGCAGAAGTCGTCAGGAAATTCTTAAATTAAGCATAGATAATGGCTAGCAAACATCCAGTCCCGATTTCAGACGGGATCTCGAATATCAAAACCGATTGAACGGGAAAGGAGTAATCGCTTAGTGGTTGACAGGACTACGTTCATCAGAGAATCGCTCGAGGAAAGCGCCGCGACAAAGAAAGCCATACTCAATTTATGCTTTGACGATATCTCTCGTGCTGTGACAGTTGTAAGAGACGCATTGGGGAAGGATAACAAAATTCTGTTTTGCGGCAACGGAGGTAGTGCGGCCGATTGCCAGCACATTGCGACCGAATTCACGATTCGCCTGAACCATGATATCAAAAGAAAAGGACTTCCTGCAATTTCGTTGACCACAGACACTTCCGCACTGACTGCTGGCGGGAATGATATTGGTTTTGAGAATACATTTGCGCGGCTCGTCGAGGCACTCGGGAGAGATGGAGATGTCCTCATTGCCATATCTACAAGCGGAAATTCAGAGAATATACTTCGCGCGGCGGACAAGGCCCGCGAGAACGGTTTGTATGTTGTCGGTTTTCTCGGTAAAGACGGTGGAAAACTGAAACAACGCTGCGATCTGCCAATTATTATTCCCTCTGACAATACACAGAGAATACAGGAAGGACATATAACGATTGGCCATATTATTGCAGAGCTTGTTGAATTAGAGTTGTATGCCGAAAGTAAATAGTTGATTCGATGATGAATAAGGAGAGAGAACCATGAAATTAAAAAAAGAAGAAATAAATCAGAGGCTTTCTAAGCTTTCTGGCTGGCGCTATTCGAATGAATCGATAATAAAAGATTACAAGCTGAAAGATTTTCAAGAGGCAATGGGCTTTGTCGTTAAGATCGCACTTGCCGCAGAGAAGATGGAACATCATCCCGACATGACAATAGAATACAATCGAGTCAAAATAATTCTTACTACTCACATGGAGGAGGGAGTTACGGATAAAGACTTCAACCTCGCTGAAATAATCGACAAATTTATTGGAGCATAATGGAAAAGGAAAAAATTCTCGAGCTTTTTAGAACGACGGAGGCACTTCAACAGGGACACTTCAGACTAAGCAGCGGGCTTCACAGCCTCGAGTATTTTCAGTGCGCAAGAGTCTTACAATTTCCTCAATACAACGAGCTTCTGTGCGGCGACATCGCCCGTTTTTTTCATGATTGGAGAGTTGACTTCGTCGTTGCCCCTGCAATCGGCGGGATCATGGTGGGACAGGAAGTCGCGAGACAGATGCGCGTGCGCGGGATTTTTGCCGAGCGCGAAAACGACCGGATGGTGCTCCGACGCGGCTTTGAAGTAAAACAGGGAGAACGGGTGCTTGTCTGCGAAGACGTTGTGACGACTGGCGGAAGTGTCGTAGAAGTTATGGACTACGTCAAATATTTTGGCGCAACTGTGGTTGGTGTCGCGGCAGTCGTTGACAGGAGCACAAAGCCCATAAATTTTGGCGTGCAATTCTTTTCTCTTTTAAAAATGGCGGTACCGACGTACAAACCAGAGATTTGTCCGCTATGCGAGGACAAAGTTCCCCTCGTAAAACCGGGGAGCAGGAAAACCAATCAGCCAGAACAGAAATCCTGAATAGAGCGGATCGATGGCATTCAAAGTTCTGAACCATAGAGTGGTTTATCAGGGAAGAGTCTTTAACACAATTGTCGACGAGATTGAATACGATTCAGGCAACAAATCTGTCCGTGAAGTTGCAGAACATCCCGGCGGTGCTGTCGTCCTCCCGCTTCTCGACGATGGCCGAATTGTCTTTGTGTACCAGTACCGCTATCCTTTGAACCAGCACGTGTTTGAGCTTCCCGCTGGCAAGTTGGATGCTGATGAGAAGCCGGAAATATGCGCGGCACGTGAACTAAAGGAGGAAACTGGTTTTACCGCCGACAGACTTGAGAAACTTACGACTATTTTCACTTCGCCGGGATTTTGCAATGAGAGATTGCACATTTTTTTAGCACTCGGACTTCATGGAGGAAAACAGAAACTTGAAGAGGGAGAATTGGGACTTACTCTAAAATACATTCCGATGAATGAGGCTTTTCATATGGTCAAAACCAACGAGATAGTCGATGCAAAAACCGTCGTTGGGCTTTTCTTTTTGTCACAAATGGATCCATTCAGAGAAAAGCCAGTTGGCATTTGATGCTGACTCCCTATGAAATAATTCGCAAAAAGCGCGATGGGCAAATTCTATCTAAAGAAGAGATAGAATTTTTTGTAAACCAGTTCACCTCCGGTCAAATTCCAGACTATCAAATTTCCTCGTTGCTTATGGCAATTTTCTTCGAAGGCATGTGCGATGAGGAATTGCTGCATTTGACCAGCGCCATGATGGCAACAGGCGTCGTTGTCGACCTATCAGATATTCCCGGTTGTAAGGCAGACAAGCATTCCACCGGGGGCGTCGGTGATAAGATATCGCTTTTGCTTGCGCCGGTCGCTGCGGCGTGCGGGATCAAAGTGCCGATGATTTCTGGACGAGGCTTGGGACATACCGGCGGCACCATCGACAAGCTGGAGTCAATCCACGGTTTCAAAACGAAGCTATCGATAGTCGAATACAAGAGGATCCTGAAGAAGGTTGGATTAGTCATGAGCGCGCAATCTGATTCTCTTGTGCCTGCCGATCGGAAGCTTTACGCACTCCGCGATGTTACTGCCACCGTAGAATCCATCCCACTGATCACGTCGAGCATAATGAGCAAGAAACTTGCAGAAGGAATTGACGCGCTCGTGTTGGATATTAAGGTTGGGAGCGGCGCATTTATGAAGAATGCTGACGAGGCTCGTGCCTTGGCACAGAAGATGGTACATGTTGGGAGACTGTACGGAAAAAAGGTGACGGCATACTTGACAGATATGGATCAACCGTTGGGGGTCGAAGTCGGCAACTGGAACGAAGTTCTTGAAGCAATAAGAATATTGCGCGGCGAATCTCATGTCTGTGATGTCGTCGAATTGAGTACGAAACTGACCGCTGAGATGATTTCGCTTTGCAATGGTGATGATCTTTCTGTTGCGGAGGGAAGAGTTTCCAAGGCAATCGGGTCCGGAGCCGGTTACGAGAAATTTTGCGAGATGGTTCGAGCCCAGGGCGGCAACATGAAAATTATCGAAGACCCTTCAAAGTACAAGAAGGCGAAATTCGTTCGCGAAATGAAGTCTCAGGAAAGCGGTTACGTTTCAACGATTGACACGTTTAAGATCGGGATGGCTGCGGTGAAACTCGGTGCTGGTAGGTCAAAAGTGGGCGAAAAGATTGATCCGGTCGTTGGAATTTCTATCTTGAAGAAGACCGGAGAGAAGGTTTCTAAAGGGGATGTGACCGCGGTTATTCATGCAAACGATGATGCTCGGGCAAAATCGGCAGTGGCAGAAATTAAATCGGCTTACTTTTTTTCTGATGTGAAACCAAGAAAACATGAATTGATAATGGAAAGAATCGGATGAAGAAAATTGTGATGTACCAGAAATCGACTTGCGGAACGTGCAAGAAAGAGATTGCATATTCCACCCGGGTGAAGATTTCTTTTCAAGAGGTTGATATCATCAAGAATTCTCCTTCCAGCGATTTCCTGAATAAAAATATCGATGAAGACAATCTCAATGCTTTTATTAACAAACATTCCAATCCATATCGCGACTTAAATCTTGCCAGGAAGAAAGTAAGCAAAACCGAATTGATCGATCTGATGCTGAAGGATCCGAACTTGATCAAGCGTCCCATCTTGATCGATGGCAAGAAGATTTATTTCGGGTACAGCGAGATATAATTTCTTTTCCCGATGAAGCCCATCTTTTTTTCTTTCGTACTGATTTTGTCAGTCTATTCAAACGCCCGGCCTCAGTCGAAGAATTCTTCTTCGAGCAATCTAGGTGCGGCAAATCCAGATAATCTTGTTATTTCAATTATTAATGATACATATAGCTGTGAATTTGACAAGGCCTTATACGAAGCAGGGGAGCTCATCAGAGTTCTGCCTCGAAACGCAATGGGTTACTTCTATAAAGGCGGAATCTACAAGAGAATGATGGAGGAAGGCTGTCTCGAATCTAACGATAGTACCATGCGGGAGACCAGATCGCTGATCGATAAGGCTTGCCAATTGTCAGAGCAAAAAGTAAGCGCATACCCGGATGACGTGATGGCACAATTTTACTACGCCGCCTCGCTTGTCTATCGCGCGTGGTATGAATCAAAGAAACACGATTGGATAGCGGTAATGTCCGACGGAATCAAAACGAAGAAGCTGCTGGAGAAAGTGATCGAGATCGACTCAAATTTCTACGACGCATATACGGGAATAGGTGCATTCAATTGTTACGCCGCTCGTCTGCCATGGTATCTGAAACCGTTCGCATCGATCGTCGGCGTCAGCGGCGATGAGGATAAAGGAATTGAACAATTGAAGAAGGGAGCACAATTCGGTAGATATTCCAATATTGAAGCGAATCTTTTCCTCGGCTCCGTGGTTTACGTGAACAGGGAAGATTACGACAGCTCGGCTAAGCTGCTGCTGGAATTGCATCAAGAATTTCCGAGAAATCTCTATATCACTCAGTATCTGTGCCGAGATTATTTTGAATTAAATGACTATTCTCAAGTGATAAGTATTGCCAGTAATGCGATCGGTTCAGTCGATCCTCATGGCTATTGCCAGAGAGAGCGCATGAGTCATATACAATTCTTCAGAGGGGAATCGTACGAACGACTCAACGAAAGAAAAAAAGCAATCGCTGATTATGAAATGGTCGTGAGGCTTGATGGAGACCGTTTTGCAGGCAGGGAAGCGAATGCCGGGCTGGACAGATTAAAGGACCAGTGACGTGATGAGCAGTCGTCCGCATGGAATTTCATCCGGGGCAGCGGTGTTCTCATAGGGGATGAAACTAAATGTAGGTGACAAAGCACCAGATTTTGAATTGCCTGCGACGGGGGACAAATCGTTCCATCTCGCCAGCAATCTCAATGAGGGCAAATTAATACTCTATTTCTATCCGAGAGACTTCACGCCTGGGTGCACAGCCGAAGCCTGTGGTTTTCGAGATGAATTTTTTGATTTAAGAAAATTTCAGATGAAGGTGTTCGGCATTAGTCTGGACTCGATCGAGAGCCACGAAAAATTCAAGAAAGAATATGACCTTCCATTTGATCTGCTTTCAGACAAGGATGGAAAAGTCGCTCGTCTGTACGGCGCCTATAATGGACTCTTCAGAATTTCGAACCGAGTGACTTTTATAATCGATAGTGACGGAAAAATTGTGAGCATAACCAAAAACATGTTTGCTCCGAAGGCGCACATTAAAGCGGCGAAAGATTGTTTGTGATGGGATGAAAATGGCTGTCAGCGGTAGGCTTTCATCTATTAGATGGCAGCGAACAGTTAACAGCTGTTCTTTAGATTTCTTTTCAGAACTTCGATCATCCGATCATGGATCAGCCCGTTCGAGAGCAGGATATTTTCTTGGTAGATGCTGTATTTCCCGCCGGTAAAATCGCTGACTTTTCCTCCCGCTTCGGTCGTGATCAGAACTGCGGCGGCTGTGTCCCAGGGATGCAGATTCACTTCCCAGAATCCATCCATTCTTCCAGCGGCGACGTAACAAATATCGAGTGCTGCCGAACCCAATCTCCGAATTGCCTGCACTGTCATTAGGAATTCATTGAAGTGCTCAACGCAGTTGAAAGGATTGCGCTTGATGTCGTAAGGAAAACCAGTCGCCAGAAGTGAGCGCTCTAGACTGTCGGTCGTGGTCACGCTTAATTTATTCCCGTTCATGAAAGCTCCGCTCCCTTTTTCTGCCGAAAACAATTCGTCAAAATTCGGATCGTACACCACGCCGGCCACGACTTCGCCTTTATATTCAACTCCAATAGAAACGCAATATACCGGGTAAGCGTGAGTATAATTTGTGGTACCGTCGAGTGGGTCTATAATCCATCTATACTCCGCCGCCGCCAATGTTGCCCCGCTTTCCTCCGCGAGTATCCCGTGATCAGGAAAATTTTCCGAGATGAAATTCTTTATTAGCGCCTCCGAACCTTTGTCGACGTTGGTGACAAGGTTAGTAAATGAACCCTTCTCCTTTATTTCCTTTATTTTGCCTTCATTATCCTTCAGGAATTTTCCGGCTACTCTTGCGATCTCGATCAATTTGTCAAGCATCTTGTTCCTTTTTTGTATAATTTAAGTATTATCGGCAAGAAATTTCTTGAGAAATATGACTACAAGATTAATATTTGAACAGAATTGTCCGATAAAGGACTGCCGAGAAGGGACTCTTTCGTAGAAGAGAATACTCACTTTGCACTTAGTTGAATATCGAAGAATAGGAGGTTCATTGCACCATGGCAACTGTCCTCGTCGTTGAAGATCAAGAAGAAATTGCGGCGCTAATAAAATTCAAACTGAAGAATTCAGGATACGATGTCGTTCATGCAGAGAATGGAAAGCTCGGACTTGAAGCTGCCAGGAGCAGTCCGCCGGACCTGATATTGTTGGATATTATGATGCCTGTGATGAACGGCGTCGAGATGCTGAAGGAGGCTCAAGGCAGATCCAAATCTTAAGTCGATTCCGGTGATCATGCTTACTGCACAGTCCTCGGAGCCTGCCGTCATTGGCGGATTTAAACTCGGCGCAGACGACTTCGTAACTAAACCTTTCAAAACTCAAGAGTTGGTCGCGCGAATCGGGGCGGTGCTTTCGAGATATAAGAAGACCAATACCGGCTGATATCTGGCATTCTATTTAGTGTAAGAATACCGGTCTTCATCTCCAGGGAAGCGGGGGAAGGAATCTCTGGGTTGAGTTTTGTGCCGAGGAAGTTCGAATCTATCGACGAATGACGGCATAGCGGCGCATCATGGCGACATTCGATTGCTTCGGAGTAGGAAGCTGGTGAGCGGCAAGAGGAATGAGATACGAAAAGGGGAATGCACCGACAGTTTGATTCTTACCGTTACAAAAAATATATTCTTATTGTGATTGAACAAGAACCACGGATTCCTACGCGAGACGAAGCGCTCTCACTTCTATTTGAATTCACCAAAACCGAAAGCCTGAGGAAACATGCTCTCGCCGTCGAGGCCGTGATGCGCGCCTATGCAAAGAAATTTGGCGAGGATGAAGAGGAGTGGGGAATAACCGGGCTTCTTCATGACTTCGATTATGAAATGTATCCAACAATGGAAGGACATCCGTTCGTCGGCAACAAAATCCTTGCGGAGAGAGGATATCCGGATAAAATTTGCAATGCCATAATGGGACACGCGCCTTATACCAACGTCGCAAGGGAAACAAGAATGGCAAAGTGCTTGTTCGCCTGCGACGAACTTAGCGGCTTCGTAATCGCCGCGGCTCTCGTGCGGCCGACTAAGTTGCAGGGGATGGAACCGAGCTCGGTAAAGAAAAAACTCAGGGACAAAGCGTTCGCAAGAAGTGTCAACCGTGATGATATAAAGAACGGAACTGCAGAGTTCGGGATTTCTGAGGACGAGCATATTTCTTTTGTGATAAAAGTGCTCCAGGATAATGCGTCGGTTATTGGGTTGACCTGATGCCAAAGATCGCGGCGATCGTTAACGACCTTAATTTCATGACCAAAATTCGGAGCGCGGCCGAATTTTTCGGGTTAAATGTGGGATTTGTCGGAAGTAAGGAACAGCTCGAGCACTATCTGAAAGATTCGGACTTAATCTTCATCGACCTGGAGAATGATCTCGTAGAACCGATTGAGCTGATTACCCGGATCAAATCGAATCATATGATGCAAAAGATAAAACTGATTGGATATTTTTCTCATGTGAATGCTCCGTTGAAGTCGCAAGCCGTCGATGCTGGGTGCGATGAGGTATTATCAAGGTTTGAGTTTAATTCCAACATCAAGGAAATCCTTCAGACGGTCTGCCTTTAGCTGGTTTATATTTCTGCGGCACAAATGTTTCTATCTTTGAAATATTTTGCGTATTTGCAAAGTAGCGGTTAAATTTTTTTCAAGATGTTTGGAGAAAGATGAAGATCGTCTTCATGGGAACGCCTGACTTTGCCGTTCCATCATTAAAGGCTGTGGTCAATTCAGGACACAAGGTCGAGGCGGTTGTGACTAACCAGGATGAGCCGCAGGGGAGAGGGCTTACGGTTTCTCCTCCAGCCGTCAAAACAGCGGCACTCGAATTAGGTTTGCAGGTGATCCAGGTCTCCTCGTTGAAAGATCCGGAATTCCTTGAGAAGCTGAAGTCACTCTCTCCCGACTTGATGGTAGTGGTGGCGTTCCGTATTCTACCTCGCGATGTTTATTCCATTCCGAAACTCGGGACGTTCAACCTTCATGCATCATTGCTTCCGAAGTATCGTGGAGCAGCGCCGATCAATTGGGCGATAATAAACGGGGAGAAGGAAACCGGGGTCACGACTTTTTTTCTTGACGACAAGGTCGATACTGGCAAAGTAATCCTGCGAAAGAAGATTGAAATAGGAGAAAATGAAACGGCGGGTGAGTTGTCAAGCCGGCTTTCATTCCTTGGCGCGGAGGCGGTTGTTGAGACTCTCATTAAGATTCAAAGTCGGAGAATGGAGCCTCGTCGAGCAAGACAATTCTCAGTCAACGAAAGCGCCGAAGATCACCAAGGAAGATTGCCTTATTCACTGGACGAGGCCGGCGACAACAGTTCACAATTTTATCCGGGGATTTTCACCGGACCCTGGTGCCTACACATTCCTCGGTCCTAAAATGATGAAGATCTTTAAGAGTGAAGTTAGGTCTTCATTTGTCGGCAGTCAGGTTGGAGTGCATCCAGGTACAATTACGACAAATAGTGGGAAATTATATGTTTCTTGTGGAGACGGTTTTGTTGAAATCATAGAGCTGCAATTGGAGGGGAAAAAGAAACTTGCTTCTTCGGATTTTCTCCGAGGCGCTCGCATTGAATCTGGCATTCAACTTGAGGAACGAAGAAAGTAGAGTCGAGTTACTTAGCCTGTTTTTCCTTCTTGACGGCTGGAGATTTCTCCGCTTTCGTATCCGTTGACTTCTCAAGTTTGGCAGGCTTCGGATCGGAGGCTGTCTTTGATGGCGATGAATTCGATTTCTTGTAGTCGGTTAAATAAAATCCTGACCCTTTAAAAATCATTCCTGCACCAGCGCCGATCAATCGCTGAACTTTTCCCTTGCACTTAGGGCAATTCTTTATCGGTGCGTCGTTCATCGATTGAAGTTCTTCGAAGACAAAACCACAACTATTGCACTTATACTCGTAGGTCGGCATTTCTTAACTCCAGTTCGACTATTTCGGTGACAAAATTTAGGACTTTGCCATTGAACATTCAATTCGACGAATCGTCGATGACAATCTTCACCATCTTAACTCAAAAAGGATTCGGTTTGTTCCATTTATTTTGATGAGAAAAGGATGGAATAGATTCAAGTAAGGTTGATTTTTGCTTGCAGATTGTGCCATCTCTCATGCATTATTTTCCAAACATGATCTACGGTTATCATCTCCATGGATTTTCTTTCATCCTCCTCGGAGTAATGTTCGAGGACGAGGGGCGATTTGACATTGATGTGCTGTGTGCCGTATGCGCCCCAGTCTTTGGGATGCGACGAACCTAGAAGAGCGACGACTGGTGTGCCGACAGCGACTGCCAAGTTCATTGGTCCGGTGCAATTTGAAAAAAATAATCCAGAATTCTTAATGATGCCGGCAAGTCTGCCGACACTGTCAGTCCGTTCACAGACGACCGCTCTATCTAAACCATCTGCAACCTGGTGGGCTAATTCTTCTTCATCTTTTCCCCAGGTTATAACCACATGAACACCGAGCTGTTCCACTACACGCTTGGATATTTCTCGAAATCTTTCCGGCATCCAAGCTCTGACCGGTTTGCTTGCACCCGGATGAATGCAGATGACATTTGCCTTAGTTAGCGATTTCTTAGCAAAAAAGTTATCGGCATATTCCTGGCATTCGGCGGAAACGTATACGATAGGCTTCTCATCTTTAATTTCTAAACCAAGCGACTTAACGATGTCGAGGTTGCGGTGAATTTCATGATAACGCCCGACAGGTTGGTTGACTTTGATCGTGTAGAGTCCCACTAAATTTTTCGGGCCAGAGCCGATGCGCTCTTTGGCGCCGCTCAGGTAGGTGAGTATAGCGCAGTATTCAGACGTCCATCTCAGGTTGACAGCTAAATCGAAGTTTCGTTTACGCAGCTCTCGAACCAATTTCAACTGTTTTGTGACAGGCTCGTCGATCTTCCCGCCTTTGGTCTTGACCGAGATCAGCGCGTCGTTCAAGAAACCCTGAGGGAGAATTTCTTTCATCAGGCTATTTGAGACGATCGTTATCTCAGCGTCCGGAAAATTTTCGCGAAGTGCCCGAATTGCCGGCGTACTCATGACGATGTCTCCAAGTGCGCCCCACTTAATGACTAGTATTTTTTTTATTTGGTCTTTAGCGATAATTTTAGAATTTCTCCTACTTTTTCCAGGAGTTCACTGACTGAAATACCGTCCAGAAAGGCTCGCTCATTTGAACCCGGTTCAGGTAAATGCCGGTTTCCAACCATAGTATAATGAAAATCTGTCTCCTCGTAAAAATTCCAACATTCCAGGTTGTCCTCTGGAAGTAATGCGAGTACCGGCGTCCCAACGGCCACGGCGAGATGCCTTGTGCCAGTATCGTGAGTGATGAATAATCTGCATTTCTTTATGAGAGCGGCGGTTTTGATAATGCTGTCCGATTTAAAGTAAAGCGTTTGATTGTAAGAAAGCTTATTTCTAATTTCGTCGCACACCTTTTGATCTTGATTGCCTTCGATCAATAATATCTTCTTATATTTCTCACCATTTAATCTCTTTATCAGTTCAATGAAGTTGTTGCTTTGCCACATCTTTGTCGGTTCACTTGCGCCAGGGTGGATTCCAATCAGGACATCATCCGGTGAGACACTGTTAGTTGCGAGAAATCCATTTGCCCATTCGATTTGCATCGAAGGGACGAAGAACTCGGTTTTTTTTGTACCAACTTTCCCAATGTACGCGGCGAATATTTCATTGTAATACTCGAGATAGCTTGTCGAATCTTCTTCGACATCGACTAACCTATTGAATGTGAAGTTGAAACTCTGCTTTCGCGGTCCGATTCTGAGTTTAGCGCCAGAAAACCAACTCCAAATCGCGACTCTGTCACTAGGGTGGAGAGCAATAAATACATTAAACTTTTCTTTTCGTATCTGACGGATAAATTTTATACCTAAAATGAGTTTTTCAAAAGTCTGTGACCCTTTTATCGTCGGGTCAAAAAATATCAGCTGATTCAAATTAGGATTGGTTGAGACTGCCTCTTCGAACCCTTTCCGGACAATCATGGCAATTTTTGCTTCGGGATGTGCTTCTCGTATGGCATGCAACCCCGGCGTCGACACAATCAGATCTCCGAGATACTTGGTATTCACAACAAGAATTTTCAATTCGTGCTCATCTAATAGATCTTGGGCCTTATGCTGCCATTTATTGACATGTAAAAAGATCATGATTTTATTTCTAAGAAACAAAATTGATGTTGGTCCAATGGGCCAGCTCGTGCCCTTCATCCTCTGATGTTCTTGTTTATGAGGGTTACCCTGACTATATTGTGCTATGATCGCGGGGTGGAGCAGCTGGTAGCTCGTCGGGCTCATAACCCGAAGGTCGAAGGTTCGAATCCTTCCCCCGCTACAAATCAAGTCCGTTTCGAAACGGACTTTTTCTTTTAGTGGCGTAGTTGAAGTATTTTTCAACCGGTAGAATTCGCGGATCTTTCTTCGATCTCTTGCATCTGAGATGAAACACCGATCTTCTTTAAAAGCTCGAATGGCATCTCGCCGCCTGCAAATATAAAAACGAACTCGTTGGGAAGTTCCAACTCACCTTTCGGCGTCGCGAGGACGACATTGCTTTCGCGGATCTCTTTCACCTCAGAATTAAATATTACATTGACCCTTTTCTTCGACGCCGCATCTTCGATATGGTCTTTGTTACGTTCTTTTATGCGGGTGAACCCTTCTCTACGGTATGACAGCGTCACTATGTTGTTCTTCTGGATCGATAAACCGACCGCCGCCTCGATGGATGAGTCGCCGCCGCCGACTACAAGAATGCGATTGTTATTGTAAGTCGATGTGTCGATGAGACGGTACATGACTTTTGAAAGCTCTTCTCCGGGCACGCCGAGCTTTCGTGGTGTACCACGACGTCCGAGGGCGAGGATGACGCTGTGTGCAGTGGTCTGAATCGTCGAGCTTGTGATCGAAAAAAAACCATCAATTTTCTGGATGTCTATCACTTTCTCGTTAGTTCTTACATCAAGTTTCGCCTTATCAATTATCTCATGCCATGTTTCAAGCAAAACTTCCTTTTTCACATCTGTCAGTTGCAATTTTCCCCATATTGGCAGTTCAACTGGAGATGTCATGACAACCTTTGCTCGTGGGTAATGGAGAATTGTCCCGCCGATGTCGCTTTGTTCAAAAATTATATATTTCAGATTCCTCTCTTTTGACGCAAGGCCAGCTGCAAGTCCAGCGGGACCAGCTCCGACAACTGCAATATCATATTCTGCTTTATGTCCGGTCATCGTAGATGCAATGTTTTCAACCGCCGCCTTTCCCTGTGAAACCGCATTCTTTATTAGTCCGATTCCGCCGAGTTCTCCGACGATGAAAACGCCTTTAATGCTTGTCTCGTAATTGTCGTCAAGCTTCGGAATCTCTCCGCTTCGTCCGGGTTTTGCCATTAATAGGTGTATTGCACCGACAGGGCAGGCATCCGCGCACAAGCCATGGCCGACACATTTTGCACCATGGATCAACATCGCTTTTCCTTCGATGAGGCCGAGCACGTCTCCTTCGGGACATGCTGTCACACATCCTCCGCAGCCTATGCAATAGTTTACGTCAATATGAGGATGAACCGTCGCAGCTTCATGGAGGCCGCTGATTTTCAGCTCCTGAAATTTCTTTTTCGCTCTCTCGTCTTTTGTTTTCAGGCTACGGACGTAAGGAACTACCGTAACTGCCACGAGAAAAATAATGATCAGAGCAGTGATTGTTGTTTCGTTCATGTGGATAATCCTTAAAACCTGAAGCCAATTTCTGCGAAAGCATTAACGCTATTCATCGTCGCATCGATAATATCGTCGACTCCAATTGTTGAATATAGTCTTGAGGAAAAATCGAAATTCAGAAGCCCTGAAATGGTCTGTGTCGTGTAAGTTTGTTGCAGGGTCGAGACTGATATATTGTATGAATCGTAGCGAAATGTCGTTGAAAACCGGTCGAAAAATGTCCGATCGATGTCGACGGAGAAATCATGCCCGTTTGAAAAAACTCCGACCATGTCGAGGTATCTGACTCCGGCGTTTATGTCACTGCCGAAGATGTCGCTGGCACGAACAGAGCCGCCAAGCGTGTGGTCATCTCGCAAAAAATCTTTGCGCGTATTGAGCGTCGAGTTTGCCGAAACCGTTATCATCCACGGCAAGTGAATGGTCACTGAAGTTCGATAACCCTGTAAAATATTTCTGTCTATCAGAGAATCGGGGACATTTTTCATCGACTGAAACAGGTAAACGTCCCTCGAAGCGTCATAACCGATGTTTGCGAACAACCAGCTCGTCGGATAATAATTCGCGGAAAAATATGTGTCTGAAAAATTAAAAGCAGTCTGCTGGGTACCGTTAGAGAGCTGACTCATGTCGATCTCGGTGGTCTCGTAAAGGTATAGGTCGCTTTCAAGCGATAGAGAATTTTGAAGATAGAGAAAATTGCGATCAATTGCTCCGCCGACCATTTGCAGTCCATAAGCAATCGTGCCATCATACTGATGGAAGAAATCTGAACCGGAATGATAATTCAGAAAGAATGCGCTTCGTGTCCCGCCGAAATTGAGCGACGATGGAACATCCGCGGCTGCTCCCCCGAGAATTCCGGCGGTGAAGTCGTTAACTCGATAATAAAGTTGTGCGCCATCAAAAGTCCCGATTCCTCCTACGAACCGCGATGTCATTCGGCCTATTCCGTAACCGATGGAGGATCCCGGAATATCACGAGACAATGAGACTTGATAAATATCGTGCTGGAAGCCGGTCGAATTTCCGTAAAGTGAATAATTGTTTATCCCGTCATAGTAACTATGATCGTCGAGCGAAAGCACCATGCCGGTGCCCAAAAGGTTAGATACATTCAACATCAGCATTCCGGCAGGTTGTCTCAAATTGAATTTTGCATCTTCCGCAGAAATAAAATAGTATTCAATCGCAGCTCTACCTGATAATATGTTTTCCCGCGGAGACTCTTGGGAAGGTGGAACGATCTTTGCTCCAACCGGTATTTGCGTTGTATCTTGTCTCATCAATCCAGACTGTTGTTCAAAGGCTTCAATCGAACTCACCACCGTGTCTCCAATAGAAATCTTGTCAGACTGCGAAATGATTCTCAGGGAGCTTGAGCTGTCTGCTACTGCAGTTATCACTGCAGATCCAATTTCGATGCGGGCGTGAAGAATTTTTGCAGTGTCTCCGGTTCCTAAACCTTCCGAACGACCAGCGTTGATGTAAAAAGTAGCGCCTGAAACGTATGTGACTGCGAATTTCTTTTTAACGTTTGCCGAGGCACTCATATAAAGGGCCAAAAAGCTCAGCGCAATCAAACCGATTTCTTTTGGAGGCATTCTCATTGTCTATCCGCCTCCAGTCGGGTGACAACGATAGCAGGCGGAACTTTGATAGACGTATCCGTTCACATTTGCATGTTGCGAATCCATCCGAGATTTCGTGTGTTCGTGGCAATTGATGCAAGCGAATGTGGAATAGTTTGGCTGCGCGGCGTGACAGTCTGTGCAGGCGTTCCAGACGCCGGGACTGTGTCGATCTCCAGCATGGATAGGGAAGTATGGATGAGGAAAAAATGCGGCGGGCTGCCATGTCAAAGATCGATGGCAGACAGCACATTCTGTATTGAATCCAGCCGCAGCATGGTTTGGATTTTGCGCGCTCGCATATTCGTTTTGATGACACGCCACACACTCGCTCGGTGTGCCACGATATCGGTTCCCGACATGGCAGGTCAGACATGCAACGGCTTCATGCGCACCTCGCGTTGGGAATTGAGTCAAGTCATGATTGAAGCTCGATTGCCATGATAGGCCATCGGCGGTGTGGCATTGTGTGCAGTCTGTGCCAAAACCGGCCACACGATGGTTGATTGCCACTGCGGCGTCATAGTCTTTCTGATGGCATGAGAAGCAATCGCGGGGAGTATTCTCGAATTTCAATTCGGTGTGGCAGCTTTTGCATGCAACATTCCTGTGTTCTCCGTAGAGTTTGAACCCGGTTTCTGAGTGATCGAATTTCATGGGGGAAGTCAACTCCGTCCAACCTTCAGTTGTATGGCAATCTGTGCATTGAAGCTTATTTAGATTTCCATGCGGAGACGCTTGCGCGAAACAAATGCCGTATGAAAGTACTATTGTGATTGCTGAGACGAAGAGTCTTACTCTCGTTCTTTTAAGGATTTTCAAATTCATCCCTTGGGCGAATGGCAGTCGATGCATTTTGTTCCGATAGGTTTGTATTTAACGGTCTCTTTGCCGTTCATGAAAACACTCGGGTGACATTTAGCGCATGGCACGCTTGCATGTTTTCCGGTGAGGGCGAAATTAGATTGTGTATTGTGGTCGAAGTTGAGTCGGTGCCAGTCGTTGGCAGTGTGGCATCTTGTGCAATCTGTCGAACCTTCAAGCTGGAATTGTCCCTGATGTTCGTCTGAATGGCATGAAGAACAAGTGGTATCTAAACTTACATATTTAACCACCATGGTTGGATCCACGGGTTTCTTGTGGCATTGATCGCATTTGACGGTAGCATGTTTTCCACGCAATGGAAATTTGGTTTTGTCATGAGAAAAATTTGGAAGACTCGTCCATGAATCGGTAACGTGGCAAGTCGAACAACCATTGATCATCTCGAAATTGAATTGACCTCCATGGATGTCGGTGTGGCATGTCTTGCATTCGATCGTGTCTTTCCACCGGAACTGTCGGGTCGATGTTGCGCTGACCTTGTGTGCGAGATGGCAGGCCGAGCAGGCAACTGCGAGATGGCCTCCGTCTAAAATGAATCTCGTTTTTTCGTGATCGGCAATCGTGTAGTTTGCAGGAATCCATCCTGCGACTGTGTGGCATGATTCACATTTCCCCTTGTCGGGCCTGTCGGCGAATTGGCCGGCATGACTATCAGCATGACAATCTGAGCACCATTGAAATTTGGTAATGTGGAATCCGAGTTCCCCGCTTACATTTCTCATCTTGGACTCGCTCTGGTGGCACTGCGCACATTTTACTTCGGCATGTTTACCAAGCAAAGGGAAGGAGGTCTTTGAGTGGTCGAACTCTCCCTTTGCCACCGTCACGAAGCTTTCAGTCGTATGGCAGGAAGAACATGGTTGCTTGAATTGTCCGTTATGAGGATCCTTATGACAGTTAACGCACGATGAGAATTCCACGTTTGCAAAATTTACGGTCTTATTGTCGGCCAATCTTCCGTCATGACATTGGTAGCAGTTGATGTTTTTGTGTTTACCAGTGAGCGGATAATTCGTGCGGTCGTGATCGAAATTGTCGGCAGGTCTCCAACGGTCTGTGCTGTGACATGATGAGCAATCTCGAGTAAATTGCCCTTTATGAATATCTTCATGGCACGATTCGCAAGTCGTCGAAAGACCTAAATAAGTCACCTCCCTCAAGCTTTCAGGAAGGAGTTTTGTGTCTGACGCAGTTATGTCCTGAATGCCATGGCATTGGCGGCAGCTTGTAGTTTTATGTTTGCCTTGAAGGGAAAATCCGACTATCGTATGGTTGAATGATGACGTATCGAACCTGACGATTTGATAGGTTCGTCCGAAATGATCGAGATGGCATTCGGTGCATTGCTTTGATCTGACTGTAGGATGATATCCGATTTGTTGTCTGATGCGAATAGCAATTTCTTTGTGGCACGATAGGCATTTGTCATTCGAGAGAAGTTTCCCAACAGTGTGACATTTTGTACAGTTTTCGATCCCTTCGAGTTGGGCATGACCCGAATAGAGCGGACCAGGCGAAATTTGAGCGGAGACACTGGCGACGAACGCAGCCATAAACGCAAGAGAAAGACAGATTGTCCTGCTCATTAAAAAATCCATGACCCTTGTGATTCTACGCTCCCTATCCCTTCGACCAAACGCAAGATGGCGATAAAATAATCCTTTGTAATAACAATTCGGTAAAGAAAAAGTTCGTTTCAGTGATTCTGGCTATTTAGTCTGAAACTTAACGAAGTATAGGAACTACCGAGTTAGTAACCCCCTAATTGGATAGGCTGAGATCAAAGTGATTTGAACTGCGTTCTTCATACTAGATAATACGATTTTCCTGTCAAAAAATCCAAGTGTACCCGAATGCAATCGCCACGCCGACATGTATTATTAGAACCACCAGGACGATTATGGAGAAAGGAAGATGAATTACGTGCCAGTAGTGGAATACAAGGCGAATCTTCTCGAGGATAAGAATCCGCTGGCTCAACGCGATCCGTCTTTGCGCAACGGCAGAAATCCTTTTAATGGCGCTCGGAGCAACGTTGTACTTGTGAAGAATTCTATGAAGCTCCCTCCGATATTTTCGTTTTGAAAAATCCACCTTGAGAAGGTACCATAACAGTCTAAAGAAACCCGCCCTAGAATTATCAAATGGTGAGTCGCCAACTTTATCGACTTGTTCTAAAAACTCATTACTCAGGTTGTGTCCTTCTTTCAATGCCTGCAATAAACTCTGACGTTCGTCTTCAAGCTCTTTTGCATTGAGTTCATGACCTTCAATATTCTTTGGAATGAACTTGTAAAAATATCTGCCGACGAAACCGCTGATGACTACAGCCGCCATGCACCAGAAGCCCGCACCCGCTATGCCACCGAACTTGAACGTTGTGTGGTACATTATAAGGATTGGACCTACTAAGCACATAAAAATATGGAAATCGAGGAAATCTCTCATCGCGCCCCAATGTGTGAGTCTCTTGACTCTTTTCCTCGTCGAATAGACGATCACCCCGATGAACACCATCGTCGTTCCAATGATACCGTAGCCATGGCTTTCTATGCCCTCCGGTTTCAATTCCTCGTATCGAGAATGGAGCGGCCTATCCTGCGCCGGGAGAATATAATATGAATAGTTCCTCGCCCAAATTGTCACTGCGGTCAGAGTGCCAACCAATATCAGGAAGAACGTGAAGACTTTATGCGGTAGATCCTTGATGTCCGGCTTCTTAGTTTTGCGGCCCGACGGCATTTTATCAACCTGATTAATCTCCGTTAGTGCAGAAGAAGGTCTGGTAACCATGACGTAAGATAAGGAGTGCGGATTTTGATTCATAGAGAATTCCTGCGTCTTCCGGTTTTCGTGAGAGTGCGGAATTAAGCGCGGGAATTTTGACTGTATTTTGCTGGCAGGCCCCCGGGAAAGTAGTCCAATTTAAATTTTTTGAGAAGCATATTATTGGTTAACGTGCCTCCCAAAACCGGTCCAGCGCTGTCTTTATGCAAAGGTCAGATAACTGGCTTATCATATGGTACACAATATGGGATCGGGACACACAGAATACTGAGATTCTTCGCCGTGATCTGAGGGGAATTGTTTTTAGGACACTTGTTCTAAAAACGTACCATGATGTGACAAATCTGTGATAAGTCCCGAAAAACCTTTGAATTCAGTGCGCCCGCCGAGAGTCGAACTCGATGATTACTTTTTCCGGCTTTCAGGATTGGATGACGATCCACGGTATACCGGGGGAAGCTATTGACGACGCTTTAATATTCAATGTGGATTGCAGTCGCTGGATAATCGCTCTCAACAATTTCGAGAAAAATGTTGTTGGATATCTCATTCAAGACTTCAGACTAAGTGAGATTTCAAAGTTCATCAAAGCAACAGTGAGAAAAGTCAAGTCGGTTTTCAGAAGGATACAAAACCAATTTACCATTTAATTTGAAATGTAAATCAAGGCAGGTACCAGCTTCTTGAGACTCGCTATTTCTTAACATCCCTTCACTTTACTGAACTTATTTCAATAGTAAGAGTTTCTTTGTGTTACTGTATTTCCCTGCCTGAAGTCTGTAAAAATAGACGCCGCTTGGTATATTTGCAGCGTTGAAGGTCGCGCTGTAATATCCTGCGTTCTGCTTTGCATTGATCAAAGTCACCACTTCCCTGCCGAGTATATCATAAATCTTCAACGTGACAAAACTGCTTGCTGGCAACTGATAGTCGATTATTGTCGTAGGGTTGAAAGGATTAGGAAAGTTCTGGCCTAAAGAGAAACCGCTCGGAACATTGCTGACTTGTGAAGTGACAAAAGTAAGCTGTGAAAGAGCCCGGCGCCAAAGTACACCGCCTGCGGTTCCCGCAAAAAGAAATGAATCATCGACAGCAAGGGCATTGATGTTTGCATTCGATAAGCCCGTATTTATCGCATTCCAATGCGTGCCAGAGTCGGCAGAGAGAAACACTCCACTATCGGTTCCGGAATAAATGAAATTCCCATTCGAAGCGATGGCATTGACGTACCTGTTGGTAAGGCCCTTATCCAGCCACGCATCGCCATTGTCAGTGGAGAGATATATCCCTGTTCCCTCAGTGCCTGCAAAGATATTACTACCAACTAGTTTAAGAGCGTGAATCCACCCCGTAGTCTGATAGTCGGTAGGCAATTGTGTCCAAGTATATCCAGTATTAGGAACTAAGTTGAGCGAGCGACTCATTCCGTACCCATACACAGCCAGAAAAACACTGCTTCCCTTAATAAGTACAGCAGAGATGTAGTCTCCCACGAGAGAATTAAATGGGCCATAATACATGTTGTCCCAACTGGCGCCATTATCTAATGACCAAAAGGCGCCGCGGGAATCAGTTCCAGCAACGATTGTGTCTCCTGATACCGCAAGACTGATAATCCCCGAGGCAGCATTAATTGACGAATATGCATCATGATAGTGCGTTTGTGTCCAACTCATACCATTGTTCGTTGAAATGAATATCCAACCGCTGTCAATTCCAGCGCCAAACTCAGCCGCGCCAGCAACCACAGTGTTGCCGCTCGCAGCAAGGCAGGTTAAGCTCAAATTGGATAATCCGCTAACAGAGGGTGTCCAACTGGCTCCCTCATCGTTAGAAAGGAAGACACCCGCACCTTCAGTTGCGGAAAGGATATTCCTCCCGCTAATCGCAATGCTAGAGATCGAGCCATTGTACGGACCGCCAGTTTGCACCCATTGTGCTTTTGTCGTAGAAGAAATTACAAAGGAAGCAACGCAGAATAATAGGAAATGGACTTTAGGCATATTCATAACTTACCCTTGTTTGTTTAGCTAGTTTACAAAGACGCTTATTCCTTTTCGGCAAGACTTGACATTCACAGTCCTCCTAAGATATTTAACTCCTTTCTGGGAAACTTGGTTCCTGAGACAGACATAGGTCCCGTCGACCTATTGTCGGAAAAAGGCTAAAAAGCAAACCCCTGACTCGAATAAGTGCTCGAAAATTTTCACCCAGAGGATCCCCGCTGCTTGGTTTTTGGTCTGAAGTCCCCCCCAAACCGATGCTATTTTTGTGCAAAGGTCAGATAACTGGCTTATCATATGGTACACAATATGGGATCGGGACACACAGAATACTGAGATTCTTCGCCGTGATCTGAGGGGAATTGTTTTTAGGACACTTGTTCTAAAAACGTACCATGATGTGACAAATCTGTGATAAGTCCCGAAAAACCTTTGAATTCAGTGCGCCCGCCGAGAGTCGAACTCGGAACCCTCAGCTTCGTAGGCTGATGCTCTATCCAATTGAGCTACAGGCGCAACATGATTAAATTAGCATTCGAAAAACAAAATTCAAAGAAGACACAGCAGAACTAATGAGTTTTTGAACCCAGTCTCTTTGTCGAATCAAAATCAGATTGATTGCAATATAAAAACGAATGGAGTTGACATGGCAGAAAAATCCGCAGTAGTCAGGCAGGTCAGAGGTCTAACTTTCGCTGGTCTGACCGAATCAGGACACTGGGTCACAGTAGATGGGCCACCGGAGTTCGGCGGCAGCAGTGCGGCCATACGGCCGAAGGAGCTTTTGTTAATCGCATTGGGTGGCTGCACCGGGAGCGACGTCGTTTCAATCCTGCAGAAGAAACGTGTGAAACTCGGCGGGCTCGAAGTGAGGTTGAAAGCACAAGTTGCAGAAGAACACCCGCAGGTGTACACGAAAATTCACATCGAGTATGTTTTCTATGGCGAGAATCTTCCGAAAGGAGATCTCGAGCGCACCATCGATCTCTCTCAGAACAAGTATTGTCCCGTGAGTGCCATGCTGAAGAGTTCCGTCCAGTTGAGCAATTCCTATATCATTCTGCCTGCAGAAGAATTCCATGCATTAAAACTAAACGCATAGTTAAACGACAAGACTATTTTCAAAAACTGGTGTGCTCTTGCAACAATGAAGAAATTGTTTTCAGCCACGTGGAAACATGGTACACGGCGTAAAAGATTTTCTCCGTGTTAATGTGCCTATGTAGTCAGATTTCCCTCACTTCAATTTCAGCTTCTTGACTAGCCTGATAGCTTCCGCGGTGACGACAGAAGAGGAAATGTCTTCCTGGCGATTTACCGAGGAGCTTCCGCATTTTGGTAAGCCATTGACGCAGTTGGTGAATCCCTGCAGGGGAAGGAGTTTATCAATGTACCACTTCATGTCTCCGAATTCCTTCTCGCATCCTTTAACTTGACGACTCGCCTCTAATAGGTATAACGCGGCTAAGTTACAGGCATGGCCGGGCGATTTGTGGGCATCTTTATTCCCGTAGAGTTCAAGAAATTTTGACACCAACACCCGGCATATCTTAGTCCTCTCTTCCTCGCCAAGAGGTGAATGTGGTACGATAAGTGGAATAGCCATCTTAAAGTTTATTTCATCTGTGGTCTCAGAACTTTTGTAGTTTCCGTCTGCCTCAAAGAAGAAATTGTAATAAGCCGAAGTAATATCCGATGTGGTTTCAGAATAAAGTGCCGAAGACTGAAGGGCAAATCTAGTCTCCTCCACTACCTTTAATAGGTTGTACCACAACGCAATTATGAATGCATTCTCCACAGTCTGGGAAACTCCATCCGCTTCACTCCTGCCAAAATCCAGGAGGGGTGAATCCTTCAAAGTGGCATCATCCGAACGGCTCGCCGTGATTATTTCAATTCCAGTTTCGAGCAGGGGGAGATACCGGCGGGCCAGGTCCGTGCTTTGTGCCTTTTCGACGCGGCGTCCCAAAGCAAAAGCGAAGTAGAGTGAAACTCGTGGATTGCCATAATTGACTTGCAGTGTCTCCTCGTCGACAGTCGCAGGAAGTGAGCCATTCATTTCATTTGAAACCAGCTCATGCATGAACTCACGGTCGAAGTTTTCCGAGACATAAGAGATACCATCTAATGCCATAAGCGCATCGGTGACGTTTATTTCCCCGTAAGGATAACCGTCGATGATCGCTTGAGTTCTTAAGGCGCCGCTATGGACAAGATGGTTCGAAGCCGAATCTGCTAGATGAGAATATTTCTTTGGTAGCCCGAATTGCAATCTCACTTTCTCGGCGTTTTCAATGAAATGAGATTCGATCTCTGAATAATCAAATTCCCCGAGGTCCCTTGTCGACGCCGCGAGCGTCAATCCTTTTCCCGGTTCTAAATCGGTTTCCCAGTAACCCATGTTGAAAAGATCTTCGCGGTCATCCGGATACGATCCCGTATCACGAGGATAAACAAAGTTATAATACCAGTGCGACTCCGGGCTTGTGCTGTAAATTTGAGACAACTTCAGGTAAAGTCGCGGAAGGTTCATATCTGCAATAATCCGGATTCCATCCGGAAGTTCGTCGATCAAAAAGCTTTCGTCGGATTTTCTGACAAAATCTTTTGGTCTGAAACTGACGAGAGGCAGAAGACGGAGCGTAATTGTCTTTTTCGAGTGGTTTATATAATGAACGAAGACTGAGCTTGACTTCTTTGGCATCAATACGCTTTTGGAAATGTGGCATCCCGATAAATCATAAGTGACTTGTGGAAAGTAATCGAAAGCGAATTTGCTGACCGACTTGTATCCTTCAGGAAAAACTGTGTCAGGATAATTATTTGTGCCAAGAAAGTACGACTTATTTTCTATGACAACTTCTTCATCGACCTTATTGAGAAGATTCAATCTCTTTAGCGGCTGGTTAAGCGAAACCGTGAGCAGTGAATGTTGGCGCCGTGTGTTCATAAACGAGACCGTGCTGCATGCAAAGCCACCTTCGCCGTCAGTCAAGAGCCATTCTTTGGAGGACGAAAATGTAATATCCCGAAGTTGCTTTTGGTTGAAGGTGATCACTGTTGACAATATACAAAAAACTTTTCCCTATGTTTAAATCTTCGCGGTCGATATATAACGTCCTATCCATCTCATTTCTGCAGGGAAATTATTAAGACGATTACGCAGTTAGTAGCGTTGGACAGTGTCCGTCAAAAGGAAAAGTATCACGGAGAATCAATTCGGAAAACTGGATGGAACAGCCAGAACTTGTTTGGGTGACGATGGCCGATCCTCCAAATCAAATCGAATCCATATCTTCCTTCAAGTAAAATCAGAAGTGAGCTTGATTAACTCGCTGTGATTCTATAAATTCCAGAAAATGAAAATCATTGAGAGAGTCCTGATCGTTTTCTTGTTCTATGCTGTTCCATCTGTCTCTTTTTCTCAGGTGACTGATGTGACAGAGCAACAAGACTATTCTTTCGCAGTTGGTCTCTATCGCGACGGTCAGTACGATCTGGCCCTCCAGCAGTTCAACTCTTTCCTAATGAACTATCCAACAACTCGGTATACTGAAGAGATTACATTTCTGGCTGGCGAGTGTCTCATTCAAAAAAGGATGTACGATAGTGCCCTCGGTGAGTATCAGAAGATTCTAAATGAATATCCAAATTCCCTTTATTTTGTTCGGGCGAAATTGCGAATTGGCGAAGTGTGGCTCCAGCTTGATAAACTTGATCGGTCAGAAAAAATTCTGAAGGACTTTTTAGCGGACAGCGCCGATGACGATCTGAAAGGAGAAGCTGCTTACAAGCTTGGCCAGCTTTTTACTGAAAAGGGAGACTATGGCAACGCGATAAAATATTTTGAACTCTCCTATAAGGGATATAATGGATCCGGCATTGCGGATTATGCAATGTATGGGTCGGCATGGTCGTATGGAAAACTTGGTGAGTTTGAAGAAAGCAAGGAGAAGTTCGCCGAGTTGCTGGCCGCTTATCCTGGGACGAAGCTGAAGGCAGACGCAGCAGAAAAAATGGGCGAATGCAGCTTCTTCCTCGGCGACAACAAATCTGCGGTTGTGGAATTTGCCAAGGCGGCATCGCTTTCTTCAGAAAGTCAGGTGGCGGAACCGGCGTTGTACTATGAGGGAAGAGCATATCAGAACATCGGTGGAAACGACAGCGCGATTTTCGTTTATTCAAATTACTTGAGCAGGTTCCCGACAGGAAATCATTCTTCGGAAGTCAGGCTGCTCCTGTCTAAACTTCTTGTGGCGACGCCTTCGGGTGCTCGTATGGCTCTGAATGTCCTGAACGGCGTGTCGCAGGATGATCCATTCTATTTCGAATCTCGGTTGGAGACGGCACGAGCCTACGAAGCATCGGGGTCGCCGGACACCGCGAAGATGATTCTATCAACCATGACAAAATCGAAATACCCTCCGGCGCAGATTGCTGAAGCTCAATACGAGCTTGGTAAATTATATTTCAAAATAAAGTCTTATCCAAAAAGTGTCGAATCATTTTTGTTTGCATCGAACGATACTTCTCTCTTTGCGGAGGCAATGAAGAATGCGGCAATTTCATCTGCCGCATCAAATGACTACCGGAATGCAGAGAAATATTTCTCAAACTCAATTCTGAAACTTTACGGCAAAGATTTGCTTGATGCACATTTCGATTATGCCGCGGCTCTCTATGCAAGCGGAGATTATAACGGTGCTGCACAAATATACGTGGATGCCGGAAAACTCGGATATTCTGATTCGGAAAAGTCAGAAGCACTTTACATGGCAGGTGAGTCCTCCTATCGTGCAAGCGATTACAAGTCATCGCTATCATATTATCAGAACTATTTCCAATCCTATCCGAATGGGAGTCGTTCAAACACTGCACTTCTCGGAGTAGGTTACTCAAACTACTTCCTGCGAAATTTCATCGCTGCCGCGGCAGCGTTCCAGAAATTCGTCGATTCTTATCCTGCCTCGTCGTTGTCGTCAGACGCCCTCCTTCGGCTTGGAGACTGCTATTACTATAACAAGGACTACGAAAAGGCTCTTGGAATCTATGACAATGCCTCGTTGAAATTTTCTGCCGGGAACGATGGGAAGAAGGATTCAATTGCCACTTATGCAATCTATCAAAGCGGCGAATGCGAATATTGGCTTGGCAGATTTCAAGATGCGATAGACGAATTCCAATCTATTTTAAGGAAATACTCTAATACCTCCATGGCACCGGATGCCCAATATGCGATCGGCTGGGTCTATTTCTCGCAGAAGCTATATTCGCAGGCTATCGGAGAGTTCGACAAGGTAACTACAAATTATCCCAATAACCCGACTGCAGTCAGAGCGCTTTACAGCAAAGGAGACTCATACTATAACTCCGCGCAATACCAACAGGCACTAATGTGTTACAGCGAGCTTCTCTCAAAATATTCCACGAGCGAATTTGTGGACAACGCAATCGTCGGCATGCAGTATTGTTTGACTGTCCTCGGCAGGCCGAAAGAGGCGGAGACGGTCATTGATGATTTTGTCCGTGACCATCCGCAGCTTCCAAACGTGGACCGGGTCTATTATAAGAAAATTGAATACGCTTTAAACCAGAAACACTACTCCGAAGCTGAGCATGACCTCAAGGAATTCATAGTAAAATTTCCGAGAAGTTCTTTGTCTGGCAGCGCACTTTACAATCTTGCTCTAGTTGAAATCAACCTCGGCAAAACAAAGACCGCAATTGGAGTTTTGTCGGACTTAATTTCTAAAAAACCCGATGACGAGTATGCGACCGCAGGAAAAGTAAAATTAGCTGAACTTTACGGATCAAATAAAAGTTATTCTGAAGCAGAGAGACTTCTTATAGATGCTTCAAATTCCGAGGATGTTTACGGAGTAACCGCGCAGACAGAATTAGGAAGGTTTTATCTCGACAGAGGAGACTCCTCAAAAGCAGAATCCGTTCTTTCGAGGGCTGCGACAGCCGACACTCTAAATGATGAAGAAAGAGCCAAAGCAAAGGTGATGTTGAGTGAAATATATTTCAGCAAAGGTCGAATCCATGATGCGGTCTCGCTTGCGAGCTCGGTTGCAAAAACACGCGACGATTTGATCGGTGCACAAGCGCAGCTGAAAGTTGCCGAATATTATTGCAGTGCTGGCGACAGTGCGAATGCCGTAGTTTCGTTTCTTCGGGTGAAATACGTGTTTGCAAGTTTCGCAGACATCGTGTCCAAATCCCAGCTTGAATATGCGGATTGTCTGTTGAAATTCGGAAATAGAAAAGGTGCGAGGAGCTTGCTGTTGGAATTTGTCAGAGACCGGGGAGAGGACTCTTACACAAGGCTGGCGAGAGAAAAATTAAAAGAAATGAGATCGGAATAGGAGGAGAAATAAGGTGAACAGGACCGCCGTTTTCTATGGAGTACTCATCACGGTAATAATTTTGGCGCTGATCGTCTCAGCAAACTTGAACAAAACTCCGGCTCTTCAGCCGAAATTTGCCGACTTTGTTACAAACCAGATAGTGTCTCCAGATTCCAACAATTCTTTCGGAGAGAATCTAAAGGCTCTTCATGGAATACACTCGCGTGACCAACTGATAAACGTAATGCGCGGATTTACTGAAGCGCTTGGAGTCAATTGCGATTTTTGTCATAACTCTGATAACTTTGCGAGTGATGAGAAAATTCAGAAGAGAACTGCGCGCCTCATGATCAAGATGGTGGCAAATATAGACAGTGGATATTTGATGGGTCCGCAGATGGAGAAAGTGACCTGCTTTACATGTCATCGCGGGTCGAGCATTCCGAAACTCATTGCCGCGCGATGAACGATAAGTGAAGTTGGGAAGATGAGAGATAAAAAAATTAATAGTTTTGGAAGTTTCGATCTTCTGGTCTCAGCTTCTATGTTTCTTTTCTGTCTTGCCTGCACAATGTCATTTGCTTTTCCACCTTTTACTTTCGCGCAGGTTATCGAATCACCACCGGTAACGAGCTTTAAACCCGACACTGCACTACCGAAAGTCAATGTGCCGGAGTTCGTCATAACCGGAAGAGCGCAAAGCGATATCGCTAGATTCAACAAAGAGTCGGCGGAGATCGACTCATCATATTTTCAGGGTAAGACACTCGCTGGTTTAGGCATAGATATTCCGATAGATCGGTCTCTCAGTCTGCAGAGTTCGTCCGGCCAGCCGGCAAATCTTTTTGCTTTGGCATCAACCGGAAGTTATGCAACCAGTTCTTACTTGTTATCGGGAAACGGTGGAATTGGAGACGCCCGGCTGAATGGAAGCCTAAGTGGAAATTATACATCAGGGTACACACGGCAAACAATTCAGCGTAACATAGCTTTTGACGCAGGAATCGCGAAAGCCATGCAATTTGATGAGAGTGCGAAGACAAGCAACGCCTTCGATATTGGCTACTCGCGCGCGAGCTACTTTCTCTACGGAACAGGAATCCCTGATTTACTGCGAACAACAAACCGGTTTAGTGTTGGTCTCCGATCCGATATGAATTTTGGAGATTTTCCTCTGACCGCTGGATTGAGCTTTGACAGATTTGCGGTTCAAGATTACTGGAAGGATGTTCAGTCAGCTGTAGACATAAGCCTCGGCACAATTTTTCAGATGCCATCGGGGAGCATTAATCTCGATTGTTATTTCCATTTTGGCGATCATGGTACGACGCCGCCTGCCAGCGTTTTGCCGCCGATGTCAGGGATCAATCAATCTTTTTACGATTTCAATATAGGGGCGGGATATAGCAATAACGTCGGGCGTTTGTCTTACACAATGGGCTTGAACTATTTTCAATATGCGGACGATTCAAGCAGCGGAATAGCAAAACTCTATCCCGATTTGCGCGGGACATATAAGGTTAGCGACCGAGTCTTTGTCCTCGCAGGATTCTGCGGTAAAATCGGTGACCCAGCTCTCTCCGCCTTCTTCAATCGCAATTCGTATCTCGATGCGAATTTTCCAATGAGAAATTCTCAGGAATATGCGGACTTCACTATTGGCGGGAATTGGATAGCTTCCGACGAAATTTCTGTCGCTCCCGAAATTGAAATCGACGCATCTAGATTTTATCCTATTTTTGTCACGTTCCCAACAGCAGTCATAGAAACTGATACGAGTCGTGAAGACAATCAACTTTTATATGCCAACAAAGCAACCATCTTCACCGCTTCGATCTCGGCGCAATATAAAAAGGATAAATTTGGCGCGGATGCAGCATTGAATATACGAAGTGGCACGGCGGACTCGTTGAGCTCTATTCCAAATCTAGCGCCATTCGATTTGACTATCAGTGGAAATTATCAGATTAGTCCCCAATTTAATTTTAGGGCTGACTTTTTTATTCTGTCGAATCGCTACTCTGACCTCGCTCTGAAAAATAAACTTAGCTCCGTCTGGCTTTTGAATTTTCACTTGGCATACGAATTAAAGCTTGTCCAATATCCGATAAGAATATTTGCCGATGTGAATAATATCCTGGATCAAAAATACTATATTTGGCAGGGTTATCAAGAGTTTCCAATCGGGCTTTCCTTCGGAGTAAGCGGCAAGATTTTGTAGATTTGTCCTTTCTAAGGAAACCATGGATGTGATGAATATCCACAGTGATGAAAAGTGTGGTTGAAACAAAGCGAAATATTTAGCACTTTAATATGAAAATGTCCAATTAAATGAGGAGGATCGAGTAATGGGAATGAACTTTCAAGACCAACCTTCGGGCGAAAAGCCGCAGCCAAAGCAGCCCGCTCAGAACTTCAACGACCCGCAAGTCGATGATATATTTATTGATTCGCCTTCCAGTGGAGCAAAGATTCTCTGGATCGTGCTTATCGTGGTTGTCCTTGCCGGTCTCGGAGGTGGAGCCTACCTGCTTAATAAATATGGATACCTAAATTTTCTCCATAGAAAACCGGCGGTCGCCGTTGTCGCTACGCCAGCTCCTGTCGCCCCGAACAACACTCCGACTTCTTCACCGGAGGCAACAACAGCCAAAGCGACACCAGGTTCTTTTGCAATTCAGGTTTCTGCATTCAAGACGAAACCGCTGGCGGATAAATATGTGACGAAGCTGAAACGGAAGGGAATCGATGCGTTTGTCTTTGCGGGAGATGTGCCTAACGATGGAACATGGTTCAAGGTTTGTGTGGGTTCTTACGATACGAAGCTTAGAGCCATGGCAGCAACCGAAGAGATGAAGAAGAAAGTCGGAACAGATGTCTGGGTTGTACCCGTTCAGTGAAAATTACTCGTCAGATTACACTTCGACGCAGAAGCGCGGAAGCGTCGCCGGTTCATATTACTATCGTCAGCATGAACTGAAACGGATTTACTCCAAAAATTTTTACCGCGGCATGGCAATGGCGCTCGCAATCCATGCCGTGTTCGTTTTTTTTCTTTTCTTGATGGAACCCATCTATACAAAACCGCCCGACGTAGAGAAAATTCTTCCCCCTGTGAATACGAATTTCCGGGTTCTTCAAATAGAGATGATCGGGATGAAAGCATCTGGCATGGATGTACAAGGTTCCGGCGGCGGCGAAGGGACGATTAGAGAAAATGCAGGTGCGGCGTTTGGGAATCCTGTGCCATCATCTGTCAGAAGCACTATCGACCCGCAGGCTTCGGTGGTACCACGTTCCCTACAGGGCCCTGGCATGAACGACGTCATGGGAATTCACCGAAATCCAATTTACTTCGATATGGTAAAAGGGTTTGCTGGATCATCGCAGAACGGTGAAGGCGCTGGCGGCGGAAATGGCATTGGAATTGGAAACAAGACCGGCAACGGTGCGGGTTTTACAGACAAACCTGGATTCGGAGGTGGCTTTGGAAACAAGTTCGTTGCAGGAAATCCCGCAAACAATTCTGCGGCAGGATCGCCTTACCAGATTGCGTGGAGTGGAGTGCCGAGGGCGCTTCTCTCGGGAGATAGTCCGCAGTTTCCCGAAGGTGTTCAGCATGGTGGAACGGTCAAGATAAAAATTACCGTCGATCCTTCGGGAAACGTCAGGGCGATGATACTGGTCGAAAAGGCGGATTCTCGTCTTGAGGAAGCTGCTATGTCGGCGATTAGAAACTGGCGGTTCAGTAAACTCGCAGAGAATTATCCTCAGGTCGACCAGCAAGCGACTGCGACTTTCATTTTCAAGGCCGAGTAGCCATGGCGGACTCAAGTTCGCCCGACAAAACCTTTCGAAGACTGGAAATCATAGCATCAAGACTAAGAGATTCATTTGGAACCCCTGTCCGGAAATCAAGATTACCGGAACCGCTTGACCTCCTCATTGCAACAGTTCTTTCACAGAATACGAACGACATTAACAGCCATAGAGCTTTTACCAACCTCAAGAATGGCTATCACGACTTGCGTACCCTTATCAACGTCAAGCCAAGGAAGATTGAATCGTTGATAAAAGTGGGCGGGATTGCAAACAAAAAAAGCAAAGTTATCGTAAAAGTTTTGAAAGAAATCGCGGATAAGTTCAACAGATTCGACAAAAAAACCCTTCGAAGAACTGAGCGAGATGAATTAATCGAAAAGCTTCGGACCCTGAGCGGAGTAGGTTACAAAACCGCTTCATGTGTACTTTTGTTTTCGGTTGGCGACGACAACGCATTTCCGGTTGACACCCATGTTCACAGGATATTGAACAGACTTGGTGTGGTGAACGAAAAGACTCCCGACAAAACATTCCTAGCAGTGAGATACCACATCCCTTACGGTCGGGGATACGAGCTTCATCTCAATTTGATAAAGTTCGGAAGAAAAACCTGTACGGCTCAGAGTCCGCGGTGTTATGAATGTGAGCTTTACGATGTTTGCAGGTGGAAAGAGAAAACGATCCGAGCCGAACGGGAAACGACTAGGAAGAAAGAAAAAGATGTGGAATTCATGCTTCTTGAGAGCGTGTGAAGATTTTCTTTAGATCGCAACCACGACTTTCTCATGTCACTTGCTATTGAATTTAGATTGGTTTTTAGTTATTAAAGAATTGTATGGAAACTAAAGAACAGCCAAGGGCTCCTCGAATAAGCGGAACAAATATCGCTGGAGAATGGGTCGATGTCGATTATTCGGCAAACCTTCTCAACGTCGTTTTGTTCTTCGAGCCTGTTTCCATAGGCTCTTCCGAAGCAGTCGAATCGGTTAGACGTTTAGCCGAACGATACGAGAAGCTGGCGGTTGGATTCTGGTTCGTGATGGAGCCGCGTTTGTCTTGCATGTATCGGGGGAATGTGGCACAACAAAATCTCCAGAGATTCGATCTTACGAGAATTGCAGTCTTTGATGGAAATGGGATGATTGAGCTGCAGGCGAGGCTCAGGGTAGTTCCTGCCCTATTGGTCGTTGACTCCAATTCGCTCATCAAGTCGCAATACGAGGGCGAGATCAGTTTTAGAGAGGTCGAACGTACGATTCAGGCGCGGCTTGCAGTATCGGGGTACAGAGATGAACTTCCTTTAATTGGAGAAATGGATTTAGAATTCTCGCTTTCACGGAGTGTAGTCTTGAGACAAATGGGATATGTCGCCGGGGACTATCTTTTTACAAGCTTAGTTGTTCCTGAGACCGACCAGCAATTTTCACATCCTGATTTTTATCTCCCAAATACAATTTATCCTTGTGGATCGTGGTATGTTGGCCGTGATTTTGTCGAAGGCAAATCAGGTAGCACAGTCTATATCAGCTGCCTCAAGGACGAATCCGTCAATGTTTTTCTGGGGTCGGAGGAAAAAGCGGTCGTTCGAGTTCATACTTCTATAGAATCCGCGCATCACTTAATGCTTGGCAAGGATATAATAAAGGCAGGGAGTGTGCTTGAGGTGAAGGTGGAGGAGTTTCGGCCTTACGAAATACTCTCGTTTAGCGGCGATACCGATGTCCTCATCAGCCTGCAAATAGCATCTGGCTCGATGAAGCTGTTCAGTGTTGAATATTGTCAGGCAAACCAAATGGCTCAGATTGTTCCTTAGTCTGACTTAATAGACACATTCGAACTTAGAGAGATTCAGACCACTTTTGTTGGGATTTTTTCAAATTCAGATATTTTCGATCTGACGTTCCATGGTATTTCAATGGAACCCTTGTTTGAATAATCATATGCAACAAGAATGCTGGAACCTTCCGCCACTATTCTAGCGTCTTCAGTCCCGACCGCAAGATACTGCATCTCCATGCTCTTGTTTTTCATCCAGCTTATTCTGGAATAGACTTTCAGAGTTTCTCCATAGTAAGCAGGTGTTTTATAAGTGCATCGGATTTCAAGAACGATAAAGCCGAGCTTCGTCGAATCGTCTATCGGTATCTCGAATAGCTGACGGAAGTAATGCACGCGTGATTCTTCAAAATAACTGAGGTAAACGGCGTTGTTGGCGTGGCCGAGCGAGTCCATGTCAGAGAACCTGACAGGCACCATGACACTAAATTTAAAGTCGTTTTCAGTCATGTAAGTAAATTATTTCCGAACTCCAAGCCAGAAGGACGTTGGCGCGGCAAATGCTTTCAATTTATGGTCACGTTTTTAGTGATTTCCAAATGCGAGGCAACATAACTGCCTGAACGGAAGTGTGAGTCTATTGTTCCACGAATTTCCGAGATCAATGTCAGGTCAACTTCGTAAATCTTACCCTGCGACGTGGTGAGGTCAGACGAGCCGATGGTGTATGATCCGCTCGATGGATTAGAAATAGCAATGGTTTTAGTCCCGCTGCCGGTAGAGGTGTCCGTGCTAAACTTATAAAGCATTTGAATAGACATGGTCGCATTTGGATCCGTGTCAGTCCAGGTCAAAGGCATGTTTTGCGTATGACTCTGAGACGTTGGGGTGTTGAACTCAGTTAAGTCCTCCGATTGCGACTTGACTGTACCATTGTACTGGCTGCCGTCGCTCAAAGTCAACGTAAAGGAATAAGTCGTGCTGAGAGCAAACTTCACTTCGGACTCGCCAGAAATATAATATTCTTCCCCTCCAAAAATGTCTGCGCGCTCGTTCATTGCAAAATTATCGATCTTGACGCTCCCGTTTTGCAGAGTCACCAAATTCAAATTCTTGTCATAGATGTCGGCGGTGTACTCGACGGTTCGCGCCCCACCGCTGTCGATTGATTTTGTTACCACTAGTACCGGCTCAAGCAATGACGGATCCGTTACGTTAGTATCGGAAAGAGGCGAGCTGCAAGACAAACCGATGATTCCCAAGAAAATAAATGCAAATGGTAAGTATTTCATTCTATTCTCCTGCTTGTATATTTGCCGCATAAAATTCAAAGACTAATCCTATGATTATAGAACAATTTAATAGCAGGCATCAGCTCTGACAAATGCTTTATGTCACAGGATTTGCATTGCCCTTTCTATCTCGGAGAGTTAGATTATCATTAATCAATCACAAAAATCTTAAGACAATGGAAACGAAACTAATCGAAACCATCAAGACAAAGGCAAAATCACTGAATCGTCGCATCGTACTTCCTGATGCGATGGACGAGCGCGCAATACTCGCTGCGCGCAAGATTACCGACGAATCAATGGCAAAGATGTCGCTCATCGGGAATGAGAAAGATGTTCGCAAAAAAGCATCGGAAGCCGGGGCGTATCTGAATGGGATTGAGATCGTCGATCCGGAGAATAATGAAAATGCAGAAAGGTATGCAAAGACATTTTGCGAGATGAGGAAATCTAAGGGAATTACATTGGCGCAGGCGGTCGAGACCATGAAGCACCCCCTTTTCTTCGGAGCAATGATGGTGAAAGATGGATTGGCGGACGGGAGTGTCGCGGGTTCATTATCGACGACGGGTGATGTGCTGCGCGCGGGAATTCAAGTTATCGGAATGCAGGAAGGGATCTCGATCGTGTCGAGCTTTTTCCTGATTATTTTCCCACATAAAGTCTATACATTTGCCGACTGCGCCGTGGTCCCCAATCCCAACCCTGGACAACTTGCAGACATTGCGATCACGACTGCGGGAAATCATCTGAAGTTCACCGGTGAGGAACCGTTGGTTGCCATGCTGTCGTTCTCGACAAAGGGAAGCGCAAAGCATGAGTTGATAGATAAGGTGGTGCAGGCAACAGAGATTGCAAAGAAGAAAGCGCCGCACTTGAAGATCGACGGCGAGCTCCGAGCTGGATGCCGCAATAGTCCCCGATGTGGCAAAGCGAAAGGCGCCTGCGAGTGCCGTTGCCGGAAACGCGAACGTGTTGATATTCCCTGATTTAGACGCCGGCAACATCGGTTATAAGATGGCACAGCGCATGGGCGGGGCCGAGGCGCTCGGACCGATTGTTCAGGGCCTGAAGAAACCTGCGTTCGATCTTTCTCGCGGCTGCAGCGTTCAGGACATAGTCGATGTCGTCGCGATCAATTGTGTCATGGGAGTGTAGGAATCAAAGGATTAGAAGCCATGAAATTGGGTACAGATTGAAGCTTTGTTTGTGCCCCGGTCGATTAATTCATTACGAACGCATGACGCTGGGCATTCAAAAATCCGTTTTATCTGCGTTATCAGTGTGCTATCTTTCGTTATCAGGCAACAATGACTAGAGAAATCTCCATCGGTAAGATTAAGATCGGCAATGGCAGCCCGCTTGTGATTATTGCCGGTCCTTGCGTCGTAGAAAGCCGCGAGCTCGCATTGAAAGTGGCACGCGATGCAAAGAACATTGCTGAGAAAATTGGCCTGCCTTACATTTACAAATCAAGTTATAAGAAGGCTAACCGTACAAGCGGCAGATCTTTTGTCGGCATTGGTATGGATGAGGCGTTAAGGATTCTCGGAGAAGTGAGAAGAGAATTTGATCTCCCAATTTTGACGGACGTTCATTCGGAAACTGAAGTCGAAGGGGCGGCGGAAATTGCCGATATACTCCAGATTCCAGCTTTCCTTTGCAGACAGACAGAACTTCTTCAGGCAGCGGGCAAAACGGGGAAGGTGGTCAATATCAAGAAGGGACAGTTCATGGCGCCGGAAGATATGGGTCTGCAGGCTGAGAAGGTGGTCGCAACTGGAAATTCGAAAGTAATGCTGACGGAGCGAGGGACTAGTTTCGGCTACCACAATCTCGTCGTCGATATGAGATCGTTGGTCATCATGCGACAGAGCGGGTTCCCCGTTATTCTTGACGCAACCCATTCTCTACAATTACCGGGTGGTGAGAAAGATAGAACCGGAGGGCAACCAGAATATATTTTCCCGATCACCCGAGCTGGGGTTGCAGTTGGAGTTGATGGAGTGTTTCTCGAAACTCATCCTGATCCAAGCAAAGCGTTGAGTGATGCGTCTACTCAACTTCCTTTCAATTTGTTTGAACCGTTGCTTACTCAAATTAAGAAGATTGACTCGTTGAGAAGAGAACTTTGATTGTGCCGGGTACGCTTTAGATGACGAAACTTCAGACACTTCTTTCGAAATTGAAAAAGGTCAAGGCAATCTTCCTTGATGTCGATGGCGTTCTCACAGATGGAACGATAATCTACGGATCTGATGGTGTTGAAATGAAGATTTTCGATATCAAGGATGGCTTCGGAATTACAAATGCAATAAACAATGGGATCAGAGTTGGAATAATTACCGGCAGGCAGTCTGAGCTGGTGAAGAGGCGCGCCGCTGAACTCGGCATCGTCGATCTGTACCAGGGTTCGATCGACAAAATCACTCCCTTCGAGGAAATCAAAAACATCTATTCGCTTGACGCTTCCGAGGTTGCCTATGTCGGTGATGACATACTCGATCTACCGCTCCTTCGAAAAGTCGGATTTAGTGCTGCTCCAGCAAATGCAGTGAGAGAAGTTAAAACGAAAGTCGATTATGTCAGCAAAGCAGGCGGCGGCCAGGGCGCAGTGCGGGAAATAATCGATCTGATCTTGAAAGCACAAAAGAAAATATGAACACCATTGAAAAAGGGAAAGAAGTAATCAGGATCGAAGCGGAGGCGATTCGCGCGCTCGAAGATAAAATGAACGGAGCGTTCGCCGGTGCGGTTGATTTGATTGAAAAAATCGGCGGTCGGGTCGTCATCACTGGCATGGGAAAATCCGGTCTCATCGCGCGTAAAATTGTCGCGACGATGAACTCGACTGGGACACCTTCGATCTACATGCACCCGAGCGACGCTGTTCATGGTGATCTTGGAATGGTGCGACCGGAAGATGTCGTCATCTGCATTTCAAAGAGCGGCGATACCGATGAGATTCTCCAGCTTATTCCCATGTTCAAGCGGATTGGAGTCCCGATCATTTCCATCATTGGAAACAAGATCTCAAGGCTCGGAAGAGAGAGCGATTTTGTTCTTGATGCTACCGTGGAACAGGAGGCGTGTCCATACGATCTGGCGCCGACCGCTTCCACAACTGCCGCACTCGTCATAGGCGACGCACTTGCGATCGCGCTTCTCGACCGGAAGAATTTTACGGAAGAAGAATTCGCCATGTTCCACCCTGGAGGACACCTCGGCAAACGCCTGTTCATGAAAGTTGAAGAGTTGATGGTGAAAGGGAAGGATATCCCCATGGTAGCTGCATCAGCTTCACTCAGAGAAACTATTCTCGTGATGACTTCTGGAAGGTTAGGTGCTGCTTGTGTCGTCGATTCCACTGGAAAACTTTCGGGAATTATAACCGACGGAGATTTGCGCAGACTTCTTCAGAAGGACATCGACTTTTCCCAACTGGTCGCCGATGATGTAATGACAAGAAACCCAAAACACGTAAAGCAGAATACGCTTGCCGTTGCAGCGCTTGAGGTGATGGAAAACTTCAATATCACCCAGCTCATCATTGTGGACGACGCTCACAAACCCGCTGGCATGGTACACCTTCATGAGCTGGTAAAAGCGGGACTTTCGTCTTCCAAATCCGAATCATGAGAAGATTGCTTTCGAGATTTGCCCCGCTTTTCATATTGGGTGTGACATATCAGCTGTCAGCTGTCACCTTTCTCGGATGCGAAGAGAAACTTAAGCCGACTGTCGTACCTATGTCAGGGAATCTTCCCGATCAAGAAAGCTGGAATTCCACGATCGTTTTTACCGACAGTGGAGTGACCAAAGGAATATTGAAGTCGGGTCACGCAATAGTGTTCAATAATCAGAATAAAACTTACCTTGGCGATAGTGTCAGAGTCGATTTCTACGATGATAAAGGGATGCACACGAGCTTCCTGACTTCCGACAGCGGCATCGTGGACGATCAGACTAACGATCTGGAAGCGATAAGAAATGTCTATGTCCACAATGACAGCGGGACTTCACTTTGGACGCAGAGACTTTTTTGGAACAACAAAACTCAGAAAGTCAATTCGGAAGTTTTCGTAAAGATTGTCTCCCCAAAGGAAACGATCGAGGGTATCGGCTTCCAGTCTGATCGCGATCTTCGCAACTATACCATATTCAATGTTAGCGGGGAATCCAAGGCACCCAAGTGAGATTGTCTGGCATCTTGTCTTTTGTGTTACGGTTCCTCCTGCTTACTTTTTGTTACCTGCTGCCTGCAGCGATATTTGCCCAGGAACAGCCTGTCCGGCTTATCCATGCTGACAGCCTTGTTGGATACGCATTAGGCGGAGACAGCTACCGCGATCTTGTCGGCCACGTAGTAATGCAGCAGGGAGGTACGACCTTGAATTGTGATCGTGCAGTTCAGAATACGACGAAAGACATCGTTGATCTCTTCGGCAACGTGCGTGTAGAGGATGATACGCTTACACTTCTAACAAAGCAGGCGCGGTATTACGGGAAAACCAATCTTGTCTCGAGCGATAGCGCGGTCTATTTGAATGACAGGCGGCGTACTCTGACCGCCGACAGAGGAACATACAACACCGATACTAAGGTGGCACAATTCTTTGGTCATGTTTTTGTACGGGATTCGGTTTCTCAGTTAACATCTGAACAGCTTGTCTATTATCGCAATGAAGAAAAATCAATCGCCGATATCAACGTAAAGATCAAGAGCCTTGAAAATGATGTGACGGTAGACGGCTTCCATTTCGAGGATTACAATAAAAGGAATTATAGCTTGATAACCGGCGAGCCGCTGCTTACGCAGATAGACACAAGCTCCGACGGGAAGATCGATACGCTCATGATTACATCTTTAAAGATGGAGGCATATCGAGACAGCGCAGGTGCCACTTCAGTGAGCGAGCGGTTCATCGCGACGGACAGCGTCCAGGTAATTCGTGGATCTCTCTCGGCCCACTGCGGTTATGGAGTTTATTTCTCCAAGGACAGCATGGTCGTCCTGCAGAAACGGCCGGTCGTCTGGTACGAAGACAATCAGCTTACGGGCGACAGCGTTACCGTTTACATTCACGACAAGAAGATCAGCCGCGTCGATGTGATTGGCGATGCGTTTGCGGTTTCACAGAGCGATTCAATTTATACCGACAGATATAATCAACTCAAAGGCAAACAGCTCACGATGTTTCTCAACGACAGGAAGGTGGATCACATCATCGTTGAAAATAACGCAACCAGTTTGTATTATCTCTACGACAAAAATGAACCCAATGGAGTAAACAGGGTCAGCGGTGACCGGGTCGTGATGTATTTCAACGATGGAAAGATCGAGAGGATTGCGGTGGTAAGTGGAGTCGAGGGAAACTATTATCCGGAGAAACTTGTGAGGCGCAAAGTTGCGTCATACAGTCTTGCTGGCTTTGTGTACTATAAGAATCGACCCGTGAGGAAAAAGTTTCCTCAGGATTGGACGAAAGGATCAGCTGACTTAAGCCAATGAGCGATGCTGAGCGGAAAATAGAGTCGATGACGGGGGCGAGCCTGCTTTATTCGCGTAATCTCCAGAAGAGATACAAGAAGCGGTATGTGGTGAACGACGTTCTCAGTTGAAGTGCGGCAGGGAGAAGTTGTCGGCCTCCTCGGACCAAACGGTGCGGGAAAGACCACTACTTTTTATATGATGGTCGGGATGGTTAAGCCGAATTCCGGGAGCGTCTTCATCGATAACACTCAGATTACCGGTCTGCCGATGTACAAAAGGGCGAGGCTCGGCATCGGATATTTGCCGCAGGAAGCTTCAATATTCCGGAAGATGACCGTCGAAGACAATATCATAGCGATCCTGGAATACAGGAAGATGGATGGTACGACTCGGAAAAATAGAGCCGACCAGCTTATCGAAGAGCTTGGGCTCTCACAAATCCGCAAGACTCTCGGTTACGCTCTGAGCGGCGGCGAACGAAGAAGGACGGAGATTGCCCGTTCGCTTGCAACGGATCCTAAGTTTATGCTTCTCGACGAGCCGTTCGCGGGAATCGACCCGTTGGCGGTCGAAGATATTATGAAGATCGTCGTGAACCTGAGGAAGCGGGGGATCGGTGTCTTGATAACCGACCATAACGTCCATGAAACCCTTTCCATTGTCGACCGGGCTTATCTCTTGTTCGAAGGAAAAATCCTGAAGGAGGGGACATCGCAGTTCCTCGCCGACGATCCAGAAGCGAAGAAACTTTATCTCGGCGAGAATTTTAGATTGGATAGGTACTGAAGCCAAAGAAGTCGGATTTAATTCAGGGGGAGGACGGCAAAACAATTTTTATTTCTCCTCCGCTAATCATAATTTAAGCTTTGCAGTGAAGAAGCAAATAAATGTAATGGTGCGTCTAACATCCTGTGGATGGTGGAAAAACGAAGTTGGCTTTTATGATGGTTATGCGTCATGCTTTGCAGCAGTGCTCACTTGAAACTTTCTGCAAGAAACAAACGGGGAAAAATAATTACAGTTAAAAGCAAAATATGAGAAAACTAATTGCAGCAATCAATATGACCCTTGACGGGTATTGCGACCACACGGCAGTGATCGCGGATGGAGAATTACATCAGCATTTCAATGAGCTACTCCGTAACGCGGACACCCTTCTGTACGGAAGGATAACCTTTCAACTGATGGAAAGTTATTGGCCATCCATCGTCAAAAATCCTACCGGTGTCAAACCAGAGGATGAATTCGCGGTATTAATAGACAATATTTCAAAGATTGTTTTTTCCCGCACGCTGAAAAAGGTTGACTGGAAAAATTCAAAATTGAAAAAGGAAGTCATTAAAGAAGAAATTTTAGAACTCAAACAACAAGCCGGTAAAAACATTTTAGCCGGCAGCCCGAGTTTAATAGTAGCCTTAACGCAACTTGACTTAATTGATGAATTCCAGCTTAGTGTTCATCCAATTGTTTTAGGAAGCGGCTTACCCCTATTTAAAAACGTCAAGGATAGAATTAATCTTAAACTCTTAAAAACAATAACATTTGGTAGTGGCGCGGTAACTCTTTACTATGAGGCGACAAAAAAATGAGTGCATGGTTAAAACGACAGATCTTCGTGACGACAGTAGCTCGAACGGCTACCACGCGCAAAAAGGATGCTCAATTATTATATATCATGGTGATCGCCCGTCTCGCTTTGCCGCATCGTGGATGCAAAGGCATTATCTTGCCAATTCTTGATCGGATAAGTAACTTACCGTTGGTACAGAAAATTGGGGCAGGGTATAACATAGGGCTGAATATAATGAATGGAATGAATTAGATTCTAATAAAAGGAGAGAACCATGAAACACATAACCCAACTCAGTTCTTTTTTGATTTTATCTCTTTTACTGAGTTTGCCTTCGGCCAGTTCCGCCCAGGAAAACAAGGTCCGCCCAAGCCTGAAAGCCAGCGTCACGCAGAGACTGGGAGTAAATACAGATATTACCATTGTTTACAGCAGGCCCGGAGTAAAAGGCAGGAAGATATGGGGTGGACTTGTCCCCTATGGCATGGCTCCGGGAACTAAGGAATCAAAGGGGAATCCTTTTCCCTGGCGGGCAGGCGCTAACGAAAATACGACCATAGAATTCAGCAAGGATGTCCTCGTTGAAGGGAATAGGTTACCGGCTGGCAAATATGGCCTTTTTATGATCCCTTCGGAAAAGGACTGGATAATCATTTTCAGCAAGAACGACTCGGCATGGGGAAGTTTCTCCTATAACCAGGCGGAAGATGCCCTACGGATAACTGTGACGCCGGTCGAAGCTCCGCAAATGGAGTGGCTGATGTATGGATTCGATGATCTCGCAGAAACGTCGGCGACTGCTTACCTCTGGTGGGATAATTTGAAAGTGCCATTTAAGATCGCACTGCCGAAGGAATAACAATCGAGATATTCGCGCTTACCGGGATTTTCGCAAGTATTCTAGTCGCGGCGGTCCCGGCAAGGCAGATTCCAATTTTTAGTGGTGTATCAGTTTCATTCGTCTTCGAGAAATGGAATTAATATACCGCCAAGACCGCCGACTGGCGCAAAGATAATTTATAGTGATTGAGAATTCTTGGCGTATCTTTGCGGTTAGAAAACTTTTGAGAATTCGCAGAAAGTACAAACTGGTACACTTCCCGATTTTTATTTCTCCTCCGCTAATAATAATTTAAGCTTTGCATCGAAGAAGAAAACTAACGTAATGGTGCGTATAACATGCTGCAGATGCCGGAAAAACGAAATTCGTTATTGAAGTAGTTAGCCGAAATGCCTTTTCTCACCGTGTCGAGTGAAAGGACATATTTAATGCGAGAAAAACTCTTATCAATTTCGAAGACTCTTTCATGCATGGCATGCATCCTTGTCCTGCTTTTACTAGGTACATCTGCCTTAGCCCATCCGTACATAATTGACTTTGCTCATGTTTTAAGGAATTCAGAGAAAGAACACCTTGATAGCTTGCTATCCGACTACGAAAAGAAGACCACCGTTGAGTTAGTTGGAGTTACAATTGATAGTTTGAACGGGCAATCAATCGATGATTACGGTATGAAACTAGGCAATACGTTAGGTATCGGGAAGCGATATGTTAATAATGGCGGTCTAATAGTTCTTGCGATCAAGGATAGAAAGGTAAGAATTGAGTTAGGAAATGGATTAGAGTGGTGCGTGAGCGACGATCAAGCGGATCAAATCGTAAGTGCTATGATACCTATCCTGAAGACAAAGGATTATGCTGGAGCATTGAATCTGGGTTTCAGAATATTGATTGAAATGACTGCACAGTATACATGGGCTATAAACGAAAAAAGGTTAGACTCGTTGGACAAAACCGATATTGGAAAGATATTTGCCTTTGAAGCTACCGCTGCGGGCTCTGACCTTGTGGAGCATGGCGGAAATGCGACATATTATGTAAGTATTTCCATTGTAGACAGCGCTCAATTCCAGAATAAGGTCAACAGTGGAAGGAAGATTCAAGTGATGGTGACAAAGCATATGGACAACCTTATTCAGTTGATGAGAAATAACAAGTGTTCTCGTGTCACACTCAGGCTCGACCAAATGGAACCGATGATTTTCAAACTGCTCAATGTCTCTGTTCAATAGTATGGAAAAGGCACTTCGGCTAACAAGCCGGACAAAGACGCTCGTCATTTATATAAGCAACGTTCTCGCTTCATGGCACGCACATTATATGAAGAAGGAGCGTGCCACGACTTTGTCCGGCAGTACGTTAGCGGTCATTGTAACGGACAACACAAAAGATACAAAAAGACATTCGCGGCGTTTGGCGACATTGAAAACAAACAGAAGTGAAGACAAGCTAATAGAGTCTACCAACAACCTGAGTTCACAGAGGTTCTATCATGGCACTAAGGTCAATCTGAAGCAGGGAGACCTGATTGAACCCGGCTTTATTTCAAACTACGGTAAGAGGAAGAATGCGTCCTATGTCTATCTAACCGCCACCTTGGACGCTGCTATTTGGGGAGCCGAACTTGCCCTGGGTGAAGGACCTGGCAGAATTTATATAGTAGAACCCACAGGCCCGATTGAAGATGATCCCAATTTGACGGACAAGAAGTACCCTGGAAATCCAACAAAGTCATACCGTTCTCGGAATTCAATTCGGGTCTCTGGTGAGGTCACAGATTGGCAGGGACATTCCCCAGAACAGCTCAAGGGCATGAGGGAGCACCTTGAGCGACTTAAGCAACTTGGTATTGAGGCAATTGAGGATTGAGCAAGAATGTTTACGAGCTTGGTTTTGATAAAATCCAATCATATCTTTTTCTGAATGGAATTTGAATGGGATCCGAAAAAAGCGGATTTAAACGAGCGAAAGCATGGCGTTGCTTTTCAAGAGGCAGCGACAGTTTTTGGTGATCCGCTGGCGGTGACCTTCGAGGATCCCGATCATTCGATCAATGAGCATCGTTACATCACTTTTGGTTTATCATTTTACAAACGACTGCTTGTTGTTTCACATACTGATCGAGGAGAGGGCGTTAGAGTAATCAGCGCAAGGAAGATGACACGTAGAGAGAAGAAAATTTATGAAGAAGAATAAGGTCGCAGAGATGCGTGTAGAATATTCCCGGGAGGATTTCGGGAAAGGGGTCCGGGGAAAATATCTCAAGTCATATCAAGAGGGGACTAATTTGGTCTTGTTGAACCCTGATGTTGCAAGAGTATTTCCTAACGATGAAGCAGTTAACGATGCACTTCGCTCCTTGATGAATATCTCTCAGAGAACTGGCAAGCCTGCAAAGCACGCGCGAAAAATCGCGCGCTGAGTATGAAAGGGCGGCCTGCCCCTTGATACTCATGCATGGGAGTGGGTTCAGATTTATCTTTCGCTCATTCCCGCGCCTTCATAATTTGTTCCGCGTCGTGGAACCCGATTTTTATTTCTCCTCCGCCAATCATAAATTCAACCGTGCTTTGCAATCAAGAAGCAAATGCCGCTAAGCGGCATCCCGCATATCAAAATTTTAATGATGAGCGGGATAAACGACAAGGCGCCTTTCATACCAATGCTGGCGGTAAACATGCCATCTGGCGGATTTAAGGTCACTGGTTGCAAGTGCCCTTTATATTCTGCAAAAGGAATTTATATATGAAACATCTTACATTTCTCATTGTCTTTCTCGTGTTTACTTCTAACCTCCATTCGCAATCAGGTTGGTTCTGGCAAAATCCTTTGCCGCAAGGTAATACTCTATCCGGTGTCGTCTTCACCGATGCCAACACAGGAACTGCGGTGGGAGATGCGGGCACAATTATCCGAACCACCAATGGCGGTGCAAGTTGGACGGTCCAGTCGAGCGGAACGACGAATGATCTCTTCGGCATTTCTTTTACAGGCACCAGCGCGGGAACGGCAGTGGGACAATATGGCGCAATCCTTCGTACGACCAATGGCGGTGCAAGCTGGACGAGCCAGACAAGCGGAACGACGAGTAATCTCTATGGCGTTTTCTTCACCGATGCCAACACGGGAACGGCTGTCGGAAATAATGGTGCAATTCTTCGTACGACCAATGGCGGTGCAAGCTGGACGAGCCAGACAAGCGGAACGACCAATCCTCTCTTAGGCGTCTCGTTCACTGATGCAAACACAGGAGCCGCTGTGGGATATAGCGGCACGATTCTTCGTACGACCAATGGCGGTGCAAAGTGGTCGAGCCAGACGAGCGGGACGACGCAGAATCTCCATGGCGTTTCCTTCATCGATGCCAATACGGGAACGGTTGTGGGAGAATATGGTACAATTCTTCACACAACAGACGGCGGTGCAAACTGGGCGATCCAGACAAGCGGGACGACGTATGATCTCTATGGCGTTTCCTTCATAAATGCCAACATAGGATATGCGGTGGGAGTGGGAAGCATGTACGAAATTGGCGGTACGATTCTTCTCACTACCGATGGCGGGGCAACCTGGTCGAGCCAGTTAAGCGGGACGACTACTTTCTTCTCGAGCGTTTCTTTTACCGATGCCAATACGGGGACCGCGGTGGGAAGTAATGGCCTGATTGTTCGCACCACAGATGGCGGCGCGAGCTGGACTAATCAGTCAAACGTAACGACGGAATGGCTTAATGGCGTTTGCTTCACGGATGCCAATACGGGAACGGCGGTGGGAACTGATAGTTATAATGCCATAATCTTTCGAACAACTGACGGCGGGTCAAGCTGGACGAGCCAAACAAATCCGTTAAACGGAGAAGATGCGACAAATATTATCAATGGCGTCTCATTCACCGATGCCAACACAGGAACCGCTGTGGGATCAGGAAATAATGGCTCGGGTTCCTATGCGCTAATCCTTCACACCGTGAATGGCGGGGCCAGCTGGTCTAACCAGTCAATATCGACGACGATTGAACTCTATGGCGTCTCATTCACCGACGCTAACACAGGAACAATAGTGGGAACGGCTGGCACAATTCTTCGGACGACGAATGGCGGTGCACAATGGTCGAGCCAGACAAGCGGAACCTCGGTTGAGCTCATGGGCGTCTGCTTCACCGATGCCAATACGGGAACGGCGGTCGGAGAAGATGGCACAATTCTTCACACGACTGACGGCGGATCATTATGGACAAGCCAGTCAAGCGGAACGACCGATGCTCTCTCGGGCGTCTCCTTTACCGACGCCAACACAGGAACGGCTGTGGGAGGCTACACAATTCTTCGGACGACCAATGGCGGTGCAAGCTGGTCGAGCCAGCCGAATCCAATAAGCGGAACGTACAATAGCCTCTATAGTGTCTGCTTTACTAATGCCAACACTGGAACGGCGGTAGGAATGTTCGGCACAATTCTTCGGACGACCAATGGCGGCGCAAATTGGACAAGCCAGCCAAGCGGCACGACGAATGATCTCTATGGCATATCCTTCACAGGTGCCAGCGCGGGAACGGCAGTGGGAAATTGGGGAACAATTCTTCGCACCAACACTGGAGGAGCTACTGCAATTAAAGAGCATATTGGCAACACTTTGCCAACCAATTTTTCATTGATGCAGAATTATCCTAACCCGTTTAATCCGTCGACCATCATCAGCTACGATATTCCAGAGCAGTCACATGTTACACTCGTTGTCTATGATATTTTAGGTCGTCAAGTTGAGTATTTGGTGAACGCCGAAAGAGCGCCAGGGAGTTATCAGGCCATCTTCAACGGTGTTAACTTGCCGAGCGGAGTTTATTTCTACAGACTCGAAGCTGGAACGTACCATGAAACCAAGAAACTTCTTTTGCTCAAATGAACTGTCCACGTAGGCGAAACCAATTTTTATTTCTCCTCCGCTAATCATAATTTAAGCTTTGCAATCAGGAAGCAAATGACAATCAGGAGTCTAGACCTAACTCAGTGAGGGTCTGCAATTATGGCTGTCAACGATAGCGGAAAGGATATCGAGCATTTCAACCGCTGGTCTCGCACCTACGACGATTCATGGATTCAACGATACGCCGACCGGGTGCACGTGGAAATGCTCAACGTGGTCACCAGCGAAATTGGCGCGCCAAGTACCGTTCTGGATGTTGGGTGTGGGACGGGTCGGCTGCTGTCTAAAGCGCGTACGCTATATTCATCGGCGATACTGCTCGGCATTGATCCAGCGGACGGCATGGTGAAAATCGCGCGCAGCCAGATTCCATCTGCTACGATCTATTTGGGTGGGGCAGAGTCGCTGCCGCTTGCCGATTCCTCCGTCGATGTTGTGCTAAGCAGCATCTCATTTCATCATTGGAGTGACCAGCTTGGTGCGCTCCGGGAGATAAATCGTGTTCTTCGCCCGGGTGGCTGCTTTTGCCTGGCTGACATATCCATGCCTATGTGGCTCACAAAGCTCGTCCGACATTCCAAAGTAAAAAGCCCCGCAGCTGTGAGTCAACTCTTTAATGAGGCAGGCCTGCCCGGTCAAGGTGCAGCATCGTACCTTCACGCGTTTTATTTTCATGACACTTGGCGTCAAGGGACCGACTGGAGTCTGAGTATCTGTGGACATGAACATTGTCGGGCAAACCAATTTTTATTTCTCCTCCGCTAATCATAATTTTAGGCGTGCTTTGCAGTAAAGAAGCAAACGAAATAATGACGCGTATAAACTAATCATGGCGCACTGCAGCTAACAAAGTATTGAAATATCAGAATGGACCTACGAACGCAAACCTCGTATCTGCATTGCAGCAACCCTGACTGCAAATGGAAAGTCCGTTATAGGGGTGAGTGGAAATCTCATCCCGACTTCTGTCCAAAGTGTGGCTGGCTGGCTTTTTATCATTGTCCTAATTGCACCCCTCCCTATGGTTCCAAAGCGGCAGACATAAGGGACCCAGAGCCCTTGCTTTTCGAGAATGGGATTTGCAGGACATGCCGTGCTCAATCAAAGAAATATTATGTAACTTTCCTTAGGCGACTTCTCGATGAGTTAGCGACTGCTTCCGGTTTTGTTGCAAAAGACAGAATGACTTATGTAAAAGAGTTGGATACTTCTCCAGAGACCCTTCCGATTCGTATGCAGGAAAGGTTCGTTGACGCCGAAGAGCATAGGCAGACTATTCTGGATTTCTATAGGAGGGATTGCCGGTTAGACTTGGAAGAAGTGACGCTATTTCTGCGAACCACATTGGACAACATAGAACAAAACAAGCGGGGGACACATGACTAAAACGCCTGGGTGCGGTACTGCGCTCGACCTAATTAAGTTAGCACGAACCGCCAACTTAATGAAAGTCGCATCCACGGTAGGAGGATATTCTGCCGCATCATTTTTAGTGGATTGTCTGTTCCACAGACCTTAAACATCTCTCCAACATGCTTCCCGAATCCGCAATTAAAGCGCTCTATTATCGGTCGCTCGTTGTGCCAGGCGTCGAACATGACACGGTCTTGCAGGCAATCAAAGACAGCTTTCTCCGAGTGTTAGTAGAGCAACTATCCTATAAAGATTTCAAGGAGGATATTGATAAGATATTCGATGCAAATGAGGTTAGCAAACTCGACGATGACAATATGGAGGCAATCTTTCGAACAAACATCGCGAGCCTTTACTCGGAGGGCGAACTCAGCCAAATACGAGAAATGCCTGATGCTTTTCCTATGTGGCGTTATTCAGCTATCAAAGATAAATATACTCGCTCGACTCACTGGCATTTCAATGGGAAAATATGGCGAACAGGGGACGGTCCGATCCCACCAATTGACGTTAATTGCCGTTGCTCTGCAATCTATCTTCACAAATCAGAGGTTGCTGGTCTCTATCCTAAGGTTTATAACCCCAATAGTTACCTTGATCCCAAGACTGGAACTCCTGTCGACCGTTTTGACAACCGGACAGCTTTCTCCGCGAGATGGATCGAGCAGCAACGAGCCTCATCTCTTCCCGACATCCGTTCATGGATCAACGAGCGTTTGAATAAGCAATGAAAAAAATTAAACTCAACTTTTATTTTTCTCATTAGCGAGCTCCGGTTTGGGAAACACTCCTAAAGTTCCGTTTCAGCTGATCTCCCCAATTTGTGACATCATTTGCCCGTGGCCGCTACCCCGCAAGGCGGGGCAGCGGCCACATCGAGACTTTCGCCCGGGCGGTTTGAACAATTTGAGATTGGACCTTATCTTTTGAATGAAAGGAGATCCCCACATGACGAAGCTGCTTGAGAATGCAATATCCAGAATCAAGAACCTGCCCGAAGACGAACAGGACAGCATGGCACAGATCATCCTCGAAGAACTCGATGACGAAAAGCTGTGGAACGAGCAGTTTGCCAATTCGCAGGACAAACTTGCCGCCATGGCGAAGAAGGTCAAAGAGGATATATCCGGAGGGCGAACGACAAAAGCCGGCTGGGACGAATTGTGATCTCCTCTCTGAATGAGGATTTTAGGAAATGTTTCTACGAGCTTCCCGAGTCAGTCAAGAGTCAAGCAAGAAAGACCTACAAAATATGGACAACGGATCCTTTTCATAGGAGTCTGCAATTCAAGAAGGTTCAAACAGACGAAGACGTTTGGTCCGTCAGGATAGGAAAGCATTGGAGAGCGCTAGGTTTGAGGGAAGGTGACGAGATTGCATGGTTTTGGATTGGCTCTCATTCAGACTATGACAGGTTTCTCTCAAAATTCTGAAATTCAATTCTCTTTTTTTTGCCCGCCATATGTACCCCACCGCTGTGCATGAGTTAAACTCCTGCATGGAAACCTCGCGACAGTTCAACTGTCGCTGATCTTAAACCGCACTCTCTTCTACCCCCAAACACCCGTGACCGCCACCCCGCAGGGCGGGGCAGCGGCCACTTTGAGTTCCATCCCGTAAAGCGGGATAGTTACTTCGTAGGTGCTGGTGCTTGCGGCGCCGGTGCGTGATTGTGCCTTATTCCCACTACCTTTATCTGTCTTGCCGACAGGTATTGATTGTAGAACTCGGGCTCAGTCTTTCGCATCGAGACCATGTTGTTGTCGATGTGCTTCTCAAGGAGATCGTCCGCCTGCTTGAAGAGGGCGGGCATGCTTGCCCTCGATCCCGTATGAGCAGCCCCACCGCTGCTTTGTTCTCCTAACAAGCCGCTGAACGTGTCGATTTTCAATTGAATGTCCGCGAGGACATTGTCCGTAATCAAATAATCGCCAAGCTTGCTCGTTATCGGAACTGCCGCATCATGGATGTTCGTCGCAGTGTCCACCAGGTCCTGGTCGCGCTGTTTCCTGACCTCCCATTCGCTCTTCTCCACTTTCGAGAGGATCGAATTATCATTGTTATCCAATGCGTAGGAGTGCAGGTTGCACATGACCGGGAGCAGAGCGTCGAGCAGCCCTTCGCGGGCGGCGGACTTGTCGCCGGTCTTTCCGGAAGAGTCTTTATCTTCCTTATCGACCTTGACAAATGCCGCTTTGATCAAAGCGACGACAGCCGTGAACTTCGCAAGGTTATTGTTGAGCGCCTGGAAGTTCGCAAAGATGGCTGCGTTGCTGTTCAACAATGTGACTACAGCGTTGTACATCGTTTGCTTGCTTTCATGATACTTGTCCATCCATTTCACCTCCTTTCTTTTACCCCTCGCCGACGGCGGTTCCGGGGCATGATGTTTTATCCGGGCATCTTCCCGGAAAAAGTTTAGCCAGAAAAGTCCAATTGGCTCGAAGATGTCTCTGAGAACCCGATGAATTTGTCGACATTCCGAATCGACCCCATCCCCGCACAAGAGCATTGCGGGGCAGGCATAACCTTCCCCTTGGAGGGGAAGTAATTGCCATTCCCTCTCCTCGTAGGAGAGGGCGAGGGTGAGGTCTGCATCATGAAACCGCTGAACCTTCTAGATCCACGTTATGAATTCCGCAACCTCTCGTGCACATCTGCCGCGTAGTGCATCTTCCGGTTCTTATTTCTGCCAATTTTGCGTCCATTCCGTCCCATCGTGGACTCATTCCGCTGGGTCTATGCAGGATTCCGCGACATCGCGTCGTCATTCCGCTGCATCGTGAAGTCATTCCGTTACGTCGCGAGGTCATTCCGCTGCATAGTGGCTTCTTTCCGCCGCATTGTGAGCTTATTCCGGTAGGTAGTGAGGTCGTTCCGTCGCTTTGAATTGTCGTCCCGCTGCATTGAAATGGCATTCCGCTTCTTTGAGCCTTCATTTCGTTGAATTTGGCCGATATTCCGTCGTTTTTATGCGGATATAACCTGCGTTTCCCAAAGGTTTCCATCGATAGAATTCCTTATTTGAAATTCACCCATTACAGACCGTTGCTTGGGAGTTGAGCTCTCTTCTGTTGTTCGGGAGTTCAACTCCTGGACAGCTGGGGATCATCGCCGCCCGATGCCTTTGCCTTGTCCCATCGTCCGGCTGTCAGTGATAATTCAAAGCGGGATGACCATACTGTCTCTGAGTTCTTACCATGGACATCGTTGCAACTTGTTGCATGGGTTCTTAATTCAACCGCACCCTGGCATACCAACCATGGACATCGTCTCCATGGTTAGTATAACACCATGGACTGCAAATTCCAAATGTGGAAGGTGGTGGATCGGTTTGAAGATCTCGTCATGCTGAACTTGATTCAGGATCCAGTCCTTAGACCCCGAAACGAGTCTGCCCTGAATCGTTGCAGTCCAGGGTTCGGGGTGACAGAGACGATTGAAAGTGAGTCCCTACCTGTTAGTTTAATCCTGAAGGGATGTTCCTCCGACTCACTTCAGCAGCAGGAGCTTCTCCGATGCGAACATGTGGTCCGCGTTTCTCAGGATAGCGAAGTACACTCCCGACGCAACTTTCTCGCTGTTCTGGTTTTTACCGTCCCAGGTAACTGCACCAGAATGTGAGAGACCGTCGATAGATTTTATCAGGACGCCGGTAATGGAATAGATCTGTAATCTGGAAACCGAATTACCGGGTATGTTGTACTCGATGTGACAGGTCGGATTAAAGGGGTTTGGATAGACTGCTAACTCGAATTTGTCCGGGGCGGTTTTTCTTTCAACCACGTTTGTCGTTGTGGAAGTCTGTAGTACTATGTGATAAACGGATGCCGGGTCTAAGGGGTATGAAAATGAATTACCCGAAATGTTCGAGACGGTATCGACCTCGTGTATCATTGAACTGCTGCCGTTTAGCTCCCAGACTCTCCCGCTCACGATTTTGCCCTGAGACAACACAGAAAAATTCCCGGTTATGCTTTGACTGATATTTTTGTTTATGACTATGAGGTGGATTTCGTTGGCGCCGCTCTTTATGGAACCGTAGATTGAACAGTTGACGCTGTCGCTTGTTTGTGCCGGGAGATAATAATCGCCGAATGTCGAGTTATTGCCGTCGTAGTTCCTGCACATCTTGTATGCAGCAGAGATGAAAGAAGGCGAGCTGCTGAGTTCCCAATAGTCCGCGAGATAAACCCCATACTCAGCGAAGATTCCTAAGACGTTGTCGATCGCTATTGCTCCTGAGATGTCGTTTTCTCCGCCGTAGCTGAATTCCGTGAATGCCAATTTTGTCCCCGGATAATATTTGTTGATCGACTGAATCACTGTTGGGAGCAGCGGCAAATGAGATTGTCCCCACTGACCTATCCAGCTGTTCTCGATATATGTTTTGTCCCACAAGGTGCGCGGGGCCTGGACTCGCGCAGAGTCGTCGGTTGCGCTTGTGGCTGTCGAGTTCGTGATTCTGTTGCCGTCGCTTCCTTCCGCTTCTGGATACCAGTGCAAATCAAGGACATCGAGGAGTCTCATGCCGGCTGAGTCGCTCGCCCTCTTCATTTCGTCTAAATAATAATCGAGGAACCATGAATAACCTTTGCCTGCGCTAACGGTGTTCCAGTCCGGAGCGTCTTGAAAAGTCTCGTAGCCGTTAAAGCCGTAGGAGACAGGACCGAATATCTCTGCAGACGTATCGATGCTCTTTACCGATTTTGCTAATGCTACGGATTTCTGGATTAACTCGGAGCATGTTGGCTGCAATGGATGGAGTCTCGGATGAGTTGAGTTCCAGAGATCTGGCTCGTTATCGAGCTCATAGCCTTTGATACCTGTCTGTGAGTTGGCTGTGCCATATTTGTTTACCAGGAAGTTGACATACTCGTCCATGAAAACGGTGTCGTCGCTCGTGTCAGGCTCAATGGAAAGTGATGAGCTTTTCTTGAATTTCACATAAGCCCATCGTGGAGATGGGGCAGTCTCGGCTGAATCGACTATCCCATTTTTGTCTTTTGCAACGAAGCCTGCCATCTGAAGCGTGACGAGAGGGTAAGCATTAAATTGACGCGCTTGTTTGTAAAATGCTTCAGTGGTAATTGCAGGTATGTTCTCACTGTCCGAAGGAATGCCAAAGATGTATGTGAGATAATCGTCGCTCTCTTGATAGTAGTCGCTGCCGGCATTCGATGCGTTGTTCTCCCAATTGTAACCGGTGAGACGATTGCCGCCGATTCTCATGGAGCTCCAATTTTCTCCACCGGCCATAAGCTGGTTCGTCCCGTATATGTATTGGCTGATTGGGTTTCCTGAAATGCTTGCGCTCACCGTGAAATTGACGGCCTGCGCGAGCACAAGAGAAGGGAAAAGGAACGATATCAAAACAGGTAGATATTTTTTCACATCAGCTTTCTGATTTCACACGGTCTTTAGTTCTAATTTCTGACTAATATAAGGTGATCGGCTTGAGCAAGAAACTCATAGAGATTACGCTTGTATAGAAAGAGCGTACTGTCATTCCCGAGCGCATTTATCGGGAATCCATACCATAAAGCAAACAAGATTCCCGCTTTGAGCATGCGGGAATGACACGGTGGGCAGTTTATGCTCAACCTCGTTTCCTATCTTCATTGGTTCGTGAAGGGAATGACCCCCTAAATACTTCTTGCAGAATTCACCTCACTTTGTTTATATTCATTTAGTGAAAATCACAAGCGAAATACAAGAATCGGTTCGATCGAGCCGGCTCGCACAAAGCTCCCTTTACGTTGCCTATCCGTTTTGGGCCTACCGGCCCTACTTCTTTTTCTATTTCCCCCAACGGGGGAACTAACTCTACTCACAGATATAATTGTATTTTGTCGTTAGTCTAAAGAGAATAGACCTCTTGCGATTGACAGTTTCCATTTAAAGAAGAGATTAATTTAAGGAGCAAATATGGTTGTGGTATTTGAAGAAGAAGCGACGGAAGCGGAGATCGTAAACGCCATAAAAGTTTTGAACGAATTCGGCTTCGACATTCACCGCTCGACAGGGGTTTCAAGAACTATTGTAGGTGCAATCGGCGTAAAGCCGGACTTCGATCATCGTCAGATTCAGGTTCTTCCCGGTGTCGATGAAGTTTACCGGATTACGGAACCGTACAAATTAGCCAACAGGACGTTCAAGCCAGAAGGGACCATCATCGACATCAAGGGTGTGAGGATCGGTGGAGATGAAGTCGTCGTCATGGCTGGTCCGTGTGCGGTTGAAAATGAAAAGCAGCTTTGCGCGATTGCGGAGCATGTCGCAAAGAACGGCGCAAAAATTCTTCGCGGCGGCGCATTCAAACCGAGGACTTCTCCGTATTCCTTCCAGGGAATGGGTGAAGATGGATTGAAGATTCTCCGAAAGGCTGGAGACGAGTTCAATCTCGTAGTCATCACCGAAGTGATGGACACGAGCCAGATAAACCTCGTGGCGGAATATGCAGACATCCTTCAGATTGGCGCGCGAAACATGCAGAACTTTTCTCTTTTGAAGGAGCTCGGCAAGATTTCTAAACCGGTGATGTTGAAGCGTGGACTTGCTGCGACTGTCGAAGAGTGGCTGATGGCAGCTGAGTATGTACTCGCCGGCGGGAATCGTGAGGTAATGTTGTGCGAGCGAGGAATCAGGACATTCGAGAACTCGACGCGCAACACGCTCGATATCAATGCGATTCCAGTTGTGCATAAGAAGAGCCACCTTCCAGTCATCGTCGATCCATCTCACGCGACGGGAATCCGTGACAAGGTTGTCCCCGTGGCGAGAGCTGCTGTCGCAGTCGGTGCCGACGGGATCATGGTAGAAGTTCATAACGAACCCGGCAAGGCGCTGTCAGACGGTCCGCAATCTCTTTTTCCAGAACAGTTCACCGTGATGATGAAAGAAATCAGGCTGATTGCCGAAGCGATCGGACGTAATGTAGCTTGATATTGTACGATGTCCTCTTGGTAAAGACTAGACCGCAGAGTCGCGAAGGCGCAAAGTGAAAGAATGGAGATGGGACTTCGATTGACGAATGGAGTTTTTCTTCGTGGCTCGGCGTCTTAGTGATGAAGAAATATTTTATGGAGTCGTTTGTTGGACGAGTTTGAAGGTTTTGGTTCTCCGAAGAAAATCGCGGTGATTGGCTGCGGGATGATCGGCGGTTCGATTGCACTTTCGCTTTCGAAAAGCGGCCATCAAGTTTCTGTTCTTGATCTCCCACAAAATGAAAAGGCGATCCGCAAGCAGGTCCCGCTCGCGACGATCATGAAAAGCATCGAGGAGGTTTGCGATGAGAATCCTCAAGTAATTTTCATTTGTGTTCCTTCTGACAAAACAACCGAAGTCATTCGCAAGGTTGCCGATCACGTGCATGATGGAACAATAGTGACCGACGTTGCGGGTGTGAAGAAACCCGTCATGGATGCCGCTAAGGATGTTGTTCCGAAGAACGTCATGTTTGTTGGCGGACATCCGATGGCAGGCTCCGAGAAATCCGGTGTCGAAGCGGCACAGCCGTTTCTTTTTCAAAATGCGGTTTACGTCCTAAGCCCGCTGAGAAACTATTCGGAAGAAATGATGTCTCCTCTTCTGGAGGCGATACAACAGCTCGGTGCGAGGATACTTTTCATGGACGCGGCAAAACATGACAAGATTGCCGCGGCAACGAGTCACTTGCCGCAGCTTCTTGCAGTGGAGCTGGTGAACCTGATAAATGGGTTTTCAAAGCGCGACGACAATTTTAACACCCTTGCTGCCGGTGGATTCAGAGACATGACAAGGATTGCGTCGAGTGATTTTGCCGTATGGGAGGATGTTGTCTCATCAAATAAAGAGAATATCGATGATGTCATCGAGGCATTCATCAAGAGGCTTTCGGATTTGCGCGACTCAATCAGGGCCGGGAAGATTAAGGAGGTCGAACGAGAGTTTGAGAATGCCAAATATGGACGCTCGCAAATTCGAAAAAGCGGGAAAGGATTTCTGCACCCGCTCTACGATCTCTACGTGGTCGTTGAAGACAAGGTCGGAGTGTTGAAAGACATCACTTCAACGCTTGCCGACTCGGACATTAGCATAAAAGACATCGAGCTTCTCAAAGTCCGGGAGGGAACCGGCGGCATGTTCAGGGTTTCATTCGACACAGAACAAATCATGGACCGTGCTGCTGAGATGCTGGAACAGAAGGGATTTCAGATATTGCGAAAAGAATACGAAGGGTAGCGAAAATCGTGGATCTTAAATTGTAAATTGAAAATTATTACTCGCTATCTTCTTCTTCAATTTTAGTATCGGTGCCGCCGACGTTATTAGCCTTTATTTTTATTTCATCCAACGTGACTGCAAACAATAATCCCTCATCAGAGGAAAATATCTTATCGAAATCCTCCGGTTCGAAGAAATCGGCGAACCGTTTTGCGTATTCGTCCAATTTTCTTATGTAATATTTAGTGTTGTAGTCTTTCTTACCATCATCCTTCTTATCATAGATCCGCGCGTTCATGAATGACGGCTGATGCGGATCGCTTCCTATGATGTAGTATGACACTTTCTCACCGGCTCTCAACGACAAACCCGCATCGATTGCTGCTTCAAAGCTCGCAGCTCGATTCCGTCGGCCAGTTCGAACGGCAGCTTCGTATTCCTCGATGGATTCTCTCACGGTCTCCACTTTCACCATGCTTCTCGTGGGGAATTCACGGCTTAGTATTCTTCGTGTGTAATCTAAGTAAAGGTCGTGAAGTGATTTGACATCTTCTCGAAGCAGGCACTCTGTCGCACTCTGTATGAAGTCACGGCCAAATCTCTCCATGCTTCTCGAGATCAGCGATGATCCGCGTATTTTGACTTTCCCATCGTAACCAAGAAGCGCGTAATTCTTTTTCTTGTAGCTCAGCATTTTTTCATATCTGCCATCGAGGGAGAGATTAATTCCTTGCGGGAGAGAATGCGACAACTTTTCTACGAATTTTCTTTCGTTCTCTTCGCCGATATGCTCGGAAGGTGGGACAAAAAATAATCCGTCGGTATCGACTTCGAGGAGCGAAGCATTTTCGCTCGACAATTGACTAATCATCTGCCGAAGAATCTTCTGCCCGGTTTCCGTCACCATGTCGGCGGCCTTGTAATCATTGAAGATGCCGCGTGAATAGCCGAGATAGCCATAAAATGAGTTGATAAGTATTTTCAATGAAGATTGCATCGCATCCAACTTGAACTTCCTCCGGCTGTCGGTTTCCTCTCTCATCTGATTTTTTGTATCGAGTCTCAGTTTTGTGAGATGCTTAAGAGTCTTTTGGAAAACCCCGAGTTCGTCGGCCTCAGGCGAGATCTTGTAGCTGATCATGATGGATGGGTACAGTGATTCGACATCGGCATGGATCACGGGTCCAAAGACACCCTGCAGGAATAGATCGGTATATCCTCCGCTCGTTTGTCTTCCGATCTGAGGTTTTGGAATAGAATGTTTCTTTCGCAGATACTCTCGTACAAAGAGCGATTCTATTTTCGCCGCTGATCCGCTTCTTGGAACCTGTCCATAATTGTAGGGAAGAATTTGAGAGAGATAAAAACTTGTTGGCGAAAGATGCTCTGCGATCATTCGTGTTTCTCTGACATCATCCAGTGCGTATTTTGTCAGAAGGTCGGGATTTTTCAGCCAGGTCTCAGAGATCTTTGACCCCTCGATATAAGTTCTGTCAGCCGATGCAAAACCGAAATGCTTCGCAACATTTTTTAATCCGTAACTTTCAAGTTCTCGTCTCGTTGCATCGTAACTCTGGACCAGAAGCCATGTGTCGATTATGTGCCGGCCCGGGATCTCTATGTTTGAATATTCGATTTCCCGTTCCTGGAAGTTAATTCTCGAAGTATAAACCTTTGGTTCAAATGAATCTCTCCCGATATTCAATTTCACACCACACATTTCGCAGCGCCGCAAAATATATGGCAGGTCGAAATTGTAAATGTTGTGACCTTCAATAACATCCGGGTCGCGTCTCTTGATGATGTCCACGAGCTCATTCAACATTGCCGCTTCCCCCTTTTCGCGGCCGTCGATTACGTACTCCCAGCCGGAGTTATCTGAAAGCGAAATAAGAATGATCCTGTCTTCGATCCTAGCCGCACTTGAGAATCCGGATTTCGAAAAAGTTTCTATGTCGAGCTGCATTCTCCGCAGTTCCGCGAACTCCATGTCCTTGAAGAGAGTGATTCCTGTTTGCATCAGGAACTGGAAGACCGGGTCTTGTTTTACATAAACTTCTTCCACCTCAGAGAAGTCTAAGGAGGTTTCTTTCTGACCGACGTGCAAATTCTCGGCGACTTTTCGCAGCGCGGATCGCATGTCGCTCCATTTCCTGAAGATGCAAAGGTGCTTATAATAGTTGTTCCCGGCTAACTCAACGCCCCAGAATTTTTTTCCAAACCCATTTAGAAGTGAAGAGTCTCTCAGAAAGAAGAATGGATAGAATTTTCGCTCCTCGGATATTGCAACGCCTTCGACGCGTTTTACGATTTTCATTGTCGCGTCGCTTGTCTGGAAGACAGAGACTATTTTTGGCTCAACATTGTGCCCGAAGATGATTGGATCCATCTTTTCTTTCACACGAAGAAATTATCACATCATGGTTTACCAATCAAATAATACCGGATCCGGGTCCACATTCCGAAAAAAAATGGCGAATCCCGCACTCAGGATTCGCCTCGACATGGCTTTATTATTTTTCCTTATCTCATCTGGCCCATCCATACCGGCCTGCCTGAATCGTCACGCAACTTGATCGTCTTGCCGCCGGTGATAATCTGTCCGGCTATAAAGACATCATTTCCACGGAAATTCATTTTGGCGCCAGTAACCTGGATTGAGTCTCCTTTGTTGAAGGTAATATTTTGGCTGTCTAGATAAGACGAAGGTCCAACCATGACAGGTGTCGTACCACTCGTGTCTTGAACGGTCAGTCGTACCATATAAGAATCCCCTCTTGGAGTCTCCTGGCTGTCAACGCTTGCGATCGTTCCGATTATTGTTGTTACCTTGGTTGGATCATAGAATTGCCTGCGTTGCTCCATCCCTTGGGCAAAAAGTGTGCTCGCTATAAACAGCAATGAAAAAAGAACTGCAATGGGCTTCATAAAGAATCCTTTCATTTTGTTTTTTAAAACCGCACCGAATAAACTGTCTCTCTCTTCGGACTTTAGACGCACGGGAAGGTCAGAAGATTCAAGTGTCGATTCCATAAAATCGAGGGTGACAAAACGGTTGACTCAATTTGAATTTTGGACATAGAAAATGGCCTTAAAGAGAAGTCTATGTCGGAAGTGGGAGCTCATTTTTTGTTTAGTTTCTTACGGTCCGAGACAACGAATCCATCTATTTGGTTGTGCTCTAAATGGTCTGGGCCTGTCCCTTTTATTTTGTACTCCACTTTATCAACGGCCTTAAACGGACCAATGATGGCAGCCCAATAGCTATTGTTTCGGGAATAGTCATTATATCTCCATTCCGCTTCAACGGAATATGTGTTGACTTCGGAGGTCTTGTTCAAAACTGTTATCTCGACAGAGATTGCTTGCCCAAGTTCGATCGGATAGCTTCCGATCCATAAGACGACTTTGTCGTTCTGAAAAACTTCAGCCGGCGTTCGTGGTGCATCCTCTGTGTTATGCCAGATTATCATTGAACCAAACTTGTCTCATTATGTTCACAACACTTGAATTAATTGCATGTTGGCAATTTCTTTCGCATCATGCCTCCGTTGTGATATAATCTATAAAGTGGAACGGTGAATCGCAAGACCTGGAGTGTTAATGATTGAAGAATTTTTGTCAAAGAATGGTTTTTCGTCACAATAATGCCGACAAAGAAGATTGGAAATTTGGAAGACCGGATTGAGAACGTCGATTGGTTGCAGACGAAGATCCCGGATACGGATGTCAATCTCGCTGAAATTACATCTTTAAAGAAAAATCCGTCCTTTGCAAGAATGGATTTTGATCTCACCTGAGGAATAATGCTCGGCTCTATTACCGTTCCGAATCTTTTGTGCCGTCTGGATCGGTTAGATGAGACGCACGATTCCAGTATATGTCCTCCTTGAATTTGATCCTATGGCCTACCTGACTCCTCTCGTTTTATGAGGGTCGGACGTAGGTATTCTCATTCACTAAACAAATTTTGACGTTAAAATTCGCAAATTATGGGCATTCACTCGAGAACGTCCTTTTTATTTTGTCAATTTTTCAATATTTCCTTGCTATTGACCCGAAAAAGCTGTTATTTTAAGCAAAATTAGACATGGCGAATTCGAAATTTCTTTCCGGTAAGAAGATCATTCCTCAACCGATTCCGAAGGGAATAAGAGTTACCGAACTCATCGACAATTATTTTCAAGCATACAATTCCGCCCGTTTGAGAGAAGCTGCTCAGCTGTTTTCGCGGAAGATGCTTGGGCAAGATGTCACCATTGGCATGAGCCTCACTGGAGCACTCACTCCCGCTGGTTTGGGTGGTTCTTGCGTCGTCCCATTGATCAAGGCTGGATTTGTGGATTGGATCGTTTCCACTGGAGCGAATCTTTACCACGATACACATTTTGCGATCGGTCATTCGCTTCACAAAGGGACTCCGTTTGTCGATGATCGTGTACTGCGAAAAGAAGGCGTCATCCGGATCTACGATATTTTGTTTGATTATAGAGTTTTGCTCACGACCGATTTATTTTTCAGGCAGTTGATTGCGTTACCAGAATTCCAGAAGGAAATGAGCACTGCTGAATTTCATTATAGAATTGGCAAGTACGTTTCAGCGAGGGAAAAAACGCTTGGCATAAAGAACAGCTCTATTCTTGCGACTGCTTACCGTTATGCGGTCCCAATCTATACGTCAAGTCCCGGCGACAGCTCAATCGGGATGAACATCGCGGCAATGGCGCTCGAAGGTCGACGCTTGATGCTGGATGTATCCAAGGATGTTAATGAAACCGCCGCAATCGTATTGAATGCGAAGAGAACCGGCGGGCGAAGCGGTGTTTTAATTTTTGGGGGAGGGTCGCCGAAAAATTTCATGCTTCAAACAGAGCCTCAAATTCAAGAAGTTCTTGGAATAAAGGAAAAAGGACATGATTTCTTTGTCCAGATTACTGATGCGAGGGTTGACACAGGCGGGCTTTCAGGAGCCACTCCTTCAGAAGCAGTAAGTTGGGGAAAAGTTGATCCAAACAAGTTACCGGACACAGTTGTCGCATACGTAGATTCAACAATAGCGATGCCTCTGTTGACCTCTTATGCGCTCGCAATGAGAAAACCTAGAAAACCGAAGAGATTGTATCTCAAACTTCCTCTGATACTGGAGGCTTTAAGAAGAGAACATCTCAAAGCGGTTCAAAGATCATAATGAAATTAAATTACGATAGATCGGTTACATTCCCAAAGGGATTTAAAGCAAATGGGATTAGCGCCGGAATCAAAGATAATGGCTTGCTTGATCTCGGCTTGCTTGTCAGCGAAAAACCTGCTACGGCAGTTGCGGTTTTTACGAAGAATAGATTCCTGGCTGTACCGGTTCAATTATGTTTACAGCATTTGACTAAGTCGAAGAATCGGGCCAGAGCCATCATTGTAAACAGCGGTTGCGCAAATGCAATGACCGGAAAGATCGGATTGAAGTATGCGGAGAGGATTGTTTCCAGCGTTGCGAAGGATTTGCGTGTTCGAAAAGAAGAAGTGCTGGTGGCATCGACCGGAGTCATTGGAAAACAACTTCCTGTCGAGAACATCATTGATAGTGTTCCATCACTGGCTGAAGGTTCAACCGTCAACGGCGATTCGACATTTTCGCAGAGCATACTCACGACAGATAAATTTCCTAAGCGAGTTGCCGTCGAGGTGCCGCTAACAAAGAAAAAGAGTTTTAGGATTGGTGCCACAGCAAAAGGTGCTGGGATGATCCATCCGAACATGGCGACGATGCTTTGTTTTGTCACAACAGACGCCAGCGTTGGAAAGAAGAAATTGCAGCGGATGCTTGGTCAGGCGGTCGATAAGTCTTTCAACTCGATAACCGTCGATGGCGATTCGAGCACGAACGACAGCGTCTTCGTATTGGCAAACGGTGCCTCTGGATGCGAAATCAAAAGCAACTCCGAGCAGAAAGTATTTGAAGAATCATTAACGAATGTGCTTATCGAACTCGCGATGATGATCGTACGTGACGGCGAAGGTGCGACTCGATTTGTCAGGTTGAATATCGAATCGGCAGCTACCTATGAAGAAGCCGTCAAAGTCGGACGGACGGTGGGGATTTCGCCGCTCGTGAAGACGGCAATTTTCGGCGGCGATCCCAATTGGGGAAGAGTTTTATCAGCAGTTGGAAATTCCGAGGCGAAGTTCGATCCGGCTGAAGGTCGAACTGAAGATCGGGGACGTTTGCGTGTTTCGTCGAAATGAGCCACAGGGGATCGATCTCGCCAAAATAAGTGATTTGTTTTCGAGAAAAGAAATTGAAATGACGATCAAACTCAACTCCGGACGCAATTCGGCGCGGGTTTACACCTGCGACTTGAGTTATGACTATGTAAAAATAAACGGTGAGTACACCACTTAAATTAACCAACAAACAAAAGGAGCAACGTATGGGTAAGTATGAGGAACTTCAGCAACTCATCAGCAGCTTCGAAGGGGACTTCAGAAAGTTCTACGAGAAGCAAAACAAAGCCGCGGGAACTCGCGTGCGCAAAAGTATGGGAGATCTAAAGAAATTTGCGCAGACTGTTCGTCAAGAGGTTCAGGAGATCAAGCAGAAAATGAAAGAGGAAGGTAAGTAAACCATTTTGTGGTGACCTTGTCAAGGCTCATTGACCTTGACAAGGTCATTTATTTTTTTTCTTTGTCGTCTCGCAAATCAATCATGTTGAGGGCATCAACATAGCTTGTGGTCTGTGGATCTCTAAGTTCTACAAACTTCTTGGAAATATTTTTCAGTCTCTCCGCTGTTTCGGCGATCAAATCAATTCCTTTTTCCAACTTATCATACTCTCCTTGCTTGATGAACTTCCGCATCATGTCGAGAGCGAGATAAATGACATTCAGCGGATTGTTAATCTCGTGACCGACGGTCGCTGCCAATTCCAGGACGGCAAGGCGTCTGGTTAGTTCCTGCACTTCTTTGTAAAGCTTCCTCATCCTCATGCCGCTCTCGACCCGGGCTAGTACCTCTTCATGAGGCGCTGGTTTTGAAATGTAATCGTCGGCTCCTGCTTGCAGCCCGCGGACTCTATCCTTCGTATCTCCCTTGGAAGTCAAAAGAATTATGTGAGTAAACCTGAATGTTGGATCGTTCTTGATCCATTTGGTAAGCTGTTCGCCATCAACCTCCGGCATCATCCAGTCCACGATCATCACATCGGGGATGAACGCCCTGACTTTTTCGAGGGCTTCTTTTCCGTTTGTCGCCTCGTTAACCTCGTAGCCTCCCTTGACGAGAATTTTTCTGAGGATTAACCTTGCGTTCGTGTCATCATCAACTATCAAAACTTTCGGTTTCAATCCTCTTCCTTCGTCCATCGTGGAATTGTGAAACTTACCGTGGCGCCAGCTCCCGCGCCTTTGCTTTCAATCTTTATTTTACCTCCCATCAATTCCACTAAGTGTTTGGATATCACCAGCCCAAGTCCGGTCCCGCCGAATCTTCTTGTCGTCCCACCATCAAGCTGGAAGAATTTTTGAAAGAGCCCGTCCTGTTTTTCCTTTGGAATACCGATTCCTGTGTCCTTTATGGAAAACCGGAGTGTGCCATTTTGTCGATCCACGGAAATCTTTATTGATCCAACCGTGGTAAATTTTATGGCATTGCCTATGAGATTGATCAGCACTTGCTTTAACTTTCTCAGGTCAGCCGATGCAAAGAGCGGCGATCCTTTCGTCTCCACTTCCAGACCAACTCCTTTTTGGCTTGCCTGCAAGGAAAAAAGGGAACATACGTCACCGAGCAGCTCCTCGACGTAAACTCTTTCGATTTGGATCTGCACTCTTCCAGATTCAATCTTCGAGAGATCGAGTAAATCGTTGATCACGCTCAATAAATGGTAGGCGCTGTCCAGGGCGTTTCGAGTGAACATTTTGAGTTCGTCGTTGTCGTCGTAATAACCTTCCGTAATCAATGTGAGGAAACCGATGATTGAATTTAATGGCGTTCGTAGTTCATGCGAGGTATTCGCCAGAAATTCGTCCTTGAGCTGATTCACTTCGATGAGATGCCTATTGAGCTTCTCCATTTCTTCAAAGCGAAGCTCATCGTGCATTGTGGTGTGGTTTGTCTTATTAGTTTTCGAAGGCGATCTCGTGCTTGTGATCGCTCTCCCGGTCTGCCGATGGCGATGGTTTTTTCTTGCTTTCATTAGTCTTCTTCGTTTTCGGATACTAAGATTCCGATCTGATATTCGGATGTTCGTGCGAAAACTTTAACCGGACCTGCATCGAACTTAAATGGTGAAACCGAAAGGAATATCTATTTCCTGATGCCAATGCGACGAATCAAAAGCCCAATTTCCTTTCGATTCCTGATTGATGGTATTTCTCAATCAACTATTCGTGTAATTCGTGGTCAGATTCTATCTGTACGTTATTCTTCACTCAGGGACTTTATTTATTATTTGATAATACCGCAAAATAATCTTTTGATATTCAGGGGGAAAACTTCTGCGAATGAGTTTCAAGAGTTCCTGGTTTTGTTGATCGCTTCCGGTCGACAGATTCAGCTCACCAGGGCGCTGCCTTGTTACATCTTGTCCGGGCGTACTCGTGCGACGATTGTCGTAATCTCTCTGGTTGATCGATCGGGAAGCATCTAGCATCCGCGATAGGATTTGTTGTTGGCGTTGAATCGTCTCCGGTTTTATATCGTTGTTTTGCAGATCTTGTACAACATCCTTCATATCATTTGCAATTTGTCCCAGGTCTCCAAGAACTCTGTTCTGCTGGGTTATGGATTCGGATAGCTGAGCTTCTTGTGCAAGTTGAGAGAGAGATTTATGAATCGCTTCCTGCTCGGAGGCAATTCGCCCGAGCTGCGCTTGTTGTTCAATTGAGAGAGAGCCGCCTTGACCTAATTTCTGTGTAAGTGCATTTATGCTTTCCTGCTGTCCCGCGAGCTGTTGAAGCTGCTCCATCAAAGACGGGAAGCCACCAGAGCCTTGTCCTTGCATCATGGATTGCAGAGTGCTTTGTATCGACATCACCGCCTGATTCATTGCGCCCATGGCTTTAGTCTGTGGGTCGGTAACGTTGGATTGACCGGTTCTGCTCTGAAGCTGATTCATTGCCTGCTGCATCTGCGAGTAAGCCTCGCCTATTTGTCTTCCCATCTGTGGAGTCACGGCGAAACTCTTATTTGAAAGCTGCATCATCTGCTGGGCTGTGTAGTTCAACTCCTGCATAAGTTCGTTCTGCCTGTCGGCGAGCGTTCTGTTTTCTGCGGAATTAGGCGTCGTTTGCATCGATTGGTCTCTCAGGTTCTCTTGTTCCTTTGAAACCTCGAGAAGATTCTGCTGTGCCTTTTCCATCGCGTTTAAAGTTTCTCGCTGCTGGTTCTGCAGCATCGCTTTCTGTGCCTCTGAGAGGGACTTCTGGAACTCCTTCAGAGCGGATTCGACTTGCATCTGCGAAGCAATCGACTGAGAAAAATCTCCTTTGGAAAGCTGCTCCGCAGACTTTTCTATGTTTTGTTCTGCGCCGGATTGCTGCAGCTTCTGGTCAGCTTCATTGACCTCTTGCATCGGCATTTCCTTCGCGAAGTCATTCATTCTATTTTGCAGGTCCGATAATGCATCCCTGGTATCGGAGAACTCATTCTTGATATCCTTCTGATTGTCGGCAAGATCCCGTTTGTTTGCGGTGCTCGATGAATCTGATTTTGCGGTGGACTTGATGAGACTGTCCTGCTGCGCCAGCATTTGATCGATCCTCTTCTGAAGCTCGTCGAACTTCTGCTCGATCTGAATTCGCTTAAGCAGGTTGAGCGTCCTTTCGATGCTTTGACGCATCGCCTCGTCGTTCACCTGGAAATTCTGCATCGCCTGTCGAACCTGATTTGGATCCAGAGATTGTATCGCCTGCTGAAGCTTTCTGAGTGCCTCCTGAAATTCGGGGGAGTTTATTTCTTGTAATGCCTTCTGCAATTCCAAATATTTTTCAAGAGTCTGTGGCGAAATGATCTTATTCTCCAGCATTTTCTGCGTCATGGATTCGACCTGATTCTTGACGCTGTCGACTCTTTGCTGAAGCTCCTTAAACTTCTCCAACGTGTTCTGCATCTTCTTCTGCTGTTCCCAGCCCATCTGCTGGGTCATGGTCTTCATGTCCTGTGAGATCTTGTCGAGCTGCTGTTTCAGGTCTGTGGAATTCTGGAGCGCATTCTCGGTCTTCGAGATCAAATCGCTGTGCTCGCTGTCAGTCGATGCAAAAACCTCTTCCAATGATGGAAGCCTGATCTGGAATTCTTCACTTGAAGTCGCTTTTGGTCCGTGTACCATGTCGTTATCGAAAACTCTCGCATGATAGCTGATGACATCTTCAGGCACAAGATTCAACGAAGTGAGATCCCAGGTGTATGGAATCTCCTGATCTCCGGCGAATTTTGTCTGGAGCGGTATTTCGACGGCGTGGTAGTCTTTCTCCGGAGGTGCAAATTTTGAGTTTATCAATTTGTATTCGAGCATGAGCTTGGTAAATCCGTAGTCGTCTCCAATTCTGATTCTCAATGGAAGCTGCATGTCTCTGCTGAGATCGACATCTTTTCCCGGATAGGTGATCTCGCAAACAGGAAATTCATCGTCCACCGCATGCACGGTATAAAGTATCGGGTCCCGGTTTCGGAGACTGTCGGCATCGAGCAGTCTGAATGAATACCTTGATGTTTTGTCAACGACGAATGTCCCGTTTGCATTCGTGCCGCTTACGATAAGATTCTTTTGTGTTGAATCATCAAAAGAGATCTTTGCCGATTTCAAATCCTTGTTGGAATGAAGCGCGACTTCAACGCGAGTCCCCGCCAGGGCGCTGAAATCCCCAATATTCTCTTGGAGAGTCTCTGTCGCTTTACCCGTGTAAGCTGGATAGACAAGAGTCACTGCGAAATCCTGAACGAGCGGCAGGTCGACAACGTTTACATGATATTCTCTCGAATCCTGATTTCCGGTGGAGACAAAATATGTCATGTTGCTTCTAACATTTGGAATCTGAAAAAAGTATTTGCCTTCGGCAATCTGTTTGACGTCGTGTTTTTCAAATTCTCTTTCGTTGTCATATTTCTCATTCAGCACGATATCGGACGGGAGCGTTCTTGCAGATATCAAGCCTAATTTTGTCTCAATCTTAAGTGTGTCGCCTCGCGAAAGCTGGATGTCGCCGGGAGAAACGACGATCGATAATGCGTTCGGACTTCTCTCTGCGAAGTTAATAATCCTCGCAAGCGCATTCGGCACTTGTGAGGGAAACAGGAAGAAAGCGGCCGCCGCTGCAATGACACTGACGGAAGAAAATATTTTGGCCCGTGTCTCGACTTTGTATTTCAACGCAGACAAAATATTCAGATGCGATGCCTGCTCGAAAATCTTCTCGATGTATGCCAGTGCCAGCTCGATGGAATAGAATTGACTTTTCTCGGAGGAGAGTAGCTCGACAGCGTTTCTCAGCCGGTCTTTCAGCTCGGGAAATTGGGTGCCGACTTCCAGCGCAATGTCGTTTATGTCGCTTGTTCCCGGCGAGATGAAATACCTTGCCAGATTTGGGATGACGAACTTTATGCAAACGAATAGGAATGGGATCGTCGTAACGATCAGAAGGGAGAGTTTCCCAGCCACGCCGAAATCAAAGATGATTTCGCAGACAGATGAAAGAGTCAACGCGAACAGCGAAACAGAAAGCAAGTGCAGCAGTCCACGATAGAGTTTTGAAGCCATCTTCTTCCGGTAAATACTCTTAAGTGAACCGATCACTTCATTGCGCGGAAAATTCTCTAATATCTCTTCCATCTCTTAATGAGTTAATGCCCAGTAGACAATATTAGTTCCGAATTGAAGAGCCTCGAGCCGCTTCGACTCGGGATCGTTGTGGACTTCGGGCGGATCCCAGCCGTCGGACACGTTGCTCTCGGCCGTATAGTAAACCACGAGCCTCTTTCCGATGAAGATTCCTAATCCATGAGGAGCCTCTGGAGGATTCTCGTCCCAGCTGTGTATCTTGGGAACTCCGTTCGGGAAAGGATAAATGCAATGGTACAGCCCGTAGGAGAATGGAAGATCGACGAGCTGCTTATCGGGGAACACTTTTTTTATTTCCCTCCTGAAGGCCTCGTCCATTCCATAATCATCATCGGCATAAAGGAAGCCGCCGTTCTCAAGATACTGCCTGAGACGCTGCGCCTGCTGGTCGGTAAAACGGATATTCCCGTGTCCTGTCATGAAGAGAAAAGGGTATGAAAAGATATCGTCGCTCATTATATCTACATAATAATAGTTCGGGTCGACGTTGATGTTCGTATGATCTTTCACGAATTTTAAAAGCGTGGGTTCTTCAAGAGGGTCGTTATACCAATCGCCTCCGCCGTCATATTTCAATCGCGCGATTCTAAATGCGCTGGTTTTCTGAGAGAACGCATCACTTGCTATGCTGATACTTAAAACGAGAATTGCAATAGTTACCCAGACTATCTTCATTAAAGTAAATCTAAAGAAGCAGCTCAGGAGATTCAAGATAAGTGTGAGTTTGCGGTGGCTAAATTGAAGATTACAGGTTGATTTTGCTAAGTTAAATGGTGGAACATTTCCTTCATCAAAATAGCTATCTCACGGTGTTAATTACAGTCGCTTTCACCGGGGAATTTGGTTTGTTTGCCGGAGTCGCGCTGGCTCACAAGGGAGCTGTCACAATCACCGGCGTCATATTCCTCGGAACCGAAGCATCATTTGTCGGGAATATGTTTTACTATTACGCTGGAAGGTTTCTCTGGAACAAGTGGCATTTCTTGAAGAAGAACTTCGGAGCGAAAGTTGAGTCGACGTCGAGAGTTGTCGAACGTTATGGTTCACCTCTGATGATCATTGCACGTTTTTTCTACGGCGTCAGAAATATAATTCCGATTACTCTTGGCATTTACAGAGTCAACGTTTATGTTTTTGTTATGTATAATATAATCGGCGCTTTCGCTTGGGCTTGGGTTTTCACGGAAGGTGCTTCGGTCTTTTCATCCCGCGTAATGAAAAACTTCGTGAGCTTCCATTTTGGCATCTTTTGGGGATTAACTACTTCGGCGGCGATCTTCGTGTTGTATTTGCTAATCAGGAAGACTGTTTCAAAAGTTCAGAAGGATCGGTAGAAAATCAAAAGTCAAAGTTCAAAAATCAAAGCCGACCGATTCCTGCTTTGACTTTTCTCCTTTGAGTTTTCATTGAGTCCCATCGTGGCAATCAGTGCAGAGTCCCTCTTTCCACGCATCGCCTATATCAGTCGGATGCTTGAACTCGACTCCCGAAAGGTTTACTTCCTCTTCAGGAGTCGTGCCTTGCGCTAAAATTTGATGGCAGGTTTCACATTTGTTCGGAATAATCTGTCCGTCGGCAGACTTATGGTTTCCATCGTGGCATCTGAAACACCCCGGATAATTTTCATGTCCGATGTCGTTGGTATATGCTCTCCAGTCCACTCGCATGTAAGGAAAGAAATTCGCCTGATAGATAGACTGTAACGAAGCAATTGCTGCTTTTATGTCATTGCCTCGGGCCAACGCTAATTCCGGATACTTGTCTTTATAAAATGTCGCGACCGAGAGGGCAATGCTGTCTAAAGCGTTTTGCGTATCCCCATACCTTGGCACGAGAGCGTTTACCGCGGTCTGTTTTATCCATGGAAGTGACGGATTTATCGTTCCGCTTGCCATTGCATCGTTAACGGCATCGCCGGGAGTCTTGATGACGTGCGTTGGACGATTATGGCAGTCCACGCAATCCATGGTTTTCACCGTCAGCGACTTTACCGAATCGGGAGTGAATGGGTTGCTGCTCAGTTCGAATACTTCACTCTTGCCGGTGGAATCAGTGACGCGGACCCAGGGAATGTTCTGCAGTGATGTATCCGACGCTAGGTATTGAACCGTATGAGTGACGTGCCAGTGCACCGGCGAACGCTGCACTTCGCCCAATGTGCTCCGTCCGATTTTTACAAGCATGTCTATTGTCCATCTTGTGTTGGTCGAGTCTTCCAGGAAATAAGCCTTGGTGACTCTCCGTTCACCGACAAAAGATTGAGGCCAGTGGCATTGTTCGCAGGTTTCGCGAGCGGGCCGCAAATTCTTTATCGGCGTTGGAATCGGCTGCGGATATTTGTGGAATAGTACCGAGTAAACCTGATATGCGCCGGAGAGTTTGGATCTGACGTACCAGCTTGCACCTGGACCGACATGACATTGCACGCAAGCCACTCTTGCATGAGGCGAGTGATTATACGTGGTGTATTCGGGGTTCATTACCTGATGACATACCTTCCCGCAGAATGAAACCGATTCCGTGATTTCGAATGCATGGTATCCGCCGATTGCCGTGAATATCATCAAAAGAAGTGTTCCCGTCGAGAAGAAAAGAAATGCCGTTCGCTGCCTGTTGTCATTCAAATCGATCCTTGGCAAGGGAAGTTCGCCGCTCTCTTCCATTCTCCGCCACCGTTTCCGCTCGATGAACGCACCAACCGGGATGACTATTAATCCGAGTATGAGTACGCTTGGGAGAAGAATATACGTGACAATTCCGAAGTAGGGTGGAAATGATTTCCAAAGAATGTCTGAGATCATCAGCAATAGGATCGAGCCAAACGTGACCGTGGCGATCACCACGCCAACCATGCTTATGGGATTGTAAAAGAGATCGGGGAATTTCCTATTGTTCATTACATCCTCTGTAAAATTAACGCATCACTTTTTAAAATCGGGGTTAAAGATAGTCACTTGTTGATATTTGTTTCAATATCATTCGCAATCTTGGCGGATGACGGACTAAAGTTTGAGTCTTTGGACACAAAAATGTTAAATTGTGCCATAATGGCGATAAGGATATTAGTGACTGGAGGAACGTTCGACAAGGAATACAACGAGTCGATTGGCCAGCTGTACTTCAAAGACTCACATCTGCAAGAGATGTTGAAACTTGGCAGGTGTAAAGTGGACGCGGAAGTCAGGACGTTAATGATGATAGACAGTTTGGAAATGACCGAACATGACCGTGCGATCATTCTTGAGAATTGTGTAAAGTGTACCGAGGACAAAATCATTGTCACTCATGGCACGGACACGATGGAGTTGACGGCGCGGGTTCTTGGAGAAGCTATCAAAGACAAGACTGTCGTTTTGACTGGCGCCATGATACCATATAAATTTGGAAGCTCTGATGGACTATTTAACCTTGGTAGTGCACTTGCCTTTGCCGAAACGCTGCCGCGCGGAGTTTACATTGCGATGAATGGCCGGTTCTTCAATTGGAACAATGTCCGAAAGAATAAGAAGACCGGCGAATTTGAAGAAGTTAATTAATTCTCAGTTATCAGTCATCGGCGATCAGACGATCGGTAGTAACTCCCATCTGACGAATGAGCACTGAAAACTGAAGACTGCGTACTGACAACTGAAAACTGAATACTCAGTGGAGTGAAGATGGCAATATCAAAAAGCGAGAAACTAATTCGTTGTCCGTGGCCGACAGATGATCAATTGATGATCGAGTACCACGATAATGAATGGGGTGTTCCAGTTCATGATGACGAAAAAATATTCGAGTTTCTGATTCTGGAAGGAATGCAAGCGGGGCTAAGCTGGTCAACGATTCTTCACAAGCGCGAAAACTTCCGGAAAGCATTCGATAACTTCAATGTTGAGAAGGTGGCGAGGTACGACGGGAGAAAGATTAGAAGCCTTTTGTCAGACGCGGGAATAATCAGGAATAAGCTGAAATTGGAAGCGGCTGTCAATAACGCGCGGCAGTTTATCAATGTCCAAAAAGAATTTGGAAGCTTCGATAAGTATGTCTGGCAGTTCGTTGACGGCGAGCCAATCGTTAATACAAGAAAAACGTTGAAGAACTTGCCGGCTCGGACAAAAGAGTCCGATAAGATGAGCGAGGATCTGAAGAGACGTGGATTTAAGTTTGTCGGGACGACTATATGCTATGCGCACATGCAGGCAGCGGGGATGGTAAACGATCACATGATGACTTGTTTCAGATACAAAGAGTTGAAGTAAACGGAGTAAGATAATTCACCAACTAGATTCGGAGTAAAATATGAACGGGCTAAATAAGTATTTCTTCGTTGCAGTGCTTGTTGTCACATCCACTTGCGTTGGACAAGACAGTTTGCGAGTAAATTATTATAACACCGTTCTTGAAACTTCTCCATCGACAGTCGTTTCATTGCCGACGGTAATTACGCTGCCGTCGCCCGATACAGTTGGAGGGAAGCCGCTGATGCAGTGTTTGAAAGAGAGGAGAACTTCGCGCTCATTCGATTCGAAGCCCTTGCCGCGGCAGGTATTATCAAATCTGTTGTGGGCCGCATTCGGAGTGAATCGTCCAGATGGCCGCCGCACGGCTCCGTCGGCGATGAACATGCAGGAAATAAATGTTTACGCTGTAATGCAGGATGGATTGTATCTTTACGATGCCACTTCGCAATCGCTCAAGCAGATCGTGAAGGAGGATATCCGGGGAAAGACTGGAACCCAGAGTTTCGTGAAAGACGCCCCTCTTGACATCGTGTATGTTGCCGATTTTTCTAAAGCTGGTCGCGCATCTTCAGATGATCGGATCCTTTATACTGCGGCTGACTGTGGTTTCATCGCGCAGAATGTTTATCTCTTTTGTGCTTCCGAAGGGCTCGCATGTGTCGTCAGAGCGTCGATTGACAAGTCAACATTGTCAAAGGTGATGAACTTGAGATCGGATCAGATGATTATTCTGTCTCAGACTGTCGGATATCCAAAGTAAGGGCGTTTGTTTCACACCTATTGGCACAATTCAAGAGGCGATTCTTCACCGTATGATGGACTCCACATTGTGAAAATCAAAAAGCGGTGACAGATAATTTATCCGCCACCGCTTCTGTAAATTTTTAGGAGATGCTTAATTGGCTTTGTGCAGCAACGATGTATCCGATGCAGAAGGCGCCGATTTCATGTTTATCATCGCTTGCAGTTCCGTTACCCGCTGAGAGATACTCCTGTCGTTCGGAAACATTCCCTGAAGTCTCTGGAGAAGGTCTATCGATTTCTGGTAATCCTTTTCCATATCATATATATCGAGCAGGATCCTGTAGGGATTGTAATATCTTTGCACATCGTTGGGATTATCCTGTATTGCCGCGAGAGCATCCTTTTCGACGATATCGGCAAATGTGTGGAATTGCTGCGCTGCGCCTGCCATGAAGTATAATCTCGTAACGTCGCTCAAGATTTCATATTTGATCGGCACTACTTTCTCAGGTATTCGAGCTTCCATGGTATCGAGGGCAGCGACGGCATCTGAGCTATCGCCATGTGTTTCGTAATATGCAGCGAGTCTTAAATAGCTATATCGGTAGTTTACCATCAAGTTTCTGACGTTGTCATCGTAGAAAACATGCGTGTTGTCTAAATTCTTGAACAAGAATCCGTATTGCGGCTCGGTGGAAATTTTCTTCCCCGGCTCCATCAGGCATTCCTTCATTATCGGCAGATTTATCTCGTAGTCGCCACCTTGAGCGGCATTCACCTTGGGGGTCAGTTGAAGAGCCAAACCTTGCATTTGAAGGTAAGGAGTCAACCCGATAAAATTTTCCGGCGCGACAGTGACCGCATAGTAAATTGGCTGTTTCCAGGCAGTCGTTTCAATAATATTTTTCATTATGATGTCTTGTACCCTGATAGCTTGCACGTCGCCTGCTTGAAGAGTCGGTCTCATGGTATATTGGATATAACCCTTGTCTGTGATGCTGGTGTCCGTAATTCCAAACTGCTCGTAGACCTCTTTTGGAACCGCCAATTTGAATGTTTTCGTTTGCCACTGTACCGGGGAAATAGTTTTGATCTGATCATCAGGTATGCTTATAGGAACCTTCATGGCGCCATGCGGGTTCTCGTTCTTGAGCTGAAGAATATACCAGTCTGTATTCACAAGGCTCAGGTTCACGATTCTGATATCGTCGCGGATTCCCATTCCTTCCTGAAGATACCACAATGGGAAGGTGTCGTTATCTCCATTTGTAAAAAGTATCGCGTTTGGTTTGCATGACTGCAGAATATTATATGAATAATCGAACGGCGCGAAGTTACCATGCCTGTTATGTGATTCAAGGTTCTGTGAGAACATTACAAGCGGCGAGACGGCAAACAACACCGCTGCCGTGCCACCAACAAACACGTTCTTGTATCTCGCCCAGAGTTCCTGTCTTGCTTTCAATGCGTCAGTGACAGAGTCAATAATTCCAGAGGCTCCAACCCCTACCCACATGGCGAAGACGAAGAAAGAGCCGACGAAGAAATAATCTCTTTCTCTCGGCTGAGGGTTCTGCATATTGAAAAACACCACCAGTGCGATTCCGAGCACCGCAAAGAGAGCTAAAAATACCAACCCGAACTTCCAGTCCTTTCTGACATGGTACAGCATCCCGAAGATTGCGAGAAGGAGTGGAATGGCATAGTACCTTGTCGGGTATCCCGACTTTCCATCAAACGAATTCTTAAGCGAACTTGACGATTGTGTGAATGCCACGGGTGCATCCTGGATGTCTCCAGCTCTGCCGACAAAATTGAAACCGAGGTATCGCAGGTACATATGGCTCAGCTGGTAAGACAAGAAGTAATCGAGATCCGAGGAATAATTCTTGTAGTTCTGAGTATATTGAGGTTCCGAGCTCCACATTCTCGGCCACATCTTTTGTTCACCGTATTGCTCGCGGTTTAAGTATGTTACCATTCGTGCGAGATTGCTCGGATTGTTTTCGTTTATCGGAGGATGAGCATTTGCACGGATATAGACCGTCGTGTAAGTTGAATAACCGAGAACCATAAGAAGTCCAGCCATGAGTGCCGTGCCTAATATCCAGCGTTTTGCTTTCTCCGCTTTATAGGCACCGTAAATAGCGGCAACAATAATTCCGGGTGGAATAAGTTGGACGATTATGCTATGACTTACATCGATGGGCCCAAATTTCAAATCACCGTTCAGTATTTCAGCAAACCACTTTACGATCCCGGGATAAATGATGAAGAACGAAAGGACAGTTATTACTCCGAACTTGACAAACGATCCCCACTCGAACTCGTAGTACCTGAAGTAAATAAGAAGCGCAATCGCGAAAAATCCGAGGACGCTCAACTGGTGGATGCCGATAGAGAGTCCCATGACGTAAGCGGCAAGAAGAAGATATCTCTGGCTTCCCGGCTCTTCCGCCTTGTCGTACCACGTCATGCCAAGCCATACGACGCATGACACGAAGAACATACTGGAAGCGAATAGGGAAGACTCGACGGCGTTGAACCAGAAAGTATCGGTTACAGAGAAGGTCAGTGCTCCGATGCCAGCGGAGCCGAAGACGGCAATTGAAGATAAAAGATCGGTAGGAAAACCTTTCCATCTTGAGATTACCTTTACGCTGATGAGGTAAAGGAACATGATGGTTAGAGCGCTTGCCAGTGCGGAAATGAGGTTAATTCTAAGGGCATGGTCGGCGACGTAAGGGGTCATCATGGCGACTCTGCCGAGAAGAGTGAATAGAGGTGCGCCCGGCGGATGAGGGACTTCCATGGCTGGAGATGTCGCCGCGTATTCTCCGCAATCCCAGAATGCTACCGACGACTGAGATGTCATTCGATACATTGTGAGAGTGAGCAGAAATAGTCCAAGTGCAATGTATCGGTTCAGGTACTTGAATTTCATAGATTAGTCCATTTCCTTTTTCTCGTCATGTGCCCTTCGGCTTCTTTCTTGTCGAACATTTTGATTAATGATGCGGCATATATTTTACGCTTAAACCTCCGAAAAAACAACTCATCCGAGTTTATGAGAAGTCTTGACTTCAAGATTTTGCAAAAAAAACTTGCAGGGAATCGACAATGTTTATATACTAAAACGTAAGCAGATTAGGATCATGCAGAACCCAAAGAGATATAATCGCAAAGCCTTTCTTAGTACAACCACATCCGCTTACACTACCGACGCTAATTGATATTATAGAATGGAAAGTACGGCAATCTTTCCAACAAGGGAGAACGCTGTCAAGAAGAATAGTAATGTCTGATCGCAGCACCGCCTTGTCATAAGAAAAAAGAAGTTCCTTTTGATATAGATTCGACAATGTTCTAAACGGGAGACCTTCGACAAGAAAGAATCTTGACACGGGTAGTGCGAGTGATTTTTCTTTCGAGTCAAGGAATTCAATCTTGAAGAGTTTTCACATATAATTCCATGTTTTATTCGAGTAGCTTCGATTAGAAAAAACCCAAAGGAGATTATGTAAACAATGAACGTAAGTCAACTTGCCAAGTCGATTGCCGAGTCGCCGACACTGAAGTTGAATGAGGAAGCCAGAGTGTTGAAAGAAAAAGGCGAAGCAGTCATTCACCTCGGCGGAGGTGAGCCCAAGAACAAAGCACCCATTTCTGCGATACTGAGTGCAGCAGCAAAACTCAATACAGGTGATATCAAATATACACCTACTGACGGAATACCATCTCTTAAGAAAGCTATCATTAGATATACAGAAGAAAATTATGATAGAGTTGTAGCGCCGGAAAATGTGATTGTCTCTTCGGGCGCCAAGCAGTCGGTTTACAACGTCCTCTATTCTCTCTTAAATCCGCAGGATGAAGTGATCATACTCGCACCTTACTGGGTAAGTTATCCGGAGATGGTTAAGATGGTCTACGGCGTTCCAGTAATCGTCACTCCCGAGGGTGGCGGCTTCTATCCGAGAATGGAAGAAGTCGTGAAAGCCGTCAGCTCTTACACTCGGGCCATCATCGTCAACAGCCCGAACAATCCGTCGGGAGTAATGTACCCTGACGAATTCATAGGCGAGCTTGTGGAGTTCTGCGAGAAAAAGGGCATCTACATTATCATGGATGACATCTATCATAAGCTGGTCTTTGATGGAAAGAAGGCGCCTTCGGCATACAAGCATACCACGAAGGACATCGAATCGACATGCATCATCGTTGTCAACGGCGTGTCGAAGCTTTATGGGATGACCGGCTTTCGTATCGGCTGGACGATCGCAAGCAGAAATTTGACCAGGATAATGGCAAACGTCCAGAGCCAAATAACTTCATGTACCGCCGTGTTGCTTCAATCGGCGGCCGAAGGTGCTATGACGGGGGTGCAGAGTCCCGTCGAAAGCCTGCGATTGACCCTTGAGAATAATCGGAACGTTATGCTGCAGGAATTGAATTCAGTCAACGGAATAAAGACGACAAAGCCTGACGGCACATATTATTGCCTGCCGGATTTCAGCGCGTATATGAAAGACTCGATCAAACTGTGCGAGCTTCTTTTGAAGAAAGCCTTAGTCGTAACTGTACCAGGAAGGGAATTCGGAATGGAAGGGCACTTGAGACTGAGCTACGCCGGTTCAATGAAGGAAATCACTGAAGGCGTCAGCCGAATAAGATGGGCGCTCGATCCGACTTCACCAAAGGAAATCTATATTGGAGAACGAAAACTTGTGAGGGATTGGTCATGAACAACCTTTTGAACATCAAAACACCTGCGGAAAGCGAAGCCAAAGCCCTTAAGAGTGATTACGGGCTTGACAACCATGGCATCTCGAACCTGAGGATGTCTTACTGGAACCTGCCGACGGAAGCCCTTTATGAAGAGATCGCCTTCAGAGGTGAAGCGAGAATAACGCATCTTGGTCCCGTGGTCGCAAATACCGGGAAGCACACTGCACGCGCGGCGAGCGACAAATACATCGTAAGAGAACCCTCTACTGAAGATAAAATTTGGTGGGGACAATACAATAAGCCATTCAGCTCTGAGAAGTTCGATGCACTTTACAACCGTATGTTGGGTTTCCTGCAAGGAAGAGATCTATTTGTGCAGGACTGTTATGTAGGCGCCGATTCAGAATATCAAATGCCGGTGCGAATCGTTGCTGAGAAAGCATGGCACAGTCTTTTTGCAAGGAATATGTTCTTGCTTCCGAAGACCAACGACGAATACAGAAGGCACATTCCGGATTTCACGGTGATCGCCGTACCATCTTTCAAAGGAAGTCCCCAGATCGATGGATCAGCCACTGAAACGTTTATCGTTCTAAATTTCGCGCGAAAGGTTTGCATAATCGGTAATACTGCTTACGCCGGCGAGATTAAGAAATCTGTTTTTACGATTATGAACTTTCTCATGCCGCTGCAAGGAGTAATGTCGATGCACAGCTCAGCGAACATCGGTCATGACGGCAGTTCAGCAGTTTTCTTTGGTTTATCCGGTACTGGAAAAACCACCCTGTCGGCTGACCCCAAACGACGACTTATTGGCGATGACGAGCACGGCTGGAGTGAAGAAGGAGTTTTTAATTACGAAGGCGGCTGCTATGCGAAAGTCATCAGACTTTCCGAGTCTGCCGAACCGCAAATCTTCGCAACGACAAAAATGTTCGGAACAGTATTGGAAAATGTCGTGTTCGATCCAGTTACAAGATTGATCGATCTCGATGACGAGTCCATAACTGAGAACACTCGTGGTTGCTATCCGCTTGAATATATCGAGAACTCTGTGCTTGAAAAGAAGGGCGGACATCCGAAGAATATTATTTTCCTGACGTGCGACGCTTCCGGCGTTATGCCGCCCATCGCCAAGTTGAGTCCCGATCAGGCGATCTACCAGTTCATTTCGGGTTACACTTCGAAAATTGCCGGAACGGAAGTAGGTCTCGGCAAAGAGCCGGAGCTGACGTTCAGCACGTGCTTCGGTGCGCCTTTCATGGTACACCATCCTTATTTTTATGCAGATATTCTGAAGCGGAAGATCATCAAGTACAATGTAAATTGCTGGCTCGTCAACACCGGCTGGATTGGCGGTGCTTTCGGGATTGGCAAGAGGATCAGCATCGGATACACGCGGACGCTTCTCAACGACGCCCTCGACGGTAAGCTGCTTAAGACAAAGTTCGTGAAGGATCCGGTCTTCGGTTTTGAGGTGCCCACAAAATGCGAAGGCGTTCCAGATAATATTCTCGATCCCTCTGGAGCGTGGCCGAGCAAGGACGAATATATGAAGAAGTACAAAGAGCTTGCTTCACGCTTTGCCGATAATTTCAAAAAGTACGAAGATGGTTGCCCGCCTGAAGTGATCAAGGCAGGACCGAAAGTATAAGATTTCGTCAACCCTGCGAGGGTTGACGAAGCTTGTCACGCGGCAAATTCTCGAAGTCAAACCCTTGTAGGGTTTGGATCTCCAGCCCGTCTGCGTTCGTAGACGGGTTTTTTTTGTGTTATTAAAGATGGATGTAGATCGCAAGAACAGACCGTCTATGGTTTGCAACAATCTCCCATTTTTCGTAAATTTTCAGGCAATTTTTGTCCGAAGGAACAAGAGTGCGAAAGATTTATCTCAACGCGTTATTCCTGTAAGATCCAAGCGGGAACGTGATTTGTTTGAAAAGTGGATTCCCGACAAAAGCGTTCGGGAATGACACTGGACTTCTTTCTATCAGTAATTCTTCGAGGAATCTAGTTATTCATGTTTGAACAGATATCTGAAAAATTCGATGGTATCTTCCGCCACTTAAGCGGACAAGCTCGCATCTCGGATCAAAATATTTCCGATGCCGTGAGAGAAGTGCGCCGTGCGCTTCTTGAAGGCGATGTGAACTATGCAGTCGCGCGGAATTTTACCGAGGAAGTCCAGAAGAAGGCGATTGGCAAAGACGTTGTAAAGAGTCTGAATCCCGGCCAGGTTTTTGTCAAGATTGTATACGATGAGCTTGTCCAGATTCTCGGCGCGACAACGAGCGAGCTTGAGCTGACCGAGCAGATCCCGAACGTAATAATGATTGCCGGACTTCAGGGTTCAGGCAAGACGACGTTTGCGGCGAAGCTTGCCAGTTATTTGAAGTCGAAAGGACGATACCCGCTCCTTGTCGCTTGCGACGTCCACAGGCCTGCGGCCATCGACCAGTTGGAGACTCTTGGTAATCAGATTAGTGTTCCAGTATACCTCGATCGCAATGCTTCGGCAGTTGATATTGCAAAGGGCTCGGTTGAGCACGCAAGAAAGAATGCCCGCGATACTGCTATAATCGATACAGCCGGTCGGCTCCATGTCGATGAAGAAATGATGCGCGAAGCAGAGGGTGTAAGATCGGCGGTCAACCCGAACCAGATTCTGTTTGTTGTCGATGCGATGACGGGCCAGGATGCGGTCAACACCGCACAAGAGTTTAATCGCCGGCTCAACTTCCACGGAGTCGTTCTTACAAAATTGGATGGCGACGCTCGAGGTGGAGCAGCCATGTCGGTCAGGTCGGTCGTCCAGAAGCCGATCAAATTTGTCAGCCTCGGCGAGAAATTGGATCAGCTCGAAGTGTTCCACCCTGACAGGATGGCTTCACGCATCCTCGGAATGGGCGACGTCGTCACGCTTGTCGAGAAAGTCCAGGAAAATGTCGATGATCAGAAAGCTGCGAAGCTCGAGCAGCGGATGCGGAAGAACGAGTTTAATCTCGAAGACTTCCGCGACCAGCTTATGCAGATAAAAAAGATGGGACCGCTGAAAGATATACTGTCGATGATCCCTGGTGTCTCAGGTGCGGTTAGAAATGCTCCCATCGATGAGAAGGCTCTCGTGAGAATAGAAGCCATGATAAGCTCGATGACGTTTGAAGAAAGGAACAAACCGCATATAATCGATGGAAGGCGCCGGAAAAGAATTGCAGCCGGCAGCGGCACAACGGTTCAAGATATTAATAAACTTTTAAAGCAGTTTTCAGAAATGCAGAAAATGTTCAAGACACTTTCCAAAGGAAGATTCGGAAAGTCTGCTATGGCGAACGTGCGTTTCCCAATTTAATCAAAAGGAAATCATAACAATTATGATCAAGATTCGGAGGAATATTTGGCAGTAAGTTTAAGACTAAGAAGAACAGGAAGAAGAAATCAACCATCTTATAAAGTAGTTGCTGCAGATTCGCGTTCTCCCCGTGACGGGCGGTTCATCGAATCAGTCGGCACATACAACCCTTTGAGAAATCCGGCTGAGATCAAGTTCAATGAGGAAAAGGCGTTCAAGTGGCTGAAGCGAGGCGCGCTCCCTTCGGATACCGTGCGAAGCCTTCTCAGAAAGTCGGGTCTATGGTACAAATGGTATCTGATGAAAAAAGGTTTGGATGAATCTGCTGTCGCTCAAAAGTTGAGCGAGTGGCAAGCCTCCCAGGAAGCAAAGCTTGCGCGTGATGTCGAACGCAAACAGAGACACAAGGCTGCAAGGAAGGCGAAGAAGACTAAAGAAGATGCTAAAGCAGAACCTGCGGCTCAACCGGCGCCCGCTCCGCAAGCTGAAGCCGGTGGAACTCCTGCAGCTTCATAAGTAACTAATATTTCCCTTTTATTTCCCGAATGGATCCATCGGGAAGAAGAGCGAATGAATTTGACATATTGAAGTTTCTTTTTTACTAAGTCCCGACAAATGTCGGGCAGGTTATCAGGTCCGGATGAAACCTGCCTTTGCTGGTTCATGTTGAAAAAGATTAGGCAAAAAGGAGGTCGCAATGCATGACTTCGTCGAATTTGTAATCAAGAAACTCGTGGACAAACCTGATGGCGTTCTGTTATCTCAGGAAGAAAATGAAATGAATAAGGTGGTCTTCCAGCTTCGAGTTGACAAGGAAGACGTCGGCAAAGTGATCGGCAAGAAAGGGAGAACCGCGAACTCGATCCGAATTTTGCTGAGCGCGGTAGCAGCGCGTGAAGGCAAGCGGGCTATACTGGAAATTGTAGATAACGATTAGGCTCTTCAGGTTGGATTTTGTCCGTCGAATTCTTTCGCGGACGGTTCTTAATTAGTTGGCAAACCGGGTTCCAGCACGATTTTCCAATTGAAGTTTAGTGTTCAACAACGTGGATTGTTATAAGAGTCATTTGTAAAATGATGAGAATTGATATTGTAACAGCATTTCCAAATTTGCTTTCGAGCCCTCTCAATGAGAGCATGATTAAGAAAGCCCAGGAAAGGAATGCTGTTGAAATAGTGTTCCATGATCTGCGCGATTATACTCATGATAAGCACAGGACCGTTGACGATTTGCCATATGGCGGCGGAGCAGGAATGGTGTTGAAGCCCGAACCGATTTTTGAATGTGTCGAAAAACTGTTTTCCGAACGAGCCTATGATGATGTGGTGCTGATGACCGCCGATGGTGAGACTTTCAATCAGCGCGCCGCTAACGAGTTGTCTCTGGAGAATAATCTCATATTAATTTGCGGACATTACAAAGGAGTTGACGAAAGAATCAGAGAGAGATTGGTCACGAAAGAAATCTCCATTGGAGATTATGTGTTGACGAGCGGAGAAATCGCGGCGTTGGTTGTTGTGGATGCAATTATTCGCTTGCTGCCAGGAGCGCTCGGCGACAGCGAGAGCGCATTGAATGATTCCTTCCAGACCGGACTTCTCGATTCGCCTCAATATACTCGGCCCTCAGATTTTAGAAGCATGAAAGTTCCCGATGTACTGTTAAGCGGCGACCACGCAGAAGTCAAAAGGTGGCGTGAAGAGATGAGTCTTGCAAGAACGGCGAAACGCAGACCTGACTTGCTTGTCGAAGATCCCGCTCACGGGAAGAAAGATTCTAAACATACTGATTAGCCGCAATCTTCAGGATGTGGCTTTAGGATTTGAAAGAAAGAGAGAATGGTCATGAACAAAATATCTTTAGTAGAAGCAGCACATTTGAAGACTGATTTGCCGCCGTTTCGTTCCGGCGACACAGTCAACGTTCATTTCAAAGTCGTCGAAGGGGACAAGGAAAGAATCCAGGACTTTGAAGGAATCGTAATCAGTCGTCGTGGCGCGGGATTGAAAGAAACGATCACCGTCAGAAAAATTTCGAACGGCGTCGGAGTGGAAAGGATTTTCCCCCTCCATTCTCCCCGCATTGCTAAGATCGAAGTCATGCGCGGCGGGAAAGTCCGGCGTGCAAAACTTTTCTATTTGAGAGAACTGGCAAGCAAAGCAGTCCGTCAAAAAACAACGTAATGTAGACCCTATGTCTCAGACACTTAGAGATTCAGGAGCACAAGTCAAAATCGAGTCACCTGTCTTTGAAAATAGCTTCGGTGATCTCGACGATGTTTACCGTAAAGTAAAAGCTGGGGAGAGACTCAGCAGGGAAGATGGGATAAGACTCTATAATACGGACAACCTTCTTGTGCTGGGATATCTCGCCAACATGGTACGCGAGAAAATCAACGGCCCGAACACGTACTTTGTGAAAAACTACGTGCTCAATTATACCAATATTTGCGAGCTCGATTGCAAGTTCTGTTCCTTTTACAGAAAAGAGGGACAGGACGGTGCGTACATGATGGAACTGGAACACATCTTCAAAACCGTCGAAGTGGAACGTGAGAACATCACGGAGATGCACATAGTCGGCGGCCTGCACAACGGATTGCCGTACGATTACTACATCGAGATGCTTCGCGGAATAAAAAAGATCAATCCCAAAATCCACATAAAAGCCTTTACAGCCGTTGAGATAGAATTTTTTGCGAGATTGTATGGAAAGACGGTCGGGAAGGTTTTGATCGAATTTAAAGAAGCCGGACTTGACGCGATGCCCGGCGGCGGCGCAGAGATATTCAGTGAGCGTGTGCGTGAAAAAATGTTTGCCGACAAGATCGGCGCTGACGAATGGTTGGGTGTTATCAAGACTGCCCATAGGCTAGGTATTCCGTCTAACGCCACGATGCTCTACGGCCACATGGAAAAAGTCGAAGAGCGCGTTGACCATCTTGTTCGTCTTCGCGAAACTCAAGATGAGACGAAAGGCTTTTTTGCCTTCATTCCATTGGCATATCATCCACATGTTGAAGACTCGACTCAATGGGCAACCGGCGTCGACAATTTGAAGAGTATCGCGGTGAGCAGGCTGATGCTCGACAACTTCCCTCACGTTAAAGCATATTGGATATCGATGGGACCGAAAGTTGCGCAGATCAGTTTGGGTTTTGGCGCCGACGATCTTGATGGGACCGTTCGTGACGAAAGAGTTTTTCACATGGCTGGTGCGTCAACTGAAAATGCTTTGACAAAGCGTCAGTTGATTAAACTTATAAAAGACGCCGGTCGCATTCCCATTGAGCGGGATGCACTATATAATGTTATAGAAAGCTTCGCTTAGCAAACATCTAAGCGTTAGTGGAGGAATTGCGATGTCAGACTCACAAGGTCATGATTCAAAGAGTTCTTCGAAGAAGAAGAGGATCGGTGGTGTCAGCTTCCTTAACACAAAGCCTCTGATTTACGGAATAGAAAAAAATCTCTTTCCGCACAACTTTCAGTTGACAAAAGCAATCCCATCGGCGTTGGCGGTGGAATTAAATGCGAAGAGACTCGACGTCGCGCTGATCCCGAGTATCGCGTACGCAAAAAATAGCCCAGAACTCCAGATCGTTCCAGAGTGTGGCATCATCGCTCATGACGAGGTCAAAAGCATCCGTTTATATTTCAACAAGAACCTGAAGAGCATCAAGTCGGTGGCGGTCGATATCAGTTCGATGACCTCCGTGGTTCTAACGAAAATTCTTCTCGCTGAAAAATTTGAAATCAAGCCAGACTTAATAGCAGCAATGCCCGACATCGACAAGATGCTCGCTTCCGCTGACGCCGCCCTTGTGATCGGTGATTCAGCCTTGTTCAGGACGAAACCGACAGACGGAAATTATCTCGATTTAGCTGAAGAGTGGCACGATATGACGGGACTTCCTTTTGTATTTGCCGTCTGGGCTGGGCGCCGCAATGCACTCGATATTGACGACATCCAGTCTATCATTTCCTCCAAAATCCTGGGCCAAGATAACATCGATTCCTTGTGCCAGGAAGCTGCCGCGGAGTATAAGACCGGCTTCAGTCTCGTAAAATCTTATCTTACCGAAAATATCCAATTTGATCTCGGCGAAGATGAAATTGCCGGCATGAGACATTTCTTCGAGCTCGCCTACTATCATGGTGCATTGGAGTATTTGCCATTACTTAATTTTTTCCCTCTCGAATCGCCCGCCTCAAGATTGTCTTAAATAAACAGAGAATCTGTAACTATTTATTCTAATTTCGTAGATTCTCTTTGAAAAGGAGTTTAAAAATGAAGCGGTTCTTCTTCCTATTTATTATTTCCATGATAGCCTTCTCTTTTTCGGCGGTGTATGCGCAGGCGGACAAAACTAATAGTCTTAACAAGAGTGAAGACACGACCTATGCGGTCAATAATGGTTATATCGATTCTCTGAAGACCGAACTCAAGAGAATCGAACACGCGTTTTATCTTTTTAAAACAAGGGTGGATACAACGCAGGACTTGAGTGAAGTGGATCGTCAGGAATTGCAGAAACTGTCCGCTTCTTTGGAGAGAATCGGCGGTGAGCTTCGCGACCTTACCGGTTCCGCCTCGCAGCTCGGTGATGAAGCGGCAAACATCTACGACGTTGGGAATCTCGACATCCATAAAGGCGATTACACATTGAACGACGATTCTACGATAAACGACAATGTGGAAGTCCTCAATGGAGACGCTTTCATTTATGGGACGATCCATGGAGATATCTTAGTTGTGAATGGCGATGCCTACGTGAGAAGCGGTGCGAGAATCGATGGAGATATGATAGTAGTGAACGGAAAGGCGCATGTAAGTGAAGATGCTTCAGTTTCTGGTAATGTCGTGGAGCGCGAGGGAAATGATCTAAAGGAAAGGCGCAATTTCGTGCGAAACCTTAGATTTACCGAGCATCCTGATATTTGGCAAAACCATGATTTCTTATTTGATCACTTAGCTGCGAATTACAACCGGGTCGATGGTCTTTTCTTGGGTCTCGGAAGTGGGAAAGATTATTTCTGGGATGGCGCGGATGACCTTTCGCCTTATGGCTTTTTGGGATACGCTTTCAGCTTGCATCGTTGGAGAGGTCAATTTGGAATTGATAAATGGATTGGAAATGAAGACAGATTTGAATTAGGTCTCGAAGGGCATTCGCTTACCGATTCAAAGGATTACTGGATCATTGGGCCGAAGGAAAATCTTGTTTATTCTATCCTGGCAAGAGAAGACTTCATGGACTATTTCTCCAGACAGGGAGCAACGTTCCATGTTGCACAGTACTATGAGATGAATTCGAGAATTACTCTGACTTACGATGTCGATAAATATTTGTCGCTGCCGGAGACGGATGAGTGGTCTCTCTTTGGCGGGCATAAAGTTTTTCGTGATAATCCGGCGATCGAAGAAGGATGGATGAGGAGTTTCATCGTGGACTTAGAACATAGGAGCTATACTGGCGGCGATTCAAGGAAAGAAGGGTGGGTCGCTGATCTCAGAGGCGAAACGACAGTCAGTGGCGCGTTTGATTTTAGAATGATCACTTTAGATGCAGCACGTTACCAACCGCTGTTTACCGGTCTCCAACTCAATGCAAGGTTTCGGGCAGGAACTTCAAGCGGAGTCCTGCCGCTCCAGCGTTCTTATCAGCTGGGAGGATTTAACTCATTGAACGCGTTTCCACTGAAGTCTTTCCCGAGTGACTCGTTAGGCAACAGAATGTTGCTGCTTAACGTGGAGCTCCTGTTTAGCCCGGACATGTTCAAGCATTCAGATTTCTTTCCGATAAATACGTTTACTTTGATTCTATTCGGAGATATTGGACAAGTGCAGGATGCTGGAGCATCGCCGGGTCTTGCTAGCGGCTGGGACATAATGACTGCCTCTGGTTTTAAATCCGACTATGGAATAGGAGTTGGAAGCAGTGACGGTAATTTCCGCATATTCCTTGCCTGGAGGACTGATATCGCGACCTCGCCAACATTTGGAATCCGACTCTCGCGGCCTTTTTAAATTTCCTGCGACCTTGCGAAGGGACGACTACCTTCGCAAGGTTAATTCATACTTAGGTTCTCGAGACCACTACAGCTGTTCCATAGCACAACACCTCTGAAACTCCACTCATAACTTCCGTAGCGTCATACCTGATTCCGACAACGGCATTCGCGCCCAATTCCTCAGCGTGCTTAGTCATCATATCGAAAGCCTCGTTGCGAGTCTTCTCGCAGAGTTCAGTGAACAGGGTTATATTGCCGCCAAAGATCGTTTGAAGCGATCCGCCGATCGTTCCGAACAGCGACCTCGATCTGACTACAATTCCTCTGACGACTCCTACCTGCCTCACGACGCGGTAACCCTGAATCTCGAAAGTGGTTGTTGTCATTGAATGGTCCATCATGGTTTCCTTTCCTTTACATTGAACAGAAAGTTGTTAGATGAAAGCCAAAAATAAAAATTCAAAAATCAAAACCAATCTCGCTATTCCTTTAATTTTGACCTTTGACTATTGACTTCGTAAATTTTAAGCACAAAATGGAACATTCGAAATCTGTAGGTCTGCGCTTAGGCACGCTCGGAATCTTTTTTGCAAGTGTTATATTCACATCGTGTTCCATGCCTAAAACGAATGTCGATCTTGTAATAACGAATGGAATTTTTTGCACGCTAGATGAGCGAATGCCGGAGGCGCAGGCTGTTGCAATAAAAGACGGTCGCATCGCAGCGGTAGGAACAAATATTGGAATCAGCTCGAGCTTTGCCGGGAAAAAGACCGTTGATCTTCACCGTGCGTTTGTTCTTCCCGGATTGATTGACGGGCACTGCCATCTATCGAAGCTTGGTTTTGGTCTGACAACGCTTGATCTTAGAGAATCAAAATCTACCGGTGAAATCGCAAGACTTGTTCAAGATGCAGCCTCAAAATCTGTCAGCGGTGGTTGGATTCGGGGCAGCGGCTGGAATCAAGAGCTTTGGAAAACAAAAACATTTCCAACTCATGACGTTCTCGACAGAGTCTCGCCAGATAATTATGTTTTACTGATTCGTGTTGACGAGCATGCTATTTGGGTCAATCAGAAAGTCGTTGATTTTGCCGGGATCACTCGTGCCACAAAAGATCCGGATGGTGGGAAAATTATTAGAGACAAAAATGGTGACCCAACCGGAGTATTTCTCGATGCGGCAATAAATTTAGTCACTTCGAGAATGCCGTCTCCGACCGATGCGGAAATTGGAAATGCTATTCAGATTGCCATCGATACATGTGTCCGATACGGATTGGCGGAAGTTCAGGACGCCGGGATTGACGGGCAGACGTTGAGAGTTTACAGAAAGCTAGCGGATGAAGGAAAACTCAAGATTCGCATCTACGCAATGTATCTTGGAACTGATTCAACTCTTCCCGACATTTTGAAGCACGGACCGGTCATGGATCACAAAGGCTTTTTCACAATGAGGTCGGTTAAAGTGTACATGGACGGAGCACTTGGTTCGAGGGGGGCTGCATTGGTGCAGGCTTATTCGGATGATCCAGGAAACTATGGTCTTACAGAAATGAGCCAGAAGGATCTCGAGAATCTAACAATCGCATCTCTCTCGAATGGCTTTCAAGTATGCACACATGCGATCGGCGACCGGGCGAACCATGTGGTGCTGGATGCCTATGAAGCTGCCATGAAGGTCGCGAATATGTCCGATCCTAGATTGCGGATTGAGCACGCTCAGGTACTTCTGAAGGAAGACATCGCGCGGTTCAAGGAGCTGGGTGTCATTCCATCGATGCAGCCTACGCACTGCACGTCTGATATGTCATGGGTGGAAACTAGACTTGGGCCGGAACGAATAAAGTATGCCTATGTTTGGCGGTCTCTTCTTGAAGACGGAAACATGATAATAGGCGGTTCTGATTTTCCGGTTGAGAGTCCCGACCCGCGTCTCGGAATCTATGCAGCAGTGACAAGACGGGATATCTTTGGGTTGCCGGAGAATTTTCGTGATGTCAAGGAGTATTTTGAAGTCACGCCGGATATTGCGGCAGATAGCTCGGAATTTACTGGAGGGTTTTTTCCGCAAGAAAAGATGACCATGGAACAGGCTCTAAGAGCATTTACGATTTGGCCGGCATACGGGGCGTTTCAAGAAAACGACGAGGGGACAATATCGGTTGGGAAATATGCCGATCTTACAATTCTCAGTAATGATATTCGAAAAATTTCCCCGGCAGAAATTCCTGAAGACGAAGTTATTGGAACAATCGTCGGCGGAAGAGTCGTATACGCTAGTCCGAGTTCGAAGGACATGTTCACGCTATAGAGAGTTGTTTAGTACAAGAAACTGGAGGATGCAATGGAATTAAAGGTTGTGGCTATAGAAAAGCCGGAAGACGTCAACTTCATTTTAGGACAATCACATTTTATAAAAACAATCGAAGATCTGCATGAGGCAATTGTGCAGACAGTCCCGCAAATGAAATTTGGAATTGCTTTCTGTGAGTCCTCGGGTCCTGCACTCATTAGATTTTCCGGGAACGATGATGAATTGGTTGATCTTGCCAAGAAGAATGCGGTGAATCTTTCGGCGGGCCATGTCTTCGTAATATTTCTTCGCGACGGATTTCCGGTAAACATTTTGAACACGATTAAGGACATACCCGAGGTCGCAACTATCTTTTGCGCGACTGGAAATCCGGCTCAGGTTATAGTCGCTGAAAGCGAGCAAGGCAGGGGAATTCTCGGAGTGATCGACGGAGTCAGTTCGAAAGGAATTGAAACGGATGCGGATAAGAAAGCGCGCTACGATTTCTTAAGAAAGATCGGATATAAACTCTAATTGGTTCGCGGTTCATAGGTCAAGGCAAGTTGTTTCCCATTGTCTATGAACCAATTTTTCCGAACTTCTTTCCGATTTTGCCGTCTATAATTAAAGTCAAAAGTAATTTTATGAGAAAAGATATACTAACACTTGTTCTTCTACCGGCTATTGCATTTGCCCAGTCAGATTCACGTGCACCGAAAAACCTCAGTATGCGTGCGGATACACTTACTTTGAATCAATGTGTCCAGATTGCACTCGAGCACAATCCTTCGATACGGGTCGCGGAAGGTGGATTACAATCGTCGGAGTCCAATCTGGAACTATCAAGATCGGTCCTGATGCCGCAGATTTCAGCTCAGGCGGCAATAACCAGGAATGGTGGGACATTCATCCTAGGCAAGAATGTGTTTAACGGTTATTACGATAACTATGCCACGGGATTTCAAGTCCAGCAGTTGATCTTCGATTTTGGCAAGACCTTCACGAAAGTTTCCGGCTCTGCTGATCTAGTCGATGAATCTAATCAGGATCTGAAGTCAGCGAGCGAAGATGTGATAGTCAATACTTATATCGCCTATTTCAATTACCTGGCTTCTGCAAGAGTGCTTGTCGTTGACTCCGAGACGGTACAGCAAGCTGAAGATCACCTGAAACAATCGCAGGCATTTTTCAAAGCTGGTACAGCGCCGCAATATGATGTTGTCAACGCAGAGGTAACGGTCGCAAACGCAAACGTGAATTTGATTCAAGCGGAAAATAATTTGAAAGTGGCTCGCGTGCAGCTCGAAAATGTAATGGGGAAGAAATTGCCGGACAGTTTTGCGTTGGCAGATAATTTAGAAGTGACATACGTGAACGTAGACATACAAACCGCAATTGATACGGCTTTGAAAAATCGTCCGGAACTTCTTGCGAGTCAGGCTCAGGTCGAGGCGGGCAAACAGTTTCTAGCATCTGCATGGACAACAAATCTACCGAACATTTCTGCTTCCGGAGGATACAACTGGCGAAACTTGACTCCATCTCCACTTTATAGCGGCTGGAACCTGGGTGTTACGTTATCGCTGCCGATCTTTCAGGGATTTGAGCTTGATGCCGGCATCGATCTGGCAAGAGCAAACCTTAAAACTGCAGAAGCGTCTAACGAATTGGTTATGCAGACATTATTGTTAGATGTTCAACAACAGGAATTGGCACTTCAAGAAGCGAACGAGAGCATTCAAGCTTCGAAGAAACTTGTCGAATCTGCAGACGAAGCTCTCAGGCTTGCGGTCGGAAGATATAATTCAGGTACTGGTACAGCGCTTGAAGAAACGGATGCTCAGGTAGCATTGTCGAATGCTCGAATAGCTTATATCCAGGCACTGTATAACTACAGTGTTTCTTACGCAAAGCTCGAGAGAGCGATGGGAACAATAAAGTAAAAGTGAGATTAATGAAATGAAAAAGAAGAGAACGATCATAGCAGCCGTGGTCATCATCCTTGCGATAGCCGGCGGGGTTGTATTTTTTGTTTCGAAGGGTAAAGCTGACGACCCCAGCTGGCTAACTTTGAAAGTGTCGAGGGGTGATCTCAACGTGGTTGTTACTGCGACCGGTACGGTGGCCGCCGATACGACTATACAAGTCGGCACTCAGGTTTCAGGAACGATTGCTCAATTATTTGTTGATTGGAATTCGCGTGTCAGAAGAAACCAAGTAATGGCGAAATTGGATACGACGTTTCTGTGGGCGAGTGTTGAAGTGGCGGAGTCCAATCTGCAAAAAGCAAGGGTGGCCGCGGACCAAGCAAAAATCAGTTTCGATAGGGTAAAACAATTGTTTGATCGTAATCTCGATTCTCAAGCAGACTATGATGCAGCTTCGGCAACATACGAGAGTGCGATGTCTGATGTCAAAACTGCTCAGACAGCTCTCGATCAGACGCATATAAACCTAAACTACGCGACAATCAGGGCCCCGATTAGTGGTGTCGTGATTTCAAGAGCCGTTGATGTCGGACAAACCGTCGCGGCGAGTTTCAGCACTCCGACTCTTTTTACGATTGCAAATGATTTATCTCGAATGCAAGTGCAAGCATTGGTGGATGAAGGCGATGTCGGCAATGTGAAAGTCGGACAAGTTGTCACATTCACTGTCGACGCTTATCCTGCCGAAATTTTCCAAGGGAATGTTTCCCAAATAAGATTGCAGCCTACCACAGTACAAAATGTTGTGGAATATACCGTGATAATAGAAGCGCAGAATCCGGGATTAAAATTAATGCCGGGTATGACGGCAAATATAACGATCAATATTGCAGAAGCAAAAGATGTTCTAAAGGTTCCGACGACTGCATTACGGTTCACTCCGCCAGCAGATTACCTCAAACAGATGATGAACCAGCTTCCTGATTCAATCAAACAAAAGATGCAGCAGAGATGGAAACAAAATGGTAATGGCAACCTAGCGCCAGCGTTTGGCGGCGGGATGGGTGGCGGAATGGGAGCGGGACAGGGCACTCAGATGCGGGATTTGACTCCGGGAAGTTATTTCAGAGTATGGGTGGTTGATGGCAAGCAGATAAAGCCTTTGAGAGTATTGCTCGGCCTGTCCGACGGAACTAATACTGAAGTCCATGGTGATCTCAAAGAAGGCGACGAAGTTGCCGTGGGAACACTGACACAGACCGCGAGCGCCACACAGAATAATCCATTCCAAGGTGGCGGTCAGAGGAGATTCTAAGACAATGCCCGAGTCGATAATATCCGTGAGACATATTACGAAGACCTACAAGATGGGTGACTTCGAGGTTCACGCACTCCGCGGGATTAACCTCGATGTTAACAAGAGCGAGTTTGTCGCAATCATGGGAGCGAGCGGATCTGGCAAATCGACCTTCATGAATATTCTGGGGTGCCTCGACAAGCCGACAAACGGTGAATATTTTTTGGATGGCATTGAAGTAGGGAAGATGGACCGTGATGAACTGGCTCGTTTGAGAAATAAGAAGTTGGGATTTGTTTTTCAATCCTATAACCTTTTGCCGAGGACAACCGCCCTGGAAAATGTCGAACTTCCGCTTCTTTATTCAAATTCAATTTCTTCGGCTCAACGTAAAGAGAAGGCGCTCAATGCACTTAACGCGGTTGGACTTTCTGACAGAGCACTTCACTATTCAAATCAGCTCTCGGGCGGGCAACAACAGCGAGTAGCAATTGCGAGGTCACTAGTAAATGATCCTGTTGTGATTCTCGCCGATGAGCCGACGGGAAACTTAGATACTCGCACAAGTGTCGAGGTCATGGAAATTTTCCAGAAGCTGAATGAGCGCGGAATTACTGTCGTCCTCGTCACGCACGAATTAGATATAGCTCAATATTCAGGAAGGAACGTGGTATTCAAAGACGGCAAGATAAGCAGGATAGTGGTTGTCGAAGATAGAAAAATTGCTTCTGAAGAATTACCGAAGATACCGTTATTAGAGGAGGAGTTGGAACAGTGAGCCTTATTGTGCTTGAAGATTTTGTGGAGTAGAAAACTTGTTATGAAGATTATTAACATATTGAAAATCGCTTATCGTTCACTCGGTAGAAATAAGTTGCGATCTTTTCTAACGATGCTTGGTATTATCATTGGTGTTGCAGCAGTGATTGCGATGCTTGCAATAGGCCAGGGAGCGAGTAACGCCGTTAAATCGCAAATCGCATCACTCGGAACAAACATGCTGATTGTTTTTCCGTTTGCGTCAAATCAAAGCGGAGTCAGAACGCAAGCAGCAACATTCACGCGTCTTACTGAAGACGATGCAACTGCAATCGCCAAACAATGTCCTGCAGTTCAGTACGTGACACCGGTCGTAAGGGCTGTTCAACAAGTTGTTGCAAATAATCAAAACTGGCGAACGGCTATTTGGGGAGGTTATCCGAATTACTTTGACATTCGAAATTGGCCTGTGGCGAGCGGTGTTGCATTTACTCAATCGGATGAACGCGGCGAAACAAAGGTCTGTGTTATCGGTCAGACTATTGTAACAAACTTGTTTGGGGATGATGCAAATCCTGTTGGAGCGGAAATAAGAATCGGAAATCTTCCTTTCAAGGTTATCGGGGTCTTGGCAGCAAAGGGGCAGGATGCAAGCGGCAACGACCAGGATGACATTATAATCGCTCCTTTTTCGACTGTACTGAAAAAACTTGTTGGCGGGATTTACGCTAATGTTATTTTTGCTTCCGCACAATCGTCGGCCGCTGTTGACGAAGCGAGCACCGAGATCACCCAGCTTCTGAGAGACAGACACAAGCTGACGACATGGGAGGCAAATGATTTTACTGTTAGGACACAAACTGAGATTGCGAGCACGGCAGACGCCACTACTCAAACGATGACTGTTTTACTCGCTAGCATTGCCGGAATATCTCTCATCGTCGGTGGAATTGGGATTATGAATATTATGCTTGTGTCGGTCACAGAAAGAACGAGAGAGATCGGAATCAGGATGGCTGTCGGGGCACGAGGGAACGATGTGTTGACACAATTTCTGATAGAGGCATTGAGTCTAAGCTTTGCGGGAGGGCTCATCGGAATAGTTCTTGGAGTCCTGACATCGCAGTTCGTTTCAAATCTTCAGAAGTGGCCAATTGAAATTTCTCCTCAGTCAATCGGTTTGGCATTCGTATTTGCTGCCGCAATCGGAATCTTTTTCGGTTGGTACCCGGCGCGCAAGGCTGCCAGTCTGAATCCAATAGAAGCTCTGAGATACGAGTAAGTCTACTGTCGATTTCGCACGCGATCAGCATAACTTGACCGGACTCCATGTCTTTTTTCTGAGCTTGAACTGATTTTTTTCTATCAAAGTCATAATAGACAGCCGTGGTCTTTTTCTGCTTCCATCTTGAACTTTGGGCTTACACCTGACGTTGTTTGAATCTTCCTTCTTCGCTAACTTAAGAAGAAGAGACAGAAGGCGTTCTACATTATAATCCAAGGAACAAGAATAATGGCGGTGAGAAGCAGGCTAATCCTACTAGAGGTTATTGTGTGTCTGGCGATCGCTGAGTTGAATTCGGGGGCTGCTGCTCAAGGCAATTCCGTAACAAATAGACGCGACTCAGCAGCAACAACGCTTTCCTCTGGGTATCAAGTGTCTTCTGATAGTCTCGTAGGTCAGTCTCAAGACAGCTATTTGCCAAGATGGTACGACATGATTACTCGAATACCTGGCGACTGGGTGGTGTATTCGGAAGAAACTTTTCAGACAAAAAATATCCCTGCATTCGTAGGAATAGCGGGAGCGACAGCTGCTCTCATGGTGACGGATCGCCAGTGGTATTGGACTGAGAGAAAGTGGTACAGCGAATCGCCTGCTTTCCATACTTTCAGCGACTGGATGGTTTTTACAGGGGACGGGAGGTTTCAATTTGGAATCGTTGGGGCGTTTGCAGCTTATGGCTTTGTGTTCAATGACACTCGTGCGCTTAGAACGGCAAGCGAAACGACCGAGGCTATTCTTGCCTGCGGAGGTGTGGTACAATTGTTAAAACACATTACCGGGAGGGAGAGTCCCTTTGTCTCTACGAAAAGGACCGGCGCCTGGCAATTTTTCCCAAATCAAATTCAATACTCGAAACACGTTCCACATTATGATGCCTTCCCATCGGGCCACCTTGCAACGGCAACCACAACTCTCATAGTAATTGCCGAAAACTATTCAGAGGCGGCCTGGCTTAAACCGGTTGGCTACATTGCCCTTGGCGCCATATCTTCGAGCTTAGTCGGTTATGGCATTCATTGGTGGAGCGATTATCCCTTGGCACTTGCTCTCGGTTATTCATTCGGAGAAATTGCAGCAAATCCTCTTGGTGTAACGCTGAGGGAAAAGCATGACGGGGCCGACACAAGGCTTTCATTTTCACCGGTAGCATTTTCTAGAGGTGCTGGAGTTGGGATGTCGTTGTCGTTCTAGACTTAGAGCTTCGTGGAGTCTTTGAGTTTTTGCATTTTATGTCCTTTCACATCAATAAAAGGCATTTGATTTAGAAACTTCCAGTTACTAGACCATTCCGAAAATGTTGCGAGGATCAATTAGGGCAATTCCTATGTGCTTTAGAAAATCTGATCTTGAGGTGATATTGTATTCACTCATCATGGCTGTGAACGTTTCTCCAGTGCTTGGACAGAATCTGAAGGAAATAAACCACGACTCGACCAGCGTCAATCCGCAGCTTTCGAAGTCGTCGAACGACAGCATCAAGGGAAATCCAACCGACGGGTATTTGCCAGAGTGGTACGACACGATCGTTCGTATTCCGGAGGATTGGCTTGAATATTCTAAAGAGACTTTTCGGGTGAAGAATATACCGTCGATTGTTGGATTGGCGGGAGTAACAACTGCATTAGTAGTCGTGGATCGTCAGTGGTGGTGGACTGAAAAAAAATGGTATCACGAGTCTCCGACCTTTCAGGGATTTAGTGATTGGATGAATCTCACATTTGATGGTAGGATCGAATTCGGAATTGTGGGCGGATTTGCAGCGTATGGATTTGTGTTTGGAAATGTGCGAGCTATTAGGACCGCAAGCGAAGCCATGGAAGCAATCCTTGCCTGTGGAGGAGTTGTCCAATTTTTGAAATATGCCACAGGCAGAGAGAGTCCTTACTTATCCACGACAAGAACTGGTGAGTGGGTTTTTTTCCCGAATTATGGGCAATATTCTAAGAATGTTGAGCGGTACGATGCTTTTCCGTCAGGTCATCTTTCGAGCGGGATGGCGACTCTTATTGTGATCGCCGAAAATTATCCTGAATTGACTTGGCTTAAACCTGCTGGATATGTTGTTCTCGGTGCCGTTGCATCAAGCTTAGTCGCCTGCAGTGTACATTGGTGGAGCGATTATCCTCTCGCACTTGCTCTCGGTTATTCATTCGGAGAAATTGCAGCCCATCCTTTGGGTGTTACGATTGCTGATAAGAAGGATGGTGGTGCAGGGACAAGACTATCAGTAGAACCGGTAGAATTCCCGAACGGAGTGGGACTTGGACTCGCTCTTTCGTTTTGACGCGAAAGCTTGCTGTGACTTTGGTGAAGCGCAAAATCTCTTGCGTGGCTTAGACTAAGATAACTCCTTCGAGCCTGAGAAGATATTCCTTCAGTCTGATACCACCCGCATACCCGACGAGCTTTTGATCAGAACCAACTACTCGGTGACATGGGATTACAATCGGAAGCGGATTTTTGCTGACCGAAGATCCTACTGAACGATAGCCTTCGGTATGAATTCTTCGCCCGATTTGTTTATAGGTTACTGTCGAGCCGTATGGAGTCTTTGCAATTTCCTTCCAAATCTTCTGTTGAAATGCCGTTCCAATTAAATCGATGTCGAGTTCAAACTTTGTCCGCTTACCGATGAAATACTCGTTGAGTTGACGTATTCCCGGTGCGTTTCTCTTCTTGTCATCGACAATTCCGTCCGAGTCGAAATGGTCGCTGATCCAACCGAAGAAACTCGACTTTGAGTCCCTTGGAAGAGCAATCTTGCAGACGCCCTTCTCACTGGAAGCGATGTAAATCATACCTATTGGGGATTCGAAGGAAGCACAGAAAATCTTTGTCTCATCCGGGTCACTCTGCGCTTCCTGGTAGATGTTCAGAGAATTACCACCGACATCGGCGCGCCCTTGAGATCCAAGCCCTCGCCATGATCTAGAAAATTTTACACGGACCTGAGACAATTAGATGCTTTCGTGTGTTACTTATGACAATAACTTTTAAGAAAAGAAAGCCAAAGAAATCATCGGATCACACTCGTCTGACAATTTGCGGAACCGAATCAAATGATTCCGCCTTTCATAAAATGAACCAGCAACTCGTAACCAATATAGCCACTGAACGCCAACATTATAATGCCAGAAACCTTAGAAAGCAACATCAGCGTTTCTGCTCTAAAAGAATCGCGTTTCCAAAATATTGCTTTCAAAAGTGAATAGTACCAGATCGCCGTTCCTGATCCAACACCAATTGCAAACAAGATTCCATCGCCGACATTTTTAACAATCGATTCTGAAGTTTGAACTATTCCACAAAGGGTTATCCAAAATGCAACCATAGTCGGATTAGAAATATACATGAAGACTCCTACAAGGAATGCGCTATGAAGTTTTCCATTCTTGGGAGCAAGATTTTCGTACCGATAGTTCTCCACCTTTGTCATCACGTCTCTTAATCCCAGGTAAAGCAGGAGAACAAAGCCTATTACTTGGAGGACGATATTTACTGCTAGTTTATGAACGATTGCGGAAAGACCCAGCATTGCAGCGGCACAATAAAAGAAATCCATCGCAGATGCCCCCAAACCCACTGCAAAGGCATTTCTAAAACCCTGCTTGAATCCTTTTGAGATCACAGCGACGTTTATTGGACCGATTGGAATTGAGATGATCACCCCTGTGACAAGACCAATTATAAAGGCTATCATTGGATAGCCTCGAATTGGACAAATTTTGTTACAAGAAACATTTTCACCCGCATAAAAAGCTACCAAAAATAAAAAACAAAAAAATAAATTCCAACTGTAGAGAATAGTCGGATTTAATTTGCGACTTGAAGAGAATCCGGAATTCAGTCTTGGATTGCGCCACAGCAAAGAATTGCTGCAGGATATTTCTCGCCGCTTACGTCGGGATATCTATCATCAGCACTGATGTTTACCTTGATTTTCCGAGTCCGGTTATTTATGATCTTATCTGCGTTTTAAATCAAACTGGAGGTTTCCTGAATGTCACTCAAGCATTCTATTTATTTTCTTTTCTTAGCCATTGTTGTTGCGGGTTGTGCTGCAAGTTCGAACATCGATGATAAGGTCATTGCTGTTGTCGGCGACAAGAAAATTACGTACGGCGAATTCAAGCAACAATATTCAAGGAATTACTTAGCTGGCTCTGACTCCATTGAATCGGTACAGGGTAAAGAAAAATTTCTCGATCTTTTGGTTGACTATAATCTAAAACTTCTCGAAGCAAAGGCCGAGAATCTTCAGGATGACCCTGAAGTGAAGGCAGAGTTGAATGGCTACGCAGACCAGCTTGCTGTCAGTTACGTAATGGAGCATGAAATTACTTTGCCAATGGTCCAAAAGATATATGATCGTCAAAGGAGCGAAGTACGTGCATGGCAAGTATTCATACCTTTCGCGCCTGACTCAGCGCATCCGGCTGGTGATACATTAAAAGCCTACAACCAGGCGGAAGAAGTGATAAAACGACTTCAAGGCGGAACTCCGTTGGATTCTTTAGCGAAAAAATACCGGGCTGGAGACACTTATTACATCACTGCTGGGAATTATCTGCAATATCCGGGAGGAAGAGAGTTTGAGGATATGTTGTACTCGCTGAATCCTGGCGAGGTCGGACAAGCTCCGATAAGGACTACCTACGGATATGTTGTGGTTAAGCTGACCGAAAAGAAGCCGAGAGTCGAGAGCGTGCGGGCAAGCCACATTCTTATTCCGATCAAAGGAAGTTCTCCTGGAGATACATTAAAAGCCTACAACGAAGCGCTTGCCATCATGGATTCGATAAAGCAAGGTGTTGACTTCGGCAAGTTGGCATTAGATAATTCATCCGACAAATATTCAGCTGAAAAGGGCGGCGATCTCGGATTTTTCTCGCGCGGCATGATGGTCAAAGAGTTCGATGAGGCGGCTTTCAATATGGCTGTCGGGCAATTGGTCGGCCCAGTGCGGACGCGGTTCGGCTATCATATAATCAAGCTTACCGACGTCAAACAGCTGCCTTCTTTTGATGCAGCAAAGGATAAGATACGAGAAAATTATTTGAACGGCGGATACAAGCTAGATTTGGCAAAGTTAGTCGATGAGTTGAAAGTGAAATACGACTACAAGCTCAACGAAGAAACATTGAAATTTCTCTATAGCAAAATAGATTCCACCAAACAATTTGAACAAACCGATTTTGATTCTTTACTAACGACTGCAGACCGACAGAAAGCGCTATTTACATTTGATAATTCCATTGGCACAATCGATACAGTCTTATCAATTATGAATGGCGGTAATGTCGAGAGTCCACAAACAGTCCTGAGATGGATAAACCTTAAATCGATAGTAGATGATGCATCGAAGCAGATGCTCACAACTTATTATTCCGCTTTGAAAGCACCAAGCTATGCCGAGTTTGATTCACTTATCAAGCAATACTCGAACGGAATTTTGATCTATCAAATTGAACAAAAAAATGTTTGGGGAAAAGTTGTGTCGACTGACAGTGTATTGAAACCGTATTACTTCGACCACATCAACAAATATTATTGGCCTGATCGAGTTGACTTGAGTGAGATACAGGTGTCCAATGATAGTCTTGCAAATTTCGTCTATGGCTCGCTGAAAGCCGGTGGCAACTTCGATTCGTTAGCAGTAAAATATACGAGGCGCCCCGGGATGACAGCTCAGGATGGACATTGGGGATTGTTTGCCGATTCGGCCAACGCTCTTTCAATTATGGCAATGTCGATGAAAGAAGGAGAAATCAGTAAACCCATCAAATACGAGAATGGTTACTCGATAATAAGGCTCAACAAATTTGTGCCGGCCGCTCCGAAGACTTTTGAAGAAGCACGTGCTGAAGTTTCTTCCGATTATCAGGAGGCAGAATCGAAAACGCTTCAAAGCGAATGGCTTGAAAATTTGAGAAAGAAATTCGGCGTCCAAATCGACGATAAGATGTTTCGTGATCTTCTTGCGCAAAAATGAAAATCGTTTTCCCGGTGCTAGTATTGTCGCTTTGCTTATTCGACGGGTGTGCCCGTCACCAAGAACCAGGACGACTTCTTGCATCGGTCAACAGCCATGATCTCTATATGAGAGATGTTGCCGGACGCGTTGATACTAGTTCAGCGTATGCGGTCCGAAATTACGTATCAAATTGGGTGGACCAACAGCTCTTATTTGAAGAAGCCAAGAAGGAGGGACTTGACAACGCCCCTGTGTTTCAAGAAAATGTGGCTGAATATGCGAGGCAGCTAGCCATAACGATGCTTCTGAATAAAAAAGTCTACGCAGCCCCGATTGAATTGACTCAAAACGATATTTCCAATTACTATGATTCACATCTCAATGAACTCCGTGCAAGCAACGAAATTGCTTGCGTGAATCTCGCGGCATTTGGCAAGAGAAGTTTTGCGGTGTCGTTCAGGAATGCGCTCATCTCAGGTTCGTCTTGGAACGAAGTTTTCAGTGATATCCCCGTCAGCGAAGTTGTCGATGTAAAAGATTCCGCGTATGTAACGTCCTCAAGTGTACACCCGGCAATTTGGGACGTTATTCAGTCATTGGAGGATCGGAAAATATCTTTCCCGATTCAAGTCGACACCCTGAATTATGTTGTTCAGGTTATAAAGAAATTGAATATAGGCGACCTGTTACCTATGGATTATGTCGCATCGCGGATCAGAGAGAAACTTTCGATCGAGAAGAAACGACAAGTTTATGGTTTATTGCTGGATTCGCTTCGCTCGGTCGGAAATTTTCAGATCGATCCGAGTGTTGCTATTAGAGACACAAATGTTGAGGAATGAATCGTTTGAATAAGATTTCTGAAATAGTCCTGGCAATTGTTCTGTTCGCGAGCTTAGTTCACGCGCAAACTAAACCGGTTCTCGATGAGATCGCTGCTGTGGTCGGAAACGAAATTATTTTGAAGTCGGAGCTGGATTATCAAGTGCAATTGACCGCTTATCAGAACAAGCTTGATCCAAATGATCTTCACCTCCGAAATAGAGTTCTCGAAGCATTGATTGACGACAAACTTATTCTGGCACAGGCGATTCTGGACAGCGTTACAGTGACTGACGATGAAGTGACAAGACAGCTCGACACCCGCATTCAGAATTTGATAAAACAAGTTGGAAGCCAACAAAGACTCGAAGAAGTTTATGGAATGTCCTTAAGTAAAATTCGGTCCGAATTCAAAGATGATATGCGCAAGCAGTTGATCATCGAAAAATTGAAGCAGCAAAAATTTGGAGACATGAAAATATCTACGGCGGACGTGCGGAATTTTTATGATACTTATAGGGACAGTCTTCCACAAGTTCCCGAACAAGTTACCCTGAGTCATATTTTTATCATTCCCAAACCCAGTGCGGCAGCTCGGAACCAGGCATCCTCCTTGGCAAAATCCATACTGGACTCCCTCCGGAACGGAGCGGATTTTACCGAGTGGCCAAAAAATATTCGCAAGATCCCGGCAGTGCGTCTTCCGGCGGCGATTTGGGTTGGGCAAAACGGGGACAATTTGTTCCTGAATTTGAACATTCAGTCTTTGATCTGAAACCTGGTGAAATTTCGGATATCGTCGAGACACAATTCGGTTTCCATATCATACAACTACTGGATCGTCGTGGAGATCAAGTGCATGTGAGGCATATCCTGATACAGATTCCTCATTTGCAAGCCGATGATGACTCGGCCATAGTCTTGCTCGATACATTAAGAGCTCGCGCGGTGGCCGGTGAGAGCTTTGCAAAACTCGCTCGTGAATATTCTCAGGATCAGGATACAAAAGATCTTGGGGGGGATCTTGGGACTCTCACAGTTGACCAGTTGGAAGCGCCTTTCCTTGAAACTGTAAATAAGCTAAAGGTGGGCGAGATAAGTTTGCCAGAGAAGATCACCTACGGCAAATCATATGGCTATCACATCGTTTACCTGCGTAATCAAATTCCACCTCACAATGTGAGCTTAGCCGAAGATTATGATCGCCTTTCAAACATGGCACTCTCCATGAAACAAAACCAGGCTTATCTGAATTGGATCAACCAGCTCAAGAGTCAGATCTACTTGAAAATAATGAGCTGAAGCTGGTCATTGGCTAATCTGAGATTCGGGTAGACTGTCCTTTCTTCACATGAAATTCGATGGCCTTGGGAATGTGAAGCTCGGATATTGTTATCGGACATGAGTGTACCCGGCAACTGTTTTAATAATGAAAATGAATTGGAAGTGATTCAATGGCAGGCAGGAAAACAATACATCGAAGCAGTTCGGCACCAATGGCGAGACGAGTGAAAGTCAATGTCAATTTCAAAGAGTATAAACTGGAAAACGGTCTTTCAGTAATTCTTCGAAGAAACTTCTCGATGCCGGTCGTCGCGGTCGATGTGTGTTACCATGTCGGATCGAAAAACGAGAAAAAGGGAAAAACGGGATTTGCGCATCTCTTCGAACACCTCATGTTTGAAGGTTCGGAGCATGTAAAGAAAGGGTCGTTCGACAAATATATCTCTCTCGCCGGCGGTTACAACAACGCGTACACAACTGAAGACGTAACGAACTATTATGAAGTGTTGCCTGCGAACCAGCTTCCACTTGCGCTCTGGCTCGAAAGCGATAGAATGTTGAAATTTACCGCGACTGAGGAGGCACTTTCTACGCAAAGGGAAGTCGTGAAAGAAGAAAAGCGCTGGCGAATTGACAATCGACCTTATGGTGATGCTTCTGAGAGAATGCAGAATCTAATTTTCCCTGTAGGACAATACCACTGGCCGGTAATTGGTTCAATGGAAGACCTGGACGCCGCGAATATGGTGGATGTCAGAGAATTTTATGAGCGGTTTTATTGCCCGAACAACGCCGTCCTTGTCATAAGCGGCAACATTGATTTTAAAACAACGGAAGATTTGGTATCAAGATATTTTGCGGACATTCCGGGAAGTCGTTTCGAGATTGAGCCTGTTGATTTTGAAGATGCAAAGATTGAGCGCGAGCAAATTGAAGTCATGAAAGGCAATGTGCCATCTCCTGCACTTTTTGCCGCTTACAAGGTTCCACCTGAAGGTTCATCAGAATATTATGCTCTTACTCAGTTTGGTAAAATTCTATCAGACGGTAATAGCTCGCGTCTGTACAGAAGGTTGATCTACGAAACTCAGGCTGTCTCCGATTTTGATGTGTCAATCGAGGGGATGGAGAATGCGGGGGTCTTCATGTTTTCCGCCTTTGTGGCGCCTGGGCATTCCGAAGACGAGGTGCTGAAAATTTTCGATGAGGAAATCAGCAAGCTTCAAAATTCCGTTGTGACTGGGTATGAGTTTAACAAAGCGCAAAATACGACCATCTCTTCCTATGTCGGAAGACTTTCAACGAATGGCGGCGTCGCTGATGCGTTGGCGCATTACTATGCTTTCTTTAAGAATGTCGACATGATAAATTCCGAAGTCGATCGCGAGCTTGCCGTCACCTCATCCATGATACGCGATGTCGCCAAGAAATGCCTGAACGAGGATAAAAGAGTAGTATTAAATTATTTGCCTAACCATGATAGCTGACGAAATAAAAGTGAAATATAAAACGATCAAAGAGAAATCTGAACTTTTAGACAGATCGAAGCCGCCGAAACCGGGTATTGCCAGTCGAGTATCATTCCCGAAGTTTTTCACAAAAAAGTTTGATAATGGATTCAAGTTATTCGTTATAGAAAACCACACTTTGCCGATTGTGTCGGTCGGCTTTGTCCTGAGAACCGGCTCCACATACGATGGAAAACTCCCAGGCCTCGCCAGCATGACGAGCGAGTTGATAACCAAGGGGACCCAAAAGCGTTCGGCTACCGAGATCGCGGAGGAAATTGATTACGTGGGCGGGTCGCTCTCGAGCAATGCTTCTTGGGACGGGAGTGAAGTCTTTGTGTCGGTCTTGAAAAATCATCTGTCCACCGGTATCGATCTCCTCCAGGATGTCGTTCTGCATCCGACTTTTCCCCAGGAAGAAATTGACAGAGTGAGGACTCAGAGGATTGCTTCCATCCAGCAACTGAAAGCCGACCCCGGCTACCTTGCGGAAACCGGGTTTACTTCAGTCGTCTTTGGAAACCATCCATACGGTTTTCCCTCAAGCGGTACGGAAGAATCCATCATGGCGATGAAGCGAGAAGACTTCATAGGATTCCAAAAGGATTTTTGTACTCCTAATAATTCGTTCATAGTATTTGCAGGTGACATTACTCTGAAGGAAGCCGAGAGACTAGTTTCACGGTATTTCGGAAAGTGGAAAGGGAATAGCATATCTTATTTTGTCCCGCAGCCGACTTCGGATCACGTAAACGGGAAGATCGTGATCGTTGATAGGCCCGACGCAGTGCAGTCGGCATTACGAATTGGCGGCGTGGGGATCGCGCGGAGCGATAAGAATTTCTTGAAAGCCTTTGTTATGAATACTCTTCTCGGTGGATATTTCAGCTCTCGTATTAACATGAACCTGCGGGAGAAGCACGGTTACACTTACGGCGGAAGAAGCGTCTTCGATGCACGAAGTTTGCCAGGATTGTTCGCCGTTTCTGCCGACGTTCGAAACGAAGTAACGGGTGAAACGATAAGCGAGGTTCTGGAAGAGTTGAACCGCATGCGCAAGACTTTTCCATCGAAAGACGAATTGGAAATGGTAAAGAAATACCTGGAAGGACTGTTTCCGATTCAGTTAGAGACTCCGCAGCAAGTTGCGAGGCGAGTGATCGCATTAGAACTGTACCACCTTCCGAAGAGTTACTATAAGGCGTACAGGGAAAATATCCGGAAAATAACAGCCAGAGACGTTCGTGCTTCCGCCGCGAAGTACATACCGGATAAACCTGCAATTGTTCTTAGTGGGAATTCAAAAGAAATATTTCCTGCGCTGAAGAAATTCGGGGAAGTGGAAGTCATGGATGCGGAGGGGCGGAAAATAAATATTGAAAATTGAGAGCAGCTGAATTGAATCAAACCGCTTTGAAAACAGAAAAGATTTCCGACACCGAAGGAATCCAGCAGCTTAACAGAAGCTTCTCTGAGCTTCGCAAGGAAATTGCGAAGGTTATCGTCGGACAAGATGAAATAATAAGACAAATTTTTGTGGTGATTTTGTCTCGCGGACATGGCTTGCTTGTTGGAGTCCCAGGATTGGCAAAGACTCTTCTTGTTAGAACGATTGCCGAAGCATTGAATTTGAAATTCAGTCGCATTCAGTTTACGCCCGACCTTATGCCGAGCGATATAACTGGTACGGAGATTATCGAGGAAAATGTTGCGACGGGTGAAAGAGCATTCCGATTCGTGAAAGGCCCGTTGTTCGGAAACATTATTCTCGCCGACGAAATAAACCGGACACCACCGAAAACCCAAAGCGCATTGCTCGAAGCGATGCAGGAGTATCGGATCACGGCAGCAGGGCAGACTTTCCAGCTTGAACCTCCTTTCTTTGTGTTAGCAACGCAAAACCCAATAGAGCAGGAGGGAACCTATCCCCTTCCAGAAGCGCAGCTCGACAGATTCATGTTCAACCTGTGGCTCGACTATCCTTCTTCAGATGAGGAAGTGAAGATCGTACAGACTACAACGAGCGAATATGCGCCGGTGGTAAAGAAAGTTGTTGATGGATCGGACATTCTTTATTTCCAGGAGCTTTTGAGGAGGGTACCGGTCTCCGATTCAGTCGTGAAGTTTGCGGTGGAGCTTTCGGGTCGCACGCGTCCACAGAATGGCTTGGCGCCGGATTTTGTCAAGCAATTTGTGAGTTACGGATCAGGTCCTCGTGCATCGCAATATTTGATACTTGCTGCCAAAGCGACTGCAGCACTCGAAAATAGATTTAGTCCCGACATCGATGACGTGAGAAAGAGCGCCCTTCCAATTTTGCGCCACAGAATAATCACAAATTTCAACGCTGAGGCGGAAAACATAAATACTCCGGAGATTGTCAGACGACTTCTTGAGGCATGAGAAGTGAGAATTTCCGGCGCATTTCCGATTTGGATTCTATTGTGCACGACATTTTTTTCCGAACAATCATTTGCCCAAAATAAATATTGGATTTTCTTCAAGGACAAACCGAGCGCAGAAGGGTTATTGGGCTTATCAAAAAGCTCCGTTAATCGGGTAAACGATGTCGCCGCCAGCCCGCAAGTTGAAACTGCCAAGAATTTTTTAATTGACAATGGGATTCTGACTAAGCGTGCCATAGAAAGGCGACTGAAAGTGCTCTCGCGCTCATCCATTGTTTCCACATCTGATTTTCCACTTTATCAACCATATCTAGATAGTCTGAAGTCAATAGGTTTAGCACTTGATGGCACGAGCCGCTGGTTCAACGCGGCAGTTGTTGTTGCAGATTCCGCGCACCTTGTTTTGGCGGAAAGATTTCCGTTCGTCATCGGCATGAAGAGAGTCCTGTCAAGCATATCTCGTGGGGACGAAATAAGACCGATGTCGGTATTTTCTAGGGTGCCGATGGGAATCTCTTCACAGCCCGGCGATTCAAGCTTCTACGGTCCATCTTATGCCCAATTTGAGCTGAGTGGAATTCCGCGAGTGCATTCACTTGGCATAAATGGCACCGGCGTTCTCATCGGAATGCTTGACGCAGGATTTCGATATGAGACTCATGACGCCTTGAAGAACATAAGAATTGTCGGAGAGCATGACTTTGTTCAAAATGATTCCATAACCGAGAATCAGCCGGGAGATTCTAACGACCAGGATAATCATGGCACAATGACTCTTTCTTTGCTCGGCGCTTATTCACCAGGAAACTTGGTCGGAGTTGCTTACGGAGCCGAATTCATGCTTGCGAAAACCGAGTATGTCCCGGTAACTGACTACAAATGGGAAGAGGACAACTGGGTTGAAGGAATTGAGTGGATGGAATCAAGGGGCGCGGATGTCGTTTCTTCGTCGGTGGCCTATAGTATTTTTGTCGATTCATCCGGTTCCATCGATTCTGCGGAATCGTACTACTGGTCGCGAGGAGACTTCAATGGACGTACATCACTTGCGAGTATCGCTGCGACGCGAGCTGCCGAATTAGGTGTGGTCGTAGTTCAAGCAATTGGCAATGAGGGCAATGGAGATGGAACGACTGGGACAATGGATGTCCCTGCGGATGCAGACAGCATAGTATCTGTCGGTGCCGTGGGATTAGATAGCTTGCTTGCAGAATTCAGTTCTACGGGACCGACTAATGATGGGAGAATCAAACCGGATCTTGTTGCAGACGGAGTCAACAATTACGTGGCAGATGTCCCTGGACCGGATACTTATACGACATTTTACAGCGGCACTTCGTTTTCGACTCCGATCACGGCGGGAGTTGCGGGGCTGGTTCTTTCTATTCGACCAGACTTAACACCGATGCAGGTTATCAACTTATTGAAATCTACGGCAGTTAAAGTCAACGATCCGAATTTGTCACTGAATATCTCCGGATATCCGAACAATTTTTACGGCTGGGGTATTGTGAATGCATGGAATGCTATTCAAGCGCTTGCAAGTAGTTTTACATTTTGGCGAATAGATACTCTTACCTGTGTAGCAATCAGGGCTTTTAATACACCCGGCATTAATGTCGGACTCAGCACGGGATACTATTCTATAAATGCCTCTACATATCAAAAAGCCTCTGTGTTCGAGACCGATACACTTGGACAATACGCCTTTGAAGTCGCGCACCACTTTTCAATATCAGACCGAATGTTCTTCTATTTTGATCTCGTTGATTCAAACTCAAACCATCTCGCATGGCCGTACCATGGGCCACAGTCGCCATTTACTGTCTCCGGCTATACGCTGAATCCAGTATCTATTTCCGAGAATTATGTTCTTCTAAACAATTATCCCAACCCGTTCAACTCAGAAACTCACATCGGCTTTATATTGAAAAATAATTACAACGTCGGTATTGACGTGTACGATGTTCTTGGCAGAAAAATAAAAACTATTTTTGCCGGCGACTTGTCTTCTGGCTATCAAGGATTCATCTGGGATGGCAGAACCAACAGCGGGCAGGACGCCAGCAGCGGAACATATTTGATCAGATTCAATGTCGGTGGATCAATCAAGACGCTCAAAGCACTTTATTTGAAATGAATCTGACGATAGGATTACTCTTGGATCAAATACGATTTGATCTACGATTCTATTTCCTGTTTCTGTTTGCGATCATTTCTTCCGGACTGGCTTATCTAATGTATCGCAAGATCGAGGAGCTTTCTAGATCAAGAAGGACTTTCCTTCTCTCATTTCGAGCAGTCTCCTTTTTCCTTCTTTTCCTCGCGGCCGCAAATCTCAGCACGGAAATAATTCATGGTTCCAACAAGAACCGGGATGTTTTTGTCTTCGTCGATGACTCGAAAAGCATGTCGCTGTCCGATGGTTCAGTCCAGAGAGGTCAAGTGGTCAAGGAATTGATCAGTAGCCAAGCATATAGAAACATTGCAAAACAATTTGACATGATTCCTGTGGTATTTGGTGGCGATATTTTGAAGTCTGGCGCCTTTGACTCTCTGAAGTTCGACCAGCCCCTTACGAATATCGAGTCTTCTCTTACCGAGGCGGCAAGGTTGGAGACCAACGCGCAGGCTGCGTTTGCGATTCTTCTCACCGACGGGAACTATAACGAAGGTGGGAATCCAGTCGATGTCGCCCAGAGTCTTTCGTTTCCCATTTATTCAGTAGGAATTGGCGACTCTACTCAACCGAAAGACATCGTGGTCAGAGAAATAATTCCGGCTCCGTCGGTATATGCCGGCAAAAAGAGCGTCGTCAGGGCAGTCGTGAGTTCATTTGGGTACGGTGGAAAGTCTGTCATAGCTCACCTCTCCGAAGATGGTAAGGTGGTTGATTCAAAACCGATTACTTTGGCGGATGAAGGAAATATTGAGACGTTGTTTGACTATACACCGGCCACTGTTGGTACTCATATCTTGACGGTTCACATACCTCCGCTAAAGGGTGAATTTAATCAGCGGAATAATTTCGCTTCAGCTTCCGTTGATGTCTTGAAGGGCGAGTATTCGGTTCTCCTTGTCGCGGGAGAGCCGTCGCCTGATGTTGCATTCCTCAGGAGAAACATCGAGGCGGATGAGGACTTTAGTCTGGAGGTTTTAGTCCAGAAGAATGGAGATGATTTTTACAAACCGAATGTCCGGCGACGGATTGGATAAGTCTGTTGACCCCAAAGAATTATTGTCTCAGAAGTACGATGCAATACTGCTCTACGATTTTCCGAATTCTCAATCGGGAGGAACACTTCCTGGAGTCGTGAAGGATCTAAATTCAACCGCATACATTTATTTTGCCGGGAAGAATTTGTCCATGGAGCAGGTTGAGCATCTACCACGGCTGCCGTTTGTCGTACGGAGTTTTCTACCTGGAACGTCGGGCGGGGAGTTCCAAATAGGTTTGTCGGCGACAGGATCCAGTAGTATGTCCTCCGATCTCCAACCATTTTATACTATGCTCAGCGAAAATTTGTCTTTGATTCCGCCGCTTTATTACCAGAGAGTTGAATGCATGCCATCATATGGCTCAGTTGCGATTGCGGTTCCGGTTCTAAACGGTGTGAGCCTGACATCGCCGGTTTTTCTTGTCAGCGAGGTTGGACGAAGTGCTGCCTTCCTCGCTTACGGACTATGGAGGATGCAGCTCATGAGTCCAATCAGTGGACTAAGGAACGACTTCTCAAAGGATTTTCTCACAACTCTGCTGAGAAATCTCATAAATAGCGGCAAACAAAAACTCCTGACGGTGAACACCGACAAGAAAAGCTACGATCCATCCGAATCTATTAACTTTGTTTCGCTCCTTGTCGACCAGACGGGTTCTCCGGTAAACGGTGCGTCCGTAGATTTGAATATCAGAAATGGAGCGAGCAAAAGGTTTGTGGGCGATGTCCAGTTGAATCGAAGCGGAGATGGAAGCTATGCCGGAAGCGTCAGCGGTCTTGGCGAAGGAAAATACTCCTATTTTGCGGAGGCAAAATCAAGTTCCGGCTTATTGGGCGCTGACAGTGGAACGATCATAGTCGAGTCTTTGAACAAGGAGTTCGTTCAGACTTCGATGAACGCGCCGCTCCTGAAACAAATCTCTGCCGTGACCGGCGGGCAATTCGTAACGCCAAAGGAGTTCATGGATGGGCGATTGCTGATCAAGCCTGAATGGGAACAACCGGTGACTCTGAAAAATGAAAATAGATTCGAACTGCTCTCTTCACTTCCAATTCTTGCCGTCGTGTTTGTTCTTCTTGGAGCAGAGTGGGTGATGAGGAAGATTTGGGGACTGCCATAGAATTACTTTGTCAAATCCGCTTAACCTTTTCTTAACATTAAATTAACATTTAAGTCAACGCTTCTGGCTACTTTCAAAGCAATGGCTGTTGAAATAGAAGATATTTTCGTGCCTCAAGTAAGGATGAAATTAGAAAGAAGATCGGTTGTTCACGCTGATGGTGTCTTCAAGTTTGTTGTGGGAGCATTCGCATTTTCGGTTGTCGTTTTACTCGTATGGCTAGGAATCCAACTTTACATTTCTTCACGTCCCGCTCTTGTAGCGCTGGGCTTCTGGGATTTCATAAAGGGGACAACGTGGGATCCTGTGAGCGGTGTATTCGGAGCTCTCCCCTTTATATACGGAACTCTCGTAACATCTTTTCTTGCTCTTCTTATCGCAACTCCACTCGGAATCGGTACCGCACTTTTCCTCGCAGAGTTATCTCCGAGGTGGCTAAGACATTCAGTTCAGCCACTGGTCGAGCTTTTGGCAGGAATTCCAAGCGTTATTTACGGATTGTGGGGAATTTTTGTTTTGTCACCGTTGATGGCAAAGACTGTCGAGCCTTTTCTTTCTGCCAAATTTGGCTTCTTACCATTCTTCAGAGGTTATCCTCTCGGCATCGGCTTTCTGACAGCGGCGGTAATCCTTGCCATAATGATAGTACCGTTTATTATCTCGGTTTCGACCGAGGTGCTGAGCACAGTACCCACGCCATTGAAAGAGGGGATGTATGCTGTTGGAGCGACAAGATGGGAAACCACGAAGAAGATTGCGCTTCCTTATGCGAGAAGCGGAATCTTCGGCTCGATCATCCTTGCATTGGCGAGGGCGTTGGGAGAGACGATGGCTGTAACGATGGTAATTGGGAACACTCCTCAAATCAGCAAATCTCTTCTCGATCCCGGTTACACGATGGCTGCAGTCATTGCAAATGAGTTTACGGAGGCGACCTCTGATTCCTACCTTTCTGCGTTGGTCGCCATCGCATTTATTCTTTTACTTATCACACTCTTGGTTAATGCAATAGCGAGATGGTTGATTTGGCGAACGACAGGTGTGAGATGACTACTGCGAAGATTCCATCAGAGACAATTTTCTCAGGTGAAGGATTTTCTTACTGGCGCAGAAAGATCACGAGTTGGTTCTTCACTATCCTTTTTTCTTCAAGTGTCTTGATTGTATTATTTCCGCTCCTGCTTATTATTGGTTATCTGTTCTACAAAGGCGCTTCATCAGTCAACCTGAATTTTTTCCTGCACAGGCCCGCTCCAGTCGGAGAAACTGGAGGTGGAATGGGGAACGGGATTATTGGCTCTCTCTATATCGTGACACTCGCATCTCTTCTCGGAATTCCTATCGGCTTGTTAGGTGGAATTTTTCTGGGTGAATTTCCCCATAGCAAGCTGTCGACAGTAACGAGATTTGTCGCCGATGTGCTTAATGGTACACCTTCAATTGTGATGGGGGTCTTTGCTTATACGGTAGTGGTTCTTCCGATGAGGAGTTTTTCTGCGATTGCTGGAGGATTTGCTCTTGGTGTCATGATGATACCGACAATTATCCGGACGACTGATGAAATTCTCCAGACTGTCCCGCTCACAATTCGCGAGGCTTCACTTGCACTCGGAGTTCCATATTGGCGAACTGTCCTCTCGGTAATCCTTAGAAGTGCAAAGAGCGGCATCGTCACGGGTATCCTTCTTTCAATTGCAAGAGTACTTGGCGAAACCGCCCCGTTGCTTTTTACCAGTTTCAATAACGCTTTTTTCGGCTACAGTCTTACCCAGCCGATATTGTAGTCTGTCTGTCCAGATATTTAGTTATGCGATTTCACCTTACGAGGATTGGCATCGACAAGCCTGGGCTGGCGCGTTGGTTCTTGTGGTAGGCATACTTGTAGTCAATCTTGCGGTTAGAGCATTTTCGAGACAAAAATATGAACAGGTAGTATGACAAATCATCAATTATCGATTATCAATGAGCAGTCTCCTGAGTGAAATCAAAATGAATTCCGAAATGTCGAAGACCTCGTTTGTTGCAAATGTTACCGACGGAACGGGCATAGTGGCACAGGATTTAAAGGCTTTCTTTGGAAACGTCGAGGTTCTCAAAGGGATCAACATTTCGATTGCAAAAAGAGTTGTTACAGCTTTTATTGGTCCATCTGGTTGCGGCAAAACGACTTTTCTCAGAACTTTGAATCGGATGCATGAACTTGCCCCTAATGCTTATATAACAGGCAGGGTACTTGTCGATGGCACGGACATTTACACCTCGAATGTCGATCCAGTACTTGTTCGAAGAAAAATTGGCATGGTGTTTCAGAAACCCAATCCGTTCCCGACGATGTCGATTTACGATAACGTTGTTGCCGGGTTGAAGCTCACTGGGAGACATCCAAGAAAGAAACTTGATGAGATTGTCGAAAAAAGTTTAGTTCAATCGGCCCTTTGGGACGAAGTAAAGGATTCCCTTCACAAGTCGGGAGCAAGTCTCTCGGGTGGCCAACAGCAAAGATTGTGCATAGCGAGGACTCTTGCGGTCAACCCTGAAGTAATATTGATGGACGAACCGGCAAGCGCGCTCGATCCTATTTCTACGGCGAAGATCGAAGAATTAATTTTCCAGCTCAAAGACATCTACACTATCATCATCGTCACGCACAACATGCAGCAGGCTGCGCGTGTAAGCGATTTCACAGCGTTCTTTTATTTGGGAGAATTGATCGAGTTCAGTCAAACGAGCGAGATGTTCACTCGACCCAAGAAGAAACAGACAGAAGACTACATAACCGGACGATTTGGATAGACAAAGAACTACAGGTCAAAATATCCTGCTCTCTTTCGCTTGATCCAGTATATTCAATTTCTCCGAGATTCCCTCCTTTACCTTTCCATTATTTCACCATTCCTATTAAATTCAATACGATAGCAAACCCGAATCATGCACTAAAAGATTCAGCACATTGATAACGCGGAAAGGAACTGATTTTCTCAAATCAAAAATAAAATGGAATACAATTCACTGAAAATCCGTAAGAATCTGCAGTATCTGCGTGCGAGCTTTTCCCATTGCATTTTTCGGATTGAAGGAGGAGTGGACAAGCTTTCTGGCCCGGCTCATTTTTCCCATCTACAGACCTAACAAATTGAGGAGACTCTGCCATGAAATTAGCAATCATTTCGATTCTCTTTTCAGTATCCATACTTTTGGCGCAATCAAAAGCTTCTATCTTTTCGCCGCTGAATCTTCCGACTCCAAACGACGTTCGCACTTCTGATGGACGTCCCGGACCCGGTTACTGGCAGCAGCGAGTTGATTATTCGATAAAGGCGTCACTCGATACGTCGGAGAGTAAAATCTCCGGAAGTGAAACAATCACTTACACAAATAATTCTCCGAATTCATTGGATCACCTATGGCTTCAACTAGATCAGAATCTTTTCAAGGAGGGAAGCCGGGGAAGTTATGAATTCGATTCGCCTCGCGGGAGATATAGAGGAGCTTTTCAGAATGGCGGCGATGAGTTGAGCAGCGTTATCGTGGTTCAGAACGGTAAGAAAGTGGAATCGCATTACATCGTGGACGACACGAGAATGAGAGTCGATCTTGAGAAACCCATTTCTCCACATGGTGGAAAGGTGCAAGTGGAAATCGTCTGGTCTTTCGTTGTTCCCAAATATGGGTCGGATCGCCTCGGAAGGTTCGAGTCGAAGGACGGAACCATTTACGAGATTGCACAATGGTATCCAAGATTGTATGTCTATGATGATGTCAACGGCTGGAATCCCCAGCCTTATCTTGGTGAAGGGGAATTTTATTTGGAATATGGTGACTTCGATGTCGAGATTACTGCTCCGAGAGACCTCATCGTGGTCGCCACGGGTGTTCTTCAAAATCCCGAACGGGTTTTGACGAAAACTGAACGTGACAGGCTTGCTCTCGCGAGAAAAGTCGATTCGGCCGTCCATGTTGTTTCAGAAAATGAAATTGCCGAGCCGAGCACACGTCCCGAAGGTAACGGAGATTTGATCTGGAAATTCCGTGCAGAGAACGTCCGTGATTTTTCCTGGGCTGCATCGAAAGCATTTATTTGGGATGCTTCTCACTGGGATAATATTTTGCTGATGGCTGTTTATCCGCGAGAAGGAATCGCAACCGACACAACGAAGGGACCCGGCTGGGAAAAAGACGTTGAGTTCATGAGACACACGTTTAAATTCTATTCCGAGACTTATTACCATTTCCCTTATCCTGTCGCGACAAATGTGGCAGGAATCGTCGGCGGCATGGAATATCCAATGATTGTCTTCTGCAACGTCCGCTCAAGAGGACAAGGATTGTATTTCGTCACCGACCATGAATTCGGACACAGTTGGTTTCCTATGATGGTCGGCAGCGACGAGCGCCGATATGCCTGGATGGATGAAGGGTTCAACACTTTCATAAACTATTATTCTGGATACGATTATTACGGTGATAAATCTTATCAAGTACGGCTGAACAATCCGGATTCGATGGCCAAACGTTTGAAGTTTTTTATCAACGCTGAACCGATCATGGCGTACGCCGATCAGATTAATCCAGTGGATTATGGTTTCGTTGAATATTACAAGACCGCTTTTGCGCTGAGATTGCTGCGGGAACAAGTGATTGGTCGGGAAAGATTCGACCGCGGCTTCAAGGCATATATTCAGCGCTGGGCGTTTAAGCATCCACAGCCTGCCGATTTCTTCAGGACCATGTCGGATTACTCTGGCGAGGATCTGAGCTGGTTCTGGCGAGGATGGTTCTATACCTCGGACGTTCTGGACCAGGCAGTGGATTCCGTGGCGTCCGATTCCACTCAATCACGTGTTTATCTGTCGAACAAAGCCGGCTTGGTGATGCCTTTCAAGATGCTGGTTACCTTCTCTGACGGAAAGGTGGATAGTTTCAATGTTCCCATCGAAGCATGGTATCTCGGGAACAATTATACTCTTCCTATCATGGATGATAGAAAAATTGAAAAGGTAGTGATAGATCCCGATCATGTTCTGCCGGACATAGATCGCGATAATAACATCTGGGAAAATAAGAATGCGGGGTCCGCGAAGTAGTTTAGACCTTTGACAATGAAGCTAAGATTTGGGGTCGGATTATTGTTTTAGAATCGTCGAATTATTATTGGGTCGACACAACGTCCCGCATGAAGCGGGACGTTTTTTATTATGATGAAATAAATCGTTGCGTATTCTTTGTCGCGCGCAAGCTGGGGTAGGTTAGGTAAACAATGGTGTGACAACACTTAATTATTTGGTTACAAAAATATTACTTGAAACGCTTGACATTACAAACAAAACCATGTAATATTGTTTTGAAACAGAAACAGAAGAGAGTGCCATGGATGTGGGATAATTAGTTTGGTAAGGCAATAATAATATAAAATCCAATCAACAACTAAAAAGGAGAAACGTTCATGAGAAAAGCTTATGGATTATTTGTAATCGCAATGTTTGCGGTGTTGATTTCCGCTACAGATGGATACTCCCAGTATCCTGTGATTTCCTTGAATCCTCAAAGCGCGAGTGTCTCGTGCTCAAGCACATCTACAACATTCACGATCTCTAATACCGGGCCATACCTACCGTTGGGCTGGAGCGCTTCCACTTCGGGCTGCATCACAAGCGTAAGTCCGTCGAGTGGAACGATCAATTCTGGAGGTAGTACGACCGTTACAGCATATTACAGCGCAAATACGGGCCTCCAGCGGACCGGGAGTGTCACAATCAGCGGTTCTTCGGGAGCATCGCCAAAGACATTTTCGTTGACGCAAGGGGCAGCGCCGGCAGTAGTGATTAATAATGTAACTCCAGCGTCGGGAACGGCCTACCCTCCCGTGGCGGTGACGGTTAATTACACGGTGACTCCAACTACCACGATTATCTTTTATGTCGACGGCTCGATAGCTTACGCTTACTTCGGAAACGGTACTAGTGGTACGGCCAATTGGACAACTCCGGCATTATCGGCGGGGACCCATTCGATAATGATATCTACCCCTAACGGGTCGGCTTCGACAAGTTACGTTGTGAAACCTGCCTGGGACTGGACACAAAACCTGACTTATAACCTCTATTACGGGGGCGCCAATCCTAACCCTTACTCTACTCCTCTACCATGGTTTGATAACTCACCATATCCGCCTTACTCTACGATAGGTGAAGGAGCGTACGCGGTTCCAAATCTAGATTTCTATCAAGCTGAAGGTTGGACACTCGTGGAACAAAACTTTGGGTCGGGTTCATCATTAGCACTTAGTGATTGTCCCTGTTTTTTACTGTACAATCGTTATACTGGAATTCTGCGGTTCTTCTTCTGGAATTACCTGCTCAGTTATCAAAACTACGGCTTGGTCAATTTGACCATTACGGGGCAAAACTCAACTCCTCTATTCACATTTAACAATGGAGTACCACAGTTTTCGGATGGGTATACAGGGGGCCAGGACACACAGGACAACCTTAGTGTGATTACACAATTAGTAAATAATCATTGGGGCTTTGCGGATTTCAAACTGGTAGGATATGACCCTTCCATCAGCCAAAAGTACTGCAACTTGAATTTTCAAATATTTGGTGTTGATACGACCCACTTATCATTAAGTGGAGGTATATCATTGAGTGGCATGATTGGCGGCACTGGAAATTCGCTAAGTCTTCAGTCATCAGGTGGCGGCGGCGGACCTCTAAGCGATATTAATTCGGCTTTAGGTTCCGTGAGCACGGAAGACAAGAATGCCATTGCGCTGGCTTCCGACCTTTCAGGCGTTGCGAAAATTCTTGCACCAGGTTGGTATAGTGGCGTCGTGAGTGATCTCCTAAACAATTTTAGTGTTCACGGAGGTATTGAAGCGTTTATACCAGGCATTGGTCAGATAGCAGGCTTTGCCACCAACTTTCTTGGAATTATTACAGGAACGGGTCAAGGGAATCAAAAATCTGCTCCGACCCCAATTTCTTTGAAAGGAACCATTTCGCTTTCCGGAGATACAAAGACCGTTTATCCAATTTCTGGTATCAATATTCCTGTCCCTGGATCGGGGGCCGCGACGAACTTGAATGGAACAGGCTTTTATAACAGCCCTCTTGGTATTTTCAATCTCACTACAATACCTACGCTTCGTTACTGTTTTCTTCTCACGGGCTCAGGGGAGGGCGGCGACGGCCTGTGGCATGCTTATGGCGAGACATTTGTAGGAATGGATCCTATCCAGATAAGCTACAATCCGTATTCTGGGTTGACCTTGCTTAATGTGACTTATGCATTAGTGGATTCGATGTACGGCCATATTACCGACTACCATGATGTGAGCAGTTGCGCAAGCCTTGCGTTTACGCCTTCCTATCTTAATCCCGTGGAACTTGAGGAGCGCGCATACCCAGATTATAGCTTGTCGTATGGGGTACCAACCACAGTGGGCCCAAATCTAAATTCTGCGGTGGTCCTCAACCTGGCTCTCCAATTCAAGTTTAGATATTATAATAGCATGACCGCCACATATGACACTGTCTATTTTGTCAAGACTTATCCGGTTAACTGTGTCGCTGACACGAGTGTCCACAGTCGCGCAAGCATTTTGCAGAGGTCGGTTGAATCTCAACCTCCACTTCAGGCAAAAGTGAATCTGCCGTCTGAGTATTCAGTCCGCAACTATCCCAATCCATTCAATCCGACTACGAACATTGACTACCAGCTTCCTAAGGAAAGTCGAATTGAGTTGAAGGTTTATGATGTGCTTGGTCGTGAGATAGCCACGTTAGCAAATGGAACAAAGAATGCCGGGTATTACTCTGCTACATTTGACGGCTCGCGGCTCTCGAGTGGAGTTTATTTTGTCCGACTCATTGCACAGCCTCAAGATGGCAGCAAGCCGGCTATTCAAACTCAGAAGATTGTGCTAATGAAGTAACTTCATTTCTGGAAACAACCTGCCTTACCTATGGCGACTTCATCACAGCATGGGGTCGCCTTTCTTTTTCAAGTCAAGGCTGCCTGGGGTAGAATGCCACCAGCCCGCATTTTCTTTGTAGGATGTTCTGATGTAACTCCTTGAATTAAAAGAAGTAACAGCACAGACTCCGTGGCATTCAAATTGCAGAAAAAGGGGCGATTACAACATTTGATTATGCTTGCTCCGCAGACATTACGATAGTGGAGAGACTTCATTTATGCATAGTTAGGTTCGCTTTATCATCTGCACTTTGAAAGGAAAGATTCATAAAATGGCTGAAGAGAACAAAGCAGGGGAGAATGGCAAACAACCGACCTCTTCTGCTAACATTGTAACAATCGACGGAAACGAAGCGGCTGCTTACATCGCTCATAAACTCAACGAAGTAATAGCTATCTATCCAATCACACCTTCTTCCCCGATGGGAGAATGGTCGGATGAATGGTCGTCTCAGAACAGACCGAACTTGTGGGGAACAATCCCGACGGTGGCTGAGCTGCAAAGTGAAGGTGGCGCCTCAGGTGCTGTTCATGGATCGCTTCAAGCTGGAGCATTGACGACCACCTTTACGGCATCACAGGGTCTGCTCCTGATGATTCCGAATATGTTTAAGATTGCCGGCGAACTCACGTCGACGGTGTTCCATATTGCAGCGAGATCAATCGCTGCACACGCTCTTTCAATTTTTGGGGACCACAGCGATGTCATGGCCACAAGGTCGACAGGGTTTGCGATGCTTGCGTCAAATTCAGTACAGGAGGTCAACGACTTTGCGTTCATAGCTCAGGCCGCTACTCTTGAAGCAAGGGTTCCATTCCTGCATTTCTTCGACGGCTTTCGTACCTCGCATGAGGTGCTGAAGATCCGCCAGCTTTCCGACGAAGAGATGCGCGCGATGATTGATGACGGCCTGATTAGAAAACACCGGGAGCGTGCGATGTCGCCGGATCATCCTGTGCTTCGCGGCTCGGCTCAGAACCCGGATGTTTTTTTCCAGGCACGTGAAACCGTCAATAGATTTTATGATGCTTGCCCTGCAATAGTTCAGTCAGTGATGGACAACTTTGCAAAAGTGACTGGACGTGAATACAGGTTGTTCCAGTATGTCGGCTCGCCGGATGCCGAGCGAGTTATAGTCATTATGGGTTCAGGCGCCGAGACGGCACACGAGACAGTCGAATATTTGATTGATAAAGGAGAAAAAGTCGGGCTGATCAAGGTGAGGTTATGTCGTCCGTTTTCTGTAGAGGCATTTGTGAATTCATTGCCGAAGACAACAAGGAGCATCGCAGTCCTTGATCGCACAAAAGAACCGGGAGCAACTGGTGAACCACTATATGCTGATGTGGTGACTGCGTTGGCAGAAGCCAATGGAGCCGGGAACTTGAGACTGAAATCTTTCCCGAAAGTTATCGGTGGTAGATACGGGTTGTCCTCGAAGGAATTCACGCCTGCCATGGTCAAGACGATTTTTGACGAGCTGCTCAAGGAGAAGCCCAAGAATCACTTCACCGTCGGCATAGTCGACGACGTGACGAACACGAGCCTCGACTACGATCCATCGTTCGATATAGAGCCGTCCGATGTGGTGAGAGCGGTATTTTACGGTCTGGGCGCGGACGGGACGGTCGGCGCGAACAAGAACTCGATCAAGATTATCGGCGGCGAGACGGATTTTGAGGCGCAGGGATATTTTGTTTACGATTCGAAGAAGTCTGGCTCCACAACCATTTCACATCTTCGTTTTGGGCCGAAACCCATTCACTCCACGTATTTGATCAACAGGGCTAACTTCGTCGCCTGTCACCAGTGGTTCTTTGTCGAGAAGTTCGACGTTCTCGAAAAAGCTGCGCCGGGCGGGGTGTTCCTATTAAACAGTATTTATGGGCCAGACAAAGTGTGGGATAAACTTCCGAGGCACATTCAAATGCAGATTATTGAGAAGCGTTTGAAATTTTACGTCGTGGACGCGTATAAAGTGGCACGCGAGACGAACATGGGAAGCAGGATCAACACGATCATGCAGACTTGTTTCTTCGCGATCTCTGGTGTGCTGCCGCGCGAACAGGCGATCGAGCAAATCAAGAAGGCTATTAAGAAAACTTATGGACGAAAGGGCGACCAGGTTGTCCAGCAAAACTTCCAGGCGGTCGATCAAACTCTGGCTAACCTGTTTGAAGTCAAGGTGCCGAACAAAGTGACGAGCGCGATTGAAATGCCGCCAGTGGTTTCGGATCGCGCCCCGGAATATGTCAAGCAGGTTATTGCTCGAATGATAGAGGGGAAGGGAGACACGCTGCCGGTAAGTGCCATGCCGATTGACGGCACTTTCCCGACCGCAACTTCTCAATGGGAGAAGCGGAACATCGCTCTTGAGATTCCCGCCTGGGAAGAGGATATTTGCATACAGTGCAACAAGTGTGTCATCATCTGTCCGCACGCCAGTATCCGTGTAAAAGTATTTGATCCGGCGGGACTCACCGACGCACCGCCGACGTTCAAGGCGGTGGATTTCAAGAGTGCCGAGCACAAGGGAAAGAAATACTCGCTGCAGGTCGCGCCGGAGGACTGCACTGGATGCGGATTGTGTGTCGAGTTTTGTCCCGTGAAGAGCAAGACCGATACCAAGGTCAAAGCTATCAACATGAAACCGCAGCCGCCGTTACGTGAAGCGGAAAAAGTGAATTACGAATTCTTCCTGAACATTCCTGAAATCGATCGCAGAGAAATCAGATTAGACAACGTGAAGGACTCACAATTCTTGCAGCCTCTCTTCGAATATTCCGGTGCATGCTCAGGATGCGGGGAGACACCTTATGTCAAACTGGTGACCCAGTTGTTCGGTGACCGCGCTTTGATTGCCAATGCAACAGGGTGCTCCTCAATCTATGGCGGAAATCTTCCCACAACTCCTTACACTGTGAACGCCGATGGAAGAGGCCCGACGTGGTCTAATTCGCTTTTCGAAGACAATGCGGAGTTTGGCCTGGGAATGCGGCTGGCCATCGATAAACAGACCGAGATGGCCAGAGAGCTTGTCGGGAAACTTGCTGGCGAGATCGGCGAACAACTTGCGAAAGAACTGCTCGAGGCAAATCAGTCTGACGAAGCCAGTCTATATGAGCAGCGACAGAGAATCAAAGAGTTGAAGACAAAGCTCAATCTGCTGAAGTCGCCGGACGCCCAGCGACTCCTGTTCGTGGCGGACAATCTGGCAAAGCGAAGCGTCTGGATAGTCGGCGGCGATGGTTGGGCGTACGATATTGGCTACGGCGGGCTTGACCATGTGATTGCCTCGGGTAAGAACGTGAACATTCTCGTTTTGGATACTGAGGTTTATTCGAACACGGGAGGTCAGATGTCCAAGGCAACATCCCGTGGAGCAGTCGCGAAATTCGCTGCAGCCGGAAAGCCAATGCGCAAAAAGGATCTCTCACTAATGGCGTTGACGTACGGCAATGTTTACGTCGCTCGCGTCGCGATGGGCGCCAACGACGCGCAGACAGTTCGCGCGTTCCTTGAAGCGGAGTCTTACGACGGACCATCCATTGTTATTGCCTATTCACATTGCATCGAGCATGGCATCGATATGTCGCTGGGCGCTCATCACCAGAAAGTGGCTGTCGAGACTGGTTATTGGCCGTTATTCCGATTCGATCCGCGCTTGGAAAACGAAGGGAAGAATCCCTTCAAGCTTGATTCCAAGACTCCGAAAGGATCCGTCAGCGAATTCACCTCGCTCGAGACGCGGTTCAATATGCTGAAGAAGACTCATCCTGACAAAGTGGAATTCCTGACGAAACTCGCGCAAGATGATGTCACACAGAGATGGAAAATGTATGAGCAGCTTTCGAAGGAATATGAGCCTAAGAAGACGGGCGACGGAGTTGGTGCAAAGGCTGCACCGGCAATAAACTAGTTCCGGAATTAGTTGTGTTTTTTAAATCGACCGATGTAGGATACCATACTAACCCTCTTTTAATGGAGAGGGTTAGTGATCCTCACATTTTTGGGAAACAAGGATGAGTTCTGGCAATTCCTGACGGTTGGCAGGAATAATCTTTTTCCTGGAAATTAAATCCATAATACCTCGAAACATGATAGATACAGAAAGAACTTGAATCATGATAGATCTCAAAACGAAATACCTCGGCTTGCAGCTTAAGAATCCAATAGTACCATCGGCGAGTCCCCTTTCGAGAACCCTCGACAGCATGAAGCGGCTCGAAGATGCAGGCGCTTCCGCCATCGTAATGTATTCTCTTTTCGAAGAAGAAATAGTTCATGAGGGCGCCGAACTGGACCACTATCTTCATTATGGTACAGAAAGCAACCCCGAGGCTCTCACTTACATGCCCAACGCAGCGGAGTACAATCTTGAACCCGATAAATACGTCGAGCTCCTCAGAAAGGCGAAAGAGGCTTTATCAATACCAGTTATTCCAAGCCTAAATGGCATCACAGACGGCGGCTGGATAAAATATGCGAAGCATTTCGAAGATGCTGGTGCCGACGCAATTGAGTTGAACGTCTACTACATTCCGACTGATGCGAGGCTCAAATCGGAAGACGTAGAGGAACGTTATATCGATGTTCTTGGAGCGGTGAAAGACTCGGTGAAAATTCCTGTCGCTGTAAAGTTGAGTCCCTACTTTAGTTCGCTGCCTAACATGGCAGCCCGGCTTGTCAAAGTTGGGGCGAAAGCCCTTGTCCTGTTCAACCGATTCTATCAACCGGATATAGATCTTGACCGCCTTGAGGTCGCTCCGGGAGTAACACTCAGCGATTCCACTGCCAATCGCCTGCCGATGAGATGGATTGCGATCTTCTACGGAATGCTCCAGGCCGATTTGGCAGCTACAAGCGGAATTCACACCGCGGAGGATGTTATCAAGATGGTCATGGCAGGTGCCGACATAACCATGATGTGCTCAGCGCTCCTGCAGAACGGCCCCCGTCATATCGAAAAGATTCTCGACGATATGAACCGCTGGTTTGAAGAGCATGAGTACGAATCTGTCGCACAGATGAAGGGAAGCATGAGCCAGAAATCTGTTGCCGATCCGGCTGCATTCGAGCGGGCAAATTACGTCAAGGCGTTGAACAGGTTCAAGCTGTTGATATAGAGATTCGAGGGACATCTTCAAAGATTAGTCGAAGACTCTTCAGCAAAACAATAGGCACTCCGGATTGAAGCCGGGGTGCCTTTTTTCTTGCGTGGGTGGCTTCGCCAAATTGGAAATATTATCATAGTCAACCACTCTCATTCCATGAGATTTAGAAGACATTGCAAATCCAATTGACTCTGGATGTTCATTGTAAATATTATTATTATTCCCTTGTAGTCCAGCGATTTAGTTCTCTTGAAGACTCAAGTGGATAGAACAATGAAGATTCGCCTATCACTGCAAAACCGAACATTTCTAAGCTTAGGCGGCCTTGCCTTTGCGGCATTGATTGTGGTCTGGACAATAATCCGTCCGCAATATGAAAAAGGGGTCGTGACGGAGCGGATTACTATTCTTCAGCAGCCTCCAAAGCTATGAGGTCCAGAATATTGACGGCCAGATAGGAGCATGGATCACTGCTACAAAATCTGTGGCTACGAAGATGATGAATGATCCACAGGGCGGCGAAGCACTCCTCGTTGATGCGATCACCCTTTTTCCGAACATTGTCCAGATCAGGGTGAATTCACCGGGAATATCCGAGCAAATAAACGGTCAAAACGTAACATATCCATCACCGTCTTTTCAAATCCCCGACAGCATGTTTGTAGCATCGAGCGATCCGTCAGTGACGCTAGCATGGCTCACTGGACTTCCCAGCTTTCCATCGGAGGTCTTTGCCACTCGGACAACTTTCAAGGTAGCAGGTAGATTATTCTTTGTCAGTATCATGTGGGATGCGAACACGCTTCAAAGCTACTTGACGAAATTGCCGTTTGGGTCGACTTATTTCTTGAGTGTCTTTGCAGGGGACTATGTCGTTTATCAAAACCGTAACGACCTCCGAATAATCGATACTTCTTTTACTTACCGGCGTACCAACAATTTGCGACTCGTTCGAGTGGCAGGCGAGGACTGGCAAAGTGCAACGAGTACATTCCAAAACGCAAATATGAACGTAGTCGTCGCGGTTCCTGAAAAAGCCATTGTTGCACCCGTGGATCAGCTGCTGATTTACTCATCCACTCTCATCGTCACAATTATGACGATTCTTCTCGTCCTTGGGTGGTTCATGGCACATCAAATAACCAAACCAATTGAAATGCTCGTGAAGGATGTCGAACGAATGGAGGAACTCGATTTCAAACAGGGAGTTCGAATTCCGGCCTTGCACGATTTTCGCAAGATGGGCGAGACGATTGAATCGATGAGACGTTCTCTCGAACGATACCAGCGCTTGAATGTCGAGAAGATTATTCTTGAAGAGTGGAAGAACAAGCTATTGATGAACCATAGTGGTGATCTGATAGGGATCGCTGATGGCGATGGGAAGTTTGTCTTTCGGAATGCAAAATTCAACGAGCTATGCCGGCTCATATCGCTTGATGGCGATGCTGCCATGAAGGATGATGTGATACACCATGCGAGGATTAAGCCTCTGAAGGAGACGATACAGACTGAGTATCCCGGTTCTTTCACAACTTATTTCGTCCAATCCGAGCTGAAAGTCGAGTTTGAAAATGAAGTCGCGCAGTACTACCGGGTGAACGATCTTACGATACTGCGCGGCACTGAAAATTTGGGGTCGTTGATAATTTTCCACGATCTTACGAACGACCGCCTCATCGACCAGATGAAAACGGATATGATGAATGTAATAGTTCATGAACTGCGAAACCGGGTCACGAGTGTTACGATGCTGTCCACGCTCTTATCGAGACCGGGTGGCATGGAGGAAAGTAAGCGTCGTGAATCTCTTATCCTCATCGTGAAAAGCATGCAGAGTCTCAATGACCTGATCAACAGATTTCTCAATATCTCCCGTCTTGAATCTCGCCGCGTCGATTACCCTAAGACACTTTCGGATATCGCAACCATCGTACGAGATGAACTCGAAAGAGAAATGCCTCAGTTCCAGGAGAAATCTCTGAAGCCGGAGTTTATCATTTCCGATGAAATCCCGCTCTGCTTGGTGGTGCCAGAATTAATCCATGACGCAGTCTCAAATTTACTGTCGAATGCGATTAAGTATGGAGATCCCGGTAGGACTGTAGAAGTAGTTCTATCAAGGAAGGACAATGCGATTTTATTGACCGTTACGGATCATGGCTATGGCATCCCTGCCGAAGCGCAGGAGAAATTGTTCTCCAAGTTTTATCGGGTGACGACGAATGAGAAAGTGAAAAGCCAGGTCGGGACCGGACTGGGTCTGGCGTACGTTAAGGAGATTGCGGCTTACCACGACGGATCAGTTTCACTTGAGTCGAATCCGGAGATCGGATGCACGTTTACATTGACGATTCCTATTGTGGAGAGGCCTGCCGAATAAATGAATACGCGAATCCTCCAGGGCATATGTGCGTTGCTGACGATGCTGATCTTGTTGTCATCTGTTCGTGCTCAGAAAAAGCCGATCGATTTTAAAGCTTCGGAACTGTCCAGGAATGCATTCATATTTACAGGAGACTCGGCGGCATGGCCGATCGTTGTATCGCTGGCGGTTCGTAATGTGGCTTCGAATTCCTTCACATTATCCATCGCAGCCCAAAAGAAATTGAAGGGGTTTGCCATCGAACACGATAAAGTGCTGCTGGCAAGAGAGCAAACGTCGCTCCTGATCGAAGATGGCGCGCGAGTCTTTGCAAGTGACGAGCTGGATTCCGTCACGAATTTCTTTTCGATGTACGAGAGTGCTATTCGGGAAGGTTCTGTCGAAGAAGCTCATCGACGAGCAACACAGATCATGGTAGGTACCGAGCAGATGCAAAAACTGATCGAGGAGAATCGGGATGAGGCGGTCGATGCCCGGCTGGCACAAAAGACCGGAACGGTTGAAAAGCGCAGAGGATATCTCGGTGATTGGCAGACGGCATTTCTTGGAGATTTATTTGTTGCATACGACGGCGTCAAGACGGGAGAGAAAAGCATGGCGCTCCTCAGCTTCGTGGACGGCGTTGACGTTATCGTGGATCCAAACACCACCGTAACAATTCGCACATCCAGGCGGAATAGGCTGAGCCAGAAAGTGAAGCGGAATATTGCGCTAGTCAATGGAAGTCTCCTCACGATGTTTTCTGAAAAAGCACAAGAGACAAACGATTTTTCTTTTGAGGCCGGTACATCAGAGTCAATTGTCAAATCGAATAAATTTTGGGCAAGCGCGAAGGGTGATCTAAGTGCGAAGGTCTCTAACTATGAGGGCACAATCGATCTATCTGCCAGCAACGTCCGCATCACTCTCCAGAGCAACCAGGGAACAATCGTAAGAAAGGGGCAGCCTCCACTCCGGCCAATAACGCTCCTACCTTCTCCTCATCTCAATTGGCGCCTGAACGATTCCATCATTTACGTCGATCATCTCCTCATGAAATGGGAAGAGGTTTCGGGCGCAGTGCAATATGAAGTGGAAGCCAGCCCGGGCAAGGACTTTGGCCAGGAGACAAAACGGTTCATGACCACTTCGACGGAATTTGAGCTCCTTGGCATACCGTTGGGGTCGACTTATATCCGATTGCACTGCATCGACAGGTACGGGTTACGAGGCATCGATTCGCCGGTTTACATTTTAGTCAGAACTGAAAATACACCACGCCCTCCCATCCTGATTGATGGATGGAATACCGATCTGCGATACACGGTTCTTGAAGAGATGACCATTCATGGAAGAACCCGGACCGACGTATCGCTTACAATAAACGAGAAACCGGTGGAACTGGATCCGTCTGGAGCATTTTCCTACACTACCCACTTGGACAAACCAGAGACCATCCTGGATATCGTGGCACAGGACAATTCGGGTAATGTCAGCAAGAGAGTGCTCTCCATCATACTGATGGATTCGACGAAGGTGTTCCAGATTGATTGGAACTGTCCGATCATCGGAGGAGAGTTGAGTGCTGTGAGCCCAACGATAGAAGCTCGAGGAATCGCATATCCGCGCGTCCGAGTCGTCGGTGAGATGGGTGATCGAATAGCTACTGCGCTGACTAGCTCGCGTGGAGTTTGGGCAATGTCGATCAAGCCTATGAAGGGTAAGTTATTAAGATTGACTTTTGAATCCATCGACGATGCACGTCCCATCGGTTCGAAAATCTGGAAGGTGCGCTAAGATGAAACTATTCCATAAAATCATACAAACCGAAATTGAGATTCTTGCCGGGTTTTGCTTTAGCATCGTGCTCGTCTTGATAATAGCAGACAATGTATTTGCGCAAGATGTCTTCATGTTTGTTGCCGGAAGAGAAGCACCCGTGACAATCAGAGGCGATGCGGTCCACAGTTACGATTTCATTATCAAGCCTCCTCTCGGGTCGGCGTCTTCGGAACTTGAGATATACGATGCGTCCTTAGGCGGATCTGCCGATGTCTTCTATAAAGGCAGTGCCATGAAGACAACATACCAGTTATATACTTACAGAGACGGTCGGGCCGATCAACTAATGAAAACTCTCACTGTTGCGAGAGATGCAAAATACATCAATCGTTGGATTGATTTCGATTCATTGAATCCCGTTAGCAGCCCCGAGGGCTGGCTTCTCAGGGTTTCTCCCGGCCATGGAAGGGAGGCGAATGCATTTAAACTTCGCGTCAGGGAAGGTTCATCGGATACGTCAGAAGACAAATGGAAAATATATGCGCTCGATCTACCGGTATGTCTATATAAAGTTCCAATAGATGATGAGGTCCAATTCCGCCCGGTTTCGGATAAGACTGGTGAAATACCTGAACTCTCCATCGCCGGGACTGAAGGAGCACTAGCTTATGTGAAAGATGAGTTCGGCAAAACTTTTCGTCTCCCTCATGGAAGGATTACCTTCGATAGCTCGGCGGGGAATCTCACCAATCGATGGGGGGTCGCGGTCGCCGGTTCACATCTCCGAATCAACAACTTAGTTGTCAAAGGCAAGAGTCCGCTTCTCTGGCAATGGACGCCGGTAATCGTCAAGCGGGTGCCCCCAAAAAAAGTTTCAGCAAACCAGCTTCCTGCGAATGATTGTTTATCTGCACGCCTCGCTCTATCAGGTGAAACCAAGCGACAGGTTGTCAAATCGGAACCGGTTTGGGTTGCGGGCGAAACGACGGTGGAAGGAGACTCTACGGTTATAGCGTTTCCCCGTCCAGGAACGTATCGTGGAAAAGTTTTCCTGCCGACAACCCGAATGTACTTTCCGAAATACTGGGTCGGTGGATTTACTGTCCGAATAATTGCTCCACCGGAGCCGAAAATATTTCTGCCGAAGAGAATTCTGTCGCCAGGTGAAGCCATGACGCTGACGGCGAGAGAATCTCAAGAGGATATCACCACAGTTTACCAATGGTACGTCAATAACGAGTATCTCGGCAGCAAACCTTCTCTCCTTTTCTCGAGTCTTGTCCCGGGCAAGTACGCGGTAAAACTTGTCGAGAAGAATGGCTCCTTGAATAGTGGATGCAACGAGGCATTCGCCACGGAAGAGCTGAGAGTCAATTCCAGGCCATATGTCGAGATAAATGCGCCGAAAGTGATGGCTCATTCCGTAGCGGTGAAATTTTTCGCTGCGAACGCTGCCGATAACGACGGCGATAGTCTGACATATCATTGGGACGGATCGGGCATCGTGGGTCAGCGCGACCAACCCACCGTCTCGCTCATGCAAGAGAAACCGGGGACCTACCGAATTTCGCTGACTGTATCCGATCGGACGGGAACTACCAATTCGGACTACACCGCAGCCTTCTCGTATCGAGTTAACGCAGATCCCATCCCTGTGTTCTCCCTCCCGGCGGTGGCAGCACCCGGGGACAAAATTGCACTTTCCGCTTTGGATTCAAGAGATCCCGACGACAGCGATCTCAAGTTTCGTTGGGAGATCAGCAACGGCATGAACTTTTCCGGACCGACAGCGAAATTTTCGTTCGCTGAGCCTGGAGATTATATCGTAAAACTTATTGTTGACGACGGACAGGGAGTGGCAAATTCCGTCCAGTCGACGGAGCATGAGATTCATATCGATGCTCCTTTAATCCCGCTAATTACCGGGACAGAACATTCGAATTTGTCGCGCCAGACTTTCTCAGCGAGCAAGACCACAGGTGTAGACAGTGCGGGGGTTAGTTGCGCGTGGGATTTCGGTGACGGCTCGACAGGAGTAGGAAAGACCGTGACTCACCTTTTCCAGGAAGGCGGCAAGTTCACGATAACGTTGACAGTCGATGATGGAAAAAAGCAATCGAACAGCATACAGAAATCCACACATATGCTTGTGATCAACAAGAATCCCATCGCCGAGTTTTTGCTTCCCCAAAAATGGGAGCCCGGAAAACCTCTCCATGTGTCCGGGACAGGAAGCTACGATCCGGACGGGATCGTAACGGGTTACACATGGTTCGTAAATGGAAATATAGTGGCACAGGACAGTGTTGCCGATCTCGTTTTCCAGGAACCGGGTGATTACGCTGTAGCTTTGAAGGTGAAAGATAACTCCGGATTTGAAGATGCAGTTGGTTTGAAAACGGCACGAATCCATGTCAACTATCCCCCGGTGATCAAATGGGAAATTAATCCGAAGGTCGCCGAACCGGACGAGATGGTCACATTCGATTCGAAAGGTACATTCGATCCTGATGACAAGATCAAGTCTGTCGTTTGGAATTTCTCCGACGGCACTTCTTCTGTAGGTGCGGTCGTGAAAAAGGCATTCAAAAAGACCGGGATTGTCGTCGTAAAAATCACGGCGAACGACGGGGAAGGTTTTGAGAACTCCGTGCAGACAAAAGAGTTTCCGCTGCTGGTGAATAGTCCGCCCATCATAGTAACCAGGGATCTCATCCGGACAAATTCACAGACCGTTAACCTGGATGCGTCAAAAAGTTACGACATAGACGGGCAGGCATTGAAGTTCGAATGGCTTCTTCCGGATGGCACTCGCCGGCATGAGTCGACTTTCAATTGGGAAACCCCCGGTGGAGGAATTCATTTCATCACTCTGACCGTCGATGATGGGCAGGGGAAAAAGAACAGCATTGCACGCGAGACCGTCCGTGTGATTGTGAATCGACCTCCCGTTGCCGTGGTCGACTCCATCATATATTCATGTAGCGGTCTGACGGTGCTGTTCAATGGGTCGCGTTCTTACGATCCAGATAAAGACCCGCTTGTCGCCGAATGGGATTTCGGAGATGGCACAACGTCAGCGGAAATCAACCCTGTGCACACCTACACGGAACCCGGCTGTTATAATGCTCGTCTCATTGTCAGCGACGGGTTTGCCGACAAGCCTTCCGTTGCGACGTTGCCGGTCATCATCGAAGGATCCCCTCAAGCAGTTCAAAGTTTTTCGGATACCACCGTATGCCTGAATACTCCGATAGAATTCAATGGGGCGCACAGCAGCGATCCAGACGGCCCGATCGGCTCGTTCTCGTGGGATTTCGGTGATGGTACAACCGCTTTCGGAAGCAGAGTAGCACATACATATTCGAAGCATGGAACGTATCGCGCCGTACTAACGGTCATCGGTAACGGCAGCGGCAGGTGCAGTCGTGTAAGTCAAGCTGAATCCAGTGTTCGTGTAGTGGAAGGACCTGTCGCCGAGTTTTCGCTTCCCAAAGCCGTCAGTGTAGGAGAGCGTATAACTACTGACACTTCCGGTTCGAAGACGGACGGAAGAGTTCTGTCGACAGAATGGAGCATCCGGTCAAAAGACACGTCGTTCACGATCGAAGGTACCCGTGCTGATTTCATACCACGAACTCCGGGGAAATACGATGTGACGCTCACCATCGCGCTCGAAACGCCTGCAAGTTGCGGAACCGCGACACTCACCCGAAGCGTCGTCGTCAACGCACCACCGATCCTCAAGTGGGATGTCCCGGATGCCGTCGCACAGGGAGACCTGCTCACGATGGATGCGACTGCATCGACCGATCCTGATGGAGTCATAATCGACTACAACTGGAAGCTCGATGGCAAAACTTTCGCTACCACTCCGGTCGCATCGATGGTCATGGTCGCCCCGGGGAACCACAATCTTTCTCTGCGAATCACGGACAACTCGGGTACCTCGTCTAAATCAGTTTCCAAAGAGATGACTATCTTCGTCAATTCGAAGCCAAACCCGGATTTCAATTTGCCCGACAAACTTTACGAAGGGGAAGTTGTGCATCTCGTTCCGGTAAAGTTAACGGACGCAGATGGCGACAGCCTATCGTTCATTTGGAAGATGGACGGTAGTGAAAACAATCCGTCGGGTTTGCGTCTTAATACGCCAGGAATGCACGTCATCACGCTGATCGCAAATGACGGAAGAAAGTTGAGCAACTCGATTGATTCGGTTTCGAAAGAAATCTTTGTAGCATCGGAGCCAGATTTGAAGTCCGTGCCTTTCCCGAAAGATTGGATTGCAGGGAGTGAAATCGAGATCTCGGACATTACATTTCTTCCGCATGTCGGCTTTGTGGCCGATTCAAGCTTTGCATCTCGAATGAGGATCGGTTCAGCAGGGAAGCAGACAATCGTTCTCGCATGGAAACCTCAAGGAACTATTCTCGCACGTGAACGATTCGATATCGAAGTCTGGCCGTCTCTGGAATTCAAAAACGTTCCTGCGCCGATTAATATCGAATGGAATCCTTCGAACCCTACCATGGTACTGACTGCACCTGAAGTGAACAGGCCCGGTAATCGGAACGTCCATTATGAATGGAAAAAAGGCGACGCCATTGTCGGGTACGGAAAAATAGTTTCTGTTCCACTTTCAAAGGGAGAGAATGTGTTTTCCGTGACCGCGACCGACCAGGATATTGTTGGTGCGAGACCGGTGATGGTCAATCTGGTTGTCGCCTGCCAGTAAAACCAAGCAAGCAAGTTGTGTAAAGACGTTGAGCACATTCAGCAGGATTTCTGATAGCATCCGACTTGATGGCGTTGAAGAACCGTGGAGATAAAAATGAATGACAAAATATTGGACGATCTTGGACCTTTACGCCGATTGGTTGGCGTCTGGGAAGGCGACTCCGGAGAGGATACTGCTCCTTCGGACGACCGCGGCACCGAACTCAATAAATTCAGGGAGCGTATAATAGCGGAGCCGACGGGTTCGGTGCAGAATCACGAGCAGGATCTTTACGGTTTAAGGTACCACACACAGGCATGGCGGATCGGCGAGGCAGAGCCGTTCCATGATGAAGTCGGCTACTGGATCTGGGACGCAAGGGAGAAGCAGGTTATGAAGTGTGTTTCAATCCCCAGAGGCACGACGTTGATGGCAGGCGGCATGGTGGAGCATGATGCAAAGAGTTTCAAACTGACGGCCAAATTAGGCTCGTCTATCTTCGGGATATGTTCCAACCCTTTCCTCGACAGGGAATTCCAGACTGTCAGTTTCGACTTCGAGATAACGTTCCACGATGATGGAAGCTTCAGCTATGATGAGGTGACGAGGCTAAAGATCAAAGGCCAGGAAAAGATTTTCGAGCACCGAGACAAGAATAGATTGAGATCAATAATGTAGCAAGCGTGTCATTCCCGATCCAATCGGGGATCCATTCGGTAGTGGGCTATTTTGAATTGAATCGATGGCACACCCGCTCCGACTCGCTCACTTCGGCCGAGCGGGCGTCGAGCGAGGCGAGCAGATTGTGCAGAAAAGGACAAGATGCGCACGGATCAATTTGTTACTAAAAGCTTCATCAGTGAAAATCCGTGCTGTTTTCCGTGGACTCCGTGTTCAAAGATTTGAAAGTAGCCCACTACCAACCTGCAATAATCCATCAGTCCAATGTCCCCCGCCACTGCTTTTGAACGGTAACTATAAATGAAAGATTCCTATACCCAAGTATTTCCACCAGGATTGTTCAGATTTGTTTAGTAAATCCGATAAATACTAATGAGCAATGGTGTTCGATCCTTTGAAAAATATCATGAAGAACTAAAGAACCCCACGCATTTATGGAACCATGTGACTCAGTCCTTTTGAAAATGGATCCACATTGAAGATGATGTGACAACGAGAATTGAAAGTGCTGGAAGATCTTGATAAGAAGGAGAGTGTGATGTCGTCAGACGATAATAGTTCTGCCCCGAGCGTTCTTGTCCTTGGTGATAACGGGGCGGTGCTCGCATCGACGAAAAATATGCTTCTCAAATTCCCCTGCAAGGTACGACTCTTTACTTCCACGGATCTGGCTTTGAAAGAGCTCCGGGCAAGCGCGGTTGATATAGTCGTTTCAGAATTGCGCATGACTAAGAACGATGGCATTGAATTCATGAAAGAAGCCATGGCGATTGCACCGCATACAAAGCGCATTCTGATAGGCGGATTCGCAGACACTTCGACACTATTGCTTGCTATCTCGAACGGGTTGATAAACGACTACCTGCACAAACCCTGGAAAGAATCCGAGTTCATTCGGTTAATTTCAAAATCTTTGGAGCTGGAAAATCCCAATCCTTCGTCGAGTAGCAGAGGCACGCTATATGAATTTGAGGATATTCCTTCTCCGCCGCGGTTAAAGGAAAGGCTCAGTCGATTGCTGAGCGACACGCGCACACCCATAAGAGAGATCGTCCAGGAAATAGAACTAAACCCGGCACTGGTGGCGAGAGTACTTCGCGTGGCAAATTCTGTTCACGTCGGAATCCACAATAGGGTCACGAGCATAAAAGAAGCTGTGTTTTATGTCGGGAGAGATTATATAGCCTCGATCATAATTGCCTTGGAGGCTTTTCAAGCCTATTCTTCAAGAGTGCCGAAGAGGTATGCTGGTCTGGTGGAGGAGTTAAGCATAGCAGCAGTTCAGAGGGCAATGTACACAAGAGAGATTTCGGCTAATTGGGATGGTATCGAAGATAAATATGTGGCTCACGTCGCTTCACTTCTGCAGGACATCGGGATCTTTGCCAGGATATGCCAGAGGCCGGTAACGTACGATTCTTTTCTTAAAACCATGGAGGAACTAAACGTTGGTCCCCGCGAGGCTGAGCTCAAAGTTTTCGGCAATGTGACACACGAGAAAATCAGTGCGGCAATCCTTGATCACTGGAATTTCCCTCACGAGATTGTTGAAACTGTCAGGATGCATCATTCGCAGAATTGTAGTAATGATTATGTGAAGATCGTCCAGATCGCGACACTCATGGGGGAACATACCGACGGGTACCCGTTCGATGAGAAACTACGTGATGAAGTTCCATTGTGGCAAGAAAGATTAGATTTACTGAAGCAAGAGAGATTGTAAAAACTCAGGGTTGAATTCACCGCCGCCATTGTTTGGAGGACCGAAAGATCTTCAACGTCCATGAAAAGAGAAGATGGCAGGAATATGTATCCCTTCGTAATTCTTAGAAGTCCTGCGACCCACCTAGATGCCGACTACTAACCACTGATAACTGATCACTTGCGACGGTTCTTCTGGTTGCATTAATCTCCCTTTCTTTCCAAATTAAACCATTGCCTATTTGTTCGAGGCCGTCGCCTGAAAGAAATATTGGTTTACAAAAAGGAGTGGGTTGTTTGTATGCCAGATAAAGAAGTAAAAGCTATTCGTGACCTTATCCATCTCCACCCAAAGACTCAAAGAATAAGAAAGGAAATAATATGCAACGTTTCGTCAGGTTTTTGATTCCGGCTATGTCAGCCTTGTTGGTCTATTTCCTCGCTCTGCCATGGGCTGCGCTCCTTCTTGATCAAAAGTTTAAGTTAATCTGGCGGCTCCCCTTCTGGACTGAGACGATCGCTGCAGTCCTGGTTCTTGTTGGTGTTGCGATTATTCTCCGATATTTCTGGATGCGAGCGTACCATGACACGGGCACTTCTGGATCACTCGGGTTTTCACCATCCGATGTCAAACACGAGTCTGTGAGTCGTCCGCAGAAAGTTGAGCTGATCGGTGTCTGGTTAGGTGGAGTCGGACTTGCCTGCCTCCTAAGGTCACCCTCCCTTTTCGGCGTCGACGGATTAATCGCAGTTGTCGGCGTCTTCTTCTCGAGACGGACCGATGAGTCAGCCGGAATGACTCGCTTTGCTAAGTTTGTGTTCCCCCACCTCAACCGGGTTCCGCTCTGGATTATCTTGATGTTGGTAATTGCAGCGACCGCGGCGGGTGTGCCGTCGCTCAGTGTAGACAATCAAGCTCCTCCTTCCGATACTGAGCCAGCGATCCTGGTACAGGTCCGGTGCAAGCCTGGCACATCCTATCTGTGGAAGGCGGATTTCGACAAACATATCAGGCCCGCCATCGAGGACGTTATTGCGAAGGGCGGTGCGTTCACCGGTCTTCAAGTTATTCAATCCACGCTTCCGTGGCAGCCATTTGATTTCCTGCTGATCTACACAGGCAAGAGTTTTTCCTCGCTCGACAAGCCCGGCGTCCCTCCGCACTTCGCCGTTCTATTCCAGCGCGAGGGAACTCTCCGTGCCATGGCCGTGCTCAACGAAATGAATTCGTACGAGGAGCAATCCATTGTCACAATTGTTTACACAAGCAAGGTGAGGTAGTCATGCATGTTCTTGTGACAGGTGCCGGCGGCTTCATCGGCCGTTCGGTTGTCAGGAAGGCACGATTGCGCGGCTGGAAAGTAACGGGAGTAGCCCGGCGTCCATCCGCCGAGGCAAACCTGATAGCCGACCTCCGCGAGCCGATTCGCGGTTGGGAGGTGCCCGAGGCGGTTATCCATCTCGCGGGCGGTTATGCCGGGCTGGGAATGAAAGATCTCACAGACACCGATCTTGTCATTGCGAGGAATTTGCTCGAATGGGGCAGGAGGGAAGGAGTCCATAAGTGGGTCTTTGCAAGCGCGGCGGAAGTCTATGGCGACATCGACGGCGTTGCGGACGAAAGCTACGTTTGCCGTCCGGTCATACCATATGGGAAAATAAAGCTCCAGGTCGAAGGGTTGTTCCACGATGCAGGGCTGCCAGAGCTGATGGTCTGCCGCGTTGGCGAAGTGTACGGCTCGGAAGGACGCATTCTCCATGAGCTCGGCGGGAAACTGCGCGCCGGCTTTTGTCCATGGGCTGGAAATGGCAAAGTAAAAATCAGCTTTGTGCATGTCGATGATGTGGCGGAAGCGCTCCTCCTCGCATGTGAACACGCAAAACACGGATTCAACGTTTACAATGTCGGTGATGACGAACCTGCGATGTGGCGCCAATTCCTCGAGGAGATAGCGGCACAGCTGCACGTTCGCGGTCCGTACTACCTTCCGAAGTTCGCGGCATATTCCTATGCCTGGTCGGCATCGTGGACCGATAGGCTCAATCGCAGGCCGCCCAACGTTACTCCGCAAGTGCTGCGATTGCTCGTCACGCCGAAGGTCATGTCGAGCAAGCGTCTGCACGATGAGTTCGGCTTCACGCCGCAGTATCCTAATATTTATGCCGGACTCAAGGAAGTGCTTCATGGTTAATCCACGGCATCGGTTGTCTACGGCATCCATTAAAAATGGACGCTTTCGCGAAGGCGCGAAACCCCAAAGGGGTTTTGCGAAACCTGGAGCCGTCTATTTCAATAGATGGCGACACTCACCCTTCGACCTCAACAGCGACGGAGAGTTTTCGGTGCTGGATATTGATTTGCCCCGTGAGATGCATGATTAATCTTGACCGCACTGTCTTAATCAAAGTACCTCACGTGCATGCGGCGCTAGAAGGAAGTAATTAATTAACCCATGGCACTAGAAACGACCTCTGAAGTTGAGATGGATTTTGTGAGTGTGTCGCTGCTCACCTAAGCTAACTGCAAACATAACTTGGAGACAACATGAAAAGAAGACATCGATTGATTTTTCTTGGGATTTCGCTGGTTGTTCTCATTCTTCTCGGAAGGGTGGTGAGTAATGGATTCGATTTTCTTTTAAATCAATTCTGGTTTACGAGTGGACTATTAATGTTGATCCTCCTTTCCCTTGTCGATCAGCCTTTTTTTCAAAAGACTCAAACGTTTTTCTGAACGGCACGACAGGTTGGCTCTCGCTTCTGCTTGTACTGCCACATGATCGTGATGTAATCTGGTGGATATTTTTTTGTGTTTCCTTCTATCTGGTCTGGTCAAGCTATGCGCTGATGTTTGTTAGGTCTCTCCCTCTACACGAAGAAGGCAAGTGGGTGCAGCTGCTCTCGCGTCTCAATAGGAATGCAGGAAATCCTGAGAGTCTTTTTTCTGCGTTCTTCCTTTGGGGAGCAATTAGGCAATTTTGAATGCAAACCTATGAGTTTGGCTCACTCTTACTATTTTGGATAGTCTTCATGATATTGACGATACCTTCTGTTGCCGCAATCATCGAGGGATTCTTCGCGCGCAATGATCTTAAAGTGCCTCCAATCGATGGAATAATGTTATCGATGGTAAGCCCGCGTGTAGCGAAGATACAATTGTCCACGGCGACAAAGAGAAATGTGTTGGGATTATCAACGGAGCTTCGTCTAAGTAATCAAGCCGTCGGGGAAGGAATCATTATCGACGACAGGCCTATAATGGGAAAACGTGTCGGTCGAGTGGCAATCACGTCATTTAAGGATGGATGGGAAAAGGTGACAGACGCTGCGCCTGGTCAAGTGCAGATCTTTATTTTTACTAGTCAGAACAACGATCGGGCGGTTGGTACTCCAGTGGGAACGGTTGACGCTGGGACGAGAATTAGCGACATGATAGTAAATGTTCATCCAGATACAAAACTCGAGGAAGGACACGTTCTTTCGACAGAGTTGGATAGTAACAAAAAAGCATACTACCAAATTGTTGGAGCCGAGATTCGCGAAAGCTCATTAGGGGACAATGATGTCCTGCAAATCGTTTGTAGCCGCGCCGGACAATTAGGTACTTGGGATGTCTCCAAGCTTCGTTTTGCGCAAGTCAATTGGGTGCCTTCAGCAGGTGGGATCGTATATCGAGTTGCTGAAGATTATCCTTCATCTACGCCTGTACCATTGGGTCAAACTGCAGTGGGGAGGGTACCTCATTCGCAATTTATCGTTCATGTCAAAAATGAAGATATAGTTGTTCATAACACTGCGATAATTGGGGTAACAGGGAGCGGCAAATCATATTTGGCTTTTCATCTCATTGAATCGCTTGCCGCCCAAGACATAAGCGTCCTTGTCCTTGATATGAGTAGGCAGCATGCCGGGTTTTTGTCAAACTGTCATCCGAACATTCTTAATACGGCGGCCGACGTTGGGCCGTGGTTTGCTAGCGATTCCAAGGTGGGTATATTCGAATTCACGGCTGGAGGTGGAACGACGTTCCCTACTCGGACGAGGGAGCTTGTCGATGCTGCCTTTGCTGCTGTCTCCACGGGTGTGACCCTGAGCCCGGGTGTTAATCTACCAACAAAACTTTGCATTGTATTTGAAGAGGCACATTCACTCATACCGGAATGGAACCAAATTGGTCAGCCAGGCGACACAGACTCAAGTTAACTTGACTTCGAGAACTATTTTGCAGGGTAGAAAGTATGGCATGGGTAGCATCATTATAACACAGAGGACAGCTAACGTAACAAAAACTATTTTGAACCAGTGCAACACCGTTTTCGCCCTGCAATCGTATGATCAAACTGGCCTTGAATTTCTTAGTAACTACATGGGAGATGCATATTCACAATCCATTTCGACATTGAAAAAGCGCCAAGCCATACTTGTGGGAAAAGCGTCCTCCTCTGAGAGGCCGATTATTTTTGATGTCATGGACATGACGACAAGATGGGGCAATGTTGGCCCTACTGCATCAGCAGGTATATCGTCACCACCGGGCAATACCAGTGAAGAGTGAGTAAATCACAACTGCTGAAGGAGGCATGGCTCCGAAGGAGTTCAACTCCCCAATATATAGGAATCAGGGATCCCTTAGATCAACCCCTTCCTTTTCCATGTTTTGGCGATAACTTCAAGAAGGCAATCATTTATCACTTCGAGAATTTCAAAACTCATTTCATATTGGCTTTTCCTGAGTCTTTGACTTCGATATTCTCTAACCCAAAAGCCAGGATGCACAAAGTTGCGCAGTTCGCGAGCTAGATGTCCATAATCCACAAGAGTCTTCCGTGGTGTTATTTTGACCGGCGGCAGCCAATTCAATTCCGCTGCGATGTTGAGCAAAGTGGCGAGCGTGGTACGCCAAAGTTCCGAACGTCTCTTCACTTTCTGACTATAAGTCGTAGACTTCATAAGAGAATGTGGATAAAGGAGGCACATGGCAAGTAGTCCCGCTTCGAGGGAAGACCCAAGCATAACACATCCGCTTATATAGAGCCGAGCCTTTTCACAGCGTTTTGCTTCTAGACGGTAGGAGTTCTGGATTTCCATCAATTTATCAAAACGTGTCATTAGAAGGTTCTCCTTTTCAGATTGGCACTTTACTCAATATAGCAGTTCTGCGGATATTCCGAGACGCGAAAATATCTTTGCGATAAAAATACATGGCTGCTTAATAAGCATGCCACCTCATGCTACTGCTCACGAGTTCTATCCTCAACAAATAGGTTTCCTCACGGCTGTGCAGGAGTTTGACTCCTGCACTGAATAACCCGCAACAGTTGAACTGTCGCAGCACGCATATTTAAAATTGTTTATCCCCAATCGCCCACGGCGTTGAAAACTTCACCACCAGGTCGCGTTCCACCACCATCTTTGCTCCCTGACTGCCAATTTCGAGAACAGGCTCGATGCGAAGATAAAGCCGACTAAAGGCCGAGGAAGCCGAGAGGCAAACCTTGCGAAGGTTACAGAGCCGAGTCCGAGTCACCTTCGCAAGGTTGCAAGGCATCTTCCCGAAAAGATACGCTTGCTTCGTTTCCTCCGAACGGCGATATTTCTTTTCGTAGGGCCTTGGCTTTGAAATATCAGGACAAAAAATACTATCACGTTTATAACCGCGGCGCGAACAAACAGAACATCTTTTTGAGCTATGGCAATTACGATTTTTGCCTTCGTTTAGTCGGGAAGTATCTTCCAAAGTATCATGTCTCGGTCATGGCATATTGTCTCATGCCTAACCATTATCATTTTCTTCTTCGCCAGAACGATAACGGTTCCATCTCCCGCTTCATCCAGACCACCTTTAACGCCTATAGCCAGGCAATCAACTTATCGAGCGGACATAGTGGCACGCTGTTTCAGGGAAGGGTGAAAGGTTTGGAGATCACGAGCAACGAGTACGCCGTACGACTGGCGAGGTATATCCACTATAATCCGGTCGCGGCTGGACTTGTCGGCAAACCTGAAGCTTGGGAGTTCTCTGACTATTTGGATTGGGCGGGATTCAGAGAGGGAAAGTTGTCAGACCTGACACTGAGAGACGCATATTACAGTAGTCCGCGAGAGTATAGAACTTTGATGAATGAGTACATAATCGAGAAGGAGATCTTGAACCTGGCAATTGAAGAAGAATAGGGGCTCCATACGAGTTCATGAGCGACGGAACCTTCCGAAGGTTTCCGAGCTAAGACGGGGTTACCTCTATGAGGTCGTAGACCTTCGCATGGTTGCCGCACTTTTATTATCTTCTTAGCATGAAAGAGAATATTCCAACATGAAAGCCGCCGTTTTACACACGCTCGGCCACCCGCCGAGATGCGAAGATTTTCCCAATCCTGTACCGAACCACGATGAAGTGATCGTCCGTGTCAAAGCGGCATCCATAAAAAACATCGACAAGATGATGGCGCGCGGTACGCACTACGACAGCCATTCCCATCTCCCCGTAATCGTTGGCACCGATGGAGTCGGCCTCCTCGAAGATGGAACGCGCGTATTCTGTGGCGGCTCTCGCCACCCTTACGGGACGATGGCGGAACAAACAGTCGTGTCCCAACAGAGATGCGTGCGCATACCAGACGGTGTTGACGACGCCGTTGCTGCGGCGCTTCCTAACCCGGCGCTCTCTTCATGGCTCCCTCTTGTCTGGCGAGCACAGCTCAAGCCCGGCGAGACGGTCGTCATACTCGGTGCAACGGGAGTAGCGGGGAAATTAGCCATTCAGGTCGCGAAGATGCTCGGTGCAGGCCGTGTCATCGCCGCCGGAAGAAATGAGAAAGTGTTGAGTTCTCTAAATGATCTCGGCGCGGACGCAGCCATCTCTCTCGGATTGCCCGACGAAGAGCTGGCAGCCGCATTTTCCCGCGAAGCTCAAAAGGGAAACTTCGATGTCATCCTCGATTTCGTGTGGGGACACCCGACGGAAGTTCTCTTAAATGTTTTGACTGGCCACGACTTGCATCGCGTCTCCTTACGAAACCGTCTCGTCGAGATCGGCGAGATGGCCGGGCCGACCATAACGCTCCATGCAGAAGCATTGCGAAGTTCTGGCGTCGAGATTTACGGAAGCGGCGGCGGCGGTATCGTTCCGCTGAAAGCAGCATTTGAAACCTTGCCAAAGGTGTGGGAGTTAGCTGCGGCCGGCAAACTCAAGATCGATATCGAGCGGGTCCCCCTGCCGGAAGTGGAGAATGCCTGGCAGCGGCAGGACCTCCATGGTCGAAGGATTGTGGTTGTCCCATAGCTCAGGAACCTTGCGATGGTTTAGGAGTAAGGTCACCTTCGCAAGTTTACACATCCTCTCTGTCGCTCATGGCATTGATAGCGCTTCGTGCAGCCTCTTATCCCACCCATGTGTGATAAATCTGTAGAATGCATTGCCGTTCCTCTGCAGCCGCTTGTACGCTTCACGCAGATTCAACACGAGTGTGATTCTCCTCCTGCCGCAGTTCATCTCACCCGTATCGTGAGTAGCGACGGGCTGAAAGCCGACCACCCTCGTGTGAAATCCGTATGGACTGTGCTCCTCTCCCTCGAATACGTCCGTGATGTAATGCGTATATCCGCGGCGCACCGTCTCCATGGTGGCAGCCCGCATCAGGTGCATCACTATACCGATCTCCGATCTGTATTCCGGGATCACGGCGAACCTGCCGATCTCTGCGATCCTGTTGCAGCGCAGAAATTCTTCGACATTGAAATCCTGCGACTTGAGCTTCAGATCGTAACCGAGATATTCCGGGATCGGTGGATCGTAAAGCACCCTCAGCGCCCCCGCAGGACTCCTGTTGACCGATGTGGAAAACCAGGCTACCGAACCCGACTTCAGGTCGTTTTCAGGAAAGACCCACGACTCGTCATTTACCCATCCCTTCTCTTCTTTATATGTCGAGCGAAGAACCGAAAGCACACGCTCTCTCTGCCGAATCGTCCTGACTTTTACCGTCTCAAATCGTCGTCGTAACATAGTCTCCTCTTTCTTTGGTATTGTTTATTCTTTTTTTCCCCGATAGTTCTTCCAGAGCGCTCATCATCCTGTCGTGGAAGCGAGCCGCCGGTTCGGCTGTGGATTGATCATCCGGCCAGAGCGGGCTCCCTATATATATCTCCATCGGATACAATTCAGGAACGCGATTCATTCTCTCCGTTCCGGGGTATCGTATTCCGACAGGGAGGATAGGCGCGCCGGATTCGAGCGAGAGTATCGCGGCGCCTAAATGCCCGGGAAGCAGCGTCGCAGGGTTGTGGTTGGCCTTCCCTTCGGGAAAGATTCCGATTGAGTTGCCCGCCCATAAAGCCTCCCTCGCTCCATTGAGACCGACTTTTCCGCGGACAAGGGCGGAGCGCATGAACGTCAGCCATCTTGGCCGGGCAAGCTTTGTGGTAACCGGGATCGTCCTCCCCCGGCGAAGGATGAAATGCAGTCCAGGTATCATAAGAAAATTCCAGTCCGAGAGGAACCGGATCGGCCGTCCGCCGATGTACATCAACGTCGCGGGTAATGCAATTGCCTCGAAGCGTGTCGTATGGTTTGCGGAAATTATGAAAGGCTCCTTCAGCGCGAGGAGGTGCTCGGCCCCGTATATTGATTTACCAAGAGGCGACGCAGCAAAGTGGAGAAAGGTGAGGAGTGCCCTGTCGAAGTTATCGAGCTCCCAGTGTTCGGTCGATCCTAATGCCGCCATTAATACTCCGCACCTGTTCGCAACAGTTTAACCAATATCGTTAAGCTTATTGCACCGGAATTGTTAATTCTCCGTTATCTGTTTTGAAGCCATGAATGTCGCGAAGGTTCAAGCGCTAGCTTTGGCGGTTCGCTTCCCGCCGAGGTAGTCGACCACGATCCACGCTGATCCAGCCATGTCCGCAACGCCGGCTAGTTTGCACTGTTCAGATTTCGCTTTCCTTCTCAGGGTTACGGGGTGCTTAGTTAACGTAAATCCACAACCGTGAATTTTTTCTGAAGTCGCGGATGTAAAGAACTCCACCCCTGTCGAGAGCCGATTCGATCCTGTCTATGTCCTCATCAAAATCGTGTGAGCCGATCATAGCGAGTAGAACAGTCACGGCTTCGACAGATTCGACTCTGATCTTGTTAACCTTTGGTGTTTCGCCGCTGTCCGAACTCTCGATTATGAGATGGTTGTGTCTCTCAGTCTCTTCCTTCATATTTTCGTTGAACTTGCCGGCATATATTCTCGTCTCGCCTGTGCTGTCATTAATCCGGATATCTGAGTCTTCGTTGTAGACGGCAAGGAGAGTGTCGTACGATATTTTCGCACCGCCTAAGTCGAAGCTTGAACCAGGATGTGCGAGGAGCCTGACAAGCTGAATGGAAACGCCGATCTTCTGTGCCGTGTTGCCGTCTTCCGATCTTTCAAGCCAGATGCATTTCGTTTGAGCAAAGGTCCCGCCGAATAGCATCAGAAAAATACTCGAGGCTGCTAATACCATCTTTCTCACAATTAATCTCCTTATTTGAGTGATTATTTGATCCAGTGGCTCTGAGGTTTGAGAACAAACAGTTTGTAGTACGTGCTAGAATCAGGACAAGTTTCACAAGGTTACTGCGCTTCTATTATCTTTCGTGGGTGAAAGAGGGAACATCAAAGCTGCCGTATTAAATACGTTGGGACAGCCGCCGCGGTTTGCAGAGCTTACTAATGGACTTTGATTGTATCCGGAAGTCCGCCGACTCGTTGCTCTCTTTCCTAAAACCACTTAACTTATCGAACACGAGATAGAGGAGCACGCACGATATGCAAGCACGTCAACTTGGAAAAAACGAGATAACTGTTTCCGCGATTGGATTAGGCTGCATGGGAATGACAGAAGTATATGGCCCCGCCGACGAATCGGAAAGCATCGCCACGATCCATGCTGCGCTCGATGCCGGCATGACACTTCTCGATACTGGCGATTTCTACGCCATGGGCAGCAACGAAATGCTTCTTCGAAAAGCATTGCAGGGAAGACCGAGGAATTCGTATCTGCTCAGCGTGAAGTTCGGCGCAATGCGCGATCCGTCTGGCGCGTTTGTCGGTTTCGACGGCCGGCCGAACTCGGTGAAAAATTTTCTAAGCTACTCTCTGAAGCGCCTCGGCACGGACTACGTCGATATCTACCGTCCTTCGCGAGTAGATCCAGGTGTGCCTATCGAAGACACCGTCGGGGCGATTGCAGACATTGTGAAGGGAGGCTACGTTCGGCATATCGGTCTCTCCGAAGTTGGCGCGGATACGATAAGGCGAGCGAGTGCCGTTCACCCGATAGTCGATCTCCAGATAGAATACTCGCTCTTCTCGCGCGGGATTGAACCAAAAATTCTTCCGACCTGCCGTGAGCTCGGTATCGGAATAACTGCGTACGGAGTCCTTTCACGCGGACTTCTTAGCGGACGCTGGTCGAAGGGGAAGTCGGCAGTAAGAGACATGCGAAGTCACATGCCGCGCTTCAGCGGTGAGAATGTTGACAGGAACCTTGCGCTTGTCGAGTCACTTCGAAACGTCGCGACGTCGCGCGGCTGTACCGTGGCACAGCTTGCTATCGCATGGGTGCTTTCGAAAGGCTCCAATATCGTGCCGGTGATCGGCTCCCGGACACGTGAGCAGTTGAAGGAGGCGCTTGGCTCGCTCAACGTCAAACTCTCAAAAGAGGACATTGCCCGGGTCGAAGAGATTATACCAACAGATTCCGTCGCCGGCACCCGCTACGGGATGGACCAGATGGTGAGGCTCGACAGCGAGAAAGGATAAGAGGTGGAGAAGCCCGACGAATATCTTGAAAGGTTCCGCGGCCTGATGAAAAAAGGGAAGCCGTATCTCGAAGCCGATTTTGGCTTGCCGGCGCAGCTAAGAAGTTTGCTTTGTCAACGCATGAGTTGTCGAAATTGATCGATGAACGGACAAACAAAGTCTTTTTAAGTCCATCTCAAATGGGGGAGTTGAATTGTTGCTTTGCATTTTCAAATAATTCAGCATCTTTGTGTTCTGGGAGAACGTAAATCAACTTAGAACTCCCAAAATCTTGTAGATTTATCTGAGGTGCCCGGCTAACACGAGACGAATTACTTAAGAATCTCTTAACATTTCCCTAATTGTGTTTGGGGACAAACCAATATAACTTTTACATGGTTGCAAGTGTGACGCAGAGATAGCTCAGATGACTATCGCACACCATTGGCAACTGTTTTCAGGGGGCGAGTTACATTCAGCAGGAGTTTTACGAACGCCTGATAAGCGGGGCCTGATGGGCCTTAACCAACTTTAAAGAGGAGCAACAGATGAAAAACAGTTTTAGATATGTTTATATAGCGATTTGCCTATTCATGAGTTCAAATCCCTCGTATTCCCAATGGATCCAGAGCAACGGTTACTCGGGAAATGTCCTTGCTATTGCGGTATCTTCCAACGTAGAAGGCGGCATGAATCTCCTTGCAGGCACCATCGGCGGCGGTTTCTTTCGTTCAACCGATTGTGGCACAAGCTGGACAGTAATCAATAAAGATTTATCATATGCTGGTATTTACGCTCTTGCTGCATCCCCCAACGAAGCAGGTGAGACAGACCTCGTTGCCGGGACTGAGGCCGGCGTTTTTCGTTCCAGCGACGACGGAGCAACTTGGAGTGAAGTCGACAGCGGCCTGACGGATAAATATGTATACGCTCTTGTCGTTTCCCCCAACGGCGCTAACGGTACAAATCTCATTGCTGGTACTAATGGTGGTGTCTTTTATTCCAGCAACAACGGTGGGGTCTGGACTGCTGTCAATACAGGTTTGACGACTCCTTATGTCTTTGCGCTTGCCGTCTCCCCAAACGGTACACACGGGACGAATCTCTATATCGGAACTTATGACGGCGGCGTTTTTCGTTCCACTGATTGCGGCACGAGCTGGACAGCGGTGAACACAGGCATGACAAACGCTCGCGTGTATGCTCTCGTCGCTTTGGGTACAAATCTCTTTGCCGGTACAGAGGGGAGCGGCGTGTTCCTGTCTACCGACGACGGGACAAGCTGGACTTCAGTCAACACAGGCTTGACGAATACTTCCGTCCGCACCTTCGCCGTCTCTGGGACAAACATATTTGCGGGGACTGACGGCGGTATTTTTGTTTCTACCGACGACGGGACGAGCTGGATTCCAGTCAATGCCGGAATGCCGAATTCCGGAATCTGCGATCTTTCTGTCTCTGGCACGAATCTCCTTGCCGGGAGTACCGGCGGGAGCGTCTGGAGACGACCGTTGTCTGAGATGATTACACCAGTGAAAGGGCTACAAACTGAGTTGCCGAGAAATTCAGAACTGACCGGAGCTATCCAAACAAGTTCAGCACACAGATAGTGATCCATGGTCAATTCGGGAGTGACGACATTTCCCTTAATCTGTTAAATGTATAACCAGCGGTAGTTCCTTTTGTAACTCCGCTCTTAATTTGTCGTAGGGATAAACATCAACAGAGAGGAACGACGGAAATGAAAAAGATTTACTTGGCGTTCTTGGTTGTTGTAGGTTTCCTTATCCAGTCTGGCAATGCTCAGACTGCTTCTTCTGGTGGTGGCAAATCGGTTGGCGGCTCCAATAACCTGCTCTCATGGCTATACAAATCAAACGGGCCGACTTGCGCGGCTTTAGCCGCTTGGAACGAAAGGATCGTTCATGAAAATGTTCTCAGCATGATAAATCCGGAACCGGATATGTCGAAAAGTGCCGAGACGGTTTCCTGCGTCGATTCAGCTACAATGCAAATTGCTGAAACGGCTATCATGGAGATGGAAGAGCAGACCATGATCTCCTTGCAAGACTCGGTCGGTTCGTTCATCGAGTCTTACCCGAGGCAAAACCATGATATCATGACCGCGATAAGTTCCTCCAGGCGTGACACGGATGGTGTCTATCTCGTGCAACCTACTGCCGATGATATTCTTGATGTAATTGCTCCGGGCTTGGTCGCCGACAAGGAAAATTTCGCTCGTGATATCATGAAAGCGCTGCTGCCTTATGATGTGAACTTAGACGCAGCACGTCGGCAAGCTACAAAATAGATGTAATTAACCTCTCGCTTTCTAGTATCGCGGATAGGGTTTATTCCGTGGGTAAGCTGCTTTGACCGTGATCCCCACCTTGTGGCTTCCGATCGTCCTGGTAATCCAGGTGGTGGCATTGCTGCCATGGGTCCAGGAACACCACATTAAGCAAATCAGAGAATTAGAATGTAGATAACAGGAAGATGCCCGATTCACAGGGATTACTATCCTTTCATTCTCAGGTCGGCGAGAATAAGCATGTCCGGCGTCGCGCGCACTCAATTACTATCGCAAAATAGAGGCGACGTTGAAATCGCTATTGATTTTTAACACTGAATTAGTTAAAAACAATTTGCATCGGTTTAGAAGTTCATAATAATGACGTGGCTTTCATCTCGATGAACTAATTTTCATCGAACAGTTTGCATTCTAATTTTGCATTTACTTTATCATCAACATTTTGGAAATGTAATATAGAGCGACATTAGGGAATGCGTTCAGACTTGCTGAGGCGAAAATCTCCCCGGAGACAGAAGTACGTCCTTGTACCGGTGATCTTTTTTGGAATCGCAGTGTTCATATTATGTTCAGGTGAACTTGACGAGGAGATCAGAAAGGAGAAGAATATCCGACGCTACGAGGGTGAAGGGGGAAAAAGAGATGCGGCTTAAAAAAACTTTGGCACCGCCGAAAATAGAAATAGCCGAGAGTGAACTGTCGCCAAGTTATTGGGCCGAGATAGGGAAAGCGTTGATTGACAAAAACTATTCACATCTGCATAATGTCAAGGATGTCTGCTCGAGACTTGGAATTTCGGGAGGTCATTTCCGCGATGTTTTCCACATGGCTTATGGAGTAAATCCGAAGCTTTACCTTATGCGAGTGAAGGTCGACAAGGCAATGGAGCTTCTTAAAGATGGAGCGGCAATGGTATCCGACGTTGCGATGAAGGTGGGAATCCCTCAGAGGAATGTATTCAAGAAAATTTTCAAGAAGCTTGTCGGGGTGACGCCGTCGCAATACCGAAAGATGTCATCCATCGGCGAAAATGACCCACGAAAATGACCCGCGAAATAGGCGCATTGAAACGGTTAATGCTGATAGAAATATGGAACTATGAATAAATTATGAATAAATTACAAATGTGAGATGAAATTTTATTTCGTTGGAGTAAGTTAAAAAGCACAATGTTTTAAGAAACTGAATAACACTCCTTCTTGGGAATTTTCGCTGGCACATTCTCCATGATATTGAACCACTGGATGATTAATTGATAGTAACGAGAGCGCTACACCAACCAGTCCGAAGAATACGGTTAGTTTTTCCTATAAAGTACCATGATGGTCACTTTTTTCCATCTTCGAAAGAAACATCGGTGGGTTTAACGCAATACGAAAGGAGGGAATTGGCACGAGGGAAAATACGTACAGAAGTCTTTTCTAATTAACAAATTCTTTCACACGAGGTGCCGGCAGTCCGCCGCGTGCTTCATCAAACAGAAGGTGAACATTTTATGAGATCTACGCTTATTTTCATGCTTATGATAGCTTTCTTTGTCGGGTGTTCGAATGTGCAACAACCGACGTTGCCAGTACAACAATCACCTGTTAAGGGAAACGTAAAGACGACAGCCAGCACAGGAACTGATCATGGCTACTTCTGGCAGTGTTATGTCAGCAGCGGCAATGGAAGCATTTCCTTTCCCGGTGCGGGAACGTACGCTGGTAATTTCGCTGTTAGTTGGTCCAATATCGGGGATATCGTTGCCGGCAAAGGCTGGAATCCTGGATACAACCATGCTATCGGCTACAACTGCGGCTCCCTTACTGGACAATATAAGAATTTCGGTATTTATGGGTGGACTACAAGCCCGCTTATAGAATATTACGTCACTGAGATGGGCTCTGTGAGTGGAACGTATGTAAACACCGTCAGCAGTGACGGACATAATTATACCTTTTCCAAGCATCAGCAAGTAAGCCAACCTTCCATTCAAGGCACTGCCACTTTCTGGCAGTACTTAGATAGCTGGGGCGGATCATCGACCGGCTCGAACCACACCGTTACCATGGGCAACCATATTAGCAATTGGCAGAGCCATGGTGGCCAAGGATTCGGTAGTTACAATCTCCAGATACTCGCAGTGGAGGATTGGGGTGGTGGAAGTGGGTACTGTAACGCAACGGTGTGGGGACAGTAACACAACGGTGCGATAATAGTCACCTGCAAATCATTTGATATTGCAAAGGCCGGTGTCACATTCGCCGGCCTTATGTATTTTAAAAACCGATTCGGAAGAGTGAAGGGACGCGGGGGAGACGCCTTCGTGGGCAGGCGGATTTCTTGAGCTTATCTGAATATTGAATGACCAAATATTTTGTTGTAATCTCTGATGCATGTGATTCTTTGACCGGGATAAACGAGACATTTCAATGAGCAAATTATTCATTTTCCTTTTGACGGCAATAACCGTTGTTGTCAGCGCTTGTTCGCAAAAGGTGCCTGATAACTTTGTATTAGTCAAAGGCGGGACTTTCATAAACACCAAGTCCAACCTCTATGGAAAAAGAGCAACTATATCGGACTTTTATATCGGCAAGTATGAGGTAACTCAAAAAGAGTGGATTGACGTTATGGGAAGTAATCCCTCAAAATTCAAAGGCGACAATTTGCCGGTAGAAATGGTAAGTTGGTATGACTGTGTTGAGTATTGTTATACAAGGAGTATAAAAGAGGGTTTGAAACCGTATTACAATATAGACAAGAATAAAAAAGACCTGAATAATAAGAATGATATTGATAGTATAAAATGGACGGTAACGATCAATGAGGGAGCCAATGGCTACCGATTGCCGACTGAAGCGGAGTGGGAATATGCTGCAGGCGGAGGTCAGATGAGCAAGAGTTACACTTACAGCGGAAGCGATGATGTAGATAAAGTAGCATGGTATTGGAAGAACTCTGGAGATAAGATCTTAACAGGATTTTGGCTATGGCCTGTGATAGAAAATAACCATAACAAAACAAAACCTGTTGGCAGCAAGCAACCCAACGAGTTAGGGCTTTACGATATGTCAGGTAATGTAAGGGAATGGTGCTGGGATTGGTACGAAGACTTTAAGATTAATATCGGCTTTGTCCGGGTCTGGAGGGGCGGCGGTTGGCTCGGCGCCGAAAATTGCTGCGAGTCGTCTTTCCGGGGCAGCTTCGAAGCGAGTGGCAAGGGCCCCGATCAGGGATTTCGTGTGTGTCGCAGCAAGTAAACCGTAACAAGATGGAACGGGAGTTCCACCTTGCTACACGCCAGGAGCAAAACGTCTAAATTCATGCAACCCAACGACAACGATCGCGTTCAATATTCCAGTAAATTCCTCCATGTCATTGAAGGAATATGACTCTCAGGTCAACAAATCACCACATTTGCTGGAAGAAATTATTCTGCCGGATGTCGTTTTGTTAAGTTCGATGGAACGAATACTGAAGTAGGCTCTTCGCTCATTTGCTAATCAAGGAGCAGTTGACCAAATTATCCTCCGTCGTGGGTATGTGCTCGGATTCCGTTTCTGCTTCATGCTCCCATCGACTATAAAAATTGAATTGGACATCTTACTTACTCTTCAAAGGAGGCTAATATGAAAAACAAGCTTGCGTCATTGTCGATTATGTTGACGTTTGTCGCGGTCGCTGCTGCACAGACGGCTATTAAGAAGTACGATATCAAATCTGGGATTATAACTTTCCAGAACGACATCACTATGGGAACCATGCAGTTGAAAACAAAAGTGATCGTCTATTTTGATGACTACGGCATGAAGGAATGCAAGGAGACCTACACCGAAGATAAGCTGAAGTCGGGCACTTTCAGCGACGAGAAGAACATATATATATTATTTCCGAATAGGAAAGTGGCCATGAAGCAGGGCGCCGCCTATCGGGGAACAGAAGTGCGTGTGGACCGAAATGAATTTGGTTCCAAAAAGACTGGGATGATGGGAAGATCAAGAAAGCGCCCGCGATGACGATCGCTGGAAAGACTTGTGAAGTGTTTGTGACCGATGACGGGAATGGAACTAAAGCGACATACGGCGGATGGAACAAAATCTTATTGTACCTCGATGTTGAAACAAAGACCGTGAAAACGATACTGCATGCGGTAAAGGTCGAAGAGAACGCGAAAGTCCCGGCCGACAAGTTTCAGATCCCCGCTGGATACACAATACAATAGCAAAACTTTGGAAGGAATATGACATCTTGCATTGTTTTTCTTTTAGCTTAGGTCTCTGCCATCATTCTTCCTCTGCATTTTATTCCTTGTTAGGACCCGGTTTGACTCAGCTGCTTCAAGGCGACCTCGATGATGTTTTGATCTTTCTGCATTGCACTCATCATCTCAGTTGATGGTGCGCCATCGAGCAGCAGCGTGCAGCAGGCCGCATTTGATGTCTCGAAAATTATGTTGGTCATTTCCTCAATGTTGATTCCTCCATGTCGGAGCTTATCCAGGATTCCTGCAAGGACTCCCACTCGGTTGTAATGTCGTACCACGAGCGATTGTGTGGCAGACGAGCGTGCCCTGATGTTCACGGTGTTGAATGGGACTCCAGTTTCTTGAAATGATCTTACAATTCGAACGACTTCATCTGCAATGGCTTCGGATGCTTGGTCAGTCGATGCACCGATATGCGGAGTAGCGGTTACCAATTCGGCAAGCTCCTTGTCCGCAAACGGGGCATCGCCGCCTGCGGGTTCGTTCTCGAAAACGTCGAGACCGACGCGGAGCCTTTTCGATTTGATTGCATCTTTTAATGCGAGGGTATCGACCACTTCTCCTCGTGAAGTGTTTATGAGAATCGCGCCACCTTTCATGCAGTCTAGGAAAGATTTGTCGATCAGGTGATGGGTCTCGTTCTTGTAGGCAACATGGATGCTGACGGCATCAGCCTGCTGGGCGAGTGCCTGCAGGTCGGAGATTTTTTCGATACCAAATTCTTTTGCGCCATCTTCGGTCAGATTTCTGGACCAGGCGATAACTTTCATATCAAGTCCGAGTACGCGTTTTGCGACTGCCTTTCCGATCGACCCAAACCCGACTATTCCGAGAGTTCGTCCTTTGAGCCCGCGCGCCTTGCCGTATTCTTTTTTCTTCCACGAGCCGTTTCGTAAATCCAAAGTTGCGTTGGCAATCTGTCGATCTGCCGCAATCAGGAGTCCGATTGCAAGCTCTGCGACCGCTTCCGTGTTTTTGCCCGGACAATTTGAGACATATATTCCACGTGAGTTCGCCGCAGCGAGATCGATCGTATTTACTCCGGCTCCTGCTCTGATAATCAGAGAAAGATTTGGCGCGGACTCGATTGTCCTGGAAGTGACTTTTGTCGAGCGGACGACGAGGACATCAGAATCTCCGATTGCCTGCGGAAGACTGTCCGCAGTGAGCTCGACATTTACCGCGACTTCCATTCCGAATCTCCTGAGTGCGGACACTGTCTTATCCGACAGCTTGTCAGCGATGAGGATTTTCATGATTTCTCCTTTCATTCCTATCTGCTTTTTGCGGAATTGATGAAGGTCGAGTTTGCTGAGTTGCCTTTTGGGGTAACTCAGGAACGATGCTGGTTTCGTTTCAGCTTTTCGAAAATTTAGTCTGTGGTGAATTGAGAAGCAAAGCAGGAGGTGTGCCACCGCATTGCGTAAACGGAAGAATCTTCAGTTGGTCAGTATAGTCTTTCGAACTTCCTGAGGCGGTGAGATTTTAGCAGATTATTCGTATCTCAATGATTCTACCGGATCCACGCTTGCTGCTCGACGGGCGGGGAAGATTCCAGCGAACAAGCCAATCAAGGTTAACACCGTTACGGTGAACAGCATGATCCAGATGGAGAGAATCGGTTTGCCGAGGAATTGCATCGGACCGCTGTCGGCATTGATGAAGCTTACCGCATACACAATGGTCCACGATAAGACGAGACCGGATACTCCACCAAGCAGCGACAGGAAAAGCGCTTCGAAGACAAACTGTGCCAGGATATAAGTTTTCCTCGCGCCGACCGCCATCTTGATCCCTATTTCCCTCGTGCGTTCCTTGACAACGACATACATTACGTTTGCAACTCCAACGCCGGCTATCATTAATGTGAAAAACCCGACAATCCCGAGAAAAATCGTGACGCCTAAACTGATCTTCTGAATAATTTCGTCGATCATCATGGTATCGAAAATTCCAATCGCCCGCTCATCTGTCGGATCGAACCTGTATTTCTGTCCCAACACTCTTCTTATCTCTGTAGCCATTTGAGCTTCCATGTTAGGGCTGGCGGGCTTCAGCAGGATAGTGTTGATGTGTTCGTATCCATATATCGTTTTGAATGTGGAGTATGGAATAATAGCGCGTCGCGAATCCGGTCCATTATTCATAGATGTTTGGAGCTTCTTCTCCATGACGCCAACGACAGTGAATGGTACATTGTCAAGCAGCAGTACTTTCCCGATCGGGTTATCATCCTTGAATAGATCGCCGGCTATCTCTGCTCCAAGAAACAAGCTCCGCTTCCGGTATTTGATGTCGTTTGCATCCATGAATCGACCGCCTGCATGTGGGTACATAGCACGCATGATTTCAAAGTCCGGGCCAGCACCCTCGCACTCAGTCGTCAATCTCGTCTTTCCGTAAAACAACTCTGCATTTTTCCTGTATTGTGGACTTGCCATCACAATGTTTGGCACTGCCGCCTTTAGAAGCTCAACGTCGTCTTCTTCGAGACCGATTCCTCGCCCCTTGGGCAAACCCTGATACACTTTTCCTGTCTCACCTCCGTATACTATCAAAACTCTGTTCCATGCGTTCACCATGCCCCTTCTCATCGCGCTTCCAAAACCTTCTCCGAAGGCGAGAAGTAGGATCACCGACATTGTTCCCCAGGTAATCGCCACCAAGGTTAGTATGGTACGCAAGCGGTGACTACTCATGTCGTTAAAGAATTCTTTGATGAGCTGGATTATCATTGCTAAGATCCTGCTTTACGAGAATTCAATCCCTGAGACATTCGACCACATCGAGGTTCGCGGCACGTTTTGCCGGCATCAAGCCGGCGGAAAGCCCGACAATTGCCAGTATCATTACGGTTGATATTACGACCGGCAAAGATATCTCAGGAGTGCCGATGTATTCTTTCACTGGAACCAATTGCATGGCTGAGAGAATTCCCCAGCCGATCAGGAAACCGATTCCGGCTCCAAGTCCAATAATCATGAAAGTCTCTGAGAAAAACTGGAAAAGAATCGTTGACCTCTTTGCTCCGACGGCTCTCTTCACGCCTATTTCTTTTACTCGTTCGCGTACCACGATGAACATGATATTCGCTACGCCAAGCCCTGCTACACCGAGTGTGAAGCTTCCGATGATTCCAAGGAAGAGCGTAAAACCCACGGTGATGTAGAGGAGTATTTTTTCGAAATCCACAGTATTCCAGATGAAGACGGCATCCTTGTCAGCAGGATCGAATCGATATTTTTCCCCGAGCGCATGCCGCACTTCTCCTTCAACCTCCGCAGTTCTCGATATGTCGCTCGCTTTGTACACGAGGTCGGTTATGTAAGTCGTCCCGAATATCGCGGTGAGGGTTGGTGCAGGGATAAAGATCCTATCTTGGTCCCGCATATAATAAGATGAGTTTTGATTTTTCTTCTGCATCACGCCAATGACGGTAAATGGTGTTTGTCCGACGAATACGACCTTTCCGATTGCATCTTGATCACCAAAGAGGTACTTTTTCACTGCGTCCCCAAGTACAGCAACTCGTTTTCTTCCGGCTACATCGAGCGAGTCTATGAATCTTCCGCCTTGTTCAGGGATTATGTTCCTCATGTGTTCGTAAATTGGATAGATCCCGGTGATACCAGGGTTGGTGATGTTGTTGGCGTATCTAACAGGTGTTCCCATGTGAATGTATTCGGGACAAACGGACTGGACGTTCTCGTACCTTGGCATATATTATGGATGATGCCTCTTCTGTTAAATTTATCTGTCTTCCGACCCCGAAACCCTGATACGGCTTGGTGGTTTTGTTGGGAAACATCACGGAAATACTTTCGCCCATGCCATGCATGTTGGTCATGGACTGCTTCTTGAATCCTAATCCGAATGAGACTAAGACAATCACGGTAACTGTTCCCCAAATTATTCCGAACATGGTGAGGAACGCACGCATTTTCTGAGCGCGCAGGTCTGAGAAAAATTCGGAAAGGAAGTTGATAAACTGTGTCATTGTCGAAGATTACTCAATCTTTGTGACTGGCTTTTCCGCCACTTTGTCGCCTTCTTTCAATCCTGAAAGTACCTCGATGATAATTGCATCACTGAGGCCGGTCTTTATCGAATGCTCTTCTGTTTTGTTATTCGCGAGCGCGAGAGTGACAAAGGTGGAATCATTTCTGAAGGTGACAACGCGTTCTGGAATGTACAGTATTCCAGATTTTTTTTGAATGATTATATCGGCGTTTGCCGAGTATCCGGCCCTCAGTGTGATTTTGCTTGTTGGAGCAATTGAGATTTCTATTGGGAACACCGAGGCGTTTTCCTTCTTCTCGGCTTCGAGCCAGATCTTAGACAATGTGCCCGAGACGGTATCTCCAGGAAGAGCGCCAATTCTGATTTGAGCTGGCATTCCTTCGTGTAGCTTTCCAACGTCTATCTCATCAACCGTTCCTTTGAAGACCAGATTTTCCATGTTAGCCATTTTCATGAGTACCGTGCCCTCTTGGTACGAAGTAAGTGGCGTGACCGGATCTCCGACTTCCACTGTACGAGTCAAGACGTAGCCATCTATAGGTGCATAGATTATGGATTCGATCTTTGTGCTGTCTATAGTAACTTTTCCACTTTGCATCAGCTCAAGTTTTTCATGAGCGATCTTGACGCGGAGTTCGGATTGTTTGTACTGCATCTGAGCGTTTTCGAAATCCTGATCGGAAATAAGAGATCTTTTGTGCAAAAGCTGTTGACGGCTCATCTCTTTCGTTGTGTTGTCAAAGTCGACCTGGGCCAATTCGAGTTGACGCTTGGCGTCCGCCAAGTCTGCAGGCGCCGGATCCGGTTTGACTTCAAGGAGAGGATCTCCTGCGTGTACATATGCGCCTACGTCTGCAAAGATTTTTTTGACGGCACCGCTAATCTGTGACTTAATTGAGATTTCGTTCTTAGGTTCAATCGTGCCGACAGCGAGTGCCTTCTCCATGATGGTTCCTTTTATGACTTTCACGTCCGGAACTTTGTTAGGATCATCACCTTTCTTTGAGCTCACAACGGCGAAAGCAACGATCCCGAGGACGAGAATTACCGCTGCCAGTACGATGAGCTTTTTCCGTTTCCCTTTTTTCTTGTTGAGCATATTGCAGGCCTCGCTTTAAGTTTCGTCTCTTTTCGAAATTACGGAGACGGGTGGTTTTAGTTCCAGTAATATCCCTTTTATCCGAAGTCATGGACTACCAGCAGGCCACAGTGGCCAGTCGGTGAGTCGAAATAGCCGGGAGTGAGTTGAAACCTGTGAACTGCCGGTGCAAAGAGAAAAGAGACAAAAGGGAAATGATACCCCAGGAGATGAGGAACATTAAGATAAAAGCTATCCGTGCTAATTTTTTGTCTCTGTGGCCTAGTTACATTTGTGTTATTTGGAAATGGAAATGAGTTCGGTCAGTGAAAAATAACAAACATTTGATCTCGAGTTTTAGTCTCTTCGGATCAATGCCTGCATTTGGAGGCGAATTTCTGCATTTTGAAAAAGTAACGGATAATTACGGTTTTGTTATTTTAGGATATTTTGAAGGAAGATGTGACAGCCTCAGACCCAAAATTGAGCAATGTCGTTCCGGCATAGGTCTTGCGCTATTAGGCTTGGATGTCCACCGCGCGTTGCACCTCAAACGGCGGTTTTCGAGAATGATCGGTGCCTATTGAGCATTTGCTCCATTTGTTGCGGCGAGAGGTGATTGTTTTCAAATTGTTCAAATGCTAACGTAATTACAATTGAAGTTTAGGATGCGCATTAAGTACAAAATGAGATTCTTTATTGAGGGGGCATTTTCCGATGAAGGGAGTGATAGGTATTGGCCATGACAAAAGCATTTTTTGATTCATCGGGTGTTACGAGATGATTGAGTCGGCGATGAAGCCGTCAACCGGAGTGATTTAATTGGTGAAACATAATCATTTCATGTCGCGCTTTTTGATTGTTTTCGTTGCAATGCTTGGAATTGTTGATGGTAAAGCCATGTCAGCAACTTACTATTCAAGAGCAACGGGAAACTGGAGTACCAATACGACTTGGTCTCTAACGTCAGGAGGTGCCGCAGTTGGTGCGGGCGTTTACCCTGTCGCAGGAGATGTGGTTTATATTGAGAGAGGATATACGGTTACCGTAGACATTGCGAATGCTGCCTGCGGTTCTCTCACTTTGGGAAGAAATGTGACTGCCGGAAGTACTGGTACACTGACGTTTGCCGCGACTGGAAGCCTAACCGTTTCAGGAGCTGTTGCATTGGGTGGTGCTGGCGGCGCTGGAAGCACCGGGGCGATTACATTTGTCAGTGGCGCTTTAATGACGGTTGGCAGTTTGACAATTGGAAATGCCACCAGCAATGCTGCTGGAACGGTAACGATGACTAATGGGAGTTCGTTGACATTAAACGGAGCAATTACATTAGGTGGAACCGGAGCAAAAACCTGGACACCAAGCACGGGTAGTGTAATATTTGGTGCCACAAACAGTCTGCCGGCGACTGTGGTCACTTCGTTTGGCAATTTAACGATTTCTGCCGGTACAACTACGTTAGGTGTGGCGGTTCCAACAGTGAGTGGAATAATAACTGTGGATGCCGGGGCAACACTTGCTTTAGGAACTTATGCCATTGGAGCTACCGCTGCCCCAACGGGTGTAACCGTGTATTGCGGAGCTGCGACTGGTTCATCTATCACCGGAACAACAGGCACATTGAATCTCGGAGGAGACGTTACAGTGACAAGCGCTGGTACCGGTACGAGCGGTGCAACCATTTCATGTCCAATCGCTTTGAGCGCAACCCGCAACTTTAATGTTGCCGATGATGGAACATCAGCCGTCGATCTCACTATCAGCGGCGTGATAAGCGGCGCTTATGGCTTGACTAAAGCAGGTACCGGAGCCATGGTGTTATCAGCCGCCAATACTTATAGCGGTGCAACAACAATAAGTGCGGGTTCGCTGGAGCTTGGAATCACAAATGGTATAGCCAACACTAGCACGGTGATTGTTACCGGGAGTTTTGATCTCTCAGGATTCAGTGATGCGGTGGGCTCGATTTCCGGTGCAGGCACGATTACGAGCAGTGCAGCGGGTTCGCCAACTCTGACATCGGGCGCCGACAACACGAGCACGGCTTTTTCGGGCACTATTCAAAATGGGAGTGCAACATCTGTTTCGTTAAATAAAGCGGGCACTGGCACATTAACCCTTTCAGGAACCAATACATTCAGCGGAGCAGTGACGATTAGTGCAGGGACATTGAGTGTAAATTCCCTCGCGAATACAGGGACAAATAGCTCCCTTGGAACGGGATCGACTACAGCTGCAATTTCCATTGGTGCAACAGGAACACTTCAATATACCGGGACAGGCAACTCGACAAATCGCGCTATTATTTTGACGGGGAATGGTGGTACAGTCGATGCATCTGGCAGCGGCGCATTGACATTGAGCGGCGGCATAACGGGTGGCACGTACGGCCTGAACCTGATTGGAACGGGAAGTGGGATTGAAAGTGGAGTGATTGCTACAACAAGCGGAACGATTACAAAAAATGGAACTGGCAAATGGGCGTTATCGGGAGCAAATACATATACTGGGGCAACAACGATAAGCGCCGGGATACTCCAGCTTGGTAATACTGCTGCCTTAGGAACATCGAGTGGAGTCTCAGTTGTAAACGGCGCCGCACTTGATTTGGACGGGACTACGCTGACAAATGCTATACCTTTGACACTTAATGGGACAGGTGTTTCAAATGGTGGCGCGTTGATGAACTCAGGATCCGCTGCAACGTACAGCGGTTTGGTAACGCTTGGAAGTGCGAGCACCATAGAAGGAGGAAGTGGTACCATTGCATTAAGCAATACAGGAACAATAACAGGAGCTACTTATGCCTTGACTCTCGGTGGAGCTGCGGGCGGCAGCATTTCAAGTATTATTGGTACAACTTCAGGAACGCTTACCAAAAACGATGCGGGTACATGGATATTATCAGGCGCCAATACTTTTACCGGTCTGATGACAATCAATGCCGGAACGATCCAATACGGAGCGAACAATGTGCTGACCGGCAGTGTCACGGTTAATGATGGTGGAACACTTAATCTGAACGGTTATTCCGATGCAATCGGTGCGCTCACGGTAAATAGCGGCATTACCGGTGGAACTGTCACGACAGGTGCAGGCACATTGACACTCGGAGGGAATGTCACCTCGACCGGCGGTGCAACAAACGCCGCAATCAGTGGCAACCTCGCTTTGGGTGCCACTCGTACATTTACTGTTACGAATGCGACAGATGGAATGACTATTTCGGCTGTTATCAGTGGTACAGGTTATGGAGTTACAAAAGCTGGAAATGGTACACTTACGCTATCGGGAGCAAATACATATACTGGGTTAACGACCATCAGTGCTGGTACACTTAAACTTGGCAATGCTTCCGCTTTAGGCACGACGGCTGCTGGAACAACCATTACAAGTGGAGCCGTGCTTGATCTAAACGGAATAAACTATACGAATGCCGAAGCATTGACTGTAAACGGGACAGGTATTGCAGGTGGAGGTGCAGTAATCAATAGCTCTTCTACCGGCGCTACTTATGCTGGGTTATTGACGCTTGGGAGTGCAAGCAACATAGTTGGTGGAGCAGGAACAATTAATATAAGTAATGCAGGAACAATAACAGGAGCCACATTTGGTCTTACACTTAGCGGAGCCGCTGGTGGAACTGTTGCGAGTATCATCGGAACAACCTCGGGAACGGTAACAGTTAATGCTCCAGGCGGTACCTGGACGCTATCGGGAGCAAATACATATACTGGGTTAACGACCATCAGTGCTGGTACACTTAAACTTGGCAATGCTTCCGCTTTAGGCACGACGGCTTCTGGAACGACCATTACAAGTGGAGCCGTGCTTGATCTAAACGGAATAAACTATACGAATGCCGAAGCATTGACTGTAAACGGGACCGGTATTGCAGGTGGTGGTGCAGTAATCAATAGCTCTTCGACCGGCGCTACTTATGCTGGGTTATTGACGCTTGGGAGTGCAAGCAGCATAGTTGGTGGAGCAGGAACAATTAATATAAGTAATGCAGGAACAATAACAGGAGCCACATTTGGTCTTACACTTGGCGGAGCCGCTGGTGGAACTGTTGCGAGCATCATCGGAACAACTTCGGGAACAATCACCAAGAACGATGCTGGCACATGGACTCTCTCCGGCGCAAATACATTTACCGGTGCGACAGCCGTCAATGCGGGAACGCTCAAGCTCGGTAATGCGGCTGCATTAGGAACGGGAGCAGCGGGAACCTCCGTTAGCAGCGGCGCAGTACTTGACCTAAATGGAATCACTTTAACTGCTGCGGAAGCCTTGACATTAAATGGAGCAGGTTTAACTTCGTTTCCCGCAGGCGCTCTGACAAATACAGGAGGCAATGCATCATATACTGGAACAATCACCTTAGGTTCTGCAGGTACCATAACAGCGACCACTTCAGGGACGTTGACTGTCGCCGCCATCACCAATGGCATTTATGCTTTAACGCTTGATGGTGCTGGAACAGGAACTGTTTCAGGTGTAATTGGCGCCTCAACAGGCACGGTTACCAAAAATGGGACCGGTACCTGGACTCTGTCGAGCGCGAATACTTTTACGGGGGGGACAACACTCAATGCGGGCACATTGAGGATCGGGAATGCCAGCGCGCTTGGCACAATTGCTGGGACGTTCACTATCAATGGGGGTACGATTGACGTTACCGGAGCCATCATCGCCTTAAATTATCCTCAAGTCTGGAATGGAAATTTCACATTTACCGGGAGCAATACATTAAATCTTGGGACAGGAACGGTGACAATGACGTTATCCTGTCAGGTGACGGTTAACGCAAGCACTCTGACAATTGGCGGCGCTATATCTGGCAATTCATATAATTTAACGAAAGCCGGCTCTGGTACGTTGACTCTTGGAAGCAACAGTGTTTCTTTGTCGAGCCTCACAATTAGTGCCGGTACGCTGACATCGACTTCAGGCACGATGAATCTTGCCGGGAATTTTTTAAATAGTGGTACATTCACGTCGAATTCAGGTACGGTTGTGTTCAGCGGCAGTTTTGCACAAACTATTGGCGGCTCAAGCGGAACGACACTCAACAATTTGACAATAAACAATGCAAGCGGTGTTTCGTTAAATGCGCCGGTTTCTGTTGCAGGGACGCTTACACTCACGTCAGGCGTTCTCACTACTTCGCCGACAAACTTATTGACGATAACAAACAGCGCAGCCGGAAGTATTGCGGGTGCATCATCCACCTCCTATATCAGTGGTTCACTTGCCATGGCGATACCTGCAAACGTTGCAGCAGACGGGACGACGTATTCATTTCCTGTGGGAGACCCCGGAAATTATCGACCGCTGAGTCTGGTGAATATTCGAACGGGAGCAACAGCTCCTGTTGTTCAGGTTACCGAAAGCGTGTCCGGAGCTTCCACGGGTGATGGTACAACCATTACGAGTATTGCTCCGCGTAATTGGTATGTGCAAACAAAAAGCGGAAATTTTACGAGTGCTACCATCCAGCTGACCGAAAGCGGACTGATACCGACGAATGTAATTGGACAATCAGCCGCACAATCAGGGACGTATTCTTCTATTGGTGGTATTAACATTGGAGTTACTATAACTTCTGTCCAGACCGTTTCTTCATTCCCGATTTACTTTGCAATAGGTATTTCCTCAATCAAACCTTTATATACTTACCAATCCGGGAACTGGGACAGCACAACTACCTGGACTACCGACCCGTCCGGTTCGCTCTGGTTAAATTCAAAAGTTCCTGGCACGATGGATAATGTTGTCATCCTTAACGGCCGTACAGTTACTGTCAGCGCAAATTCTAAGAAGGTGGTTTCGCTTTCTGTAAATTCAGGAGGCATTCTCGATATTCAATCGACAACAGGGCATAGCTTCGGAACGGTGGGAGGACAAGGATCTATAAAGCTAAGTTCTAATACTTTTCCAGGAGGCACATTTACGAATTTTGTCGCGAGCAATGGTGGAACGATCGAATACTATAATCTCAACGCCGTCAGTCTAAGTGCGACTCAGCTAACATATAACAATTTAATCGTGTCAAACTATTCCACCAGTGCAAATGCCGTATATTTGAATAACAGCGCAAATCCAACCAACTTCACTATCAATGGAAACTTCAGCCTGAAGAATTATTCATCCGGGAGCAATACTTTTTATTTTGGTAATCCAACTGCGTCGGATAATCTGATTAATATGACCGTGTATGGAAATTTTTCCGTCGATGCCGGGTGCAATATCAGGGTGAATAACTTTGCTTCTTCGCACAATGTTCCCAATGCCAACGACGAAGGTGCCACGCCATATCCTATCCATACTCTGAACCTGTACGGTAATCTTACGAACAACGGTTCTATCCGATTTACAGGATTACCATCGCCAATCCCAAATACATATTCATATTATACGCTTACTACCACAAATGTCGGGACTAATTATTATGGCGACGTTCAGGTATTCTTCTATGGTGCGTCGAACAATACCGTAACATGTAACGGAACAACTGACTTTTATAGGCTAATCGTTTCCAAAGGATCGGATAATACTTACACGCTCGAAGTGACTTCCTCCAGCACCAACAATTTTGCTCTTTACGCTCCGAACAATCAGGGAAACGACAACTTCAACGGGGGCACTATCAATGGCTACGGTTACGGAGTCTATTATAAAGCACTGTTTATCCACTATGGTACACTAAAATTGGACACGAACATCAACGTGCCATCCCTTACAGAAGGAGGACAAGATTTCAATCTCATACCAACTGCAGGATTGTGGATTAACGGAGCAAGTGTCTCGACAACAATTCCGACATTTCCTGGTACTACTGGTAATCCAAACACTGGTTATCAGGCGGCCACATTATATGGTTCATTACGTGTCAGCGCGGGTCAGTTCTCTACAGGCGATGCTGCAGGTATTGTCCTTGGAACACTAGGGACTCCTATGATTAAGGTGGAGGGAACCGGTCTGTTAGACGCCAGTCAGGCGTGGACTGCAACAGGGGGTTCTAATCTCATGAGTTATGTACAGACAGGCGGTACCGTTAATATCCGGCTGCAGGGAGAAAACCATGCGGGACCAATGTTGGGATTAAACAGCCCCAATGCCTCATTTGTCATGAGTGGAGGGACAATTAATTTTACCAGTAACACCTTTGTTGATGGGACCACAAATTACCAGATCATGGACGTTGAACCTCAAACTGGATATTATCATGTCACAGGAGGTATTGTCAATCTGAATTTACCGGGCTCTGCCACCACATATACGTCTAATTCAACAATTCCATTCTATAATCTGAATATTTCAAGGGGAAGCGGAACCGGGAATGCTACCGTGCAATGGAATGCGCCGGTTACGAGTTTGACTGTCTTAAACGATCTATCGATTGGCGCTAATTCGGTGCTTAACCTCGGTACCAGCGGGATTGACCTCGCGGTTGGTCATAATTTTACGCTCAATGGCACATATACGCCTGCGACAGGCACTGCAAACGTGACTAAGTTTAATGGCACTGGCCCTCAGTATTTCTACAATATTGGAACCATCACCAACGGCTATTTGAACAACCTGATTATCACAAACTCGTCTAACACTTTTATCGTGAGTAATAACTTGACTGTTAATGGTAATTTCACAATCGACAACAATTCTGTTATGAACGATAGCGGTAAAGTGGTCACTGTCAATGGCAATATAGTTATTAACGGAACTCACACGAGCAGCGTGACAACCGGTGGGATCAGTCTGGGCGGCACCGCGGCACAGATAATTAGTGGAAATGGCGCAGGAGTATTCAATAACCTGACCTTAGCCAAAACCGGCGGCTCCGTAACCATGACCGCAAACACAGACTGTCAATGGCAACCTACGATTGGCCGGTACAACGGCAGGCGCGTGGAATATACTCAATATCGGAAGCAACCAACTTTTGTTGGGCGCCAAAGCCATGATATATTCGGATATGGCGACAGGGACTGCTTTTGCAAATAACAGGATGATACAGACAAATGGTCTGGCTTCAGATGGAGGCATCAGTAAACCGTATTCCAACACGACGGCATTCCTGTACCCCTTTGGATTTGGGACATACTACCAGCCGGCTTCGATCCAATACAGCAGTGCACCGACTATTTACGGCACTGTAAATACCAGGCCGGTCAATGCAAGGCACCCGTTAGCTCAAGGCACTACAAACGCATTGACATGTTACTGGAAGACATCAAGCACCGGGTTTTCCGGAGTCCCGGCTGGCTCAGTGAAACATTTATATTATTACAATCAAAACTTCGTGCAGGGAACCGAGGCATCGTATATACCGGCATACTATGATGGTTCATCTTCTTGGTTCACTCCATCCGGTTCGGTTGATGCGACCAATAATATTATTTCATTCACCGCCCTGAACGCATCTGACGGCGAGTTTACGGCTGGCTTATCAACGGCGTTCGTCGCAATTCCAACTTTATATAGTTTTATCAGTGGAAGCTGGAGCAGCTACACCACGTGGTCAACGAATAGAAATACGTACTCAAACAGCGGTAGCATCACGCCTACATCTTCCACACTTGTTTATGTCTGTAATGGGGACAGTGTCTGGACGCCAGCAGCAGCTTCCGCGGGGAGTTTGATCATCGAAACTGGATCAACACTCGATTTGGGAACGGTCATAGGACACAGTTTTGGTGCGATATCAAATTCAAAAGTCTCAGGCAACGGGAAATTAAAGATTGCAAGCAACAACTACTTTCCGAACGGTGATTGGGGGAATTTCCTTGGAACGAGTGGCGGAGTTTTGGAATATTATCAGACTGCAGCCGGGACTCTGAATCTGCCGACGACTTACACATTGCCCGGTGGAGGCACCGCGAACATAACAAGTTATTGCAATTTGATTACTTCGCCCTACAATGGATCGAATATAATTTTGCCAAACACAAATTTAACAATTTATCAGAATTTTACCGTCGGATATTCTTCGGGAGGTGGGACTTCCAACTGTATAACACAGATCAACGCTGGAGCAGCCACTACAACTCTTGAGGTGCATGGGATTATTTCGGTTAATCAATACGGAATTTTACAGTACACGAATAGTACTGCAAACATTCCGCAAAACGTCGTGGCAGATAGTGACATAAATATTGCCAGCGGTGGAGCGCTGCAAGTATCTAACGGTGGAAATTCTGTAGCAAATACACTGACGGTGTACGGGAACATAGTTAACAATGGGATATTGAATCTAGATCCGAACACCTCGACAAATAATTATTACAGCAGCCTTCAGTTTGCAGGTTCTTATAGCAAGTCTCTTACGGGAACCGCGGCGACGCAGACGCAATTGTACAGCATCATTGTGAACAAAGGCTCTACGCTTGATTCTATCGTTAATGTCTTAATCGATTCGACGGGATTTAGAATGGGTGGTGGTGGACTATCATTGCAGGACGGGACATTCAGATTGACATCACCAGTGACAATGGCACTTGCGTCCGGTGGTTTCACTATTCCTGTCACCGGAGGCCTCTCGGCTAATGGTGGCACATTTAATATTGTCACCGGGACGGCATCGGCAGACCTGACATTGAAAGGCCGCTTGGAGGTGCTCGCTGGAACCGTTAATGTCGGACCGGATATTTCCTCCGGATCGACCATCTCATCGAGTATAGTATATTCCGCGGCAGGTTCTCCTTCAATTTCAATTTCGGGAGGTGCTCTCAAAGTTTACTCTCAAATACGACGCGACACGGCAAATAATTCCGGCTCCTTGGTTTATGCTCAAACGGGAGGGATTGTTACGATCGGCGTAAAGAATGCACACGTTGGCCGCGCAGCATTCGAGGTTGTAAATGACGGCAGCAATTTTGTGTTAAGCAGTGGTTCATTGGTAGTAGCCAGTGGCAACATTAATACAATATCTCCGTACGACATGGATATCGAGCCCGATATCTCAAATGTTACCGGCGGCACGATTCAATTCGGATTATCTGGTGTCACGGCTAATCAAACAATCTTTCGTTTCCAGACCGCTGTTCCCTTATGGAACCTTGCGCTTGATTCTTCCACAAACGCCTCAGCAATACAAGAAGTGTATAATTCCACATTGTTGGGAAATCTCACAATTGGCGGCGCTTCAGGCTATTACAGCACGAACGGACTCGACCTTGAAATTGGCGGGAACCTGACAAATAACAATACAAATGCTTCGACTGGTATCAACGTCGGCGGATTTCAGGCACAATTGCTCACTCAAACGACTTCATTTCTCGGCAGCACGAGTCAAACAATCACCGGCACGTCATCAAACCGGACCAATTTTGCTAATTTGGAAATAGCGACTTCCCCACACGATACGACATTTCTGAATAGTGGTACATGCGCCCTAGTGGTGAATGGTGATTTGACTCTGACATCCGGCGTCCTCAACGACAATGCCAATTCAATCTATCTGCTGGGCGATGTCAATAACAATGCCGTCCATGTTAGTCCGAATGCGACGACAGGCGGAATGATTTTTTCAGGAACGGCAAACCAGGGTATGACGGGAAGCGGGAGCGGAGTCTTCGGCAATATTGAAATCAATAACAATGGTAACGGCGTTGACATGACTGATAATTCGACAGTCGACGGCCAAATTAAATTTACAAAAGGGTTCCTCTATATCGACGACTATGCGTTGACATTAGGTCCAAATGTCACCGTTGCGGGTACACCTAATGCTCAAAACCTAATTTTGTTAAACGGCGTGTTGAGCGACGAAGGCGTGACAAAGATTTTCAACACTGGTACACCGTCATTTACATTCCCTATCGGAGCCAATGGGAAATATACCCCAGCCTCATACGTCTTTTCATTGAACAACAATACTGGAGCAGCGATCAGAGTTATACCTGTAGATGGATTGCAACCGTCCATCAATCCGGATAGCGTCAGCAATTATCTGAATTATTATTGGTATGTTTCTTCGACGGGATTTTCCTCCACATACGGTGTGACACACATGTATACATATGTGAGTGCCGATGTGGTAGGATCTCCGGCGCACATAGAAAGGTACGATAACTCCACCTCCCAGTGGTCAACGGTGACGGGAACGATCACTCCACCGACATTTACTTTTACAAGTAGTTCCTCCATAGATGGCTCGTATACAATCGGAGACATTTTTAGGTCACTTCCAATGCTTTATAGCATTATGTCGGGAAACTGGTTCAGCGGCTCCTCATGGTCCACGGACACGACAACTAAAGTACCATACGGGAGAATACCAAATGGAAATCCGGTTTTCATACGAGCGCAAGATTCAGTCGCTTTGGCGTCCAACGGCGCAAACGCTGCGTCGGTGATGCTCCATGGCATCCTCGATGCTGAAAATACGACGTTCCATAATATCGGGCAGGTATCGGGAAATGGGAAAATAAGGATCTCAAGTACGGTGAGCGGCTATTTCGCGTTCCCCGGCGGCACGTATGATTCGCTCTTCTCAAATCCGGCGAGCACAGTTGAGTTTTACGGCACCATCAATGGAAGATTGCCGTTGGATCCTGGTAACACAACAAAGCCATATCAAAACGTTATTTTTTCCGGAAACAGTATCAAATACGTCAGCAGTGTAGATACGAAAATTCTCGGTAATCTGACAATTCAAAACGGCAGCAAGTTAGATAATACTCAATACAATAAAGATATTTACCTTCTTGGGAACTGGACAGACAATAACGCAAGCAGCGCCGGCTTTACTCCCGGCACCGGCACTGTCTATTTCAGCGATACCTCAGGAGTGCAGAAGATTATCATGGGAACCGCTTCGATGATAGACACATTTTATAACTTCGCCATTGACAATCCCGCAGGTGTTAAGATCAATTCGGGAAGTGTCGCAGTTACCGACAATCTATTTCTTACATTAGGAAATATTACGACCAGCAGCAGTGACAGCTTAACGATCACAAACACGGATACGGGCGCTGTCGTTGGCGGCGGTGTCAATTCCTTCGTGAACGGACCATTGAAAAAGCAGATCGTTAGCGGCTCGCATTTTCAATTTCCAGTCGGAGATGCAATATCATCCAATCGCAATCGATTCGGATATGTTTCCGTTAGCGGCACTTCCTCTGCGGGAACGCAGACGTGGACGGTACAATTTCTTGACAAGAATCCGACGACCGACGGCTATAACATTTCCAACATGACATTACCCCTTAAGTCAGTAAACTATAATGAATACTGGAGGATTACTGGACCAGCTGGAGGAACTGCAAATGTTACTTTATGCTGGGATCAATATTCCGGAATGAGTAGTTCGTTAGCCACTCGCGCTCTTTCGATGGTCGCAGAATGGGGCACCCCGGTCACAGGCAGCTGGAATTCTGTCGGCAATGTTGTTTACGATTTTGGCCAGGATTCTGGTACAGTAGCCACTTCCACGTTGCTGAGTCTCGCCGGTACCCAGGTGTTCACTCTCGGAGCGTCAACTGCGGCAATAGCGGCACTGATCACCTCGATCCAAACGGGGATGTGGAATAATCCCAGTGTGTGGAACGTCGGACGACTTCCGAGTCCGATTGATACCGTTGTCATCACCAGCCCTTATACTGTTATCCTCGACACTGCTTCTACCATCTCCCGATTTGCGATCAACAGCGGTGGAACATACAACGATAGCACATTTACGTTGACGGTCACAGGCAATATGACGCTGAACGGCACATGGACAGGCTCCGGGAAATTAAGCCTGATAACCTCTTCTGACACGCTTTATGGTACAGGAGCCGCGACAGGCCATAGCACCCTGGAAATCGCCGGTGCGAACAAGGTAATTGCTTCAACCGCAAACCTGGTTCTGAAAACTGTTTCAATACTTTCGGGAGACACTCTTAACAACCTTGGCTCCGTTACGATCGATTCGCTGACCGGTGCCACAACAACCGCGATCTTTAATAATCTTCCGGGATCGACGCTAACAATCAATGGTTCCCTCCTTGCTACGGGTACGCTTAATGCAGGCACGGCTTCTAACACTGTGGTCTATGCCGGTCCCGCGGGCCAGATAATTAAGCCGGCAACGTACAATAATGTCCTTATTAGCGGCAGCGGAGCAAAAGTCATAAGCAACGGCTCAACCACCATAAGCAACGGTAATCTGGAGCTTTGTCCCGGTCCAGTATTCACGATACAATCCGGAGCTTCTGTCACGACAGCTGGAACAGGAAAAATAGTTCTCGACACAAATTCGAGCTACATAAATCTCAGCAGCAGACTCGCCACTTCTCCAGGTACAGACTCGAATTACCGGCGTGGATGGATGGCGCATGCTCGCCGCTCCCGACACCGTGACGGTCGGCTCGATGTTTGGAGGCAAATTCGTCACGCAAGGTTTTACTGGATCCACTTATCCATCTATGCAGCCCAATCTGCTCTGGTGGGATGAAACCAGCCAGGGAACATCATTACAAGCATGGAGACAACCCTCAAGTAGTTCTGATACCATGAAGTTGGGAAGAGGATACATGTATTATGTGTTCGATGGGACGCAAATAACCGGGCAATCAGGCGGAGGGAACTACAGCGATACGCTTCCGCTGACTATGTCTGCAATTGGCGGCGAACATCCGCTCACAACGGCGTTTAGTTTTGGCGTGACCGCTACCACGCGTGGTGGCGGGACTCCAGACACTGCGTATACAGATACCGCCGCGGCAGATTTTGGATGGAACCTGGTTGGCAATCCGACTCCATCTACGATCAACTGGAATGCGGCCTCGGGTTGGACAAAGACAAACATAGATGGGACGATCTATGTTTGGGATCCATCCGACACCACGGGCGGCTACAAGACCTGGAATGGTACGACTGGGAATCTCGGCACCGGGCTGATTGCACCATTTCAGGCATTCTGGGTAAAAGCAAATAACATTAATCCGGTACTGAGCTGTGACAATGGCGTGAAATCGTCGGGAGGCATTTTCCTCGGGCAAATTGCCCAAGCTCCCATAGGTAGAAGTTCTCTTAACAAGATGGTTGTGGATTCCATCGGAAGAGGTTCTTCAGAAAAAGTATCTGCGGATACCGCCTCGGTACCGCCTGTTCTTTCGTTGAATCTCTTGTCTGACGGACTTCAGTCACAGGCATACCTGATGTTTAGTGATAAAGGGAAAGTGTCTGTCGATCCATACGATGCCTTCAGTTTGGTTCCTCTCTCGAGTAATTACTTGATCCTATACTCGGTTGCTGGGCAAGATCAGCCGGCAATGCAGATCCAGGATCTGCCTGATACAGGTTTTGCGGAACCCTTCACGCTTCCATTGTATGTAGGTGGAGTAGCTGACGGCAAGGCGCTCAGCGGGCCATTTACACTAAGGTGGAATTTTGAAGGGAAACTTCCGTCGGGTTGGAGTGTCGCACTGATGGACGACTATGACTCAAAAGCGTATGCCATGACCACAAGCGGCGAACTTACGTTCCAGTACAGTACGCCAGCCGATCTCGTGCCTTCTAACGGCAGCTTTATGGAAAAGAGCTCCAGCACCGGTTCCGGTAAGAAGTCGATAACTGCATTACCTTGGCCGGTGGTTCGCAGCGTGCCATCTTCAAAGCTGTCGAAGACTGCGTCAGTCGCTCCGCGGTTTCGTCTGGTTGTTTCCTCAAACAATGATGTGAATGGATATCTACCGAGCACGCCCCAGTTGGCACAGAATTATCCGAATCCGTTTAACCCGACGACGAACATCCAGTTTTCATTGCCTGCAAGAACAAGGGTGACAATTGATATATTCAATGTCCTGGGACAGAGAATCACGACGCTTGCCGACGAAGAATTTTCTGCGGGGACCCACAAAGTTGTTTGGAACCCAAGGACTGCGGCGAGCGGCGTCTATTTCTGCAGGATGCTCACGGGATCTGAAAGGAAGATTATTAAGATGGTTTTTCTGAAATGAACCAATTCTTCAAACATATATTTGCCAAGCCATGGCAGATGCTATTGCTTTTGGTTGCGTTTATTGCAGGACCAGTGGAAGCGCAGAAAATTAACTTTGGGGCATACACCACTTCTCAAGGGCTCTCATTGATTGTGAGTGGCGGCTTGAACTTCAACTCCAAGCAACCGGCAATCCTGATCAACAGCAATGCTACCGTTACTATTTCTCTTTTAGATAATGAATGTGCTTATGTCCAGATCATCGGGGATGCGACAAAAGACATAACTATCGTAGTGCCTACAACTTCGTCCATCACCTATGGGTCGGATCAAATACCATTCACATGTCAATTTGCCTATTCAAATTTCGGAACCACTGACGTAAACACAGCCAAGCTAAGTGCTGTCCAAATGCCAGCTGGAATTACTTCGATAACGCTTCCAATGCTTAGCAGGACTCTCGGTGCACCTGCTCCGCCGCCTACACCTGCCCATGGCGGATACACGGCTCCACAGGCGACAGCGTATCTGTTCCTCTATGGTATGCTGGGACCAGTTGGTAATGTAGCTGCCGGCACGTATTCTGGAATGATCAATGTCTACGTTAATTACACGACATATTGATGTTGAAACGAGGGGAGAATATTTCTGAGGCTTGCAGCCTCAGTGCGCCTGGAGGGAGTCGAACCCCCAACCGATAGATCCGAAGTCTATTGCTCTATCCAATTGAGCTACAGGCGCTTCGGCGATCCTAACGAGTAAAATCGATAGCAATTTATCACAGGCGAGTGCTATTTCCAAACGCCGACTTACAGAAATCACTTAATAGAAGTTTGCAATTATCAATGTAATGTATTATACTTTCGGCAGATGAAGGACTTTGAGTTCAAGAAACTTTATTACTCCATCTCGGAAGTAAGCCGTATAACTGGGCTTGAGCAGCATGTCTTGCGTTATTGGGAATCTCAGTTCGAAGAGTTGAGTCCAGCTAAGAACAGAGCTGGCAACAGGATTTACACGAACAAGGACATCAGCCTCATTTTTGAAATTAAGAAACTAGTTAGGGAAGAAGGCTTCACGATCGAAGGTGCAAAGAAAGTTTTGAATGCTAGATCAAACGGGAGTTTAATTTCAACTGCCGATTCGACAAATGGAAAAGATTCTACCGGAGATTTGAAGCAGACTTTGCTCGAAGCAAGGGCATTCTTAGATGATCTTGTTAATCGTCTATCTGATAAGAGCTGACAATCTTTTTTTGTAATTTGCAAGAAGCCTCTCCGCGGATTATCTGGGTGAAGCTGAGGCTGTTTCCGTTTCTAATGAGATATTTGAAAAGTTTGATAGATGAGAATCTATTGAGTAAATTATTAATGCAACAGCACTCGGAACGTGGCGCAGCCCGGTAGCGCACTTGCTTGGGGTGCAAGGGGTCGCGGGTTCAAATCCCGCCGTTCCGACAAAGAAAAATCAAAATTCAGATGTCAAAAGCAGAAACCATTTCCAAGAATTCAAGAATAAGTCGACTTAATTCGCGGTTTTGAGTTGTAGCTTTGAATTTTGGCATTTGAAGTCTGATATTGAACAGACATGCAAGGTCTGAAACTGCTTCAGAAAATTTTCGAAACCCACCTCGAACAAAACTCCCTGAAGGATTTCTATCTTTCCGATCCTGTTTGGTTTCCAAAGAGATTCAACGGGAGGGATGATATAGAAGTTGCTGCGTTTGTTTCTGCAATCTTTGCAATTGGTCCGCGCTACGCGATAATCAAATCGCTGGAAAAGATTTTCTCTGCATTGGGTAATTCTCCCTGCGACGCCATCAGGAATCTTGATGAAAAGGCGCTGTCAAGAACAATGAGCGGGCATATCCAGTTCGCTTACAAAAACATAATGGGAAAAGACTTCGTACAGATTCTGTCTGCTCTAAAAGTTATTCTCGACAATCATGGTACAATAGAAAACGCTTTGATGGAACAGCGCGATGGAGACGGAAATGTCGTCATGGAAATATTGACGGGTTTACTCGAAGAGATGAAATCGGTTAGAGTGGGTCGATCGCTCGGAGGAGAATTGACTCCTCGGGCGAGACTCTTCTTGCGAGCCCGAAAGAAGGAAGTGCCTGTAAGAGAATGAATATGTTCCTGCGATGGATGACGAGAAATGATGAGATCGATTTCGGGTTCTATGATTGGCTCGGGAAGGAAAACCTTGTAATACCATTGGACGTTAACGTTTCGAGAGCTGCAAGAAAATTGAAGCTGACGAAACGAAAGACAGATAATTGGAAAACGGCGGTTGAAATTACCGAAAAACTCAAGTCCCTCGATCCTCTTGATCCCATCAAGTACGACGTCCCATTATTTCTCTACGGCATTGAGCTTAGGAAGAGAGCGCGTGCGGCTTAAAGTAGTACTTACGGTGACGGTTTTGATATCTTCGGCGCTGTTTGCCCAGCCGAAGGTAATCACCTTAATCAAAGGAGGTGACAGCACACGGATCGGCGGGTTTGTAGAACTTGGCCATGTTTACATTTCACTTGAAGACCTGTCCAAAGGTTTAGGTCTTCATGCCACGGTCTTGGAATCAACGAGGAAGTTGGATGTTTACTCGAATTACGGTAGTCTTCTATTTACGCCTGACAATAATTTTATACTTTTCTCAAAAGTCGGTAGTGAATCTCGTCTTTACCAATCACCGCTCCCGGTTCTTTCCGCGAATAAGAAATTGTATGCCCCTTCAAATTACGTTGGGCAGTATTTCTCAATGATCATGCCTGGCACGTTGAATTATGATGGTGAAAAAGGTGAGCTCTCCTTTGCATTTGCTGATACAGTTACTCCCGAGGTTGCAAACGTCATTGGCCAGGAGAAAGCGAACGGCGCAATAATTCAAGTAATGTTGTCCAAGCTTCCAAAGAATTCCGAAGCCTCAATAGGTCCGGATAATTCACTCTATCTCACGCTTTTGCCGGCAAATGCCGATACGTTGAAGTTAGATTCGCTTCCGCCTTCTGGAGTTTACTCAAATCTTCTTGCTATTCAAAACCCCAATTCCGTCCAGTTGATTTTCAAGTTGAAGGAAAATTATCAATCACAGGAGGTATTTGTTGACAGTTCTTCGAACTCAATTATGGTGGCACTATATTCGCGGGCGGATGTCAAGAAAGTTGTTGCGGATGAAATCAAGAAGCGCCTCGAGGATGAAAAGAAAAATTGGAAGCTGGACGTCGTCGTAATTGATCCCGGGCACGGAGGAAAAGATCCTGGCGCAATTGGGGTCAAGGGTACGGATGAAAAAAATGTGACCCTTGCAATTGCCAAAGCCTTAAAGAGAACATTGAATGAAAAATTGTCTAAAGTCAAAGTAGTCATGACGCGGGATGACGATGAGTTTGTGGAGTTAGACAAGCGCGGAGAAATTGCAAATGACGCGGGCGGAAGATTGTTCATCAGCATTCACTGCAATTCGATGCCTCACAAGCCGAACTCCATGAATGGACTTGAAGTGTACTTTCTTCGACCTGGTAGAACCGATGAAGCGATAAGAATCGCGGCTCAGGAAAACGCCGCGGTAAAATATGAAAATGATTATGAAAAAAGGTATCAATCTTACGATGAAGACAATATGATTCTGACAACCATGGCACACGGTGCATATGTAAAATACTCCGAACAGCTTGCCCAGTTAATAGCTGACAACGTCTCTTCCATGGCTTCCGTTGCGGACGACGGTGTAAGTCAAGCGGGATTCTATGTGCTTGTCGGCGCGTCCATGCCGGCAGTACTCATTGAGACCGGATACCTTTCCAACAGAAAGGAAGAAAAATACTTAAAGAGCAAATCCGGTCAGAACGCCATCGCTCGCGGAATTGCGAATGCTGTGGTGAAATTCAAGGCGGAATATGAAAAAAACTTTAACCAAAACTAAATCCAACAAGGTCCAGGATATTGCAAAGGAAATTCAGACTTTCCTGAAGCGGAACCCCATGGCCAATTTTAAGAAGCAGCAATTAGCGAAGGTGCTCGGATATACTTCGGATCACGACTACGCAAGATTCAAACAAGCGCTGAGGGAACTTGAACAAAAGGGAGGAGTTCGCCAAAGCGGCCGCAGGAAGTTTGGCTCAAGCCAGCCCTCAGAAGTGACGACAGGCATCATTAGCCTTGACAGGGATGGAAATATATTGTTTCTGCCGGACGGAAACAGAATCAACGAAGATGTGAAGGTTCGATTTGTTGTCGCGCCAATTGGATTGAACGGCGCGAATGCCGGTGATAGAGTGAGGGTAAAAGTTGTAGGTGGAAAGGGGAAGGTTGTCGTCGTTAAAGTTTCCGAGATAATCGGGCATGAAGAAAAAAAGATTGTGGGTACGATCGAAAGAGTAGGCGGGGTTTACAAAATTCTGTTGAAGGATCGGAATCTTCCCGCGTCAATAGATATTTCACGAAAAAAACTGAATGGCGCGAATGAAGGCGATAAGGTTCTTGCGAAACTTCTTGTGGATAAATATACCGGCTATTCTGGTGAAGTGATCTCGATCTTTGGAAATGCCGGTGATCCAGCAGTGGAATTGGAAAGCATTGCCGCTCAATTTGATCTTCGAAAAGATTTTCCGCCAGAAGTCATAAAAGAATCCGAATCAATCGAGGAAGCAATTCCGTCGGAAGAGATCGCGAGTCGGATTGATCTAAGAAACGATGACATATTCACAATCGACCCGGAAGATGCACGAGATTTTGATGACGCGGTCTCATTGAAGAAAATTTCCGATGACGCCTTCGAACTTGGTGTTCACATTGCGGATGTCAGCCACTATGTTCGTCCTGGCAGACCTCTCGATGTCGAGGCATACAAAAGGGGAACAAGCGTTTATTTGACGAACGGCGTAATCCCAATGCTTCCTCATGAATTGTCGAATGAAATCTGCAGCCTGAATCCGCATGTAGATAGGCTTACGTACTCCGTGATAATGAATGTGAACTCATCAGGGAAAGTTCTTGATTATAAATTTGCAAAGTCGGTTATCCGCAGCAAAAGGAGATTCACTTACGAGGAAGTGCAGAAAATTATCGAGACTGGCCATGGAGACTTTGCATTGGTTATCGAGGAAATGAATTTGCTGGCACACACTCTGACAAAGCTTAGAAATCGTGCCGGCAGCATCGACTTCGACTTGCCCGAGGCAAAATTTGTGTTCGATGAACTCGGAAGACCAATTGAAATCATAAAAAAAGCCAGGCTTGACAGCCATCGCTTGGTCGAAGAATTTATGCTTCTTGCAAACAAGACCGTAGCAAGTCACATCGGTCGACACGGCGTAAAGGCGAGACCTTTTCTTTATAGAGTCCATGATGTGCCGGATCCTGACAGGATTCGTGAGCTTGCCGTCTTCGTTTCTCACTTCGGCTATAATTTAAACTATGATGGCACTGTCAGCCAAAAGCAGCTGCAGAAGCTTCTCCAGTCGGTCGAAGGAAAACCCGAGGAATATCTTATAAATGATATTATGCTTAGGTCGATGGCAAAGGCGATTTACTCCGAAAAGAATATCGGTCATTTCGGACTCGCCTTCAAATATTATACACAGTTTACTTCGCCGATAAGAAGATACCCGGACTTGGTGGTGCATCGGCTCCTTCATGACTACGAGGACGGGGATGAATCACGCGATTTGCAGAAGATAAGGAAGATGGTCGCAGAGGTCAGCGTGAGTTCAAGTGAAGCAGAAAGACGCGCTGTTGAGGCAGAGCGAGAATCGGTCAAGATAAAGCAGGTCCAGTATATGTCCGAACATATAGGCGATGAGTTCGAAGGGACGGTTTCAGGCATCACGAGCTTCGGAATGTTTGTCGAGGTGGACAACTTATTGGTCGAAGGACTTGTTCATGTCAGGGAAATGGATGATTACTTCGAATTCATCCAGGGGCAGTTCAAGTTAAAGGGACGACGCAGCGGTAAAGTGTACCAGCTTGGCGACAGGGTTTGGGTAAAAGTGTTGCGGGTAAACATGGAACGACACGAAATTGACTTTGCGCTTTGCTAAATCGCCTATTGATGGCTAATTGCTAATAGCTGATGGCTGTTCGTATATTTCAATGAGGAGTTTTGATAAATGAACGATTTCGGAAACATGCAGAAAGTTATTTCTGAGCTGCAGAAGAATTTGGAAAAGGCCATGAGCGAGCTTGAGAACATGAGCGTAACCGGTGATGCTGGCGGCGGAATGGTAAAAGTCACGGCAAACGGTAAGAGAGAAATTCTCAAGGTTGAAGTAGAGCCCGAACTCTTAAAATCTCAGGATAAAGAAATGATTGAAGACCTCGTGACGGCTGCAGTGAACAACGCGCTCCAGAAAGCGGAGAAGATGGCCACCGACCATCTCGGTGCAAGCGCGGGTGGACTTCTAACGATGCTTCCTGGTTTCAAGTTCGGCGGGATCTCTTAAGATGATTTATACTTCTCAGGCGCTGGAAATTCTTATCGGTGAACTAAGCAAGCTTCCAGGCATTGGCAGGAAGACGGCTCAACGGCTGGCGCTCCATTTGCTGAAAACGGATAATGACGACGCAAACCGTCTTGCGAACGCAATCATTGAAGTGAAAAAAAGAATTCGATATTGCTCGGTATGCTGGAACATTACGGAAAAAGATCCATGTTCAATTTGCGCTGACAATAATCGCGACCAGACTTCCATCTGTGTCGTTGAAGATCCGAGCGATGTTCTTGCTATTGAGAAGACCAACGAATTCCACGGCGTCTATCACGTCCTCGGCGGCGCGCTCAGTCCGCTTGAAGGAGTGGGCCCCGACCAATTGAAAACTAAAGAACTTTTGCAGCGTCTTAACGGCGAAATTAACGAAATAATCATCGCGATGAACCCGGATGTCGAGGGAGAAGCAACAACGATTTACCTTGCTAGTTTGTTAAAACCGCTCGGAGTCAAAACGACCCGGATCGCGCGAGGAGTACCGGTCGGCGGCGATCTTGAATTTGCCGATGAAGCGACGCTCGTGAGGGCACTCGAAGGACGAATAGCTGTTGGATAAGAAAGAAATCTTAAATTTTAAATTCTCAATTCTTAAATTAACAAAGCGTGCTTTCGCAAAATCAAAATGTCAGTTCTTAACATTAAGCATTTTCCTTGTTATCTTCGTTTATGGATGCAATATTTTTCAAACACGGACGCCTCAACCGCCCCAGCAGGGACAGTCAAATTACGTCCCGCCCACTTCGCCTGATATTGTGATACAAAATTTGAAAAACGCAATTGCGGAAAAGAGCGTAGAGAACTATCTGTCTTGTCTGTCAGACACAGGCTTTGGCGGAAGGAATTTTTCATTCGTGCCGCCGTCCGATGTCTATGTCCAATACCAACAAATATTCGTCAATTGGGATAAAAATTATTCTGAGCGGACTTATTTTAACAACCTCATCGTACGCTCCCCGGCGACTTCGAGTCCGGCGTTGACACTCTCGTCAGAAAATTATGTTTCTCTTAGCAGCGATTCGGTCAAGTACACAGCTCGACTACTCGCTTCTCTGGCCGAACAATACGAGCGGCAGTCCTCAGCAGGTGGAAGGGACATTGCAGTTTTTCCTGGGAATTGATCGTAATCAGAATTGGTCCATTTATAGATGGATTGATCTAAAGATTGCGGACAGCTTAACAACATGGAGTATTCTAAAAGCGAAGTTTAGCCAATGAGATGTATGTCGCTATTGTTCGCGTTTTTATTTCTTAGCTGCGTTAATCCATTCGCACCAAAGCTGGCAACCACTCAGATCGCCCCCACCGGTTTTCTTGCGGATCAAAAGAGCATCGATGGTCTTTTTCAAAATTTTATTTATGCATACACATTCAGAGACACCAGCGTTTATTCCCAGCTCATCGGACCTGGCTTCACTTTTGTCTATCGCGATTATGATAATTCTCAGGATGTTGCCTGGGGAAGAGATGTGGAAATGAGTTCGACGAGTCTGATGTTCCAGCTTGTAAACGGGCTGACTCTGGTTTGGGATAATTCATACTCCGTGGACTCCACAGACATTCATTCGGTAGTCACGCGGGGATTTACCTTGACTGTGGCGTTCAACCCGGCCGATATTGAAGACGTTGCCGGCAAAGCTTACTTTGTATTGGATAGAGCGTCTGCTTCAGATCCATGGAAGATTTCAATGTGGCGAGACGAATCAAATTTTTAGGAAACGAATAGCTGATGAAAAAATATCGAGTTGCTTTCCAGGGAGAAAAGGGCGCATACAGCGAGATTGCGGCGAAACATTTTTTTGAGCGAAAAGATCTTGAACTAATTCCATTCAATACTTTCGGTGATGCGATCCATGCAGTTGCTAAGGAAAAAGTCGATAATGGAATAGTGCCGGTGGAGAACACTCTCGGTGGGGGAATAAGAGAAGTCTTTAACCTCCTTGATGAAGAGGCTGTTTATGGCACTGGTGAAATAAGGCTCCGAATTTCTCATTCTCTTCTCGCAAAACGTGGAGCAAATCTCTCGACAATCAAAAAGGTTTATTCTCACCCTCAGGCTTTGCTCCAATGCAGAAAGTTCATCAGGGAGAGAAAGTTGAGTCGTGTCGAGTATTATGATACAGCTGGCGCCGCCAAGTTTGTTTCTGAAAATAACGATCCGACAATCGCTGCCATAGCCAGCGAAGCAGCGGCAGAAGATTACGGACTCGTGGTTCTTAAGAGACATCTTGAAAGCGACGGACGCAATTTCACGAGATTCATGATCATTTCGAAGAAGTACCTCGTCCATCCGGATGCCGACAAGACCTGTGTCGTATTCGGTCTCAGGAATCGTCCAGGCGAGCTGCATCGGATCCTGAGCGTGTTTGCGATACGCGATATAGATATTCTGTCGATTGATTCTATCCCTGTCGTTCGGAAACCATGGGACTATGAATTCTTCATTGAGTTTAGAGGAAGCGTTTCGGAAGAAAAAGAATCGAATGCGATCAATCATCTTCGTGAACTCTGTCCTCACGTGAAGGTGGTTGGAAGTTTTAAATCAGGGAGAACGATCCCTTGAGCAGATTCTGGTTCCTTTTGAGGGAGGCATTCAGCGGTCTCGGTCGCGCGAAGCTGAGTGCGTTTTTTTCCATCCTTATGGTAACACTAGCATTCACTCTCCTCGGAAGTTTCTACCTGAGTTCGAAACAGGCAGAGAAGTTTCTTGATTACATAAGGGGAAAAGTCGAGATCGAAGCCTTCTTGTCCGATTCGCTTTCCGCCGACGATGTGCAAGGATTGAAAAGGCAATTGATGGCGACGAGAGGAATCAGAAGCGTTCAGTTTGTGAGCAAAGATAATGCTGCGGAAATTTTTAGAAGAGATTTCGGGGAGGACATCGACTCCGTTTTGGAATTTAATCCGCTGCCAGCGTCGTTCAAAATCTACATCCGAGACGAAAACAAAAATTCACATGACGTTGGAGTAATAGCCGGAAAGTTAGAAAAGATGGAGGGAGTCGAATCGGTTACATACAGGAAAATCCTGCTGACGTTGATTGATAAGAGAGTGAAGTTGTTTTACGAAGTGTTGAGTGGTTTCGGCGGGGCGCTAGTGCTGCTCTCGATTTTCCTGGTTTACAATTCCATGCGTCTTGCAATTTCTCATAAAAAGAGGATCATTGAGGCGATGAAGCTGGTTGGCGCTTCGAGGGGTTTTGTGAGGCTGCCATTTCTCCTCGGTGGAGTGATTCAGGGATTTACTGGAGGACTTCTTGCCGCCGGAATAATCTATGGTTTGATAAAAGCCATCATGCTCCTAATCCAGGAGAACATTGTGATTTACTCATCGCCGCCTCTCGAATTTTTCGGCGCGATCGTCGGGATAGCGTCGTTGCTCGGGCTCTTTTCGACAATGATCGCAACCAGTCGGTACATTAAGGAAGGATTGACATAATTTTTAAAGTCCACAGTTGAATTAGGCGTCCAGAATCCCAAAACCCACAGCGTAGCGAAGTATGTATAAATTCATGATTAAAGGCGGTAAGAAACTCTCCGGCAAAGTGGAGATCAGCGGGGCAAAAAATGCTTCACTGGCACTCATGCCGGCATCGCTTCTTGCGAAGGGCGTATTCAAAATATATAACACTCCAGATCTTAAAGATGTTGCGACCATGTCCCAGCTTATGAATGAGCTCGGCGTGAAGACGACGTTGGATGGTAAGCTGCAGACTCTAGACACAACTGGAGTCAACACTTTTGAAGCACCGTATGAGCTTGTGAAAAAGATGCGGGCGTCGTTTTATGTGCTGGGGCCGCTCTTGAGCAGATACGGTTACGCGAAAGTCTCATTGCCAGGAGGCTGCGCGTGGGGACCGCGCCCGGTGAATCTGCATATCGAGGGGATGGAGAAGCTCGGTGCAGAAATCGAACTCGACTCCGGCTATGTGGTTGCAAAAGCAAAGAGGTTGACCGGTGCCCGAATAGATTTTGATTTGCCAAGCGTGGGGGCAACTGTCAACGTGATGATGGCGGCGACATTGGCAAAAGGAACTACTGTCATTGGAAATGCGGCTCTCGAGCCGGAAGTCGTGGCACTCGGTGAATTTCTAGTTAAGATGGGTGCGCACATCGAAGGAATTGGAACGCCCACGGTCACCGTTGAAGGTGTCGAGGACCTCCATCCCACCGACTTCACGAATATCCCCGATCGCATTGAGGCAAGCACATTCTTGATCGCCGGTGCGATGGCGGGAGGAAGTGTGATTCTCAAGAATTCTCGAGCAGATCATCTTTCGTCGGTAATTTCCAAGCTTGAACAAGCTGGTGCGAAGGTAAACGTCTCGGCGGATTCGATCGCGATAGAGGGACGAGGCCGGATCAATCCTGTCGATGTATCAACGGCACCATACCCCGGATTTCCGACCGATCTTCAGGCCCAATGGATCGCCATGATGGCATGCGCAAATGGATCTTCAATCATAACGGAAACAATTTATTTCGACCGCTTCAAGCATGTACCGGAGCTTGTGAGGCTCGGCGCGGACATCGAGGTCAAGGAGAACGTTGCCGTCGTGAAAGGCGTTAAGTCACTAAAGGGAGCAAAGGTTATGTCGACAGACCTGCGTGCGAGCGCATCTTTGCTTCTTGCGGGATTGGTGGCAGAAGGAACCACTGAAGTTCTCCGTGTTTACCATGTCGATAGGGGTTATGAGCATATCGAGAAGAAACTGAAAGGACTTGGTGCCGATATTGAACGTGTCGAGAGCGACGACTTTTAAAAGCATGAGCGAGGATCGCGCGAGATCAAGTCTTACCGGAGAGACCGCTATGGTGCGCAAAGAAGATCGCGGCTTTGGAAACGCAACTTTGCGAGTGTTTGCTGTCATGGCGGTTGGATTTTTCCTTTTTGGATGCAGCTCGAGCAATCAGACTGAATCGACGCCATTATATCAGTGCTATTATGATTATGTTAACATAAGAGGGGCACTGCCTGATTTTGATGCTCAATTAATCTGGTCCCCTGATTCTTCCGGCCAACGATTGGATGTGTATGTAAGTGTAAGGGAAGCAAAGTTAAGATTCGACAGGGAAGGCACTTCGTTTGTGGCAGCTTATACTTGCTCACTGCACCTATCCGGACAAATTCCCCTTTCAAGGGAGATGGACCGCAAGATTGTTCGGGATAGCTACCCTACATCCGAACAGAATTCGTATGACGCATTTCTAGTCTCCTTCCCGGTTAGTGGAGGGGAACATACTCTTCAAATCAGCATCACCGACGACGAGAGCAGAGCAAAGTCGGTTAGAGCATACACGATTAGTATTCCCGAGATATTCAGCAAGCCACTTGTTCTTAGCGGAATCATGTTCCTTGCGAGATATGACACAAGCGGAGGGACAAGAAGAATTACTCCTTTTATTTTGTCTAATGCTGGCCTTCTCCCGGACACTTTAAGATTTTTCACCGTCTTATCATCCAAAAGGTCTTCGGACGACTCCCTCTCTTTCGATGTTTATAAGATCCAGAGCAAAGAGACGAACATGCATACATTCAGTGACCAGATGAATGTGTACCAGCCGCTGGCGTACAATCCGTGCGAAAATGACATCGACACGATTTTGGTTTATAAACATTCCATGGCATCAGGCTTCAAGGAAGGGATTTCGTTTGTGTTCGGGAATATACCGAAACCACCGCCGGGAAATTATCTCCTCACGGTTGAAGTGAAGGACGATTCCGTTAATTCTTCGGTATCGACTTTACAATTTCAGGTGCACAATAAAGATTTCCCCGATGTTTCAAATAACCTGGGAGCCATGGTAAGTTCTCTGAACTATATTGCGGCGATCAACGAAGTCAAAAACATAGTCGCCGGGCGAACGGATTCATCGATAAAAGCGAACCTCATCGGATTCTGGAAAGAACATGGCGGACTCGCTAAGATGGCACAGTATTATCAGAGAGTAAGTCAGGCCAATCAGTTTTTTACCAGCTGCCTCGAAGGCTGGAGAACCCCGATGGGTATGTATTACATCGTTTGCGGTTCGCCCGACAACGTCGATTGCGAAGGGGAGTGGGATGAAAAGTGGACTTACTATCAATCATCAACCCAAGCATCGATGGCCATCGACTTTAGACTCGCAAATGAGACCTTGAATATCGAGGACAGATTCTACAGGGTACAACAGGTCAATTCAAATGCCGACCTTTGGGATTATTACGTCAATCAATGGCGGACCCCCTATTGAAGATTCTTGTGAGCCGCCTTAGGTTTATTGGCGACATCGTTCTTACAATTCCCGTGGTTCAAGCTCTTCGGGAAAAATTCCCGGATGCGGTAATGGATTATTTGGGCGATAAGAAGGGAGTCTCTCTTCTTCAGAACAATCCGAGCCTGAACGAGATAATCCCGTACGACTTTTTGGCGAACGAGATGCGAGAGCAGATTCGAATTGCATCTATTCTTCGGAAGAAGAAATATGATGTTGCAATAGATCTATTCGGAAATCCGAGGAGCGCGATTGTCGTGTTTCTGTCGGGTGCAAAGATGAGAATCGGAGGGAGTTTTGGCTGGCGCCGAAGATTGTTTACTCATCCAATCACAATAGATGAACGAATGACTTCTATCGACTTTCATCTGAGATATCTTGCGCCGCTTGGAATAAATGAAACTTCTCGTTCGCCTAAAATATTTCTGACGAACGAAGAGATTGATGATGCAAAAAGATTTCTATCGTTTCTGAGAGTTGACCACGCGAAACCGATGGTTGGCATGCACATCGGTGCGACCTGGCCGGCGAAAGTGTGGCTGCCGGAATTTTTTGCTCAACTTGGAGACATGGTTGTCGACAAGTCGGAGGGACAAGTCTTGGTGACATATGGGCCGAAGGATTTATCGTATCTTGAAAAGTTCTCCTCAGCGATCAAGGCCAAGTTCATTCGTGTCGAGCCGCAGGAATTGAGAAAGCTTGCGGCGATTATTTCACAGTGTAATGTTTATGTCTCAAACGACGCTGCTCCGATGCACATCTCCGCTGCGGTTGGCACTCCGACAATTGGAATCTTCGGACCTGGCGAGCCTGACATCTGGTTTCCATACGAGAAGAATCTCGGTCACGTTGCGCTGCATAAAGATGTTCCATGCTGCCATCGGGATTTTTGTGAAATGAAGGGTGAAGATTATTTGCGCTGTATGAAAGCAATAACACCGGAAGAAGTGTTTGACGCTGTAAAACTAGTTTTGCGAACAGAGAAAAGAGCAATGCAATGACAAAAATAGAAGAAGATGCTTTGCAGGAATTCGTAGATGTCGTTAGAAGGCTGCGGAAAGAATGTCCATGGGACAAGATACAAACTAACCGTTCCATCCGGCATTACACGATTGAAGAAGTGTACGAGCTTGCCGAGGCGATAGATCAGGGGAACTGGGCAGAAGTAAAAAGCGAGCTTGGAGATATTCTTCTGAATGTTTTGCTCCATGCGCAGATAGCAGAAGACGAGGGAAGGTTTACGCTTGCGGAGGTTGTGAAAGATGAGACAAAGAAGATGATCGTCCGTCATCCGCATGTTTTCGGGAATGTCGATGCTGATACACCCGAGCAGGTGAAGATAAATTGGGAGAAAATCAAAACTGACGCCGGTCGAGAATCGATCTTCGATGGAATCCCGACAGCGTTTCCCGCACTTGCTCGCGCGTTTAAAATCCAGGACAGGGCTGCAAAAGTCGGATTCGATTGGGGGAGTGCCGAGGAAGTACTGCCGAAAGTCGCTGAAGAAGTCGAAGAGCTTAGAGTAGAAGTGAAGAACAGCGACCATGATAAGATTGAAGAAGAGTTCGGCGATCTCCTTTTTTCGCTCGTGAATTATGCAAGGCATATCGGCGTCCATCCTGAAAGTGCGCTGCGCTGCGCAACGGAGAAATTCCAGAATAGGTTTCTTTTTGTCGAAAGCGAGTTAGCGGGGAAAGATATTTCGCTCCACGATGCGACACTGGATCAGATGAACGAGCTGTGGGAGAAGAGTAAGAAGATAGAACAAGGTACAACACCTCCATCGGTGCCTTCTCGGAAGAAGAATTAGTTAAAGTAACTCGGCTCTTTTCCCATTATCTTCTTGACATTAAATAAGGCGCCGTGTATATTTTTCTCATTCCATCTGAAATGGGTATAAGGTCTCCTGCGGAACGGATGGAGAGCGATTAACAAAGAAGGGTAATAGGAGGATTTAACCTTTTCCTCCTGATTCATTGACAAAAAGACTATTAAATAATATCGAAACTCTGTATTTGGCGGACTAAGATAAGAGCTTACGTATTCATTGCGTGTGTTTGATGTGCGGCATTCTTTGTTATGGAAATAGATAAGGACGGCAAGGACAGGCTCGGTTTTTGAGCCGTGCATACTTGTGACCACGGTAAGTAATCGAAGATGAAGTCATTTTGTAAATAGCTTAAACCAAATCTATAGGAGGAGGAGATCATGTTTGGCTCAACAATTCTTGATATCGCAATCGGGCTGGTGTTTGTCTACTGTCTTTACAGCCTGTTCACAACGATCGTCAATGAAATAATTGCATCGTTCCTGGGGTTGAGGGGAAAGATGCTGGAGCAGGCGATCAGACGAATGCTCACAGATGATGATCCGAACTCGCCGTTATCAGACAAATTGTTCGCGTCATTCTTTGAGCATCCGATAATCAGGTATATGAGCGAGGATGGCAGCAGGACGCCATCATACATCTCTCCCCAGGATTTTTCCAAGGCTCTCGCCGAAAGCATTAAGACTGCCGCCAATGCTGCCGGGATGCTTACTCCGCAGGCGATATTGTCCGGTATTCAGGCTCTCGATTCCAACTCACAGAGCGAAACATCTCGTTTGCTTCAGTCATTCCTCGAGGAGGCGAACAACGATGTGGTGAAGTTTCGTGCGCTGATCGAGCAGTGGTTTAACGACATGATGGATCGCGCGTCGGGCTGGTACAAGAGGCAGGCTCAGTGGATCTCGCTAGTCATAGGTGCTGCTGTCGCTGTCGCATTTAATGCGAGCACTTTCTCCATTGCAAGCCATCTTATGCAAGACAAAGCCGCAAGGCAGGAGCTTGCCCAGATGGCATCTAGTTACTTGCAGAGCCACCCGCAGACATTGGTAAAGACAGATTCTTCAAAGGCCGTATCTGCCTCAACACAGGATTCTCTTGTAGTTTACGCCACGAATCTTTACAAGAACGACATTAGCCAATCGAATCACCTCCTCGGCCTTGGATGGAGCTCCAGCGCGACGGCGAATCACATGGACTCAAGGCATTGGCCGTTGAATGTTCTGGGCTGGCTGGTCACGGCGCTAGCTGTCTCTCTGGGTGCGCCATTCTGGTTTGATCTGCTAAGCAAGCTGGTACAGTTGAGAGGGACTGGACCGAAGCCTGGCAAGGAAACATAAAGAGGATGTAATTCTAAGTGAACGGAGGAAGCCGAAAATCCAGAAAAGAGTAGGCAAAAAGAAAAGGAGAAACCATGAAAGTGAAAAACTTGAGATTCAATTATTTGTACGTTGGATTTGCTGTTATGTTCATCGCAGCCTCATTGCAGAGTTGCACCATAACATGGATTTCGCCATATGACGAGGTCACAGACACAAACCTGACGTTGCTTCATCAATACGCGTTAAGTTTCATTGACACGCTTTTACAAACGTCAGGGACCGCTGACGCTGCGCTTGCAAAACACCAACAGACATACAACGAATTGAACCGGGAAATAAGTCAGCTGGAGTTTCGAGCGGGAGCAATGCCAAACAATGAAATAATAGTGAAGCTTATCCATCAAATCCGTCTATCGATCTTGGGTAGCGGTGATTCTACGCAGCCAAAGACTAGCCTATTGGATCTTCATTCTCTAAATGACCGTAACAAGAATCTTGGCCCCTCGAAGCTTGCTTTGGAGGTGTGCCGTAGTAACATAGACCAAACCATTTCTGCTGCTTTGGCATTGGAGCTTTACGAAAAATCTGGAAAAACTTATAATCAATAATCCTTGAAAGGAGTGTGAACCATGGCATTTATCGATGATTTAAAGAGCGGAATATTGAACGCTGCAGGAAATGCTCTCAGCGGTCAACCTCAAGTTGTGGTTAACTATCTAAAAACGGAAGGTGAAAAGCTAGCGTCTACACTCGCAATGATTGCGTCGGGAGTCGCGAGTGGTGACATTAGTAAAGACGAAGCCGCCCTTTTGTTGAACCAACAAAAAGTCGCTGCTACTGCTGTATTAACTTCTGCCCAAGGCATGTCCTTAATGGCGGCCCAGAATGCTGTTAACGCCGTTCTTGCCGCGGTCGCGAATTTAGTGAATGGCAAAGTTGGGTTCGCTTTGTTATAAACGTGAGCAATCATTTGGATTAGTAATGATAATGTAGCTTAGCAGTTGTCGGGCCAGAATTCCCGACAGCTGCCTGCATTTGATTATGGAGGAATCGTTTCTTGACCCTTTAAATTCTATACTACGCCACCAACCGCTACCACACCATTAACGAAGCGCATCCGATGGGAGGAAGATGGCCGCTATGCTAGAAAAAAAGAGTTACCTAAGTTAGAAAGAAAAGAGACATGAGATGAACGATCTATATTTGATAGGAACAGTACTTGCGACAGTTCTCTTGCTTGCCCCAAGTCTTTCGTTTCTTGTGGGAGGCTGGAGGGAGCGTCGCTTCGAAATTCTAAGTGGTATTTACAGTGATCAACAAAATGCGATCAAGACATACTTCAAACAATTTCATCCGAGATATGAAAGAGACGAGCAGGATCAGGTGCGGCGATTTGAAAAATATTATGATACCCAATATGGAAGAAAGCGCTTCATCCTCCCTATTGTCCTGTTCTTATTAGTTGCTGCATTTCTGTTGTTTCAGTGTCTCCTCTGGGTGCAGTCCAATGACAGCGCAATTTTGAATCCGCCATCCAAAATTGTGGGAGTATTTGCGGTTTTTGGAGCTTACATGTGGGTCCTAAATGACCAGATTACCAGATGGTGGTATGCTGATCTCTCGCCGGGTGATTTATACTGGGCATGTTTCAGGTTTGTTGTTGCAGTTCCATTGGGATACGCCATATCACAATTTGCTGCGGAAAATATCGGTCCTGCTGTCGCATTTTTGCTTGGCGCATTTCCGACTGACAGTCTTTTTTCCCTAATGAGGAAGTTGGGACGACAAAAGTTAGGTCTGGGAGAAGGCTCTGAGAACGTGGAGAGTGAGCTTCAGTCCCTGCACGGCGTTGATGCACGCAAGGCCGAACGCTTTGGAGAGGAAGGAATTACAACTGTTTCTCAATTGGCCTATTACGACCCTATAAAACTTACCATCCGCACGAACCTCGGATATAGTTATATAGTCGATTGTGTCAGCCAGGCGTTGCTGTGGATCTATACTGAACGGGATCAGGATAAATGGCGAAAAGTCGGCCTTCGTAGCGCCTTCGAGATTATCAACCTATCGGATTCATTGTCGGGAACAGATGAGGGAGAGAAGGAAAAGGCAGAAGCTATTGTGAAATTATTGGCATCCCAACTCAACACTGATGCGGTGGCAGTACGCAACATCGTTGAGGAAGTCGCTGGGGATCCTTACAGTGAGTTCATCTATTATACATGGGCGGATAACCCATAAGTCGTATGAATGCGAATAGAATTCTCCCCCGATTGCATTCGCGTAATATCATAACGGCTTTGTATCAACATGCAGAACGTCAGGCATATCGTTCTGTAATAGGAGTACATTTTTGTGACTGACTACACTCTTTACTGTGTTACCAACCGCCGCCGTCTCGTTTGCAACACGAATCCACTATACATTGTTAAATGGAGGTTAGTGAACTCATGAACGACCAGAATCATTACCGCGTCCTCTCATTCGACGGAGGCGGACTGAAAGGATTGATCAGCCTCGGGGTCTTGAAGAAAGTATCGGCTGAGCTTGGTAGCGAAGCCTGGATCCATGAAGCGGATGTCTATGCTGGCACATCCACAGGCGGACTGATCGCGCTCTCGCTGGCGTCCGGAAAGAGCCTGGATCAGATAATAGATTTCTACAAGAACTTCGGAGCGGGCATCTTTAACAGATCGAGCCTGTACTATATTTCTTCAGTCTTCAAATTCATACATGCTGGATACAGAAATACTGCACTTGAGGGTCACCTGGAGAATATGTTTGGTGAAACGCGGCTGGATGAGTTGAAGAAAAAAGTTGTTGTCGTTTCGTTTGACCTGGATATAAAAGAGAACAAGCGAAACCGCTGGGCACCGAAGATATTCCATAACTTTGAGGGGAACGATCAAGACAAAGACCTGCTTCGCAATGTCGGACTTTACACCAGTGCGGCGCCGACCTATCTGCCATCTGTCGAAGGCTTTGTCGACGGTGGGGTCTGCGCTAACAATCCGAGCATGTGTGCGCTTGCCCAGGTCCTCGATCCGAGGAACAAGTCTCAGAGAGACATCGAAAGTGTTCGCCTTATATCGATTGGCACGGGAGAGAATCCGGTATTTGTCAGAAGAAAGAGAGTGAGGTGGGGAATACTCGGCTGGAACACGAGGCTCCTTTCAATGATCATGGACGGCCCTGTTGGGATAGCGGATTATCAGTGCAAAAATATCCTGACAGGAGACAAATACCAGCGGATGCAAACGGAGATGACAGAGAACATCGGGATGGACGATGCCTCCAAGATTCCTGAACTTTTATCTCTTCCCGCTAATATTGATCATGGTACTATTGAGAAGTGGGCGAGTTGGATAAATAGTAAGTGGTAACGATGAGAAGTACAATTGGGTAGTGAATTGACAAAACAAGAGGAGGATGTGTTATTCTATGCCGCGTCTTAAGGTTGCATTGATTTTTGTTCAGACCCCAAATTTCAGCGAAGATGCATTCAGATATTTCATTCTATCGTTGAACAATGCGCAGAAAACTTATGAGTTCTTCTTTCCAGATTTGAAAAACGGCAGTGCCTCTTTTGTGTCTGGCAGTCCCGCCAAAAGGCTAAGGAGTTTTGTGCAAAGCAAGAAGGTGGTTGCCGATCTAGTCATCGGAATTATAACACAGAGTTTACCTGAGGGTTACTTTTTTGATATGGAAGGTGAAGAAGAAAACATAGGCATCATTACGACGGTCGATTGGGAAAAGGCTTTTTCACCACCTTCGTTGTTTGAGTACCTGGCGCATAGCATTTATTGCTGCCTCATCTATTCTTCAAAAACGGCATCTCGTACACCAGGTAATGAAATGGCAGATTCCATCGAAATTAATTCCCATGAAGAGACAATTGGGTGCTTTGGCGATTTCGACCGTAGGAAGATGGATGACCGTATCGATATCATGACCGGATATATTTGTGACGGACATAAGGAACAAATTAAAACGATATTCGGAGAGGAATATCTAAACGAGACGATGGAAGTCTTGTCTCGCAAATGGATTGGCAACAAAGAAGAAAAGGGAAGCGTTGCCTATAATTTGAAGTATGTTTATAAATTCGACATAGACAGAGATTCTGGATTTAACAAAACTGTGTGGGATAAAATCAAAGGGAGGTTTTACGACATTCCCGGAGATGTCACTGGCGATGTTTTCAAAATCTTTGTCGGAGCGCTCATTACATATTTCCTCGTCAGAATTGGGATATTACCAAAGTGACAAACTTGCTCTCTCTCCAGAGGCAGTAGGAAAGGGTTTTTTATTTTTACCTCTTGACTTATGCCATGGCCTTGGCGTCAAAAGCCGGGACGCGCAGCTTGACTAAATGGTTGATACAAATTAGATTTTTGGTGAGATGAATGGTGCGGGAAAAGATCATGGCATAGCGGACGTCATACTATACTGGAGAGCAGTTGTCATGCGGAAACGAATTGAAAGTTAGGCGGCATCCCGATGGGAACAGTATAAAGTGACAATCAATAAGAAACCGTTTGGGGCTGCAATCGTTGTCCTGCTTTTGGCGGGTCTTGTTGTGCTGAAGTGGAACACAATCCGATGGGCTTATTATGAAGGCAGACTTATCCGGATGAAGAGACGGCTCTTTGCGCTCGAACTACAGGGAAAAGCCTACCGGCCTGCGCATCAGGTCCTTTATGAAACCGAATGGATTTGTGGTTCGACCCATGACTATCAACGCATGGGAGAACGCGTAAAGGCTTTGGAAGAAGCAATGCAGGATACCGCCAGTGCACAGGCGGCGGATGAGCAATCCGAAATCGACGGCAGCTGGGGAAAGTGGTACACGGAATGGTTCTTCAAGTTAGATGCTTCTTATGACCAGGTAACGGAGCTCGCCCGTCAAGGCAGGGTTCCAAAATATCCGGTGCATTTTCTGGATCGGATCAATTCGCCCGAGAAATTGACCGGGCATCTCAATCATTTGCTGATCTCAGACCTGAAGACTGAGGGCGTAGATCATCGGCGGGAATTGAACGAGACAATTTCCGATCTGATGCGGCTGATCCTGGGCAATCAACCGAAGAGTTATGCTTATGATCCGCGACTGAAAGCAGCGATGCTGGATTGGCTGCTCAACACTGCGCGCAATCCGGAAACCGGTTACTGGGGCGCCTGGTATCGCATCCCAAACGATACGACGATTAAAAAGACCGGTGACCTGAGTATCACCTTTCACATTGTCAGTTATCTCCACGGAAACGTACCGGATTGGCAGAAGATCATTGCGACCACGCTGGCGATTAAAAACAAAAAGTATCCTCTCGGCTGGCTTGAAGGAAGCAGCTACTTGAATCATAACAACATGGATGTCATTCAGTTATTCAGTATGGGATGGAGCAAAGCTTCATCGGATGAACAGGAAGCCATGCGAGTCGAAATTCGGAAGATGCTCCACTGGTGCCTGAGCGAATCACTGCAGCCGGACGGGTCATTTAAACTTCAGGACAGCGATGACTCACGAGAAACATGCGAAAGTTTCGGTGCCGATTTCCTTGCGCGCCTGGGCTACTTCGACCGGTCAAAACGATTTTGGACCGATGGGGACTTTCCCGAAGCCGACAAGGTTCGTACAAATATCATTCAATTTATCCGGGCCCATATTCACTCAGGTGGTGAAGGTGGAGTTTATTACCGCAATGCACTTAAAGAACTAGGCGCTCCCACTGATATTAATTAATGCCGCCTTCCAATTAGCTCGTCTTATGAGTCTCACGATAAAGGAGGCTGAGTGGGCACGGAAAGGTTGATTGTATGGTAGAGACAGGTTAGATTTTCTCTTGAAAAAAAATGTGGGATTGACAATATTAGGGAAAACCAAAGATGGAATCACACTGAAAGTTTGGCGAGTGATCAAGCGAAAACATTACCGCTGTTGGAAGACCGTCCAGCAGCATAAGGTGGACGCAATACTTTCATTCCTCTCGCTGTTCCTTATCGGACAGTGCGTAGCAGGTTTCTTTTGGCCACGTAATGATGAATGGCCCATTGTTTCGCTTTTGACCCCCGATAGTACCCAGTTTGTTCTACGGTCAGAAAGGGGCGTAAGAATATCTTTATTATCGGAGGTAATTCTACAACATGAATCCACCCACGCTCAATGGCAAAGCGCTCGGGAAAGTGAAAGAATGCAAGCTCGTTTGTCATTTGTAGGAGTGATGGCGGTCTTGCTTGCGACTATTCTGCGACCCGGTAGAGTCAAAGACAAACCAAACATGTTGCTCATTGCGGTAACTCTATTTGCCGGTTTCTACCTTTTTGACGTTCACATGGTTTACCAAGGTGATCGTCAAGACCACGTAAAGGGGGCCCTTGACACGACAATCATACAGCTATCAAAAATGAGTCTATCCGATTCAACTTTGTACTACATCGACTATTCCAAATTGAATGCTTACTTGAAGAATAAGGGTCAGAATACAAGGCAAAAGAAACTCTTGAATTCTTTGCGTCCTGATCTTTCACAAATGGCATTTTATTATATGCCCTTGATCATCTTCATAGGTCTTCATCTGTCTTTTGGACAGAAAAAAAGATCTCTACATTCTCAAGACACATTGAATACTTAAAACGACCATGCCTTGAATCCATCACTGCACTCTCGGGGTTATGGAAGAGCAATAATCTGCCCCTATACGCGAAGAAATCGTACCGATGCTCGAAAGCATACTTGCGGATGAGGCGGTGTTTATGTCGAAGCTTCGTGGTATCGAACCGCGCAGCAAGACCGCCGACGAGGTGACGGAACTTGAGAAGGAGATTATTCCGACTCTTCAGACCATGTTATCGCGACAGGCTTCTGAGCTAAGTAAAAAGAGCCAATGACGTATTACGAACTACTTGGAATTTCACCCGGCGCGACGGACGAACAAATCCGCCTGGCATACGAAAATAAAATTGCGTGGCTAAAGTCTGAGCAGCCAAACGGTTCGATGACAGGCGAAAGCATTTCCGCGGTTGAGAAGGCATATTCCATTCTTGGCAATGAGACATCGCGGGGACTCTACGACAATCTTCTCAATGATGAACTAAGTAGGAAAGAAGCTTCAGAACATCAACAGGAAGTGACCGAATACCATAAGGAGGTAAATAGAGATCGGGAAGAAGCTGCAAAACAAGGAATTGACACCTCTGAACACTTTGCCCCAGTAGGTCAGATAATCGCGATAATCAGCGGACTGTTTTTTCTTGCACTAGGTCTCCTGGGGCTGTACGCGGCGGCGAGGGGATTATTAACGGGAGCGACGTGGGAAATTTCAAAGCATCCTCGTTTCGGGGGAGTCGTCTCGATGAGGAATGACCCATGGAGATTTTGGTTTGCAGTCGCAGTTTCCTCCTGCGTCGGTCTTTCCTTCGCGGGTTTTTCCATAATGGCTTTTATCTCATTGTTCCGTCAATCGAGCGATGACACATGACTATCAGTTTTTCTAATTGCCCGAGACCATATTGATATACGATCCTTACAAGAGCCATCCGTCAAAAGGTGAACCATGGCGGACATGCCGTCGTTCGATTCGGTTAAAGGGGTATGATTATTCCTGTCCTTGTGGATGTTTTATTACCGTGTGTGTGCGCAGTTAGAGGCGATTCATGAATCGCCCTTACAATTCGGTGATGTTATCGATTCTGAAATGAAGATGAATCAATTCGGGGAGATCGTCAAAGAATGTTTGGATGAGATTCCGAACAAATACCCGAACGTCGAAATGGATGAATTTGTCGTGATGCCAAATCATTTCCACCGTATAATCATCATCAACGAAGCGAAAACAAATAATGATGATAAAGCAGGGGCAACGCTACGTTGCCCCCGTTCCGATGACTCAAGTTTTTCCGTCACTTTGCTGCGAGGAAGTCTGTGTGCAGCAAATACTTGTCTGGTACATTTAGCCCGAGGGCAGCGATAGTTTTTCTATTGACGCATAGCCTCAACGTATTACCGTCGGTAGACAGCGAAGTGCAAGCACCCGCTGAAACCCAATCGGAATTAGGGGCGAATAGCGCAATCCCGTCTACGATCGCGGTCTTTACCAGATAATCTTTTACGACAGGAGCATTAAAAGGGGAGCTTTCATCGATGATCCACAGCACCTGGACATGCCGGTTATCTTTGAGATCCCTGAATTTCTGCGGGACGTCACTTATTCCTTCAACGTCCTCGATCACCACTTTCACACCGGTCGAGACAGCTGCCCTTTCTATTTTTGGCAAAAGGTCGCTTGTATTTGCTAAGCTTAGGTTCCACATGAGTCCGATCGTTTGCACCTGAGGAATGAGCTGCTTGATCATGAAAATCGCTTGAAGCGGAGTCACACTGGATTCGAGGGCATTTAACGTATCAACAGAAACCGCTACAATTAAAAAGACAATAACGAAAAATCCCATCAGCTTGTAGAATAGACGCCTCACTTGTTGCCTCCCGTAGTTTGCGGAGTGTTAACCACTCCTTTTAATTTGCTGAAAGAAATCGGTAATCCCGGCTCACGAACGAATCCGCGGCTACAAGCAGCTCTAATTGCGTCGGAGGAATCCCAGCTGACTCTAGCACATCAGAGGAGGTGAGCACGGTATACCCATCATTCGACAAATAATTTGCCCAAGCTTTTGGAAGCTCAGGTTCTTGAGAATGAATTGGTATTGTTTTCACATTCACGAATAAGCTCAATATGTATGCCAAGTCGGCTCATTTGAATTTCCAGTGTTTTCAGCAGAGATCGTTTCAGGATAAGAACTTATGATGAACAATACCCAGTTCAGTAAGTAATAATTACCATAAAGATCTTCGGTGCCGACCGTTGGTATTTTAGGTATCTGGAAATGGCACTTTCGTCCCGACCCCGAGCGGTGGCGGGGTGTCGGGAGTTCCTTCCCGACGATCAACAGTCTGGCAGTCAGGAGGTAATTCGTGACGGTACATCCAAGCGGTGACAAGTTTATTCACAAACCATGGAGAAGTATAAATCATGGCTGCACTTGAAGAAATCGTTCCGACGCTTGAAAGTAATCTAGCGGACGATGCCGTGCTTATCCAGGAGCTTCAAATCGTGGATTCCCGCAGCGAAACATCAGGCTTCCTCGTCAACTTCGCACGGAGTGAACATGCCGCTGTCTGCGAGCGAAGAAGCGATATTGGTTGCCAAAGCTCCGATCTTCCATTTGTCAATCTCATCCGTACCGACTGTTTCGACCGATTCGTTTTCGCGGAGGACATTGATGCAATCACTGAGCGTCCCTTCCGCGATTAGAGAGTAGTCGTTCTCTTCTCGTCGGGCGATCATCGAATAAAGTGTGAATGGCACATCTTCATTTTCCCAGAAGCGGGTTTCGAGATCGTGTCCATTATACGCGCGGAATGTGACGCGGTACTCGCCATCTCCAATCATAACGATATTCTGAACGATACCCTGATAGTTTTCCATTTTGTTACTCCTTCAATTCATCTTGAAATGAAAATCCATTTGAGACGGGAAAGCTTTGCTGGCATGGTTGTCCTTTTCGAACAGGAGGGAGCTCACATGACGGCACAGGCGGTCGGCTGCCTGGCCAACATCGTGCCACTTCTTCCAGTCTGTGTCCGACGATCTATCGGATGAATTGCGATACAGCGTCAAGCATTGGGCCAATTCACGGTCGGGGAAAAGGATGAGCCGATCTTTTTCGACAGCCACGTCCACCCGGTAAACATACGTTTCGCCGTGGAATTTATCCTGGACTGTGGAATTTACTTCGTGTGTGTCTTGGACCTGGTTTACTCTGAAGGTTAACTGGAATGCGTCATACCCTCGTTTGACGACGCTTTGAATGATTCCGTAATATCCTGCCATTTGTATGTTCTCCTTTTTGCGCAGGATATATAAGGCATGATAGGTGGGGAAATCGTATCATTGAGTGATAATATTTCTTTCCCTGACTGAGGTGTTATCTTCTTAATTTTAAGACTGTGGAGACACGCCAAGGTTCCGGATCACCAATTGGTGCCATGCGAAATGAGAACAATGTTATTCCCGAATGTTCCTACGCCGCTCAATTATTTGTATACAAGTATGCGGCATGCCGCAAGGCGGCATCGGGAATCCAGTGCGGCGGATTCTGAGAGATTATGAATTCCCGCTTTCGCAGGATTGACACCGTGCAATTTCTTGTGGACACTTTATCGCCGGTTGCTCTTCAGAATCCCTCTTGCTTTTTCTATCACGTATTCTTTCAGCTGGACGGGTTCAACTATTCTCACTTCGCCGCCCCATGATAACACCCAGCTCCCGACTTCTTCTATCGAATTTACTTTCATCTTCAACGTGACTGTCCCGTCATCGTCGCGAGTGACTTCCTGGTCTTCGCTCCATGTCCTGTTGGAAACAACGTCGCCTACATTCTTCTTAAATTCGAGAACTACTTCGAACACATTCTTCCCGCTGAAGAAACCGAAGCTTCCCGAGTAGTATTCGTCTGCCGAATATTCAGTCGTACGTTTGAAGGAGGTGCCAGTCCGTTTGATTTCTTTTACGGCTCCGATGATGAACTGTTTGAAAATTCCATCAGAGACGGCGATGAGTCGCCAGTCACGGTTGCCGGGAATAATGTCGTAGGGTTCCAGGACATATTTGTGCAGCCGAGAATCCTGATGCCTCATGTAATCGATTTCGATTTTCTCTCTTGCTCCTATAGCACCAACCAGCCCTGTAAATACCTCGAGAGTTTTTCCCTTGAGCTGTTTAACCGTCAAAGAAATATTCTTCGGGAAACTTATTATCCCGCTTGCCGACGTGAGATAATTGGAGAGGAGAAATCGGTAATCTTTCTCGGTTAGATTCTTGAGTAGGATGAGCTTGTTCTTGGCGCTGTGGATGTCGTGTCCTGCTTCGCGAAGATCCCGGAGGTCGCGATGTACGGTTGCTACTTCAACATGGAAGATGTCACATAGATCGGCGACGGAATAGGAATTTGCATTCTTCTCGACGAGCGACAGCATTTCAATCTGGCGAGCCTGTTTGAACCGGTCGCTTTCGGATTTTTTGTCTCTCATTTCAATCCTCAGATTCCTCATCACGACAATTTTTCACTGTCCAGAAGATAACTTGGTTTTTATCTCCATGAACTTCCGGGAAGGATTGTCGTTCAAGATATAGTCATTTACAATCCTGATTGCATCTTTTTGTCCGGGCCACACGAGGAGAGCAATTGCATCATCTTTCTCAAGCCACCGAAATTCTTTGTGTTCGCCTGATAATTTTATTTCTGTGTCAGCGTCCACTTCAGCTGCAAAGACTGGACTGACGTTCACCGAATCACTTGTGTAAAAATAGAAAGTGTTTGTGAGCGGCGTATTATAAAAATGTTTCGGCTTGATCCCGATCTCCTCTTTAACTTCGCGCAGCGCGGCTTGGTACGCTTTCTCGCTGCGTTCGATTCCGCCGCTGATAATTTGCCACAGTCGGGGATAAATTGTTTCGTCCTTAGACCGTTTTAGTACAAGGAACTCCGGGCTCTCTCTCAGTCTAAAAACTACTACTTCGACGATTTTGAAATTTATTTTTGGCATTAGTTGAATATCAGCTTTATTTCATCGTCGGACAATTTTCGCCAGCTGCCTTCGGGAATATCTAATTCCAATTTGCCGATCGAAGTTCGGTGCAACGATAAAACTTTCTTCCCGATTCCTTCAAACATACGCCTGATCTCTCTATTTTTTCCTTCATGGATCTTGACCTTCAAATGGGTCGTGGTTGGCTCAGTCCGGATGATTTCGCACTCGTCAGCTTTGCAGATAATGCCATCTTTAATTTCCACTCCCTTCAGAAGCTTCCTGGTCTGATCTCCGGTTATTTTACCTCTAACGGTGACGAGATATGTTTTCGCGACCCCATTATCGGGTGAAATTATTTTGTCCTGAAGTGTACCATCATTTGTAAAGAGGAGAAGTCCGGTAGTATCTAAATCGAGTCTCCCAACAGCAAATAGGTGTTGATCTTTCGGAAGCAAATCAAAGACAGTTTTCCTCAACAGCTCGTCGCTTGATGTGGCGACGAAGCCGCGAGGTTTGTGGAGCATTATGACCACAGTTGTCGGCTTGGTCAGTCGCTTGCCGTCAATTTCAATTACGTCTTTGTCCGGATGTACGCGCACCGATGGATTGTCGACCATCTTTCCATTCAAGGAAACGTGTCCGCTTTTAATGTAGAGAGCTGCCCTTGACCTCGAAGAAAATCCTAGCTTTGACAAAGCCCTCGTCAGGGAAGTCGATTCATCCGTCATGAGTTATTTCTCCATCCTCGACCGTTTGAGATGTCGATAAACAAAATAACCTAAGCCGAGAATCAAAAGCATGACGACCACGATATCCATCGTTTGAGTATAATGTCTTATCGATTCCCACTGACTTTTTAACCGGAAACCTGCATATGCTAGCAATGAGTTCCAGAGTCCAGCACCGATTGCCGTGTAGATTATAAACTTACCTAGTTTCATTTCGCCTATGCCGGCAGGAATAGAGATCAAATGTCTGACAACCGGAATGAATCTGCTGAAGAAAATCGTCTTGTCACCATACTTGCCGAAAAATCTTTCGGTGAATTCTAAATCCCGCGTGTCCAAAAGCAAATACTTTCCGAAACCGTTCACAAATGGTCTCCCGCCGTAGAGTCCGGCGTAGTATGATATAACCGATCCGATGATGCTTCCCATGGTGCTGAAGATAATAACTTCGTGGAAAGAAAACCTGCCTTCGAATATGAGAAAGCCCGCAAATGGCATAACCGCTTCGCTCGGCAATGGTGCCACCATGCTTTCCAACGCCATGAGAACGACAAGCCCTGCGTAACCAGAGATTCCAATCCAATTAACAACGTGATCGATAAGTAATTCAGTCATAAGAATTCCCCGAGAACATCGTTAGAGAATTAAATTCAGCTGAGAGAGAAAACATTTTCAGCAAATTTTCATCCGTAGCAATTGTCATGTCCTTTTCTGCTCCATGGTGTCATTTTCCATATTAATCAAAAATATTGCAAAAGATTTGGTACGATTTTCATGAAGTCCTCGTTCGTCATTCCATAGATATTGTGGTCGACGAATTGGTCTCCAATGCGCTCGTTGTCTCTCAGAACTCCTTCAAGCTTATAACCAAGCTTCTGAATTACCCGATTGCTTGCTGCATTTCCCGTTGCTGCCTGAATATATATACGGTGAATCTTCAGCTTCTCGAATAGATATTTCATTAACACCGCCGTAGCCTCTGAGGCTATGCTCTTGTTCGCCATGTCTCTTCTTACCCAATACCCGATGCCTGTTTTCTGGTTCATCCAGTCTATTTGATGTGTGCTGGCCAGTCCGGCAATTCCATCGTCGATGTTTATGCAAAAATGCACGGCAGTTCTCATCTGCATCTCGTAAAGCCATTGTTCCACGATGTGCCTTTCGTCGTCAACGCTCCGAACGAAGTCTACCCAGGGGAGCCACTTTGCAAGATGCTCGCGAGATTCGTTAATGATTCTGAATAACTCATTGGCGTCTTCCATTCGCACTGGATGGAGGATGATCCGTCTTCCCTTAAGCTCTAATAGGTTGAAACTGTCCATGATTCGTAAGATAATTTCCCGAAGTTCACATTACAAAGTCAAAATTCTAAAAGTTGTCGATTAGCCGGGAGCGGGTTTATGCTAAGTTTGATACATATCTTCAGGAAATGTCATTCCAGTTTGCCCGCGGTGAGTAGTATTTTTCACCGTTTAATGATAACTTATATATGATTTACCGTTGAGCTACGATGCAGTTGCCTTTAAATTTCTCCGCTTGGAGATGATCAAATTCTCAGGATTATTCAAAGAGAGAGCAGCAAGAGATGCGAAGAAAGAGGCGTCAATGTCAGAAGTAATTTTATCGAACACTGATTGGAGATTGCGGAGCGATAAACTTGAATATTAGTTCGAGGAGGCAGTAAGATGTTGTACAAATACGTTTCGATTGCTTATGCCGCAACCAACCTGACTCTGGCAATCATAATTTACTTCAAAGCCACCAAAAGCCTAATCGTAAAATTCTATCTCTTTCTTGTGAGCTGCTTGGTTGCCTTTATGGGAAGTGGTTTCTTAGCTACTGTCGTGGCAGAACGAACCGGGAATGCAATCATAAGCGCATTGGGAGCTTTCCTTTTTGCGCTGTTTCCGTTTTTCTTTCTTCATTTTATGATAATCATGGTACGCCGCGAAGAGCTCCTGCAGTCTCCGGTCACTGTGATACTCATCTATTTTGCGGGAATCTTCAGCTACACTTTGGAGTTGGTCGGCTTACTTCCGAAGCCAATTGTCCCGGGCATGGGTATGACACCGATAGGATATGTCTTCCTGGTCACATGGATGTCGGTCGTGTTCAGCATCGGCATAGCAATACTATTTACTTTCTTGAAGGGATTTAACGATAAGGGGATGAAGTCAAATCTCCTTGTTGCGGGTTTTGCGTTCTTGCTTTTTTTTCTGCCGGGACCATTCACTGAATCGATTTTCAATGCCTTCTTCCCGAAGAACATGGAGCTATATATTTTTACTTCACTATTGTCGCTGGTTATAGCTCTTTATTTTGTTTTCCGCCATAAAGTCCTTGTCAATACTTTGTACGATGCGATGAAATCTGCACTCACATTTATGAGCGATGTCCTTTTCCGTACCGATGATGAGCTTAACATCCAGTTTGTTCGCGGCGGTGCATTATCAGTTCTAGATTATCAAGAAAATGAGCTTATCGGGAAAAACCTCGTCGAACTCACTGAGCAAGGTGAGATCATCCGCACCTACCGGGAGAAAGCCATGGAAGGCAAGGAAGATGAAGCTGTCGTTGATATTGACTTTGTTTCCAAAAGTGGCAAGACCGTTCCCATGAATTTATCTTTGACGGTCGTCGTTGAAACCGGACAGATAGTGGGGTTCGTCGGAGTTGGAAGAGATGTGACAGAGCGACGCCGATCGGAGATGCTGCAGGCGGCTCTCTATAGACTTGCGGAAATTACTCGGGTGACTGAAAATTTGAACGAGTTCTGTAAAGCGATACATGAAGTCATTGGCCAGTTGATTCCTACGCAGAACTTCTATATTGCCTTGCGTGACAATGCAAGCAGCGGTCTCATTTATCCATACTATGAAAATGAAGCGTTTATCAACGCAGAAAAACAACCAGGACTGGATGCGTTTAACGAGCAAGTTGCCTTAAGCGGAAGCCCTTCCATCCTGACAGTGAATGAAAGTAATGTGAAGGAGATCGTTGATAACGAAGGAGGAAAGCGCAAGATGCCAATCGACTGGCTCGGTGTTCCACTAAAAACTGCTTCAGGTACGATAGGAGTTCTAGGCATTCAGAATTTTTCCAAGACGACGAGATTTGGTGATTCAGAGAAGAACCTGTTGTCGCTCTTTTCCGGGCAGATCGCGACAGCGATAGAGCGCAAACAATCGGATGAAAAAATTCGAGAACAGGCCACCCTCCTCAATAAGTCCCAGGATGCAATCACTCTGGAGACAGTCGAAGGAATTATTACTTACTGGAACGAAGGAGCGACAAAAATTTTCGGCTGGAAAAGCGATGAAGTTATTGGCAAGAAATTGAAATCGATTACGAATGATAAGATTTCAGCAAATGATGTTGAGGCGCGTAACCGTACCATGATTGACGGTGAATGGGCTGGCGAAATGACCGTGTCGGATCGCGAAGGGAAGGAGCTGATTCTTGATTGCAGATGGAAATTGCTTACTGACAAAGAGGGCAACTCCAAAACGATAATGAGGATTTGTACAGACATAACTCAAAGGAAAAATCTTGAGTTGCAGTTTATGCGTGCACAGAGATTAGAAAGCATAGGAACTCTTGCCGGCGGAATAGCACATGACCTCAATAATGTTTTGTCTCCGATTATGATGTCAGTTAGAGCATTGAAACGCCGCTTGGATGATGATCAAAGTGCGAAGATTCTGCAGGCGATAGAATCAAGCGCGAAACGAGGTGCGGACATGGTCAGACAGGTGCTGATGTTTGGTAAAGGGGCGCGTGGCGAGCGCGTTGTCCTTCAGCCTCGTCATGTCATAAGAGAGGTTTTGAATATTGCCAATGAGACTTTCCCAAGATCTATCAGAATCGATCACAATACGCCGAAAGATCTGTGGACAGTGCTGGGAGATGCAACCCAGTTGCATCAGGTTCTCCTGAACCTATGCGTGAACGCGCGTGACTCGATGCCCGAAGGCGGAGTGTTGTCCGTAAGCACAGAGAACATAGAGCTTGACGAAGATCTTGCTAAGATGAATATCGACGCCAAACCCGGGAAATATGTGACGATCACGGTGAGTGATACTGGCACAGGAATACCGCCCGGATTGCTGGACAAGATTTTTGAACCCTTCTTTACAACCAAGGAAGTCGGAAAAGGAACGGGACTTGGTTTGTCGACGGCGTTGGCGATCATAAAAGCTCACGGCGGTTTTATGAATGTCTACAGCGAAATAAATAAGGGTTCTTCCTTCAAAATTTATCTGCCGGCGACTGAACTGGAGGAGACCATTTCTCCTGTGGAGACAGATCTAGATCAGTATCTCGGCCATGGCGAGATGATATTGGTTGTCGATGACGAATCCTCGATAAGGGAAATCGCACGAGCCACGCTAGAAGCATATCGGTACCAGGTGGTACTTGCAGGCGACGGTGCCGAAGCGATAGCAGTATTCGTCAAGAACATGGACGACGTAAGAGTCATCTTAATTGACAACATGATGCCAGTCTTGGATGGGAAGTCCGCAATATCGGCACTCAAGCGCATGGAGACAGATGTCAAGATAATCGCGACGAGCGGTTTGCAGGAGGAAATCTCTGGAACCTTTGCAGAGCAGATAGATGCGTTCATCAGTAAGCCATTTACTGGGGAAAAACTTCTGAAGACCATTTATGACGTCTTAACCGAACCCGATTGAGTCATAAATGGTGGTGGATATACTGCCAATCATCGCGGAAGAAAATTAAATTTTTTTAATCGCAAGGCGGTACGGGGCGCAAGCCATCATAGAAATATTTCGGGCCATAAATTGATCTTCATGTCTGCGGGGTTTAAATTAGTGAAAAAGGAACAAAGCGGAGAATTAGATTGAGAGGTTTCGAGATTCAGAGGCTTAAGGCGCTTTTCGAAAGTTTCAATGGTAAAAGGATTGTTGTCCTGGGCGACCTGATGTTGGATAAGTATATCTGGGGAACCGTCTCGAGAATATCGCCTGAGGCACCGGTCCCTGTGTTGGAAGTTGAAAGCGAATCTGCCCGTCTTGGCGGAGCGGCGAATGTAGCAAATAATATCAGGTCACTTGGAGCAGTGCCGATTTTGTTCGGGATTGTCGGCGATGATGAACCGGGCGAAAGGATCATTCGCATCCTTGATGAGATGTCGTTGACGAAGGAAGGAATCGTAAAAGTTGCGGATAGGCCGACTACCGTCAAGACGCGTGTTATTGCCCACAGCCAGCATGTAGTTAGAATGGACCATGAAGTGAGAAAAGATATAGGTGGAGATATTCTGGCCCACGTCATGCAGATATTGAATTCCATGAAAAGCGAGATAGACGCAATTATCCTTGAAGACTACAACAAGGGAATGGTGACAAAAGAATTGCTCTCCGAGGTGATAACTTTTGCGAGGAAGAACCACAAAGTGGTCAGTGTGGATCCTAAGCAAAATAATTTTCTTGAATACAAGCATGTCACCGTTTTCAAACCCAACCGGAAAGAAGCGGAAAACGCGCTTAGATTACCTGTTGGATCTGACGAGGAAGCGCTCGTTGTGTCAAAGGAATTGCTAAGAGTGCTGGATTGCGAGAATATACTCTTGACTCGCGGAGAAAAAGGAATGACTCTTCTCTCTAAGGACGGAGATTGCGCGCATTTCCCGACGAAGGCGCGAAAGGTAGCAGATGTATCCGGAGCGGGTGATACAGTGATCTCCACATTTACGGTTGCTCTTGTCGCAGGAGCGACGATCACGGAGGCGGCAGCGATAGCAAATCATGCTGGTGGAATTGTCTGCGGTGAAGTAGGGATTGCTCCAGTAGATAAGGAAAAATTATTCACTGAGGTAGCCAGCGACAAAAAGTCCATTTCGGAAAGTGTCCCAACTGGAGAATTTTGATGGCGAATGTCTTCTCTCGCGATGAACTTTCGGCCATACTCAGGAAGCATCAGGCCGACGGAAAGAAGATTGTGTTCACGAATGGAGTTTTTGACATACTCCATAAAGGTCATGTCGATTATTTAAACAGAGCCAAAGAGCTAGGTGACATTTTGGTGGTCGGAATAAATTCGGATTCCAGCGCGCGAAGAATCAAAGGAAAAAAGAGACCGATAGTCCCACAATCGGACAGAGCCAGCGTGATCTCAAGTTTAAAAAGTGTCGACTACGTTTGTATCTTCGATGAGGACACTCCTTATGAGACCATAAAGCTACTTCAGCCAGATTTTTTGGCGAAGGGAGCGGATTGGAAGATTGAGGACGTAATCGGTCGTGATATTGTGGAGGCTCGTGGCGGCAAGGTAGTCACGATAGAATATTTGGATGGCAAGTCGACCACAAATATCATAAAAAAGATACTCGAAGTAATGCAATAGTGGCGAGAGCCATGCGCAAACGAATATTTCTTCCATTATTCACTATCCTGATTTTTTTCCCTCTCTTGATATTTGCTTTATCCTATACTCGTTTCTTCAACGATGAAGTGAGGAGTATCCTTACAAGTATCGTGGACGAGCAAATCAATGCGCAGCTATATATGGGAAAAATCCATGGGAGCATCCTTGGCTCATTTAGAATAGACGGCGCGGCTTTGATGTATGACGGTAAACCCATCGCTCTGGTAGATACGATAGAAGTTTCGCATCTCCCGCTTTCGATAATTGCCAAGACCGTTGAGGTTCTCCAATGCAGACTCGTCAACCCTCGGTTCTATCTTATCCGGTATAGGGATGGAACCTTAAATGTCGACCACATCGGAAAGGGTCCCTCTAAGCCTGGCGGAAAATCTGATTGGTTCATCATCTTGAAAAACCTGAAGATCCATGGCGGGGAGTTTTCTTTATGCGATTCTACTGATGCTTCCTCTTTCGCGTCATTTGATTCGCTGCGTCGCTTTAACTCATCGGACTTCAGATTGAAAGACATCGACCTGTCAGCGTCTGGAAATATTTCTGAAGACAATCTTTCTTCGAGCATCAAGAATATCTCACTCACTGTCGATCCGATAGGAGTGAAAGTCAATTCCTTGAAATTCGACTTCTTTACATCGAAAGTTGGAGCTGAAGTTTCTGGTCTTGATCTTGTTTCAGAATTGGGTAAGCTCAAAGGGGACCTCACATTGACGGGACAAAACCTACTTGATCCAATCGAGCTGACAACCTTCCGTAAGAAGCAAATCACTGCGAGTCTTGATGTCAAAGATGCAGACATTTACCAAGTAAAGAAATTTCTAAATCTTCCGATAGATACTGGTTCGAGAATAGGTTTGAATTGCTTTGCTAGCGGGAACCTTGATACCTTGTATGTGAAGCAATTGTCCGTCAAAACAGACAGTTCGTTTGTCCATCTTTCAGCGACGCTCTTTGACCTAACTGGTTCCGAAATGGCGATGAAGGCGGAGACTCACGGATCCATCATCGACCCTTTTGAGCTTTCTGCTATGTTAAACAAAGCTGGAGTACCGAATCTCAGTCAGTTCAAACCTTTCATCTTGAATGCGGTTGTAGATGGCACGCCAAGCAATCTGAATGTCAATGTGGGACTAAAGAGCGGGGGAACCGAAGTTAACTCGGTGATGAGTTCGCATCGTGGGTCGTTTGCCGGCAGATTGAACTTCCGCAACCTCCATCTCGAAGAAATCCTAAACAGTAAAAATCTGACCTCAACGCTGACAGGAGAAGCGGATTTCACACTCAAAAACTCGACCGCATCCTTGCCTGAGGGGACAATTTCTCTTCAAATGGATTCATCGACTTTCCAGCAGGCTTCAGTCCGATCTGGAAGGATAAATATTTCTTCTTCATCCGACAGCATCAATTTCGATTTACGTTTCTTAACGTCGAAAGGAAACATTAGTGGATCAGCGATGCTCGATGCAAGCTCACAAATCTATTCTTCTGATCTATCCTTCAGCGAATTTGATTTGTCTTCATTTGTCAGCGATTCATCTCTGAGTGGGATTTCTACCGGCAAGATCTCGTTATCAGGAAAGGGGTTAAACGTCGATTCCCTGGACGGCAAATTCCTAGTCTTACTGGATCATTCCACTCTTGGCGGAGTTCCCGTTAACAACTCGGCTTTTAATTTGGTTGCAAACACAAGAAGCGCTGATAAGACCATACGCCTGAGCTCGCCTATAGTGGATGCTAGTATCGAAGGAAATTATGTTGCCGATAAACTTCCTTCTCAATTGTCAGAATTATTTTCTGCAATAGCCGACAGTTTCAGCAACAAGATCACGGGAAGACATAACCAGCGACAAGGCCATTCGCTCGACATGACCGGGCTGAATGCATCGTTGAGCGCAAAGGTCAAGGACGGGCGGTTCATAGGTAAGATTTTGGGGTTGTCTCAATTGAAGGGAAATCCCGAAGCTCACCTTGATGTCCTTTCTGATGGAAAAGGAATTTCACTCGATGGATCGGTTGATGCCGACACCATCGGTTATTCCGAGGATTCATTACAAGTTTCCGGATCGCAGATAACTGTTCATTTCAATCTGAGCGCCGATAACGATCTCTCGTTGTGGGACCACGGAAAGTGGTCCATGGACGCAAACTTTCATGGACTCGACATAAATAAGACCCATCTTAGCTCGAAAATCTTGCGGGTCGGCTATTCGCGTGGGAGTAATTCCCAAGACGATTCTTTATCCATTACAGCCCTGTGCCAGGTCGATTCCTTGGCGGAATTTTACATTGACGCCTCAGGGGAAGTGAAACAAGATTCATTTGCTCTGACTGCAAATACTCTCGTCGGAAAATTCTACGGAGTCTCACTCGCCAGCAGCGAAGTCGTACACATTGGGTACAAACCTGAAACTTTTACCTTCATGCCAATTGTTTTTTCCGCAGGGTTCGACGGAGACGCGACCAAAACCAATTCGAAGGTTTTGGTGAAAGGGCAATATTCACTGGAAAAAGGTCCAAACCTTCAGTTTGAGTTTAGTAATGTTGAGCTTGCGTCGTTGCAAAGAATAGGTCGACTGGATACAGTTTCCCTTAGGGTCGATGGAAAGATTAATGGAGAAGCGTCGCTAACAGACGCGCCGAAAGGTGTCGACGTTTCGATTGATTTTAGCGGTAAAGACATTAACTATAATGGAGCTAAGTCGAAGCTGGTGACGGGTACCGTTAAGATACACGATGATTATCTTGAGTTGTCCTCGCAGTTATCTAAGCAGACCGATTCGTCCCAGTATGCATTACGCATTGATGGTACTGTACCACTATCGGATAGTTCCTCAAGAGCTATGCAATTAAGAATTAATGCAGATTCTTTGAACATCTCTTTTCTAACACCGTTCTTGCCGGGTGTTGGAGAATTAGAAGGCACAGCTTCGGGTGATATGAATGTTTCAGGTAGGTATTCGTTACCTGAGTTCAATGGTGAGTTAAGAGTTTCTGACGGAAGAATTGTCAACCTTGCCGCAAACGGGATTACGTATCCATTTACTGGAACTATCATTGGAGAAGGTGATAAGCTTATTCTTGATCCGGTCTCAATAGTGAATAATGTCGGACAGACTAACACGACTATGATGGCACACGGATCTCTTGAGATTCGGAACAATAGTATCGCGTCATTTGACATTGACTTGGACGGCACATTGTTGGTTTTGAATTCGCCCTCAAGAAAAAACCAGCAAGATGTTTATGGAGTTGCCATAGTAGGTTCGGGGTTGCAAGGGCTTAAATTGAAGGGAAGTTTGTCTAGACCGCTTCTTGAAGGTTCTGGAGTTATTCAGAGTACCAATCTAACTTTACTTCCGTTGCAAACCCAACAGACCACTCGGGTTGAGGATGTAATGTATCGTTTCCCCACAGACATGTCCTCATTGGAGTACGTTTCGAAGGCTCCGCAAAAAGCCGAAGAAGCGGAAAAGGAAATGACGTTCCGGAAGTTTTGTTGACAGCTTAAGATACGATTTAAGCGTTGATACAAAAGACAACGTCAATTTCAGAATGATATTCAACCCCACTACGAACGAGGAACTCGATGCAATTTTGGGAGGCAAGCTGCACCTGTCAAATCTTTCTGGCACCATGGAATTAACTGGAGACGTCAATATTCAGACAGGATCCACTTATAACTTTTATGGGAAGCAATTTAATGCAACCGGAAAGATGAGATTCTCAGGTGACCCTTTAAACCCGGTCCTTGATATAACTGGCATCTATCAAGGTCAACATTCGGATACTTCAAACTCGGGGAAGCCGCAGAACGTAGTGGTACAGCTCAAGATTACCGGGACTTTCAACCAGCCAAGCATTGATATATCGATGACACAAGATAATGTTCCGTATCCCAATGATCAGCAGACAAATGCGATCTCCTTTATCTTGACCGGGCGATTCGCGGATGAGTTAACTGCTGCTGATAAACAGAATGCCGCTAACAATTTATGGTCACAATATGGTGAGGGAGCATTAGGAAGTGTTGGATCGTCATACCTATCGGGATACCTGACAAATCTTTTAGGCAAACAATTTAATTTTATCCAGAGTGTTGGACTGCAATATAACTCCACGTCGAGCATTGCAGATCCCAACGTACAGATTACCACGAAGTTTTGGGATGGGACGTTGAAGGTTCAGACACCAATAATGTATGACATCGCCAGTACAGGATTCAGCCTTATGTATCCCATCTGGGGTAGTGTAATGGCAGAAGCTTCGAGAAATGTTACGCAAAACAACCGAATGCTCGGAGCGCGGGAGGCGACCGACATGCTGCGGTTATTTTACCAGATAAGTTTCTGAGATGTAAGGTGCTTGAAGGGGTTTAACGGGATTTTGGTGAGAAAAGCAAGCTACTTCACACTTGCTGGTGTTCTTATTTCATTTAGAGCTTCTTCGTACAACTTTTCGTAAAGTGGTACAATCGAGTTTACGTCGAATTTGTCGACCGAGCGTTTCCTTGAATTATGACTGAATAACTCCCATTTTCTTTCGTCAGTCAACAACTCAATCGCGTACTTCGCCATCCTCTGAACGTCGCCGAGCTCAGCAATGTAGCCGGTCTCGCCGTGCACTACTAATTCCGGCAGGCCTCCTGTGCTTGATGAGACGACTGGTACACTGCAAGACATCGCTTCCAACGCGGAGAGTCCGAAACTCTCCGATTGGCTCGGCATAAGCATCAAGTCCGAAGCTGATAAAATTTCCGGTAGAAGGGTCTGCTTTCCAAGGAATTTTACGTCTTCGAAAATTCCCAGTTCACGTGCAAGTCTCTCCGACTCCGATCTGTCCGGCCCATCGCCGACAAGAATCATCTTGCTTGGTATTGCCTTCCTGACGATGTCGAAAATCCTGATCACATCTGGAACCCGTTTTACTGGTCTGAAATTAGAAATGTGAACGAGTACTTTTTCTCCCTCGGAGGCAATCCGGGATTTAAACTCGCAATCCTTTTTTCGCTGGAATCTTTCGGTGTCGACAAAATTATGGATAACATGGATCTCCTTGTCGATGTTGTACATTGTGTTGGTCTTCATTTGGAGAAACCTCGAGACGGAAGTAACGTAGTCGCTCTGCTCAATTGAAAATTTCACAAGAGGAAGGAAACTCGGCTCCAGTCCGACAAGTGTGACGTCTGTTCCGTGGAGCGTGGTGATTATTTTAATGTCTTTTGTCGGTGCGAGTATTTGTTTTGCTATGAAGGCGCTTGTCGCGTGTGGAATCGCGTAATGAACGTGAAGAATGTCCAGGTCGTGATACTTTGCAACGTCCACCATTTTACTTGCTAGGGAATCGGTGTAGAGAGGGAAGTCAAATAATGGATACTGCGACATTTCGACTTCATGAAAAAAAACATTGCCGATGAAATTGTCAAGCCGAGCAGGAAGCGAATAGCTTATGAAATGGATCTGGTGACCTCTCGCAGCGAGAGCCTTACCAAGTTCGGTCGCTACAACTCCGCTCCCGCCATATGTTGGGTAACAGGTGATTCCAATCTTCATGAAATTTTCTCCTAGTAAAAATTACGACAACGTTGCAAACGTTTCAAACCGTAACGAACCTAAATTCAGAACGTATGGTAGAGTCCAGCGTAATATGAAAAATGTTTGTATGCGGTAATCCCATTCCCGGCATCGCAAGACCACAGAATTTGTGTATTCTTAATAATCGGGATCCCTCCGCCGATGTGCAATCCAGTGTTCCCAGAGACATTTACTGAAGATGCTGTTTGATGGAACAGTTCCATCCCGAGGAAGAAAGCATCAGAGAAATTGTATTGGACGAGAACGCCGGAGAAATCCCAGTTTCTGTTTCCAACCCCGGGATTAATCCAGTAACCCGCGCCGCCATACATTGTCCAGTTGCCAATGTCTTTTTGCAACCACAATGGAAGATAGAGCTGGGCTTTGCCGTTGCCGAGTCCCCTTGACGCGCTTCCTGTTGGGATTTCCATTAACGGAAATGTCGCGACATCAGGATAGATATCGCCTTGGTCGATAAATCTGAACTTTACCCCCAATTCGGTATCGCCATATCCGAACTTCGGAGATGCCCCTTTCGGTGCGTTGAAGGCGAGAGGGAGCACCAAATGAAACTGAGTGTCGTGTAAAATACCATAGTTGAATTCGACAGCGGGGCCGATTCCTGAAGTACCGGAGTCATCTATGGTTCCTGTCGAAAACAAGTAAAGCTCTCCGTGAGAATATGGCACGGGAATCGGGTCATCAGTCCGAAATGGCGGACCGGCAATGGTTCTTCCGGATAGGAAGAAGATTACAACAAATATTTTCGATCTTATGTTCAGTCGTTCCTCTGCTTTGAATGCTCTTATAAACGATATCATTAGTCTTGGCGTTCCTTCAATAAGATGTCGGGTAATAACCATAGTGGAACAATTTCAGTCCGACCCGACAACCACAATTGACTATGCGTTACTTGTTTAATCTCAGGCTCGTTTTGAGGCATTTGATATATTGGGGGAGAAGGCAATGGTTCTTATCAACGGCGTCTGGCAAGCTGTTTCGTTGACAATTCAAGTCAATGCCAACTATATTCTAAGAGATTGTAGCCGTCTATGTTTCTAGAACGAAGGAGCCTCTTCAATGATCGCAGATGCATTGAAAAACATGAACAAATATCAGGCAGTTATTCCTCACTCAAAGGAGATACTCGATTATCTCAACGCAACGGATCTTTCTTCTCTGCAGACAGAACAATATCCGATTGTCGGAGAGTCGGCATTTATTCTCATCCAGGAATATCTGACGAAGAGCGAATCCGAGAAGAAGTGGGAGTCACATAAAAAGTATATCGATCTCCAAATCGTCTTGAGTGGACAAGAATTCATGGACTATTCACCATCGTCTTTTCTTTTGCCTCGAGATCCATACAGCGATGAGAAGGACGTAATATTTTATGAGAAGGGTGGACAGGAGCACACTAGGATCTTCGCTCCTAAAAATCACTTCTGTTTGTTTTTCCCCGACGAAGCTCACAAGCCTGGGCTCCATATTACTCACGAAGTATTGATAAAGAAAGCGGTGATCAAGATTTCGGTGAAATAAGAACTCTTTCTGGAAATAAGGATTGGAAAGTCCCGCTGTCTGACATAAATTATTCAAGATGAAGAATTCAGATTTACTCCCAATTCTATTTCCGGGCACGAAAGAATTTTCCAAGAAGCTGCTGAGAATTAAAACCAGGAATCTGGTTCTTGATGAAGAGTTGATATCCAAAGTAAGTGAGATTATTTCCACCGTTCGGTCAGGGGGGGACGCTGCTTTGATTAGGTTCACGCAGAGGTTCGACGGCGTCGAATTGAAGTCAGTAAGAGTTCCGAAAGAAGAAATCGAGAAAGCAAAGGCTAAGGTCAGCGAAGAGATACTGTCGATAATCCGAGAAGCGGTTTCCAACGTGAGGACTTTCCACGAGAAACAAAAGCAGAGTTCCTGGACGGAAGAGAAGAGTGACGGAAGCATTCTCGGACAAAGGGCCATACCACTTGAAAGAGTTGCGTTGTACGTGCCGGGTGGAACTGCCGCATATCCTTCGACTGTGATAATGAATGCCGTACCAGCACAGGTCGCTGGTGTAAATGAAATCTGTGTGCTCACTCCGCCTGACAAGGACGGTTCAATCAATCGTCTTGTCCTTGCGACGTGCGGCATTCTCGGGATTGAAAACATCTATTCAGTTGGCGGCGCTCAGGCAATTGCTGCCGCTGCGTATGGCACAGAGTCAATAAAAAAAGTTGATAAGATCGTCGGGCCCGGAAACATTTACGTGGCGGCAGCCAAGAAGATTGTCTTCGGGGAAGTCGACATCGACATGATCGCAGGACCGAGCGAAGTGGTAGTCCTTGCAGACTCGTCCGCAGATCCTGGATGCGTTGCAGCCGATTTGCTTGCCCAGGCTGAGCACGACAAAAATGCGGCGGCAGTTCTGGTGACTACCGACAGAAGTCTCGCGAAGAAAGTACAAAAGAAGCTAATTGATTTCGTCGCCGATTTGACGCGAAAAGAAATCGCAACGGGATCGATAAAACGAAACGGTGCCGCCTTTGTCGTTGAAAATATCTCTGATGCGATTTCATTAGTGAACGAGATCGCTCCTGAGCATCTTGAAATTATCGCCGATAACGAGTGGGAAATTTTGGACAAGATCAGGAATGCCGGAGCGGTATTTCTCGGGCAGTATTCGCCCGAGCCGGTGGGGGACTATTTTGCCGGGCCGAGCCATGTCCTTCCGACGGGAGGGACTGCAAGATTTTCATCGGTCCTGAGTGTTGAATCATTTGTGAAGCGTTCCAGCGTAATTCAGTATTCGAAAAATGCTTTTGAGCGGGACTCGGCGAAGATAAAAGTCTTTGCCGAAAACGAGGGATTGACAGCTCATGCACTCTCAATAAAAGTAAGGGACAAAGTTGGACGCAAAATCTAATTTCAAGAAAACCGTTCTCGAATTGGCACCATACAATGTCTCTGGTCATCCGGCGAAAATTAAGTTGAACCAGAACGAAAGCCCATACGATATTCCCGCAGAGTTAAAAAAAGAAATCATCGAAGAGTTTTTTAGGATAAAGTGGAACAGGTATCCGGAAGTGTTCTCTACGGCATTGCCAAGGAAATTTGCTTCATTGTACGATCTTCCTGAGAATTCATTCATCGTTGCCAATGGCTCGAATGAGTTGATCTACACGGTAGAGATGTCGATCGTTAACGCAGGTACCGATGTCTTGATTCCTCAACCGACTTTTTATTTGTTCGAAAAGGTCGCGAGAATACTTGAGGGCAAAATTTCTGAGGTCTACGCGAAGTCCGACCTGACTTTTGATGAGAAAAGGATCTTGGAGCATGCTCGTCGCATGGACCGCGGGCTGATCATACTAAGCTCACCAAACAATCCAACTGGTAAGTCGGCAACGCGGGATTTCATCGTCGAGATTCTTCAGTCAACGAATGCCATCGTTCTTGTTGATGAAGCGTATATCGAGTTTTCGGATGATGAAAGCGTCGTAAGCCTTACGAAGACTCATAAGAATCTGGTTGTCCTGAGAACATTTTCAAAAGCCTTCAGTCTTGCAGGACTCAGGATTGGATATTTGGTTGCGGATCCCGAAACGGCGTTTCAAATACTGAAAGCGAAAATTCCGTTTACTGTGAATCCACTATCTGAATTCACCGCGCTGAAGCTTCTTGAGAATACTCACATTTTCGACGAGCGCGCATCGTTGTTGAAGAAGCAAAAAACCGAGATGGTTGAGGCGGTGCGGATGATTGAGGGAGTCGAAGTGGTTGAATCTGATTCCAATTTCTTTTTATTTTCTACTCCACTTCCCGCGCAGAAAGTGTTTGAAGATTTGCTGGAACGTCAGAGTGTTCTTATACGCGATGTTTCATCCTATCCGCTGCTTGAGAGATACCTTCGCGTGAATGTGGGCTCGAAAGAAGAGAGCGAATATTTCGTCGAGTCGCTTCGGGAATGCTTGGGAGTGAAGGAAAGCTCAAGATCCAAAACTCAAACCGCATGAGCGCAATCGGAACTCAAATTTGGATCGGAGGAGGCTTGTTCACGAGTTGCGGTGGTGAGCTCTGATTCCTGAATATTAATGTTGTGTCCGGTTTAATTATTTGTTCATTTATTTGATGTAGGCTATATTTAACGATCATGGTTGCTCCTCTAGTATATTTTCTTGACGATGACGAAAACATCATCAAGCTAGTCAAGTACGGTTTGCGGAACGAGCAGATCAACGTAAAGTATTTTGTTCACCCGACGGCTCTTGTTGACGCCATAAAAATGGAATACCCCGATCTCGTGATCAGCGACGTGATGATGCCGGAGATCGATGGGATCGAACTTATCGATAAGCTCCGAGGATTGTCGCGGCTTATGCCGGTGATACTGGTTACCGCTAAGGCAGCGGTTGATACTGCGGTTCGGGCCATGAAGGCCGGGGCATTTGAGTATCTTACGAAGCCAATAAATTTTGACGAGCTGAAGCTTGCTATCGGGCGGGCAGTGGAAGTCGGCAGGCTTCGGACCGAAGTAGCGGAGATAAAGTCTGGATTCAAATCTCGATACTCTTACGATAATCTCATAGGCGATAGTGAGCCGATGAAAACACTCCGTGACTTCATCAAGCGTGTGTCCGGCGTGACTGAAGCGGTGATTCTGATGCGCGGTGAGAGTGGAGTTGGAAAAAATCTTGTCGCGCGTGTGATCCATTATATGAGCCCGATTTCCGAGAAGAGATACTTGGAAATTAATTGCGCGTCGCTTCCGTCCAATTTGCTCGAAGCGGAACTGTTTGGCTATGAAAAGGGAGCTTTCACGGATGCAAAGACGTCCAAGAAAGGATTGCTCGAAGTGGCGAGCGGCGGGACAGTCTTGCTCGATGAAATCACGAGCATGGACCTCGGACTTCAGTCAAAGTTTCTGTCGTTCATTGAGAACAGAAGGATCAGAAGGGTAGGGGGCCTTGAGGAAATTCCCGTTGACTTGCGCGTGGTGTCTGCAACAAATTCAAATCTCGAGAACGACGTTGCTACCGGCAAATTCAGGAGCGATTTATTTTACCGAATAAATGTCGTGTCCCTCGCTGTGCCTCCGCTTCGCGACCGCGATAAGGATGCGATTTTGATCGCGCGCAAGTTTATTGATGATTTCAACCTGAAGTTCAAAAAGCACGTAAAGGGTTTTACGAATTCCGCGGAGCGCAAACTTCTTTCTCACGACTGGCCTGGAAACGTCCGCGAACTGCGGAATGTTGTCGAGCGAGCCATGATATTTGCCGAAAAGGAATACATCGACGGAGATGAGATTGCTTTGACGAGTATCGGAACGCAAGTCGCCGGTCAGGCCGACGGTCTTCATTTGCCAAAGGGGCTGACATTCGACCAGATCGAAGGTGAATATCTGAAGAAAGTTCTGGAGTGGAACAACTTCAACCTCGAAGCCACCGCTCAACAGCTTGGCGTTACAAGAAAAACGCTTTGGGAAAAAAGAAAGAAGTACGGACTTCTAAACTAAATTTCTTATAACTTTTAGAAACTTTTCTTTTTCAACCTGCCAATTCAGAATTCTCGCGGCTTTGCCACAGTTGTTGACTAATCGCGAAAATTCTTGCTGATTGCTTGTCAGCTCAATCACACACAATGCTGCAGCTTCGAGGTTTGTCGGATCGATCGCTGCGCCAATTCCGAATTCTCTGACGATTCGTTCCATCTCCGGAAATTGTGGTACGATCACTGGAAGTCCGGCAGAAATATATTGAAAAAGTTTGTTCGGCAAAGCAAGGTAATGGCAGAGTCCGGAATTCTCCATCAAATAGATTCCGAGTGTTCCCCTGGAAAGCTCTTCTATCACCTCGCTATTTTTCACTCGGCCGATAAAATGAATTCTATTCGATAGATTCAATGAGGCGGCAAGTCGCTCAAGCTCTGGTCTTAGTGCGCCATCTCCGACGAACTTCAACTTGTATTTCTCAGGGAGGAATGTCAACAACTTCACAAGGTTATGAAGCCCGCGTCCCCCCTGCATGCCTCCTGAGAAAACCAACGTGACCGTGTCGAGCGACTTAGTACCGCTCGCAGGCGATTGCGTTACGTCAGGAACGTTCATGACAACAGTTGTTGGAAGAACCCACTTTGCCGCGAGGATGTCAGCGATCGATTTGTTTACCGTCAGTACGTGGTCGACATATTTTATCGAGGCTTTCTCCACAAAAGTCCAGAACATGAAGCTGCTTCGTTTAGACTTGAGACTTGGCAACTCCTTGTATAATTCTTTTGAGTCGTAGACTAATTTTGGCTTAAGACCCTGACTTGAATATTTACGCTTGTTGAGAATGGACGGCAGCAAAGAGAACAGGTCACCGGCGATTACAATTTCTGCCTTGACTCGTCTCACTTCCGGGATAATTCTTCGGTAAAACTCCAGGAAGAATTTCTTGCCTGCTCGTTCCTTGATAGGAACCCGGATCATAGAGTTGCCGCCGTCCGAGGTTCCGTCGGAAGAGATTCCAACGACTTTTACTTTGAATCCTTCGTCGAGAAGACAGTTTAAATATTTTGAGCTGCGGGAATCGTATCGTGGATCGGAGCTGACGACTATCAGTACATCAAGATCTCGTTCGGCGCTCGACATTTTAGAACATGAACGACAGTGTGAAGGTCTGGCTGTTGCCGAAATCTAGTTTATACGGGATATATGAGTAGTCGAATCTGAGGAAATTATAGTTTATGCCCGCACCGAAGGAATAACCCGTAATTTCATTTCCTGACGAGTAGCCAGCACGAAATCTAATAAGATTTTGGAATGAAAACTCGGCTCCGATTCCCGGTGTGATACCTCCTGATTTGAAATAGGCGGCATCAACGTAACCCGTGACGGAGAAATTATCGTCGAGAGTTTTTGCATAGCTCCCTCCGATCCGGACGAAAGCGGGAAGAGTAACCTTCTGCGAGATCATTGCTGATGAAGAGCCCAAATTGCCAGCCGACAAACCGAGCTCCACATTTTCCACGGGAGAATATCTCGCGCCTAAATTCAAAGCGTAACCATCGGATTCGTAGACGAAAAGTTGTTCGTACAGGTACATCGCCGAAATACCAATATCAAGCTTGTCAAAACTCCGAGCAATTCCGAATGCAAAAGCGAAATCATTTGCGGCGAAAGTGGACTGTGGATCATCGCTCGGTGTAGTTCTCACCTCGATATTGGGCACGCTTGAATAAAGGAGGCTCGTCCCGAAAGAAAGACCGGCGCCTTCAAACCGTGTCCCAAACATGTCAACGGTAGTCCCTGCAAAATATGTTCGGTGAGTCAGCATGAAATTGAGTCCGAGGCCGGCTTCATTTTCATTTGCCGCCAATCCTGCAGGATTGGTGAAGATGGCAACGGGGTCATTAGTTACCACGTCGTTTGAGTTCGCAAGCGCAAGATTGCGTGCAGAATATCCTATTTCCAATATTTGGAATCCTGCTCCTCCGCTTTGTGAGAAGGCGAGCACCGGACATAATAGCGTGGTCAGGATAATGAAAAAGGATTTTTTCATGGCAGATTGTTCCATCTTCATTTTCTTTTCATGCGCAGTGCGGTTCATTTTTCAGAGTCCGAAATTTATTGAAATGGTTTGTATGCCGTAGGGCGAAAGTGGCTCAGCGACATATGCATAATTAATCTCAGGCGTGACGCCCAGAAAGGAAACCCTTGCACCGAATCCGAATGTCGGCTCAACCTCTGTCCCCAAGTTCAGCTGGTTGCTGGCAGAGAACCCGCCTCTGATTGCGATGACATCGATAGGATGGATCTCCACTCCAGCTCTCAGTCCATTCAATGAAGGAGAAGTGGCGATATCATATTCCACTGTGATTGCCGAGTTCAGAACCGGCAGGCTATATGCCGCTCCGATCTTGAAAACGTGTGGGAAAGGACTGATGAAATTAGAGCCGTCGATTCCATAGAGACTCGATGAATCCCAGTGGTACTGTTCCCCAAGATCCGTCGCCACGAAACCGACGGAAAGGAAATCTGTCGCCTTGTACAGCGCTCCGACATCAAACCCAATGGAGGAGGAGGAAATGCCGGAATAGAGATCGTAATAATATAGCTTGAGGCTCAATCCAATAGAGAAGTTCTCGAAGAACCGGTTCGAAAAACTAAAGTATGCCTGGTACTCGCCTGTTGAAAGGTCCGACGTGTGTGTGCCGTTTTCATCTCGGCCATCGATGCTGGAAACGGTCCCGTTAATGATTCCAACCGAAAGACCGGCGCTTGGTTTGAGTCCGGTAGTGTAGGTTATGACATTGAGTTGCCGGTCTAATGAGAGGAGTGCAACTGATGCAGAGATATTTCCATCATTCTGGAAAGAAGAAAGTGCAGGATTATAATAAGTGTAAACATCCCCTGAAGACAATGCGGAGATCGAATTACTCATCGACATTCCTTTTGCGTTGATGCCGATTCGGGCAAAGCTTCCTGGATCGCTTTGTGCGAATGAGACAGAAGCTAGTGTCAGGACAAAGATCAGTGTTTTCATCTTATCACCAAAATTTTTCCCCATGCCGGGGTTCCACCATTTACGACGACACTATAGAGATAAACTCCGTTGTCAACAAGGCCGCCGCGGTCGCTCGCGCCGCTCCACTGCACGTCGACGTCGCCGACGCCGCGTGTCGCGTTTTGAAGAACGGTTCTGACGACGTGCATAGAAAAATCATAAATTCTTATCGTCACTTGGCTTCCTGGATTCTGGATATGAAGATGAATCTTTCCGACGTCGAGACGGGGCGAAAAAGGGTTAGGATAGAAATATGTGGAAGTGCCTGTAACGCTCGCGTATGCCTTCAGAACATGCCACTTGCTCTGGTCGAAGCCGGAACCGTTATCGATACCGACGGCAGATCCATCGCCGGAGGCGACCCATATCGAATCGCCGTTCGCCGCGGCGGCATAAAACGCCGGGGATAATATCGATTGTCTTGAAGTTGGATCGTAGATATTCGTAACCACTTGGCTTGTTCTGCCAAAGTCCGGAGTACGAAAAAATCCATCGTCCGACACACCATAAACGATAGTGCTGTCATGGAACGCCATCCCGTGGAAGAAATGGCCATCCAGGATATTGTTCCATGTTTTGCCTTCATCTATGGTATAACTGAGCGCTGAAGATTCCGTCGGATCGTTGGCAACTACAGTGGCGCCCCAAATCCTGTGAACACTTCCTGAATTCTGTCCGGTCAACGAGACGACAAAGTTCCCGGAAATCCCTCCAGAACTGCCGACGTGATCAAACTTGTACCAAGAATAGCCGTCGTCGGTCGATTTGTTGATTCCATCTGCGGTGCCAACATACAAGACACTGTCACCATCAGAATACAAAGAGAACACTCGGTGATTATAATTATTCTCAGTGGTTATGGCGCCGTTAATCGGAGACAATTGGAAAGTGTAATCGGTGCTGTCTTGCGTAATATAATCGAGATAGTCTGGAGGCAAGACGACTCTCTGCCAGGTTTTTCCAAGGTCGCTGCTTCTTCTTAGTGCGCCCGCAAAGTTCGCAGTGTAAATGTAGCCTTTGTGAAATACGACCGAATAGGAAACGTTGTCAACGTCCACAGTGACTGGAGTTGCTTTAAGTGTGTCTCTGCCAAAGGTAACTGATGAATCGGATTCTTTATCTATGCTTTGAAGTTCCCGTGTCCATGTGGCGCCATTATCGGTCGAAACAAAAAGGCCTTTCCCAACAAGACCGCTGGTCCCGACACTCGTGTCCGAGGAGACAGTCGTGACGATCGTGTCTCCTTTCACTGCAATTGCCTCTATTCCTATTCCAGTTGGGCCGTTCTTTCCGAAATTCGATTCGAATGTATTGCCGCCGTCTGTAGTCACGTTGATGCCATTGCTGGTTGCGAAGTATACTTTTCCATTGGCAATCAGTATTTGATTTACCGTGTTGCTCGAAGGCTGCGGCTGAGAAGTGGAATCGACCCCGAGCTTGAAAGTTCTCTTCAGGAATTGTGCGTCAGCGCTGGAAAGAAAAAGAACGACTACTAAAATAAAAGATAATCTCATTTATATACCCTAATGTTGTGGGAGACTGGAGCGCTTGAAACTCCGCTGCGATTAACCGCATAGAATGTGAATGTATATGTTCCAAGTGTAGTGGTCGGCGGCAGCTGGATTCCAAGTGTATAAACTCCGTCGTGTGCAACTACGTCGTCGTCTCCACCCGCTCCGCTTGCACCGCCATCATCGTACATCAAGTATGGATTTCCGGTCGCAGGTGTACCATCTGGTCTTGTGGAGTTGAAATACACTTTCGAAATATCAGTCAAGCCGTAAGGATCCTGCACTTTTGCATACAAATCAGCCACCACTGTATAAAGCGGGTCGACTTGTATTGAATCTGGAACACTTACGCTGTCTATCACTGGTGGATTCGTTACGGAGTTATAAAGATGGACCGTCTGTACCATATAATTTCCGGCGGTGCCATTGGTGCCGTATGGTGTGAACTCGTAGGTGAGATCACCCACATAGACGCTCGTCGGCGCAAAGGAAAGAACGCCGCTGATCGAATCTCCCTGAAGGTTTGAAAATGATTGCTCCGTGAGAATTGTGGTTGAATCATTCTCCACTTTCACATCTAGGTAAGAGAAGCCTCCGACAGGATTCAGTGTCACGTGGAAAGTATCGGTTATCGTTAGTCCAGGCGGATGTGAGTTGATATAGCTGGCGATATTGATGCTGTCTTTACCGGCAAATGTCAGATGCGTAGCGTTAACTATCTGCTGAGAGCTGTCGATGACGATATTGCTTGCTTTTTGACATGCCGACAATGCTACGCTGACGAAAACAATGAGGGCGACTTTTTTCAATATTACCTCAATTAGTTATGAATGGGACAGGTGAAAAAGACACGACAAAAATCAAAATGGTGAGCCAGCCGACGACCTTGCGCATAGCATCTAACGGAGTCATATCCATAACAGGCGGGTGATCAAGTTTTATGACGAAAAACAATATGGCACACCAGAAAAGCCAGCCCCAACCCATATCAGGGTTCAACGCGCTCCAGGAATTCTTCAAAACAAGAGGCAGAAGATTTACTAATCCCATGAGAAGAACTGCAAAGAAGAACACTCTCGCAATTTTTTTGTGACTGAAACCAAACATTGCGTATATCAGATGTCCGCCATCAAGCTGTCCTACGGGCAATAGATTCATAGCCGTGATGAACAAACCAAACCAGCCAACACATAAAAAGGGATAGTGATAAATCTCTCCCATGGGTGGTACAAACTCACGGTGGGGGTCTGTAAATGTCATCTCTAGTAATTTGAAAAGAATGGTTTTTCCAAAAATGAGTTCTTGTCCTCCAGATGCTGGGACTGTGTTAGTTGCAAAATCAAAGTTCGGATGTATTTGGAGTAAATATTCTTTAGAGGGAAGATGGGTGAAGCCAAATACTAGAAACGCAACACTTAATATAAAGCCGGCAATAGGCCCAGATACGCCGATGTCGAACATAGATTTACGCGAGGGTACACGATCTTTTACTCTTATGACTGCACCGAAGGTCCCGAAATAAGGTATGGCGAAAAAGAAAGGTGACGGTATGAAATACGGAAGTGTAGCTTTAACCTTGTGTTTGAGGGCGAAAAAAAAATGCCCAAACTCGTGTGAACCCAGAACGAGAAGCAACGAGAGGCTGTAAGCAAGTCCCAGCTTGAAATTCAAAAGATCGAACGGATCTTTCCCGATCCACTCGACCCCGGCAAGAGTAGTCGTAAATAATGTTATGAGAAATAGAACTACATGAAGTGGCACCCGCATCTCCCGCCAAGAGATTGAAAACGGTTCCGCGTACCCGATCTGTTTCTCGCTTACATGACCTCCGAGCGATGACTCAGACATTCAGTTGGTCTTCCTTACTTTTTATATGCGGTACCGATTCTTTAGTATTTTCGTCCTTTCCAAATAACTCTCTTTCCAAAATAAACAGCGAATGGGAGAATCGCAACATACAATAAGTAATAAATCTCAAAATAAAGTATGAATTTCAAGTGAGCAATTTTTCCGTAGTATCTGAGAGAAGGATAAACAAAGGATGAATCCACGACCAGCTTCACAAGGAAAAAAGAAATGAATGCGGGAAGGGAAACGAACAGAGAGAGGATTATCAGCCAGTGAAAAATGAAACCCGGAGCGAGAGTAACATATCCAAACAATCCGGTTTCCTTACCGCCCGTCGCCCATCTTTTTCTTTGCGCGAAAACTTGTTTGAGCGATTCCACCGGCAAAGTCTCGACGAGCGTCGACTTCTCCATTGGAAAACGATAGCGCCATTTGCCTGAGTTGGCGATCGCCTTGAATAGCGCGAAGTCTTCCGTCACGCTGAACTTTATTTTTCTGTAGCCTCCGACGTCCTCGTAAGCTTTCTTGCGAACCGCGAGATTGTTCCCGAGACATGCGAGAGGTCTTCCTATTGTCGCAACGCCGGCACCGATAGTCAGCAGGATATCCCAATCCAGAGCTTGAATCCCGTAAACCGGTCGGTTTGTTTTCGAGATCAGCGTGACTCCTCCAACGATTCCGGTCTGCGGCTCGAAATATTTCAATGTCTCCATGATCCAGGTTGCGGGAACCGCACAATCGGCGTCTGTCATGAAGACGAAATCTCCAGTCGCGTCTTCGATCCCCTGCGCAAGCGCATTCGTCTTGCCGCGCAGCTCGCTGCTTTCCTTTGCATCTAAACGCCGCACGAATCCAAATTCCTTAGATTTCTTGTCAATGACATCGGCTGTTTTATCCATTGATTGATCATTGACAATTATTATTTCCAGATTGTCTTTCGGATATTCGAGGTTAACCAGCGACTCTAAGCAGCGTGGAAGATTGTTTTCTTCATCCTTTGCGGCAACTACGATCGACACTTTCGGGAGCGGACCAAGCTCCGTTCTTCTCTTACTTTCAAGGCGAGAACGATGTGCGGCGTAGGCAAAGAACGCAAGCTCGGAAAAATAAAGCAGCGCGAAGAGTATCAGGGTCTGAATGAATGTCATTTTGTAATTAATCTTCTTAATGCATCTGACACGGTTTCAATGTTATTTTCGACTTCTTCATTCCTGAACCTGGCAACTCGAATTCCGAACGCATTTATTATGTATGTCCTTAGATTGTCGTAGTCTTTTTGGTATTCGTGAATCTTCCCGTCGATCTCAACGACCAGTTTTTCTTCATGGCAATAGAAGTCTGCTATGAAAAATCTCTTCTTAGACTCGTATTCGAAAAAGATAGGATGTTGTCGCAGAAACTTCTTTCCATAAAATTGACGGTTACGCAGAAGATTCCACAATTTAGCTTCGGCATTTGTCTGTTTCCTCCGAAGATCGCGTGCAGCACGCTTCGCAACTATCACAGTACTGTAGTAGGTCATCGCTTTCCTCACGAACTCACCCTAAGTCCCTCTCTTAGAAAGAGAGGGACTTTGTGCTCCCATTCTCTTTCCAAGAGAAGGGGACGGGGGTTGAGTTCGACATTAAAACCAAATCAATCCTTCTCAATGAGTGCCACTTGCTTTTATCTCCTCCAATATCCTCAACCTCGCTCCTTGCGCAACTTGGGAAGTAGGATCCAATTCGAGTGACTTGTCCAAACATTCGACTGCGAGATCAAGTCTCTTGTGAGAGTATTCGTATTGCGCACGTGCCAGAAACATTTTCTCATAGAAATTAATTATCTGGTGCGAATAATCCGTGTCGACGACTTTCGCGGCATGGAATCCATTTAGCTCCGATATGTCACATGGGACGTATGCGGTATCGGTTCTAAGCTCGAAGAGTAAACCGAACGGCACCTTGATAAAGCCTCTCAGATACTGATCTTCCATTTCCGGTCCAACAAACGCTGCTCTGTCATTTCGGATCGCTCCGCTTATTATTTCTCGGATGAAATTCGAGTAGCTTGACTCGATGCTACCGGGATCATAAGGCAAGTCATTTTCAAAGAGCCGCAGGTTTTCTCGATACGCATCGTAAGCTCGATCGTTTTGCGGAAAGAGGGAGGAGAATCTCTCGTGGACCTGCGCGGCGTACCATGATCTTCTGATCAATTCTTTGTCGATAACTATAACGTCGGTGCGGAGCCTGTCAACATTCTGGTAGTACAGTGAGGACGCCACAAAATCGTCCCACTGATATGAGAGTACGAGTGAATTCTCCGGCACGCTAGTCAAGATGTCTCGCGTGTACATCTCAACGGAGTAGTCTTTGCCGGCATCTACTCTGCTAAAATTGGAATACGCCGAAATCGCCGGGAATAGAAAGAGTACGATGGCAACCACCACTCTGCCTTGCACCATGTTCGAGAATCGATTTGCCAAAGTGCGGAAGCCAATCACTGAAAACAGGGAAAGTGAGATATATCCGAGTAAGAAATAACTGTCGATATTGTGGATGCTGTAGTTCGCCGCATAAAGCAGATCGCTGACGAGAAGAATTGCTGCCAGCCAGAAATATTTTCTATGTGAAGATACTGAAACAATCATTCCTATTACGACGATTAGAATCGTGATCCTGAACTCCGTGTAAAGCCCGGAGAAGAAGATGCCTAATTGATGCTGGAACACGTCGAATGAGCTGAACATCCATGTTCTGAATTGTTTTGCCGTAACATGCCAGATAAATCTCTGAAGGTCGTGCGGGTTTCCCCAATTCATGAGCGGATGCTGGGATGCCCTGATTGGAAGGTAAATGTATAAAAGTCCCGCCAGGAAACCGCCGAATATTATGAACCCTAGGAAACTCAGCTTGGCTTTCTTTTGCCTGTACCTGGATACAAGAAGATAAATGAGTGCCGGTAATGTCAGCACGGTCGTCATGTGATTGGTGAATCCCAGCCCGAGAGTTAAGCCTGAAAGGAAAGCGAGGAGATTGGTCGGGGTCGAATAAAACTTGAGCCATGTGAGGAGTATCGTTGCAAACAGCAGGAGCTGCAGCGGATAAGACTCAACCACTGTGCTTTGAGTCCAGAAAGTCTTGGAAAAGACCAATGACAAAGCAGCAGCCGCGGCAACTGATTTGGCAGTGAAATCTTTCTCGCCGCTTGGTTCTTTGTTATTTTTCTTAGGCGACTTCTGTTTGCTCTTTTTGTTTCCAGAAATTATTTCGCTGGATAAGAGAACACGCTGCGCCTCAACGAAAACGAAATAGAATATTCCGCTCGCGAGCGAAGTGCAGACAACTGCGAATAGATTTGCGCGAAGCACAACTTCATGGAAGAATGGAATGAGAACAAACGCATGTCCGAGAAGCGTGAAGAGAGGATAACCTGTCGGGTGAGCAATTCCGAGTGTCCAGAGTACTGTCGTAATCTCTCCGCCGTCTATGTACGGCATGCTTCGGGACATGGTGGATAGACAAACCACGAAAGACACGAAAGCAATTCCGATGGCGATGATGAAATCTTTCGGCAAGCCGAAAGCGATGTCTCTTTTATTCTCCTGAATAGAAATCGGGAAACTCCTCTGATCGTTTGTTGTACGGTTAATATAAAAGCAGCAGCGATTTTTTTAAATGTCGCTGAAAGAATCTTCATTGCCTCATCCATCGGCATCGATTAAAATCGACGCCTTGCGAGGCACGAATCCGCCATCGGCAGATTTTGAGCCTTGTGGAGCAGTCTGTTTTAACGGACGGTGAGCTCAGTGAGATGATTCTCCATGATCGATTCAAAGAAAGAATTACACCATGGAAGGGCGACATGGAACCTATTCGAGAGCCTATTTGCATTTTGGGTGGACGACAAAGAATCATCTTCAGATGATTGACGAAGAAGTCAAGAGAGAAATTGTGAAGGTGTTTAGCTCGAAGGAAAAGGAACTTGCAGTTGAAATACTCGAAGCCACCGGAGTAAGTGCCCGTTTTCAAGTTTTGGTAGAATCAAATGCTTCAATTACGCCTTCTAATATTGCTAAAGGATTAAAGGGGGCGTCATCATATTTCATCAACCATTTTAAACTGAAGGACAACAAAATAAGGGGCATCTACTGGCAGGATGAATATGGAGCGATTCCGGTAAGCCCATCAGCAGCCAATTCGCTGGGATATCATGGTACGATTGACTCAATGGAATAAAACGGAGAAGGTGTTCACGGGCTAAAGAAGTGTTGGGGAACTCCGATATATAGTCAGTTAACATATTAGAAAGGCGTAGAACAATGGATATTAGCAGTATATCCTCCACAACAAATGCCTACCAGCTCGCTCAAACTAACTCCAACCAAAACAGCATCGGACAACAATTCATGCAGCTGGAACAGGCACTTCAATCGGGCGACGTGTCTGCGGCAGAATCCGCATACACCACGATCCAGAACAATCTTCAAAGCTCGACCAGCGGGCAGAACGCTCTGTCGGGTGCAAGCCTGAGCGATTTCCAGGCAATCGGTGCCGCGCTTCAATCGGGAAATGCCTCCTCCGCACAAAGTGCGCTTGCAGCTTTCCAGCAGGACATGCAGGCGACCCAGCAGGCAAGCGCTTCATCTGGTTCAGGTGCTGTCCATCACCACCACCACCACCACAAAGGACAGGCGAACAGTGCGATGGCACAACAAATGAGCGACCTGAGTTCACTCGGCAGTGCAATCCAATCCGGCAGCGCTTCTTCTGCACAGTCGGCGTTCAGTGCGTTAATGCAGGACGTTCAGAACAACAGCGGTTCATCGAGTCTATTCTCGGCAAACAGCCAGTCGAGCACAGACCTGCAAAGCCTTGAGAGTGCGCTCCAGTCCAATAATATGTCAGCCGCACAAAGCTCTTATGCGTCGCTCTTGCAGGACTTGATGCCGTCCAATTCATCTCCCTACAGCTCCAACCAGCAATCTCCTCTTGGCAATATAGTGAACGTGACTGCCTGATGGCTGGTGTCAACAGCGATCGCCTCTTTTTATAGGGGTTGTCCGGAAAGAAAGCTTTCATATCCTCCTTGTCCGGGCGACCCCATTAGTTTTGTGCGGGAGCCTCCGACGTGAACGAGTTGATGCCCAAAAGCAGCGTGGGAAACTTTCATCGAACTCCGCAACATGACAATCTTGTGAGTTAACCCGCTATTGCTGCGCCGTAGATTGACCCGGCTCCGGCGGAGAGGAATCTTCCGTGAAGCTCTTGAAATGTTGGTTGAGTAATCCTCCATATTGTCATTCCGAGCGATCCCGGCCTTGTCGGGAGAGTCGAGGAATCTTCTATGGAAATTCTCGAATGCTATTTCCAAGTATTCCGCGTGGGATTCCTCCGCTTACTCGCCCCGACGTTGTCGGATCTCATTCGGTCGGAATGACATTGTGGCGTTTTCAGAGGATGCGCTTTTCACTTATCCCATCATTTCGCCGGTGAGCCTCGGCAAAACGCTGAACATTCACTACACGACCGCAAGCCGTTACCTGGCGGCTTTAGCCGGCGCGAAGATCCTTGGCGAGGCCGTTGTGGGAAAGTATCACTTCTTTGTAAATAAAAAGCTTCTCGATCTTCTGAAGAAATAAGTAGATTTAATCACAGGAGTCACAGAGGTGTGAGGGAATTAGCTTATCAAGCACGGCAAGCAGTTCGATTGCTGATAGTTAGTCGCCGTTCCTTTTCTGTGGTTAAATTCATAATTCGAAATTGAGAATTTTCAATTCTTGAAACTCTCCCCCTCTCACAAAACCCGTCATTCCATCGTAAACACTATGATCGGCATTGAGTAAAAATAGCGGTAAAAAAACTTGGAGCGAAGCGTTTAAAAACAAATATCGATCTATTCTGTCGAAGCGAGGGTTGAGATGACCTTTCTGAAGAACGAGCTCGCGCGGCGCATTCGGGACTTGAGGCTGTCGAGAAATTCGTCGGGGTTCTTGAAATCGAGATGCAATGCGAGTGAAGCAAGCTCGCGCTCGTCGTGCGGAATCTTATGCGTCGCCTTGCCGAGCGATGTGTAATTCGCGAACTCGATCGTTCGATAGAAATCGTAAGTTTCGGAAATCTGATTCGCATCTTCGTCTGTGAGAGCACCGAGTCCTTTGAGCTTTTCTATCAATTCGAGAATTGTGCGGGGAAGGCTGTCAGCTAGTTTCTCAAGATGGGCGAGAGTGAGAGTCTGCACGATGAACTCAATCGCCACGATTCCGCCATCGCTTGACTTCACGTCTATCTCGTCGAAATACTTCTTGCTTTCGACGAGTTTGCTGTAGATTGACGAAATCTCATTCACGGATGAGCGGTTCAACTTAAACTGACTAAGGGTCTGAGAGATTAGCTTTTGAACTTCAGGAGATGGAGAAAGGACTCTGAAACGTGTCATCGCCATGATCTCCCAGACCGAGATGCGGTTTTCAAGGTAACTCGCGTATTCCGACTCGGTCATCAAGAGAGGCGCGCTCTTTCCCTCCGGTCGAAGCTTGACATCCATCGTCAGGAACTGGTTTCCATCGGGGTCGAGAAGATTTTTCTGAATGTCGGGAATCTTTTTCTCGATGTTAGGCTTCTGCGATTTCAGTCTCTCGGGTAACAGGAAAATCACGTCGAGATCGGACATGAACGACATTTCACCCGATCCGAATTTTCCTCCTGCGACCACGACAGGCTGATTCTTCGCGAAAACTTTTCCGACGGCATCAAAAAAGAAATGTTCTGCCGCTTTGGTCCATTTCGATTGCATTTCTGAAATTGGAATCTCTTCGAGTAGGAAGAGCAATCCCAATTTGATTTCGTTGAATTCCTTTTGAATGAAAAGCGGCAGCGCGTCGGAGACATAAACGTCTTTGTCAAAAAGTCGATCCGACGATAACGTCATATCGAGAAGGAGTGCCTTGGCGGTAAGGTAATCGACGAACCGGGTCGCCTTCGAGCAGAGCGTCAATATTAATTTCCTGAATCTTTCGTCTTCCAGCGATTTATAAAATACTTCGAGGCTTTTAATCGCAGGGATGAGCCGGGCGAGATTTTTTAGTGTGAGGTCCTGATCTACCGTATGTTTGATATCCTCGAATAGATCAGGTGCAATTTCTCGGAAGGCTTTGGTGATCGTTGCCGGGAATTCGACATCCCCTGGACGCGTCACTCCGCGAGAAAGAAGACGGGCGTTCCGATAGCCTTCTTCAATTTTGGTCAAACCGTAATTTTCGAGAACCTGCCGGGTCTTCTCGTCGTTGATCGATCCGTCAAGAAGCTGCTCGATTTCAGAACGCTCGATGGGCTGGTCGATGCGAAAAACGTTGCTGAATAAACCTGCTACTGCATCAAACCAATTGAACAATTCGTTTCTGAATCTTCTCTCGTTCTTGTATCCGCATCGCTTGGATAGAATTCTGAACTCCGCACCATCGGATGGAAGAGTGTGTGTTTGGAGATTCTTCAGCAGCTGAAGCCTGTGTTCGACGAGTCGGAAGAATTTATAAGCATCCGACATCAAAGCCGCTTCGTGCTTGTCGACGAACTTATTTTTCTCAAGCGCTTTGATTGCCTGAAGAGTGTTGCCCGTCTGGATTTCTGGACAAGCGCCGCCATTCAAAAGTTGGAGTGCCTGCGTGATGAATTCGATGTCCCGGATTCCGCCGCGGCGCAGCTTGACATTCAGGTCGTTCGGATTGTTCGTCTCGATGCGAATTTTCATTCGCGGGATTTCATCTAACGGGTTCTCGAGCCATGTTCGCGGATAAACGAACGCGCGGACATTACTGAGAAATGCATTACTTAGTGATTCCTCTCCCGCGACATGCCGCGCTTTGATAAGCATTTGTCTTTCCCACAGCTCGCCGCGCGACTCGTAATAAGCGAGTGCTCCATCGAGACTCTGCGCCGCCGCACCAGACGAGCCATCCGGTCTCAGCCGAAGATCGACTCTGTACAAATGTCCTTCTGCCGACTCGGCAGTCAGGTGCTTGATAAGCCGGCTGACAAAATGGCTGGCATATTCCGATGCGGCTTCGGGGTTGTCGCTTTCTTTTTCGGAAAAAAGGAAGAAGAGATCTATGTCGGAGCTGTAGTTAAGCTCGTTGCCTCCGAATTTTCCGAGGGCGATACAGCTTATCGGCGGCGGGCTGCCGCTTTCTTTTTCCGAAATGATTCGCTCAGAGAGTTCGGAAGCTGTGATCTCGAAGAATACTTTCAAAATCGATTCGGCAAGCTGGGAAATCTGGATTGTTGTCTCATCAATTCCATCACGTCCGCAGATGTCGCGCGCGCCGATCCTGAGAATTTCCCGCTTGTAAATCCTTCGAAGGAAATCGTTCTTCTTAGTCTCGTCTTGGTAAATCGAAACCTGGCGAAATAATTCCTGGAGAAGTGAATCTGGATTAAGAGGAGATTCAATCCCTTGAGGCGAGAATAAATATCTGAAGTAGGCGGGATGCCTGACAAGTATATCAGCAAGATATTGACTCGTTGAGATAATCTTTAGAAAATCATCGCGCAATTTTTTGTCCCGCGAAAGGTCAGATAAGATTGAAGCGGAGTTCGGAGTTACGGTGAGAAATCGTTCAAGATTGTTGACCGTCATGAACTGGTCAGGGGAGTGTCCAGCTGCTTCCTCAAGCTCACCTATGAATTTGGCCGGGTCAGCGGATGAGCCTGATGTGATCGACAACTCAAAAATCTTTTTTAGAAGATTTGAGAAGTCTTCTCCTGCATGTGCGGACTTCTCATGTACTTGTTCCCTGGAAGGCTTAGTCTTATTGTCCACGAGCTTTCAAATATTCCAGAGTTAAAAAGGCGAGCATCGCCGTGCCGTACATTAACGCATTTTTATCGATCCTAAACTTTGAACTGTGAATAGATGTGGTGGCTCCGGTCTTCTTGTTGCCTGCACCTATCCACCAGAAAGTCCCGGGACTTTCTGCAGGAAAAAAGCAGAGTCTTCGGCAGTCATTACGGTGTCGAGATTCATGACCGATTTCTTTCCGAAAATCTTCTCGGCGGATTTCATCGCGAGCTCAGTTTCTTCTTCCCGGTTCACAAGTGCTGGATATCCACGGCTAATTTCCACTTTGCATTTTCCGCCGAGTCTTCTCGCCGTGGCTTCTGCGGTTCGCCTTATCAAATTGAGTCCTGCATTGCGCCACTTCTCATTCATGGCGCGAAAGGATCCGCTTGGTTTTGCTTCATCAGGAATCGCGTTTGTCGCAGAGCCGCCATGTATCGGACCGATAGTCAGTGCAGAGGACTCAAGAGGATTTCTCATTCGACTTATGATATTTTCCAGCGAGCTTACGATTATATCAAGGTCTTTAGGTTCGTTGGCAATGATTTTCGCGGTATTGATTTCCTGGAAGGCGAGCTCAGGATATCGATGAAATTCGCGTCTAAGTTTTACAATATCCGAATAGGATTTTCTTGAAATGGAAAGGAATTTGTCAGTCATCTATCTAAAAATATTTCGTAATTGGCTTAAATTCAATTGAGTTATTAAATTTTGTTGAAGGACTTTAATAACTTGACCTCCACTTGATCCACGCTTAAATTGTGACAGGATGACATTACCAAACCAGTTAACAATTCTCAGAATGCTTTTAACGCCGCTATTTATTCTCTTGTTTATCAGTGAGAGAGTTTTTCTGAAACAATTTTCAGTTATGGTTTTTGTCGTTGCCGCGCTAACCGATTGGTATGATGGTTGGATTGCTCGAAAATTGGGGAAAGTCTCAAGATGGGGCGTGTTTCTTGATCCACTCGCAGATAAAGTGTTGACTTCAGACTGCATTTATTGCTTTTGCCTGGATGGGACTCGTAGCATGGTGGATGGTCTGGGCAATCGTCATCCGTGATATTTCCATAACTCTTCTTCGTTCCTTTGCCGAGTTCCGCGGGCAGACATTGCACACGAACTTCACGGCAAAAGTGAAGACGTTTTCGCAGATGGTCTTTATCTACGTTGTTCTCCTTGCTGTCGTTTTGAAAACCTCGCCTGGGCTCTCCAGCATCGTCAGGGTCGTCCTCGATAAGGATGTTTTATTTTATTCCATGCTGGTTGTAACGATTCTAACATTGGGCACAGGTCTGCAATACGTTATCGAAAATTTCAAGTTGATCCATTCTTCATTCCGAGCGGTAAGTGGACGAGCACAATCAGGGTGAAATTCCCAAGGAGTCCACTCCACAAAAGCCGACTCTTCTTGATAAATTAATCACAACCGGATTTGGAAGCGGGTTATCGCCTGCTGCGCCGGGAACGATTGGCTCCTTGATCGGCTTGCTGATCTACTTTATCCCCGGTTTCGAGAAGATATACATAATTGTTCCTGCTATTGTTGTGTTCTTCGCGTGGGGGACTTACTCTTCGGGGAAAATGGAAAAGGAATACGGCCACGATCCTTCTCGCGTCGTGATAGATGAGATCGTCGCTATGTGGGTCTCGCTGGTTTTCATTCCTAAGCGGCTCTTTCTGATTGCCATCGCGTTCATGATTTTTAGGATGCTGGATATTTTTAAACCATTTCCCGCCAATTACTTCGACAAGAAAACCGGCGGGCTGTGGATCATGCTCGACGATTTTGTCTGCGGGGTTTTCACAAATATTGCATTGCAAATCTATCTCTATGTTCTGAAGTGAGAACCGCTGCCGTAATTACAATTGGCGATGAACTCCTGATCGGCCAGGTAACGAATACCAATGCGGCGTTCATCGGTCAGAGCCTATCGGAAGTTGGCATAGAAGTCGTCCGCATCGTGGTTGTGGGGGATGAATACCGGGAAATAATGGATGTGTTCAAGAAGTATCATGGAACGGTCGACGCCGTTTTGGTTACGGGCGGTCTTGGCCCGACTCACGATGACATCACGAAGAAAGTCGTTGCAGACTTTTTTAACGCCAGGCTAGTCATGGACGATGCCGTTCTGGAGAATGTTCGCGATCGCCTTTCGAAGAGAAATATTCCGTTGCGCAAGGTGAACGAAGAACAGGCGCTTGTTCCGGAAGGGTGCGAAGTACTAATGAATCATTGGGGAACGGCGCCAGGGATGCTCTTTGAAAACGTGGACAAGATATTTGTGGTGATGCCCGGTGTCCCTCACGAGATGCAAAACTTGATGACCGAGTATGTCATACCTCGATTGAAAGCGAAAGCTGTCGGCCAGGTAATCAAGCACAGAGTCCTGAAGACGACCGGTATAGCAGAGTCGAGCCTTTATGAACTCATTGGAGATGTTGGAGAAATCTTAGGTGACAAAGCGAGGCTTGCATTTCTTCCCAGCCAATTTGGTGTGAGACTGCGTATCACCGTGAAAGCTCCCACGACGGAGGAAGCCGATCTTATTGTCGCGGAAGTAGAAAGAAAGATCCGAATTAAGGCGGGGAGGTACATTTACTCGGAGGGAGACGTCGAGCTTGAAGAAATCGTCGGAAACCTATTGAGGGAGCGGAACCTTTCAATTTCGGTTGCGGAAAGCTGTACGGGTGGTTATATCTCTCACAGGATCACCAACATTTCCGGCAGCTCAAATTACTTTAAACGAGGACTCGTTGCTTACAGCAATGAAACAAAGATCGAATTGCCCCATGTTGATGACGAACTGATTCACAAATTCGGAGCAGTAAGTGAAGAAGTCGCCCGTGCCATGGCTGAGGGGATTAGGAATACTTCCGGAACGGATATTGGAGTTTCCGTAACCGGTATCGCGGGTCCGACGGGGGCGACCCCGGACAAACCTATAGGATTGGTTTTTATTGGACTCGCGGATCGCGCAGGTACGATCGTTAGGAGATTCATGCTTCCTGATGAACGCATAAGATTCAAAGAAAGGACTTCGCAAGCGGCGTTGGAGATTGTGAGAAAACGGATATTAGGATTGGAGTGATGCGGATTTTCTTTGGGGCGACTTTACCTGAGAGCACAAAAACACAAATAGAAAAGATACAAGAAGAACTTCATGGATCGAGCAGCGATGCACGGATCGAAGCCAAAAACAAGCTCCACATTACACTGCAATTCATCGGGGATTTCGATCCGGGAAAAGTCAAGAACCTTTTTTCATCAGTAGTCCATGAAATAGAACGATCATCGCTTAAGGCTTCGAACATTGAAGTCAGCGGTGTAACTTATTTTCCAAATGAAAAAGTCAGACGGGGGATCTGGGTCGATTGCCAGGATGATGGAACACTCGCCGCTATCGCAAGTTCTATACAATCTGTCACATCGGAATTCGGAATCGTGCCGGAGAAGAGGGTATTTAAAGCGCATATTACGATTGCACGATTTCATGGAGAAGGAAAGCGAGGCAGAAGCGATTACTTAGACTTGCAGAAATTATGGAGCGACGGTAAATTATCCATCGAGCGATTTTTCCCGCGAAGCATTGCGTTGTTTGAAAGTACGCTAAAATCGTCAGGTTCTGAGTATAAAATTCTATGGGATATCCCTTTGATCAGGGAATGAAAATTTGTTAAACAGGAAGGAGTTCTAAGATGGTGGAGGAAAAAGAGGCAAGACTGAAAGCGCTGGATATTGCACTGAATCAGATCGAGCGCGATTATGGCAAAGGCGCTGTAATGAAATTAGGGGAGGGACCGATTGCAAAAATCGATTCAATTTCTACCGGATCGATTTCGCTTGACTGGGCGCTTGGTATTGGCGGCATCCCGCGGGGGAGAATTACTGAAATTTTTGGGCCCGAATCTTCAGGCAAAACCACATTGTGCTTGAGTGTAATCGCCGAGGCACAAAGGCAGGGAGGCATTGCGGCTTTCATCGATGCTGAACACGCCCTTGACATGAACTACGCGAAACGAATCGGCGTGGATACGAACAATCTATTGTTGTCGCAGCCAGAATTTGGAGAGCAGGCACTTGATATTGTTGAGACTCTTGTCAGAAGCGGAGCAATTGACGTTGTTGTGATCGATTCGGTCGCGGCGTTGACGCCTCGAGCAGAGATCGAAGGCGAAATGGGTGACGCACAAATGGGTGCACAAGCGCGGTTGATGTCGCAGGCTTTAAGAAAACTTACCGCTGCAATAAACAAAAGCAATACTTCAGTAATTTTCACGAATCAGCTTCGGAGTAAAATAGGGATAGTGTATGGAAATCCGGAGACGACAACTGGAGGCAACGCGTTAAAGTTCTACGCAGCACTTCGACTCGACATCAGGAAACGCGATCATATCAAAGAAGGCGCGGACATAATCGGGAACAGAGTTAGAGTGAAAGTCGTGAAAAACAAAGTCGCTCCTCCTTTTAAAGAAGTCGAGTTTGACATACAATATAATGAAGGGATTTCAAGGGTCGGAGATTTGCTGGATGTTGCCGTCGACCAGACCATTGTCCAGAAAAGCGGCACCTGGTTCTCGTACAAGAACGAGAGACTCGGACAGGGACGGGATGCCGCTAAGAAATATTTCCAGGACAATCCGAACATGCTTAAGGATATGGAGACTGAAGTAAGAACGAAACTTGGGTTGAGTTCGAAGAATGGAAATAGCGGCAAACCTACGGAGAAGCCCGAGAAGGCAGAAGAAAAAAAGTCTGAAGCGAAAACCAAAAAGTAATTAGCTCCGGCACACAGTTGATAGTGAGAAACTATGAGCCATGAACTATTAGCCATGAGCCGACATGAGAATTATTTCGATTGAAAAAGCTCGCCGCGGTGGCAAATTCAAGATACGTTTCCGGGCGGAAGACGGATCTGCCTCTGGTGAAAATGAGGACGAGGAAATGTTTCTGAGTAAGGAGGTTCTTGTGGATTATGGCTTACGCAGGGGCGACGAAATTTCTGGCGAGACTCGCGTGAAGATTAGGAATTCACAATCGTACCATGATACTTACGCGGCAGCGGTTCGATTGCTGAACTATCGGATGCGGACGAAGCAGGAACTCATCCAGCGCTTACGCCAAAAGAAGTTTGTTTTGGGGGCGATTGATCTTGTGGTGGACAAATTAGATGGACTGGGATTAATAGACGATTCCCGGTTTGCCGAAGCTTTCGTTGCATCAAAAACTTCTTCAAAGCCGATCGGAAGAAAGGCGCTGGAGCGTAAACTTCAAGAAAAGGGCGTCTCGAAGGAAACCGCATTGGAGGCTGTGGCGACATTGAGTGATGATGCAACCCAACTAGAACTCGCCGTGAAGGCAGCGAGAACAAAAGAACGTTCATTACGGAAGCTCGATACAACAAAAAGGCGGGAAAAACTGATAGCGTTTCTCGCGAGGCGTGGTTTTGATTGGGCGATAATCAAGAAGGTGGTACATGGGATTAATTCCGAGGAAGAAAATTCGGAGAACGGAGAAATCGATGCTGGCGATTTTTAGAAGGAATAGTTTTAAGGTTTTCCTGATGGTGGTATTCCTCATGTTTCTATTGTGGTCGCTCTCACAGCTTGGAGGTGTATTTGCGCTTTTGTTGCTGTCGATCTTGGTGACGCTTCTCTTATCACCACTCGTCGATATGCTGGAGACAAGGGGGATAAGGCGTGTCTATGGCATTCTCATTATTTATGTTGGAATTATCGTAATCGTGGGCGGGTTATTATATGTGTTTCTGCCGCCACTAATCAAACAGGTCGTGAGCCTCTATGATGCGATAAAGTCTCCGGATTTTGGTCAAAAACTGCAGGGAGTCGAATCGCAATTGCAGAAGGAGATCTCATTTATTGATTTCGGCAATATTTCCGAAAAAATAAGCCAGATGATGGTACAAGTCGCAGATAAATGGTTCACTATTTTGACAAGCGTAGGCTCTGTGTTAATGATGATAATTATTGTGCCGTTCGTTTCTTTTTTTCTCCTGAAAGATGGGGAAGACATGATTCGCCGGCTCATCGAGATTGTCCCAAACAGATATTTTGAGATGACTCTTAATGTCGTTCACAAAATTGGGGTTCAATTGGGAAAATACATTCGGGCTTGGTTCACAGAGGCGGCAATCGTCGGGATATTGTCGATGGTCGGTTTACTCATCATGGGTGTCAAGTATGCGATAATTATCGGGGTTGTTGCAGGAATCGCGAATCTCATTCCGTACCTTGGGCCCGTTGTTGGAGCGGTGCCGGCGATTGTAGTATCGTTCCTCCAAACGGGAAGCTTTGAAATGGCTTTGCCAATAGTCTTCCTTTTTGCTGGAATCAGAATCCTCGATGATTTGGTAATCGTGCCCACGGTTTATTCTCGCGGTGCTGAAATGCATCCACTGACAATTGTCCTGTTAGTTTTGATTGCAGCTGAGCTGGGGGGAATCATCGGGATGGTGTTGGCAATGCCGTTGTATACCGTGTTCAGAGTAATTGCAAAGGAAATGTATTGGGGGCTTGAATCATATAACATAACAAAATCCGGCGAGTCCAAGGCAGGTAGGGTATTACGTACTTAGAAAGTTGGGACCGATAAATGCGTCGACTGATGCTCAGAGATGTTAATGCCGGCTTGAGCGAGCGTGAAAGCGAAAGCCTCCCGGACAATCAGTGGTCTGGCGCTTCGAAAGTAAAATTCTTCAAGAAGGAAATGCCCGCGGTGGTAGAGTTCCACCTTGTGAGATGAATTTCTCTGATCCTTATGCAGCTTTTCTGATTCGCCCTTGCTTGATGCAAGAAGCACATACTCTCATCCGCTTAACTTTGCCATCGACAACGGCGCGAACACTCTGTAGGTTTGGATTCCATCTGCGATTTGTGATATTATGAGCGTGGCTCACATTGTGACCATAAATTGGTTTCTTACCGCAGACCTCACAAATTTTCGCCATTTAATTCTCCAGAATTTTATATAATTTAATCTTCCCAGCCGGTTTTTCCAAGATTGGCTCTGAAATTTTATGTTGAAACTCCACGCGTCAGGTGATATATTTTTTTATCAAAAGTTGATAACCATAAAATCTTTCATTACTACAATCACGAAAATGTCAACAATAGAATCTAATAATGTCTCTTAGTCTCAAAAGTTTGCTTGTAACTGGTGGTGCAGGCTTTATCGGGAGCAACTTTGTGAGATTGTTTCTTGAAAAACACGAAGGCACCGATCTCATAAATCTCGACAAGCTGACTTATGCCGGCAATCTCGAAAGCCTGAAAGACGTGGAGACGAACCCACGCTATCATTTCTATCGAGGGGACATCTCCGATGCTGCGTTTGTTCAGAGGCTATTCCACGAATGGCACTTCGATGCGGTCATTAATTTCGCAGCGGAGTCACACGTTGACAGAAGCATTCTCGGCCCGCAAGTTTTCATTGACACAAATGTCAGAGGAACCATGACATTGCTTGAAGCAGCGCGAGAATTTGGTGTAGAGAAATTCCTCCAGGTTTCGACCGATGAAGTCTATGGCTCTTTAGGTGCTTCCGGAAAATTTACCGAAGCGACTCACATTTCTCCAAACAGTCCTTACTCTGCAAGCAAAGCAAGCGCGGACATGTTGGTGCGTGCGTGGCTTAAGACTTTCAACGTTCCAACGGTGATAACCAGGTGTTCGAATAATTACGGGCCTTATCAATTTCCGGAAAAATTCATTCCGCTGATGATAATTAACGCTTTGCAGAACAAAGAACTCCCGGTTTATGGGGACGGACAAAACGTACGCGACTGGATTTTCGCAGAAGATCACTGCGAAGCCATAGAAGCCGTCTTGTTTAACGGCGTGGTCGGCGAAGTGTATAATATTGGCGGAGGGAATGAAGTTCGAAACATTGACATGGCGAAGTTGATTCTAAAGAAGCTTGGCAAATCGGAGTCACTTTTGAAGTTTGTGAAGGATCGCCCCGGACATGACCGTCGATACGCCATGGACTCTTCGAAAATCGAAATTGAGCTGCACTGGAATACGAGAAGGTCATTCGAGCAGGGAATTGATGAAACAATAAAGTGGTACGTCGATCACGAAGGCTGGTGGAAGAGGATTGTCTCTGGAGAATATCAGAACTATTACAAACTGCAATATGAAGAGAGATGAAATTTATTAGTGTCGTCGGGGCCCGACCAAATTTCATGAAAGTAGCTCCTCTTCATCGAGTCTTTTCTGAAATGGATAATGTCCGTCATTTGACTGTCCACACCGGCCAGCATTACGATGAAAACATGTCGAAGGTATTTTTTGAAGACCTTGAGCTTCCTAAGCCTGATGTTTATCTCGGTGTCGGTTCTGGAACTCAGGCTGAACAGACAGCCAAAGTAATGGTGGAGTTTGAGAAAGTTGTTGTCAAGGAGAAACCTGATCTTGTCATTGTGGTGGGCGATGTGAATTCAACAGTGGCGTGCAGCTTGACCGCCTCGAAGCTTTTGATCCCAGTGGCACATGTAGAGGCGGGACTTCGGAGTTTCGACAGGACGATGCCAGAAGAGATAAATCGAATTGTTACCGACGCGCTGAGTGATTATCTCTTCGTCACCGAAGAAGCGGGCATGATTAACCTACGGAACGAGGGCATTAGCGATAAGAAAGCTTTCCTTGTGGGCGATGTGATGGTCGATTCGCTTGTCTTTTACCGTGAGAAGGCTAAACTTTCTAATATCAAGAAACTTTTCAACATCTCTCCAAAAGAGTACACTCTTGTGACGTTACATCGACCAAGCAACGTGGACAATCGTGATAGTTTGGAGACGATTCTGAAAATCTTCCAGGGTATCCAGCATCACGGCAAGATAATTTTCCCGATTCATCCCCGGACGAAAAAGCGGATTGAAGAATTCGGACTTTCATCGCAATTTGCGGCGGTGAAAAATCTTGTGCTGACAGATCCGGTTGGATATTTGGATTTTTTGAATCTCATGATGGATGCAAGAATAGTGTTGACTGACTCAGGCGGCATCCAGGCTGAAACTACATTTCTCGGTGTGCCATGTGTTACCATGAGGGAAAACACAGAACAACCGTGCACGATAGAAAGTGGTACAAATGTTTTAGCTGGTTTATCTGTGAATAAAGTTACAGAGCACGTCGCTATTTGTTACTCGGGAGATTGGAAAAAGAGTAAGTTGCCGGATTTGTGGGATGGGAAGGCGGCGGAAAGAATAGGGGGAATCCTTTGCAGATGAAGGTAGGGCTTCGAGAATATCACTTACAGGTAAAGGAGAAGTTATAATGTTAGTCACTTTTGCTTTTTGGGAAGAAGTAGGAAGAGGTTCATGGCCCGAGTGAGTGTGCGTATTTTTTGGCTGTTTGCGCTGATCCCGGTTGCATCCCTTGCCGGCCAAGTTGATACTGTAGACGTTTTTCCTCTGGCAAAGGGGAATCAATTTGAGTATTCGGTTCGGATCCTAAACTGGGGGTACACGTACCCTACCTTATCGCATTCGAGCGACTCTGGCACAGTAGGGTATCAAATATTGGATTCAACACAATTATCTGATACGCTTGTGGCTTGGACTATCGATGAAAAAATCAATTTCTTGCACTTGGATCAGGTGCTGAACCCAATCACCAATGAATGGGTGCTTCTGGACACTCCCTACGCAGTTATTTACGAAAGATATGATACGCTGTTTGAGAATCTGCTGGGGCAACATGCGTTGACCTGCAGAACACTTCTTTGGTGTTTTCCTTACTTGGACAGTCTGACAGGCAGTTGGACACCATATGCACCGGTCTTCAGGTATGCTGATTCAGCCAAAGTTGTTGATAGCGTCTCGACTGGTGGGCCATATCAGTCGTACAGTGCCACTTTGTCTTTTGAGGACAGAAAAGGACTGAGTACAGTTTCTGTGTCCGAAGAATCAGGGGCCAATACTCAATATGGACGTATCGTCGCTGTCTCTCTGACTAGTTTGACGACAGGTGTCCGACCGGTTTTGAGTGAGAATGCACCACGCTTCATGCTAAGTCAAAACTATCCGAACCCATTTAATCCTTCAACGGTGATCAATTATCAATTGCCAACGAATGGTCTTGTTACCTTGAAGGTGTTCGACATACTTGGAAGGGAAGTTGAAACGTTGATTAGTGAACGTCAAAGTGCAGGTAACCATGATGTAATTTTCAATGCAAGTCGTCTATCAAGCGGAGTCTATTTCTACAGGCTTCAAGCTGGAAATTACACTGAATCAAAGAAACTTTTGTTGGTCAAATGAGCAGGCATCAGCGGATGCCACATTTGTATGGAATCATTGTTAATGGAGTTTACAAATGAGTCTAAGCGATTCAAATAATGCAGGTGAATCTAAAGCTACATCAAAGCTTCAGCTTCTGTCCTATCTCGAAATAATTGTTAAGTGGAGAAGGTGGCTCATTGCTACGGTGGTGGCTGCGGCAGTCGCCTCAATTACTGTCAGCCTTTTGCTTCCAAATTGGTACAAAGCAAGTGCTTCGGTGCTGCCACCTCAACAATCAGATGTGTTGAGCGTATTAGGGATGTCGACAGGGTCTGCAAGCGGGTCTTTATTGCAGAGCTTGGCAAGCACTGGCGCCATGGGATTGTTAAACAAACAGATGGGAGTCTACAACTATTTAGCCATATTAAATAGCCGAACGGTAATGGAAGCTGTTATCAATAAATTCAACCTATTGGAAGAATATGATACCCCGCATCGGTATATGTCTGAAGCTGTGAAGGAATTAGAAAAGAATGTGGATTTCTCTGTTGAAGATCAGGGATATCTTCAAATCCAAGTTTGGGATAAGAGCCCGCAGCAGGCTGCTGCCATGGCCAACTACTTTGTGGAACTCCTTAATAATATCAGTATAGATCTTGGTACCCGCGAATCAAGGGACGTGCGTGAATTTGTTGGGCAACAATTGGATGAAAGTCGAAACACTTTGCGGCTGGCTGAGGATTCTCTTCGTGATTATCAAGAGCGCTCTGGTGTCATTATTTCTCCAGGGGAGGGAGGAGCGAGTTTTGCCGCGATTGCCGCTGAATACGCCCAGAAGTCAAGGGATGAGATCCAGCTTGCAGTCCTTAATAAAATGGTCGATCCAGATTTTCCCACTATTAAGCAATTGGAAATGGAGATTGGTGAGCTTGATGCAAGGCTGGCGAAGGTTCCGCAAACTGGATTGAGATCCCTTAGATTATATAGGGATGTTCTCATCCAAGAAAAGATCGTTGAATACTTGTACCCTCTTTTTGAGAAAGCAAGAATTGACGAACACAGAGATATACCCGCTATTCTAGTTTTGGATAAAGCGGTTCCTCCCGAAAGGAAATCTAGTCCTAAGCGGTCCATCATTGTTTTATTGTCAGTAGTCGGTGCATTTATATTTATGTTTGGACTCGTCTTAATTCGCGAACGAATCAATATTGAGATGAAAAACAATCCGGAGAATAAGGAAAGGCTGGCGCAGATCAAACTGACTATCCGGGGTATGTTTAGGCTTCGCAAGTAAGAATTTAGAAAGATAATGATTCGGCTAGGATTGGAAAAGCTAAATTTTTTTCCGACGAGCGCTTCAAAGATTGATCGTTGGTTCCTTGTTATCGCATCGCTATTGCTTTCATTTGTTTATGTCCTTGCGTTCTCGTTGGGCTCTCTTTGGCTTCTATGTATCCCATTTTTGTTATTCATAATCTATATTTGTTCTGACAACCTGCCAGCACTTCTCTACTTGACGGTTTTCATTTTCCCATTTTCATCCCAGGTCGAAGTTCAAGGTACTGGATCAACTTTGCAGCTTCCCACAGAAATTTTCATTTTCCTGTTAATTCTCTCGTGGTCTGCACGCCTTCTCATGCTTCCAAAGCAAGAAATAGAGGGGAAAGCGGAAACCAGTAAAATAAATTTTTGGCTGATTGCTTTCTTAGTTGTCCTTTTCTTTTCTATACTGCAGTCTAGCTATCCGATCGTTTCTGCTAAGTTACTTGCCAACAACTTGTGGTTCATCACTGCCTGCTACGTTTTCTTACGCTATGAAATGAGGAATGAAAGGGATTTGCGCACATTGCTCTGGATTTTCCTTGTGGTTGTAAATCTTATCGTGGTATATGCTCTTGTTAACGCTGCCAGGACGGGGTTCTCATCTTTCTTGGTAAATCGGACTTTTAAGCCGTTTTTTCAAGAACATGGATCTTATGCCGCCTACCTCGCCATGATATTAGGAATATCAGTAGGGCTCTCGTTCGGTTCGGGAAAGCGAAGAGGTCTTCAGATATTTTCCATAGGGACAAGTATTTTGATTCTTCTGGGAATATTTTTTTCTTATACAAGAGCGACATGGCTGGGGGTGGCCGTCCTCTTTTTATTCTTTGTCATGATGAAATTGAAGGAGCTATTAAATATTAAAGCTTTCCTCGTGCTTTCGATAGTGGTCATAGCCTTAGTCGTTGCAGTGGTTGATTTAGGAGTGGTACAAAAAATGGAGCGAACAGCCGTAAGTGTGACGGACCTCGAAGAAAACTACTCTAACCTTGAAAGAATAAATAGATGGGCAGCTGCGCTAAATATGATTAAGGCGCATCCTATTGTTGGTGTCGGCTATGGAACATACCCATTAGAATATCAGAGCTATCGCAATCCAGGGCTTGCTACGCCCATCTCTTATATTCACGCGGGTCCTCATAATGATTACTTGCAGTATTTTTCAGAAGCTGGAATCTTGGCACTGTTCTTTTGGCTGCTTTTTCTTTTCTATTTTTATAAAACAGGGCTTAGGAGTTATTTTTCGATCAAAGATGATTTTAGTCGCAATGTGCTGCTGGGATGCATGGGTGGAGTTCTGACGTACAATGTCCATGCTCTTTTCAATGACTTCCTGATGTATGACAAAGCTGCGGTCCCTTTTTGGACGCTTGTAGGCATCAGTGTCGTTATCATGGAGAAGTCAAGGGCTGATCGAGAAAAGGGTCAAAACAAAATCAAATCGAGATAGCCGAACTGGAATAAACTCACGATTTTCCTTGTTTCCACGATAAAGATGCAACAGATGAGGTAATCTAAGAGAATGAGGCATAGTTTTAGTTGAAGTTTTTGCAACGCTTATTTCCGACTTCTGCTCAGCAGTCCTCCTCTGCCATTGGGGAAAAGAGAATATCCATCTTGACTAACATGACTTGGATGGCAGTCGGTAATATACTGGTTAAACCCTTTTGGTTTCTTCTCCTGCTTTTAACGGCCAGGTTATTAGGAGCGGCCGACTTCGGTCAGTTCATGCTTGCCATTTCCATAGTCTCCGTCGCATCAGTGATTCTTGAAGGAGGAGTGGATATTCTCATCGTTCGAGAGTTATCTAGTAAGCCGGAGGAGTATCCATCGTTCTTTGGGAATACTTCGGTGCTGAAACTCGCCCTAGGTGTAATAAGCAGCGTAGCTTCGATCGCTGCGTGTTTTATCCTTAAGATGAATTGGGAAATGTTAGCGCTGGTTTGTCTAGCTTCGCTCTACAGCATCTCGAATACACTTCTGCTTCATTTTAGATCTACTTTCAGAGCATTTGAAATCCTTAAGTATGAGGCAATATCGACGATAATCGAAAAGGCATCGGTGATTGTCCTCTGCGGAGGTATTCTCCTGATGCATTTGGGAGTGAGAGCCTACATGATCGGATATGTGGTAGCATACGGCATCACATGCGTGAGCACGTTTGCGATCGTGCTCTTCAAGCTCGGAGTTCCGACTTTTCGGTTACGTTCATCGTACCTTTGGACAAATATCATTAAGCCAGCTTTGCCGTTCGCAATATTAAATCTATTTGCAATAATCTATTTTAGGTCCGGCACAATCATGTTGCAGGCGATTACCGGGCGTGAAGAACTTGTTGGATATTACAATGCGGGATATAGATTGGTTGAATCTTTTATGCTGTTTCCCACAATTATTGTGGCTCCGATATATCCTGTTATTTCAAGAAACAAGGGGGACATTGACAAAGTCAGACGAGTAATGACCGACGCCGCCCGCGCGCTATTTTTTATAGGCATCTCGATCTCTATCCCGATTTTTATATTTAGGGAAAGAATTACTCTACTTCTTTACGGTGAAGGATATAGACTTGCTACAAATTCGGTCGGCATCTTAGCGCTGACTATGATTCCAATTAGTCTGAATTTCGCTGCGGGCACTCTTGTTGCTGCTCTTAATAGGCAAAGTAAATCGAATGTTTTTGTGCTCGCCGTTACTATCATTAATCTTATCTTGAATTATTTTGCGATAACCGCCTTTAGCACAAATGGCGCTGCTTTGACAACGGTAATTACAGAAACTCTTCTCGTATCTTTCAACCTCTTTGTAGTGCGTGATTACATTCCATGGCGCAGTGTGCTTGATTTATTTGTGAGGGCCATGGCGCCGGCATTGGTCGCAGCTTTCCTCGCTCACACATTGGGTGCAAACTTAAGTTTTGCTGTCCAGCTTCCGATTGCGTTGGTCATCATGCTCATAGGGTATTTCTCGTTAAAACTGGTGACGTTCAATGACATTCGAAAAATACTCCGTATTGCCTGATGAAAATTTTGCTTATTGATAAAAATCTCGTGGACCCAATAAATCACGAAAAATGGAACCTGCTGGCTTCAAAAACAGGGGTTACTATAAAAGCTATATCTCCTTCGGAATGGATTGAGAATTTCAGGGTCATAACTTATTCAGCGGAGAGAGGAACAAAATTCCCAGTTGTGCCATTATCCGTTCATTGGAAAGGCAAAGAAAATAGAGGTTTTTATTTGAGGGGTCTCGGACACGAGGTGCGATCGTTCGAGCCAGATATAATACTTTGTTTCGAGGAACCATTTAGTCTTTTTGCTTTACAAACCATGGTTCTGCGTCGAATGTATGCACGCCAGTCCAAGCTTGTATTTTACACATGGGACAATCTTGCCAAGGGGCGTAACTTCGGATATCGCCCGGCATTTCTGTATGCCCTGATTCAAAAGTTTGTTTTGAAACATGCCGACATTCTACTGACCGCAAACGAAGAGGGTAAGGTGCATTTCGAACATACCTATTCAATTCCGGTGAGAAAACTCTATTTTGGCATTGATCTCAATACGGATAATGTCCAAGGTGATACTACTCCATCTATACTTGATTCTTTTCCGCCTGGAAGTTTCCTCGTGGGGTACGTCGGAAGGCTACTAAAAATGAAGAGCGTCGACACACTACTGGAAGCCATTATGCTGCTTGATGAAAAAGTGAAGCTCATAATCGTGGGAAGTGGTCCGGATGAGGATAGACTGCGAAATCTTATGAAGGAATTGAAACTGGACGAGAGAGTGATTTTCTCATCCGCTGTACCATCATCTGATGCGAGAGGCATAATGAAGACTCTTGATGTTTTAGTTTTGCCTTCTCGGACGACAAAAGTGTGGAAGGAACAATACGGAAGAGTGTTGATTGAAAGTATGGCATTGGGGGTACCAGTTATAGGCTCGGATTCAGGTGCGATTCCAGAAATCATTGAAGATTGTGGCTTAATATTTCACGAGGGGAACGCGGCATCATTAGCCAGAGCTATTGAACAACTTGTGAGTGATGGGACTTTGAGAAGCAGTCTTTCAAGAAAGGGACTGCTTCGTTCGCAAGAATTCTCTGCCGAGAAATTTGCCGATACACTGTATTGTATATTAGCTAAGTTATGTCGCTAAATCCTCAGCAATATACGAAAGAGTATTTTTCAAATTATGAAGCTAAAGGGCGTTTCCTGAAATTTGCGCGAGGACAACGCTGGCATCAATTTAGCTATTGGCTGCGATATGTCTCTAAGTACTATCCAAAAGGTTCAAGGGTTCTTGAAGTTGGATGCGGTCTCGGTTACTTTGCAAATGCCATTTCCAGGCAGTTTGAATTTGTGGGAATAGATATTGCGCTTTTTCCATTGCAAGCCGCGCGTTCCAAGGGAAGGACTTTGAGTCTTGCACAGAGCAACGCTGCGACGCTTCCCTTTCACGCAGACAGCTTTGATGTTGTTGTAGCATTTGACATTTTAGAGCATGTGAATGCTCCTATCCATATAATAGCTGATATTTTTAGGGTCCTGAGTAAGAATGGTAGGATAATCGTAACTACACCCAATATAAAATCACTTGGAAACCGCGTGAAGTCCGCTTCGTCTAAGTTAGTACCAGCAATGCACACGGACCCGACGCACGTAGGTTTACTGAGCCCTGAGAAATGGACCGATATGTTTATCGAGTCAGGATTCGAAATTGAGAAAATCGGATCGGATACGCTTTGGGATATTCCTTATTCGACGAAGATTCCACTTACATTTCAGAAATTGATATTGATTCCGTTCAATCTATTTGTCTCCTATTTTTTCGGCAGTCTGCCGTGGACATTAGGCGAAAACCTCGTCATTGTTTGCAAAAAGCATTGATTTCTTTTGTAACCTTCGATTCTTGATTATGCCACTCAGTTTAATCTTTTGTAGTTCAATTATAATTTGTAGTCATGTTTCAAGTGAATGGAAAAACTCTTTAAGTTTCAATCGGCTCCAACCGTACAGACCTTGCCAATGCAATCCCAGTTGCTGTGAAAGGCCTTTCACAAAGGGGATTACTCGTAATGTCGGAAATCGATTCATGAGTAAATTTTGATAGAACTTACATCCTAATGCTTGAAAAACTAAGAATATCTTGTTTCAGCGTTTGTATCGATCATCATCAATATGTTCGGCAAGAATCCGGAAGGAACAGCCGAGAAGATTCTTCTTATCCGGCTCGATCATATGGGAGACATGGTCTATACATTTGAGGCGATTCGAAATCTGAGGCGTGAATATCGAGACTCTAAAATCTCTTTGATTACTGGGGCATGGAATTCGGAATTATTCATAAACAGCCCTCTCATTGACTCGGTGGTAATATATAACAGCCCATCATTCGCCAGAAAGAAAGATGAAGTCACTTGTCTTGCAGATAGATTTGCTCTTTCAAAGTCCCTCAAGAAGATGAACTTTGACTTGGTTGTTAGTTTTCGTGACGATTTTTTTACAATTTTTCTCTCCTTATTTCTGCTCCCTCGTTTCAGAAGAGATGTGGGCACAATCCGCATATTGACAAAGGTGAGAAAACTGATGAACATGTTTTCCAACGGTGTGGCATTCCCCAAACACGAAATGGATATAAACAAAGAAGCAGTCTTACCTTTGGTTAGCGCATATGAGCATGGCGGCAATTTCTTCCGATTTACCCCAGAAGAAGAGGAATGGGCGGAAAAGTTCTTTGAGGCTAACAATTTGAGAAGAAAAGCTTACGCGATAATTCATCCTGGGGCCTTTTGGAGATTTAGAAGATGGGACTATCATAGATTCAGGGAAGTTGGAAGTTTTATCTTTGATAGATTCGGTTTAAGATCCGTTATTATCGGTTCAAGTGAAGAATCCGAAATTGGATCCAAGATCTGCGAAGATTACTCATCAAAATTCGTAAATATTATTGGCATCACCAGCCTAAGGAAGATGATAATATTGATTGCCAATGCTGCCATAACAGTCTGCAATGATAGCGGCCCAATGCATCTGTCTTCCCAATTAGGAACCATTACGATATGTCTTTTAGGTCCCGCTGAAATTCAGAGATTTGGACCAAGAGGAGACAGGGTTGTTTACTTCCACAAGAGAGTCGAATGTTGGCCATGCAAGCAGATTACGTGTAAGCATCCGGAACTACCCTGTGTGAACCTGACTTCCGCATCGGAGGTAATTGACGCAATCCAAAATGAATTGGCATAATATTCGCCACGTTACCTACAAATCCTCTTTTTGCTTATATGAAATTTCACTTTAAGCAGTAATTTTTTCCGTTAAGAAGGAATCGTGTTTGTATCATCTACTTTTTGCGGGATTGACAGCTCTATGACAGCATACCATGCGTTTCTTCTTAGAATTGGAATCCTGAATAGAATTGAGTCGATGCCATCGAAGAAATCTATCAATTTGGGGAATAGTCTTAAATTTCTCAGAGGAACACAAATGAGCGAGATCAAGTGGAAATAACGTATTTCCACTGATTTGAAACATTTCTTAAATTGTTCAAAGTCAGAGACGAGAAGCGGATGTTCATCCTTAGTGCGTAGGTCTTTTGTTAGTGATCGGTACAAATTAATGAAAAGGTTGTGTCCAAGAGGCTCCCAAAATACTGCGTTGCCAGCGGGCTTCATCATGCGCGCTAGCTCTTTGAGAGACTTGCTTAAATCCAGGTGATGTAGGATCGCGACCCCGCAAATTCGATCAAAGATTCCATTATCAAACTTGGGTTCTTCGGCATTCATTACCTCGAATCTGGTAGAGTCAGAAAGATACTCTGCGTCCGCCTTAAGTTTAGCTTTCTCTATTGCAACTTCAGAAATGTCAATTCCATACACCATCGCGCCCAGTTTTGCCAAATCGAAGGAGAAGCTTCCTTCTCCACACCCGTACTCAAGGATGGTTTTTCCCCTCGCGTTCAAAGTGATCTTGTCGACGTAACACGCCCTGCTGTTCCGCGTGATTGAGTAATATTTATCTAAATGTTTGCGGGTATCCTTTTCAAACCGCTCATTGTGAAATTCCTTTTCCCTTAGAATCCTTTCATCCATTCAGTTCTCTCTGTAATGACCATCTAACTTTTCAGCTTCAAAGCTTAACCCGAAATAGAAGTAGTTCCGCAGTATCTTGTTTTGGGACAACGCAGACTCAAGTCTTGGCACTTCACCTTGTCGGAGGATGCTGTAAAATGGGGGGAGAATTAGTCTGACAAACTCAACGGAATTGTCGAGAACCGATATTCCGTGGTGGTTGAGGAGGTCTTTCCACAGATGCAGCGGCCGTGTATTCTCATTTCCCATCTTAATTCTTCTTTGCAAACGGTAATCTTGAAATTCGATTATCCTCTTGTTCCCGCGTTTCAAATAGTTCTTGAGATTGATGAAAATGTTTCTGCCATTTTCTTCAACAGCGATAAGTTTCCCGCGGGGGCGCAACGAATCATGAATGATTCGAATTGCCTCATCAATTGGCTCCAAATGATGCAGCGTGTCCTGGGCAACCACGCAATCAAAGTGTTCGCGAAACGTTATGTCAAAATGATCACAATAAGTTATTTCTAATTTTGATAGGTCGCAGAACTGACTCCAGTAATCAAATCTTTTAGGAAGCTGGGCATAATAAAACTCTAGCGTATTTCCATAGACTTGATGTCCGTTCATTGTGAGGAATATCGCTGTCGTGCCGTAGCCGGCGCCACAATCCCATATTGATTGCGGTTGATTACCAACATTCCTGTTTATGTACTCAAGCCTTTGGCAAAAGTATCTCTTCCTGAATTCAAAAATGGCACTGCTTCTTCCATTGAGGAACTTATAGTACCCCCTTAGATCATTATTAAGTTTTAGCTCATCGAGTAGCAATTCAAAAAAATGATCAACACTTATCATAAGTTTAAGATAATTAACTCACTGAAAACTTAAAAAGTTGGATTCCATGTGGTCACGTTATCTGGTTATTGCAATTATCATTGTAATTGCGCTTTCAGTCTAATATTTTTATTCTCGTGAAGATTCTCCAGCTTTCTCCTCGTGTCCCATATCCCCTTAATGAAGGTGGTAGTATTAGTATTTTTAATATTACGCGCCAATTGAGCGAACGTGGCGCCGAGATTTATTTCGTCGCGGTGTGGGAAAGTCAAATCTCAAGTTGTCCGACGGAGCTAGCGAATCTGTGCGGCGATGTTCTCTTGACAAAGACTTCCGGTGAGTATGGCATTGAAAGTGCCATAAGAAATTTGCTGTCGCCTGTTCCTATCAACATACAGAAATATCATTCTAAATCTATTCTAAATAAGATTGTTGGTTTCATAAAAGATAAGCAAATCGACCTGATCCATGTTGACCACCTTCATATGGCTTACTATGGACTCGCCCTCAAGGAAATCCTCGACGTACCGGTGGTACTGAGGGAACATAACCTTGAGCTTAAGATCATGGAGCGCTTCTCTGAAAGCTCAAACAATCTGGCACTGAGAACCTATGCAAGAATACAGGCAAGGAAGTTTCTGAAATATGAGCCTGCTATTTGTTCCATGATGAATAAATGCATCATGATTACCGATCAAGACCGCGATAGACTCCTTTCGATGAGAAAAGATGTTGACACAATTGTAATTCCTGCCGGTGTCGACACAGACTTTTTCAAGCCGACTGATATCGAAGGCGAAGAGAATACAATTGCTTATATTGGCAGCCTTGATTGGTTGCCAAATATTGACGGCCTGAGATGGTTTGTGAATGAAGTGATGCCGATTATAGTAAAGTCGAAGCCGAACGTTAAATTATATGTGTTTGGAAAGAGTCCTTCGCGTGATGTGGAAAGACTAAATGATGGAAAGAACGTTTTTGTGAAGGGATTCGTTAAAGATGTCCGCGAAGTTTATAAGCAGGCAAGAGTCATGATTGTGCCTTTGCTTGCCGGGAGCGGAATAAGGATAAAGATTTTGGAAGCCATGGCGGCAGGGAAAGCTGTTGTTACAACCTCCATCGGTTGCGAAGGAATTAAGGTTGCTCCAGGAAAGAACATCATGGTCGCAGATACTCCTCAGGCATTTGCAGACAATGTACTGCATTTGCTGGACGATGCTAACCTATGCAAGTTGATTGGAATTGAGGCGGCATCTTTTGTAGGCAAAGAATATTCATGGAATAAGATCGGGGACATGTTCTGGAAAGTTTATAGTGAAATGATCAGCAAGGACAGGACTGGAGGGGGGGGCTATTGAAGATCCTTATTGTTACCACACGTGTACCATATCCACCATATAAAGGCGACAAACTCAAGATTTACAATGTTGTCAAGCACCTTGCGAAAAGTAATTCCGTCAAGGTTTTGTGTCTCGCGGATGGTCGTTCTGATCTGAAAAATATTGACGGCATTCGATCACTAGGAGCGGAAATTGAAGCCATTCCTCACTCTTCATTGCACTCTTTCTTCAATGTTGGAACAGGCGCTCTTACGAGGCGACCCATTCAAGTGTTGCTGTTCAAGAATAACCGTCTGGGTAAAAGGCTTTCGCAAATCTCGCGAGAAGAACACTTCGATGTGATCTATTTCCATTTTATACGGAGTGCACAATATGTGAAATATGTTCCTCAAAATTCGGCGCTCAAAGTTCTGGACTTTACAGATGCAGTGTCTCTTTATCTTTCTCGGTTTGTTGAATCCGAAAAGAACCCGGTCATACGGTGGATGGTCAAAAACGAGAGGGACAGAATCGCGGCATACGAGCGCATCGCCGAGAACTTCGACACCTGTTTTATCTGCTCCCCTCTGGACCGGGATTATCTCATCAATAAAGGAATAAAAGCAGATTTCCAGATACTGCCTAACGGAGTCGACATCGAAGCCTTTAAGAGATCTAATGAAACTCTTGAAACGAACAGAATTATTTTCACGGGCAACATGCCATATTTCCCAAATGAAGATGCGGTGGTACACTTTGCAAGGGATATCATGCCAAAGATATTGAAGAAGTCTCCAGACGCAAAATTATTTGTTGTTGGAGGGAGTCCGACGCGTAAAATAAACAGTCTCGCATCAGAGAATGTTATCGTTACTGGATTCGTCGAAAATATTGCCGGTGAATACTTGAGGAGCGCTGTTGCAATTGCTCCGATGCGGTTCGGAGCTGGAACTCTGAACAAGGTAATTGAGCCGATTGCCCTCGGGATCCCGGTCGTTGCGACATCAATTGCCGTCCGCGGTTTACCGAGCGCTGCACAAAAAGCTGTCCGTGTTGCCGATACTCCAGAAGAATTTGCCGATGCTGTAGTGGATATTCTGCGAGGTAAGAATGGTAGGATGCCCTGCAATGAATTGGACGAAATCAGAGAAGCACTAAGCTGGGAGAAGATCGTCGAGGATTTTGAAAGGTACTTGCGAACCAGAATAGGGTTTGATCGTTCCGAACCGGATGTTAAAGGGGGCGGCTGAATAATTCAACTGCTATTTTTGGTCGTTTATTAAATTGATTTTACTTATTTTTTGTAGTCAGTAGCCGGTAATGAGGCGCAGGAATCGTGCCGAAATCGAAAGCGGAGAACCCGGAATAAAAGTGAGAGTCGAAGGGAATTCAATAAATTGATTAGGACTATTGGTAAGAAGATGGAAGAGCGTCGCGCACTATTGCTGCTGGATATTTTATCCCTTTCGGTTGCCAACACTCTCTTTTATTACTTCCGCATCCGAAGTGGCTTCTTTCACGTAATCACAATCCCTGATTTTTGGGGGCCGGTTCTCTTGTTGATTCTTTTCATGATCTTTCTTTTTTGGTTCTGGGGGCTTTACAAATTTTCTTACCTGAGTTCAAGGTTGGACGAATTCATCGCGGTTTTGAAAATTTCGACATTTGGTGTTCTGATAATTTTCTTCGCGGTTTTTTTCGACGACGCAACATCGGGCAGGACTCCGCATGTTCGGGCTTTTGTGATTCTTTATTGGTTTGCGATCGTTCTCTCCGTCGGAGCAACGAGAATTATTTTCAGGACCGTCCAAAAGAGGTTGCTCATTAACGGCATCGGACTGAGGAATGCGGTGATAGTCGGCTGCGGCGAAAGAGCATGTTCGGTATTTAATCTGGCTAAGAAGTACAAGACTCTCGGATACGAGCCTATCGGATTCATAAGTCTTGATAAAGGAAGTAGGTACAATGGCCTTCCGGCGCCTCTCCTGTCGGATGTTTCCAAGTTGAGCGATACGATAGAGGAGTTTAAAGCGACAGAAGTCATTATTGCTCTTGAAGAAAAAGAGAAGGAAAACATTTATAACATAATATCAAGCGTGAATGGATCTGACGCTTCTATCAAAATTGTCCCGGATTTGTACGACTCGATTGCTGGGCAAGCTCACGCATCTCAGCTCTACGGCTTCCCACTAATTGACGTTGTACCACAGCTTATGCCGGCATGGCAGACGGCGACAAAAAGGTTGATGGATATCATGGTCTCTGGTGTAGCTCTCATAATTGGAGTACCATTATGGGTGCTTATTGCAGCAGCTATAAAAATTAGCTCTCGTGGCCAGATAGTCTATAGGCAGGAGCGAGTGGGAAAAGATACGCGGCCCTTTACCTTGTTTAAGTTCAGGTCAATGTATGTCGACGCTGAAAAAACTACTGGTCCGGTTTGGGCGGCGAAGAATGACCCGCGCGTTACCGGTGTGGGACGGGTTCTGAGGAAAACTCATCTTGATGAAACGCCTCAATTTTTCAACGTCTTGAAAGGTGAAATGAGTTTGGTCGGCCCAAGACCGGAGAGACCGTTTTTTGTCGAGAAGCTTTCTAAAGAGATCCCACTTTATAAGAGAAGATACAAAATCAAGCCGGGACTTACCGGCTTGGCAAGAGTTAAATACAAGTATGACGAAAGCCTGGAGGATGTAAAGATAGATTTGCAGTACGATCTTTTTTACATCGAGAACATGTCTCTCCGTTTAGACTTTCAGATACTATTTTGGACGATCTCGCACGTCCTGTTAGGGAAAGGACATGCATGATGCGAATTGAGATTATGAAAAGTAAATCTTTATCCCAATATTAAGTCGGATTGCATATCAATATGCCAGAAAGTTCCTATTACAAAATACTCGTGATTATCCCAACCTTTAATGAGGCGGAGAATATCGGAAAGGTCATTAAGCAAGTCTTGGAGGCTGGGAAAAACGCGGAAGTACTCGTGGTCGATGATAGCTCTCCCGATGGGACATCAGAGATCGTAAATGGAATCTCAAAAGCCGATGAGAGGGTTCACTTACTGGTTCGCGAAAAGAAATCGGGATTAGGGACGGCGTACGTAGAGGGGTTTCGTTTCGCAATACACAATGGATTTGGCTACGTCATGGAGATGGATGCTGACCTGTCTCATGAACCGTCTGCTATACCAAAGTTTCAGCAGGCTTTGTCGAACCACGCCGATGTTGTCGTCGGTTCTCGTTATGCCTCGGGCGTTTCGGTTATTAACTGGCCGATGAAGCGACTGCTGCTGAGTTACGGAGCGAATATCTTTGCGCGTGTTGTGACTGGCGTTCCAGTTAATGATATGACAGCCGGCTTCAAGGCTTTCAAAATAGATGTGTTGAAATCAATCGACCTCAGTACTATCCGGGCAAACGGATACGCTTTTCAGGTAGAGATGAACGTTCGAGCCTACAGGAGAGGATTTAAGATCGTTGAAATCCCAATCATATTCACCGAACGACGCGTCGGTGTCAGCAAGATGTCCAAAGGAATTGTTTTTGAGGCGATTAAGATTGTGTTGATACTCGGAATTGGAAGGATTCTCCAGCTTTTGAAACTGCAGAAGAGCTGATGTTGAAGGTAACGGTAATAATCGTCAGTTATAATGTCAGAGGATTCCTAGAAAACTTACTCGCTTCCCTGCGTCGTTCACTCGTCGGAATAGATTCTGAAATTATCGTGGTTGATAACTTTTCAGATGATGACACAGTCGAGTTCGTGAGGAGGGGTTTTCCTGAAGTGAAGCTAATTGAGAATCGGACAAATGTTGGATTTGGTAAAGCCAATAATCAGGGAGTGAAAATCGCGTCCGGAGAATATCTCCTGATAATAAACCCTGATGCGATTGTTCAAGAAGACACCGTCAAAGAGATGATCGACTTCATGTCAAAACATCCTGATGCGGGGGCAGCAAGTTGTAAAGTGTTGAACGCCGACGGTACTTTGCAGAAGACATGTCGAAGAGGGTTTCCAACACCGTGGGTTGCATTCACAAGGATCTCCGGTTTGAGCTCGGTATTTCCAAAGTCTAAAACGTTTGGGCAATACAATCTGACTTACTTAGATCCTGGCCAGACTCATGAAGTGGACGCTATCGGTGGGAGCTTTATGTTTGTTCCGAGAAGGGTTTTTACTGAAGTCGGCGGCTTCGATGAAGCCTATTTCATGTATGGCGAGGATATCGACCTTTGCTACAAGATTAAGATGGCAGGCTACAAAGTCTACTACACGCCGCAGACAACCGCAATTCATTTCAAAGGTGAAAGCACGAGACGCAGCGGGATAAATCAAACATACGAATTTTATCGTGCCATGAATGTCTTTGTGGAAAAAAGATATGGCTCAGGGACTCTTCTGTCGATTCTACTGAACGCCGCGATAATTGTCAACCGTTGGGCATTATCGTTCATCAAATTTCTAAGAAAAGCGTCGCCGATGGCTCTTGATTTTTGCATCAGCTTACTTGCCGTGCTTGCCGGGGAGCTTTTTAGGACGCATCGGCTGTTTGTGATCCCGGCTTACGGGCGGCCATTTGTATATCTAGGACCGGGTCTTGCTTTTATCCTTTTTGGTTCAGGGTTCGGAATCTACGGGGAGAATAAGTTTTCCATTCGACTTTCGTTCCTGAGTACGCTCCTAACGTTCTTGCTGTTTTCATCTTTGACATACTTCTTCAAAGAGTTCGCTTTCTCAAGATTGATTGTTCTGGTGGCTTGCCTGATCATGGCTGTTGTCATTCCAGGCTGGCGATTGATTTATCAATTGAGGACTTCCGTCGGGACTTCAAGGCATCCCGTTTTTGGACGGCGGACTCTCGTGGTTGGAACCGACGACCGTGCCATGGAACTGATAAAGAAGATCCGCGGGAAGATATCTATGGGATATGAAGTGGTTGGAATCATTTCTGAAATGCAGCAGCTCGGAAACAGGCTTCTTGGGATTAAGATCGTTGGCACCCTTATCGATCTTCCGCGGATAATTAGAGAAGGGAAGATCGACGAAGTCATCTTTGCGTCCGGGCAGATCTCTTACTCGCAGATGTTGCAAGCGATATCCAATGTCAACAAATCCGGTGTGAGTCTGAAGCTTGTGCCAGATACGATAGATGTAATTGTAGGGAAAACGTACGTGGATGGTTTGGCCGATGTACCGCTTGTTAACATCGACTACAATATCAATCGTACCCGAAACAAGATAATGAAAAGAATATTTGACATCATGTTTGCCACGGTCGGGACGATCCTATTGTTACCTGTGCTTTTGACAAGAAGAACAGGTCCAGTAAGAAGAGTACTTCAAAAGTTACCGCAAGTCGGTAAAGGTAAGCTGTCCGTGGTGGGGCGCTCTGAATATTACCCGCAAGGAAATGAAGAGATCTTTGGGAAGATTGGGATAACAGGGGTGGTACAATTAAATCGCGGCCAGTCTCTGTCGGACGAAGAAGTTGAGAAGCTTTACGTTTACTATGCGAAGAACCAGACTATTTGGCTCGATCTAGAGATTATCGCCAAAAGCTTCCTCCAGTTATTTAGCTAGATCTCTCCGTCTCGTTAATTATTAATCATTTGGACCAATGTCCCCTCTTGACAATGGAAACCGAATACACTAAATTGGTTTCCATGGTGCCTAATGAAAATGATTTAAAGCAGGCAATTGTTGATTTGTCATACAAGAAGTTCAGCCAGCACGGTTTTAAAAGAGTCACGATGGATGAGATTGCTTCAGAACTCTCTATAAGCAAGAAAACGGTTTACAAACACTTCGAAAGCAAGGAAGCTATTCTGGAGGAGCTTGTAGAGCAGCGGCTTTCCCGGGGGAGAGAAGTTCTGAATTCTCTCCTATCGGATCATGGACCGGTAGATGAGAGAATCAGGAAGCTTGCTGACGTGTTCCCGAGATTTCTCGATCCAGATTGGCAGAGACTCATCGCTGATGTCGTCCACTCTGTTCCGTGGGTTGCAAAGAAAATTCAGTCGATCCTGAATTATTTCATTGCGGACGTTGCTCCTAAGGTTTTAAGAGAGGGCCAGAAGCAAGGCACTGTAAGAAAGGATTTAAACGTGGATCTATTTACGGTAGCATATTTGGGAGCCACCAAAGAGCTTTTTAATTCTGATTTTCTTCAAAAGCATCGGGTGACGGAAGAATTAATTCCAAAGCAATTGCTGAAGATTTTTATGGAAGGAGTGTTAATAAGAAGGTGAACAATAGAGGATTTGATTTATCAGCAACCAGTCATCGTGCGTTCCAGAAACAGAACATCATGGTCTTGCTCGTTGCATCTTGTTTCTTGCTTCTTGCTGGATGCGGTTCCAATGTGGGCAAGAACGACGTAAGCGCGACTGGAACAATTGAAGCGACGGAAAGCTCCATTGCGGCACAAGTCCCGGGTAGAATCATCAAGATGAATTTTGAGGAGGGGGCGCTGGTTAAGAAAGGAGACACGCTTGCAGAGATCGATCATCGGACGCTTCAACAACAGGTGAATCAGGCCCAAGCTGCTCTCACGATGGCCAGACAACAGTATGATTTGCTTGTCAAAGGTGCGCGAAGCGAAGACTTGAGAGTGGCAGAAGAGGGAGTGAAAGAGGCAGAAGCAAATTCCAATCTTGCCAAGCTTGCGCTTGATAGGACTCAGAAGCTTTACAACGACCACAGTGTTTCTCAATCTCAAATGGATGCCGCTCAAGCACAATATGACGTAGCATCGGCTCAGATGCAATCTTCGAAGCAAAATCTTGAGAAGATGCAGCATTTTGCGAGACCGGAGGAAATTCGTTCTGCCGCAGCCCAAGTCGAACAGGCTCAGGCTGCCCTCGACTATGCCACAATTTCACTCGAACATTCTTGCGTGATTTCACCAATAGACGGCACCATCTTAGAAAAACTGGTTGAGATCGGTGATTATGCGAACATCGGCACTCCAGTTTATACGGTTTCGGATCTTAGGACGATGAAGATGACGGTTTATGTCAGCGAAGTTGATCTCGGTAAGATAAGACTTGGCAATGATGCGAAAGTCGTCTTGGATGGAATGCAGGATCATCCGTTCGACGGAAAGGTCATCTATATTTCCCCGACAGCTGAATTTACCCCTAAGAATGTCGAGACAAAAGAAGACCGAATCAAATTAGTTTTCGCTGTGAAGATCGGAATAGCAAATCAAGAAAATTATTTAAAGGCTGGTTTACCTGCAGACGCTTCAATTCATACGAAATGATCATACAAGTCGAAAGCCTTACGAAGAAGTATGGTGAGATTCTCGCCGTCGACAACGTGTCCATGACGATTGAGCGAGGCGAGCTTGTGGGAATAATTGGACCCGATGGTGCAGGGAAGACCACATTCATGCGGATGCTTGCCGGATCGCTGGAACCAAGTCAAGGAACCATTGTGGTCAACGATAAAACATTTCAGGAAAACCGTCAGGAATTAAAAGCTGAGATCGGATACCTATCGCAGGTCAGCCAGGCTTATGGCGATTTGACTGTCTGGGAAAACATAGAATTTTTTGCACGAATCCATCAGGTTAAAGACTGGCACGAAAGAGGTGAGCGGCTTCTCGAATTTGCCCGGTTGAATGGATTCAAAAATCGTCTTGGCGACCAGCTCTCGGGCGGAATGAGACAGAAGCTTGGAGTATGCTGTGCGGTGATCCATCAACCGAAAATTTTGATTCTGGATGAGCCAACGACCGGAGTTGATCCTGTTTCGAGAAGAGAACTCTGGCTGATACTTGCGACGTTTCTGAAAGATGACATGACAATATTGGTGTCAACTCCCTATCTCAATGAAGCAGAACGCTGCCACAGGGTTGCTCTATTCAATCAAGGCAAGCTTTTGCGATATGATGCGGTATCTGCATTGACTTCGGAAACATCTCTCCATGTCTTTGAGATACATTCGCAAAACTTGAGTAAGGCATACGACGCGATTTCAAAATTTAGTTTCGTAGGAAACGTCATAATACTTGGCGATAGAATCAATTTCGTCGCGAGTCATTTTTCCGAAAAAGATCTTGAGTCTGTCATTGATGAAATAAAGAATCAAGTTGATGATAAAGCCGAAATGAAAGAAATCAGCGCATCGCTTGATAATATCTTTACAAGTTTGATTAAAAATTAGCTGAAACCCGGACGCTAAAATAATGGAGGAACAAAAGTGAATAGAATATTCTCGGCAATCTTAGTAATCTCTTTTGCTGCATCGGCATTTAGTCAGACGCCGCTCAGTTTGCAGGATGCAATTCAAATTGGTTTGGACAATTCGAAGTCGCTTAAAATTTCCGACCTCAACGTGGATATAGCGCAGGAAAGGTCGAGCGAGATCAACGCAAACCGTTGGGCGAGCTTATCTTTTAAAGGCGGGTATACGAGATTGTCGACTGTTCCCCCCTACATCATAACTCTACCGTTTTCAATCCCAGGATATGGGAACTCATTCCAGGCAGCACAGTTTTATTTTGACAATTACAATCTTCAATTACAGCTTCAACAACCGGTCTTCACGGGATTACAGCTCGAGAATTCGGCGAAGGCTGCGGAAAAAACCGCTGAAGCAACATCATACGATTCAAAAGCAGACAAATCAAATTTGAAAGTTCAGATTGCTACTTCATATTGGAATCTCTATCAGGCGTTTCAAGCCGAGCAGTTCATGCAGGAAAATCTTGACCGGACAAATTCGCACTACAAACAAGCACAGGACATGCTGAATCAAGGGATGCTTACACAAAGCGATGTTCTCAGCGCAAAAGTGGAAGTGTCGAATGCCCAGTTGATGCTTCTTGATGCACAGAATGTTCTCAGGTTATCAGCCGTGGCGTTGGACAATGTTCTCGGTGTACCATTAAACACAGAATATAAAATTACGTCGGCCCCGCAGACAGGTGACACGACCATGCCAGTTATCGGCTCGCTTCTTCAGTCGGCACTTGAGAATCGCAGCGAATTGCAGTCTTTAAAAATGAAAGAACAAGCCGCTGACGCCGCCGTCGCCGCTGCCTGGGGAGCTTACCTTCCACAGATTATACTGGTCGGCGATTATTATTACCAGAATCCTAACCAGAGAATTCAGCCTCCTACTAACGCGTTCAAAGGTACGTGGGATGCTGGGATCCAGTTTAGTCTTCCTCTCTGGAATTGGGGACAAACGGAATCTAAAGTGAACGAAGCTCGCGCTCAACGGGAACAGACGCAGTGGGCAGAGAAGCAGGCTGCTGACGCTGTCTATCTCGATGTGACCCAAAGCTACCTGAATTTCAAACAGGCAAAAGATAAAATTGCCGTCGCTCAGACAGCGGTGAACGACGCTGAAGAGAGCTATAGAATTTCCGACCAGAAATTCAAAGTCGGCCTGGTTACAAACACCGATTTGATGGATGCTGAGATTGCTTTGCTGCAGGCAAAGCTGAATTACACTCAGGCTCTGACCGGTCTTGAGGTGGCACGCATTAGTCTGGAAAAAGCAACAGGACAACTCTAAGAGAATTATGAATTTTAGATTCTCAATTTTAAATTCGTGTTCGATAATTCTTGGAAGAAGCCGTTTGTGCAAAATTCACAATTCACAATTTAGAATTTAAATTTCTCAATAAAGATGTCACCAGCGATCAAAGCCGTCGATCTCACGAAGAAATTCGGAAGTTTTGTCGCCGTTAATTCGATTTCCTTTGAGGTGGAAGAAGGAAAGATCGTGGGATTCATAGGCGCAAATGGAGCAGGTAAGACCACTACGATGAAAATGCTTTGCGGGTTGACGCGGCCGACATCCGGCGAAGCTTTCGTCGCAGGTTTCGACGTGGCACACCATCCTGAAAAAGTCAGACAAAGCATCGGGTACATGTCTCAGAGGTTTTCGCTATACGGTGACCTAACGGTCCAAGAGAATATTGAATTTTACGGCGGAGTTTACGGACTTAGCAACAGCAGGTTGAAGGAGAGGATGGAATGGGTCGTCGCAGTTGCTGATTTGGCCGGGAAGGAGGACCTTCTGACTTCTGATTTGCCGCTTGGGTGGCGTCAAAGACTGGCTCTCGGATGCGCCGTTCTGCATCAGCCGAAGGTCGTCTTCTTGGATGAACCCACAAGCGGAGTCGATCCGGTTATTCGCGATAAGTTTTGGAGATTGATCGGAAAGCTCGCTCAGGAAGGAGCGACAATCATTGTCACGACACATCACCTCGAAGAGGCGGAATTCTGCGAAAGTATTCTCATGATGCACGCAGGAAACATAGTGGTGCATGGTTCTCCCGAAGGTATCAGGCGGGAATTTGCCGACCTGCCGTTATTTGAAATTGAAACAAAGGATCCGATTCATGTCTTCAATTTGTTGGAACCAGAATCATGGATAACGGAAGCCGCGATCTTGGGTGGAAACGTCCATGTTTTTGCCATGACGGACGATCCAGTTTCGACTCTTAAAGAGTTTCTGAGAAAGAATAGTGTCGAAACGTTCTCCATTAAGAAGGCTGCCCCTACTCTTGAGGACATTTTTGTCAACGCAAACAGGGGAAATGGGACGTAGATTGTTTGAAAATATCATAACGATATACACAAAAGAATTTCGTCAACTTAAGCGCGACAGGTTGACTTTGGCTGCGATCATCTTCACTCCTGTGATGATGCTTCTGCTTTACGGATACGCGCTCAATTTTGATGTGAAACACGTGAGATTGGGAATTCTCGACGAATCGCATACCAAGGAGAGCCGGGAGTTGATGCGAAAATTCTTCAGCACGGAATATTTCGATTTTGCTGGGAACGTCTCTGAAGAACCCGCAGTTGACAAGTTCATACAAGATGGAAAGGCAACGGCGGTGATGGTCATTCCACGGGATTATGCGAAAGATATCCTTCGTGGCAAGAGTACCAATGTTCAGGTCGTGGTCGATGGTACGAATTCAAATAATGCCACCATCATCTTGGGATACATTGAAGGAATAATTCAGAACTACTCGCAAGTTCTGACTGTGGATTATATGAGTAAGAAAGGTTTCACAATTTCAACTGGAGCAATAGATTTTCGTCCGAGAGTTTATTACAATCCAGAATTGCAAAGCATGAAATATCTTGTTCCAGGGTTGGTGGCTTTCATTTTGATGGTCCTAACCATGTTGGTCCCCGCGATTTCCATTGTGCGTGAGAAAGAACGCGGTACCATGGAGCATATCCTTCTTGCACCCGTCAGACCTTTGGAGGTAATAACCGGGAAAATCCTATTGTATTTTGTTTTGTCTTTGATAGCCGCGACTGCGGTTATCGCGGTCGGGGTGGTGTTATTTGGCATACCGGTCAGGGGCAGCATCCTGTTGCTGGGATTTGTGACGATTTTATTCCTGATTGCAAGTCTTGGGATAGGAATTCTTATATCAACTGTTACGACCAATCAGGCTCAGGCGTATTTAGCAGCGGGGGCGCTGGGATTTTTGCCAAACATGATCCTGTCTGGATTTATTTTTCCGATAAGCAGTATGCCGTTCTGGCTGCGGGCCATAACGTATATTTTCCCTGGGAGATATTTCATCTCGTCATTGCGAGGAATTCTTCTAAAGGGGGCAGGAATTCTCAACATTTGGGACCAGGTGGCACCTTTGTTGCTGATTCTCGTGGCTGTGCTTGCAGTGGCGTCAAGACGCATGGCTACTAAAGGGATATGATATGAAAAGAGTGTTCTACGTCGTTAGAAAAGAGTTTCTCCAGATGCGCAGAGATAAGAGGATGGTTGGGATGTTATTCTTGGCGCCGGTTCTTCAGTTGTTTCTTCTTGGCTATGCGGCTTCATTGGACATAAAGAACATTCCGGTGGTCGTCTGCGACCTTGATAATAGTAAACAAAGCAGGGAGCTGGTTGAGCATTATTCCGGATCTGGTTATTTCAATCTTGTCGGCCGCACGGAGAATATTGGCAATGTAGACGACTATTTTCAGAGCAGCAAGGCGGCGATCGCTATTATTGTTCCTGTCAATTTCGGTCGTGACTTATTGGCGGGAAGAAATCCACAGCTTGCAGTGGCCGCAGACGGATCGGACTCCAACACCGGTGGAATAGGATTGAGCTACGCAAGCAACATCGCCCTCAGCTATGCGCGGAATATACTGGTACAGCGTGCCGAGAAGTTCAACCTCATCAAGAATCCCGACGACCTGCCGCAGGTGACCGCACAAACGAGAGCATGGTACAATCAGGATTTGAAAAGCTTGAATTTCATGGTGCCCGGCGTTCTCGTGATGGTTCTGATGCTGGTCATGACGGTTATCAGTGCAATGGCGATCGTGAAAGAAAAAGAAGCCGGCACAATCGAACAGATAGTCGTTACGCCTCTGCGGGATTCAGAGTTCATTCTCGGCAAGATGATCCCCTTCACGATCACTGGATTCATTCAGGTGTCTCTTGTCCTGATTATAGCTGTTTTCTTCTTTAAGATCCCGTTGACGGGAAGCCTACCCGCTCTGCTCACGCTGAGTATTTTGTTCGTTATTGTCGGGCTTGGCCTCGGAATATTTGTTTCGTCAGTCTCAAAAACTCAGCAGCAGGCGACCATGACAGCTCAATTCCTGCTGTTATTTCCAATGCTTATACTCTCTGGTTTTATTTTTCCTATAGAGAATATGCCAAAGTTTTTCCAGTACCTGACATACGTGATTCCAATGAGGTATGCTCTCGAAATCGTGCGTGGAATCTTCTTGAAAGGAGACAGCTTTGGCGATTTGATACCCCAGACGCTTGCGCTCTTAGTTATCGGAACAGCCGTTCTGTCATTAAGCGTGAACAGATTCAGAAGGTCGCTGAGATGACTCAGGTGACCATTCATGCCCTATGATCTTCAATCTCGATTTTTTAAGCACCCTCTCGCTCGGTTGTGACTCTGAGAGGCTTTGACGGAATGTTTAAAACATCCTCAGGGAAAAACTCTGAGAGAAAGGCCACTGCATCTTTTATCGAGATAACTCCAGTTGGCCTGTGTTCATCATCGACTACGGGAATATGTCGATAACCGCCAACGTGCATGAGGTTCAGAGCGTGACCGATGCTATCACTTAGCTTCATGCTTTCGGGATTATTCGTTGAGTAACCTGATACGGCGACTGAAGATAAATCTTTTATTTTTCCTATCACTTTATACAAGAGATCTCTCTCTGTAAGAATGCCGGTAAGCTTCTCAGATTCCACAATTAGAACGCATCCTTCTCTGTGCTTTTGCATTTCTTCAACAGCTTTCTGAATTGTAGTCGAAGGGGAAACTGTAACTGCTTCTTGGAGCTTTAGCACTTTTATAGGGAGTCGAAGGACTTCATTTGACAAAGTCTTCTCTCGCCTCTTTGGATCCACAAACATTTCCTGTAATTCATCATCTAATTCTTCAGGCATCGGAAATCTCCTTATTAGTTCGATATTAAAAAATCAAAACTATGTGTCAAATATAAAGCTTCTGCTGGTCAATTCTAATATTTGAATCGTGGCTTTATTTTGAATCTTGCTCTTGATCTATCTTAAGCAAGTCTGTGCTCTTCCTCCATCGATACTGTAACTTACTCCGGTTATCCACCCTGCATTTTCTGATGCGAGAAATAAAATTAGTTCGGCAACTTCTTTGGCGAAACCGGCTCTTCCAATGGGGTGAGTTGATTTAGAATGCTCAAGAAAATTTTCATATTGCGTATCGTCCATCCCGCTAGCCTTGTGAAGATTGGTAACAACTACTCCGGGATTAACCGCATTGATTCTCACTCCCTTTGGCGCCACTTCAAGAGCGGCGCAGCGAGTTAACTGGTCAACTCCTGCTTTGCTTACGCAATACGCAAGGACATTTGGAAATGAACGGATGCCGGTGACGCTTGAGACGTTCACGACGTTTCCTCTGGACTTTATGAGATGAGGCATTGCAAGCTGCATCAATCTAAAAACCGAACGCAGATTTATGTCAAACATTTCATCCCACTGCGCCTCAGTCGTATTTTCAATTGTACCGTTGGCTATTATACCTGCGGCGTTGATGAGAACATCGATTCCTCCGAAGTCGTTAAGCGCCGCGTCAACTAGTCTCCTCCGGTCTTGTCCATTTGTCACATCACCGGATATCGTCAAGATTCTTCCTCCATGATCATCGCATTCATCTCTTAATGAGCGGAGACGAGTCTCATTCCGCGCGAAGGCCACGACGCGGGCGCCATTTTCCGAAAATGCTTTCGCGGTTTCCCTTCCGATTCCGCTTGAAGCTCCAGTTACAATAACAGTTTTTCCTGCGAAGGAATCCATTTTATTTCCCAATATATTTTGCTCTCTTACGCTTCTATGAATTGAAAAAGTGCAACAGGAATTCCGTCGAGAAAGCTAAAGAAATCCAAATCGAATTTCAAATATTAATCGAGGCGATTGGCATCTGTTACTGATGTTTCCGAAAGTGGCTGCTATCCTTGATTTTCTTCAGTTTCTTGGTTAAAATCCTATTCAAGCCGATCCGCTTAGAAGCGGATTTTTTAGATTAGAAATGTTCCTCCCCACAAGTTGAGATCGTAATGTTTGGCGGCGTCGATTATTACAACACTGAAAGTCTTCTATCCTTAGAAGAAAAACTTATCAGGGACACCGTGCGCGGCTTCGTATCTCAAGAAGTGATCCCCATTATTGAAAGAAATTATCGTGAAGGTAATTTTCCAATTCACCTTGTCAAGAAAATGGGTGAACTAGGAATTCTCGGATCAACTTTTTCGGGACAATATGGATGTGCAGAGCTTAACAACGTGGCACACGGGCTGATCATGCAGGAGCTTGAGCGAGGTGATTCAAGCGTCAGAAGTTTCGCATCGGTGCAAAGCAGCCTTGTGATGTACCCGATTTTCACATTCGGTTCGGAGAACCAAAAGGGTCGCTGGCTTCCGCTGCTTTCGAAAGGTGATGCGATTGGATGTTTCGGCTTGACTGAACCTGACCATGGGTCGGATCCCGGCGGGATGATAACGCGCGCCGAGAAGAAAGGAAATAAATATTTGCTCAACGGCGCGAAGATGTGGATCACAAACGGGACCATCGCAGACGTTGCTGTTGTGTGGGCGAAACTGGATGGCGAGGTAAAGGGGTTTCTTGTCGAAAAAGGAACTTCGGGTTTCTCCGCACCCGAAATGAAGGGCAAGCATTCGCTTCGCGCATCGGTAACAAGTGAACTGATTTTTCAAGACTGCGAGATTCCGGATGAAAACATTCTGCCAAAGTCCGGCGGGCTGAAATCGCCGCTGATGTGTCTCGATCAAGCTCGATTTGGAATTGCCTGGGGAGCAGTGGGAGCCGCGATGGCATGTTATGAAGCTGCCATAAACTATGCGAAGTCTCGAATTCAGTTCGGCAGGCCAATTGCTTCCTTTCAAATGACCCAGGAAAAATTAGTCTTCATGTTGACTGAGATAACGAAAGCACAGCTTCTAAATCTCCAGCTTGGAAGACTTAAGGATCAGGGGAAAATAAAATTCACACAGGTCTCGCTTGCCAAAAGAAACAATGTCCACTTTGCACTTGAAATTGCGCGAGCGGCAAGAACAATTCTCGGAGCGAATGGAATCTTGGATGAATATCCGGTGATGCGTCATATGGCAAATCTCGAAAGCGTTTACACGTACGAAGGTACACACGATATACACACTTTAATAATTGGAAGTGATATTACAGGAATTCAAGCATTCAGTTGATGGAGAAGAATCAGATGGGAATTGGTAAGAAAATTATCGGCGACGCTCTGACATTTGATGATGTACTACTGGTGCCAAATTATTCAACTGTCCTTCCGCGTGAGACAGACGTACAGACAAGGCTCACAAAAACAATTAAGCTCCGAATCCCTCTTGTCAGTGCAGCGATGGATACAGTAACGGAAGGGGAGCTAGCAATTGCGTTGGCGCGCGAAGGTGGGATTGGGATTATCCACAAGAATTTTTCCGTCGAACAGCAGGCAAACGAAGTCTCGTTAGTCAAACGCTCGGAGAGCGGAATGATCGATGATCCGATTAAGCTGGAGCCAGATCGATCCATTCACGAAGCGGTTGCGCTGATGAGCAAGTATCATATTTCCGGTATCCCAATAGTAAGCGGGGAAAAGCTTGTCGGCATTCTCACGAATAGGGATTTACGTTTTGTGGATGATCATGACCGAACGGTAAGTGAGTTCATGACTAAGGAGCATCTCGTGACTGCAAAGGTCGGCACGACTCTTGAGGACGCTGAGAAAATCCTGCAAAAACATAAAATAGAAAAACTACCAGTCGTCGATTCAACCGGAAAATTACGCGGAATGATAACCTATAAGGACATCCAGAAGAAGAAGAGTTTTCCAAATGCGTGCAAGGATGAGCGCGGAAGATTACGCGTCGGTGCAGCTGTTGGCGTGAAGTCGGAGACGATGGAACGGGTGGAAGCTCTGGCAAAAGCTGGAGTGGATGTAGTTATCGTTGACACTGCACATGGACATTCCCGCGGCGTGATAAACATGGTCAAGACGTTGAAGAAGAAATTTCCTCATCTTGAATTAGTTGCGGGAAATGTCGGGACGAAAGAAGGAACTGTTGAATTAGTTAAGGCTGGTGCCGATGCTATAAAGGTCGGCATCGGTCCCGGGAGTATTTGCACGACCCGCGTTGTTGCGGGGATCGGGATACCGCAAATCACTGCGGTAATGGAATGCGCGGCGGTGGCAGCCAAATATGACATCCCGATTATCGCGGATGGTGGGATCAAACAGACGGGCGACATCGCTAAGGCAATCGCTGCGGGAGCTGACTGTGTCATGATCGGTAACTTATTCGCCGGAGTCGAAGAAAGTCCGGGTCAAAAAGTGCTCTACGAAGGGAGAGCATACAAGACTTACCGGGGGATGGGCTCACTCGAAGCAATGAAAGGTGGAAGCGCCGACCGGTATTTCCAGGATGTAGAGGACGATATAAAAAAACTTGTACCTGAGGGTATTGAGGGACGTGTTCCATATCGCGGGCCGCTAAGCGACACGGTATATCAGATGGTTGGCGGACTTAGGGCCGCTATGGGTTATTTAGGCTGCAAGAATATTGGAGAGCTAAGAAAGAACGGGAGGTTTGTCAGAATTACTTCTGCCGGACTTAGTGAGAGCCATCCGCATGATGTGGACATCGTTGAAGAGGCGCCCAACTATCACGTATGACGAATTCTGACAACTCATTGATTGGTGCAAGCCTGCAGAAAAGCTCGTTGGAGTCTGTCAAGGAACTGCAGAGATACATCCGAAAGAATAATCTTGACGCGTTTTTTGTTGCCGATCTTTCCAACGTTAAATATCTTACCACATTCAGCGGCACATCTGGAGTGTGCCTAATATTTTCAGACTGTGCGTATTTTTTGACTGATTTCCGCTACAAGACTCAAGCAAGAGAGGAAGTGAGAAGTTGCGAGATCGGTATTTTTTCCGGGAAACTGTTCGATTACATCGCCAAAACATTCTTCAAAAGAAGGAATGGTAAAGGATTTTCTATTGGAGTTGAGAATAGCCTTTCTATTGATGCGTACACAAAACTTGGCGAGATATTGACGCACATCAAACTCGTGAAGACCGACCAGGTGATCGAAAAACTTGCGGCGGTCAAATCGAAACCGGAGGTGGAGAGAATCAAGAGTGCATGTTCGATAAGTGGAACTGCTCTTGACCTGCTTGTCCGGGAGAGTTGGATCGGGAAAAGAGAAAAGGATCTGTCTGCCACGCTTGAATTTAATCAGAAGATTCTGGGTGCATCGAAGGAATCTTTTGATACGATTGTTGCAGGTGGTGTGCGAGGCTCCCTGCCGCATGGTGTAGCATCCGAGAGAGTGGTCGATGAAAACGAATTTGTCACAATTGATTTCGGCTGCTTCTATGATGGATATGCCTCGGACATTACAAGGACTTTCCAGACTGGACCCAGGGTTAAGAAAACGGTCGAAAGAATTTATCAAATAGTCTTTGATGCACAGAGAAAAGGAATTGAAGCCGCACGTCCCGGCGTCGATGCAAAGAAGGTTGATCGAGCTGCGAGGTCCTATATTGACAAGAAAGGTTACGGTAAATATTTTGGACATGGCTTGGGCCACGGGCTTGGACTTAGAATCCACGAACTGCCGCGTATATCAAAACTTAGTGAAGACGTGCTCGAAGAAGGTAACGTTATTACGATCGAGCCCGGAATTTATATTCCGAAGGTTGGTGGAGTCAGAATTGAAGACGATTTTCTTGTGACAAAGGATGGAGTAGAACAGCTCTCTCATTTTTCAAAAGATAGTGATTATTATGTTTCACCCTTCAACAGTCATTAGTTCCAGAGAGCAGCGAATAGTTTGATTGCAGCAGAAGGATTTTGAATGAATGATAAATAAGGTTCTGGTTATCGCTTATTACTTCCCGCCGATGGGATTAAGCGGAGTTCAGAGAGCGCTCAAATTTGTTAAGTATCTTCCGGATCACGGATGGGAACCGACGGTTTTGACAGTGACTCCGACAGCATACTACGCGCTTGATTATGGAATGCTTCGTGAACTCATTGAGAGCAACATTCGCACTATTAGGACAAATTCTCTCGACCCTACGCGACTCTTCGAAAGTGGAAAGCCGGTAAAGATGCCGCATGAGAAATTGCGGACTTTTCTGAGTGGAATAAGTCAGGCGATTTTTGTTCCAGACAATAAAGTCGGCTGGAAACATGACGCGATCAGGGCCGGGAGGAAGCTTTTGCAAGAAGAAGAGTTTAACGTGATCTTCTCAACGGCGCCGCCTTACACGTGCCATCTTATTGGAACAGCGTTGTCGAAAGAGTTCAAGATTCCTCTGGTGATTGACTATCGCGATGCGTGGGTGGATAACCCGCTGCATTTGTATATCACGCCTTTCCATAGAATGATGCATCAGAGACTCGAAAAAAAAGTCTTAAAAACTTCTAACCGGATCATAACGATCAATCGAAGAATAAAAGAGCTGATGCTCCGTCGATATAGGTTTCTCACTTACAACGACATTGCAATAATCCCGCAAGGCTATGATCCTGACGACTATCGAATCGATGACACATTCAAGCTGCCATACTCCAAGAAAATGAGATTTACCTACGCTGGAACATTTTATCGAAATAGGACACCAAAATATTTCCTGCGAGCATTATCTGAGGTTCTAAAGGAGCACCCGAACCTCAAGAAGAAGATCGAGAGCATTTTTATTGGCACTTTTAGAAAAGAAAATCTTGCGATGATCGAGTCGCTTGGATTGACTGATGTCGTTAAGGTTTTTGGCTATCTTGATCATAGATCCACAGTCAGATATTTAATGACAAGCGATGTTTTATGGTTGACAATTGGAAATGGTAAGGGCGAAGACCAAATCTCTACGGGAAAACTTTTTGAATATATCGGAAGCAGGAAACCAATTCTCGGTCTTGTGCCTGACGGAATCGCGAAGTCGACGATAATTGAATCTGGTGCTGGTAAAGTTTTGAACCCAGACGACGTCGCCGGAATAAAGAATGCAATTCTCGAATACTACGGCCTTTGGGAGAAGAAGCAGCTTTCTGAAATTCCACTCGAGTTTGCACAGGCATTCGATCGCGTGAGATTGGCAGGAGAGCTCGCGCGGGAGTTGGCGTTTCAACTCGATTATAGAGGTTCATACGTCAAAGTAGGAGTGGAAAGGTGAAAGTACTCGTCGTGGGAAGTGGAGGACGCGAGCACGCCATTGTTGATTCAATCGCTCGTGACAAAGATGCGCAAATCTATTGTGCCCCCGGGAATGCAGGTATAGGGGAGCAGGCGGAAATAGTCGAGCTAAAGGCTGACAATATCGCAAGTTTGTTTAAGTTTGTTCGCGATAATAAGATTGACCTTACGGTTGTTGGTCCGGAACAACCGCTTGCCGCAGGAATGGTGGACGCCTTTCAGGAGCACAAGAGAGTAATCTTCGGGCCGCGCCGGCTCGCGGCAAGACTTGAGACAAGCAAAGTTTTTTCAAAAGAATTTATGAGGAGGTGGAAAATCCCTGCCGCGGAGTCCAAAGCGTTTTCAAGCCGAGACCGAAAAGAGTTATCGAGCTATCTCTCCAAGCGAAAATACCCCTTGGTGTTGAAAGCGGATGGTCTTGCTGCAGGAAAAGGCGTTTCAATAGTGGGCTCTGTCAAAGAAGCAGAAGAAGAAGTTGAAAAATTCTTCGTAAAAAGGATTTTCGGCGAGGCAGGTGATAGGATTGTCGTCGAGGAATTTATGACAGGGATTGAAGCATCCATCTTCGCGGTGACTGACGGGACGGATTACGTGGTTCTTCCTGCTGCACAGGATCATAAACGGATTGGCGACGGTGATACGGGCAAAAATACCGGCGGCATGGGATCATTTGCACCAACGCCCTTTGTCGATGATGCCACGATGCGATTTGTGAGGAAAGAAATAATTGAAAAAGTTATTCAGGGAACTTCTGAAGAAGGATTTCCATATACTGGATGCTTGTATTGTGGTCTGATGCTGACGAAAGAAGGTCCGAAGGTAGTCGAATTCAACGCGAGGTTTGGCGATCCAGAGACCCAGGCTGTTCTTCAGCTCATCGATTCGTCTTTTCTTGACCTGTTATATTTTGCGGCGACCAAACGAATCCGGTCTTACCAGCTCAAGATTAATAACTCCGCGTCGGTGTGCGTAATTGCCGCATCGAAGGGATATCCGGACGAATATGAGAAAGGGAAAATCATAACAGGCTTGGAGAAGAAGGTGAGCGGGACAAAGATATTTCACTCGGGTTCAATGCTGTCGAATGGAAAGTACGCGACGAATGGCGGAAGAGTCCTCGGCATTGCGGCGACAGACAGAGGAGGTAGAGTTTCTATAGCCGCAGATTTAGCTTACACGCGATTGAAAGGGATCCAGTTCGAGGGAATTTATTACAGACATGATATAGGAAAGAGTGCCATTGAGTTTGAGAAAAAGGAAAAGATCGCAAAATGAAAATACTGGTCACCGGCGGCGCTGGATACATCGGTTCAATTTGCACGGAGGAAATATTGAACGCCGGACATCAGGTTGTTGTATACGATAATCTATCAGAAGGACATCGTTCCGCGGTTGATCCGCGGGCCCGTTTTATTTTTGGGAAACCTGAAGAGGACGGCAACATTCTGGATGCTGTCAAATCTTTTCAGCCAGATGCCATTATGCACTTTGCTGCAAGTGCATTGGTCAGTGAGTCGATGACAAATCCTAAGAAGTATTTCCACAATAATGTAGTGGACGGCATCAAGCTCCTGGACGCGGCAGTGGAATGTGGTGTGAAGAAATTTGTCTTCAGCTCGACTTGTGCAACCTACGGGCCGCCTGACCGCATGCCGATCACCGAAGATCTGCCACAGCGTCCAATCAACCCCTACGGTGAATCGAAGCTGATGTTCGAAAAGATCCTTCAGTGGTACAGCCGGGTTTACGGACTTGAATTCATCGCATTTAGATATTTCAATGCTGCCGGAGCCACTGAGAATTATGGTGAGCATCATCGTGTTGAAACACATCTGATCCCGAACGTGTTAAAGGTAATTCTCGGGCAGAAATCGCATCTTGAAGTTTTCGGTACAGATTATCCGACACCTGATGGAACTTGCATTCGCGATTATATTCATATCGTTGACCTCGCTAAGGCTCACATGCTTGGTCTTGAGGGAGGCAAGAAGGGCTTTTATAATCTCGGAACCGGCGACGGATATTCCGTTTTTCAAGTCGTTCAGGCGTGTGAGAAGATTACCGGCAAAAAAATTCCTACCATAGAAAAACCACGAAGAGAAGGTGACCCGCCGCGGTTGGTTGCATCGGCAGAAAAGGCAATCCGTGAATTGAGTTGGAAACCAAAATATGCAAAGCTTGACGACATCGTGGCCACAGCTTGGGCATGGCACAAAAAATTTCCGGACGGCTACTCTGATTAATGGTTGACGCTGCCTTTCTTCAAAATCTGTTCTCTGCTCAAAAGGGGACGGTCGCGCATGCAATTTCCATCGTGGAAAACCAGGACGATTCATCTTTAGAGTTGCTTGAAAAGATCCATGATCGGCTCGGACATGCTTATCGAGTCGGAATAACTGGTCCGCCTGGCGCAGGAAAGAGCACTATCGTCAGCAAACTTGCCAAATTGCTCAACGATGAGAACAAGAAGGTCGGAATTATTGCGGTTGATCCGACAAGCCCTTACACCGGTGGCGCTTTGCTTGGCGACCGAGTCAGAATGATGGAGCTTAGCTTGCGTGATGGAATCTTCATAAGAAGCATGGCAACTCGCGGCAGCTTGGGCGGATTGAGCAGGACGACCCAGCAAGCCGCAGATATTCTCGACGCGGCGGGCTATGACTTTGTATTGCTTGAGACGGTCGGTGTCGGTCAATCGGAACTTGATATTGCAGAGGCAGCCGACACAACGATTGTTGTCGTAACTCCGGAATCGGGTGACTCAATCCAGGCAATGAAGGCCGGATTGATGGAGATAGCAGATTTTTTTGTCTTAAATAAAGCGGACCGAGCAGGGGCGGATCAATCAATTAGTGCCATTACGACTATGCTTTCCATGCGAGAGCCAAAGTATAATACGGCGGATTCAAATTGGATTTCTTCGAGTCAGAGCAAATCTGAGAACGGATGGCAGCCATTTATTGTTAAGACAGTGGCGAGCGAAAACAGAGGAATCGATGAAATTGCGAAAGGAATCGAGAGACACCATGATTATCTCAAGCTGGCGGATCGTCTCCTTGCAATGCGAAAGGAGAGAATTCGAAAGTTGATTGTTGAAATAGTCAATCAAAGTCTTTACGATCTCCTCTGGACCGATGATCGTCTTTCAGAACTGAATGGTAAGCTGGAGCTTGTCATGTTGCACAAGCTGTCGGCGTATCAGCTCGCAAAAGATCTGTTGGGAAAATCTTTCCAAAGATGAAATTGCTTCGGCCCAAAAGGTTGAGGCACTAAACGTACGGAGAAGGGAGCAATGGACAACCGGTTCACACCAGAAAATGAACAGGTGCGCCAGCTTGCGAGGGAATTTGCCGAGATGGAAATAAAGCCGGTCGTGATGAGATACGACGAATCGCAAGAGTTTCCATTTGAAATCATGCAGAAGTTGGGCGAGCTCGGTTTCATGGGAGTCACATTTCCCGAAAAATACGGCGGAGCAGGTCTGACCTACGTCGATTATTGCATCATGGTCGAAGAGATTGCGAGAGTTGATCCTTCGGTCGCGTTGTCGGTCGCAGCGCACAATGGGCTCTGCACCAGCCACATCTACAATTTTGCAAGCGAGGAGCTTAGGCAAAAATATTTGCCTGAATTAACCTCTGGCCGAAAAATTGGAGCGTGGGGCTTGACGGAGCCGACAAGTGGCAGTGACTCTGGTTCATTACGTACCACAGCCTCGCAAGGACGGAGAATGTTTTGTCCTAAATGGAACAAAGCAGTTTACGACCCATGGTACGGTTGGAGAAATTGCCGTCATCATGGCTCTGACCGATCCGGAGAAAGGGAAGAAGGGCATCAGTGCCTTTATTGTGGAGAAAGGAACAAAAGGATTCTACGCGGGGAAGAAAGAAAATAAGTTAGGAATGCGGGCAAGCGACACCTCGACATTAATTTTTGAAAACGCGTCAATTCCTAAAGAGAATCTCATAGGAGCTGAAGGCGAAGGGTTAAAACAAGCCCTTAAAATATTGGATGCCGGTCGTATTGGAATGGCGGCGCTCGCCGTTGGTGTCGCGCAAGGAGCGCTCGATGCGAGCGTGAAATATGCGAGAGAACGTATTCAGTTTGGCAAACCGCTGGGAGAGTTTCAGGCGATCCAATGGAAGATTTCCGAGATGGCGGTGAAGATCGAAGCGGCAAGGCTGCTTACACAGAAGGCTGCCTTTCTAAAAGATCGGGATAAAGGTATTCAATTGGCTTCGGCGACGGCAAAATATTACGCAAGTGAAGTTGCGGTCAAGGCTGCCGAGGAGGCAGTTCAGATCCACGGAGGGTACGGGTTCCTGAAAGATTTCCCGGTGGAAAAACTTTACCGCGACGTTAAGTTGCTGACAATAGGAGAGGGAACCAGCGAGGTCCAAAAAATGGTGATCGCAAGGAATATTATCAAAGTATAGTGGTACACGGACTAGCCAGATTGAAATAATAGGTAATAACAACTAAATTTATGTTCGCTTAACGGAGAAATTAATGACGCGCGACGAAATATTGTCTGGACTTAAGAATATAGAAGATCCTGATCTTCATAGAGACATAGTTTCTTTGGGGTTTATCAAGAAAGTTGATGTCGACGACAAAAAGGTTGACGTTGAGATTCAACTGACGACTCCCGCATGTCCTGTTCGCGATGAAATGAAGATTCAAGCGACAGAAGAAATTAGAAAACTTGGTTTCAAGGGGGCCATCAATGTCTCGATGACAAGCCAAGTCGTGAGCCATGCAAATCAGGTCAGGGAGCAAATACTCCCCGGAGTTAAAAACACGATTGCGGTGGCGAGCGGAAAGGGAGGAGTTGGTAAATCTACGGTAGCGGTAAATCTGGCGGCGGCACTTGCCAAGGATGGAGCGAAAGTTGGTATCGTTGATGCAGATGTCTATGGCCCTTCGCTGCCTCTGATGCTCGGCGTGACAGAGAAGCCGGAGACTGAAAGGATAGATGATAAGCGGTTTAAGATTCATCCCGTCGAGAAATTCGGAATAAAGATGATGTCGATCGGTTTTCTGGTCGATACAGAAACTCCTATGATCTGGCGAGGTCCGATGGCAAGTGGTGCGGTGAAGCAATTTCTTACCGATGTGATTTGGGACGATCTGGATTATATGATCTTCGATTTGCCGCCCGGGACCGGCGATGTCCAGCTGACTCTCGTGCAGACAATTCCGCTGACGGGAGCTGTGATTGTCACGACTCCACAAGATGTTTCTCTGGCTGATGTGAGGCGTGGTGTGAGGATGTTCCAGAAAGTCAACGTTCCAATCTTAGGGGTGGTCGAAAACATGAGCTATTACGTCTGCTCACATTGCGGCCATCGGGAAGAAATTTTCAGCAACGGGGGCGGAAAGAAGACCGCGGCTAATTTCGGTGTCCCCTTTTTGGGTGAAATTCCCATTTATACTCCGATTAGAATTGGTGGAGATACCGGCAGACCAATTGTCTTGATGGAACCCGAATCAGAACAAGCACAAATAATCCAATCGATTGCGCGACGACTTGCCGCACAGGTGAGTATCACGGATCTTTCAATTCAAGCTAAGCAGAAAATTGAAATTGCTCTATGATGAAATTGATAGATAAAATGAAGGAGCTTTGAGATTTTGGGATCTGTTCAAGAAGTCGCGGGTCGCATAAAGGACGTTCTGTCTGAAGCGAATAAGTTCTTGGAGCTCGACAAGGGTGGCATCGAGTTCGTTCAACTTGAGGAGGACGGAATCCTAAGGGTAAGATTCGTGGGATCTTGTGCCATATGTCCCCTCAGGCCTATGACATTGCGGGCGGGCGTCGAGAGGGCGGTATTGCTGAAAATCAACGAAGTAAAGAGAGTAGAACTCGCGGTTAATTAGTCGTCTAAAACGTCACGGCATTCATGTGCCACGTTATTGCGAGTTAGAGTTTAGAATTTCAATCTAAGTCCCCGGACTTTGAAGGGGGAATGTCTGGAGCGAAAGTGGATCCAGCTCTTCGCATTTATAATTCCTGATTACAGATCGTTCTTGCGGGAAATTTCCTTATCACTTCATAGTTGTGCGTCGAAAGAAGAATCGTGGTTCCTCCCAGGTTGATCTTTTTCAGGAGAGTCAAAATGTCGGCGGTGGTGGCTGGATCTAAATTCCCCGTTGGTTCGTCTGCAAGAACGGCAATGGGATCTTTTGCAATTGCGCGTGCTATCGAAAGTCTCTGCTGCTCGCCGCCAGAGAGTTCGCTTATTTGCGAATTCTTCCTGTGGATCAACCCGACTTGAGTCAGCGCTTTTGTTGCCTGCATTTTAATATCATGGGCGGGATAACCGACTGCGTGCAGCACAAACGTGACATTATCGAAAACTGACCTGTCCTCGAGAAGTTTGTAATCCTGGAAGATGGCTCCAATCCAACGTCTCAAAAGATACAGCTTTCTTCGTTTGATAGATTTAGAAGATAATGAATCGACAGTAACGACTCCCGATGTCGGAAAAAGGTCCATATATAGGAGCCGCATCAGAGTGGTCTTGCCACATCCGGTCTCGCCGACGACATAAACAAACTCTCCCTTTTCAACTGAGAGGTTAACATCAGAGAAAATAAGATGGTCGTCGTAGGCGAAAGAAACGTCGTTACACTTTATCATGTGTTATTTGCTCAAAATGAAATGGACTCTTTCCGAATTTTTGTTTGCTTCGAGGAGTGTGAAATCGCCCGCGGCAAATTTCTCAACAAAGCCTGCGCTAGCCGCCGTCCGTCTCAGGGCATCGAGGCCATAAACGTATTCCTTGTGTATCTCCTCGAAGATTCTCCCGTCTCTCCGGGTTCTGATTTGCGTCGTGTGGATCTTCGTTTTCGGATCGTAGCACGATTTTCTCTGATAGATTGTGTTATTAACCCTCCCACGTTGCACAAACAATTCTGGATCATTCATCGAATTAGGTTCTAGACTCGCGTCGAAAATGAATATTCCTGCGAATTTCAGATTAAGAAAAACGTTCCTGAAAAACAAATCCAGGTCTTGGCTATTCGGGATGTAATTTATGCTGTCGTAAACGCAGACAATCATTTCGTATTGAATTTCCGACCGGTACGTTACCATGTCATGGTTGATAAAATTCGGTCTCCAATGCTTTTGTCTGGCTGATTTTGATCGAGCGATGTCGAGCATTGGCGCGGAACTATCGATACCAGTTACTGCAAAACCGTATTTAGCCAGGTAATATGCGAGATTACCTGTCCCGCTCCCGAGTTCGCAAAGCTTCTTGCCTTTCAGGTTCGAACGCCTCGTATCAACGGAAGCAATCCGCATCAACTGCATTAAGTACTTTGCCCATCTTTTGTAGTCGACATCCTTCATCATGTGGTCGTAGATGGACGCGGATTCTGTGTAAGGAGGAACGGCCTCCGCCTCAAGCTTGAAGAGGTCCGGCCGCCGCATGTGGGGGCGCAGACTTGTGCTGATTTCTGAAATTAATCCCTCGCTAATTTTCTGTTCTTCGAGATCTCAAGAGCAAGTTTAATTGCCTCGATGGTGCTGGATGGGTTGGCGATCCCTTTGCCTGCGATATCGAATGCCGTTCCATGATCCGGAGAAGTCCTGATTATATTTATGCCGGCGGTGAAGTTTATCCCGGTACTGAAGGACTGCATTTTCAAAGGAATCAATCCCTGGTCATGGTACATAGCCAATATGCCATCATAATTACCCTCGCGATAAGTTCCGAAGAAAGCATCTGCAGGAAAGGGGCCAATAGCATTTATCTTTGATGAACGTGCTTCTTCAATTGCCGGCCTGATAATTTCATTCTCTTCTTTTCCTATCAACCCGTTTTCTCCTGCATGTGGATTCAATCCAAGCACAGCAATCTTTGGCGACTTGACGCCGAAGTCTTGTCTGATGGAATCATTGAAAATAGTCAATCGATCGCGAATGACTTCCTTGGTCAAGGCGCGTGGAACTTCGGAAATCGGAAGGTGAATCGTGGCGAGGGCGATTCGCGCAAACCCTGATGCCATCACCATGATAGACTTTCTTGATTTCGACAGCACCGTCACCATCTCAGTCTGCCCGGGATAACTGTAACCGGCAAGTCGCAGTGCTTCTTTGGAAACAGGGGCGGTGACGATCGCATCCGCTTGATATTGAACGCAAAGCTCGACGGCATTTTCAATAGCCCTTCCAGCCCAGAGGCCGCTCTCCTTTGTTAGTTTTCCCGGTTTTATCCTGTCATGAAAACCCGGGCACATGTCAAAGATAGTGATCTCGGTTCTACCGATAGCGTCGGTCAGAGAATCGACTTTCAATATCTTCCGTCGAAGGGAGAATTTGTTCGCGTAATACTCGAATGCCTTGAAAGGGCCGATGAGTAGTGGGGTACAATTCGCCCGGATCGTTCGACTTGCTGCAGCTTTCAAGGCGACTTCAGGACCAATCCCGTTGTAATCACCAATTGTTATTGCGATGACGCTCATAAATTCTCCGTCTGGAAAAGGACAAAATTGCCGACACCTTTTTCTTTGAATATCAAGTTCTTTTTGTGATTTGGATAATACCAGATTTCATAAGTTCCATCGCTTCGGAATTCTCGCTTGACACTCATTGGTTTTCCAAACAGGATGTATGCTTTTCCACGGTCGGTAGCGGTGCCGTCGTCAACCGAGATTGTCCTGAAATGCTCGAACGCATAATCGGCTCTCTCGTAGTATTCAGCCTCGAGTTCGTTATAGGCAGTCTCAGGTGTTGGATCGCGTGACTTCCAATACCGGCCGAACTTTTCCCTCTGCTCCTTGTCGTTTCCAGAATTTAAATAGGAGAAGACAGAGTCAGGTGCAACGTATTTCAAAAGTGAAAGAGCAGTTTTGAAATTTCTCAAAGAAACAGGCTTATCTATCCAGAGGTAGTTGAACCGGATTTTGTCCACTTTACCATTGAGGTCCGCTTCGATTTGGTACTCGCCCTCATCGAGCGTATCGACTTTGAATTCGCCCAAATAGAGTGAATGGTCCATGCTATGAACGATCTGAAACGAGACGTTCCCGTTCGAGTCAACTGGCTGAAATGTTGCTTTCCGCGGTGGAAGAGAATCTGATTTTATAATGGAACCATCAAGAGTCTCCAGCTTCAAGCTAAGACCGCGAGTCGTGCTGTCATTTGTGAGAAGAGCGAAAATTATGGGTCCCGGAAAACGGGCAGCATCATTTATGATTATGGGTGCCATGGCGCTGTCATTCATTGAATCTGCGAAGACCGACGTGAATGTGCTTAAAGAATCATTCAGTCTCTTGGTCTCGGTCGTATTCATGTAAGAAATCTGCTGGTCATCATCCCGGACTTCGGCAGAAATCTTATAGACTGATTTCGGAAGCGTCATGGTTACGATGTTTTCGGCTCTGTGCGATGCGTCTTGTGTAATGGAGAACTCGTTTGCGATGATCTTACTTTGACTTAACCTGTGGTGATCTATTCCCGTAACGGAGTCGCTGGCGTCTATTGAAAATGAAAGGTCCGCCTCGAACACATCGTGTACGACCGATGAGCCAGGAACGTTTTCTGCCTTCGCAAAAATAATTCTGTTGTACGGAATAGCGCAGGCAAAGGAGATGGTGATGCTGTCCCTCGACGAATCCAATATCCACGATGCCAGATGAAAGATTTCTCTTTGAGGAAAAGGCTGAGCGACGAGTGATTCCATCGGCACAAGTGCAGCACACGTCAGGAACAGAATCGCAAACAACTTGTAGAACGTTTTGTCCACCATAATTATAAAGTTAATCGGTGGGCGAGTTTTTAGCAAAGCAGAGGAATACAGTCACATCCTCTTACCGCAGCTTCATAATTCGTTTCGCCTCGTCAAAACAATTTTTATTTCTCCTCCGCTAATCATAATTTTAAACGTGCTTTGCAGGAAAGAATCAGATAAACATAATGGTGCGTCTGCGCCGCAAGTTATGGCTCATAAGACGCTGCCGATGGCGGAAAAACGAAACATGTGTTTATGGTGGTTATGCGTCATGCTTAGGCGACATTGCATAACTAACGGGGTAGCAAACAGAATAAAGCAGGTATAGCAAATAGAAAATCAAATGGATGACAAAATGAATTCGAACAAAAAAACGGCGAGAATCGCGGGCGTCCTCTACCTGCTCGTCGGCATCTTCGGCGGCTTTGCGGAAGGATTTGTTGAACCCAAGATGTACGTTGTCGGCAACGCGGCGGCCACGGCTGCCAATGTCATCGCGAACCCTTTACTTGTTCGCATAGGCGTCGTCGCTGATCTGTTGGATCAGACATTCTTTGTCTTTCTGGCCCTGACCCTTTACATCCTGCTGAAGCATGTGAACAAGAACATGGCGAGGGTAATGTTAATCCTCGTCTGTCTCGCTGCCGGCATCGGATGCCTCAATGCGGTCTTCGAGTTTGAAGGCTTGCGTGTGGCAACCAACAGTGGATATGCTGCCGCCTTTGGCATCGAGGGTTCACATGCTCTCATATATCTTCTGCTTGAGACCCAGCACTATGGTATCCTCATTGCGCAGATATTCTTTGGCCTGTGGTTAGTGCCGCTTGGGTATCTCGCTTACAAATCAGAGATGTTTCCCAAGTGGCTCGGCGAGATTCTTATCGTGGGTGGCATCTGCTACCTCATTGACGTGCTCGCTGCTTTCATTGTCCCCCACTTCGGTCAAAAGATTCACTCCTTCGTCGTCATTCCGTCAGCAATCGCAGAAATCTCGATGGTACTGTACTTGCTTATCGTTGGTGTGAGGCCTCGTGACGACGGTAGCACCAACGCATAACATACCACCCCTACCCTCACCCCTATAGTTTCTTCCGGTGCGGGCAAATGAATTTTTATTTCTCCTCCGCCAAACATAATTTAAGCTTTGCAGTAAAGAAGCAGTAAACAACATTACGCTATAGTGGCACACTAACATTCATTAATCGTTCACCGAACGGAGAGTAATAATGGCAAAGATTCTTCAGAACCACTATGTGTTGGCCGTGCACGATCTACAAGCCTCATCGAGTTTTTTTGAAGTTCTGGGATTCAAGATCGTGTCAGAGCCAGGCGGTTGGAAGTTCCTTCAGAGAGACAATTGTATGGTGATGCTGGGAGAATGTCCGGACGCAATATCTCCCGGCAAACTCGGTGATCACAGATACTTCGGCTATCTAGTCGTCGACGATGCGGACGGCTATTATGAAGACCTGAAACGGAAGGGAATCAAGATTCTCTTTCCGATCGAAACCAAACCTTGGGAAATGCGTGAGTTTGGAATAGCATCACCTGAGGGTCACAGGATTACGGTCGGCCAATGGGTCGGGAAAACCTTATGACTGCTCAAACCTGGTTGAGGAATAATATTTGGCGCCGCCCTACCGCCCCTTCATGATTTGTTCCAGGTCGGGCAAATGAATTTTTATTTCTCCTCGACCAATCATAATTTGAGCTTTGCAGAGATGAAGAAAATAAACGTGATGGCGCGTATAACACGCTGCCGGTGGCGGAAAAATGAAATTCGTTTTTATGGTAGTTCCAGCGGACATTCGCGAAGCTGATTGATGCCTGAATTTATTCGCCGCCGTCCGTGGCGGCTCACAAAAGAGTATTCGCGCAATCCAACGCCTATGATAGTTTTCATGTGTTGGAACGCGCTCATTAAAACAGTCATGCGAACGTCGAAACGACATTCGCTTTGTGGTATATTGGAAATTAGGAGGTTCAAAATGGAAGCGCCAGTGCTTCAGCATAGGTTTAAATTTCCTCTGCATGATCATGTTGTAACAATGGAAATATACGCGTATAGAAAACTGCATGATTTCGAAATTCAATCCTGCGTAGATGGATACGTGCGTTCATTAAAAAAGAAAAAGTTGAAGAAAAACATTATCATAAAATGGATGACTATATTTGGCGCAACACCAGGGATTTGATGTATTTCCATTTTTCAGGCGTGAAGCTGATGACTCCATCGTCTTCCTCTACACCTCTTAGTTCACCGCTTCCATCCGGATGCTCAACTATCATAATTAACATGGAATCTTCAGGTTTATCGTTCGCGTTTCGACTTCCTGTCTCAACGCGAAAGGCATCAATCGAGCGAGCTTCGCTCATGAGCTGTCCGCTGGAACGTGCCGCGCGATCTCGCGCTGTTCCATTATTTGTATCGCTTCGCGAACGTCGTGGAACACCGCAAAAAACGCCATGGCGAATTTTGTTAAAAAGCTTTGTGATTGATCGTATCATAGCATATCCTTTCTATGTTGATGTTTATTAAAAAATCGAATTCGCCACGGACGTTTTTCGCGCGGCACGTTATGCGCAACGCCCGAAATAAGAAAGGTCTGATAAAATGACTTCAAGAAGATTACTGTATACCATCTTAGCTTTGTTTGCCCCTACCTTGCTCTTCGCGCAATACAGGCAACAAGCCAAGGGTGACAGCGAGGAGAGATACGCTAAAATAGTCACGAAGGATACCCAATGCACTATGTTATACGATTCGACAGAGGTGTCTAAGTCAGATGCTTTCGTGATCGTCGCCTTGCTCGAAAAGGAAGGAATATGGTCTCCACGAGTGCAGAATGCCCGAGCAATCTTTGCCATTACCAATCAAAATGTTTATTCCGTTGACCTGTTCGTTTCACCGAGAGCCATTTCTAATCCAATGGCCGACAGTATTTTCGAGAATGTGTTATATGAACTCGTAACTGTTTATCCCGAACGGCGGTATGAATTTAAGCTAATGGCGCTAGACTCCACGTTCAAACTCTTGACTAAGGTTGTGAAAGTTCAGTGAAGGTGGCTGCTGATTTTGAATCGTATTTGGGCGCTGCGCATAACAAGCCGGAAGAAGACGCTCGTCATTTTTACATTTCATTCTCGCTTCATTGCTTTTGCTCGATGACTCGATGTTGCGCAATATTTATAGCGAGCGAAAGCAACGACTTCTTCCGGCAGGACGTTAGGCGCCATTGCCCGAGCGATTTCTATCAGTAGAGGAAGTTATTCCGTATGCCACGCGATATAGCATTGATTGTGATTGATATGCAACTCGGGGTGTTCAAGAGTCCCATTATCCCGCCCATTGCGGGAGATAAGGACTTACTGTCACAAGTGATGCGGTTGATTAGTGGTGCGCGCGCTGCTTCTGTCCCCATTATTTATGTTCAACACAATGGTGGGCGAGGACACCCGTTAGAGCGCGGCACTCCAGGATGGAACATTCACCCAGACATCGCCCCATCGCGCAATGATGCTGTCATTGAGAAAGATACGCCAGATTCGTTCCACGGCACCGAGCTTCAGAAACAGTTGGAGTCTCGTAATATCAAGACGCTTGTCATATGTGGCATGCAAACTGAGTTTTGCGTGGACACGACTTGCCGTCGCGCGTTTAGTTTGGGTTACCAAGTGATTCTGGCAAAGGACGCTCATAGCACATGGGACACTGACATTCTATCGGCATCGCAGATTATCGCGCACCACAATAAAGTCCTGGCGGAATGGTTTGTTAAGACGAAGGAAGTAAGTGAGATTGATTTTGACGCCCTTTCGGGCAACGGCGGCTAACATGCGGAAGAAAGACGCTCCAGATTATATATGCAAGGTGGTCGCCCGTCTCGCGACTTCTTCCCGTATCACGCTAGGCGAAAATGGCGGCTGCGAAAAACGGTTTAGCATTTATCATACTCAATCACATTCAAGGAACAGAAACTCATGAATACCGTCGATGATTTACAAACGACTCTGATGCAGTTATTGGACTCCATCGGAACGTATAAAGTGGAACCCAAAAAGGAATCCATTCACATTGTTCGAGAACGGGCATTCATAGCTATCCATCCCAAGAAAAGTTATCTAGGCGTGAATGTCGTCCTCGACCGCTCTAAAGCTGCTCCATCGGCAAGCAAGGTCGAACAAATCTCTGCGAACAGATTCCATCACTTCTACAAAATCACTGACAAGCGGGAGTTGAATAGATCATTCGCTCGATTGTTAAAAGAGGCATTTGATCTGGCTCAACCGAAAAAGTAAAGGAGAGTTAAAATGTCACGACTAAGAGTTGGTCTCATAGCAGGGTTGGCTTTCGGAATTATTGATATCATCCCAATGCTGTTCATGGCTTTACCAAATCGAAATATCGCGATGGCTGGAGCTTTTACGAGCCGCTTTGCAATAGGTTTTCTAATTCCCAATACGACGCTTCCGTTTCCAGGGTGGGTCAATGGCCTCCTCATTAGCTTGTTAATGAGTATACCAGATGCAATCATAACCGGCTCATTCGGACCGATCCTTGGCTTTGGGGCAATAGGTGGAATTGTCATAGGCATTATCGTCAGCAGAAAGAAGCAATGATACCGCCCCTACCTCACCCCCATAGTTTCTTCCGGTGCGTGGAAATGAATTTTTATTTCTCCTTCGCTAATCATAATTTTACTCTTGCAGTAAAGAAGCAAGCAAATACAATACGGCAGAATTCGGGTTGTTGAAGAACATGCGGCCGAATCCCTTGTTACGACGCATCATCAAATATTTTTCTTTCAGGAGATTCCAGTGTTCTATTTTGTACTAGAGGTAATAGGTGTCTCGATCTTGGTTTCTTTATTTGCGACCTGGATAAGGTTGATTCCGCGATATCACAAGCGGAGGCATGTTCTCATCCAACAGTTGATCAATACAGGGTTACTGACAGTGATCCTAACCTTGCTTACCTTCTTTGGGATTTATCCGTCGTGGCTTCTGCTTTTCGCGATGATACTCTTTGTGTTGTGGTTGTCTGTTCAAATCACGAATGATATGGTTAAGAAAGGGGAAGAGTCAGCCACAGAGAAACCAAAATGACAGCAAGAATGAAATCGAATACAGTCCTCCTAATTGCCTCCCGCGCGTGCCCGTCAATGAACAGGAATTGCTGGGCGGCGTATAACAACGCGAATCACAACGCTCGATTATTGTGTTTCATGGAGACTCGCTTCGTGCCGCGCACGTAATGTGAAAATAGCGGAACGCAGCTTGGTGCCGTTGCTTCTTTGCAGTACCTTAAAACCTTTATTGTTCAGTCCGGCCCCAATAACCTAACAAGGAAACCATGGAACGTCTTAAACAACTTGATCACAAGTATGTTAATCGCAATGTCGCCCTACCATATCATCTTACTGTCGACGAAGTATCAAATGCCGTTATGGAAACGCACCGTTTATTCAATGGTATTAATGATTTTCTGGTCAACAACGGGTTTCGCCCAATGGAAGAGTCTGCTGCTTGGCAATTCCTTCTCTGGTATCCTTTCAGAGTTGCTCGTCAAGAATATCGCGCGAGTTTCCAGCACTCTAATTGCAAACCTGAAAGTAGGAGGACACCCAGATTTGCTTCCAAAAGGACACTATAGCTCCAACTTAGTTCTAAAAGGAGACGAGGGAATTGAAGTGAAGACCTCAATTCAAAAGGGCGGATGGCAGGGACACAACCCTGAAGACAGCTGGCTCCTCATATTTCGCTACATGGTAGGAATGCAAGACGACAAGCAGGTTGTTCCTTTAACATTTGTGGAGATCCTCTGTGCCAAGCTCACAAAGAAAGATTGGTCCTTCTCGGGAAGGAAAGGCGCTTCAAGGAGGACTCCAACCGCTTCAATCACCACTTCAGGTGTGGAAAAACTGCGGGCGAATTTTCTTTACAGGCTTCCGGGCGTCGGCGTAGGGAAACATCGAGGCGTCTTAGCCAACCATAAATAGTTCTTCCTGCGACACATTGTCAGGATAATTGGTAAGGCTGCCCTGGCCATTTGATGGTAGTGCCGTAAGTTTCGGGATTGCCGCGAGTGCAATGCGATAATATTCTGTGTCAGACTCAATACCTATGCTTCGATATCCTAATGAGCATGCAGCAGCTATCGTTGAGCCAGCGCCCATGAAAGGGTCAAGAATAATTCCTTCCTCAAGGGGCAACGCCGCTCGAACCACTTGTCGCATGAATGCCTGTGGTTTGAGGGAAGGGTGCGGAGCGATTTCTCTTTCGCTGGCTCTCGTAGGGGAACTCTTTATCACATCGCAGAACGGTTGTTCTTTGGAAATCCGACGAAGACCACCGGTTTTCCATTTACGCAAATTGTCTTGGACCCTTCCCTCGCAAGGTTTTCTAAAAAGGCCCCAAGGTTCCCAGCAGGACCGTGGCATAACGGTCACGTTGCTGAACTCATGATGCGCGTTCTTAGGTCTATCTCCACCTCGAAGTGTTTGTACTAAGCGAATAATTTCACCTCGCTTCTCGAAACCTGTTCTCTCGATAGCTTCATATACCAAATGCGAGAGGAGTGGATTTGTTGCAATGAATATGTGTCCGCCTGGGACAAGGATTTTTAACGCTTTCTGTGCCCACTCAAAGAAGAATCTTCTTAGTTCGTTCTTTTCTTCTTGATCTAACACTGTGAACCTCGGCAGGGGATGACGCTCATATCCATCAAGCTTAGGAGGAATACGCCAAACGCCTCCATTGCCGTTTCGGAGTTTAGCTTTTTCCGTCGCGGTATATTCTTTCAATCCGTATGGTGGATCCGTTACAATCGCGTGAATGCTGTTGCTTTTGCGATCTTCCATCCATCGAAAACAATCCACGTTCAATAACTCATAGGAAGGCCTTGACTTGACTATATGTGCCTTTTCTTGTTCCCTGTTACAGGGAACGATTTCCTCCGGCTTGATTGAGGGTCCAAATGTTTCTCTAAGAATTGCTGGGGCTTTGATTGGATTTGTATAGAGTATTTTTTCAACGTCTGAAGGAAGGTAGCCGGCAAGAAAGCCAAGTTGAGTTGAATCTATCTTCAGAAATCTCGATAGTTTCTTCACCATCTCCATCGATGGCACAGCTTTCCCTGATTCAAGGCGAGATAAATATCCCTTTGTGACCTTCAGTTTTGAGCTCAAGTCTGATAGGGATAAACTAATACCCTGACGCTGTTCCCTGATTACCTTGCCGAAATCCATTGGATCGATCGATTTCATCTCCTGTCTCCTCGCATCTTCATAGTAAATATATGAATGTTTACTAAATTAGTCAACCCTTGGTGGAGCCAATGTAGGCGTCTCACCACCCCTCCGCGCCGTCTTGCCAGTACACCCCTTGCCAGCTTAGCTTCATTATTGCCGCCCTCCCTTTGTAAGAGAGGGCGGCCTGTCCCGTCACGAAGTGATCCCTTCGGGGTGATACTCCCACACGGGGCCTGTCCCGTGATGCTCTTACACGGGAGTGAGTTCATCCCTATGGTTTCTTGGTGTCGTCGGGCGGTTTGTTCGTATCGTTCGGCGGCTTGGGCGGCTTATGTCTTATCCCGGTATCCTTTATCCCGCGTACAGAAAAGTACTTGAGATAAAAGTCCATGGCATCCTTGTCATTTTTGGGAAGAAGCTCCATGGCCGTATCGATCTGATCCAGGTCACCCGTTATCTCTCTCAGCACCTGCTTCGCCGACTTGTTCGAGCTTTTCTGGGTTCCCATCCCGCTCCCTTTTGCGCCGATCGCCTTCTCGAATGCCTTGATCAGCGTGTCGAGGAGGGTAATGTCGGCGGCGGAGATCTGGTACTTCCCGGCCAATGCCGTCGCATTATTCTGAGCCGCCTCGAGGATTCCCTTTGTGGTCGTAATGAGCTTGGTCTCGCTCATTCCGCGGAGATAGGAAGGGGCCGCGTGCCCGATCGACTTCAGAGTTTCATTCTTCGTATCGGTTCCGAGGAGTGAAAGCCCCGACGCGACGCGGATCGCCTGCGCGATCAAATCCTCTTCCGCATCGTACTTGGCATCCGTAGTCCCCTGCGTCGCCGTTTTCGATTTAACGGAGTAATCCTTCAGCCTCGATGCAATGACCGTTTAGACTTGTAATGTAATCTGCGGTAATTATATACTTGACAAAGGCAGGACAAAATGAGTAAACTAAGACACCTTGGCAAGGTTGTAAAGAGATGGATTGTTGAGAGGTGGGGATTACTTGCGAAGCTGTTCTTTCGCGTCTTCCAAGCTAATCGAAGCACCATCATCGGTATTGAGAAATACTTTTTGTTGGCACTTGACACACCAAAATCCCCAAGCGTAATGTTGGGGAGAGGTATGACTCCAATTGGTATAATTCGTCAGCAGATTTTTACAGGAGGGGCAATATGGATTTAATTTTCTATCCCATAGCACTCCAAATCCGGGTTTTAACTTGGTGCGCCGACTATATATCCAAACTCCCTCCGATAGGCAGACAACAAGTAACCCAAGCAATAATTTTTTCAGTCCTGTATTGGGCAGGAATTCAAGTAGTTTTAAGATTGCGGGGGGAATATCGGAGAAAAGCCATAAGATGGCTGATATTAGTATTCCCGCTATCAGTCCTATTATGGACGCTATTGATTGTTTGGTGGCGATTGCCTTGAATTCATCGAACGTCATGGAACACTCAGTTATTTTTTCTTCGGAGGTTTCGCTTTGACTATCAGCTTAACAGCATCCTCGAAACTCATGTCGAGTTTGAGAGGCTTTTCGTACTTAGCTTTGCCAGTTTTCTTCTTCTTCATAATACTTTTCATTGAATTTTTTTACCATGTTGAAATTATTGGATTCCCAAAGTGCGTTGTAGGCTTTTATGTGGTCTTTAATTAATTCCCGGTTATCTTCCATGAGCTGTCTTAGTTCTCTTGTTGTATCATTGATTTTAACGATTAAGTTCTCCAGTTCGGCAACCTCCACAAAGCGAAATTCGGCTTTATATTTCCTGAGATTCATTTTGGAACGTTTGGATTTCATCGCCCTGGTTTTTCCAAGGAATATTACCAGCTTCCATGCACCGTGCAATAGTTCGTTACGTTCAGCGTTGATACCGATAATGGTTCCACCGTTCCCGTCTAATCTCTTGTTTAGATTGTCAAGTCTCTCCAATTGCGTCAGGCTCTGTACCCTGTATCTGAATAAGACGTTTAAAAGACGTTGCAGGTCTTGGAATGCTTCTCCGGCCGTAATGCGACCCGCGACATCTTTATCTGGAATGCCTATTAATTCTGCAATTGCACTGTGCATAGCCTCTTCCAGTGTGTTAAAATCAAAGGTTATTTGTCCAACTAATTGAGCATATTTTAATTGAACGGAGTCATCCATGGCACATAGTCATATTTTACCTAAAGAGGAAGAAGTTTCTAACATCATAGCGGATTTCACTGCCGGCGTTCTTTCTCCCGATTGTATGGGCGGTGAACTTGAAGGCTTTGATATAGCAATCGTTAAATTGGTTGATAAGTATATCACTCTTAACCTTCAACAAGCTTCTTGTACGTCAACCGACCTTCCACCTTCTCAAAAAACTTCTCAAACCTCTGAGGGTCAGTAAGTGAACGTGAATTATATCTATAAGCATATTCGTCGGTGTAACGGTGCAAATGTTCTTCACTAACATGGTGATAAATTCCATTGATACCACGTTTCAAGATAGACCAGAAACCTTCAATGGTATTAGTATGAACTTGACCGCGGACATATTCATGGCTCCTATGGTTGACCGTGCCATGTTCTTTGAACGTCCTACCTGTGTTGATGTAAGCGGGAAGCTCATCGGTCATAAGTGTGGAATCCGGGGAAATGTTCTCTTTGATAATCGGATCCATTATCTCAACCCAAGCATGTTTGATCGGCATTGCTCGGACTTCACCTTGTCTTTGTACCATTCCGAAAACGACAGCCTTTCTACGTTGTCCTGGGACCATCTTATTCTTGAGTGTCTTGCCTCCGACGTATGTTTCATCAACCTCAACGATACCGCCAAGTGGTTTTTCAAAGGACTTCACTTTCACGGCATGACGGATTCTATGAAGCATGAACCATGCTGTCTTTTGAGTTACGTCTATGTCCTTGGACAATTGAACGGAAGAAATTCCTTTCTTATGTGCGGTGAGTACGTAGATAGCCATGAACCACTTTTTCAACGGAACCGGCGAATCTTCAAAGATAGTCCCGACCTTCGGAGAAAAGGTTTTCCTGCAATCGGCACACTGAAGCAATTTGCCGCCATTAATGATATAAAGTTTACGGACACTTCCACATTTGATGCAGACAGGCTTTCCATTCCAGCGTTGGTCAATCAAGAAGGTTTGGCAAGCCTTTTCATCTGGAAGTACCTTGTCCAAGTCTGCGAAACTGTTCAATTTCTTCATTTTATCCTCGTTCATCATGTATCTAATATAACTAATCCATTTGCCTTTGTCAAGTATATAATTACCTAAGATGGCTCCCGGACGATGCGAGATAGCGGCCGGATGCTGTCACGTGTCTCCTGGCTTGTGCGACATTGCAGCCAAACGCCGTAACATGCCGATTTGACAGTATAATACGCCATTTTGGGGGTGTATGCCTCCATCCGATTCCTGTCAGAGCCCGTCCTCGACGGGTCAGCCTCCATTTAATCAATGCAGGCACTCCTACTTGAATCCCACTTCGCTCTCTGCACGCTGCAAGCCTCGATTTATTTCTTCTGTTGTTCAGGAGTTCAACTCCTGAACAGCTGGGTTCACGGCGCGATGACCATGACTCTTTTAAACGTCACTCACGGACATCGTTACACTTACCTACATGGGTTCTTAATTCAGCAGCACCCTGGCATACCAACCATGGACATCGTCTCCATGACCAGTATAATAACCTGGCACTTAAATTCCAAATGTGGAAGTAGGCTGCGTTGAAAGGGAATAAGTTGAGCAAATTTTTCAATTGTCATTCCCGAATGCTCGCCTCGCTCCGCGTGGCGGAGCGGGCTCCTATCGGGAATCCATAATTCACAAAGGAGATAGATTCCCGCTGGAAGCGCGTCCCGACCGCAATATTCTATATGTCGGGATCCCGCAAGGCGGTGACGGGAATGACAGATAGAGGGGTTCTACGGTGGTCACTATGAAAGTAGCTCACCACGAAGTGAAAGGGGACAATATCCTATTTGGGGATTGCATGCTGGCACCGTAATTCAAAACATCAGGTCGTAATTCAACCTGAGGCCGCGTCCAGGCATCGGTATGAAATCTTTTATGACAGACAGGTCGTCGCGGTATGCCTGGTTGAAAAGATTGTCGCAGTGCAAGCTGACATCGTGTACCATCTCTCCCGAAACGAGCCTCACGCCGGCTCCGACGTTGACAATTCCGTAACCGGCAGTGTAAGTGTCTCCCTGACCGAGCCGCGTCTGGCTCGAAGCGAGTTGCCACTCGACCGAGCCGGTATAAGTGTTATCCTGATAAGTCAGTCTCAAGAAGCCATGGAGCGGGGGAATAAATGGGAGAGGCAGGTTGTTCTTAGTGTCCTGAGCATTCACGTAATTTGCATCGGCCTCGACCGCAATATTCGAGATCGGCTCTGCCATGATCGACGCTTCGTAACCGTAAAGCCTTGCATTCGTTGCCGAAAATTGCCGGACGGGGAGATTGTCTATCGTGTCGCCTCTTAGATAAGCGTAGATGTAATTGCTGATGTAATTTATGTATGGAGTCACTTCAAATGAAAAGTCAGGGAAGTTCATCTTCAATGATGCGTTCATACCGAGAGCAGTTTCTGGCGTTAGGTTTGGGTCGCCTATCGAATACGTGTTGCTCGCTGCATCGGCACCCTGGGCAAATAGCTCCTGAACGGTTGGAGCACGAAACGACCTGCCGATGCTCAACGATACGATCGCATTTTCGGAGAGGTTTTGAACTGCGCCCAACGATGCTGTCACAGCATTATGGAACCGGGATACGTCGATTGTCTGGAAAACTGTGTCCTGAGATTGTGGATATGGTTGCGTGTGAATGTTGTTGAAATCATATCTTATCGCCCCTTCGAAACGCGTATCGGCGGTCAACAGGTACTCCTCATAAACATATCCAGCAAAGCCCGACGTGATCGAGTTAGGTCCGAGCGGCTGGCCTCCTTCGATCTTGAGGTTCTCGACTTCCGTCCAGAGTCCGATCGTTCCACGGAGTTGACCGATTTGCTGGTGCATCAGCTGCAGCGCTGCGTTGAAAGTCTGTTGGTGGAAGAAGTTGGCTTGAGGATTTGAGACTCCCGTCGAATCCTCTTGCGTCGGGTATTCCGAATGATCGTAATCCACGAAGTCTGCATTGAGTCTCACCTGATGGATCGCCGCGACATCAACCGCCCATAGTCCGCGCATCTCCACTAAATTTCTCTTCTGCTCTATGAGCGAAGTAGTTGGCGGATCGTTCATCCAATCGGCATTCGGAGGCGTCCCCGGAACACCGTAAGTCATTTCAAAATGCTTATATCCGACGCCGATGGTTCCGACGTCTCCCGTGTAAGAGTAGCCTGCGCCTTCCTCCTGCGCGTGAGCGAAGGATTGCGGCATTCGATTCAAGTTGTAGCTGTTGATACCATCGAAATAACTTCCTTGTGGGATACGCGTGTCCTGTGAATGCGAACCTCCAACCGAGAGACTTAGCGCGCTTCCACCATCGCTGTATGTCCCGTCAAAGTACCCGGAGTACAAGTCACTTACTGTGTTTCCGCCCAGCGAGACGATGCCGGAAAATGGCCTGTTCGAAACCGAGGGGATGGTCTTAGTTATTACATTGACTAATCCTCCGATGGCATTAGGTCCAAACATGATGCTGGCTGGCCCTCTCACAACATCAACCTGGTCGATGCTTATTGGGAGAATAGGCACAGCATGAGCTGGATCATACGTCGAGACATCTCCATCTCGAAGGCCATCCTCAAGGACAAGGACTTCGTTGTCGGAAAGTCCCCGAATCATCGGTCTTGCTGGCGCAGAGCCGTTGTAGCGGACGCTCACGCCGGGCATGTCGGAGATTTCTTCCGCAAAACTTTGCCCTGGAGCGTTCTGAGCTTGTTCTCTCGAAATAGATTCCGCTGGCTGGTACTCTTCATTTGCCTGGCGGGCGTATGGAGAGGCAGAAACCACTACCCCCTCGGATTGAATAGCCGTCTGGTTGAGATAGAAAGCCAATTTTATCGAGTTGTTTTCAACATCCGCCGATTTTGTGCTTGAAGCATAGCCGATGCATCGGACGAAGATCTTATAGGAGCCGTTCGGTATATCGGGAAAAGAGAAATTTCCCTTACTGTCCGTTTCGGTTGCGCGATCAAGACCAAGTAATCGAACTGTGGCTCCGATGATCGGGGTTCCTCCACTGACGACAGTGCCGCTGATCGAGCCGCCTGTGCCACTAACTACTATTTGGTGGTTCAACGGTTGTGATCTTACTACGCTTACGAATCCAAATGCAAAGAGAAAAAAGAGAATTTGGGGAAGAATAAGGTTCTTAAGTTTCATTACATCACACGAATATTTTTAACGGACAAGATGCAGAGTGGCAAGGACATTATCGGGAATTTGTCTTAGTATCTTTGCAGTCAGATTCTTTTATACAACTGATTCGAAGTTCGTTATAGTCAGAGGTTCAGTTGTCCAAAAAGGCTCAGCGTACCTGACGCCCGCCTGTCTTCCATGGTATCTCATCCTTCCAAAAAGATATTCGAGAAACTCTGGAGTGGAAAGCGCAGTCTCAGGATCTTTGCTTTCGGGGTTAAAGAACTGTGACTTATGAGCCCTGATAGCTGCCACCTTCGTCTCGTAATCGTTAGATATGTCAACATAGACTGTGGGGACAAAGGTTCTGTGCTGCATATAATAGAAAGCTCGCTTCGGTCTGTGAGGAGCCAACTTCCCGGTTTTCAATTTCAGCAGACCGGAGTAGAATACAGCCTGGCTGACGAGTTGATGGGTGAGGGCGTGGTCCGGATGTCGTTCCTCTCTATACGGCGCGAAGACGATCTCAGGCTTGTACTTTCTGATCACCTCGATCACTTTCAAAAGATTCTTTCGAGTGACTTCGACTCCTGCATCACCTATTCCGAGATTTATTCTTATGTCGGCGCCGAGAATCTTTGCGGCGTCATTCGCCTCTTTGGCTCTTATCGCAGCATTGCCGCGAGTTCCCATCTCACCGCGCGTGAGATCGACAATACCAAATGGATTCCCGTTTCTATTTAACATTGAGAGTGTGCCTCCCGCGCTCATCTCGACATCATCCGGGTGAGCCCCGAAGGCAAGTGCAAATAACTTCATATCTTTTTTATCCTCAAGAATTCTGGTATAAGTTTGAATGTTGTTTTTATTCTATCAAGGACTCTTCGCGCGAAAAGAAAATCGGTGGCTGTTTCGAAAAACGAAAGTGTGTTTTGGTCGTAGCTGTACCACCACAGCTTTTTCATGCGAGGCATCCGTTCAACTTCATAATATTTTTGGTAAACCATCTCAAGCAGTCCTTCTCTTCCATGAACTCTTCCACTGCCGCTTTCCTTTACACCGCCGACGACCCCATCGCTTATCCCATAATAGCTTATCACGTCATTCACTATTGCCGCGCCAGCCTGCAGCATCCTGGCAATTTGCATTCCACGCTTTTTGTCCCGCGTCCAAACACTGGCGGCTAATCCGAAGCGAGAAGAATTTACGAACTCAACAGCTTCATTATCAGAGCTGAACTTAACGATTGGTAATACTGGCCCAAAAGTTTCTTCAGTCATCAGCAACGAATCCATCGGAACATCTTTCAAAAGTGTCGGTGGAATGAAATATCCTGCAGCACCCTTTGAGAAGACTCCCCCGGCAATGATCTTTGCGCCTCGCTGGACAGCGTCATCCACATGGAGCTTGACGATCTCGAATTGCGCACGGTGTATCATTGCTCCGATGTCGGTACGAGTATCGGTTCCAGAACCGACATGCAATTCTTTTATTCTCTTCTCTAGAATTTCCACGAAACGATCATGCACCTTTTCGTGAACAAAGCATCGTTCGATAGAAACGCACGTTTGCCCGGCATTCATGAAGGCGCCCCATATCGCGCAGCTTACTGCCGAATCAATGTACGCGTCATCCAGAACTATCATCGCGTCTTTGCTGCCGAGTTCTAGCGAGACAGGTGTCAGCTTTTGTGCGGCGAGTTCCGATACTTTTCTGCCGGTCGCAGTACTCCCGGTGAAAAAGATTTTGTCGACTCCGGACGAAGTCAAAGCAGCTCCGATCTCTCCAGCGCCTTGAACAATATTGAAAACATTTCTCGGAATTCCCGCATCCCAAAGCAATTGCGAAATTGTCTCGCCGACGACCGGAGTGTATTCCGACGGCTTGAAGACTACCGAATTGCCAACAAGGAGTGCGGGGATTATCTGCCCAAGCGGGAGAAGGAGAGGATAATTCCATGGCGATATTATTCCAACGACCCCTAATGGTTCGTTAGCAACAAATGCCTTTTTGGTTTTGAGAAGTGGGATGCCGATCCTCACGCGCCGGGCGCGAAGCATTCTTCTGGATTTTTTCGAAAAGTAATTTATCAAGTCGAGGACCGGGATGATCTCGGAAGTGTAAGCCTCGACCACCGGCTTGCCGTTCTCCCGCGAAATTAGATCGGCGATCTCCCGTTTCCGAACATATAGGATTCTGCCGCATTCTTTAAGTAGCTTAACTCTGTGTGAGTTAGAAAGTTGTCCCCATTCTTTCTGCGCCTGTCGTGCTCGTGAGACTATTTGCGAGATATCATCGGTTCTTGTTGAATCAACTTTTCCGACTATCTCACCGGTCGCGGGGTTTGTGGACTCAATCAGCACGAAGAAATTTAAACTCCAACGCCTTATTGTTCAATTAATTGAAAAAGAATTCCATTGACTTCCTCTAAAAAAATTATCTAATAACAAATTGGTAATATTGTCGGAATTCTATTATATTTTACGCAAAATGAATAGATTTTCACCTGTCCTGAATTTCTCACATGAACGAACAACCAAATAAACCAGTAAAGCGATACGTGTTTGACGACATCAGTTCGGAGTACTACGCTGTGTACGATGAGCCTCAGGTAGCGAGAGCAGAAAAAGAAGTGAATCGGCCAAAACCGTCGTTGGATTCCGAGCCGCAGCGCGCGTTCGTTCCAAAGAAAGAAGGGCCACGGTTCAACATTATCGATGCATTTTACTTCAAACCAGAAGAACAGTCTCCTGCCGAACCGCGCGCGGAATTCCATTCGATTCTGCATAAACTTCTTGAGTTGGTTCAAGAGGTTTTGTTTGCAAACACCGCGGCGCTTTTCTGGGTTAACAAAGATCGGAGGTTTCTGGCAGTCGCGGATAAAATGACTGGCTCCTCGGCTTTCACTAAGGAATTACGTCTTCCGATTGGCAATGATGTGATCAGTCGAATTGCCCTGAGCGGGAAACCCGAGATCATATCTGAGATTAATCCAGCCGCGGAAGTAGACGTTGTACCATATTATGAATCTCCGAGTGGTGTGAAGAGCCTTATCGGGGTCCCAATTTTTTTTCATGATGACGTAATAGCTGTCTTGGTGGCTGACAGCTTAACCGACGAAGGTTTTGGGAGGGAGACTGTGCCGCTCCTCGGAAATTTCACAAGATTGTTTTCTGCTGTGCTGCGGGCACTTACCGATAAATATGATTTGGCCGTTACGAAGACAGCATTTGGGTCCCTAAAATGGCTCACGAACGAATTGAGTTCGAAGACCGACGTCGATTCAATACTCACCGCGGTGGCGACGGCCGTGTCAGACACCGTGGATGCAGAATTCGTGGCGCTCGTTTCTCAAACCGATTCTCATTCGTGGACCGTTTCACGAGTGGTGAAACGTTCGGGATCGGAATACGTAGAGGAAGGATGCAAGGTCGGATTGAATGAAACACTCACCGGGAAAGCAATCAGAGAAAACAGGTCGCTCTACATGGAAGACCTTTCAAGAGTTGAAGAGCACAGGTTTGTCCAAAGTGAACCTTCCGGTAAAGGATCGTTCGTGGCGATACCGATCACCGGCCTGAATACATGCTTCGGGGCGATAACTGTTGAGAGTTTTACTCCAGGCAAATTTTCTTCACTTGAAGTCGACGGGATGAAACAGCTAGTGAATCTTGGCGCTTTTGTCGCTGAGGTTAATTCGGCAAACCAGCTTCTCGAAAAGTTCGTCGTATTTGATAGAATTACGCAGACATTGAACAAGAAGTTCTTCCTTGAAAGGCTCGAGGAAGAAGTCGGAAGAGTGGCTGATCTCGGTATCAAAAGCATATTGGTTTTGATAGGACTGGACAGAGTTGATGACATTCGCAATCGCTTCTCAACCGAGGGTATTGATTACATACTTTCTGATGTTGCAGACATTATCAAAGGATGGTTAAAACCTTATGATGCTATTGGCAAAGTTTCAGCCAGCACGTTCGGTGTAATTTTGGAAGGATTCTCTCAGCATGAGGCTCTTGCGTGGGGAGAGAAATTTAGAAAAAATCTAGCGACAAAGGTGTACCAGATTGGCAGTCGAAACCACATGGCTACCATCAGTGTTGCAGTTCTGAACATCGACGGGAAAAATGAGCCTGCGGAATTCCTGATTACAGCACAGAAAGTCTTACAGCGCGCCCACACCAGCGGCGGCAACGTCGTAAAGATCTTATAGACATTCACACATAAAAATTCTGGAGAAAATAAATGGCAAAGACAACGAGTTTTGCAGAAAAGGCGGCGAAAGCATTGGCAGGGAAGAAAGGTGCCGAGTGTCCGAAATGTGGTGAACTCATGCAGAGTGTTCTTGTGATTTCTGCTGAAAGACGTGAAAAGGCAAGTTACAAATATAACCAACACTTTGTTAAAGTGTGCAAGTGTAACGAAAAGGAAGTTTACGCCTAAGACACCTTGTGGCTAGCGGTTCTTATTGAATTGTGCTTTCGAAGAGAAGCTCGCATGAACCATTGCGGGAATAAAACCCGGTAGATTTTTGTTCATTAAAGCGAATGGAAATTGGACACTTGTAAAACAAAGCCCGGTTTGCCACGAAAAACAAATGAGGAAATTAAATGATCAAGGTCGGTAAACAATATCCATCTCGGGAAAATCAGACAATCGACAAATATCTCCAAGAGATTGGCAAAGTCGATCTTTTGACTCCCGAGGAGGAAATTGAGCTGGCAATTAAAGTCCGTGAGAACGACCAGAGAGCGTTAGAGAAGCTGATCAAGGCAAACCTAAGGTTTGTGGTTAGCGTTGCCAAACAATATCAGAATCAGGGTCTTTCGCTTGGAGATTTGATTAATGAAGGGAATCTCGGACTAATCAAAGCAGCAAAGCGTTTCGACCCCACCCGCGGATTTAAGTTTATTTCTTATGCGGTATGGTGGATTCGTCAGTCCATTCTTCAAGCTCTTGCAGAACAATCGAGGATTGTCCGTTTGCCGTTGAACCGCGTCGGAGCTTTGAACAAGATTGGGAAGAAATTCAGCGAACTGGAGCAGGAGTTCGAGCGTGAGCCAAGTCCATCTGAGATTGCAGAGCAACTCGACATGAGTCTCTACGAAGTCGACAAGACTCTCCAGATATCCGGCAGGCATCTTTCAGTTGACCAACCATTCGTTCAGGGTGAAGATAACAAGTTGTTGGACGTCATGGCTGACGACAACCAGCTTCCTCCTGATTACATCCTGATGAAGGAGTCGCTGAGAACCGAGGTAGAACGTGCATTGAAATCTTTGACCGACAGGGAAGCCGAAGTTATTAGGCTGTACTTCGGGATCGAGCGGGAGCATCCGTTGACGCTTGAGGAGATCGGCGAAAAATTCAACCTTACTAGAGAGCGCGTAAGACAAATTAAGGAAAAGGCAATTCGCCGTCTTCGTCATGCCACACGGAGCAAGGCTTTGAGGGCGTATTTAGGTTAGGTCGATAGTAGATTTCCTCCCGTCTTGATTGAGATAGATGGGAGGAAATTTCCAGACAGGTCCTGTTTGAAAGTTTCCTTTGGGGTGTTATTTTCCCATACCGATTAAGACTACCATGCATAAGGGCACTTTTGAAAAGTCGCGTGTTCTCGTTGTAGAAGATTCCTCCGAATTGCGGGATAAAATCGTGCAGATTCTTCGGTCCTCTGTCCATGGTTTTTCGGTCGAAGCAATTCCCAGTTCCGTGGGACTTACCTCCAAACTGCTCGAGGCTGAAATTGATGTTCTCGTTGTTGATTATGACATTGCCGTCGGCGATGCGTCAATGGTGGTAAAAATCGCAAAGGAGATTGATCCATTTCTCCCGGTCGTTTTGGTTTCCAAAGATTTTTCCGACAACGTTTCAATGGAAGCTGAGCGCATTGGTGCTGACTCTTATTCACCTCTGACCGTAGTCACTCTCAAGCTTCTGCCGATGATTTTGCACAGACGGATAGAAGCTAAGACATTGCTGAGAGATGCTACCGATTCAAGGCGCCAGTCCAAATTCAAATCTTTTCAGCTTGAGATACTGACCTCACTCGTGCGCAAGATGATCGAAACGCAGGATCTCAGATCGGTCATGCAAGAACTCGCCGAACAGATTGTCAAGAAGCTGGACATGAAGGCCGCCAGTCTTCAAAGGTTTTTCAAAGAGAAGAATGGCTTTGCAGTTTATGGAATTTATCCTCAAGGAAAACTCCTTAGATTTGTCAGGAGGTTTTTTGATATATCGTCCGAGGATTTCACCTTTCCTTTTGATCCTGACAATTGCATCGTGGATCATTATACTGCCGAGCGAAAGCCGTGGGTCGGCCATGATTTTGCTGATGTGTTCGGAACCACGATGCCATCGGTTCCCGCACGCATGATCCAGAAATTCATCGGCGTCGAGTCGATTTACAATGCGCCGTTCTATAGCAACAATGAGTTGCTAGGCGGAATAGTCGTTGGAAACGCAAGAAAGAAATATACTAATGAAGAGCTCGATGCCTTCGATGCGATTGTTCACATAAGCTCATTGTTGTTCGAGTATAATGAAAGTGTTAACTCTCAATTGATGCAAACTGAGAAGTTGAAGGCAATTCACGAAATCAGTATCCAGCTCCATGAGAATCTCGATCCCACTAATTTATTCGAGGTGATTTATGTGAAGCTGGCCAGTTTGATTCCTTCTGACTTGGTCCGATTGTTCCTCTTTGACAGAGATACAGAAGTTCTTCGTGTTGAGAGAGTTGTTGTAAAAAGCGAAAGGAAGCCATCATCAGTTCCGCTGGAGATCCCTTTGGGCAAAGGTCTAGTTGGGAAAGCGGCTCTTGAGCGGAAATCCATTTTGGAAAATAATTCGCATCTTAACCCCTTGTCATATTATACTGGGGAAAAACCAAAACTGGAACATCTATTGGCAGTGCCCGTGGTTCATGGATCTGAACTCCTCGGAGTAGTTGCGTTGACCAGGTGGCGGAGTGAGCGATTCAAGGAATCTGATCTCGGAGCCTTAGAAATATTTTCATCTCAATTTGCAATTGCCCTTCACAACTCAATATTGTATGAAAAGTTATCGCAAAGTGAGAGTTTGTATCGACTCGTACTTCAAAAAGTCAATGATGCTGTCATTCTCGTTGGCAAAGAAAAGAAAATTCTTTATGTCAACCCCAAATTCCTGGATTTGTCAGGTTATGAATTCGAAGAGTTGGCGGGGAAGGAGTTTGATTTCTTGATATACCCTGGAGACCGTGCACGTATCGATGAATATTATACTGGCCGGATAAACGGTGAACCTGTACCAACCCATTATGAATTTAGATTTGTTAGAAAATCCGGCGACGTGAGGATTGCTGAGTTTAATTCTGCGACGCTATTCGATGAAGGGAAAATAACAGGCATTCTTGGGGTAGCAAGAGACATTACCGCTGTAGCGAGGCACGAAGGTACCGCGTCCGGGTGATGTCTACCAGGGTACAAAGAAATTATTGTTCCACCATTTGCATTTGACTTACGGAAAGGCTATCATATAGCCGCAAATAACAGTACACCGTTGTTTGCGCCAATGGCGCCCATGGCGCCATGCCGCATACACTGTAAAATGCCGCCTTAGGAGGCATCCCGCAAATAGAAAAAAAGTCATTAAGCGGCAGTGGTGATTCCGGATCTCTGATCCCTCGAATCATGCTTTTATAGGTTGTAGCTGCAGATGTAATTCCCCGTGTTCCGACACAGCGGAGCAATGCACAAGTTGATGTGTGTGTGCAAGCTCCTTGCACGGATTCTACACGAGGCGTAGCATCATATGCAGAGGTGACTGCAAAAGATTCTTTTGGGTCACTAGCAATTCTGTATAAGCCAAGAACATCTGGCGCGACGGCTCGGGTACATTTTTTAGAAACATTATTGAAAGGATCCAGCAATGGAGCAAGGAACCGTAAAGTGGTTCAACGCAACCAAGGGATACGGCTTCATCTCTCGCGAAGGCGGAGAGGACGTGTTCGTTCATTTCAAAGCCATCATCGGTGAAGGTTACAAGACTTTGAAAGAAGGCGACAAGGTCGAATTCGAAGTTGAGCAAGGCCCCAAGGGATTGCAAGCAGCCAAAGTTAGAAAAGTCTAAGGCTGTCTGAGCTTCGTACGAAGAGAAATCTTCGGCGGGTCCCGACTGGCGTCAAAGTCAGTCGGGATTTTTTTTTGCAAACTGATGAACGTTGAGGAGGCATGTCAGCAGTAACATTTTGTATCCGATGCCGTAGCATTCTTCAAAAGGAGTTCGAATATGGAACGCAGACTTTATCGATCGCGTAAGAATCGGGTCTTTGCCGGAGTTGCTGGCGGGTTAGGAGAATATTTTGACATCGATCCTGTTTTTATTAGAGTAATCTTTGTCGTGGCGACTCTCGCCGGTGCATCCGGCTTACTCGCGTACATTATTCTTTGGATCGTGGTACCAAAGGAAAGACTCTTGTACGCAACAAACACAACAACTACTGAAGGAGTGACTAATATGTCGGAAGGAAGCAGTGGGGAAAAACAAAATCCAGGATATGGATACAGACATCATAAGCATAATGGCAGTGTCATGGGTGGGATAATCTTAATAGTCATCGGCGGCCTTTTTCTTGCTGATAATTACTTACCGCATTTCAGGTTTGGGGATACATGGCCTCTGATTTTGGTTGCGATTGGAATTGGACTGATCATGAATTCGATTCACCGTGCGGAAGACCGTGGAGGGAGCCATGAAAGTAAGTAGAATTTTTGCCGGATTACTAATTGTACTTCTTGGCTTAGCGCTCTTCCTGTCAAACTTCGATGTGCTGTCGCTTGATTGGCACTTTATCTTCCGTCTCTGGCCTGTATTGTTAGTGTTCGCTGGGATATCTGTACTCGCCACGAATACAAAGCTTAAAGCAGTTTTGTACGCAGTTACTGCGATATTAGTATTGGCGTGGATATTCTCGGTTGCCTCAGTCGGCTGGGGAAATTTCCGCGGAATATTTCATCGACATGAAAGTTCAACTCGACTTCAAGAATTCAGTCAGGGATTCAGTAAAGACGTTCGCAATGCCGAGCTTTCAATGAGCAATGGAGCAGGATCATTCTATCTGAAGGATACCACCGATAAGTTGTTTGAAGCGACCACAGAATCAAATATCGGTAATTACTCGCTCAATGCAGAGAAAGAGGGATCCACCGCAAAACTCGATCTTAATTTCGAAGGCGACAATGATAACCATTGGCGGTTTGGAGATTTCGGCGGCGACAAGAACAAGATTGAAATCAAGCTGAATCAGAAGGTTGACTGGAGTTTAAACATGGATGTTGGTGCTTGCTCAGCAGACTTTGATTTGAGTCCGTTCGCTGTAACTTCAGTGGACATTAAGGGTGGTGCATCTTCGATCAAGATTAGGTTTGGCGACAGGGCAGACACGACGAACATCAGCATGAATACTGGTGCATCGTCTGTAACCCTCTACGTTCCTCAGAACTCGGGTTGCCAGATAAGGGATGATGCAAAACTATCGAGCAAGTCTTTCCCGGATTTCGTTGAAACAAGCGACGGGACGTATGAGACTTCGAACTTTGATAAATCCCCAAAGAAAATCTTCATCGATTTTGAGGCTGGCGTTTCCTCAATTAAAGTCAGGAGGTATTGAAGTCCCTTATCCTTCACTACTAGTTCGATTCTTTTTTTGAATTTTGAAGATCGACCCCTTTGGTCGATCTTTTTTTTTCTTTATTCGGAGATTATCTTCTTCTTCTAGAATAATGGTACAGAATCAGAAAACTGTTTATCAAATTAAAGAAACCGGTGCATTCCAATAATAGAGTCATATCCGATCTAAAGCGTCTCTTTATTCAATGGGGCGAGTATTATGCCCTCCCATTTCATTGGAAAAAGAGAGAGTGGGTTTTATTTGTAGGATTTCTTTCGATGATGGTCGTATCAGCTTACTTTGATGAGCCGATAAGGTATCTCTTCTTCAACATTCATGGACTCGTAGAAGATTCTGTCTGTAGGTCTGTTCGTTGGTTCGGGACAGGCTGGGCAAATCTATATTTGCTAATTGGATTTTATTTCATTGGTTACATATTCAAGAGTGAAAGGACACGGATTAGAGGGGTAATGATACTGCAATCGTATCTTTACTCCGGAGCAATCACGATTATTCTCAAGTCTCTTGTCGGAAGGTGGAGGCCAGCTGCAGGTCACGGCCATCTTACTTTTTCTCCTTTCGTGACGGCTCCAAACGCACACCTTTCCTTTCCATCGGGAGATGTGGCAGTAGTTTTCTCATTAGCAATTGTCATGGTGGGCTTTTTCAAGAACCCTCTTTGGAGGTCGGCATGGATCATACTCGCAATTCTCACTTCGTTATCCAGGATATACTACGACGCACATTGGTTCTCTGATGTCATGTTCTCAACCGTGAATGCGATCATGGCAGGAATGTGGGTTGTGCGAAGACTTGAGTTGGGGAACTCAGTGGTACATTTCTAGAGAAAAGTTAATTTGGTGCGGCGGCTCATCTTCTTTTGCGGGCCGGCAACCGGGTGATCTGGAGCGCACGCAGGGAGGATGACCGGAATTGTCATAATATTAATGGCTTATTACCAGAATTCCTGAAACTGATCTGCTGGAAGTGACCCCCGATACTATTCTTGCTGGAACAACCGATGACCCGTTGGAAAATTTGAATGTATAGAAACCGTCTTTTGCCGCAGTAAATGTTTGCGAAACGTAACCGTTGTTGACAGATTGATCGAACAAAGCCGCTGACGAGGGATCATAAATAACTAAGTGGATGTCGTTGTTTGAACCGCCGAGAACGACCATGCGTAATTGATAACCCATGTTGGCTTCCAGAAATCTTGAGAATGACGCACTGCTATCCGAAGCTATGGATGGATAATCGAATGGCACCATGACATTTGTCGGAACTGTATCGCTTGAGATAGGATAATTACTAAAGTCCAGGATGACCTTTTCCGAATAAGTTACTTGCGTTGCGCTCCAATTGTAAACCACTAGCACCAAATCCCCGCACAGATAACTTAAGAACGCTTGCGAGAAGCCGATCTTGGCGGTGTCCTGTTCAAATTCGTAAGAACCTCTCGGATCAACAACAATAACGCGAACAGGCTGCGGGACCTCATCTAACTGAACAGTAACTTTCACATCATGGCTCATGATACCATTCGTACATTGGACAGCCGGTAGACTGTCGAAACTAAATTTATGGAACGAATAAGAATGCGCATCGGCCATGGCGCTCAGGTTGATCGTATCTTGCAGCGCTTTAATGGCGAAGTCAACAATCTGTGTGGTATCAGAAATAACCTGGATCTGTTTTGAAGCTGCGTAGTAGCCGTTCGCCACTACTTTTATCGTATAAGTGCCGGATTGAATTTGCGAATATGAGAATGAATATGTTCCCATGGACGAAGTTGTGACCCCCGAGGAACCTAATTCGACGGTCGCAAATGGAACCGGAATATTAGTTGTGGAATCGACGACGATTCCCGTGATAGGAACGCTGACCCGCACTGATGTGGTCGGATTATTCTTGCTGCAACCTGGCGCGCCGATGATAGTCAGGGAAAGCAAGGGCAACAAAAAAATGAGATCATTAATGAAAGTTCTAATATCAGCTTCTCTCACGGTTTGATTTCTGCTCCTGTTAGAACGAATGGACCAATTTCTAATCGCTATTCTAATTAAGTGCATGGACAAATGCAAACATTGCTTTGGAAATGAAGAGATCAATTAGGTATAGTTTTCGAAAACGATGACGATTTGGAGAGGCGGTCGAGTTGTCGAAGGCAACGGTTTGATAATTCCCTACATGCCGTGAAAAACCTCTGCAAAGTCAATCCTTCCGAGCTATGTGGCACCAAGTGCGGCACTCCGATTCTGATTCTCGTCTCATTTGTTGCGAGGTGAAATATGTTCCTGTCTAAATGTCGTGGCATCTACCACTTGTCTTTCAAAGACGAAAATGGACGGGGATCGTAGGAGAACACGGGGACGAACTGAAGTGACCCCGTTCCATGATGCAAAGGTTTAGGTTCTTCTCAGCCGATTAGGGGCGGGTGCGAAACGAGCACTGGGAGGGTGCGAATTTGAGGACAAAAAGGGCGTTCGGTCCGTTTGGGATCCGATTGCAATTGAACGATGTTTCACGGTTTTGTGTTCTATTGATCGTATTGTCCAAAGGACTTCTGTCTATGAAATTATTTAAAATCAGGAAGAACAATGCGATGAGAAATCTTCATTCCATAATGATTTTGCTTTGTGTTATCGCTGCTTCAGGGAATGAATCCCAAGCACAATGGGTGCAAACGAGTGGGCCCCCCGGTCTTGTTATTTGCCTTGCCGTCAACGGCAGCAATGTTTTTGCAGGAACTGAAGGCGGCGGCGTTTTTCTTTCGACTAACAGCGGCACAACCTGGACAGCAGTCGATTCCGGCTTGGCCAACGGCTATGTTTATGCTCTTGCCGTCAGCGGCAGCAGTATTTTTGCAGGAACTTATGGCGGCGGTATTTTCATTTCGACCAACGGCGGCGCAGGCTGGACAGCAGTCAATTCAGGATTGGCCAACAGCTATGTTAATGCTTTTGCCGTCAGCAACGGCAATATTTTTGCGGGAACTGGACACGGCGTTTTTCTTTCGACCAATAACGGCACAAGCTGGACATCAGTCAGTTCCGGCTTGACCAACAGCGATGTTAAGGCTCTTTCCGTAAGTGGCAGTAATATTTTTGCGGGAACCTATGGCGGGGGCATATTTCTTTCGACCAATAGTGGCACAAGCTGGACAGCAGTGGATTCCGGCTTGACCAATAGCGATGTTACTGCTTTTGCCGTCAGCGGGAGTAATGTTATTGCAGGGACTTATGGCGGTGGCGTTTTCCTTTCGACCAATAGTGGCACAAGCTGGACAGCTGTGAATAACGGCTTGAGCTACAGCTACGTTCTTTCTCTCGGCGTCAGCGGCAGTAATATTTTTGCAGGAACTTATGGCGGCGGTATTTTTCTTTCGACTAACAGCGGCACAAGCTGGGCTGCAGTTAATTCCGGCTTGACCTTTAGTGATGTTGTTGCTTTTGCCGTTAGCGGCAGTAATATTTTTGCAGGAACTAATGGTGGTGTTTTTCTTTCGATCGATAGCGGCATAAGCTGGACAACAATGAATTATGGTTTGGCAAACAGCTATGTCTACGCTTTTGCTGCCAGCAACAGTAATATTCTCGCTATAACTAGCGGCGGCGTTTTTCTTTCGACCAACAGCGGTACAGGCTGGACAGAGATCGATTCAGGCTTGACCTACTCTACCGGCGTTAGTGCTCTTGCAATCAGCGGCAGTAATATTTTTGCAGGAACTTATGGCGGCGTTTTTGTTTCGACTAACAGCGGCACAAGCTGGACAGTAGTCAATAAGGGCTTGACTTTCGGCGATGTTACTGCTCTTGCCGTGAGCGGGAACAATATTTTTGCAGGAACTTATGGGGGCGGCATTTTTCTCTCGACTAACAGCGGCACAAACTGGACAGAAGTCGATTCCGGATTGGGCTCCGGCTTTATTAATGCTTTTGCCGTCAGCGGCAGTAAAATTTTTGCGGGAACTGATGGTGGTGGTATTTTTCTTTCGACTAACAGCGGCACGAGCTGGGCAGCAGTCAACTCCGGCTTGACCAATGGCTATGTTTATGTTTTTGCTGTCAGCAGTAACAATGTTCTTGCAGGAACCAACGCCGGTGTTTTTCTTTCGACTAACAGCGGCACAAGCTGGACAGCAGTCAATTCCGGCTTGACTGACTATTATGTCAGCGCCTTTGCCGTCAGCAATAACAATATTTTTGTAGTTACAGGCGGCGGCGTTTTTCTTTCGATCAATAGCGGCACAAGCTGGACAGCAGTCAATGACGGCTTGACCTACTCTGCAGGTGTTTATGCTCTTGCCATCAGCGGGAAAGTTATTTTTGCAGGAACCTACGGTGGCGGGGTATGGCAACGGCCGCTGTCGGACATGACAATAGTGCACGAACCGCCAGGGACAGGATTACCAAATAGTTTTTCGCTGAAACAAAATTACCCTAATCCATTCAACCCGACCACTACAATCAGGTATGACTTGAAGGAAAACTCTGCGGTCAAGCTCGATGTCCTCGATATTCTTGGACAGAGAATTCAGGAGATCGATTTGGGACACGTGACCATGGGCAGCCACAGCCAGACTGTGGATATGTCACGGTACTCAAGCGGAGTTTACCTCTATCGCATTAATGCCATGGCGTCAGATGGAGAAAGATTTGTTTCAACGAAAAAGATGGTTCTGCTCAAATAGCTTAGCTGTTTGATCTTCATTGTCTAAGCTTGAGAGTGTATTCAGCTTTTTAGGAAAAAGGGGGTCTGACTTATCTTGTTGATTAAGCATTTGACAAAGCAGGAGATATGTCGCCATCAATTTTAAGAATTGAAATTTAAATTGGTGCAAATTTTCGCGAAATGAATAATTAGTGTAATTCGCGGGTCCAATGGTTTGTGAAAGGCATAATCACCTTCATCTACAATTGCATCAAGCAAACTTCTTTTGTAATTTATCCCAGCAATCGTTCTTTTTGAAATGAGAATGAAATCAGTTGGCATCATGGTTAGTACCAAATGCGGCAATCAGTTCGCACCATGAAAGCCAAGAGTTGTACTTTCGCTGTTCGTACCGAAAAAGAAAAGAGCGAAAGTGAGAAGAATTCAACTGGAGAGGTGGCCGAGTGGTTGAAGGCAACGGTTTGCTAAACCGTCATACTCTGTAAAGGGGTATCGAGGGTTCGAATCCCTCCCTCTCCGCAAGCGAATTTCAAAGGTTTTCCTTCCCGCAGAATACGCAAGATTTTCATCCCCTCAAAATATTCTGCATTTCACTTATCACTTGACTTATCACCTAACTGTACCACGAAGTAAACACCCGAATGAATGCCTCAACTCAAACCACCGGAGGCATCATGTTCTTATTCAAGCGAAGTAACGGAATCTATTATCTCGTTTACGATGACGGAGGCAAAGAAAAACGCATCTCAACCGGAAAGAAATTCAAACAAGAAGCCTTAGCATTCCTTCGCAACTTCAACGATGAACTGAGACAGCGACAGGAACAAGAAACAGTTCCGATCTCGCTTAAAGAATTTACCGACCAATTCCTGAAATATTCCGAAGGCATTCACACGGTCAAAACCAGAAAAGCCTTCATGGTAACGTTCGGAATGCTGGAACGGCATTTCGGCAATGTGAGGATAACGGAGATAACCACACAGGAACTTGAGCGGTTCTTCACCAAGCGAATCAAAGAGGCTTCAGTTTATGCCGCAAGAAGGGACTATATCAACCTTTCTTCGGCGTTCAACAAAGCTGTGAGAGACAAACAGCTAAAAGAAAATCCGTGTCATGGCATCGGCAAAATCAGAATACCTGAAAAGCTCCCTCTTTTCCTCACTCCTGAAGAGTTCCACGTCCTTTTGACAACGATTGACAAGGCAGACATACGGGACTTGGTAGAATTCGCAGGCAACACAGGACTAAGGCAAATGGAACTTTTGACACTCGAATGGAATCAAGTCAACCTTGCCGATGGAATTGTGATCCTTGATAACAGGGTACACCTAACGAAATCGAAGCGCGTCCGTACTGTACCACTTAATAAAAAGGCACAAGAAATTTTAACGAGAAGGAAAGAGATCGCTGAGACGGAGTTTGTTTTCACGTTGAACCACAAGCCGATAACGCAGGATTCGATCACAAAGATTTTCAAGAGATACGTTGTTAGGGCAAAGCTGAATCCGAAGCTGAGTTTTCACAGCTTACGGCATACCTTCGCATCATGGCTCGTGCAAAGAGGCGTTTCGATTTACCAAGTGTCCAAGCTGCTCGGACATTCGAGCGTAAACGTAACGGCGATATATTCGCACTTGCAGCCGGACGATCTCAGAGAGTCCGTGAGCAAACTTATGGAGCCGACAAACTAAGCCATTTGGGGTAAAAAGTGAGCAAAAAGTGCCTATTAATGCCATTTAAGTGTCAAAAACACCCCCTTTTAACACCACTTTTAAACCCTAAGTTATTGATTTACAAAGACTTACGTTTCTAAATATGCATATTTTATAAGTGTTTGATTTACAGTGAGTTACTTTCTTGCCGGCTTTCGTCTCTTTGGGGACGGCAAAATGAGGTGTTGCGAGAGGTGAAAATTACCGATGACGAACAAGTTTAAAACCGTTTCTGCGCCGTCAAAAATGCGCGACAATGAACGAACTCAAGACGGATATATTTTCCCCCTCCCTGTCCCTTCGGGAATGGAATTGAATCAGTCTTACGATTGCATTACATTGTTCCGTTACAAGAAAGGAAGGAACGTTATGGCAAAGACGGCAATGATACAGGCACGAATCGAGCCTGAACTGAAAAATGAAGTTGAGAAGATACTCCGTACACTTGGAATGAATACGACATACGCAATAAGCGTTTTCTTCAAACAAATAAAACTTACAAAAGGGATTCCATTTGACGTGAGGATTCCGAATGAAGAGACGCGCAAAGCAATTGAGGACAGCCGGAAAGGAAGAAATCTTCGCAAAGCGAAAAATGCTGCCGAGATGTTTAAGGAACTCGGCATTTGACGTTCGTTCCGGTATGGACAACGCGGTTTCAAAAAGACGTTCGGCTTACCGAAAAGAGAGGCAAGGATATTGAGACCATGAGAAAAGTAATTGCTATTCTCTTAGAAGGAAAGCCGTTAGAAGCCAACCATAGAGACCACAAGCTCCATGGTAAATATGAAGATTGCAGAGAATGCCACGTTCAGCCGGACTGGTTGATAATATACCGCGTCGTCGGAAACTCAATCCATTTCTTACGTACTGGTACACATGCAGACTTATTCATGTAAATAAAGAAGAAAAACTTGTCAATGATGCTGAGAAAAATTTCAAACCCCTATCGTTTCTCCGTCGTAGGCGGAGAAGTCCGACAGCACGGATCGCAAACGATAGGGGATTTTTTATTTAGGGAGAAACTCAACTGAAAAAATTGTTCCTGTTTCTAATTTCATCTTGCTTAATACTCGCTGGTTGTGCTGCAAGTGTTCCTCCAGTCGTGTATGAACCAACCATGACGAATTCGGTTTTTTCCTTTTATCAAAACGGATATGCCCTCGGCACGGTCGGGAAAGATAGCTGCCGCGTTGTCGCTGAACTCGAGTATGCACGAGTAGCAGGTGATGATTACATGCGTCTTTGGTTGCTCTATAATAATTCCTCTAAAACTCCTTTCTTTCTCGATCCGATGAAAGCCGCCCGAATAACAACAACCGTAAACCATGATACAGTCGAAATGGTAGCTGACACTCTCGAAATAGTGGGAGGTATCGCACATGTAGAACGACAAACACAAATAGTAAAAGTTTCCGACACACTTAATTTTGAACCGACTCCGCCCTTTGAGATATTTGCCTCAATAGACAATCAAAAGACGGTAGCCACGATACTGCAAGCGATTGGCGGCGTTGCGGAAGCGGTGGGACAAAAGCCGACTACCATCACAAACACTGAGACAGGCGAGAAATGGCAGGTCAACGACACGGAAGAAAAAAGGAAAGAAGTTATCAACGAGACGAATGCCCAAGTTGCGACAACATCCGTGGCTTACAACCTTTACAAACACAGTATTGTAGTTGGAATCCTCAAACGCAACACAGTTTTTCCTAACCAAAGTGTAACAGGGTACATATACTTCAAGCCGCCCAAAGTCGCAGAATATAGGAACTTTCGATATTACACTGAGGACTTAGACCTTAACAATTGTGTTTTACATCTTGAAGTTTTCACTCAGAATGGCAAAATGGATTTTGATTTTAAGCCAGTAGCTGGTGAATAAGTTTTAGATTGAATCCCCGACACACACCATGGAACATTTTCAATTTAGGTGAACGATGAAACAATCAAAAACCAAACTCACACAAGAAGAAGAACTATCTTCATTGACACAATTGCTCGGAGAATTGCTACCAAATGAAACCATTGCAGACAGAATCACTCACTTGGCTATGAAAGAAAACGAAAAGGACGTGGAGCACCGTTCTCTCTACATAGCAGTTTCCCGCGCCATGCTGATTAAGCAAGTTGAAACAATGGAATATGAGGCAATAAAACAACACGGAAACATTCCTCTAATCTTAAAAGCCTATAAGGACAGTGTTGACGAGAGAGGGAAATTATTCAAGTATGTTGACCAAAAATTCTCAGCATTCTTAAAGATGCACAAGCCAAGACGGAACGATTATATTAGACTTCTTTTCTTTTTGGATGTTCTTGACAGCATAAAATACAACCCGAACAGATTCGTGAAACGTCCGGCTTCTTCGTATGGAGACTTGTTACATCTATCGCGTAGAGGCAAGACGCTTGAGCAAGTGCTTGAAGAAAGTGAAACCAAAAGCCTACTCGAGTTGAATATGCAAGAGGTCAAGAAGGTGGTACAAAGAAAAATCGAATTGATGTTGATTCCCGTCGAGAGCGAAGTAAAGAGCAAAAAAAGATTCGAGAAGAAAATCGCAGATATGAAAAAAGAAAGAAAGTATCTGCCAAACAAGAAGTACACTGAGGAGATGTTTAGGAAAACGGATGAATATCTCCCTATGTCTAAGGGTTCACAATGGGCTTGCGAGCAAACACTTAACGATTTCAAAATGAACCCCGACCGATGGGAGAGCTACCAAAAGCAATATAACAAAAGGAATGTCTCCCCTAAGAAATAGAGTTATCACTGTACCACTTTATCCGAAGTAAATTTCGGATTTTTCCGAAGTAAACTTCCTTCCAAGTTTCTTCCTACCAAGCCAATTTATTCCCGCGATTGAGTCAAAACCATTCGCGGGTTTCACATGAAAGTGTTTTAGCCCGCTTGAATCCTTCCACTCCGCGAACGGTCTCAATCGCAGCGGGCTTTTCTTTTCCAAATTTTAGAAATAAAAAAAGCGCGTGGTGGTACACGCGCGTAAATGGTGATTAAGTTGAAAGAATTTACTTCACGTGGACACAGGAATCAAGTTTTGTTGCTTCTTGCTGCGGGATGGCTCAGGCACAGGGGCAGCTATATTGCGGTATCCCGATTTTTCAAACTTCGTTTGTTCTACCAGAAGCGAGTTATACCATGGTAGAACGAATTCCCTTTCTTATCGAAGGCATTCGCCTTCAAATCCTCTCTGTCGAAAGCACTATCTCCGAGCTTGCCAAGATCGACGTAAAGACAGAAGCGGAGGTGATCCTTCGCCGTGAAGTCGGTGAAAATCTTGAAACAGCTTCCGATTCCCTCATTGATGCGTACCAGCTTCTTACGGACGCTATGGCTTGCAGCAATGACGGAGATTTAATTTCCATCATGGAGCAGGCAGATGAAGGTAAGCCATGAAAAGAGCTTTCAATTTACTTGACAAATCCACAGGTGAAATAATCCGTGTCGAGGCTTGCAAGCGAGGCAAAGAGTATAATTGCAAGTGTCCATTCCACCCCGACAAACATCCAAGTCTGTGGATTAACGAAACGAAAGGATGTTACCATTGTTTCGGTTGTAATGTCAAAGGAATAATTGCCGACAATCAACATGGCACACATGCCACAAAGTTAGAAAGATTCGTTACTGAATATATTTACGAAAACGAAAGTCGAGTACCAGTTTTTAAAATAACACGACATGAAAACAAAAAGTTTGTTGCATGGAGACCGGACGGCAACGGCGGATGGACTAAAGGGCTTAAAGGCATAAAGCGCGTTCCTTATCACCTACCCGAACTGCTTGCTTCGGCTGGTACTGTCTTCATTGTCGAAGGCGAAAAAGACTGTCAGACCATGGCAGAACGTGGATTTGTTGCAACAACTAACCCTTTCGGCGCAAAAGCAAAATGGCAATCCGAATTCTCCGACTTTCTAAAAAAAAGAGATTGCGTTCTAATCCCCGACAACGACAAGCCGGGCAAAGACCACATGACGGCTATTGCTGAATCGTTGCTCGGCAAAGCTGCAAGCGTCAAGATAGTGGAACTGCCGGGACTAAGCGAGGGTGAGGACGTAACCGACTGGTTTAGCCATAGACACACCGCCGATGAACTAAACAAGCTGGTACAGCAAGCAAAAGAGTATGAACACGCCGAGATAATCACGAACAAACAGACACCAATTCCCGGCGGATATTATCTGAAAGCCCGCAAGATACAGGAAAGCGAAGCCGCGCACGCTTCCCCTTGTGTGCGAGAAGTTTGGGATTGGCTTTTGATGACGGCAAACCACAAAATGGTTCGGCGTAATGGTACAACGATAAAGCGCGGGGAAACAGTCAAAACCTACAATGACATTCAAAACGGGCTATCATGGAAGCGAGGTTTTATAAAAAAGGCATACTCAAAAAGCGACATAGAAAATGCTCTGAGATATTTGCGAACAACGTCAATGATTACTACACGGAAAACTACACGCGGAATCTTCATAACCATCGTCAACTATGACTTTTACCAGAACCCGAAAAACTATGAAAACCACACGAACACCGCCACTATAAACAAGAATGGGAAGAATAGTATTTAACTAAGGAAAAAAAGAATTAAGAGATTAGTGGAGTAATGAGTAAGAAGAATGCTTGAGTCCGTGAACATACCGATGAGCTTGCTTCAAGATAAGCGTCTCTCACTGAATGACGTTCGGGTATTTGCAGCACTCTTTCAACTTGCAGACGGATTGGCGTCGTGTTCCGCTTCGATTGATAAGATTCGTCAACTCTCCGGCGTCAGTCAAGTATCGAGGCACACAAAGAATCTTGCCCGCTTCGGATATATCGGCATTGACCATGACACTTATACAATCGCAGGCGAATCAGGATCCGAAAATGAAAGAACCCTTAGCAGCTTCGCAAAAGAATTTCTCGAATATTCATCAGGCGTTCACACCAAGAAAACCACGGCAAGTTGTAAGACTGCGTTCAATGAATTTGTTAGAGTCGAAGGCGACAGAGATTTAAACACAATCGGCATTCGAGAGATAGAACATTTCCTTGCTGTCAAGAAAGCTGAAGCATCTCCATGGACTTCCAGAAAATATTTTCTCGCCCTTCGTGCCGCTTTTGAAAAAGCCGTCCAGTGGAATCTTCTCAAAGAAAATCCATTTGGCAAGGTGAAGAAGCCGAAAGTTGCTGAAGTATTGCCGGCATTTTTCACAGAGAAAGATTTTGAAATTTTTCTTTTGGCGATTGATGACAGAAATTATCGTGAGTTGTATGCCATGGCGATTCTCACGGGAATGAGACTCGGAGAGTTGCTTAACCTTCGCTGGAGCGACATAGACTTTTCATCGAAAAGAATCCTCATTCAAAACAGCGAATCATTCACAACGAAAAGCAAACGTTCCCGTGTCGTGCCGATAAGTGAGGACTTGCTGAGGTTATTGACGGATCGTAAAGAGAATATTAGAACTGAATCCGATCTCGCGTTCCCGAATAGTCACGGTCGGAAACTTAACGAAACCGTAGTGGAGCGTAAATTTAAAAAAGCCGTCCGGCGTGCAGGACTCAATGAAAAATTGCATTTCCATTCCCTTCGACATTCGTTCGCCTCTGCCCTGGTCATGTCCGGGGTTTCGCTGTATGCAGTCCAGAAACTTCTCGGACATTCATCGAGCAAGACGACAGAGATTTATTCACACTTACTTCCGCAGCAGCTCCATGGCGAAGTCAACACATTGGCAGCGAAGTTTTATTTTTACAATAACAAATCCTGAGACAACCATGAAACGAACAACATCTTTGAAAGCGATTCGCCTTTACTGTCTTGATTGTTCAAACGGCAGCTCGAATGAAGTTAAACTCTGTCAAATTACGGACTGCCCGCTTTATCAATTTCGACTTGGGAAGAATCCAAATCGAAAAGGGATAGGCAATCATAGCCCTGTGAGGAGTTCGCCTGAAAATAGTGCATTGAGTTGGGCTTCGGAAGCCAAAGAATTGATTTTAAAAGCTGAGGAGGTGCAGTAACGCTCCCCCCGTTCTAAGAATTCCTTTTTCGGAACTTGCCATAGTCGCCTATGGAGTCCCTTTTGAGAAACGAGACAGAGAGAGCTTAGGAGCTGTCGGATAGGAACTCCATACCCCGTCCATGGGGGCAAGGCGGGTTGCTGCACGTAATGGATTGTTTTCAGTCGAGCAATCCTTTTTAAAATTCATCCCTTGCCGTCAGTATTGACCGTGATTGAATTATCTTCTCACAGACGTAAATATATTCCACGGACTTTACTGTTCCATGGTGCTTAATTCATAACGTTTAGGCTATTGATTTTACTTTCACGGTTGATTAAATTAAGTGCACCATGAACTCGAATCTGCCAAGAACGAGAAAAGTTTTCAGGAAAGCCGTTACGGGCTTAGTGGTTTGGCAGAACCCAGAGTTTAACCGTGGCGGCTTTTCTCTTTTTCGGCATTCATTCGGCGAATTTACTTATCACTTTACTACACAGTTAGGCGAAAATCTTGCGAAATGGAACGAAAATGCGACAGTGCAACGGTTTGCTAAACCGTCATACTCTGTAAAGGGGTATCGAGGGTTCGAATCCCTCCCTCTCCGCAAAATAGAAAGTTAATCACTTCCGAACTCCAAGGATTTCTCCAGCTTTTTGCAATTGAAGTTTGTCGTTTTTTGACATAAATTAATTCCTAACTTTTTGGAGGTATGATGTTAGCCGTTGTCGAAATAGCAGGTAAGCAATTCAAAGTTTCCGAAAACATAAATGTCAAAGTCCCAAAGCTGAAGGCAAAAGTTGGAGATAAGATAAAATTGGACAAGGTGCTTATTGTTGAAAGCGAGAATGCAAAATCTGTCGGCAATTCACTTGTGAAGGGCGCCATTGTCGAAGCAACCATTGTGGATCACGACAGGAAAGACAAAATCATTGTTTTCCGAAAGAAAGCGAAGAAAAATTTCAAGGTGAAAAATGGCCACCGAGAAGAATACACGACAATTCACATAGATAGCATAACGCAATAGGAGTTTTTCATGGCACACAAAAAAGGCGGCGGCAGTTCGCGTAATGGGCGCAATAGCAACGCTCAAAGACTTGGCGTCAAGATCTTTGGCGGAGAAAACATCAATGCAGGAAGCATTATCGTTCGTCAGCGCGGTACCAAGATCATTGCCGGCGAAAATGTCGGCGTCGCGAAAGATGACAGCTTGTTTGCACTGAGCGATGGCGTCGTCAAGTTTGAGACATATAGGAGAGTTCGCAAGAAAGTCAGTGTTATTCCTCTGAGTACGAGCAAGAACTAATCCCGAAGGCGTCCTTCGGAGAATCAAAAGGAGTTCACGATGAAAATTACAGTTGTGGGGGCTGGGAACGTCGGTGCGACAGTAGCTCAACGGTTAGTGGACAGGGAGCTTGCGAATGAAGTTGTCTTAGTGGACGTTGTCGAAGGTTTGCCGCAAGGGAAAGGACTTGACATGCTTGAGTCCTCGCCCGTCCTCGGAAGCGACACAAAGGTTATTGGTGCAAACTCTTATGAGGCGACATCTGGCAGCGATCTTGTTGTCATCACGGCTGGAATTGCAAGGAAACCGGGAATGAGCCGCGACGATCTGCTTGCAACGAACGCAGGTATTTTGAAGTCCGTCACTCAGCAGGTCGCGAGTCAATCTCCAAAAAGTATAATCATCGTTGTATCCAATCCGCTCGACGTGATGGTTTATGTGGCGTTGAAGGTCAGCGGTTTCGATAGAAGTCGGGTGATTGGAATGGCTGGCGTTTTGGACACGGCTAGATTCAGAACCTTCATCGCTTCTGAGTTAAGCGTATCCGTCGAAGATGTGCAGGCATTTGTTCTCGGTGGACATGGTGATTCCATGGTGCCTCTTGTAAGGTATACTTCCATTGCTGGGATTCCATTGACTGAGTTGATGAGCGCTGATAGGATCGAGAATATTGTAAAGCGGACACGCGATGGCGGTGCTGAAATAGTTTCCTTGCTTAAGACGGGAAGTGCTTACTATGCTCCGTCTGCTTCAGTCGTGCAGATGGTCGAATCGATAGTGAAAGATAAAAAGAGAATTCTACCAACTTCAGTTTATCTGAAGGGGGAGTATGGAATGGCCGATGTGGTTATCGGTGTGCCAGTTAAGCTTGGGAAAGCCGGCATGGAGCAAGTTATGGAAATAAAATTGACAGATTCTGAAAAGGCGGATCTGAAGAAATCTGCTGATGACGTTAAAGCAAACATGGCAAAGGTTAAATTCGACTAAATTTGGATCTGACTTTAGAATGGTTTAAGTCAGTCGCAATGCCGAATCGAATCCAACTTTAAGTTTTATTTCCCTTCAGCTTGAGCGTCAATATTGTTTTGGTGCCCTTCGGTGTGAAATCGAAATTGACGGTATCCATGAGCGATTTCATGATGTGAATCCCCCTGCCGCTCGGTTTAAGTAAATTTTCTGGCAATAGTGGATCGGGAACGTCGACAGGATTAAATCCCCCTCCTTCATCTTGAACCTCCAAGGTAATATCATGTCCACTGTAATCAACGTTGAGGTACACCTTCTTGTCGGGTCGGCTCTTGTTGCCGTGTACCACGGCATTATGAACAGCTTCGCTTGCCGCAACCAACAGATTATGTTCCTGCGAACTCGCGAGGTTCAGCTTATCAAGAATTGACTTCAACTTTTTCTCAGCCGCAGTTATTGACGAGTGATTGCTGTTGATGACTATATGTTCACGTACTTTGCGCATTAGAGGGTGTATCTTGCATTCAACTCGAAATTAGGATAAACGACATGGTTTTGCAATGATTGCCATGAGATCTGATACCACCCGCTTATCACCAATTGAAGATGTGACAGATTTAATTCAAGAGAAGTGGTTGGGCCAGAATTCGTTTGCTGAGAAACAAATTGTCTGGTGGTCGCCGTTACATAGTTGTATTGAGTCAGCGCGAGATACTTATAACCTATTCCATACCGATAATTTCTAGAGCCATAATAGAATGACAGCCACGCTGTTCCATCTACGAAATAGTTAAGTGGGAACTCTGAAAAGTTCGACCAGTATAGCTCTCCCCTCGAGTATAGTTTTAGGTTGCCATAAAAGAATGCCGATATTTTCGGCGTCAGTCCTATCAATGTTGAATCTGAGAACGCGGCTTGACGGAAGGAGTAAGAGTGCACTTGAGAAAAAGCTTCATAATCGTAAACGGTGTAATTCGCCAACACTTCAAATCTATTCCTCGAATAGACTCTCGAATCCGAGTAAACGACTGTTGGAAAAAACCTGTAAATGAAATTTCTGTTGTTGTTTGCACTTCGCTGGGATTCAATGTACACAATGTGAATTAGATCTGCTTCCAATCCAAGTCCAGCCTGAAAAAAAGGATTGAACTGCCGGTTGATGCTCATCGCAAGCGTGTTTGTCAGTTCGTCGCGGTCGTCGTAATTCAGATCGCTCGGTGTATCGTAATGGAAGATGGAAGCCAGTCCGGTCATGCCTATGAATGTATCGCCAAACCGAAGGTGAACGTCTCCCGTTAAGGTATTTCTCGTCCCTAGGTTGTTCAGCTCGGATTGCTGCGTCAGCTGATCTAGCGTGAATGAATTCAGCGTGTCGTAGTCTATCACCGTGTGAGTTTCATTTCTCTCGGAATGTGCCATGTTAATTGCTAAGGTGTCGTCGTTTATTCCGGTCTTGAGCTGCCCGTCCAAATCGAAGTCGAGTACCCTTATCCTCGTGTCGTACAAATTGCTCTCCGGGTCGTCAGACTTATACCGATTCGTAAAATCGATTTGTCTCTGGCTAAGTCCACTTTCTGCAGAGAATTGAAAGAACGAAATCGGCATAGTCAGAGCAGCCGAGAATGAGCTTCGATTTTCTGTCCTGTCTTCAATATTGTTTGTAACGCCGTACATACTTTGTGTCGCGGAATCGGCCGCAAAATAAAAATCTCGCAATTGTGAATCGTACGAGCCAGTGAAACTTATCGACGATTGTGGGGAAAAGGCTTGGTAGTAACTCATATTCGCATCACGATCATAATTTCGCCGAGGGAAAATTTGTTCGTCTTGAAGATTGATTGAAGGGAAGAGTCTGCTCCCTTCGGCAGGTGAAAAGGGGAAAGCACCGTAGAACTTATAGGTCAATCCATTATCATTGACTCCCGCTTGTCGGTCCCATTTGTTTCCTATACCGCCGACGAGAGTGTCAAACGAGGTTATGTAGGAAAGTCCTCCGAGTACGGATGAGGTGCCCACTGAGCTCAAACCAATTTGCCTGTTGTCGCTGACGAAATTCGATTGAACTGTACCGGTTGCGGATACGCTGTCAAAGATTTCTTTTCTAATCATTCCGCCGAAATTCTGTTCATCTCTAATCAGATTTTGTGAGCCTTTAATCAAAACGGAATGAAAAGTTTCATTGAATCCGATGAGACCCAATTGCGAATCGTGATTCACAGAGGCGACTCCGTTCCAGTCTAGAGTATTTAAATTTTGATTGAACGCGGTCAGCGCCGAATTAGTGCTGTCGCCAGCATCGATGGTATTCTGTGACTGCGCGGATGCCTCCGCGTGCAAAAGAAAGTAGATCGCGACAGATAAAATGCTAAACTTTATTTTCAAAAAATGCGTCCACGAGGTGACTTGGCACGTCAACATGTTCCATGAAAACACCTTCTAAGAAACCTCTCTTGGCGTCAAAAACACTTCTTGCATATTCTCCGATAATTCTTCCTTCGTTGATGAAGTACACTTTATCACATACACTTTCAACTATGTCAAGCAGATGGGAACTGTAGAATACAGTCCCGCCATGCCCGGTGAATGATTTGATAAGCTTCTTCAGGCTGACGACCGACTGCACGTCAAGTCCGTCTGTGGGTTCATCAAGCACAAGAATTGTTGGATTGAAGATTAGAGCGAGGCTTATGACAACTTTTTGTTTAGTCCCCTTTGAGAGAGTCTGTATCGGTTTCTTGAGATATTCTTTAAACGAGAGTATTTCTGAAATCGCTTCAAATTTTCTGCTGGCCTCTTTCATATCAAACTTCCTCAAGAGGGAAGCCATTCCAATGGTCTCAGTAGGCGTCATGGATTCGTAAAGTCTTGGCGATTCAGGGACGTAGCCGATACGATGTCTTATATTTCCTTTATCTCCTGCGGCTGCGGAGTCGAGTACGTTGGTTTCTCCAGACGTAGCGTTTTCCAGTCCGACGATTATTTTTGCAGTTGTGGTTTTGCCGGCGCCATTGGGTCCAATATATCCACATGCGGTCCCATGGTCGACACGAAACGAAATCGAATCGATGGCCACTTTACCTGAATACTCCTTGGTTACTTTCTTGAATTCTATCATTGAGTTAGCGGTAAGCCATAAACGTTGCTTACTGAATTAGGAACACTGATATGGACCGTTGTCGCAGCGGCGTGCTAAAAATATAATTCATTAGGAGTTAACGATGAACCGGGAACCGTGAGGTTCAGAGAATCACGGAGGAAATTTGTTTTTGGTGTTGCGATCAAATTAGAGAAAGTGGTTGTGTCGGGCTGAAAGGCTGCCGAGGTATCTCTGTAAACTTCATATCCTCCGAGGTCACCTTTCGTATTTACCGACCAGATTACTGTCATACATTTCCCTGTGTTGTCATTGTGTCCGAGGGCGACCAAACCGACCGGCGCGGTCGGCGGATACGCATTTACACGTTTGGCTGACACGAGGTTGCTCGGCTTAATTTCACTGTCATTAGAATAGATTGCTTTCACTTGAAAAAATAAGTTGAGTCATAATTTAAACTGTCAATGAAGAAAGAATTGTTCAACGTCTCTGCAGTGAGACGGAGATTTGTTGCCTTTGTTGCGAAGTAAACGTTGTAGTATGAAAAGCCAACGGCAAATACCGGGTCCCAATAAAGTAGTATGGCGGCATCTTGCGCTCCTATTACAATCAAGTTTCTTGGCGGCACGATAATGAAATTATCCTGGGATTTGGGAGTTGGAGCTAGTTTTTGGCAGCCGGATAGACATACTAGTGGGGTCAAAATGAAAGATAGAATCCCTTTGCTATTTTGAGTGGGCTCATTCCTGCGTGCATTAAGAATCTGTCGCGGAATATTTCTTGGAGCAAAGCAATATGGCGTAGAAGCGGTATGAATCTGTGCCTTATCAAACTTCAAAAATGTCCCCTCTCTTCGGAGCAAACACATTCTTATAACCAGCTTGAGTCAATGACTGCATCAACGCGCCTTGTTCCGCTGGTTCACCGTGAACCATGAAAATACTTTTGAGCCTAGGTTTATCCATCTGCGTAATAAAGTCAATCAGGTCATGGTGATCCGCGTGAGCGGAAAAGGAATGCATCTCGATCACTTCCGCTTTCAGAGAATATTCTTCGCCAAATATTTTCAGTATTGGCTGATGTTCGAGAATTCGCCTCCCGAGAGTGTCTTGTGCCTGATAGCCAACTATTAAGATTGTGTTTCTTGGATCGCTGACATTATTGGCGAGATGATGAAGTATTCTTCCGCTTTCGCACATCCCTGACGCCGAGATAATTATTATTGGCTCGTGAATGTCGTTGAGTTTCTTAGAGTCTTCCACACTCTGTATATATTTTATGTACTCAAAGCCGAACGGGTCGTCATGTTCGAGCACCATCTTGAAAATGTCTTTGTTGAAACATTCCGGATGAAGACGGAACACCTCCGTTGCATTAACTGAAAGCGGGCTATCGACAAACACGGGTATTCTTGGAAGAGATTTATTTTCAAAGAGGCGATGAAGAGTATAAGCAATCTCCTGAGTTCTTTCGATGCTGAACGCAGGGATGATTACTTTTCCACCGCGATTTATCGTTTTCGAAATCACCTCAGTCAATTTTCCTTCCATCCCCTGGATTGGATCATGGAATTTCCCGCCGTAGGTGCTTTCAATTATGAGCGCGTCCGCACTCTGCAGCGATTCCGGATTCCTCAAAATGGGAAGTCCCTTGCGTCCAAGATCACCCGTGAAAAGAATAATTTTCTCTGTACCATTTTCATCGATTCGGAGTTCCACCAATCCACTTCCAAGTATGTGCCCGGCATCGAGAAAAGTTGCCTTCACGCCATCGACTATATTTGTTTCCCTGTGGTATGAAACCGAAACGAAAAGCGGCATGACTGCAAGTGCGTCTTCAGTATCGTAGATAGGCTGGATCGGAGGTTCGCCTCTTTTGGCGAGTTTCTTATTAAGGAAGGTGGCATCCTGCTCTTGAATCTTTGCGCTGTCGGCAAGCATGATCCCTGCGAGATCTCTCGTCGCGGGGGTTGCGAAAATCGGCCCCAAGTAACCTTGTTTGACGAGATTCGGTAAGTTACCGCTGTGGTCGATGTGAGCATGTGAGAGCACTAAAGCATCGAGTTCTGCCGGATGAAAAAATTCGAACGTTTTGTTTATCCTTATGCTTTCAGCCCGCTTGCCTTGGTAGAATCCGCATTCGAGCAGAATCTTTTTTTTATCGATGTTGAGAAGGTGCATCGATCCGGTGACGGTTTGGGCGGCGCCTATGAATTGTATTTTCATTTTCAAATCCGAATGATTTCGTTCAAATATATTCCTCCATCTCTCCTGATTCAAGATTGATATGGATCGTCGAATCAATCGAAAGCACTTTTCTCATGAAAAGTCCGAGATATTTTCTTAAATTTCTGCGTGAAAATGCAAAACAGCAAAGCATAACGTGCCATACCCCGTCGTCTCCATCATAATTTTGAATTGGAATCGTAAGGATGATACCATTTCCCTTCTGCAATCGATTGGTAAAGTGAGCTATCCAAACTTTTTGCTGATATTAGTGGATAATGCTTCTTCGGATGGGACAGTAGATGCGGTTAAAGAGAAATTTCCGTTTGTGAAAATCATTCCAAATTCCGAGAACTTGCGTTTCGCCGGTGGCAACAATGTCGGCATCGAATATGCGCTACAGACTAAAACTGATTATGTGCTTCTGCTCAACAACGACACGATCGTCGATCCCAATTTCTTATCCAAGTTGGTGGAATATGCGGAAGGCAACAATGACGTAGGCATAGGGGGACCGAAAATTTTTTACTACTATGATCAGAGGAGGATATGGTTTGCGGGCGGAAAGATAGATTATTGGAAAGGATGGATTTCACATATTGGAATCAGGGAGGTGGATCACGGGCAGTATGATTCGGCCAGGGAGGTCGATTATATCACAGGGTGCTGTATGCTTGTGAAAAGAGAAGTTATTGAGAAGATTGGGAAGCTTGACGAGAGCTACTTTATCTATGGAGAGGATTCGGATTGGTGTATCAGAGCCAAAAGGGCTGGATATAGTTTGGTATACGTACCATCTTCCATAATCTGGCATAAAGTTTCGGCAAGCTCCGGTGGCAACCTTTCATGGTTCAAGAATTGGAACAAATTGAGAAGTCAACTTCGACTGATGGCAAGATACGCAAAGTGGTACAATTGGTTGACGATACCCTTCGGGCTGGTCATCAACATTTTTGCGGCGGCAGTGAGTGTGCGTAAGAGAAATGAAAAGTAGAAAGTGATAAAGTTGTGAGTTGCCGACCACGAACAATGAGTTAAATGGATGGCTTCTGAAACACGTAAAATAACGTTCGATACAGCCGCGATCTTCACCGCGAGGATTATCAGCCTGTTACTTGGTCTTGTCAGGCTCAAATATATGGCGATTTATCTTGGCGTCGGGACATTCGGAGTCTACACATTTGCGACATACTTCGCGGCTATGTTTGGGCTGCTTTTCGACTTGGGATTGGTGCAGATCGTTACGCGCGATATTGCTGCCGATCGTACCAGGACTCATGAATACGTGTTGAACGCCCTTCTTCTTAAAGGGCTACTTTTCATTGGGACTTCAATAATAATCACTTCCGTAGCGATGCTCTCACGATTCGATAATCTCACGAATTTGGCAATTGGTTTTAGCATGCTTATAACCGGGATCAACTCATCGACCCTTGTTTTCACTGGGACCTTCCAGGCTCACAGAAAAATGCGGCTTGTTTCAATCATAACCATCGCGACAGATTTTTCCACTTCTGTCGCCGTAATTGCTCTGCTGATGTTAGGTTATGGCCTGCTCGGGCTCCTCGTCGGAAGTGCGATAGCGTGCACGCTGATTCTTGTAATTTCTTATTTTGTTTACCGTCACTTGTTTGGTACCATGATGGCGAAACCCAAAGTGAGTCGATGGGGATACTTACTTAACGAGGGCTATCCCACCGCCTTAGGGGCTTTAGGGTTTGTACTTTATATGTATCTGACATCGACTCTTCTTAAGTATTTAAAAGGAGACGAAGCGGTCGGTTATTACAATGCCGCATTCAAGATCATATCGATTCTCACCGTGGTACCCATGAGCTTCGTGCAAGTCCTATATCCCTTCTTCGCTGAACTATATAATAAACAAAGAGAGAAACTCAGATCGGTCCTCGATATATCGGTGAGGTACATGTTAATTATCTCAATCCCGATGGCTATTGGAACAATATTTATTTCCAATAAGCTAATCCTTGCATTATTCACGAGAGCTTTTCTGCCAGCAGTCTTGCCGTTGCAGATCTTAATTGTATCGAGTATGTTCAGCTATCCACATTATGTTCTTTACACTTTCTTCCCGGCAATAAACCACCAGCGCTTTACGATGTTAGTTACAATTCCCACCGCTGTCTTAGTGGGGATCCTGAACTACTTTTTGATACCCCAATATGGGATATTAATATCCTGCGTTTCACTGGTACTTGCTGAGGTCACGATGTTCACTGCCGCCTGCTTATATGCACGCCATCTTGGGATGGGATTAAACTTGGTCAGGATGTTTTGGAAACCAATTATTTCGTGCATACCAATGGTAATCGTGGTGTACTTACTTTCGCCATTCTCCGTGTTTCTCCAGATCGGAGCCGCCATTGTAACATACGCGGCCGCGTTTTATCTTTTCAAAGGATTCCTTGCCGAGGATAGAATAATTTTGGAAAGAGTTGTACCACCATCGATCATCAAAACCATGATCGGCAGAAATAGACAAAAGGATGTATGATACTCATGATGTTTGTTGTAATTGGCTTTGACGGTGCCGGAAACGAGCTACCCTGTTATAAGCAGATTAAAGATAAGCATGATAAGCGATTGAAGAAAACGATTCGAAGGGAATTGGTGTGAAATCAGTATTGATATTAGCTGCCGGCGACAGGCCGACCGATAGGTCTCTTAGAGGTATCCCAGAACCACGCAACGAATTATCTATCCTCACAACAGACATCCGTCCGTTACCTAAGGTTGATTTCGTTATCGACTTAAATTCAGCGTTTGAAGCTTGGAGGTTATCAGAAGGATCATTCGATTATGTTATTGCCGAGCACATTATTGAACACTTGAATGACCGTATTGCCTTTCTCCTGGGATGTCGTAAGCTACTCAAAGATGATGGTACACTGATTCTTGAGGTACCAAATTATAAACATATCGGAGCCATAGGCGATCTCGAACATAGATGGCTGTTTTGCCGGCAGAGTTTCTACTACCGATCCAATGCACTAAATGGCCAGTTCTTAAAAGCACAGCGGATCGAATATTATTTTCTGTTCCTAAAATGGCAGTTTATTATAAGGTGGGAATTGCTTGGGCGCTGGCTCGACCGCGCTACTCACATGATATTGGCATTGAGATTCTACCTAAAGAAAGGATAGATGAAATCTTTCGGTTTAATCCGTTATTATACCCCGGTGCGTACTTTTAGTGGCTATTGTTTTTGCCGCGTAAAGCGCAGAAGATCTGTTTGGCGAGATGGAGGCAGTGAGCAGAATCTAGAGGCAGAGAGGATATCTTAACCTTGCGCCACTCGCCGCTTGGCCGCTCCATGAAGGGTGCGATTTTTCGGAGAAGATTCTATTTCGCTTCGAGTAAAAGATATTGATTTACATGTAAGGTGCTTTTATCTTCCACATTTGTAACCGAGAATTAGTGCATGAAAATATTGTCCATTCAGTCTCTTGCCGTTCCTGATGTTAAAGTAGTTCGCTTCGCACGTTTCCGAGATGATCGTGGCTTTTTCACGGAGACGTTCAGGAAAAGCGATTGGGCGGCATCGGCGGACCTGAAGAAATACGAAAATGTCAATTTTGTCCAAGCAAATGAAAGTAATTCTAAAAAGAATGTTTGTCGCGGCTTGCATTTTCAATGGAATCCATTCATGGGTAAACTGGTTCGCACCATATACGGACACATGATCGATTTGGTACTTGACATCAGGAAAGGCTCTGCAACGTTTGGTGATATTATTGCGTATGATATGCCGGCGTCTTTGGATGAAGCTTACAGTGAATGGATATGGGTGCCGCCCGGCTTCGCTCACGGAAATTTTTTCGTTGAAGACTCTCAAATCGAATATCTGTGTTCGGGAGAATATAGCCCGGGCTGCGAAGCTGGCATATCTCCGTTCTCAACGGACATAGATTGGTCGCTCTGCGATGTCAATTTGCGCGAACTTTTTGAGAAGGTAATTGCAAAAGAAGGAATTCTAAGTCAAAAGGATAGGGAGGGTTTATCTTTGAAACAGTGGGTGAGTGATGGCCGCTCCAATAATTTCGTGTTCGGCGCCTGTTAAGGAAGTTATGATAGATCAAAAAAAAATATTGTTTACGGGTGGATCAGGATTGCTTGGAAAAGAGTTCCGTAAGCTCCTTCCTCAGGGGTTCTATCCAGGCCGTCACGAATTCGATCTCTGTAATATTCAACAGATGCAGGCCTATCTTCAAGGAAAGGAAATCTCGACCCTTTTTCACGCGGCAGCTTTTACTTCTCCGCCAAAGGTTGATATGAATCCAGAAAAAGCCATTGATGCGAACATTATCGGGACGAGTAACGTGACAAAGCTATGTATGCAGCATGGTGTCAAGCTCATATACGTTTCCACCGACTACGTCTTCGATGGCAATAAGGGCAATTACAAAGAAGATGACCCTGTTCATCCGATCAACAAGTATGCGTGGTCTAAACTTGGCGGTGAGTGCGCCGTGCGGATGTACGACAACTCAGTTATCGTTCGAACAAGTTTCGGGCCTAATGAGTTTCCTTACGACAAAGCCTTCGTGGATCAGTGGACAAGCCGTGAATCGGTTTCCGTGATCGCGAGGATGATGATGGAAGTACTTAATTTGGATTTTCGCGGCGTAATTCACATTGGCGGCGACAGAAAAACCGTGTACCAGTATGCAAAGAAAATCAGCCCTGAAAAGCAGATTGGAGAATTACACACGAATGACGTGCAATTTAGTGTTCCGAAAGATACGTCTCTAAATGTTGATTTATATCGTGCTGTTATTCAGAATAAAGAAGAAGGCGGACGTAATGGCAAATAATGTTACCGGTAACAGGATTAGAATATTATTGGGCGGAGGTGCGGGCTATATCGGCTCCGCTCTCGTTCCCGTATTGCTGGAACATGGTTATGATGTGACAGTCATAGATTTGTCGTGGTTCGGCATTCACCTTCCGAATGAAGCGAAAGTAATCGAAAAGGATCTTTTTGACGTAAGGCGCGAGGAGATGGAAGGTTTTGACGCGTTTATTTTTCTTGCAGGCATTTCGAATGACCCTATGGCGGAATATAGTCCTTCGAAGAATTTCGTTTACAATGCAGCGCTACCAGCATATCTCGCCTTCATCGCAAAGCAAGCGGGTGTGAAGAGATATATCTACGCTTCGTCTTGTTCCGTTTACGGCTATACCGAGGATGAGCTCTACGATGAGCAATCTCCGGCGACCTGTGGGTATCCATACGGGATCTCCAAACTTCAAGGTGAGAGAGGCGTATTTCAAATCCAGGATGCCGGATTTTCTGTGATCGCCCTCAGGCAGGGTACGGTAAGCGGATACAGTCCGCGGATGCGTTTCGATTTGATCGTCAACACGATGTTCAAGAGTGCCATGGTCGATGGTAAGATCACTATAAACAATCCGGCAATCTGGAGGCCGATCTGTGACATTCGCGACATCGTCTCCGCCTATGTGCGCGCAGTGCAGGCAACTCCGTCTCTGAGCGGGGTATTCAATATTGCGGGTGGAAATTTTACCGTTGGGCAGGTCGGAGATTTGGTGAGGATGGAGCTGGAGAAGTTGACCGGTAAGAAACCTTCATTGGAAATTAGGAATGTTCAGGATTTTCGGAATTACAAGGTTTCATTTGACAAGGCGAAAACCAGTCTGGGATTTCAGCCGCTTTTTTCTATTCAGGACATGGTACACGACCTGTATGGCCACCGGACTGAATATGGCGACTATAACAAAGATGAGTTTTACAACATACGGACATTCAAGAAGATTGAATGGTGATTAACCTACACTCTCCTGGTAGCGTGTGAAAATAGAAAAATGCTTTGTGCTCAAGAGTGCCAGTAAAATTACCACGAATCTTGCTTTGAACCGTGACAACTAATTGGGATTCTAGGAATCCGTGTTGGATGGGAAGCAACGGATGACTAACTTATGTTTTCGATTGTTAGTTCCGCTGGGATTATGTCCCAGGGAACGTAAGCAACCGTGGTACATTCTCTTTAAGCATGCTCCTTTGACAAAGTTGAACGATATTAGCAGATGATTTTGTCCAATAAGACAGTACCCATAATAATTTTTGATAGGCACATTGAATCAAATGTCAAGCAATCTAGTTCTGAGTCCTAGAGAATGGGTAACTGATTCTTTGCCAAGGCAGGTGCATGATGACACAATGCCCTTACCATCATGATGACAGCAGAAGAAAAATTATATCACGACATATGGAAAGCTAAAGTCGGTCGGGAAAAAGACCTCGCATTAGATGGTAGCCTTCGCACATCCAGTGCAGTAAAGATCACAGAGGGAGGGAAAAGGCTGTTAGATATTGGCTGCGGCGAAGGCTCATTCATTGTGCAAGTCAGACAGAAGTTCGCGGAAGTTTACGGAATTGATATTTCGGACGATGTAATAGAACTGTCTATCAAGAATAATATTATTGCTAAGAAGGTCAATCTGAACAACGAACCGATTCCGTTTCCGGACAACTACTTTGATGCTGTTGTGACGCTCGATGTGATAGAGCATGTATTCGATCCGGTTCTTTTCCTTAACGAAATCAAACGGGTTCTTGTGGGCGGTGGATATACAATCATAAGCACCCCAAATATACGGAAGATTCAGAGAATTGTATCGCTTATCATGGGACATTTCCCGCGGACTTCTTATGATCCAATCGGTTTTGACGGCGGGCATTTGCATTACTTCACTTCAAAGGATCTTCGACAATTACTGGAGCAAAATGGTTTCCACGTCGAACTTATTGACGGACTCTGCGGTGACAGAAGAACATGGAAGTACCGATTAGCAGTCGCTATTTTAGGGAAAGCCTTCGAAAAGGAATTCCTCAGCGGAGGATTACTCGTAAAGGCCAGAAAGCCGTTGCAAAATTAGGGTATGGATGGATCTTTCTTCGATCCAAGCAAATTGGAGCATTCATCGGTACGTGATTCCATAACTAGTGTAAAGGAATTTCTGAAGAATAAAGTCCTTGATCTCGGTTCCGGAGAGCAGCCCTACGCACCGATAGTCAAAGCGCGAACCGCACAATATTTTTGCATTGATGTTACAATAAGTGATTCCAAGAAGCCTGACGTCTGTGGCGATTCTCTATCGTTGCCATTTAAGGACGACTCAATCGATACAATTCTTTGTACACAAGTTTTGGAGCATGTCAGAAAGCCATTCGATTTATTTCAACAAGTGTCCAGAGTCTTGAAAGAGGACGGGTACTTAATATTGACAGCGCCGCAGGCATGGCCGCTCCATGAAGAGCCATATGATTTTTTTAGATACACAAAATACGGACTTGCCGAACTTGCTGAAAGCAATAACCTGAAGGTGGTTAAACTGGAGGAACGTGGCGGCGGAATAACAGCCATTGGTCAGTTAACAGCAGCAGTACTCTATGACACGTTTGGCAAAAGGCAACTAACAAGGGTACCGATGAAGATTGCTCTTGCCCCGATTCTTTCCCTATGCCGAGTTCTTGACAAGATATTCTATTATCCGAGGTTCACGCTCGGCTATTTAATGGTTGCGCAGAAGATGAAATAGCTCATGCCAATTGAATCAGAGAAACCGCCGATCTTGTCTGTTTACTATGAGGGCACAGATCTCGGGGGAGTGTCTTCAGTCATTGAAATGATCATCAATGGGACAGCTTCCGCTTTTCCGACTGGACTCGTTTGCAGCGACTCAAGCGGTCTGCAAAAATGGCGGGAGGCTTTTAAGGCGAGGAACGTAAAGGTTATTACTGCAGTCTGTCAGAAACAAATTTGATTTCTTTGGCTGGTTTGATTTCCCCAATTTGTTCAGACTACTGAGATTTGTTCGTCGGTCAAAGATACTCCATTGCCATCTCCACACAACTTTTTCTTGCGTTCCCGTCATCATCCTTGCTGGAATTTTCACAAGACTAAAGATAATTGTAACCGAGCACTATGTAACCCAAATTAAATTTCTTCGGAGGCGAAAGCTTTCGCGGATCAAGTTTTTCTTGCGGGAAATAAAAATTGCAGTACTAACTTTCTCGAAGAAGATTTCGCTTAGGTTCATCGATATGATCGTTGTAGTGTCGCAAGCCAATCGGAGATTCATGATAGAAACGTTCGGACAAAGCATCGATTATAAAATCAAAGTGATTGCAAACGGGATCAACCCAAACCTATACAGTGACAGTCACAACTTAGCTGCCAACCATGGTATCACCTCTGATACGCTTGGGCAAAAGGTGGTCGTAGTCGCCGGATTGAATAATCAAAAAGGGCACGAATACCTGTTCCGGTCGATACCCATAGTCCTAAGAAGAATTCCCAATGCTAAGTTTATTCTTGTGGGTGATGGACACCTTCGAAGTTACCTTGAAGATCTTGCTTCTTCGCTTGGAATAACAAATGCCGTCACATTCATGGGTTTCAGGTCTGATGTTGCTGATATTGTCAGAACGAGCGATCTATTTGTTCTGCCATCGATCTTCGAAGGTATGCCTTTGAGTGTTATTGAAGCCATGGCATGCAGTAAGGCTGTCGTCGCCACAAACGTGGATGGCACGGCGGAACTGGTCGCAGACAATGTTACCGGATATCTTGTTGCACCCCGAGACACAGAACAACTTGCCGAAAAAATTATCGAACTTCTTGAAAATACCGAGTTGAGGATCCAATTTGGCAAAGCGGGAAAGGAAAGGGCAAAGAAATTCTTCTCTGCTGATCGGATGATTCAAGAGTATGAAAGGTTGTATAAAGACCTTGTCGAAAATGTCACCAACGCTTGAGATTTTCGTTATCATTGCACCATGAAGTATCTTCTTAGTTCAATAAGAACAATCATCCGAGAATATGAAGTCCCCGTGAAGCTCGACCGCGTTTTTCGTGTCCTCGTCGTTGATCCTAATTACATCGGTGACATGCTGTTTTCGTCACCGATCTATAGAGTATTGAAAAAGAATCTGGCGACCGCGAGAATTGAAGCGCTTGTATATCCGTTCACGGCGGAAATTCTTTCGGCAAACCCGTTTATAGACAAAATTCATTACCTGCCGAAAGGCAATCTTATCCAACAATTGGGCAGATTGATCACCCTCCGAAAAATGAAATTCGATTTGATTTTACAGCTCAACACATCGCTTAGAACGAATTTTCTTATGTGGCTCATCGGAGGGAAATACAGGCTTGGATATGATTATCATAACAGAGGATGCTTCAACAACGTCCGTATCCCTATAGCAACGCGGACAGCTCAAGCTCGGTATCGAGTTGATGAATGCGTAGAACTCCTCGAACGAGCTTTCGGCTGGAAAGTAAATGAGCGTGAAATGATTTTTGTTGTCGCTAATGAAGACAAACGGAAGATGTCGGAACTTCTGGACAAATATAAAGTGGATACCGCGGACTTGCTGATTGGGATTCAGGCAAATTGCCGCGACACATGGAAAGAACGACGATGGGAACAATCGAAGTTTGCAGAATTAGCGAACCAAATGATCAAGCGATATAATGCGAGGGTTGTGTTTACCGGATCTAAAGATGACGTAGAATATGTTCGTACCATTATACAGCAAATACAATTCCCCAGTAACATCATAAACATGGTAGGAAAAACCACTTTGACAGAAATGGCTGCACTGCTGCACAGGATTGATATTTTCGTCACGGTAAATACTGGCCCGATGCAGATCGCCATATCACAGCGAACTCCAACCGTTGCTCTTATGGGTGTAACGCCACCTCTTATTACTTACCCCGCGAACGTTCCGATATTTCAATATGTTTGGACTGGTGAACATGGAGCCAAGAGGCAACTCAAAGTTGATCCGAGAGACCCAACGCTTATGAAATCAATTGAAGTTAGTCATGTCCTGACAAAAGTGGATCAACTGCTGCAACTAAGGAGAGGAGTCGTCTAGAGTAATGCGATCCATGATAAGGCAGGGAATGGGTGTTAGGGATCTGAGATCACTGGTTCAATGCGATAAAAAGAAGAACTCCTCGTATCGTCTTCATGGCATCACATTCCAGTGTAATTTGAACCGGAGCGCCTGCCTAATTCTGAACTTTAAACGAGACACGACGTAAAACGCCCATTTACCCAACAAAAAAGTTGCCAGTAATAATGCCCATCCTTTTGGATTTGCAGGATCAAGTTTGATCGCCTGCACGTAGTAACTTCTCCCTTTTGAGAATTCCCCCGCAGTGCAATAGTTGGCCGCCACTTGTCTTAACCTAGCGCCATATCCTTTGCGATGCTTCTCGCGCGTTGAAATATGTTTGTTCAAAATGGATTCTGTGCTTTTAGCAAGATCAATCGCGTTAAATCTCAGCAATGTGTTATTGCCATGAACATGATACAACGCAAGAAGGTTCGTGACGTGAGCAAATCCATATTTCTCGGCAATCCTCAGCCACAAATCTGTGTCCTCTCCGCATTCCAAGCTCTCGTCGAATCCCCCAACGTCTTCGAGAACTTCCTTCTTGATCATAACAACCGTCGCCGTGCCAATGAAATCATGCTTGAGTAGCTCTTCAAAAATCCCGCTTCTCTCGAATTGAGGAAGTTTATATGCTACCGGGGTTGACCCCGCCTCAAGCAAGTAATCACAAGCAACTAATCCCGTGTTAGCCTGTGAGTTCTCGAAAAGCCTAACCTGCTCTTCCAGTTTTGTCGCCAACCATTCGTCATCGCTGTCTAAGAAGGCTACGTACTTACCGCTTGCATGCTTTATGCCTGTGTTCCTTGGGCCTGCGGGTCCTCCAAAATTAGGTTGCCAGAAGTATTTTACGCGGTTGTCTTTGCGGGCAAATTCCTCAACCACAGCCTTAGTATTATCCGTTGAACCATCATCAACTACGATCAATTCCAAATCGGAAAGGGATTGATTAAGCACACTTTCGATTGATCTGGGAAGGAAATCCGCTCGGTTGTATGCAGGTATAATGGCTGAGACCTTCAGCATAAGATAATATAATTCAACCCAGGTCACGGAAAAAACGTTTAAGTCGTGTCCCACACAGCTTTGCCTTACAAAATTCCAGACCGTTTGACTATTTTTTCATTTGTGTTATATTATGTTGTTCATTGGAAAATACATTAAACTTGGTTTTGCTTTGAGCAATGTGTCAGGTGGTTATAATCAAAATCAAAGATGATACGCTTTGTTCTAATATTCTTAGAACGTTCATAATTCATTAATCCAAAAATTGGAGTATTTGCCATGAAAAAAATCCTATTCTCGATCGCATTTTTTAGTTTCATGACTTCATTGGGGTTCGCCCAATGGACTCAACAACAATCTGGTGTTGGAACGACTCTTGGCGGTGTGTGGTTTACTTCGCCATCAAACGGCTGGGCTGTAGGGCAGGGTGCAGTCATCCTTAGAACCACCAACGGAGGCACATCATGGAATCGTGCAATGAGTCCGACGAATCAAAACTTATACAAGGTATCGTTCGTAGACACCCTGAACGGTTGGATCACATGTGAAAATAACGTCATTTTGTCCACCACAAATGGAGGGAACTTGTGGCAAGCTGGTAATGATGGTTCCCCGTATAGTGGTACAAACTATGGGATCTTTTGCGGGAAGTACAATGGGCAGACCAGTTGTTGGATAGCTGGCGGCTGGTTGTCTTCAGCTACTTCTGTTATTCAAAAGTTGAATAGTTACGGCCAGTGGTCTCCACAAATAATGGGTTTTGCGGGAAGATTAGTGCGGATATTCTTTCTCAACGACAGTCTTGGATGGGCAACGGGTGATAACAGTCTGATCCTATCGACCACAAATGGTGGATTATGGTGGAATCAGCAGCCTAGTCCATACAAGTTAAACCTTAACGACATTGCATTTTTCGATTCTCAAGTTGGATTATGTGCCGGTGACAGCGGGTTAATAATGAAATCCACAGATGGCGGATCTCACTGGAAAGCCAAATCACACCTTGGTGGCATTCTCTTCAGAATCTCACTAGTGAAAGATTCCATCGCCTATGTCGTCGGCAGTGCTGGCGAGGTCGGTGGTGACGCTCTAATTCTAAAATCGACAGATCGTGGAGAGACGTGGACGACTCAGAACACTAATGCCCCTCTTGGGGCCCACCTAGAAGATATATATTTCATTAACAGTTCAGTGGGCTGGGCAGTAGGAGCCAATGGATTGATTCTGCACACAACGAACGGTGGAGTGGGATCAGTTCTTTCTACTCCAACTCTTTTCGAACCAACCACAGGCGACACTCTTGCGGCTCAGGATACGGCGTTTGTTTGGCTTAAGGTACCAGGTGCCGCATCGTACGAGATTCAAATAGCATCAGACAGTTTGTTCTCAACCGTCATTGTCGATTCGGCAAAGATTGCAGATACGACCCTGGCATTACAAGAAATAATGGATTCAAAACTTACCGGTAAAACTAAATACTTTTGGCATGTAAAGGCAGTGAGCGACACTGCCACCAGTTCATTTTCTATCGCTTGGTCATTCATTACTCCTACGCTTACCTCGATGAAGAGCGATAGAGGTCTGATACCAAAATCATTTGAATTAGGCCAGAATTATCCGAATCCATTCAACCCGACGACGGTTATCAGCTATGGTTTACCGAGAAATAGCTTTGTGAGATTAAGTATTTATGATGAGCTTGGAAGAGAAGTGAAGGTATTGGTGGATGAGCAGGAAAACGCTGGCAATCACTCGGTAGACTTCGATGCGAGCAGTTTATCGAGCGGAGTATATTTTTATAGAATTGAAGCCGGGACATATAAACAAACCAAGAAACTGGTGTTGCTGAAATAACTGAATCTTTCGTTGATTACTGCGTTGGCGATCGAAAGGCTAGGTGGCAATTCTTCAGCAAAGCATAAAAGATGAGGAATCTTTTAACATCCTCTCTTTCAATATTTAGTGGAATCTTCTTAGATTACATCCACTTGAGAATGACGATCAATATTGCCTGTCCACGCGAATCGCTTTACGAAAACTTCCGCGAATGAAATACGAACCAATTAAGGAAAAAATCGGGTCACTCATTGGTGCGAGTCATTTTCTACGCAAGCTGTATTATTTCGGTTTAGGGGTTCTTCTTCTCAGGGCATGGCACGTCAAGAGGGAAATCAGAAGGATTTACAGAAAAGATAATTTCAAGAATGTACTTGACGCGGGCTGCGGGCCCGGTCAGTATTCGTACTACATTGCAAAAAAATTTGGCGCTAAAGTAATCGGTGTAGACATTATCGAGTCTGAAATCGAAAGGTGCAATCGTTTCGCCCATGATGAGGACCTTTGTGGATCGAACTTTCTTGTTGCCGACCTGTCCTCGGAAACTTTTCCAAAGACGTTTTCCGAAGAATTCGATCTCATCGTCTCGGTTGACGTAATGGAGCACATCAGGGATGACGTTGCGGTGTTCATGAATTTCGCCTCGCTTCTTCGAGAAGGAGGCAGGGTCATGATCTCCACTCCTTCTGCAGGTGCTGAACACGAAGAGGAAGAGCATTCCTTCATAGATGAACATTTTAGATCGGGTTATTCGGGAGAGGACATTTCCGAGAAACTGGCCAAGTCCGGTCTTGAGGTTGAGAAATTCGCTTTTACTTACGGATTCGGCGGAAGCATCTACTGGAAGCTCTCCATGAAAGTGCCAATAACCCTTCTGAACAAATCCAACTTGTATTTTCTTCTTCTTCCATTTTATTATGCCATTGCATTTCCCGTTTCACTTTTTTTCATGGCATTAGATTATCTTTTTCCGCCTAAGAGCGGAGGTGGTCTTTTGGTGGTCGCGCGGAAAAGAAAATAATATCCGTCATTTTGCAACACGCGATAATGTTCTTTTTGGAAAAATAAATCCTCGGAGTAAAAAGAGATGGTAAAACCGCAGCAAAACCGGAAGGTAAATAAGGCTTCTCAGCTTCAAGAAAAACCCCTGATCCCTGAAAAGTACGAAACCCCCGTCTTCATGGCGTTGATCCTTATTTTGCTGATTGTGTTTTTCAACAAGGCGTTTTTCGAAGGGAAGATATTTTCTCCTCCGGATGCGATCGGGCCAATGAGTCTCCAGACATACCTCCATGAAGCCAGTCAGGAAGGAGTATTCCCTTTGTGGGTCCCGTACGTATTCAGTGGAATGCCTTCATTTGCAAGTCTGATGATCGCAGGGCAGCGCACTTATGACATCACGAATTATCTTTTCAGTGAAGTGAACCACTACCTTTCTGTTCTGATGGTGAACACTGATGTCGGATGGGCTGTGCTTTTCTACTTCTTTTTTGGCATCGGGATTTTCCTTCTATTGAGGCGACTAGGAGCGGGCAAATTTGCATCATTCTTTGCGGCTGTGGCTACGATATTTACCATGAACATAATCATCTGGATCATGGTTGGACATGGTACAAAAATAATTACCATCTCTTTCTTCCCATACATTTTTCTCTTTGTGATTGAACTAATCAAGAAATTCAGGTGGTCGTATCTCATCGGGCTTACTCTTGCTATTCATCTGATGCTCGAAGGCTCTCACATCCAAATGATCTTTTACACTTTTCTTGCCTTGGGAATCTATTTTGCTTTCGTCCTCGTTGTTGCACTCTTCAAGAAAGAGAACCTCCTTCCGATTATTAGAACGGCGGTCCTTTTCGTCGCGGCAGGTGGAATTGCATTTGCGATGTCGTCGGATAAGTATATGTCGATTCTGGAATACAATAAATATTCTATTCGAGGATCTTCGCCAATCGTTCAGAGTCCTGGCACGAAAACGGAAAGTGGAGTTGGGTTAGACTATGATTACGCCACGAGTTGGTCCTTCAGCCCGGGAGAAGTGGCGACATTTTTCATCCCATCATTTTATGGATTCGGAGATTACGAATATTCAGGTCCTCTGACTAACGGCCAGCCAATTCGGCCCAACACTTATTTTGGCCAAATGAATTTTACAGATGCTCCCGAATACATGGGTGTCATCACAATTATTCTCGCCGTCATCGGATTCGTGAGAAATAGGAAAAATAGATTCGTTCAATTTTCTCTATTTACAATTATTGTTGCGCTTCTTATTTCATTCGGGCGGAATTTTTCAATCTTGTTTGATCCGATGTTTTATTATTTCCCATATTTCAACAGATTTCGCTCGCCGAGCATGATCCTCGTTATCGTCCAGATATTTTTACCTATACTTGCAGCTTTCGGGATCGATGCGATTTTTCAAGCACGAAAAGTTGGTGACCGTAATCTTGGGAAGAAGGCCATGGTATGGGGCGGAGCATTTGCAGGGCTTCTTCTACTTGCTCTTTTGCTCCAAAGTTCGATACAGGATATGTTCCTCGGTTTGCTGGAGAGCAATCCTCAGGGAATTGCTAGTATCGCCCGCGAGTTTCGTATTTCCGGCGATCAAGTATTAAATGTGATATTCCCTCAAATGATATTTCCAAACATCTCTGCAGACATTTACATCTCGCTTTTGATCGCAATCGTCACTTGTGGAACTATCTATCTTTATTTGAACGGGAAAATGAGAACAATCTTGGTGAGCGCAGTTTTCCTTGTGGTATTACTCTTTGATATGTGGCGTGTCGATGTGAAACCAATGGAGTACAGTGACAAAGCACAACTTCAAGACCAATTTACCAAACCGGACTACGTCTCTTACATTCAACAAGATACTTCGCTTTACCGGGTGATCCAGCTTCAGGATTTTCAGCCGGGATATTCTAACACACTTGCTTATTTCAGTTTGCAAAACGCCTTTGGATACACTGGAGCCAAACTTCGAAACTACCAAGACATGATGGACGTTGCCGGGATAACGAACCCCAGTATCCTCCGGCTCCTCGGAGTGAAATACATAATTTCCGATAGGCCCGACAGCCTGTTAGGACAAACAGTTTTTCGCGGTTCGCAATTAGTTCTCCGCAACGACAACGCCTTACCGCGGGCATTTTTTATAAATAGTTACAGAGTTGCTTCAGACTTGACTGTTCTTCAATCTTTGCGGGATGAAACATTCGATCCAGCAAAGACAGTTTACTTTGGAACTGATCCGCATCTCAAGTTTGAACCGCCTGATAGCAGCGCAAGTGTCGAATTATCCGACTACAAAATACAGTCCATGACCATGAAGGTTCATGCAAGCGGCAACAACTTCCTTGTTCTCAGCGAAGTGTATTACCCGAAAGGATGGGAAGCGACAATAGATGGCAAGCCAACCACTATATACCAGAGCGATTACTTTCTGAGAGGGATTGAAGTGCCAAAAGGAGAACATATCGTGGCACTGAATTTCAATCCAAAGACCTATTATATTGGACGTAATGTCAGCCTCATAGCAAACATTCTTGTGTTGGTTGGCCTTGCCGGTATTATAGGGTATGCCCGGTTTGCGAGGAAGAAAGATGGAGCGCAGAACCAGGTGGCGTCTGCTTCCTAAGAGCATCGAATGAGTTCTGGCAATACGGCTCCAAAAACGGATAGGGGTCTCGAAACAAGAATGTTGCGCTGAATTTGGTAGACTTCTGTTCCGTAATCACTGATGTCGCATGGGACAACTGACTTTATCCTCGCAACCTTCGCAGGGATCACCAGCATGTTTCTTATCCACTCCCAAGTTTCATTGATTATTAGCCTCTTTTTTGCTACTTTTAGTAAACAAATCATGGCATGAAATGACACAATCCCTCAATGTTTTATTTCTTTCCTCGGAGGTGTTTCCATTTGCGAAAACCGGAGGACTCGCTGACGTGGCCAGTTCTCTTCCGCAGGCGCTGAAGGAAATCGGAAACGACATCAGGCTTGCAATTCCGCGTTACGGCTTTGTCAATGAAAGAAAGTTCCGGATTCATGAAATTATTCGACTTAAGGATATTGACATCCCAATAGGGAAGAAAACTGCGAAGCTCAACGTGAAGTCTTCGTTCCTTGTAGGGGAGCGCATAAAGGTTCAGATTTATTTCATTGATAGTGCTGAATTCTTTGGGAGACCCGGAATCTATCAGGACCCGAGGACGAAAAAGGATTATTCAGATAATGACGAGAGATTTATTTTCTACTCGCGGAGCGTTTTTGAAATACTGAAACGGCTCGGTTGGGCGCCAGATATTATCCATTGCAATGATTGGCAAAGCGGTCTTGTGCCAGTTTACCTGAAGAAAATCTACGGCAAAGACCCGTTCTTCAAGAAAATCAAGACGGTCTTTACGATTCACAATGTTGCTTACCAGGGTAATTTTTCGAAAGAGACATTCCAGAAAACGGGATTGCCAGCGGATACGTTCACTCCTGACGGGGCAGAGTTTTACGGGAAGTTTAGCTTTATGAAGGCAGGAATTGTTTACTCCGATTACATCACTACTGTGAGTGAGACATACGGCAAAGAGATTTCTGATGGCGAGGAGTTCGGCTGTGGTATGGAAGGAATCCTGAAGAAAAGGAAGAAGGTTTTCACCGGAATCGTGAACGGAATCGATTACACAATTTGGAATCCGGATACCGATAAATACATCCCGTTCAAGTACAGTGTAAAAACTCTCGATGCGAAGGTTGAGAATAAAAAGTTTCTGCTGAAACGGTTCAACTTGAAGTTTGATCCAAAGGCGCCGTTGATCGGGATGGTGACTCGTCTCGTCGAACAGAAGGGGATTGATCTTTTGATCGACGCTTTTCCGGAACTGATGAAGATGAATCTATCCCTGATCGTGCTTGGTGTAGGTGAGAAGGAATATCATTCCAAGTTAGATGCGCTTGCAAAAAAATATCCGGAGAAATTTGCGCTGGAGCTGAAATATGACGACGAGCTATCTCACCTTATTGAAGGCGCAGCCGACATATTCCTCATGCCGAGCCGATTTGAGCCTTGCGGCCTGAACCAATTATACAGCTTGAAATATGGCACCATACCGGTGGTGAGAAGAACAGGCGGCCTTGCTGACACGGTTAAAGAAGCCAATCTTCAGAAAGGAACCGGAACTGGTTTCTTCTTTGATGACTATAAACCGCGCGAGATGATCAAAACGATTTCGAGGGCGATGAGCGTGTTCAACGACGGCAAGAATTGGCAGCGAATCATGAGAAATGCAATGGTCGAAGATTTTTCTTGGGGAAATTCGGCGAGACTTTATACCGAGCTTTATAACAAGATCCTTGAAAAGTGACGCGAGCAGTCTTTATCGATCGTGATGGAACGATAAACATCGACAAGGATTATCTCACCGATCCAGATCAGGTCGAGTTTATAGAGAATTCTCCTGAAGCAATTTCCTTAGCCAATGACCTTGGATTAAAGGTCATAGTCATTTCAAATCAATCCGGTGTTACTCGGGGTCTCATGACTATTGAACAGGTTGAAAACGTTAACAAGCGATTAGTGGAGATGCTCAAGGACCGCGGTGCGATAGTGGATGCAATTTACTATTGTCCGCATCACCCAAGTAATGGATACGTTTGCACTTGCAGGAAGCCCGACATCGGGATGCTCCTTCGAGGAAAAGAGCAGTTCGAGATTGACCTGTCTTCATCGTTTGTGGTGGGTGACAAGTGGAGTGATGTAAAGTGCGGTGAGAATGCTGGTGCGACGACGGCGCTGGTCATGACAGGATATGGCAAAACTGATTATCAACGGTGCATTGACGACGGAATCAAAATAGATTATCTTGCTCAAAACCTTTACGATTTTGTAGTTAATTTTGTCAAGAAAGAAATTGTCACAAAGTGATTCCATTGGAAAAAAGATTAGTCGGACTACCAGCATTACTTGCGGTTATTATCTTAATCGGATTAAGCGGCTGTACGAACAAGTTTAACCAGACGGGGTCATGGCTTGTGGCGGCTGATTCGTCGTTGATTCCAAAGACATTTGATTCTGATTCGCTCAAGGTCAAGATAACAAGCTCTAAATTATATTTGGGATTGCCTAATGGCAGCGACACAGTCCATTGTTTGGGCGCCATCCCGTGGAGTGAAGCGGATATGCTAATAGAGTTTTACAACCTGGATTCGGTGTATTACGCTACGAAAATCGTTTCTGCACAAGTGGTGATGCGGCGTGCTACGTACAATTTGCAGCCGCCTGGTTATAATGTCCAAAACATGCAATTGCAAGGTTATGCGATTGATTCGAGTTGGACTTCCAGTACTTTTACATGGGATAGCGTGAGTCGTTTGCCGCGTGAAAGTTCGAACATGATTCTTTCACCGACGATTCCGTTGGTAACTGATTCGGCCGTTGCATTTCAAATAGATACCGGCGTCGTAAGGACATGGGCAAATGCCACGAATGATACCAATTATAAGAATTACGGTTTCATAATAAAGCCTTCCAATATTTCCGGGATTTTATCGATATACTCGATTTATTCGGGTACCGGCCTCAGTCCATCGCTGGTAGTTGCATGCATCATTAATGGTGTCCCGGATACTGTGGTGTCGACATCGACCTATTCAACCTATGTCGCGAACACATCGGTAGTGGCACCGCCGCAAACATTCGCTCTGCAGAGTGGAACTGGCATCCATGCAAATATTGTCTTCAACATGGACTCTATCCGGAGCGCTTCCAAGTTGGATTCCATTCCATTGTTTTCGATCGTGAATTATGCACTGCTCACATTGCATGAAGATCCGATAGATTCCATTTACTCAGGAGGATCACCGGATTCTCTCTGGGCGTATTATCAGACGGATCCCTCGACACACGCTGTTAGCTCGAGTGGTGTTGCGCTTAGCACAAAGGTTGGACACGAATATACTTTTCAAGTCACATTGCTTGTCCAACAAATGCTCAATCAAGGGAACTATGGATTCATAATCACTAGATCGGAAGATTATAACAATCTCGATTCGCGTTTCATTTACGATGAAAATGCTGTGGATTCTTTGAAGCCTCAACTCACGATAACGTACACCCCAGTGGTGAGGAAAAAGTGAGAATGAGAATACTTGTTTGTTTGTCATTGATGTTTGCATGCGGCGTGCATGCCCAAGATGGTACACCGCTATCTGCAAAGGGAGTCGGCGAGTTTACGACGTTTGCGAACAGTTGGTCTACGGGAATGGGCAACTCTGGAATTGCTCTCGTCAGGAACGGATTTCTCAGCGACCTAAATCCGGCAACATGGAGCGGACTGGAAAATGTCCAGTTCACAGCGATGTATAATTTTTCAGGCGTAAGCTCAACGGACTATACCCTCGGTCAATCGTCGTACAATGCCAACGGGGATTTCGGAGGCGGCATTTTTGCTTTACCAATTGATAAGAACCTTGGGTTTACGATTGCGATGGGATTTACACCGCTTTCTTCATATAATTTTACGATAACTTCTTCGATTGACTCGACCCAAATTGTTCCTTCCTACGTCTACAAGTCATCAGGAGCTGGTGGGCTTGGTGAAGGCTTTGTAGGGATGAGCCTTTCGCCGTTCCGGTTCTTGAGATTAGGCGGAATGTTTCAATATGCCTTCGGAAGGATTGAGAATATCCGAACACTGACTTTTAGTAATTCATCTTATACGGATACTTACTCAGACTACAGCGCATACTTGCACGCGCCTGGGGGAACTGTCGGAATCGTTTTGGATAGTCTGGACAAGTTATTGAATGTCGATTTCTTAAGAGATGTTTCACTTGGAGGGTACTACAAGTTCTCTTATAATCTTAGCGGAACTTTTGTCCTGGATAATCTTTACGAAGACACGCTGTATTCGCCATTTTCGCAAAATGGTACAGGATACATACCTCCTGAATACGGATTTGGAATTTCAAAATCTTTCAATGGCCATGTGTCCGGCGTGCTCGATGTTCGGTTCCAGCCTTTTTCAAAATATTATGACACATACACGCCAGTCGGTTCGTTAAAAGATGCTCTCTTCCTCGGTGCCGGTGTGGAAATACGCCAGGGAAAAGATTTTAGTTCAATTTATGACAAGAGAATCTTGAGAGCCGGGATCTATTATCAGAAATCTCAGTTCGCGGTGCCGACGAAATCCGGGCAGTCGAAACAATTAGATGAGCTATTCTTGACTGCCGGGATCGAAGTGCCGATGAGCTTTTCGTCAACCGCCTCTCTCTCTGCTCAATATGGTTTGCGAGGATTGTCAAGCGACTTCATGTTGAGGGAACAAATTTTCCGAATATATTTTTCTCTGACTTTAGGAGAAGGCTGGTTCATGCGGCCTGAAGGAGACTGACCTTGATAGCGCTTGCTTCTGACCACGCTGGTTTCGAATATAAAGAAAAGATCAAAAATGTTCTCGACCAATTGCATCTTGAATACAAAGATTTTGGTGCCCATGGCGAAGAACCTTCTGACTATCCTGACTTTGCTTATCTTGCAGCGCATGCTGTGGGAACAGGCGAATGCGATAGGGGAATATTGATTTGCGGAAGCGGTATTGGAGTTGACATCGTTGCGAATAAAGTTGAAAACGTCCGGTCGGCTCTTTGTGCAAATCTTGAGATGGCTGAACTTTCTCGCAGACACAACAACGCGAACGTAATCAGTATTGGTGAACGGCTCACGGATTGGGACACCACGGAGAAGATGGTACGGCTCTGGCTTTCCACGCCATTCGAAGGCGGGAGGCACGAGCGAAGAGTCAATAAAATTCACAGCCTAACGGGATGTTGATAGGGAAGTTGGAAACGAATATCGGCTTAATTTTGAATTTCAGAATTTCACAAAGGCGAATTAAATGGATTATCTAGAAATCTTACATGATTCAGATAGCGAGGTGTTTCAGGCTGTCTCCAAGGAATTGGAACGTCAAAATAGCACTATCGAATTAATCGCGTCTGAGAATTTTGTAAGCAAGGCAGTGCTTGCGGCCGCCGGTTCTGTGTTGACAAACAAGTACGCGGAAGGATATCCTGGCAAGCGGTATTACGGCGGCTGCGATTTCGTGGATGTTGCCGAGAATCTGGCTCGTGAACGAGTGAAAAAGCTGTTCGGCGCTGAATATGCGAATGTCCAGCCACATTCCGGATCACAGGCGAACATGGCGGTATATTTCACATTCATTAAGCCGGGAGACAAAGTCCTCGGGATGAATCTTTCACACGGTGGACATTTGACTCATGGCTCACCTGTGAATTTTTCGGGACAGCTCTACAATTTTTCTGCGTACGGAGTCAAGAAAGAAACCGGATGCATTGACTATGATGAGGTGGAACAGGTTGCCATCAAAGAAAAACCGAAACTCATCACTGTCGGTGCCAGTGCCTATTCACGGAATATTGACTACAAGAAATTCCGTGAGATCGCTGATAAAATCGGGGCATTCCTCTTCGCGGATATTGCACATCCAGCTGGCTTGATTGCCTCAAAACTACTCAGTGACCCAATGCCATACTGCCACGTCGTGACATCTACGACTCACAAGACATTGCGTGGGCCAAGAGGTGGACTCATTCTAATGGGCAAAGATTTTGAAAATCCATTTGGCGTCGTCGCGCCGAAGAGCGGTCGAAAAAAAATGATGTCGGAGCTGATAGATTCGATGGTAATTCCGGGGATCCAAGGCGGTCCGCTCATGCACATCATCGCCGCAAAGGCTGTCGCGTTTAATGAAGCGCTCCAGCCGGGATTTGCAACTTATTCAAGACAAATAATCTCGAATGCGAAGACCTTAGCATCGTGTTTGGCAGCCGAAGGATTTGATATTGTTTCCGGAGGGACTGACAATCACTTGATGCTAATTGATCTCCGCAACAAGAACGTGACTGGCAAAGACGCGCAGGAAGCCCTTGATCGAGCGGGAATCACCGTGAACAAGAATGCGGTTCCCTTCGATGACAAGTCGCCATTGATTACCAGTGGGATAAGGATCGGGACTCCGGCTGTCACCACTCGTGGTTTCAAGGAGCCTGAAATGACAGTACTCGCGAATCTGATGAGCCGTACGATTGCCAATATTGGGAAGGAAGGAATCTATCTGGAAGTCCGAAATGAAGTAGCAGAACTTTGCAGTAAATTTCCCCTGTATGATTTTGGAAAAGAATTTTCATCTGTTAGTTGATGAACGAAAGTGGATATTTCCTTGGATACCGACTCCAATAGAGAAATGTCTTTTTGGGATCATCTTGAGGAGCTTCGAAAGCGGCTCATCTGGTCCGCCGTAGGTATTGTAATAGGTACCGCCGTCTGTGCCATCTTTGCGGATTTTATCGTAAACAACTTCCTCTTGCACCCAGCGGTGCAATGCAAGCCTCCACTAAAGATTCAAAATCTAAAACCGTATGGTCAGATGGTCCTCTACATGGAAATCGTTTTTGTGGCAGGCCTGATCGCGAGTCTTCCAAATACGCTTTATCAGATCTGGAAATTCGTTGAGCCGGCACTTTATCCAAACGAAAGGAAATATATTGGCTGGATAGTTTTCTTTTCGACTTTCTTTTTCCTTATCGGTGGTGCTTTTGCTTATTTTGTCTTGATACCCAACGCGCTCAATTTCTTTGCTGTGTTTGGATCGCCTCATATTGAGAACATCATCGACGTGCAATCGTATTTTGGATTTGTCACCGGAATTATCTTGGCTAGCGGGATTGTCTTCGAGCTGCCCATGCTTTCATATTTTCTGGCCAGGATAGGAATCCTGAGTCCGCAATTTCTCCGGAAATACAGACGGCATGCTGTCGTCGTAATTTTGCTCGTTGCTGCCCTCATAACGCCGCCCGACATAGTAAGCTGGATCATGATGTCGGTTCCGCTCTACGTTCTTTATGAAGTTTCCATAATCGTCGTTCAGGTAACTCGTGCCAACAAGCAAAAGAAAGCGGAGGCCGCAACATAAGACTTCATCGAACTGATTCCAATGACAGAGGTGCATATTGGATCTGAATGATATAATTGCTCCGATCAAAGAGGAGACCAAGCAATTTAACATGGAATTCAGAGCGGCGATTCGTTCAACCGTTGGGATAGTGGATACAATTGCTCGATATTTGCTGCACCAAAAAGGGAAAAAGATTCGCCCCGTACTTGTTCTTTTATCCGCCAAGGCAACGGGCGGAATCAACGAGAGCACTTATCATGCAGCGACACTTGTGGAACTACTTCACACAGCCACTCTGATCCATGACGATGTCGTTGATAACGCAGACATGCGACGCGGGATTGCGTCCATCAACACCACTTGGAAAAACAAAGTGGCCGTATTAATGGGAGATTATTTGTTGTCGCGTGGTCTGCTTCTTTCGTTGACTCACAACGAGCATAAATTCTTACAGATAAGTTCGGTGGCTGTGAAACGAATGAGCGAAGGAGAACTTCTTCAAATACAAAAATCGAGACAGCTTGATATGGATGAGGCAACGTATTTCAAAATAATATCTGACAAAACTGCGTCTCTCATCTCAAGTTGTTGCGAAATGGGAGCAGTCAGTGCGACCAGCGATGAAAGAATAATCGCTGCTCTCAGGCTCTTTGGCGAGGAACTTGGCATGGCATTTCAGATTCAAGATGACGTTTTGGATTATGAAGGAAAGAGGGCGACTCTTGGCAAGCCAATCGGCGGCGACATTCAAGAAAGAAAAGTCACGCTGCCTTTTATTTATGCCTTCAAGAATGCGCCAAGGCGAGAGGCAAAATCTGTGTTGCGCCTGCTTAAGAACGGAAAGCGCGGTTCACGGATTAGCGAAGTGATAGAATTTACTGAACATTACGGGGGCATCAATCTTGCAAGAGAGAAATCGATGGAATTTGTCGATAGTGCAAGGAAGCATCTTGAAGATATTCGTGACTCTGAAGCAAAGGAGTCTCTTTTAAACTTGACCAAATTTGTCGTTGAGAGGTTGAGCTAGTTTGACAATTTGGTGTTTGAGTTGATTGCGATCAAGAAGCGAAAGTCGGAATATGTCCTTGCGCTTGGCGGCGGTGGTGCACGAGGTCTTGCTCACATTGGAGTTCTGAAGGTGCTCCAAAACGAAGGAATCAGAGTCAAGGGAATCGCAGGAATCAGCATGGGTGCTATCGTGGGTGCAGTATATGCTTATTATGGCGACGCTCTCGAGGTCGAAGAAATATTCAAGAAATTTCTGCGAAGTCAATTTCACCGGAGATTTGGCAAGATTTTTTTTGTCTTATCCGAAAACCCGGACACATACCAGAAACCTGGAAAGATAGTCGCAAAACTGGGACGCAATTTCCTCTACCTCAAAGCTGCGTCGAAAAGAGGAATCTTTTCGCAAAGCATTCTTAACGAGACTCTGAATTTTCTCCTGCCTGACATTTATTTCAGCGACTTGCGAATCCCGTTTGTCAGCGTTTCGTCAGATTTGGTGACGGGAAAGGAAGTTGTGTTCAAAAACGGAAGAGTCAGACCGGGCGTGATCGCAAGCTCCCTCATACCCGGTATCGTCGAACCATTGAACCTTGGTAATTTTATTTTAACGGACGGCAGCACCACAGGCGTCGTTCCCGTAAGAGCTGCCGTTGAAACATTTGGCGAAAAGGTTATTGCCGTTGATGTGTCAATTACGTTGAAACGTGAGATCCAGTTTCAAACCGGTTTTGACGTAGCCATAAGATCTAACGAGATAACAAGTCATTTGCTTAACCAGTCTCGTCTAGATGAGGCTGACGTGGTAGTAAGCCCAAAGGTAGGCGATACGAATTGGGCAAACTTTGAAAGACTCGATGCAATGATCCAAGCAGGCGAAATCGCTGCCAAGAAGTCGTTGCGTTTACTTAGACGCTAAAAAATAGCAAAGATCTCTTCAACCTTTAATTGCATTCCCCTCTAAAATTTGTTAAATTTATAAACAATGGGAGTTAAACCTCAATAAATGCTCCACCCGCCAATTAGCAGACTAACATTTTTTATATTTCTTTCATTTTTTTCCGGGGCTTTCGCCCAGGAAAATAACTCTCAGGAAAATCAAAGACAGTTCGACTTCCCTTTCATTAAAACCACCCCTACAAGGGGCAAAATCCTGCTTGACGGTGAATGGCGAGCATCCACCGACAACGGCAAAACCTGGAGCACCGTAAATGTTCCCTGCACGGCTGATGGCGGCATAACAATTTTCGAAAAACAGGTGTTCATCCCAAACGACCTGGTCTCAAAAAACATTTTCACTCTAACTGTTGGTACTGGGGGTGCCTCCACAGAGATTAGAGTGAACAACGAATACGTCGCGATCCATAACGGGGCGTACTCGCAATTCGAAGTGAAGATTCCTGATCGGCTTCTTCAGGCAGGCAGCGAGAATGTCGTGCAGATAATCAGCAACAATGAGTTGAGCCCTGTCTCGACGATTCCATTGAAGCTACTTGCCTTTCAACCGAAATGCTATGGCGGACTGTTTAGAACAGTCTATCTAGAAGCGAAACCCCCGATCTTTATGGATGAACCTTCAGTCAAAGTCTCCATGAATTCGAGCAACAATCTGGCTAATGTAGAAAGTGATGTAGTTGTCTACGCCTCGGATTATTCCCGATACGGCATTGATTCTACCGCCACTTCAGTTCTCTTGCGTGCGCGTATGGAAATTCTCGATAAAGTGTCGGGGAAAATATTGGCAAAATCTGCAGATAGTGCATTCAATCTCGCGCAGAACCATAATACAAAGCTTCACTTTTCGGTGACGGCGCAGAACGTGAATCTTTGGTCCCCAACAAATCCAAATTTGTATGAGGCGGTCTTCTATTTAGAGAAGGGCTCAAATTTGGTAGATGAGTTTTCAGAAGATATTGGCTTTAGGTCTTTCCAATTAGCGAGCGGCAAGTTCATTTTGAACGGGGAGCCAATTTTCATAAAGAGCGTGAACTATGTAGTCGATTACCCTAAGGTGGATGCGGCAGTCGACGATGTTAATCTTGAAAAAGATATCGCAGTTATCAAAACATTGGGAGCCAACTCGATCCGTGTAGTTAATTATCCTCCCTCGGAGGAATTACTTGATCTTTGTGATCGATTTGGCTTGATGGTATTTGAGGAGACCCCTCTTGCCGATGCTCCCCCATCCATTATAGAGGATGGTCAATACAAAAGCGCGCTGCAGAATTACTTGCACGAGGTGATTTTGCATACCTGTTGTCATCCTTCCGTTGTGGCAATATCGGCGGGGAGTAATCTTGATCCAACGGCGACAGCGACCGCGGATCTCATCTCGTGGGTTGCAACTTCGGTGCATAATGAAGCTGATAAGTTGGTTTATTATACACCCCTCACGGGTCCATTTGATGGAACTCGGACCGAAGCTGATTTTGTGGGATTGGACTTGACGCCGCTGAACTCTGCCAGAAAGCTCAAGGATTTTGTGGAGAGTTTTTCACAGGAATTTCCTAACATGACGTTTTGGGTCTCCTCTGTGGGTACGCAGTGTCAGATGAACAACCATGATGGGTATTCAGATCCTCTCTCGCTGGAACATCAGGCGAGGTACCTTGTTGACGCATATGGAGCGGTGGAAGAAGCAAACATGGCCGGCATTTCAATAAATAGTTTTGCCGACTGGCAGGGAGCAATCCCTCATCTTATGCCAAACGGTCATCCATATCTCTATACCTTTGGCATTGTAAGTTACTGGAGGGAAAAGCGGCCGTCTTTCACGGCGGTGCGTGCGCTCTTTAGTGATGAAACTCTGCCTTCATTGCCAATTGGAAATTATACCGATGCTCCACCGATTATCTATGTGATACTGTCAACGCTCCTTCTTGTGTTGATTACTTATCTCCATTACAGCCGGCGCTGGTTCCGTGAAAGTGCTGCGCGAGCAATTTTCCGTCCCTACAATTTCTTTGCTGACATACGTGATCAACGGATGATTTCTGCTTTCCAGACTTCCACGGTCTTGCTATTAGTATCTGCTGGGGTCGCTATTTATCTCTCAAGTCTCTTCTACGCCTTTCGGGATAACTATTTGTTCGACAGACTTCTCGGGATTTTTATCCCGAGTGATTTTTTGAAAATAAAAATCGACTACTTGGTCTGGCATCCAGCCGAATTTATTCTCGCGTTCACGTTTTTTTGCATGGCGCTAGTTATTGTTATTACTCTTGTCATAAAACTCATCTCGCTGATCGTCAAAATTCGTCTCCAGTTGGTGAGCGCGTTTACTGTGGCGACATGGTCGAACCTGCCGATGGCTATACTGATCTTGGTCGATATGATTCTTTTTAGACTGTTGGGCGATTCGAGGTTTGTCTGGGCATCATGGATCGTTCTTCTCGCCCTTTTCGTGTTGAGCCTTTTCAGGCTGTTCCACGGCATTGGAGTGATATACGATTTGCCCACTTTGCGAGTTGGCATCATAGGCTCTCTATTTCTCATCGTGCTGGTCGTTCTTGTCAGCATTTATTTTAATGGGACGGATGGCGTCATCTCGTATACAAAATTCTTTTACAATTATTTGACTCAAAATAAGTTTATATAAAATGAACCATAACGTACATGAATGGGATGAAAGATAGAATGATCGAATGAGCCTTATGGCACATTCGAGCATGATCAAGATAGAATGGTTAAATGTTTCTTTCGAAGTTAGAACTTTTTGGGTTCAAGTCGTTTGCAGCCAAGACTGAATTGACTTTTAACGGAGGAATCACGTCAGTCGTTGGGCCAAATGGTTGCGGTAAAACTAACGTATTGGATTCGATACGGTGGGTGCTCGGTGAACAGCGTACCAGCATGCTAAGAAGTGACTCGATGGAAAATGTCATTTTCAACGGGTCTCAGAACCGAAAAGGCCTGGGAATGGCGGAAGTCACAATCACAATAAAGAACGATAAAGGACTCCTTCCCATTGATTATTCCGAGGTCAGCATAACTCGCCGTGTGTTCCGTTCAGGTGAAAGCGAATATTTTATAAACCGAAACCAATGCCGCTTGAAAGACATTCAGGATATGCTGATGGACTCCGGCATGGCTCCGACTGCTTATTCGGTGATTGAATTGAAGATGGTCGAAGACATCCTTCGCGAGAATACCGACGAGCGCAGGAAAATGTTCGAGGAAGCATCAGGGGTGACGAAATATAAAGCGAGAAGGAAAGCCGCACTGAACAAGCTCGACGACGTTCATAGAGATTTATTGAGGGTCAACGACTTGATTGCCGAAATAGAAAAGAAGGTAAACTCACTCGAACGCCAGGCGAAAAAGGCAGAGCAATACAAACGGTTTACTGATGAGTTGAGCGTTCTTGAATGCCAATATTTGTTCGCGGATTACCGCTCGGTGCTGTTGAAGGTTGCACCACTGAAAGAGAGTCTGTTGGCGAGCGAATCTGAGAAGGCAAAGGCTCTGACTACGCTTTCCCGACAGGAAGAACTCTTGAAGCTTGTTCGCACTGAGATTGAGAATCTGGGGAAGAGCCTGTCCACTCTGCAGCAGCAGCGGGGCGATAAACAGAATGATCTTCACGGTGCGGAAGAAGAAATCGCGGTCCTGAGCGAGCGAAGCCGTGGGCTTAATGGGAATATTTCTTCGCTTAAAAAGCGTAAGGCTGATCTTGATGGAAAGAACGTCTCGCTTGCGTCACAGATAGAGGAATTGAGATTGGGTCTTGTCGAGACGGAAGAAGAAGAAAAGACGCTTTCGGGTTCGTTGGCAGCAGAGCAAGAAGGGTTCAAGAGTTTTGAGCAGCACCTATTCTCGGCACGAGAGAGATCGAACGCGAGTCATGAAAACCTGATTCGAATATTGAATGATCTTGCGATAAAGCAGAATGAACGCGAACGATCTCATGCGCGGCTTGAGAGACTTCAATCGCATGATGAAGAGCTCACGGCTCGAATGACGCAGCTCGAGACTGAGAAAAATCTATTATCATTGAAGGTTGGAACATCTCGCGGCGAGAAGAATAAGTTTCTCGAAGACATAGACGACGAAAAAAGAAAACTTAGTGATTTAGAAAGGCATCGCGAAGAATTATTCAATGACCTCGAACGCAAGAAAACAAGCTCGCAGAACATTCGCGAGCGACTGCAGGCGAATGAAACGAGAAGCGATTTCTTAAATGGGCTCGTCGAGCATCTAGAAGGAGTTCCAGACGGTGCAAAGGCGCTCGCACGAGGAGAAGTGGCTGGTCTGCCGAAGTTCGAGATTCTCAGCGATATTTTCTACGTCGAGCCGGATTACCGGATAGCAGCAGAGTCGATACTCGGAGACGCATCCAATTTTCTAGTTTCACCCGATGAACATACGGCATTAAGTGCGATCGATGAACTCCGGAAAAGCGACCTCGGGAAAGTGACCTTTATTTGTATTGACAAACTCATTCCGCCGCTTCCCAGATTGGAATTGACGAACCGCCGACGCCTGATTGACCACCTCCAGACTTCGAAGGAATATGAACCGATATGTAAATATTTCTTCGAGAATGTCGCTGTCGTGGAGAATTTCTCCGAAGCAGAAAGGATACTTCGCGAGGATTCCATGTTGACGTGTGTGAATTATTCAGGCGATGTGTTTTCAGCAAAAGGAATAATTAGAGGTGGAAGTACGCGGAAAACGGAGGGTGGTAGAGTCGGAAAGTTGAGGCAGCTGGAGGAACTTAAAGCCGAAAATGAAAAATTGACTTCGGAATTGTCCAGCATTGAAAAGGAGATTTCCGCCCTTCAGATAGAAATCGAAGAGCTTCCGATTAAAACCGGGAATGAGACTCTAAGAAATCTCGAGCTCCGTTTGGCGCGGGTGGAACAGTCAAGCGTCGAAAACGAACACAGCCTTCAGAATGTGGAAACTCAGGTTCTCGATATGCAGGCTAGAATTGGCAAACTGGATATTGAAATAACTGAAGCAACCAGCGAGCTCTCAGCGGTCGAGACAGGTTTGTTGGAAATAAATTCCCTGAAGGTATCATCTGAAAAAGACTATCAAACGGCTCTGGAAGAGGTTAGACTAATTGAGGAAGCTTACAGACAGAAGAACGATTTGCTGCGAGAGGTGCAGGCGAATCATATCGAATGCGTCAACAAGCTGAATTTTCTGAAAAGAGAAATTGAGACTTCGCGGCAGCAGGTCAATGCAAACCTTGAAGGAATATCGAGAGCCGACGATGACATTGAAGCGGCAAAACTAATGATCGAACAGTCCCGTCAGAAGTTGAATGAATTTGAAGAACGACGTTCAAACCTGCGGATAGAGATCGACGGGCTCGATAGTCAATCAAACGAGCTGATGAAAAAGTTGTCGGTGAAAAGAGAGGAAGAGGGTGCCGAAGAAAAGAGGCTTCACGATGCTAGAATGAGTCATGACACCACAGTGGAGGCGGTTCATCAGGTCAGTCTAAAAATCAGCGAGTTTGATGCTCATGCGAGCGCGATACTGGAACGAATGAAGGAAGAGTATAATTTGGACGCTTCCCAGCAAACGCCAGAATCGATGAATCTGGCGGCGGAGTTCGATGTGGTGGCTGCTCATGAAAGAATAAACTATCTGAAGGAGAGAGTCGAGTCTTTTGGCCCGGTAAATCTTGTGGCTTTCTCGGAGTATACTGAAGAGAAGCAAAGGTTCGATTTCTTGGTTGGTCAGCGAGCGGACCTGCTGGAAGCTGAAAAGACATTGACCACAACCATCGATGAGATAAACCATACGGCGCATCAGAAATTCAGAGAAACCTTTGACCAGATTTCGGAAAACTTCAAGATTACTTTCCAGAGTCTGTTCGATGGCGGCGAAGCCGACCTTCGACTCGAAGACAACGTGGATCCGCTCGAAGCGAAGATTGAGATAATGGCAAAACCCGCTGGAAAGAAACCGCAGTCAATCGATTTACTTTCCGCCGGTGAAAAGACCCTGACTGCGATCGCCTTACTTTTCGCGATCTATCTTGTGAAACCGAGCCCGTTTTGTATTCTCGATGAAGTGGACGGCCCGTTGGATGACAATAACACTGATAACTATGTCAGGATGATCAAGCGCTTTTCGACGGACACTCAGTTCATTGTGATCACTCATAACAAACGAACGATGGAAGCGGCTGACACTTTGTACGGTGTGACGATGGAAGAGCAAGGGGTATCAAAGGTGGTCGCTGTCAGATTTGTTGATGATTGGGTCGCAAAGGCATGAAAACCCGGCGTCCGAAAATATTTGTCGATTTTGATGGGACGATTACCAAAGAGGACGTTGGCACCGCCTTCTTTCGCAGGTTTGGAAACAAAACGGAGTCGTTGAGATATGTCGACAAATGGAAAACCGGGGAATTATCGGGAAGAGATTTGACGTTGATGGAAGCCGAGTTTGTCCGCGTGACCAAAGAAGACGCATTAAATTTTGCAGAAGATTTTGAAATAGATCATGGATTCAAAAGTTTCGTCTCCTTCTGCAAAGATAATTCGATAGATATTACCGTCCTTAGCGATGGATTGGATTTTTATATAAAGAAGATTTTCGAGACTAATGAGATATCCCTCTTGCCATATTATTCTAATCTTGCTCACTTCGAATCCGGCGGCATAAAAATTGAGTTTCCGTATCAATCCGATTGCACGAAATGCGGAAACTGCAAAGGATACCATATCTTGACGAAAACAGGTATCGACGATGTGGTCGTCTATATTGGAGACGGATTTTCAGACCGGTGCGCTGTTCAATACGCTGATATGGTTTTTGCAAAAGATGATTTGCTGAGATATTGCGAAGATAATAATGTCACCTATTTCCCGTTCGAAGATTTCGGTGACGTGAATGAGAAGCTCCAAAAAATATTGCGCACTGGTAAGTTTAAGAAACGCCATCATGCTGAGTTGAAACGCAGAGAGGCATTCATAGCCGAATGAGCGAATCAACAACAGACAGGAGTTGGAGAAATTATCTTTTTACTTACCGGAGTTACACGCCGATTCCTTTTTTGATTCTTATGTTATTGTTTTCTGCGCCGACATCATATTCCCTTGCGATTGGATTTGCTACGGCAGTTCTTGGTGAGCTGGTGCGATTCTGGGGAGTGTCTTATGCTGGGAGCGAAACTCGCACAACTGGAGCCGTTGGCGGAACGCAGCTTGTCACTAGCGGTCCCTATGCACATGTTAGGAATCCATTATACGTCGGAAACATTTTGATGTACCTCGGCATCGGAATTATGTCGAATGCGCTTATGCCTTATTTGCAATTGATAGCGCTTGCATATTTTATCTTTCAATATGGTGCCATCATTCACATTGAAGAGGAATATTTGGCGCGGACGTTCTCAGATTGGAAGGATTATTCGGCAAATGTTCGTCGATTCATTCCGAGTATGAAGCCATTCCGCAGTGACGATAATCTACTCCCGAATTTCCCGAGAGCGATCCGATCGGAACGTTCGTCATTGATTGCGCTGTCGTCAATGACGGCGGTTCTGTTAGTCATCTATTTCGCAAATGGCGCAGAATGAGCAAGACCGTTTTGATCGTTGCGGGCGAGACATCGGGCGATAAGCATGCCGCCCGTCTAGTCGAAATCATAAAAAAAAAGGAAGATATCCAAGTCGTTGGGATTGGTGGCGACAAGATGAAAGCTGTCGGCGTTGAGTTGATCCATCATGTGAAAGAAATGTCGGTGATGGGATTTTCAGAAATAATCTCCAAGATTCCTTTTTTCCGAAGAGTAAGACAAGATCTTTTAAACGTTATCCGAGACCGGAAACCTGCTGCTGTCATTCTTGTGGATTATCCGGGGTTCAATTTGCGATTCGCCGGGTTGGCCAAGAAGAACGGATTGAAGGTAGTTTACTTCATAAGTCCGCAAATTTGGGCATGGGGAAAAAGACGGATGAAGAAAATCCGACGCACCGTAGATTTGATGCTGACCATTTTCAAGTTTGAAGAAGACATGTACAAGTCGGAGAAAGTTGACGCGCATTTTGTTGGTCATCCACTGCTTGATGAGATGAAGGTTCCGAACGAGACAGAAATGAACGCCTTTCGTGGTCGCTACTCGAACAAGAGTGCAAAAGTCCTTGCGCTGCTTCCCGGGAGTAGGCTACAGGAGATAAATCGGATTTTGCCGACGATGCTCGAATCGGTCGAAGTGCTGAAGGATGAGTTGACAAACGAGGATGTTCTGCTTGAGACTGTAGTAGGTTGTGCACCAGGCATCAATCATGGAGTGTACGAAGAAATCATAGATAGGGCAGCAGTTAAAGCCCATTTGTGTGATGACGTTGAGTTGCTTATGAGTTCTGCTGATGCAGGAATAGTTACGAGCGGTACGGCAACACTTGAGTCGGCGCTGCATAATCTGCCCATTGTCGTAGTTTACAAGACAAGCCTGTTCACTTACCTTGTTGGAAGATTACTTGTTAAGCTTCGTTCCATCTCCCTTGTGAATATAGTTGGAAACCAGGTAATTGTTGACGAGCTTATCCAGAATGACTTCGAACCGCGCAGAGCTGCTGCAATAGTGAGGGAAATTCTGATGAATAATCAGGTCGCTGATGAAATCAGAAGAAAGTACGGTGAGTTGAGAAAGGTTCTCGGCGTAGAAGGCGCTTCGGACCGGGCAGCAGAATTAATATTGAGGATGATTTGATGGCGGGCGGCGCCAGAAACATATTGCTCCCCTTTAGCATGTTGTACGGTGGAATAATTTCTTTGAGAAATTTCGGCTACGATAATCATCTCTTTAAGATCAAGAGGCTGCCGCTCCCGGTCATTTCGGTTGGAAATATCTCGGTTGGCGGATCTGGCAAAACTCCGTTTGTCATGTATCTAATTGAAAAAGTTTTGTCGCTTGCGAAAATGCCCGCCGTCCTGTCGCGCGGCTACAAGCGGATGACGAACGAGCTTGTCGTTTCTTGTCCTGAAAAGGGACTTGAAGCGGATGTCAGGATGCTCGGAGATGAACCGGCGCTGATATCTCACAACTTTCCAAATGTTCCGGTAGCAGTCCAGAAAGATCGACATCAAGCGGGTCTTGCGGTGCTTCAGAAGTTTGACGTAGACGTTTTTATCTTGGACGACGGGTCTCAAAATAGAGAATTGCATCGGGATGTGGATTTCGTTCTAGTAAGAAGTTCACTTGAGGATCTTGAAGATAATTATTTGCCTGCAGGAAATTTGCGCGACTCTAAATCAAGGATAAGCCAGGCTGACATTATCGTTCTCACTTCTCACGGTGATTGGAATATCCCCGGGAAGGACTTCGTCAAAGATTACCAGAGTATTCCGTTGGCGGGAATCAGTTTTTTGCCTTGTGATCTTGTCGATCATGACGGACAGAGTCATCCGCTTGAAATGATAGCAGGGAAAACGATCGCCGCATTTTCTGGAATTGCAAATCCCGAACAATTCTTTCATGGAATTGAAAGCCTCAATGCCAGGATAAAGAATAGAAAACTTTTTCGAGACCATTATTGGTTTGACGAATATGATCTTGACGAGATTTTCGGTGGTGAGGAAGATCTGATTGCGATTACGACATCGAAGGACGCCGCGAGGATTTTTCTTGACGAAGAATTAGCCGAGAAAGATGAAGTCAAGCGCATTTACGCGTTGCGCGAGAAAGGAATGGTCAACTTTGGCGAGGAGCATATCGAAAATGTGCTGACAAGAATTTTCGGAACAGCAAATGCTTAAAATCGGGATATCAGACTGCGGTGAAAAAGATATTAACTACGAGAAGTACCTGAAGCGAATTCAGGGTTCTGAAGTTGTAGTGCTTACAAAGAACAAGGTTGAAGAACTTGAGAAGTGCGATGGCCTCGTCCTGACAGGTGGAGTCGACGTTGCACCGGGAACTCTATGGTGATTGGCCCGATGAAACCGTCCATGTCGATTCAGAGAGAGACGGCGCTGAGTATAGAATGATCGAGCTCGCGTTGAAAAAGGAAATCCCGGTTTTAGGAATCTGCCGCGGTCTGCAAATTCTCAATGTTTTTTTTGGCGGGACACTGATCATTGATTTGGAAAAATTTTGTAAGAGAAATCACAAAGCTGTTTCGGATGACAAAGACAGATTTCATGGAATCAAATTAGTTGAGGATTCCAATTTGAAGATATTCATAAAGCTTGAAACTGGAACAGTGAATAGTTCTCATCATCAGGCGGCTGACAGGATCGGCAATGGCTTGAAGGTGGCTGCTCGCGCCGATGATGGAACAGTTGAAGCTATTGAAAGCAATAATGGCACAAAGATCTTTGCCGTTCAGTGGCACCCTGAGAGGATGGATTTTGATAATCTTTTTTCAAGGGGCGCCCTTGATCTGTTTAGTTCTTATTTAGAGAAAAGTCACAACTTAGAAAATAATGTTCAATGGAGGTTACAAAATGAGTAAGACGAAATATGTCTATTTCTTCGGCAATGGAAAAGCCGATGGAAAGGCAGAAATGAAAAATCTCCTCGGTGGAAAGGGGGCAAATCTTGCGGAAATGACAAACATAGGTTTGCCGGTCCCTCCGGGATTTACTATCACCACTGAGGTTTGTACGTATTATTATGCGAAGAAGAAGACCTATCCGAAATCATTGAAGGACGAAGTCCTCAAGGCTTTGAAGCGCATTGAATCTTCTACGGGAATGAAATTCGGCGACAAGGTCAACCCGCTTCTCGTCTCCGTCAGATCGGGCGCGCGCGCATCGATGCCGGGTATGATGGATACGATTCTTAATCTCGGAATAAACGATGCAGTCGTTGAAGGCCTTGCAAAAAAGACCAATAGTCCGCGTTTTGCCTACGATGCATACAGAAGATTTGTCCAGATGTATGGCGACGTTGTTCTCGGTTTGAAGCCGACTCACAAGGACGAGATCGATCCGTTCGAAGCAATTATCGAGCGTAAGAAGAAAGAGAAGGGTGTTCATCAGGATACAGAACTCACTGCGGACGATCTGAAGGATTTAGTGAATCAGTTCAAGAAAGCCATCAAGGAAGAGACCGGGCGTGATTTCCCGGAGAATCCGTTGGACCAGTTGTGGGGGTCAATCGGAGCGGTTTTCGGTTCGTGGAATAACGACCGTGCAATTGCATATAGGAAAATGTATGACATCCCCGAAGCATGGGGAACAGCGGTCAATGTCATGGCCATGGTGTTCGGAAATATGGGCGAAACCTCCGGAACTGGTGTCGCCTTTACGAGAGATGCGGCAACCGGGGCCAACATTTTCTACGGCGAGTATTTGATGAATGCTCAAGGCGAAGATGTTGTTGCAGGAATTCGCACGCCGATTCCCATTTCGAAACTCGCTCAAGAAAATGCGAAGGTCTATAACCAGCTTGAGAAGATCCGCAAGACACTCGAGAAACATTATCGTGACATGAACGATATTGAGTTCACGATTCAAGAGGGTAAACTTTACATGCTTCAATGCCGGGTAGGCAAGAGGACCGCTTTTGCTGCGATTAAAATCGCAGTCGATATGGTCGATGAAAAGTTGATTACCGAGAAAGAGGCTCTTGGCAGAATCGAACCTGATCAGCTAAATCAACTTCTAAGACCGGTATTTGATTTAAAAGAAAAGGGCGCAGCGGTTAAAGACAATAGATTGCTTGCGAAAGGATTGAACGCCGGCCCGGGCGCAGCTACCGGTCGAGTTGTCTTCAACGCACCGGACGCAGAAGAGTGGAACAAACGTGGTGAGCAAGTTATCCTCACTCGCATCGAGACTTCTCCCGAAGACATCCGAGGAATGGACGCCGCCGTCGGAATTTTAACGGCAAGGGGCGGAATGACTTCCCATGCCGCTCTTGTAGCGCGCCAGATGGGAAAAGTGTGCGTAGCAGGATGCTCGGCTCTGGAAATTGATTACTCCACCCACACGATGCACGTTAATGGAAAAGTCATCAAAGAAGGTGACTGGCTGTCAATCGACGGAGCAACCGGCGAAGTAATCCAAGGCAAAGTTGCCACAAAACCTTCGGAAGTCTTGCAGGTTCTCGTCGACAAGACTTTGGATCCCAAAGACGCCCCGATATATCAGCAGTTTGAAAAAGTCATGAAGTGGGCGGACAAATACAGGACTTTGAAGATTCGGACAAATGCCGACCAGCCTGATCAGGCATCCAACGCTGTTGCTTTTGGCGCAGAAGGAATCGGTCTATGTCGGACGGAACACATGTTCTTTGGCGAAGGAAAGATCGGCCCGATGCGTGAGATGATTCTCGCAGATACTCTGGATGTACGCAAGAAGGCTCTCGCAAAACTTCTTCCGCTGCAGCGCGCTGACTTCGAAGGAATCTTCGAGGCGATGAAGGGAAGACCCGTCACGATCAGAACTCTAGATCCGCCTCTCCACGAATTTCTTCCGCATGAAGAGAAAGCACAGCGTGAATTAGCTGCTCAGATGGGAATCAGTTATGAAAAAGTTCACCAGCGTGTCGAAGACCTCCATGAGTTCAACCCGATGCTCGGTTTCCGTGGCTGCAGACTCGGAATTATTTATCCGGAAATAACTGAGATGCAGAGCCGTGCCATCTTCGAAGCGGCAGCAAACGTGCAACAAAAGGGCACGAAGGTGGAGCCTGAGGTCATGATTCCTCTTGTCGGCAATGTGAAGGAGCTCGAAGGTCAGGCTAAGATCGTCAGGCAAGCCGCTGAAGATGTGATGAAGGAAAAAGGCGTGAAGTTCGAATACCACGTTGGAACGATGATTGAAATTCCACGCGGCGCATTGACTGCCGATGAGATTGCCAAAGTCGCTGAGTTCTTCAGTTTTGGCACCAACGATTTGACCCAGACCACGCTCGGAGTCAGCCGCGACGACGCGGCTCGCTTCTTGATTCCGTACACCAAGATGGAGATATATGCAAAAGATCCATTTGAAGTACTGGATCGCGACGGCGTTGGTCAGTTGATGAAGCTCGCTAAAGAGAAGGGCCGATCGGTGAAATCCGATTTGAAAATCGGCATCTGCGGCGAACACGGTGGTGAGCCGTCGTCTGTCGAATTCTGTCACATGATTGGACTGAATTATGTTAGCTGCTCACCGTTCAGAGTGCCGATCGCGAGATTGGCGGCAGCGCGCGCGGCTTTAACATATCCAACGAAGCCAGCGGCCAAGTCGATCAAGAAGCCAGCTTCCAAATCAACAAAGAAGACCAAGAGATAAAACGTAGTCCCATGTCCCGATAGGCTTTTTCCTACCGGGACATTTCTAAACACAAAATAAAGGGATTATGAAGTTATGAAACTAGCCGATTTTAAATATCCGGTTCCTCGCAACCTAATTGCCAAGACTCCAGCACAGCCACGGGATCATTCAAGAATGATGGTGGTTGACAGGAAGGCTCAGCAGATCGAGGATAAAAGTTTTTACGAGATCGCTGATTATTTTCAAAAAGGTGATTCACTTGTCGTAAACGAAACGAAAGTTTTTCCCGCTCGACTGTTGGGAAGAAAAGAAAAAACGAACGCGAAAATTGAAGTTTTGCTACTGAGAGAATTGAACCACGAGGAAGGAATCTGGGACGTTGTGGTCGAGCCGGCGAGAAAAGTCAGGATCGGGAACAAAATCTATTTTGAAGATGAAAAGATCTATGCGGAAGTAATCGACAATACCACAAGTCGAGGCAGAACGATAAAGTTCAATTACAAAGGCGACATTTATAAGATACTCGATAAGATTGGCCAGATGCCGCTCCCGCACTACATCAAGAGGGAACCGACCGACAAAGACAAGGAAGATTATCAGACAATATACGCTCGTGTTGTCGGTGCAGTTGCTGCGCCGACTGCGGGACTTCATTTTTCGCCACGACTGTTTACAAAACTAGAGAAGAAGGGCGTAAAAATTCTTCCTGTGACTCTTCATATTGGGATAGGAACATTCAGAACTGTCGACGTTGAAGACTTGACAAAACATAGAATGGATTCTGAGTTCTATGAGGTGCCGCCCGAAACGGCGAAAGCTATCAACCAATCGATCGATTCGAGGAAGAAAGTATTCGCCATTGGAACCTCGGTCGTTCGTGTATTGGAATCTAACGTAACTACCGACAGGCATGTCAAGGCGGGAAGAGGATGGACTGACAAATTCATCTATCCTCCGTACGACTTCAAGGTAGTGGATCATCTCGTAACAAACTTTCATCTTCCAGAAACGACACTCATAATGCTCGTCAGCGCTTTCACGGGACATGAATTGATGATGCGGGCTTACAAGAAGGCAATCAAAGACGGATACCGCTTTTACAGTTACGGGGATGCGATGTTCATCTTATAAATGAAAAAAAGAATAGGCGTGATCATCCCGGCCGCAGGTGCCGGGACTCGTCTGGGGGTTTCTCGAAGCCGCTGATAGAAATCGGTGGCCAAACGGTCATAGCCAGAATTCTGAGCATCTTCTGCAGACTTGAGAACGTTGAGAAAATCTGTCTTGCGGTTCCGAAATCCACAATCCCGATTTATCGCGAGATTACCCAGGGAATGGAAATAGATGAATTAGTCGAGATAGTCGAAGGCGGAGAAAATAGGGCGATTTCGGTTCGCAATGCATTTGAAATTCTCTATCGTTATGTCACCGAAGATGATCTTATTTGCATCCATGATGCGGCCCGTCCATTATTGGCAAAAATCGATCTAGAGTCAGTCATAAATGCAGGATGGAAATATGGAGCTGCGTTTCTTGCGGCGAAGATCAAGGACACGCTGAAGCTGGTCGATGCCAACGGCTTCTCCCAGAAAACGATAGATCGATCAAATGTTTATGGAGCGCAAACACCGCAAGTCATGCTTTCAAAATTCTTGTCAAAGGGATACGAAAGCGTCGGAAGCCTTTCCGATATAACCGATGAAATCATGCTGACTGAAAGAATTGGTGTAAGAGCATTTGTCGTCGAGCCTCAGCATTTGAATTTCAAGTTGACGACTTTGCAGGACCTCGAGTTACTCAAGAAAATTATTTCTTAAGAAATTCCGCGTTCAAATAGTCTGATGGCAGTACTTCGCGCCCCTCGCCGAGCGCATTTTCAAACTGCTGCCCGAGCCGGTTTATGAATATGTCTCTTTGTTGACCGAGGGAATCCAATTTGAATGTCGATTCCCCTTCTTCGATCCAAACTCCTATCGCGTCTGGAAGTTTCTTTGTTCCAGTTTCATAAGTGAGATAAGCCGATCCAAAAAAATGCACTAACTTTGGGCTGTCACCCCATTTGTCCTGCGGTGAGTCCTTAAAAAAAAATCTCGGCAACTTGTCTATCCGAGCTCGTGCGTTAGCTGAATCTTCGGATGGTAAAGGAAGTTTTACTCTTCCGATTAGCGGGAAAGTCGGTTCGAAATTTGTCCGGTTCAAAACTGCCAATGAAATTGCAAGAAGACCAGTACCCAAATCGTTGTTTGATAGTTCCATCCCTTTCGCGAAGATCATGTCGATATGCCTCAGCTCTTCATCGCGGTTATGACTTACCGCCGGTAAATCGTTTCTAATATATTGGCGGAGCTTTTCCGTTACCTGAACCACATCTGGCTCCAGGAATTTTCTAATGAGATCGAATTGTGCGTGGACGCTTTGTGCAAATGAGGCAACAAGGGAAAGGGAAAGGATGATGCGTAAGAGAATTGATTTCAAGTCTGTATAACGCCTACATCAAATTTTGAGATTTCCGGATTGCTGTTTGCCATTTCAATGCCGAGCGAAATTATCTCCCGTGTCTCTATTGGGTCAATTATCTCGTCAACCCACAACCTTGCGGCAGCATAAGTTGGGTTCGTCTCATTGTCATAGCGTTTCTTTATTTCATTTAGAAGCTTTGCCTGATCTTGTTCTGAAATATTTGCGGCATTCCGCTTCAGCTGTTGGAGGCGAATGCTGAGAAGAGTTTGACTTGCCTGCTCACCGCCCATCACGGCGATCCTAGCAGAAGGCCATGCCGATATTAAACGAGGGTCGTAGGCTTTACCGCACATTGCGTAATTTCCAGCGCCGAAGCTGTTTCCAATTATGAACGTAAATTTTGGCACTGTTGAATTGGAGACTGCATTCACCATCTTTGCGCCATCTTTAATTATTCCGCCTCTTTCAGCTCGCGTTCCGACCATGAAACCCGTAACATCCTGGAAAAATACGAGAGGTATCCGCTTTTGGTTACAATTCATGATGAACCTAGCGCCTTTGTCGGCCGCATCGGAGTAAATCACGCCGCCGATCTGCATCTCGTTCGAGTCGTCCGGTTTTTTAGACATCACTGTTGTTCGTTGATTGGCGACAATGCCTGCTGACCAACCCTCGACTCTTGCATAAGCACAAATCAATGATTTACCATAAGTTGCTTTGTACTCATCAATTTCGCTGTCGTCGACAATCCGCGCAATAATTTCATGCATGTCGTAAGGTTTTGACCTTTCTGCTGGAATTATTCCATAAATTTCTTTCGGGTCAAATTTTGGTGGACGCGATTTTGCCCTGTCGAAACCAGCCTTTTCTGTCGCGCCAAGACGAGAAATTAAGTCGCGGATTAACTTTAAGGCGTCGGAGTCCGATTTTACTTTGTAATCTGTTATCCCTGATATAGTGGAGTGAGTTTCAGCTCCGCCCAACTTTTCAATATCTGTTTCTTCACCGATCGCGGCTTTCACGAGATGGGGCCCCGCGAGGAAAACGCTTCCTGTTCCTTCGACGATAATCGATTCATCACTCATGATAGGAAGATAAGCTCCTCCGGCGACGCAGGGTCCCATAATAGCCGCGATCTGAGGAACCCCTAGTGAGCTCAATGTCGCATTGTTGTAAAATATTCTTCCAAAGTCATCTCTATCAGGAAAAATCTCCGACTGCATTGGCAGGAAAACCCCTGCGGAATCGACGAGGTAGACGATTGGGATCTTATTTTGAATTGCTATTTCCTGTGCCCTAAGGTTTTTCTTGATCGTAAGAGGGAAGTAAGCGCCAGCTTTGACGGTGGAATCGTTTGCAACAATAACGACGAGACGGCCATGAATTCTTCCGAGACCAATTACAATTCCCGCAGATGGTGCTCCGCCATGCTCTTCGTAGCATCCGAACGCCGCAAGCGTTCCGATTTCTCTAAAGCGTGTTCCTTCATCGACGAGGTGGCTGATACGTTCTCGGGCCAACATCTTTCCGCGGTCCTTCTGCCGTTTTGCGGCTTCGTTACCTCCACCGTTTTTTACCTGTTCGACCAGCAGTTGTAACTTGCTAACAGATTCTTTGAGCGTCTTTTCGTTTCGAAGGAAAGCCGCCGTCCGTTCCATCTTTGTTCCAGAGATTTTCATGACTGCTCCATCACCATTTGCTCAAAAGTTAAGAGCCGGGCTTGAAAAGTCAAAAGAAGAATCCCATGCTTGGCGATTCGCCGCATCCAAGCTTAGTTCATTGACATTCTGGAGGCTCGTCTCTATATTACTTTTTGTTGAAATGCAGCATAAACCATCCCGCGGAAGTACAGCGCCAACTAAGTTGACGTTTGTTGTATTGTCGGACGCCGAGAAACCTTCAAGGACGTTCAGAGCGTCGCGGCTTCAAGTAGTGTTGCTAGTTCTTTTTGGATTTGTACTCGTAGGTGCGGTAAGTGTGACAGCGATGATCGAGACACCGCTCGGAAAGTTGATTCTGCCGGAATATTTCAGTACGCAGGCAGAGCAGTCTCCAGAGAGTGAGGACGTTGGAAGGGAAAGTGGAAAGTGTCCAGCAGGAGCTTTCGTACCTTGCTTCCTATAATCTGAAACTGCGGAGCGTTCTAGGTGACACCGGGATCTTTTCTGACACCTCTGGTTTCCAGACTCAAGCTCAGCCTCAGACTTCACAGACGGAAAGTCAACCAGTGGTTCAAGAGGAGCAGGCGGACAATTCTCCGGAAATGTTAAACGAGGCGGTTCCTGAACCGCGGAGTGCACCTTCTCCGGTTCCGCCAGGTGATGCGACATCTTTGTTCCCGCTGTTGATGCCGACGCAAGGTTTTGTGACTCGGAGTGTCGACTATTCGATTCAACATTATGGACTCGACATTTCAGCTCAAGAAGGTCAATCAATTGTGGCGCCTGCCGATGGAGAGGTCCTATTTGCTGATTGGACACTTACTGGTGGCAATACACTGATAATCGTACACGCAAACAATTACGTGACTGTCTACAAACATTGTGAGCGAATATTGGTGAGTGTTGATACGAAGGTAACGAGAGGCGAAGCGATAGCTTTAGTCGGGTCTACAGGTATCACAAGCACCGGTCCGCATCTGCACTTCGAACTCTGGCAAAACGGGAAGAATTTGGACCCGGAAAATTTTTTACTAACGAAGAACTAAAATGGCAAAAGAAGAATCTCAGATAAACATCATCGCACAAGGTACGCGCTTTGAAGGAAAGATTACAAGTTCGGGAAGCCTTCGTATAGATGGACACGTGACTGGCGACATAGCTCTGACTGGTGACTTAGTCATAGGATCCAATGGCGAGATATCTGGCAACATCGATGCACAGACTGTGACGGTTGGTGGAAAGATCACCGGGAACATCAATGCGAAGAGTAAATTGGTCTTCGAAAGCAAGGCGAGAATAAAAGGCGACATACGTGCGTCGAAATTGGTCATTGATGAGGGCGCCATTTTCGATGGAAAATGCGATATGACCGGCGAGCGAAAGCCCGATCAGAGAAGCGAACTATTTAGATGATTGGGGATTGCTGTCCTGTTGTTGGGATATTCGATTAAGAAGAGACAGACTGCCGGAGAAAGTTTAGGTGAGGCTTACAGACAGCTTGCGCCTTACATGGGTCTCGGAACGGAGCTGGCTGCATCTGTAGCAGGTACGTTGCTTCTCGGTTATTTCCTTGACCAGCATTTCAAAACCTCTCCTTGGTTACTCCTAGTCGGTGCGACGGTAGGACTGATCGGCGGTTTCTATAATTTCATCAAACAAGTACGAAGATTAGGTAAGAGTGATAGAAGATCAAAAGAGTGAATCTCACACACAGAAGAAAGGTGATATGGGTGTAGAGATACAATCGATGCGAAAGAGAATGTTTAGAATTTTGTTCAGCTCGCTTGCCACAATGGGAATCATTTCTCTTTTTCTCATATTGGAGTTCGCAAGCGGCGCTTTTGAGTTAGCATATTTTCTGGGAGCTTTGGTCGGAGTTGCGAATGGCATCATTGGCTTCATGACGATAGACAGATTCATTGACAAGAGTAACCTCGCATTTTTGAAGGGTGTTTTCTTAGGAATGGGAATACGCATGTTGCTTCTTATCGGAATATTCGTACTCTTTATCAAAGTTTTTAGCATTCATGTGATTGGGTTGGTAACCGGTTTGTTAATCTTTTACTTTGCAATGACGATATTTGAAGTAGCATTTCTCAACAAAAGAATCGAGATAAAGAAGACAGTCAAAGCATGATATTTAATTCTGTACTTTTGGATTCGACAAATATACATGCTGCAAACGTGAGCGGGGTGATTGCAGATACTGTAAAGACACTTGGGGCAGGGCCGACGGCGGCAGGCGCAAGCGACGCGTCAAATGGAAGCTGGATCATCGAGCATGTGGCTGATTCGCACGTGATAGAGTTCCAACCATTTGGGGAGATTCATCTGCCGCAGTTTCCGCCGGTGCATATCGGTGGAATCGCAATAGATTTCTCACTGACGAAACATATCGTAATGATCTGGTTCGCGATGATGCTCTTATTAATATTTGTCCGACTGGCAATGCGAAGTTATCGCAAGAGCGCCTTGGTCCCTAGCGGTCTGGCGAACGCACTTGAGGTGATCGTTGTCTTTGTTCGGGATGATATTGTTCGTGGTGCAATCGGTGAAGAAGGTAAGAAGCTTCTGCCTTACTTCCTGACACTATTCTTCTTTGTCTTGTTCGCAAATTTAGTCGGATTAATTCCATATACATCGACGCCAACGGGCAACATAAACGTCACCGCGGGGTTGGCGATAATTTCATTTTTCGTAATCCAGATTTCTGGAATCGTAAACCATGGTTTCGCGGGTTACTTCAAGGGATTAATGCCTCCGGGCATACCGTTGTTCGTTGTGCCCATTATGATTATAGTCGAGCTTCTCGGTCTTTTCACGAAGCCATTCGCACTCTGCGTTCGTCTATTCGCAAATATGTCGGCTGGTCACATCGTGATCTTCTCGTTGATAGGATTGATATTTATTTTTCATTCTGTATTCGTCGCACCTATCTCAATTGCCTTCGCTGTGTTCATAAATTTATTGGAGATACTCATTGGCTTGATACAGGCCTACATTTTTACGATGCTCACCGCACTCTTTGTCGGATTGGCGGTTCATCAACATTAAATATAAATCAAGAACAAATTTTAAAATTCAAAATTAAATATTAGGAGCAAGAAAATGCCTGATTTAGGATTGACTCACTTAGCGGCGGGAATTGGTGCCGGTTTAGCCGTTATCGGCGGCGGATATGGAATTGGAAAGTTAGCAGCCTCTGCGATGGAAGCCAGCGGACATCAGCCGGATGCATTGGGCGATATTAGAACATCCATGATTATTGCCGCGGCATTGATCGAAGGTGTTACGCTCTTCGCGGAAGTTATTACGATTATTCTTGCATTGAAGTAAGTAAATCGGAACGTCCTTCCGACTTACGATGGAGTTGATATGCTGCAATTAAATACCGGATTGATAATCTGGACAATGCTCACCTTTGTTGTGTTGCTAATAGTGTTGCGGGCGTATGCCTGGAAGCCAATACTCAATAACCTACAGACTCGCGAGGATACGATCCGCCAATCTTTGGAACGCGCAGAGGAAGCAAAGAGAGAAGCGCAGCGGATTCTCGAAGAGAATAATAGGAACCTTGCAAAAGCTGAAGAGGTGGCACAACAGGTACTTCGAGAGGCACGCGAACTTGCGGAGAAGATCAGGTCCGAATATGTTTCAAAAGCGAAAACTGAAGGAGATAAGATCCTTGATAGGGCGCGTGAGGAAATTGAACGCGACAAACAGCTTGCGATGACACAGCTTCATGGTCTGGTTGCTGAGCTTGCAATCAGGGCTGCTGAGAAGATTTTGAGTGAGACCATTGACGAAGCGAAGCAGAAGAAGTTAGTGGAAGAGTTCATCAACTCTCTAGGAAAGAACTGAATCGTTTATGAAGGGAACCAGAGCGGCGAAGAGATACGCAGGCGCTTTGCTAGGTCTTGCGTCGGAAATGAAAAGGACCGACGAAGTGGCTTCCGATATGCACATGATGCATAACTGGATCAAGACCTCGTATGATCTCAAGCTGTTTTTCCAGAGCCCTATAATAGACCGTGCTAAGAAACGAAAAGTCATCGACGCGCTTTTCAAGTGGAAGATCAATGAACTGACCGAGCGTTTCCTTTATCTCCTCGTCGAGAAGGGGCGCGAAGCGTTGACAGATCCGATCGCCGTCGAGTTTGCGACTCTCCATGACCAGCTTTTGGGAATTGCCGATGCTGATCTGAAAGCCGCGTACGGCTTTGATGCCCAGGACAAGTCGAAAGTGCAGTCCAAGTTGGAAAGGTTGACTGGCAAGAAGATCAGAATTTCAATAGGCATTGACAGGAGCCTCGTCGGCGGATTCCTTGCACAGATTGGCGATACAGTTTATGATGGCAGCGTGAGGCGGCAGCTTGAAATATTGAAACAGCAGCTCGCAGGTAATTAGTTAAAAGCGAAGTGCGAAGTTTAACGTAGAATTCAAAATTAAGAATTGAGAATTTAAAAAGATGGCAGAAGTGAGACCTGACGAAATAACCGCGATATTGCGGAAACAAATTTCCGGCTACGAAAGGGAAGTCGACATCTATGATGTTGGTACAGTCCTGCAAGTCGGAGATGGCATAGCGCGCGTTTACGGTTTACAGAAAGCAATGGCCAGCGAATTGATCGAATTCCCGAAGGGCGTATTTGGAATGGCGCTCAACCTCGAAGAAGATAACGTCGGCTGCATCTTATTCGGCAACGATACACTGGTGAAAGAGGGCGACCAGGTCCGTCGGACCGGTAAAGTTATGTCGATGCCAGTTGGCGACGCTATGTTAGGACGCGTCATCAATCCGCTCGGTCAGCCGATCGACGGGAAAGGTACAATTGAAACAAAGGAATTTCTTCCCGTGGAAAGGAAAGCGCTCGGCGTGGTTGCGAGGAGCCCTGTAAATCAGCCGCTGAACACCGGACTCAAGGCCATAGACTCTATGATTCCGATTGGACGGGGGCAACGCGAGCTCATCATCGGCGACAGGCAGACAGGAAAAACTGCAGTCGCAATCGACACGATTATAAATCAGAGATACACGCACACGGAGACGGCAAAAGCACGAGGCATCAAACCGGTTTATTGTATCTATGTTGCGATCGGACAGAAAGCTTCCACCGTCGCTCAGGTCGTTGCGAAGCTTGAAGAAGAGGGTGCGATGGAATACAGTACCATCGTTTCCGCGACTGCAAGCACTCCATCGCCGATGCAGTTCATCGCGCCGTATTCAGGATGCACACTCGGTGAGTTTTTCCGCGACAACCGTCGCGATGCATTGGTTATTTATGACGACCTATCCAAACATGCGTGGGCTTATCGTCAAGTCTCACTGCTTCTTCGCAGGCCGCCCGGACGTGAAGCTTATCCAGGCGATGTTTTTTATTTGCATAGCAGACTTCTTGAGCGAGCTTCGAAACTAAGTGACGAGTTAGGCGGCGGAAGCTTGACGGCTCTTCCGATTATCGAGACACAGGCGAACGACGTGTCGGCATATATACCGACAAATGTTATCTCAATTACAGATGGACAGATTTATCTTGAGCCGGGTCTTTTCAACTCTGGAGTTCGTCCGGCAATTAATGTTGGAATCTCCGTCTCCCGCGTAGGCGGTCACGCACAGATTAAAGCCATGCGCAGAGTCGCTGGCAGACTTAGACTGGACCTTGCTCAGTTCCGTGCACTGGAAGCCTTTCTAAAATTCGGCTCCGATCTCGACAAGGCGACACAGGCACAGATTCGAAGAGGCCAACGTCTTGTCGAATTGCTTAAGCAAAAACAGTATCAGCCGATGCCCGTCGAGAAACAGGTTGTACTTATTTTCACTGGAACCAATGGTTACCTTGATGAACTGCCCGTCGAAAGCATCGGGAGGTTTGAGAAAGAATTTATCGAGATGATGGAACTGAAGCACCAAAACATTCTCGACAAAATAGCAGATACGAAAGACATCGATATCGAGATGGACAAACGACTCCACGAGATAACCAAAGAATTTGTAGCTCAGTTTAGGCGATAGAACGTCGATGACTTACAAAGGGGTCAAACTTGCCAACGCTTCGTGAAATAAAACGTCGCATCTCGGGCGTGACGAGTACCGAGAAAATTACGAACGCGATGAAGATGGTTGCCGCTGCAAAACTCCGTCGCGCACAGACTGCCGTTGTCGCAGCACGTCCGTATTCACGGAAGATCAGTGAACTTATGAAGCATCTCGCGGCCAATGCAGATCTCAATGACCACCCTTTCGTTAAAGAAAGAAAAGTAGAAAAAGTCGCGATCGTCGTCGTTACCGCCGACCGAGGCTTCTGCGGAGGGTTCAACTCAAACATCATCAAAGCAACTAACGCATTGATCACGTCCCAATATCAGGAGCAATTTGCTGCAGGAAATGTTAAACTGCTTGCCGCTGGAAGAAAAGGCTTTGACTTTTTCTCAAAAAAGAATTATGAAGTGATCCACAATTACTCCGGTGTGTTCCATGATCTGAAGTTTGCAGATGCGAAGAACATCGCAGCTGAGATAAATAAGGGATATTTAGACGGCACGTACGACCGTGTCGAGATCGTTTACAACGAATTCAAGAACATATTGCAACAGCGTTTATTGGTAGAACTGTTTCTTCCTATTCCGAAAGAGGCCATTGTTGGAGCGAATCATGATTTTCCTCAACGCCAGCTGGAATACATTTATGAGCCGGACCCTTCCTCCATTCTCGAATCACTGATACCTCGGCATCTCGAGTACCAGATCTGGAGAGTGTTGTTAGAGAGCAATGCCGCAGGCGAAGGGGCGCGCATGGCGGCGATGGATAACGCCAGCGAAAACGCAGGTGAGTTGATCTCGACGCTGTCGCTGCAGTACAACAAGGCACGCCAGGCGGCGATCACTAAAGAGTTGCTCGAAGTCGTCTCGGGAGCCGAAGCGCTGACCGCAGCGAGTTAGGACTTGCTGGATCGAGCAAAACCCCACGAATCCGGTGGGGTTTTTCGTTTTGTCTGCGAGTGCCGCACTTCGACTGCGAAGGAAACAAGTTTCTTTATCGAATGACAACAGCATACAAAGACAATACAACACCATCCAACGAAGACGGGATGAGTTGCATAGTTTGATAAGTTGCCAGTGACGGAAAAGACGTACGGCGGGTTTTGAGCATAATGAGCAATTTGTTGTCTGATGAAGACGCTTATGCTTTGATCCTTTTGATAATTCTCTCAGTTTATCGGGAGGACTTTTATTAATAAATTGAATCAATTGAAACGACTAACATGGAAGAGCTTTGACCTCGCGGCTTTGAAAAGAGCTGATCCTAATAATTCAATGGAAGAAGAAAATGAGAAATAGGTTTAGAATTGTGTTGCTAGTTTTCTTTTTATTTGCCAATGCGAAACTATCGCGTGCCCAATGGGTGCAAACAAACGGTCCCTATGGAGGTGAGGTACTTTCATTTGCCATCTACGGCACGAGTATCTTTGCTGGGACTATTGACGGTTTATACTTATCGTCAAATGAGGGTGCGAGCTGGAATCGATCCGGCTTGACGGACATTCCCGTCTGGTCATTTACGACCTCATCTAATGGATCAGGCGGCACGGATATTTTCGTCGGCACCAGCAGCGGTGTCTTTCTTTCAACCGATAACGGAGGAAGTTGGTCGAAGACTGATTCGGGCCTGACAAGGTCCGATGTCTATGCACTCGCAACGTCGGGCGCAGAAATATTTGCTGGGGGTGCTTACGGTGGCGTGTATGTCTCTACGAATAATGGAGTGACATGGACTCAAACCGATACTAATCTTGCTGAAGTTACTGTCTGGTCACTCGCGATTTCTGGGAACAACATCTTTGCAGGGACAAATAGCGGCTGTTTTTTATCGAGCGATAACGGCACAAGCTGGAGCACGGTCGATAGTGGTTTGACAAATGCTCATGTCCGAAGTCTCATAGCTTCTGGACAGAATCTTTATGCCGGCACTCTTGGCGGTGGAATATTTTTTTCAAGTAATAGTGGGGGCAATTGGACTCCGATCAATGCCGGATTGGCGGATACCAATGTTTATTCGCTTGCTATTTTTGGCGGAAACTTGTTTGCCGGAACTGACACCGGTGTTTTTCTCTCTGCCTCTAACGGGACGAGCTGGAGTTGGACGGGTTTAACGAACACGGAAGTTTACGCTCTCGTTTCCTCGGGTACAAGTATGTTTGCAGGCACTTTTGGCAACGGCATCTTTGTCTCGACTAGTGGCGGGGCGACTTGGTCGCACGTCGGGTTAATCGACAGTTATGTCGGTTCGGTTGCGTCATCAGGAAGCAGTTTTTTCGCAGGAACTTATGGCGGGGGCATCTTTCTCTCGACAGACAATGGGTCGTCATGGACAGCCGCGAATAATGGATTGCCAAATAAGTACATCTATTCGCTTGCTGCTTCTAATGGAAGGATTTATGCAGGTACTTATGGCGATGGAATTTTCTTCTCGTCGGATAATGGTACAACATGGAGAGCTGTTGTTGATAGCGCCTTCGCGGATATGATTGTTCTATCACTTTCTGTTTCTGGAAATAATCTTTTTGCCGGAACATACGGCGACGCAGTTTTTCTCCCCAGCGAAAGTGACACGGCGTGGGCAGTTGTTGACAGCACTTTGATCAATTATAACGTGTTGTCCACGGCGATCTCAGACTCTGGCCTTTTTGCCGGCACTTCCGGTAACGGCGTATTTCGGTCCACTGACAACGGTATCACCTGGACGCAAGGTGACACCGGCCTGACAAATCGGATCATCACATCTCTTGTCGTATCAGGTACGAACGTCTTCGCTGGCACGTCCGGCGGCGGAGTTTTTCTTTCTTCCGATAATGGATTAAGATGGAACAGGGTTGACAGCAATATGAGCGACGCTTACGTAAGGTCGCTTGCCGTCTTTGGGAAGAATCTCTTTGTAGGGACGGCGGGCAGCGGAGTATCTTTATCGACTGACAACGGAACGACTTGGAGTCAAGTCAATGATGGATTGATGATTACCGACATATATTCTCTTGGTATATCTGGTACAAATCTCCTCGCTGGTAGCGCGGGCGGCGGTGTATGGGTGCGTCCACTATCCCAGATGATTACGGGAATTGATGCAGACAAAAAGGGTCCATCAAGTTTTGCTCTCTATCAGAATTATCCGAATCCTTTCAATCCAACGACTACGATCGGTTATCAGGTATCATCGCTGAATCATGTCACATTGATTGTTTACGATGTGCTGGGAAGAAGAGTGAAAACGTTGGTTGACGAAGTCAGGCAACCGGGCAAGTATGAGGCAAGTTTTGATGGAATCAATTTGCCAAGTGGGGTCTATTTTTATAGGCTCACGTCAGGCGGTTTCACGGAGACAAGAAAGCTGGTTTTGCTTAAATAGGATCAGTGAAACGACAACATGGCCCGCTTCACTTTTTCCAAAATGTGGTTAGCTCTTTAGTCGACAGAACCACAACCATGGTCGCGAGGTTCTGAAGTGACCGCTGATGGGCTTCGCGGTTAGGTGATGATACGGCGTCGTTGATCACAACAGGGAAGAATCCCCTGTTCAACGCATCTCGTGCACTTGATTCGATTCCTATTTCAGTTGAAATTCCGCAGAACATTATCGTGGAGAGCCCCGCATTTCGCATGACGAGTTCGAAGTTTGTGCCAATAAAGATGCTCGCGGTGTTCTTATTCAGGATGACGTCTCCTTCTTGTGGCTCGATTGCTAGAGCAAATCCCTCAGGAGTGGGGGATATATTCCGGGGCCGGGTCTTCATGAAGAATTTCCTCGCGGGTGACTCAAACTGCCGGGGCAATGGAGTTATTTTCGTGAAGAATATTGGAATTTCTCTCGTCCTCGCCATTGAGATTAGGCTTTTGGCATTTGAAAGAAATTCATCTTTATTAAAAATGTTATGTACCAGCATGTTCTGGACATCCCAGATTACTAGAGCGCTCTTGGTTGGCTCGATGAATTCACTTAATTCCTGAAATGGTTCCATGTCGTCCTTGGTTTTTAATTAGATAGAAGATATAAACGAAGTGTCGTTAACTATGTTCAGTCAGAAAATAAAGCTCAAGCATTCTGGGACTATTGCGCTTGCCAGCGATAAATTGATCGCTGCCGAAATCTTTGCTGCTGATATGTTTTGCAAACGCCCGTGAGCCTGACCGGAGAATAATTCCAAAAAGCTCACCGCTAACAGACATTGATCGATTCACTGTGCCACATTCGGTTATTCAATGAGAATTGATAGGAGGTCTTGTGCGTTATGGCAAAAGTATTCCCGACGCGACCACCGTCGTCCATATGCCACGCTTATCGCCTTCAGCCGATTGCGTTACATTGAACGTCTTGACTATCTTTCCGCTCATTTTGTATTGCTGTTCCCGCTCGTCCCAATCTGCATTCGAGTCGAACTCGATTCCTAATGTAGTCGCAAGCATCGTGGCTGCGAGATCTTCAGCGTATTCACCGGCTTTTTCGTCTGTCTCGCCAAACGGATGGTGCTCGGATAAGTAACCGTATTGTGAAGCATCATTAGGAGTGGCAACTCCGATTGAGGCGGCGACTAATCTGTTAGGCTCGTTCGTCGAGTTGCGTGCCATGACGCAAAAAGTTATCTGTCCAGGTTGAAGCAGTTTCAGTCCCTCATCGACGGGAATTCGCTTGCATCCAGCGGGGAATATGCTCGACACGGTAACCAAGTTGCATTTCTCAATTTTTGCGTCGCGAAGAGCGAGCTCGAAAGATTGAAGGTAGTCGCGATGGCGACCTACCCCTTTGGTGAAGAAAATCTTTGTTGGGACATACAATTTCACATCTCCTATTTTAATGGGTTATTAGTTTTCAGTAGTCAGTTATGAGAACGGTCAGCTTGTTTCTTTATTTTGTAAAACTTTCGCTTTCCAACTTTTAAGACGAACGGAGTGGTAAAATTTACGACGAAGTTCGGATCAGTTATCTTCACGCCATCGATCGTAACACCGCCTTGGAGCACCAGCCTGCGGGCTTCGCTTTTTGATCCTGCCGCGCCAACCTCAACAAGCAGTTGGGAGACAACGGGCGGGGTCAGGGAGTTTAAAATTCGTTCCTCTATTTCTTCCGGATTTTCTTTCCGGACAAATATGCGGTCAAAGTTTTCTTCGGCTTGTTGCGCCGCTTCACGGCTGTGATAAAGTGTGACAATCTCCCTCGCAAGCCTTCTCTTTAAATCCCGGGGGTTTGCCGACTTTGATTCGATTTGATTCTTGATCAAATGAAGCTCGGGTTCGGACACACCGGTCGTAAGAACGAAGTAATCATAGATGAGGTTGTCGGGAATGGAGAGCGTCTTTCCATACATTTCGTCGGGCGCGTCGGTGATGGCGATATAATTCCCGAGCGACTTAGACATCTTCTCCACGCCATCGGTTCCAACCAGCAATGGCATTGTCAGGATCACCTGCGCATCCAGACCGTACTCTCGTTGAATGTCTCTTCCGACCAGCAGGTTGAACTTTTGATCTGTCCCGCCGAGTTCGATATCGGCTTTTATGGCGACTGAATCCATTGCTTGCGCAAGAGGGTAGAGAAATTCATGAACGCTTATTGGTTCTTGCGCGATGTATCGTTTTTCAAAGTCATCCCGCTCCAGCATTCTTGCGACGGTATACTTACTCGCAAGTTTTATGACTTCCTCAAAATTCATTTTCCCCAGCCATTCGGAATTATAAACTATCTTCACGTTTTTCGGAGAGAGAACCTTTGACGCTTGCTTGAAATATGATTCTCCATTTTGCCTCGTCTCTTCAAGAGTCATCGAAGGTCTGGCTTTGTTTCTGCCAGAAGGGTCACCGATCATGCCAGTGAAGTCGCCCACGATCAGTATTGCAGTGTGGCCAAGGTCCTGGAATTGCCTGAGCTTGCGAAGTACGACCGAATGGCCTAGGTGAAGATCGGGACGGCTTGGGTCGCACCCTAACTTTACGTTGAGAGGGACATTGTTCTTGATAGACTTCTCGATCTTTCGCGCTAGTTCTTCTTCCGGAACAATCTCAGATGCACCGCGCCTAATTTGATCAAGTTGTTCGTTAAGTGAAGGAAACAACCCTAACTTTTTTTCTCCTCTACGAGGTCGTCGACCTTTTCAAATTGTCTGAGTGGATTCATTCGGGGGAAAAATCTTTTGGTGCGTTCATGCTCGAGTATCCGAGTCATGTTGGCGCATCTCGCGATCCTGGTCACGTTTCTTGATGGTCTCCCGTTTATCGTAGGATTTCTTGCCCTTTGCAATGGCGAGCTCTATTTTTGCCAAACCATGTTTCCAGTAAAGCCTGAGTGGTACAAGAGAAAGTCCTTTTACTTTTGTCCTTCCCAAGATCTTCCGGATTTCTCGCTTGTGCAAAAGCAGCTTTCTCGACCTCTTCGGGTTATGATTGAATTGACCCGCATTTTGGTAAGCCGCTACGTGCATGTTGTGCAGCCAGATTTCTCCATCCTTTATTGAAGCAAAACAGTCGCTGATATTGACCTTCCCTTGTCTAACAGATTTCACTTCGGTTCCCTTCAGTACTATCCCAACTTCGGTAGTCTCAACGATCTGGTATTCGTAGCGCGCACGTTTGTTTTGCGCTACCGTTTTCTCCTCTGGTTCCATTTGGTTTTCCGCGTGACCTTCCATCTTTCTTCCTTGTCCCGTTTCGACGGAACTTCTTTTGCGCAATCTGAGGGACACCCTACACGTTCATTCTCTAAGCCGTTTCTCGTCTGCGGCACGAAGCCCGTGCACTGCAAACCTCCGCAACCTTGAGGCAATCGGCCGACACGCCAATTGCGACATAAAATGCTAAATTTTACCTTTTAAAGTCAAGATGGACGGGGAAGATTTTTTTGAGATGCTGATGCAATCAGGTAACAGGACTGACTTAATGATCATGGAAAAAGGAGCCCCAATGGTCCAACATTCCATTACTTGAATATTCCATTATTCCGCTTGGTTTGATATATTGAATAAAAAAAAAGCGAACTGAAATGGCCCAGACTTCTAAAACAGAATTAACCCTTGACAAAATTGTATCACTTGCGAAGAGAAGAGGATTTGTTTTCCAATCGAGCGAAATATATGGTGGACTGAACGGCTGCTGGGATTACGGCCCGCTCGGTGTCGAGATGTTGAATAATGTTAAGCAGCAATGGTGGAAGAGCATGACTTACCGGGAAAATATAGAAGGGATCGATGCGTCCATCTTGATGCACCCGCGAGTCTGGGAAGCTTCTGGCCACGTCGAGAATTTCACAGACCCGATGGTTGATTGTAAGCAATGCAAAGCAAGATATAGAGTTGATGTGCTTTTTGACGAACTGTCGCTCAAGAAAAAGAAAGAGGTTTTGCGAGAGCTGGATCCACAAAAGTTTGCCGGGCAACAGAAAGACGAGTTGGTAGAACAAGAGTTTGCAAAATTAGTTGCTACTGATCAGGATGCAGCACAAATCGCAGTTTTGCTTCCATGTCCATCATGCGGCAACAAAGGTACCTTCACTGAAGCTCGTAAGTTCAATCTCATGTTCAAGACATTTGTCGGTCCTGTCGAAGACTCGTCTTCAGTTGTATATCTGCGGCCGGAAACTGCGCAGGGTATTTTCGTGAATTTTCAAAACGTGCTGACGGCGTCCCGGCAAAAACTGCCGTTTGGTATAGCGCAAATTGGAAAAGCGTTTCGTAATGAAATCAACACGAAAAATTTTCTTTTCCGCACGCGTGAATTCGAGCAGATGGAAATGCAATTCTTCGTGAAACCAGGTACCGATGACAAATGGTTTGAATACTGGCGGACTGAAAGAATGCAATGGTATCTCGATCTCGGTATGAAGAAGGAGCAGCTCCAATGGCACCAGCACCCCAAAGATAAGCTGGCACACTATGCAAAAGACGCTTACGACATTGAGTTCTTGTTTCCATTTGGATGGGGAGAAATCGAAGGAATTCACAACAGGACCAATTATGATTTGTCGCGGCACGAAGAATTTTCTGGCAAGTCTATGAAGTATTTCGACGAAGAGACGAAGGAAAAATACACGCCCTTCGACATTGAGACATCTGCCGGGGCGAGCAGGTCGTTCATGGCGTTTCTCGTCGGCTCATACCACGAAGAAGAAGCCCCGACAGCGGAAGGCAAGATGGAGATGCGTGCGGTGCTTAAACTTCATCCGACACTTGCGCCGATCAAAGCGGCCATTTTTCCGTTGGTGAATCGCGACAATATGCCGGAGATCGCCCGCAAGATCGAAACTGACTTGCGGTCGCACTTTCGTGTGTTCTACGACGACAGCGGTGCGGTCGGCAGGCGCTATCGGCGTCAGGACGAGACGGGAACCCCATTTTGCATCACGGTCGATTCGCAGACGCTCCAGGATCAAACGGTCACAATCCGTGATCGAGATTCGATGCAGCAGGATCGGGTTGCTTCAGCGAACATTTTCGAATACATAACGAATAAGCTGAACCAAAAATAGAAAATGAAAATCAAAAAGGTGGAACGGAGAAGCGGGAAAAGAGATAAGACTAAATCTGATCCATCAAATAACGGAGAAGAATTCCAAGGATTTTCGAAGGAAACATTCGAATTCTTTTCTGAATTGTACACTCACAACTCGGTTGCCTGGTTTAACAGACATCGTGAAGAATACGAAAAACATTTGATGAACCCTGCCCGCGCCTTTGTCACTTCAATCGGGCCGTTCATCAAATTCATCGATCCATCATTTGATACCGAACCAAAATTCAACAGGACACTCGTCAGATTGAACCGAGACATGAGGTTTGCAAAAAAGCCTTATAAAGATTTTTTTCTGATAAGATTTGGAAAGGGCAAGTGGGATTCGGAGTTGTTCCTTTATCTCGACAGGAGCGGGATTGAGCTTGGTTCGTTCGTGAACAACGAAAAGAAAGATGGGCGAAGACTGTTTGAGGAAAATATATCGGCACACATTTCCGTGTTTCTTGAATCGTGCAAGAAATTCAAAATCGGTGGAGAATTTTCTGCGTACGAATTGCGGAGTGGTACTGAGCCGATTTCGGAGAAATTCAATCCAAAGCGCGATCATGAAAAATTCAAAGGGATCGACTACTTGATTTTTGGCAAGGAATTGAAAAAATCCGAAAGCACAATTTTTTCGAAGAGTCTCCTTGCACTTGCCATGCAGATATACAACCGGCTTTATCCGCTATACATTTTCTCCACATCGAACAATCCTGCTGCAGACTGCGAATCGTATTCTACACGGATAGGTCTTCTAAGAATTTCGAGTAAATGAAGAACGCCGGGATCTCCATCACTGGAGATGCGCCAATGAATGGGGTTTTGAAGATAATCGTGTCGGCTTCTATCGGAGCCGTGAAACCTTCCACGTTATTCGACCAGGGCGTCCGACTTCACAGGGACAGATTAGATTTATTTGGCAAAGAAATCATTCTCAGCGGTCGCAAAGAAATCAAGTGTGTCGCAATAGGGAAATCCGCGGAGGCCATGGCGTTTGAAGTTGAAAAGCTGATTGGACAACGAGTCTCAGGCGTGATCGCGACGCCAATCGAAAGGCACTTAGACACAAAACGATTTCGATTCTTTAAGACCGGTCATCCATTTCCCAATGAGGCAAGCGTAAATGCAGGAAAAGAGGTTTGCAGCTTAGTCTCGTCGTCCAGCAAAGACGACATCTTGATGTTTCTTGTGTCGGGGGGTGGCAGCGCTGCCGCTTTTCTTCCGGTTGATGGTGCAAGTCTCGGCGACGTGAATCAAACGCTCAATCTTCTATTTGAGAACGGCTTTTCGATCGATAAGGTAAACTTGGTCAGACGACATATCTCTCTATTGGCCGGTGGGAAATTGGCTGCACTTGCACCGGAGAGAAAAAAAATATCACTAGTAATTTCAGATGTTGTTGGTGACGATTTACGAGACATAGCGAGTGGACCGAGTGTTGAGGATTCGACAACTCCAGCAGACGCATACAATTTCCTGGTAGAAAACAGATTGCTGGATAAAGTTCCTTCATCGATTTCATCAACTTTAATGAAACTTGGAAAAGAGTTTGTTCGTATCCACCTCAGGAATAATTCTGCAAAAATCATAGCCTCAAACTTAAACTCTTTGAATGCCGCGGAGAAAATTGGAGTCGAAGAAGGATTCCACACTTTCATTCTGACTCGATTTATAAATTTAGATACGAAAAGTGGAGCGCGGCTTCTTGTTTCAATTGCACGATCGATTGAGTCGGATAGTAAGAAAACACCGGCATTAATTCTTCTTGGAGGAGAAACCATAGTAAAAATCTCTGGTAAAGGAATTGGAGGTAGGAGTCAGCAACTGGTTCTAGAAATTCTTTATGAACTTGGTGAACTTGCTGCGAAGGGAATTTCGCTGAACAGGTCGACATTTTTTTCATTTGGTACCGACGGCAAAGATGGAAATAGCGACGCTTCAGGCGCATGTGTATCTCTTGAAACTCTTAAGAGAGTGCAAGGTGGCTTACAGGAAATCAAAAGCTACATTTGCAGTAATGATTCCAATTCCTTTTTTAAGAGATATGGTGGACTGATTGCCACTGGTCCGACCGATACAAATGTCATGGACATCATGGGAATAATTGTGGAATGATTGCAGTTGACGAAATAGTCGATTTGAATATTGAGTCAATCGCCTTCGAAGGAAAGGCAATATCAAAGATTAATGGCTATGTGGTTTTCGTTTCAGGTGGCGTACCGGGTGACCTTGTAAGGGCAAAGATTTTTAAGCGCAAGCGCGATTACGCGGAAGCGAAAGTCGTCGAGATCGTAAGACCATCTGAGTTTCGCGTCGAACCGCGATGCAGGTACTTCGGAATATGCGGCGGATGTAAATGGCAGCATCTCGATTATAAAGAACAAATCCGATTCAAACGTCAACATGTGATAGACGCCTTCGAAAGAATCGGCGGAATAAAAATAGACGTTGCCGAAACGATTGGCGCCGATGAGATTTATGAGTACCGCAACAAAATTGAAATGACATTTTCTGAAAGACCATTTAAGATTCTGGAAAACGATCAGACTCAAGTTGCTCTTGGTTTTCATTCTCCCGGACGATATGACAAGGCAATCGATATCGAGCATTGTCATCTTGCTGATGAGAAAGTCAATGCTGTGGTAAATTGGTTTCGAGGAGCAATTGCACCAGATTCCACTTTGAGAAAAGGACTTGATTTGACGATCTATGACTCCGAGAAGCATTCTGGATTGCTCCGATTCCTGACAATACGAAAATCAATGGCAACCGGCGAACTAATGGTGAGTCTGACTGTTCTGAACGAGAGCGGCGATCTTGAAAAACTTGCTACAAAGCTCCAGGAAGATCTCCCATTTGTTTCGTCACTTGTGTCTATAGTCAATCCGAGTCGTGCACAAATCGCATCCGGCAATATTGGAAAGATTTATTTCGGAAATGGGTACATAACAGATAGGATCGGGCAATATTCTTTTAGAATTTCTCCGCTCTCATTTTTTCAGACAAACACTCGCCAGGCAGAAAAGCTCTATGAAGTTGCCGCCAGAAATCTTGATAAAGACCAAAGGATAATTTTTGATCTGTACAGTGGAACGGGAAGCATCTCCCTGTATTTGTCTGGGTTTGCCACTGAAGTCTATGGCTTTGAACTGTCGGAATCGGCCGTGAAAGATGCAAACGAGAATGCAAACTTAAACGGTATCAAAAACGTCAGGTTCATTCAGAGCGATCTTCTTGAGTTTTTCAAAGGGAGGGAGATCCTGTCATACTTTTCAGACAAGAGAATTCCGAAGCCGAGTGTTATTGTGCTTGATCCTCCTCGCAGTGGACTTCATCCGAAGATCTCCGCAAATATTTATTTGCTTGGTGCTGATACAATAATCTACGTTAGCTGTAATCCAACGACTCAAGCAAGGGATGTGAAAGAAATTGTCGCGCATGGATATGCGCCCGTAAGCTGTCAGCCAGTCGATATGTTTCCCCAGACATACCACATCGAAAATGTGCTGACACTTCGAAAAGTTTGAAAACGATCTTGACGGGGGCTAAGAAAGTCTGCTTACCGAAGTTTTATTCTTGATTCTTTCAGCAAATTGCAGTGCTGTCGAATGGATAGATTCCAGATCCACCATCTTGCCGCATTCCCAATCATACGGACAGACTTTTTTCCAACAGGGGGAACAGAAAAGCCCATTAGGAATAAATTTCGCTCCACGGTCATAAAGATCTATCTCGGTCCAGCAGCTTACTCCAAACCACACTAGCACATATTTCTTCAACGCGATCGCTAGATGCATTCCATAACTGTCGCCGGTAATGACTATGTCCGCTGCGTTTTCATAAACGAATCCTTTGCGAATTCCTTCGGTTGATGGAGTATTAAACAGTTTTACTTTTAAGTCTGGATTTCGCTCGATCGCCACAATGTACAGTCGTTCGTTTCGTTCCGTATCTTCACGCCCGCCAAGAAGAAGCATCTTGACGTTTTCATCTTTTGCGAACATTACTATCAACTTCAGATGCTGGTCGATTGTCATTTTCTTATTTGGGTAAAGATCGGAGCAACCGGTGTTGAACCCGATGACAATTTCCTCTTCGCCTATTCCCTTGGAGCGTTTGTACCATGTCGTTAAAGCCTTTTCGTCTTCGGTCAATTCCAAGACGTATTCATCGCGATGGTAGGGAAGACAAAATGTTTCTGCAAGGATGTCCTGGCCGGTACGCTGGTTGACCCTGAACTTCAGGTGGTCATCAACTCCAAGTCGATAATTGTAGCTTGCTTCCTCATTCAGTGGTATTACCTGGCCGTTTTCGTTCAACCCGAATCCCAATTTCTTTTTTGCATTCAATTTCATTGCAAGGGCCGCCGACCGTTTGGATTTATCCGCGTTCAGAATGAGATTGAATTTCATCTGCTCAAGTATGAGCCAGCTTTCTGGGTCCCAGACAAAAATGTCGTCGATATAGGGATTCACGTAAAGAAGCGGTGCCGCTGATTTCAACGTGAGCCATGCAACATAGCTGTCAGGATATTTTTGTTTGATCGGTTTGAGCTGTGCGGTCGTCATCAGAACGTCACCCATTGCGTCCAGGTTAATTATCAGAATCTTTGTCCCAAAAGGTTTATCCGGCTGAGTGCACTCTTCATAGCAAGCTTTGTACGGAAAGCACGGTTTATAACCGTTGAATCTTCTGCAATCGGGTATCTCGAAGTCAAATACTTTCATCTAGATTCCTTACTCCTTGAGTCTATCGAAGCGCAAGATTTTATGTCTTTAACATTTCTATTTTTGAAACTAGCTCTAATAATTTATGGAACGCAGTTTCTGCATCCAACTCTTTCATGCATGGATTTCCGATCGGACATTTTGTCAGGTTGCATTCGAGGCAATCTAACTTTTCATTTCTCACAATTTCTGAAATGTTGCCGTAAGGTCCCTGTGCCCGAGGATTGGTAGGACCGAAAATTGCGAGAGTAGGAACATCCAATGCCGCCGCAATGTGCATAGGACCTGAGTCGTTTGTGACCAGCAATAGCGATTCTTTCATTATTGCTCCCATTTCATGCAAAGAAGTTTGCGGGGCGAGGATAACGTTTGCGCCCGTAGAGATCCTTTCCGCATCTGGCGCTTCAGATGGTCCGTACAACACAACTATCTGAAGATGCAATCTCTCGCGAATTGTCTGGCATAGTTGAATGAATTTATCCATCTTCCATCTTTTAATTTCCCAGCCGCCGCCGACGTTGATGGTTATGAATTTGTTCTTCGAAAGATTGTGCCGCTCAAGAAATTCGTTAGCAAAATATACTGATTCATGGCTGAGGAAAAACAAAGGTCGGGTTGTGTGAACAGGGATGTCAATTCGACGAAGTGCATCAAGATTGAATTCCACATTGTGATGCTCGTCTTTTCTTGGAGTGACGAGGATGTTATAAGCGAATCGTCTCCACTTGAAAGGGTAACCGACTTTGAATTTTGCGCCGCTGAACATTGTGATCACTGCCGTTCGCGGGTTTGCAAAGAGGTCGATTATGAGATCGTACCTGTTTCTTTTTACCCGCGTAATTATCGAGAGAGAGCCCTGCGACTTTGTATCGAAAGTCAGGACATTGTCGATAAAAGGGTTGTGATCCAGAACAGTGGCCGCAAAACCCTCTACTAGGAAATCAATCTGTGCGTCTGGAAATGTTTTTCTCAGGTTTGGGAGTACGGAGGTCGAGAGGAGCACGTCACCGATCGCTCTCGGCTTAATTACCAGAATGTTTTTAATTTTTGAGTGCTCAATCTGAGTCGTCTTCATGGATTGTTCACAAAATATAATCAATGACCTCACCCAATTCCTCTCCTAAAAGGGAGAGGAATTTATTGGAAAGATGGCCTTGAAAAATAAGAAAGCCAAAGATACATTTTGAGCATGAAAAGAATATGGTTCGCGGCGGTCATGCTGACAGCGAGTTCCATCTTTGCTCAGTCGGCTTACGACTTTCTCAACCTGGACGTCAGTGCCCGCGAGGCAGCCCTTTCTGGAAGCGTAATGTCACGGACTGACGATCCGACTGGATTCTACTACAACCCTGCACTGTCTGTCGGAGCAAAGGATCGGGCGGTCACATTCGGCTTTCTCAAACATGTTCTCGACATCAACGCGGGTTACCTGTTTTCAACTTTTCAACTTCAGGGAAAGGGTTACTTCGGATTTGGTGTCGGCTACATCAACTACGGATCTTTTACGACGACTGATGAAAACGGGAATGAATATGGAACTTTCGGCGCAGGAGATGTGGTCGTGACAGCAAACTACGCTAATTTCCTCGCTGAAGATTTCAGCTATGGATTCAATATCAAAGGAATCTATTCCACTATCGCTTCGTATTCTTCCGCCGCGGTTGCATTCGACGCGGGCTTGTACTACAACTTCCCGGATAATCTTTTCGGGATTGGGTTTTCAATTGTGAACGTCGGGACTCAACTTACTAGGTATCAGACAGCGCCGGAAGATTTGCCTTTTGATATGCGAATTGGAATCTCAAAGCAGCTGGAGCACCTGCCGCTTATTCTGAGTTTTGCGTTCCAGCATCTCGGCGAGCCCGACCTTAGTGCGACCGATCGGCTCAGGTCATTTGTTGTCGGAGGCGAATTCCTGCTCTCAGACAATTTCCACGCTCGAATCGGCTACAACAATCTCGAGCATCAACAGATGAAGGTGGGACTGACTTCGGGAATCGAGGGACTTTCATTCGGCGTCGGATTGAATGTCCTCGGCTATGGTTTTGACTATTCATATTCTTCATGGGGGAAAATTGGCGCTCTCCACAGAGTAAACCTGACGACATCATTTTAAGGAGTAAAGCTGGGTCGGACAATTTCGTATCTAAAAGCTTTGGAAATCATTCAGGGAAAAGATAGATTCATATCACAGAGATGAGCAGGCGTTCACGATTTTTGTCGAGTGTATTATGGTCGAGCCTGGCAAAGCGGTTCTACATCGCGCTCGGCGTTTTGATTCTATTATTCTGCGTCATGAACTGGTACGTGATGCCGTGGTACGTCAATGACGGTGGAACAGTGACAGTCCCGGATTTGAGCGGGATGAACGATGTGGGAGCGAAGCATGCGCTCGACTCTCTTGGCCTCCAATTTCAACTCAGCGGGACCAAGGCAAGCAAGCTCGCTCCGAATACCGTGTTGGCTCAAAATCCAGAGGCCGGTGTTTTAGTTAAACATGGACGACGAATTTACCTGGTACTAAGCGGCAGTGTCGAGAAAGCAGCAATACCGGATCTACAGGGACACACACAGCGGGAGGCGCAGTTTATGCTCGACAGGGCGGGGTTCAAGTTGGGAAGCGTAACAGCGGACTCGTCGAGTCAGTTTCCACAGAATGTCGTCATGTCACAGTCGATTCCGCCGAACACCATAATGACGACGGGAACATTGGTCGCGGTCGTGGTATCAAGCGGCGTCCCGGTCGCGGGGGAAGTTTCCGTCCCTGATTTGATCGGCAAGCCGCTTGTTGAAGCTCAGAAAATTATTTCCAATTCCGGTTTTGTCCTTGGCAAAATTACGTTTCAATCGAGTACAAAACTCCTCCCTAATACCGTGCTCGAACAATATCCTCGGCCGAGCGAATCGGCAGCAAAAGGTAGCCACATAGATTTGTTTGTCTCATCTATTAGTAATCAGAAGCAAATACTGGAGAACTGAATATCGTAATGAATTCCTTTGAGGTAGCACCATCGATTCTCGCCGCCGATTTCACAAAACTTGAAGAGCAGATACGGCTTGTCGAGGCAGGGGGAGCGGACTGGATACACATCGATGTCATGGACGGCCACTTTGTTCCAAATCTGACATTTGGCCCATTGATAGTTTCAAACGTCAACCGAATCACCGACAAGCCACTCGATGTGCATTTGATGATGGATAATCCGGACTTCTTCCTTGAAGAGTTTGTGAAAGCCGGTGCCGACCACATCATCGTCCATTACGAAGCGGTCGTTCATCTTAATAATATTGTTAACAGGTTGAAGTCGCTTGGAGTGAAAGCCGGGGTTGCAATCAATCCATCAACCCCAACGGAGGTTCTCAAAGAGATCATCAACGATGCAGATCAGATTCTTCTGATGTCGGTCAATCCCGGTTTCGGTGGGCAGAAGTTCATTGATAGTGCGTATCGAAGATTGACCGAGATAAAAGCCATGGTTCCCAAGAGGAAGAAGATTCATATTGAGGTCGATGGCGGAGTTAGTCTTGAAAATGCCTCAAGGCTTGTGAAAGCTGGGGCGAACGTGTTGATTGCTGGTACTTCGGTATTCAAGTCCAAAGATATAACGGGTGCGGTAAAGCACCTTAAGATGGCATAGACACGTTTGATAAAATTGAAAATATCGATTCCGAATTTTAAAGTAACTCGAATGATCAAAACCTAATCTTTACATTTCAACCCTCATTGGATTTAGATTTTGGCGCTGAGAATCTTGCTGCATACCTCTAAACGAATCTGAGACAGCACACTCATGAAGGAATATATCAGGATTGCGTCGGGTCAGGGCTATTGGGGTGACCTGCCGCAGGCACCATACTGGCAAGTCAGCAAAGGCCCCATCGATTACTTGGTGATGGATTACCTCGCCGAAGTGACTATGTCTATCCTCCAGAAACAAAAATCCCGTGACCCGAAGCTTGGCTATGCAAAAGATCTCTTGTCTGTCATGGATCAGATACTTCCAATTGTAGTCGAAAGAAACATAAGGGTCATCACAAATGGCGGAGGTGTCAATCCGAAAGCGTGCCGCGACGCGATATTCGAAGTGGCAAAGAGAAGAAATATCAAGGGCTTGAAGATCGGGATTTTGTACGGGGACGACATCTTCGAACTGATTGACAAAATGTTGACTTCAGGTGTCGATCTGAAGAGCATGGACACTGGTGCAAGTCTGCGGACAATTCGTGATCGACTCCAGAGTGCGAATGTCTATTTCGGCGCGTTTCCAATCGCACAAGCCTTGGAACATGATGCACAAGTTGTGCTAACCGGGAGAGCGACAGACACGGGGTTGACTCTGGCGCCGATGATTCACGAGTTCGGATGGACCGAAAAAGACTACGACAAGCTGGCTGCAGGGATTGTTGCCGGACATATTCTAGAATGCGGCGGGCAATCTTCGGGAGGAAACTTCCTGAAAGACTGGGAAAATGTTCCTGACCTGGCAAATATAGGATTCCCAATCGCCGAGGCGTATCAAGATGGGACCTTCTACATCACCAAGCATGATGGCACAGGAGGGATGGTCTCCGTCGATACGATAAAAGAACAGCTGCTTTACGAGATAGGAGACCCGAAGGAATACATCACGCCAGAAGTCATCGCCGATTTCACAAGCATAAAGTTAGAGCAAGCTGGAAAAGACAGGGTAAAAGTCTTCGGTATCGAAGGGAAGCAGCCGACGGATTTTTATAAAGTCTCCATGGCTTACTTCGATGGTTATTACGCCGCAGGCACTCTGACCTACGGCTGGCCAGACGCATTGGAGAAAGCGCGAGCCGCTGACAAGATCATGCGGCAGAGACTTAAGGACTTAGGGTTCGAGTTTGACGAGTTCAATACCGAGTTCATGGGGTACAACTCGTGCCATGGACCGCTAAGTCCGAAGCCTGCTGAGTTGAACGAAGTCGTCCTGAGGGTTGCGGTAAGAAGCAAGAATTACGAAGCTGTAAATGCGTTCGGGAGTCAGCTTGTCCCTCTGGTTTTAACCGGCCCTCCGACAGTCACTGGCTTTGGCAGCGGTCGCCCGAAGCCTCAGGAAGTCATCGCGTACTGGCCGTCGCTGATAAACAAATCGATGGTAAAGCCGGAGGTGGAAGTTGTCCAATTGTAAGCGCTCAATTCTAAATTTCGAATTACGAATTGAGAATTCAACACTTAAAATTCAAGAGTCATGAAGAAGATCCAGCTGCTAAAGCTTGCACACGCACGCAGCGGGGACAAGGGAGACGCATCCAACATCGGTTTGATCGCGCGCAAGCCTGAATATTATCCGATCTTGAAAGAAAATGTCACCGCCGAAGTTGTAAAGAGACATTTCGCGGGAATATGCAAAGGGAAGGTGGAACGCTTCGAGCTACCGAATCTTTACGCATTAAATTTCCTGCTGCATGAGGCACTTGGTGGTGGTGGTACAGTCTCGCTCAGAAATGATGCACAGGGGAAGACTCTCAGCACAGCTTTGCTCAGGCTTGAGATAGAAGTACCGGACCATCTTGAGGTAGATTAGGATTTTTATGTTTGTGGTTGCGGAACCATGTTTGCGTGAGCTAAGTCGAACGGCAGCCACGAAAATCAAGAGGAACCGCACCGGATAAAAGGCAAATATCTTATATGAGATTTTTCGAGTTTCTTGTATTTGTTTCTTGACAATAATTTTAGGGTGGGTTAGATTAATTCGTCAAGCAGGACTGGAACAATGCACAGGTGGCGACATCCGATGATGAAAGTGACGATTCGATATAGATGAGTAGTAGCCAAAGGGCTTTAACTGAAAGACATATAGAAAATCTTATATAGATCTTTTTTATAGATGTTGTTTCCGATAGTTTTACCGGGAACAAGAAACAGTTAAAATAGGAGTGCATGGTATGAAGGGAGCTATGGCGGTTCTTGCAATTACCATTCTGACTGCAAGTTCACTTTTCGCGCAGGTGCATATCAAGGAAAACGCTACGATAACACCTGGACAGGCAAAGGGACTACAGGACGGAGTAGCCAATAATCACACCATCACATTCGAGCTTCATTGGGATCCAACACAATATGGCATGGTAGGCTGGCAGGCCTATTGGGATCAGACTCTTGGCGCGTGCCCTGTGGATTATGCAATAGACTCGTCCAGCAGCTCTTACATCTTAACCCTTTTGTCGCCTCCAGCCCAGTTCTATTCTATGTGGGCAAACCTTGGTGTACAACACATCGGTGGTGATTCAATGGTGGTAGCACATTACAGCTGGACCATTTATTGTGATAACGTGTTGGTAGCAAGCGATTCTGGCAGCAAATTCCTCTGTTGCTGGGGTAATGGCGACACTCCCTGGATAAGGTGTGGTGGAGCAGATTTTTTGACCCCATATTATGCCAACTTTTCATTCGCATTATCAATCCACCAGATTCAAAGTGGAGGATCGGCGGGCATGAGTGTAGCAGGAATGTATAATGAGGACTACAATCAGGATTGTGGTTCGACATGGTCAACTACGGATCCTCTAACATTGACCATCACTTCCGGAAGTCAGTACGCATCCTTTCACGGGCCTGATCCACAAACTGGAGAAGATACCAAGCTTGATTCTGTTGTGCTGACAACAGGAAGTGACATCGGTAAATATTCACTTGTAGCGGATGGTGCTCCGCCGGATTCCAACAATTGCTATGTGACGGTTGATGCAAAGAGCGGCGCGACAGCGAGATCAGGCACAGTCCAGATACTCCCTTCACCGGATCACTTTGAAGTAACGGTGTCGCCGGATACAATCGCCCATTCCGATACAGGGAGTACCACCATATATGTTCAGGCCAAGGACGCGGCCAACGAAGATATCGACTACGAGGGGGCCATTATGATCTCGGCTTCGCCCGCGGGATATGGTGATCTTGGTAATACAGAACCACCAGAGGTGGGCAATATGGCAAGAGGTAATCCGCCCAGTGGACATCCTACAACGAAAGTACTACAGAGTCTCCCTTCCTTCAATCACGGGAAACAAGAACAAGAGTATAACGATGTCGATGGCACAGTCTATTGTGAAGAATGTTGCCACAACCGATGAGTTGCAGATTGATTATGGGCTCGCAAATGGAGGTTATGTGTACTACGCCCCCGATGGAACGGTTCCCGATAGTAACACGACTGTCAATTTTGATGTCACCGCAGTTAGCGATTCGAACCTTTCGGGAACAGGAAGCGTGGTGATAAAAGGAAGTGGACCTAACCTGGATCTGCCAAGATTTCCGCAAGACAGTTCAGCGTGGGCAGACAGTGTTTACGACGATGATGTTATGCAAAAGAAAGATAAAAGTGGCGACTCATTAGATGCAGAGGGAGACACGGTTTGCTACAAAATCCGCCAGAGAGGTTGTGCTTTATGTACAATGGCTTCGGTGTTAACTGCGAGCGGGTACCCAATCAATCCGGAGCAACTGAATGAGTGGATGAATAGCAGGTCTTACGAGGATGGTGGATATTCACCATCTGGTGATGTGAATTGGGCAGCTATAGACACACTCTCAGACGGACACTTACATTGTGTTAGGACCTGGGTTCCGAAAGATGAATTCGGCAATCTGAATTACGCCCATGATGTAAGTGAGCTCGACAACTATTTGAACAACGGAGACTTCGTCATAGGCGAAGTTGATAATGGAGGAGACGAACATTGGGTCAATGTTGAACCAAAAACAGATGGAGAATATCCAATTGTTGACCCATTTTATGCAAAAAGAACCACTATGGTTGTCTACAACAACAATGTCTGGGAGTATGTAGTTGTATCGAAGTCAAAAGGAAAACAAAGGTGAAAAAATGAAGTCTAATTTTCTCTTATTCGTATCTATGTATCTGCTTGTGGCTACAAATGCCTTTGCGCAGATTGATGCTTATGTGCAAATGGATTTCGGAGGCCCCGTCGAATTAGTCGTTACAGATTCTCAAGGGAAACGGTCTGGCTATAATCCAATCACGAAAACAAATTACAATGAGATTCCTTACGCAGGATACGGGATGGGGACAAATGGTTCGGCAGAATTTGGTTTCAATTCTACCTCGATGGACACTTTGTTCAGCACCACATATACGATCCAGCTTTTTGGGACAGGAAGTGGTGTATACAAAGGAGGAGTTGGAGGGCATCAGAGCTGGTCAGGCAAAGGTGCAAGCTTCAGCGTTTTAGGAATAATAGGCTTAAATCAAACGGTGACCTATATATTTAACTATTCAACTGATTCTACAATTACCCCGACCTTCTGGAAAATTGTAACGCCTCAGATCATCCGCCAGGATTTTGACAACTGTTCCAAGTTAAAGATCATCAAGGATGCACAACTCGACTCGAATTTGGGAAATATCCTTGCTGCTTTCCAGAAAGACCTTGCAAAGGGAGATTCTGTATCTGCACGACAACAGATTGTTCTGTTTCAACAAACTCTTAGCTCAGATTCCTTGGTGCTCATACATACCTATGCGTGGAATATTTTGCAGGACGATGCGAATGCTCTTCTCGCAGTTCTTCCTTCGACACCGCCTACATTCACCGTCAAACTTATCAGCAGCGCTGGCGTACCACTCACGAACGGCTCGCTTCAATATCGCGACAGCACATGGAAAGATGCCGTCAATAATAATGATGGTACATTTACCATTACTACTTCCGGTAGAAAGACAAGCTTGCGCATGACATACGGAAACGCCACGGAAACAAGATCGAATGTGACCATCAAGAACGATACGACGATCATCTTCCAGACGAAGAACGTCTCTGTGAACCTACAAACAAGCACCGGAGCACCGCTGGACACCGGAACTGTTGAGTATTATGCGAGCGGATGGCAGACATTCGGCACCACATCGAATGGCGTTGCTGCGAAAGAACTGTTGCCGCTGAAATACACATTCAGGCTTACCTATAACGCGGCAAGTATCAGCAAGGCGCAAAACGTCGATTCCAATGCAGTTGTGATGTTTCACACTATTCCTGCTGTGGTACAATTGCAAACCAGCACGGGCGCACCATTAGATACCGGAGTCGTTCAATATTACTCCGGTGGTTGGAGAGATTTCGGCGTGACCATGAACGGGACTGTCTCGAAAGAACTGCTGCCGACAAAATATACTTTCCGATTGACCTATAATGGGGCCACGATGAGCAAAGCACAGAATATCGATTCCAACGCAACGGTCATATTCCAAACCGTTCCCGTGCATGTGCAGCTGCAGACCAGCACCGGTGCACCGCTGGACACAGGATTTGCAGAATTTTACTCCGGCAGTTGGAGAACGATAGGAACGACATCGAACGGTGTTGTCTCCACGGAGCTGCTGCCACTGAAATACTCATTCCGTTTGACCTACAATGGCGCGACGGTCAGCAAGGCACAGAATGTCGATTCAAGTTCAAACGTGGTGTTTCAGACGGAGAACGTACTTGTGCAATTGAATGACAGTCGTGGTAATCCGCTTGATACGGGAGCCGTGCAATATTATGCAGGAGTCTGGCGAGCCTTTGGAACAACTGTGAACGGAGCAGCGGCAAAGGAGCTGCTCCCCAAGAGTTATACGTTTAGAATGACTTACCAGTTTGTTTCCAATGACGAGGCGCAGGACATTTCTACGAACAGCACTGTCGCCTTCTCCACGGTTCTATGTACCATTATGGTGAAAGACTCGATGAACCAGCCCGTCAATAATGTTCTGGCAAGCTACAACTCAGGAGGCTGGAGACAAATCGGGAATACGGTAAATGGTCAGGTGATCAAGGAATTGCTTCCTGTGAACCTGACGTTCAGGATCACCTACGGCAAGTCGCATCAGGATAAGACGCAGAACCTTTCGACGAGCAATGTGGTGGAGTTTAACACACCGTAGATAAAAGGGCGTAAGATTTGACGAGTTGATTGAAGTAAAGGAGAATAGGAGAAGAAATATGAAATCGGAGTCACGAGGAATGTAATGTTCACCGTGGACAGAGAGCAAAGGCTGAAGCTATCGATCGTCGTAATCATTTTTTTCTATGCAGAGTTGAGTCTTGCCCAACCAAGGAAAATTATCGAAGGGAGCTATCCCGTCTTCAATCGTCCATCCAAATTGATTGCTTTTGAAAGGGGAATAGATATTTATACGATAGACTTGAATGGCAAGAATCTTAAAGAAATAAGCTCATTCGGATGGGATTTCCGACCTTCCTGGTCGCCGGATGGTCAGAAGATTGTTTTTCAAAGCTATGGGCATTCACCTAAGCCAACAGGCAACAGGTTCTCAATCTGGATAGTAAAAACTGATGGATCGGGTCTGCATCAATTTATTACTCCGGTTAATGAGGAAGACCAAACTCCCAAGTGGTCGCCGGATGGCGACAAAATTGCGTGGACACATGGAAAGCAACTTTGGATTGCCGATTCCGATGGGAATAATGCTCGACCTTTAACTCCCGAACCCGCACAGGAGCTGGAGTACATTGGTGATTGGTCTCCAAATGGAAAAACGGTGGCCTATCTGCGCGCCGATTCATATGATTCTTATCGTCCTTACAAAATCTGGTTGATTGACTCGGATGGTAACAGCGAGAGGATATTTAGAAAGGGAATCCGAGCTCGCTCTGTAAAATGGTCCAGAGATGGACACTCTCTCTTTTACTCTGATGGAATGAATGTATTCAAGATAAGTCTTCTAGGCACTGAAGATCCTCAACTTATGTACACATTTGGCTTTGATTACGACATAGCTCATTTTGATCTATCCGCTGACGAGAAATTCATACTCTTCGATAACAACGGGCCGGAAATTGAAGATGAGAAAGTTATAATTGATGACTTTGTTAGAATCGGAAAATGATTTCGATTGTGCTGCGAACATTGAATAACAACAAGCGAAGCATCGTGTTCCGTCCCTTTGATCAAAAACTAACTATATGAAGAAAGGAGGATTTGAGAATGAGAAATATCATCATCTTATCGTTGATTCTTGTCGGAATTACCTTTGCCCAGCCACTTCAGCTTACCTCTACCAATACCGCTGGTGGAACATGGCAAATCCCGTTTGCCTCAACTGATAACACCATCTCGCTCAGCATTCAAAACAACTCGAGCCTTGAGGCGAAAGGTGTTTCGGTAGCGTTCAATAAACTTCCGACGTGGCTCACATTTAAAGCGAACACGATTACCATTAAAAGCGTCGCTGCCAATGCTTCAGGAGATGCGGAGTTCACTTTCTCGATTGACAAGAAGGCTCCCGTCGGCAAAGACACGACTCTTACCGCAACGATTACTACCGCCGATGGACAATCAACGCGAGGCGCGTCGCAGGCCTGGACGAAGGATATAAAGGTCTCGGTAGTTGCACCCAAGAACTATAAGCTTTACAACAATTTCCCGAATCCATTCAACCCGTCGACTAAGATTGCATTCGAGTTGCCTAAAGCTTCTCGCGTTAAACTCATCATCTATGACATCGTCGGGCGGGAGGTGGCACAGGTTGCAGATGCAGATTATCCACCAGGTTACACCGAGCTGACATGGAACGGCTTGAACAGGAACGGTAATCTTGTTTCCTCAGGCGTGTACTTTTATCGGATAAGTACTGACAAGTGGAGCAAGGCTATGAAAATGATGATGATCAAATGATTAAAACAAATGGAAATACGTACATATAAAGTGCGGCTCGCAAGAAGCGAGAACCGATTCAGAGTTAGATAAGTCAGGGCTGTTCACGGATGCACGTCAGGAAAACTATTATCCAGCCCGATACGCTAAAAGGATTAGCACACTGATGACACAGATGTGAACGGATCTGCATGGACAATTATCATTTGTTCTTTTCATCCGTGATGATCCGTCACCTTCAGCGACTTCAGTGTTCAATCTTTCTATTACTTTCGGCATATAGCCAGACCGTTATTCTGGAGTTCGACTCCAGAACAACACGGTCGGCTTTACAGATAAAGCAGTCGGGTATGCACGGCTGCCATGCTTCAAACCAGTATTGGAAAGGAAACAATTATGTCTTTTCCAGATGTCAATGCGACGCTGGCTGACGCGGACGTACAGAAAGCTCAGTCGGACGTCAAGGATATTTGGGGCTTGTTGCCGTTTCTAATAAGCATCACTGGCGATGAAAAGAAAGAGATCCCGAAGATGGGCTCCGGCTCGGTCGGCTGGGTGGAGAAAGCCATGGACTACATACAGGCTAATCCACAATTTGTACCGCCGTACTTGGACGTGACGAAGCTCAAGAACAAGGTCCAGCTGACTAAACAGCTGGCCCCGATCTTCGAGGCTGTCAACCAGCTTCACAGCTCATTGGACAGCACTTTCGCGGTAGTCGGCAGCGAGGCTTATGTCGCATCGCTTAGCTTCTACAATTCCGTGCGCGACGCGGCAAAGCGGAACGTCCCTGGTACGAAGGCGATCTACGATGACCTGCAAAAACGTTTTCCGGGTCATCCTAAGTCATCGCTGTCAACCCAGGCAGCACCGTCCAAATGATCCATAACTTCAGGGGCGACCTCCGGTTGCCCCTGTTTTTGTTTCAGCAACCCGAAGTCAAAGCAAAAAGTATCGAAGCCAGTGTTCGGAACAGCGAAGTCAGAGTAAAGAGTATCGAAGCCAATGCTCGGAATATCGAAGCCGAGGTAAAAAGTATCGAGGCCGATACTCAGAGTATTGAAGCCGAGACAAAAAGTATCGGCTTTGTACTCCCCGACAGGAAGTTGCTGAAAAATGATCACTTAGCCATCCCTCGAAATATGAAGGATTTGGATGATGGGGTGTTCATCGTGGGCTGGTAGAAACTCTCGGAATGTTGCCGCCGGTAAGCCGGCGAAGCAGGCAGCCGCGGGGCCGCGGGAAGCTTGACTATATGGTGGAGACAAATTAGATTTTTGGCGAAAGGAATTCTTTCAGGCATTAAAGGGGGAAAACAGTAAATCAAAGGAGGGAACAAATATGGACGTAGCCCAATTGGCAGTAAAAAATGTTGCTATGTACGGTGATACGGATATCTTCCCGTTCCCGATCGAAAATGCCATGTTCTTCGATATTCCCGAAAAGGTTCGTGGTTTGTTGAAAGATATGGAAAAGAATTTTGATGATTGGCTGGCTAAATATCCGGTCGATTGCATAAAAACTTGCATCCCGGTTGGCTACACGGGGTTCAGGTGGGCTACTACCATTAATCCGCTATGGAATTGCTTTTTATTGTATCAAGTATTGAAGATATCAAATAATATTGAAGCGGTAAGATTGCCTACGGGAAAGAACGCTGTGTTTTCTTATCGAACAAAACTAGACGAAGGTACTGGCAAAATATTTGACCAAGATGTGAACTGGAGACTTTTTTATCATGTTGCGAAGGAAATTGCAGAGCGCGAAGAATTCTCTCATGTTGTTAGGTTTGATATTTCAGACTTTTACGATAGGGCAGGTCATCACCATTTGAAACCGGCTCTCGCGCGCTGCGGGGCCGATGTGAACGTAAGCAACCGTATTGAGACCATCATACAAGACTTGTCGTTGACAAATGTTTCTTATGGTCTTCCAGTTGGAGGTAATTCCGCGCGGATCCTTGCGGAATTATTGCTGAACTCCATGGATCATCTGATGATTGATCGGAAATACAAGTTTTGTCGGTTTGTAGATGACTATGTTCTATTTGCCACTTCAAAGGAGGACGCTTACGGCAAACTAAACTGGTGCGCTGAACATCTGATTCGAAACGAAGGCCTCAGCTTGCAGAAAAGTAAGACACAAGTTCAGACAAAGGCAGAGTTTTTGTCGCATGTTAAGTCCACCTTGGAGGGGGAGGAAGATGAAGGTTCAAAAGTGCGGGCAGAATTTTTGAAAATACACATACACTATGATCCATATTCGACCACAGCAAATGAAGACTACAAAGAGTTAAAAAAGAAGCTTGAGCAATTCGATATAATATCTTTATTAAAGAGCGAGATCAGAAAAAGTAGAATGCATCAAGCACTAGGGAAACAACTGATGAGCGCTATCGCTTTCCTCGAGGGGGAAAACCTTAACTTGGCATTAATTGCCATAAGCTCAAATATTGAAATTCTTTATCCGATTTTTCCTACGGTGATGCAAGTTGCCTATAAGAAGCTATCTGGGGCGAGTGATGAAGCAAAGGCTCAATTCGTCGATACCCTGATCAAACTATTAGATGATAACTCATATATTACTCAGACAGATAATAACGCTGCTTACGTGGTGAGGGTGCTGTCAACTGTTGACTCTGAGAAATCGGTTCAAGCGATAACTTCGCTTTATTCTCGTTCAGCTTCTCAACTTGTCCGTCAAAATTGTATTTACGCAATGATCAACTTGAACAATCATTATTGGCTATCAGAATTGAAATCAAGGTTCTCCACGATGTCCAAATGGGAGCGTCGTGCATTCATTGCGGCTTCCTATCAACTAGGTGAGGAAGGGAGTCACTGGAGAAAGCACTCGGCCGAACAGTTTACAAATCTCGAGGTTCTTCTCCGAGAGTGGGTCAGTTCAAAGGAACCGTATCAAACAAGATGGAAATTACCGTTATGATTTCCGAGTTGGCATTTTCACGAGGATATTCTTCTTTTTGGCAGGAATATTTTCCTTGGCTGAATTACTATATCCCGGTGATCAACGCCGATAGAAAAAATCACTTGCTTTCTCCAATTGACATCACCGAAGATCCTTCTCTTAGATCGATCAACAATGTTGTTGCTTTCACTCACTTCAAGAATATCTGCGGCGATGTTGAATTTCCGTTGGAGACATCCTTCGATGAGGCGAAGAGGATAGTCGGTGTCCTCCCAAGAAATAATCTGGCTCGGTACAAACTGACTTCGAATGATAGGAGAATTATTGAAGTTCAGACCAATAGGCTCTTAAATCGATATGGACCCACATGCAGGATTTATCCTGATTTCTGTGGCTGTGGGATCGTGAAGAATTGTTATGGTGATATTCTAAAAGGTGAAACTTTAATTGAAATAAAAGCAGGGGAAAGAGGAATACAACCGGCAGATCTTAAGCAAGTCATTCTCTATTCAGCTTTGAATTGGGCAAATCCAAGGAGAACACATAATATAAGAAGGGTTGAAATCTTCAATCCGCGTCAAGGTGTGGCATGGAACAACGATTTGTCACAGTTCATAAGTTACATTTCTGATCTGTCGTTGGAAGATGTTTTTGATCAACTCTGCAAGTATTTGGTCGAACTTTCTAGCGAGATCCATGCGTGAATTAAAAACGTCGTCGAGAGTTTCTTGCCGTCCTAGGACCGTAGATCCGTGAGGATGGAGCCCAAGACCGTACCAGATGGAATCTCCACTCACGTTTTATTATTTTATGACAACGATGGAGTCCAATGAAAAAGATCGATGACCTTAGCAGCTATCTTTCTAAGGCGATTTCTCAATATTGGCTGACTCGACAGAAACAATCGCAGAAGCAAACAACGTCCGGCAGAGCGGATCAGGGAGCAAGAAGCGCTGTTACTGGCGGCGCTCAAATGAATGGATTCATAAGTCTCATCACCGACCTGATCGTTGAAGCCGGTGCCGATGAGTCGAACATCTTTCATAACAAACATCTTGAGCTTCCCGGATTCTTTCGACCGACAAAAGAGTGGGATATTCTCCTCGTAAAAGACAGCCAGCTTGTTTTAGCTCTCGAAGCAAAATCTCAGGTTGGTCCTTCCTTCGGCAACAACTTCAACAACCGCACGGAGGAGGCAATGGGGAGCGCATTAGATTTATGGACTGCCTATCGCGAGGGAGCTTACAACAAGACGATAAAACCATGGCTCGGCTATCTGTTCTTGTTGGAAGATTGTGTGGAGTCAAAGAAACCAGTGAAAGTTCAGGAACCTCATTTCAAAGTCTTCCCGGAATTTGTCAATGCTTCCTATGCGAAGCGTTATGAATTGTTCTGTCGGAAGCTTGTTCGTGAGCGACATTATAACGTCGCAGCCTTTATGACTTCGGACAAAAAGGACGGCTTGAAAGGCAACTACATCGAGCCTGCAGATGACCTTACCTTCGATATTTTTGCAAAATCTCTTATTGCACAGGTGACAGCCTTCGGAGTATCAAAAACGCTATGACCACTAAAGAAAACGAAGCTCACGATATTACGACGCATCGCCTGATCCAGGGCGACGCTCGGAATGTGCCGTTCATTAAAGATGGGTCCATTCATCTTGTCGTCACCTCGCCGCCTTATTGGACTCTGAAGCGATATAATGAAAATCCCAATCAACTGGGACACGTTGCAGACTATGAAGAATTCCTGGGCGAATTGGCTAAAGTCTGGAAGGAGATGTATCGCATCCTGGTTCCTGGCGGACGCTTAGTGTGCGTTGTCGGGGATGTTTGCTTATCGCGCAGAAGCTTTGGCCGCCACGTTGTCTTTCCCTTGCATTCTGATATTGCGGTCGCTTGCCGCAAGATCGGTTTCGATAACCTCAACCCGATTATATGGGCCAAGATTTCCAACGCCAACTACGAAGTAAGCAACGGCTCAAAATTTCTCGGTAAGCCGTACGAGCCGAATGCCATAATCAAGAACGATATGGAATTCATTCTGATGCAGAGAAAGCCGGGAGGATATCGCCAGCCGACCGAGCGGCAGCGAAAGCTCAGCATGATTGCGAAGGAAGAATATAACAAGTGGTTCCAACAGTTTTGGAATTTGACAGGGGCATCGACGCGCGAGCATCCCGCTCCTTTTCCTTTGGAGCTTGCGTACAGGCTCGTCAGGATGTTTTCCTTTGTCGGCGACACGGTCGTTGATCCATTCTGCGGGACAGGAACCACGATGGTTGCCGCATTGAAGACAGGGCGGAATAGTATAGGCATCGACATCGATCCCGAATATTGCAAGATGGCGGAAGATCGTTTGCGTAAAGAGAGCGACGATATGTTCTCGACTGTCAATTTAGAGTTTATTTATCCCGCTCGGGAGAGTCAGAAGAAAGTTGCAGTGGGAGAGAAGAGGCCGAGGTATGTTTCAAGAACGAGGAAAAGTTCTAAGTAATCCTGGAAGAAGTGGACTGGCTTCAAACTCATTCATCATCTGTAATCAAGGATAAAACATGATTGCACCTGAAGAAATCGTTCCGGCTGATTCCTCGAGGCCATCTTCATATACGATCCTCGTAAGCACCGCCGCCATTCAATTCGCCTGAAAGAGTATGATTATTCCAGCGAGGGCGGATATTTCGTTACGATTTGTGTGCAAGATAGAAGATGTCTATTCGGCGAGGTTGTCGATTCCGAAATGGAGAATAATCAATTCGGGGAGATCGTTAAAGAATGTTGGGATGAAATACCGAAGAGATATCAGAACATCGAGACGGATGAATTCATTGTGATGCCAAATCACGTGCATGGGATAATTATTATCGACGAATTGAAAATAGATGATAATGATAACGTAGGGGCAACGTCACGTTGCCCTCGGCCTGATGATAAAAGAATTCGGTCGACGCAACGTCGCCCCTACAAAATAACGTTGGCGGAAATTGTTGCGTATTTCAAATATGAATCGACCAAACGAATAAATGAAATCAATGATTCTCGCGGGACAAAAATCTGGCAACGTAATTATTACGAACGCATCATTCGCAACGAGAAGGAATTAAATCGTGTTCGTGAATATATTATCAATAACCCGGCTCGATGGAATGAGGATAAGGAAAACATGGATTTCCTGCCGTGACGAGGCAAGAGATTGTTATGGCACAGAACAGAGATATTTTCCAGTCCTGTATCATGAAGGTTGGGATTCACACATGCAGTCACGCTTGAATTTTTGTTGACAGCCGATTAATATCATGGAGATAATAGACGAGCAGGAAAATCGTATGAAATGGTACCATTATATCGCTTGCCTTTTCGCAGGCATGTTTTTAGCGAACGCTGTTCCTCACTTTATTCACGGGGTTTCGGGCGACAGTTTCCCGAGCCCATTTTCTCATCCGCCCGGCATAGGATTGTCGTCGCCGTTGGTAAATGTTTTATGGGGATTGGGAAACCTGATTATCGGTTATGTTCTGTTGAGAGCGGGAAAAGTTTCTCAGTCCAACAAGTGGAGTCTCCTCATATTTTTTGCGGGCATTGTCGGCATGAGCATAATGTTGAGCATCTGGTTCGTCGACAAAATGCGTTAGTGCAATGACGCACAACCAATAATAGAAGAGGAAGTTGCCATGAAACCAAAGTTATCATTACGAATTGCCTCCATAATTATGCTCCTTCATGATGTAGGCCATACCATCGGCCACCTCGGCTGGAAGCAGGCCACCGACCCTGCGAAGCAGGAGGTCATCAGGCAAATGACGGGAAATAAATTTCCTTTTATGGGCGCGACGAGAAGTTTCGGTGAATACTATGAAGGATATGGAACGACTGCGATATTGGCGTTGCTGTTATTTGCCGCGCTTCTCTGGGTTCTTTCTGGCGCGGAGCCCAAGAACGCGGCTCTAACGAGAAAGCTGCTCATTGTAATTGCAGTGATACTCTTAGGATGGGGCATTGTCGAGTTGATTTACTTTTTCCCCTTTGCCGCTTCGTTCAGCCTGCTCGCGATGGTATTCACGGTTATCGCTTATTTCCAATTGCGGAAAGAACCGGCGTAGAGCTGGGCTGGTTTGCGGGTCTCCACCTGAAATTGCGCTGGGCCTGGAACGGCATCATCGTGGGTTTGGTCGTGGGATTCATCTTCTCATATTTCCTTTACATGCACAATGGATTTGGACCACTGCCGCTGGTAAATGCCATCGTCAATGGGATATTCGGGTTGATTATCGAGTTCTTTACGACAGTCGTGTTCATACAGCCGGCGCCCGCGGCACCAAGGAAAATGGAGCGGGCCGCATCCGAGTAGAATTTCCTAGTTGCCATGTGGAAGATACCATGGACATGGGTTGAAGCAAGCGTCAATTGCGTCATTCGAGTCACCGTCTTTTCCATGTTTGTTATTTTGACTGATTGCACGGCGAGACAAACGCGCGAGTTATCAAAAGAAGTCAAGATGTTGAGCGGCTTGCTGCCGATCTGTTCATATTGTAAGCGAATACCGAATGAATCGGGTCGATGGGAGCCAATTGAAATGTTTATCTCGGACCGGAGCGAAGCTTCCTTTTCGCATGGAGTATGCCCTGAATGCACCGAAAAGAATTTCGGGCAATTCCTTAAGAGTAAGAGAGGATGAATCGTTTTCCTTCCACGCATTTGTGTGGACGCACATCTGCGGGTCTCTTCTGACACTACAGATCTTCCATAGAAATCCGATAATACTGGAGGTACCGAATTGGGACGAAGAACGGGAGAGCGCCAGCTAAAGGAAAAGGAAATGACGAGGTTTATTGAAAATCGCAAGATCCTTTACGTCGATGACGATGAATTATCATGTTCAACGTTCAGATTTTTTATGAGCGATCAGAACGTGGGAATTTATACGTTGACCGATTCTTCCGTGATCGATGATTTCCTGAAAAAGAATGGTCCGTTTGCGGTCGTCCTTTCCGATCAAATAATGCAGTGTAAAGATGGAGTAGAGGTATTGCGCGAAGTCATGAGGACTTCTCCAGAAACCATGCGTGTTCTCGTCACAGGTTACCCCGACCTGGATGCAGTAAAGGGAGCCATCAACCAGGGAGGGATAACTCATTTCATATCGAAGCCGTGGAATGACGACGAAGTCAAATCGCTTATCAATGACTTGATAAAGGGATACAACGCAAGTGTGGAGCGACTATCTCTTCTCAGTGATTTGGCAGTCAAGAATGAAGTTCTGCAACTCTCTCTCCAGGGGACGGCGAGCGGCATCGTGACGCTTTTGAGTAACATGATTGGTGCGGTTGGGAAAGATGTCGCTTCTCAGAATTTTAGAATCAAGAAATTAGGGGAAGCAATCCTAAGAATGTTGCCGGAGTTGAGCGAAAAAGAAAGCTGGGAGATCAGCCGCGCACTCGATTTGTTCAACCTCGGATTGGCATTGCTTCCTCCATTTGTTCAACTTCGAATAATCAATGAAGGCATGGATGTAATCAGAGAGATTCCAACCGCCGAAAACCATCATCTCAACGCGGCACAAATGCTCAGCGGGATACCGGAATTCGAGGGCGTCGCGAACATAATTCTGCTAATGAGAAAAGACTTTGACGGCCATGGCGTACCTCAATCCAACAAAACCAAAGGCAAAGATATTCCGGTCGGTTCGCGCATTTTGAGAATCTTACTCGATCTTGAAGAGCAGAGCTCCGAGCCTGCTCCATGGTCGAGATTTGCTCGAGAGAATGATGAAGAAGCCGGGCGTATACGATACTGGACTTGTGTCGAAACTTCTTGGCAAGGAGCCAAGCAAACAAAAAAGGAATGCGGAGTCACGTATTCCGGTATACGAGTTGGGTGGTGGAGCTGCCACATTCGGAGGCTCAGTGGCACAGGTTGCCCGCTAATGCTGAAAAGGCAAAAGCCTCAACATTAGTTTGAAAGCGTCATAACTATTGCTGTTTTACCTTCCGTTTCTGCATGAACGCACTCGTCATGAGTGCGCCGAAGATCGTGAAGATGGAATAGCCAATCACGATCATGAAGAAGCTTAACAGAGTATCGAGGAGATGAGGTCTCTTCGCCGCGGCGATCGCCTGAGTAATCTGATCCATCAGGTCGGCGGGTATCTGGATATTTCCAAACAAGGTTTTTATCACGTTTTGGATCATCCTGAACTTCACATCTGCTATAAATGGACCGATCGTAATATCGAGGACAGTCTCGAATCCTGCTCCAAAGATTCCCGTCCATAGTCCTAAGTAGAATGCGTCAATATTCAATATATGCTGGTCAGGCGGCATATCCATTCTGAAGAACATGACTGCCATGGCTCCGCCAAGGAGCAATCCAGCGCAACAGAAGCAATTGACAAGATCCAGACCGGGAACGAAGTTGACGATGGATAAGATAAGTCCCGCAAATAGAGCGGGCCGAAAGTAAGCTGAACTATTTTTCATTCTGAAAACTCTTTCTTGCATCCGCGTCATTACGAAAGGAATCTCGAGGATCGTTTTTGAATTCTTTCAGCAGTGAAATCCACACGGGGACGAAAAAGAAAGCGGTCGAGAATCCTAAGAATCCGCCCGTGACGGAGCGCGATACAAATGTGTTTTGTCCGATGCTGATCCAGTTTATGCTGAAATCGGCTGCAAGGATAAAGATGGGAAACAGGAGATAGACGAGAGAGGGCATCGAGACGTTATCCAAAGATTTGAAGAGTGGATATGAAGCAATTCCAATTGTGAGTCCATAATAAATTGACGCGCATCTCGAACAGACCGCGAGCTTGTAGCCAAAAATGTGGAAACTTCTCGTATCCATTTGATGGCACACAGGCTGAAAAAACCGATAGAGCAAATCTGCATTGATCCCGAAGTGGAGCAGGATTGGTGGCAAAGTGAAAAGCAGATCGTACCCGAATGCAAGCGTGAGCAGAAGAAGATAGCTTCTTGTCATTTGTTTCATGCGATGACCTCTGTCCCAGCAATGTTTCCGTCGACTAATTTCGACGCGCCTTCAGCGTCGGTGATGAAGACTCTCCTGGCACCATTCTTCAAGGCATAAAGTGCAGCTTCGACCTTTGGTACCATTCCACCGCCTATTACATTTGCAACTTTCAGATTGAGGAAATCTTTTTCGTTCAACTGAGGTATTATCTCTCCTAATTTCATAACGCCTTCGACGTTCGACATAAATACAGTCAATTCAGATTTGAGAGACGAAGCGACAGCCGCCGCGGCGTAGTCTGCGTTTACATTTAGGGAGGTGGTCGAATCTTCACTGATGCTGATCGGAGATAGAATGATGACAGACTCTCTGACGAATCCTTCCAGTAGCGAAGTGTTCACGATCTTAACTTCTCCGACAAGTCCAATATCTTCTTCGTCTCTTGTGATCTTCTTAGCAATGAGAATTTTCCCGTCGACGCCGCTCAAGCCGATTGCATTCACGCCATTCCTTTGGAGCACTCGAACGAGTCTCTTGTTAATCAGTCCAGAGAGCATCATCTCAACAACATTAAGACTCTGCGAGTCTGTATAACGAAAGCCTTTGACGAACCTCGTTTCGATATTCAGCTTGGTCAAAAGATTAGTGATTTCTTTTCCGCCTCCGTGCACGAGAACCAGCTGATGGAGGTGATCGCGGATGCGAGCGGCAAGCGCGCCCACTTTTTCCAGAAAATTCGAGTCGTCAATTTTGTTTCCGCCGATTTTTAGGACAATTCTCACAAGAGGCTCTCTGATTCATTAAGTCCGAACATGACGTTGAAATTCTGCACCGCTTGTCCGGCGGCTCCTTTTCCGAGATTGTCGATGGAAGAGACCACGATGGCATAAGGCGAGTTCTCGACCTTTTTCACTGAGATGACGCACAGATTGGTGTTGATCGTGTGGTGGAAGGTCGCGATGGAATTACCGGTCAAAACTTTCACGAATGTTTCGCCTTCATAGTTCTTCGAGAAAATGTGGATCAACTCTTCTGTTGGCAGCTCATGACGCAGCCTGACATAAATCGTGCTCAGCATTCCTCTAGTTATCGGGACGAGATGTGGAGAAAAAATGATTTTCACATCGGCGTTGGCTGCCTTCTTTAGCTCTTGTTCGATTTCTCCAGTGTGCCGATGGACATAACCGATGTTGTACGGCGAGACATTTTCATTCACTTCGGCAAACAAGTATCGTACCTCCGGCTTCCTTCCGGCGCCCGTTACACCTGACTTCGCATCTATGATAATGGGTTCCGAGAGATCGATTAGTTTTGTCTTGATTAGTGGATAGACTCCGAGGATCGTCGCAGTCGGGTAACACCCTGGGTTTGCGACAAATTGAGCCTTGTAGATTGCCTCGCGATTAATCTCAGTCAGCCCATAAATGAAATCGTCGAGGAAATCCGGGCTGGTGTGTTTTTTGCCGTACCACTTCTCGTATTCCTCAGCATCATCGAAACGATAATCAGCACTGAGATCGATTATCTTCGCCTTCTTATTCGAGCCCCCAATCTTCTCCACGACGCTTTTCGCCGCGCCGTGGGGAAGGGAAAGAAATAAAGCATCGAGACTGTGCAGGTCGACGTCTTCGTTGCGGATAATCAGCGAATCGTCGGTAATCGGGAACAGGTCGCTGATCTTTTTACCCGCTGAGGTCTCCGCGGTGAGATATATTATGTCGACGTCCCTGTGTTTTCTCAGAGTTTTATACAACTCAAATCCAGCATAACCGGAGGCGCCGAAAATTGCGACTCTAATCTTGTCAGCCATTCAAATTACTTCCCATTTTTTTTTCATTCACCTTGCGGTTTTTTATCCAAGACCGAATCCTTTGTGTAGAACTTCCACAGCCTTCTTCATATCTTTTTCATTTACGACTACAGACACTTTGATTTCGCTCGTGGAAATCATTTGAATGTTTATTCCAGCAGCTGCAAGGAGTTTGAACATCGTGGCAGCAACTCCTGAGTGAGTCCGCATCCCAACCCCGACGATGGAGACCTTAGTGACCTTATCATCACCGGCAACGTATATCGCCCGTTTTTGTTTAATCAAATTCTGTAAAATGTCCATTGCGGCTTTGTAGTCGGTGCGTGGAACCGTGAAGCTCATGTCTGTGAATCCCTCGGAGCTTGCGCTCTGGATAATCATATCGACATTGATTTCTGCAGCCGCAAGAGGCTCAAAAATGCTTGCGGCAATTCCTGGAGTATCAGAGACATGGATCACTGTTATTTTTGCCTGATTCCTGTCGTGCGAGATTCCCGTCACGACGACTCCTTCCATGTCCTGTGTTTCATTTACAACCATGGTACCCTCGCTATCATTAAAACTGCTTCTTACGTGGATAGGAATATCGAACTTCATACCGAATAGGACCGATCTCGTCTGGAGAACCTTCGATCCTGAACTCGCAAGCTCAAACATCTCTTCAAAACTTATTTGCTTGAGCTTCCTTGCGGTTGGAATAAGGTTGGGATCGGCGGTGTAGACGCCATCCACGTCAGTGTAAATCTCACAAACGAGCCCATCTTTGGAGTAAGGCTTCATCGCTGCCGCTATCGCAACCGCAGTCGTGTCGGAGCCGCCGCGTCCAAGAGTAGTGATGTTGCCTTGGTCATCGATTCCCTGGAAGCCCGCAACAATCGCAATTGCACCTTCCTTGACCACGCTCCTTAGTTTCTGCGCATCGATTCTTTTGATGTGAGCTTTCATGAAGGCGGAGTCGGTCAGGAGGCGAACCTGGTGATTCTGCAATGACCGGGCTTTGTAGCCCATAGAGATAAGGGTCATGGAAAGGAGAGCGGAAGAGACTTGCTCGCCGGTAGAAACGAGAACGTCCATTTCTCTCGGATCAGGATCGGTGACCGCTCCTTTAGCGAGATCGATCAGGCGGTTGGTTTCGCCTGCCATGGCACTGACGACAACCACAACATCGTGGCCTTGAGACTTAGTGTCCGCGACTCGCTCAGCGACGTTGCGAATTCGATCTATTGTGGCGACAGATGTTCCGCCGAATTTTTGTACCACTAACATATCAATGAAGTTCTAAATTCTGAATTTTGATTCTTGTATTCTCAACCTTGGATTAATTTAAGCACTTCCGATAGAACTGGCTTCGCGGCGAGTGGAGGAGACACGTCTCTTGATGCTGTGTCGGGATCCTTTAATCCATTGCCCGTTAAAGTGCAAACGACAATATCTTTCTCTGCAAAATAATTTCCTCCGATGAGTTTTCTCAGACCAGCAACTGAGGATGCCGATGCCGGTTCGCAAAAGATCCCTTCGGTCGATGCAATTAATTTTTGTGCCGACAAGATTTCCGCATCAGTGACTATGTTGATTTGTCCCATCGATTCTTCGAGAGCTTGAACCGCCTGCTTCCAGCTCGCCGGATTGCCAATACGAATGGCGGTCGCAACCGTTTCGGGATGTTCGACGACTTTTCCATAAACAATCGGGGCAGCTCCTTCGGCTTGAAAACCAAGCATCTTCGGAAGATCGGTCCGATTTTTCTGTGACCACTCCTTATAGCCTTTCCAGTACGCGGTGATATTGCCGGCATTGCCAACAGGAAGCGAGTGATGTGTCGGAGCCTTGCCGAGCGTCTCGATAATTTCAAAGGAAGCGGTCTTTTGTCCCTCGATCCTAAAAGGGTTGATCGAATTGACAATTACAACCTTTGTCTTCTCTCCGATCTCGCGGACAATCCTCAATGCATCGTCGAAGTTTCCATCGATCTCGATTACTTTTGCACCATAAACGAGGGCCTGTGCCAGTTTGCCGATTGCAATTTTCCCTTTAGGCAAAATGACGAATGCCTTCATGCCTGCCTTAGCGGCGTAAGCGGCAGCAGACGCGGAAGTGTTTCCGGTCGAAGCGCAGATGACCGCCTCAGTCTTGTCTTGCAGTGCTTTTGTAATGGCAACCGTCATCCCTCGGTCTTTGAATGAACCAGTAGGATTCATTCCCTCGAACTTGAGAAAAATTTTCGCGGGTGACATGAGATCTCTTCGGAGATTGTCAGCTTCGATGAGCGGCGTGTCTCCTTCCAAAAGGGTTACCGGTTCCACATCATCTGAAAAGGGAAGATACTTGAAATATTTTCTTATAACTCCAATGTGTGACATATTTCCGAAATTTTGGTTTCTGAATTAATATTAGAAGGTTAGCACGATCTTTCCAAAGTGTTGGCGATCCTCAATAATCTCGTGTGCATTTCCGACTTCGGCGTAGTGCATCGTCCTGTTAATAACTGCCTTGAATTTCTTTTCGCTGAGAAGCTCGAGCATCGTGACCAGCCCGCTTTGCTTTCCATGGTACTGCAATAAATTATCAATTTGTCGAGATGGTTAACGGATGTCGCCCGAAATCTTACAATTACTTCATTGGATTTCGGAACAGGGACGGGAAATTCGTCGATTCCAATCTTGTCGATTCCGCCATGTTCATGAATGCGTATTGCTTTCACGTTAGCCGACTAGCACCGATCCGCCATTGACGTTCAATATTTCTCCCGTTACATGATGTGAGAGGTCAGACGCGAGAAACAAAATCGGGCCCGCGATGTCTTCAGCGGTTGCGATCCTCCCAAGTGGAATTGCATGGCGAATTTCCTCCTTCAATTGTTTGTCGTTTAACGCTTCAGCACTCATGTCGGTGTCAACCCATCCTGGAGCGACGCTGTTCACGCGAATATTAAACGGACCGAGCTCCGTCGATAGACTTTTTGTAAGTGAGATAAGTGCGCCCTTCGTCGCTGAATAGTGTGAATGAAACGCCTCTCCTCTTTGTCCAGCAGTGGAAGAGAGGTTGATGATTTTTCCACCGCCTTGTTTTTTCATTATCGGAACCACATATCGACAGAAAAGAAACGGCCCTTTCAGATTAACATCCATCGTCTCGTCCCAAACCTTTTCATCCATCTTGTCTATCTCACCATAAGTCCATATTCCCGCATTGTTCACCAGAATATCTATTCTTCCAAAATCATTGAGAACGTTTTCCACAATTTTCCTTACGACTTCACCTTTGCTGTTGTCGCCTTTATATGCCTTTGACTTGCGGCCGAGTTTGTTTACCTCTTCGAGAAGCTCATTTGCCTTTTCATCGCGTCCGCGATAAGTTATTGCAACGTCTGCCCCTGCTTTGGCAAAAATTTTTGCAGTTGCCGCGCCGATTCCTCTTGATCCTCCTGTTATCAACACAACTTGATTGCTTAAATCTATCATTTCCTGTTCCAGATGGTTTTTGATTGTGCAATTCAAAATAAGTAAGTGGAGGAACTGATTCAATCATGTCGGTTTATTATTTGCAAATTGGTAAATCTACAAGCCTATCCACGTTATCACCCCGGCGCGTTGAAAAAGCTTGTAGCTGAACCAGAAGGTCAAACGCAGAATAATCCCGAACATGATTTTCTTAGTTCGGATTGTGGTAAGGAAGTCGATGAAGATTTCAGTTTTTGTCCATAATGGTTCGGTCTTATCGGGGAACATTTCCTCCGGTAAGCGCCAGCGTGTTAAAGCGTCTGGAGATTGCGTCAGTTGTGCAGTGGCACGTCCGGTAGTTGACTGGGCTGGAACTTCGTTTCGGCCGCCGTTTGAATCATAAGCTTCCCTTTAATCCGATAGTCGACTCGATGTTATCAAACAGTTACATTGTAAGAGAGCTTCATTCCGGTTAAATTCATTGAAAATGACATCAGATAAGTTTCCGATCACTAAGATTCCTTATAATCAGCTCATAGATTTAGTCCATCAGTTCGATGGTAGAATGCAGCGCGCGAGCAAGGCAACGAGGCATGTGTATCACAAAGCACTCGATCAACTTCTTACATTTACTAAATCAAATACGTTCAAGTTCACTCCGAAGGACTTCAGTGAATTTCGTCTTTGGCTTTTCAATGAGGAAAAGCTGTCGAGAAATACGGTAAATGTTTATCTGACAGCATCGAGAAGGTTTTGCGAATTTCTGATTGGACTTGCCATTCTTAAGAAAAATCCTGCGTGGAGCGTGCATGGTTCGGCTCAAGAATTCGAACTTCTGAACGTGAAGTTGACTGAGGTTGCAGCAGCCATTTCAAACATTGATAGGACTACTGTTTTGGGGAAGCGCGACTTCGCATTCCTCTCTGCAATCTTAGAATGTGGAGCGACGATCTCAGAATTGATAAACGCTGACGTGGGTGACGTAAAGAAAATTGGAAAACAAGCTAAGCTCCGGGTAAAAACTGATAGGCTGCATGAAGAATTTGACTTTGTCTCTATCCCTGCTCCGGTGGCAACAGCCATCTTTGATTATTTGCAGTTGAGGAAGGCTCTTACTGATAATGACCCATTGTTTACCACCGTGCGTGCCGGAAAAGCTTCGAACATCAGACTTTCATTCAGAGGAGTTCGGGCGGCGATGCAAAGACATTTGAATTTTGGCAATGAAAGAAGGATACGACTCGACTCTCTACGAACATACTGTGTCATTAGGTTAATGTCGCGCGGAAAAAGTTCAGATGAAGTTCGTTCGATCATGCGCTTCAAGAGCAACATGCCTTTCAGAAAGATAATGTATAACACCAAATCGCTTTCAGGAATAAAGTTCCGATAGCGAAATTTAATAATAGGAAGAGTGTTAGAAGAAAAAATGAAGTACGATTTCGCTTCAATCGAGGAAAAGTGGCGGAAAATTTGGGAAGAGAAGAAAATATATCACGTTGATTTAAGCGAGGCGAAAAATAAACTCTATTGCCTCGTCATGTTCCTGTATCCAAGTGCAGACAAGCTGCATATTGGACACTGGTACAATTTCGGGCCTACGGATACTTGGGCGCGATTTAAGCGTTTGAACGGCTTCAAAGTTTTTGAGCCTATGGGATACGATGCATTTGGTCTGCCCGCTGAAAATTACGCAATCAAAACCGGTGTGCATCCGCAGGACAGCACACGGAAAAATATTTCCGTGATCAGGGAGCAGCTCGAAGACTATGGGGGCGATGTATGACTTCGAGTATGAAGTCGACACATCGAAACCGGAATACTACCGGTGGACTCAGTGGGTTTTCTTGCAGCTGTATAATATGGGATTGGCTTACCGGACAAATGCGCCGGTAAACTGGTGCCCAAAGGATCAGACGGTTCTTGCTAACGAGCAGGTGGTGGATGGAGCATGTGAAAGATGTGGCACCCCTGTTATCAGAAAGGACATGACTCAATGGTTTTTCAAGATCACCGCATACGCCGATAAACTTCTTCAAGGTTTAGATCGGATCGACTGGCCTGAGCGAACAAAATTAATGCAGAGAAACTGGATCGGCAGAAGCGAAGGAGTGGAAATCAATTTTTCGATTTTAGATTCTCAATTTCGAATTTCCGTATTTACTACCCGACCCGACACTTTGTTCGGTGCAACGTACGTGGTGTTAGCTCCTGAGCATCCGTTGGTTCGGGAAATTACTAGTGATGAGTTCAGAGCGAAAGTAACTGAATATATCGAATTTGTCGCGCATGAGAACGAAATTGAGCGGACTTCCACCACGAAAGAAAAGACCGGCGTACCGACTGGTGCATTCGGGATCAATCCGATAAATGATGAGAAGATTCCGATTTGGATCGCGGATTATGTTTTATCGACTTACGGAACAGGAGCCGTCATGGCTGTCCCCGCACATGACGAACGGGATTTTGAATTTGCAACTAAATACAAGCTGCCGATTCGCGTCGTGGTACAACCTAAAGATAGACAGTTAAAAGAACCCATTGAAGCTGCATTTGTTGAAGAGGGGCTTGGAGTAGAGAGTGGAAAGTTTTCGGGCTTAGAAAGCAAGGAGGTGTGGGATGGAATTGCCGATGAACTTGAGAAAATCGAAGCAGGCAAGAGAAAAGTAAATTACCGACTTCGTGATTGGTTATTGTCGCGCCAACGATATTGGGGAGCACCTATCCCAATTGTTCATTGTGATTCATGCGGCGAAGTGCCGGTGCCGGATGAAGATCTGCCCGTTCTCCTTCCTTACGATGTCGAGTTTCAGCCGACCGGGGAATCCCCACTGGCGAGAAATGATAAGTTCGTGGACACGACCTGTCCAAAATGTGGAAAGCATGCGGAGCGCGACGTGGACACCATGGATACTTTCGTCGATTCGTCATGGTACTTCCTCCGGTACCTTTCGCCGCATCTTGGTTCGGCGGCATTCGATAAGGAGTTGGTATCAAAGTGGCTTCCTGTCGACAAGTATGTCGGCGGTGCTGAACATGCAGTGATGCATTTGCTCTACGCGAGATTTATTACCAAGGCATTGAAAGACGCAGGTCATTTGACTTTCGATGAGCCATTCCAAAGCCTGGTGCATCAGGGTACGATCACGAACCAGGGTGCGAAGATGTCGAAGTCTCGCGGGAACGTGGTCAATCCCGATCAATTCGTCAACAAATATGGCGCCGACACATTTCGAATGTTTCTCATGTTCATGGGACCGTACAACGAGGGTGGTGATTGGAGCGATCGTGGAATTACCGGCGTCTTCCGATTTCTCAGCAAGGTTTACGACTTATTTGCATCGGATGCGAGAGGCGTGAACCGGGAAACGGGAAATAGAATTCCAACCACCGATTCCGAGCGCGTTGTTTACCGAAAGCTTAATCAATTGATAAAGAAGGTGACCGAAGATACCGAGCAGTTTCATTTCAATACTGCCATTGCAGCCATGATGGAATTCATGAACGATTATACTGGAATTCTTTCGACTGAAGGCGAGACAGTAAGCAAAGAGATGAAAGATTTTGTCTTGCGGAATCTCAATGTCCTTCTTGCCCCGTTTGCGCCTCATTTATCCGAAGAATTAAATGAGATGCGAGGAAACAAAAAATCGATTTTCATTTCAGAGAAATGGGTGAACTACGATCCGTCCGCAATTACCGAAGAAAACGTCACACTTGTAATACAGGTGAACGGAAAGATCCGGAGCAAGTTGGAAATCCCAATAAACTCCGACGACGAAAACGTCAAAGCCCTTGCGCTCGCGGAACCGAACGTGAAGAGATATTTAGAAGGGAAGGAGATAGTTAAGGCAATAGTTGTGAAGAATAAATTGGTAAACTTTGTAATCAGGTGACGGAAAGAATCTCTGTTATCGTTATCGCCGGAATGGAAGAGCACAACATTGCTGAATGTCTCGAAAGCGTGCGGTGGGCCGACGAGATCATCGTGGTTAATTCGGAAAGCAAAGATAGAACTGTCGTGATAGCAAAACAATTTACCGACAGGGTTTTCGTCAGGAAATGGGAAGGTTATGCGTCTCAAAAAAACTTTTCGCTTCAACAGGCAAAAAATGAATGGGTTCTGAGCCTGGATGCGGATGAGCGCGTTTCTCCTGAACTGCGTGAGGAAATTTCGAGCCTCGACTTTTCAAAGGCTGATGGATTCTACATACCCCGACGGAATTATTTCTTGGGAAAAGTCATTCGAAGCTGTGGGTGGTCACCTGATTACCAGCTTCGCCTTTTTAGAAAATCGAAGACAAATGTCACAGACCGAAAAGTACATGAAGGATTTACCATCGCTGGCAAGAAGGACTATCTCAAGAACGAGTTGATTCATTATACCCATGATTCAATTACGAACACCTTGAAAAAGATAGAGGAGTATTCGACGCTTGAAGCAGAGGAAAAGGTAAATCGAATCCGCATGAACGGGCCGAAAATGTTCTTCAAGCCTCTGTGGGCGTTCATCCAGCATTTTGTCATGCGCCGTGGATTCACTGATGGAGCGCACGGTCTGATGGTCTCGATCATTCACGCGATGACAAAGACTCAGGTGTATATGAAAATTTGGGAAATGCAGCATGGCGGAAGCAAAAGATAAACCTTTCAGAATATATCTCAGGCTCGTCGGGTATGTTCGCCCATACAAGAAGTTTCTCGGTGTGTCCATATTGTCGACTGTCTTTTATTCTATTTTCTCTGGCGTGTCCATCTATCTTATCATTCCTCTCCTCAATACTTTTTTCAACCAATCGGCGCCCCAGTTCCTTTCGGTTCCTGCTTCTGCCACGTTCGCTGAAAAGGTTCGGATTGTTGCCACGAATTTCATGAACCAATTCATTTTCGGGGAGTCAAAATCCACGGCGTTATTCAAAATATGTGTTGTAATTGTAGTCGCATTTTTTCTGAGAAATTTTTTCGGATACGTGCAATCATATTTCATGGCTTTTGTGGAACAGGGTTCTATGCGGGATATTCGGAATTCTCTGTACAAGAAGATCCAAGAGCTTTCCATCGGATATTTTTCAAGTGAGCGGACGGGTGCGTTAATATCCAGAATTACCAACGATGTGTTCGCAATAAACAGCGGCATTTCCGCGAGCTTTGTCACCATGATTAGAGAACCGCTTCTTATCGTGGTATATCTCTCCATCGCGCTGTTTCTCAGCTGGAAACTTACAATTTTGTCTTTCCTTCTGGCTCCGTTCATGTTGATCATCATCAGCAGATTAGGAATGCGTCTTCATAAGGAAGGTGATCTTTCTCAGAAACTGATAGCGGACCTAACGTCGCTTTTGCAGGAGACAATAAGCGGGATCAAGGTGGTACACTCGTTCGGCATGGAGGAATATGAAATAGGAAATTTCGAAAGCCACACGAAGAACTATTATAAGTCCATCATGAAAATGACTCACATAAGGAACTTGTCTTCGCCGATTACGGAATTCTTATCGATCCTTACGGCGGGAGTCATCATTTATTATGGCGGCATGCAGGTTATCCAGTTCCATACGCTTTCACCCAGCGAGTTCATTACATTTCTGTTTGCGATTTTTCAGATAATGCCGTCGATTAAGGAATTAACGACCGTTAGCACGCGCGTCTATGAGTCATCAGCCGCGGGGAAAAGAATCTTCGAACTATTGGATGAAAAAGGAAAAATCCCTGAGGTCCCAGACGCAGTTGAAATCAAAGAGTTCAGAAGTGAGATAAGATTTGAAAAAGTGTGGTTCAAGTACCCATCATCGAGAATTGGTCGCTCAAAGAAGGGCGAAGGAGCTAATGTTCTCAAGGATGTCAGCTTCACAGCTTATAAAGGAGAAGTGCTTGCGATTGTCGGTCCGTCGGGCGGAGGTAAGACTACCATTATCGATCTCATACCTCGATTCTACGACCCAACGGAAGGTGCGATCTACATTGACGGGATCGATCTTAGAAATTTGAACCTGCGAAGCCTGAGAAACTTAATCGGGATTGTATCTCAAGAGACAATTCTCTTTAACGATACCGTGCGCAGCAATATCGCTTACGGATTGACCGATTGCCCAGTTGAAAAAATCCAGGAAGCCGCTCAAGCTGCGAACGCTCACGAGTTCATTACCCAGCTTCAGCATGGTTACGACACTGTCATTGGGGAGCGTGGAACAAAACTTTCGGGTGGACAAAGACAGAGGATTTCGATAGCCCGCGCGCTCCTGAAGAATCCGCCGATCATGATTTTCGACGAGGCAACCTCGGCCCTCGATTCTGAATCTGAATTGCTTGTTCAAGAGGCGATCGAGAGACTGATGAAAGACAGGACTTCGATTGTAATAGCGCATAGATTATCCACAATAAAAAATGCTGATAGAATTATCGTCGTCGGAGGCGGCGAAGTTGTGCAGCGCGGTAAGCACAAGGAGCTCGTTCGTCAAAGAGGGGGGATCTATAAGAAGCTTTACGAAATGCAGTTCAACGACTGATTGCGGCTCACCGTAAAGGAAGAAATGGTACAACTCCTCCGTGCGCTGAAAGTCAGGGACATCGTTTTATTTAATATTGTTGCTATTGTTGGCACGCGGTGGATTTCTCTCGCCGCTGCAACGGGACCAAGTTCGATTTCGTTATGGCTCCTCGCGCTGATTTTGTTTTTTATTCCTCAGGGCGTTGCAGTTATCCATCTCAGCAAGAAATATCCTGTTGAAGGTGGGGTATACGAGTGGGCAAAAATTGAGTTTGGTGATTTTCATGGCTTCGTCGCGGGCTGGTGCTATTGGGCAAATAACCTGGTGTATTATCCGTCGCTTCTGATTTCTGTTGCCGCGATTGCTCCATTCATCATTCCTGGAATTCGAACGCCAACATCGGATAAATTCTTTATCGCAGCGGTGAGTCTCGTGATCCTATGGATTGCGATTGGTTTCAACGTGGTCGGGGTGAAGATAGGGAAGTGGGTTCAGAACATCGGAGCGATTGGCACATTTGTGCCGATTTTGATAATCGCAGGGTTGGCAGGCGTGATCATCTATTTCGGAAGATCGCAGACCCAGTTTTCGGTTATCAATATTTGGCCGACAAAGTTGGATTATGGTACACTTTCCTTCTGGTCCTCGATGTGCTTCGCACTCGCAGGACTTGAATTGGCATCGGTCATGTCCGGAGAAATAGTCGAGGCGGAAAAGTCTATCCCAAAGGCGACGTACCTTTCTGGAATTGGAATTGTGTTTGTTTATCTTGTCGGGACCATCGCGCTTTTGGTGGGTCTATCGTCAAAAGATGTCAATCTTGTTACAGGTCTCGTCCAGTCGATTCAGGAATTGGAAATTAAAACCGGGATGCGGTATCTGACGAACATCAGCGCATTGCTGGTGACACTCGCCGGCATCGGAGGCGCCGGTGCATGGCTTGCGGGAAGTGCGAGAATTTTGTTCGTAACTGGAATAGACAGTTATCTTCCGCAAAGCTTTGGGAAGATTCATCCAAAGTGGAAGACTCCCTATGTTGCTATCATTTTTCAGGGAATTATCGCGACAGTTTTTCTTCTCATGAGTTTTATCGGTGCTTCGACACAGGAAGCATATCTTGTCTTGGTCGATGCAACGATCATCGTCTATTTCATTCCCTACATCTACATTTTCCTGGCGGCTGTGAAAAGTCTTCGCAAAGACTCAACGAGGAATAACGGTGAACGGAATCTGCTTAGAATAGCAGCGTCAAGAGTAGGGGGTGTGACAACAGTTGTCGCCATTCTTCTTACGTTATTTCCGCCGAACGCTGGCGGCAACCCATTTTTATTCCTCGCGAAGACTCTGGGCGGCTCATTCGCTTTCGTCGCGGTTGGAGTCGCTATTTTTTGGAATGCAAAAAGGAGAAGCAGTGGAGACCAGAAACGGGATGATGGTAACCAGTCCTCGCCCTCCGATTTCTGAGACCTACGGGATTTAATTGCATTTAGATTTGTTGTGAATTGCATATGGAATTAACAAACCGACTTGCCGAAAGTGAAAGTCCTTATCTACGAGAAGCCGCTGACCAGCCGGTCCGTTGGCAGATTTATTCTCCTGAAGTGTTCAAACTTGCAAAAGAGTCGGGTCGTCCAATTCTTCTTGACATCGGTGCGGTCTGGTGTCATTGGTGTCACGTCATGGATAACGAGTCCTATTCGGATGTGACAGTTGCAGAAATTATCAACAAGAATTTTGTTCCCGTTAAAGTCGATCGTGACCAGATGCCCGATGTGGATTCCCGTTACCAGAGTGCAGTCGGCGCTTTAACGAGTTCGGGCGGTTGGCCCTTGACGGGGTTTCTCACTTCAGACGGGAAAGTTTTTTTCGGCGGCACTTATTTTCCAAAAAATGATGTGCAGGGAAGACAAGGACTCCTTTCACTGCTACCGCAAGTCGCCGAAGTCTATTCGACGAGAAGAGATGAGGTCTTCAAAAGTGCGGAAGAGATTTTCCAGCGGCTGAAAGAGTACGAAGTCAAGATTATCCGGAGCGGCAAACTGAGCGAAGATACTGTTCGGAAAATTGTCAATGATGCCAAGGCGAAATTTGATGAAGGATTTGGCGGTTTCGGAAGCGCGCCAAAATTTTTCAACCCTTCTATCTTGCTCCTTCTTGCAGAAGAATCGCTAAAGCAGAACGATCCAGATCTGACGAGAATGGTCACGGTAACTCTCAATTGCATCTCGCATGGTGGTGTCTACGATCAGCTTGGGGGCGGCTTTCACAGGTATTCGGTTGACAGATACTGGCATGTCCCGCACTTCGAAAAAATGCTTTACGATAATGCACTTATGCTGAAAGTCTATTTGCTGGGCTTTGAGTTCTCACACGAGGATCTCTATAGTCGAGTTTCAAGACTAACTGCCGATTGGATTGTGACAAGTATGAAGTCTCCCGAGGGACCATTCTACGCTCATCAAGACGCCGATGTAGAGCCTTCCGATGATGGAACATACTGGACGTGGACGAAAAAGGAAATAGGAGATATTCTTACTGAGGAAGAAAGAAAGATTTCGGAGTTGCATTTTGATATTCGGGAAGTTCCAAATGATACTCGTGAATTTCCCGATCGGAACGTGTTGAGAGCGGCAGTCGGAGAAAAAGAAATTGCCGGAGCCTCGGCTTTCTCGGAAGAAGATGTCGTCAGGCTGATTGCGGGAGCAAAGAAGAAGCTTCTTGGATCGCGCAATCGAAGAAAGGCCCCGTTTATTGATAGGACAATTTTTGCCGATAGGAACGGGCTTGCGATAAGTGCATTGGTAGAAGCTTCAGTGATTCTCAAAGAAAGAAAGTATTTTCAGGCTGCGGAAAGAGCTGCGGAAATCATAATAAGCAAAATGGTCAATGTTGATGGAAAGGTGGCACATGCCTTTTCGGGCAAAGCTGTTTTATATCAGGGATTGCTCGACGACAACGTTTATTTTGGGACGGCGCTTCTTGACTTATTTGATGTTGCAAAGAAAGATATACACTTGGAAGCTGCTGAGAAAATTGCTGAAGTGCTTGTCGGAGAATTTGAAGACATAAACATTGGCGGATTCTTCGATAGGCCTCGTGATGCAGGCGGAGAGGGTTTGCTTGCAACAACGAAGAAACCAATTGAAGATGCACCAACTCCGTCGGGGAATTCTGGCGCTGCAATCTTTTTTGACAGGCTGTTCACAATGACGGAGAACAAAAAATATTTTCTAGTGGCCGATCGCACCTTGAAAGCCTTCGCAGGGTCAGTTGACAAATTAGGAGTCTACGCTGCGAATTATGGCCGGGCACTTAGATTTCATCTTGGGTTGTCGAAAAATGTGAGATAGCTCCCGAGAAAGCCACTCGTCGATTGTGCAATGGGTCTCGCGGCAAAAAGGTGTATGCCATGGATTCCACTGGTTCTTGACGATTTCTAATCGTGAATTTCGCGGTAATACTCTTTAAATTTGTGCCAGTGCATTCTTGAAATCAAGAATGAGGTCATCGATATCTTCGATACCGACGGATATTCGGACCATACCTTCGGTCACTTTCGCGGCTTTCAATTCTTCGGAGGACATCTTTATGTGGCTTGTAAGCACAGGAATGCTGACGAGTGTTTCGACACCTCCCAGGCTCGTGGCGTTGAGAGCAATTTCTAGACTGTCACAGAATTTCTTGGCCGATTCTAGGTCCGCCAGTTCGATGCAAAGCATTCCACCAAAACCAGTCATTTGGCGTTTGGCCACTTTGTAACTCTTCGATGAAGGTAATCCTGGATAAAATACTTGGAGCACTTTCCTTTGCCGCATAAAGAATTCTGCCAATCTCTGTGCGATTCGGTTCTGCTGCTCGACGCGTACCTTGAGTGTTTTTAAACTGCGGTCGAGCATGTATGCGTCGATTGGGTTTATGCATCCGCCGAATGCCTTCATGGTCTCACGAATCACGCGCGCAAGTTTTGTCGACGCGGCAGCGGCTCCGGCCATGATGTCACTGTGACCACCGATATACTTCGTCGCGCTGTGCACCACTATATCGACTCCTAAATCTATCGGATTCTGATTTATCGGCGAAGCAAATGTATTATCCATGATGGTGATGGCACCGGCTTTCCTTGCCGCCTTCACAGTCTTGGAAATTGAGATACAGTCTGTTGTAGGATTTATCGGAGTTTCGAAATATACGACTTTGACCTTGGAGAATTCGTGGTTAAGGGCGTAGAGTCGATCTTCATCGACAAAATGCACATCGATGCCAAATTTCGGAGCAATATCTCGCAGAAACCTGTAAGCCATGCCATACAGGCGGCGCTGAGCTACGACGGTTTCATTTTTTTCCACCAATGATAAAATCGCGGTCGTGATGGCGGCCATCCCGCTGGAGAAGAGGACTGCATCTTCAGCATTCTCGAGGGCCGCGATCTTCTCCTCAACGTTCCGAACCGTTGGGTTCGAATAGCGGCTGTACATAAAGAATTCTTCATCGCTTCCATTGATGTACTTGTCGTACTCGTCGCTCTTCGATACGGCAAAAGTGGTGCTCTGATAGATAGGATAATTAGCACCGAGATAAGTTTTGTCTTTTCTACCATGGATCATTTGGGTCGATTTGCTCTTTTTCAATGGTCGCACTCCTTCAGAACCTTGATCATTTCCATTACGGCACTCTCGATTCCAACGAATAAGGCGTGCGAGATCAACGCGTGTCCAATGCTGAATTCCTCTATCTCGTCGATCATGGCAACCGATTTCAAATTCCCATAGTTCAAACCATGGCCGGCATTTATTTTAAGACCCAGCTTACTTGCGTACTTTGCCGCTTTCTTGAGTCTATCGAGTTGTATCTCGGCGTTTTTACCCTTTGCATTTGCATATTCACCAGTGTGGAGCTCGACGAAATCAGCCCCGGATTTTTGTGCTGCTTTCATCTGGCTTTCGACGGGAGCAACAAAAAGACTGACGAGAATATCCTTTTTATGAAACCTGTTATTGACTTCCTTGAATCGAGAAATGTCCGATGCCACGTCGAGTCCACCTTCAGTTGTTAATTCCTGACGGCGTTCAGGGACCAACGTAACCAGCTCAGGCACGACATCAAGAGCGATTCCAATAATCTCTTCGGTCGCGGCCATCTCCAGATCTAATTTTGTTTTCAACATCTTGCGGAGAAGATAAACGTCATTATCCTGGATATGTCTTCGGTCCTCACGGAGATGACTTACAATTCCTGAAGCGCCGGCAATTTCGGCAAGGAGAGCCACGGTGACTGGATCTGGCTGGTTTTCTCCCCGCGCTTGCCGCAGTGTCGCGACGTGGTCGATATTCACTGACAGTCTTTTCATATTAAAGTTCCTCTTTGTCGTAAAACTTCATAGCAGATAATTCCGGTTGCCACCGAGACATTCAATGAGTCTATCTTACCGAGCTGCGGGATGCAAAAAGTCATGTCTGATTTGTCCCGTAAGATTCGCTTGACTCCGCTTCCTTCGTTGCCAATCACGATGGCAAGTGGAACGCGAGTGTCTATCTCTGAGATTGAAAGCGGCGCTTTAATCCCACTTGTCGCGATCCAGTATCCGGATTCTTTCAGAGAAATTATTGTCCGATGGAGATTCGTTTCGCGAGCGATCCTGACGTAGAAAGCACCTCCGGCGGATGTCTTGATTACAGTCTCGTTCACCGGCGCCTGCTGTTCCTTAGAAATGATGACACCATCGACTTTGAAGAAAGCCGCAGATCGAAGTATTGCTCCGAAGTTCTGTGGATCCTGGATACGATCTAGAACAAGCAGGAAGGGAAATTGGCTTTTTGACGCAGACTCGATCATGGATTCAAGCGGCTCGAATCTTATTTTGCTTATCGCTGCCACGATTCCTTGCGCCGACTCATCCCGTGAAAGATTTGAAGTCAGCTCGGCAAATTGTTTCGAGTCAACTCTGGCAATCGGTACTCCGTTACGCTTAGCAAGAGCAAAGATCTCATTTAAGCTTCCACCGTGTGCCGAATATAAAACGTAGATTTTCGAGATATTCAGGCTGGCTCTTCAACGCTTCGGCAATGGCGTTTCTTCCGACTATTTTTTCTTCAGTCATTTGATTCTTATCGTGTGAGTCCTTGAAGGTTCATGTGGTCAACTGGATTTAACATGAAGCAATAGAAACGTTTCATGGTTCATTCAAACTCGGCTAATCTCCTCAGGAATGCCGCCTCGTCGAACTTGAATTCGAGAACGGGCTTGTCGTTTATGAAAATAACCGGGACCTTATATTCAAATCATCTAAAGAGGTCCGTGTTCGGTTCAAGCGTGATTCTCTCTAAGAAGAACCTTTTTTCTTTCTTTAATCTTTCAAGAGCTGACTCGGCTTCATCGCAGAGCTTGCAGTCTTCCTTTTTGTATAAAAGGACTTTCGTCATTTCCTCACCATGTCGGCATGTCTTGGCAAATATATGACTCCAAAGATGCCAAGCAAAATCAGAGGTACTGAGACGAGCTGGGCTTCGCTTAAGCCGAAGAGCAGGCGAGGATTCAATCTTATGAATTCAACGAGGAGTCTTTCAATGCCGGCAAGGCTGAGATAAATCGAGAAAAGGCAGCCATCAGGTCTAACCGTCTTTCTCAGTCTCCAGAGAAACAAAAATATGACCATGCAGGCCAGAAATTCGTAGAGAGGAGTCGGGTGAAGAAGAATGTTGTCGGGGACAACTCCACCAGGGAATTTTGAAGTGAGCACGGGAAAATCTCTGAGAGCGAACGACGGTGGTACGATGCCTTTCGAATAATCTACGCCCCACGGAAGGTTGGTCGGCATTCCGTAGTCCCCGTCCCCTGACAGGTGACACCCGATTCTGGCTATTCCATATCCTAGAATGAGGGCAGGGGCAAACGCGTCAGCGACTCTCAGAAATTTTATTTTCCTTTTTCTAACGTCCCACCAAATGATCAGCGCTGCAAGGACAAAACCGCCATACCACGTTAGTCCTCCCGGAGAGAGCGCCATGCCGATTGGGTCATTCATGAAACTTCCCCAGTCTTCGATCAGTGAAAGTATTTTTGATCCAGCTATCCCGAACACAATGGCTATGATAGTCAATCGATTCGCAAAATTCGCTGTGAGCCCTTTTCTTGTGAATTCTTTCACAAGTGCATAGTTCGCGACAAGAAATCCGATTCCCATCATCAATCCGAAGCTATACACATTCAACGGCCCAACCTTAAACAAGATTGGTCTTACTGTGTCACTCAGAATCTTACTCAGCATTTACAATCTCCGGACTAAGCGACCATTTATCGCGATCGGTCGTGACGTTCGATAAATCTTCCTTCGCGAGCTTGCTGCAGAATTTTTATCTTCTTGCGGATAGAGATTCTGAATTGATTCGATTGTTTGCTGCGTCTGTCAATTGAAAGAGAATATTCCCCGGGTTCCAGGTTTTCTATCTCGCATCTGCATATCGCTGGTCCGGCGGCTGGAAAATCTGATAGAGGGGTCCTGAGTCCGGTGATTTTGAAGAAGATCTTTCTTCCCGCAATATCTGTTTGTACGACCAGCTCATATACAAAATTCTGGAATTCTTCTGCGGTCCTGAACGAGAATGCAATTCCGCGGCGTTTGGTCATCCTGTCCTCAAAATGCTCTATGAGGAGACGATATTCGGACTGTGTGTCAGTCCGATTTAGCTTTGGGGGTTTCTTTTTTGCCATTCTATTGGTGATTGAACGAGGAAAAGTGAATAGTGAGTGATCAGTTCGATGGATTATTAAATTAGTTTTTCATTGTACGCTTTTATATGTCGAAGTAGCTCATTTCTTCTTCCTTGAAAAACTGGACTATCTCAGACGAAGTTTTTGCAGCGATTAGTTTTTTCCGGAATTCATCCTTGTTCATTAATCTCGAGATTCTGCTCAAAAGTTTTATGTGAGGACCGACCATGTTGTCCCTGCCGATAAGAAGGAATAGCAATCGGACTGGTTCCCCGTCGAGCGATTGGAAATCTACCGGCTGATCTGTCACGGCAAAAGCAGCGACGATGTCTGTAACCGCATCGGTTTTCCCGTGCGGGATTGCAAAGCCCTTCCCGACTCCTGTCGACATAATTTTTTCGCGCTCAAAAATAGCTTCACGAACTTTATCGAGGTCTTTGATCTTCTTGGAGCTCTTGAGCAGGTCGATCAACGAATTAAGCACTTCGTCCTTCGATTTGCCGGGGAGTTTTGTCGATACAAATTCCTCTTGAAGTATATCACTAATTTTCATCTCAAAAATTTCTTCCTTTCGTTATAAAAACCTTGTCGGGATTATATATTAACTTATGGCCCTTCAGGAGGGAATATCGATCAAGAAGCTGTGCCATTTCATCTCCTGTCGCCCGCTGAATCAGAAAGCCATTCAAGAATCTTTGATTCGAAACGATCCACCATAGACTTAGCCGTTTCTTCCTTTGAGGATTCCGCATTAATATGGAATAGGGCACGCTCTTTGTCGGGAAGCAAGTGAACCCATGTGCCATCATCGTAATGGACTTTGATGCCGTCGATCATCTCACGTTTTTCGTTTTTCGTGAAATCGATAAGCTTTCTCATTATGGCTCCCTTTTCGCTCCATGGACAATCAAGATTCTTCTTGATCATGCGAAGCCGGGGGACCATTTTGTCTATCTCTGAAAGTTTGAGGCCCGTTCTTGCAGTCATCTCCAATATCTTTGCGACAGAAAACATCGCGTCGCTGGCGAAGAGAAACTTCGGGAAAATAAAGCCGCCTTTTGTGCCGCCGACAAACTGGTACTTTCCCTCGTAGGCAGCATTCATGAGTGCCTGATGAGTCGCTTTGGTCCTGTGTACCTCAATGCCGTGCTCGGCTGCGATGAGGTCGATTTCCCCGGAAGCAGAAAATGGAACAGCGATCCATTTCGACTCAGGTTCAGACAGCGCGAAAAGCTTGGTTACCAGGGAAAGAAGCCTGTCTTCTTCAACGAATTTTCCTTGTTCGTTGATTACAAAAACTTTTTCTGCGCCGGCGTCGAACATGAAACCGAAGTCATAATTCAAGGACTTCACGATACCGCTCAATTGCTTGAGGTCGTTGTCCAACTGCTTAGCCGTTTTGGTAAGTTTTTTTGGATCAAGGTAAGCATTAAGTGCTATTACTCTCGTGCTCAATGAACCGACGATTGTCGGGAACAAGGTCGAAGCAACGCCATGAGAATAATCAATGACCATATCGAACTTCTTGAGCTTCACTGAATCGATGTCTAAACACCTGATAAAATCTTCACGGTAACTCTCGTTTGTCCTTTCGGGAAAATAAATGTCGCCAACCTGGTCGTGACCAGCTCTGGCAAATTCTTCACTGAAGAAAAGTCTTTCTACAGCGCGAACTTTGCTTGCCGATAAGTCCCTTCCATCATTGTCGAGGAAGATAATATCCGTCAGATCAGGATCGAAAGGGCTCTTGCGGACGTGAAGTCCTCCTGCAGCCTTTCCACTGCGGAGTTCATGGCGGACAATGGGGATCGGTTCGCTTCGCAGATCATAGACATTTGTTCCCGCCGACATCAGTCCGACAATCATTGAGCGATTGATCATCCTGCTGACAGTGTCGGAGTCCCTGCTGCAGACGACGTACTTTCCAGCACCGAGAAGGGAGCCGTAAGCCGCTCCGAGTTTTGCGGCAAATTCCGGATTCATTTCGATGTTCGACGTTCCAGTAACTCTAGCGTCCGTGAAAATTGCGGAAAGCCATTTATCTTCCCAGACCAAGCTGCGCGATAAGGTCGCCCCGGCATCCACCACCTTTTTCGGCCAGAGCTTCACGTTTGGCTTAATGTTTGCGCGTTTCCCGATAATGCAGTCATCGCTGATGAAAACATTCTCTTCTATTTCGACCTGTTCGCCGATAATACTTCCGCTTCCAATGACGTCGCCCGTAATTTTTGATCGCGAACCTATCAGCACATTGTCCCAGAGAACGCTTCTGCTGATGCTTGAAAACGAATCTACCGTTGAGTTGTTCCCGATGATGGTATCTTCGAGCTCAACGTCTTCACCAATTGTAACGTTAGTGCCGATTACCACCGTGCCACGCACGCAAAGGTTTTGAGGAATTTGAAAATCTTCAGGCGCAATGATTTTTGCTCCATTAAAATCAAAACTCTTGCCATCCAAACTCACATGTACCTTTTGATCGAGGCAATCCAGCTGAGCATCGACATATTCGTTCAAATTTCCGATGTCCCGCCAGTATCCTTCGGCGGCATAACCGTACAGCGGCATTTTCTGTTTCAGCATCGAAGGGAAGAGGTCCTTGCTGAAATCGTAGTCCTCCTTGTATGGGACCATGTCAAGGACGTTCTGGTTCAATAACATAAATTCCTGTATTAACGGTGTCGCTGAAGACTTCTCCCCAGGTGGGCTTCTCGAGAAATCGGACGATCTTCCCTTCCTCGTCGGTGATTACAAGTCCGAATTGCAACGGGTCATTCACGCGAGTCAGGACAAGAGTTGCTTTGGATTTCTTCGTCTCGTGAAATTCTACAGCCTTCGTCAAATCAAAATCGGTGAGGACATCGCCGCTGATAACGAGTATCCTCGATTCTTTGATAAGGTCGTGAGCATTGCGGACACTTCCTGCCGTGCCAAAATCCGCCTCTGCCTTGACGTACTGGATGGAAGCGCCAAACTGTCGGCCGTCACCCAAAAAATTCTTTATATCGTTAGGGTGATAGAAAACGAGCACCACTATGTCGGAGATACCATGTCCGACGAGAAGCCTCACGATGTGCTCGATCATCGGCTTGTTCATGATGGGAACCATCGGCTTGGGAATTTTGCTTGTAAGTGGACGGAGTCGTGTACCAAATCCCCCGGCCATAATCACGGCCTTCAACATCTATTGTAAGTTGCTCCTTGGTTAAAATCGGTAAAATATAAATCCCATACGACCGAAAATCAAGGAGAGGGCAGGAGGATGCAATCGCCGTAAGTTTGAGATAATCGGAGAGTTGCGACTGATCTTCGCTCAAAACTTGGAAAAGTGTACCATGCTTATTAACTTACGTCAGCCTTTAATTCCATCCAGTGAGGTGGATAAGGTCCTGTCAAGAAGTTTCACCTCACAGATAAAGGCTCTTGGAGAAAACTCGAAGGTGTTATACGACTTTGCCGATGATCAAGAAAGACCTTGACAAGGTAAACCGAAAAGGAGTAAGCATGAGAGTCAAATCTAAGATCGCAGACAGCCAGCAAATGTCGCGATCAGTTGTTCGTCTTTCTCACGAAATAATTGAGCATAACAGGGGAGCGGCAAACTTATGCATAATCGGAATCAGAACTCGAGGAGATTTTCTCGCAAAGAGAATCGCGGAGAAAATTTCAGAGATCGAGCGAGTCGCTGTGCCATTGGGAACGCTTGACATCACACTTTACAGGGACGATGTCAGGCAAAAACTTAAGCTGCCCGAATTGAAAAGAACGGAGGTGCATTTCGACATAACGGACAAAAATGTAATTCTTGTCGATGACGTTCTTTTCACCGGCAGAACGATCAGGTCGGCGCTCGATGCATTGATCGATATTGGAAGACCAACCACGATCCAGCTTGCGGTTCTTGTAGACCGCGGCCACAGGGAATTGCCTATAAGCGCAGACTACGTCGGAAAAAACCAGCCAACAGCGATCAGAGAGTCGGTGGTTGTCCATCTGGCTGAAGTCGATGGAACAGACGAAATATTACTTGTGGAGGACGACAATGCCACAGGGAATTAGAAATTTGTTGGGCCTCCGTGAGCTTTCAGCGGAAGACATCGTGGAGATACTCGACACTGCCCGAAGTTTCAGAGAAGTTCTGGAACGTCCGATAAAAAAGGTGCCCACGCTTCAGGGAACGACGGTCGTCAATCTATTCTTCGAAAGCTCGACGCGAACAAGAATTTCATTCGAGCTTGCAGAACGACGACTAAGCGCTGACGTTGTTAACTTCGCGGCGAGCGGGAGCAGCGTTTCAAAAGGCGAGACACTCAAAGACACTGCGAGAAATATCGAAGCGATGAAAACGGATGTTGTTGTAGTAAGGCACTTTTCAACCGGTGCCCCGCACTTTCTATCGCGTCTCTTGAAATCGCCGGTCATCAATGCCGGAGATGGGATCAACGAGCATCCGACACAAGGTCTCCTCGATATGTTCACGATGCGCGAGAAGCTTGGAGACCTCAAGGGGATTCATGTTTGCATCGTCGGCGATATTCAGCACAGCAGAGTTGCTCGCTCTAATATTTTCGGACTAGTAAAATTAGGCGCGAAGGTCGCTGTCTGCGGACCCAAGACATTGATCCCGAATTATCTGGATCAATTTGGAGTCCAGACGTTTTACGACATCGATGAAGCGATTCAATGGGCGGATGTTCTCAACGTTCTGAGAATTCAACTTGAACGGGAAGCCGGCGGAGATTTTCCATCCATCAGAGAGTACCGACTCTATTGGGGGATTAACAGGACGCGGTTGGAGAAAGCGAAAAAGCCAATTGTCATAATGCATCCTGGCCCGATCAACCGCGGAGTCGAGCTCGACGCAGACGTTGCTGACGGAAGCACGTCTTTAATACTCGATCAAGTGACAAACGGAGTTGCTGTCAGGATGGCAGTTTTATTTTTAACAGGAGTCAAGCCCTCATGAAAATTTCACTTAGAAATGCAAGAATCGTCGATCCATCGGGAAAGTACGACGGAATGTTTGATATTTTTATTGTCGATGGATTCATCCAGGAAATTGGAAACTCCATTGGCGGAAATCCGGTGAACCATGAAATAAACCTAAGAGGAAAATTCGTCGTGCCGGGTCTCTTCGACATGCACACTCACTTGAGGGAGCCCGGTCAGGAATACAAGGAAGATATCGCTTCTGGAATTTCAGCGGCGGCAAATGGAGGCTTCACCGGAATCGCCGCGATGCCGAACACCGATCCTGTTGTCGATTCTGCGGACGTTGTCAAATACGTTCTCGACCGGGCAAGGCAATCCACCCTCGTGAGTGTATATCAAATCGCTGCTATTACCGAATCGAGAAAAGGTGAGCGGTTATCTGAGATGAAAGACTTAGTCGAAGCGGGAGCGGTCGCCTTCAGCGACGATGGTAATGCGGTCATGAACGCTCAAGTGATGAGGCTCGCTTTGGAATATTCGTCCATGCTTGGGAAGCCGATCATTCAACATTGCGAAGACCATGATCTCACAAAATCGGGTTCCGCAAACGAAAGCTCCGAGACAATCAAATACGGTCTAAAGACACAGCATCGTGTCGCCGAAGAACTGATTCTCAGCCGCGACATAAAACTGCTCGAAGCGTTCGGCGGCAGGTACCATGCTACTCATATCTCAACGGCGCAATCGGCAGCTTGCGTCGCGGAAGCAAAGAAGCGCGGCTTGCCAGTGACCTGCGACGTAACTCCGCATCATCTTTTCTTAGATGACAGTATTCTTTCGACATACGATTCCGATTATAAAGTGAATCCTCCGCTTCGGACGAAACAAGACAATGAAGCGCTCATCGAGGCATTAAAGGATGGAACCATTGACGCAATTGCCAGCGACCATGCTCCCCACGCGATACACGAGAAGGAAGTCGAGTTCGATGCGGCTCCATTTGGCCTGATCGGACTTGAGACAACTGTCGGAGCCGTTATGACAAAACTGTACCACGATAAAATACTGTCTATGGGAGAAATCGTGAGTCTTCTTTCAGTAAATCCACGCAAGATACTCGGATTGCCAATTCCTGTTTTTGAATTGGGCGCCAAAGCCGATCTGTCGATCATCGATCCAGATTATGAATGGACCGTTGAGCCTGAAAAGTTCAAATCGAAAAGCAGAAATACCGGATTCAAAGGCTGGAATTTCAAGGGAAGTGCGGTCGGAATCATAAATGGTGAAGGATTTTATTTTTCGGAAAGGCTTAAGTAGGCGAGGGGACAGGGAGAGTGTCGGTTTTCTTGAAAACGAATAAAGCAGCCATGCATTTGTAAACTCTTCTAAGGATTCGTTTAGAAATTCCGAAATACAGAGTGATGAAGAAATCGATTCTGTTCATGATTGGCATAGGCTTGATGGTCGACGGATGCGGCGGAGGTCTTAACATGACGATGAAGCCAAGCACCGGTTTCAAGCTGACCTCTTCTGTGGCGGTCAAATGCGACAGCTTTGACAGCGCAGACCTTCGACAGAAAATTGAAAAAGCCCTGTTTCGAAATGGCGTCAACGTCATATCGCCCTCATTCGCTCAGACGGGCATTCAGCTTCAAGCCGATTCGACCAATCGATCATCGAATCAACCCTCACAGAGAACGGCGGACTCTGCTTCCGCTCACTCCTCCGCACCCAAGGGACGGGGAAATGAGTATTTGCTGGAATTCACATATAGTTTCGATTACACATTATCAGGGGAAGTGATTACAGATTTCAATGCGGCGGTGGTTGAACCAGGAACCGGAGAAGTCGTCGGAATAATGAGTGACCACACTGGCAGCGATGGAACAACGCCCGACGAACTGGCAAATACTATCGGCAAGAAACTTTCACAGCAATTAAAGTGACTCCATAAATAAAACGTCCTGAGACTTAGAACGTACGGCCATCCTTCGCTCTTTACTTTTCACTCTTAACAAATAAACTTTTCCCTGTCTTCTCTCCGCGTTTAGATTCGCTGCGTCCATGGCACAAGCATCGTGGAGCATTTTCTTCTTGCATTTAAAATCCAACCGCATTATAATAGAAATGCACGACATGGGATGATGTCCATGTCAGGGAACGATTGATATTAGCGGGAGATCCTCTAGGTATTTCAAGGTAGATCTCATCGGTTAATGCTATTTCGGCAAGCAGGAAATGGCATCGCCGCGGCGTACGTCATGTGCCACCAATGAATCCATGGCAAGTCCGAGGCGATTTTGAGGACGCGGGAAGCAGTTCAGAGCCTGACGGAAGCCCCCGCGGCATGAACGGAGATGGCTATGGAATCAAGGAAAATCGACGGGAGCTGAGAGAAAATGGTTGAGAAATCGGCGGAAATGATCGGAGAGCGGGCGGAAGCGGTTAGGAGCTGAAAGGAAATGGTCAGGGAATCGATGGAAGCGGTCAGGGAGTGAAAGGAAATAGTAGCGGAGTCAGAGGAAATGGTTGGAAAGTCAACGGAAATGGCTGAGGAGTGAAAGAAAATGGCTGCGGGCTCAACGGAAATGGTTGCGGAGTCAAAGAAAATGGTCAGGAGGTGAAAGAAAATGGTTGCGGGCTCAACGGAAATGGTTACGGAGTCAAAGAAAATGGTCAGGAGGTGAAAGAAAATGGTTGAGGAGACAACGGGAATAAGGCAGTGAGTCACTTTCAAAATACGAAGACAAATAAAGCCCTCCGTCCAGTCATTCCCGCGCGTCTTTGCCGGGAATCCAGGCTGAGTGGCTCGACCAGATTCCCAACAAGAGCATTTGGGAATGACGAGCACTCCCAAAATAGCCCAATGCAGAAAATGGGACTGTTCAGTAAGTTCTGCTTGAATCATTGGAACATAGAATTTGCCTTATCTGTCGCTCGGAAAGGACGTCCCCGCGGAAACAGGGACTCCACCCGGATAGGAAGTCCGGGACACCGCACAAACAGGGACGTATTTGATGCGGGAAACTGATTCAATAATTAATTAAGAAAAGGTGATCAAGATGACCAACGATCATATCAATCGGTACAGTATGTACCTCAACGTCATCGGGGTACTTACAAAATTCACTGCGGTGTTTGCGGCGATACCCGCGTTTGTCAAGGCGGTCGCAAACTTCACAACGCTGGCAAACAATATCGGCCAGAAGTCGGAGGAGATAGGAATCGGAACTTCTCCAAAGACACTGGCTAAACGAAGCGCGGAAAGCGCGATGACCGATGAAGTCGTGCGGTTGGTAGGCGACCTTCATGCATTCGCGTCGTCAAACAGCGACGTCGAGCTGATGGCGGAAACCAATATCAGCCCGACTAAGATCCATGACATGAGGGATGCCGAGCGCGGCAACTACGCCACCTCACTGGTGGATTTGGTGGAGCCGCATATCGCCGATCTCGCGGACTGGGGAGACACCGCGGGTTCGATAACGGAAGCCCGCGGTCTTATCGCGGATTACGAAACGTCTCTGGGGGGCCGGAACGAGGCGAGGACCGGACAGACGAGCGGCAGAGACGCCGTCATGAACATGTTCTCGCAGGCCGATGGGGTGCTGGAACATCAAATAGACAGGAAGATGAAGTCGTTCATCGATTCGAACCCCGACTTCTATTCCGAGTACCTGGCGGCGCGTGTGGTAAAAGACATTGCGGCTACCCGCCCCCCGAAAGCGAAGGGGAACGGCAAGAGCGAAAGCAGTGCCAAGCCGCCCGACAGCAAGTAGCACCATGATACCTCTCCGGGTCGGAGAGGGAAAGTAATATCCGAAGGACAGACAGGCTGGGTTGCCTCTCGCAGAGCAGCGGGAGGCAATCTTTATTTTTGGGGGTGCGATGCCAAAGGCGGTTTTATTTCACGCAAAATTTGCAAAGAAAACGCTAAGGTCGCAAAGGGAATTTTATCCCGCTTCAACACCATATTAGATTTATGATGCAGGACTCTGCGTAAAACCATTCGTCAACAAGTTCAAGGGGGGCGCTTGACGGGAAGGGGATCGGATATCCAAAGCTTTCTGCACCGCGGATGGACGGGGAAAGATTGATTTTGAGGGGTATGTGGGTTAGTTTTAATCGATTTGAGAAGGAAGCGTGGTTGGAAATAATGGACGGCAAATCTTTAGACATCAGGGAGCAGCAGCTAAATAGGCTAAAAGAACTTTTCCCGGAAGTTGTCTCAGATGGAAAGGTAGATTGGGAAAAGCTCAGGCTGGCATTGGGTGAAGACATTACAATCGACAACGAGCGGTATGTCCTCAACTGGGCGGGGAAGTCCGATGCATTCAGAGCTATCCAGACTCCGACAACTGCGACGCTGAAGCCGAAACGCGATCAGTCCGTTGACTTCGATACGACGCAGAATATTTTCATCGAAGGCGAAAACCTTGAAGTCCTGAAGGTGCTTCAGAAGTCGTACTACGGCAAAGTGAAGATGATTTATATCGACCCGCCGTACAACACAGGCAACGACAGTTTTATTTATCCCGACAAGTTCAGCGAGAGCAAAGACGAATATCTGAAGCGCATCGGCGACAAAGACGAAGCGGGGTACCTGACGAAGGAAGGTTTCTTCAGGAAGAACAGCAAGGAGAACGGACAGTACCATTCCAATTGGCTCTCCATGATGTACCCGCGGCTCTTCCTCGCGAGAAACCTACTGCGTGACGACGGAGTGATTTTCGTTTCGATTGACGACAACGAAGTCCACAACCTGCGGCTGATGATGAATGAGATTTTTGGGGAAGAGAATTTTATAGCTGAACTTGTTTGGCAATCAAGAAAAGGCGGCGGTAGTGACAAGGGCACTATGGTCACGGATCATGAGTATGTGATTGGTTATATCAAATCTTCAAAGAATGATGCGTTATCAAGGATCCAAATCCAAGCCGAAGAACTGGATAGAGCTGACAAACAGGGCACATATCGCAGGGGGCGCGAATTAAATAAATGGGGATCCAATTCGCGACGTGAAGATCGTCCAACAATGTGGTTCCCGATACCAGGCCCTAACGGGGAGGATGTTTATCCTATTCGAAATGATGGCTCCGAGGGTTGCTGGCGGTGGGGAAAGAAGAAGATGGCAAAGATAGTCAACGAGGGCAATGTTGATTATGAATCCAGAAAAGATGGGACTTTTATTGTCTACGAGAAAATTAGATCGAAGGATCCACGATTCAAACCATATCGGACATGGCTCGCAAACGTCTCGACGACCGCGGATGGCTCTAAACAACTTAAGGATATTTTTGAAGGGCAGAAGTTGATGGATTTTCCGAAGCCGGCTGATCTCGTTGAGCATTTGGTCTCAATAGGGACCACGAATGATGATGACATCCTCCTCGATTTCTTTGCAGGCAGTGGCACGACAGCTCAGGCTGTCATGGAACTCAATAAAGAAGACGGCGGAAACAGAAAGTTTATACTGGTACAGCTTCCGGAAAAGACAGATGAGGACTCGGAGGCATGCAAGGCGGGGTATAAGACGATTGCCGATATTTGCAGGGAAAGGATTAGAAGAGCAATAAAGAGCCTCACCCCTACCCCCTCTCCAAATGGCGAGGGGGATAGCGCTGTGAACGGTGTTGAAAATTTATTTAAAGGCGCGGCTCCCATGCTTTTTGAATATGCCCATAGGATGCGTTTGGTGGACAAGACTGAGGCAGAGGAGCGTTTGTGGCAAGCACTTAGAAACAGGAAAGTTGAGAACTGCAAATTCAGGAGGCAGCATCCAATTGGAAATGTTATCTTGGACTTTTACTGTCATGAGAGGAAATTGGCGGTTGAAATAGACGGGGGATACCATAATGAGCAGGAGCAGAAAGAGCATGATGCCGCCAGAACACAAGTGGTTAATGAATTTGGAATAAGAGTGATCCGTTTTTCGAACGAAGAAGTTTTGAAGGATACAGAAACAACGGTCAATAAGATCTCCGAGGCGTTAAAAGGTGGCCCCGCGGACGCTCCCCTCTCCGAACGGAGAGGGGCCGGGGGTGAGGCAGGTTTCAAAGCCTTCTCGCTTGAGCCGTCGAACTTCAAAGTCTGGCGGACAGATACGATTGAGAATGGCGACGACTTGAACAAACAGATGGATGCTTTCGCCGATCCCCTCAAAGCTGGTTCTGAAGCCGATGCCATGGCGTGGGAGATACTTGTTAAATCGGGCTATGAGCTGACAACGAAACTGGAGAAGCTGACTGTTGCGAGGGTTCCGATCCATTCCATAGCCGAAGGTGAGGTTGTGCTTGCACTCGAAAAGATTTCTCGGGAGGCAATTGCTGAGGTCGTTAAGAGGAAACCGAAGAATTTTATTTGCCTCGACCGCCTATTTGCAGGGAACGATCAATTAAAGACAAACACCGCGTTGCAAATGAAGGATGCGGGTGTGGAGTTTAAGACAATATGACCAAGCCATTCCTGCCAGCCTTGCTCCCATTGGAGACATTTGATTGGACGAAGTTTGTCCATCTCATCGGAACAGCGAACAGGGCGGTTGCGCGATACGATGGGCAATTGCAGAATATGCCCAATCCTGAAATCCTTCTCTCGCCTCTGACAACTCAGGAGGCGGTCCTTTCATCAAAGATCGAGGGAACGCAAGCCTCTTTGACGGAGGTGCTTCAATACGAAGCGAGCCCTTCACCAGAAAAGCCGCGAGCGAATGATATCATTGAAATTATCAACTACAGGCAAGCACTGGCCGGAGCGGTGAAACAGATGGAGTCTCTGCCGCTTTCCCTGCGAGTGATTCGGGAAACACATGGGAGACTCATGCACGGCGCGAGAGGGATGCAGGGCGCTCCCGGTGAGTTTAGAAAAATCCAAAACTGGATCGGAAAGCCGGGCTCAACGATTGAGACGGCTATTTATGTCCCGCCTCCGCCGAACGAAGTGATGAACCTCCTGGACAATCTTGAGAAATACATCCATTCCGAAGAGAAAGATGTCCTGGTACAGCTCGCAATCATACATGCCCAGTTTGAGATGGTCCATCCTTTCCTTGATGGCAACGGTCGAATAGGAAGAATGCTCATTCCGCTTTTTCTTTATCACAAAAAGGTACTGGGGCAGCCGATGTTTTATATCAGCGCTTATTTTGAATCTCATCGCGATCAATACTACGATAAGCTCCTTTCTGTGTCTGCTGCCAATGCATGGGAAGACTGGATCGAATTTTTCCTGCATGCCACGATAGAGCAGGCAACCTCGAACTCGGAGAAAGCAAAGGCCGTTCACCAACTTTATGAGGAGAAGAAAGAGAGGATTGCAGCAGTGACGAAATCGCAATACTCGATTCGTGTTCTCGACTTTCTTTTTCGAAAGCCTATCTTTCAAAGCTCTGAGTTTGCAAAAGAGTCAAAGATTCCGAGGCCTACTGCGAAACGTATTTTACAACAGCTTGAGGGATCGAAAGTTATTTTTCTTGTGTCCAAGGGAGCAGGCGCGTCGCCAAATGTCTATGGATTCACCAAGCTGATTAATCTTATCAAAACTTAGCGGCTCATATTTGGATTTTTACGAGCCACAAAATGACTTATGGATCATCTATGAGCCGCAAGGATTTATTAATATTGTTCATTGAAGCAATTGAAAGACAACGCCTCACCGCAATACGGAAACATATGACGAAATGCAGTTTCGTGATATATTTACAGAGTAATATATATTTCGTGGTATATTTCCAATTAATGGCATGAAACTCCAATTCGATTCGCATCAAGATTTCCAGCTACAAGCTATCCAATCTGTCGTTGACGTTTTCGAAGGACAGCCACTCAATACGGGCGACTACGAGTTTTCTCTTCAGCAAGGAGACATCAGCCTTGCATTCACAGAGAACGGTGTCGGCAATGCAATCAGGTTGACGCAGCGGGAAGTGGTTAAGAATGTCCACTCCATCCAGAAGAGGAACGGTATAGAAGAGTCACCCGAGTTGAAAGGCCTCAACTTCTCTGTCGAGATGGAAACTGGTACAGGCAAGACGTATGTCTATCTTCGAACCATCTACGAGCTGAATAAGACTTATGGCTTCAAGAAATTCATTATAGTGGTGCCCAGCATTGCGATCCGCGAAGGAGTTCTCAAGAACCTCCAAATAACACACGAGCACTTCCAAGGCCTCTACAACCGGGTTCCTCTCACATACGCTGTCTATGACTCGAAGAATGTCTCGCTCCTCCGAGGCTTTGCTTTGAGCAACACGATCCAGGTCCTCGTAATCAACATCGACTCGTTTGCAAAAGATGAGAATATCATCAACAAACCGAACGACAAGCTCACCGGGAAGCGTCCGATTGAATTCATTCAATACACAAATCCGATTGTCATCGTGGATGAGCCGCAGAACATGGAGACCGAGCTTCGGAAGCAGGCGATTGCTAACCTCAAGCCATCATGTACTCTACGATATTCTGCGACGCACCGTGATGTCTATAACCTTGTTTATAAACTCAGCCCCGTGAAGGCTTATGATCTTGGTTTGGTGAAACAGATCGAGGTCGATTCGGTTGTCAGCGAAGACAGTTTCAATCAGGCATTCGTGAAGCTTGAAGGAATCAAAACCCAAAAGACTAAGATCAATGCAAAGCTTACCTTCGATTATGAAGGAGCAAATGGAGCCCTGAGGAAAACTGCGAACGTTAAGAACGGCGACAACCTTTATGATCTATCCAACAAGCGTGAAATGTATCGTGAGGGCTACGTGGTCAACGAGATAAACGCTGAAGAGGGATATTTAGAGTTCTCCAACGGGTTGAGGCTCGGTATGGGGGAGACAAAAGGCGGCCTGCAGGACGATATAATGAAAGTCCAGATCAGGAAGACAATCGAGGAGCATTTTAGAAAAGAAGCTGCGTTGAAGCCAAGGGGGATCAAGGTCCTCTCGCTTCTGTTCATTGACAAGGTCAAGAACTACCGGCTTTACGAGGACGGAAAGAAGGCCGATGGCAAGTTCGCCGTTTGGTTCGAGGAGATATTCAAAGAGTATGCAGCCAAGCCTGAGTTCAAAGGACTAATACCATACGATGTGGATCGGGTTCACGATGGCTACTTTGCTCAAGATAAGAAAGGACTGCTGAAGGATTCACGGGAGGGAAAGACTTCTGAAAACGATACCGAAGCTTACGAACTCATAATGAAAGACAAGGAAAAGCTCCTTGAAATGAACGAGCCGCTCCGGTTTATCTTCAGCCATTCTGCGCTGCGCGAAGGCTGGGACAATCCCAATGTCTTTCAAATTTGCACTTTGAACGAGACTACCTCCGAATTAAAGAAGCGGCAAGAGATCGGACGGGGGCTCCGACTGGCGGTCAACTCCGACGGGAACAGAGTATTCGAGAAAGCGGTAAACAGGTTGACGGTAATTGCGAACGAGAGCTACGAGCAGTTTGCAAAGAAACTCCAGAAAGAAATTGAAGACGAGACAGGCGAGAAGTTCGAAGGAAGAATAAAGAACAAGAACGACAAGAAGAAGGTAACTCTTCGCAAAGGTTACGACGCCGACCCGAAATTCATCGAGCTCTGGGAGCGGATAAAGCAGAAGACAACGTACCGCGTCGAATACCAAACAGACGAACTGATTCGCAAGGCCGCAAAACGGGTTGGCAACATGCACGAAATTCTGGCGCCGAGGATTGTCGCTCAACGCACTAAGCTGGTCATGGATTCCATTAGCGTGAGCGGAGAAGCGAAGTCGATAGAGTTCCTTGCACCAGAATATGGCAGTGTGACGATCCCCGATATTGTCGGATACATTGAGCAAAGAACTCATCTAACCCGTTCGACCATAATGGAAATCCTCCGACAGTCAGGAAGACTGCTCGATTGCCTGAAGAATCCGCAATTGTTTCTTGAAAACACGGTGCACGAGATAAGGACCGAGTTAGAATCCATAATGGTAGAAGGAGTGAAATACCAGAAGATAGAGAACGATTATTATGAGATGCGGCAATTCGCGTCAGATGAAATCGATGAGTACCTGTCAAACCTTTACAGCGTTAAGAACAAAGAGAAGACCATCTTCGATAACATAGAGATAGATTCGCTTTCGGAGACTGAACGCAAGTTTGCTAAAGCGTGCGACGACAGCGATGACGTGGAGTTTTTCCTGAAGCTCCCGCGCTGGTTTGAGATAGAAACGCCAGTTGGAAAATACCGACCCGATTGGGCTTTGATGTTGAAAAAAGAAAAGCGGCTTTACTTCGTTGCTGAAACCAAATCGACGCTAGATAAATCCAAGCGTCTTGAAAGCGAGAACCAGAAGATCGAATGCGGCAAAAAACATTTCGCTGAGTTGAAGGATGTTCATTTCACAGAAGCAACAAAGCTTGAGGATGTGGAAAGGGAAGCGAGCCAAATAAAGTAAGTTCGTCTCAATGGTGGCTTGAACGACGAAGTGTATTTGTGTGACATCCGGGGCCGAAATCATAAGAGGATGTAAGAACATTTCTTCTGATTCTGGTGCATTTCTGACACCTTCAAATTCAAACCGACGATTGATAAACAGAAGGATGAGACCATGCCGATAATTGAGGAGCTTTTAGCCGGATTGGCCGTAGATGTCGCTAAACAGGTCGGCCAAAAGGTTTACATGTACGTAAAAACCAGACCTTCGCTGGGCCACAAGACGATCTCCGACAAATACACACTACTTGTTGGTCGAGAATTGTATGACTTTTATCGCGCTGAACACCCCCTTCATGTGCCAATTCTCGGCAAGACCTACGTCGCGCCTGGCTCCCTTATTATTGACCCTTTAGGCGACTTCCCATGCAAATCGGGCCAAATCACATTCAACGTGAGCAATGAGAAGTATATTCTTCCGAAAAGCATACAACCATATACTGAAACAATCATAGCTGAAGCCAAAGCTAGGGCTGAAAAGGACAGCACACTCTTTGACGGACCGGTTGTTCGCCTTGCGACCTTTGACTCAACCAAAGATGGATCGTGGAGCGGCATTTTGCAACAAGCCTCTTACTTTGACGCGCTAGCGACGAACTTCGCAATGGATCATAGACCTTCAGGTCGTAGCGAGACCCTACGTGAATGTGTCCAAGGGGCATCTCACTCCCTAGGCGAGTTTCGGTCAAGCTCGCTCGTCAACCATGTCGGTGTAGTCTTGATGTCCGAGACCGCAGATGGGATGTTAGTCGCCCAATGGAGGAGCAAGAAAGTCGCCAACCGAGGGGATAGTTTGTCGGCATCGGCAAGTGGTACTCTCGATTGGATAGACGTCGAAGAGGATGCGGGAAAAACTGTCACGCTGGACGTAATGGCGCATGCTGCTCGTCGTGAATACCAACGAGAAAACCATGTTCATCCAAGTACCGCACACTTTATTGGCGCACTTAGGGACTACGAGCGAGGCGGAATGGCTGACTTCTACTTTTACTCCAAGATACCACAGACGTTGAAGGAAAGTCAGCATCTTCGCACAAGCGCGGAAGAGAAGTTTGAGACGGAGTCACTTGAAGGTTTCGAGTTCTTTTCTGATCGGCTGGATGTTCATGACGAAACTTCGCGAATCAATTTCCAAAAGCGGGTGGCAGCAATTTTGTCCGAAACTGATGACACGGCAAATCCGACTCTTTTTGCGGGCGTTCTGTTAGCGGCGAGGTTCTGCCTAAATCGCGAAGCATAGATACGCTTTTTGATTAGCGTTTTGCTGAAAAAATGTCATGGGGCACATTTCCCTTCTTCCTTCATTAGCCCTCGTGATATGCATAGAGTAAAGGCCTGCACGAGTCGGTGGCATCATCCATTGTTTATTTTTACCCGCCGCTTCCTTAATATCGTAACCTTCCCACTCTCCATTAAATAAACAAGGACACGTTCAGACTTGCCCCTGCAGACACTCCACATAGATTCGCGAAACGCGCCGATTTGTCTGCGCCGAAGGAATACATTCGGAAGCAAATGCTGGCGAGAAAGCTGCACGAACATTCATGAAAAGATAGGATACTCGATATGACCATTACTGCTAAAATAATTCCGGTTTGCCTTTACATGATTGTCGGGGTCGTCGCCCTGACCATGGCATACAAGAACATGTTCTCGAACAGGTTCATCGCTTTTCAAGAAAAGGCGGCGGGGAAGTCGTGGGATGAAATTGAGAAGGGGATTCAATCTGTTTTGATTGCCCTGATGAGAGTTTCAGGGCTTGGATTCCTTGTGGTCGCCTTGCTGCTGATGGTTTTTCCGCTCGCTGCCTATCCTGGAAACAATGCGTTTGTGCAGTATGCTGTTCCGATTGTTTCGCTTTTATATTGCCTTGGGCTGGCACTCTTTAATTATCAGCTGCATGTTCAGACCAAAGTGAACACACCATGGATGCGTTCTCTTTATGCGGCTGGAATTGTCGGGGCGGGTTTGATTTTGTCGGCGGTATTATGATGGGCAGGCGGGAATGAGTAGTAAGAAGGGTGTGCCACAAAGGGAAGGGATTGGCTGCAAGTAGCCTGTTCTTTCTCTTATCTTGATATAAGAGAAAGAACCAAAGAGAAGATCAAGGCTGGAGAAAAATGGCGAGAAATCTCTGCGCTCGGCTGAAACAAATAAAATACGGCTCATCTCTCGATGGTAAGCGCATTCCCATATTTGTTTCTCAACGCCTCGCTGCGAGATTTCTTTAACGCCATTTTTCTCAGGCCGGTCAAGGAAGGCGGAACTAAAAACCTGATGAGGCGCCGCGAGCGGCGGGTCCACGACTCGACGAGCCGAGCCGTCGGCCTCTCTACGAGACCGTATGTCGTAGAGGGAATGAGAAGTAAGGAGGGTGTACCACGAAGGGAAGGGATTGCGATCAACTGGCTTGTCCATTTTCTTTTGCTTGTCCAAATGAAAATGAACCAAAAGAAAAGGACACCCGCGAAAATGATCCGCCGCCGGCGGACCTGTCCCACTCCCGATAGAAGGAGGCGATTTTAATATGCGGTGGTCATTAGGGCAATGAAGAGACTCCGAAAATCGCCTTTTGTGGTGATGTGAAGGGCTTCCGTGATGGGATTGGGACTTCATTTTCGCAAGGGAGGCAGCGATGCGCAGGAGGCGTCAAGGGGATGAGCAATCCTGATGGATGTGCCACGAAGAGAAGGATTGCCGCGTCGTTCGTCTGAAACATCAGAAGACGGACTTCTCGCAATGACAGGAGGACTGTAAGGGGATTACTTCGGGACAATGACAGGAAAATTGTAGAGATTGACTCTATTAGCATCATGGTCATCAAGTAATCAGGTAAATCATGGTTCGGACAGTGGAGGAGGAGGCTTTCGTCCATGCTGCATTACGCTAGGCCATTGTTCTTTCTCTCGCTTAAACTATCTTTATTCCAAAGCCAAGTGGAGAAAGACAATGTCTGAGAACTCACCGAGTAGAATGGACCGCCGTAGGTTTCTGAAAGTCACCGGCTTTGCCACAGCAGGAGCGGCACTTGTCCCGTCCATTAAGCTTCCCGCTGGAAAAGCGAAGAGAGTCTGTTTCGTCGTCGATCCAGATGACACGGCTGCGTCCTCTGCGCGCTGGGCGCTCGCCCGCCTTCAGGAGTCCCTGCAGCAAAAGGGAATTTCTTCAGCCATTGTTCCACGATTGACGGACGTGGAGTCAGAAGCCCGCTGCATATTGGTCTCTTCCAACTGGGGCAAGATGGCACGCGAGATATTGAGTAATGAGAATGTATTGGATTCCGCAAAAGGCGAATCGTTAGCAATAATAGAAAGCGAGGCGGGCAACCGCTCCGTGTTGCTTGCGTATGGAAACGACACTGCAGGTTTGACATACGCGCTCCTCGAATTAGCCGATCGAGTCGAATGTGCAGATTCTCCCCTCGCCGCGCTTGAACAGTCCAAGCCAATAAAAGAGCAACCGGCAAACCCCGTCCGGAGTATTTACCGCCCCTTTACGAGCGAGATCGAAGACAAGCCATGGTTCTACGACCGAGAAATGTGGAAAGAATATCTGACGATGCTTGCAACGCAGCGCTTCAATCGTTTCCACCTCGCCTTCGGGATTGGCTACAATACGGCGAGCCGCGTCACTGATTCTTATTTCCTGTTTGCTTATCCATTCCTGTTGTCGGTTCCTGGTTATGATGTGAAGGTTGGAAATTTGCCCGACGCGGAGAGAGACAAGAACCTCGATACGCTGAAGTTCATCAGCGAAGAAGCCGCGGCATGCGGAATTCATTTCCAGCTTGGCCTCTGGTCGCACGGACGCGAATGGCCGGACAGCCCGAACGTCAACTATCCATTACTTGGGTTGACTGCGGAAAATCATGCTCCATATTGTCGGGACGCTTTGACAATCCTGCTCAAGGAATGCCCGGCGATCACTGGAGTTACACTTCGTGTGCACGGCGAAAGCGGCGTACCTGATGGAGATTATAGTTTCTGGGAAACGCTTTTCGGGGCGTTTGGCAGATGCGGCCGCAAAGTTGGAATCGATATGCACTCGAAGAATGTCCCGCAGCGAATGATCGACATTGCTCTCGCCACCGGCATGCCGCTGACGCTCTCACCTAAGTATTGGGGCGAGCATCAAGGAATTGGATATGTACCAGCATCGATCCGGGCGCATGAGCTGCCAGCAGAGCCTTACGTGGAACAGCCGGTCGGCGTGAGCCTTGGCTCACGTGCATTCACGAGATATAGTTATGGCGATTGTTTCAGGGAAGACAGGCGGTATGGCATCATCCACCGGATCTGGCCTGGCACGCAGCGCCTCCTGCTTTCCGCTGATCCTGTACTCGCTGGCGCATACGGCCGCGCATCGAGTTTCTGCGGCGGAGTGGGATTCGAGATACCCGATCCACTCGCTTTCAAAGGCAGACAGGGTTCGGGACACATAGGAGGGCGATGTGCTTACTCCGACAAATCTCTTGAGCCAAAGTACGATTGGGAAAAATATTTGTACGGCTACCGTACGTGGGGACGGTTGGCTTTCAACCCGGACTGCGATCCCGAAGTATGGCGACGCGTATTGAAGGCTGATTTTGCTGATGCGGCAGATGCAGTGGACAAATCGCTCTCGAATGCCGGCAGGATTCTCTCGCTGATCACAACATACCATGGCCCATCAGCAGATTGTACGATCTATTGGCCAGAGATGTACACCGATATACCGATAGTTGAAGCTGACAAAGACTCGATCTATTGGGATGAGGACGAACCCAAGGTGTTCGGCAACGCCAGTCCGATGGATCCGCAGCTCTTCTCTCGCATCGATGAGTTTGCCGATGCCTTGCTCGCTGGAAATTCAATTCAGAAGTACACGCCCATCGAAGCGGCGGAGAAGCTTGAAGAAATGGCGGCTGATGCATCGAAGGGTATCGCCGAAGCCGAAAGGGCTATCACAAGAAAGGACAATCCCAACTTTCGCAGGATCGCGATAGACGTGAGAATTCAGGCGGGCATTGCGAGATTCTTTGCCGCGAAAACTCGTGCCGCCATGTTGTGGCGGATATACGAACAGACAGGGGAGCCAGAAGCCTTGAAGGAAGCTGTCGAGAAATACCGGCTGGCTCGCAAAGCGTGGAAGGAAATGTCAGAAGGAGATGGAAAGAACTATGTCGAGGATGTTTCGTTTGGCGAAACACCGAACCGTCGTGGAAACTGGTCGGATCGTCTCGCCGCGATTGATGGTGATCTCAGTAAGATGGAGAAGAGACTCGCAGAAGCCGGAGGCGCTCCAAAAGGAGATCCCAATGTAATTCGACGCGCAATGCAAGCAACTCTTTCTCATCCACGACGACAAAATCCGTCATGCGATCACGTTCCACAGAAAACATTCATTAGGGGAAAGGCTCTCCCTTTAGAAATTTCTGTTCTACAAACGGCGAGACAAGTTAATCTTTATTACCGTCGAGTCAATCAGGCGCTGCCATGGCAAGTTCTGGCGATGACTAAGGACGGCAATGTGTACAATGCCTCTATACCGGCGGAATATACCCGGACGAATTTTCCGCTGCAATATTATTTCGGATTCGACACGGAGTCGGGCGCCGCGATTTATCCAGGGCTCGACGAAGAATTCATGAACCAACCATATTTCGTGGTACGAGGAGAGAGAGTCTAATTGACACCATTCGGGCTGGGGGGCTATCAATGACAGGATGGCGAATGAAACGGTGGAAAGTAAAATGGAGCGGTTGCTAGACAAAGCTCGCCTTCTTCGTCATGGCTTCGTGGAGAATCTGAATATACTTTTTCTTCGGAATCTCAATCGCGCCGAATGTTAATAGATGAGGAGTTGTGTATTGCGTGTCAAGGAGAGTAAATCCGTTTTCGGATAGATGTTTTATCAGGAAGGCAAGTGCTACTTTAGAGGCGCCGCTCTTCAAGCTGAACATGGATTCTCCAAAGAAAGCCGAACCGAGTGCGACGCCATAGAGTCCGCCCTGGAGTCCCTCATGGTCGAGGCTTTCGACGCTGTGCGCAAATCCAAGCCGGTGAAGCTCCATGTAGCTTTCGATTATCTCCTCGCTGATCCATGTTTCAATTCGGTTAGCACATCCACGCATGACCGTTTCAAATTTTCTATCGATAGCAATCTGGAAAACCTGTTTCTTTATCAACTGTTTAGTCGAGCGAGGTATGTTGTAGTTATTTAGCGGGATTATAGTACGTGTATCTGGCGAGTACCATGATATGTTCCTATTGTCGTCTGCCATGGGGAAAAATCCCATCGAGTAGGCGCCGAGCAGAACGTTCGGAGAGATCATGAGGATTATTTTATGATTAAAAGAGGGGAAAAGCAAAGGGAGGGTAACGACTCACTTTGCAGGTCTCACCATGCTGAATCCTGGACTGCATCGTTCCAGCATAGGCTTTATTAAGAGTACAGTTTTCAGACCCCGACAAGTTTGGGGTGACAAAATGCTTCAAACTGAGCATTGTATCAAATATATAATCAGCTTTTGCTTACCTTGCATCTTTGGGCAACCTTCAATATATTTTTAATGCAATTTTGAAAATGTTAAGAAAAAGAGAAAAGCTGCTTACCAGAAAGATTTTGAAGAGAAATTTGACGGTTACGCAGAATATATAAAGTGTTCCGGCGGTTGGCGGAACACTTTTTTTTTGTCCTTAAGCATGCTTTCCAGACTGGATTCATTTGGAACCGGTATTTCTATCGATGAAGCTTCAAGACTTAGCCAAGAAAATTTATGATTATCTCCCGATCGAGTTGGTATCGCAGCATGACAACGTTGGTTTGATGACTGGAAATTATGACGACAAATGCGAGAAGATGATATTGGCATATGAGCTGAGCGACTTCGTCCTCAACGAAGCTCTATCGAATCATTCTAACCTAATCGTTACTTACCACACTCCTCTCTTCCGCGCAAGAAAATCTTTCACCTCATCGTCTTCGAGACCGGATTATCTTTTGGATGCCGCACGGGCAGGAGTGAACGTGTTCGCGGTTCACTCGGCTTTAGATGTAATCAAGGATGGCTTGAACTTCGACCTCGCGGCACGACTCGGTCTGAAGAATATCAATGTACTCTCTGCGATCAAGGACACACTCTATAAAGTAGCGGTGTTTGTACCATCGTCGCACCTTGACAACGTGAGAGAAGCGATGGCAAAGGCCGGCGCGGGAAAGATCGGGAATTATTCCGATTGCTCATTCACCGTCGAAGGAAAGGGAAGCTTCCTCCCGAGTGATTCCGCGTCACCGTATATCGGAGAGGCAGGGAAGATTGAGGAGGTCGATGAGATGCGGCTCGAGATGGTCGTGACGAAATCGCTCGTCGGACCGGTTGTCAATGAAATGCTCAAAGCCCATCCATACGAAGAGGTCGCATACGACATCTATCCTCTTGCAAATGACTCCCTTGGTTTCGGTTTCGGAGCGATAGGCGAGCTCGAAGAGCCAATGTCCATCAAAGATTTTATTTCCCGAGTAAAGGGATTGCTCGAATTAGATTTTGTGAAGATCTCACATTCTTCGGAGAAAGAAATCAAGAAGGTGGCAGTGTGTGCGGGTTCAGGTGTTCCATTTTACAACGATGCGGTCAGGAACGGAGCCGATATATTTGTAACGGGAGATGTGAAGCACCATGATTTTCGTCAGGCGCAAAGCCAGCATACGATCATGGCCGATGCGACTCACATAGGTACGGAAAAATTCACTACCGAAGTAATGTTCAAAGTATTAAAGGGAATATTTTCAGATACCATTACTATAGATATAAGCAGATATAAAACGGCAAATGCAATTACAATTTAAATTACCAGGAGATTAAAGTGGCTGTCAAGGATAAACTAAAAGCGCTATATCAACTTCAACAGGTTGATCTGAAATTGGATGGCTTGTTAGAAGAGCGCGGAGATTTACCGGCAGAAGTGGAAGAACTCGAAAAGAAGATTACAGCTTTGAAAGCGCAGATAAAAGAAAACGAAGACTTCTTGAAGAAATCTGTCGTCAGAAAAAAGGAAATAGACAAAGAACTCGATGATATAAGGAAGCGAATCGATAAGTACACCGACATGCGAATAAAGGTCAAGACCAACCGCGAGTACGACGCGCTCAGCAAGCAGATAGACAATTCGAAAGAAAAGCTGCAATCACTTCACAAAGAATTGGAAGATATGCAGGGGAAAGAAACGACTTCGGGACGCGAAGTGGAAAAGCTCAAGAAGGAATTCGATGGTGAAGAGGAAGTTTACCAGGAAAAAAAAGTTGAGCTCGAGGAGCTTGTTTCCCTGACTCACGACGAGGAAAAGCGTTATATTAAAGACCGGGAGAAGCACGTACAGAAAATAGATCGCCAGAGTTTTGCCCGCTATGAAATGATAAGGAAGGCGACCAAAGGAAAGGCCATTGTGCCGGTTGTTAGAAGGAACGCATGCGGAGGATGCTACAATGTTCTGCCGCCGCAGAGACTTCTCGACCTTCGCCAGATGGAAAAGATGTTCACGTGTGATCACTGCGGAAGGATTTTGGTGCCGAATGAACTCGTCGAGGAAACGGCACGTGAAGTATGAAGTTGATCGCGAAAATCGACGGCGCCTCGTTCGGAAATCCAGGATCGAGCGGCATCGGCGTAGTAATCCACGACCATGAAGGAAAAGTCTTAAAGGAATACTTCGAGAACGTCGGGCACGGCACTAATAACCGGGCGGAGTACATGGCGCTGCTGAAGAGTATCGAGCTTGCAGGAGAACTCGGCGCCGACGAACTCGAAGTAAGATCCGACAGCCTCCTTGTGGTTTCTCAAGTGAATGGGCTCTATAAGATCAAGAATTCCGACATAAAACTCTTTGTAAAGGAACTGCACGACAGGCTGAAGAAATTGAAGATGAAGTTTACGATTGAACATGTTCCCAGAGAAATGAACAAAGCGGCAGACAAATTATCCAAGAAAGGAGCAGGACTTGTCAAGGAGTGAGCCAGGCAGCCGCCTCGATCCGGCATTGCTGAATCGGGGAGGAAAGTCCGAACTCCACATGGCAGCAGGCTCCGATGTTTTCCGATTACGCATCGGAAGACAACGGAGGCGGGGCGACCCGACGGAAAGTGCCACAGAAAATATACCGCCCCGTGAGATAAGGTTATCTCGGAAGATGGATTTATGCGTTAAGTCAATTATCTCACGGGGTAAGGGTGAAAAGGCAGGGCAAGAGCCTACCGTACCTGATGGCGACATCGGGGTGCACGGCAAACCCCCTGCGGAGCAAGACCAAGTAAGGGAGGAGTCCCTTTGGGACGCGAGGCGGCCAGTCTCGTCATACTCCCGGGTAGGTCGCTTAGATAAATGGTTGCCTCCCTCGGATTTGCCGGGGAAGACAGAATTCGGCTTATCGGCTCACTCCATGTTTTATATATACTATTTGTCATTCCCGCATGCTTCTAGCGGGGATCTCAATAATGTGTTTCTCCAGATTCTCGATAGGAGCGCTCGGGAATGACACTTGAAATGATGGTGGTACGATGATCTACAGGTGGGAGTTATCCGGGCAGGGAGACGCAGGCCTGATTGATAATATCGCGAGCCAGCTCAAAGTGAAACGCGTTTTGGCGCAATTGCTGGTACAACGTGGCGTGGATTCCTCTGAAAAAGTTAGATCGTTTTTCTGCTCCACTCTTCAGGACCAGCACGACCCGTTCTTGATGGATGGGATGGAGACCGCGGTCAAACGAATTCTCAAAGCTCTGGAACGCAATGAAAAGATCTTGATTTACGGCGACTACGATGTGGATGGTACAACAGGCGCCGCGTTACTCTACATGTTTTTTAGAAAGTTGGGAGCAGATGTAGACTATTATCTGCCTGACAGATTGAAAGAGGGTTACGGCATAAGCACTGCGGGGGTTGAGTTCGCCGAGAAGAGCGGTTTCACTCTGCTGGTAAGTGTGGATTGCGGCGTGTCTGCAACGAAAGAAATTTCTTTGGCTGCATCAAAGGGGATCGAAACGATCGTTTGCGATCACCATGAAGTGGAAGTCTGCCCAGACGCTTTTGCCGTTTTGGATCCGATCAAACCAGGCTGCAATTACCCATTCAAGTTCCTATCCGGATGCGGAGTCGCCTATAAGTTTGCCAAAGCGATCTCAACCAAACTTGGCAAGCCGGAATCTCCGGACGAATACATCGACCTTGTTGCCATTGCAGCGGCAGCAGACGTCGTTCCTTTGGTTGGAGAAAATAGAATTTTCATTCGGGCGGGGTTCAACGCAATTGCAAGCCGGCCGCGGGCGGGCATCATGGCACTTTTCCAATCTTCGCGTGTCGATCATACAAGATTGACCACCGGCCAAGTTTCATTCAATATTGCGCCCAGAATAAATGCTGTCGGAAGACTTGGTGACGCAAAGCGAGCAGTCGAATTGTTGATTACGGACAACGAAGATCTCGCGGAAGAATTCGCTCAAGTCCTTGAAGAAGAGAATTCACGCAGGAAGCTCCTCGATGAGCGCACTTTCAATGAGGCGAAAGACATGGCGTCGATGATGCCACCGAGTAACTCGCTGGTGCTTCATAAGGATTCCTGGCACCCTGGAGTCCTCGGCATCGTTGCATCGAGAATCGTGGAGATATATTATAAACCTACGTTGATGCTCGCCACCGTGGATGGAGTTGTGCGAGGCAGTGCAAGAAGCGTCGTCGGCTACGACATATTTGCCGCGATCCGAGAGTGCTCCGGCTTGCTTTTGCAGTTTGGTGGGCACAAGTATGCCGCCGGCCTTGCACTTGCACCGGAGAATCTCGAGAAATTAACGGAGATGTTTGAACAGGTAGTATCTCGAACAATAACTGAAGACATGAAGACTCCCATTATTTCTATTGATGCTGACCTGGATTTGCCGGAATTGAACGCGGAATTCATGAAAACGCTGAAGATGTTCGAGCCATTCGGTCCTCACAATACTAAACCAGTTTTCAGAACGCTGGATGTTCATCTGATCGATTCACGAATAGTAGGCAATTCCCATCTCAAGATGAAATTGAGATCGGGCGGAATCACGTTCAATGCTATAAAATTCAAGAACGGCGAGCGTACCATAAAGCCTGGTACAAGGCTGGATGTCGTTTATTCAGTGGACGAAAATCGCTATGCAGGTACTGTAGATTATCAATTACATTTAAAAGACTTCAAAATTTTAGAGAAAGTCTAGGAGGTTGATCCTATGTCCGGTCATAACAAGTGGGCAAAAATTAAACATAAGAAGGCTGGAACCGACGCAGCGCGCGGAAAGTTATTCAGCCGCATAATTAAAGAAATAACGATTGCAGCAAGGAACGGCGGCGGCGACATGAACGGCAACCCGCGATTGCGTCTGGCGGTTCAGACTGCCAAGGACTCAAACATGCCTGCTGACAACATCAAACGCGCCATTCAACGTGGTACAGGTGAACTCCCCGGCGTGCTTTATGAAGAAATCACCTATGAAGGGTATGGACCGGGTGGCGTCGCATTGATGATCGAACTTGTAACCGACAATAAGAACCGCACTGTGGCAGAACTTCGCCATATTCTCGATCGCAACAACGCCAAGCTTGCCGAAGCTGGCTCAGTCGCATGGATGTTTCAGAAAAAGGGGAACATGGAGGTGCCGAAGTCCGGTGTGAAGGAAGACGACCTTCTTGGAATTATCCTCGAAGCTGGAGCAGATGACATGAAGACGGAAGATGAATATTATGACGTTCACAACGTCGTCGGACACTTTTGACGCGGTAAAGAAGGCGATCGAAGACAAAGGGATTGCGGTCAACAATGCTTCTTTGCAAATGCTCCCGCAGAACACCGTCAAAGTCGAAGGAAAAGAAGCCGAGCAAGTCCTGAGGCTAATGGAAGCTTTAGAGGAACATGAAGATGTGCAAAACGTCTATGCGAACTTCGATATTGACGACAGCGTTCTCGCACAACTCAACCAATGATAATTTTGGGCATAGATCCTGGCTCACGCAAGACAGGTTATGCAGTTCTGAAGGTTGAAAAAAATAAGAGTGAAGTTCTGGAATACGGGACGATCACTCTAACGGATTTGAAATTGATGACCGACAAGCTTGTCATGATTTTCGAAGAGATAGATGGGTTGTTCGGTAAATTCAGGATCAATTCAGTCGCTGTGGAAGCGGGCTTCTATGGAAAGAATCCGCAGAGTGCCTATAAGTTAGGGTATGCTCGGAGCGCTGCAGTACTGGCAGCGGCGTTGAAGAAAGTCGATGTCATAGAATATTCACCTCGCAAGATCAAACAGGCGGTGACGGGAAACGGTAATGCTTCTAAAAACCAGGTGAAGTATATGGTGAAGACTCTTCTGCATCTCTCTGACGGAAAAAAGATTCGCGAGGATGAGGCGGATGCGTGTGCAGCTGCAATCTGTCATGCGCAAAATCGAGGTCAGGGCGGAAAAGGATACAGAAGCTGGAAAGAATTCGTCTCGCAAAACAAGCATCTCGTTGTAGATGGAAGCTTTGGTGAAAGACTCTGATGATTTATAAAATTACTGGCCGCCTCGCTGTCAAAAACCCGACCATGTTAGTTGTCGAGGTAAATGGGCTCGAGTATGAAGTAAACGTTCCACTATCGACTTACGAGAAAGTGGGGAAAGAAAACAGCAGCGTGTCCCTTTATACGATGCTTATCGTCCGCGAAGACGATCTGCAGTTGTACGGATTTGCCACCGAGGATGAACGAAAGTTATTCAAGCTTTTGATAAGCGTGAGTGGAATCGGCCCAAGAACGGCTCTCAGTCTACTCTCTTCTGCTAACGTTTTAGATGTATTTGGTTTTATTGCTAATTCGAATTTGCAGGCGCTCATATCTATTCCAGGCATCGGCAAGAAGACCGCCGAAAGAGTCGTCCTTGAGCTCCGCGATAAGGTCTTGAAGCTCGATGTTGGCGTTGCCCACGAGGCGCTCGAAGGAAAAGAGGAAGTTCGATCCGAAGCGGTGGATGCTTTGCTCGCTCTTGGGTATTCCAGGATACAAAGTGAACGCGCGATAAGGGAAGCTTTGAAGACTGATTCGTCTGTGACCAATTCGGTGGAAAATCTTGTGCGTGCCGCGTTGAAGGAAGTGAAGTAGTTATTCTTGGTGGTCTCTGGTGTTCCATTATCGTGTTTTTGAATATTTTTCCAACCTCATTATATTTCTAAATGAGAGCTACAAGGGCTGAAGTTGATCTTTCAGCGATCCAATACAACATAAGGCAAATCGCCCGCAAAGTTGGAAGCACGCGCATTCTCGGCGTGATGAAAGCGAATGCGTACGGCCATGGCATTGTCCAGACCGCGAAGGCGGTAGTTGAAGCCGGTGCAAGCTATATTGGAGTCGCAATTGCAGAAGAGGGCATCGAGCTCCGTCAACACGCGAATGTCCCAATACTCGTTTTCTCTCCACCCTTCGAAGAATCACTTGAATCTTATGTCCGATTCGACCTCGAGGCAACTATCACTTCAATCGAAGCAGCTCATGCGCTCAATTCTGTCGCGAGGTCAGCGGGCAAAAAGGCAAGAGTGCAGGTTAAGATCGATACTGGAATGGGAAGAATAGGATTTTTCCCGGATGTCGCAATGGATGCGATAAGAGCAATTTCGAATCTCGATTCGCTGTCAATCGTAGGTATCTATTCACACTTTGCGACCTCCGATGAATCCAATAAGGAATTTTCCCGCCGTCAGTTGTCATCGTTCAGGAATATTGTCGGCGCCGTAAAAGACATGGGACTCAAGTGTATTTTCCATACCGCTAACAGTGGGGCGGTTCTTGATCTGCCGGAGAGCTACTTCGATATGGTTAGACCCGGCATCATGACCTACGGTTACTACCCTTCACTTGAAACGACCGAGTCTGTTGACATAAAACCCGGCTTATCTTTAAAATCAAATATTGTTCAGGTGAAAAACTTCAAGTCGGGAATGAGCATAAGCTATGGGAGAAAGTATTTCACAAAGGGGCCGACGCGAATTGCAATTGTCCCGATCGGCTATGGAGATGGATTCACGAGATTGTTGACTGGGAAAGCCTCCGTTCTTATAAAAGGGAAAAAATATCCGGTTGCTGGCACAATAACCATGGACCACTTGATGGTCGATCTAGGAAACGATTTCGATATCCAACCTGGAGATGAAGTAACTCTTGTCGGGAAAAATGGTGACCAGGCAATCACCGCATGGGACATCGCTTCCAGTCTGGGTACAATTCCATATGAAGTCTTGTGCATGATAACCAACCGGGTTCCGCGAGTGTATAACAATAATCCAATTTCGGATTGAGAGGAACATGAAGGTTTTCGCAGTAATAATGGCTGGCGGAGTTGGTTCACGGGTTTGGCCAATAAGCAGGGAAGCGCTTCCAAAGCAATTCCAGAATTTCTTTGGCGATCGTACTCTCTACCAGAGGGCGTATGATAGGATTTCGCAGATCGTTCCGCCTCAAAATATTTTCGTGGTTACAAACAATATCCATCGTTCAACAGCATCTGAACAGATACCTCAGATACCTGAAAGAAATATTATCGGTGAACCGGTAGGACGAAGTACTGCACCGTGCATTGCAGCCGCAGCATCGGCAATCTCGTCAATTACGGATAACGCCGTGATGGTTGTTCTTCCAGCAGACCATCTCATTTCTCAGGAGGAGAATTTCTTAAATCAATTGAAAGAAGCAATTCGTCTCGCGGAGAAACATCGCTCGCTAGTTACCATCGGAATCACGCCGTCATATCCCGAAACCGGGTACGGATATATCCATTTCAATAAGAAGGAAGATAACAGTGATATTACTCTGCACGGCGGCCACAGGGTCCTGGCTTTCAAAGAGAAACCCGACCAGGATACTGCGGTCAAATATATGGAAAGCGGGGACTTTCTCTGGAACAGCGGAATGTTTATCTGGCGCGTCGATGTGATCATCGAAGAGCTAAAGAAGAATCTGGAGCATTTCTCCGATTGTCATGCTGCGTTGAGAGATGGCTTTGGCAGAGAAGGTTTTGCAAACGCCATTGACGATTTCTATTCCCGCGTCAAGTTGATATCAATTGATTATGCGGTTATGGAAAAGTCCGAGAATGTGCTGACCATTCCAAGCAACTTCACATGGAGCGATGTAGGCTCATGGGACGAGGTCTGTAGACTCAGCGACGCAGATGACGACGGCAACACTTTCAGAGGAGAACGTCATTAACGTGCGAAGCAAGAACAATTTCGTCTGGGCCAAAAAGAAGATCGTGGCAATGGTCGAGGCGGAAGGTCTGATTGTAGTGGAAACCGAGGATTCAATACTGATCTGTAAAAAGGGCAAGTCGCAGAGTGTTAAGGAAGTCGTTGATATTTTAAGGAAGCAAGGAAGACAGGACTTACTTTGAAAAGCACCGCAATTGGGATCGTGGTTGCTTCGGCAATTTACCTGACCGGTTGTTCGGCAGCATCCCGGTTTACCAGCGCCGGAAGAGATGCTGGCACATCGACTGGAGCTGTTTCGGGACCAGGTTCAATTTCACCGGCTTCGAGCAAAGCTTTGCTGACTGTGGAAGGAATTGCATCTTTTTATTCCTACGGCTTTGACAAGAAGAAAACCGCAAGCGGGGAAATTTTTAATAAGGACGGACTGACGGCAGCACATCGTGAGTTTCCATTCGGGACGGTTCTGCGAGTGACTAACTTAAGCAACGGCAAAGATGTCACAGTGACGGTCAATGATCGTGGGCCATTTGACAACTCGAGAATCATCGATTTATCCGAAGGCGCTGCGCGCGAGATTGGAATGATCCAGGATGGTACAACAAAGGTCAGGATTGAAGTGCTGAAGTGGGGACAGAACTCCAAGTGATTTTGCAGTAAGAATTGGTCAATCAAATCACCAAGAACCGTCTCGGCGGCTATCTAAATATTTTCTTGGCAGCACTGTTGTGGGGCTCATCGGCAACTGCTGCAAAGTTTTTCTTCCAACATGATATCCCGCCGCTGCTTGTAGTCGAATCAAGAGTCATCATTGCTGCAATTGTTTTGACAACTGTTTTTTTGATCTCCCGGCCCGAGATGATGCGAGTGAAACTGGCGGACCTAAAAGACTTTGCTTTGTTAGGAATCGTCGGAGTAGCTGGCTCGAACTACACCTATTACGCCGCAATAAAAGAAACAAGCGTGGCGATCGCCATCTTGATGCAATACACGGCACCCGTCCTTGTTGCGCTCTACATGGTGGTGACAAAGCAGGAGAGAATAAGCCGAATCAAAACGACCGCAATCGCCCTTTCCTTGGCAGGCTGTACCATTATGCTTGGAATATTCAACAGTGATGTACGAATTACGGCCCTTGGGATTTTCCTTGGGACGCTATCTTCATTTTGTTTCGCATTCTTTAACATATATGCTAAGATTGCAGCCAAGCACTATTCTGTCTGGACTGTATTAACCTATACTGTGATCAGCGCTAGCGTATTCTGGTTCATATTCGATTGCGTCATCAACACCGGAATAAAATTCCCCGTTGGCGGGAGATTGTTGACTCTGTCCATTTTCTCGTTTACATCGATACTCCTTCCGTATGTTTTCTATTTCAGAGGATTGAAGACTTTGAGACCATCCACTGCTATCGTGGTTTCAACATTGGAGCCGGTCGTTGCTATCGTGACTGCATTTCTATTCTTGAGTGAGACATTGAAATGGACCCAGATTGCAGGAGGAGTCTTCGTAATCGGAGCGGTGATTTTATTGGAGGTTTATCGGGAATGAGAACGCAGCGCCGCCTCGATAGACTTTCTGCCGCATTGAAGCACACCCAGCCTGACCTGACCATTGTCCTCGAGAACATCCATGACCCGCATAATGTAAGCGCCATTCTGAGATCGTGCGACGCGGTTGGAGTCAGAAAAGTAAATCTCCTCTATACTGAAGAGAAATTCCCGAAGATTGGCAGGAAGAGTTCAGCGAGCGCGAATAAATGGATCGAGAAAGAGAAGTTCAAATCCGTTTCCGAATGCTATAAGTCTCTTAGGACAAGCGGATTTCTCGTTGCCGCAAGTGTTGTGGAGGCTAAGTCGCAATCTCTTTATGAACTGGATTTGCGAGAGAAGGTTGCGCTTGTTTTCGGAAACGAACATCGGGGTGTATCTGAAGAAGCTGCGTCGTCTGCCGACGTCCTTTTTCAAATACCGATGTTCGGGATGGTACAGAGTCTAAACGTGTCGGTAGCATGTGCCATAACACTTTATGAGGCTTTGAGGCAGAGGATGAAATCGGGAGACTTTGGCAAGCCGAAGATTGGAAATTCGGAATTCAAAAAGGGTCTCGCGGAATGGATAAAAAAGTAGATTAGGAGGGCGCTGCCAAACGCCATGTCAGTGTCATTGCGAGGAGCCCCGCTGAACGCGGGATAAACTCCGCTAGCCTGTCCCGAGGTATCGAGGGATGGCAATCTACAATTTCGGGTTGACTCCGAGTCTGAGATTGCTTTACCCACAATGACAATTAGGCAATTCTCTCCTAAGAGTGCCACCTCACTTTGCAAAGCCCCTTTTCTCATGATGGTACTTGCAATTCAAATCGGATAGTTTTATAATTCATCAACGAAGAATGTCATGGTGGTCATGTCAGGTTGCAAATGACCAGATTCTGATTTACGAATTTCGATTTCTGCTGCAGGTCGGCTCAATAGTTCAACTGCAGGACATTGTTGTTTTCCAGTCAAAGATTTTCTGATGATAATTGTCAGAGAAAGGCTGTTGTAACATGTCGGGAAATTGCGGGCGAAATCTAGGAACTGCCGGGTCGGGAACGCCCAACATACCAAGAATACATAGGTTCAAACGCCAAACTATCCAGATTGGCTTTCCAGCGATAACAAATTCTCCTTCAGAAAAAGAAAGAAGCAGTCAGGAAATATGGGATTGCATGATAGAAATGCCGAGTGGAAGCCCAGAGATGCGAGATTACACGAGCGAAAGATCGAACTACACGACCGAATTGTGAGATGACAGAGGCGAAATCCATAGCGACATTGCCGAAAAGTAAGATGACATCGACGGCTTGTCCATTCACATCGCGGCGAAGCCGGTTTGCATGGTCGAAAAGTCCATTTACATGATCGCGGAGCCGATTTGCATGACCGAAAAATCAAATTACATCGCCGAGAAGCCGGATGACATGCCCGAAATGCCAAAAGTCATTAAACCCGGAGGTATTTGTCATACCAGCGAAAGCTGGCATCCAATGCTCTGGATTCCGGCTCCCGGCTAAAATCATGCTGGGACAGGATTCGCCGGAACGACACGGCAAGCGGCGGGCAATTTCGTTGAGAGGTTAAAACATAAGGAAACAGATAAAACCCATATTCCCGTTCTAAAATGCGCTATTACTGTCGAAGATTCATAATATAGAAAACAAACAAAAAGGAGGAAAAAATGAACAAGCGGCAGGAAAACTCAAAATCAACGATCACCTCTGTTCAAGATGTAATGGAAGAAAACGTAGCAACGGTCAAAGGACTTCCAGCGTTGGACGAGGCGGTGACAACTCTTGACAGCGACGTTGAAGCTTTGGATGGTACCGTTCAAGACTTCAACAATGTGATGAAGGGGAAGACTTCCACAAAACATGATGCCGATAGTGACTTGATAACGGCAATGCATCCCATCGGCCGTGCACTCAGATCGCTTGCGAGGAAAACCAAGAACAATCAGCTGTTTGAGGCTGTGGACGTTCCTGAGAGCGATCTCGAAAAGATGCGGCCTGCCGACCTTATCGACAAAGCAAAAACTTATCTGACGAATGCGAATAATAATCTTGCGGCGTTGGCATCGTATAACGTCACCCAGGAAGAATTGGACACGCTGCAAGCGAAGATCGACGCTTTCGATAAGTCTGTTAAATCGCAGGGCGGGGGTATGGCAAACAAATCGACCGATGTCGATTTAGTGAAAGCCGGGTTCCAGAAGATCGCCGATGACCTGGAAGACATCGACGATATAATGGAGCGCGTCAAGGAGAAATATCCTGCATTCTACGACGCCTACCACGATGCGCGCCGCGTGAAGGCGCTCGGCATGCGGCATAAGAAGCCACCGACACCGCCGGTACAGACCAAGCCGCCAGAGAAATAGCGAAAAGGCCTAGAACACTGATGCGCGCGGAGCAAACAGGTTTTCATGGATGATTGTAATCAGTCAGTCGATAATCTGTGGGAATCTGTTTTTTCTGTGTTACTCCGTGTGCAAATGTTTAAAATAAAATATTCTAGGCGGAGGAATGAAGCTGCGGCTCGCTTTTCTGTTGATTCTGCCACTGAGGGATATGTGGCCGCACGTCAACGCAGTAACATCGAATCACATGAGGCGTGCCGCGGCTATTGTTCTCAGTGGTGGCTCAACTTCAGTGCGAGGTCATTCCGGCGAAAGCCGGAATCCAGTCTCTTTCTCTGGTGCCAGCTTTCTCTGCCATGACAATAGCAAAATTTTGCCTCAACGTTCAAATTGAGCCAGTACCATTTTCTCGGTAAGATGGATTTATATGTTTAGATGGAATAAATTAAAGCAGGCTCGCGTAAAGGACAAAGGTTCTAAGGAATGATGAAAGCGGAAGTCAGGAGAGCCGAGTTTCCAAAAATGAAGACGCCCCGTTTCAGCCAAAGGCTGCTGCCACTTCCGTCAGAAAGATGGCGGATAAGCTAGCGCAAGGGAGGAGAGTGAAAAATCACAAAAAAAGCGCCACACAAGTTTGCGGCGCTTAAGAGCAAATCGCTCTGCGGCTTATAGCCTTGTTGTGATTTGCAGAACTAATATAGTAAAGTCTTGATCTTTATTTCAAGGAGAAAAGCATGAAAACATTGGGACTGGACTTGGGAACAAACTCAATCGGATGGGCCATCAGGGACACCGAGACTTCAGACGCAAATCAGATCGTTGATTATGGCGTCACGGTATTTCGAAAAGGAGCGGGCGACGGCAAGCAGGGTGAATTCTCTTTGGCAGCAGAGCGTAGAAAGAATAGAAGCAAAAGGAGATTGTATAACGCAAAGCGCTATCGCAAATGGGAATTACTAAAAGTTCTAATTGAAAATAATATGTGCCCGCTAAGGCCAGAAGAGCTAAGACTGTGGAGCATTGGTAACTGGCAAAATGGGAAGAATAAAGGCAGACAATATCCAATTAGTAATACTGAATGGCGAAGATGGCTTGCAATGGATCCGATTTATTTTGGAGATAAAGGACAATCTGAAAATGGAAAGCAGATTAGAAAAAGTCCGTATGACTTACGATGCGAATTGCTCGAAAACCTAAATGCAGATGACAAGAACCGATTGTATAAAATAGGCAGGGCATTATATCATTTGGTTCAAAGGAGAGGATTTAAGACAAGCCGCAAGAGCGGAAAGAGCAGCTACGGTGAAAGTGAGATTCTCACAAGGTTCCATGAAAAATACCCTGATAGGAAAGAGTGGAAAAGTTCACAAGTCTTTAACTTCTTGCAGTCCGACACTTGCACAGATGCTGAACTTAAATTAAATCGGATTAGAAAAGACACAGGAGTTCTGCAAAGAATATTCTATGAACAGGAGTTAGCTGCCATTTGCGAAAAACAGCACCTCTCAAAAGAACTGAGTGGCAAACTCCACGATGCAATTTATTTTGTTCGTGGACCGCGTGGTCAAAAGGGATTGGTCGGGAAATGCACATTAGAAAAAGGTAAGCCCCGCATTCCTATCAGTCACCCAGCGTTCGAAGAATTCAGGGCTTTGCAGTTTATCAATAATATTCAATGGCGGGAGACGGGAAGCAAAAAGTCTTTCGAGCCAATTCCGATGCAACTCAAGAAGAAAATTCTCGAAGAACTCTTTTTCCGAAAAGTTGAACGTGGGCCAAATAAAGGAAAAGTCACGACCGACGGCCATTTCAAATTTGATGAACTCATAAATAGATATTCTGAAAACGGGAAATTCGAGTTTAATTACAAAAACAAACCGAATGTTCCCATTTGTCCTGTAATTGCAGGGTTAATGAATGTTTTTGCGGAGGAATGGGAAGACAAATTTTTCCAAGGAGAAAATAAGTTTGGAATAAATTGGGGCGGGCTTTCGCTCAATTACAAGATTAAATATGGAACGAGGAAAGCGAAATGGAAAAATGGTAAGAGGATTTTTGTGCCGAAAGAAGTGGGCAAAGAAAAAGATAAATCTCTTAATTACGAAGACATCTGGCATCTCCTTTTTGATTTTATTCAAACTAAAGATAAAGAAGATGCGCTAAAAACATTCTGTAATGGGGTCTTGGAGTGGGATGACAAAAAAGCGGATGAGTTTGCAGATATAAATATACAGCAAGGGTATGGCTCCCTTAGCAGAAGTGCCATTGTCAAAATTCTCCCATACTTGCAAGAGGGGCACATCTATTCAGAGGCAGTTTCTTTTGCTAATCTTTCAAAAGTCTTAGGAAAAGAGAACTTTCTTTCTCAAAAAGAATCGGCCAAGAAATCTATCGCCGACACTATTGGAGAGGTCGACAACGAGAAAGAAAAATTGAATATCATTAATGGATTGATTCAAAATTATTTTGGAGACATTGAAGCAATCAAAACAAAAGGGCTCGACAAGAAAAAAAAGGATGAAACAGCGGCTGATGTAGAGAAAAAGCTGAAAAATTATTTTGGAGAAGGAAACTGGAATGATAAATCAGAAGCAGATCGAAAAGAATACTTTGATTTCGTTCTCAATAAATACTTGAGATTCCTTAATAGCGAACAAGAATCATGCGAAAAAGCATCCTCGAAGCCAGGAAAGGAACCAGAGCAAGATTACTACAAACTTCCTCGCCTCGATGAGGCGATTAAGCAGGTGTTGAGAGATAAATTTTCAGCGACCGAAAAAGGGTTAAAATATTTGTACCATCCTTCAGATATTGAGATCTATCCAAGAGCTGATATCAAAAAGATTGTCGATAAACAGACGGGTGAAATCATCAGAGAAGTGTTTCAATTAGGGAGCCCGCAGCCACCAAGCAAAGGATGGAAGAACCCGATGGCAATGCGGACCATGTACGAATTGAGAAAACTTGTTAATTATCTGCTGGAGACTGGAACGATTGATGAAGAAACGAAAATCGTGGTTGAGATGGCAAGAGACCTCAATAATGCAAACATGAGAAAGGCAATAGAAGATTGGCAAAATGATAGGAGAGAAGAGAATGAGGAATATGCAAAAGCCATCGCCGAAATGTATGGAATAGGGAGCCCTTCAGATGATGATTACAACAAATTCAAAGCAGCTGTTGAGCAAATAACGAAAAGCGAGTTTTCCGACAACAAGGAAAAAGAATTCAAGAAAAAGTACAACGAATTTATACAAACCTTTTTGGTAGGAAAGAAAAATGGAGATACCAAGCAAGACGAAGATGAAGACGCGGTAGCAAATTCAGCAGAAGAAGAATCAACCGATGAAGTCAACTACGAATATTTAATGTATTTGATCTTAAATCGCGACAATTTTGTTCAATTGCTGAATTCGAAAATTCCTAACTCAAACAAATTCGTCAGGCAAATAATCAGGACGACAAAAGGATTTAAGGAGAAACGGAAGGCGTTGAAAGAGATGCTAACCAAGTATCGGCTATGGAAGCAACAGAAATTTCAATGCTTCTATACTGGTCAGCAAATCCCTTTTTCAAAGCTTTTTACAAACGATTATCAAGTTGAACACACAATTCCACGAAGTATCTCTTTTGATTCGGAATTGAAAAATCTTACCGTCTGCGATGCCATTTACAATAATTATGAAAAGAATAACCAATTCCCCACTGAATGCAAAAACTACAAAGAGACAAAAAAATGCAGGACTGTGAATGGCGAAAAAGAATGTAGCCCTATTATTGAACGCATCGAAAGATTGATTAAACCAAAGGTTGATGAGTTACAAAAACGGATAGACGGTCTTGAGTTAGCAGCGAAGAAAATTCCTGATTGGGAAGTGGATAAGAAGAATGCAAACATCCATCTGAGACACTACTTGCAATTTGAGTTGGACTATTGGGACCGCAAGTATTTCACGTTTACAGTCGAACGAAAAGACTGGAAGGACAAATGGAAAAACAGTCAATTGGTGGATACCCAAATAATAACCAAATATGCGCGGGCATACATGAAATCATTGTTCCATCATGTCGATGTACAGAAAGGAATAACTACTTCTGAGTTTAAAAAGATATATGGAATAATGGGTGATGAGCAAAAGGACCGCAGTCGCCACACTCATCATGCCATGGATGCTGCAGTGCTTACTCTAATCCCTGGTTCGGCGAGGCGAGAAGAAATTTTAAGACGATATTTTCTTGCCCTCGAATCCAAACGAAAATTCCACACGAAACCCTACTCGGAATTTGACATTACCCATGTTACATCCATTGATGAAAATGTTTTGGTCAACCACGTGAATCGAGATAGAACGATTATACCGACATACAAGAAGATTCGCAAAAGAGGGATTGTACAACTTACAGAAGCTGGGACAGAAATGGTTATGGAAGGTGACAGTGTTCGTGGACAGTTGCACGATGAAACTTTCTTGGGGGCTATCAAAGTGCCCGAAAGAAATAAAGAAGGTTACGCGATCAAAAAGGATGGGAAATACTTAGTTCAAAAGAATAAGAAGACCGGAGAGGACGAAATATGGATTGTTTCGAGGAAATTAATTGAAATCGTGGATTTGAAGAAGGATAAGATTGTCGATGAACCCCTTAAGATATACATACAAAAGCAACTTGAGGATGGTACAATAAAGTCAATCACGGAAGCAACTGATTTTCAAGGCAGACGAATTCGTCATTTGAGGTGTGCATACAAAGCGGGCAGAGGATATCTGACTCCCTCAAAAGCCATCGAATTGAAAGCTCATTCTCATCAACCCAAACAGCTTCATAAACAATTTGTTCTTGTAAAAAACTCAACTGAAGGAAATTACCTTTATCTGCTTTATGAAAGTGAAGATAATGGGGATGTTAGACGACGAGCCCAAATTATTAATTTGGTTGACTTTTGTAACAAATATGGTTTTTCAAATATCAAAGAAATTTGGGAAAACAAGGCGTTAGGCCAATCTGAGGATGGATTGCCTTTGAAATATATCTTGAGGGCTGGATTAAAAGTAATCTTTTATGCTACGGACAGGAAAGAATTGGCAAACATGGATGAAGCAGAATTGAGAAAAAGAGTCTTCTTAATCTACAAGTTTAATGAATCAGGCACACCAGATATTTACTTGAAAAACCCCGTCGACGCACGACCAAATCCTGAAATTGATAAACTTTGTGAGAATTCTTTTGATCCCAATAAATACCAAGCTGGTTTATCTTTGAAGGCTGCAGAATTGAATTGCATTTTTGAAGGCGCAGATTTCGTGATTAAGCCTGATGGGTCAATAAACTTTAACTCTTATGATCAAGCGTACCATTGTCATCAGCCAGCGATCATACATCTTCCACAAAGACGAGCAGCTACACATTTCTCAAAAAGACGACGATGATAAAGGGGGGCAGGAAGAGACGGAGACAGTTGATCGATCGGTGCCGATCGAAGACATCGGAGTCGTGATCCTTGAAAGCCATCAGTCAACCATTTCCACCTCTGCTTTGAATGCCTTGATGGAGAACAACTGCGTTGTTATCGGGTGCGACAATAAGCATACGCCAAACAGCGTCATGTATCCGATCTCCGGAAATGTGCTTCATACGGCAGTTTTGAAAACGCAGCTCAAAGCATCTGCGCCTTTGATGAAACAGCTCTGGCAGCAAACAATCAAGACGAAGCTGTTGAATCAGGCGGCGGTTCTCGATTCAAAGGAGATAAACACAAAACCATTGAGGCTTTGGGCAAAGAAAGTGCGGTCGGGAGATGTTGGGAATTTAGAAGGAAGAGGAGCCGCTTATTATTGGAAGCAATATTTTGGTAAGGGCATGTCTCGACATGCCCTTACACGCGACCCCGAAGGCGATGGGCCAAACAGTGCACTCAACTACGGCTATGCGATTCTCCGTGCCGCAATGGCACGCGCAATCGTAGGGTCGGGACTTCATCCATCTATCGGACTTCACCATAAAAATCAATACAATCCGTTCTGTCTTGCTGACGATTTGATGGAGCCATACAGACCATTTGTAGATCTTATTGTGCTGCAAATGTGCGAGGAACCTTGTGGTGAGCGAAGTCGAACCAAAGGAAGCGAGATTGAACTTTCGACGGAGAACAAGAAAGAGCTTCTTTCAATCCTGGCTGCCGATACCGCTGTTGAGAATGAGCGGAAGCCATTGATGCTTGCCCTGAACGTCAACAACAGCTTCGCTGGTGCGCTGCTTTGCGGGAGATGCGAAGAAGATTGTGTATCCAGAATTGAAGGAAGAACGTCATTCCGAGCGAGTGTAACGAGTCGAGGAATCTTCTATCATGTTGCGCGAGTGTTGGTTTCGCGGTGCTCTATAGAAGATTCCTCCGCTCCCCTTCGCTACGCTCAGGTTCGGTCGGAATGACAATACCCTTCTTTTTTCACAACTATGATATCATGAAGTTCTCGAACCGTAAATAACCTAATTCCAATGCGATTAAACGAGTATAGAATCATGTGGGTAATGGTGCTGTTCGACCTGCCGACGGATACGAAGGCAGACAGGAAATCGTATGCGCGATTTCGGAAAAATCTCATGAAAGACGGCTTCATGATGTTTCAATTTTCAATTTATGTCCGTCACTGCATGAGCCAGGAGAATGCTGACGTGCATACGAAAAGAGTAAAGAGCTTTTTGCCGAAGAAGGGGAAGATCGGGATATTCAGGATTACGGATAAGCAGTTCGGAATGATCGAGATCTTCGAAGGAAAGGAGGCACAAGACGTGAAGCCGCCCCCTCAGCAGCTGGAAATTTTTTAATTCCTAAAAAGCAACACGGAAATGAGAAAAGCGTCCCGCAAGCGGGACGCTTTTTTCTTCTCCAAGATTAATGTAAGTGGTTGTTTTTCAATGAAATGTTCCGTGGTCTGTTCAAAGAACATTAATCAAAGAAAAATCTGAAAGCAAATCACAACCATCGGATTGCCGATGGCGACGTACGGTATCGTTCAAAGAACATTAATCAAAGAAAAATCTGAAAGCAAATCACAACCTTGCCGATGCATGCTCCAGCCACGATCGGGTTCAAAGAACATTAATCAAAGAAAAATCTGAAAGCAAATCACAACCGCTTGCTGATGATGCTCCAGCCAGATCGGGTTCAAAGAACATTAATCAAAGAAAAATCTGAAAGCAAATCACAACTATCTCTGCGGCGGGACATGGTACAAGGGGTTCAAAGAACATTAATCAAAGAAAAATCTGAAAGCAAATCACAACCTGTACCACGAATAGAGTCCTGGCGGATCGGTTCAAAGAACATTAATCAAAGAAAAATCTGAAAGCAAATCACAACCAATGGGATTCAAACGCAGAAAAGCATTTCGTTCAAAGAACATTAATCAAAGAAAAATCTGAAAGCAAATCACAACCATTCAGCATTCGACCTCCTAAATATGCAGGTTCAAAGAACATTAATCAAAGAAAAATCTGAAAGCAAATCACAACTACCAGTTCGTTCCCCTTTAACCTGTGAAGGTTCAAAGAACATTAATCAAAGAAAAATCTGAAAGCAAATCACAACCCACGCTGTCATGGTATTGTGCAACAGGCTGTTCAAAGAACATTAATCAAAGAAAAATCTGAAAGCAAATCACAACCTCGCAGGGTTGGCAGTCACGCTGCCTGCAGTTCAAAGAACATTAATCAAAGAAAAATCTGAAAGCAAATCACAACTCCACGAACATCTTCGTCAGCGTCTGCACGGTTCAAAGAACATTAATCAAAGAAAAATCTGAAAGCAAATCACAACTGTGAGGAAGGGATGTCTGTTTTTCCATGCGTTCAAAGAACATTAATCAAAGAAAAATCTGAAAGCAAATCACAACCACGGCATTGTCACCTTCGGATCTGCCGTAGTTCAAAGAACATTAATCAAAGAAAAATCTGAAAGCAAATCACAACCTAATCGACTGACTGAGTTGCACAAGAATTGTTCAAAGAACATTAATCAAAGAAAAATCTGAAAGCAAATCACAACATCCATAGTATTCTTCTATTTCTTTTTCAGGTTCAAAGAACATTAATCAAAGAAAAATCTGAAAGCAAATCACAACCCACGCTGTCATGGTATTGTGCAACAGGCTGTTCAAAGAACATTAATCAAAGAAAAATCTGAAAGCAAATCACAACCTCGCAGGGTTGGCAGTCACGCTGCCTGCAGTTCAAAGAACATTAATCAAAGAAAAATCTGAAAGCAAATCACAACGGCGCTTGCATCGTCAGCCATGTTGTATCGGTTCAAAGAACATTAATCAAAGAAAAATCTGAAAGCAAATCACAACGTGCTTCTTGCAGTAACTGTAAACATCGTCGTTCAAAGAACATTAATCAAAGAAAAATCTGAAAGCAAATCACAACTGCGGTTCTTGCGGGAGGCACCGCTGCACTGTTCAAAGAACATTAATCAAAGAAAAATCTGAAAGCAAATCACAACAGTAGGTCGCGCCAGTGTTCGTGCCGATATGTTCAAAGAACATTAATCAAAGAAAAATCTGAAAGCAAATCACAACGCGCTACTCATCGGCCCGCAAAAAGTTTCTGTTCAAAGAACATTAATCAAAGAAAAATCTGAAAGCAAATCACAACGTTGATTATCACGGGCGCATCGTGATGCGCGTTCAAAGAACATTAATCAAAGAAAAATCTGAAAGCAAATCACAACATGTCGATGATGGTCTTCGCCAGGTTGCGGGTTCAAAGAACATTAATCAAAGAAAAATCTGAAAGCAAATCACAACACCGATGAAGATGGCAATCCATTGATCGGCGTTCAAAGAACGTCAATCTCAGCCAGAGGCTGATGCGCCTATGGCGCAAAAGAAAATCTTGTCCCGCTCGGACATCATAGAATTTGAAATGGTGCGGGACCCCGCAGAGCGAGAAAAGCAAATCACAATTAGACAATACTGCGAGCATAACAGCCATGATTCAAAAGACGATAACCAAATGACGCGAAGCGCTCACTCACCAGCCGCGTGCGAGCGGTTGTTTCTGATTTGTGTTCACTCTTCTTCTTTTCCTTGCGGCATTCTCTCGATTATCTTATTATAATTCATGCCTCGCAGCGAGAAAGCCATGCCCGCGAAATGGAGCGAGAATTTCTCCGATTCTCTTTTCAGCTATGCTATTGTGCGTGTAAGCGACAGGGAAATCGCAAAGGATCTTGTTCAGGAAACATTTCTATCGGCTCTCCAGAATCTCGATTCGTTCAGAGGCGACAGCTCCGAGAAAACGTGGCTCTTCACGATATTAAAAAATAAAATCATCGACCACTATCGCGGAAATGCCACGGACAAAGCGGTTTCTTTTTCGGATATTGACAGCTCTGCGGAGCTTGATTCCTACTTCGATCAGGATGGAGAATGGAAAGATTCCACGGGACCTGCCGACTGGAGAGAAGGTCGCCGCGATGACTTCCGCGCTAAAGAATTCCAAGAAGCTTTGCAGAGATGTCTCGCAAGACTAACGGCACAGTGCAGAACAGTTTTTTCGCTGAAGTATCTTGACGAGCTGGAGTCCGAAGAGATATGTAAGGAATTGACCATTTCTCCGTCAAACTATTGGGTCGTTATGCACAGAGCAAAACTGATGCTTAGAAAATGCATCGAGAAGAATTGGATACAGGCCTGAAGATGGAAATCATTCCTTGCAGACAGGCTACTTTATTGATATGCAAAAAACAGGAGCACTCACTGACCTTGCGCGAGAAGTTCCAGTTGTACGTGCATCTTGTCGTTTGCGCGTTCTGTCGGAGATTTCTCGAGCAGACGAAGATTATCTCGAAAGCGGCGAAAGGTCTGGCTTCCCAAGAAAGGCTATCGGAAGAAGAAAAAGGGAAGATGCAAGAAAGACTGGGCCTGAATTAGGAAGATAGACCTCCCGGGGATTTGCGCAAAACAAAGCAAAGGATTTATAACCACATAGGGACATAGAAGACATCGAATTATTTGCTATCTTACCTATGTTTCTATTTAGCTCATTCTGGTTGGGCTTCGCTGTATGAAGGATGTAAGGTTTCGCCTACTCCAACGTCAATCCTTTCGTAGCAATAATTTGTTCATACTGTAAGAAACCGAAAAGGAGGAGTTTACTTTGGTTGTATTACTTGGATTCGCATTTCTTGCCGGGCTCGTGACGATTCTTGCGCCATGCATCTGGCCAATCTTACCGATTGTCTTATCATCGTCTGTGGGGGGCACAGGCCGCCGAAGGCCGCTTGGAATTACGCTCGGCATCATGCTGAGTTTTGCCTTTTTCACACTGACGATCTCTTATCTAGTAAAGGTGTTCCACTTTGATCCGGACAGCTTAAGGATTGCCGCAATTGTGATCATCGGACTGCTGGGACTTACGATGGTGGTTCCGGCGTTGTCCAGAATGATCGAAGGTTTGATCAGCAGGATGAGCAGCCTGTTCGGGCAGCGCTCGAAGCAGGGAAGCGGATTCCTCGCAGGCTTTATCACGGGAATATCACTCGGCATTGTCTGGTCTCCATGTGCTGGACCGATCCTTGCGGCAATTGCGACACTTGCCGCGACTGGAAAAGTGACACTCAGTGTTGTCCTTGTAACACTGGCATACGTCACCGGCGTCGGCATACCATTATTCATTTTTGCCTATGGCGGTCGACAGGTGATAACGCGCACCAGGTTCCTTTCGAAATATACCGGAAGGATTCAACAGGTTTTCGGAGTCGTCATGCTTCTTACTGCGGTTGCAATATACACAAACTATGACAGGCTGATCGAGACAAAACTGCTGAATGCATTTCCGCAATTCAGCACGGCTCTCAACAGCTTCGAAAGTGACAAAACCGTTTCCACCCAGCTTGATATTTTGAAAGGCAGAAAATCTGAAAACGTCGATCCACCTCAAGGTACATCCGTTCGGGAGACCGAGAACACCTCTTATTTCAACGCAGACACTCACGCTCCGGACTTTGTCGGCATTACGAAATGGCTTAACACGAATTCGCCGTTATCCATAAAACAGCTGAAGGGAAGGGTCGTCCTTGTCGATTTCTGGACATATACCTGCATCAATTGCATTCGCACTTTGCCGCATGTGACGTTGTGGTACGACAAGTACAAAGATAATGGCTTCGTGGTCATCGGGGTACATACTCCAGAATTTCAGTTTGAGCATAATTCGGACAATGTCCTCGACGCGATAAAAATGTACAACATTCATTACCCTGTCGCGCAAGACAACGATTACGCAACATGGAACAATTATAACAATGAATACTGGCCTGCTGAGTACCTGATCGACGGAAACGGAAATATACAGAGAAAGCATTTTGGTGAGGGCGAATACGACGAGATGGAAATGGCGATAAGAGAGCTATTGAAAGAAAACGGTCACGCGGTTTCGGGGACGATCGAGAATCTACCCGACCAGACTCCTGAAGGATCGCAGTCGCCTGAGACATATCTTGGCGCGGAACGAATGGAATATTATTTCGATGGTGGAAACACCGGGACGGTAGAGAAAAGGTTTACGCTCGCAGATAATCTGCATCAAGACTCATTCAGTTTCGGTGGAGAATGGAATATCGAAAAGGAATATGCAATAGCTGGGAATGACGCTGCCCTGAATTATAAGTTCTCTGCGGAAAAGGTTTTTCTTGTCCTGCGGCCAGGCAGCGCTGGTTCAATGGCGAAAGTGAAAGTTCTATTGGATGGGAAGCCCGTTGACGATTCAAATGCTGGCTCGGACGTGATCCATGGAGAAATCACGGTGAAATCAGACAGGCTCTATAACTTAATAGACCTGGGAAATAAAGCAGGGATTCATGTCTTGTCGCTAAAGTTTGAGACGCCGGGAATTGAAGCGTTCGCTTTTACGTTTGGTTGAAAGTGAGGAGGAAGAGAATGAAAAAGAATTTAGCCTTTATGATGCTCGTGGCTGCACTTGGTATACTTGGAATGGCGCTATACCGACATCCACATGCACCATGGGCGGGTCCGATTTCTGGCGATGGAAAGATCATTTCTGGCAGTTTCGACACCACGAAATTCAAGACTGACGCTGAGTGGAAACGAATCCTGACTCCGATGCAATATTATATCTTGCGAGAAGCTGGAACGGAAGCGCCTTTTACCGGAGATCTTGACCACGTCTTCAAGAAAGGAATATATCTCAGTGCTGCGACCCGTGAACCCGTCTTCAGCTCTGATCAGAAGTTTGATTCCGGTACGGGCTGGCCAAGTTTCTGGGCACCCATAAATCCCGATGCTTTGGTTCTTCGTTGGGATAACAGCCTTCCAGGCGAACCACGGATCGAAGTTTTAGACAAGAGTGGAAGCCATCTCGGTCACGTCTTCGATGATGGTCCAGCACCAACCGGTAAGCGCTATTGCATGAACTCTGCGGCGCTCATATTTGTGCCGGACAGCACGAAGTGAAACTTGAATAACCACAAATCAATTCTTAAATAAACTAAATGGAGGAGTAACAAAATGAAGAAAATAGCAACCTTGGTTGTTGTCGCCCTATTCACGATAGCTGGTACGGCATTCGCAAATTATGCCGCAAAACCTGCGATTGCCAGCCAGGACACATCGATGATGAAGAGTAGCAAGGGTATGAAGAAGATGTCGTCGACGAAGAGTATGAAGATGAAAAAGCCTTCGAAAAGCATGAAGATGAAGAAATCGCCAGCGAAGATGAAAAAGTCTTCGAAGAATATGAAGATGAAATCTTCGAAGAAAGATTCGACGATGATGAATAAGAAGATGATGATGAAAGCGAAGGATTCGAAGTCCTCGATGAACTAAGCAAAATGAAGTTATGCCCTTGGAGCGTTTGTCGGCAACGCTTCAAGGGTTCTTGCATCGAAGGGAAAAATATCTGCAATCTCCGCGCATAGGGCACGCAACATAAGACATCCTGTTAGTCGCTTGCCGGCTCTCCATCTCCCATATAAACCAATTTCACTCCTGCTTCTTCAGCATATCTCTTTATTCGCTCATCGCGATAGAATTCTTTGTAGTAAATAGTATTGATGCCGCAATTGGCAATCAGCTTGAAACAGTTCAGGCAGGGCGAGGCGGTGACATAGATTTCTGAATTATTGATGTTCACGCCATTCTTCGCTGCTTGAGTGACAGCATTTGCTTCAGCATGTACAGTTCGGACGCAGTGTCCATTCTCTATGTCGTGTCCAACATCGTCGCAGTGTGGTGCACCACGAAGGCTCCCGTTGTAGCCTGTAGAAAGAATTACTTTGTCTCTCACGATTACCGCGCCCACATGCTTTCGATCGCAGGTACTGCGCGTGGCGACTTCTTGCGCTATCGACATAAAATATTCGTGCCAGCTTACTCTTGTTTTTGTCATGCGTTTTCCTCTTATGGTTCAAAATAATATCTAATGCGAGTCCAAAATACAAATCGATCTCTACACTCGTCTTAAGACTAATATAGACTAAGACGCAAAAATCTTTGCTTTGAACGGATTTCTTTGGGACAGTGTCGCTAGTGTGCTAAATTTCTAAGCACAAATTCAGGCGAAATAGAAATGACCGATTCTGATATACGAATTTCCATCGCAACAGAAACTGATATTCCCCTTATTCTTTCTTTCATCAATGGTCTTGCAGAATACGAACGGTTGGCGGATCAAGTTGTCGCCACAGAAGAAATCCTGCGCGACTCGCTTTTTGGTCCGCAGAAATTTGCCGAAGTCGTGATTGCTCGACGCGAGAATGTAGCTGCAGGCTTTGCTGTTTTCTTTCACAACTTTTCGACTTTTCTCGGACGGCCAGGAATTTACCTTGAAGATCTTTTCGTCCTTCCTGAATTCCGCAAGAAGGGAATCGGTAAAGCATTGCTCACATACCTTGCAAGACTTGCCGTCGAACGCAAGTGCGGTCGGATGGAGTGGGCCGTGCTTGATTGGAACAAGTCTGCAATGGGATTCTATGGAAGGATGGGGGCAGTCTGCCTGGACGACTGGCGAATATTTCGTCTCACAGGTGATGCGCTGGAACGCTGTGGATGCGAAGAACCATTCTGAATCATTCTCTCGGAAGTTGCATTAATCCTTGGGTATTATAAAATTAAGAGCACGTTGAGACAACATCGAAGAAGAAATTCTGTCGAAAGCAATGCACGATGGATGGCAAGACTAAAATGTAATTCATCAAAATGTTTCTGAAGTCCAAACACATCGTAAACGACAATAGACCGAATAACGCAGAGGATCAGGGTATGTCTGAATTGCCAAATATGAAAGCGGGACTCGACCAAGCTGCCGGTCGGCGAACTCACGAGAAGCTTGTCCATGTGGCAATTCGTACAAGCTTGGTTTATTGGATCTTATCTGCTCTCTGGATTCTCTTTTCGGACCGTGCTGTATTCTTGTTATCCCCGGAACCGAGAATGATAATTTCTCTTTCGATATACAAAGGTTGGGGGTTCGTGACTTTGACGGCAGTGTTGCTGTACATCGCGCTGCGCAACCAGCTTCGTAGATGGGAAGTTGAAACAGAAAAGAGGGTGGAAGCGGAAAAGGCGTTGGGTCGTTACGAATTACTTGCAAATCATGCACGCGATCTTATTCTCTTCGTAAGAAAAGATGACGCTCGTATCATCGAGGCTAACGCCACGGCAATTAAGGCATACGGGTACACCCGTGAAGAACTACTATCGCTCTTGATCACCGATTTACGCGCTCCTGGATATAAATCTATAACTTTTACGCAAATGGAGGAAGCCGACAAACGTGGCATTCTCTTCGAAACTTTTCACGTTCGTAAAGACGGCAGCGTTTTCCCGGTTGAAGTAAATTCCCAGGGGATAGATCTCGACGGGACGCGTGTTCTGGTGAGTGTTATTCGCGATATTACCGATCGCAGAGGGGCCGAACAGCAGCTCTTGATAAAGAACTCCGCTATCGAATCATCGATAAGTGCGATAGGCCTTGCCGATATGAACGGGAAGATATTTTATGTGAACAAAGCTTTTGTAAGATTTTGGGGCTATGATAACCCGAGCGAAGTCGTGGGAAGAGACATTTCCGAGTTTACCTTGTTCCCCCAGAAAATACAGGACGCCTTTGCATTGATGCAGACAGGGAAAGGGTATCTGAACGAAAGCAAGGGGATGAAAAAGGACGGGACCGTTTTCGATCTTCAAATTTCAGCAAACATTGTCAAGTCAGAAGATGGACGGCCAATTTGCTCGATGGCATCCTTCATCGATATTGCCGAAAGAAAAGCCGCTGAAAAGAGGCTCGAAAATATGTTCAATGAATTGAAACGTTCCGAAGAAAAATACCGGTCTCTCTTTGAAGAGTCGAAGGACGCTATTTTTATTTCCGAGACGAACGGGTCGATAACGGATGTCAATCCGGCTGGAATCGAATTGTTGGGATTCGATTTGAAGGATGAACTCACAACGATAGATCTGGGTGAAGTGTTTGTCGACCCCGAAGAGCGACAGGAATTTTATGACATTCTTCAAAGGGACAAATTTGTAAAGGATCACGAATTAATGTTCAAGAAAAAAAGTGGGGAGCAAATAATTGTCAATTGCACTGCGTCGGTTGTTGTCGATGAATCGAAAGAAACGCCTTCATTCCTCAGTATCATACGAGATATCACCAAACAAAAAGCTATTCAGCATCAATTAACGCAGGCTCAAAGGATGGAAAGCGTCGGCACACTCGCGGCGGGGATTGCTCACGATTTCAATAACATTCTCGGGATCATCATGGGACACTCGACATTCCTGGGAATGGCCGCAACTGAACCTGAAAAAGCCCGTAAAAGCATAGACGCCATCCAGAAAGCCACCGCGAGAGGCGCAGCTCTTGTAAACCAACTTCTGACATTCGCTCGAAAAACAGAATCCGTTTATGAAAGAGTAGAAATAAACGACATCGTGGATGAAGTTACGAGACTTCTCGAAGAGACCTTACCAAAGACCATAGCGGTCGTCACAGACCTTAAGCCCGATCTTCCGTCCCTACATGCCGATCCAACACAAATGCAGCAGGTGCTCTTGAACCTTTGCGTCAATGCCCGCGACGCTATGCCCATAGGTGGAAGCATCAGAATTTCGACTGAGATACTCGAAGGAAGCGAGGCAGCCTTGCGGTTCCCGTCCGCGCTGGCGAGGGAATATATTCTTCTGAAGATCACCGACACTGGGATCGGGATGGATGAAGATACAAAACGCAGGATCTTTGATCCCTTCTATACTACCAAGGAAGTCGGAAAAGGGACAGGGCTGGGTCTTGCACTTGTTCACAGCATAGTCACGAGCCACAATGGTTTCATCGACGTAGCAACTGATCCTGGCAATGGTACGACATTCAGCATCTACCTTCCTGTCCACGAAGGGGGAATTGTGAAGAGTCCCACGCCGAATCTCTCTTTCGAAGAGGCACCCGGAGGCACAGGCACAATATTGTTGATTGAAGATGAAGAGATGCTGATCGATTTGGCAAAAGAAGTGCTTACATCGAAAGGGTACAATGTCCTGACTGCCAGGGACGGAATATCGGGAATAGAGCTTTTCACTCAGATGCAGAATGAAATTTCCGTGGTCATTTCCGACTTAGGCCTGCCGAAGCTTTCCGGAGACGAAGTACTAATTAGGATTCGATCGATCGACCCGTCAGTGAAGCTCATTGCGGCAAGCGGATATGTCGAGCCTCAGGTGAAATCAAAACTGCTCGAAGCGGGAGTGAAGCATTTTGTTCAGAAACCGTATTTGTTTTCTGAAATCCTTCAGACGATAAGAGACGCGATCGACGAGAAGGAATAAAGGGGTTGTTTGTATGCCGGATAGATTAAGGACTTGCGCACGGATTACACAGGACAAAACAGATTCTCGATGAATATTGACAGCGTAGTGAAAGTCGAAATCGGGATCCAATGATGACACTCGACGCCTCCAACCTCAATGGCGATGGAGAACTTTCGGAGCTGGATATTGATTTATCCCGTGAGATGCATGATTAATCTTAACCGTGCTGTCATAATTAAAGTATCTCACGTGGATGCGGCGTTGAGAAAAGGGAATTAATGAGAGTGAAGAGACAGGAGATCTAACATGATTCCAGATTATCAATCCCTGATGTTGCCTTTAATGAGGATTACCTCGGACGGTAAGGAGCACTTCAATGAGAGAAATAAACGAGAACCTCGCGACGATTTTCAAAGTGACAGACGATGATCGCAAAGAGTTGTTGGCAAGCGGTCGGGATTTCATTTTCCGGAATAGGGTTGGTTGGGCAAGCACCTATCTGAGGAAGGCAGGATTGCTTGAGTCGCCGAGAAGAGGCTCGATTATCATAACTGAACTGGGTTTAAAGATCTTGAAACAAAATCCAGATAAAATCAACGTTGCATTTCTGCGTCGGTTTCCAGAGTTCCTTGAGTTTCAGAATACAAAGCATGCTCAATTCGAAATGGAGCATAACATTCCTATCCCGATGGCTTCATTCGAAACTCCCGAGGAGACTCTCGATTTTGCTTATCAAGGATTGAGGGGGTCGCTTGCTAACGAATTACTGAACAGAGTTATGAAGTTGCCTCCGTCATTCTTCGAAAGGATGGTTGTCGAACTTCTCGTAAAAATGGGATATGGTGGATCCATTAAGGATGCAGGGAAGGCTATAGGAAAAACCGGCGATGAAGGTATTGACGGTACCATTAAGGAAGACAAACTGGGGCTAGACATAATCTATGTTCAAGCCAAACGATGGAAGCCAGGTAATCAAGTTGGCCGCCCGAGATACAGAAGTTTGTTGGCGCGCTTGCTGGGCAAGGAGCTAAGAAGGGCATATTTATAACCACCTCGACCTTTTCTAAAGACGCTATCGAGTATATGCCGAAGAACGAAACCAAGATCGTCTTGATTGATGGGGAACAACTTGCCCAATTGATGATAGACCATAACATTGGTGTATCCACTGTTACCTCTTACGAAATCAAGAGGATTGACAATGATTATTTTGAGGAAGAATAGAGCGACGGCGAGTTTTCCGTAACAATTGTGGACGCGGCGTAAAGGAGAGGATCAGGAAGATATGAAAAGAAAAATAGTTCACACTTGTGCTATTCCCCTCAAAGGTGCAAAGGAGTTCTACTCCTTCGCCCTGGCGTTCAAGCCGTCGCTTTAGCGGGGTGCTTCTTGCCGAGATAGTCGGCCACGATCCACGCTGATCTGGCTATCGCCGCGCGCCAGCTGCCTTGCGAAAGTTTCGGAGCTAAGGCTGAGTTACCTTCGCAAGCTTGCGCCCTTCATTTCGTACTTTCCGCATAGGATCCCTCTTTCCCCGGCCGAATGACTTGACTCCGAATCCGATGCCCCGAATCGCCGATCCGATGGATCAAATTGACATTCCGATCCTTCCAATCGCCATCTCCATGGTTCCAATTGACATTCTGCTGCGCCATGTTGACAATTCGATTTGCCAAGTTGGCATTTCAATGAGTCCAATCGCCGTTTGAATGAATCCAAGCGAGCATCCAATCCTTCCAATTGACGATCCACAGTTTCCAATCCAGGATTGACGCGATCCAATCGGAGACCATCTGGGCCAATTCGGGATTTTTCACGAAGAATTTGTTGTTAGCGGAAGGTATAAGACAAAATAGAAGGAGTGAAGGAAATGAAAGATTACCTGCTGATCATAAAGACCGAGGGGAGCGTCTGGACCGACCTTCCCAAGGAAAAACTTCAAAAGCATCTCGAGCATGGGACAGCTTACATCGGAAACCTTATGAAAGAAGGGAAGCTGAAGGGAGCAAACCCAATCGACAAAGGGAGCCGCATCGTAAGCGAGAGCAAAGGAGTTCTGAAAGACGCGCCGTTCAACGAGACCAAGGAAATGGTGGCCGGCTATTTCCACATCACTGCGAAAGATATCAACGAAGCCGTCGACATCGCCAAAGCCAATCCGATATTCAAAGACATCCCGACGAAAATCGAGGTTCACCCGATGATGCCCGTCGGAGGATAAGAAGAGCCGGCGGAGGCGCTGCGATCTCAGTACGGATGCTGCAACACAACGGATCGCCGCGTCTCACTATCGTTCGACTCGCGATGACGGAACACCTGAGAGGAGGAGAGTTCGCGGGGGAATTAAAATGGTACACACCGTCTGTTGTGAAGCATGAACAGCTGCAGACAAACGAATTCATAAATCTTCTGAGGAGGTCGATTCACTGAAATGGCAAACATGGTCGCGAAAGAAACGCTTCAATTCTTAAAAGACCTGAAGAAGAATAATGACCGGGAGTGGTTCACTAAGAATAAAGACAAATATTTAGCTGCCAACGAGAACTTCACACAATTTGTCCAGGGACTAATCGACGAAGTAGCAAAGTTCGACGAATCGGTCGATGGCCTCAACGCGAAAGATTCCGTATTCCGAATCTACCGGGACATCCGTTTTTCAAAAGATAAATCTCCATACAAGACGCACTTCGGTGCGACGCTGATGGGCAAATCGAATCTCTGTGGAAAAGCAGGCTACTATCTGCATTTAGAGCCGGGCGGTGCGTTTCTTGCCGGCGGCGTTCACATGACCGAACCGAAAGATATGAAAGCGATAAGGGAAGCAATCAGGGACAACGGCAAAGAATTCCTCAAGATCATCAACGATAAAATCTTCAAAGACAATTTCACAATCGAGGGAGAAAAGTCTTCCAACGTTCCCCGCGGATTTGACAAGGGTGATCCCATGGCAGATTACCTGAAATATAAGGAGCTAATGATCTGGCACTCGTTGAGTGACAAAGAAATCATCGCCGTTAATTTCATATCGGTATGCGCCCGGGTTTTCAAAGCGATGGTACCGTTCAACCGGTTTCTGAACGAATCCATGATGGCAGCAAACTAAAAACCTATCGGCGCGCGACTCATACCTACGTGATGACTGTGAGGATGAGAACTCCTTCATACCGTCACCACCTCCACTTCGTTCAGCTTATCCAGCTCAAGAGCCATGTCTCCATCTTTCGTCACGCTGAACGCGGGAAGGAATCTCGCTCCCCAGAGAATCTCGTCGAACCTGTAAGAGTATCGCGAGTGAACAACCTGTCCGAAGGTGTCATCGAACGCTTTTATCAATATCAGAATCTCCGCCTGTGAACCGGAAAGATCATCTAGAGTCTTCCCGAAGAGCGGACTCTGCTCATCGATAGGATGGACCACCGTCCACGTCAGCGGAAGAAAATATACCGAGGGGCGTTCCAGGTTAAGGACATGATATTTTCGTTTGTGGTTATCGCCAGTGCCCGAGACCGTCATGAGGAGCATCTTAGCTTCGATTTCCATCAGGGTGTTCGCCCGCTGATTCGCTATGCGGAATTGAAGACTCGTCTTTCCACGGTACGGTGCGATCACCGCGCGGTCGCTGTAAACTATTTTTGACGACGGCCGCGAGAACCTGCCGTAAAGAAGGCCAGTAGCGAGCGCGAGCCCCATTAATCCCGTCAGCGCTTCAAAGGCCGCAATAAGATTTGTCCAGAAGTCGTTCGGTGCAATTGTCCCGTAACCGACCGTGGTGAACGTATGGACGCTGAGAAAGAATGTGCTGAGGAATGCCGACAGCGATGTTCCTCCGTTTGCGCCCAGGATATTTCTGATTCCGGCAAGAAGATATAGACATGCGAAGGCAGCATTAATGAAGATGTACCCCAATAGTATCACAAGGAAGAATTTGGGCCACGAGATGTCTATCAGGAACCGGTAAAAATGGAAGTTCTTAAGTCCGCCGCCTGACTTGCGGACGTTGAACGAGCCGTCTTTTTCGATAGCGCGGTTGAGCGCTCCGGTGTACTTTTCCGTCAGGCCGGGATCAAAAGATGTCTGATCAAGACTCATGCGAATTACTCCTCTTGTAGGTTTCAAATGTAAACAAGAAATTAAGACGATAAATTCTCGGGAGACACTTATGGAAATGCAGGAAATTGTTTTAATCGGCACGGTTGGATTATTGCTTTTGTTTTACGGAGGCGATGCCAGCGGCCAAACGACACATGGAGAAGTGACAACCGTGAGCCGTGTCGATCTAGACAGGTATATCGGCGTGTGGTACGAAATTGCGAAGATACCGAACTCTTTCCAGAAGCAATGTGCGCGTAACACAACGGCGACTTACGCGTTGCGGAATGATGGAAGAATTGACGTGATCAATAGGTGTACGGAAAGTGATGGCAGCATTAGCGAAGCGAAGGGAATAGCTCGGGTCGTCGACACAACGACGAACTCGAAATTGGAAGTGAGCTTCCTAAGACTCTTCGGCATCCAGTTATTCTGGGGAGACTACTGGATCATCGGCCTCGACGACAACTACAGGTATGCAGTCATCGGAACGCCATCGCGGAAGTACGGCTGGATATTGAGCCGCACACCGGTGTTATCTCCCGAAGAAATGCACGTGGCTTTCGAGATGCTGAAGACTCAAGGATACAAACCGAATGATTTCGTGATGACCGAGCAGACCGAGAAGTAACCCTGCAATTGAAATACGACTCCCTTGTTCCAATCGCCCGCGTTGTTTAAAATCTGCCATCATCAAGGCTGTAGAATTTGCAAACATGGAGGCTATTAGCATGAAAACCTTTCAAGCGTTCATAACGTCATTGATTCTTCTTCTGACGAATTGCCGGATTCAAGCTCAGCAGACATTCAAACCGGATCAGGTCCTACCGGCAGACTCCGCTATCATCATCGGCAAACTTGATAACGGTTTGACATATTATATCCGTGAGAACAAGAAACCCGAGAAGCGGGCCGAACTCCGGCTCATCGTGAAGGCGGGCTCGATTCTTGAAGATGAAAACCAACGGATCACTCTCCGGTACGCAAGCACTAACAGTTGATTTTCTCCGCTTAAAAGAGTAAACTTTTACGAGTCGATAGACAATTGCCTGAGGGTCTCCGGCCCGATAGGGGTCGGGGAGAACTCGTTGATAGGAAGGTATGGCTGAGACACTAACTCTAAAAAGCGTTTTACAGGACCACGTCGTCGAGGGGGAACTTTATAGAAAACTTGACGACGGTTGGGTGCTTTGCTACGCGTGCGGACATCGCTGCAAGATAAAACCCGGCAGAGACGGGATCTGCAAAGTCCGCTTCAACAGAGATGGAAAACTCTTTGTTCCTCATGGATACGCGGCGGGGATTCAACTTGATCCGATTGAAAAGAAGCCTTTCTTCCACGCTTTTCCTGGTGGGAATGCTCTTAGTTTTGGAATGCTGGGCTGCGATTACCACTGTTCATATTGCCAGAATTGGACAACGAGCCAGGCAATCCGCGATCCATCGGCGATTTCCCAGCCTGAATTAATTGAGCCCGAAAAAATTGTCGAGCTTGCGCTCGTTTACAAATCCCCGGTTTTGGTTTCCACTTACAACGAGCCGCTCATCACTAGCGAATGGGCAATGGACGTTTTCAAGATTGCCAAGCCTTACGGAATCCACGGTGCTTACGTATCGAATGGCAATGCCACTCCAGAGGTAATAGATTATATCAGACCGTGCGTCGATTTGTATAAAGTAGATTTGAAAGGGTTTGACGACAGGAAATACCGGCAATTAGGTGGAAGGCTGGACGTCGTACTCAATGCAATTCAGCTTCTGAAAGAAAAAGGGATGTGGGTGGAAATTGTGACTCTGCTTGTTCCCGGTTTAAATGATGGAACGGAGGAGTTGAGGAACATCGCGAAATTCATCGCTTCTGTTTCTTCGGAGATTCCATGGCACATTACAGCTTTCCATCGCGACTACAAAATGACCGATCGGAACAACACGGATATGAGAATGCTCCTCAACGCGGCAAATATCGGAAAGGAAGCCGGGCTTTATTTTGTTTACGCTGGGAATCTTCCGGGCATGGTAGAGAATCTTGAGAACACCTACTGCTACAAGTGCGGCGAGCTTCTTATCGAAAGAAGCGGCTTCCGAGTGTTAAAGAATCATTTGGTGGACGGTCTATGCATAAAGTGTAAGACAAGAATTCCGGGCATATGGAAATGAAATCACGCGCAGCTTGAATGGGATTCACACTTACTGTCGAAGAAAAACACGAACTCCTTTGCATTGCACGCAAAGCGGTGAAGGCAGCAATAGCCGGCGAAATTTACGTTCCCCAAAAACCGGCCAGTGCAAATCTTGAGACAAATGCTGGGGCTTTTGTAACCCTAAAAGAGAAGGGTGAATTGAGAGGCTGCATCGGTTTAATTGAAGGAAGATATCCTCTTTATCGGGTCGTGGCAGAAATGGCGGAAAAGTCCGCGATGTGCGATCCGAGATTCGAATCTGTCCGCGCCGATGAATTTGAAAATCTACAAGTAGAGATTTCAGTCCTCTCGCCCCTGAAAGCGATTAATAGCGTTGAAGAAGTCGAGGTCGGCAGACATGGCTTGGTGGTGGAGAAAGGATTTTATCGAGGCCTATTATTGCCGCAGGTGGCAACTGAAAATAACTGGACAAGAAAAGAGTTTTTGGAAAACACATGTGTTAAGGCTGGGTTGGCCAAGGAATCTTACAAAGATCCAGATGTTCATCTCTATGTTTTTTCAGGCTGAAGTTTTTGGAGAAAAAGAGTTAGGGGTATCACGAGAGGAAGACCTTGGAAAAAGAGAATGAATATATTCGTCCGCCTGCTGTTGCGGGTATGTTCTATCCAGCAGGGAAAGATGAACTTAGAAGATCTGTGGGAGAACTTCTGCTCGCGGCGGGAAAGGATGTCTCTCCAGCCGCCTACGGAAAAGTGTCGATAATAATTTCCCCACACGCAGGTTACTTATATAGTGGATTTACTGCCGCTCATGGCTATTCTCTTCTAGGCAAAAATCAATTCAAGACCGTGATAGTTATTTCACCGAGCCATCGCGAATACTTCGATGGTATATCTGTCTTTTCCGGGAAAGCCTACTCAACTCCGTTGGGAGTCCTGAGAATCGATTGTGCGATGAGAGAAAAATTCTTGCATCATGCTGGGAAGTTTGTGATCGCATCCCGCCTCGGACACGGAACAGAACATGCCATCGAGGTCCAGCTGCCATTCCTTCAGGCCACGATTGGTGAATTTGAGCTTTTGCCAATTGTGATGGGTGACCAAAAATCCGAGTATTGCAAAGCTCTTGGATGTGCTTTAGGCGAGATATCCGGCGATGGTGACGTGTTGATAGTGGCAAGCTCGGACCTATCGCATTACTATAATTACGACACAGCCAACGCATTGGATCAAGTCTGCATTAGCGACGTGAAAATGATAGATCCTGATAAGCTGGTGGACGACATAGATAATCGGCACTGCGAAGCCTGCGGTGGCGGACCGATCACCACGTGTCTATATGCAGCACGAGAAATGGGACTGACCAAAGTCTCGATTCTCCACCACTGTAATTCGGGCGACATCACCGGCGATAAGTCCGGAGTTGTTGGGTACTTATCAGCATCGATCTCATGACAAAAAATCCATATCGATTTTCCTTGATCGGACCTGGGAGGGTCGGATCCTCAGTGGCAATGGCGCTGGTTCGGATGGGTTGGACTTGTAAATCCATAATGTACAAAGACAGAACTGGCACAATGAGCAGAAAACTGAAGTCATCTTTTCTTGACGCGAGAATCGTAGATCGAAACTCCTTGATGCAGGATGATTTTCGCGTTTTGCTGATAACTGTTCAAGATGATGAAATTCAGAATGTCGTGGACAAGCTTTCTGCTAACAAGTATATCAACTGGAATTCGAAGGTTGTGTTGCACGTGAGTGGTGTGAAAAGGGTTGAGATTCTTTCTCCCCTCAGAAAGCGTGGTGCAGCGATCGGTGCACTCCACCCGGCAGCCGCGTTTGCTGCAGAGTATCAGCCAAGTGCTGCCTTCGCAATCTGCTATGACTTCTTTGGTGATGCAGCCGCCTTTAATGCCGCCCAGCAGATCACAAAGCGGTTGAAATCGAAATTGATCCATCTAAGAAGCGAAAGACAGAGGGTGCTTTTACATATTGCGAGCGCAATTGCTTCCAACTCTACCGTGGTCGCAGTCAGAAGCGCGGAGAGACTCATTTCAAATTTTCTTAGTCAAGCCGATGCAAAAATGCTAATCCAAGGATTACTCGACTCAACGATAAAGAACTTGTCAACCAACAACGGGATGATATCTCTGACGGGTCCTCTTGCGCGTGGAGACTTCGGCGTTATTCGTGAACACATCAAAGCGCTTGAAAATGACAAGACTCTTTTGCAGTTTTACAGATCATGGTCGCTGCTTGGAGTCGAGTTACTTCTTGAAGATAAACATACTCGTGATGGATTTTCTCGGGAGCGGAGGACCGCAATGACCAAGATCAAAAAATTAGTGGAGAATAAATGAATTTCAAAGCGTTAATTGCAAGTGGTGGAAGAGGAACACGGCTTAGGCCAATTACGCATACTCAAAACAAACATTTGATACCAATTGCCAACAAACCAATATTGCATTATGCCATTGAAGCCGCAGTTTCAGCAGGTATAATAGAGATCGGAATCGTAACGAATGCTGATAGCGACGAGGTCCCGCGTGCAATCGGCGACGGCTCGAAATGGGGAGTAAAGATAACTTACATTCCACAAGATGCACCACTTGGACTTGCACATGTCGTCAAGATATCGCAATCATTTGTCGGAAATGACAATTTCATTTTCTATCTCGGCGATAATATGGTGGTCGGTGGAGTCAAGCGATATTTAGATGCGTTCGAGAAGAGCAATGCCAGCTGCTTTTTGACTCTCGCTAAAGTTAAAGATCCGGAGAGATTTGGTGTACCAGAAATTAGAAATGGCGCGATCGTGAAAGTTGAAGAAAAGCCGAAACACCCCCGAAGTAACTACGCAATTGCTGGGATATATATTTACGACAATCATATATTTGAGGCCGTAAATAATATCAAGCCAAGTGCGAGAGGAGAATTAGAAATTTCCGATGCACATCAATATCTCATAGATCACGGACACAGGATTGGTTTCGCGGAAATAACCGGGTGGTGGAAAGACACAGGAAAACCAATCGATCTCCTTGAGGCCAATCGTCTCGTACTTGAGAACAGTGAGCCATCGGTTGAAGCTGATGTCGACGTTGATTCACACAGCGATATTGCTGGCAGAGTTGTTCTGCAGAAAGGCTGCAGGATTTCGAACAGCAAAATTCGCGGACCGGTTATCATCGGAGAGGGAGCCGTCATTGAAAATAGTTACGTGGGGCCATTCACATCAATCGGTGCAAATTCGCATGTACAAAACAGCGAGGTGGAATACAGTATCGTTCTGAAAGAATGCAAAATATTGAACGCGGGAATGCGCATAGAGGGAAGTCTGCTGGGTAACGGGGTCGAAATCGTCAGCGCAGAAGGAAAACCGAGAGTGCAGCGCTTCATGATTGGCGACCAGAGTAGGGTAGAAGTTCCATAGAGAATAACTCTCGTAAAGCTTTAGCCCTTTCATTACCGGGCGATTTTTTTTAAATTGTTTCCATGATGGATAGCAAATCCCGTAAGCCACGAGTTGTTGTCGCCATGAGCGGCGGAGTAGATTCATCTCTCGCCGCAGTTCTGATGGCAGAGCAGGGTTACGAGGTCGTCGGTGTGACGATTAAAACTTACGACTACGAAGACGTTGGCGGGAATGATAATAGTGACTCGAGCTGCTGCTCGATTGATGGAATTAACTTGGCGAGAAGTGTGGCTAACAAATTTCATTTTCCCCATTATGTTTTCGATTTCAGCGACCGATTCAAAAAAGAGGTAATCGATTCCTTTGTCGAAGAATATCTTACCGCCAGAACACCGAACCCATGTGTAGTGTGCAATCAAAAGATTAAATGGGAATATCTAATAGAAAAAGCGGAGAGCCTGGGAGCCGATTATATTTGCACTGGCCATTATGCGAGGGTTCGAAAGGACAAGGAAACCGGCAGGTTTACCGTATCAAGAGGGAGAGATCATGCCAAGGATCAATCGTACGCCCTTTATGGAATAAGCCAGGCAAACTTGAGTAAGACAATCTTTCCGCTGGCTGAGTTTACCAAACCGGAAGTTCGCGAGCTCGCATTGAGATATGAATTGGCGAGCTCAAACAAGCCAGAAAGTTATGAAATTTGTTTCATCGCCGATAATAACTACATTCGATTTCTAAAAGAAGTAGTTCCCGGTTTGCAAACCCGCATCTCGGACGGTGAAATCATTTTCGAAGGCAAGCCGATTGGAAAACATCAGGGTTATCCATTTTACACCATCGGACAAAGAAAAGGTCTCGGCGTCAGTCATGGTGAGCCACTTTATGTTAAGAGCATTGATGCTCAGACCAATACAATTGAGGTGGATACCGGCGAGAAATTGTATGCCAGTGGACTCCTTGCCGAAGGCATAAACTTCATGAAATATCCGCAACTGACAGAGGGCACTATTTATAAGGGAAGAATTAGATATAAAGACAACGGAGCGAATTGTATTGCAAAACAGACCGGAGAAGACGAAATTATGGTGGAGTTCACAGATCCGCGGAGAGCCATTACGCCCGGTCAAAGCGTGGTGCTTTACGAAGAGGAAGATATAGTTGCAGGTGGAATCATTTCGAGAGTGTTAAACTGAAATGCCAAAGTATGCGGTACTGATTGCCGACGATGACGATTCGCAACGCAACGTCCAGAAATTGGTTTTGGACGAGGTTGCGAAAGCTATTCAATCTGAACTGAAAATTGACGAGACTGCAGACAGCGTCGAGACAAGACGATGCCTAAACGAAAATGTTTATGACTTGATTATTCTTGATAACGAGTTCAAGGATGATTTGAAACCAGGGCACTTGCCGGGAATCGCCATCTTACAACTTATGAGAAAAGGCGGACCTAATATGGGGTCGCCTACGGTCTTTTGCAGCGGAGATCCTTATAACAGTTTGAGGCCGATGGTAGAGAAATTCGGTGCTATCTATTATCCAAAAGCAAAAGCCGATGCAGACGAGATGACGAAGTTGTATTCAAAGCTCCTGCAGGAGTAATTTACTTTTCCAAGACAACGATTATGTGCTGAGCTCTGCCAGTTAATCTTAGGAGTGGATAGTCGATCAATTTCCAAACGAGCCGGGGAAGCTTGTAAAACAGTCGTGGCACACGAAGAAGGATAAGCAGCTTACTACCACAAAGAAAGTACCTTTTCTTTACATCTGGGAAAAGAGAAAGCAGAGCCTCCTCGTTAAAGCTCTGAAGATGCGCATTCATGGGTGTGACCTGATTGCAATGAACGCAAAGTGTGTAGCGGAGTTTTTCCTCGTACGGCGTTGAGACTATTGCCTTTCCACCATTCTCAAGAATTCTTAAGATTTCTTTGGCGGCATAATCCGGCGAATTAAGATGTTCCATGATCTCAGATGCGATCACCAGGTCGAGACTTCCAGTCTTGAATGGAAGGTAGCATGCGTCCGCAAGAACTGCCCCTGATGAGCCTGACTTAAGAATCGAAAGATTTTTGTGAGACAGGTCCACAAAAAAAAGTTGTTCGTGAGCAATATCTCTGGTCCATCCGCTCCCGCTTCCAACATCAAGCACCTTTCTCGGTTTTCCTGCAAGCTTCTTAATGAACTTCCTGAAAATGATTTCATAAGCACGATCAGTTGCGTCGGGGTTGTGGAAATAATCGAACTGTTCCGCGTCTGCCTTATAGTGACTCACGTAGTCAGTACAACGATTCACTTTTTCAGCCTGCGGATTTCATTCGCAAAACATTCGTATGCCTCACTTCCGAACAGAACGAAAGTTGTCCTTTCCAATCTTTGAGATCTTCTCAAAAAGGTTGAGCACTCATCGATCATGATCTTCGCGGCTTCCGACATGGGGAAGCCTCCGACCCCGGTTCCCAGTGCCGGGAAAGCTATAGAATCTACTTCGTTCGACTCAGCCAGTTCCAGCGCCGATCTCGTGGCAGACCGAATCTTTTCGGAATCGGTTTGCAAATCCTGTCCCATGACCGCCGCATGGATTACATATTTCACTTTTAGGTTACCGGCGCCAGTGATGACAGATTGTCCGACGGGTTTAGGTCCCTGTCGAATTGCTTCCTCCTCGATGACGCTTCCGCCTGTTCGCTTGATCGCTCCGGCAACTCCGCCACCCATCCAGAAATGGTCGTTCGCAGCGTTCACAATGGCATCTCCCTTGAACGAAGTAATATCTCCTTCTACTGCTTCCAATGTTCTGCCGTCAATCTCAACCTTCATCGTCACTTCGGCTGAATAAGGGGCAGTGAAATGATCATCTTTGTCCCTTTGCCAATCTCGCTTTCAATTGTTACATCCCCATGGTGGTCGTCGACTATTTTTTTCACGATTGCCATACCGAGACCGGTGCCGTGCTTTTTTCCATATGTGACAAAAGGTTCAAAGATTGTTTTTCTTATTTCCTCCGGCATGCCGCCGCCGTTGTCCTCCAGTTGGATAGTTAGCCGATTATCTTCAACGTGAGATCGAACCGCAAATCTTCCTCCATCAGGCATGGCGTCCGCAGCATTTCCAGCAATATTTAGGATGACCCGTGTCATCTTGTCAGTATCCATTTCGATTTGACCGTCAAACGAGCTTTCATTAATCAACTGGATCTTCTTGTAGTCAAAATCACTCCTTAGAAACCACAAGACCCCCTTAAGGAAATCATTGAAATTAATTAGCTGAACGTTCATTTGAGAAACCCCGCGTGAATAATCGAGGACTTCTTGAGCCATTTTTACAAGTCTGTCGATCTGCGTGGTGATTCCATCTACAAGCTCTGAAGACTCTTGGTCGCTGGCCTTCTTTTTCAAGACCTGTGCATATAATCTGATAGCAGACATCGGATTCTTTATGTCATGTATAACGGATCCAGCCATCCTGCCAACTGCAGATAGTCTCTCTGTCTTGACCATCTCCGATGCAAGTCTTGAATTCTCTATTGCGATGGCTGCGTGAATGGAAAATGCTCTGAGAAAAGTCTCGTCGTCAGCCTCAAATTCTCCTGTGCGCTTGTTAATGAGTTGAAAGACCCCGATGATCTTCTCCTCCTTGTTTCGCATCGCGACGCAAAGAATGTTTTTGGTCCTGAATCCTGTCCGCATATCAAATTCGGGATTGAACCTTGCGTCATTATACGCATCTTTTATGTTGACAGACTGGCCGGTTTCAGCAACGTACCCGGATATCCCTTTCCCGATTGGCTGCCGGACTTCATTCAACTCGCCTCCAACCAAAATCTTCGACCAGATCTCTTTTGTGTTTTCGTCCACTAAGTAGATTGTTCCACGTTCGGCATCGGTTATTCGAATCGCTTCACCAAGTATTAATTGCAATACCTTATCTAACTCAAGTGAGGAGTTTACCGTTTGAGTGGCTTCAACCAAGGCATTCAGTCTGGTGATTTCCTTTTCAGAAATCTGATGGTAAGATTCAATTTGCTTTTTTAAGGTGTCGTTTGTCGCAGAGAGTCTTTTTGACAATGCCTTTGTCATGTTCAATGTTATCCGAGGAAATTTCCGCATCAACGGACGGACGGTTTCTTTACTGAAGCAGATGATAACCGAATTTTCCTCGGCAGTCACTGAAGCACTTGCTCTCAAGGAATCTTTTGCATCATCGATCGTGGTTTCACCAAAAAAGTCGCCTGTACCAAGTATGCTGATAACTTCTTCTTTTCCATCGATGAGCTTTTCTACTCTCACGCTGCCGGATTTCAAGATGCACAATGCCTGAACGATTTCGCCCTCTCTGACAATCGTCTGGCCTGCATCGATTCTATTTTCTCGTGCTGAGTTCAATGATTCTCTAACGTCAGCCTCCGTCAAACCATCAAACAAAGGATACATGATTTTTCTAATATTTGTGATCGGTTTAAAAAGTTAACCTAATGTACCTATATTCGCAACTGCGAAAAGGTCTCGAAGGAACTAAAATGAGCAGGATCATAGCTTGTCATTAAAACCAGACTTGATTTTAAGTTCATGGCGAGCCTAACTTAATGCATAATTTCAGTGAGCACGAATTATAAATCCCTTGTTCTAGCTTTCATCATCACCTCTTTAGCCTTTTGCGGCTGTTTCCTGTGGAGTTCAGTAAAGGATGAATATCAGGACTTCACTGCTTACTTCAATACTTATTATAATGGGGAGCATGCATACAAAGAGGCATTAGATGACGTGAAGAAATCCATGATTGAGTATGACATCAGCGTTCTCTCTGGTGCGCAGACTCCTCAATTCACAATAAGCCAGACGGCACATCAGAACTTTGACATTGCTGTCGAAAAGGCGTCCAAGGTACTTCAACTTTATCCGAACTCGGGTTATACTGAGAACTGTCTATTCATGATTGGAATAAGTTACTATTACGAAGGAGACTTTCTCCGGTCAGGAAGGAAGTTTGTTGAAGAACAATCAAAGTATTCAAATAGTAAAAGAATCTGTGAAGCGTTGATGTATTACGGTAATATTGAAGTCATAAACAGGAATCTAAATAGCGGCTATAACGACTTAATGAAAGCCATGAAGCTGGCAGAGCAGGAAACAAACCAGGAAGTGGCGGCGCTCACGGCCGAGTATCTTTCAGATTACTTTTTGATGCAAAACGACACCGCTTCTGCCGCCCGGTATTTAGATTCGGCAGCGACCTTTGCCAAGAACGACGAAGCGGCGATCTATGCTTGCAAGGCCGAGCTTTTTCGAGAATCTTCGAGACTACAGTGAAGCAAAACGAGAGTACGATGCGGCATGGGATTATGCGCGAGATATCAGGATCCTGTTTTATTCAAAGTATTTCCTCGCAAGGGTTGAGAGGCACGACAAACAGTACAGCGCTGCCTTGAATGACCTTGCTTACTTGAGAGGTGATGATAAGTACTATCAATATTTTTCTTTGATAGAGTACCAGACCGCGGAAGCCTTGTACGATTCAGGAACAGTCTCCTCTGCATTTGCGGAATTTCAAAGAATCGATACAGCGTACGCATCTAATGAAGCGGCGACCCGGAGCGCATTCAGAGTTGCAAATATATACCTCTACAAAATTGGTGACTACCAGAGTGCATTTAAGTATTATCAGAAAACCGCGGCGCACGTGGCGGTTCCCGTCATTTCTGAAAAAGCGCGACAGATGTCTGCTTTCTTGCAGGAATATTTCACGGATTTTTTTAAGCTTCATCTTGCAGACAGTCTTTACCAAAGAGCCATGGATGCTTCCGTGAGAAACGATTCTACAATCAAGCATTCACAGGAAGATATTGACACATTGTACGAGCACGTCGCAGTTGCTCAGGAGACTCTCGCGGGGTTCTTCTTGTTCAAACTCGAAATTCCTGATTCTGCCATAAGTCATTATTCAGTGATCGTTTCGGATTTTCAAAAATCGAAAGTATATCCTTCATCTCTGTACACTCTGGGCGAATACTTTTTTTCCACCGGTGACACAACAAAAGCAAAAAGTTATTTGACCGAATTGATTACCGGGCATCCCGAATCAAGTTTCACGCTCTCCGCAAGCTCACTTCTCGGAATATCTCAAAAAGCTTCATTGGATTCAGCACAACTTGATTACGACAATGCGATAATGCTCGAGAATGAAAATCGTCACGACTCAGCTATAGTGGTTTTAAAGAAGATGTTGGGTTTGCGGAAGTCGCCGCTTGCGCCGCAAGTCCTTTACACGATTGGCTGGATATACGAAAACAAATTGAATATTCCTGATTCGGCGTTCTCTTATTACAAGACAATTTCGACACGATATCCATCGAGCGACTATAATGCGAATGTGAATCTTGCGCTCTTAGGTTATGAACAGGCTAAGCAAGACAGTGCAGAGGCATTCAAACGAAAAGCAGACTCAATCGCGAATTCCCTCAAGCCGATCGCTCACGATACAGTGAAGGCATCCGGTGGAGTTCCACCGCCCACTAAGAGAATCGACTCACTTGATTCGACAGGCAGGAACGGCGACACTTCGCTTCGGCCGCAAAATCCGAGACCTGATTCGGTGGAAGAGTCCAGACAAAAGACGATGGCGGATTCTCTTGCAATCCGAAGAAAAGAACTCGAAAGTCGAAAGGTACCCGAGAGATAGAATTGATAAAATTTCGCACGATGGAATCATCCGCCGTTGTGGATAATAAAAAAGTGGCGGAGAAGACTTTCATAACAAAATTTCGATCTCCCCGAATTGCACCACTTGTGAAACCCGGACAATTCGTAATGGTTTCCTTTCCAGATTGTAGCGATCCTCTTCTAGCGCGAGCGTTTTCCGTCAGCGATGTCCAGGGTAAGGAATTGTCACTTCTTTATACTGCTATTGGCAGGGGAACCACCCGGCTATCTAAACTCGAAAAGGGTGCCAGTGTCACGATTAACGGCCCGCTTGGCAATGGCTTTCCAGAATTCACCAAGGACGAGAAAGTTTGGGTGGTACTTGGCGGGTCAGGCGCCGCGTTGATTCCTATACTTCACAAGTTCGCAAAGCGTGCCGGTGCCGAGATCAGGATTTTCTACGGTACACGTACAAAACGACAGTTGGTGGGTTTTCAAAATCTCAGGGCTCACCATAGCACTGACGACGGCACGAGGGGTTATCATGGAACGGTGTTGGGATTGTTGAAGAAACATCTTGAGAAAGAACAACCCGACAGGATTCTAGCGTGCGGACCAACTGCAATGCTGGTGGGCCTTCAGAAAAATATTCAACCAGAGCTGCCGCTCTTCGTCTCTATTGAAACACCCATGGCTTGTGGTATGGGATTCTGTCAGGGATGCCCGGTAAAAATCAAAAAGTCTGTGGACTATTTTCTCGCGTGTAAAGATGGACCCGTTTTTGACGCGAGAGAAATCGATTTGGAATGATGGCGAAATTGAAATCGGATCTAAACGTCAAGATAGGAAATTTAGATTTAAAGAACCCTTTGATGACTGCGTCTGGCACATGCGGGTACGGCGATGAGCTGGATGAATATTTGGACATATCCACACTTGGAGTTGTCGTCACAAAATCTCTAACTCTGAAGCCGAAGATCGGGAACGAACCGCCGAGAATAACTGAAGTGACTTCTGGGATGATAAACTCCATAGGACTTGCGAACATTGGGGTCGAAAAATTCATTGTTCAAAAACTGCCGAAGCTTCAGAAGGAAGATGTGGTGATAATCGCAAACATAGCGGCTAAAAGAGTGGAAGACTATGTTCTTCTTGCGGAGAGGCTGGCAGCCTTCAACGACATAAAGGGATTAGAGTCTGAATCTATCGTGTCCAAATGTCAAAGAAGGCGGAATGGAATTTGGAACCGATGGGAAAGTTTTGGGCTCGATCGTAAATCGGGTTCGAAGGGTTTTCCCACGCACTCTCATTGTCAAACTTACGCCGAACGTGACTCATATAAGTGATTTCGCGAAGGCAGCGGAGTATGAAGGTGCCGATGCCGTGACCGTCGCAAACACGTACGTTGCCATGGCGATAGATATTTACAAACGAAAGCCCAAGATTCATTCCATCACCGGCGGGTATTCGGGACCTGCGATAAAGCCCTTAACGATGGCGAAAGTATTTCAAGTTTATAATTCGATCAAGATCCCGATAATTGCCAGTGGAGGAATTTTTGTCTGGCAGGATGTAATTGAATACCTTTTAGCGGGTGCAACCGCGGTAGAAGTTGGCACTGTCTTATTTACCAAGCCGAGCGTTACGGATGAATTTCTCAGGGAGATCAACACTTACATTTCTAATATGAATGAAGACCGCATCGCAGGAATTATCGGAGGTCTGGATATCGACTTAAAAGATGCGCCTCATTTAGGGAATCGCCAATCGCCTGGTTGTGGCAAGGTGTCCTGAATCTTTTTTCTCGCTGTCCGCTCATAACGCCAAATATTTCATGAACCAACTCATCTAATTAGATGTTAAAGGAGTCGGAGCGATTTTGACAATAGAAACGGCTACAAATTTCCTTTTCGACCTTGAAAAGTTCGGAATGAAAATGGATTTGCAGAACATCAGCAAATTGATGGAGTTTTGTGAAAATCCGCACCGAGGCCTTAAGGTGGTACACATAGCCGGTACCAATGGCAAGGGTAGTACCTGTGCTGCGATCGCGAGTGCTTTAACGTCGATGGACTACAAGGTCGGTCTTTACACTTCACCTCATATTGTCGACTTCACCGAACGGATTAAGATTAATGGCGAGCAAATATCAGAGACAGACGTCGCAGAACTCACGGAGTACTTTCAGCCCGAAATAATACGGCTGAGGGCAACATTCTTTGAGGCAACAACTGCGATGATGTTCAAATATTTCGCGGATAACCGCGTAGACTATGCAGTGATCGAAACCGGCTTGGGTGGAAGACTAGACTCGACCAACGTCGTTGATCCGCTGGTTTCAGTCATCACGAGTATCGGACTCGATCATACAGAAATATTGGGGAACACTCTTGAGCACATCGCGCACGAAAAGGCTGGAATAATAAAGGGGAACAAACCGGCAGTAGTAAACTGTAAGACCGATTCTTTGAAGAAAGTGTTTCAATCAGTCGCAGTTCAAAAGAATTCTCAGTTGTTCTTTGTGGACGAAGTGGGGAGTATTAAAGATTTGGAAATGGATATTAATGGATTCACAATCGATGCAACGGTCTTCGGAGAAACTTACGGGTGTTTGAGAGTCGGGTTGTGCGGAGAGCATCAGGTAGAAAACGCCATGACGGCTCTGACGGCTTTAAGCGTTATATCAAAATATGGAATGAGTATTGACAAGGAAAAAATTTACGAGGGGTTCGAGCATATACGAGATCACACAGGGCACAGAGGACGGATGGAAATTCTGAGTATCGACCCTCTCGTAATCTTGGACGTTGCCCATAATCCTCCTGGCATTGAAGCACTCATGCACTGCCTCAATCTCATGGGTGGGAAAAAGGGAATACTTCTGTTTGCTTCCATGCGCGATAAAGACACAAAAAGTATGTTGAACCTGTTGCGACAAAGGTTTGAGAAGGTTATCTTAACACAGCTTCAGACACCCCGATCGTTATCTGCTTCGGAGTTGAACATATTGTCTGAAGGCATTAACTTACAATCGCAAGTTTTTAATAATTCCTCGGAAGCATTAAGAGCCGCCTTAAATCAAATCAATAATGAAAGTTTTCTTTTGGTGACGGGTTCCCATTACTTAGCGGGCGAAGTTTTGCCGTCCATGGATAAGGTTATCTTGAATTTTCAGAGTTGAGTTCTGGTTCGAAATGATTCGAATTATTCCGTTCTTTTTGTCAAAATATCCCGTTCGGGAATTCCAATCGAACTTAGTAATGGACAAATAGATCACAAGAAGAAATATTGTGGTGCCAGTTTGTCGGAAGGTTTTTTAATTCTTATGAGTAACAAAATCTTTAGGAGGTAGTTTTCAATGAGTGTAGATCTCGCAGAATTGCAGGGAATGAAAGCAGTCTGAATTGCACAAGCTTGCAAGGGACCTTGAGATTCCAGGTTTTAGCGGATTGAGGAAGGAAGAAGTCATATTCAAAATAATGGAGAAGCAGAGCGCGATTGCTATGAAGGAAGCTCCGCGAAGCGAAGCGCAGGCTCAGCCTGAAGCGCCTGGAATTTCCGTCAGCGCCGGTGTTTTAGATGTCCATGGCGATGGATATGGATTTCTACGTTCTCCCAAATACAACTACCTCTCATCGCCGGATGATATCTATGTCTCGCCATCGCAGATAAAGAAATTCGGTCTAATGACGGGCGATACAGTCAGCGGACAAATTCGGCCGCCAAAAGAAGGAGAGAAATTCTTTGCGCTGCTCCGGGTCGAACGAGTAAACTTCCGCGATCCGGAATTCACTCGCGAACGAGTGATGTTCGATAACCTGACGCCGCTTTATCCCAACGAGAAATTGCATCTCGAAAGCAGCCCCGGCGAGTATTCGATGAGGATCATGGACTTGCTCGCACCAATCGGAGCAGGCCAACGTGGTATGATAGTCTCACCGCCCAAAGCTGGCAAGACAATTTTGCTTCAGAAGATAGCGAATAGCATAACGAGAAATCATCCTGATGTGCGTCTTATTGTCCTCCTCATTGATGAGCGCCCAGAAGAAGTGACGGATATGGAACGTTCGGTTAATGCAGAAGTTGTTAGTTCGACCTTCGATGAAGAACCTCAACGGCACACACAAGTTGCTGAGATGGTGCTTGAAAAAGCAAGACGGCTTGTGGAGGCGAAAAACGATGTCGTCATTTTGTTGGATAGCATTACACGTTTGGCAAGGGCGTACAACGCGACAGTTCCACACAGCGGTAAGATCCTTTCTGGTGGTATCGACTCGAATGCACTCATAAAACCGAAACGCTTCTTTGGCGCAGCAAGAAATATCGAGGAAGGCGGAAGCCTAACTATTATCGGGACTGCTTTGGTCGAAACTGGAAGTAGGATGGATGAAGTGATTTTCGAAGAGTTCAAAGGAACAGGAAATAGCGAAATTGTTCTGACACGAGAGCTTTCCGACAAGAGAATATTTCCAGCAGTCGATGTAAACAAAAGTTCGACCAGACATGAGGAGCTCCTGCTGTCGCCAGATGAGCTAAACAGAATTTGGGTCTTGAGAAAGATACTCAGCGATTACTCTCCCGTAGAAGCAATGGAATTCTTGCTCGACAAAATGCGCGGGACCAAAAACAACAAGGAATTCTTAAAAGCAATGAACAGCTAAGAAGGAGGGACTGATGAGACAGGTCGTCATAGCGAGCGCCTGTCGTACTCCGATTGGATCTTTTCAGGGGACTCTAAGCGGTTTCACCGCGCCGCAGTTGGGTGCGGTAGTAATAAGGGAAGCTGTCAAACGTGCGGGCATCTCCCCCCAGCATGTCGATGAGGCTTTTATGGGTTGTGTTCTGACGGCAGGCGTCGGTCAAGCACCGGCAAGGCAAGCAGTGATCTCTGCAGGCATTCCAAATTCCACACCGTGTACCACTATCAATAAAGTCTGCGGATCAGGACTTAAATCAGTAATGCTTGGTGCCCTGACCATTATGGCTGGCGAAGCCGATGTCGTCGTTGCTGGCGGAATGGAAAGTATGTCCAATGCGCCCTATTTGTTGGAGAAAGCGAGAACGGGATACAGAATGGGTGATGGAAAGATCGTAGATTCCATGGTCAAAGACGGATTATGGGATGTTTACAATAATTTTCACATGGGAAACGCTGCCGAACTTTGTGCGCGAGAATGCAACATACCGCGTGAAGCACAAGATGAATATGCCACGATGAGCTACCATCGTGCACTGGAGGCGATGGAGAAGGGCTACTTCAAGAACGAGATTGTTCCAGTTCCTGTGAAGGCAAAAGATGGCTCGACAATTCTTGTGGAGGAGGATGAAGAACCCACCAAAGCAAAACTTGACAGGATGCCGCAACTGAAGCCGGCATTCGATAAAGAAGGGACAGTGACCGCTGCCAACGCAAGCAAGCTTAACGATGGTGCCGCCGCATTGGTTTTGATGGCAGAAGAGACTGCGCGAGAAATGAAGATTCAACCTCTGGCAACAATTTTGTCTCAAGCTTCTTTCGCACATGCTCCCGAATGGTTCACGACTGCTCCGGTGGATGTTATTAAAAAACTTTTCAAGAAATCCGGCTTAAGAAAAGAAGAGATTGATCTTTTCGAGATTAATGAGGCTTTCTCTGTCGTTTCCCTTGTTACAAAACAGATGCTGAATTTGGATATTCAAAAGATAAATATTCACGGAGGGGCAGTCGCGCTCGGTCATCCGATAGGCGCGAGCGGAGCGAGGATCCTGACGACACTAGTTTATGCGATGCAAAGGACCAACTCTCACAGGGGGCTTGCCGCGATTTGTATCGGAGGAGGAGAGTCGGCAGGAGTCATAGTAGAAAGACAGAAGGCGGAGTCGTGATGCGCTGCAAAAGGAAAGAGAAGGTAAAATAATCATGGAAGTCTGCAATGTAGGAGTAATCGGTGCAGGAACGATGGGAAATGGAATTGCCCACGTATTGGCGCTGAATAAATTCAATGTAAGCTTGATCGATGTTCGCCGTGATGCTGTCGAAAAAGGTATGGGCTATATTCGACACAATATGGACAGACAAGTTACAAAGGGAATGATTTCCGAAAATCAGAAGGATGAAGCCCTGAGCAAAATAAAGACATCGACGTTGCTCGAGGCCGGCGTTCGCGACATGGAGTTCGTCATTGAAGCGGCAACAGAAAATATCAAAGTGAAGAAAGATTTGTTCCACACTCTAAGCGATATTTGTCACCAAGAGACAATACTCGCTAGCAATACTTCTTCTATTTCAATAACTGATCTGGCTTCTGCGACTCTGAAGCCGGAGAAAGTCATAGGCATGCACTTCTTTAACCCGGTGCCGGTTATGAAACTAATCGAAATCGTGAAGGGGCTCGCTACTTCAAGCGAGACCTTCGAAACCACGAGAAATCTTTCCTACAAGCTGGAGAAGGTCCCGGTTGAAGTTCAAGATTACCCGGGCTTCGTATCGAACAGGATCCTGATGCCGATGATAAACGAGGCGATATATTGCGTGATGGAAAATGTCGCAACCGCAGAAGCCGTCGACACGATCATGAAACTCGGCATGAACCATCCAATGGGTCCTCTTGCTCTTGCGGATCTAATCGGTTTGGACGTATGCCTGGATATCATGAACGTTTTATTTCATGGTACAGGAGATCCGAAGTACAGGCCTTGCCCGCTTCTCAAAAAGATGGTTGCAGCAGGATATTTCGGAAGAAAGGCCGGAAGAGGGTTTTACACCTACGAACAGCGACCAGTCTAAGCATCGATCTCTGACCTCCATCCCGATAAAAGGATAAACGAATGGTCGATTTTGAGTTTACAGAAGAACAACTGCAGACAAAAGATACCGCAGGGAAATTCGCGGAGAAGGAACTGGCAATAGGAGCAGCCGAGCGAGATGAAAAGGAAATCTTTCCGCATGAACAAGTGAAGATGATGGCTAAGCTCGGTTTCATGGGCATGATGGTTCCACCGGAATACGGCGGCGCTGGACTCGACACAGTCAGCTACGTTTTGGCAGTTGAAGAGATCAGCAGAGTAGATGCTTCAGCGGGGGTAATCATGAGCGTGAATAATTCCCTTGTCTGCTGGGGATTGGAAAAATATGGGACCGAAGAACAGAAGAAGAAATATCTTGTTCCGCTGGCCACTGGAAAAACGCTCGGAGCATTTTGTCTTTCAGAACCGGAGGCTGGCAGCGACGCAGTAAATCAAAGGACCACCGCTGTCTTCGATGGGGAAGTATACATTCTGAATGGCACAAAGAATTTCATTACGAATGGCGCGAACGCTGACACACTGCTGGTGATGGCATCCACCGACAAAACAAAGGGAGCCCGCGGAGTCAGTACGTTTATCGTGGAGAGAACATTTCCGGGCGTATCGGTCTCAAAGAAAGAACATAAGTTAGGAATCAGAAGCTCTGACACGGCTCAGATTATTTTTCAAGACTGCAATGTCGCTGCCGATAATAGAATTGGTGAGGAGGGCTTCGGATTCAAATTTGCAATGCAGACCCTCGATGGGGGGAGAATCGGCATCGCGGCACAAGCAATCGGAATTGCGAGGGCGGCACTTGATGCTTCGCTTAAGTACGTGAAAGAAAGAAGAGCATTCGGCAAGCTTCTCCATGAGTTTCAGGCGATTCAGTTCAAGCTTGCTGATATGCATACAAATATTGAGGCGGCCCATCTTCTCACGCTCGATGCGGCATTGAAAAAAGACCACGGTGAAGGATTCACCAAAGAAGCCGCAATGGCGAAGTTGCTCGCCTCCAAAGTCGCGGTGGATTGCGCGCTGGAGGCGATTCAAATCCATGGTGGTTATGGCTACCTTAAAGATTTTCCTGTAGAGCGTTATCTTCGTGACGCAAAGATTACGGAGATATACGAAGGCACATCTGAAATCCAACACCTTGTCATTGCGAGGGAAGTCCTCGATCTCAAGTAGCTGGTAGATTGAGATACTATTCCCCAAAATCCCGAAAACTCAAATGTGAACTCATGATGATGAAAAGGATGCTATTAATTCAACTCTTGATCATAGCAATGTCGCCGATAAGATTAAAAGCGGAGATAAATGTTTTGCCTAAACCGAAATATGTCAGCGAAAGCAACCACAGCATAAGATTTGGAAAGATTTCCACCGACTTCGCCGATTCAGCAAATGACACGGCCGCACTGAGCGAACTCGATAACTTTTTTGGAAAGGATATCGTTGATGATGCCGATGGTAGCCACGTTCTCCATGTTTCCGCACAGATCATGGAACAGAATGAAGTCAGAGGAGAATTCGATATACCCTCAGCAATAATGGACAGTCTAAGTAACTCGGATGAAGGCTATATCCTTTCTTCAAAAGATAATCATGTCCAGATTCTGGCTAACACTAAGACGGGTGTATTCTACGCCGTGACTACGTTTCTTCAGCTTCTGCAACGGGAAAAGATGAGTTACAGCCTTCCAGAGATCACAATCGGCGACTTTCCTTCTATGAAAATGCGCGGCATTAGCGACGACATTAGCCGCGGGCAGATTTCTACCATGGATAATTTCAAGAAGATCATTCACTTCCTCGCATTGCATAAGATGAACGTGTATATGCCTTACATAGAAAATCTTTTCGACTTTAAGTCCTACCCGGATTTCAGCATGGGTCGCGACCCGCTGACCGCTGAAGAAGTGGCGCAGCTGGATGAATACGGCAGACTGTACCACGTTCAGATAGTTCCGATATTTGAAACTCTTGGTCACATGGAAGACATCTTGCAGAGACCAGAATTCGAGAAATATGCCGAATTCCCCGGTGCGGCTTCAGTTAATATATCAAGCGACTCGACTTTTCTATTCATGAAGACTTTACTCGCGGAGATTGGTGCGGCATTCTCGAGCAAATACTTCAACATGGCTGCAGATGAAAGCTTCGACGTAGGCTTGGGATCGAGCAAACATTTTGTCGATTCCGTCGGAATCGATATGGCTCATGCCCAGTATTACAAGAAGATTTACGACATCCTGAAATCCATGGGCAAGGAAGTAATGATGTATGGCGACATAATCTTGAAGAATCCAACTATCCTCTCCGAGATTCCCAGAGACATCACCATCGTCGATTGGGAATATGGTGCGGCGTTCGATTACCCTAACGTCCAGAAATTCAAGGCGGCGGGATTCAAATTCATCGTTTCACCCGCAATCTGGAACTTTACCGGGCCGTTTCCGAATTTTTACAACAGCTACGCAAACATCCAAAACTTCACCCGAGAAGGATACAAATCTGGTGCAGTTGGAGTCATCGTATCGACATGGAACGATAACGGAGCGGCAGAGCTTCGTGAATTGAATTATCCCGGGTACGCGTGGAGCGCAGAGTGCGCGTGGAATCCTGAGAATGCCACTCCAGCTGACTTCGAGAATGTATTCTTCAAACAATATTTCAAAACTGATTCAGATCTCCCCAGAATAATCTTTGAGCTGCTAAGCTCCACCAGCAATCAGATAAGCTGGTACGAATTCTGGCGCGCTCCATTCCTTCAAAAGGCCGATTTGAGTATACCAACACGCGCTTCGAGCATCGAGTCCACGATGCCTGAAGTCCTGTCCCTTATAAAGAAGGCAAGGGAAGCGTGCAGATCGAACCGGGACATCCTTGATTTGTACGAGATCGTGGTAAACATAAACAAATATTGGGCAGACAAAGTCACAGGTGTCAATACGATGGAGAATATTATCAGCGACAGTACCTTAAACATGAATCAAAAGAAAGCTGAAATAGATTCTATCACGGACTCGCTGTTGTCTTCTCTCGCTCGCATTAAGAAGAATTACACGAACCTATATCTGAGAACCAACCGTTATCCGATGCTCCAGCTTATCGAATCGAGATTTGAAGACCAAAGGAAGGAAGTATTAGCAGGGACTGATGAAATACTTTCGACAGATTCGATGTACAATCAATTCATACCATCGAAGTTCGTTTACTATCCCGGCAGTCGTCCGTACACGAACGGCGCATTCAAAGTCGATTCTGCGACGTTCGTGAAGACGATTAATCTTGACCAGGTTCCAGCTTCAGACACTTTGCAACTAATTGGTGACACTTACTGCAGACTTTTCATCAATGGCGATTATGTTGGCGAAGTCCAAGCGAGAAGAACGCTAACATGGAACGTCGAGAAAGAAAGAGTGAGAGTGTTTGACATTTCAAATTATCTTCGGAAGGGACAAAACACTCTTCTCGTACAGGCAGCGAATTACGACAAGAACGGTTCTGCTGGTTGCAATATTTTCGCGAGAATCGGAAACGACTCAGTGAAGACAGACGGCGGTTGGGAAGTCGTTAAGGGAATCGTCTCCCCTGACAACGTTGACATATTGAAACTTACCGACGCCGTTCCGTACGATAACGGCTGGCTGATCTCAGCACCGGATTTTTCAATCGGACTAAAATCGTGGATTGAAAGATAACGCCTTTCTTTAAGGACATCTTTGACCGAATCAGTTTTATCTGCGAAAGTCGCGGAGAGTTTCGATTTTCTTCTTCGTAGTGTCTTGTGACAGATCGTATTTCTCATCGCCTCCAGATACAGCTCCTGCAATTCCGCCGATGGTGAAGCCGGTGACCGCGCCAAGAATCCCTCCACCCAAAGCAGTTCCACCCCGACCTACATTGATGGCCCAAGGACCAGCAGGTTTCTGATAAGTGGCTGCCCCGACAATTGCACCAACCGCGATACCAGCGAGTGTTCCATATCCCGCTCCCCTCCAAAAGTGCGACTCCCTGTGTCTTATCAACACACTCAATGAGTCCACAGGAATTCGTATCACAGAACTGGGGCAGACCAATTTGAGAATATCGCCTTCCAATGCGCCCATGGTACATAACCGCAGAGTATCCTTTGCAGTTGTTATGACAGTCCATTCATCAGTTTGGGCAGAAGAGATTGTGGGGTAGGTGAATGAGCAAATAGATAGGATTGACACGATCGTAAAAATCTTCACTTCTCTTCCTGCTGCGTAGTGTTGAGCACTGGACACTTTATATCAATGTGTATGGCAACTAATATCCCGCAGGCAAATTGAGGCAATATCTTAAGGATTGATTGATTCGTTTTCTCGTAGAGTTTATTAATCAGTTAGTCCCTTTCCAATGAGAATCTGCTGCTTACATTTTGCAATCCTTGACTTCCGAGTTTTGGATTGCTTGGGTTGAGAAAAATAAAAGATGTATGCTCTTTGCCGTCCCGGTGTCAATGCACCAAACGCAGCCTTCAATGCGGGGTTTTCATCTAACTCATTTTGGAGTTCTTCAGGAATTTCGAAGTCTGAAGTCTTTTTGAGATTCACTTTCAAACCGGCTTTTTCTACTTCAATCGCTTCATGGATATAGGATTTCAAGATGCGTTCCATCTTAACTATTTCACGGACGTTGGTGAACCGAATCTGGCGTGCCGCCTGCACATTCTCCGTTTGTTGGATTAGAATGCTCTTGGGATCCTTTAGCAATGCCCCTTTGAAAAACAAAAGCGCACAGTATTCGTTAAATCCGTGTATTAAAACTATGTTGCTTTCTTTAAATGTGTAACATGGAACGCCCCACTTCAATTCTTCGGTCAGCCCACAATCAAGAACGATCGTTCTTAATTTCTCAAATTCCTTCTGCCACTTTTTGGCTTTACGGAAATAAAACTCAACCTTAGGATTCATTCTATTGTTTGCCATGGTATGTTATTTCAGCTTGTTTACTATGTCTTGCTTTGCAATAATGTCTATCATAAGAACCTCTTATCTGTAAAGAGGCCAATCGGCATCCAATGGATTACGAAAAGGCACTCGAAGACTTATGCCTGTTCTAGGTGGATCAGATTGCCTTCGGTGTCCTTAAGATTAAACCACTTTACGCCTGACCCTGGGCCGTGCAGGTCGTCTTTGACTTCACTGACTTTGACTCCCTTGCTGGTAAGCTCTTTGTGAGCTGCGGCAATGTCTGGAGTCGCAAACCAAAGCGTCATCGTGCCGGGCTTCACATTTTCGTGAAAGGTAGTGAGGGTAACAGTAACTCCATCTTCAGGGAGAGTAAGCGATACCCACCAATGGTCATCGTCTTGGCGGTAGTCCGTCGCAATTTTCAAACCAAGTTTGTCTGCGTAAAATGCCTTTGCCTTCGGCATATCACTGACAGCAATGGCGAGCATCATTAGTTTGTTAACTAGTTGCATAATTTCTTCCGTTCTATACTATTAATATTGTTTGATTAATTGAAATGATTTTTCTAATTCAACGACTTTTTGTTCATAGAAATGTTTAAGAAGGCTTTAGCACAAACCTGCCATAGGCAATAAACGCGCATATAGCAGCCACGACAAGCCAATAGACCATATGGCCGTAATCCGTGTGAGCGGAAAACATATTCAACACGCAAAAGAGCAGCATTTCCGCGGTTAAGAATGCTGCTGCGATAGGGGCCACGATGTCCAGGTGCTTATTAAATGCCGGGAGGATCAGACAGAGGGTGCAAAGCAATTCAATGACGCTCATCGCCATCCAGACTTCATGTGGAATCGCGGTCAGCGAAGGCACGGTCTGTTCCGAATTGGAAAACTTCCACACGGCGCCTATGATGGTATGCAGGGCGAGAAGGACTTGAAAAGCCCACAAAAAGATATTCATAGTCTACCTCCTGGGATTTGTTCCAATAAACATTACTGTCTTTACCTCTTTCATTTCTTCTTCTTTTCTAAATTAGAGTTTCGACCCAACACATGATGAGGTGTTATTCTAATTTGCTCACTATTTCCGGAAGTCGGTCATGTGTCATATTTATCTCTTGACAAGTAATTCATATATATTCAACCGAAATCCTGCTTATTTCGTTTCCGCAAATATATGTCGAGTCAATAAGATTGTAATTATTAATGTGTGGTCTTGACAATATTACTGCGATCGTACCGCCCAAAAAAGTTCGTCCCGCTTCGACGCCATAAATGTGCGAAGCTCGAAGAGAGCGGCGAAGCGGGATGAAGCGATCCATAAGAGCCTGTCCCAACATGCTCGAAGTCGGGAAGCGTCTTTGTCCGGCATGTTAGGCGTTCGTGCGCGGATGTACGAGACATATCTATTCATCGACTGTACCGTTCACCTTGTCAAAGCCCGTAAGTTTTGTGGCACGCTGTGAGGTCCCATCTTTATCAAATCTCGGCGTTGATTAACGATTAAATTCATACCACCATCCAATTTATCGAATCAACTGAGTGTGGCAGCGCGCCGCGAAACTCGTTTTCATAAAATAATTCCCGCGCATGACGCATAACGTCCTGCCGGACACATTCGTAGCACGCTCCTTCTTCATTTAATGTGCGTGCCATGAAGGGAGTTCCATATATACAAATGTGGAGCGTCTTCTTTGCGCGCGTTAGGCGACATTTGCGATACTGTCACTCGAACATAAACGAGCGCAGTAACTTATTCCGTTTAGAGTTGTCGTTGAACTTCTCTGCCAGATCTGAATCAAGTAATAGCCGCTGCAAGATCGAGGTGCACAAGTGGTAGCCCTCGACTCCCGCGGCGTTGATCTTCCTATAGTCAGAGATGGAGCAACCGTCTATCGGATTCCTTTCCATCAATTCCGAGTTCACGTAGGCAAGCTATGAACACCAATTCCAAGTTGTCTTGCCAAACCTTATTGAATAGGCTTCCATGGCTTATCCACTCTTTTAGGGAGCGCGTTTATCCTTTTCCTAATTCTATTAAGAGCTCTTATACTTATTTTATCTTTTCTTATAAAAAGAAAATCTCTTTCGAATTCTATAATTTGATAATCATTTTCAAAGTTTGAAACTGCTTCTTCTTTTTCAATATCTTGCAAATGTTCGTGTTCAAAAAGTATAATAATCGGAGTATGTTTCTTCAAATTCAGTTGCGATAATACTTTCCAGTCATAGCCTTCTGTATCGATATGAAGAAGTTCTAAATTATTAATATTGTTAGTCTCAAAAAGTTGACCAAGAGTTACTCCTTTGATTTCTATTTCTTCAATAAATGGTTCTAGTATACCATCGAGATGCTTTATGATGTGCGTTTTATCAAAAGACCCTAATTGGTCATACCAATTTGGTAGGTTTTCAAGTTTTTTGTTTGCATCCTTATTAACATAATAGAATACCTGTTTTGATCCATCATTAATAGCTACGTTATCAAAACGAAGTCTGGAGTTGTTAGGGTAATTACTCTTTAATTTTTCAAAAAGATAAGGTACCGGTTCAACTAAAAGAACTTTCCATTTCGATCTTGTTAAAGCAAGATGAAAAATAGGATCTCCAGTAATCCCATTATTTGATCCAATCTGAACTATATCACAATCGGTATTTTTAATATATTTTTTAATCAATTCCGATTCTATTTTTGTTTCCGGATCCAGATCTTCAGCTAATAATAGGTTTTCAGTATATTTTTTCATTTCTGTTCTATATGGTTTATTGTTAAATGCAATTTAAACGTTTTTGCACATTGCTGGTATAAATGCGATATGCGGAGTTGTAGGACTTCGTTTATTCATTATCAAATATTTGTCGCATATGATCCTATTTACTTATCATTAGAAACTCATCAATCATTGTAATCAATCGTTTCATGTTTTCGCTGTTTTCTAAGATTTTGAGTAAACCAAATCTATTGATTTTCTTGCTCAAATTTTCATCTCAATCTTAACATTATCCAAGATTAAATTCCGTTGGAGTGCTGCGGGTCAGAATGCCCTACAACGTGACGCCGTATCGCGCCGTGCCGCCGTTCCATGAAATACGAAATGACGGCGGCATGGAGCGAGCACGTTGAATATAAAATGACGAGCGCCGTTTTTGCGATTGTTAGTTGCAGTCGCCCTCTCCATCATTTGAGCAACAACAGTTTCTTGGTATCATGGTACGTTCCTGCTTGAAGTCTGTAAAAATAGACCCCGCTAGGTAATTTGCTCGCGTCGAATCTCACGGAATAGTTGCCTGGGTTCCGTTTCTCATCGACCAATGTTCTTACTTCTCTTCCAAGTATATCAAAAACCTTTAACGTAACTTGACTCACCGCGCCGAGATGATAACTGATGACCGTCGTTGGGTTGAATGGGTTTGGATAGTTCTGCTCAAGATTGAAATGAGTCGGTGCACCAGCCGAGTTTCCTTCCACTAAAGTGGGCATATCTGATAGCGGACGCCTCCACACGCCGCCACCCCAAGTCCCAGCAAAAAGATTCTTGTCCGAGACCATAAGTGAATGAACATTTGTATTCGTCATGCCTGAATCGACGATAGTCCAGTTTTTGCCACTGTTTGTGGATAGAAAGACACCATCATTAGTTCCCGCAAACAGATTTTTCCCTGAGACAGCAAAAGCATGAACAACGGTATTTGTTAACCCTGAATCAATTGCGGTCCAGCTTGTTCCGTCGTTGGAGGATAAAAAAACGCCGCCGCCGTTAGTTCCAGCAAAAAGGCTTGCGCCCGAGAATGCAAGAGCATTGACGTTGCCGTCCGTCAATCCGGAATTGACCGCAGTCCAGTTTGCCCCGATGTTAGTTGAAAGAAATACACCACTATCAGTCCCTGCGAAAATATCAGAGCCGGAGATGACAAGAGCATTGACAGAATCGTTGGTCAAGCCGCACAGAGTCCAGCTTGTGCCGTTGTCGGTGGAAAGGAAAATGCCTTCATCCATGGTCCCGGCAAAGAGATTCGTGCCACTTGCCGCAAGAGACAAAACATCATTGGGCGGACTTGCAAGGGGAGGGAAAGGCGTCCAGCTTGTACCATTGTTCGTGGAAAGATAGACGCCGCCAAATGGTCCGCCTACCATCCAGACGATGAAACTATTGGTCCCGGGAAAGAGGTTTCTGCCACCTGCCCCGTTGGGGGAGACAGCAAGAGAGTAAATATAAGTGGCCCCTTTTGAGTAGAGATAACTGGCACTATTACCTGTATTGACTTGCAAGCCTGTATTGACCGGGATCCAATTTGTGCCGTCGTCCGTGGAAAGATAGACGCCGCCGCCAAGTGTTCCGGCAAAGAGATTCGTACCGTCTGCCCCGTTGGTGGAAAAGGCAAGAGCTTGAACTTCAACGGACGGAGAGCCAGTATTGGCTTCAGTCCAGCTCGCACCGTTGTTGGTGGAAAAATAGACGCCAGCTCCTCCAGTGCCTGCAAATAGATTGTTGCCGCTGGCAGTAAGAGAAAGAATATCGTAAGATCCATTTAAGCCTGAATCGACTGCAGTCCAACTCGTACCGTTGTTGGTAGAAAGAAAGACGCCGCCTGCAGTGGTACCTGCAAAAAGATTTGTACCGCCTACCCCGTTGGGAGATACACTAAGAGACAAAACCCAACCGTTTGTCAATCCCGAATTGGCTTTCGTCCAACTTGTGCCGTTGTCCGTAGATAGAAGGACACCGTCATACGATGTACCAGCAAAGAGATTTGTGCCGCCTGCCCCGTTGGGGGAGACCGCAAGGGCATAAATGTACGTATCCATACCCCAATCCCCTCCAATATTTCCATTGACAGCAGTCCAGCTTGTACCATTATTTGTCGAAAGATAAACTCCGCTACCATAAACTCCGCTCGTGAGTTTGTCGACGATACCTTGTGTTGCGGCAAAGAGGTTCGTGCCACCCTCCCCGTTTGGGGAGACCGCAAGGGAAATGACATCATAGGAAGACCCCGCCAATCCAGAATCAACCACGGTCCAAGTTGCGCCATTATTTGTGGAAAGGTAGACACCGCTGCCATCAGTCCCAGCGAAGAGATTTGTGCCCGAGATGGCGAGAGCCTGGATATTAGTATTTCCCAATCCTGAATCGACCACAGTCCAACTTGTGCCGCTATTGGTCGATAGAAAGACACCGCCTCCCTCAGTTCCGGCAAAGAGATTTGTGCCCGAGACTGCCAGAGCGGAGACATTTTGGTTAGTCAGCCCCATGTTGACTGGAGTCCAATTTGCGCCGTTGTTCGTGGAGAGATAAACCCCGACAGAAGTCCCCGCAAAGATATTCGCGCCACTCACGGCAAAACAATTAATTGTACCGTTGTAGGGGCCATCGGTCTGAATCCATTGGGCAAGCAACGGATTCGCACTAGTAAATAGACAAAACCCCGCAAGCAGAAATTGGAAAATCTTCTTCTTCATCTGGTTCTCCGTTTAAGCAGGAATTATCGGCAATTGCAACTAACGTATCGCGCAAAACAGTTCGTCCCGCTTCGACGCTATACATGCGCGAAGCTCCGATGCTGGCGGCAAATCGAAATGAAGCGAACACGAAATATGCTCCATGATGAGCATCTTCTTTCTGCTTGTTAACTGACGTTTGCGTTGACATAGGTAGTGACTTCAGTTTAAGGTCGTGGTCACTTGATCACTGAGAATGATAAGGGAGTTACCGGACTAACTCCTTTGATTTCACCAAGGTTTGGGAACACCACCTTTGCCGCGTACGAACCCGGAGGAAGGATTACCAGCCCCTCATAGCTATTGGGAGCTTCCCACTGGCCCCTTAAAGTGTCACCCGGCTTAAAATAATTGGGCCCAATAAGGTTATCACAGCCAGCGGGAGAGCCTACTATCTCGGTATCGTTACGAAAAATCCCGAATATAACGGAGGGGTTGCAAAAGACTGAATAGTATATTATGGTGTCAGGTGTTGTGTTGACCAACAAGAAGGACATCATAAACTGTTGGCCTGAACGGAACGTGGTATCAGCTTTGCCCGTTGTATCCGTCAAGCTGAATGTTGCGGTTAAGTTCTGGCTGCCACCGCCTTTCGAATTTAGCAATCCACAGCCTGCGAGAACCAAGGAGATTAATGCTATCATAGTCGTGGTTTTCATTTCTTAATCCTTCCTTCCTGCTGATCTCAGTGCAAATGTCAGCTAACGTCCGCGGCAATCACGTTCGCACCGCGCTCCTTGTGGCCTACTATGTGCGCGGGATGAAGCGAGCACCATGGTATAGAATAATCGAGCGTCCTTTTTGCGCGTGTTAGCTGCAGTTGCCGACGTGTGATTGACCTCTGACTCATGGCAATGTAAACCTAGCCCTTGCAATATTCGGATTATACGAAGTCCATACCAGCTTGCCAGTAAGGGTATCGAGGTAGGATGATTGGCCTACACAGGCCCGCGCCACAAGGTAAACTACAGAGCCAGACGCGTAACCTGATGAATAGAACCACGGAAGATCGACAAATATCGTGAATTCCGAGGAATCCGCTAGAACAACTTGATAGAAAGCATAGGCCCCACCATTCCAATCAATAACCGATGAATCTTTGGCAACAAACAGGAGAACGATCCTTGAATAGTTAGCGGGGCTGGACATCACCGCATGAATCTGCACATTACCGTCGACTATTGTGTCAACCACGGATGAAACGTAGTAATCTGGAATCTGGTACAGAGTTTGCTGGATGGGATGGAGTGTGTCACTGGGAACGAAGTCAAGAGACAGACTGGAGGTGCCGAATTGTGCCTTACTGAAGAATACATTATAAAGGCCTCCGTTCAAGCCAGTGAATTTCCATTGACCGAGCTTATCAGTGATAGTTGTCTTTGAGGTGCCTCCTAAACTAACGACGACACCGCTGGCGTCCTTCATTAGACTATCATCTTGTTGCATCAGTTCGACTGTACCACTGAGATCATTTGGCTGATTTGGTCCCGTAGGCGACTCGGAACGCTTGCAGCCTAAATAAGTGACAGCAATGAGCATGACCAGCAAACCAACGATCTTCAATTCACTATTCAAGACTAACCCACCTTTCGTTTACTGAGCGTAAGCAGTCGGCAATTGCAACTAACGTACTGCCGGACAAAGTCGTGGCACGCTCCTTCTTCATATAATTTGCGTGCCATGAAGCGAGAACGAGATATAGAAATGACGAGCGTCTTTGTCCGGCTTGTTAGTTGCAGTTGCCCGCTCCATCATTTGAGCAATAAAAGCTTCTTGGTATCATGGTACATTCCTGCTTCAAGTCTGTAGAAATATACTCCGCTTGGTAACTTGGAAGCGTCGAACCTTACGGAATGGTCGCCTGCATTCTGGCGTTCGTTGACCAGTGTTACAACCTCCCTTCCCAGAACATCGAAGACGTTTAACGTGACAAACATGTTGGTTGGCAATTGATAGCCGATGTTAGTCGAAGGGTTGAACGGGTTTGGGTAATTTTGAGATAGTGAAAATGTCATGGGAAAAGTGTTTCCTCGTCTCTCTATTCCAGTAATCATCTCGGATAATGGTCGTCTCCAGACACCTCCGTATTCAGTACAAGCGAAAAGGTATTGGTCACCCACGGCGAGTGAATTAATAGTTTTATTTGGCAAGCCTGTGCTCACTGAAGTCCAACTACCTCCGTTGTCGGTCGATAGGAAGACAAGCCCATTGTAGGTTCCAGCAAAAAGATTCGTGCCCGAGACACCAAGGGACTGAACTTCTGTATCGGTTAAGCCGTTGTTGACTTGGGTCCAACTTGTACTATTATCGGTCGAACGGAAAACTCCACCTCCCAAAGTTCCGGCAAACAGGTCCGCGCCCGAAACGGCAAGAGCTTCGAGCATGTACTGCGACAAACCTGAGGTAACCTCGGCCCAGTGCATGCCGCCATCACTTGAAAGGTAAACCGCGTCGCCGTTTTGATTATAACCTGAAGCAAATACGTCGGACCCGGTGACAGCGAGAGCACGCACAAAGCTTTCGGCCAATTCCGGATCAACGGCATCCCAGACCATGGCGCTATCATATTTTAGGAAAACGCCGCCATAGTCAGTTCCAGCAATGAGGTTACTTCCGCTCGTTGCAAGAGCCGTGACAGTTGTGTTCGTAAGCCCAGAATCGATTTGTGTCCAGCTCGTTCCGTCGTCGGACGACATGAATACTCCGTTGCCAAAGGTTCCCGCGAAGAGATCTGTTCCTGAAATGGCAAGGGACTGGACCCAGTTGTCGGATAAACCAGAATCGGCCACGTTCCAAGTGGTGCCGTTGTCAGTGGAAAGTGAGACACCTCCAAAAGAAACACCGACAAAGATTTTATTTCCTGAGATAGCGAGACTGTAAGCCGCTGTGCTCGCAAGGCCATGACTCGAGTAAGTCCATGTCGCACCATTGTTTGTTGACAAAAACACTCCGCTACCCGTAACAGCGCCGCCATCGCCGCCCGTCCCCACAAAGATATTGTTACCAGAAAAGGCAAAAGTATTGACGGTAGCACCAGCCAGACCTGCAGTTGCAGGAGTCCAAGTCCAGTTCGCACCATTGTTAGCCGAGAAGAATACATACCCGTCATAGGTCCCTGCATAGAGACCTGTTCCGGAAATACCAAGGGAACGGATATCAGAACTCGTCAGCCCGTTATTCGCCGCGGTCCAGTTTATGCCGCTATCCGTAGAAAGAAAAACTCCACCATCCGTCCCCGCGAAAATCCGTGCACTGTCCGCCGCAAGCACTTCCATTCCTGTGTTTGTTAGATTGGAATCGACTAATGTCCAACTCGCACCGTTGTTGGTCGAGCGGAAAACGCCAACCGCGTAAATCGCTGCAAAGAGATATGGTCCAGAGGCGGCTATGGAAGAAATCTCTAGGTACGGGCCGCCGATCGGGTGCAAGGCGGGTCCCTTTAAGCCTATACTCGCTGATGTCCAAGTTAGACCACTGTTCGTCGAACGGAATACACCTTCGTCAGTCCCCGCGAAAAGATTTCCGTCCGAAACAGCGAGACAGGTAACATTACTATCAATTAAACCTGTATTAACCGCAGTCCAACTCATCCCGCTATCTGTTGAATGATAGACTCCATTACCGTTAGTTCCGGCAAAAAGATCCTGACCGGAAACGGCAAGGGCAGAGATGAACGCACCCCCTAATCCAGTACTAGCTGATGACCAGCTTCCGCCGTTGTTAGTGGAAAGGAAAATCCCACCACCCCAAGTGCCGGCAAACAATCGCGATCCTGAGAATGCAAAGCTTGTCACGTTTCCACCGTATGGGCCGCTGGTCTGTGCCCATTGGGCATTCAACAGATTAGTGCCAACACACAGTCCAACTATGGCAAATAGGAATGAAGCACTCTTTTTCATCTGTCTCTCCTCTCTTGAAAAGTTGACGGGCAATTGCAACTAACGTCCACCGCAAAAAAGTCGTGCTCTTGCCCACCATAAATCTTGCGAAGCATCCATGGTACGGCGGCAATCGCGATGAAGCGAACTCCATCATATATAATAATCGAGCATCTTCTTTGCGGTTGTTAGCCGTCCGTTGTGTCACGTTTCCTCTTTGGTTCATGATTGATAATTCACTCGATCAGATCTTTGCCATTAATCCAGCTGCAATAAACCCAGCGAGGATAAGGAGCAAGAGGTCCATTACTATCTGCCTGTATTGCGTGTCCTTGCCGACATATCGATTCCAAAAAGCGCTGACAAGTATCCATGAGCCAAAAATATTCATGAGCCCACGAATCGGGAACCGCGGGCCAACCGATGCGAGATAAAAAGTGAGGATGGCAAACAAGAGGCCAAACATTGCAACTCCAGGAATCTCATTACCTTTGTCCAACTTCTTGAGATTGACCGACAAAAGAATCGATCCGAAAATTGTGGTTCCGAAGAGAGTGAAGACAGATACGACCAATCTTGAATATAGCAACGGGGCGGATTCATCGGTTACAATGTTCCTCTTCCAAAATCCCGAACGTTTCTTCGGCTCCTTTTCCCACGCACGATCTCGATTGGCTAGGTCTTCTCTGATCTGAGTGACCTCATCCTCTCCTAAAGCATTGCCTCGCTTAGCAAGCTGAGCTACTGCAAACTCCACGCACTCCTTGGAATATAGCTTTCTATTTGCGATGTACTCTCGCACTTGCTCGTCGGTCTGAGTCGGGATTATTTCGTAAAAAGAATCTGGCATACTAAACTTACCTTTCAATGATGAGAGATCATTGGTGCGTTAGGGGCGACACAATGACGTATAACGTCCACCGCAAAGAAGTCGTCGCGCTTTGACGCTATAAATGTGCGAAGCTCGACGGGTGCGGCAAAGCACGATGAAGCGAACACAGTAACATATAATAAATGAGCGTCTTCTTTGCGGTTGTTAGCCGCCGCGCAACACCGTTGTTCAACCTGCCGCCCACATTGTTCCATGGCACAGCCTCAGTGCAGATGAAGTTTCAGAGAAAAAGCGCCGAACGGGTCGCAAGTAGCAGTCAATTGATATGAACCAGGAAGAACTGGCGCTCCCGACTGATCGCTGATTGCTGAGTGGATTCCATAAGTTGAGAATACTTCAGACTGATGAGGAGGTATTGACCATGTAATTAAGTATTGGGGCCTCACGTATGGATTACACTTGTAGCCCATTATTGATCTTCCGCTATCATTTTGCAGCGACCACGTGAAACTGCAATAACCCTGATAGAAAATTATCGTGTGGTTCGTCAGGTTGTACACTGTGGTAGTGGCAACCAAAGTGTCATGGATTCCAAGAGAAGAATCGGCAACGGAGAATGATACTTTCACACTGTCATTCTGAATGGTGTCGGTGACTGCTACTACAGGATTGCCGTTTCCACTACACCCACTAAGAATCAAGAGAAAACCGAGCGAAGAAAGAATGTATCGCATAGATCCCTCCGTATTTAATAATTCCGTCCCCCACGCTGCGTTGCGTGGCGGCTAACGTCCTGCCGGACAAAGTCGTGGCACGCTCCTTCTTCGTATGATATGCGTGCCATGAAGCGAGAACGACATTTAAAAATGACGAGCGTCTTTGTCCGGCTTGTTATCTGAAGTTGGTTCGCGCTCATTTCCGTTCAGCATCATGAATTGCTTTGGCAAGCGCGTGGGCAGCTCCATCAATAGCATCAGTTCTCACAGTCTGAAAACTCGGAGGAAGAAAATATGAGTTTGAGATGTAGGTATTGTATAGAGAGTAAGCGATAAGTTTGTGCGTCTTAGCACCAACCAATTGAATCGTCGCATCGGCAACATTTGTAAGACCCATATCAGCTTTCGAATATCGGATGTTTGCGATTAGGATCGCGTTTGCGGACATGGAATCAGCAATGCTGAAAGCCATGGATGAGTCGAACTTGCCCAATTTTCGGATATAGGATTCTACCGAATCCATTGGAACCACGGCGAAAAGATTACCTGAATTAATATCTCTCCAAAGCTCCACGGTAGCCGAGTCATCGACGCCAAGATTGTCGCCACTCCCCGTGACTCCGACAATGGGAAGCAGATATACTCTGGAAATCGATTGCACACTGATAGTATCAACGACTTTTGAACTACTACCAAGCCCAGGAGCAGGGACGGGGGTATTGCCAAAGCAACCATTTATCAGAGCTGCAACCGAGAGAATAGTCAGAATCTTCAGAGGACGCATCAAGCTCATGTCAAGAACTCCTTTGCTTAATATGTTAACCGCGCGAACCAATTTTCAGATAACGTCCGGCGAGAAGAAGTCGTTGCTTTCGCTCGCTATAAAAGTTGCGAAGCATCGAGTCATCGAGCGAAAGCAATGAAGCGAGCTCCACATATAAAGATGACGAGCGTCTTCTTCTCGCTTGTTATGCGAAGTTGTTTTGCGATTAGTGCGAGCGCTCAAAAGCAGAATACTCCTTATTCCAAATATAATCCTCTTCGACTTGCGACAATCGGTGAAGTACTTTAGCACCTTCCAGCTCTCCGGGATTCCACACATTCGGATTTTGATCTGGGGTTAAAACATCCACGGTGAGTCTATAAACAATATCGAGGAATCCATCTTTATTGAGATCTGCAAATGTGACCGTGCCAATACCGCGCAGCGTCGTGTCGGTCGTAGCGTCCAAATAACTTAGGTAGCGGTGGAATAGTTCTACGAAGAAACCACTTTTGACTCCAATGATGAATAGATGATGTCCATAAAAACCCGTTCCCGTACCTTGTCCGTCGATTCGGAGAACACTGCCACCATTGAGAGTATCGAATCGAAATGTGGCCTGTTGAGTCCCAACCTCGTATTTGTCCAAGTAGGCTGGATGGACTGAGTCACCACTGAAGAGATAAAATGTGAGAGGATAGTTACCGTCCCACTTGCGCAGGAGGAGGAAGCGCATCTTGCCACTGAAGGATAAGAACCTGTACAAATAGAAGTGGTAACCGTAGCATTCAAACTCTCCTAACGCACTTGAATCAGAATGATTGCTAAAACGAATCCCATGATCTTCGTGGTTGATCTTCCAGAGCTCCGGGTTATCCACCTTCAGAGCGGAGTCAAGGCGAAGAGCAAAATCAAGCGCGAACCTGTACTTGGTCGTTGAGCGCAGTTTCAGAGCTAACGAATCCTGCGCAAAAGCAGGTCGTGAGAGAGCGAAACAAACGAGTATTAAGGAACTGAGTCTAATCATATCCAGGCTCTGTTTTAGTTCTGAGTGCAAAACAATTTCGCATAACGTCCTGCAAGAAAAAGTCGTCACGATTGCCGCCTACAAATGTGCATAGCTCCATGGCACGCGGCAATCGGGATGAAGCGAGCTCCATCATATACAATAATCGAGCGTCTTTTTTGCGGTTGTTAGTTGCAGTTGCCCGTCTCACTTGAGCAATCCTTGGAGATACTTCTCTGTATAGATGATGCTTTTGTCAATGCAATCGTTGACGGCTTTTCCGTAAACAGCTTCGACTCCGCCGCCTGAAATATGCTGTTCGACTGAGCTTGATACCCGAAATGACTTCTTTGTTGTCCTGATGCTATCGCCGCTTACCTGCACTACAAAAGACAGCGTAACGTTAACCGTCGCGTTGCCTCGGACGTTTCCATTTAAGGCGGTATCGAGTCCCTCCAATGTAGATTGTTCAAATCCATAGTCAATGACGAGATCGCTTGCTCTAACATCGACGTGAGCTGATGCAACTGCCGAAGCATCGCTGGCAAACTTTGACATGAAGTAAGACTGGAAAGCATCTTCAAACGCGCTGTTGAAATGAAAGACGAATTGATAACCGTTGCTGTTTTTGTACGTAAACGGTTCAGGCAAGTCGGAATTCACCGTTGACTGGACGCTGAGCGAGTTTTCTGGCTTGACGGTCACAAGAACAAGGTCAGACGGTGAATGAGAAAGCGGCACAACAGATGAGCAACCTGCAATGATTAGCATCGCGCTCAGTAGCAAATATTTTTTCATATTCCATCTCCATTTGAATTCATTAAGGGCAATTGCAACTAACGTGACGCGAGAAGAAGTCGTTGCTTTCGCTCGCTATGAAAGTTGCGAAGCATCGAGTCATCGAGCGAAAGCAATGAAGCGACCACGGTACATATAAATGCGGAGCGTCTTCTTCTCGCTTGTTAGCTGAAGTGGCGCTCATTCATGGGACACATCGTGTCATTCTTGTATCGACGATTCGGTTTCTTTCACGGTAACCCACTTGTTGTCCTTAACTCGTTCAATACTGAAGATGCATCGAATAGCTTTGTTGTTGACCTTCGTGTACTTAAAGGTCTCACTCGATATGTACAGAAATCGTCCCATGACATCTTCGTATGCTGTCCCATTCGCATTTTGTTCTGGTGTGATTGGCTTCTTAGTCCGTGATTTCAAGTCAACCTGTACGAGTCGCAGCCTTCCGAACAAGTACTCCCAACTTGAATCCGCCAGGACGTGGTTACCTACTTCTGTTGTGGTCTCCAGACTGGTTGTAACTAACGTATCGCCAATCCATTGTCTCTCAGTCAGCCCATCTCTGGAATAGGACATTTCCTTAATCTTCTTAAACTCCCCCCCAATTAGTTTGTAAACTTCAGAACCGCCACCAGTACCAGCACAACAAGTAGAGCTTGACGTAATCGTACTGTCACTCTTGTCAGCACCTGGTTCGGACAAATCACCTATTCCAAATTCGAACTTCTTTGCTGTAGTATCGTAGAACCAATAATCTGTGAAGTCACCGCCGCTCCCGCCATAGCCTTTGACAATCCGCATGTCCAAGATATTGTCAAAGTTCGCATCTTCATAGGACACGTCAAGTATGTCTTCGATGGTGTCCTTCTGGAATGCTTCTGGACTTCCCAAGAAATAGACTTCAAATCGACCGAACATTTTTCCAGCGGCAGGATCACTAAAGCTGTAACCATCATCGTTTCTGAAGTACTTGAATACCATTGTCTTGATCGTTGGAGAGATCTGAACCGTGTCTGTATTGATGAGGATCTCACCAGTTTGAGCAAAGCAAATCCGAGGAACGACAAACAGAAAAGCATAAAGAGATACAAGCATGAACAATATATTCTTCATGGATCCCTCGATTTGACAATTTCTTCGTCTCGCTCACCCATGGTACAGCACTTACTTTCGCGGTGACTTCTCTGGCAAAAGATTAATTACATATTCAGTGTTGTATTGGAGTAAGGCGTAAGATTCGCTCGTCATCATAATTTCTTCTTTTCTTTCTCTCTTGCCTCTTTCTTCATCTTCCTGACTTCTTTTCCAAATACGCTGCACTTTCTGGACAAGTGTTTCGAGTTCCTTTCGTGCCTGAACGGAATCGCCTTTCAGAAGTTCTTGCTTCGCCTTTTGGTATCGTTGCTCAATATTTTTGGCAATGCCGTTATCGGCTTGTTCGTCGCTATCATTGTCGTTGTCTCGACCTTGTCCGAGCCAGCCGAGTGTTGCAGATTGATGTGTATAATAAATGAGCGTGTCAAGCCATTGAAACAGACCGACTGATATAGACATGTCTCGTGTGCCGAGCGTGTACCCCGATACAGAGTTTGTCAAGATGTTTTGGCTTTCTTCGGCATCTGTTGGACAGCATGTAACGCCACCAGTATAGCCCTGCAAATAATATTTCACTATGGTTGGCAGTGCAGGGCTTAAAGTTATAAATCCGCCTTGAGTCTCACCTGGCTTGATCATCTTCCTCGCTTGGTCAAAACCGATACTAAAACTCCTTCCTCCGATCAAAGAAGTCCCACTTATCCAAGGTGGGGGTGCATAATAATGGGAAGTATCTTCAACTCCTTCGATGAATATCCATTTTATTTTCTGGTTGCTAGTTCGATAATTTGTGACCGAGTAGATAAATTTGAAATTATTGCCCATCTCTTCTACTTTACACTTTACGTTTGCCTGAAAATGATTCGCAGGCAGAAATTCATTTTCTGCGTACTGTTTCACGTTGGGCCACAAGCCATACTGAGTACCGTTCCAGCCGTATGTAACATATGGAAAGGAGCTTGTTTTAAATTCAGACAAAGAGGTCTCGTCAAATGTGAGAAGTTTTACTCTCAGATCCTTTGTTCCATCACTGTTGACGTCAAGCAACTCATTCTCTCCTGATCCAATCATATCTCCGCTAATAAATCGCCCCCGTGTTCCGTTCCAACTGAGTATACGAATGGACGTTAAATCTGGCTGCGACGCCGATGGAGTTTCCAGTTGATAATCTGCAAACACCAGATCGACTTCACCATCGTTGTTGATGTCCTGCGAATAAAGAAGAGTACCATATGTATTATCGTCAGATAAGTTTATTTCTGAACCTGGAACGTTGTCCCAAATAATACGGCCGTGCTTGATCATTCCGACAATAAAATTATTTGGAACTGAATCCGCTTGGTATTTGTATGCAGAAAACAAAACACAACCTTTCAGCGTGCCATATGGGTCTTGAACGTTATCACTGAATGAATAACGAACTACCGTATCCATCATTGTGTAGTTAAAGCGATAATCTTGGCCATACTTTCCTTGAATAAGCGGCACGATCCGATTGTAAACAACTCCTTGAGGATCAAAAAGTTCCTGACTAAATGATGTAGCTGTCAGGCAAATTGTTAAGAACAAAATTCTGAGTGAGAAATTAGTAAAGGTATTCATTTTATCCTCCTGACTTCATTGTTGTGGTAAATAATTCTGTGCTTTACTCCAAACATCTCTGGCATACTTGGGGTCCGTGTTATAATAATAAAGCGAAGCTTTCCAACACGCCTCAAATCCGTCGCACACAGTCGTCTTTATTATTTTTCCTCCCACCTTAATTACTAACTTGCCTTTCCATTCTGATTCGGGTATGCGGCCAGGAAAAAGGAGATTAAGGTTTCTTAGTAATCTGTCACAATAACGCGGCATCAAGACATCTTCTTCGTTTAACATCTCAGGGTATTTGGAGGCATCTGTTTTATCCATGTACTGCGTTCCAGTCGGCGCATACCTGCCGTCAGTCTCTTTATTGAACTTCCCATCCGTTATGGCCGTCGGATAGAACATCTGTGTAAATCCATATGATGTCACTATTCTAGTTTGGGCTAAACGATCATATCTCTTTCCTAGATCAATTTTCGTATCCGTAATGAGCGACTTTACAAAATCATGGGCAAGGTCCTTAGGGTTTTTCGCTTTGAGGATGATTTCTTCCTTCCATTTTGCTTCCCATTTTGCAGTGAAATTATCTGTCTTATCGCTTTCACTTCCGAGTATAACATCAGGGGCATTCGTTCCTCCACGCTGCACATAAATTGAAAACCAATTGTCAACAAGGTACTGGGAAATTTTTATCTGAGTTCTGTTGTAGTCAACAGGTTGCACGTTCGTGTGATTTGTCGGAAAGGCACCACCTGTGCTATTTTCAGTCATTACAAATTTATCATTTTGAAATATAGCATCCTTCAATGTCTTCTGAGCGTCTTGAAAAGGCTCATATCGCCACTTCGGTTCAAATGAAGATTCCTGATCCATCTGTGCTTTGATAAGCTGCGGAGGGATTCCGTTCTCTCCTGCGTACTTAATAATCAGGTCATCAATGTTGATTGATTTCCCAAAGACATCGGTAATAGTATTATCGGCAGTTCCCAATTCAGAAGGTCTCTCAACTTCGACGACAATCGAAGTAACTCCGCCGCTTTCCCGAATCTCTGCCAATTGAGAATGGCCGATTTGCGCCAAAAGTGGCGCACCTATTCGTTTTGCTGTCAATCGCACTTTGAAAGACTCTCCTTCTTTCCAATAGCGCCCGACGAGTTTAATCATGCCAGACGGTAAAATATTTCCATCATCGTCCATGTTGTCGTAATACACACCGAGAGTATCACGAGTTTCTTTTGTGACTTCAAACGCCACATCTGATGTTCCACCATTCAGCACTGGCTCTGTTGATTCGATAATTTTTAGCCAATTGTCATCCATGACAGCTTGATAATACTTTGTCTGCCCCAAAAGTATCTCAAATTCTGATTTGTTCTTGTCCACCATTATTCTCGACGTTGACAACTTGTCGCTTGTCTTTGAGGAATTAGCATCAGAAGACAAAGGTGAAAAAGAGTAAACGCCAATGAGTAAGACGGTGCCAAAAGTTAAGAACAAAAATAATCGGGTGAATTTGTTCATATATGCCTCCTTAATTTAAAGCTTTTGAGCCCACTTTCATTAACCAGGTGAGCGCCATTGCAACTAACGTACACCGCAAAAAAGTCGTCCCGCTTGCCGCTATAAATATTGCTCGGCATCCACGATGCGGCAAAGCGGGATGAAGCGAGCTCCATCATATACAATAACCGAGCGTCTTTTTTGCGGTTGTTAGTTGCCGTTGCCATGACTGGCGAAGTTAGTTTGAAATTCATTTGGGATGCGTTATACCCCAGATAAACCCAGTAACGAAGCCCACCAAAATGAAAGCGGCCGCGATCTTGTAGAACAGCCAACCCGTTGGACTCAATTTCTTCTTCAACTCTGACAGACCTATACTTGGCAAGTACCAAAAATTCTTTTTACCATACTCGGAAAGATTCAGTAGAGAAAGGATCATGAAAGATCCGCCGAGGACCACACAGCTGACCCAAAATATTGAAAATGTCTGCTCGTCTATCTTCATCACGTTAGGTTTCTACTGTTCGCGACAAGAGTATTCCTCATGGTTTTCTCAAGCATAAATGGCAATGGCAACTAACGTCCTGCCGGACAAAGTCGTGGCACGCTCCTTCTTCGTATGATATGCGTGCCATGAAGCGAGAACGACATTTAAAAATGACGAGCGTCTTTGTCCGGCTTGTTATCTGAAGTTGGTTCGCGCTCATTTCCGTTCAGCATCATGAATTGCTTTGGCAAGCGCGTGGGCAGCTCCATCAATAGCATCAGTTCTCACAGTCTGAAAACTCGGAGGAAGAAAATATGAGTTTGAGATGTAGGTATTGTATAGAGAGTAAGCGATAAGTTTGTGCGTCTTAGCACCAACCAATTGAATCGTCGCATCGGCAACATTTGTAAGACCCATATCAGCTTTCGAATATCGGATGTTTGCGATTAGGATCGCGTTTGCGGACATGGAATCAGCAATGCTGAAAGCCATGGATGAGTCGAACTTGCCCAATTTTCGGATATAGGATTCTACCGAATCCATTGGAACCACGGCGAAAAGATTACCTGAATTAATATCTCTCCAAAGCTCCACGGTAGCCGAGTCATCGACGCCAAGATTGTCGCCACTCCCCGTGACTCCGACAATGGGAAGCAGATATACTCTGGAAATCGATTGCACACTGATAGTATCAACGACTTTTGAACTACTACCAAGCCCAGGAGCAGGGACGGGGGTATTGCCAAAGCAACCATTTATCAGAGCTGCAACCGAGAGAATAGTCAGAATCTTCAGAGGACGCATCAAGCTCATGTCAAGAACTCCTTTGCTTAATATGTTAACCGCGCGAACCAATTTTCAGATAACGTTTGCGGCAATCATGTTCGTGCCGCGCTCCTTCTTGACATAATGCGCGCGGCATGAAGCGAGTTCGATAGTATATAATAGTCGAGCGTCATGATTGCCGTTGTTATACGCTGGCGCAGCCGATTGTCATGGCTCAGAAATGAGTTGCAAATCATTGCGTTTTATTTCCACCAAGCCGTGGTATCTGCATCATATGATCCCCAACCATAAGCTGAGTACTTATCTGCTGGGTGAAATTCGCCTGCACCGTCGTCAAGGTCGCCACTGTTCGGTATTCTGGAATCTCCCCAGTTACAGACCTTGACAGAAGGGACATTGTAGTCCTTCCACGTTCCGACAAAGGCGCAGTTTATAAATCCGTCGGCACAACCCCAGAGATCATCGTATCTAAGGCGGCCTCGGGAATCGAGATACCACGAAACAGCAGCATTGCCTTCGAATACTCCTGAAAACTTTTGATCTGGGTTCTCACGGAAAGAATAGTTGAACAAAGCGATCCCTTGGGTTTTGGGGTGAACTGGATTCTCGCATGCTTCAGGGTCAACTATCTTGCGAATAGCTGTCAAGGTCATCGTGCCTTGAAAGTCACAAATGTTGGCTTTAACACGGGTCTTTCCATCGACACGATAAAGATAAGGGTTGACAGTGTCCTTCTTGATCGAGAAAAAGTAAATATCAAACCTCTGATATTTGTCACCAATGAACCCTAGCCTCCAAGACTGGTTTTGAATGCACAGCCGCCCAAAGTCGTATCTCCCAAATTTGGACGAGTAGTCACCCTTAAGCATCTGACAATCTCTTTCGTCTACAATGCTTTCCAAAGCAGACCGTGGCGTGCGCGTGGTCTGTGAGCCCGCGAGGGAGACGGCGCAGGCAATATATAGAATCACAAAGAATGAACCCATGAAAACTCCTCGCGCTGTTTTAGAAAACGCAACTGGCTGCGCTTGCGTATAACGTCTCGGCAAACAACGCCGCCGTTTTGCGAACTCTCAAATGACAAATTTCTCATGAGCAAAACGGTGGAACGAGCACAACTATTTTTCAGACTTAGATTCAACATTGCCACATTAAATGAGCGAGTGTCGTTGTTTGCCGTGTTATGTGCAGTTGCTCACTATTCCGGGGCTCGCAACAATCCCTTGATGTCGAACATTTGGTTCTTTCCCTCCGAGTCGAGCACGGGCTTGCGAGGTAAGAAGAACAACAGCTTCCGCCAAAACGAAGTCGGCAGTTCTTGTGCGACAAGGTATAGTTCTGGTTGCTTTGGCGATGGTATCTCTGCTGCTAGTGCCTTGTTGATGTGAGAGATATATATGACATTATCAAGCTCGTTGATCAGATTTTGAAAAGGCATAAAACGACGAGTAATTTCTTGACTACGCTCAAGGTGTTCAATGTTCTCCCGGAGGTTGCTCTTTCGCCCAATTTTGAAGAACCAAGTGCCGTCGAGTTCTTCTTCTAAATCGCTTAAGTCCCGCTTGCTCTTCGCCTCAAGCCATTTGACGGTGCGAGTCAATCCCGAAGAATATCTAGTGTGCTTATCAAGGGACTTTGAATGTTTAATGACCTTTTGGGATGCGAGGACAAGTGCATAGAGTCGTTGCTGTTCGTGAATATCAAAAGCGAGTTTCGCACGGGGCGAGATACCTTCTTGCAGACGTGAGGCGGCGAGAACAAGCACCTGCGGGGCATCCGTTCTTGGATGAGCACGTAAGACATTCATTACAGATATGAGCTGGTTACGGAGAGCAATGCAACTATCGATTTGCAGACCTGGTTCATTCTGATGGGATATTATCCAAGCCTTCATAGCCTCCGCGAGCCAACCCAGTTTGCGCTCTTCAAAAGCCGCTTCTTGAATAGAAAGAACTTCACTCTGTATGTCACGCATCTTGTGAAGTTCATACCAAATCCCGACCATTGCAACAGTTTGAACCACTTGTGTTGCGATTGCCACCGCTGCCAGAGCCTGACTCGAACCGCCGGTGCCAGCGATTGAGCCCAAGGATTGGGCGGAAGAAGGACAGCCATGCGGAATCCACGAGAAGACTCTACCATTTTCGTTAACTTGCCGAAGCCAAAGAGAATCACCGGGGTTCATTTAATGTTCCTTTCGATTGTGGGCAATTGCACATAACGTACGGTGGAACAAAGTCGTGGCGCGATCCTTCTTTTATTGTGTTCGCGCCATGAAGCGAACTCGACATATACAAATAATGAGCGTCTTTGTTCCATCTGTTATGTGGCGTGGTCGAGTAGACCTCCTCTAAGCTCTCAAGTGCTCTCATGACCGTCATCCTCCCATCAACCTCTGTCATCTCCTCTAATTCCTTCATGGATTTACTTCAACTCCCATTATAATGCACAAGTATGAAGAGCGAGTCAAATCCCGACCTCGTCGGGAGTTGCATCAAAAAATTGTAACTGGAGTGAACCCTTAAAATGAGACACTGATTTGGTTGATTAAGGTGGAAATATTTTTAGTTAATTGAACGTTTTCAAATTCCACAGGCGGCATGTATCCTAAACTGGAATGAAGCCGCTTTCGGTTGTAAACCACGTCGATGAAGTGAGTAATACTTTGTCGGGCCTCATCGATGGTCTCATATTCGTTGATCAGTACCTCCTCATGTTTAAGAGTTTTCATGAACGATTCTGCTTTTGCATTGTCGTAAGGGTTACCAGGCCTGCTCATGCTGACGGTTATCTTGTTTTCTTTGAGCAGATCGGTGTACTCCGTTGCAGCATACTGGATACCACGATCTGAGTGGTGGATGAGTCCAGGAGCGACTGTTCGTGTTCCTATGGCCATCCTGAGAGCATTGAGACTCAACGATACGTCTAAGTGCCTCTGCAAGGCCCAGCCGATGGCTCTGCGACTAAATGCATCCAATACCACTGCCAGGTATACAAACTCACTATGAAGACGAATGTAGGTTATGTCTGATATCCATACCTGGTCCGTTCTGGTTATCTCCATGCCTTTCACAAGGTTTGGATAGATCCGATATGCGTGCTTGGAGTCAGTCGTCGCAATCCGATATTTCTTCTTTCTCCTGCAAAGAAGGTTATTCCTGCGCATTAGCGCCAAAATCCGCTTGTGGTTCACAGTTATGCCTTGTCTATGAAGCTCCGCTGTTACACGCCGATACCCATATCGGTGCATCTCGCCACAGATCTCCTGAACCTGACTGTAAACTCCATCTTTCTCCAGACCAACTCTCTGCGGCTTTCCACTGTGACGGTAATAGCTGCTCCGCGGCACTGACACCAATTCACATTTGCGCTCTATCGGAAGCGGACTCTTGTCATGCATAATCATCGGCTCCATCAGCTCTGTCCATCCGCCGCAGGCGGACCCTTCGTTACCAATGCGCTCTCTGCATGCTTCAATGCTTTTTTTAAAAAGTCCGCCTCCATGGTCATTCGTCCGATCATCTGCTCAAGTTCCGATATCCGACTCTCTTGTGACGTACTAGCTTCAGAGACATTTCCGCTTCCTCTGAACGATCCTGCCGGATTGTTCCTGTACTCTTGCGTCCACTTGTACACTAAGTTCGCATGGATGTCGTATTCTCGAGTCAGCTCCGCCACTGACTTTCCTGACTCATATGACTGTACAACTTTCACTTTGAGTTCTCGCGTATATTTCCTGCGTCCTACTGGCATGGTGAAGTTCTCCTCTCGGATTAACTCCCACCTTATTAACCTTTTTTACTGTCTCACGCAAGGGGTGCAGTCCAAAGTGTCCCTGTTCATCGGCACTTGAAGTCAGCCTGTTCCCTGAAACATACTGCACAGCCATGATGCTATATTATAGCAAAGATGATTTAGATGCAAATGAAAAAAGCGAATAATTTGATGCCTGTCTCAGGAAGGATGGAATGCCTTTATCGATGAATAGTTTCGCGTTCATCGGTCGCAACATGCAGAAATTATGTATGGAGCGAAACTGTGTTTCCCATTATTTCTGATATCACCACAACCATGGCATCGGCGTCTTTGTAGCCGCCGGTCTTCAATTTCAAATCGACGTCGAGAAGTGTGGCGAGCGCGTCTTTGATTTCCTTGATGGAATAAATCTTCGCAGCCGATGTGTACTCGTTTATGAACGGGTTCCACTTGCCGAAGACCGATGTGGAAATGTCTTTGGAGTTTGTTCCCTTGGAAACCATATGCTTTATCTGAAGAAGGTTCAGGAAATAACGGCTTAACATGTAGTTTATATAGACAGGCTTCTCGCCGTTATCGAGCATCTTCGTTGCAATCTCTTGTGCGCGTTTTGCATTTCGCTGGCTTATGGCGCGCTGAAGCTCGAATATGTTGAACGTTCTCGACTTTCCCACGACGGCAGTTATATCGTCAATGTCTATATTCTTTTTATCGCCGACATAAAGATTGAGTTTCTCCAGCTCAGCCGTCAAATCCCCGACTGAGTCTCCTGTAAATTCGATTAGCAATTCGATTGCGCCATCTCTCATCTCTTTATTCAATGAAGCAGCAGTCTCTGAAATGAAGTCCGTGAGATCGGATCCGCGAAGTCGGTTGAATGTTAAAATCTCCGCCGACGACGAAATCTTCTTATATGGCTCATCTGTTAATCTTATTTCACCGGCGACCAAGCAAATAATGTTTGTGTCTGGCAGGTCGGAAATGTGGTCGGCAACGTCGAGACGATGCTTCTTGTCCATCTTATCGAACCTTCTGACAACGGTCAATCGTCGTGAGCCGACGAAAGGGAAGCTGAGCATCGACGAAAGGACCGACTCCGATGTGGCTTCCGTCCCGTCGAATATATCGAGGTTGAATGACCGCTCGTTTGGCTCGACGGCATTGTCGATCAGTAAATCGATTGCTTTGGAAATGAAATAGTCTTCATCACCATGGATGAGGTAGACCTTCCCGAACTTCTTCTTCGCTATAGTTGCTGCGAATTTCTTAATGTCACTCATGAGACCTCACCATCAGGAAGATGTCGAAGAAGTCGCTCAATGTCATTCCCGAATGCTTTTATCGGGAATCCATCTTGAAGAAAGCCTGGATTCCCGCTAAAAGCACGTCCCGACCGAAATATTTTATATGTCGGGATCCCGCAAGGCGGTGACGGGAATGACATTGTGGGGAAGGTGTTTGTTTCTTCTTGGACAACTTCAAATGCTTCATGGATCATTTCTCTAAGTATGCTTTCAGAATATACACAGGTTTCAACGGTACATCCCGTTGATCGCGCGGCTGAACGGCAATGCTGTCGACGACATTCATCCCTTTAACGACTTCTCCGAACACGGTGTATTGTCCGTCTAAGTGGGGCACATCCTGGACGCAGATATAGAACTGGCTTCCACTCGACCGGCGCTGAGGATTGACCTGATCTCCTTCGCGCGCCATCCCAACCGAGCCTCTCAGATGCGGTTTGGCGATTTCAGCGGGAAGAGTGTACCCTGGCCCGCCTTCACCATAGCTCATCTTGTTCGGCGTCTTCGTGTTCGGGTCGCCGCCTTGAATCACGAAGCCGGGGATGATGCGATGGAATTGAAGGCTGTCGTAAAATCCCTGCACGACAAGCTTCCTGAAATTTTCGCTATGAACAGGTGCTTCGTCGTCGTAGAGTTTAATTTCGATTGTACCATAGTTTGTCTCGAGTATCACGTTTTTTCCTTTCTCGCTGCAGCCAATGATGAGGAACGAAAGGGCGGCGACTGTCAAAGATGTTCTTATCAATAAATCCTGAAAGGATTTAATTTCATTAACTCCGTATGCTATACGGTGGTACAACAACCGGAAAGCGCTGTCAACCCCGAAGGGTTTGAATATATCACAGGACATATTTCTCATCGTACTCAATATGGTTCTCCTTCAATAGTTCAATGTACTCATCGTGAAATGTTTTGGTTTTATGGTGATCTTCTTGGTTCTTTATATAGTTAGTAAGAATATCTTTTCTATCTAACGAGTAAGTAAACGCGCCGTAGCCGTCTTGCCAACCGTTAAATTTCGGGAACATATTTTTCTCTTTGATAAATTTAGTACTTGCCAACTTTATATCCTTGATCAATTCTGAGAGTGAAATAGAAGGATGGATATGAGTGAGAATATGTAAGTGGTCTTCGACGCCGTTGATCTGATACAGATGGCAGTTCTTGTTCTCAAGTATTCCCGAAATATATTTGAACAGCTCTTTGCGATGTTCCTTGGTAAGCGTGCGCTCGCGGTTCTTGGTACCAAATACGATTTGATATAGTATTTGAGTGTAAGTACTCACTGATTATTCAACCCTTTCAGGGTTGGATTGCAGTCATCATCTTCAGTTATTCCTATTGAACCACTTCGTGGTTGAGCTATGCTCCTTCCATTGCTGTTATTCATATTGAACCCCTACGGGGTTGACCGGCGCTTCTTAGACGTTTATTCATGTAATCCCTTGGGGATTCATACATCCATTCTGCATTGCCATCATTCATGGTTTCCCGTTATTCTTATTCAACCCCTTGGGGGTTATGGGGCACATCTTTCACCTTCGTGAAGAACGTTTTCATAAGCGAATCCTGAAAGGATTCAATTTCTGTAACACCGTATGCAATACGGTGACGCAATAACGTGAGACCTTTATCAACCCTGAAAGGGTTGAACTTACCACAAAAGTTAATGCTCTTCATATCAAATCTGACGCTTCTCTACAAATCCAGCATCGTCTTCGTGAGAAATCCAGACTTCGTGTGTCCTCATACTAAATGATGGTCAACCTGTAAAGAACATAAGCAGTAGAAGTCCAAGCGCAATTCTATAAATTGCAAAAACAGTGAAGCGGTGAGTTTGAATGTACCGCAACAGCCACTTTACGGCGATGAAAGCTGTAATTGTAGAAACGATAAATGCGAGGATGAGATCGCCCCATTCTCCACCGCCCCCACTCTTATAGGCGTCCCACAGAAGTTTGGCGCTTGCGGCATACATTGTCGGGATACCCACAAGGAATGTGAATTCCGTCGCAGCCGCTCGATTGCTCGTTCCGAGGAGCATCGCCGCAAAGATCGTGACTCCTGACCGCGAAGCGCCAGGGAAAATCGCTGCGACCATCTGTCCGAGGCCCACAGCAATGGCGACTTTCCATGTTATGGCAACCGAATCAGGCTTTTTTGCGGCGAACCATTCTGCAACGATGATCCATATACCGCCTATAAAGAGTGCCCAGGCTACTGGCGTAATCTCTTCCGGTAATTTGAAACCCATCTTCAGCGCAACGAGACCTAGAATACCTGTGATCACGAACGCACCGATAAGTTTCAACGCGTAATCACGGTTCTCAGGTTTGGCAAAACCAGTCGTAAGAGACCATAACCGCTTCCAGTAGACAATCGTGATTGCGATAATTGCTCCCGCCTGTATGACAACGTTGAATAAATCTGAACGATGTCCTAAACCTAACTTCTCCGCAATGAGCAAATGTCCCGTACTGGAGATCGGCAAAAACTCTGTAATGCCTTCGATTACTCCTAATATTATGCTCGAAATGTAGTGATTCAATCTGGCTCCTAAGAATTTGTTTTGTTAAAAGTAATAGACTAATCCGAAAGTGATTCCGACACCCGAAAGGTCGCTGTTCACTTGACGCGAGTTTGCAGCGTTAGTCAACGGCGTGCCATCTTTCGCCTTGAGATTTCCGGTGAACTCCTCTCGCGCGTCTGCATTGACCCTCGCGTAGAAGTCTTCGCCTAATTTTGAATCCAATGCCGCATCGAACTTCAAACCGATTCCACTCGAAGAATAATCGGTCGTGCTTCCGTAAGCTTGGATATCCTGACTCAGGGAAGAGGAGTGATAACCAATTCCTCCTCCGAATCGCAGATAATAATTATCTCCAGCAAGCACTTTTCGCAGCATAAGAGTTGGGAGGGAATATGAATAGGTAATCTGAATGCTGTTGCCGCTCGATTGGTTTGTAAGATATGCGTATTCGATTCCAAGAGTCCAATCACTGAGGATGAAATAATCTGCTGAGGCAACCAATTGAACAGAAGTTACGAATGTGCCCGGAGTCACTCCTCCAGTCGTTGCGGCAAAATATTGTGTCAGAGAAGGAGCGTTGTAATATTCCAAACCAAGACCTGCGGCGACCGCAAGATCTTGAGCTGAAACTGGACGTGAAAGCAATACTAATATTATTGAAGCTAAACCCAATTTATGTTTGTTCATGAATTTCTACGCCAAGTTAGGTACGCAACGCAACGTCACAAAATAAGAAGCACGTAGCTGGAAAACGAGTTAATTGTTTTGAAGGTGATCATCGTTTCAAAGCGATTATGTCCATTCTTGTTCATCGATCACTGGTTGATTCCGTCTTGTCTGATTCGTTCATCGATCCATAATTGATCTATCGAACTAAGATCGCTGATCCACTCACCCACAGAAAAGCGCAGGAGGTAACAATACAGATAAAAAGTCAGGAGCGGAAGGAAATGTAAAATAGCGTTAAGAACGATGTTACCAGTGGAAAGGAATGCGAAGGGAATTGGAATCCCGACCATGACTGCAAACGTAATAAGCCAGCCGCGTTTCCCGTTTTTGTAAAGAACGAAGAGCACATAAGGTCCGAACACTATCGCCAGAATAGTCACCACAAAAAGAATCGGTCCGAAAGGTATGAAGAGACGTCCTCCGGACAAGAAGATCGTATAGCGATTGTAAGAAAGCCAATAGTATAATCGCCGCAGTTGCGCCAGACTGATTTCAGAATGCGGCTTGACAGCGATGCTGTTTATGGTTCTCCTAAATTCTTTTGGTTTGGCTCGAGTTGATTGAGAGCAATGTTCTTCTTTGTTCCAGTTACTTATCCATGAAGATCACATACACTTCCTTCGGACCATGGACGCCGGTGACGAGTTCCTTCTCGATATCCGCGGTTCGACTTGGGCCGGTGATCAAAAACAAATTACTTCCCGTGAACCCCTTGTATTTGTCAGTGAAGAAGTCGTCGAGAGAGGGAATCAGCAATTCTGATTCAGCGATGATGAATAGCTTTGTCGCAAGGGCAGCAGGAAGTCTCACGTCACTTGCGAGCACTGCTGTCCCGGTTTCTGCGATACATGCAAGACAGGGATATATCGCCGATTCAAATACTGCCGCTTCTCTCTTATCGTAATCAGGATTAAAGGATGATGATGTCTTGACAGGTCCCTTCAGTCCGGACATGATGTTATTATGAGCCGACTTCACTTCATCATGCACGAAGACACTACTTCCGACATGATCGGCGATGAATTTGGACGCCTCTTTTTCATAATTGAACACAATCGCCTCGCCGCCGAGTATCTTCAACTCAGTTTGGAACTTGGCAAACAATATTTCGAAGTTGCCGCCCAAAACCGTTTTCAGCGGAGATCGATTCTCTCTCTTCGCAGTGAACTTTTCCGATCCATGAAGTCCATGTCTTATCGCTGCAATAATCCTCTCTCGACTGTCTCTCATCGATTCATTTCTGATCCTTATGAATGTCCCTGAAGGAGGACTTCGGGAACTGAGGGAAATCACGATATTGAGTCCAGTTTCTCATGAGGCCTTTCAAGAGATTTGTCCTCGACAGAAGACGAGCGACCTTTCCCATAAGTTCATAACGCTTCGGTCTGAGCATCGTCTTCCTGTAGTTCCTGAAAATAAGATTCTCGATCCACGATCTCTTTGCCTTTATCATATCATGACGAAGTGAGAGAAGGTGATGGTGGATTTCAATGCCGACAGGACATACTTCCATGCAGTTGCCGCACAACGTGGATGCGAACGGCAAGTCACGCGCATTCTCTTTTCCATAAAACAGCGGTGTTACGAGTGAGCCAATCGGCCCGGGATAAACTGAACCGTACGCATGTCCGCCGATATTGCGATAGACAGGACAAACATTCAAACATGCACCGCATCTGATGCAATGCAGCACATCCTGATATTCCGTGCCGAGTAAGCCGCTTCTTCCATTATCAACAAGAACGATGTGGACTTCTTCGGGTCCATCTTTTTCTGCACTTGTCCTCGGACCGCGAATGATCGATACATAACTTGTCAGCTTTTGTCCCGTGCTGCTGCGGCCGAGAACCCGCATGAATATTCTCAAGTCTGAGAATCTTGGAATTACTTTCTCGATTCCAGTGACCACGATATGCCCTTTAACCGAAGACGTGGAAAGCCGGGCGTTGCCTTCATTCTCAACGATCACGATGTCCCCAGTTTCGGCAATCAAGAAGTTTGCGCCTGAAATACCAACCTCTGCACTTAGAAACTTCTCTCGAAGTACCTTCCGAGCCTCAGCCGTCAGGAATTTCGGATCGTTGTTCAATTCTGAGCCAATCTTCTCATGGAAAAGCTCGGCGATCTCGTTGCGCGATTTGTGAATCGCAGGAGTGGTTATGTGCGAAGGTTTCTCGTGGGCGAGCTGAACGATGTATTCGCCGAGATCGGTCTCGACTGCATCTATTCCATTCTTCTCGAGAAAAGGGACTAATTCGATTTCTTCCGTCACCATCGACTTCGACTTAACGATAGTCTTTGCATTGAATTTCTTTGCGATTTCAAGAACGTAGTCTCTTGCTTCCTCAGGAGATTGAGCATAGAACAACTTGCAGCCATTCTCCTGTGCCATGTCATCGAATTGGGAGAGATATTCATTCAGATGGGAGATGGACTCTTGCTTGATCTTTTTTGCCTGGTCTTGAAGGAAAGGGAAATCGACTTCCTCGAACGATTCCTCTCGTTTGTCGACTGCCTGAATAGTCGCCTTCTTCAGATTGCCGCGAAGCTGGTCGTTGCGGAATTCTCTCTCGTATAATTCCTTGAAATGCTTTGACTCGAAGGCCATCAATCGAGACTTTCTGCCATTATTTCCGCGATATGGGCGAAGCGCTGTTCCATGCCGTTACGTCGAGCCCGTCCTTGTAAGTGAATCAAGCAGCTCATGTCGGCCGAAACAAGAATATCTGCCCGAGTGGAATCGAACTTTCTCAATTTCTCGTCTGCCATGGAGCAGGATATTTCTGGAAACTTCACTGCAAACGTTCCGCCAAAGCCGCAGCAGACATCGTTGTAGGGAAGCTCGACTAAATTCAGCCCTTCTATCTTCTTCAGAATATTTCGTGCTTCATCTTTTAGACCAAGCTCCCGCAGGCTATGACAGGAATCGTGGTACGATACAACCGCACTCAACCGTCCTTTGAAATTATCGATCTTTATAATGCTGTTTACGAATTCAGTAAGCTCAAAGGTCCGCGATGTAAATCTCTCGATTTGTTCTGCGAAGAGCGGATTGTCGGAAAGTAGATTACGATAGAAATTTCGGATCATCGCTACGCATGAACCGGACGGCCCAACGATGTAGTCATGTGTTGGATCGAATTCAATGTTCTTTCCGGCGATGGTAGTTTTGAATCTCATGAAGGCATTCAGCTCGTGAGCGGCCATAAGTCGGGCTTCTTCAAAGTAACCAGAATTATAAGCAGGCTGCCCGCAGCACGTTTGATTTTCCGGAAAAACGACCTCACAACCCAAATGTTTCAGAACTTTGAGCGTACTTTCGGCAACGTTTGGGAAGAGTTGGTCGATATAACATGGAACAAAAAGGAAGACGCGCATCTTGGTTTAAAAAAATATATGCTTCCGATGAGGAAAATACAATCGCTTCGGTGAAATAGTTCTTGTGCCGAACCGACCTCCACACTTGATAAATTATGTTCGCCAAATTACTTTACCATTAGAGGTCCGGAAAAGCCAATCGCATGATAACTCGATTAGAAATCCATTGATCGAAGGAGCTTAATTGTGGTCACGAATATTGCTTTTCTGAGTGAAGAGATAGTCAAAGCTGGAAAAAGAATGTACGACCGCGGCTATGTTGCTTCGAATGATGGCAACATAAGTGCGCGGCTTGATGATGAGCGGTTTCTTATTACACCTACCGGCGTCAGCAAAGGTTTCATGAATCCTGAAGACCTGATCGTCGTCGATCTTAACGGAAACCTCCTTGAAGGTAACGGAAAACCTTCAGCTGAATCCAACATGCACATCCAGATTTACAGAAATCGTCTGGATGTTTCGGGTGTCTGCCACGCACACCCTCCTTATGCAACAGGTTTCGCCGTGGCGGGTATCCCACTCGACAGGATGGCTCTCCCGGAAGTCATTCTCACCCTCGGCGTTGTGCCAGTCGTCGAATATGGTGAAACCGGTACAAGCGAGCTTTATAGCAGGATATCCAAATATATCCGAGATTATGACGCGTTCTTGCTCGCTAACCATGGTGCAGTGACAATGGGCGGCAACGTGATGAGTGCCTACTACAAAATGGAGACTATCGAACATGCAGCTATGATTCAGTTCATCGCGCGACAGATTGGTGAAGTAAACGAACTGGACAAGAAGCAAGTCGAACGTTTGATTTCTCAGAGAGAGAAATGGGGAATTCGAAAAGACATCGGGCCAAAACCATTGGAGCCCTCCAAAAGAAAGCCCAAAAGATGACGAGCTGGACACCCACGAAGCAAATGCAATACAGTTTTCTAGTTTGTCTTTTGATTTTCTTTTTCCCCGGAAATAAATGCCGCTCGCATTCGCCGACCCACCCGAAAATGCTACCTATTCAAGCGATTTGTTTGTCTCAAGAGAAGGTATCTTCCTCTCTTTTTTGATCATCACGATACGGATCTTAGAAGCTGTACGAAATTCCGACTCCGTTCGGGGTCATTGCGAAGGAAAGCTTAGTCTTTGTCGAGGTTATCGGTCTTCCGGTCAACGACGAATAAATATTCCGATAATACTTCCCAACGGTTGAACTAATTACGTGTCCCATCAATGCACCGCTCACCACTTCTGCATTATCTCACCGAAGCATTCCAGTCCGCTCGACAGAACTGCACCGTAGCCGTGGCCTGGCCTCGTCCAAGCACCCGCGAGATACAGATTCGATATAGGCGTATGATGCGGCAGCCTGCTTTGGCCAGAGCAATCGACGGTCTGATCCAAACCGTATATCGCACCATGGTAGTTGCTCGTGTAACGCATGTTCGTCAGCGGCGTCCCAATCTCCTTCACTTCGATAGCCTCCCTCAGTCCTGGTAGTAGCGTCTTCTCGACCTGGTCAACGAGAATGTCTGCTAAGCGTTCTTTCTCTTTTCTGTAAGCGTCCTTATTACCGGCGAAATAATCTGCCTCGTAGGGTTTCCAATGCTCATAACCGGATAAGGTCAGTATGTTGATGGTATTTTTGCCGGCAGGTGAATATCCTTTATAAAGATTGTCATAAAGGGAAAGTCCAAATCCCGGGTTGCTCATGTCGGATTTTAATGCGGCTTGGTAATCAGCTTCCATATCGTAACCCGTTTGGCAAAAAATCTCGGTATCTTTTATTCCCAATTTACCGACAAGGTCCTCTTTTAATCCAAGAAATACCTCGATGCACGAAAGACTTACCTCGTAGTGATTGAGCTGGTCTAAGTATGTCGAAAGATAGGCTTGATCGTCCGTCATTTTACCCAGCGTGTCGAACGGGTTTGCGTTGGATACCACGACTCTCGATGCAAACTCTTCTCCGGTATGAACCTTAACTCCCAGTGCCGCATGGTCCTTCAACAGGATTTTCTCGACGCGAGAATTAAAGATGACTTGTCCGCCGTGGCTTTCGATGAATTTCACTAGCGCATTGCTGATCGTCTGTGAACGCCCCTTCGGATAGTAACCGCCTCCGGTGAGATACCCGATTGCCGGAAGCGCATAGTAGAAACTGACGAGCTTCGAAGGAGGAAGTCCGTAATATCCCCACTGTGCAGAGACGATGGCACGCAGCTTAGGATTCTTCAGCCTCGCGTCAAGCATGTCCTTCCATGTCTTGTTGTAGTATTTAAAAAGATAAGGGAAGGTGACGGGAAAATTGGTCATGTCGACCTTTCCATGTGCGTTGGAAACTTTTTGGATGTCGTCGGTGAGCCCTTGCATGTCTTTGAAGAGTCCCACTATACCTTCCTTCTCTTCGGGGAAATAATCCGTAACCATCTTTATATATCCATCAAGGTCTTTTTGTTGTACCCTGATATCGTAGTCGGGATAGATCACACGATAGAGATTAGGATGTGGAACGAACTCTACTTCGGTAATCTCGGGGAAACCGGGGATGAGATTGTAGACACCATTTCGCTCGCCAGCTCCGGTTGAATGAAGTGAGAACGTCAAATGTGAAACCGCCCGGCCTCTGGAAAGAAGTCGCGTATCCACCGGGCTTGTCATGCTGCTCGACGACAAGTACTTTGAATCCCTGTCTCGCAAATCCGGCGGCGCAGCTCAACCCGCCCAGCCCGGAGCCAATGATGACGGCATCGTATCGCGAATTATCTTTTGAAAATGCATTTACGGCTCTTGGCAGCGAGTTCCAGTCGAGTGCGAGCATCCCGACTCCGCCAAGAACATACTTCAGGAAATCTCTTCTTTCGATTCCACTTTCTTTCATTGCACACCTCTGCTTTTCTTAAATTAATTTTACGATGACGCAAACAAATCTTTGCAGGACACTATAAATGAATACCACCTTAGAATTGCCTGTTTATACGACTCGATATTATTTTAGCATAGGAGGAAGTCTTTTGCAAGCACTTCACCATCATAAACCTTGAGCGCGGATTTTATTGGCACAAATTGGATACCATGGATCAAGAATGAATTGAATTAAAATGAGTGAATGCGTTTCCAAATCATTGCTATCTACGTCTTAGTCTCATCTGTCAGGTTTGTCAGAGTGGCAGGGATTTGCCTTAAAATGTCAGGAAATGTGAAGCTAATTTAATTACGAGCACTCTAATCAGTAAGAAATCAAACAATTCCTGCGGCATACCGCTTGATCTAATGATTCCTAAACTTATTTGATTAAAGGAGAGATTTTTAAAATGGCGAAAATAATTGGTATCGACCTCGGCACCACAAATTCGTGCGTAGCCGTAATGGAAGGCAATACACCGACAGTTATTGCGAACTCTGAGGGAGCTCGAACGACGCCGTCGATCGTTGCGCAGTCGAAGACGGGCGAATGGCTGGTCGGCGAGCCGGCAAAACGTCAGGCGATTACAAATCCGCAGAACACGGTTTTTTCTATCAAACGGTTCATGGGACGGTTTTTTAACGAAGTGACAGAAGAAATGTCACGGGTACCTTATAAAGTGGTACACGGTCCGAATGACTCTGCCCGTGTCGAAATCAGCGGGAGACAATATTCTCCTCCTGAAATCAGCGCAATGATCTTGCAGAAGATGAAACAAACGGCTGAAGATTATCTCGGTGAAAAGATTGCTGAAGCAGTGATTACTGTACCGGCATATTTCAACGATGCCCAAAGGCAGGCAACAAAAGAAGCCGGCGAGATCGCCGGTCTTAATGTTCGCAGAATTATCAACGAACCAACCGCCGCTGCGCTCGCTTATGGTTTGGACAAAAAGAACAAGAGTGCAAAGGTCGCGGTTTACGATCTTGGCGGTGGCACATTCGATATTTCAATTCTTGAATTAGGTGAAGGTGTATTCGAAGTGAAATCGACGAACGGAGATACTCACCTTGGCGGCGATGACTTCGACATGAAGGTCATGGACTACATCGCTGATGAATTCAAGAAAACCGAAGGCATCGATCTTCGCAAAGATCCAATGGCGCTTCAAAGATTAAAGGAAGCAGCCGAGAAGGCGAAGATGGAACTTTCATCTCAGCTTCAAACCGAAGTAAATCTTCCGTTCATCACAGCCACGGCAGACGGTCCGAAGCATCTTAACTTGACGTTGACTCGCGCAAAACTTGAGCAGCTTGTCGGTGAACTTGTTCAACGGACGATCACTCCAGTTAAGAAGGCTCTCGAGGATGCGAAGTTGACCCCTGCAGATATTGACGAGGTGATTCTTGTCGGCGGAATGACGAGAATGCCGAAGGTTCAGGAAATCGTGAAGAGTTTCTTCAACCGCGAGCCACACAAGGGAGTGAACCCTGATGAAGTTGTCGCAGTTGGTGCGAGCATCCAGGGTGCAGTTCTGACCGGAGAAATAAAAGACGTTCTCCTTCTCGACGTGACACCGCTTTCACTTGGAATCGAGACCCTTGGTGGCGTGATGACTCCTCTCATCAAGGCAAACACCACGATCCCGACCAAGAAGAGCGAAGTCTTTTCTACGGCAGCGGATAGCCAGACATCTGTAGAGATACATGTTCTGCAGGGCGAGCGGCCGATGGCTCTCGACAACAGAACCCTTGGCAGATTTATTCTCGATGGGCTGCCGCCTGCCCCGCGTGGAATTCCACAAATCGAAGTTTCATTCGATATTGACGCGAATGGAATTCTCCACGTCACCGCAAAAGATAAGGCGACGAGCAAGGAGCAAAGCATTCGAATTACTTCTTCGAGCGGTTTGAGCAAGGAGGAAGTCGAGCGAATGAAGAAGGCCGCCGAAGAGCACGCTTCCGACGACAAGGCACGCAAGGAAGACGTGGAAACGAGAAATCAGGCGGACAATCTTATCTTCCAGAGCAAGAAGCAGTTGCAGGAATTCGGCGATAAGATTCCGGCTGACAAGAAGAAACCATTGGAAGATGCGATCCAAAAATTGGAAAGCGTTGCCAAGACCGCCCCGATCTCGCAGCTTAAATCTGAAATTGAAAATCTGAACAAAGTCTGGAGCGAAGCGGCCACTTACATGTACCAGCAAGCGCAGGCTCAGCAGCAACAGCCAGGTCCGCAAGGCCAGGGTACACAAGAATCGGCTCAACCCGGCCAGGGGCAGAGCTCGGAAAGTCAGAAGACTGCGGAGAATGCTGACTACGAAATAATTGATGATAAGGATAAGAAATAACTTTACAGAACTCACCGAAACCCTCTCCCATCAATGGAGAGGGTCAGGCTAAGGGAGAAGCCCTGACAAGGTTATTCAATGGAAGATATTTATGAACCCAAATAAACTAACAATAAAATCTCAAGAAGCATTGGAAGCCGCAAGAGCAATTGCGGAGGAAAATGGCAATCAGGCTATCGAGCCTGAGCATCTTCTCCTTGCGTTGCTGCGCGACGAAGAAGGAATTCCCACTTCGATACTGAAGAAAGCGGGAGCGAATCTCGAATACGTTCGCTCGAAGGCTGAAGAATCCGTAAAGAAATTCCCAAGGATTTCAGGCGGCGGAGTTGCAAACCAATATATCTCACAGCCGCTTGCCAAAGTACTCGATGCCGCTGAAAAGGACGCAACTCAGATGCGAGATGAGTTCGTCAGCACCGAACATATTTTGCTTGCACTCTTGGGCGAGAAGACGACCGAACCCTACAAGATTTTGACCTCTCAAGGACTGAACCATGAACTGGTATTGAAGGCACTTCGCGAAATTCGCGGTACTCAGAGAGTAACTGACCAAAATCCAGAAGAAAAATATCAGTCGCTGCAAAAATTCGGACGCGATTTGACAGACCTCGCGAGGAAGGGCAAGCTTGACCCGGTCATCGGGCGTGACGATGAGATAAGAAGAGTGCTTCAAGTCCTAGCAAGAAGAACAAAAAATAATCCAGTTTTGATTGGAGACCCTGGCGTTGGAAAGACCGCAGTGGTCGAGGGAATCGCCCGCAGAATTGCAAGCGGCGATGTACCCGACGGGCTCAAGTCTAAAAGAATCGTCGAGCTCGACATGGGAAGCCTTGTTGCAGGGACGGGATATCGTGGACAATTTGAAGACAGGTTGAAATCGATCATCAAAGAAGTCGTAGAATCAGATGGCGAGATAATTCTTTTCATGGACGAGCTTCACACACTTGTCGGTGCCGGTGCCGCACAAGGATCCGTTGATGCTTCAAATATGTTGAAGCCGGCACTTGCACGTGGTGAACTGAGGGCAATAGGGGCTACGACAGTAAACGAGTATCGAAAATATATTGAGAAAGACCCGGCACTTGAAAGAAGGTTTCAACCAATCACGATTGACGAGCCGACGATCGAGGATACCATTTCCATTCTCCGCGGCTTGAAGGAGAGGTATGAAGTCCATCATGGAGTGCGAATAACAGACGGCGCGATCGTTGCGGCGGCGCAGTTGAGCAACCGATACATTACTGACAGGTTCCTTCCAGACAAAGCAATAGACTTAATAGATGAAGCCGCTTCAAAACTCAGAATTGAAATGGATTCCTTGCCGGAAGAACTCGATGAGGTTGAGAGGAAGATCAAACAGCTTGAGATCGAGAAAGAGGCGGTACGGAGAGAGAAAGATGAAGAATCGCAAAAACGTCTTTTGATCATTGAGTGCGAACTGGCCGATCTTCGCGAGGAAAGCGGAAAACTTAATGCACATTGGAAAGTAGAAAAAGACCTCATACAGTCGATTCAAAAATCGAAGGAAGAAATCGAGAAACTCAAAATCGACGCTGATAAGGCCGAAAGGCTGGGCGACCTTGGAAAAGTTGCGGAGATTCGATATGGGAAGATCATCGAACTTGAAAAGAAGATGAAGGAATCGACTAAGAAACTTGGAGAAGCACAGAAAAGCAGCAAGATGTTGAAAGAGGAGGTCGACTCCGAAGATATTGCGGAGATCGTTTCCAAGTGGACGAGAATTCCTGTTTCTCGAATGCTCGAAAGCGAGCGGAGCAAGCTTCTTCACATCGAAGACAAAATCCATGAACGTCTCGTCGATCAAGAAGAGGCAGTATCGGCGGTTGCAAACGCAGTTCGTCGAGCGAGAGCCGGACTCCAGGATGAAAAACGCCCGATCGGCTCATTCATTTTCATCGGCTCTACGGGTGTCGGTAAAACGGAATTGGCGCGTGCACTTGCTGAAACCTTATTTGACGATGAAGACGCCATGGTGCGAATCGACATGTCGGAATACACTGAGAAATTTTCAGTCTCCCGATTGATGGGAGCGCCTCCAGGATATGTCGGTTACGAAGAAGGCGGACAGCTGACCGAAGCTGTCCGGAGAAAACCGTATTCGGTGGTTCTTCTCGACGAAATAGAAAAGGCGCATCCGGAAGTTTTCAATGTACTCCTGCAGGTGCTCGATGAAGGAAGACTCACAGACAGCAAGGGAAGAACTGTCAATTTCAAGAACACAATTATTATAATGACTTCAAATCTCGGTTCACAAGTGGTCCAGCAAAGAATTGAGATAACCAAGGAACGCGAACGAGCTGAGATGATGGAGACTTTAAGAACCGATCTGTTCAATCTTTTGAAGCAGACAATCAGACCGGAGTTTCTAAACAGGATTGACGAGATAATCGTCTTCAAGCCACTGACGAGAAATGAAATCAGAAGTATTGTTGACCGACAGCTTGAGAGAATGATTTCTAGAGTGAACGAAAACAACAATATTAAACTGACGGTAAGTGAACGTACAAAACTTTTCTTGGCGGATGCTGGCTACGATCCGATTTTCGGAGCACGACCGCTTAAGAGGACGATACAGAAGTATGTTTCAAATCCGCTTGCGGAAAAGGTTCTTGCGAGGGAATTCATGCCCGGCGATTCGGTGGAGATTGACATACCGGAATCAGGCAAGCTGGAATTCAAGAAAGTTTCCGAAGCTGCAGAACTTGCAAAGTAGACTTTCCTGTCTCTCCTAAAGCCCGTCATGAAGGATGCTGACGGGTTTTTCTTTTTAGAGAAAGCCGCTGACTGCAGAAAATTTCTATGCGCCGTTTTCAACTTGGTTATCGCGAGAACCCTGGTCGAAGAATTCTTGCATTTCTGCAAAAAAATCAGCATTTTTATTGTTAGAGGAGACACAAATCACATGACTCGCGGAATAAGGCAGGATAATTAAGTGGCACGAAGAGCATCTTTGAAACGCGATACCAAGGAGACAAGAATCACCTGTTCTCTAAATCTCGATGGAAAAGGAAAGTACCAAGTCTCAACCGGCATTAAGTTTCTCGATCACATGCTGGAGCTTTTTTCGAAACACAGCCTGATCGATATCGAACTGAAAGCGAAAGGTGACATCCACATCGACGATCACCACACAATCGAAGATGCTGGAATTGTTCTCGGTAAGTGCGTCGAGAAAGCCCTTGGCGATAAGGCCGGAATAAATCGTTACGGCACAGCATTCGCTCCAATGGACGATTCCCTGGCAAGATGTGTTCTTGATCTTTCAGGTCGCGGTTATTGTGTATATGACGCTGAATTCTCACGCGTGAAAATAAACGATCTTTCCACAGAGATGATTGAACACTTCTTCAAGTCTGTTGCGGAACATCTGAAGGCAAACGTGCACATTGAGCTTCTTTATGGAAGAAATAATCATCATCGAAGTGAGGCGATCTTCAAATCGTTCGCACTTGCGTTGCGCGAGGCTGTGACGGTTAATCCAAGAATCTCCGGCGTGCAGTCAACAAAAGGAAAATTATGAAATGTTAGCTAACAAGACAATAGGTGTAATCGGGGCAGGCCACATAGGCTCCGCGGTTATCGGCGGACTCATCAAGGCGAAACTGACTTCTCCGAAAAATATTATCGCTTCGAGGCGAACTCAAAGCAATCTCACGGACTTGGCGAAGACTTTTGGAATTCATATCACCACCGACAACAGGAAGGTTGCGAAATCCTCGGACATAATCGTGTTTGCGATCAAGCCAATGAACTCGCGGGATGTATTAAATGAAATAAAAGATTCAGTTACGACTTCTAAAGTCATTATCAGCGTCATGGCAGGAATCAAGACTTCCTTTATTAATTCTGTTCTTGGCGTCGAATGCCCGGTGATACGGACCATGCCGAATACACCTGTGTTAGTCGACAGCGGCGCGACTGCGATAAGCAAAGGAACGTTTGCAAGCGACGAAGATCTAAAAATTGCAAATACAATTTTCAAATCCATAGGAACAGTAGAAGTGGTCCCTGAAAACTTGTTGGACGCTGTGACTGGTTTGAGCGGAAGCGGACCAGCATATATTTACATGGTGATAGAAGCGATGACTGACGGCGGTGTCAAGATGGGAATACCACGTCAGATTGCCTTCAGGCTCGCAGCGCAAACTGTCTTCGGCGCCGCCAAACTTGTCATCGAAACCGGAAAACATCCGGCGATTCTTAAAGACGAAGTAACGACTCCGGGTGGTACTGCAATCGCCGCGGTCGCCGAGCTTGAAACGCGTGGTCTGAGAACGATGTTAATAAACGCAGTATCGACTGCAACGGCAAGGAGCCAGGAACTCAGCAAAATTATCGAGGAGAATGGCAACTTATAATGTGACCGTCGTTGATTACCGAACGAGCAACTTGCTGTCGATAACGAAGGCACTGCAAAAAGTCGGAGCAACAGTCGAGCTGACCAACAAACCCGAAGAAATAGTGAAAGCGGAAAGATTGGTTTTGCCCGGCGTCGGAGCGTTCGGGGCAGCAATTAGGAACATGGATTCACTAGGGATAAGACAATCAGTCGTCGAGTTCGGCAAAACCGGAAAACCCATGGTAGGCATTTGTCTCGGAATGCAATTGCTCTTTTCCGTGAGCTTCGAACTTGGAATCACCGATGGGCTTAACTTGATAACTGGCGACGTTGTCGCGTTTAGTTCGTCCATGAAAGTTCCTCACATGGGATGGAACAAAGTCGAATTCATGAAGCCGTCGAGGCTCTTCCGTGACTTAGAAGGCGGACAGTATGCCTACTTCGTTCATTCATATTATGCTAAGCCTGACGACACGTATATAACCGGTGTCACCCAATATGGTGTTCGATTTCCCGCGATAGTGGAAAATGGAAACGTATTCGGAATTCAATTTCATCCGGAAAAAAGTCAAAGTTTCGGTTTGAAGATTTTAGAAAATTTTTTGAGTGCCTAAATGATTCTTGTTATTCCTGCGATTGATTTGCGGAAAGGGAAATGCGTTCGTTTAGTTCAAGGCGAAGCCGGAACGGAAAAGATTTATTCAGACGATCCAGTAAAGATGGCGATAATCTGGCGTGGTGAAAATTTCAAGACAATCCATGTCGTAGATCTCGACGGAGCATTCGAAGGAAGACCGTCCAATTTTGAAACGGTGAAATGCATTGTCGAAGCGGTCGATATTCCAGTCGAATATGGCGGAGGAATAAGAACTTACGAAGACGCGAAGAAAATGATCGACGCTGGAGTATATCGTGTCATAGTTGGGACTGCAGCAGTTACAGACGAAGATTTGCTTTTGAAACTCCTTCGGGATTTCGGGCCGCGAAGAATTGCCGCTGGAATCGACATGAAAGACGGCATCGTGCAGTTAAAAGGATGGGTTGATTCAAGTGGAATCTCAGCGATTGATCTCGGCAAGAAAATGAAGGAGTACGGAATCGTCAGAGTGATCTATACGGATATCACACGTGATGGTACACTAAAAGGACCAAACTTCGAGGCAATGAAGGAATTCGGAAAGCAGACGGGACTTCGTGTTACTGCATCCGGCGGAGTTTCGTCTTATCAAGATTTGCTTAAGCTTCAGGAATTGGAACCGTTCGGAGTCGATTCCGTGATTGTCGGGAAAGCGCTTTACGAAAATCGTTTTCCGTGTGTCGAGCTTTGGAGAATGAACGAAAAGGTGCTAGACGATCTCGGCCCGACAAGGCGATCATAGATGCTCGCGAAGCGAATAATCCCCTGTCTTGACGTGAATCGCGGGAGGGTTGTTAAAGGAGTAAATTTCGTCAACCTTACTGACGCCGGTGATCCTGTCGAATCTGCAAAGTTCTACGAACAGGAAGGCGCCGACGAGATTGTGTTCCTCGACATAACTGCGAGTTCGGACAACAGAGCTACGATGCTGAACGTGGTTCGTAAAACTGCGGAGACCGTTTTTCTTCCCTTCAGTGTCGGCGGTGGAATCAGGTCCGTCGATGACATAAGAAATATTCTTTCGAATGGTGCTGACAAAGTCAGTCTCAACACGGCTGCGGTACTGAAGCCGGAACTCATTTCCGAAGGCGCAGAGGAATTCGGAGTCCAGTGCATCGTCGTCGCAATCGATGCAACAAGAAATGCTTCTCGGCCCGACACAGAGGAGGTTGAATTGCCGGTTTCATTGAAACAACTGGCATCCACGAAAGTCGACAATCGGTCCGGTTATGAGGTTTACATAAATGGAGGAAGAACGCCGACAAAGCTGGATGCCGTGGAATGGGCAAAGTACGTCGTCGCTCATGGAGCCGGAGAAATCTTGCTGACCAGCATCGACAAAGATGGGACGAACAGTGGTTATGACATGGATATTTTGCGTAGGGTTTCAGGTGCCGTGAACGTGCCGGTCATCGCGAGCGGAGGCGCCGGAACTCTTGAACATTTTTACGACGCGATCAAGGGTGGAGGCGCAGACGCGGTTTTAGCGGCTTCGGTTTTCCATTTCGGGAAATTCAAGATAAGAGAGGTGAAGAATTATCTTTCACAAAAAGGTGTTCCGGTAAGATTATGATTGAGAAAAACGAAATCCTTGGCAGATTGAAATTTGATGAAAACGGATTAATAACTGTCGTAGCACAGGATCATGGAACAGGCGAAATCCTTATGCTGGCACACATGAATTCCGATAGCTTCATGAAAACAATCGAAACCGGTCAGGCGGTTTACTGGAGCAGATCGCGGAAGAAACTCTGGCACAAAGGTGAAGAATCGGGAAACGTTCAAAACGTCAGAAATATCTTTATCGACTGTGACGGAGATGCCGTGGTGTTGAAAGTGGAACAGATTGGCGGAGCGGCATGCCACACCGGAAATCGCACGTGTTTTTCCACGAAAGTTCAGGATGGAAAATTGATCGATGTGGGAATCAAGATATTCGATCCCGCAAAAGTTTATAAGCACAAAGGAGAGCAATGACAAAACCAAAGGTCGCAATATTGATCGGGAGCAAATCTGACGAGGCAGCAATTTCAGAAGCGTTCGCGTATCTCGATTTTTTTGGGATAGATTATGATCTTCGCATCCTGAGTGCCCACCGGAATCCGAAGGAGACGGCTGAATTTGCTTCGAATGCCGACAAGAATGGTTACAGCCTGATAATTGCCGGAGCGGGAATGGCGACTCACCTTCCAGGCGTTGTAGCAAGCCTCACGACTCTTCCAATTATCGGTGTACCACTAAGCGGGTCGGAGCTCTCTGGAGTGGACGCTTTATACTCCATAGTTCAAATGCCTCCGGGAATTCCTGTGGCGACTGTTGCAATCGGAAAAGCAGGTGCAAAAAATGCCGGCGTGCTTGCGGCAGAGATTATCGGACTTTCGAACAAAGACGTCAAACGGAAGCTGCTCGAGTTTAGGTCGAAAGGCTCGAAGCTTTGAGAATTCTGGTCATCGGGGAACCCTGCATCGATGTGATTCATAAAGCTGATGGCAGGGTCTTCAACGAGCCCGGCGGGATTTCTTACTCAATTGTAGGAAGTGGCATTTTCGGCGGCGAAATAGAAGTCCTCCCCATTTTCGGTCTCCATCCGGAGGACGAAGCATATTTCTATGAACTGTTCCGTCATCTGGATACGATCGATGTGGCAGGGATTTATCCGACGAATCTCCGAACAAGACGAGTCGAATTGTTTTATGAAGACGAAAACAACCGGTGGGAGTCCAGCACGCAGCCGATTGAGCCGACGACGTTCGACAAAATTGAGCCTTTCCTTCCTGCAGATGGAATCCATATTAATCTCATAAGCGGAAACGACATCGAACTCGATACTCTGAAGCGAATCAGAAATGCAGCTGCCGATTCTCACATTCATATAGATTTGCATAACATCGTGATGAAACATTTGCCAGATAGCAAACGTGTCCGGGTCGCCCGACCGGACTATTTGGAATGGTGCGAAGCTGCAGACACAGTCCAACTCAACGAAGTGGAAGCGCAAGTGATTGACTCCTCCATAACAGAAATGGAGAGACTGGCAGCGAAAATTCTCTCAAGCGGCACGAAAGCCGTCATATTTACTCTCGCTGAGAAAGGTCTCGTGTTGTTTACAAAAAGATTCGGCAAAGTAATGGAACATCGATTCGAACCACGTCAGACACAAATTGTAGATTCTACCGGTTGCGGTGATGTTTTCGGCGCGGGATTCCTTCATGGTATTTTGCTGGGAAAAGATTTCGTGGAGGCTGCCGAATTCGGTATCGACGCCGCGACAAGAAAGTTGTCGTCTGCCGGACCGAGCGGTTTGCTAAAGAATCTTGATCTGTATGCCTGAAAAAATCCTTATCACTGGAGCGAATGGTCTCCTCGGACAGAAGATCGTCGAGGTTTTTAAAAGAGAATCAGAATACGAATTGCTCTCTTGCGACCTGGTTGGAAACAGGGAAGATGGAGTGACGCTCGACATTACCGATCATCACAAAGTCATGGAGCTCGTCGGTTCCTATAAGCCTTCTATGATAGTGAATGCGGCAGCATTCACGAATGTTGACCTGGCAGAAACAGAGAAGGAAGTTGCATACAAGATCAACGCCACAGCAGTTGGATACCTGGCAGATGCAGCAAACGTTTTCAGTGCCAAGCTCGTTCATATCTCGACCGACTACGTCTTCGATGGAATCAACGGCAACTATTCGGAAGAGTCGCTCCCGAACCCAATAAGTTACTATGGAAAAAGTAAACTGGCCGGAGAAAATTTTATAAAATCAAAGCTCAGGAACCATGCGATTCTCAGAACGCAGGTGCTCTACGGCTTTGGCAGGGATATCAAGAAGAATTTTGTGCTATGGGTCGTAGAGCAATTGACGATGCACAAGAGTATTCGGATTGTGGACGACCAGGTTGGCAATCCTACTCTTGCTGACGAGTTGGCGTTTGCGGTATTAAAAGTGTGTCAGAAAACTGCAACAGGCTTGTACCACGTTTCAGGTTTCGAAACTATTTCGCGATATGAGTTCGCTTCCAAGATTACGGAGGTATTCGGACTGGATTTCTCACTCGTCAAACGATCCAAAACGAGCGATCTTGCACAACCTGCAAAGCGTCCTATGAATTCCAGTTTTATCTGCCTGAAAGCCCAGACAGAATTAGGTCTGAATATGCCACCGGTGACTAGCTCTCTTACGCAGATGAGACAACAGATGAAACTTGCCGGCGCGCTTGAACGATTGAATCATAATTAAGTGAGAACAAATGCTTGATTTAAGGTATATACGCGAGAATATTGAAGCTGTAAGAGAAGCCATCAAGAAGAAACATGAGAAAGATCGGCTCGATGAGATATTGGATTTCGATGGAAAGAGAAGAGAGCTTCTTCAAAAGTCTGAAGCCATAAAGAATGAACGAAATAAAATTGCGGAAGAAGTGGCAAAGCAGAAGCGGCAAGGACGAGACGTTTCCGCTCTCATCGCTGCAGGAAAAGAGAAAGGCGACTCTCTGCAATTATTCGAAAATGAATTGAGAGAAGTAGAGGAAAGGCTTGACGAACTTGTACTTTACGTTCCGAATGTACCGCATTCTTCGGTGCCAGTCGGAAACGACTCGAATGACAATGTCGAGGTTCGAAAATGGGGCGACGCCAAAAACAATTTCGACTTCAAACCACTTGACCATTTAGCTCTCGGCGAGAAGTTGGGGATTCTCGACTTCAATCGTGGGACAAAAATCACCGGCGCAGGATTTCCGGTCTATGTCGGAAAGGGTGCCGCTCTCGAGCGCGCGCTGGTAAACTTTATGCTTGATTTGCATGTTATTGGACATGGTTATACGGAGATATTCCCGCCGTTTGTAGTGAACCAAGCGTCAATGCGCGGAACCGGCCAGCTTCCAAAGATGGCTGAGGACATGTACCATTGTGAAATCGACGATCTTTATTTGGTCCCGACAGCGGAAGTCCCGGTGACGAATCTCCGCCGCGATGAGATTATACCAGTCGAGCAACTGCCTGTGAAATACGCGGCTTACTCGGCTTGTTTCAGAAGAGAAGCCGGGAGCTGGGGAAAGGAATCTCGCGGCTTCCTTAGAGTGCACCAGTTCAATAAAGTTGAGCTTGTGAAGTTTGTTAAGCCAGAAGATTCGTATGATGAGCTTGAAAAATTAGTTGTGGACGTTGAAGAAGTACTTCAGTTGCTGAACATACCTTACAGGGTCATGCTGCTATGCGCGGGTGATCTGAGTTTCTCGGCAGCGAAGTGTTACGATGTCGAAGTCTTTGCACCGGCGACCGAGGTGAGAAATGGATGGCTTGAGGCGTCGAGCTGTTCCAACTTTGAAAGCTTCCAGGCGCGCCGCGCAAACATCAGATTCAAAAGAGAGCCGAAAGCGAAAACAGAATTTGTGCATACATTGAACGGATCTGGACTCGCGACGTCAAGGTTGATGGTTGCGCTTCTCGAAAACTACCAGACACCGGAAGGGAAAATCATTGTGCCGAAGGTGCTCCATGAATATACGGGATTTACTGTAATAGGATGATACTAGAAAATGCGAAGTTTTGAAGATAAGATGATTGGGCGACTTGCAATCATAGATTAGATATGAAACATTTACTAAGATTACTTCCATATTTGAAAAAGTACCGCAGGACACTGATTCTGGGATTAGGTACTGTCGTGCTGTCAAACATATTCGGCAATTTTGTGCCGTTGATCGTAGGCGGCGCGATCGATCAGTTGAAAACCGGCCCGACGTTCTCTGAAACTTATCCAGTATGCCGCATTAATCATCAGCCTAATATTCCTTAGCGGGTTTTTTACATTCCTGACCCGGCAGACAATCATTGTAACATCGAGAAGAATGGAATTCGATCTCGTCAACGATTTTTATTCGCACGTCCAAAAGCTTTCGTATCGTTTCTTTTTAAACACCACAACTGGCGACTTGATGGCGCACGGGACGAACGATATATCTGCCGTTCGCAACGTGCTCGGTCCCGGAATCATGTACACATCCGATACCATCGTAGGTTTCATTATGGTGATTGCGATAATGTTTTCCATAAACGTAAAACTTACTCTTTATTCGCTGATCCCGCTACCATTCGTCTCCGCCGCGGTCTACTACATTGGTAAATTTGTCAATAAAAATTTCGAGCAGGTGCAGGCACAGTACAGCCTTCTGACTGCAAGAGCACAGGAAACTATCTCGGGAGTTCGCATTGTCCGCTCTTACGTGAGGGAAGATTTTGAGACGGGAAGATTCAAGACGCTGAGCCACGATTATCTCAAAAAGAACCTCATACTGGCACAGGTTCAATCGGTTCTCTGGCCACTCATGGGCGTATTGACCGGCGTTGCGGGAGTGATCGTGATTTGGGTTGGCGGCTTGGACGTAATCCGCAACACTCTCACGCTCGGCACCATGGTGGCGTTTTTAGTTTATCTTGGTTTGCTGACCTGGCCTCTCATCGCATTCGGCTGGGTCATAAATATTTTTCAACGTGGTGCCGCTTCGATGGGAAGGCTCAATAAGATTTTTGATACTCAGCCGGAAGATTAAAGACACCGTTGAAACCGATCATTCAATTAACGAGATCGGAGGAAGAATCTCCTTCAAGAATGTCTCCTTCCGATTTCCATCAAAAGAAGATTATGCCCTCCGGAATATCAATTTAGAAATTGATAAAGGTACCACGCTCGCCATAGTCGGGAGAACCGGAACGGGAAAGACGACGTTGGTAAATCTTATTCCGAGGCTTCTCGACTGCATATCCGGTGAGATTTTGATCGATGGGATTCCGATTAAGAAGATTCCGGTCGAAGCGCTGAGAAGGAGCATCGGTTACGTTCAGCAGGAAACTTTTCTGTTCTCGGATACTATAGCGAATAATATCGCTTACGGCGTCGAGACCGCTAACCATGACGAGATCGAATGGGCGGCAAGAGTTTCGCAAATTCAAAAGGACGTGGATTCCTTCCCGCATAAATATGACACACTCGTTGGTGAAAGAGGAATTACACTCTCCGGCGGCCAAAAACAAAGAGTAGGCATCGCGCGGGCCATCATGCGCAAGCCAAGCATACTAATTTTGGATGATGCTCTCTCCGCCGTGGATACTTACACAGAAGAAGAGATTTTGTCGGAATTGAAACAGGTGATGAAAGAAAGAACAAGCATTATCATAAGTCACCGGATATCAACGGTGAAAGACGCGGACATGATCATCGTTCTCGATGACGGAATAATCGCAGAGACCGGAACACATGAAGAGCTTGTTTTGAACAATGGTGTCTACGCCGATCTCTACAATCGCCAACTTCTCGAAGAAGAACTGCAAAGAATGTAGCGAAGAGAAAAATAAAGAATGAAGAGTTAAGCGCCAAATGCTGAAAATAAATTTTTACGAAGTAGATAAAGATGACAAGCGGTTTATCACCAAATCGTTGAAAGGGAAGTACACGCTTTCCTTCTTTGTAGAGCCGCTTACGGATTCAAATGTCGATACAGCAAGAGACGCCGACATAGTTTCGGTCTTTATCTATTCCAATCTTGGCAGGAAAAACATTTCTGCATTGCCGAAGCTCAAGTTGATCGCGACAAGGAGCACCGGCTTTAATCACGTCGACTTGAAAACAGCCTCGAGCAGAGGTGTACCCGTATGCAACGTTCCATATTACGGCGAGAATACCGTTGCCGAACATACGTTTGGCTTGATACTTGCCCTCTCGCGCAATATCCACAAAGCGTACATGCGGACGATACGAAATAACTTTTCCGTTGAAGGACTCGAAGGCTGGGATATAAAAGGAAAAACCCTCGGCGTTGTCGGCGCTGGGAGCATCGGCTCGCACGTCATTAAGATCGCAAAGGGCTTCGGCATGAACGTCCTCGCCTTCGATCTTCACAAGAATCATTTCATGGAAGAGGTACTTGGCTTCAAATATGTGCCCCTCGACGAGCTATTGAAGAATTCAAACATCATCTCTCTGCACTGTCCATACAACAAGGCGACGCACCATCTTATTAACATGAACAACATTGAACTTGTGAAGCATGGCGCTTTGTTTATCAATACAGCGCGCGCGAGCATCATCGAGCCGGCGGCGCTTCATTACGCTTTAGAAAAAGGAATCTTCGGCGGGGCAGGATTGGACGTGTTTGAAGGTGAGGATTTAGTGAAGGAAGAAAATCAAATGCTGACAAGAAATGTGTCGGTTGAGCACTTGCGCGCTGTGCTGGAAAAAAATATTCTGTTGAACCGTGAAAACGTGATCATTACGCCGCACATTGCCTTCGACAGCGTGGAAGCGGTCGAGAGAATTCTCGAAACGACGATTGACAATATTCAGGCATTTGTCGCGAAGAACCCGACTAACGTTGTAAATCCAGATTGAAAATTTTGCGCTTAAGATTTTGAATTATTAACTGATAAAATGGCAGTACAACAACACGAAGAAGAAATATTAGGAAAAGCGTACGACGCAAGGTTGATGCGAAGACTTCTACATTACCTGCGACCTTATTGGCCGCATGTCGTTTTCGCGATCATAATCACTATTGCGTATTCCGGCATGGGACCGGTGCGGCCTTACCTGACGCAGATTGCGATAGACAATTACATTCGTCCTGGAAACCCTGCGGGGCTCTTTAGAATAATCGAGATCCTTTTCGCGGTAACTATAGTGCAGGCACTCCTTCGCTATGGTTCTGCCTACCTGACGCAATGGATCGGCCAGAAGACGATTTTTGATATAAGGATGGAGATCTACCGGCATCTTCATAAACTTGGGATCAAATATTTCGACAGAAATCCTGTTGGAAGATTAGTCACAAGAGTTACGAACGATGTCGAAGCATTGAACGACTTGTTTTCTTCGGGCATCGTGATGGCATTCGGTGATATCTTCACAATTGTGTGGATTCTGATCTTCATGTTCAAACTCAACGCGGCGCTGTCAATCGTGACTCTCTTGGTCATTCCAATACTTGCGTACATTACGATGCTCTTCAGGAAGAAAGTCCGTGCCGCTTACAGGCAGGTCCGACTGCTGATCGCCCGGATGAATGCATTCCTGCAAGAACACATTTCTGGTGTAATCGTCGATCAGATCTATAACCGCGAGCGAAGGGCATTTCATAACTTTCAGGAAGTAAGCGGAAAATTAAAGGACGCAAACATAAAGTCCGTATTCTATTACGCACTGTTTTACCCAGGTGTCGAAGCGACGCAGGCTATCGCCGTGGGATTGATCATCTGGTATGGTGGAACGCACATAGTTCCCGAGTCGTTACTTCAAGGCCATGGAATCACGGTTGGTGTTCTCATTGCGTTCCTGCAATTCACAGAGCAGTTCTTCATGCCAATCAGAGACCTTTCTGAAAAATACAACATCCTTCAAACTGCCATGGCATCATCGGAAAGGATCTTTAAAGTCATCGACGATAAGACGATAGTTCCCGAACCACTGGAACCGCTGCCCTTTGGAGACATCAAAGGGAGAATTGAGTTCAAAAATGTCACATTTGCTTACGACGATCAGAACTATGTCTTGAAGAATGTGACTCTTTCTGCAAATCCTGGCGAGACTGTGGCGATCGTCGGTGCCACTGGAGCCGGGAAAACTTCGATAGTGAACCTCCTCATGAGATTTTATGACGTGAACGATGGCGGTATTTTCATCGATGGCATAAACGTCAAAGATATTTCAAGCGCGCAGCTTCGTAAGAATATTGCGATCGTGATGCAGGATGTCTTTTTGTTTGCGGGAAGCGTCCACGACAACATATCTTTAGGAAATGACGACATTCCATTTGAAAAGATAGAGGAAGCATCGTTACTTGTTGGCGCAGCCGATTTTATAAAAAGGCTCCCAAAGAAATACGATGACGACGTAAAGGAGCGCGGTGCCGCTCTCTCCGTTGGACAGAAGCAGCTCATCTCTTTTGCACGTGCACTAGCTTACGACCCAAGAATCCTGATTCTAGATGAGGCCACCGCAAATATCGACACCGAGACTGAACAATTGATACAGAAGGCGACCGAGAATTTATTGAGAGGACGAACCAGTATTGTCATCGCCCACAGATTATCCACGATCCAGCACTCTTCAAAGATCATCGTCCTTCACAAAGGGGAAATCAGAGAACAGGGAACACACCAGGAGCTTATTACACTTGGCGGAATCTACTACCGCCTGTACCAGCTTCAGTATAAGGATCAAGAGCGATTAGCCCAATCCCGGCTTCAGTCGGGATCCCGCATGCCAATGACAAAATAACTGAGCGGCATAAGCCCGCTCCATCGCTTCAAAATGAATATGTTCTACTGTGAAAACGTTGTGGCGCAGAATTCTTGATTATCTAAAGAAAGGTTAAGCTCCGTTTTCTTTTTGCACTGAAAATAAGCCTAAGGTTCGCTGAAAACATCAGAATCATGGCACAACAGATGGAGAACATAATGCCTGACAAGAAGCGGCTCATGACGCTTGGACGTCATATCGATGAAGAGGAACGAAAACATCCTGAGGCAACGGGAGACTTCAGCGGTTTGTTGAGCGATCTCGCTATTGCAGTCAAGCTAATCTGGCGACATGTGAGCAAGGCCGGACTGATGGATATCCTCGGTACAACCAATAGACGCAACCAGAGCGGAGATGACGTCAAGAAGCTTGACGAATTCGCGGATGAAACCATTTTTAAAGCCATGGATCATGGCGGGCACCTGTGCGTCATGGCATCCGAAGAGAGTAACGGTCTAATGACAATCCCGGCGGCTTATCCCATTGGAAAATATGTTTTGATTTATGATCCACTTGATGGTTCCTCGAACATCGATGCGAATGTCTCAATCGGAAGCATTTTTGGAATTTACCGGCGTGTTACACCATCGGGACCTGGGACGATGGAGGATTGCTTACAGCAGGGATACAAGCAAGTAGCTGCGGCGTACGTGATTTACGGTTCGAGCACCTTATTCGTTTATTGTACAGGTGACGGCGTCCACGGGTTCACTCTCGACCCGTCTGTCGGAGAATTCCTGCTTTCACACGAGAACATGCAAATTGCAAGGCGCGGAAAAACGTACAGCATAAATGAAGGTAACTATTTGAGATGGGACGACAATGTGAAAAGGTACATAGATCATCTGAAGCAGGACGATCCACTCTCAGGGCGACCTTACAGCTCCCGTTACATTGGGTCATTGGTTGCAGACTTTCACAGGAACATGCTCTATGGCGGAATCTTCATGTATCCGCGAGATGCCGTGAATCGAGAAGGGAAAATGCGGCTGTTGTACGAATCATCGCCACTTGCATTCATCGTGGAACACGCCGGCGGCAGAGCGAGCGACGGCCGCAAAAGGATTCTCGAAATTGTTCCATCTTCTCTCCACCAAAAGACTCCACTCTTCATCGGATCAGAAGGTGATGTGAAAGAGGCGGAGGAGTTTCTTTCAAACACGAATTCGGAAGCAAGGGAGGCTTCCCACTCGCGGCCGGCTTAGGCCATCGCAATGCAAGCGGATTGGGCATTGAAGTGCGTCACACCCGCCGATTGTTGGCTTGTACTTCATTAGCGTAGCAAGTAACATTAATTGTTGGAGGGCGTCCCAGATAGATGTTAACTGCCCCGTCAAAAACGGGAAAAGTTAAGTTGTCTTTCATATTCGACGAGCGGATTAAGCCGCTACATGAAAACTTTGCAGGTATGCACCGCTGCAATTCTGAAAAGGAGATACAAATCATGTTTAATAAATCACTTACCATTTTAACGATAACTTGCTGCATGACCATCATGCAGACGGGAGCCAGCGCCCAAGAATTTCCGGTCGCCGTTGGAAGCGATTCCACATTTGCTCAAGGCGGGGCTTTTGACGGTTCCCATTACTTGTGGGGACTGGTCACAAATCATAATGACCTTTCTGCCCAGTTCGTCGGCATCGGCGGGAGTCTCTATAACCCAAGGTTCTCATGGGGGGCGACTGGCACCGGATTAACGTTTGCTTTCGATGGGACAAATTATCTTGCCGTGTGGACTGACCCATTCCCGTTCTTTGCCAGCGGCGACACGAACGGCATCGGTAACCTTCACGGACAATTCATTAGCACCTCCGGAAGTCCGGTGGGAGCACAATTCGACATCACTACTGGAGTCAACATAAAATTTGGCCAGGGGCGCGGAGGACTTATTTTTAACGATACGGATTACCTCTTGCTTTATGAGAAGGGCGGTAATTATCAGGACCATCTATATGGGCAACTCATAGACAAATCAGGTAACGTTGCAGGAAACTCGATCCAGATCAGCAGCGGCTATGCACGGGACATGTCTATCGGCTTTGATGGCACAAATTATTTGACGGCATGGTGTGAGGAGTCGGAGACTCAGGAAGATGATGTCTATGGGCAGTTTTTGAGCAATCAGGGAACGCTCGTCGGCTCCAACTTTTTGATCGACGGCAGCCAGAATGCCAGCGACAATCCTGTCTCGGTGGCGTTTGACGGATCAAGATATCTTGTGGCATTTCACGACCAGGCTGCGGACGGCGAGAGATGGAATCTCTACGGCCGCTTTGTCTATCCTTCCGGCATCGTTGCACCGGACAAGATGACGATCTGCGATTCAAGCAAGAGCCCGTTTAATGCATTCGTTGCATTTGATGGAACAAATTACCTGGCAACGTGGATCGAAGCTGTCGGGCCCATGAATGTAAAGGGAAGATTTTTCTGCACCACCGGCGTGCCGATTGATACTGCATTTGAGGTGTTTGACACCCTCGGTGGTAAAGTGGCGGTTGGAGGAGTCTCCAATTTTGGAAACGGTCATTACAGATTAGGCGCCACGCGAGTAAGTCCGAATCTTACCGATGGAGATGTGTATGGAAAAATTATCGCCCCGTTGACGGTCGAAGGGAGACTCCTTGCTTGGAACTTGGACGAAAGCAAATGGACCGGCGGATGTGCTTACTTATTATTTCAATAGCAAATCGCTCGTCACGATGTCGATGGATTTCGACACGCTTATGACCGCGAACTATGCCGTAGATTCATCTGTCACACCGCACCATATATCGTGGTACGCAAGCAGCGGCAAGCTTGGAAATCTAGGTATATGGGAAATCGCAGGAAATACCTTAACTGTAAAAGCCACCGGCGGCGACACGACCACATTTCCGACTACATTTGATCCCGAGACTAAGTATCCATCTGAAGCGACGAGTTACACAAAGGTAGCACAAGTTACCGATGTGAAAACAAACGTGTCTGAAATGCCAAAGAGCTTTGAACTCTTCCAGAATTACCCGAACCCGTTTAATCCAAGCACAATCATCAACTATCAATTGCCAATGAATAGTATCGTAACATTAAAGATTTACGATGTTCTTGGAAGAGAAGTGAAAACGCTTGTCAGCGGCCATGAAGCCGCGGGAATCCACACAGTAACATTTGATGCAAGCAGAATGACAAGTGGAGTGTACTTCTACCGGCTTCAAGCTGGAACATACCATGATACCAAGAAACTTCTATTGATTAAATAGTAACGATGTGGATTTCTTACATTACAAGTATGGTTCGATTGACACTAAAATACAATCGAAGATAAGAGTAAATATTATGAAAACTTCAATTTTAAGATTATGCTTTATCTTTTTGATTGCATCACTCTATAATGTGGCAATTGCAGGTACAATCAGAGGGACTATTTCTTACACGGGTGCTGCGACCGGGCAGCTTTTTGTCTTTGCTTCCACTGACTCAACATTTGCCAACGGCCCGACAACTTCTGTTCTGTTGGATTCGCTGGGGAGTTATTCACTTACGAACCTTTCCGACGGTGCGTACTTTATTCTTTCAACTATGACTTATAATGCGGCTGACGCAAAGTTGACGGATCCCTGGGGTTTCTACGGATCGCCGGACAAACTTACGCCTGTAGTAATATCTGGAAATGATACTGTATCCAACATAAACATAATCTTGTTCGATGGAACGCAGACCACCCGAATCCTTTCCATAGGAACTACATTTCACCTGTGAACACCGTGCCGCTGCCTGAAGCCACTCACGCAGGAGTGGATCCTGGTCTCACCACCGATGGCACTTCATTTTATCTGTACAAATACGATTCCTCGGGAGCTGCAAGCGCGAAAATATTCACGATTGATCCAACTTCGGGCAACATAACCGCCACCAACATTCTATCTCTGAGCAGTTCACCAAATGGAATATCCTGGATCGACAACTTGTTATTTATTAATAACGTCCTCTGAGCAATGGGTGGATATGGAGATCCTTCAGGATCGGGTGGTGTCCAAGGAGTATTCAAGGTGGATATTAACGCCAGCGAATCATCAAGTCAGATTCCATTTGATACGGCTATTGTATTGTCGAGAACCTTTGCAAGTGATGGTACAAACTTTTATGTGGCTGCCGATTCCATGGGTGTCCCTGGTATAGTGAAATTCAACCCTGCGCAAGTTTCCAAAGTACCATCATCCCTATTTTTGAAACTTCATTATAATCCATTTTCGTTGTGCTATGGAGATGGATACCTGTGGCTCGGCGACGCTGACAGCATAGCGAAAATTGACCCGGCAAGCGGAAGAACCCTTGGCATTTATAACTTGCCTCCATGGGCAGCGGGAGTATATTTTAACGGAATGTTATGGGCCTATTATGATGAAGAAGACAGTAGTGTATTGCAGGCGTACAGCATAGCGGCAGATGCTGTTCAAAAAAATAAGAATGATTTGCTGCCCTCAATTTACAGTTTGTTCCAGAATTACCCGAACCCATTCAACCCGAGTACGGTAATCAGTTACCGGTTGTCTGCGAACGGCGCGGTGACGTTGAAGGTTTATGACGTTCCTTGGAAGGTATTTGAAAACGCTTGTCAATGAGCGTCAGACCGCGGGCGATCACTCGGCAACTTTCAATGCGTCTTATTTGCCAAGTGGAGTTTATTTCTGCAGGCTCCAGTCAGGAACTTACTCTGCGACGAAGAAACTTTTACTCTTGAAATGAACATCCAATAAAAACTTGAATGAGAAATTACTCCTGAGAATTAAGAAGGAAATGCATATGAAAGCCATCTTATCGACTTTGTTTTTTTTCATGATCATTACTGCATCTGAAGCCGCAATTGCCCAGACCGGATCGGATTATTACCTGCCGCTCCGTGTTGGCAACTATCTGCAATACCACACGGATGCGAATGAGTTTGGTTGGGCTGCAAGAATCACGACATCCAGCATAGCCGGAGCAGATTCCATTGCCGGTAAGGTCTATTTTATGGAAAGGGATTCTGAGGCAGCAGATAATAGTAGCTTCCACAACGTGTTCGGTGTCTTCTGGCTTCGAAAAGATTCAGTCGGGAATGTAGTTTTGGGTGCGATAAATACCTCAACTGGATCATCAAATATAGACTCGGCACTTATATTCGGTGCTCCTGCTCCATATTTCACCAATCAGGCGCTTGTCCCCGGCTACTCGAACGTTAATCCATATAGCAATTATTTCATGGATGATTCCACCATCAGCGACACCGAGACTGTAAATGTTCCTGCAGGCACATTCGCACACTGCGTCGAGATGAGCGAGACGCATTATGATAGTCTTGGTAACGTGATCTTCCTTGAATATCATTACTATGCTCGCGGGGTTGGAATGGTTCTCAATCAGAGAGTAAAACCTGACAGCCAAGCCCACGCCGACGTGCTCATCCAGTATTCTGCTGTAACCTCGGTTCATGAAGAGAATGCGTCAAATACTCCAAATCGATTTAGTTTATCTCAGAATTATCCGAACCCATTCAACCCGACAACGACCATCAACTATAAGCTCCCGATGAGTGGTGCCGTGACATTAAAGATATATGATGCTCTTGGAAGAGAGGTCGCGACTCTCGTGAATGAGCAACAAACTGTGGGAAGCTACTCTGCCACTTTCGATGCGAGCAAATTGCCGAGTGGTGTTTACTTCTACAGGATTCGAGCTGGAGATTACAGTAATGCGAAGAAACTAATTTTGCTCAAGTAGATTTCATCTCTTCGTAGAAAGTTTCCACTGTAAGTCAGATTTGAAGAGACGAACGAATTTCCGTTTCTTGCCTGCTAACTTTATTTAGGCAATAATAATCTGAGTTCGAGCGGCTTTAAGTAGTTTATTCCTCTACGCGGAAGATCCCGAGGTATCGAGTAAACAAGAAGTGCCCAAGAAAGACTCCAGAGCCTTCAATGACTATGGAGGCCACAGCAACCATGGCAAGTTTTCCAGGGTCGGAGAATAGGTTGTGGGCCATGGCTCGGTAGAGAGCCAACAATATTCCCGCGATCAGCGAGACAAGCAACGCAAACTTTTTTGGATGCTTACGTGGATTCAACGCACTGAAGGTTGACGATTTACCCAAACCTGTTGGGACGTTTACGCCACCTTCGACTACCGAACCGAGGAAATTTCCTTTACTTTTCAACCACCTTCCCAAGGCAGCAATATCGTCAAGGAAATCCTCGATGTGAATATCAATATGGGGAGACAGCGCCGCTGCCAAAGACCAAGTTAATGTGAGAAGCACGACGACTCCGAGCATTGCCGTGAGGACTGAGCCGAGAATCCCCTGATGCCATTCTGGTGGGTATATTCCTAATATTAGGACGCCAGCTAGAGAATTTATCAACGCCATTCTCCTCGCAGGATAGTCGGATGAAAGTCCAGCGTTATAAGCAAGTAGATCGATTCTCCATGCTGTGAGTGCGGCAAGCACAGTCATGCCGGCCACGAGAAGTGCGAGCACTTTGCCCTCAGGTGAAAAAAGCCATAGAGAAGGATACCTTATCATTGCAACGACGTATGCCGCGAGCGTAACGGCAACCGACTGCACAGAGACTGTGCACCCACGAATCACGAGGAGTTTCTGGCTTGCAGAGATCGAACTGCCGAGCCTGGGAACGAAAGTTCTGAGAAGCGAAAGCAAAGCGGTAAATAAAGTGAGCTGAACTCCGAACCCACCCACTGCATCGAACGGATCCTCGGCAAACGGATTGACGTGCGCAAGGGAGGGAACATCTTTCACGACAAAGAAGAACACGCAGAACGCTACGGCAAGAAACAACACAATCAACACCGTCGGCTTGAATGAAATTGGCATATTTGATTCTCCATCGAATAATATAAAAACGGTTCGATCTACTCTCATGAAGTAGGTCCTCCAGAATATGGCGGTTGAGATGTTTAATTGCAAATTATCTCTTCAGACTGTGGATTCTTATCATTCCTTATCATAGAGATCGGAAAGGAATTTTGTAATTCTCGCAGCGCGACGTGCGTAAGTAGATTTTAGTTAAAGGGATTTCAAGTATATTAGCATTGAACGATAAGTTCGATGCACTGTGGGTGCGTTCTCACCCCTTTGTCACAGACGATGGAGAGAATTATTTCGCATGAAAAACAACACGGTGTCAAATTAAATCAGGTAATAAGAAGTGATCCATGAATAGAATTCGTTTCTTGCCTTACGTACGGCTCGCAGTCTTCGTTGTGGTCAGTGCAGCCTTATCAGCTGCCGCTCAGACGAAATTTTCCGCCGAGCTGCAGCAGAAGATCGACACGGTTGCAATCGGCGTCCTCGCGAAGACCGGCGTGCCAAGCGCGTCAATAGTGGTCGTGAAAGACAGCCGAGTCGCTTACGTGAAAGCGTATGGCGATGCGCGAATCGACCCGCGGACTCCTGCGAATTCTAACATGCGATACAGCATCGGCTCGATCAGCAAGCAGTTCACGGCTACTGCAATCCTCATGCTCCAGGAAGAAGGCAAGCTGTCTCTCGATGACAAAGTCGCCAAGTATATTCCTGACCTCACTCGCGCCGACGATGTGACTATCCGCGAGCTTCTTTCACATACGTCAGGTTACCAGGACTTCTGGCCTCAGGATTACGTCATGGAACCAATGCTGCACCCGGTCACTCCGAGACAGATAATGGATATATGGGGTCACAAGCCGTTAGATTTCGACCCTGGTACACAATGGCAGTATAGCAACACGAATTATGTCATCGCAGGCGTGATCGCCGAGAAGGTTGCGGGTGTGCCTCTATTCAAATTCCTTCAAGAGAGAATATTCGATCCACTTGATATGAACAGCGTTGCCAATATCGACCAGGAGAAACTTGGCGATGCCGACGCGACAGGATACATGCGTTATGCACTTGGCCCGCTCCATCCTGCACCGAAGGAAGGGAAGGGCTGGCTCTTCGCGATGGGCGAGCTTGCAATGACAGCGAGCGATCTTTCTCGATGGGATATCTCAGTCATAGATCGGAAGCTCCTGAAGCCATCGTCATACAAAGAGCTTGAGACAGACGTTCTGCTCAATAATGGATTGGACACTCGTTATGGTCTCGGCGTGAGCGTGGGCATGATGAACGGACACCGTATGGTGTCTCACAGCGGAGAGGTCTCAGGGTTCACCGCCGAGAACATGGTCTTCCCGGACGACAGCGATGCCGTCGTTGTGCTCACCAATCAGGATGCCGCCAGTGCGGAGAGAGAGATCGCACAGGGCATCGCAGCGCTGCTGTTCACCACCGAGGACTCTACGGTCGCCAACAAGATGGATCAAGCCCGCAAGATCTTCGATGGACTCCAGCATGGCACGATCGATCGCTCGTTGTTCACAGAAGACGCAAACTACTACTTCAACGATCAGGCGCTGAAAGACTTTGCGGCAAGCCTCGGTCCCCTGGGATCACCTGAAAGCTTCGTGCAGGTGCGGCAGGCACTTCGCGGCGGGATGACGATGCGCGTCTATCGAATAAAGTTTGCCAAGAAGACTCTAATTGCAGTGACTTATGAGATGCCGGACGGGAAGATAGAACAGTACCAGATAAATGAGCAGGAATAAGCTTGTTACCGACCGGAATGAACAAAATGAAATGGCACTTGCTATAATTCGAAACGGCAGTGTTGATCTCTTAGAGATTGATCATTCGCTTCCTCGTTATTTGCACTTCTTGGACGAAGGAAATAACTTTAATCGTCAATGAGCAGGCAGAGGAAACGGAATTTCTGTGGAACAGGTTAACGATGCGTTCATCGCTCAGACTTCGAGACAATTCGATGAAGGATTCAAGCGCATTTTGCATGCAATAGGACAGCTCGATGATAATTCGATCTGGCAGCGCCCATTATCGCATTCGAACAGTATCGGAATTATCCTTCAACATCTTATCGGGAATCTCAACCAATGGGTTTGTGACGCCATTGGAAAAATAACATACCATCGAGATCGTCCTCAGGAATTCAAAGAGAACCAAATGCATCCAAAGGATATGATGGTGAATGAGTTTACAGAATTACATCACCGTATCCAACATATCTTACAAAATCTTGATCCATCGATTTTATTGTCGAATCGCAGGATACAAGGGCTTGACGAGACCGTTTTGTCGGCCCTTTACAAGGCAGCTACTCACCTGGAGCTCCATGCTGGACAGATAGTCTATATCGCAAAATATTTTCTCGATGAGAAATACGAAGTATTTTGGAAACCCTTGAACAAGGAGCGGGGAAAAGAATAATCTCCTTCTAATTCGCAGCCTGTGATGAATAGGCCGCATAAGGTCTGAAGTCAGGAGTAGAAGATGTTTGCTCTGCGTAACAAATTTGATAAAGTGCCGGCGAGGACGGTAGTAATGTCTCTGATCCTCCTCGTGAGTGTGCTATCTATGGGTTATGGATACTACCAACACAACAATGTTGTGTTATACGCGGGTGTCGCTGTTGCAGTCATGGCTGCGTTCAACGTAATCATGTTCTCGGTTATCCTCCCGGGTACATTGAAGGGACTCGGGCGCCGGCATTAAAGATGGGCGGTATTCTGCCGATAAGGAGATAATATTTGATCCACATTATCAAAATCGTACCAGTATCTTTCGGCTCGCGAGCCTGGTGGGATTTCGAGAGAGCTCTTTCTTTGCAATCGTATTTCGTTCACAGTGAAAGGTGAGAAGGCCGCGGTTAGTTAGGGGAAAGTAATAATCGGAGAATTGATTTGTGGTTCACAAGCAATGATAGTAATGCTGAGCGTTTAATAGGCAGCGGGCGAAAGTAAATTTCAGTAGTCGGATCGATATTCACTATCTGAGGGCTATTTCAACGTCGCATCGAATAAAGAATTTGCTCTGACACTTTGAGCGATTGAGTCTATCTTTCCACTTTTGCCGTGTTGTAAAGTCCCGCAGCGAAGAATATAATATTCGCAAGCCATGCCGTTAGCAGAGGGTTAACTATTCCGTCATATCCGACCACCTGGCTTATCTTTATTAACAAAATGTAAACGAACGATATCAGGATGCTTATTCCGAATTCAAGCGCGAGTCCGCTCCGTTTCTTTCGTGCGGATAATGGCACACCAAAGAGTATCACGACGACCGCCGCAAAAGGGAACGACACCTTCGAATAGTAATCGACTTTGTATCGATTGACGTCATTGCCGCTGTTCTCCTGAAGCTCGATGAACCGCTTGAGCTGAGTGTAGTTCATGTCGTTCGGATTGAGCGCCTTCTGCTGGAGATCGAGAGGTTTGAAAGAGATCTGCTTGAGAGGTAGGGAAGGGTAAGATTTAAACGTTTCTCTTGGACCATCAAACTCCCGTTCGACGACGTTTTTCAGCATCCAGATGTTTGTCGAGGTGTCGTAAGCCATTGTCTGCGCATCGAAACGCTGGGTGAGGTATGTCTTGTTGGTATCTGAAAAATCCTGCACGGAAACCTTCGATGCGATATTTGCCGCGTCATCGTAATATCCGATTGTCACAATCCGGTCGCGGCTGTCCAGCATGAAGATATTGTATTTCCACCATCCCTCGTTATGCTGCTGGAGGTAAACCTTTTCAAGTCTGAATTTTTCATGATTCGCCTTCGGGACAACCCACTCGTTGAAGTAAATCATTATTCCGCAAATGATGGTCGACACAATTAGAAACGGGAGCATAATTCTATAAATATCAATGCCTGAGCCTTTTATGACGATGATTTCATTGCCATTCGACATTCTTCCGGTCACAAAGAGACAAGCGAGCAGAACTGCGACGGGGGTAATCAGCTTCAGAATTTCTGGAGTGAAAACCAAATAGTACCTGGCAACCAGCGCTATACTCATGCCATTATCCATGAAGTCGTCGAGGTGCTCCATCAAATCTACGAGGATAAATATTACCGCAAAGACAAGCGTCGCGAAGAGGATGACACTCACGAATTGCCTGATGATGTAATTATCTATTTTCTTCAACGCTCTTTCCTTGCAAGCTCGCTGAGAGTGTCCTCCGAGATCCACCTCTTTGGAACAAACTTCAGGAGGAAATCCCAGTTGATGATAACGGTCTCTTTGGAAGTCTTGTATGTCAATATCAATCCAATGCCGCCCAACACAATGTTTGCAAGCCACATCGCCATGAATGGGCTCAACATCTCCCGGTCAGCTAACTTCTCTCCCGCGATGAGGAAAGCCCAATAAACAACGAAGAACAGCAGACTCATTCCTGCAGACACCCCGAAGTTTCCGCGGCGCGACATCATGCCGAGGGGTGCTCCGAGAAAAACGAAGACGATCGCAGCAAAAGGGATCGAATACTTCTTTTGAATCTCGACGTTGTAGGTATAAATCTCCCGATCGGTGTTGTCTATGCTTGCAAGGAGGCTCCTTGCCATTCCTGCGCTCGAATTAATCTTTGACTCCGATTGTAGATAAACTTGCGGTGAATCAACAGCCGCCATTATCACGGTGCGATTAAGTGAAGGGGAGGTAAGCTTCTTTAGTTCTCCCTTAATGTAGAAATCCAATTGAGAAGTAAGCACATCGCGATCGTGCTCAAATCCCTTCACAATGGTCTTCATCGAATCGGCGCTTAGCTCCCGGTCACCTCGCCCGAAAGCGTTCTGAGAAGACTCTTCAAAAGCAAAACCTTCTGCTTTCAAGACAATTTGCTGATGCTGGTAACGAATCCTTTGATATTCTCCGATCTGAGTATTGTCGTACTGATCGATCTCGCCATCATAAAGCAGCATTATGATTTTTTTCATGTCCGGGGAGAATCCGACTTTTCCTTTTTCGGCGGTGATGGTAGTGAATTTGTCGGGATTCGAGAAATCGAAGATCGTTATCCCGTAAAGATCTGTCGAGTTCGGAACGGTCTTGCGAACTAAGATGGCATGATTGTCGATCTCATCAGAAAATTGTCCCGGCTCGATGGTAAACGTCGGCTTCTTCCTCTGGATGTCGATCATCAACGTCTTCGCATGATGATTTGCATCCGGCAGAACGTCGTTATCGAAAAGCTCTAAGAGGTAAAAAACAAAAACCGAAGCGATAATGACAGGCAGCATCATCTTAATAAGGCCGACACCTGAGCCTTTGATCGCGGTGACTTCGTTGTTGGATGATAATCCACCGAATGCCATGAGGACTGCAACGAGGACCGACATCGGAACTGCGAGAACGACTATCCATGCAAGATTGAAAACGATGAGCTGGACGATTACAAAAAATGTAAGTCCTTTTCCAACTATCTGATCCATTGATTGCATCAGAAACTGAAGCAAAAAAATGAACGTAATGACGATCATCGAAAAGAGAAACGGCCCGACGTGACGTTTCAATATGTAGAAAGCTAATTTCACTGAGAAAATATAGCACTCAGATGGCGTGCACTCAACTCGTCGAGAAGATAAGGTCGCAAACCGCTAAATCTATCTCCAATGGCTCCTATCTGATTCAAATTGTTTTGATTACATAAGGATTTAGAATATTCTTAATAGTTGTTATATTTACGTGAAATGGTCGCACATCTATCTGCAACTTCTGGCAGTTGCCAATATTGGTTCGCTTCGATTTTTATAGAAGGTTCAATGCAACCACTCGCCTGCGCACAATGAATCCCTCAATTTTCTTTTGCACTCTCAACAACGATACGGCAGCCAAATTCTACGGTAGATGTAAATGAGTGCTGCTGTGGAATTCGCGACTTTAACGGAGATGTTTGATCGTCTCACAAAGAAATATTCCGGCAGCGGAAAAGAAGTTTATAGATATAAATTAGATGGAAGATATGTCGGAATCACATACGACGAGCTATATGAGAAAGTGGAGCTCGTTGCGCATGGTCTTAAGGCGATCGGGGTCAAACGCGGCGACAAGATATCCATCTTGTCAGAGAACAGACCTGAGTGGCCGATCACCGACCTCGCTTCATTAGCAATCGGCGCTATCGACGTTCCGATTTTTCCGACACTCACCGCGAAACAGATCGAATACATACTTCTTAACGGCGATGTGTCGATCGTAGTTGTTTCCAATTCATTTCAGCTGAACAAAGTCCTCCGCGTCCGAGATAATTTAAAGGGAATAAGAAATGTTCTCTCGATGAATCCTGTAGAAAAGTCGTCGAATCGATTGCTCCTCGACTTCGGCGAACTCTACGGACTTGGTAGACAAGAGAGAGACCGACATCGCGGGGTGTTTAGAAGCTGGCTTTCGGAAGTGAAACCGTCCGACTTGGCAACAATTATTTATACAAGCGGGACGACTGGCGAACCGAAGGGCGTGATGCTGACACACAGCAATTTTGTCTCCAACATAAAAGCCGCACTCGAGCATATACCGATAGACCAGGATGACACACTACTATCGTTCTTGCCGATCTCGCATAGCTTTGAGAGAATGGCAGGATATTACACCGCGCTTTCTGCCGGAGCGACCGTTTCCTACGCTGAAAGTATCGAGACTGTTGCTCAAAATCTTCTCGAGGAAAAACCGACGATCGTAACGACTGTACCACGATTGTTCGAACGAATTCATGCTCAGGTCATAAAAAGCGTCGAGTCCGGATCCGCGACTAGAAAGAGGATTTTTTATTGGGCGCTTAACGTTGGAAGACGATACGTTGCGGAAAGGAAGAAAGGATTCGTTAGCCCCCTTCTTCGCACTTATTATGCGCTGGCGAATAGATTGGTCTTTTCAAAATTGAAAGGCCGAACAGGAGGAAGAATTAAATTCTTTGTAAGTGGAGGTGCGGCGCTCTCCCGTGAGCTTGGAGAATTCTTCGAAGCCGTCGGAATAATGATTGTCGAAGGATACGGAATGACTGAATGTTCCCCGGTGATCAGCGCGAATAGGCTTGACGATTATAAGTTCGGAACAGTTGGAAAGCCGGTGAACCGGGTTCAGGTTAGAATTGCAGACGATGGAGAAATCTTGACTCGAGGTCAACATGTGATGGCAGGTTATTACAAGGATACGGAAGCCACCGAGGAGGCAATCGACAAGGACGGATGGCTTTGTACCGGTGATATAGGTCACTTTGATAGTGATGGTTTTTTGGTGATTACAGACAGAAAAAAGCATCTTTTCGTAAATTCTGGCGGGAAAAATATTGCTCCTCAACCGATTGAAAGTTTGCTTCAACAGAGTAAATTTATAGACCAGATCGTCCTGATCGGTGACAAGAGGAGATTCAATACGGCGTTGATTGTACCCGATTTTGATGAGCTTAAAGAATTTGCTAAAGACCATGATATACACTCTTCGGATTTAGACGGCCTCATTGCCAATGAAAAAATAAACGAGGCGATTCGGAAGGACATAAATGAGCTGCAGAAGGATCTGGCAAAATATGAACAGGTGAGACGGTTCAAACTGCTCTCCACCCCTTTCACGATCGAGGGTGGAGACCTTACGCCGACTTTGAAAATAAAGAGGAAGGTAGTTGAGCAGAGATACTCAGAAATAATTGAGTTGATGTATAATTAGTTGCTGAAAGGAAACCTCAGGAAAACCGAAATGGACCTTAAAGAAAAAGAGGAACAATACATTCTGCAAACATACAAGCGTCTTCCAATCGAGGTCGATCACGCCGATGGAGTATACGTGTATGGCAAAGACGGCAAGAGATACCTGGATTTCTTCGGAGGAATAGCCGTCAACGCGCTTGGATATAATAATGCCAGAGTTAAGTCTGCGATAATGAACCAGGTCGACCGGTACATGCACATGTCGAATTTATTTTACATGGACGTACAGGTAGAATTGGCAGAGTTGATTTGCAAGTTGTCAGGTTATTCGAAAATCTTTTTCACAAATTCCGGGACCGAAGCGGTCGAAGCAGCGATTAAGTTGTCCAGGAAATGGGGAAGCAAAGAAAACAAGACAAAACTTTTTGCTTTAACCAATTCGTTTCATGGGAGAACGCTCGGAGCGCTCTCGTTGACTGATCGGGCAAAGTATCGGCAGGGATTTGAGCCGTTTCTTCCGGATGTCGACCACATCTCGTTCAACGATGTGTCCGATTTGACAAACAAGGTGGATTCGCGGACTGCGGCAGTCTTTATCGAATTCATCCAGGGGGAAGGCGGAATAAATATAGTCTCCGACGAATTCGTGGAGCAATTGTTTGCATTGCGAAACAAATATCATTTTCTCATAATAGCCGATGAGATCCAGTCCGGAATCTATCGAACCGGAAAACTGTTTTCTTTTGAACATTACGGAGTGCGGCCTGATGCCATCACCGCCGCAAAACCTCTCGGTGGAAGTCTTCCACTCGGTGGACTCATCGTGGATTCACATTTGGTGAATGTTCTCGGATACGGAGGCCATGGAACGACATTTGGAGGCAATCCGGTTTCGTGTGCGGCTGGGTTGGCCACTTTGCGGGAGCTTAATGATAGAGAAATTTGGTTCCATGTTTCAAAGGTTGGCGGATACTTCAGACAAAGGCTGCTGGAATTTAAGAGAGACCATCCGGATTTTATTTCTGAAGTTCGCGGACTTGGGCTTATGCTTGGAGTGGAGTGCAAGATCGATTGCGCAGAGTTAGTAAATCAATTGTTGTCGAACGGCGTACTCGTCAATTGTACGAACGGGAACGTTATCAGGATATTGCCGCCCTTGATTATCGAAGAAGCTCATGTTGATGACTTCATGACAGTGCTGGGAGAGACTTACGACAAGCAGGGATCACTATTCCTGACTAAAGAAAAAACTATTGCTGTATAGAAAACAGTTTTCTGATTAGTTATATTTTGCAAGAAAACTGAGAACGTCCAATTGAAAACCTCGGAACGAGTGTTCCATAAAATAGCGTCCAAGGAGGCTTTATATGGGACAGCAGCAATTCCTGTTCGTGGTTCTTGCTGCCATCATCGTCGCTGTTGCGCTCGCGCTCGCAGTTGCTTATTACATTTCATACCAAGAGGACGCGAACATCAACGAGGTTGTTAACGAGCTCAACAGCATTTCGTCAGCAGCTCAAGGATGGTACATGAAACCGAAAGAAACCGGCGGAGGTAACGGCTCATTCACTGGTTTCACGCTGTCGCAAATTTCTCAGCCAGATTCTACCGATCTTGCTACATATAGCGTAGTTTATGCAAAGGGTGACTCTCTTTCTCTTGAGGCGGTCAGTGCTCCCAGTTTCGTCTCTTCGTATTTCAACGTTACGCTAAACGTAAATCCTCATTCTAATGGCACAGTCCAAATCAACAGGGGCAAGCCAGCGGCAAACGCCACTGGGAATGGTAACAGCAAGGGAGGTTGAGAAAAAGTGATTCATCGCGCGTGTTGACACGAACAATTATCGAGCCGTTTAAGATTAAATCTGTTGAGCCCATCAATTTTACGACTCGTGAATACAGGGAAAAAGTACTTAGAGCCGCTCAATATAATCTCTTCTTGTTGAAAGCGGATGATGTCTTGATTGATTTTCTCACCGATTCGGGGACGGCTGCCATGAGTTCGAAGCAGTGGGCTGCGATCATGGACGGTGACGAATCTTACGCGGGTTCTCGAAGTTTTTATAACTTTGAAAAAATTGCGAAGGATCTCACCGGCTTTAAACATATAGTACCAACTCACCAAGGGAGAGCAGCGGAGAAGATCCTTTTCACCGTCATCGGTGGAAAAGGTAAGACAATTCCTAATAACACACATTTTGATACGACGCGTGCAAACGTCGAATTTTCCGGAGCCGTTGCAGTTGACCTGCCTGTCTCCGCTGCCCTCAAGACCGATAAGTACTCTCCTTTCAAAGGCGATATTGAAGTAGACGGGCTGGAAGACTTAATCAGGAAAGTCGGACAAAAAAATATTCCAATCTGCATGCTGACTTTGACCAATAATTCTGTCGGCGGTCAGCCCGTAAGCATGAAAAATATTCGGGAGACAAAGTCATTGCTTCAGAAGCATGGAATCCCTTTGTTCCTGGACGCATGCCGATTTGCCGAGAATGCTTATTTCATTAAAATCCGCGAATCGGGTTACAAAGATAAAAGTGTTGAAGAAATCGCACGGGAAATGTTCAGCTATGCTGATGGCTGCACGATGAGCGCCAAGAAAGATGCACTTGTAAACATCGGCGGGTTTCTTGCGTTGAACGATGCATCTATTGCTGAGAAGGCGAGAAGTCTCTTGATCATGACGGAAGGTTTTCCGACTTACGGCGGGCTCGCAGGTCGTGATCTTGATGCCATGGCACAAGGTCTAAAGGAAGTATTGGCTGAGGACTATCTCAAGTACAGGATAAGATCCATTGAGTACTTCGGGGAAAAGCTACGCAAGGCAAATGTGCCTATCATTGTTCCAACGGGAGGTCACGCGGTATTCATCGATGCAAAGAAGTTCCTGCCGCATATCAAACCGCAAGAATACCCGGGTCAAGCAATAGCCGCAGAACTTTACCTTGAAGGCGGAATAAGAAGTGTCGAAATTGGTTCCGTCATGTTCGGTAAACACAATGAAGGCAAATTCACTCCCGCCAACTTGGAGCTGGTCAGATTGGCCATCCCGCGGAGAGTCTATACCCAGAGTCACATTGACTATGCCTCAGAAATCGTCATTGACGTTTTTAAAAGGAGAAGAAAGATACCTGGGTATAGGATTACATATGAGCCACCATATCTTCGCCACTTTACGGCGCACTTTGAGCCAATTGACAGAGTATAAAGGTTCATAACAGGGATGAAATAGATTGCATCGCATCAGGATAACCCGGAAGAAACATTTACTTGATGTCCGCGTTTACTTTTTCATTTTTCTTTCATCATTTGCCAGAGGACAAGTTGGAATTGACTAGGTGTAATGTGTGCAACACCGAAAACATGGACTTTTCGATTCGTTGCGGCACATGCGGCAGCTTGCTTCAACAAAGGCAAAGGACCTTAGATTTTTTTTCGACAATCTCCAACCTTTGGCGATACCCCGATTTTGCTTTTCGCAAAATTATTCTGGCTGAACATAGAAACTATACGATTCTAATTGCGCTATTGGAAGCTGCCGGTTTGAGTTTTCTTTTCCTGTTCGTAATAAAAGCCGGGGACGTTCTCTCAATTGACCTCAAGCAGCTGCTTTCAACGGGAATAGGTTTGGCGGTCGTCGTATTTTTTCCGTTTCTATATTTATTTTCATTGTTGTGCTACTTCTCTGCGCGTGTATCTCGGACAGGCGCATCCCTGAGAGGATTCACCGCGAGTATGATCTATGCGCTGCATCCGATCGCAATAAGTGCAGTTATTATCCTGCCGTGTGAGATTGCTGTTTTCGGACCTTATGTCTTTTCGAATAACCCTTCGCCGCAAACAATCAATCCAATTCCTTTCTATCTCCTCGGCTTTCTCAACTTAGTTCTCGCAGTCGCTGCGAGCGTCTTCGCGGGAAAACTGACAAAGTTATTATTCGGGACGAAGAAGAAAACAACAATCTTTGCAGGAATTTTCTTTATATTATTGGTTGTGGCAATGGAAATCGCAAAGCAGATAATAATTAAGTAGTAGGTTGACTTATCCAAACAAAACAAGCAGTGGGAATAAGTAATGGAATATTTGAACTCAGTGGCAAACGTGAAAAATGGTTTGATAGTATCGTGCCAGTTTGATGCTAACGATCCATTCAACAAGCCCGAGCACATATCGCTCTTCGCGTTATCCTGCCAGGCGGGCGGTGCTGCAGGAATTCGAACCGAAGGAAAAGAAAATATTAAAGCCGTCAAATCAAAAGTGGGACTGCCAGTTATCGGTCTTATCCAGTCCTCATACTCTGACGGGTCCGTGCTGATCTCCGGAGACTTCAAGGAAGTAAATGAAATAATTGAATCGGGCGCAGATATTGTTGCGCTTGACGTAACTGAACGTGTTCGTCCGAACGGATTGACAGGATTTGAATTTCTGAAACGGGTGAGGACGGCTCATCCGGGAACGCTCCTTCTCGCAGACGTTTCAACATTTGAGGAAGGTGTCCAGGCAGCAGAGCTTGGAGTTGATATGGTCTCCACGACGCTTTCAGGGTACACGGCGACTACGGCACAAAAGGCAAGGGAAGGCGTTGACTTCGATCTTATCGAACGACTCTCGGACTCACTTGTTGTTCCAGTAATCGCCGAAGGAAGGATCCTTTTGCCGTCCGAAGCCGCTCACGCTTTAGAGTTAGGCGCTTACGCAGTCGTCGTTGGCGCAGCGATTACTAAACCCACCGTAATCACTCAGATGTTCGTCCACGAAATCCAAATCAGACACGAGCAAAAGGAAAAGGAAGATTAGGATAGCCCGACCCCACCTTATCTGATGAAATCACGATATCCTTTCTACTTTTTGTTCATGTCATTGTACACCATCGTCGTGTCTCTATGGCTTCGGGTTTATCCGTCGAGCTATGCAGGTGTTGTCGCGGTGTTATGCTTCAGTGCAGTCATAACCTCAGCGCTTTTGATAAGCTGGGCGGCGGAAGCGGCTGAATTTAGCATCAGTCAGGGATTGGCAGTTGCCATTGTGGCGCTCCTTCAAGTCGTCCCGGAATTCATGGTGGAAGCTGTGATAGCGTGGCACAGGAACATAACTCTTATGCTGGCGAATATGACCGGTGCAAACAGGCTTCTAATGGGATTAGGCTGGCCTTTGATTTTTGTGACTACAGACATCTACTCGAGAATCAGAAACAAACAGAAAGTCAAATCGATTCGCTTGCGGCCAGAGAATATTGTGGAGATAGGTACTCTGTTCGTCGCTTCCCTGTATTTTGTAATAGTACTATTGAAACGGACATTGGAAATCTATGATGGAATTTTCCTGGGCATCGTTTTCATTTGTTATTTATATACGCTAAATATTTTGCCTGAGGAAGAAGAGGAAAAGAAAGAGGACCTGCTCTCGATGCCGCGTTATCTAGTTTCGGTTGAAAAGGGAAAGCGAGGGGTTCTCCTTTTTGTTTTGTTTCTGGCGGGAGGATTGACTATGTGGGCGGTCGCCGATCCATTCCTGTTAAGCATGCAGAACATTGCCGCAGGAGCAGGAATAAGTGCTTTCGTGTTTGTGCAGTGGGTTGCACCATTCCTATCAGAGTTTCCTGAAAAAGTTACCGCATTCTACTGGGCAAGAACTATACGCCTAGCACCAATGGCCTTACTGAACATGATCAGCAGCAAGGTAACCCAGTGGACTTTATTGGTTACGATGATACCAATCGTCTATTCATTTTCAATGGGAAAGATTTCGACGATTCCGTTGGACGTCCACCATCGTGAGGAAATTCTCTTGTCGATGATGATGACCTTTTATGGATGTGCCGCGTTGTCGAAATTAAGATTTACGAGAGCGAACGCAATCCTGTTATTCGTGCTGTGGCTTGCCCAATTCATCTACCCGGGGAAATTTACATTTATGCCCGATTTGCCGGTTATCGGAAGCAATTCCAGAATTATCACCTCGATAATATTTGGATTGCTTGCCATCTACGAAATTCTCCGTCATCGAAAAGAATTCCGTATTGCAGAGGGTATAAGAGAAACGATTAGATTAGCCGCGGCGAAGAGTCAAACGGTGAAGGATGTCAGATGAAACAAGTTAGTAATCTGACCAACCAGCACGAGAGAAATGGGAAGGCAATAAAGTTCATTGTCAATCCAGTTTCGGGGAACGGCAAAACGGGCAGAGTGCTGCCGCATCTCATGGGAATCGTGAAGAAATTCAACATCAATTTCGACCTTCAGCTGACAAAGGCGCCTGAACATGCTACGGAATTGGCAAGCGACCGGTCCGACGAGTTTGACATCATGGTCGCTGTTGGCGGAGATGGAACAGTCAATGAAGTTGCTGCAGGTGCATTCAAGTCACAGAAGATTATGGGGGTAATCCCAACCGGGACCGGTAACGATTTTGCGCGAGCCCTAGGAAAGCTAAAAGACCTTCATGATTATGTTCAGAGGATTATAGACCGGAAAGTGAAATCCATTGATGTCGGGTTCGTTAAAATTGGAAACAAAGAATTCCTTTTTGTTAACAGCGTCGGTGTTGGATTCGACGCCGAGGTTGCGAAAGAAAGTTTGAAGATTCACTGGCTCGCAGGAATCTCAAAATATCTTCTATCAGTAGTAAAGACTCTTTCAAAGTACAAGTCTTCTCTAATGAGGATAGAGCTAGACAATCGGGTCATTGAACAGAAAACTTTCTTGGTTGCTATCGGAAATGGGATTTCGTCGGGCGGAGGATTTCTACTCACGCCTCACGCTTTGCTCGACGACGGAGCACTTGACGTCTGCATTGCGTCGGACCTTTCGATTCCCAAAGTGTTACAGATCCTGCCGAAGGCGATCAATGGAACTCACGAGAAGTATTCTGAGGTGTTGATGACTAAATCTAGGAATATCAATATTCAAAGTGAAAGCCCTGTTTTGATTCACAGAGATGGCGAGGTTTCGGTTTCGAGGATTACGGAGATTGCAGTGCGGACCATGGCTCGGTGTCTGAAGGTGACCGCTTAAACGGTCAACATATGCAAACAACTTTCATTTTTGAAAATCGTAATTCCTCGCATCGGAACGAATTCCTCAACGCTCAATTCTATTGGAGTTTTCTTTTCGTAGGAACTAATTACGCAACTGAACAGTTGCATTTACGTTGTCGCGGTCAGAAGAAAAGCATTTCAAGCGATTGCGAATTCCGACCGGAGAGCGATGATGAAAGGACTTGAAAGAATTTGCCCAAGAATAACAAAAACCAAATAAGGAGAGCAGTATCATGACAAACATCACCACAAAGTGGAAACTCTTTGAACCATATCTTCGGAGCGTTCTGAGAATTATTGCCTCGTTCACATTCATGCTTCATGGTACAATGAAGTTATTCGCATATCCAGCGGGAATGGGAAAGGGCGGAACAGTTCAACTATTTTCTCAAATAGGTTTTGCAGGAATACTTGAGACGTTTGGCGGAGGCTTAATGCTTGTTGGACTATTCACGCGTCCAGTTGCATTCCTGCTGTCCGGGGAAATGGCAGTGGCTTACTTTCAGGCACACTTCCCGCGCAGTTTCTGGCCGGTAATAAGCGGCGGAGAGCTCGCCATGATCTATTGTTTCATTTGGCTTTATTTTTCCGCTGCCGGCGCAGGGCCGTGGAGCATTGATGCTATACTCAAACGTCGTCGCACTTGACAGGGATTGCCACAAACCCACATGGGATGCAATGAAACGAAGGGAGCCATCATGAAAGACACTGACATTCAGACTCGCAGGCAATCTGCGGTGGAATTTCTCAAGCTCGTTGTATCGGGACAAATTGATGAAGCTTACCAGAAGCACGTCGATATGGATGGCAAGCATCATAATGCATTCTTCCCTGCAGGGTTCTCTGCTCTGAAGAAGGCGATGACAGAGAATCATGTCGAACTTCCTAATAAAGAGTTCACGCCCATAAATGTCATCGCCGACGGTGACTTCGTGGCTGTTCACTCGCATCTTGTTTTGCAAAAAGGCGATCAAGAGATGGCGGTGGTTCATATCTTTCGATTCCATGGCGATAAGATTGCCGAGATGTGGGACGTTCGGGCAACAGATACCTAAAGATATGCCGAATAAGGATGGAGCGTTTTGAACTAAGAATTTGCATTCCGTGTTTTGAGTTTATGTTGATTCTTTTTCTACCTTCTCTCTTTATTGAGCATGATGCCGAATTCTGCCGACAAAGTCCATAAAGTATTAGACCATCTTTATCGGACGGAATCGCGGCGAGTGCTCGCCACACTGATTCGTCTATTGGGAGATTTCGAGGTTGCGGAAGACGCGATGCACGAAGCCTTCAGCGCCGCGCTGGAGCAATGGCAAGAACAGGGTGTACCAGCTAATCCAAGAGCGTGGCTCGTCTCAGCCGGGCGATTCAAGGCAATCGATCAGATGCGCCGGCAGGCTAAGTTTTGCGCCTTTGGCGCATCCGCCTCTGGCGGAGAAACGTCGTTTGAGCCTCTCGAGGAGCCGCTTGCGGATAGTGTCGTTGGAGAGGATTTCGATGATGACAAAATAGAAGATGATCGTCTTCGTTTAATCTTCACTTGCTGTCATCCAGCCTTGTCGTCTGAAGCGCGGTTGGCACTGACATTGCGCGAAGTTTGCGGACTCACCACGGAAGAAATTGCGCGTGCTTTTCTCACCACGCCATCCACCATGGCACAGCGCATCGTGCGAGCTAAAGCAAAGATTCGTGAAGCGCACATTCCATATAAAGTACCATCCAAGGATGAATTGCCACAGCGCTTGGGAACTGTGTTACAGGTGATCTACTTGATTTTCAACGAAGGTTATTCCGCATCGTCAGGTGATTCATTGACGAGGAGCGATCTTTCAAACGAGGCGATCAGGTTATGCCGCCTTCTAATGGAACTGCTGCCTGAACCTGAGGTAATGGGGTTGCTCGCGCTGATGCTTCTCCATGAATCGAGAAGAAATGCGCGGACGTCTCCATCTGGAGATATTGTCCTCTTGGAAAATCAAGATCGGTCTCTTTGGAATCGTGATACGATCACAGAGGGGGTGGCATTGGTGGAACGAGCACTGTCGTCGCGACAAATTGGCCCTTATGCTTTGCAGGCTGCTATTTCCGCTCTTCATGCAGAATCGAAAGACTCGGCCGCGACAGATTGGGCCGAGATTGTTTCCCTGTATGATTTGCTCATGAGCGTGAATCCGTCACCGGTCGTGGAACTCAATCGCGCGGTGGCGGTGGCGATGCGTGACGGTCCGTCTGAGGGTTTAAAATTGATCGACCAGATTCTTTCACGCGGTGAGCTGTCGGATTATCATCTGGCATATTCTGCGCGCGCAGAACTCTGCCGGAGATTGGGGAAGACAGCGGAAGCGAAGTCATCGTATTCAAAGGCATTGTCTCTCGCGCAGCAGGAACCTGAGCGGAGATTTCTTGAAAACCGATTGAACGAATTGAAAACCATGTAGATGCCTGAGCGGAAGGCTCATGCGTCCGGGGCGGCGAAGCAATCTCATGGAACGTTTCTGAACCAAGCAGGCGAAGGTTGCTTTAATCTCCCTTTCTTATCAAATTAAACCGTGGTACAAAATGTCATGGAGGGTGGCAATGATTTCGACAAGGACGGAGAGCCTCCGGTGCGAGATGTATACTCAGTGCTCAGGAGGAATGGCAACGGTTAATCTCCGGATTCAATATCGGCATCCCGCAAGGCTGAGCGTTTTTGCTAAGCTCGCAACGCTGAAAGCCTTTAGCGCTTGTTAAATCCTCAGTCTGTTGAATATTTGCGACTCAAAGCATAGAATAAACCATTGACTACAATTCCACCATTAGAACTTACAAACAAGATCAAGTCCATGGGGCATCTTGTGTCTCCGAGAAGAGATCGGAATAGGGGAATTTATAATTGGCATGCCTTTAAGCATGGATACTCAAAAGAGCTTGTAGATAAAATCATAGAGTACTTGGATCTTAAGAAGGATGCTTGGGTCCTTGACCCTTTCTGCGGCGGTGGCACGACTCTCCTCGCTTGTCGTGACAATGGCATGAACTCTCAAGGATACGATATATTACCTTTCTCGGTATTCTTGACAAATGTGAAACTCCGTGAGTATAACCTGAAGAGGTTAAAAAACCTCAGAGACTTATTCGTCACTTCGGATTTAAGTAAGACTACACGGATCCCGACTGGTCTGAAGGATATTAAGATCATCCCCAAGGCATTTACGGACTCCGTGCTCAAGGAATTATGTATGATCAAGAACTGGATAGAGGAGATCAACACCAAGGAAGTGAAGGATTTCTTCACGCTCGCTTTTCTAAATACGGCGGTTATGGTAAGCAGTGTCTCGAAAGCAGGTGGATTTCTAAGAATCATTAACAGGTCTGTTCCTTCTAACACAGTACGAAAACATTTCTTAGCAAACGTCGATAAGATGCTTGCCGACTTGAGCGCGTTTCAGATTCATCGAAACCGAAACACATGTATAGCCTCTGCACGGCTAGCAGATGCAAGGAACTTTAAGGATAATAGAAAATATGACGCGATAATTATGTCTCCACCCTATCCCAATCGACATGATTACACGAGAATTTATCAGTTGGAACTCGCACTGGGATTTGTTCCTGATAACGAAAGTTTAAAGAGAATCCGATATTGGACCTTGAGATCACATGTCGAAGCACGCAAAAGGTATTCTTCGGATGGTTTTGAAAAGCCTTCGACTCTTGTCGATATCTTAAACCGTCTTGGACGAAAAGAATTGAACAACTCATCAGTTCTTGACATGCTTGAAGGCTATTTCGAAGATATGTTTTTGGTATTGCGGAGACTTTTCAAATCGCTTAAGAAAAATGGGGCGGTCGCGCTCGTGGTCAGCAATGTCAGATTTGCCGGAGTTAGCGTTCCTGTTGACACGTTGCTGGTTGATATTGCCAAGGGTATTGGATTCGAAAGAGAGACCGTTTGGGTACTCAGATATAGAGGCAACAGTTCCCAACAAATGCGTGACTTTGAAAAAAAGAGTTCTAGAGAGAGTTTGGTAATACTCAGAAAATAAGCGGAGGGCTGCAATGCCTGGCGTGAAGAAAAATGTCGTGTACTTATTAGGGTCGGGTGCAACGCATGCGGTTGTGAACGACTTGAACTCTGATATTGGTTTACTCACTAGGAATGTCAAAGACAAATTTGACGAGATAGATCAAAAGAGAAAGGAAGTAATAGACCCCAGGATCTGGGACGAAGCCGTTAAGGAAGATGTCGACATTGAACACCTTATTTCTGTAATAGAATCTGATTATAGATATCACGAAGCGGACGCTCTCAGGGAATTCTACAGGGAAGCCATCACGGGCCTCGCCTCGGGGATAGATGATGCCACGAAAACAAATCTTTACTCGGTCTTGCTCGATTTGTATAATATCCCTGATTTTGATGAAGAACTTGTATGTTTTCTCACGTTGAATTACGAAAATATTTTAGAAAAGACTATAGAAACTCAATTTGGCGACTTGATTGACTATGATATTCAAGTGAATCCGGTGGCGCCAACGACCTTGGGCGGAACCGCTAATTCCAAACGCGTGCTTAAACTGCACGGCTCTTTTAGTTGGTTGAATGACCGTCCCGTTCAAGTGAAAGAAATGGGCGATATTGGACCAGGAAAGGCATTGTGGATACCCCCCGGTGTAGACAAACGAAAAGACAATTATCCATTCAACTTGCTTTGGGGAAAGGCGCTTGAAGCGCTAATGTCATGTGACGTTCCTAAGGGTCATTGGGTGCTCTCTTAGCAGAAACGATTGGGGGCTCATCCCACTAATCTACACTGCTCAGTCATTTGATGGTACAGGGCATAAATTATCAGTTGAGGTGATTGACAAACCAAATGTCGTAAAAACAATGATGTCAAATTACAGTTATCTGGACTTCAAGGGTCCCGGCGAACTCAGCGAATTTATCAGTTTCTTTGCTGACCACTTGGGAACTACAGACGCGGCGGCAATTCAAGAGGAATTGATGACAAACTTGGATGGTAATAACAACATAATGAAAATGTGGCTCGAAGTGAAAGTAGAGGAGCTTGTCAGGGGAGCCGAGCGAACAATTGAGACCCCTAAGGGTTATGTTGCCAAGTTTTATAACAAGGAGTGACCATGGAGAGAAAGAGTAGACACTGGACAATCAGAGAACTCATCGAGAGAAACGAAGAAATCGAATTCCCGGTGTATCAAAGAGAAGCAACTACTTGGGATCTAACTAAGAAAAGGAAACTGGTTGATTCGATTCTTAGGAACTTCGATATAGCCTCAATTTATCTGTACAAGAAAGAAGATGGCTTCGATTGTGTCGACGGACGCCAGAGGATCAACGCAATATGGTCGTTTGTCGGTACAAATGAGGCTGGCGACAATAACTCCTTCCAGTTTGTAAGTTCGGACGAATTGCTGAATACTCACGCGTTGAAAGAATTCGACGGGAAGCGGTGGACTGAGTTATCTAAGCCGCAACAGAAGGTCTTTCTGGACTACGAAATGAATGTTGTCGAAATGACCATGGCTGATGATGAAAAAGACGAGATTATGAACCTACTTTTTCTTCGTCTGCAACTTGGAATGCCCCTTAATGCGGGAGAAAAACTCAATGCCATGGTTGGAGATATGCGAAACTATGTGTTTACCGAGTTGAGTAATTCTTCTTTCTTTGATCTTCTAAAGGTCCCTAAGCACAGATTTTTCAAACAGCTGACCGCCGCGCAAATAGCTCTTAACTTTTTTTCATTGGAAAATGAAGGGGCGTTCAAGAGGGCTCGCTTTGAAGATTTGCAGGAATTCTTTAAATCCGAAGTCAAGTTTTCGGAAGGGGATAAAAAACTTACGTCCAAACTGGTTAAGCGAGTTAGCAGGGTACATGCTTATCTCAAGGACAAAAGCGGTCTTGTCCTTTCAAATCGCGCAATCGGTGTTTCCCTATTCTTTTTTTTGAATGGTGTCATGGAATCTAAACCAGAGAAAGCTTGGGACGACACAATCGAAGAGTTCTTGAAGTTTTTTGAGAAGTTTTGGAAGACTCTTAGGTGGCAGGTGAAAAAAGGCATAGACATTGATGATGAGTATCGAGAGCTGTTGAAGTTTCAGAACTACGTGAGCCAAGCTGCGGTGGAAAGCTATGCGATTACCTATCGTCAACAGATACTTGAAGAATACTTTAAATATTATTTGGAGAACAAGCAGGCAATAAAGGGTGAGGTCGAGTACAAAAAATCAGTCAAGGACAATAAGGTAAAAGAGGACTTGCCTAATTTCTTGACCTGACCGTTCCCATTTGCTCAGTACTTATACTTCTCAGCGCGAGCGTTCGGGCGCTCATTTTAGCGGCTCACTTCTTGCCGAAATAGTCAACCACGATCCACGTTCCGTCAGATTCATCTCCTGCCTGAACGTCCAACCCCTTAAATTCCACGAAATTGAATGATTGCCTCCGTCCGGATGCCATTCGCCGTCGTCCGAACTACCTGCATAGCCTTCCCGACGACCTGCATAGTCTTCCGAACGACTTGCATAGTGTTCCCAACCACATGGATGGCCTTCCCAACGACCCGCATAGCCGTCCGAACCACATGCACCGCCGTCCCAACGAGTTGCACCGTTGTCCAGAGGTCAGGCTCAAGTGCTTGCACGATCTCCGCAGAGGGGAATGCTATATCGGGTACTGGCTCAGTTTGCGGTCTCTGTCATGTTGAGCCCTGTCCCGAAATGCTTCTGTTCGAGATTGTTTCAACATCTGATTTTATTGTTTTTAGACGTTCGAAACAAGTCCCGCTCAATTATTTCTTAATGGAATGCGGGATGGCGCGTGTTGCCCAACTCATTATGGCTATCAAGAAAGGCTATGCTGTCATTCCCGAATGCTTTTGTCGGGAATCTACGTGGGGAAAAGAGCCAGATTCCCGCTTGTCCAAAGGACTCCTTAGGAGGAGCGCGCGGGAATGATAAGAGACGGTGGTTCTCGCGTCCTTTTTTTCGGCATAATTACTTCTGCAACGGACTCGATGGCGCTGTCAGCGCTCACCTGCACTGGAACGTTGTTCCAAAAGAAACCCGTTGGGATAGTCCAGGGTTCGCGGTGTCAACAAAAATTGAAATCGAGTCACTGATGGAATAAAAATCAGTTGAAATTTGTTATATCTGAGTGTCATGATGTCCTAATTCTCTTTGAGAATTGACCAAACACGTAAAGGAGAAACAACAATGAGGAAGTTGGCTGTTTTCAATATGATCTCGTTAGACGGTTACTTCGTGGATGCCAACGGCGACATGAGCTGGGCTCACAGTGACCGAACCAACGATGCGGAGTTTAACGAGTTTATCCAGAACAATGCGAGCGGCGGAGGTGAACTTCTTTTCGGCAGGAAAACCTACGACCTCATGGTCAGCCACTGGCCGACTCCAGCAGCAAAGCAAAATGACCCGGTTGTCGCCGAAGGAATGAACAGTATGGCGAAGGTCGTGTTCTCACGAAAGATGGACAAGGCGACATGGAACAACACCACACTGGTGAAAGACAACATGGTGGATGAGGTGCGAAAGATGAAACAGGAATCAGGGAAGGGTATGGTCATCCTGGGAAGCGGCGAGATTGTTTCTCAATTGGCACAGGAAGGTCTGATCGATCAATACCAGATCCTGGTTATTCCAATTGTCCTTGGAAAGGGAAGGACAATGTTCGAAGGTTTGAAAGAGAAGATTAAATTGAAGCTAACGAAGTTACGGGCGTTCGCAAATGGGAATGTGTTCCTCTGTTATGAGCCTGAAAAGAAGTGAAGATATACCGAGATAAGAGAAATTGATTAGAGCCGGCCTAGTGCAAAATACCAGTAGTGAAGAGAACACATACATCGAGCTTGGCGACAACATCAGGGGAAAGACTGCCAAGCTTACTTGTGAGTCGCTCTTTGTCCAAGACACGCAATTGATGGCACAGCGCCACAGACGCTGCATCCAGACCACCCTCTCCTTGATTGATTTGTACGCAAGTCGGCAAACTTGCGCGCCTGAGATTTGTTGTGAGGGGTATCGCCAAAATTGTGGAGGAGAATCTACTGATGATATTGTTCTGAAAGACTATCACGGGTCTAAAGCCCGCCTGCTCAGAACCCCTTGTTGGGTTCAAATCGGCAAGCCAGACTTCGCCTCTTACAGGATTCAGCGCTTATCTTCTTTCTTGAGATCAGAGGAATAATCAGCCATGCCTTCTTGTGCCATCAGGTGGTCTTCTGCAGCAGATTCAGCATACAACACTTTGAGTTTTGCCTCGTCGAGTTCCGTCGTTCCAGAATTTCTTTTTGATCGTAGAAAAGAGATGAGACTCTCGACTAACCCGAGGTCTTCTTCGTTAAGGATAGATAATTCCGTTTCCACTCGTTCTCGTATGGTCATACACTACTTCGTGCTGTTTATTGATCGGATACAATTTAGGGTTTGCCGTGAAGAACTGCAAGACTGTGGCGATGTCGGTGTAGAGGTGGATGGATTTGACGCAGTTGTCGATTTTGCAAGTTGTCATTCGACTATTAAATGAAGGAACAAATTATTCTAAACCAAAGTGGCATGCTTTTCCCGAAGGGATCACTTCGTGAGAGCTTGCCGAAAGGAGATACAAGAATGAGATTCATGATGTTTATGATTCCACCAGAATACCAGCCCGCTCCGACTCGCGTCGAGCGAGGCGAGCCGAATGCATCACCAGAACAAAAGGCAGATGCGAATTTTGCACCTCCCAAAGAGGCCGTCGAAGCGATGAAGAAGTACAACGAGGAATTGGCGAGAGCCGACGTCCTCATCGCGCTCGATGGGTTGCATCCATTGTTGAAAGGCGCTCGCGTCACGTACAAAGGCGGCAAAACGACCGTCACCGACGGACCGTTTGTGGAAGCAAAGGAAGTGGTCGGAGGTTATTGGCTCATCGATGTGAAGTCAAAAGAAGAAGCAGTCGATTGGGCAAAACGCTGCCCTGCGGTTAAAGTGGACAGTGGTGCAGTGATTGAAGTGCGACAGATTTTTGAAATTTCCGAAGTGCCGGTATTTCAGGAAGTCGGACTGAGTGCCGTGGTGAAAGAAGCGGTTGAGAGGCATAAGCAAAGGATGTAATGACATAATAATTATTAACAGACCAGAAAGAGGAAACCATGAAATATATTTGTCTTGGATATATGGATGAGAAAGTATTTGAGGGGATGACCGAGACCGAGCAGGCGCACTTCGTCGATAGCTGCTTTTCTTACGATGATGAGTTAAGAAAGAATGGTCACTACGTTGGCGGTGAAGCCCTACAGCCCGGAAAGAACGCCGCCATGCTGCGAATGCAAAATGGAAGAGTCTCAGTAACCGATGGACCTTTTGCGGAAACAAAGGAACAAATCGGCGGGATCATGATTCTCGAAGCTGACGACTTGAACCATGCCATTCAACTGATGTCGAAGCATCCTTCGCTGGCTCTTGGCAAGGGTGGAGGAAGCTGGGAGATTCGGCCGGCTGCCGACTTATCAGCGATGATGATTGAAAGCGAGCAGAGGCACTCAAAGAAAGGGAATTAAATAACTGAAGGAAAAATACATATGCAATCAAATCAAAAGTTAACCACCTTCTTGTGGTTCGATAAAGAAGCTGGAGAAGCCGCAAAGTTCTACGCATCCGTATTTAATGGTTCGAAAATAAAGGACACAACAACTCTCCGCAACACTCCTTCGGGTACCGTAGAGATTGTGACGATAGAGATATTCGGTCAGGATTTTCGGCTGATGAGTGCGGGGCCTTTCGTCAAGTTCAACGAGTCGATTTCTTTCGTGGTACCGTGCGATGCCCAAGAAGAAATTGATTACTACTGGGAAAAACTTTCAGCAGACCCTAAGGCGGAACAGTGCGGATGGCTCAAGGACAAGTATGGTCTCTCTTGGCAGATTGTTCCAACAGCCCTGCTTGAGATGCAAAAGGATAAAGACGCAAAGAAAGTGTCACGGGTGACACAAGCGTTTCTCAAGATGAAAAAGTTTGATATTGAGGAATTGAAGAGAGCTTACGAAGCCAAGTAGTAGAACACAAAAGTGTAACAGTAAAGTCAAAGGGGATACAATCATGGCTATATTCAACCCTTATCTGAACTTCCCGGGTAATGCTGAGGAAGCGTTCAAGTTTTACAAATCGGTATTCGGGGGAGACTTTGTCTCATTGCTGCGTTTCAAAGATACTCCTGAATCGGACAAAGTATCCGCCAGTGAAAAAGAAAAAATAATGCATGTCTCCTTGCCAGTTGGAAAAGGAAACCTGCTTATGGGAACCGACCTTCTTGAACACGTGTGACACAACATTTCGTGCGGCACCCCTTCAATATGTCGATGGCCGGGGTAAGCATTGCTCAAGAGTTTGTGAGACGAGGCTTGATGGATGAATACCCGCTTGCGGTTCATCTCATCATGGGAAACGGAGTCCATTTATTCGGTGGAATGACGTAAAGACTCCAGCTACGACTTCTGAAAACGAGGACGTTCAGATCGGGGAATGTTTTGCTTTGTTACGAACCTTTGTCAATACAAAAGCATTGAATTGTTGTTGGTAATTCTTCGGTGGATGGAAGTGAATTCTTGCAAGTCAAGGAAAATTTGTACTGGCGGACGGACTCGAACCGTCGACCTCCTGATCCACAGTCAGGCGCTCTAACCAAGCTGAGCTACGCCAGCATTCGAAACAATCTCCGGTATTAATTTAACGAAATAAGGCAACATCCTCAACGCTCCATGGAAGGATTCTTTTGAGTTTCATGGTCGAAGTGTTTTCTCTTCTTCATTCTAATCATTTCTCTTTTTTGATACGTTGCCCAATAGGTTCCGACATTGTGCTTCATCAGGCCTTTCGTAAAGGCGCGAGCGTTGTCGTTATAGAGTGCAAGAACCTTGCAGATGCTGTCTTGGACAGCACGGAGAGAGTCTCCGCTCGTGACAAAATTCTGCATCATCATTGAGAAAACAAGTGTGTCCTCCGGTAACAAGACATATCCCGATAATGTACTCACGCCGTTGATCGATCCGGTTTTTGCTAAGACCTTTCCGGCCAAAAAATCCTGATCCATCCTGTCTTTGAGCGTTCCATCAACACCCGAAATTGGAAGCGAATGTAGAAAACAATTTTTGTATGACTGGCGCAAATCATGGTCCAGAACTTTCACAATTGCATCGGGAGTTATCAGATCGTAACGAGAAAGGCCCGAACCATCTACGATACAATATTCAGTCGAATCTATGTTGCACTCTCTCAAAAAGAACCGTTCCATTCTTGTCCCGTTCTCTGCGCTCCCCACCAGCCTGTTGACTTCGTAGGGCACTTCTCTCAGGAGACACTCAGCCCCAAGATTGTCGGAGACTTTGTTTGTATAATCAATGACTGTGTCAATTGAATGTTCAAACGTGAAGAGAGTGTCCAAACCGGATTCAGAATCCGGGTTCCAACCGCCTGTCTTCACGAGAACTGTTCCATTTAACCCGATGCCGTTCTTTTCGAGCATCTCCTTGAAAACCGTTCCAAAATATTCGGCTGGATGCCTCACAGAAAAAGTATAGTTCGTGGGACGCTGATATGTCGTATAAAAACCGCTTACCGATATCACATTTGTGTCATTCACCATCACTCTGGTAACATGGATGCTGTCGATAGTGTCTGCAATGGCAGTAGATGCTGTGCGAACAAATCTGGTTGCTGGTTCCTTCAAGATCATCAGGCGATGGCCTGTAGAATCTAGAGACAAATCGACAGAAATAGAATTATGATCGAGGCAAGCCGGACTGATAAACATCTGATAGTCTCCGGGTTCATCATTCCACATCCAACCCGATCCCCATTCAACCGAATCAAAACTTGATACATCGATGATTAGGTTGCCGCCTATCCTTCCGATGCCTTTCCTGGAGATGGCCGACGCTATCGAATCGAGTTCAGCATGAGATATCAGCGGATCTCCGCAGGCAATTATGACAAAGTCACCATCGCACGTTTTCGCCCGGTGAGCCCCCGAAACCACGAACTCAGTTTTGAATTTGTAATCAATCCCGAGATTCCGAAGGGCAAAGGAGGTGGTGACGACTTTTAAGTCGCTCGCCGGATTAAAAAGGAGACCGGAATTATATTCGTAAAGGCGTCTCCGATGTTTCCGGGAGTAGATCTCGATTCCTTTAACCGTTCTTGGAGTATTAGAATTTCTTATTAGGAAATTTACTTCACGCTTGAGAATGGTTTGCGATTTTGATTCTTTTGTCTGTACTTTCGAATAAGATGGGACCGCAAAAAAAACGAGAAGCAGATAAAATATCAGAAACCTCCTCACTGCTTATCTCTGCGGCTTACCAAGTTTTCTGTATAGTGTGCTTTTGTTGACCTTCAGAACTCGTGCAGCTTCGACATAATTGTTGTTGCATGCTTTCAAGACTCTTTGGATGTACTCTATCTCAACCTCATCAAGGCTGAGATTTGTCGGAAGGTAATCCGGCCACGAGCTATCACTTATCATTGTCGTTGGCAATTCAACGTCAGCGATGGATAATATCGGTCCCGTGGAAAGCGCGATTGTGCGGTCGATGAAATTCTCGAGTTCTCTGACATTTCCCGGCCATTCAAATTTAACGAGAGTCGACAATAGCTCGTCTGAAATTCCGGAAATTTTTTTGTTGTGCATGCGGCTGTACTTGTTGATAAAATGTTCTATCAGCACAGGGATATCCTCCTGCCGTTCTCGGAGTGGTGGAAGTTCAATCCTGATTACGCTTAGTCTGTAAAATAAATCTTCCCGGAAAAGTTTCTCCCTGACGATTTGCTGAAGATTTCGGTTTGTTGCTGCGATTATTCTCACGTCGACTATTTTCGAAGACGTGCTGCCGATTCTCCTGACCTCATGCTCCTGTAACACCCTTAAGAGTTTTGGTTGTAATTGAATTGGGATCTCACCGACTTCATCGAGAAAGAGTGTACCACCTTCGGCTTCAGTGAACAATCCATCTCTTGCAAAAAGCGCACCAGTAAATGCTCCTTTTTCATGTCCGAAGAGTTCAGCTTCGAGAAGCTGCTCAGGAATCGCTGCAACACTTATCGGAATAAATGGTTTCTCTGCCCGCGGACTGTTTGTATGTACAGATCGGGCAACAACTTCCTTTCCTGTACCACTTTCGCCTTCAATCAAAATGCTCGAACTTGTCGGTGCCGCACGGCCGATCAGTTTGAACACCTTAAGCATTTTCTCGCTCTTGCCGACGACATTTGAGATATTAATGTATTTTGCGCCACCGGAATCCTCTTTCACCTGTTTCTTCGCCGTTTTGAAATGCGACACTGCGTTTGACACGACGAGCCTTATCTCGTTAAGATTGAGCGGCTTGCTTAAGTAATCAAACGCACCAGATTTAATTGTGTTCGCCGCCGCATCTAAGGTCCCAAACGCGGTGATCAGAATTACCGGCAAGTTAGGGGAAGCTGCAATGATATCTTTCATCAACTCGATGCCATTTAATTTGGGCATCATAACGTCTGTGATTACCGCTGAGAACGATCCACCTTTTATTTTGCGCAATGCGCCAACCGGATCTGAAAATGTTTCCACTTCATAAGTCGGTGATAGTGCTTCGCGAAGAATCTCCAGTGAATCCTCGTGATCGTCTATTACTGCAATCTTATCTTTCATTTTTGAACCTGGCTTGATGCTACTGAAGAAACTTTAGTTGACTTCGAACCCGGAAGAATCACCGAAAAGACGGAACCTCTCTCTGAACTCTGCGACAAGAATATTTTTCCATTATGCCTGTCAATTATTTCTTTGCAAATAACAAGCCCAATCCCATTTCCGTTAGGCTTTTTGCTTTCTATGAAATCATCAAAAAGCTGCGTTATTATCTCTCGTGGTACACCGTCTCCATTGTCAGAAACATCAAAGCGAATGTTCTGGAATCCCTGATCATGTTTCCAAAACTCTAAGTCTTCATAAATTCTAAGGTTTATTCTGCCTCGTTCACTTTTATCCTTTTTAGCCTCAATGGACTCAATGGAGTTATTCAAAAGATTTATCAGCACCTGCTGGATTTGTACATGATCTGCGCTAATAACGGCGTCGGGATTTTTTATATCAACATGCAAATCAATTGGTTTATCCTCCAGCTTTGGTTCCATGACTAACTTCATCTCTTCTATTAGCTCGCTCAAAACCACATTCTGTTTGTTTGGCATGGCAATTTTGCGAGTCTGCAAAAGGCTGTTGATGATCGCTATCATCGCTTCTACTTGACGTTGAATGACAGTCAACTTATTCTTTTCCATCGGCAGAAGCTCGTCTTCTAGGAGAAGTTGTACGGATGTGTATATAGCATTTAGTGGACTGCCAAGTTCGTGCGCCAATTTTGATGACACTTTTCCCAGTGCTGCCTGCGATTCAAATGCGCTGAGTTTTTCCTGCAAAGAAATAATCTCGCTGCTCTTTTCATGCAGGGCATCTATTGCAATTGAGATCTCGTTTTGAAGTCGCATATTGAAATCTTCTCGTTGCCGGACCTCTGATCGCACAATATCTTGAGCTTTCTGTACCTCTGTCATCATGTTGTTGAATATCGAAGACAGGACTCGGAATTCGGTTCCAGAATATATCGAAAGGCGAGTATCCAGCTTACCTGAAGCAGCTTCACTCATCGCATCAGCAAGATCTTCGAAAGGCCGCAAGAAAGTCAACCGCATTGCAAGAAGAAGAAGCACTGAAGAAAAAAAGCTAACTGCCAGAGTGATCCCAAATCCGACCACCCAATTTCTGAGAACAACCTGGCGCACTTGTTCCAGTGAAATTTTTATGAGAGCATATCCCCAAACTTTTCCATCACTCAAAACCAGTTTTGAATAATAAAAAAGGGAATAGCCAGTTATCACCAAGGAAGTTGGCATCCTGGTCTTAAGCCTTGCCAAGGCAAACGTCACTTCGCTGTCGGATAAGTCTTTTCCTGTAAACGCAACCAGTGAAACGGAATCCGGTCCCACGTATTTGAAAAACCCAATGAATTTCGCGTCGGTATTCAACTTAAGGGCTAATTCAGCTCTTGCCGCAAGAGTTTTGATATTGGCCTCCTGTGACCCGGTGGTAGTAAAGTTAAATTCCGCCGCCATCAATTGGGCATCTTTTTCTGAGTCGCGAAATTCCATTCTCTCCGCGGTCACAGAATTGAAGTAGGTTATCAAGGCTCCTGCGGCAAATAAGATAAGCACGACTAAAGCGGTACTCCGTGTTCGTAAAGACAGAACAGGCAATCTTAATTTCACTCACAAATATAATTTTTGGAGGCCTGCCATTCAAGGCTGTGAATTCCAGCGATAGTCTTATGCTGGGAATTTGAAGACCACTTTTTCACACGAAACATCTTCCGTTCTTTATTAAATTGTTGGATGCACGCACGTAATCCATCGAGTGCAGATAAATGACAAGGGAATCATGGTACAAAGAGTAAACGACATAAGAGAAAAAACAAACGGAGATCAGATTGTCCTCGAAGGAGTGCGCACACACAATTTGAAGAATCTGCTCGTGAGAATTCCGAAGGGTAAGATAACGGTTGTGACTGGTCCATCGGGAAGTGGAAAATCCAGTCTGGCATTCGATACGATCTACGCGGAAGGGCAGAGGAGATATATTGAAAGTCTGTCGGCATATGTCAGACAGTTTCTGGAGCGAATGGAAAAGCCAGAGATCGACAGCGTACATGGAATTTCTCCTACGGTCGCAATCCAGCAGAGACGCCTAAGCAGAAATCCTCGATCCACGGTTGCGACAATGACCGAAGTCTACGACTACCTTCGTCTCCTTTACGGAAGAGCGGGAACGGTGTACTGCCTAAACTGCCACATTCCGGTCGTAAGATATACCCCGCAAATGATTTTGGATTTTGCAGCTAATTCTCTTAGAAACAAAAGACTATTCATCCTGTTTGATTTCAAAACGAATGATTATAAGCGAGACATTGCGGCATTGAAGAGCCGAGGTTTTTTCCGATTTACTGAACCTGAAACTCCCGGCGATATAGTGGACGCGAACGAGACTGCTTTCACGCCAGTGGGGGAATTCCTTGTTCTGGCTGACAGAGTCCTCGCCAATAACAAGGATCGAATCATAGAGGCTTGCGAGCAAGGATTTCTGAACGGTTCCGGGAGCATTTACCTTTACGATGTCGATGAGAAGAAAAGCTATCATTTCTCAAGCAAGTTGGAATGCTCCAACTGTGGAAGAGCTTACCTTGAGCCAGAGCCCAGGTTGTTCTCTTTCAATAATCCCTATGGTGCTTGTCCCCAGTGTCAAGGTTTCGGGACCGTCATCGGATACGATTGGAACAAAGCCATAGCAAATCCATTCCTGAGCATCCAGACGGGAGGAATAAGTTTAGTCTCCGCACCTGCATTCGACATTTATCGTCGATCATTACTGAAAGCTGCGAACAAAGGGAAGATCAGGCTGAATGTACCAGTAAATGAATTATCCGAAAACGAATTTAACTTCTTGATAGACGGTGACAAGGAATTCATTGGATTATATGGTTTCGTCAAGCATCTGGAAAAAAAGTCGCGTTCTTTTTCGGTCAGGTATTTCCTCGACAGGTATCGCGGATATGTTGTCTGCCCGAACTGCAAGGGAGGACGTCTTAGGCCAGAGGCTATCGCCGTTCAGGTCGACGGGAAGAATCTTCAGGAGTTAGGCTCGATGACCGTGGAGAGGGTTCGCACATTCTTTGAATTGCTGCGTCTCGAAAGTGAGCAAGCGGTTATCGCAGCACAAGTGCTTGATGAAATCAAAAAGAGAATAGGATATTTGCATGACATCGGTCTGGGATATTTGACACTTAACCGCTTGTCTTCAACCTTATCGGGTGGTGAAGCCCAACGAGTGAACATTTCCACTAGCCTCGCTTCCACGTTGGTGGCCACGACGTATATCCTCGATGAACCGAGCATTGGATTGCATCCAAGAGACATGGGTAGATTGGTTTCAATCCTGAAGAATCTCAGATCTTATAACAATTCAGTTATCGTCGTGGAGCACGACGCAGAGATGATGAAAAATGCCGACCACATTATCGATCTAGGCCCTGGTTCTGGAACACTCGGAGGAGAGATTATGTATGAGGGTAATTATGCCGGACTCTTAATGTCCAAGACTTCAATAACAGGCAAGTATTTGCGAGGCGAGAAAGAAATCCCGCTACCAAAAAGAAGAAAACCTGTCGACAAATTCATTCATGTTCGCGGAGCGACTCTGCATAATCTCGTCGATGTGGATGTTGACATTCCGCTGTATTCATTTGTCTGTATAACTGGTGTAAGTGGCTCGGGGAAAAGCACGCTCATATACGACATCCTTCATGATGCGCTGAAGGAACACATGACGGGCAATTCCTTTCCAAGTTCGCCGGCAAAAGTAAAGGTCTCTTCGCCATTTGCGAAGGAAATAGTATTTGACTATCTCCCGCAGGCTGTCGAGCTCGTGGATCAGAGCGCAGTCGGAAGAATATCACGATCCAACGTCGCGACTTACAGCGGTGCATTCGACCCGATTCGCGACCTTTTTGCCATTACCCCTTTGGCGAAAGAAAGAGGATTGACCGCAAGCTACTTTTCTTTCAATGTCGATTGGGGTGGCAGGTGCGAAGCCTGTAACGGTGAAGGGGTACAGGTAGTCGAGATGCAGTTTCTTGCAGACGTATCTTTAGAATGTGAATCCTGCGGCGGAAAGAGATATAGCTCTGAAGCTTTGGAAATAAAGTACCACAGTAAAAACATTGCGGATGTACTCGAGACTCACAGTTACTGAAGCAAAAGAATTTTTCAGAGAGAGCAAAGATGTTGTCAAGCGCCTGGATCTTCTTGATCGGGTTGGATTGAGCTACCTGAAACTTGGTCAAAGGTTGTCAACATTATCAGGCGGGGAAGCGCAGCGACTGAAGATTTCAAGTTATCTGTCTGGAAGCGGTGAAAGCGAAGTTTTATTTATCCTGGATGAGCCGACAACAGGTTTGCATTTTGAAGAAATCGCGAAGCTGCTCGAAGTATTGTTCGATCTGCGCAATCATGGGAATAGCATCATAGTCGTGGAACATAATTTAGATGTCATCAAGTGTGCGGATTATGTGATCGATTTGGGACCTGAAGCCGGGGAGGGTGGAGGAAAAGTTGTGGCTGCGGGGACGCCCGAATACATTATGGGAGTAAAGGAATCTCACACTGGAAACGCATTGAAGAAGACTTTTACAAGAATCTAATATTGCGTTGCAACATTAAAGGTTATAAACAGGGTGTTGAAGTTGGCCATGGGTTCATCCTGCATGCTTTCTATTCCGTGGGTCATCGGAAGAATGTAATATTTAATACTCACTCCCATAAGGGTTCCCGTATCCATCCCGAAGTACGCACCTACTCCAACATAACCGCCGGCTCCAAAGTATCCTCTGCTGTGTGACATGCTCCAGCCAAATGGCTGATCGTATGGGACAGCAAGGATTGCATTGGGACCAACTCCTCCACAAACATAAGGCTTGAAAGTTCCGGTAAGATCGTCCTTGAAAAGACGGTACTGCAAGCCGGCCATGACAGGGAACACAAATAATTGATTTATTTTTCCGGGAGTAAATGACTGACCATATATGTCAACGTACGACATTTCGTTTGATGCTTTCGCTTCCGATCCGATCAACGAAAATGTCCATGAAAGGGCATTCGTAATTGACTGTCGGTAAAAAAATCCCATTCCAAAGCCGTTGGTTCCTATCATAATATCGACACCGATAGCATTCGTCTTTTCGAGAGTGTCCGGTACAACGTCCTTGATAGGCATAAAGGCGTACTCTGAGTCAGGATTTGCCGATGTATTATTCTCCTGGGAGAAAGCAATCGCCGTGGAAAGAAGAACAAGCCCAACAATCATTTTATACATTTTCTTCACTCCAAACCAAATATAACCGTTTTAAGCTTCTTTTTCATCTTGAGAATTAGACGCATCGAAATCCATATAGATTTAAATTTAAAAGTCATAAAAATAGTTCCGTCTATTTCCTACAGGACCCGATAGATATTGAACTTGAGATATTCAGTCTCTGGCATCGACGGAAGAATTGGGTGATCTGGTGATGCGCCGGCACGATGCAAGAGCTGAAGCGCTCTTCCAGATCTCAAAGCAGCTTGAGAGATCACTTCCTCGAAAGTGTCTCTGAAAATGTGATGCGAACACGAGGAGGTGAGCAAAATTCCACCCGGCTTCAGCACGCTGAAAATACTCTTGTGAAGTTCTTTGTAACCTATCTTTGCGGTCGTCACGCTCTTTCTATTTCTTGTAAAATTAGGCGGATCACAGACAACAACATCGAATGTCTCATTTACTGAAAGCGCTTGTCTCAAATATTCATGAACGTCAGCGGTAACAGCACTTACATTTTCAAATTTGTTAAGGCTTACGTTATCGATGAGGGCACTTGTTGCTGATTCGGACGAATCAACGGCGATTACACTAAACGCACCAGCATGTGCCATGTTGAGTGCAAATCCACCTTCGTTGGAGAAGAGATCGAGGACTTTTGAGCCGCCCGCGAACTGTCGCGAGAAAATCCTGTTCAATCTTTGGTCGAAATAGAATCCCGTTTTTTGACCGCAGAACGGATTTATTCTGAACACAGCACCCTCTTCATCATAATCTGCAGTCTGTTCCTCGCCAAAGATAATTGATTTTGACTTCTCAAGACCTTCGAGTTCTCTTGTGGGACTGTCGTTTCTTTCGTAGATTGCAGCCGGCGAAAATAATTCTTTGATCGAATCATAGATTATATTCTTCCTCTTTTCCATTCCGAGGGATAAAATTTGAACGCTGAACAAATCGCCGAACCTATCGATGGTCAAACCCGGCAGGAAATCGCTCTCGCCATAAACCAATCTGTAAAACGGAGTCTTGAAAAATGAATTGCGCAAGGAAAGGGCAGACTGAAATCTTTCAATGAAGAATTCCTTTTTAGGTTCTACAAATCCCTTGGATATTATTCTTACAGCAATCAGAGTCTTCGGATTGAAGAAACCGAAACCCAGGGAAGAGTTTTTTGCACTTAGCACCTCGACAACATCTCCTGCCATCGGTTCGCCTTCAACCTTGGAGATTTCGTTGCTGAAGACCCAAAGATGGCCTCCCTGAATTCGAAGGTCCTCTTTTGGCTTGAGCTTTACGAATGGATGCTTCATCTAAGTTTGTCGAGCGCTGAATCTATTCTGTCTGCGGCTTCAATTAATTCCGGTTCTGAATAAGCATAGGAAATTCTTATATGGTTGTCGGAGCCAAATGCGCCGCCGGGAACAAGTGCTACTTGAGCTTCCGCGAGGAGATAATGTGCAACGTCGTGAGAATTGTTCATTACTGTCCCATTATGCTTCTTTCCAATGAATGTCTTTATGGATGGAAAGAAGTAGAATGCTCCGGCTGGCTTTGTGGTATGAAGTCCGTCGATCTTCGAGAGTTTTTCCAACATCAGATCGCGCCGTCTCTGGAAGGCAAGACGCATCTTTTCGATTTCGCTCTGTGTCCCACGAAGGGCTTCGAGCGCCGCCTCCTGAGAAATGGACGACGCATTCGAAGTCATTTGACTTTGAATCTTTGCAGCGCTTTTTATGATTCTTTCACTTGCAGCCATGAAGCCGATACGCCAGCCCGTCATCGAATAAGCCTTCGAAACTCCAGAGGCAGTAATAACGTGCTCCTGCACTCCAGGAACTGAACCGATAGAGAAGTGCTTGCATCCATCATAGACAATTTTTTCGTAAATCTCGTCCGAAATTATATAGAAATTATTTCTTGCTGCAAGTTCAGCAATTCCTTGAAGAGTAGTTTCATCGAGAACTCCTCCTGTCGGATTCGAGGGTGAATTGATAATTATCGCTTTGGTCTTTTTTGTGAGAAGCGGTTCAATATCTTCTGCACCAAAAGTGAAGCCAGCTTCCTCCCTCGTCTGAAGAATGATCGGAATGGCGTCAACCAATTTGACCATCTCAGGGAAGCTCACCCAATACGGTGATGGAACAATTACCTCATCACCGGGATCGCAAATTGCCTGCAGGGCATTGTAGATCGAGTGTTTTCCTCCACTTGAAATCAAGATATTCGATGCCGTCACATCTAATCCGTTTTCGGACCGGAATTTTTCTGCCACCGCTTCGCGAAGTTCCGGTGTTCCTTCGTTTTGTGTATATTTGGTAAAGTTATTTTGTATCGCCTTGATTGCGGCTAACTTGATATTTTCCGGTGTCGGAAAATCTGGCTCGCCAGCACTTAAGCTGATAACATTCTTCCCCTCAGATTTGAGTCTCCTCGCCAGGGAAGTCATCGCAATGGTTTGCGATTCCTCAATCCTATCTACTTTTTTTGAGATGGACATCATTAATTTTGGGTCCTCCTATTTTGATCGTTTGCATCTGAATCTTCTTCAACAACTCTTTTTGAACATGAGGCGGGACAAACTGGCTAACGTCTCCTCCAAACTTCGCAATTTCCCTCACAATGGAGCTGTTCAAGTAAGTGTATTTCTCGTCTGGCATGAGAAACACAGTATCTATATCCGCACAAAGTTTTCTGTTAGTTAAAGCCATTTGAAATTCGTATTCGAAATCTGACACAGCTCGGAGACCGCGCACAATCGCGTCCGCTTTTTTTGCTTTCGCGTATTCCACTAATAGCCCGTCAAATTCTTCGACATCGATGTTCTTTATTCTTCTTACTGCTTCCTCGACAAGCTGAACTCGCTCCCGTCCATTGAAGATGGGAGCCTTGCTGGAGTTTGTGGCCACACAAATGATGACTTTGTCGAAAAGTCTTGCTGCCCGCGCAGCGACGTCAACGTGACCGTTGGTCACTGGATCGAACGTACCTGGATAAATTGCAATTTTCATCTTATCTCCGGCTTTATGAAAGAGAGGATTGTCGAGCCAAAAAGTTTCTGACGGAACAGATGCGTCAGCGGCGGCGAATATTCCTTCGAATGTTCGACGCAGATTATTCCGGAACTGCTCACCATGTTGTGCATCAAGACTTGATCCACAATTTCATGTGTCTCATTGTTATAAGCATATGGTGGATCTATGTAAACGATGTCAAATGTTCCATCATCAGTTATTGCTCCATCGCAATAAGCATTCAGGTATTTCTCCACCTTTATAACATGGATCATACAGCTATTTTCGACTCCGAGTGACTTCGCGTTTTCCCGCAAGACTCCGGCGACTTTCGGGTTTGACTCGACAAATACGACGGAACTCGCACCGCGGCTTAGCGTTTCAAATCCGACGCTCCCGGTCCCAGCATATAGATCCAGGGCATTCACTCCGTCAAAATCAATTAGGTTAGAAAGTATGTCGAACATACTTTCACGAAGCCTATCAGTAGCGGGACGAAGTTTTTCTGACTTAATCGAGAGAAGTTTTCTGCTTCTCAATGTTCCGCCGGTGATTCTCATTTAATAATCCTATCCTTTTCTTCCAATCATGTGCATTACGCACATTTTCTACTTAAGAGCAGCCCCTATCACAGCGGAAAAATAGTGCGGAACCGAAGTCAATTTAGGATTCATCAAGGCAAGCGGCGAAAGCATGAGGTTCTGCACGGGATTAAGCATCTCAAATCTGTCGTCGACATTCTTGCGGAGCATATCGATGAGAAAATTGTCCGCCGTCCGTCCAGTCACATAAATCTTTTCGACATATTCGTTGGCTGTTGACTCCAGCGACTGTGCCACTTTAGTGACCGGATAAAACGGTTCATTCGAATATGGCAAATACTTATAAGCGACCTTATGGCCATTCTTTGAGAAGCTACTTTCTATCTCATGTTCCTTTACCGTTACCAGAATATGATTATTAGATCGCGGCTGCAGCTTGTTTACCGAAAGCTCACTGCAAGAATGATCAAGATCGATGAACTGGAGATCTAGCCCGCACCTTGTGCAGAAGTCCTTCAAGTTGTTCAAGAACTTGTTTTCGATTGCCGCGTAAAATATTTCGTTATATCCTTCGGCGGAGGCATTGACAATTTCGTAAGCAGGGCTGTACTGACCGCTTTCGAAGTTGTGGTGTAGTTCTATTTCGGCTTTCAAGAAATCGATGATCTCCTGCTGTTCCAGGTCCGAGTCCAGTTCGACGGTATCCCTTTCAGTGAATGCTGTGTCAATTGCAATCGAAACGATTCGGCTGAGGATTCCTTCCTCGCTAATTAAGAAGGAAACCTTTTGAACAAGTTCATCCACCTCTAACGTAGCTAAAGGCTGCTCCGCAATTCTCGATAGAAAGAACCCATTTTCACGCTGCTCGATTTCTGCAACGCGAATGATATCACTTCCGATTTCAATTCCGAGAACAATCCGATATTCATTCATCTATTCGACTCTCACCAACGGCTTCAGCTTTTGAAACTTTTTTGGCCCAATACCTTTTACTTTGAGAAGCTCTTCGACGGAAGTGAACTTAGAATTGGCTAGGCGAAATTCAATTATTCTTTGTGCAGTTATTTTTCCGACGCCAGGCAGGGCGGTGAGTTCATCCAACGTTGCTTTATTTAAATCGATGGGAAAATCCACGGAGGGTTTCGTCTTCAATTGCGATTTATGTGTTGCCTTAAGAGTGTCTTCTTCCGCGGCAATGATAGAATCAATCTTAGAAGAGGCAGCTTCAAAGAATGCGTCAGACTGGCTGAAGTCGTATCGTTCGGTAGCCTTATCAAGCTTAAGGACCTTCGACGTGCCACCAATAATTAACCCAAAACTTAGGAAGAGAATTACTCCGGCTTCGCTTTTTGTCAAACCTAATTTGGTCTGGATTCTTCTCGTTAATTTTGAAAGCATTTTATCAAATCCTTCCAAGCATATATTTTAATATTGAGAATGAGCAGTCAATATTCAACTTGGTTCGAAGAAGAGTTCCTTCAACATGGACATTCAGCAAAAAGAAATCTTCACGGGAGTCTAATTCGATCCGTTGCGAGACGGAGGCTTTAAGTTCGATGAGTGAGCGAGTTCTTTGAGCAAGTCTTTATCCTTCTGGTTCAGTTTCGTCGGAGTGAAAACGTTGATGGTGACTAGTTGATCTCCGCGGCCGTATCCGTTCAAGTGAGGAATGCCCTTCTCTCGCATTCGCAGAATTTTTCCCGATTGAATCCCAGGGTCTATTTTGAGCTTTGCTCTTCCTGTAAGAGTCGGCACTTCAACTTCGCTTCCTAAGGCTGCCTCTGGAAAACTCAAGTCAAGTTCGAAAATAACGTCATCGCCGTCGCGTTTGAAATGTTGGTGGACGGCCTCCTCTACCATGACAATCAAATCACCACTTGTCCCACCACGTCGACCGGCGTTTCCTTCTCCTCTTAGCGTCAAATAGTTTCCTTCACTGACTCCTGCAGGAATCTTTACTTTGATGGTCGATTCCCCGTTTGCTCTACCGCTTCCACCACATGTAACGCAAGGATCTTTAATGACGTGACCCGTCCCGCCGCACGTCGAGCATTGAACTATATTTACGAACTGCCCAAACATGGTACGCGAGGCTCTTCGCAGTTCGCCACTGCCTCCGCAAGTCGGACATGTTGTTGTACCAGTACTGCCTTTTGCGCCGCTGCCGCCGCACGTGCGACATTTTTCCTGTCGCTTCAACTTGATTTTTTTCTCGACTCCTGAAGCAATTTCTTCCATCGTGAGTTTGACAGAAATCTTCAAGTCGCTGCCCCGTTCTCCCCCCGAGGAAGAGCCTGACCTTGATCGAGTTCGAGCTCCTCCTCCGAAAATATCATCAAATATGGATCCCCCGAAACCTGCACCAAAAATATCGTTGAAAACATTGAAGATATTGTTCGCATTTGAGTTTGTCCAGTCGTGGAAATCCGTTCCCTGTCTCACGCCTTCGTGACCGAATCTGTCATATCGCGATCGCTTGTCCTGATCGCTCAAGACTTCGTATGCTTCCGTTGCCTCTTTAAATTTTTCTTCCGCCTCCTTGTTTCCGGGATTCCTGTCAGGATGGTATTGCATCGCAAGCTTGCGATAAGATTTCTTGACATCATCGATTGAAGAATTTCTTTGTACTCCCAAAATTTCGTAGTAATCTCTTTTGGTGGCCATATTATTCCGTTTAATATTACGCGTTAAAAATTATGTTCATGTAAAATGGCGTTCCACTTCCATATCATTCATTCGGCATGCCTAGTTCTTCTTTTCCGACTCGGGCCCATCTTGACCGGCCGAAGCGACTATGACTTTCGCATGCTTGATAACTTTTCCGTGCAGGGTATAGCCGCGCTCGACTTCCTCAATAATCGTATCTGGCTTGACATCATTCCGTGGAACCTGCAAGAGCACATCATGGTACATAACATCGAATTCTTTGCCGACTGACTCTATCGGTATAAGACCTTTATCTTGAAGAAGATTATAGAACTTTTGGTAAATAAGCTCCACACCTTTTCGGAAGGATTTAGGTTCCGAATTCTGTTTGTTGTTTGTCAATGCACGTTCAAAATCCTGGAGAACTGGAATCAGATCTTTGATGATTTTTTCATTCGAAAATTTCACGAAGTCTGCTTTATCGACCTCGACTCGTTTTTTAAAATTCTCGAACTCTGCAGCGAGCCGCAGGAGCTGATCCTTGTATGAATCCACCAAAGACCCGGCTTCGTTCAACTGTTTCCGAAGTTTTTCTAAATCCCTCTCAATTTCTCTTTCTTCTTCGACAGTGTTCCTATTTTCTTCAGGTTGATTCTCTTTATTTGTCATGCCTTCCTGTTCTTCACTTTCTTTTTCCGAATGACCATTTTCCGAAAGGGAATTTTCGGTATCTATATCGGACATACTTTATGAACTTAACTTGTTTGAAATGACTTTCGCCACAAAATCGACAAGTGGGATGAGTCGCGAGTATTGCATCCTACGAGGACCGACTACGCCAACAGTACCCTTTATCGCGCCTACTTCATACCGCGCCGTTATCAGGCTATAATCCTTTAATTTTACTTCCTCATTCTCAGATCCAACCTTCACAGTTATTGGCTCAGACTTATCATTTTTTTCAAGTATATGCAGAATGACATTTTCATCGCCAAGGATTTCCAATATGCCTTTCAGATTTTCAGGCAAATCAAATTCAGGATGAGATAGAATTCCCTGAGGCATTCCGATATGGACTTTGTCAGTATCTGAAGTCGTCGAAAATATCTTGTCGCTCATACCTGTGAATTGAGTGATAACATCCACGTTTGTGTAATCTGCGACGCGGTCAAGAATCGTCTCGCGAATTGCAGACAGCTTCAGGCCCGCGAGGCGCTCATTAAGAATGGAGCTGATCTTCCTGAGTTTCTGATCATTCACTTCGGTCTCCACTTCAAGAACAATCGTTCTTATCAATCCGCTTTCAAGAGAAATCACCACAAGAATCTTAGAGGAGTTCAGAGAAATGAGCTCCAGCTTTGTTAGAGTTGCCTCTCCCAGATAAGGAGCGGAAACGAGACTTAGTTGTTTAGAAACTTTACCGAGAAGTTTCGAAGCCTCGCTCAGAAGCTCGGCTGAATCCAGCGGTGCGTTAAGGCCATCCGAAATTTGAGCCCGTTCGCCTTCATCAAGCTCGTCAAGAGATATCAGAGAATCCAAATAGATCCTGTAGCCTTTGTCTGTTGGCACTCTGCCAGCTGAAGTGTGCGGGTGGTTTAAGTAGCCAAGCTCCTCGAGCTGTGCCATGACGTGCCTGATCGTCGCCGAGCTCAGATTTTCATGCAGTTTCTTTGAAATAAACTTTGACGCAACTGGATTGGCCGTCAATATGAAGTCATGAATGACTTCCCGCAATATTTCCTTTTCTCTGTGTGTCAGTTCGTTCATCGTCGCAATAAAAACACTTCAAATTTTAGTAAATTTAACATTTTTCTGGCAGCTAATCAAGAAATGAAAAGATAGTCAGGATTATTTGATGACGTGGCCTGCGAATACAAATTCTGTCGCAGTTGTCTTGACTCTACAATTCGATGCAATTATTATTTTAATGATGCGTTCATCTAATCCTTCATCCATTACGTTGAAAGCCGGGCTCCTTTTGATTGCCTGCCTCATCGCCGCCGGGACTCTAATCTATACACAGTCAATCGTCAAACAATTAATAGATCGCGAAGCCAGAATTGCGCACCTGTACGCCACTTCGCTTCAGTATTTGGCAAGCGACGAATCTCCATCGCAAGACTACAGTTTCATCTTCGACGATGTCTTGAGCTCAATTGACTTTCCAATGATTCTCACCGACAGCAGCAATGCGCCATTCGTTCCTTATGAACGAAATATTAGAAACGTACACCTCGATACGACCTCTACAATGGATGAACAGCGCGCTTATCTAATGGGATTGATAAAGAAAATGGACAGTGAATATCCGCCGATAAGAGTCACTCTCGGGAAAGTTGTCCTTAACAAAGTCCACTATGGCGAGTCGAGTCTTGTCAAGCAGTTGAGATATGTGCCGTATGTCGAATTCACAATCGCTGGTCTGTTTATTATGCTCGGGTATATAGCATTTAGTTATATCAAGCGAAGTGAGCAGTCAAACATCTGGGTTGGAATGGCGAGAGAAACAGCACACCAACTCGGCACGCCACTATCTAGTTTAATGGGTTGGATCGAATTACTGAAGACAGATATGATCGCGGACCGCAGGCGGGAAATAATATCGGATGTTGAACAAGATCTCAGTCGACTGAATAAAGTAACAATGCGATTTTCCAAAATTGGATCTTTGCCCGAATTGAAGACCGCATCCGTCGCAGAAACTATTGAAAATGTATTCTCTTACTTCAGCAAGAGAATTCCTCAGACAGGGAAAAAGGTGTCTTTGTCACTTACCGGCGATAGATCCTTGCAAGCAAAATTTAATTCGGAACTGTTTCAATGGGTGCTGGAAAACCTCATTAAGAATTCTTTGGATGCTATAGAAGACAAAGATGGAAACATTAACGTAAACGTCTCAAGAGAAAATGGTTTTGTCTCAATAGATGTAAGCGACACGGGAAAAGGCATCGACATGAAGTTCCGTAGAGACGTATTCAGGCCTGGGTATTCGACAAAGAAGAGAGGCTGGGGACTCGGCCTGAGCCTCGCGAGGCGGATCGTGGAATCCTATCACGACGGCGAAATATTTCTGAAAGAGAGCAAGATCGGAAAAGGGTCAACATTCAGGATCAAGCTCAAAGCAGCAGACAATATTTCAGCTAAAAATAGCAGTACCATTACGTCTTAAAGAACTCCAAATAGTCAAGAAGCAGATTAGCGGTATCAAGGTACTCCTCCATTGATGCGTGAATCGATTGACCGGTTCATTATTTAGTTTCAGCCTCATCGTTCGTACCATTCGCAAAATCAAAAGTCTGTTTCCTACATTGAGGACTGCAAAAAAGAGAGGTTTGATTTAGATGCCAACCAACAGTTATATTTTTACGCAGTCACAGTGTCCCGCTCATTCTTTTAGAAACCCGTGTGCGGGATGGCGCAAGGCGCCAAGATTCTATCGTTTTGGTCCAATAGGATAGACTATTGGAGTCGAAAGGCGGAGAACTGTGCGCATTCACTCCGAAAACATCGGACATTATTAATTCTTAGGAGGAACAATGGCTGAATTAAAAAAATATGATCTCGTGGTACTTGGCGGGGGACCAGGCGGATACGTGGCGGCAATTCGCGCAGCTCAACTCGGGATGAAAGTGGGATGCGTCGAACGCGACAAGCTCGGCGGAATTTGTCTTAACTGGGGTTGCATACCGTCGAAAGCGCTTCTCAAGAGCGCGGAAGTGATGTCCCTGTTCAAGGAATCTAAAGAATACGGAATTAGTTACGAGAATCTAAAAGTGGATTTCAAGAAAGTCATAAAGAGAAGCCGCGATGCTGCAAACAGGCTGTCTCAAGGCGTCGAGTACCTTTTCAAGAAGAATAAAATTGAGAAGATCGGCGGCAACGGAAAATTTATTGATGCAAAAACCCTCTCCGTGGTCGATAACTACGGCAAAGAATTGGCTCAAGTCGAAGGAAAGAACATTATAATCGCGACGGGTGCGAGACCACGTGAGCTGCCAGGAATAAAATTGGATAGGAAGAAAGTCATAACGAGCACCGAAGCCATGATTCTTGAATCAATTCCGAAGGATATGATCATCATCGGTGCAGGTGCGATCGGCGCGGAGTTCGCTTATTTCTATAATGCATTTGGCACAAAAATCACTTTGATTGAAATGATGCCGAGTATTTTACCAATTGAAGACGTGGAGGTTACAGCCCAACTCGAAAGGGAATTCAAGAAGCAAGGAATCGAAGTTATGACCGAGACCAAAGTCGAGTCTGCCATTGCTTCAGGGAACGGAGTCTCAGTTAAAATTACAAACAATAAGGGAGCCCAAGAACTCAAAGCGGAAGTGGCGCTCGTCGCAATCGGAATCCAAGGAAATTCCGATAATCTTGATTTAGAAAAAATTGGCGTTCGGGTTGAAAAGTCATGGATAAAAGTCGATAAGATGAGCTATAAGACTGCGGTAAGCGGCGTTTACGCAATTGGTGATGTCATTGGAGCACCATGGCTTGCGCATGTCGCTTCTGCAGAGGGAATTCGTTGCGCAGAAAGAATAGCAGGTGTCGAAACGGAGCCGCTCGATTACGACAGCATCCCCGGATGCACTTACTGCCAGCCTCAGGTTGCAAGCATAGGAATTACGGAGGCAAAGGCAAAAGAGCTTAAGTATGAAACTAAGATTGGCAGATTTCCGTTCACAGCTAATGGAAAGGCAATTGCAACTAACGAGGCCGTCGGCTTTGTAAAACTAATTTTTGATGCAAAGTACGGGGAGCTTCTTGGTGCCCACATTATCGGTCATGGCGCCACCGAGTTGATTGCCGAGTTGGGCGTGGCTAAGAAACTTGAGACCACACCTTATGAAATCATGAGAACTGTGCACGCGCATCCGACATTGAGCGAAGCGGTTATGGAAGCTGCTGAAGACGCACTCGGTCACGCAATAGATATTTGAAGTGAATTGAAAAAAACTTTACTGACAGACATCGGCGCTACCGAATATGCCTTTGCCTGGGAGTTGCAGAAGACGCTCCACCGGGAAAGGATTGCTGGTAGTATTCCTGACACGATCCTATTTACCGAACACCAAAACACCTACACAATCGGGAAATCAGGCGGAGACGATCATCTTCTTGCTACGGAGGATGAGCTGGCTCACGGAAATGTCAGTGTTTTCAAAACTGATCGAGGTGGCGACATCACGTATCATGGTCCGGGTCAGATCGTATGCTATCCCATAATCGATTTAAATGGCTTCTACCGGGATATTCATCGCTACCTTCGCGATCTTGAAGAGGTTGTTATTAGAACTTTGGAGACTTATGGAATCCACGGTCGCAGGGAGCCGGATTATACCGGTGTGTGGGTTGATGGCGAAAAAATTTGTGCGATTGGCGTAAAAGTTAGCCGGTGGGTGACTATGCATGGATATGCTTTCAATGTGAATACCGATCTCACATACTTTGGGCGAATCATACCATGCGGCATTTTCCACCGAGGAGTTACGTCTCTTGAAGAGCTACTAGGAAGGACAATCGACATTTCCGGTGTTAGAAAAATCCTTTCGGACAAGTTTGCGGAGGTTTTTCAGACAGAAATCGAATCAGTAGACTGCGGAAAATTTTTTGAGAAGTACCATATAGTAATGGAGAAAGAACATGCCCCAGCTTAAGAAAGGGACTAGCAAAACAAATGGGAATGATACTCTCACGGCAGAGTTGTCAAGGGTGACCCTCGATCAACTGGTCGACGCATATAAGCTTATGCTTTTGGCTCGCTGTCTTGACGAAAAGGAACTGGCACTCTTAAAGCAGGGAAAAGCATTCTTTCACATAAGCAGTTCAGGCCATGAAACAATACAGATCGCGTGTGCCATGAACTTACGCCCCGGATACGATTGGGCATATCCATATTATCGCGGGATGACGTTTGCAATAGGACTCGGTCACACTCCGAAAGAAATCATGCTCATGCAACTGCACAGAGCTGAAGATGTGATGACCGGCGGTCGACAGATGCCAGGACATTATGGTAAACGGTCGCTGAACATCCCAACTCAATCAAGCCCAACTGGGACACAGTTTCTTCAGGCGGTTGGCACCGCACTCGGATGCGTAAGGGACGGGAAAGACCAGGTTGTCTACGTGTCCTCAGGTGAGGGAGCGACAAGCGAAGGAGAGTTTTCAGAAGCATTGAACTGGTCGGCAAGAGAAAAACTTCCGGTAGTTTTCTGTATTGAGGACAACCATTATGCCATTAGTGTTCCGGAGTGGCAGCAAACCGCCGGCTGTTCAGTGTACGAAATAGTGAAAGGATATCAGAATCTTGAACGGATTAAGGTAAATGGCACGGACTTCGTCGAAAGCTTTGAAGCGGCTAAGAATGCCGTTGCCCGAGCCCGGCGTGGCGATGGCCCGACAGTAATTGTGGCCGATGTTGTAAGGCTTCACTCTCATTCATCTTCAGACGACGACAGGAAATACCGGCCAAAGGATGAGATTGAAAAAGATCATGCAAGAGATCCCCTGCTCGTGATGGAAGCTGAATTGATCGAGGGAAAAATACTTACTAATTCGGAAATTGAATCCATGAAGAAGGAGATAAAAAGGACCGTCGATGAGGCAGCTGACTGGGCAGAGTCACGACCGCTGCCTGATGTATCTACTGCGGCCACGAAGGTTTACGCGCCGATGGAATCGTATTCTTCCTTCGAATATGAGAAAAATCGGCCGTCGGGCAAGCCTGTTGTGATGGTCGATGCCATTAATCATGCTCTCCACGAGGAGATGGCGATAAATCCGAGAATGTTGATTTGGGGCGAGGACGTTGAAGATGGGAAGGGTGGAGTTTTCACTGCAACGAAAGGACTTTCGACAAAGTTTGGGAGAGAGCGAGTTTTCAATTCACAGTTAGCTGAAGCGAGTATTATAGGTGCAGCTTTCGGCGCTGCGGTTCGTGGGTTTAAACCCGTCGTAGAAATTCAGTTCGCGGACTACATTTTCCCGGGGATGATGCAACTAAAAAACGAAGTGGCAATGTTGAGATATCGCTCAAACAGTTCGTGGGCATGTCCTATGGTGGTACGCGTCCCTGTCGGCGGCTACATTCATGGTGGACACTATCACAGTCAGAATATCGAGAGTATATTTGCACATTGTCCGGGATTATATATCGCATATCCATCGACAGCCGAGGATGCAAAAGGGTTGTTGAAGTCTGCAATTAGAATGGAAGACCCTATCCTATTTCTCGAACACAAAGCTCTCTATCGTCAAAGTTATGCGATGTCTCCTGAACCAGATGCCGATTACCTTGTCCCATTCGGAAAAGCTTCGGTCCGTCGAGAAGGAAACGACGCGACCATCATTACCTACGGCGCAACAGTTTATTTCGCATTAAATGCCGCGAAGAAGTTGTCGGAAAAGGGAATCGAAATTGAAGTCATCGATCTTCGCACGATTGTGCCGCTTGATAAGGAGACTATCCTTCAGAGCGTCAGGAAGACAAATAGAGTATTAGTATTGACTGAAGATAGCAGAACTTCAGGATTTGCTGCAGAGGTATGCAGTATTATTTCAGAGGAGGCTTTCGAATTTTTGGATGCACCAATTAGAAGAATTACCGCCCAAGATGCGCCTGTTCCGTACGGGCCGGCGCTTGAAGCCGCAATCTTGCCAAGCGAAGGTCAAGTCGTGAAAACTCTTGAAGAACTTATCGCCTATTAGAGGAGTTGACTAGTCATGCAGATTGAAGTCTTAATGCCGAAGATGGGGGAAAGCATTACCGAAGGAAAAATCGTAAAGTGGCACAAAAGGACCGGTGAGAAAATCGGGCGCGACGAGATTCTGCTTGAGATAAGCACCGATAAGGTCGACACCGAAATTCCTTCAGCGGCAGCGGGGATGGTTTCGAGAATACTTGTGAAGGAGCAGGAAATCGCTCTGGTCGGTACGGTGATAGCTTATATAGAAACTGGAGACCAGAAGACAAACGATGAGGAAGCTGAAAAGGTTGCTAACTACGAAGCGATTGAACCGGCAAAAGAAGATTCACATGGAAACAATGGAGACAAATTTTTCTCACCGCTGGTTCGTAGTATTGCAAAAACGGAAGGGATTTCATCCGAAGAGTTGACGACTATTACAGGAAGTGGTTTAGGTGGACGATTGACGAAGGACGACTTAAGAAATTACATCGAGAATAGAGATCAAAGACGAGAGACCAGGAGTCAGAAACAAGGTGTCAGGAGCGGGGATCTTGTGGCAGACCACGACGAAGTGATTTCAATGGACAACATGCGTCAACGCATCATGGAACACATGGTGCGGAGTCGAGATACCTCAGTCCATGTTGCCGCAATAACAGAAGTCGACATGACGCATATCTCCGACTTTATCTCGAAACGTGGAGACGAGTTTGGAAAGCAAGAAGGTTTCAAGTTGACCTTTATGCCGTTTATAGCCCACGCCTGCGTAAAGGCTTTAAAAGACTTTCCTATTGTGAATAGCAGTATCGATGGCACAAACATCATCCAGCATAACCATGTTAATCTTGGAATCGCGGTCGCAATCGAAACCAAAGGGCTTCTTGTCCCAGTTATAAAAGGTGCGGATGAAAAGAGTCTCCTTGGACTCGCAAGAGCAATTCGTGATCTCGCTTCACGCGCAAGATCCAAGAGACTTGCAGGCGAAGATACACTCGATTCTACATTTTCAATCACTAACTTTGGCGTGTTTGGGAATTTGATGGGGACTCCGATTATTAACCAGCCGAACGTCGCTATACTCGGCGTCGGTGCCGTAAAGAAAAGGCCTGTCGTCATTAACGACGCGATTGCAATCCGTCAAATGGGATTTTTGACTCTTTCATTTGACCACAGGTTAGTTGACGGAGCTGCGGGCGGGCAATTTCTGGAGAAAATTGTATATTATTTAGAGAACTGCGACACGAAACAAGTATTTTGAAACTCTTTTTATTGTGAATTCCAGATTTTGAATTAAGTATGATTGACAACGACGAAAAAGTTTTAGTCGAGGAAAAGCCGAAAGTGCGGAGGCCGGAATGGATTCGCGCGAAACTTCCTTACGGCGAGAATTATACTCAGCTCTTGCACTTGATGAGGGGCAAGCATCTTCACACAGTCTGTGAAGAAGCGCGATGTCCGAATCTTGGTGAATGCTGGGGACGCGGCACCGCTACATTCATGATCCTCGGAGACATCTGCACTAGAAGCTGCGGCTTCTGCGCGGTCAAGACAGGCAAACCGATTGAACTCGATACTGATGAACCTCATCGCGTTGCCGAAGCGATCTCTTCGATGAAACTGCGTCATGTGGTAATCACTTCAGTAAATCGCGATGAATTAAGAGATGGTGGAGCCTCGATTTTCGCTGAGACGATAAGGCAAATTAGAATCGGAGAGCCGAAATGCAGGGTCGAAATCTTGATTCCTGATTTCAAAGGGGAAAGACTTGCGCTTGACATCGTGGTCGATTCAGCACCTGATATTCTAAATCACAACGTCGAGACCGTTCCTCGTCTTTACAGCGTCGTGCGGCCGCAGGCAAAATATGATAGGTCATTGGAAGTTTTGAAATATTTCAAAGAACACGGCTTGGTAACAAAGAGCGGCATCATGGTCGGCATCGGAGAAAGACCGGAAGAAGTACTCGAGGTGATGAAAGACTTGAGGACCTCCGGAGTCGACATACTCACTATCGGTCAGTATCTTCAACCTACGAAGGAACACCTTCCGATAGATCGGTACGTGACGCCCGACGAGTTTAAGATGTACAAACAGTCCGGACTCGAAATGGGATTTAAGTTTGTCGAATCGGGACCACTGGTTCGAAGTTCATACCATGCCGACGAGCAGATGGTTTTTTAAATTTGAAGTCAGACACTTCGCCCCAACATGGAGACAGATAGATGAGCGACTATGCGGTAGAAACAAATAGATCTAAAGCTTCTCAGCAAATATCAAAAGAAGAATACCTTGGCCTAGGCAGGAATAAACTGATTGAGATGTACCACATGATGATCCTGATCCGTAGATTCGAGGAGACAGCAGCAAAGATGTACAGCATGCAGAAAATCGGGGGCTTTCTTCATCTTTATATTGGACAGGAGGCGGTCGCCGTTGGCTCGCTCGCGGCGATCAGGGAAGACGACTACATCATCACTGCATATCGCGATCATGGGCACGCGCTTGCCCGCGGAACGGATCCCAAATTGTTGATGGCCGAACTGTTCGGCAAATATACTGGTACAAGCAAGGGAAAAGGCGGATCGATGCACTTTTTCGATGCCAAGAGAAATATGCTCGGCGGTCATGCGATTGTCGGAGCTCAGGTGCCGCTTGGGACTGGAATAGCGTTCAAGATCAAATATCGTAAAGAGGATCGTGTCTGTCTGACCTACATGGGAGATGCTGCCATGAATCAGGGAGCGTTCCATGAAGCTCTTAATCTTGCATCGCTCTGGAAGCTCCCGGTGGTCTTTATCGTGGAGAATAACATGTATGGAATGGGTACTGCAGTTGACCGTGCGTCTGCGGTGACTGACTTGTACAAACGAGGCTGCTCCTATGGAATCGAAGGAATGGTCGTAGACGGAATGAATACATTTGCAGTTTACGACGCCGTAAAGGAATCTGCAAAGAAGGCCCGTGAGCTTAGTTTGCCAACGCTTCTTGAGGTAAGGACGTACCGGTATCGTGGACATTCGATGTCGGATCCAGATTCTATTTACCGGACAAAACAGGAAGTCGAAGAAGAGAAGAAGCGCGATCCGATTGAGCAGATGAAGAAGTTTTTGCTTGACGAAAGAGTGGCTACCCAGAAAGAGATTGATGATGCCGACGCAGATGTTAAAAAGATCGTCGCCGAGGCAGTGGAGTTCGCCGAGAAAAGTCCCGACCCGCCTCATGAATCGATGTACGATGACGTCTATGTTTGAAAAGCTTGCCTTGAGCGACTCGAAGGGTCAAAAAGAAAAGTTCAAAACTCAAAAGACGGAATATTCTTGACTGACGATGGGAAAATTATATGCCTGAAATAACTTTTAGAGAAGCACTGAACCAAGCAATATCTGAGGAGATGGAACGAGATGATTCCGTTTTTATCGTCGGCGAGGAGGTGGCTCAATATCAAGGAGCTTACAAAGTAACTCAAGGCTTGCTGCATAAGTTTGGTCCGCAAAGGGTTCTTGATGCGCCGATATCCGAATCCGGTTTCACCGGACTTGGCGTCGGTGCTGCCATGGTCGGGTTACGGCCTATTATTGAAGTAATGACGTTTAATTTTTCTCTTGTTGCATTCGATCAGATCATAAACAACGCCGCTAAGATGCGCCACATGTCAGGTGGGCAACTGAAAGTTCCAATGGTCATTCGCGGGCCCAATGGACCCGCTCATCAGCTTGCCGCAACCCACTCTCAGGCACTTGAAAGCATGTACGCTCATGTACCTGGCTTGAAAGTCGTTTTGCCGGGCACACCGAAAGATGCGAAGGGACTTCTAAAGTCGGCAATAAGAGACGACAATCCGGTCATATTTATGGAGAGTGAAGTCATGTACGGTCTAAAAGGAGAGGTGCCCGAAGGCGAGTACACGATTCCGCTTGGTAAAACCGATCTGAAGCGCGAGGGGAAAGATGTCACCGTCGTGGCGTATGCGAAAATGCTCGGTGTTGCCATGGCTGCGGCCGAAACTTTGTCGAAGGACGGAATTGAAATCGAAATTTTAGATCCGATGACCGTCCGACCGCTTGACGACGCACCCATCATCGATAGCGTCAAGAAGACGAACCGCTGCGTCGTGGTCACCGAAGCGTGGCCGTTTGCGAGCGTCGGAAGTGAAATCGCATTTAAGGTTTCGACTAAGGCTTTCGATTATCTTGACGCACCCGTCGAACTTGTCTCCTCTGAAGATGTTCCGATGCCGTATTCCAAGACTCTCGAACATGAAGTTTTGCCGACACCGGAAAAAGTCGTTAACGCTGTTTTGCGAGTTCTGTACAAGAAGTGAGGTTCAAATAATGGCAATTAAAATTCAAATGCCCAAACTCAGCGATACTATGGATACGGGCAGAATACTGAAATGGTTGAAAAAAGAAGGCGAGAAGGTTGCTCCAGGCGATGTCATTGCCGAAGTGGAAACCGACAAAGCTAATATGGACATGGAGGCTTATGACGACGGAACTTTATTGAAGATTGTTGCAAAGGAAGGAGATCGCGTACCGATAGGTGGATTGATAGCCGTCCTTGGAAATGCAGGTGAAGATATATCAACAATTGCGATTGAGTCAGGAATCCTTCTTGAAACAAAAGAAACTGCTAAGCATGAACCAAATATCTTCGTTGAAAAAGGATATCCCTCAACAACGGTTGTGCCATCACCTCTTCCCAAATCTGAACCGGCGGCAGGAGACAACGGCAAATTGAAAGCGTCGCCACTCGCTAAGAGACTTGCGCACGAGCGTGGAATCGAAATCGGAAGCGTGAAGGGAAGTGGTACAGGTGGAAGAATCATCAAGCGCGACGTGGAAGGTCTTGCTCCAGCCGCTGCCCCGAGAAGGATAGTTGTTTCTTCTGGAGAGTTTAAGGACGAACCCCTCAGCATGATGCGCGAGGCGATAGCAAAACGTTTGAGTCAAAGCAATGTTGAGGCACCGCACTTCTTCCTAACTGTGGAAGTAAGAATGGAAAACGCAATAAGTTTCCGTGAATCCCTGAACAGCTTCGATGAGGAAAATAAAATTAGTTTCAACGATATTATTGTGAAAGCCTGCGCCGCGGCGCTTCAGGAACACCCCGAGGTGAATGCGACTTTCATGAAAGATAAAATCAGAATTTTCGGCGACGTCCATATCGGCGTCGCGGTTGCAATCGACGAAGGACTAATAACACCGGTGATCCATGACGTTGACAAGAAGGGGCTCCGCGACATTTCAGCCGAGACAAAAGATCTCGCCGCGAGAGCCAGACAGAGAAAACTAAAACCCGAAGAATATTCAGGGAGCACTTTCACCATCAGCAATCTCGGAATGTTCGGAGTGGACGAATTCACTGCTATTATCAATCCGCCAGAAGCCGCAATACTTGCTGTCGGAGCAATTGCCGAAAAACCGGTTGTCGATGACGGAGAAATCAAAATCGGAAAGCGAATGAGAATAACGCTGTCCTCGGATCATCGTGTCGTCGATGGCGCAATGGCAGCCCAGTTCATGCAGACCTTGAAAAAAATTCTAGAAAGCCCCGCAGCCCTTGCTTTGTGAAAAAGGGAATTGTCATCGCGAGGAGTGAAGCGTGCCTGTCCCGAGGCATCGAGGTATGGCGGTCTCAAATTACCCATGGACTCGTAGCTCAAATCGCCGGGGCACGCCTTTGTTTTTTGACTGCCCTTACTTAAATTCTGACATCCACGATATAATGCGGGCCCTTAGCTCAGGTGGTTAGAGCAGCTGACTCATAATCAGCGGGTCGGGGGTTCAAGTCCCTCAGGGCCCACACACATTGCGCGAGTAATTCAGTGGTAGAATGCCAGCTTCCCAAGCTGGACGTTGCGGGTTCGAGTCCCGTCTCGCGCTCGAAAATTTGACAGGGGCGATTAGCTCAGCTGGTTTAGAGCACATGCTTTACACGCATGGGGTCGGGGGTTCAAATCCCTCATCGCCCACAAATCACCTGTTACAGCAAATATTTCTCGGTGTGGGTTGTCATGGCAGACAAATCTTGCCAAGTATCGTCGGTCTCGAAGCACCTGTTACTTGAGGAAGGTTAGCTGCATTACCTGAAATGGTTTCATTCGCAAGTACCGCAAAACAAATTGCCTCTTTAGCATCTGACGATATACCGATTCTCTCTGCTTCCTTCACATCCGTTCCGGTGAAAAGCCATTTCAGCGAATCCATCATGAATCTATTATGGGTGCCACCTCCGCTCACATAAAGCTCGTCTAACTTTCCTTTCTGCGACAGAAATTGTCTAACATTCTCGTGAACGGCAGCCGCGGTAAACTCGGTGGCTGTGGCAACGACATCTTCTTTGGAATATTTGGCAGACTTGTCAAGAATGCCTTTTACAAAACCTCGTCCATATCGCTCACGTCCCGTGGACTTCGGTGGTGCACTCGAAATGAATTCGTCATTCATGAGATGTTCGAGCAATTCATTTCTGACGGAACCTGAACAAGCTGTATTTCCATTTTCATCAAAATCTTTATCGTAAAACTCTTTCATGAGTTGATCCACGACCATGTTGCCTGGTCCGGTATCGAATGCCATCACGTCATTTGCTTTACAACCCTTCGGCAAGAAAGTGATGTTGGCAATTCCGCCGATGTTCAGAAGCGCACGAGAGACTTTGTCGGAATGAAAGAGTATGTAATCAAAGTAGGGCACGAGCGGGGCACCTTGTCCGCCAAGGGCCACGTCGCCAACTCGGAAGTCGCCGACAGTGATTATTCCTGTTAACTTTGAGATGACCGACGGATCGCCAATCTGAAGGGTCGCGGCGACTTCTTTTCCGAACATGGACACTTTCTGCGGCAAGTGATGGATCGTCTGTCCGTGAGAGCCAATCAAATCGACTTGTCGTGGCTCCACTCCCGCATGTTTGCACAGAGTGAAAACCGCATCGGCGTAAAGTTGGCCCATCAAGAAATTAAGCCTCGCAACATCCGCGACATCGCTTGTACCAGTCTGGGAGTTCTTAAGAACGAACTCCCTGAAGCCAGCAGGGAAGGGAAACGTTATGAAATCGACTTGACGCAGCTTGGTACCGATTCCGCTTCCACTTATCTCGACGAGTGCAGCGTCTATTCCATCGACGCTTGTGCCACTCATCAAGCCGATCACAAGCTTCGTTCCTTTTTGAAAAATATCAAGTAACTGTTTCATTTTAGAGTGCCGCTAAGTTAAATTCGTTTATGAAGCACAATTCGAAGAAAGACGATCCTTTGATCGGGGCACACATGTCCATCGCGGGTGGTCTATACACCGCTTTCGAAAGGGCAGATAAAGTAAACTGCACAGCAATTCAGATATTCACAAAGAATTCTAATCAGTGGAAAGATCCTGTAGTCTCTTTCGATGACGTTGCAAAATACAGAGAGGCGAAGAATAAATCAAAAGTACGGACCGTAGTTTCTCACGATTCGTACTTGATTAATCTTTGTGGAGCATCGGACGCGCTTCTACACGGCTCGCGCAGATCATTCGTCCAGGAAATAAAACGCTGTGAGGTACTCGAAATAGAATATCTTATCTTCCATCCTGGTGCATACACCACCATGGATCGCATAGAAGCGGTCAGGACAGTTGCGGATTCTCTCAACCTCGCCCACTCGGAAACAAAAAATAGCCGCGTGGTTACTTTGATCGAAACCACCGCAGGGCAGGGAACGACGCTCGGGAGTACATTCGAAGAAATCGCCGAATTGATTTCTCTCGTGGAAGACAAAAAGAGAGTCGGCGTTTGCATCGACACCTGTCACATCTTCGCGGCGGGTTACGATATTCGAACGAAAGAAACCTATGATATAAGTATGTCAGAGTTTGATCGAACAATCGGATTCGACAAACTGCACGCCATTCATTTCAACGATGCCAAGAAGCCTTTGAATTCTCACGTCGATAGGCACGAGCACATCGGCAAAGGTGAAATAGGGAAAGCCGCGTTCGGTTTTTTCATGAACGACGAGAGGCTTTCGGAAATTCCTAAGGTCCTTGAGACACCAAAGAGCGATGACGGTTATAAGATGGACATTGTGAATCTCAAAACGCTCAGGTCGTTAATTAAGAATTGAGAGTCTGAAATTCACAATTACTTTTTAAGCACGCCCAAATTATTCCCGATTTTCTCGAAGGCAGTGATTGCTTTATCAAGGTGTGCCTTTTCATGCGCAGGCTGAAATCTGAACTCGAATTCTCGCCTGCCCTTTCGGAACTACGGGGAATGAAAAACCTATCACATAGATTCCTTCCGCGAGCAATTCATTGGCAAAACCAGTGGCTAACTTTGCATCGTAAAGCATTATGGGAACTATCGGATGATCGCCTTGCCTTATCTCAAACCCACGCTTCGTCATTTCAGTTCTAAAATATTTCGTGTTCTGTTCGAGCTTGTCACGCAAGTCCGTTGTGGATTCAAGGAGATCGAAGACTGCTATTGCCGCGCTAACTATCGGCGGAGGTAACGTATTCGAGAACAAATACGGACGGGAACGCTGCCGCAAGAATTCGATTATTTCCTTCCTTCCACTTGTGAATCCGCCCGATGCGCCGCCAGCGGCTTTTCCGAGTGTGCTCGTGATAATATCGACGCGACCCATAACGTTCTTAGCTTCAATGCTTCCTCTTCCCGTTCTGCCTACGAAGCCGGTTGCATGTGAGTCATCGACCATAACGAGCGCTGCATATTTTTCCGCAAGGTCACATATCTTGTCGAGCTGTGCAACGTCGCCATCCATCGAGAAAACTCCATCGGTTGCGATCATCTTGAAACGCGCCGCCTGAGATTCCTTCAACTTTTCCTCCAGGTCACTCATATCCGCATGTTTGTATCTGAGCCTGTTTGCTTTGCAGCAACGAATCCCATCGATTATGCTGGCATGATTCAGCTCATCGGAAATAATGGTGTCCTCCTCGCCGAGCAAAGGCTCAAATGTTCCACCGTTCGCATCAAAACACGCCGCGTACAAGATTGTGTCTTCGGTTTTCAGAAACCGTGAAATTTTTTGTTCAAGCGTTTTGTGAATATCCTGGGTTCCGCAAATAAATCTTACCGATGACATGCCGTAGCCGCGCTCGTCCAAACCCCTTTTCGCAGCCTCGACCACTTTCGGGTGGCTTGAAAGTCCGAGATAGTTGTTCGCGCAGAAATTCAAGACTTCCTTGCCGTTTGTCAACTTTATAACAGCACCCTGTTGAGAAGCAATGACGCGCTCATCTTTGTATAGTCCACCGTCTCGAATAGATTTTATCTGCTCTCGAAGATGTTCCTGAAATGCTCCGTACATAATCGTCTCCTCTAAAGTTCAGTGCTTTATGTTAGCCAGTGCAGCCTGAAAAATCAATTATGTCATTTGTCTTTGTTCAGTTGTAACAGGGAACTTCCTCTTGCCAATTCAAAGTTATTGTCTTTGATGAAGTTTAGAGATAGTGTCCGTGCCACGCTGCTATATTTCGATCTCTTCGATCACCCGCTTACTCGTGAAGAGCTTTACACCTTTTTCCCGGAGAAGCTAGAGATTGATGAGTTTAATAAGAGGCTCTTGCAGCTCGACATTAAATCCTCTGACGGGTTGTACCATGTCCGTAATAGCGACGAAGTCATTGTGACCCGCAAAGGTAGAGAAAAGAAAGCAAAGACGATGCTGGGTGCAACCAGAATCGTGGCGCAACTAATCAGGTATTTCCCATTTGTCAGGGGAGCATTCTTGTCGGGATCACTTAGCAAGGGAGTAAATGACGGAGATGCAGATATTGATTTATTCATAGTGACTGCAGAGCAACGGCTCTGGATCTGTAGATCGGTTTTAATTGCGTTCAAAAAAATATTTCTTCTAAACAACAAGAAATTTCTTTGCCCGAATTATTTCGTAACAGAAAATCATCTGGAAATTCCAGAGAAAAATATTTTTACTGCTACGGAACTGATTACGCTTCGTCCTTTATTCAATGAGAAAAGACTTCGGGGCCTCCTCGAAGCTAACAGGTGGATACTAAGTTTCTTTCCGAATTTTCGGATTGACCAACCCGAGGTCGACATAAGACAAACACTGCTCCAAAGAGTCCTTGAATTGCCGATGAGTGACGGATATACCGCGAACTGGGATGGTCGATTGATGTATTACTTCAAAAGTGTCTGGGAGAAGAAATACCCTGAGTGCAGCCGAGAGGAAAGGGAATTCCAATTCAGAAGTACGCCATTCTCTTCCAAAATGCATCCCAATGATTTTCAATCGAAAGTTCTGGATGAGTACGAGGCGAAACTGCGACAAGAGAAATTGGAAAGGCTGACTAAGTTTGATGACTGATGTATTGTTGACCCATTCTTATTTCATGAGGTTCGATAAAAAGCAGTGGCGCACTATGCAGCCTTATCCACCGTTGGGAACCTTATATGCGGCAAGCGTCTTGCGCAACGCCAGTATAACCGTCTCTTTGTTCGATTCCATGCTGGCCGAATCTGAAAATGAATTGGAAGATTACATAAAAAAGTCTTCTCCTCGGATAGTTGCCATCTACGACGACAGCTTCAACTACCTAACGAAGATGTGTCTTGAACGAATGCGTGTGGCCGCGTTCAGGATGATCGCAATCGCAAAAGAAAGACATTGCATCGTGGTAGTTTCTAGTTCCGATTCAGCAGATCACGTTGATGAATACCTGTCACACGGCGCAGATTACGTAATCAAGGGAGAAGGGGAGATGACGCTGCTTGATCTTTGTACGGGAATTCTCAAATCGACGGGTAGTAATACTCGTGAAATTCAAGGACTTTCCTTTCTTGAAAGTGGCCGCGTGGTCGAGACAATTCCGCGAAGACCCATCAGAGATCTTGACAGCCTTCCTTTGCCGGCGTGGGACCTTGTCGACATAGAAAACTACAGAACGAGATGGCTCGCAGCCAACGGATATTTCTCGATGAACGTTGTCACTACACGAGGTTGTCCATTTCACTGCAATTGGTGCGCGAAGCCGATTTACGGAAGGGGCTACAATTCCAGATCGCCAAAGGACGTCGTTCAAGAGATCGCGTCTCTAAAGAAGAACTATAACCCCGACCACATTTGGTTTTGCGACGACATCTTTGGTTTAATACCCGGATGGCTGAATGATTTTCAAAACGAGATAAAATGTTCAGGATTAAACGTGAAGTACAAGTGCCTTTCACGCCCCGACTTACTTCTAAGGGAAAATAGTTTCTCTACGCTTGCGTCATCCGGATGTCAGACAGTGTGGATGGGAGCCGAGAGTGGATCTCAAAAGATTCTTGACGCAATGGACAAAGGGACAACCGTTGAACAGATTCGCCTCGCCACAAGGAAATTAAAGGAGAACGGAATAAGGGTTGGCTACTTTTTGCAATTTGGATATCCGGGCGAATCCTACGAAGACATCTTGAAGACTTTCGATCTCGTCAAACTAGAAATGCCGGACGAAATAGGGATGTCAGTCTCCTATCCGCTGCCCAACACCGAATTCTATAACATGGTTGAGAAAACCTTAGGGAGAAAAAGAAATTGGCTTGAAAGCGATGACTTGGCGCTCCTTTTCCCGGGTGAATTCAAGCCGCAATTCTATCGAACACTTCACAAGGTTCTTCACAAACTTCATCGCGTCCTCCGAATAGGGAATGGGAAAGAGCGGCTCACTCCGAGGACAATTCTTTCTTTCCTATTCAGTGGAGTAACCCTAGCCTTTTACCGCGCTGTTCTCCATTTTGAGAGGACAAGAAATCCTCATCGAGTATCTCTAATCCAGGACGTGCAAAAGGTTTAAATCTATGTCAGGCGATTTAGAAGACGCGACTTATGTCGCTTCAGCACTTGAACGATACGCTTACGAGTACAAGCAGAATATCGATGCACCGTATTTTCTACGTTCCAGGAAAATCATGGTAGATTACCTTCTGCAAAACCTCAAACCGAATTCGAGCGTCCTCGATATAAATTGCGGTACAGGAATAGACGTAGTAGAAATTGCAAAGCATCGTCACCAAGTAACAGGAGTCGATATTTCTTCATCAATGATTTCATTTGCGAAGGAAAATATTACCAAAGCAGGTTTGTTTTCGAATGCGCGAGCGGAAGTCTGCGATTACAGAGAACTTCCAATTCCCGCCTCTCGATTTGACGCAGTGCTTTCAAACTTCGGAGGAATAAATTTCGCGGAGGATTTGGAACCCGTCTTTTCTTCGATTGACAGAAATTTGAAAGATGGCGGAATTATGATCGTAAATTCCGTGAGCCACTTTTGCCTTATGGAAACTCTGATCTTCTTAGCCTCTGGAAAATTTTCAAAAGCATTTCGCAGAGTCAGCGGCGGCAAGGCGAGAATCGGAGGGAAATGGGTGCAGCTATATTATCACAAGAAAAGCGACCTCATAAATGCTGGAACCAAATTCGGTTATAAGGTGACCGGCATCTTTGGTCTGAACATTTTTGCACCACCTCTTTGGGCTGATGACTTTTTCAGATCTCATGGACAAATCAGCGGCAAATTAGAAAGAATCGACGACAAGCTGCGGCGCGTTCCTATCTTTCGAACGATGGGTGACTTCATGGCGATCGTGTTCAAGAAAGGAATGAGATAATCGTAACGGACTCGGTGATAAGAAGATCTAAACCTTTTTACAGAGGAGTCATGGCCTACATCATTGCGACAGTGAGCGTTGCGATGGCGTTCTACATCTTCCTTCGTCCTCAAATTCTCTTTCCCGCTAAAAGCGATATACCACGAGAAATTCAAAACCTTCTTATTCAACTTGGTGATTCTGCCGTTGCAAGTGGTGACGTGCCTATCTCTGCAGTTCTAATTTATGGAGATAAAGTCATTGGCGAAGGGTACAACACGGTGATTCGAGATGGAGATGCGGCTGGTCACGCCGAAATCAATGCGCTGTCCAGCGGGATAAGAAAAACGGGAATGAAAAGCTTTATGAAGCTGAATCGAGATTCTTTGAAATTGATCTCGACCTATGAACCATGTCCAATGTGCCGTGCCGCCATGGCATTGTATCGCATCAAGAAAGTCGGATTCCTGAAGTACAAATCGTTGGCCTATCGCCTCAGAGAAGATGTCGGCTCAATGATTTTCAGATTTCGAGAAAGGGAAGTTGGACCGGACTCGTTACAAGATTTCCTTTTCAGGCAGCATCCTGATGCTAAAAATCAAAAATTCTAACCTGCTTCCTCTTGCTTTAATTCCCGCTTGAATCTCTCTTCAAAGATCGTGTAAAGCGTCGGGACAAATATCAAAGTCAGAAAAGTGGATGCGGTCAGTCCACCTATAACTGCGATCGCGAGTGGAGCCTGAGATTTATCGCCACCCATTCCCATGGCCATCGGAATCAATCCGAACACCGTAGCGAGCGAAGTCATCAAAATCGGGCGAAGCCTCGTTCTGCCACCGGTCATGACTGCTTGATGAAGTTCTAATCCTCTTTTACGGAGACGGTTGATATAGTCAATCAGCAATATTCCGTTCGAGACCACGATGCCAACCATGACGATCACTCCTTCGAAAGAAGTTACCGAAAGCGTGGTGTTCGTAAGGAACAATGCCCACAGCACGCCTGCAACTCCAAGCGGAATTGTGAACATAATTATGAATGGATCCACAAGAGATTGGAATTGGGAAGCCATGACCATATAGACCATGATGATCGCGAGCAGAAGGGCAAGCCCCAGAGATTTGAAAGTGCTGTTTTGCTGTTCGATATTTCCGCTCTGGACAACTTGAAATCCAGTCGGAATGACGATTGCGTTGAGCTTCTTCTGTATGTCGGCAGATACACTTCCTAGATCTCTTCCGGCAACATTTCCCGTAACATCGATGATTCGCTGTTGATATTTTCTGTCTATCTCTACGGGAGAATTTGACATCACAACGCTTGCGATATTACCAAGTTTTACTAACTGTCCAGAGCTGGAGTTTACAGTGAGGCGGCGTACGTCATCAATTCTATCGCGGTCGCTTTCGTTGAGGCGGACAAGTATGTTATAGCTGTTTCCATTCTGAGGATCATCGTAAAGTGACGCAATGTTTCCGTCAATCGCAGTCGCCACTGTATTTGCGACGTCGCCTACGTTTACTCCGAGAGCACCCGCTTTGTCTCTATCAACGACCACTCGCAGCTGAGGCAAGTTCGGATCTTGACTTATTTGAACATCAGCCGCTCCGGGAGTTGATCGTACCATGTCATAAACCTGATGGGCAAGTCGCATAGCGGTCGGTTGGTCAAATCCCATTATTTCAACATCAATAGGCGCGGAAGAACCAAAGTTGAGCAAAAAATGCAGAAAGCCTCCCGGCGTGACGTATATTCTTGCTCCGGGCATTACGAGTAATCTAGGCCTTAGTGCGTTTATGACCTCAGCCTCCGATCGCTTTCTCTGGGTCGGTTCAACAAGTTGGACTGAAATGTTTCCGGCGTACGTCCCCGCATTCTGGCTGAAAAGGTTGCCGCTCTTTTGGCTTGGGATACCAATATCAGAAATTATTGCTTTTGCTTCTGGAACGTTTTGTCTTATGACGTTTTCAACCTTAGTAATGTACTTTTCTGTCTCTTCAATGCGAGTACCTACGGGGAGCTTAACTGATAAACTAAATTGGCTTTCGTCACTATCCGGAAAGAATTCCGTACCGACGAACTTGAACAGCACAAACGAAAGCAGAGCGAATCCCAAAACGCCAAAAACCACATTGCGCTTATGCTTCAAAGTGTATCCAATTATTCGTTGGTATGTATTATCGACTTCCTCAAAGAAATTCTTTGAGCTTAATCTCAACTTATCAATATATTTTGTAGAATTCGGATCGATTTCTTTTTCAGGTTTTATAATTCTGTAACAAAGAAGCGGAGTAACCGTCCGCGATACGAAAAATGATCCGAAGAGCGCCACCGTAATGGTCAGCACGAGGGGCATGAAAAGCAACTTAGCAACGCCGCTCAAGAAAATAACGGGCAGAAAGACTATAACGGTTGTCAAGGTGGAAATGAAAATCGGCCCCGCCACCTCGAGTGCCGCATCAAGAGTCGCCTGTATCCTGCTTACATTTGCCGTCGCCATCAAATTGTAATGACGAGTTATGTTCTCCAGCTCGACAATCGAGTCGTCGACCAACCTGCCGACGCCAAGCGCCAGACCTCCTAACGTCATAATGTTCAAAGTCGTGTCGCTGAACCTGAAATAAATAAACGCAACCAAAATTGAAAGTGGTATTGCCACGAAAATCACGAGCGCACTTCTCGCATTTCTTAGGAACAGCAGAATCACGATTGTCGCTAACAAAGCTCCCAAAAGAGCTTCCTGTTGTAAGCCACTGATAGAATCTCTGATATACAAGCTTTGGTCGAATGCAAGCGAAGCATTGACAGATGGTGGAACACCCTGAAGCTTGGGAAGATTTTTGACTATTTCGTCAACAACATCGACCGTATTCGCATCGGGAGATTTCAAAACGCGAAGGACAACCCCATGCTGACCGTTAACTCTGACTAATTCAGTTTGTTCTTGATATGAATCTTCAACATAGCCGATATCTTTAACACGAATCGGAATTCCATTGATGACTTTCACCACCATGTTCTCCATCGGCTGAACGACGTTATACTGGCTTTCGGTAGTAAGAGAATAGTCAAAGACCCCTGTTTTCAAATCTCCGGATGGAATGATCAAGTTCGATTGAGCGACTGCATTTGTAACGTCCTGCAACGGAAGGTTGAGCGCTTCAATTTTGTTTCTATCGAGAACTACATGTATCTCGCGAATCCTTCCTCCCGTGACTGCGGCCGACGCGACGCCGTCTAAATGTTCGATCTGCGGCTCGATAACGTTGTATGCAAGATCGTACAAATCTCGCTCGTCCATGTTGCTGCTCAAAACGACAGTACAGACCGGAAGGTTCGATATATCAAATCGCAGAGCAATAGGCTGGGACACGCCCGTTGGGAGCAAACTGAATGCTCTGTTTATTTTTTGAATTATGTCGACAAGGCCAACGTCTGTGTTTGCATCCCAGTTGAAATAAACATATATCCTGTCAACTCCTTCACGCGTCTGAGACTGGACATAGTTTACATCGTTCGTACTGCTTACTGCCCGTTCGAGTGGAACAGTTACCGTCTGTTCCATGTCGCTCGGAGCGGCGCCGTTGTAATATGTTATTACCGAAACGACAGGGATCTGAATGTTCGGCAACATATCGATTGGAAGTTGAAGAAATGACACCACCCCCAAAACAAAAATAGCAATCGATCCCATTAATGTCGAGATGGGATACCTCAACGCCAGCCGCGTTAGCCACATAATTTACATTTCCTTCTTTTTCTTTTCACGTGCGGTGCCGCTCCTTACGCAAGTCGCATTAACCACATATAAGCTTTACCTCGCCATCCGTACTTTCATTCCACCCGTCACTAGATCTTGACCTACTGTCAATATTCGATCGGAATCAGTTATTCCCGCAAGAATCTCGTTCCGGTTATCTTGCGAGATTCCGATTTGTATATAAGCTTTCTTCACTGTGGTATCTTTTGAAAGAGTGTAAACAAAACTTCCGGAATCGTCTTTCATAATATCCTGAGTCGGAAGAACTAACACATTGCTCTTTTGCGCGAGAATAATGTTAATATTCGCAAACATTCCAGGTTTCAGCAGACGTTGTTGATTGTCTAAGTCCACCTCTACAGGCATCGTTCTTGTCGCAAGATCAAATTGCTGACTGACCCTCGTAATTCTACCTTTGAAAACTTGATTGGGATAAGCATCGACAGTCACATCAGCATCAGCGACATTTCCAAGGTATTGAACGTCATCCTCCAGTACGTTAACCATGATCTTCACTCTTTGTATTTCGGCAAGTATGAACAAAGTTGAACCCTGTGCGTTAGTCGATGAGGTAACATAGACCCCAGGATCGAAATACCTCCTCGTTATATAACCAGAGAAGGTCGCGGCTATTTTGCAATAGCTCAGCTGAGTGGCAGCATTTTTATAATTCGCTTCGGCAGCCTGTTCCTGTGCCTGTGCCACCTTGTATGCAGTCTCGGAATTATCAAGGTCTTGCTTTGCAATCAAATTCTGGTCGAGTAAACTCTTGTTCCGTTCGTAAGTGATTTTGGCGTTTGTCAGAGTCGCTGCAGCTTGCATGTAAGTCCCTCTTGCTTGTCCAACGTTTTGCGAGTAAATCGTCGTGTCAATCAATGCAAGGAGTTGACCCTTTTGAACATAGTCACCAATATTCACGAACTCCTCTTCGAGATTCCCGCTTACCTTCGGGTAAATATTAGCTGTTTGGTAGGCGTCGATGTCGCCCGTGAACTGAATCGTTCTTGATATTGATCCGCGCTGAGCCGTGCTAACCTGCACAACCGGAATAGGTCTCGCATTTCTTACTGGATCATTTGCATTTGCTCTAATCCGAAAATACGTAAAAAGGGCAAGAAGAATTATTACACCAGAGATGACGCCAAAAGCACGTTTTCTATTCTTATCCATTGTTCTTTCTATTCTAGTGGTTGTTTGAATCGCTCTTCATTTGATTCAGCACAATTTGAAATTTCTGTTGTTGTTCATCCGTCAAAATATTTCCGATCATTTTTCTCGTAGAATCCATTTGACTTTGAAGATCAGTATTAAATCTTTTTCTTATTGACTGAAATTTCGGGTGCACATAAGTAATTATTGAGTCCACCTGCTGTTGCTGTGTCTGTGAGAGGCCAAGTTCCTTCGTCAAGTAATTTATAAACCGCGTTTTTCCAAGATGTGAATCGTGACTCTGCATGCGGTACCGGTCGATTCCGAAACCTGCTACGCCGCCGATGATCATGGAAACAACGATCGACAGCCAAAGAATTCTCTTGCCAACCATTTTATTTACTCCTCATCACCAACTCTAGTACCTGATCATTTGAAATGGTCTGTTGTTCAACGGATACTCGTTCAACGTTTGTTAGCGAGCCTGCCATCTCTACAGGTGAAATCGACGGCCTGTCGAACATTTGCAGACCAAGAATGACGATCGCTACAAGTGTCACGAGGCTGATAACTATGTCTTCAAATGCGATTCGAATTTCTTTCCTTTCTTCGTCGCGCTTTTCCTGGCGAAGGTTGTTCACAATTCCGTAGTTAAAAGTTTCATCGAGGGATACGAAATATGCGGCGTTCACCGTTTCTGAAATTCTGTTGAGCCGCTCGACCTCGCTTCGACATTCGCTGCAAGTCTCGAGATGAAGCTTGAATTTGTCTTGTTCATCTTTAGTTAGTTCATCATGAACAAAACCATCAGCACTGCTAATATTGTGGCAATTACTTTTCATAAATTATCCTGCCATCTTTTTTTTCCCGCTCATCATTATCAAATATCCTGTCTGCGGGATGCCGCACTAAAGCGGCACTTGTCGTGTGCAATACGGCTCCTCATTTGAGCCTTCCGCTTAGTTTATCTCTTAATACCTGCCTCGCGCGGAATACTCGCGTCTTGGCAGTCCCGACACTTATCTTCAAGAGTTTCGCAATCTCTTCATAACTCAATTGATCTATTTCACGCAAGGTGATGGCATCTCGAAGCACCGACGTTAGATTCCGCATCTCTTCTCTCACGATCTGAATTGTCTCGCCTGCATCATAGATATTTGCCGGATCAACTGAGACATCGGACTTTATTTGCTCCTGTCCAATTGAAAGACTTGTACCTCCAGAAGAATCCTCCTCGCCACTTCTGCTGAAGACCTCTGTGAAGTTGAAAATTCGTTTTATCTTTTTTCGTCTTATCTCGTCCCGGCATAAGTTGACGGTAATTTTTATCAAATACGTGTAGAATGATGAATCGCTCCAATATCTTCTGATAGAGTTGAAGGCTCTGATAAAAGCCTCATGGGAAATCTCTTCGACAAATTCTCTTCCAAGAATCGAATAGACAGTAGCAGCAACTTTTCCTTTGTAAAGGGAAATGATCTCTGAGAATGCAGTCTCGTCGCCTTCCAATGCACGGTCAACAAGAACTTTTTCCTTGGCTCGTCTATCATTTAGTTTCGACTCATTAGACGAATGAGAGGGGGGGTAGTTCATTTCAATAATTATTTTGCCTTCATTTTGCTGTTGATAATTTTGCTCACCGAGGATAAATTTGCAACCGTTATGTTATTTCATCTTCTTTTTCTGGATATGTGCGCTAGGTTCCTGCTATGAGCTTAAAAGTCGCCGAACTCACGAGATTTTTCGGCCCCGTGGCAGCTGTCAATGGCGTTTCCTTCGAGATAAATGTTCCAAGTGTTGTTGGCTTCCTCGGACCGAACGGTGCAGGAAAAACCACGGCAATGAGAATCATAACCGGTTTTCTCGCCCCGACGAGCGGCAAGATTGCGATCGACGATGAAGAAGCTACCCCTGATAATTTCAAACTTAGATCGAAGGTTGGATATTTGCCGGAGAGCAACCCTTTGTACACGGAACTCGAGGTTCATGAGTATTTGAAATTTGCCGGCGAACTTTCCGGACTGACCTCCCGGAAAACAGGAGACAGGCTCGAATACGTCACCGAACGTTGCGGCCTATCTGACGTTCTTTATGAGCCCATCTTCCATCTGTCAAAGGGGTACAAACAACGCGTCGGTCTCGCGCAGGCCATCATTCATGATCCAGAACTTTTGATTCTAGACGAGCCAACTTCTGGTCTCGATCCCAACCAGGTCATCGAGATTCGAGAATTGATTTCAGAGCTGGCTCAGAAGAAATTCGTGATCCTATCGACACACATTCTCTCTGAGGTCCAGGCATTATGTAATCGGGTTTTGATTATTAACAAAGGCAAACTTGTTCTTGACGCGACCACCGAAGAATTGCAACAAAACGGAATCGGCGCTCTGTCGTTGATTATCAAAACAAAAGAGCCGGTTGAAGATGTAAAGAACGCGATCTCAAACGCCGCACAATCGAAAGGAATATCAGCCGAAGCTGAAGATGGAACAGTCTCGGTGAAACTCTCTGTCGAAGATAGCAACGAGACGAGGGAAAAAATATTCGACGCTTGCGTGGCGAACGGATACAAACTTCTTGACATGAGCAACTCAGGATCGGACCTTGAAAAGATATTCAGAGAATTAACGATGGGAGACAATGAAACAGAAAAGCGATAGCTTCAACGTTTTGCTCAAAAAAGAATTGCTGATTTCGCTCAAGACTCCATCAGCGTACGTGGTGATCATCGTGTTCCTTCTGATCTCCGGTTACATGTTTGCTCAGAATCTTTTTTTGGCAAACATAGCAACGCTAAGACCGTTCTTCTCTTTGACGACCGTATTGTATCTTTTCTTCATTCCGGCTTTGACTATGCGAGCTTTTTCGGAGGAATTCCGAAATGGCACAATCGAAATTCTCGTTACGCATCCGGTCAGCAGGGAAAAGCTGGTGATGGCAAAGTTTCTTTCAAATCTAATAACAGTTGGTGTAGCATTAGTTCCCACGTCATTTTATTTCTTTTCCATCGCGGGACTCGGTGAGATTGATAGTGGAACAGTTCTCTCCGGTTATCTCGGGCTGATACTATTGTCTGCCGGATACGTTTCGGCAGGAATCTTCGCATCGAGCTTGACTGAGAACCAGGTAGCAGCTTTCATCGTCTCTCTTTTTATTCTGTTCGTGTTTTTCATTCTTGACAAAGTCACATCACTTGCGACAGGTCAGTTCACTTATATATTGCAATATGTCAGTTCAGATTTTCATTTGGAAAATTTCTACAAGGGGGTAATCAACGTCAGAGATGTAATTTACTTCTGTGGAGTGACCACCTTCTTTTCGGTTCTTACAATGAAATGGCTTGAGCTGAAATCCAAATAATGAACGACAAAGTGCATTACACGAATAGGAAGAGGAGAATGATTTGAAGAAGGCGACTCGAGAAACTCTCCTGCAGGCATTATTGTATCTGGTGGCGATAGTCCTTGTGAACATTGTGGCGTCAGGATGGTTCATCAGGCTTGACCTGACCAGCGGCAAAATAAACACGCTCTCTCCGGCGACAGAAAAACTTCTTAGTAACCTGAAAGATCGCCTAATCGTGAAAGTATATTTCAACTCCGATCTACCTGCTCCGTACAGCAACAACCGCCATGCTCTGATGGATATCCTCCAGGAAATGAGGAGCTTCTCTGGCGGTAAATTGGATTACGATATCTACAACCCGACGAGCGACGATGAAGTGAGCAGAGCAACTTCCGAGGGAATTCCGCAGATACAGGTTCAGATCGTGAACAACGACAAGTTGGAAATCAAGCGAGCATTCATGGGATTGGTTCTCGAGTATCGGGCACAGAGACAAATCATTCCAGTTATCGAAGATCTTTCCAACTTTGAGTATGATGTTGCCTCGCGTATCGACCGCATGATAAATACGCGGAAGAAAACCGTCGCGGTAGCTCAGGGAAATGGTGAGCCATCTTTCGAAGATTTCCAGAAAGCACAACTAGCTCTTTCTGACAGATATAACCTGCTCCCAGTCGATCTACGAAAACCCATGCCTGATTCTGTCAGCGCGCTGATATTGATTCAGCCTACGACGGCCTTTTCCGATTCTCAGGTCTACAACTTGGATCAGTTTATGATGATTCGTGGACGAGCTGCCTTCCTGATGAGCATGGTCAACGCCACGATGCAGAGTCAATATGCTGCCGACCTCAACCTTAACCTTTCAAAGGTTTTCAGAAGTTATGGATTCGACATTAGGAAGGATCTCGTTCGGGATGCTCAGTGTGCTTCCGTTTCAGTCATGCAAAGGGAAGCTGGGCTGACATTCCAAACAGAAATTCCGCACCCGTACATTCCAATCGTTAACAACCTTGATAAATCATTTTCTGTCACACAGAATCTCCACCAAGTGATACTTCCATTTGTCAGCGACATTGACACCACATTTGCTCACGATCTTCACCTTAGTGTGACTCCATTTGCAGTTTCGAGCCAACGGAGCGGTACCATGACAGGATTTTACGATTTGGATCCCAATACTCAATTTACGAGTGCAATGTTCGAGGAACACAATAATCTCCTCGGCGTGGCAATCAACGGAGAAATCAAGACTGCCATTCCGGATAGCGATAAGTCCGTGAGTGCATCTCGCAAGACAGAAGGCAGCGAGAGGATAATTGTAATTGGAAATGGAAACTTCGTCCGTGACATGTTTCTGAGTAATCCAGAAAACCTTTCTCTTTTTCTGAACATCGTGGACTACCTGGCCGATGATCTAGGTTTGATTTCAATAAGATCAAAATCTTTCCTGCCAGGACCGTTGAAACCTGTCTCCGACATCAACCGCGCGACCACAAAGGATATTATTGTGGGGCTACCTCCTCTAATCATTCTTGGAATCGGCCTGATCTATTGGCGAAGGACAATCATTCGCCGAAAAGCTTATCGTGCAAGTCTGTCGGAGCCCGAAAATAATCCTACCGAAAACGAAGAGAGCGGAAGTGAAAAAGTCGACTAAAATATTGATTGCAGTCCTGATTTTGCTGGGCGTTATCTACGCAATCCAGCGTTTCACTCACACCACTTCTACTACTGAGAATTCCAATCCATTTCTCAAATTCGATACGTCTAAAGTCAATAAGATTACTGTCAATAATCATGCGGATGGAAAAGAAATCGTAATCGTGCGGGAAAACCGCGGGTGGTTTATCACAAACCCGCTTCGATTCCTGGCAAATCAGAACCAGGTAAAACTTTTACTCTCAGCAATTGCGTCAAATCCATCGGCGTCCGTCGCCGCTGATAGTCTGACGGACGGTCTCGTATATGGGCTGGGGGCAGTTGCTCCGACAATTGGAATCTCCAGCTACGATCAAAGACAAATTTCACTTCGGGTGGGAAACGTGACTCCGGATTTCGATGGGTGCTACGTAGAAATAGATGGAAGAAGAAAGATCCTTGACTTGGCAAAGAACATAAAGACATTTGCAACTCAGCCGCTCGATGACTGGCGAGACAAACGGATCTTCGATTTCACGCTCGATAATGTTCAAGCCGTGGATTTTGCCATCGGCGATACCCTTTATCATTTCCTTCGCATGGACACAGTGTGGCATATTAATGGGCATGCCGTTCCGCTGACAAAGATTCGAGAAGTGATTGGAGTTTTCATCGGAGCGATGGCTATGGATTTCGTCGATACGTCGGTTTCCAATGAGGTCCCTTTTATGGATTTTGGTTTCTCACTTGGAGACGGCATGCGAGAAGTGGGGAAGGTGATGAGATTAGGTCAGCAGACCTTCGTTTCAAATTCAGCCAACAACCAAACCTACATTATTGAATCTCTGATCGGCGATGATCTTGAAAGAGGGCTGAGAGAAATCTATCAGGATTACTTGAACGAAACGACCCTGGTAAAAAAATAGCACACAGTTTTCGAGAACGATTCCGGTCCGTCCGTGTGCTATTCTTCAATTGAGATTACTTCGCGATAGATAACTCGTAGTTTGTTTTCTGGCTCATAGGGATTGTCATCGGATTATCTCCGGCAGTTGCCATGACAATATCCTGGCTGGACGTTCCGCTAATCTTCTCAACTTTTCCTGCGGAGAAATCAAAAAACGCGGTGCCAGTGATAGTCCCGGTCCCGTCAATCGCTAAGTTCATTCCTTGAACACTTGCCGAACCCTTGAGAGAAAGTTTTCCGATGAATTCAATCTTTGCACAAGAGACGCCGTGAACGTCTTCTTTTCCGACTAATTTATAATTTGTACTCGTGTTCACGACCACCTTGCCTTGGGCACCAGGAGTTCCGACAGTGTCAATCTTGTCTTGAGTCCATGCCGCCCCGGTATCGACATCGGCGGATGGCAGCTTGAAGAAGAAGCTTCCGAAATCTCTCACCTGCCCGGACTGAGAATTTGCGAAGGCGGTGTCAATCCACTTCGTCGAAAGTTCTTCGCCGTTCGGACGGATTCGGGTCTCCTTGATCTTTCCAATCGCAGGAGATACTGTCCGGTTTGTGTCTCCTGTTGGCATTATCGCGACGTTCCCACCTGAATCGATAGTGGTCGAAAAGATCAATATGGTGTCCAATTTCATGCTCGTGACACTAAGAAATTGATCCGACATTACATTCATTTTCTGTTCTTGACCCATCATGGTCTCAACTATCTCGAGATTTGTATGCGCCTTATAGTGAAGTGGAGTAGAACCCGACGCTTTATATTCAAGCTTGTACTGCGTCATCCCGCTGACACTCATAATCAAAGTCATAACCAAAGTAAGTCCAACTAATTTCACGTTACCTCCGGTATTAATTTTTTAATTACAAATTTGCTGCGTTCACATTTTCGCTGATTGCTTCAAGAACAAGTTCCGCAACATCCTTTACAGCCACATCGGCAGCTTCCTTTGCTTTCACTCCGTCAATCATCATCGTCATGCAGAACGGGCAGGCTGACGCAATGACATCCGGATTTGTCAAGAGAGCTTCTTCAGTTCTTTCAATATTAACTCGCTTGCCGGTTTTCTCTTCCATCCACATTCTCGCGCCGCCGGCTCCACAGCAGAAACCCTTGTCCTTGGAGCGTTTCATCTCAACAATTTCCATACTGCCGATCGACCCTACTATCTTTCTCGGAGAATCGTAAACGCCATTGTACCTACCAATATAACATGAATCGTGATAAGTAACTCTTTTTTCCTTCGGCAGATTTGTGTGATCCTGCTTTTTGTAAGTGGAGGAACGAACGCGAATTGTTCCGGAATTTATCATCTCTTCGATCATCTGCGTGTGATGAACGACCTCATAGTGTCCACCGAAATCCGGATATTCATTCTTAAGCGTGTTGAAACAATGAGGACACGACGCCACAATCTTCTTTACGTTGTATTTCGAAAGTGTACTAATGTTTTCCTTGATTAAGGTCTGAGCTAAGTACTCATTCCCACTTCGTCTCGCCGGATCGCCTGAACACTTTTCTTCGTTTCCCAGTATGGCGAATTTGATTCCCGCCATCTTCATCAGTTGGACAAATGCGCGTGCCACTTTCTGGTATCTTGCGTCATAGCTTCCTGCACATCCGACCCAGTATAGAACATCGAAATTGCCGCCAGCGATGCCGGCAATCGGGACATCGTAACCTTCAGCCCATTTAGCACGATCTCTCCAATTGAAAGCCCAGACGGCATAATTGTTCTCAAGATTCTTGTAGGCCGTTGCGAGCTCCAATGGGAACCGTGATTCATTCAAGACAAGATAACGTCGCATGTCGACGATCGAACTGACATGTTCGATCATGACCGGGCATTCTTCCATGCAAGCCTGACAGGTTGTGCAAGCCCACAACTCATCTTCGGAAATGTAAGTGTCAACAAGATGTTTTTCATCGACTTCTTTGTGTGCCACCATAGTTGGCGCCTTCTCCATAGTCCGCCGGCGAATATCCGTAATTATCTTTCGCGGAGAAAGAGGTTTGCCAGTAATATTTGCAGGACAAACTGAATCACATCTGCCGCACTCGGTGCAAGTGAACCCATCGAGAAGTTGTTTCCACGTTAAGTCTTCAATATCGCCTGCGCCGAACTTAGTGACGTCCTCAGCTTCTAAATTAATTGGTGCGAGTTCACCGCGAGGCTTCAGGCTTGCAAAGTAAACATTAAAGAAAGATGAACCGATATGAAGATGTTTTGAGTAAGGAAGATAATTCAGGAAACCAAGCACAATTAGGATATGTATCCACCAGGAAATCTTAAATGATGTCGCGAGGGAAGTTCGCGAAGAGGAGACAAAGAGAGACGCTAATGCAGAAGAAAAAAATCTCGAGCGGAATCCAACGTGTCGCTCCCGCCACTAGATTTCTCAAGAGCAATATGCAAGGCATTTTGCAAGAACATCGAGACCATGATAAGAAGGATCAAACTCAATATCAGATTCGCGTCGAATCTTGAATGAGTCTTAAACTCAAGCCGCTTTACTCCTGCAATGTTCCTTCGGTAAAAAGCGAATAGCACGGAGACAATCACCAGAATCCCAAAGCAATCCTGCAGGAAAACGAGCGGGGAATAAAGCGGACCAAGAAACGCTAACGAAAAATCCTTTCCAAATCCTTGCAGGATTCCTTCCAAAATTGCGGTAAGGAGGATGACAAATCCCCAGAATATAAAAAAGTGCATGAGTCCGGCAGCGGGGTCCCTCAAAAGTTTCTTTTGGCCGAATGCGATCGACAGGACACTCCTCAGCCGTGCGTCTACATTACCTGATCGATCTTCTTTTCGCCCAACCTTCAGATATGATATTAGTCTTACGACGTTTCTTCCAAAAAAAGAAATTGCTAAAATAAACACGATTGTGAACACAATGGTCTTAATCATAAGAGCTCACTTTTAATGTTATTCCTGACTTTTCAAAATATATTCTGAGAGAGGCTGATAATCAATTGAGAAAGAGGATAATGGTCTCCGGAATGTTCAGGCATTGTCTGCCGATAATATTTCCATCACCCAAGAATCAGGAGCAGTAGCTGCGACCAACTTAACCAGACCGCCAATGTCCACACATTGGTCCAGCCATGTACTGCAATCTTATATCAGCTCCAATCATGCATCAGAAGATTCAGCACACTGATAACACGCGAAAGAGCTCGATTTTCACGGATCAAAAATAAAATGGAATAGAATTAAGTGAAAATCTGTAAGAACCTGCGGCATCTTTGTCCGAGCTTTTCACATTGCATTATTCGGGATCAAGAGCTTGGACAATAACATACAGTTATGTTTGCTGAACGAACTCTTTGAAAGCAACCGACCATCATGCACTCATTCAATTGAAACTTTATGCCCACGAGGTTATATTTTGTTCAGATGGAACATTCGGTTGACAATTCAATGAAAAGTGGTCGATGGGAAAAGTAATCGCAATTGCAAATCAGAAGGGCGGGGTAGGTAAAACCACCACAACCGTCAACCTTGCGGCTTGCATTGCGGCTTTGGAACGAAAAGTCCTCCTCATCGACGTTGATCCCCAGTCCAATGCCACCAGTGCCCTTGGATTTGACAAGAGCCAGCCGCACATAAGCACATATGATGTTTTAATTGGCGATTCTCCCGCTGACCCGTCGCTGCGTGATACGTCGTTATCTTTTCTGAAGCTGATGCCGTCCGATATCAATCTTGTTGGCGCAGAGGTTGAGTTAGTCGAATTAGAGAAGAGAGAATTTCTATTGAGAAACGCGATTGTGTCCATTAAAGACAACTTTGAATTTGTCCTGATAGATTGCCCGCCTTCACTCGGTCTACTCACAATAAACGCCTTGACCGCTGCCGACAGTGTTCTCGTCCCTGTTCAGACGGAATATTTCGCGCTGGAAGGCCTTGGGCAGCTTCTGAATACCATCTCAATGGTCAAGCGCAACCTTAACTCCAAATTGGAGTTGGAAGGCGTTCTTTTGACAATGTTCGATTCAAGATTAAAACTTTCGAACCAGGTTGTTGACGAAGTGAGGCGTTACTTCGAACAGCGCGTGTTCAAAACGGTGATCGGAAGGAACGTAAGACTCAGTGAGGCACAAAGCTTCGGGAAGCCCATTATTCTCTACGACGCTACATCTTTCGGAGCAAGACATTACATTGAGCTCGCAAAGGAATTCTTGGACCGGAACAAAACGAAAGTGAAACGCGATCTTCCCGGAGCAGAACAATCGATCCAGTCAGAAGCGAGCCACAAAAGTCAAAAGGCCAAGTCTGCACCTGAAACAGAAAACCCGTCTCTTGACGATAGACCAGGCGACGACATTCCTCGCTCCACTGCAAGTAGAGAGGACACAAGACTATGAAATCTAATGTTCGCTTGGGAAGAGGCTTAGATGCTTTGATAAAGAAAGAATCTATCTCATTCGATAAGATTCCGCCTGAGCTTTCCGATCAGCTTGCAGTAAATCCATTTGCCAAGATTCCCGTCAGCAAGGTCACCGCAAATCGGTTCCAGCCCAGGAAAGACTTTCATCAAGATTCTCTCGACGAACTGAAAAGATCAATAAAAGAGAATGGCTTGATTCAGCCCATTACCGTCCGACGAACCAAGGATGGCAATTTCGAACTCGTGTCAGGTGAACGACGCTGGCGAGCGGTGAAGGATCTAGGCATCCGTGAAATACCAGCTTATGTCTTGCAGGTCGATTCTGATGAAAAGATGCTTGAACTGGCGTTGACGGAAAATCTCCAAAGAGAGGACCTAAATCCAATCGAGATTGCACTTGGTTATCAAAGACTTATTGACGAGTGTAAACTTACTCAGGAAAAAATTGCAGAGAAAGTAGCAAAGGATCGCGCTACGGTCTCAAACTTCCTCCGACTTCTTAAATTGCCAGCCCAGATACAGAAAGCATTAGTTTCCGGAGACGTTACCGCCGGCCATGCAAGGGCACTATTGTCCATCGAAAACTCCACCGAACAATTCCACCTTTTCAACAAGATCGCCAAAGAGAATCTCAGCGTTCGTCAAGTAGAAAAAGCCGTACAAGAGTTGCTGGGGACTAGTAGAAACAGGAAAAAGCACTCGGGCGCCAAGTCTGGTCAGAGAATTGACATGACCGAATCAGTCATGGCCGATCTAGTCGACAAGCTGAGAAAGCATTTCGGAACTAAAGTGAAAATAAATTACGGTGATCAGCACCAGGGCGAAATCAGGATTGAATTTTACAGTGAGGAAGATTTAGGAAGACTAATAGAGCTCATCCTCGGAAATTCCAAGGAACCATGATGCACACGAAAAGAAGAAGATGGTAGAATAATCTAATGAAAATAATCCATACGGAGGGCGCACCGCAGCCTATTGGGCCTTATTCACAAGGCATAGTAATTGACGGGCTCCTTTTTCTGTCCGGACAAATTGGGATACACCCCGAAACGGGGAAGATGGCGCTAGACTTGAGTCAACAGACAAGCCAGGTGATGAACAATATACACGCAGTCCTTCAATCGGAAGGATGTTCATTCTCTAACATCGTGAAGTCCACCGTTTACCTGAAAAACATGAATGACTTTGCGGAATTCAACAAAATATATTCCGAATATTTTAAGAATGACCCACCGGCACGAACGACCGTTGAAGTGTCCGCGCTGCCGCGCAATGCTCTGATCGAGATCGACATCATTGCAAACAAGTAACAAATCTGAAAAGTCGAGATTTAGGAGTCGACGCTATAGCGCAAAAGCCAACGCTGCTTGCGCCATAGTTATAATTATTTTTCTTAGTCCGACTTTGACCTTCGCACAAGATACGTCGAATTCATGTTTGCGCTCTGCGATTCACAATACTCAGGTCTATCTCGATCGGTTGGAATTAGCAACCATCTTGGGGATGACTGACACTTATCAATTCACCAAGCCGTCATTTCAAAAATCTATTCCGGATACCATAACCGTCGACACCACAAGCCGCCGCTACATCAGTCGATCCTCCGGATATTTTTCTTTCGATTCCACCGCCGTCGACACAACCGTCGTCGTCATCAAACCGAAATCCACACTTGCTGCCACATTGTTGTCTGTGGTAATTCCCGGTGGTGGACAGATTTACAACGGGAGTTATTGGAAGATTCCCATCATTTACGGACTCCAGGGATTCTTTATTTACGAGTGGATTCAAAACAATAACTCGTACAAATCTTTCCGCGCACAACTCGAAGATTCTCTTAAAGTTGCAGGACCTCCTCCATGGTCATCTCAAGAACAATACTATATATCTAGTTTGCAGGGATACCGAGATGCTTACCGCGATCAGCGGGATTCTTACGCGTGGTACATGGCAGGTGTTGCCGTTTTGTCTATTCTTGATGCGTACATCGATGCAGAACTATCTGGCTTCGATATCTCACCGAGTCTTGGATTTGCACCGGATCGATCTGCAACTGTTGCCATATCGTTGGTAGTAAAATTATGATTCGACTCGAACAACCTTTCTAAACTTCGGCAGTCTTAAGTCGCTTCTTTAGAAAGCCCCAAAAATAGAAAAAGACAGAAAGCAAAAGTCCAGGATACATCGGCTGAATATTGAAGAAAAATCCCGAGTTCAATGAAGGGTTTCCTAATGATCCTGACAGCAGCCAGAGCAGGGAAGTGATCCAGCCTAAAGTCATCGACCAAAAGATATACTTCCCGTCGACACGCAATCTGGGAAAGTAACTCGTCACAAGAGGTACCAATAGCCCGGGCACAAACACAGTCCCGAGGTCGTACCACATTTGGATCACTGAAGGCAACAGAATCGAAATTGCAATTGAGATAATCGCCGTGACAAATATTCCGATTTGAGAATATCCAAGAATTCTCTTCCCGTCATCGCTCTTCCCACCATAACTCTTAAGGAATCTAAACAGAATATCTTTCCCGATCGTGACGGCGGAAATAAAAGTAAGACTTTCCAAACTCGACATAATTGTTGCCAACATGCCGACATAAAATAATCCTTTGATGAAACTCGGGAGCACAACTTCAGCAAGCGCTGGATAAGACATCGCCGGCTGGGCGAGGTTTGGAACGATAGCTCTTGCATACAGACCGGTAGTGGAAGTCAGAAAATCGAAGAATAACCAGAATACCACCGAACCCAAGATCCCGTAACGAGCCACCGTCCCGCTCTTTGCCGCATAGCATCTCTGGTGGAAAGCAGGATCTATCAATGTCCAGCTTGCGATGAAGAACCAGGCAATTATATACTGCCAGGAGTTCCCACCTGTGAGTGTGAGATGTCCTGATGGGACATGTGTTTGAATGAATGTTAATCCACCGTAGTGGATGTAACAATATGGAAGCATCACTCCGAATCCAACGTACATCAAAATAAATTCCAGGCTGTTCGTTCTGACGTCGGAATGCATGCCTCCGGAGTAAAGATATGCAATCGAGGCAACGGTGGTGAAGATTACGGAGACGAGCAGCGACCACCCAGAAATCATCTCCACAATAATTCCAACCATTAAAACATAAGGAGCTGGTGTCACAATGAAAAGTGTAAGGAAGGAACCCATCATTGCAGTTGCATTTCCATAACTCTCACGAAGTTTGTCTGGAATTGTATGCAGCTCAGCTTTGTGAACCCGCGGTGCGAGAAAAATCGCAAAGAGAATCGCAAAGAAATAATATGGAACGCCAAAAATGAACCAGTTCGAGATCCCATACCGATAAGAAAACTCGCCGACTCCGAGGATTCCACCGTACCATGTTGAAACGAGTGTTGCAATAAAAACTGGAAGTGTCAGGGTTCTGCCAGCAACGAGATACTCATCGATGTGGTTTCGTGATCTCCTCGCTGCACGAAATCCCACGAAGACGACTGCCACGAAATACACCGCGATAACTGACCAATCCGCAAACGAGAGATTTACGGTCATCTCTGGAAGGAACCATTATCATTGACGTTCCCGGCAAACACCAGCAGACCGCCCTTGTGCACCATTACTTCGATCCTGTCTTTCTTGGCTCTGTTGCTGATTCCTTGACCGCCCCTTTTTAAAAAGGCATGATCAAGTTCATACTTCAGACCCTTCGTGCTAACATATGTGCCATCTTCCATCGGAATTAGGGAAACGCTGGTATCGTCCATGATATCCAATTCAAAATTGTCTCTAACAGGGTAGACTAGAAAATTTTCATCCGCCAATACAATTTTGCATCTTTCCGAATATTCGTAGGCTATCTGAAGATTTGCCAACGTCTGATCAATCCTGCCTCCTGAGAATGCTACAACTAGAAACGGATTAAAACCTCGATCAAGCAAGACATTCAAAGTCTTTTCAAAATCGGTGTCGTCCTGAGAACTAATCTTAACAATTTCTGTTTTGCGGAAATCCTCTCCCGCTTGGACGAAAGAATCTAGATCACCAACTATCAAATCCGGTTTATATCCGAGTGACGCTGCATTGTTAGCTCCGCCATCCGCGCAGGCGATCAGCTTGGGAGTTGGAATCAGATTCTGGACTCGCTTCGCCGATGGAAGCTCGCCATTGCAGAAGATCAGAACGTAATCTCGGAAATCCATCTTGTTCTAAAGATTCACGGAGCAGTTCAGGAAGAAGTTTCTGGTTGCAGCAGGGTAGAAATATTGTCCTTCACCATGTGCAATGTAAAGTTTATTCAAAAGGTTGTTGCCGTATAATTTCAATTCAATGGAAGACAACGAAAGAAAATCATTTACCCTGTAAGAGATCCAGCCGTTTACCACAAAATAAGGATCAATTTCGTCAACGGAAGACTGGAAATTGTCTGTGTATTGAGAACCGACGTATTGTCCGAGCAAAACAATGGAGAAGCCTCTTGATGAATATGTCGCCCTAATGTTTCCAAGCAACTCTGGAAATCCACCGATTTCATTTCCGTCAAGCGTTATCGGAATTGTCAAGGTGTTTCCTGAAATGTCGTTGTGGCTCTGGTAATGGACAAATCGGTTGCCGCTAACTGTGAGATTTCCATAAACCGAGAATTCTTTAGTTAGGTTTGTATTCCCCTCGAGTTCGAGTCCGATGTGACGCGTTCGATCAGCATTTTCAGTAATCGGTTGTCCATACTGATCCAAAAGCCCATTATCGACAAGTTCGTTGTAAAACTCCATCCAGTATGCCGTGACACCATAGCTTAGCGTCTTGTTATCGAAGCGAAATCCCAGTTCAAAATCGTTAAGTGTTTCTGGTTTCACAAGCGGTTCACCGAAGTTCAGTGTGCTGTCGGGATCCATAGCAAAGCGAGGGGTCTCTCCGCTGCTTGATTCGTCGGCGTTGTAAATATCTTCAAGCTGCGGTTTGCGCGATGTTCGGCTTACACTGACGTAAAAATTCGATACTCGAGTAACGTCATAATTCAATCCAATTCTCGGATTGAAAAAATGATAAGGAATCGTGAACATATTCCCAACGAATTTCTCACCATAAAATTTGTACTGATTGAAAGCATATTCAAGATCGAACATCATCGTAAGTTTTGGATCAATATCAAGTAGTTCATGTCCGTATGCAGTGGCGACATCGGTGCGAGCATGCCACTCGTTGTAACGGTAATCTGACGGAAGATCTGTAGGTAAATTGCTTGCCCAATCGATGCTTGCCCAATGATCGGAATAATTTTGATCCATCTCGGCGCCAAGCACAAGTGTTCCATCATAATGTTTAATTGTCAAGCGGGGAAGCCATCCGTATTGCTCTTCGCCTTCGTAAGCATGGATCAATGCGTCGCCCAGATTTCCGGTTGGATTGAACCCGTACTGCGAAGTTATTCGGAAATAATTCGTATCCGCCCACGAGCCGTCATAGTTATAAAATCCCGATCCCAGAATAGCAAATAGAGAGTTATTGAACGTCAGCGTAGGGGACATTCTCCATTCATTCAAGAGTTCAAAGTGAGGCTGAGAGAAATTTTCTACCTCTGGGCTCCTTCGTGGAACAGCATAAACAGTATCTCCATTGGCAATGAATCGGGTCATGTTCGGTGAATAATTGACCATCGTACTATCGGTGTTCCAGTCATCCCAATTAGCAGTGCGAAGATTCTTGTCAAGGGCAGCAAATTTCGGCAAGCCTAAATATGAGAGTCCGTCTGAAATAGGACCGCCGTAGATATTTATTTCAGTCGTCACGTCATCATCATATCTCGTGGCGTTGAGGAAATAGCTGTCTAAATTTACCCATGAATCTTGTCTGTACCCGTCGGTCGCGTTATTAGCGAGATGAGCGTAAACTGAATATTTGTCGCCGAACAATCCTGAGCTAAGTGTCGTTGAATATCTTCTGACGTAACTGCCGGAACCGGTTGACCCCATGCCAAGAGTGAAATTCAGTTCCTGCTCGTTTGCAAGGTGGGTTGTTTCAAGATTAATTGATCCTCCGATTGCTGGTGCTCCATAGAACTCATTTCCTGCGCCGCGCTGGACTTGAATGGATTGTGTACTCGCTTGCAAGTCCGGCATGTCAATCCAGTAAACGTTATGATCCTCGGGATCGTTCTGCGGGATTCCATTTACCATGATAGATATTCTCTGCTGGTCAAAACCTCTCATCGTAACATAAGAATAACCGATACCTTCACCATTTTCGGAGTATTGCGTGACCGATGGAAGCTGAGATAACAAAGATGGGATATCTTGAAAAGCAAACTGAGAATTGATTACAGTGTCAGGCAAATCGCTGAAAGTAACCGGACTCTGGCGCTCCTTCGCCAACTGAGCAGTGACCACAATAGGTGAAAGTCTATATACTTTTTCTGAGTCAATCTTTGTGCTGGTGTCAGCTGACGTACTATCGATGCCCGACTTTTTCTGTGCAACGACAGCAATCGAGAAAAACATTATCGCAAGGAACACAATTTTCTGTTTTTTCATAGGTTCTCCATAAACAATTAAACCGTTTTCACTTTCGATCCGGAATACCACGGTCGAAAACAAAAACGGTTGACAAGTAGAGAAACCACCGGTCCATTTTCCTCTCCCGCTCCATTTTACCTTGAAACATTGCGGGATGGCGCCTCAGGCGCTCACGCTGGTATTGTCCAGATCAGGTTCGTAGGGTTTTTCTCAGCCTTGCAGACAATTTCTAATTTGTCAGCAAAGCACCCCTAACGGACGTTAAAATTTAAAAACAAGAGGACATCAAAGCAAATCAATTCTCGAGTTCAGAGAAGATCAATGTCCGTATGAGAAAGGGAATAGGATTCATTTAGCAGTTCCAGACCTAAGCGAGCCAACCGCCTAAATGGAGATCGATAGTTCTGCCGTGAATTATAAAGTAACATAACACTGATTCTGCAACCGCTGGTACCTTAAGATGATGCTCACTTCAGAAATCCTTGTTTTCCCATGACTTTGTTTTGACGGTACCCTTATTCTCCGAACTTCTTCTCGGCCGGCAAAGATTATCCGGACAGAAATCCGCAGAGCATTTTTATTGTTCCGGTTCTGAATTTCCCATCAGGATTTTTAGCTTTTGACCTACACGCAAACTACTTTTGTCTACGAGTTCATTCCAACCGACAATATCTTTGACTGAAACTCCATAGATTATTGCTATCCTCTGCAAAGTATCTCCACGTTTTACGATATAAGTTATGCCGCCGTTTCCCCCCAAGCCGTTGTCGGTTTTTACCAAGGTTGAATCAAAAACCGGTGTCGCCGATGTAAAGACAACCGGTTGAGCATACTTCGGAAGCTCGACCGCCCAGGTCCCGATTGGGAGACTTCGATTAATGAGCCATGGATTCAGATCCTTGACTTCCTTATAACTTGAGCCTTGCTTCCTTGCCCATGTCGCGATGTCGGGAATTTGCGGCACCACAACAAGTCTGGTCTCTGCTGGTTGGTAGAAGTCTTGAGGCAAGAGTTCAAATCCATACGACAAGTAATGGGACATTATATGTTTCAGCGCGACGATTCGAAAAACAAATCTGAACGTCTCATCATTCAAGTAAAGACTGTAATAGTTGCTTACCATTTGATAATCCAGACTTGATTTGATTCCGCCTGTTCCCATATTATACGCCGCCGCAGCGAGAGTCCAGCTTCCGAATTTCGAATGCAAGTCTGATAAATATTCCAAAGCGGCGTCTGTCTCTTTTCGAAAATTGAATCGCTCGTCAACATACTCGTTTATTCTTAGTCCGTAGTGCCTCGCGGCATCGTCAGTAAATTGCCATATACCGGCTGCGTTCTTTCCTGAAACTGCATTCCGGAGCGCGCTTTCCGCGACGGCAAGGTATTGGATGTCCGTCGGCATATTCATATCATGCAGCTTCTGTTCCATATATGGGAAATATCTTGTGCTCCTCTTAAGATCGAGAATTATCTGAGCATCAGCTAATTCCATAAAAAATGCCTGTTCCATCCTCTCTCTCACATCGGGAATCTCCAATGGCATTCGTTCACCGCAAAAATTCAACGAATCTGGAATCCGATATGTCGAGAGCCGGCTTATCTGTTGGCCACCACCGCTCGTTTGGGTCTGACTCAAACAAGAATTGTGAGAGAGTATCGCGAGTATTATCGGTAATGATGCGAGAATGCCAACTGAAATGAAGGTCAAGAAGAATTTACTGTAGCCAGGAGCTTTCGACCTTGATTCAAAAATTCGTGACATAGCCATGACGCAATCCATAATCCTTGATAATCTGTACCACTTCACCAGGTTCGTCGCAGACATGAAAAATATCCAAATCTTTTTTCGAGATGCATCCTTCAGTAACTGCTGTTTCCTTCATCCACTCTAACATTGTTTTCCAATATTCCTTTCCCATCAACACAACCGGGAATGCCATCGTCTTCTTGGTTTGAATGAGAGTTATCGCCTCCGAGAATTCATCTAACGTTCCGTATCCGCCGGGCATAACAACAAATCCTTGAGCGTACTTCACGAACATGACCTTCCTTACAAAGAAATGCTGGAAAGTCATTAACTTGTCTTGGTCTATGAAATCGTTCGACTTCTGCTCAAAAGGCAGCGCAATATTTAACCCAATCGATTGTCCGCCAGCTTCCTTCGCCCCTCGATTCGCGGCTTCCATGAGACCGCCGCCGCCGCCGCTTACGATTGCGTATCCGGTTTTTGCCAACTCAAATGCGACGCTCTTTGTCAATTCGTAATATTTGGTCCCCGGTTTCATTCGGGCGGATCCAAAGATGGAAACAGACGGACCCGTTCGGCTAAAAAGATCAAATCCGTCGACGAATTCAGACATGATCTTAAATATTCTCCAAATATCCTTCTGCCGCGCTTCCAAAATTGCCATCGGATCGCTATTGTGATTATGATTTACTATGTCGCTCATTATTAAATTCTTCCGCTTAAGAAATTCTGCAAAAGTATTTTCCCATTTTCCGTCATTACCGATTCGGGATGAAACTGAACCCCAACCGTCGGATAATCTCTGTGCCTCAATCCCATCACCAAGTTATCTTCGGTCCACGCAATGACTTCGAGTTGATCCGGAAGATGTTCTCTTTCGACAATCAACGAGTGGTATCGAGTGGCAGCAAAAGGGATTTCCATCGAACCAAAAATTGATCTGCCATTGTGAATTATTTGCGAAGTTTTTCCGTGCATCGGAACCGGTGCCTTTACGATTTTCCCCCCAAATACCTCTCCGATTGCCTGATGGCCGAGGCAAACACCGAGGATAGGAACCATCTTGTAAAATTCCCGTATCACATCTTCACAAATTCCTGCCTCGCTTGGTGTTTTCGGGCCCGGTGATATGACGATGGCATCCGGAGCTTTTTTGCGAATTTCATCCAATGTGATTTTATCATTGCGCACCACGGAAACCTGAGCTCCGAGTTCGGTAATGTATTGGTACAGATTGTAAGTAAACGAATCGTAGTTATCTATCAAAAGGATCATCTGCCTGATTGTCCCTTTTGAGGAAAGTTCCCGAGAAGCTTTAATGTTTCGAGGTTTGCCTTCATCTTGTTTAGTGTTTCGTTGTATTCCCTTTCCGGATTCGAGTCATAAACAATTCCAGCTCCGGCCTGGAGATACGCTTTGTCCCCATCGACGACAAACGTGCGAATCGCGATGCAAGTGTCCATGTTGTTGTTGAAATCGATGTATCCCACCGCTCCGCCGTAAATCTGTCGTCTCGTTCGCTCTAACTCTGAGATTATTTCCATCGCACGGACTTTTGGTGCACCGCTAAGCGTTCCGGCGGGAAAGCAAGCCGCAAGAGTCTCAATCGCATCCCGCTCGGCGTCTACGGTGCCAACAACATCTGAAACGATGTGCATCACATGAGAAAATTTTTCGACATGCATGAAGTTATTTACGTGGACGCTTCCCGTCGAGGCAACTCTCCCGATATCATTCCTTCCGAGATCAACCAGCATGACATGCTCAGCTCGTTCCTTATCATCAGCAAGAAGCTTTCGTGTTAATGCCTCATCTTCCTCAGGTGTACCACCACGTGGATTTGTTCCCGCTATTGGCCGCATCTCGATCTTGCTTCCTTCTTTCCTGACAAACATTTCCGGGGACGATCCGATGACGGCAATTCTTTTCTCGTCGAAAGCAATATCCAAGTAAAACATGTACGGAGAAGGATTCAACGTCCTGACGCCGCGATAGAGCAAGAATGAGTCGCCTTTGAGATCGAATTCCGCCCTTTGTGACAACACGACCTGGAATATGTCACCTTCGATAATGTACTTCTTTGCCTTCTCAACGATTTTTTCATAGTTCTCCTTAGTGACGTTGAAAGACGGTTCCCCAACGATACAACCATCGTTTGCCTCGGTCTCAGCATCTAGTGAATTTATGATTTTATTGAGATACTCAGACCGGTCGTGAAGAACCCTCAACAACGAATTGGCCGGTCCCGTCAAAGGTACAAGAGAAACCAGAAGAAGCTTCCTTTTCAAATTGTCAACAACAAGAATTGTATCATAGAAATTTAAGAACACTTCAGGTAGCGAATTCTCTGAATCATTTATTTCGATCGCCTCAAGGTATTTGACGAAATCATAACCGAAATAACCTACAGCTCCGCCGGAAAACCTAGGAATGCCCATTACCGGAACAATTCTAAACCTTGAGAAGAAATGTTTCAACTCTAAGATCGGTGAACGCTTGGTAGTCGTTTTCTTTTCACCGATCAACGTTGTGACTGTGCCATCTTGAACCACGAACGTCGCAAAAGGGTTTATGCCCATGAAGGAGTAACGACCGATGCTTTCACCACCTTCAGCGCTTTCCAAAAGAAAACTATTATTCCCAAATTGGCGAAGACGCAGATAGAGACCGACTGGGGTGAAAACGTCTTCCAGAATCTCAATTATGATTGGATAATGCGTGAAACCGGCAGCTTTCGCGCGCTCAAGTTCGTCTTGAGAAGGCAGTCGCTCATTCACCTATTCGGACTCCATGGGATTTCCTTTTACTCAGCTGGTACTTTTTAATCGGGACGATATTTTGCCAAAATCTCTGCTGCTTTCTTCACATCTCCCATTGAAACATCGAGATGCATTACTGCGCGCAACTTCCCCGCACTTCCCGCGGACAGCAATACCCCGAGCGATTTCAGATCGGAAATGAATCTGTTCACTGTCATGGGAGACTTAATTCCAAATATAACGATGTTCGTTTCGACATGATCGAGATTCAAATCATAAAAGGGAGACTCAATGAGAATCCGTGCGAACGTCTTTGCCTTCCCATGATCTTCAGCTAACCGTTGAACATTGTGCTCAATCGCGTAGAGGCCCGCAGCGGCAAGTACGCCAGCTTGGCGCATACCTCCGCCAAAAATTTTACGGAAACGGTGCGCCCTTGAAATATACTCCTTCGTTCCCGTCAGCAGAGATCCGACAGGTGCACCCAAACCTTTGGATAGGCAAACGGAAACCGAGTCGAAACGCTTCGCATAATCAGACACTTTTATCCCGGTCGCAATCGAAGCGTTCCATAACCTTGCCCCATCGAGATGGTACTTCAGTTTGTGTCGCACCACGACATCTTCGATCTCGTCGATCAACTTCATCGGGTAAATGCTTCCGCCTCCGCGGTTGTGAGTGTTTTCCACACAGACAAGTCTTGTCGGCATCATGTAATATACGTCCGGTCGAATCGCTTCCTCGACTGCATCTGCCGTCATGAGACCGCGTGTCCCCGGGATCGGATTTAACTGCACTCCGGACAACAACGAAGGAGCTGCTGTTTCATAATTGAAAATGTGAGAATCTTTTTCGACAATTACTTCGTCTCCAGGATTAGTGTGTGTTTTAAGAGCAAGTTGGTTTGACATTGTCCCGCTAGGCACGTACAATGCCGCCTCCTTTTCGAGAAGGTCAGCGACTTTATCCTGCAATCTATTTACGGTAGGGTCTTCCCCGAACACGTCGTCGCCAACTTCAGCATTCGCCATCACTTTACGCATCGCTCCGCTCGGCTTGGTAACCGTGTCGCTTCTCAAGTCAATGTACTTCGTGAAACATCTCCTTAGTTTTTACATTTAAATTTAAGAAAAAGTCCGCAAAGAATTGCACCTGCGGCGATAACTTCGGCAAGATTCGCTATCCAATCTCCGTGCTCCGAATAAAATGTGGTTAGGTGAGATATTGGAACTGATGCCGTGAGAGCGGTCTGTTCATCGAGTTTTGTCGGCTCACCGATCAATCTGCCGTATGGGTCAATGAACTCAGAAATTCCTGTGTTGGCTGCACGCACAATCGCTCTCCTGTTCTCCACCGCACGCAGCGCTGCGTAAGCAGCATGCTGGTACGGACCGGGAGATTTTCCATACCATCCATCGTTTGTGATAATTACAATAAAGTTAGCGCCTTTCCTAACAAATTGCCTGACGTAATCCGGAAAAACACTTTCGTAGCAGATTATCGTCGAAAATGTCGTTCCATCTTGCAGCTTGAAAACTGTTGTGTCTTTCCCACGCGCCCAGTTGCTGATACCAACTCCCCAATTCAGCGGCTTGATTAGAAATGGCACTGCATCGGCGTAGGGAATTCGCTCGCCGAAAGGCACGAGCACAATTTTGCCGTAAGTCTGGTAAACCTGTGAGCGCGGCTCGAACAAAGCTGCGCCATTGTACGCGTCGTAATATTCATGCAAGAAGTCGTCGTAGTGACTGCTCGGATTTGCACTGCCACTATCCGAGTAATAATAAGCAAGCGGAAGACCTGTGAGGAGCGTCGTATTTGTGCTGTCCAGAAATGCCTGAAGCGAATTTCTTGAGTATGAAAGCTGGGGCAAAAGGATATAAAATGGAATCGCAGTTTCAGGCCACACCACTAAATCAGACCCGTTTCCTTTTGATTTATATGTCTCTTGCTCGTACGCCTTCATAATCTGAATGATGTCGCCATTCCATTTCTCATTAGGATCGATGTTTGGTTGAACGATCGTGACCTTCAACTTGTCCGGATAATTAATTTTGTCTGCGGAACTGAGAACGGAGTGACCGTAAATCTCTGGCGCAATCATAAGGACTAACGCAACCAGCAATGCCGCAATTATTCTTGTCTGATTGTCTCGACGATTCTCGAGCCAGAGAATTAACGCGTAATAAAATGATGCATTGACCAACAAAATCTGAAAGGAGAGTCCGAACAAACCGGTGAACGAAGCATATTGAATCGTGGCGAGGTTATACGACTGCGAATATCCAATTGTCAACCATGGAAATGCAACCTCACTGATCGAGTGAAGGTGTTCAAATGAGAGATACAGGAACGGGAAAAAGAAAATTGAGTTTCTTCCGAATCGTTTGTGCACAAAGTGGTACACCAACATCGGCACAGTGAAGAAAAACGGGTGACAGAAGACAAGCGCCGCCCCTCCGATCATTAAGAATGGATCGCTTTCCCTTGTCCAGCCGCCAATCCAGTAGATTGCAATGACATTGAAAATCAGGAACCCACAATATGACAATTTAAGAACCCCTCGGTAATTCTCGGCATTCTCTATTGCAAATATCAACGGTATAAAACCAACAAACGCCAGCCAGCCGAAGTGAAACGGAGGAAAAGAAAAGCCGAGGAGCAGCCCAGAACAAATCGGAAGGACAAGAGATCGGTGAAATATGTTGGGTGCCAATCTCATCGGAAACCGCCAGTATCTTCTCAAGTATGCTTCCGCTTCCGGAAGTAATTGATCAGCCAGTACAGAATTGCGATCAAGAGGACTATTCCGATGATTGTGCCGTATAGATTGAGATAGTGCGCCAAAAGTTTCCAATTTTGGCCGAGCATTGAACCGCCCAGTATCAAAATAGTATTCCAGAGGAGCGCGCTCACAGCGCACAGAGGGACTGTTATTCCAATTGACAACTCGGAGAGTCCAACGAAAAATGAAATTACAGCCCTTGTTCCTGAAAGAAACCGATTCGCTACAACGAGCCCATAACCATATCTTTTGAACCAGCCTTCGACAGTCATTATTTTATCCAGAGGCAGAAACTTTATCTTCCCGGAGTCGATTATTTTCTTCCCGAGAAAAAATCCGACATAATACATGACAATGAAACCTGCGGTGCTCCCGAGAGTTGAAAAGAGAATCGCGGAAAAGAAATTCAATTTACCCAGACCAACAAGGGAGCCGCCAAAAGCAATGACCAGGTCGCTTGGCGATGGCGGAAAAAGATTTTCAAGGAAAGCAAAAAAGAACATCGTCATATAGAGATAAATTGGGGCAGTGTTGTTCAGCGCGGTGACTAAATTATCTAAATGCGTCACTGCACTTCCATCAGCACCACCGCAAAGCAAGCGATGGAATTTTTTCCCACCAATGTTCCTTCGGTGGTTTTCGATTTTACTGAAACGTCAGAGCTTGAAATGCCGCATTCACCGGCAATCGAATCTCGAAGCTTCTCGTAGATCGAATTTAGTTTTGGTCTGTCAGCAATAACCACGATGTCAATGTTGTTTAATCTCAGATCATTCCCGGCAGCAGCCTCCAACGCAAATTTTAGTATTCGCTTGCCGTCGATGCCTTCGTTTTTCTTTTCATCGTCGCGGAAATAAATTCCAATATCACCTTTTGCACAAGCGCCCAGGATCGCATCGCTCAATGCATGGAGGACAACATCCCCATCTGAGTGTCCACGAAGTCCCATTGGAAATTCAATCTCGATTCCACCCAGCTTGAGTGGTTTCCCTTCCATGAGCTCATGGGCATCGAAGCCGAATCCAACTTTCATATTCCTTGGAATCCTCGAAATTTGTAAGTAGGATTCATCCATTCTATTCTGATCTCTGAGACGTGCGCCGAGATTGGTCCACGTCTCAGGTCTTTGATGAATTCCTCGATCAAGCCTTTGTCGCCTTCGGCCACGACTTCGACACTTCCATCTATCAAATTCTTTGCAAACCCATTCAGTCCATAAGCTTCCGCCTTCCGTATGGCGAAGAATCGGTAGCCAACTCCCTGTACCACTCCGCTCACAATCAAATGGACTCCTGAGTCAGACATTCTGAGCAGCTTTGGTTAATTTATCAATAATGATTTGTGACATACTACGGTCAAAACTCAAAGAGAAGAAACCATTTCTTCCACCGCCTTTGACTCCATAATTGGTTCTAAGCTGATTTATCATAGAATCGGAATTGTTCATCGTCAGATTGAGATTCATCTGGCGTGTGTCGTCATCATTTCTAAAAACGCCAAAAGATTTCGCGGCCTTTTTCGACATGCAGCTTGCGACATACCTCAGCTCTTCGGCAGACGACACTTCACTCGTAAGATCGAAAAAGCTCACGACTTCCGTTGAAGCATCGAGCTTTTGCTTGAATCGCTCACAGACTGCCGCGAGAATTCTTTCCGATAATTCCTTGATTCTGCTTCCATTTTCCTGAAGCTGACTTTTCAATTTTTCCACGGCTGCTGGAAGATCAAGCGACGCCGTCGAAAGAAGTCTTCCACTTTCCGTGGCGGAACTGTGCAATGCGTAGTAATGTCTCATCGCTCTGTTTCCACAAACAAATTCGATCCTTGTCAGCGATGATTTCACTTTTTCGACGCTTCCCGTTAGGATGACACCTATTTCAGAAGTGTGCGTGCAATGTGTGCCACCACACGGCGAGAAGTCGAAATCTTTTACTTCTACGATTCGGATTGTCCCTTCAACTTTCGGTTGCTTGCGAAGTTTGTATGAGCCTATCGTGGCGTTGTCGGCAAAGTGGATCACAACATCACGGTTTTCCTGGATGACCTTGTTCGCCTCCGCGATAGATTGGTCTATTTCGTTTTCCGAAGGCTGGCGCGACAAATCAATTGTTCCTATTTCTTCTCCAAGCCTGCTGGATACTGTTTGAATGTCAAAAAAATTTCCAAACGCGGCCGATAGGATATGTTGACCGGTATGTTGTTCCATGTTCTCAAATCGCCGCTTCCAATCGATTTTGCAGGCCACTTTTCCCGGATTGATTTTCCCTGACAACAGGTGGACAGTCTTCCCATCACTTTCAATGACATCTTTGACGCCAACTTCGTTGATAGACCCTGTGTCATGTTCCTGGCCGCCGGAAGTTGGATAAAAGTAGCTCTTGTCCAAAACGACAGCAACCCCATCGTCCTTCTCAAATATCTCGACAGTTTCAGCTTCGAAATCTATGGTATATGGATCGGTGTAATATGGTTTCATGTTAGCTCAAGAAAGAGGTTCTTGATGGATTACGACTCTGGAAATTTTCGGGAACCGCTTTACGATGTCTGCCTCGAGTTCATTGACCATCTTAACGGTGTCTTCGAGCGAAAAAGTTTCGTTGAACTGACAGACCATGGCCACTCTGATGCCTGATTCGCTTTCTGCGAAGTTCATATTACTACAGTTCACCACGCCCCGTTTTCGTCCGACGTAATCCAAGAGTTTTTCAGGGAGATCGCTCCTTTGTAAATTGAGCGTCTTGGCTGCCTTTGGTCTAAGCGATGGTTTGTCGATGTGAACGAAAACGTGATCCACGTTTTCAACTTGTTTGCGAATCTCGGTCTCCAATATGTCTGTCTTGCGATGAGCAGACTCAATTGTTTCGGCGTCGGTAACTTCTAAATGCAAATCTACCACCAACCCATTCTTTGTTGAAAACACTTCGATCTCGTGGACATTACCTTCGACATTTTCAGCGGCCAATTTTATCTTGTCAGCCACAGTCTCTTTGTCAGTCTTAACTGGCTCGGCATGAACCACAACGTCTATCCCATCTCTCACTCCACGGACCTTGTTCTCAATTTCATCGACCATGGCATGTGCGCGTTCAAAAGGAAGAAGCCTCGGCAATTCGACCACCATATCGACAAAAATCTTTCCGCCCGAGACTCTAACTCTCAGGCTTTTTACTTCCTCGACTTCTTTTAGGCTCAGAACTGCCGCTCGTATATCTGCCACCAGCGTCGGTTCGGGGCTCTTATCCACCAGGACATCGACCGTTCTCTTGCCAAGGCGGAAACTTATGAATACGACAATCGCTGCAACGCCAAGCGAAGCAACTGGATCGGCGAACTCGTAACCTAACTTCGCACCGATCAAACCGACAATGACGACCACTGAACTGAGGATGTCCGTTGAAAAATGAAGTGCGTCCGCTTCCAACGCCTGGCTATGATACTTCTTTGCAGTTCTGAAAAGCATTCTTGATCTCATAAAATCAACGACGATCGATGTGAACATCACGATGAAACTCCAAACGGTGACGTCAATTCCAACCTTTCTAAAAAAGAGTCTCGCGACGGCTTCCCTGCCGATCAAAACGCATGTCAAGAAGAGAAGCAGAGTCTCAAACAGTGCCGAAACGTTTTCAAACTTGCCGTGACCGTAGTGATGTTGGGCGTCGGGGGGTTTCTCTGAAGCCCTGACCGCAAATAAAGTCGTCGCTGCTGCAACAAGATCAAAGCCCGAATGTGCAGCTTCGCTAAGAATGCCCAGACTGCCTGATATGATTCCAATTGCTAGCTTAAAGGCAGTAAGAAAAATGGCGGCGATTACTGAACTCACCGCCGCCTTTGATTTCTCTTTGGAAAATTTTTGAGTCAATCGCTCAAGCGATCCCTTCGGGGTTATACCTTCACGTACTTGTTGACTACGTCCTTCGTGTTCTTCGTGTTAAGTTTCAGGAATAAGAACTCAAATCGCTTCTCTAATTCCGAATTTGCTTTGGCGAACCAATCCTTGCCGAGGTTCCACATCTGCTGCTTGAACGGCCCGAAAGCTTTCTTTCGTGTCTTGTAAATGAATTGCTCGTCGGTCTCGTTAGGCTTCTTTTCATCTGCACAGCTTTTCCGCAGGTAATCATAGATTGTTTCTTTGAAATCCTTCGGGAAAATATCATAAAGCAGATTCTGAAATCCGGTAGCAAGATGGATCTCCGCCGTTCCTACACCGGGGAACTTGTCGAAAAGCTCTTCCGGCAAAGTGGATGCACCATGCTGGACGGCTCCCGCCATGCCATATTCTTCTCTGGCAATTTTTGAAATGGACTCGAGGACACTGAAGTCAATCTTTACAAGTGCAACGGTTCCATCAGGCAGTGGAACTCCACCATGGCTCGATCCGGTCTGGACGCTGATCTTACTTATCGGGGTAGCACCATGCTTTTTCGAATTCAGAGTCTTGACGTAACCTTCCATGTATGCACGAAATTCCTCTGGAGTCGAATTCTTACCGCCGACTTCACCGATCTCTCCGCCAACGGAAACGGTTACGCCCTTGGGCTCGACTTCTCGGATCAACGCAGTCATCTCTGCGGCTAATTCGTAGTTATTTCGCTGCTGCTCCTCGGTAGTCGTCTTGCTGAGATCGACAAGCGTCGAAGAATCAATGTCAATGTTATAGAATTCTGCGGCAATTGCCTCTTTGATAAGAGATTTGATCGCTCCAATTTCCTTCTGAGGATCCTGGGCAAATTTCTTTGCATTGAACTGGAAATGATCGCCTTGGATGAAAACTGGACCGGAATAATTCTCCTTTATGGCGGCAGCCAGCACGCACGCGGAATACTCGGCAGGGCGTTGAGCCGTATATTCCATCTCTGATTTTGCTATTTCAAAAACAAAGGGACCGATGTTATTTTTCTTCGCGACTCTGAACATCGCGCGCGCAAAATCATAAGTGATTCCACGGACGTTCACTGCGGGCACTGTGAAACCTGAGACTTCACCTTTCCCGTAAGCAGTATAGAGACCCTGTATCGACGCGGAACCGGCTCCCAAACTTCTTGCTACCTCACGGATCAACCATCGAGTCTTCGTTTTCACTTCTTCACTTGGGTTGAAGACAGATTCATAAACGAGAGTATCTATTACCGAGCTTCTAAGTTTTTCGGCGTTTGAAATCTTGACTTTCTGCCAGCCGTCGACTTCGACCACGCTTTGCAAATTGTTTTTTAGTTCATCAACGTTCTTAATCATTTAAATAAACCTCCAAAATGTTTTCACTACAAAGTTATTAAACGGTTGGTTGCATTACAAGAAACTTCTGAGGCGGGGGTTCGTGAATTATCATCAAGCGGTCTTTCGGAGTCTGGCGGCAAAACCTCCATCCATATCGTGCCTGTGGGGAAAGACTTCCACAAAGCCATCACGTCCGACTAGATCTCGATGGACGAACGATTCTGCGGCTTCGACGATAAACTCCGGATGTCTGTTCAGGAAGTCCTTCACAACCGCCTGGTTCTCCTGCCACTCCATCGTGCAAGTGCTGTAGACCACGACGCCGCCTTCTTTCACCAGTTTCGTTACATTTTCGAGAATTGCCGACTGTGCTTCATTAAGCAACTTGATATCTTCAGGTTCCCTCTTCCATTTTGAATCGGGCTTTCTTCTGATCAAGCCAAACCCTGTCGAAGGCGCATCGACCAAGATTTTATCGAAGGGAATTGACTCTGCATATGTTGAAGCATCGGCGACAATGATTTTTGCATTGCCATATTTCAGCCTGTGAATAGAATTCTCGATAAGCCTCGCCCGCACTTCATACTTTTCGAGACAAATAAGCTCAACATTACATCTGGTCAACTCAAGGATGTGAGTTGTTTTTCCCCCCGGGGCAGCACACGCATCGAGAATTCTCTCTCCGGGTTTTGGATCAAGAAGAATGGAAACGATTCCAGCGCTCTCATCCTGGACAACGAATCGTCCGGCTCTGAATGCGTCAAGTTCCGAAATCCTGGACAATCTTTCGACATATAGAAAGTTCGGGATGAACTTTCCGGGATTGACCATCATTCCGCACTTCTCGAACTCCGAAGCAAGTTGCTCGACGGAGCCCATTAATGGATTCACTCTGATAGCCAATCGCGGACGCTCATTGAGTGCGGTCAATAATTGTTCGGTCTCATAAACTCCGAATCTGTCTATGAACCTTCTGACAAACCACGGAGGAAATGAATGTATGGTGGAGAGAGCCTCTACCGGATTTTCATCGACGGATGGATACTCAATAATATTAATCTTTCGGATTGCGTATCTCAGAATCGCGTTTACCTGATTACCGAGTTCTTGTCCACGCAGTTTTTTCACAAATTCAACTGTCTCGTTCACTATGGCCGATTGAGGAATTCGCTCAAGAAACATCATCTGGTAGACGGCCACTCTGAGTGCATTCTTGACGTTGATTTCCACCTTTGAAAAGTCACCACGATAGAGCTGTGAGATAACGTAATCTAACTTTCCCTTCCATCTGATCGTGCCATTTACTAACTCAGTCAGGAATGCCTTATCCAGCTTGCTAAGGTCTGGGCTCTTCAATTCAAAGTCGAGTACTCTGTCAAGGTAGGAATCCGAGCGCTCAATCCTGCTTAGGACCTTGATTGCGGTCTCACGAGCAGTCTGGAATAGCACAAATTCTGTGCTTTGCCTTGGACAAGTTTTGCCGCTCTTAAAATCTTCCATCATGTTTTGCCCCTGTAAAGCTTTTCATCGCCAACCACTAAATTGTCTGCATACCCTGGAGAAATCTTGTTCTTAGGATCCTCGTTTAAACGAATACAAATAACATGTAATTGAATTTTAATCTTTTATGTCGAAATGCAAACCGAATGTCAAGCGCTCCCTGCTTCGGTTTCTTGTTGAAATTAGAAAATGCCCAAGAAAATCTCAGCCAAGATCAAGCTTCGACTTTTCCCGCGGTAGTCTGTTCGGTTTTTTTCTTAGAGTACTTCTGCATGAACTTTTCAACGCGACCTGCAGAATCTATCAGCTTTTGTTTTCCAGTGAAGAATGGATGGCAATTGGAGCAAATTTCAACTTTCAAGAACTGACCCGGCTCTGTCGAACGTGTCTGAAATGTATTTCCGCAAACGCATGTAACTGTCACTGTATGATATTTCGGATGGATACCGCTTCTCATTGATTCTCCTATTTCTGTAAAAATCTATGAAATTTTAGCGGAATTTCCAAACGTAGCCATGACCATTGAAGGGCATTCTGACGAAGGGCGGTCCCTCTAAAGTTTAGATTTAGTTACTTCACTTCCTTGACAACACGGAATCCAATAGCCTTGTCTTTGAAGAAGGGTGCTAACCAGAAGCGAAAGGAAACTTGACTGCAATAGTTCGCACCATTTGCGGAACCGCCTCGAAGTACCCGATAAGGATTATAACGATCCTGAACATTCCACATCTTTCCGTCAACGGGCGCTCCATCATAGGATTGATGATACCAATCCTCACACCACTCCCACACATTTCCACTCATGTCATAAAGACCAAGCTCGTTGGGTTGCTTCGTGCCGACCACGTGAGGCCTCCCGCTTGAATTGTCTGCGTACCAAGCGACGAGATCCGCGCTATTGTTGCCGCTGTAGGCATAACTTTCGTTTTTGTTTCCGCCTCGTGCGGCGAACTCGAATTCGGCCTCAGTAGGAAGGCGTACCATCTTTCCCGTCTGATCCGAAACCCACCGACAAAATGCGACCGCATCGTTCCAACTGACGTTAATAACCGGCATCTTCCCCCTTCCCCAACCGTTGTCATCCGGCTTCTTTGCATTAGTGAGTTCACAAAATTTATCATACTGGTCAAATGTTATTTCAGTGGCACTCATGTAATAGCTCGAGACTTTCACCGAGTGCACCGGCTTAGTCGAAGGGTAACTGTTGCTTCCCATCAGGAAGGATCCGCTATCGACATAAATCCATTGGATGTTGATAACAGAAATCTTGGGCACAACGTTTTCGGGAACCGTCATCTTGACCGCTGGAATAACCGCCTTGGATGGATTGGCTACCGCCACATTTTCTGCTTCCTCACTCTTCGCTTTTGAGAGACTAACAATACGAACGGTAGATGTCGTATTCTGAGGCTTACTTTTCACAACTGCAGGGAGCGGTTCGATTTCCTTTACCGGAGTCTTACCAGATTCTTCATTCGGAGCAGCTTCGACACTCTTGAATCCCGACTCCTTTGCTTGTGGTGTTGGAATGGCCGTTATTTTTTCAGACACGTTCTCGTCATTCACAGCTTGATTCTGATTCTGTCCACCATGGTGCAAGAAACTTGGGTTGCTTATTACGACTATTAACACCGCAGCGGCGAATGCAAGCGGAATCGCAATTCTGATGAGAGATTTGATCTGAACACGTGTCTTCGGCTCTTTCTTGACCTCGACGACAAGTTTGTCAATCTTCCTCTCGAGTGAAGGTTGAACCTCGACCTTTTTCTTTCGAACTTCGCCTTTTCTCTTTTCAGCTTCAACTCCAGCCCTTCTCTTCTCTGCTTCGACTCTTTCTTTCTCAGCCTCAATCTTTTTCTTTTCAGCTTCAGCTTTTCTCTTTTCAGCTTCGATTCTTTCCTTTTCAGCTTCAGCCTTTCTCTTTTCAGCTTCGACTCTTTCCTTTTCAGCCTCAACCTTTTTCTTTTCAGCCTCTACTCTTTCCTTTTCAGCTTCAACTCTTTTCTTTTCAGCCTCTACTCTTTCCTTTTCAGCTTCAAACTTTTTCTTTTCAGCCTCAGCCTTTTCCTTCACAATCTTTTTGTCTTTGTCGCTGCCAAATAGCTTATCTGGTGGAGTCAGTTTAGGCACAACAGGAGAAGGAGCGGTTTTCTTCGTTTCCCTGGGCGCAGGGGGCTTGCTTTTCGTTTTGCTGCTCGCATGAGAGATTGTAGGTCTCTGTGAAACTGGCTGCGAAACAATTGCGGGAGCCTTGCTTCTGAGTAACGCGGCTGCTAATTCTGCCGCGCTCGAAAATCTATTCTTTGGATTTTTTTCGAGACAACGAAGAGTAATCTCTTCCATCCAATCGGGTATAGTGGACGCAATCTTTCTTGGAAATACTGGAGGATTACCGATTATCTTGCCGACTATTTCAAAAGGATTTGGCCCGAAAAATGGGACTTTGCCAGTCAGAGCTTCATAAAGAATAATCCCGAAACAATAGATGTTGCTGCTCCGCGTCAGTTCTTTCCCCTCAACTTCCTCTGGACTCATGTACTCCAGCGCGCCGGCGAGTTTTGTTCCTCTTGAAGAGTGATCGATCCAGAAATCCGTCATGACAGGTCTTCCAACATCCGTGATGATGATATTTGAGCTCCTGAGATCCCGGTGAATCAACCCCTTTTCATGAGCATAAGCGAGCGCCTCGACGCAGGGCGAAATGATTTTCACGGCCTCTTTTGCGTCAAGTCTCCCCTTCCACATGATCATCGTGTGGAGATCCAATCCATCCAGGTATTCGACCGTAACGAAGTGGACGCCGTTATGGACCCCTTCATCGTAGATCTTGCTGATGTTGCGATTGTTCAGTCTCGAAGCTATACTTGCCTCTCTGTGAAACCGACTTACATAATCTGTATTTTGCGCTAAATGGGGTGGAAGGATTTCGAGAGCCACTTCGATGTTTGACCTTCGATCTATCGCCCTATAGACCGTGCAGAATTCTCCCTTGCCGAGGTTCTCGACAATCTCATACCGCGAAGAAAGAGCAGCTTTGACATCTGACAAAGGGGTGCTCTCGGTCAGCGTTGCCTCCACCGTAGGATCCTCTTCAGGTTGCAATTGAGTCTTAGTCGGAGTCATTCGCACTTAATTAGTTACGATCGTTACACATAGTGTGAAGCATCAGAGCCACCATAAATCTCTCTACAAACGGAGTGCTCCAAAATTCAACGAATCTTCAATGAGACCATCAAAGTCACATGAAAATGCAGTGCTTACATAAAAGAATTGAAGCAAAAATCGAGCCCCTTTTGGTGGACATAAACACCTTAGCATATCATCAGCCAATTAGTCATATCGCTCTTGAATCCTTTTAGCCACCGATTCGTTCCGACAGCGAATATATTTTATCTTTCATTCAAGTGCAAATACCGATGCGCGCAGACTTTTGCGGGACTGCTCGCTATGAGCTCAATTTACTTCAGCATTTGCCGAAGCACGGTGTTCAGGATCCCGCCGTTCAAGTAGTATTCAACGTCAACTTGGCTGTCCAACCGCACAGTAGCCTTGAATTCTACAGACTTTCCGTTTTCTCCAAGAGCAACGATATCAAGCTCCTTGCGCGGAGCAAGATTATTCACAATACCTTTGATTGAATAGATTTCCTTTCCAGTAAGCCCAAGCGTCGCTGCGTTTTCTCCTCGTCTGAATTGGAGAGGAAGAACGCCGAGACCGACCAAATTGCTTCTATGGATCCTCTCGTAACTTTCAGCAATCACGGCTTTGACACCAAGCAGGAGCGTGCCCTTTGCGGCCCAGTCGCGCGAACTGCCGCTTCCATACTCCTTACCGGCAATAACAAGCAGCGGCACTTTCTCGGATTGGTATTTCATTGAAGCATCGTACAACCACATTTTCTCACCATCTGGCAGATGAGCGGTCCAACCGCCTTCGGTTCCCGGCACCAACAGATTTTTGAGCCTGATATTCGCAAAAGTTCCTCGCATCATCACTTCGTGATTTCCGCGTCTAGACCCATAAGAATTAAAGTCTTTGGGCTGTACGCCATGTTCAATTAGATATTTTCCAGCGGGACTATTGGCCGGAATCGATCCCGCCGGAGATATGTGGTCGGTGGTCACAGAATCACCAAGGAGTGCGAGCACCCGTGCCCCTGTAATGTCCTCGGACTTCTGTACATTTACCGAAATCTCTTTGAAGAATGGCGGTTCCTGGATATAAGTTGAACGATCTTCCCAATGGTAACTCTCGCCGTCAGGAACCTTCAGCCCCATCCACCTTTCGTCTCCTTCGAATACTTTCGCGTAACGTGAGCGGTACATCTCCGGTCTGACGGACTCGCTTACAGCAGCTTCAATTTCAGCTTGCGATGGCCATATATCTTTCAAGAAGACAGGCGTGCCATCTTTTAAGTTTTCAATGGGTTCTGTCAATGGATCGAAGTCTATTCTGCCTGCAAGGGCGTAAGCGATGACCAATGGTGGCGACACAAGATAACTCGCTTTCGTGTAGGGGTTGATCCTTCCCTCAAAATTTCTATTTCCACTGAGTACAGAGGCTGCAACCAAGTTCCCTTTTTCGATTGCCGATGAAATGTTTTCGTCTAGCGGTCCACTGTTTCCGATGCAAGTGGTACATCCAAAACCGACCAGGTCAAAGTCCAGTTTCTGCAAGGCTTCAATCAATCCAGCTTGCTTCAAGTAATCCATGACTACCGGCGAACCCGGTGCAAGGCTCGTTTTTACCCAGGGCTTTGATCTTAAACCAAATTTCTCGACCGCTTTCTTCGCCAGCAAACCTGCAGCAATCATAACATTAGGATTGGAAGTGTTTGTGCAGCTCGTAATGGCCGCAATCGCGACTGAACCATTATGCAGTTCAAACGAGTCTCCATTCTTGCGCACTTTCACGGTCATTGACAAATCTTCAGATCTCAAACCAAAACCGCGTTCTACCGGCGGAGTCGTGAGTGTTTTCAAGAAGGAATTCTTCACGTCCCTTAATGAGACTCTGTCTTGCGGCCTCTTTGGTCCTGCGAGGCAGGTTTCTACCGTTCCCATGTCCAATTCGATGATCTCACTGTAGATCGGCTGAGGGGCACCTTTCTCCCAAAAAAGACCTTGTTCTTTGCAATAGCTCTCGACAAGAGAAACCTGCTCATCACTGCGCCCTGTCAGCCTCATGTACTTGATTGTCTCGTCATCCACCGGGAAGAACCCCATGGTGGCTCCATACTCAGGGGACATGTTTGCTATCGTGGCACGATCAGGAAGACTCAGCTCGGAAATCCCTTCGCCGAAATACTCCACGATTTTGCCGACGACGCCGCTCTTCCGAAGCATCTGCGTCAATGTTAGAACCAAATCCGTGGCTGTCGTGCCTTCTCTCAACTCTCCGGTCAGCTTTACCCCTACAACTTCCGGCGTCAACATGAAATATGGTTGACCGAGCATCACCGCTTCCGCTTCAATCCCGCCGACTCCCCAACCGAACACGCCGAGACCATTAACCATGGTCGTATGTGAATCAGTTCCTACGAGCGAATCCGGGAAAGCCATGAGTTCGCCATTCTGAACTCTCGTCTCCACGACACGGGCAAGATATTCCAGATTGACCTGGTGGACAATTCCCGTGTCAGGCGGAACCACTTTAAAGTTCTTGAACGCTTTCTGTCCCCAACGAAGAAGAGTATATCTCTCTACATTTCTTTTAAACTCTAGATCGGCATTAAAGAGAAATGAATCTTCGGTACCAGATTTATCTACCTGGACCGAATGATCGATGACCAGCTCCGAAGGTATCAGAGGATTTATTCTTTCAGTGTCCCCCTTCATTCTGGACACGGCGCTCCTCATCGCGGCCAGGTCAACAACCGCGGGGACTCCGGTGAAATCCTGCATTAACACGCGCGCTGGCATAAAGGCAATTTCCTTATCGGTGTTGGGCTTGCCGTTCCAATTTAGAAGGGACTCGATATCTGATGAAGTGACCACTGTACCATCTTCAAACCTTAGAAGATTTTCAAGCAATATTCGCATCGAGTAAGGAAGATTATCGATTTTATAGTTTTGATTATCCAATGTCGGCAGGTGAAAAATCGTCGCCGATCCGTTCCCCGTCTTGAAACTCTTTTTCGTCGAAAAGGAATTGCTCACATGTTTCATCTTTGACTCCGCATCACTCTTGTATCGCTATTATTGAACTATTGCATTCTACGGTTAACACATTATTTGAGGAACAAATGAAGATAAAGTTCCTCACCGCCTGCGTATCATGTCGCAATTCGAGTAACTCCGCCATGAAGTGCTGCAGCGAACCTTGCACGCTAATTTTAACCAACATCCCCCTCTGTATCAATGAAAACACTCGGCATCGTGCTCGAAGTTAGACTGTACGGTCCTGCAAACTCACAATCGGGACCACCCGGTCGATCAAACTTCCTGCGCGATAAAATCCAGGGTCATACAATTCCCTTGGAGTTTAGGAAAGGTCCAAAATTCTTATCCGTCTGCAATATGTGATCGGAAAGCCAGTTCTTGAGGAATTGCATCACGTCAACGCTTAACATCCTTTCTCCTGATTCATGCCGCAACCTTAATAGCTCTACTTCTTTTACCATATCTTCGTGTATTTTCTTGTGCCCCTCATAGAAAGGGTATCCGCTTCTACTCAACACCCCTTCTTCGGTGGTGAAATGTATCTTCGTGTATTCCACGAGGCCGTCAAGAGTCTCGCTTACTTTTTCTACCCCCTTTCCTTCCTTCATTGCATCGTAGAGGTTGTTCTGGAGTGAACCCTTAAAATGAGACACTGATTTGGTTGATTAAGGTGGAAATATTTTTAGTTAATTGAACGTTTTCAAATTCCACAGGCGGCATGTATCCTAAACTGGAATGAAGCCGCTTTCGGTTGTAAACCACGTCGATGAAGTGAGTAATACTTTGTCGGGCCTCATCGATGGTCTCATATTCGTTGATCAGTACCTCCTCATGTTTAAGAGTTTTCATGAACGATTCTGCTTTTGCATTGTCGTAAGGGTTACCAGGCCTGCTCATGCTGACGGTTATCTTGTTTTCTTTGAGCAGATCGGTGTACTCCGTTGCAGCATACTGGATACCACGATCTGAGTGGTGGATGAGTCCAGGAGCGACTGTTCGTGTTCCTATGGCCATCCTGAGAGCATTGAGACTCAACGATACGTCTAAGTGCCTCTGCAAGGCCCAGCCGATGGCTCTGCGACTAAATGCATCCAATACCACTGCCAGGTATACAAACTCACTATGAAGACGAATGTAGGTTATGTCTGATATCCATACCTGGTCCGTTCTGGTTATCTCCATGCCTTTCACAAGGTTTGGATAGATCCGATATGCGTGCTTGGAGTCAGTCGTCGCAATCCGATATTTCTTCTTTCTCCTGCAAAGAAGGTTATTCCTGCGCATTAGCGCCAAAATCCGCTTGTGGTTCACAGTTATGCCTTGTCTATGAAGCTCCGCTGTTACACGCCGATACCCATATCGGTGCATCTCGCCACAGATCTCCTGAACCTGACTGTAAACTCCATCTTTCTCCAGACCAACTCTCTGCGGCTTTCCACTGTGACGGTAATAGCTGCTCCGCGGCACTGACACCAATTCACATTTGCGCTCTATCGGAAGCGGACTCTTGTCATGCATAATCATCGGCTCCATCAGCTCTGTCCATCCGCCGCAGGCGGACCCTTCGTTACCAATGCGCTCTCTGCATGCTTCAATGCTTTTTTTAAAAAGTCCGCCTCCATGGTCATTCGTCCGATCATCTGCTCAAGTTCCGATATCCGACTCTCTTGTGACGTACTAGCTTCAGAGACATTTCCGCTTCCTCTGAACGATCCTGCCGGATTGTTCCTGTACTCTTGCGTCCACTTGTACACTAAGTTCGCATGGATGTCGTATTCTCGAGTCAGCTCCGCCACTGACTTTCCTGACTCATATGACTGTACAACTTTCACTTTGAGTTCTCGCGTATATTTCCTGCGTCCTACTGGCATGGTGAAGTTCTCCTCTCGGATTAACTCCCACCTTATTAACCTTTTTTACTGTCTCACGCAAGGGGTGCAGTCCATTCAGTATCTCTACCCACCTCTTGTGTTGTTCGTCGATTTCTCTGACATTTACTCTAAAATTGTCGTTCCATGTTATTAAAGACATCGATTCTCCAGAATATCAAATTTCTTTTCAGTTGGACTTTCCGGCTGCAATAAATTAACGTGGTCCATATAGTAACCTCGAGGCGCCCGCCTGAATATCGGAATTTCTTTGCGATTCATCAATCCATGGAAGTTGATCATTAATTCATCCTAAGCCCTATCATCGGCATATCGACATCCCCCTGCGCTTCCCGTCTTCCAAAACGGGTCGTGGAAAAATTAAAGACAGATGGTGCAAAATACCGTAGCCTGATAAGGGCCTAATTCGTTATATTTAACCAGCAACCGGATTTGGAGGCAGAACTTATGGCAGACATATCGGACGAAGAGCAAAAAGAGATCGATAAATCTTATGATGCTGCGATGGAAGAAGAGTGGAAGATGAAAACTTTGGAAAACGACCTGACCCCGATAGTCAAAAGAATCATCGCGAAAAATTATCCCGAAGCGTTCCGTCTGGATTCCGAGGGCTACAAGTCCCTCGACAGCCTAGTTTGGAAACATATAGACAGGTTAGTGAGAGAGGTGAATGAACTCGCAAGCAAGATGACAGCAGAGAAATAGGATCATGGATCGAATTACTTTTTGTTAAACAAAGCAACTTGGAGACGAAATTATGGCAGGAATACCAGCTGAAGAAATAAGGACGCTCGAAGAAGCTTATGAAGCAATGATGGAAGAAAAATAATTCTAAATGGCACATGGAATCACCTGATACATCTCCCTTCCATCGGGTGCAAATGAACATTAGCGTCGCCCTTCAAACATAGTGGGGATACGTTTGATCTCTGGCCACAGATTCGCGAATAATATTTCCTTACGAATTCTCTTGACATCTTAAAAGGCATCCGTTATCTTATTTATAAACCGACCAGTCGGTTTATTTATGACTAGACCAGTAAGCGTAGAAAATATTGCCAAGAGAAAGGAGCAGATCGTAAGAGCCGCGATCTCAGCATTTGCTCGCACGGGACTCAAGGAAACGAGCATGGACGATATAGTCCACGAATCTGGCCTGAGCAAGGGCGCAATTTATTGGTACTATAAGAGCAAGGATGAATTGATCTCAGAATTGATTACCACCTTCTTTGATTCAAAAGAAATTAAGAAGTTGAAGGGGTTTCTCGCCACAGGTACTGCAGAGGAACGAATCGAGAAGTTCATCGAGTACACGATTGAAGAAATGAAGAAAATGCAGCGGTTCCGGCCGGTTATCCAGGAGCTGTTCGCCATCGCATTCAGGGACCAGAAAATCAGAACGCTTATGAAAAGAGATTTCAAAGCGGGTGTGAACATTCTTCAAGAAATAATCGATGATGGCACTAAAAATAAGGAGTTTCGCCGGGTCGATCCCTACCAGGTCACCATGGCGATTTATCAAATCGTTGAAGGCGCGGCGCTCTTCTGGTCTCTTGGAATAGAAGTAGACTTTGAAAAACAAGTACGCGGAGGAGTCAAATTCATATTGGACGGAATCAAACCTCACAAATGAAATATTAGGAGTCACAACATGAAGTTTTTATTGACCACCGTTGCTTTATCGATAGCCGCGATCACGAGTAATGTCTATTCCCAAGATGCTAAACAAATTATCGAGAAAGCCGAAGATGCCATTAAAGGCAAAACATCCAGCCATTCCATAATGGAAATGACAATTACAACTCCCGATTACACCAGAACAATGAAAATGGAAAGCTGGTCCATCGGCGATGAAAAGGCGCTCGTTAAGATTCTTGCACCTGCACGCGAAGCGAATAATCGGACTCTCAAACTTGGCAATGAAATCTGGATGTATCTCAGGGCGACCGAGACGACGATCAGAATTCCTCCATCCATGATGCTCCAATCATGGAACGGCTCGGATTACACTTACGACGACATGGTGCGCGGTGAAACTCTTGCTGAAGACTATGACATCACAATCATCGGGGCTGAGAAAATAGACAATAATGATTGCTGGAAATTGCAATTGATTCCCAAACCAAATGCGCCGGTTGTTTGGGGGAAGATTATTTACTGGGTGCGAAAAGAAGACAATCTTCCTTCGCATGTCGAATACTTCGACGAAAAAGGAAAATTGATGCGAACGATGGTGATGAGCGATTTCCATGTCATGGGTGGAAGAAAGGTGCCGACAGTCTGGACAATGTTTAATTCCGACAAGAGTCACCTGACTGAAATCAAAATGGACGAGGCATCCTTCGACACAAAGATTCAGGGCAGTATCTTCTCGCTGAAGGAATTGGAGAAGTAACTCTGTGTTGCTCATCAGTATTGCCTGGCGAAGCCTCTGGCGAAACAGGAGGCGCTCTGTCCTCGCTATCGCTGCAATTGCCTTCGCCGGCACTCTGACCATCGTGCGGTTGGGTTTCGACTACGGAGCTCTAAATGACGCAATTACGTCCGCTGCCCGGCTCTCCACCGGCTTCATTGAAATACAGAAACCAGGATATATTGACAATCCGACTTTACAAAAAAGTTTTGTAATAACTCCGGAGGTTAAGCAAGCTATTGCCAGGAACAAATTCATCAACGGGAGTTCACCGCGAATTCAGGCAGACGGCCTCTTGAGCTATAAAGACCATTCGGTTGGCGCGATGATCATGGGGATTTCCCCCGTTGCCGAAGAATTGATCACTGACTTTCCTAACAAAGTGTCGGCTGGACATTTTCTTGCGATGGACAGGTCACAGCATAATGGAACGCCGGAAATTGTCGTTGGCTACAGACTGCTACAGAACCTGAAGGCGAAGATCGGGGATTCTGTCGTCGTGCTCGCGCAAGGAGCGGACGGCGTTCTCGACAACATGTTTGCAAGGATTGTCGGTACATTTAAAACCGGCGCCGGCGAAATGGATCGAATGGGCGCATTCGCTGACATAACGGACTTGCAAAGTCTTCTTTCAATGGACAATCGGGTGAATGCGGTTGCAATTTCCGTCGGCAACATGGATGACGTGGACAAAGCGATATCCGAACTCAATTCCACTCTTAAGACGACTGGTCTCGTAGCTGTTCCATGGCAAACCCTCTTACCTCAAGTGGCGCAGACCATGGAGTTCAAGCGCCAGGGCGATCTTCTTTTCATCATCATTCTCCTCTCGGTAGTGGGCTTTGGCATTTTAAATGCCGTTCTGATGTCGATAACCGAGAGATTCAGAGAATATGGAGTTATGCTTTCTCTCGGCATGTCACAAGAAAGACTCGCGGTCACCGTAGCGATTGAGACATTATTCATGCTTTTGTTTGGTCTCGTGTTTGGAGATTTGGCCGGAGCCGGAGTCAACTATTACTTTGTCGTTCATCCTATAATCGTGGGAGGAGATCTGGTAAATCTATATCATGAGTATGGCTTCAACGTTGCGGCGATTACATCCTCCCTCTCAATAGGTATTTTCCTGGAAGCGTCGTTGGCTATCCTCACTATCTGTATCATCTCGACAATTTATCCATTGTGGCGAGTTTTGAGACTCGAACCGTTGAAAGGGATAAGGTACACCTGATGATTTTGAGAATAGCGTGGCGCAACATACTCAGAAATAAACGTCGATCACTAATACTAATAATTTCTATCGTGGTCGGCGTCATCGCAATCGTTTTAACACAGGCATTCGTCGGTGGCATGATGGAACAGATGCTGACGAACCAAATCGGCACCGACGTAGGCTATGTGCAAATTCATAGGACAGGTTATCAGGTCGAGCCGGGCATCGACAATTCCATGGCTGCACCGGACGAGATAAGAAACCTACTCATCCGCGATTCGGCATCCATCAATTATTCGGAACGTTTGAAAACCTTCGGTCTCGTCAGCAGCGCCTATAACTCATCAGGTGTTTCAATAGTCGGGATCATTCCCAAGGAGGAAAAGAGAATCACGACAATGTCGCAGTATGTCGTCGGCGGGAAATATCTAGCGGATGCCCCCGACCAAATTCTCGTCAGCACTTCAATCGCAGAGAAACTAAAAGTCGGAATTGGCGATAAGATTGTCATCATGGCTTCGCAATTGGACGGGAGCGTCGGATCGGAGGCTTGCCGAGTCTGCGGAATCTACGAGACTTTCAATTCAGGGTTCGACCAATCGCATCTTTACGTTTCGATTCAGACGCTGCGACAGATGTTAAACGTAAATGAAATGGTTTCTGAATTTGTCATCAACCCGATGCAACGCGACCGAATGTCGACTGTTCTCAGCAGCCTGCGAAAAGAAGTTCAAACCGCAACGGGTTCGTCCGATAAGTACGAGATCATGAGTTATGCAGAGATGCTCCCGCTTTTTGTCATGCAAATAGGATTATATAACCAGATATTTTACATCGTGTATATAATAATCGGGATTGCGTTGATTTTCGGAATCATCGATGTCATGCTTATGGCAGTCATGGAACGGACACATGAATTTGGGGTCTCCATGGCAATCGGCATGTCGAACAAGAAAATATTCCGGATGATCCTCGCCGAGGCTTTGTTTCTTGGAATCACAGGAACAGTTCTAGGCCTCGGAATTTCTTACGCCTTCTGCCTGCGCCTTGCTCATACCGGTTGGGACCTGTCTGTTTTCTCGGCGAGTCTCAGATCATTTGGGGCCGGATCTAAGATTTTCCCTGTACTTGACGCTTCCACTTACATCAAAGTACTCTTAATCATTCCGCTCGTGACGGTGTTCGGCGCAGTCTATCCCGCGGCAAAAGCAATCCGTCTTCAACCTGTCGAGGCGATAAGAGCAGCATAGGCTGAAAAATTTTGAATGATGATTGTTAAATGTTGAATTATAATATCGTATGTTGCTTGTTCAATTAGCATGGAGAAGTTTGTGGCGAAACTGGCGACGGTCAATGATCGCCATGGCTGCCGTAATATTTGCGATCTCGCTTTCGATTGTTCAGCGTGGCATTCAGTATGGTACTTACGCGGAGACAATCAAGACGGCAGTGCGTGTTTCGACAGGTTATCTCCAGATCCAGAAGATTGGTTATAACAAAAACCCCACCTTGCAAAAAAGTTTCGACCTTAATCCGAAGATCATGGATGCGATCAAGTCCATTCCGCAAATCGATGGAAGCTCGCCGAGGGTTCAAACGGATGCGCTCTTGAGCCACCGCGACCAGTCGCTCGGGGTGATCCTGATGGGCATCTCACCACAGACGGAATCGCTCGTCACGGATTTTCAGAAGAAAGTAAACAGCGGACGCTTTTTATCAATTAAATCTGCCGACAAGGGCGTAAAGCCTCCCGAAATTGTGGCAGGATATAAGCTCCTTGAGAATTTGGACGCGGGAATTGGCGATTCAGTTGTCGTACTAGCACAGGACTTCGACGGTGTTCTCGGGAACATGTTTGTCAGGATCGTGGGCACGTTCAAAACAGGCTCTGACGAATTTGACCGCATGGGCGCTTTCATGGACATCTCTGACCTTCAGAATTTTCTCAATATGGGAGGCAGAATAAATGCTGTTGCAATCTCGGTCAAAAACCAGAACGATGTTGAGAAAACTGCCGACCGCCTTAACAAAGTCTTAAAGCCATCAGAATTGGTCCCACTTCCGTGGCAGGAATTGCTGCCGCAATTGAATCAAACCATCGAGCTCGACAATTCGAGCGGCGCACTCTACATAATAATACTTCTCTTCGTGGTCGGTTTCGGAATATTGAATACCGTTCTGATGTCGATTACCGAGAGATTCAGAGAGTATGGCGTGATGCTGTCGCTCGGCATGTCGCAGCGAAAACTAGTCATTGCAGTTGCGCTGGAAATCTTTTTCATGCTCGTCATCGGATTTATAATCGGAAATGGAATCGGCGTCGCTATCAATTCCTATTTTATACGCCACCCAATCCTATTCGGCGGCGACGTGGCACAGCTCTACGAAGAATACGGTTTCGCACCCATGCTCGTTTCTTCCCTGTCATTTAAGATTTTCCTGGATTCAACTTTAACGATACTTGGAATTTCGATAGTGGCAGCCGTATATCCTCTGTGGCGGGTTCTGAAACTGGAACCTTTGAAAGGAATCCGGTATACATGATTTCGATGATCGCCTGGCGAAACATACTTCGGAACAAGCGAAGGTCGCTCATCCTGATAATCTCCATTATGATCGGCGTGATGGCGATGATTCTGACTGATGCTCTCTCAGTCGGAATGATGCGGCAGATGTTGACAAACCAGATCGGAGCCGATGCCGGTTATATTCAGATTCATAGAAAAGGTTATCAGGCGAACCCTGCACTCAAGAACTCGATTGCCGATCCCGATACGGTCCAAGCAGCATTGGCAAAAGAAAGTTCGGCGTGCGATGCTTCGGAAAGGTTGCGAACGTTCGGACTTGTCAGCAGCGCGAACAATTCATCGGGCATATCGATTGTTGGTGTCCTGCCGAATGCGGAAAAGAAAGTGACCACGATATGTAAATACATCGTGAAAGGAACTTATCTCTCCGGTAGTCCCGATCAAATAATCATCAGCACTTCGACGGCGGAGAAATTGAAAGTAGGAACAGGCGACAAGGTGGTCATCATGGCGTCGCGGCTTGACGGTAGTTTTGGTTCGGAAGCATGCCGTGTTGTCGGAATATTCGAGACATTCGATTCCGGATTTGATGAGTCACATGTTTATATTCCCTTGCAGACTGCACAGCAGATGCTCGGGGCGCAGGATCATATTTCCGAGTTCGTGTTGAATCCGCTCGACACTAAGCAGACCGACTCGATTGCAGATCAGCTGAAATCTGAATTGACGATCGATTACGAAGTGCTGACTTACAAACAAATGCTCCCACTTCTAGTCATGCAGCTGCAGCTTTACTATGAGACTATATACATATTCTACGCGATCATAGCCATCGCTCTGATATTCGGCATAGTCAACACCATGCTCATGGCTGTCATGGAACGGACTCACGAGTTCGGAGTCGACACGGCTATTGGTATGTCTAACAGGAAGATTTTCACCATGGTGCTGACGGAGGCATTCTATCTCGGAATAGCGGGAACAGCAATCGGAATTGTCGCCTCTTTCGCTGTCTTCATCCCGCTTTCATACTCGGGTTGGAATCTTGCCATGTTTTCAGAGAGCCTGAAGTCGCTCGGAGTCGGGACAACCATCTATCCAATCCTGACGATATCCTCGCTTGTAAACACAATCGTAATTATTCCTGGGGCAACTGTCGTAGGCGCCCTCTATCCGGCAATGAGAGCGGTAACACTTCAGCCTGTTGAGGCGATAAGAGCAGCGTGAACGGAATTGTGAAGGGTGAATTCTAAATCTTGGATCGGAATGATGGAACAATGAAATTGGGAAACGTCGGAATGCAGGTTCAGCGTCTCATTAGACCATGGATCCCCGGATTAAGCGATACAAGAAATCGGAAACGAGAAGCTGGCCGCTGGTTGATGAATGCTAACAGGTACAATGGAGCAATGAAATAATGGAAACTAAAATTGTTAATACGGAAATCGTTCGAGTTGAAAATGTCACGAAGGTTTACCAAGACAATGGTGTCCCCGTTGATGCCCTTCGTGGAATAAACCTCACCGTGTCACCGGGCGACTTTTCCGTTATAGCCGGTCCGTCGGGTTCGGGTAAAACAACTCTTCTCAATATCATCGGGACGCTCGACAAGCCGACGGAGGGAAAGATATTCCTTGATAGTGAAGATGTTGCCACTAAGACGCGCCGCGAGCTTGCTGACATCCGGCTCAGGAAGATCGGTTTTGTATTCCAGGCCTATAATTTAAATCCGGTGCTCAGTGCGCTCGAGAATGTCGAGTTCACCATGATGCTCCGCGGCATCGATGCAGGAGAGCGGAAACGAAGAGGTCTTGCTTTGCTTGAAGAGCTCGGCATTGCTGAACTGGCGCACAAACGTCCGAACGAGATGAGCGGCGGACAGCAGCAGAGGGTCGCGGTCGCGCGGGCAATTTCGAATGATCCACGTCTTGTGCTCGCCGATGAACCCACTGCCAATCTCGACTCCGAAACCGCAATCAAGCTTCTCGAACTAATGGAGAAACTGAATCGCGAGGAGCGAATAACATTCGTCTTTTCATCGCACGATCCGCAGGTTATCGAGCGAGCGCACCGGCTGCTTATCCTTAAGGATGGGCAGATAGTTACAGACAAAAGGCACGAATAGCCCGTGAATGGGCAGAGTAAAAGCATGATGGAACAATGAAGAGATTCATCGCAAGCTCATTCATTCTTCTCGTATTCCTTGCGTTTACATCAAACGCCCAAACTACAGAATCATCTGAACCCGACCTTGACTTCTCCGGTTACTTTATGGATATGCCAATTTATGAAAACTCTCAACCTACACTGGCACAGTTCATTAGCACTTCACGTTCAGAATTTGCGGATCTATCGAGGCTACGACTCCGTCCGACACTTCATGTCGGCGACAATTCCAAGATTGGCGTCGAGTATGAAATCGATGGTTTGTATTATTCCCAGAACACTGCTTTCGGCTTGACTGCAACACCACCCATGCGGCAGGTCGTCAGTCTTCACTGGCAACCTGTCAGCGAAAATCACCTGACGTTGTCCCATTACATTGATCGATTGTATTTCGATCAGGACTTTTCATTTGGTTCACTCGTCGTCGGACGACAACGGATAAGCTGGGGAACCGGGCGAGTTTGGAATCCGACCGACATATTCAATCCCATCAATCCTGCAAACTTCGGAAAGATTGAGAAAGATGGATCAGATGCCGCCTCAATGAAATTTTATCTCGGTCAACTGACGGATCTCCAATTCGTTTACAACGCTGAGTATCATTTCAAATATTCTGATTATGCGGCGAGATTCCACACCAATATTCTCGAATACGACTTTTCTCTCATGAGTGGATTTGTCGATAAGCGGGTTGTCAGCGGCGGTGATTTCGCTGGTGACATTGGTGGAGCAGGTATAAGAGGCGAGGCTCTTGTCTCTTCTGATGTTATCAACAACGCTGGCTATTTTATCAAATGGATACTCGGTGCCGATTACCAATTCACCGACAAACTCTACGGGCTGCTTGAATATTACCACAACGGTCAGGGCTCACTCGATCGTAATGATTACGACTTTAACGCGCTTGAGGAAGGAACGATTCTGAACTTAGCCAAAGATTATCTTGTGGTGAGTGGCTCTTATCAATTGTCTCCGCTCATCACTTTGTCGCTGTCATCGAATTCCAATTTCAATGATGGCAGCGGATACATTGCAGGAACTGTCGCGTATTCCGCAAGCGACAACACTTCCCTCACCTTTGGCTCACTCTATACCTATGGTGGATCACTCACCGAGTACTGGTATTATCCGCGGGCGTATTACTTAAAACTTGAAGCTTACTTCTAATTTTTCCACTTCTTTCTAAAATAAGAAGGGCTGCCATCTGGCAGCCCGCCTGAAGATAATTCTAAGCTTTGTCTACGACTTAAATGTCATAATAGAGCATGAATTCATATGGATGCGGTCTCAAAGCGACCTGCTTCACTTCGTTTGTCATCTTGTAATTTATCCACGTGCTAATAAGGTCCTCTGTGAACACATCGCCGCGCAATAAGAATTCATGATCGTGCTCAAGGTTCTTGAGCGACTCTTCCAGCGATCCGGGAGTCGAGGGAACATCTTTGAGTTCTTCCGGTGACAAATCGTAAATGTCCTTATCAAGAGGCTCACCTGGATCGAGTTTGTTAATTATTCCGTCGAGTCCTGCCATGAGCATCGCTGGCAAGGCAAGATAGGGATTTGCCGATGGATCAGGAACGCGAAACTCTACTCTCTTTGTCTTTGGGTTCTTCGAGTACATCGGGATTCTGACCGAAGCCGACCTGTTGCGCTGGCTGTAAGCCAAATTGACCGGCGCTTCAAATCCGGGGACAAGCCTGTGGTATGAGTTCGTCGTCGGGTTTGTAATTGCACATAAGGCAGGAGCATGCTTTAACAATCCACCGATGTAGTGCAGTGCCATCTCACTCAAGTTTGCGTAGCCATTGCCGTAGAACAAAGGCTTTCCGGATTTCCAGATGCTTTGATGGACGTGCATGCCTGTACCATTGTCTCCGAAAAGCGGCTTCGGCATGAACGTAACCGTTTTGTTGTGCTTCGTGGCAACATTCTTCGTAATGTACTTGAACGTAAGCATGTTGTCTGCCATGGTCAACAGCGGCGCAAATCGCATGTCGATTTCAGTTTGACCTGCTGTCGCCACTTCATGGTGGTGTACCTCAACGTTAATGCCGGCTTGCTTCATTGTGAGAAGCATTTCCGATCTCAGGTCCTGCAGACTGTCTATTGGTGGAACCGGGAAGTAACCTTCCTTCGTCTTTGGGCGATAGCCAAGATTCTGCTTATCACTTTGTCCGCTGTTCCAGATACCCTCATTGGAATCAATCTCATAAAATCCAGTATTGACTGTTTGCGCGAATCTCACATTGTCGAAGATGAAGAATTCATATTCCGGTCCGAAGTAAACGGTATCTCCGATACCCGTAGATTTCAGGTAAGCCTCAGCCTTGTGAGCAATGTATCTTGGATCTCTGTGGTATGGCTCGCCGGTAATTGGATCGTAAACATCACAGACTATGTCGAGCGTTTTATGAGAAGTAAAAGGATCCATGAAATACCTCGCGGCGTCCGGAATCAGAACCATATCGCTCTCGTTGATGGCCTGAAAGCCGCGGATGCTTGAGCCGTCAAATCCAATTCCCTCTTCGAAGGTTCCCTCGTTCAACTCCGACGGATATATAGAGAAGTGCTGCCATTGTCCCGGAATGTCGATGAATCTCAAATCGATGATCTCAACTCCGCTGTCTCTGATGAACTTTAAAAGTTTATCAACATCATTAGCAGACTTTACTGCTTTTGCCATTTTGTTCCTCCTGGGTTAATTGTTTTGTGTTTTTAGAATTGTTGACTCTTTGATAGTGGATAGCACTACGCTCGTTTTCGTACTCAACACACCCGGCCATGATTGTATTCGCGATAATAGCTTCTCAAGTGAATTAGTATTCTCAGCACGAACCTTCAAAAGATGCGACCCCTCTCCCGTAACCGAATGGCATTCTAGTATTTCTTCGGTCTCTCTTGCGCGCTCCATGAACATCTGATAATGCTTGCTCGAATCGATTGAAACGGTGATGAATGCAGTAATATCCTTGCCCAATCTCTTTGCATCCAAGATGGCCGTGTACCCCTTTATGAACCCTCTGTCCTCCAATTTTTGAATACGTTCGGAGATTGTCGGGATCGTAAGCCCTAATTGTTGTGCCATCTCATTGAGCTTTGTTCGTGCATTCTTTTGCAGAATCTCCAAGATCCTATGGTCGATGGGATCGAGTTTCTTGTCGCTTAGTGCTATCATTTCAATGTAATTATCTTAGTAAGTAAGGCGTTTGATGCAAATAAGTTAAAATATTAAAATCTTTTTGTCAAGTAAAAAATAAAGAAAGGCGATAGACTTTCCGATGGATTCAAGAATAGTCCCAGTCACACGCAAGCTCGTATCTCCTAAGCCAACGACAACCGATGCCATCGGTCAATAAGTTTTACATCGACCGATTCTTCCGAGTCACATGTTTTGAATTATTACTTTTCCAAACTCCGATGTACTCACTTCCTTCGAGCCTTCCATCAATCTCGCAAAATCGTAAGTGACACTTTTGGACATAATGGCTTTCTCGATTCCTCTGACAATCAAATCCGCCGCTTCGTTCCATCCAAGATATTCAAGCATCAAAACGCCGCTTAAGATCATAGATCCTGGATTCACCTTGTTCAAGTTCGCGTACTTTGGAGCCGTACCATGTGTCGCTTCGAATATCGCGTACCCCGTTATGTAATTTATGTTTGCTCCGGGTGCTATACCGATCCCTCCGACTTGGGCAGCTAATGCATCGCTCAAATAATCTCCGTTTAAATTCAGAGTGGCAATCACATCGAATTCCTCCGGCCTTGTGAGTACTTGCTGCAAGGTTATATCAGCAATACTATCCTTGATAATGATCCCTGCTCCTGGTTTCCCTTCGGGAATCTTGCACCATGGCCCAGCATCTATTTCCACAGCGCCGAAAAATTTTTTCGCGACTTCATATCCCCAATCGCGAAAGGCGCCCTCGGTAAACTTCATAATGTTGCCTTTGTGAACAAACGTAACTGATTTTCGTTTATGCTTAATCGCATACGAAATTGCGCTATGTACCAACCTGACGCTTCCGCTGTAACTAACCGGCTTGATCCCTATGCCGACCTTCACGTCGCTGGGAAAGTCTTTAGCACCAACGGCTTTCCAAAATTCCTCGGCTTTTTCTTTTGAATTAAAACGAATTTTGTCAAAGCTTTTCGGAAATTCCTTCTCGATAAACCCAAGGACTTTTTGAGCCTCGGGTGTCCCGGCGGCATATTCTATTCCGGCATAGATATCTTCGGTGTTTTCGCGAAAGATCACCATATCCACTTTCTCCGGATGCTTCACTGGTGATGGCACACCGTTGAAGTATCTCACCGGTCTAAGACAAACGTATAAATCAAGGATTTGCCGCAAAGCTACATTAAGAGACCGTATTCCTCCTCCAACTGGTGTTGTGAGCGGGCCCTTTATTGCGACGACATAATCATTAATCGCTTTCAGTGTGTCATCCGGGAGCCACACTTCTCTCCCATAGACTTTGTTCGCTTTTTCACCAGCATAAACTTCGAACCACTGGATGTTTCTTTTGCCACCATACGCCTTTTGGATCGCTTCTTCGAAGACCATTTTGCTGGTACGCCATATATCCGGACCTGTACCATCACCTTCGATAAATGGTATAACCGGATCATCAGGAACCTGGATCTTTCCATTGACGATCTTGATCTTATCTCCTTTTGATGGCGGAGTCAGCCTTTCGTAGGAATTCATTCTTGTTCTCCTAAGCTACCTTCTGTTTGGAATGCCCGGTGCAGTCTCATTGGGTGGTCCAATGGTCATACTTCCGATTTTTATTTTTGCTCGGATCTTATCGGCATATTCTGACATCTGTTCCACTGATTCGTAGGCTTTTAGTTGCGGCTTGACCTTCAACCCGTCACCAGCATACCGGGGAGCGATGTGAAAATGGAAATGGAAAACGGATTGACCAGCGGCAAGTCCATTGTTGTTGAAAATATTGAATCCAGCCGGTTCGACCGATTCGACGATTGCCCTTGAGACCACCTGAAGCGCATAGACAATATCATGGAGCACTTCACTCGGAAGCTCGCAGAAATCCTTGAAATGCTTTCTCGATACGACTAAAGTATGCCCGAAGTTTATCGGATTTATATCCAGAAATGCCACGCAATGCTCCGTCTCGAATAGAATTTTAGTATCTGAATCTCCATTTGTTATACGGCAGAACGGACAATCTTCTTTGCGCATCTGGCACTCAAAAATGGGGACCACACCCCACGCTATGAATTACTGAAAAAACGTCAAGACAAATTCGTTTCGACATGTCTACGACTCGCGGGATTCATTCGAGACACGGCGGTTACAATGAATCTTCACGAACATCACTTCCGTTTTCACCTCCGGTCAATCGGCGTGAAGTGTGCATCTCGCGGCCCGACATAATCCGAAAGTGGTCTAATGAGTCTGTTGTCGGCATACTGCTCCATGATATGGGCTGTCCAACCGGCGACGCGGCTTACAGCAAAAATGGGGGTATAAAGATCAATAGGAATTCCGAGATAGTAATAGGTCGACGCAGAATAGAAATCCACGTTCGGAACAAGCCCCTTCTCCTTTTTCATTACCTCTTCGATTTTTTCCGACATTTCGTACCACTTAAGATTATCAATGGTCTCGCCTAGTTGTTTTGAGAATTTCTTCAAATGCTTTGCGCGAGGGTCTTCAACTTTATAAACGCGATGCCCAAATCCAGGTATCTTTTTCTTCTCCGTTAAAAGGTTGTGCAGAAATTTCTCGACATTATTGACCGTCTTGATATCAAGAAGCATTTCCATAACGGCCTCGTTTGCGCCGCCATGGAGAGGCCCTTTTAATGCACCAACCGCAGAAGTCACAGCCGAATAAATATCAGACAGAGTCGCCGCAGTGACCCGGGCAGCAAAAGTCGACGCGTTGAATTCGTGGTCCGCTTGAAGTACCAGAGCACAATCCAGTGTCTTTGTGGCTGTTTTTCCCGGTTCTACTCCGTTCATCATGTAAAGAAAATTTGCCGAGTGAGTCATCGTAGGATCCGGCTTCAGGTAATCTCCAGCCTTCCGAAACGTGTGGAAATTTGCTACGACCGTCGGAAATCTGGCTACGAGTCTCATCGACTTTCGCCAGTTTGCTTCAAGCGAATTATCCTTCATCTCCTCATCGAAGAGTCCAAGATAAGACACCGTTGTTCGAAGCGCATCCATTGGATCTGCGGTCTTTGGAATTCCCCTGAGGAAATCAATGACTTGACTTGGGAGACTCCGGTTTGCCGCAAGATCTTTTTGCAATTTGGCTAGCTCATCCTTCTTCGGAAGTCTGCCGTACCAAAGTAGGTAAACGACCTCTTCAAAAATTACATTCGTCGCAAGCTCGTCGATGTTTATTCCTCTATAAACGAGTTCGCCTTTCAATCCATCTATAAAACAAATCTTTGATTGGCCGGCAATGATTCCTTCAAGACCTCTTGAAAAGGTTGCCGGCACATTTTTCATACTTACAGATTCAGACATTCTGGTGAGTTTCCTTCATATTTTTCGATCTTCTTTTTTCCCGCTCATCATCGCAAATGTGGTGTGCGGGATGCCGCAAGGCGACATTTTCTATGCAGGCCGCCAACTGGCATCTGATCAGTGGGAAAAATTTAGCGGAAATCTCCCCGATAATCAATTATTCGGTAAGAGAATCCTTTTGCAGATTGAAAAATCTTTTATGATCGCCTCGGCAACTTTTGCCTGTTTGTCATACTTTAGGAAAGCTTCAGTCTGTCCCTTATCACCCATGAATCTACCGATGATCTCGACCGTCAAATAATCCGATATCTGTTTTGAATTTTTCTGAAAAAAATTCTGCTCGCTATCTCTTACCTTGCTCGCCAACGAAGTTAAATCTTTGTCTATCGAATCGTCGTAATCTGAAGTGGACACCACTTTGCTTGCGTCGCTGATCATTTGATCGAGAGGCGAAGTGTATGAAAAATTATTTTTGTCTACGAATTGTCTGAACTGATTCAAAACCTCCGTATTCGCATTGAAGTTCTGCCGTATGGAATCACGCTTAGATCGGAACTCTGTCGCAAAATTAAAGAAATATCCGCCACGCATTAGGTGTTGAACATAATCAGAATATTTTTGATCAGGCACGGTACTATCTGGGGCAACTCCGCCCAACTCATACACTGGACGACCATCAAGTGTCTTGAATTCCTTCCGTAGGCTATCTGGGGTTACGGCATCTTCGCCGTCGCGACGTTTCTCGTAGTCGATTTTTTGGATACACCGTCCGCTTGGAGTGTAGTACTTTGCCGTGGTTATCTTGAGCTGCGCGTCGTATCCCAGCGGAAGAATGGTCTGGACGAGCCCTTTGCCAAAAGTACTTGTTCCGACTATCACTGCTCTATCTAAATCCTGCAAAGCACCAGTCACGATCTCGCTCGCGCTCGCGCTGTTGCCATTTACGAGAACTGCCATCGGAATGTTGGGCGCTATCGGGTCCTGATCCGAGATATATTTTTTATCCGACGATGGATCTCTCCCCTTCGTCATTACAATCAGGCTCCCTTTTGGAACAAAAAGCTCGACAATATTTACGGCAGACTCCAATAATCCGCCCGGATTATTCCTCAAATCCAAAATCAGACCTTTAAGATCCGTTCTGGCCATTAGGTCGGTTAGAGCATCCTTCACTTCTTCGTCGGAGGGACGTGAAAACTGGTCAAGCTTGATGAATCCAATATTCGTATCGACAATTCCATAATAGGATACTGACTTCACCCTTATCTCGGAACGAACAAGAACAACATCGAATGGTTTTTCGTCTCCCTCCCGTTTTATCCTTAATTCTATCTGACTTCCAGGTTCTCCGCGTACCATGTCGCTGACTTTATCTATATCTATTTTATTTACATCGAAAGTGTCGACCATTAGGATTTGATCCCCAATTCTCAATCCCTGCCGCTGTGCACTGTAGCCATCGAATACGCCAGTGATGATCACTTTTCCGTTGGCAATTCCTATTGTCACTCCGATGCCGCCGTATTTCCCCGTCGTAAGCAAATCGATCTCTCCGCTGTTTTGCTTGTCCATATAAACAGTATACGGATCGAGCGAATTAAGCATCGCATCAATCCCTTTCCTCATGAACTGGCCTGGCGAGACCGGATCGACATAATTTTCAACTACGTCCTTGTATACGTTTCCAAATAGATCTATGCTTCGTTTGACATCATAAAAACTATCGCTATTGTTGACGACGACAAATCCTACGCTTGTTCCTACGAACAAGAGAAGTGTTATCAAAAAAACTTTTCGGCGCATTTTATTTCACCTTTCCATCGATCTGGTCAGATCGACTAGATCCAACCGACTTAATTCTGTTCATAACATCTTGAAATATGTCTTCAGAAAGACTCTCAATCGAACTTCTTCCATCGATGGTTACAAATCTGTTTGGTTCTTCTCTTGCACAATACGCAAATCCATCGATGACTTTCTGAAAGAATTCGATTTCACCTTTTTCCATCCTATCCATCTTCTTGCCAGAGATAGATCTTCGTTCAACTGCGGTCTCTACATCGAGTATGAATAGGAAGACGACATCAGGAATAACGTTTTGCGTGGCGAAGTGGTTCACAACGTCAATCTTCGATACCGATATTCCTCGACCGAATCCTTGATAAGCGATCGAAGAGTAGAAATACCTGTCAATGATTACAACTTTATTTGAATTCAAAGCCGGCAAGATTTGTTCTTGCACGAGTTGAGCTCTGCTTGAACTAAAAAGCAAAAACTCGGCGACCGGCCCTATCTTCAGATCGGACCTATGCAGCAATATTTCACGAATTCCCTCTCCGAGAGAAGTTCCGCCCGGCTCACGCAAGACAATGTTTGAGATTCCTTCATCGCTGAGTCGTCTTGATAGAAGCTCTGCCTGTGTAGTTTTACCACTGCCGTCAATCCCTTCGAACGCTATTAACATTATACAAAATAACTTCAGTGCGAGGTTTTTTCAATTGTTATTAAAATCACTCCACTCTTCAAAAAATTGAATATGGGTTGCTTAAAGCATATATTTTACAACATGAAAAGAGGTGTGAGGATAGTCAGGTACGCAGTCGTGTTACTTGGATTAGTAGTCCTGTCAGCTATTATTCTCTCTAAATTTGTCTTCAGCAGCGACAAATTGACTGCCCTGGTTCTGCCGAGGATCAGTCAGATTTTGAACCGCGATGTGTCGGCGGAAAACGTCGAACTTTCATTCTTCCCTACAATTGGAATAAGAATCACGGGGCTTCGAGTCGCCAATCAGAGTTATGGAAAATTCTATAGCCCTTACCTTCTCGACTCAAAAGCCATGGTAATAGATGCAAAGATACTTCCGTTGTTTAAGAATCGACTTGAGATAAACAATGTCATTTTCTTTTCTCCAACCATCTTCGTCGAGCAAAATGACCGAAACAGGACGAACACCGATCAATTATTGAGCGACTCTTTTTATCGGGAAACACAAAATGTGCGCGGTTCGCTTTCTAGTCTCCTACTTTCAAATTTTGAAATCACAAACGGAAACATTATTTGGTATAACAGCAAGACAGGAATCTCAATGAAGTTCCTGAACACCGACATTACGTCGAGAATTCAAACTGTGGTCGAAGAAAATAAACTTGTGCTTAATTCAAGGGCCAAGGTTGGAAAGTTTGAACTTTGGAAAAACAATTCGCAACTGTATGAAGGCAGCCCGATAAACGTACAAGCAAAGTTGGATTACGATAAACACCATGACCAAATAAATATCGAGTCTGAAAAGACCTCGATATTCGGAGTCGACCTCAAATCGTCCGTCACCCTTTCCTTTTATCCACACTCACAGATTAGTATTTACATTAGTAATATTGATTCCTCCACTCGTTGCATCTACAACCTTCTACCAAAATATCTACAGGATGCTATCGTCGAAAATTCAATAAAGGGAAAATTTGCGTTCGCATTTAACTATAGTAAACGCGAGCAAAGCAGTAATGCCGATCTGCAGGTGGACATGTCCGACGTGAGCGTTTCGCTGCAGTCAGGCGATTCACTATCAATCAGAGATTTGAAATGTTCTTACTTCCAGAAGAACGACTCATCGGCACTTTCGTTCTCAATGCCGGGCGCATCCCTCGGAGAAAATTTTGCTTCAATCGTTATCAACTTCACTCCGCCCCTGAGCGGAAGTGCCCGCATCCTTTTCAACGTTGAGTTGAAGAAGCTTGCCCATAGTCTTGGAATGCCAAGTGTAGACAGACTATCCGGTTCAATAAGAGCTCGATACAATTTCGATTACGACTCAAAAAGAAACCGTACAAAAGCTGACGGGTTGATTTCATTTGCAGACGCCCTGATACAAATACCGGTCGGGATCGACACGCTGTACACAGGCGAGTGCGATGGCAGCATCTCGGTGAAGAATAATCGCGCTTCCTTCAACAAGCTCCTTCTCCGACTCGGGGCAAGTGATCTAGTACTCACCGGAACATTGACAGATTATCAAAATATTTTCCTGGGGCAAGGCGTCCCGACGCCGTTGATTGGAATGAAGATCGCGTCAAAAAATTTCAGTACCATTGGATTGCTGCCGCACATGAACCTGAACATGGGACGGCAAACTCTCGCGTGGTTTCCAAGAGCAAACATTTCAATGGATTTCAACGTAGGAAAGTTTGTTCTTCCTAACGACACGCTCACCAGGCTTTCAGGAAATTTACAGATACAAGATTACTTCTTACGGGTTAATCGTTTAAACTACGTTTCTCCCGTCGGTACATTTTCAGTTTCAGGCTGGAGTGACTACGGCCAGGAAGGTAAGATGACTTTTGGACTGAAAGCGCTGGTCGCTACATGGAGCGTTGGAAAGTTGGTCAAGCGGTTTTTAGGCGGAGGGGAAATTATTGGCGGTACAGGAAAAGGGATTCTCTCATTGAACGGAGTGTGTGACGATTCAGGAAAGGTAGATCTTGCTGGTCTCGGCGGGCGCGGACAATTCTCGATCTCAAACTTTCAAATAAAAAACTATTCTGTCCTAAACAATCTTTACAGCTTTCTCGGAGCCAAGGGGAGAGATTCGGTCAGGATCAATTCTACATCGTTCAGTTTCAATATCGCGGATGGAAGAATTTATTTCAACAAGGTAATAGCCTATGGAACGCCGCTAGATTTTCGATTGGATGGCTGGCAAGGGTTTGACGGTACACTGGATTACAAACTTAATTTGAGAGCCTATCTTCCAGTCAGCCTCGCAGATAATTGCTCATCTAAAACCTTCCTATCCGGATCTCGCTCCCACCCCCGATGGAATTCTCGGAATGTCTATAGTGGCTGGCGGAACAACAAGCGACTCACGGTTTACTATTGTGGGGTTTAATAACAAACTCGCAGCCATTCAAAGGTCCCCTTCTCAATACTATTTGTCATCTATTAAGTGACCTCTGCCAAAAGAAACTCCCGTCAACCTTCAGGATCCGATAACAAGAAAGACGAACAAAGACCGCGAGCGAAAAAATCACTCGGCCAGAATTTCTTGGTCGACGGTAACATCGCCCGAAAGATCGTCGACGCACTGTCAATCTCAAACGATGAAACAGTGCTCGAAATTGGGCCTGGGCATGGAGCGCTGACTCGTCTCCTCGCTAAGAAAACATCCCGCATAACGGCGATTGAGAAAGATCACTATCTTTGGAATTCACTGAAGAAAGAATTCGCAACGATGCCGTCGTTTGATTTAATGAACGGAGATTTCTTAGATTATAATTTTCCATTTTCAAATGAGATGATCAAAGTTGTGGGAAATATTCCTTATAATCTGACGAGCAAAATTGTCTCGAAGCTGGTCGATTTCCGCTCGAAGATAAATTATGCCGTATTGATGGTACAGGAGGAGGTCGCAGATAGGCTTGCTGCAAGACCTGGGACAAAATCGTATGGCGCAATCTCAGTTCGCCTCCAACTTACCGCAGGAGTAAAAAAATTATTCTCGGTGCCGCCCACGTGTTTTCAGCCAATTCCAAAAGTTAATTCCAGCGTCATACAGATTTCTTTTAATCGAAGAGACCAACTTGCGGAAGAAGAAATGTTTGTCGCTTTTGTCAAGAGAGCCTTTGGAATGCGCAGAAAAATGCTGAGACATTTTGTGGCCCATTATTATGGCAAAGCTGGCTTGCAGGAATTGCCTGACAGCCTTCAGGTAAAAAGAGTGGAGACTTTACCACCGGAAGATATATACTGGCTCTTTTCACATTTGGAGAATAATGATCGAACTGAATAAATTGCGGCCGCTGGACCGGTTAAACATTTTCGGATTGATGGGGATCGCCATTACGGCATTAGCATTTTACGACAGGATTCCGTCGACTCCATGGATCATTGTTATAAACGTTGCAGTCTCGATTGCAATTCTAATCCTGGTGAATCTGAATTCGAGAAGAAGAATCCGGTAATCAGGTTTATTTCGTGCTGGTACACTCTACCTCTGATTTTTCTGACCTTCAAAGAGCTGTATTTGATGGTGCACCCGATCAACCCGCGCGACCTCGATTATCTCTTGATCCAGATCGACAAGGCGATTTTTGGTACCGACCCTACTTCAGTGCTCGACCGGATTTCCACTCCCGCACTTACCGAATTTCTGCAGATCTGCTATAGCAGTTTTTATATACTCTGGATCATACTCGGCGTCGATCTCTTGCGAAATAAGAAAGAAAAGGAATTCTCTTTCTTCCTCTTTATTTTGATGTATGGCTTCTATGTCTCGTATGTCGGATACATGCTGGTGCCGGCAATTGGCCCGCGTTTCACCCTTTACGACTTTGCGAATCTCAACAAGGATTTACCAGGGCTGTACCTGACACCACTCATTCGAGGCGTGATCAACTCTGGTGAATCTATAACAAATGTCGCCCAAGCTGCGCTGCTTGCCCAGAGAGATTGCTTCCCAAGCGGACACACCGAGATGACCGTCATAACAATTGCTATTGCTATCAAATTTAAAGCAAGGTGCGCTATGTTGATCGCACCGTTAGGAATAGGTCTGATTTTCGCAACCGTTTATATGCGCTATCATTATGGAATAGACGTTATTGCTGGCGCGATTGCAGGCGTATTTGTTCTTTGCACCGCAAGCTGGCTTGAGTCCAAGATGAGCGGCAACAAGATGGAAGAGGAAATCACGGATAAGTATCTACGAGTGGTCAACAGCAAGAAAGAGGAAGTGGTTTCGTAGCCAGATACTCGACTTTATCTGACACACCTATTGGAAAGAAAGGACGGTTGGTATTTCTACACCGACACGAAAATAAAAAATCCATGGCGTTGAAATGGTCTGCAGGTTGTTTCCTTTTCCTGGATTGAATGCTTCACCAGCGCTGAATTCCACCGGCCCAATTGGAGTGTCGAATCCTATAGAACCTCCGATTCCTTGCTTCAGGGTTTTTAGTATGATGTTTTGCTGTTGCGCCCACACATCGCCAATATCAAACCGTCCGGATAAAAAAGTATCGAAGAATAGATTGACCGGCGATTTGAATCTCAGTTCCCAACTTGCTAGAAAAATCTGCCTTCCGACCAAAGCATCATCCCGCAAACCATAAAATTGGTCCTGGCCTCCAAGACTATATTGACGAGAAAGAGGAAGCGAGGCATCGCCGAATCCAAATTCATAATGCTGACCGATAGTGACTTCCGAAAACAAGCTGTGGTAGGTTTCGTAATTGAAGAGAATCTTCGTGAACGAAGATTCGCTGTTGAGATTCTTCAGAGCGGTCTCGAAGTAGACATTGCTGAGGATTCCTGTCGTTGGAAATCCCGCATTGTCACGAGTATCGATGTTTGATCCAACCTTTAGCGCCACTACCCTATCAGCATAGCTGTCAAAATAATTTTGCAGCGCTCTTAATTTATCCCAACCGTATTCAAGCGACGCGTTTACCTGGCCAAATTTTTCCAACAGAGTCCCGATCGAAAAACCGAACCCATATTTGATTATTCTATATTCGCCATTTGTTGATAGATTCCACTCATCGCTGCTGCCAACCATGGGCTGATCAGTGTAGGTGTAGGCGTCCCTGAAACCTGTAAAAGCACGTAAGTTATATGTGAAATCTGTATTGAGTATTCTGGTCGTGCCAAGGTCTGCTTCGGCCAATCTATTTCGGACTCCTCCAGAAAACGATAAGCTTGCTTCCGTCCCGGTGCCAAACAAATCTTCATCGGAGACTGACGCGAATAACTGTCCGTTTCGTTCATTATCAACGCGCAAACCTAATCTTAATAACCTCGAACTCTTTTCTGCGACATCAATTGTTATCTTTGGTGAAGGATCGAACTGAGTCGAAAGAAGGACCTGGCTGAAGAGTCCGGTGCTGTAAATGTTGTTGATCCCTTCAATCGCCTTCTCTGTCGTGAACACTTCTGAAGAGTCCAACGGAAATTCTCTCCTGACGAGAAACGATCTGGCAACTTCGTTACCCCGCAATGATATTCCAGCAATGCTGCCCTCATCGATGTCCAACTTCAGAGTTGCATCAGCAGAATCATAAAGCACGCTATCCAATCTTGCCATCCCGAAGTCGGCATTTCGATAGATCCAAACTAAATTCTCACACGCACGGTTGATTTGAACCGGTGTAACGTAATGGCCGAACAATTCGCTGAATGGTCTTACCAGGGCAGAGTCCGGAATCCGCATGTTGCCCGACAACTCAACTTTTGAAATCAGAAGAAGCGAATTTTTTACAAACGGATTTGCGGGAATTGAAAAATCGTCGGTCTGAGAAAAAACTGTCAGATACCTTTTCTGAAGATTAGGAGAATCGGTGGAATACCCTCGAGCTTTGCATATTGAGTCGATTCTACCGATTTGTTGTCTTGCAGCCGAATTCCCTTGGAATATTATTGAGTCAAGTTTTGTAAAGTCAGAGGCGAGATGGCCTTCCAATTTGGGTGTGATAACTACGTCCGCCTTCTCTAGTTGCAGCCTGTCTGAGAGCTGCATCATAATACTTGTAGCCTGATCAAGTGCGTCCCAGGGGGTCTCAATGTTGGTCTCACTGCGAAGAGGGCTCGTAGTATTGACCGCAATGACTATGTCTGCCCCTAATTCCCTGGCGACATCTACCGGAATATTTGATACGAGTCCCCCGTCGACTAGTTGTAAAGTATCTGTAAGAATCGGAGAGAAGACGACTGGAACAGTGGAGCTTGCTCTCATAGCCTGAGCAAGATCGCCAGTGGATATCACGACTCTCTTCCCTGAAACCATATCAGTCGCAACGGCACGAAAAGGTATCTTGAGATCGTTAAAGGAACGGACAACATGATATGGAGCATTCAAAACCAGCTGAGTCAAAAGAGTCGTAAGTCGTTGACCGCTCGCAATAGCGGAAGGAAGGATCGGCGTAAATCCATTCAATCTGACAACAAGAAAACTCTGTTCTTCCGTAACTTTTTGCTGGAGGAATAGTTCGCTTCGGCTAACCGCATCCGACAATGCGAGGAGCTGGTTCCAGTCCAGTGTTCTCGCAATCGAATCTAAGTCCGAAGCGCTGTACCCCGATGAATATAGGCCGCCGATTATGCTTCCCATACTCGTCCCAACAATCATATCAACTGGAATGTGCGCTTCTTCCAGCGCTTCGAGAATCCCTATTTGAGAAATTCCTCTCGAACCCCCGCCTGATAGCACCAACGCCACTTTGGGTCTGCTCTTTTCAACATAGTGAAGGAATCTCCCGGCGAATTGCACAGAGTCATTTTGAGCCATCGAGAGGTTCGACGACAGCAAAGCCAACAATATTACAGCAGATATACTTCGGATAGTTTTTTCAGATACATGCATCTTCTAAATAATGGATATAGTTGATGAGACCCAACTCCACTGAAAATATACTAAAAACAAATTGGCAAGAAAAGTCGAATCGAGATTGACTCCGGGTAGGCTCGAAAGAGAACGTCTTACGTTGCTTATTAACTCATTATCGCTTCGAAGATCACGTAACCCACGATCAAGAGCATCGAAATAAACAGTAACCAGAACAGCCGTTCGCGAAAAACCATAAGCTTTCGCCGGGAAGTTGCATGCAGCCCAAGAACAACAAAGACTGCCGCATTACAATTAGGGCATCGTTTAACCCTGATGAGTCCTATGGATTGGAAAAACGATTCCCAAAATGAAGAGGGATAATCGCGATGCAGCTTTGACACAACTAGACAGTCAGGACACTTTCTCATTCTCGGACGCTTCCATGCTTACAAAAAAATTCAACACTCTTTTCATTTGCAGAGAAATCTGTCTTAATCTAAAGAACTTTCAAATGACAAACTGCACAGAGAATTCATTGATCCCTCCTGACCGAAGCTCCTGCAAAGGTAGCTGATGTCTCTAATTTCTGCAATGACCTAAGTGAGCACGGCGGGAGTTGAACCCGCAACCTTTGGCTCCGGAGGCCAACGCTCTATCCAATTGAGCTACGTGCCCTCCACAAAATTTAATCACATAACCGTCAAGTGTCAATTCTCGAGCCTTCATGCCTCGTCAAGATTCCATTTTCAATCCGAGATCACTCCATCTTCAATCTTTAAAACCCGATGAGCTAGTCCCGATAGATGATCATTATGAGTCGCGATGACAAAGGTCGTCTGATGATTTTTGCAAAGCTGCAGAATCAACTCATGCAATGACTTTGCGGTGACTGAGTCGAGATTTCCGGACGGCTCATCTGCGAGGACTACCTTTGGATTGTTTATAAGAGCCCTTGCAACAGCAATCCTCTGCTGCTCTCCGCCGCTCAACTCGGACGGACGATGTTCTGTACGATCTGCAAGACCGACCTCCGCCAGGAGTTTTGCCGCCATCGGCTTGATTTGCGACATTCGCTTCCCTGCAATCATGGCGGGCATTGAAACATTTTCTATCGCAGAGAACTCGGGCAATAGATGATGAAACTGGAAGACGAATCCAATTTGCAGGCTTCGGAAATCAGCCAGTTTGTTGTCAGGAAGACCAAAGACATCTGTTCCATCATATAGGACCGAACCGCGCGTGGGCTTATCGAGCGTCCCGAGAATATGCAGAAGCGTACTCTTACCTGCCCCTGACGCCCCGACGATCGCAACTATTTCTCCGGCTGTGATGCTAATGTTAATTCCCTTGAGCACATGCAACCGATTGTTGCCGATGGAATATTCTTTATGAATCTGAGACCCTTCGATGATTTTCTTCGTCACATTCACTCCCATCTTACTGCTTCGGCAGGATTTATCTTCGCAGCTCGTTTCGCCGGATATAGAGCTGCAACAGACGAAATTAGTATCGCTATAAAACCGACGAAGAAGAAGTCCGCTAAGTGCATTGAAACCGGCAAAGCTGGTATAATATAGACGCTCGTGTCGAGCTTGAAGAGCTGGTATTTGATTTGAGCTTCGCTCACGAGGAAGCCGAGAAGCAGTCCGATTGCGCTTCCAAATAATCCGACGCAGGTCCCTTCGAATAGATAAATCCTCATGATGCCCGCTTGCGTCGCACCCATGGTCTTGAGCGCACCAATTTCGCGCCGCTTCTCGATGACAGTCATCGTCAATGATCCCAGTATGTTGAAAGCCGCAACCAGAATAATTAACGAGAGCACGATGTAAGCCACGACCCGCTCCAGCATCATCATCTGGTACAAGTCTTTGTGAAGATCGTACCATGTCTCGATACTTACGCCCGAAAGTTCATTCTCCAACTTCGCTTTTACTTCGTTTGATCTGCCAATATCCCACAGTTTGACATCGATTCCGTTGACCATTGACGGCGACGAATTTTCGCCCGGAGCGGTAAAAAGATCCTGTGCTGCTGGAAGATTCACGAACGCATAATATCCATCGTAATCTTTGTTCTTGGATTGATAGATCCCCGACACGACGAACTTGGCTACCTTCGGCTGGTAAAATTGAGTGAGACTTCTTTCGATTCCAGCGGGGCTGATAATCGCTATTGTATCCCCGACGACCGAGCCAAGCGCGTCTGCCACCGAAATGCCGATGAGAATTTGGTCGGCGCGATTGGGGTCAAGGAAATGACCGAGGACGACAGAACTGGAGAGACTTGAGATCTTCTCATTGCCTGCAGGAACTATGCCGACGATGCTGACCGCGCGATTGATCCCGCCGGATACTATCATGGCTTTTCCATTCAGAACCATGGTCGCGGACTTGACATCTTTGAGCGACTCGACCTCGGCTAATATTTTATCAGGAGTCGAGATGAATTCGCCTGAGCTTGCAGTTATCCTGAGATGCGGGTCGAAATTTACCAGAATGCCAGTAACCAGACCTTGGAAGCCGTTGAATACCGAGATCACAACGATCAGCGCCGCTGTCCCCACGATAACACCGAGAAGTGAGATGAAAGAGATAATCGAAACCGAGGCGACCTTTCGTTTCGATTTGAGATACCGAAGAGCTATGAAAGTTGAATAAGACATCTATCTTACTCTTTGTCGAAATATCATTGGAACCTCACGGACTCAAGTGGATCGAACGAGGCAGCCGCACGCGCCGGCAGATACGATGCTATGAGCGAGAGAGCGAACGCAACTCCCCCGATGATAAGGAAATCTGAGTATTGGATGGAGACTGGAACCGTATTCATGAAATATATATCGCCTGGAATTCGAATGAGATCGTACTTCTTCTGAACTTCAAGCAGTGCGTAGGCTAACCCTGATCCAATCAATGTTCCAACTGCCCCGATGAACGCTCCCTGTATCAGGAAGATTCTCGAGATCGCACTCCGACTTGCTCCGATGGTCTTCAAGACTCCGACGGCGTTTATTTTCTCAAGAACGATCATCAGGAGAGTCCCCACTATATTGAGTGTTGCGACTAAGATAATGAGCGCGATGATGACCGGGACGGGTTTCTTCTGAAGCTCGACCCAGGCAAACAAGTTGCGGTACATCTGGTACATCGTTCTCGGGTAATAAGGGTAGCCAAGCATTCTTTCGAGATGGTCCGCCGTGCTTCCCACCTGACCAAGGTCACTAACCATCACATCAAAGCCAGATACGTTACCAGCCGGTATATCAAACAGATATGAAGCCGCTTTGATATTCGTATAGCCATATAAATCGTCATAGTCGGACATTCCGGTTTCATACGTACCTGTGACGACGAGTGAAAGAACTCTTGGCGGATTAAGCGGAGAAGGAATCCCCTCGACGCCGAATATAAAGACTGTATCGCCAGCGTTCACATTCATTCTTCGTGCTAACTTGGATCCAAGAAGTAGGGAGTTCATCGTGCCTACTTCGTCGAATTGATATTTGCCCGATTTGATTTCATGGCGCAAGCCGCTGTTGTCATACTCCGGCAATATCCCCTTCAGAAGAACTCCTTCAGTTGCAGAATGCACACCGGCTTTATTGACTCTTATCATTGCCTCGTGTTCCACGAATGGAGAAACCGATCTCACATTTGGCTGAGCGGATATTTCACGAAGCACGGAAACATAGTTTGGCAAAGGAACCTGCTCGAATCCCCGGATTTCAATATTCGACGTGAAATTTGAAACGTTCTCAGCGATCTTCTTTTGAAAGCCGTTCAGGATCGATACCGTGACGAGGAGCGCCATCGTTCCTATTGCAAGACCGGCCGTCGCGAAGATAGTAAGAAATGATACGAAGCGATTGTGTGAGCGCGATCTTATCAGCCGCCGGGCTATAAAGTAGGAATAGGACATTTATCGACCCGACCGCAAAATGATTTGTGGAAAGAAAGGAAATGTCATTCTGAAGGAGCGACGCAAGTGATGAATCCACTTCCCCATTTTAAAAACTGGATGCTTCACTTCGTTCAGCATGACAAATTGAACTTTCTGGAGAGCATTGTTGAGTCCTAAATAAAAATAAAAGTCTTGGTCACTAATCACTATTTTACACTCTCACCACCGGCAAGCCCGAACTCCATCAAATATCCTCGAATGAATTTGTCAAGGTCACCGTCCATTACGCCGTGAACGTCGCTCGTCTCTACGTCCGTTCGATGATCCTTCACCATATTATAGGGATGGAAAACATACGACCTGATCTGGCTTCCCCACTCGATTTTCTTCTTGGTCACTTCAATCGCATCTCTCTTTGCCTCCTGCTCCTCCTTGCGAAGCTGGTACAGCCGGGAACGAAGCATCTTCATTGCGCGCTCACGATTCTGGAACTGCGATCTCTCTTGCTGGCAGGAAACGATAATCCCCGTCGGAACGTGGATCAATCTGACTGCCGTCTCGACCTTGTTTACGTTTTGTCCACCATGGCCGCCCGACCGATATGTTTCAAATTTTATATCCTTCGGGTCGAGTTCGATTTCGACGTCCGCCTCGACCTCAGGATAAACGAATACGGACGCAAAGCTGGTGTGGCGGCGCGCGTTGGAGTCGAAAGGGGAAATTCTCACGAGCCTGTGAACGCCGTTTTCGGCTTTAAGATAGCCGTAAGCATATTTGCCGATTACTTCGATAGTCGTGCTCTTTATTCCTGCGCCTTCGCCTTCAAGTATATCGGCAACGTCCATCTTGAAACCGTTGCGCTCGCCCCATCGAATGTACATTCGCATCAGCATCTGCGACCAGTCCTGGGCTTCGGTCCCACCAGCGCCGGCGTGAATAGTCAGAATTGCGTTCTTGTCATCGTCCTCGTTGCCGAGCATTTTCTTGAATTCGAGATCGGAAGTCAGCTTCTCCGCCTGCGCAAGCTCGTCGTCCACGTCTTTCGTATGTGATTCATCACCCGATTCTTCTGCAAGCTCGATAAACGCCGAGGCGTCCTCGACATACTTGGCTGCTTTTTCCCATTCCTCCACCCATGCTTTCGTGTCGTTAAGCTGTCCCATTACCACCTGGGCCGATCTATTATCGTCCCAGAAATCGACTTCCAGAGTTTTCTTGTGAAGTTTTTCTATTTCTGCCCGCTTGCCATCGACGTCAAAGGAACCTCCGTAGATTATCAATTCTTGTTTTTAGATCGGAGGATTTTTGCTTCTGCGGCTCGAACATTATTGTACCTTTTTAGACACAATTTAACTCATGAGCCGGAGATAGACAACGCGCTGCTCTCAGTTTCGACATCTTCCGCCGACAGTCAAACACACAGGATTAAGACCCGACTCCGCATCAAAGATTTCTTTATCCCTTTCCCTCGTTCGTTTATGTGCTTAGCTTAATGAAATCGTGAATACGCATAGATTATTTTTTGCGACAGGCTCCCTCTTCTTTGCTTTTCTGATTTGCGGGAGCGCCGCATCACAAACAATTCGCGGTAAAGTGGTTGACCACGATAGCCTCGGGATCTCGGAGGTGACCGTATCGATTTCTTCCATAGACAGAACCACCTCAACCGGAATTGACGGCAGGTTCGTGATGGAAAACGTTCCTCCCGGATATTACTTGCTGCACTTCCAGCGGATAGGGTATGACAGCATCTCCGCAAGAGTAGCTGTCCCCGCAGAACAGACTCAGGTTTACGTGACAGTCGTTATGAGAAGCGTTCTGATCCCTCTTCGCAACGTGACAGTGACAGCACAGCCGCAGCCCGTGGACATAGCCAACTCATCACAGTCGATCTCCGTGGTCGAGGCGCGAGATCTGTCAGCAAATGCCGGCTCTTCACCGTCATCAGGGCTCAGTAATCTTCCCGGCATCTCCATGGTACACAGCGGGCCATTCAGTGAGAAGCCCTCCATCCGCGGACTCGGCTACCAGCGCGTCGTGGTTTTGGAAGATGGAGTCCGGCACGAGTACCAGTCCTGGGATGATGATGACAGCCCCGGGATCGACGCCCTCAGTCTCGAGAGGATCGAGATCGTAAGAGGACCTAACAGCGTTTTATATGGCTCTGATGCGCTCGGGGGCGTGGTAAACTATATCCATGACGATGGAGTTATCGCAAGCCGCGACACAACCACCATGCGCGGTTCCGTGACGCTCGAGGGACTCAGTAACAATACCGAAGGTGCGGTTCACGCCGGATTCAGTGGAGTTAGCTCAATGATAAGATACTATCTGGATGTCACCGGCCGAACGGCGGGAAACGTGCAGACTCCGGCAGGTATAATGCCGAACACGGGAGGCTCAGAGCTCGATTTCAGCGGAAGCGCATCTACAAAGACAAATTGGGGTGACCTTATCCTCGGCTACTCGCGGTTCGACCAGCACAGAGACATTCTCGCCCTCGCGGATGACGACGACAGCGATGCGGGGTCGCCGTACCAGATTACGACTCACGACCGTGCATGGCTTTCATACAAGACCCTTCCTTCCCTCTCGTGGCTCTCGCTCGATCTGGTTCTTCAGCAAAACGACGCCGCCGAATACACCGATCTTGATGCCCCATCTCCACTTGACAATTTGCGCCAGAGAGTTGCTTCTCTCGATGCAAAGTACTACTACGATGTGCTGGAAAATAATTCTGCCACTATCGGGATATCCACCATCGAGCTGCAAAATTCCACGCTCGGCCCCGAGCCCGTCATCCCTGCATTCCACCAGACCAACGCCGCCATTTTCCTGTTCGACAATTACCGTCTGCACGATGTGGAATTCTCGCTCGGTGCACGGTACGACCGGCGCTACCTTCTGACATCCGACAACGCAGGACTGAATCTCACCGGAGAATCGCGCAATTATCGAGCATTCACTGGATCGTCCGGGCTTCTATGGCACACTTCTGACAAAGTCTCCTTCGGAATGGATGCCGGCAGCGGCTGGCGCGCTCCGAATGTCGATGAACTCTTCATCAACGGATTGCAGGAAGGAAGTCTGATGTACAAAACGGGAAACCCGGCGCTGCTGCCGGAACAGTCCTTCTCCACCGACTTCATTGCACGGATAACGGGAGAATTGGTAAGCGGTGAAGCATCGGCATATTACAATCGCATCAGCCGCTATATCTATCTCGGTCCGACAGGACAGATCGATTCCGCAAGCGGAGTCATGAAATATATTGAGGAGCAAGCTAACGCTACTCTGGCAGGTGCAGACGTACGACTGACCGGGAAGATCGCACCCAAAATGACACTCACACTCGGAGGCGATCTCATATCGGCGAGAAACGATGATGCACATGCGTGGCTTCCTTTGACGCCGGCAAACCGCATCGTGGTCGGACTAAGATATGACTTCGATTCATCTCCATTTGTTCAGGAGCCTTACGCAGAAGCCGAATCGGATATTGTCTTCGATCAGAACAGAACTGCTCCGGATGAATTGCGCACGGGAGGATATGCAGTCTTCAACCTCCATTTCGGCTGCGACATGGCGGCATTCGGCCGGACGATCACGCTAGACTGCCAGATTCACAACCTCTTCAATCGTGCCTATTACGACAACATGAGTCTCTACAGGCTGTACGCTTATGAACCTGGAGTCGATTTCAGGTTCAACCTTTCAGTGCCATTTGTGGTAATCAAATGAGGAAGCTTCTCTTTCGAAAGAGAACACTGTACCATGATCACGACGCCTTCTTCGCGATCTCTGCGATCAAATCTAACCGCAGATGAAGCGGAGGAGGCGCTGAGACCACACCTATGACCCACTCTTTCTTTTTCTCAACCCAATAGTTGCGAAATTCTATCCCTCACTACTCGTAAGTACAAAAGCAGACTCGGCAGGTACAAATAAAGCCCATACAGCCTGATGCTGTCAGGCAGAATTCTTCCTAATCCTTTCCTCACCTACTTCTGCCCCGTCGTGTCAAATGCTGATGGCGCGAAATTTATCGACGTGACTTTAGTGATCGCTATACTCCGCACTGTCCCGTTGACGCGGAATTGAACGCTGTCTTCGCTCGCGCCTTCAAAGACACCCGACAGTGTCGTCCCGTCTGTGAGAACAGCTTTGTCTTCGTTGTCGGTGGAAGTGCTGCTCGCCGCCGGCACATTGTTCGGCTTCTGTACCACTTCGTAAACGTTATCATCGGGAATATACTGATAGTACACTCCGCCGTAGTAGTAATATGGAACAGCGCCGACGCTGAAAGCCACGAAGCCATAAGGAAGTACTCCTACCCTGGCGCCGATCGGAGCCGGAATCATCACGTAACCTCGCCTTCCGGCCCTATAGAAATAGCCGCCGTTGTAAAAATATCTTCGTCCCCCGGCATAAACGGGAAAATATCTCTGAGGAGAGACATAGACGCCGACGCGGCCGCCAACATATATGCGCCTTCTCTGCGCGCTCGCATCAGATGGGTTGAAAAGAGTCGCCAGCAATATTATCGCCGATAAAAAGGCGATGCCCCGAACAAAACCTCGAATGGTTTTCATAAATCTGATTCCTTTGATTGCTATTTACTCTTATTTGACTCCGCTGAGTCACCGGCAGTTTAACGGGCTGTTCGAATCTCTTCTTTTCCCAGGATGAAAAGCCTTGACGAAGAGCACGCTGATCCAGACGGATTCTCACCAATTTCGTTCAAGATAATATCTTCATCCGTGATCGTCTGTCTTTTTCTGTGTTATCCATGTGCTATTCATTTCTTCTCACTCACCTTCTCTGTCGGTTCTCAACTACATAGGCACACTAGTTCGCATGGCAAATCCGACTATCTGTTCTATGTTTCCATGTGGTTCGGTTTATTGTGCGCGCGGTCAAACCATTTCAAGATATCTTCTGCGATATTTATCCAACGCAAAACAAAATCATCAAGGAGGAATGGTAATGAAAAATATTGGACTGCACCCCTTGCGTGAGACAGTAAAAAAGGTTAATAAGGTGGGAGTTAATCCGAGAGGAGAACTTCACCATGCCAGTAGGACGCAGGAAATATACGCGAGAACTCAAAGTGAAAGTTGTACAGTCATATGAGTCAGGAAAGTCAGTGGCGGAGCTGACTCGAGAATACGACATCCATGCGAACTTAGTGTACAAGTGGACGCAAGAGTACAGGAACAATCCGGCAGGATCGTTCAGAGGAAGCGGAAATGTCTCTGAAGCTAGTACGTCACAAGAGAGTCGGATATTGGAACTTGAGCAGATGATCGGACGAATGACCATGGAGGCGGACTTTTTAAAAAAAGCATTGAAGCATGCAGAGAGCGCATTGGTAACGAAGGGTCCGCCTGCGGCGGATGGACAGAGCTGATGGAGCCGATGATTATGCATGACAAGAGTCCGCTTCCGATAGAGCGCAAATGTGAATTGGTGTCAGTGCCGCGGAGCAGCTATTACCGTCACAGTGGAAAGCCGCAGAGAGTTGGTCTGGAGAAAGATGGAGTTTACAGTCAGGTTCAGGAGATCTGTGGCGAGATGCACCGATATGGGTATCGGCGTGTAACAGCGGAGCTTCATAGACAAGGCATAACTGTGAACCACAAGCGGATTTTGGCGCTAATGCGCAGGAATAACCTTCTTTGCAGGAGAAAGAAGAAATATCGGATTGCGACGACTGACTCCAAGCACGCATATCGGATCTATCCAAACCTTGTGAAAGGCATGGAGATAACCAGAACGGACCAGGTATGGATATCAGACATAACCTACATTCGTCTTCATAGTGAGTTTGTATACCTGGCAGTGGTATTGGATGCATTTAGTCGCAGAGCCATCGGCTGGGCCTTGCAGAGGCACTTAGACGTATCGTTGAGTCTCAATGCTCTCAGGATGGCCATAGGAACACGAACAGTCGCTCCTGGACTCATCCACCACTCAGATCGTGGTATCCAGTATGCTGCAACGGAGTACACCGATCTGCTCAAAGAAAACAAGATAACCGTCAGCATGAGCAGGCCTGGTAACCCTTACGACAATGCAAAAGCAGAATCGTTCATGAAAACTCTTAAACATGAGGAGGTACTGATCAACGAATATGAGACCATCGATGAGGCCCGACAAAGTATTACTCACTTCATCGACGTGGTTTACAACCGAAAGCGGCTTCATTCCAGTTTAGGATACATGCCGCCTGTGGAATTTGAAAACGTTCAATTAACTAAAAATATTTCCACCTTAATCAACCAAATCAGTGTCTCATTTTAAGGGTTCACTCCATATTCCTGGTTCATTTCCCATCATCAGAAGCTGTATTATCCTTTCTACCCTCGGCGTCATGATGTCAAGCTGTACAGTCAATCCGGCGTCATGGACAACGGCGGCAACGAATACGCCCGTGATAGCCAGTGTCCCCAATACCTTCACTTTCGTCCTCGATGCGAACAACTACACTCAAAACCAGAACTGGGCGCTGACATTCACGACAGACTCACTTGTGCTTTCAGTTGTCTCGAGCAATCATGAATCGGGCAGCTTTTCTTATTCGGTGACCGACTCGACCAACACCACGATCCTTCAAGGTACCATTACCACTAACACCGTTATTGCCACGACGCAAACCGGCTTGGGCATACCAAAATATTGTACTGTTAATTGCAGTCAATATGCGGGAAATGTAACTTTTACTTTGTCAAAGAACCAATAAAACCAGGCACCCGGCTTTTGCTTTTTCGGAGAGCATCATCCGACACTATTCCCGTCATGCTTGCCCGACGCACTGCTTCTGTGCGCAAATGGCTAGGCGGGACACCATCTTCGGTTCATCGTAGCAGCGCTGACAAAATTAGACCCGCTCCGATAATCGCAGAAGCGTAAAGAGAACGCACCCATGGTGTGCTAACTTTGGTCTGAACGTGCAGCTGATAATTAAAGAGAGCGAGTCCGAGGCAATATAAGAGTGAAATCGTCGGAACAGCATACTGTAGAAAAGCATTATTTTGAAAGTAATTGACGAGGGGGAACACCATCAGCAGCAAAGCAACCACTAGAAATCCAAGGCCCGAGACTCTCATTAAAGCGATTATAACAGACTGAATTCCTTTCCCAATATCATCCCATGATTTGCCCGCCGCTTGTTCATGGAATGCGATGAACCTATCTGAGAATATGTTCTTATATGCCATGGTCATGGAAAATATGCCGACAATCATGTAAAGGCACACTGGAATTATCTTAGCGGTTACGGTCATATGGAACATCCTTTCCCTTCAAAAATATTCGTGCAGGATTCTCATTGCAAGTCCTGCCTCATAACCCTCCTGTCATTGTCCCGTCGAGAATACTTAAACGACGAGAAGTCCCGCCCCATAATTCTCCTGTCATTGCGATCCCGACCTTGTCGGGAGAAGCAATCCCTTAGTCAATGCCACATGCAATGCAATCGCCCGGCGATCCGACGAAAAAGTTGGAGGCAACCAACCTTTCTTAAACCCCACAGAGCCTTTCCCTCCATTGTCTGAACCGATGATAACTATGATTACGCTGATGCCACTGATAAAAAGAAATCTATCAGCGGTCGTCAGCAGTCATCATTCGATCAAGATTATCAGCGGTCGTTTTTCGCGTCGCCTTCACTTCCAATTGTGGAGCCTCCTGTACTACTGTCATTCTGAGCGATCCGCCGCAGGCGGAGAGTCGAAGAATCTTTTACGGAGTACTACTCAATCATCGCTTCTCGAGTTCGGCAGAGCTCTCCCCTCCGTTGTCTGAACCATGATTTACTTGATTCGCCTGATCACCATGATTCTAATCATGCCAATCCTTTAATCCGACGAATCAAGGTCATCCCTCAATCCCACAAATCATGGCACACTCCTCTCTTACTTGTCATTCCCATATGCTCTTAATGGGAATCCAGGCAGAGGCGAAAGCGGTCGTCATCCGCGCTTCGCAAATCTATATGGGAGTTATGCCCGGGGGCACGTGTGAACGCGTCCTTGTTTTGTTTGACCCCGAGGAGGAGCTGCCGTTACCGGTTCAAGTTATCTCCTCGTCTCGTTTATAACGAGCCATACGACGCACCCTGACGATTGAACTCCTTGAGATCAAACAGGGTTCACTATTAGAGTAGTTATTCGCAAAACTAATCTAAGGAGGAACAAAGAAGATGGTCATCGTACACGATACATTCGTCTGCAAGCCGGGCAACGCGTCCAAGGTGGCAAAGATGTTTAAAGATGCCATGACCGTAGACCCGCACCTGGTAAACGTCATGACTGACGTGACCGGCCAGTACAACCGTGTCATCATGGTCTGGCAATACGAGAGCCTGACGGCTTACGAACAGAGCTGGGAGGCGATGAAGAACCCGACCAAAGAAATCCAGGAAGCCATGAAGAAGATGGAAGGTTACCAGGAGATGTACGTTTCGGGAAGCCGTGAAATCTATAGAACGTGGTAAGATCTTTGCCGTCCGCGCATTTCTGAACTTAGGTTGACTTAGATTCTCGAAGGAGGATCCGCAGATGGACCAGAGAATGAAGCAAGAGCAACCCAGCGCGCGTTTTGTTGAGCTATATGGAGTTTGCAGAGCACGCGCGAACATGCCCGTGATTTATTTGTTGGAGACCAGTCGAGGGGCTGGCTTCTCAGGCAAAATCATTTCCCATCCACTGTCTGAATCGCTGATAGCTATGATTACGCTGATGGCACAGGAAAATACGAGATCACCACAGATCGAATTATTATTGATAAATAGACTTTCTGTGAGAATCGGTTTCTACCAGTGTTATCTGCGTGCAAGATTATAAAAGTAGTCCAGCACCCAATTGCCATTCTCGATTTTGAACTAACCAATTCAGCTCTATCTCCACGCGTCCATTGCCTTAACGAAGTTGTCGGTAAACCCGGTGTGCGCCGTGAGCAGCATCTCCACGTTATTAAGCCCGGCTAATTTCTTTATCGATTCTCCCTGCAGCTTTTTATCCATCTGCATGAAGCCGCGATCCATTACAGCCTTTCCGCCCTTAAGATTCAGCGCGTCGCCGACGAACAGATATTTTTCGCCAACGAGGTACGACATCGACCCGAGCGTGTGCCCGGGAGTGCTTATACATTTTATCGTTATGTCTCCTGCTGTGATCGTATCGTTGTCTCTCAGAAAAGTCAGGGTGCAATTCGGCTTTTTGTTGTGGATCAAGTTGAAGAACCGCGCCTTTCCCGCGTCTATCATCTCCCCTTCTTCAAGGGACATGAATACCTTTGCCTTTGGGAAGGCCTCTATACCACCGGCGTGATCGCGGTCAGAATGCGTTAAGAAGACCTCGCTAATGTCTCCGGCATTCATTCCACATCTGCCAAACTCTTCCTGGGTCCTCTTCACATTAAGCCCGGTATCGAAACAAATCGCTGGCGAGGAACCCTTGTAAACGTACATGCTGACAAACCCGAAGCTTATTCTTGTAACGTTGCTGTTGATGCTCTCGCTAAACCGCTTTTTCTCTGCCATGTGAACCTCCACTATTTTAATTTTTCTTCTTCACAAGCTCTCCCTCGACACGGAGCGTAACCGTCCCCTCTTTCCACTGAGTTATTAGAGATTGAAAATTTCATCGACAATTCTCGAGCACGCCTCTTCTTCCAAGGTCGAATAAAAGTAAGGGGCATGGATCTTAAATTCAACCATCTCGCGGACTCACGAGCCGATCAGAATTTTCCCATAATAATCATCACCACCACACCGAGCCAGGAACCTGCCAAAGTCACAAGCAGATTATTGAGTGATCTTCTCTCATCCGCTGCCAAATCTTTGTAGCCCCTTATGTCGTCGCGCCTCATGTAGGTCAGTATCGAAGAGCCGACTGCAATCGCCAGAAGTACGTATGGGAGTGCCCAGTCCGGAACATTATCCAGGATGTGAGATCGAATGAAGAGGATATTAATTGTGATCAAGAATGCCTTCATGTGATCATCCCTCCTTGTTGTTTTTCTGCAATCCTGTACACAACCTGGAGCGCTCCCGTTCATCTTTACCCCAAATGGAATATGCGGGATCCCGCTTTCCGGGACTCTGCGTGCAACCATTCGGCAACATAGTATTCCAACTCAAATTGCTAACCATAAGAGCAGTCCGCCCAGGGCGGCGAGTGTCACCGGCACGCCTAACCGGGCAAAGTCCCGAAAGGAAATGTTTATTCCCAATTCGCGCGCCTGCTGCACCACGATGATGTTGGAGACGCTGCCGAGAATGACGAGGCTTCCGCCGAAGCTGTTCGCCAATGCGAGCACGTAAGCGACCGTCGGATTCGTCACGTTGGTAAGTTTAACCAACAGCATCACCGCGGCAGAGTTGTTGATTAGATTGGAAAGCGCGGCAGTAACGATCGCGAGGATCGGCAATGATCGAAGGTTCATGCCATTCTGCGCAAGCCATTGGACGGCGCGCTCGCCGTAACCCGTGGCCTGAAACGCACCGGTGACGACGAATAATCCGCTGAACAGAATCAGGATTGGCCAGTCCACTAAGCGCAGCAGATCCTCCGTCCGGAATTTCCGGCTGGCAAGGTGAACCCCTGCCGCTGTCAGCGCAATGATTTCCTTTGGCAATCGTGTAAAGAAAAGACCAACGACAATAACGAGAATGACAAGACCTTTGATGGTATGCAGTCGGTTGAATGGCTGCGGGGCGAACGTGGATACTTCCGGTCTTTTCCCGATAGAGGCAAGATTGTGCCGCGAAAGCCACCAGATAATGCCGTATGAGCTCGCCAGGGCAAATAGCACCGGCGGCATGCACCACACCACGTACGGACCGAATTCGAGCCCGGCAGCCTGCGCGATCAACATGTCTTGCGGATTCCCTACGAACGTGGCCGCGGCGCCGAAATTACTCGCAACGGCCAGCGCCACGAGAAACGGGACAGGATTGAGCCGCCGGCGGAGCGTTGCTGTCGCGACGACCGGTGCGAAGACGTAGCAAACAATGTCGTGATTGAGAAATGCCGACAGCCCGGCGGTCGCCACCATCAGCACCAGAAGAAACCGCGCGGGGCTTTCGAGCCTGGGTGGAGATGTAGGCAGCGACCTTATCGAAAAACCCGGACAGACGCAGCTGGGCCGAGATGACGAAGAAACCGAAAAGCAGCAGTATAGTGGGCCAGCTGATGAAGCCGACAATGTTGGTAGTCGGCAGCCCGGTGAAGACCATGATGGCAATTGCGCCGAGTAGCACGATCCCCGTGCGGTCTAATTTCAAGCCCGGCACACGGCCAATTGCAATGCCGATGTAAGTGAGCGCAAAAATGGCCAACACCACCGGTATCGAGGCGGAAGGTATGATGGTTGAGCTGCTCATGCTGCACCGCGCGCTTGGTTCATACGCTGATCATTCCTGATGTCCACAGATTTGCCGTCCACTGTTTCCGGCCACGCTTCCTTTTTCAAATCGAATAAAAGTAAGGGGCATGGATCTTAAATTCAACCGTCTCGCGGACAATCCACCCCACGCCCTATAAAGCCCTTTGGATTTTCAAACAAACAAATTACCCTCGACCTGCTCCACCATATATGTCAAACCTATAGCTAGGATACTTATGAGCCTGTTGCCGAACATCGCCATCCAATAAATGGGACAGTTCCATCATACAAAACCCATCGGGTTTCGAGCTTTTGAGAGGCGTTGATTTTAATCAATGCCGCTTGGCAACACGCCCATCTACAATACTAACTGCTGGAAGGCTGTTCTTTTAACTCAAAGAGATTGCCATCGTAATCGGATATAAAAGTCAAAACAACGTCACCCTTCGGCATCTGTACCACCTTAAGACCCCCCCCGCTGCATTTGTTAACAATATCTTTTAAGCCTGCAGCCTGGATGCAGGTATGAGCAATCTGTTTTTCCGGCGCTTTGTAATCCTGGTAAACCAGTATTTCATAATGAACATTCTTATCCCGGTAATTTAATATCAAAAGCTCATCGTCAATTCCGAAGATATTTTGAGCGAGGTCTTTATCAAGAGTTTTCGGTAGTGATTTTTCAAGCCCTAATATACCGGCATAAAAACGGTCAGCCTTTTCTTCACTGCTTGCAGCTAAGCCTGCATGAATAAAAACCATTTAACCATCCTCTTGTTTTTCGTTCGGCTTTATAATTACTTTTAAGGCTTCTTTTCCCTCCAAAACCATCTTAAATCCCCTGGCTGTATCTTCTATCGGAAGCCGATACGTGATAAGTTCATCGACATTGATTTTCCTCTTGGAGATCAAACCGAGTGAATCTTCAATATCCGGAGGCCCGCAATAATAAGACGTAAGGATTCGAATTTCCTTTCTCCAAAAATCATTTACTGGAACAATTACATCTTTATCCGGTCCCGGTACGGTAAACAAAACTACTGTGCCGCCCATGTCAACGGCTTCCCAGGCTTGCTTGAATGCAGGCATGGCGGAAGTTGTTACGATAACCGTATCGGCTTTAGAACCGTTTATCTGAAGCAGCTCTTTCAAAACGTCTTCCCGGGCATTAATAACATAATCTGCTCCGAAACGCTTTGCCACTTCAAGTCTTTTATCATTTACATCTGTTGCAATCACCTTACAATTTTTTAACTTTGCAAGCTGAATATTCAAAAGCCCCGATATACCGGATCCTAAAACAAGAACTGTTTGACCTTCTTCAATTGATGCAAGCCTTTGCGATCTTACAACACATGCAAGAGGCTCAACAAACGTAGATTGATCATAGCTTACATTCTCAGGCAGTAAATATGAACCGTTTTCAACTAATATTTTCGGAACAAGTATGTACTCTGCAAACCCGCCGGGCAGCCTTTCTTTTACGCTGGTGCACTGTGGATAATGCCCCTTTAAACAATAGCGGCATTTAAGACAGGGTACTTTGGGCGCGATAAAAAGTCTGTCGCCTTTTTTAAATTTATCAACTCCTTCACCTGTTTCCACAACTTCAACACCAACTTCATGGCCTTGAACGAGAGGTGCTCTCGGCAGCCTGTACCACTCAACTACATCGCTGCCGCATATGCCGCACGAAATAACCTTTACAAGCATCTCTCCTTCCCCGGGAGACGGCGTCGGCACTTCTTCCAATCTTATATCATTGTTATTGTACCACATGGATACTTTCATGGACTGCCTCTCGCGCTGCCTCTAAGAGTATCTGCCGGTTGCATTGAAGAGGTTATCGCTCATGATTTTTTATTCTTCAACGTATTATAAAGTTCAAATGCCTTTTTGGGAGATTCGTTGTCATGGACAACCGCCCTTACTGCTTTTATCATGGCGACAGGTGATTCTGCCTGGAAAATATTTCTTCCCATGTCCACGCCTGCAGCACCTTGCTGCACAGCATTATGAGCCATGCTGAGGGCATCGAGCTCTGGGATTTTTTTCCCGCCGGCTATTACAATCGGCACTGGGCACGAGGCCGTAACGGTTTCAAAATCTTCGGGGACATAATAAGTCTTAACATACTGCGCGCCAAGCTCGGCGCAGATGCGCGTTGCAAGCCTGAAATATTTTGCATCGCGTACCATGTCCTTACCCACAGCCGTTACGGCAAGGGTCGGAATTCCATATCGCGTTCCCATATCGACCGTCTTTGTCATGTTGATAATTGATTCACGCTCGTGCTCGCCGCCTATAAAAACCTGTACTGCCATGGCTGAAACATTCAATCGAATCGCATCCTCGATATCTACTGCTAAAGACTCATTCGAAAGCTCTTTAAGTATGCTGGTGCCTCCGGAAACTCTTAACACGATTGACTTCTGAGTATCGGGAGGGATAATGCTTCTTAATACACCGCGCGTAAGCATCAGCGTGTCAGCGAACGGATGAAGGGGAAGAATAGTAACGTCGATCCTTTCCAACCCCGTAGTCGGCCCCTGGAAATAACCATGGTCGATGGCAAGCATAACCGTTCTTCCGCTGACAGGATTGAATATTCTGCCCAGCCTATTTTTCATTCCCCAATCCAGGGAATTTGATCCTTTTAAAAAATAACTTTGGGATTTCTGCGGAATATTCGTGTAATATTGCTTGGCTTCGCTTGCCCCTTCGGTATCCGGCATTTCAAATCTCCTTTTGTTTATTAATCAAAGCCTCAATCTTTGAAGTGCAAATCATAAGATCCTTCAATAAAAAAGTAGTCTGAGGGGTGGCATTAATTGTGACTGATGGTTGGGAAATAAATTGCTTGCTCATTCAAGTCGGCTCAATATAGCTCGCTCTTATGGGAATATCAACTCCCCGCCCGCGTCGGTGCTCTCCCAACTTGGAATCAGCACCGTCTTGTATGTCGAGAGTGATGATACAATTACCACACGCAAGTCATTCCCGAAAGTTTTTGTTCCGCTCCCCGTTCCGGATTGAGTTTCCTCGTTCATGGCATACCTCCTGTCGTCATTAGAATAAAATAGTAATTCGCTTCGGAAGTGAAAAGCTCGGTAGTGACTCGGTTTGCATCCCGAAGGGATGAAATTATTGTAGATGAACAAAAAGCGAAAATATCTGAACCCCGAAGAGGTGACATAATGCCACCCCTCTGAGAGTCGCACCACCACCCTGTCATTCCGAGTGATCCGCCGCAGGCGGAGAATCGAGGAATCTTCTACGAAGTACCACTCAACCATCTTCCCTCGAACCCCATAGATCATTTTCCCTCCATTGTCTGAACCATGATTTACTTGATTCGCCTGATCACCATGATTCTAATCATGCCAATCCCTTAATCAGACGAATCAAGGTTCAGACTGTTTCTTCCCCTCCACTGTCCGAACCGCTGATAACTACGATTACGCTGATAGCGCTGATAAAAAGAAATCTATCAGCGGTTATCATTTAACCCGACAAATCATGGCACACTCCACTCTTCCTTGTCATTCCCGTCTGCCCCTTCGGGGAACGCTCCTATCGGGAATCCAGTACTTGATCTACCCGGATCTCATGGCGTTTGTAGATTCTCTGTCGTCTGTGTCTTCTTCTCGAATCTTTTTTCTACAACTTCCGGTGGAATGATGCCGTCCTCCGCGAGCTTCTTCAGGCGTGCTGAGATTACCTGCGAGCGGCCGAGATAACCGACGATGGCGTGGATGTCGTCTCTATTGACCACCGGCAGTCTTCCCACATCATGGTGCAGCATCCTGACAACAGCTTCATAAAGAGGTTCCGCCTGGAAGGCAAGGACGAGTTCTTTGCTCCCTACCTCGAGCACGGTTTTGTCCTGCATCCCATTTTGCATGGCTCTTCTGATATTGTTGTGTGTGATAATCCCTGCGAGCCGGTTATTGGAATCGACGATTGGAATACCCCTATGGCGGTTGACGTCGTCATCTCCTCGGAGAATTTTCCCGTAGACCTCGCCGACGGACATCCCGGAGTTTACTGTCGGGACATCTGTATCCATCACTTCAGAGACCGGAACGCGTTTGAAGATGTCAGCTTCATAATCCTGCGGAATGAGGAATCCACGACGGGCGAGCTTCTCAGTGACCACCGAATTCTTATAGAGAACGTACGCGACGCCGGAAGCGACGACCCCTACAAGCATTAGAGGAAGCACCGAATCGAAGTTACGCGTCATCTCCAGCGGGAAAATGATGAACGCAAATGTCGACCTTACCGAGGCACCGAAGACTGCACCCATGCCGACAAGCGCAAATGCGCCTGGCGAGAGATTTGCACCGGGGATCAGCCGATTGACAAGCATCGCAAAGATTCCGCCTATCGCGGCACCTATCATGAAGACCGGAGCCAGCAAACCGCCCGATGTCTTTGTTCCAAGGGAAAGTATCAGAGCCATGAATTTGACTACAAGTATCACGAGGAGAACACTTAATGCAAAGTGATTTCCCAGTATGGCACTGATAGTATCGTACCCGGGGCCGAATATGCGCGGAACAAAATAGCCCAGGACTCCAACACCAAGCGCTCCCAGTGACGGTAGTACATAGGGGCTGAGATGAAGCCTCTCGAACTGGTCTTCCGTCCAGTAAAGAGATTTTATGAAGAATACTGCCGCAAGCCCACACATAACTCCAAGAGCTACATAATACGGGAGCGCTCCGGAGAAATTGAAGTTCACAGATTCGATCGGGAACATGGCTCCGGCCTGCATGATCTGGAAGCGAACAGCTGTGGCTAAGCTGCTCGCTACGACGAGCGGTATGAATGAGCGCGTTCTAAAATTCAAAAAGAAGAATCTCGATAGCCATGATGACGCCGGAAATAGGGGTGCCGAACGTGGCGGCGAGTCCCGCTGCCGATCCGCACGCGAGGAGAATCCTCCGCTCGGATTCAGTAGTATTGAGAATCTGTCCGACGAAGGAGCCAACGGCTCCGCCAGTTTGAATGATCGGGCCTTCTGCTCCGAACGGACCGCCGGTTCCGATCACGATGGCCGCCGAAAGCGGTTTCCATATAGCTACCTTCCCCGGGATACGGCTTTTATTCGAGACTACCGCTTCAAGCGCTTCCGGCAACCCATGACCCTGGATCTGATCCGTGCCGTACTTTGACATCAACCCGACGAGTGCACCGCCAATCACCGGCATCAGGATCGCGAGATAACCAATATTATTGTTTACCTCACTGACGAACAGGAACGATACTCGGTGGAAGAAAACAAGATTTGTGGTAAATGCTATGAGATGGTACAGCACATACATGATCAAGCCTGAGCCGATGCCTATCAGTGCCGCAAGTGTCGACATGTAGAGTAACCTTGAGCCCTTTTCTTCGGTCAACGGAGTATCATAATTCATAAAAGAACCCATTCGAATTTGAAAGGAATGTCCGCAAAGATATACGGCTTAGGGTTTTCCAAAATATTGCGACCCGCGCCGCTTTCCACCGCATAGATAGCGGCAAGATATTGAATGGATTTCATATCACTGAAAACCATCAAACCTGCCAAAAAGTTCGTGAGCCCCTTAGCTGTCGCATAAATAGAGATCGTCTCAGAAGGTGCCGGAGTTCACTGATCCGACGATGTCTGCGCTTCGAATTGGAAAATACTTCACGAGCACATGACGGGTCGGGAGGTTAACCCACCAGCTGTAGCTAGTGTAGTATCTCCGACACTTCTTTACATAAGAATATTTTGCCCATATCAGACCAATGTCATTCCCGAACGCTCGCCTCGCTCCGCTCCCCATTCCGGATTGAGTTTCCTCGTTCATGGCATACCTCCTGTCGTCATTAGAATAAAATAGTAATTCGCTTCGGAACTGAAAAGCTTGGTATTGACTCGGTTTGCATCCCGAAGGGATGAAGTTATTGTAGATGAACAAAAAGCGAAAATATCTGAACCCCGAAGAGGTGACATAATGCCACCCCTCTGAGAGTCGTACCACCACCCTGTCATTCCGACCAAACGAATCGAGCCTGCGGCATGATGAGTGCGCGGAGGAATCTTCTATGGCCTGCCACTCAACCGACATCTCTCAAGCCCCCATAGATCATTTCCCCTCCATTGTCTGAACCATGATTTACTTGGTTCGCCTGATCACCATGATTCTAATCATGCCAATCCCTTAATCCGACGAATCAAGGTTCAGAGTGCTTTTCCCCTCCACCGTCTGAACCGCTGATAACTACGATTACGCCGATCCCGCTGATAAAGAAATCAGCGCTATCATTTTATCAAGATTATCAGCGATCGTCTGCGGTCATCATTTAACCCGACAAATCATGGCACACTCCTCTCTTCCTTGTCATTCCCATATGCTCCTAATGGGAATCCATTCCTCACCATGATGGAGTAATAGAAGGCTCACCAACTTCTTTAACGCCTCCTGCGCATCGCTGCCTTCCCTTGCGAAAATGAAGTCCCGCTCCCATCCTGCAAAAGCTTCACGTCATCTCAAGAGGCGATTTTCGGAATCTCCTCATTGCTCTGATCACCACCGTATATTAAAATCGCCTCCCTTTGCGGGGAGTGGGACGGTCCGCCATCGGCGGATCATTTTCACGGGTGTCCTTTTTCCCGCTCAGACATTATAAAAAATAAGATGATGCGGGATGGCGCAAGTCGAAGATCCCGCACAGCGGGGGCGCTCACTTTTGGTTCATTTAATTGTCGTCGTGCAGGAGGATTGGAATCTCCTCGCCTCCATATATGTATTCTTAGGATTCCTCATCTTTTGGACAAGCAAAAGAAAATGAACATTTATCAAATATCTGATTGGTCGACGCCAGCCATGGCATACGTTCTTTGACAAGTCGACTGTGAGACCCCAACGCTCCCTGTCATCGCCTGGGCAGCTCCATCAATGCAAAACCCCCGGGTTTCGAGCTTTCGCGAGGCGTCGGTTTCTAACCGATGCCGATGGACAATCGATGCTATATCCCTCATTGCCATCCAATAGATTGTCCCAAAGGGACTACTTCGGAGGACGGCTCAACAAATCTCAAAATCCGCCCCAGGCGGATTCGTCCTTCTTCAAAGCCGTACTATCGCACAAGCAAGGCATGGCGAGAAGTCCCCCTATAAGTCTCTCGTCATTGCGAGTAGACCCATCTTATGGGACGACTGAGCCGGAGGCTCATCCGCCTCTGGCGGAGAAGCAATCCGTTGGTGAGTAGCACATCCACTGAGATTACTTCTCCACCTTGCAGGGCGAGCCTCGCCCGAGGCATCGAGGGAAAGCAATACTTCTCTTAGTGGTACACCTATTGGGATCGCCACGCGGCGTTGAGGCGCCACTCGCGATGACGGGTTAAGTCTGAGAGAACGCCTCCTCAGGTTCTCCCGTGATTGTCCCAATGGGATACCTGGGATTGACCGTCAACACATCAGCCACAAACCGCTCATACGAGCGAGAAAGGAGAAACAACATGGCTGAGCTAAATAAGACCGTACTCGGCAGAGTCAGCGGAAGACTCGGCGATATGACATTCCGCCAACGCAACGGTAAGAACATCATCGGAATGCGTCCTAGTCACTATCCACCCCCAAATGATCAGGCTTCGGTTGACCGCAGGATGAGGTTCCGCTTCACAGCGAAGCTCGCCCAGGCTGTCTATACACTGCCTGATCTTGCGGCGGTGTGGAAACCCATGACGCCATCCGGGATGTCCACGTTCAATTACATCCTCCAGTCGAACATCGCCCTTGTGAATCCGGGCTCCGTATCGGACATGACGATGATTACTCCTCCTCCAACGGAATCGTCAAACGGCTTAGGCTTCACGATCAATTGCACTACATCTTCTGTAACAGCAAATGCAATTGCCGTCTCCCTTGCCGCGCTCGGAACTTCGCAGGGAATCGATGTCACGAAGGAGCCGAATGCGAAGTTAGTCTTCGTACTGTCGCTGACCAACCCGGTAAACGGTTCCCTTGCCGATTACTGGTTCGTGGTTGGCGCTTCGGACCCGGCGCAGCTTGTGCTTGCAAACCCCCTGTCGTTTAATATCCCGTTGAACGGGCAGGATGCTGCGAGCGTCGGGAGTTACAGCGACAAGAAGCTCCTGCTGGCGCTTCTTACGCTTGACGCCGACTCAGCACCGGTGAAGCACTCCGAGACACTGGTGGTGTAAATGAAACGCTCCCCCCCCTCTCTAATTGTTTAGAGAGGGGGTCGGGAGTGAGTTTAGAAATTGTGCTTCAAGCTCTATATAGAAGCTTGCCTGAACTCGCCGAAGAGAGAGGGTGCCTTTCCCGTGACACTTTGCCGCTGTCGCCGGTCACCTTCCCCGTCCGAAGGGACAACCGGGGGATTGGATCTGTACCATGGCGTTCACGAATTACTTTAGAAAGGGGTGAGCTGAAGCTCAGCTTCATGCTACCCTGAATGTCCACGAACCCCGTAGACGTACCAGTATCGTAGACACACATAAAACGTCTCCGCGTTATCCTCGTAGAGGATCCATCATTTTTCTCCTCTCCTTACCAACTAGAGGACAGGGGTGAGCTCGAATTCTTTGCAGGCATTCTTCTCCTCCATGATGTTTTACTTCGAGTCTGAGTTCCTTCACGATTTGCCCAGTGGCTCCCTCGAAGGCTGATTATTTTAACAACAAGAGCTTCTTCGCGCTGCTGAAACTTCCCGCCACAAGTCTGTAGAAATACACTCCGCTCGGGAGATTGCTCGCGTCAAACTTCACAGAGTTACCACCGGCAGTCTGGCGCTCATTCACCAGCGTCGTCACTTCCCTTCCGAGGACATCATAGATTTTCAAAGATACGAAACTGTTAACCGGTAACTGGTAGCCGATGACTGTTGTTGGGTTAAATGGATTGGGAAAATTCTGGCTGAGGGCGAACGCGTTTGGAACCCGGCTCGGTCCGTGACCCACGGATGTAATTCCGGAAATGGGTCTATACATTACTCCACCATAAGTTGTGCCGGCAAAAAGATTTGTGGTGTCGGCGGCCAATGAGAGTATATTCGTATTCATAGAGCTGGAATCGACTTTCGTCCATGACGCTCCATTATCAGTGGAAACGAAAAGACTTCCTGATCTGGTATTAGCGTAAACATTCGCCCCTTTCACGGCCAACGCGACAACATGAAGATCTGTTAGACCGGTACTGACGTTATTCCAGCTTGTACCAGAGTCGGTCGACAAATATACACCCTCGGAAAGCGTTCCTGCGAAGAGATTTGTTTTTGATGCAGCGAGCGCCGAGACCAGGTCGCTCGGAGGTCCAGTGGAAATCGATTTCCAGCTTGTCCCGTCATTTGTCGAAAGGAACAACCCCCAATCTTCTGTCCACGCGAAAAGCTCTGAGCCGATGGCAGCTAAAGCCACGGTTGCCGCGAGGCCGTTTGCTTCTGAACCTACCACAGTCCAGTTTGCTCCGTCGTCAGTCGTTCTGTATACACCTCCTCCGTTGAAGCCTGCAAACAGACTACTGTCGGAGACAGCCAGTGCCACAACGTTGAGATTGGTAAAGCCGTTGTTGGCTTGGTACCAGGACTTACCGACATCGGTGGATCGAAAAACTCCGACTGCGGAAGTGCCCACGAAGATACTACTATCAAGTAGGGCAATTGCCTGCACTTTTGTGTTACTAAGTCCGGTGCCTTTTGCTTCCCAGCTTAAACCTCTGTCAGTCGAACAAAATATGCCCAGGCCGTATGTCCCGGCAAATATGACTGAGTCTCCTATGAAGAACGAGCGAATTGCAGCTCCTCCGGGGATTGAGTCGGCCAACGACCAGGTAAGACCTTCATCTTTTGAAATGAGGACATGTCCTTTCGAAGTGCCGGCAAGAACTTCGGAGTCCAGCACGGCCAACGGACCAAGAGGCTCAATAGGCTTATCGTAAATGTCGAATCTGTTATCCTCATAGACCTCAGTCCATCTGTAGCCGTTATCTGTCGAACGAAAGATACCGTTATTGGCGTAGCCTCCAACGCCCGGCAATCCCGAACCCGATCCGGTTGCGAGAAGAACAGAGTCTGCAACTACAATAGATGGGACCTCCGTGTAGTTTATGTCTTCATTGTGCGCAGGAATCCATGGCGTCGCATAAATTGTTGAGTAACCTATGCCGTGATAGCTACCTACGTATAGCATTGTGTCTTTGACCGCCATTGATACTATATACTTATTGCCCAAACCGATAGTATCGGGGACCCAGCTTGCGCCATTATCGGTTGAGACATACAAACCGGCCAACGCACCTGCAAAAAGAATTGTTCCTCCATCTCCGTCAGAAGCTACAGCAAAACAATCAACTTGAAAAGCATAAATCGGATTATTGGGTAATCCATTGCTCGCCAGAGTCCAGCTTGCACCCTCGTCGGTAGAGCGATAGATGGTACCCAGTGTATGTTTATCACCTACTGCGGCAAATAAATTGGTGCCGCTGGCAGCCAGCGCACTGACCGTAAGATTGTTTAAACCATTGTTGGTCTGAGTCCAGCTTGAGCCGCTGTCAGAACTGACATAAACGCCTCCGCCATCTGTCCCGACATAGAATTTCGAACCGCTGGATGCAAAGCATAGAACGTACCCGCCTGGAGGACCGTTGGTCAGAATCCACTGCGCCCACAAAGGGTTTGCAATGACAAGAAATGAAACCAGAATGAAGATTAATTGATACACTTTTTTCATGGCATACCTCCTTTTGCTGAAGGGCCGACACCTACAACCATTACCCATTCATCTTGACACCTTATTTTAGCAAACTCCCTTATTTTTGTCAAGTTCCCTGCCTGGTACACGCGAGGGTTGCCCGTCTGTTGAACCCACGAAGTGTGTGCCGGATACGGACGGCTCAAGAATAATCTCAAAACCTGACGAACGCAGGTGCGGTGGACCGTTCTTCATTTTTTCCTTCCCAACCCCCTGTTTGGGATGACATGGATTGAAGCTCAGCTTTATGCTCCCCTGAATGTCCACGAACCTCGTAGAGGTTCCAGTATTGTGGAATCACGCAACCCGCCCCGCGTGATCCTCGTAGAGAATGTACTATTACTTTTGACGGTCAAGTATTGATTTGAACACTGCTCCAAACCCCTGGTCTAAGCGGCAGAGATTGCTAATTAGCACGCGCGCTTTTTCCTTATCACCTCTGGCTAAATACACGAGTGCGAGTTCGTAGATAAAGTCCTTATCGTTAGGGTCTAATTTCAACGCCGTCTTGAATGCCTCGATAGCCTTGTCGTACTGTGAAACGTCTTCATAAGCTGTGCCGAGCAAGAAGTAAGCATTGGAGTTTGATGGATCGAGTTTTGCAGCCTTGAGATAATTCTCGACTTCAAGCTCGTAGTTTCCAGTTGAAAAATAGTCGCTTGCTAAATTGACGTATGCCGCAGCGTATGTACTATCCAGCCTTATGGCTTCAGCGTAATAGTCCATGGCCTTGTTCCAGTCTCTCCGATAATCTGCAGACACACCCTGTGCATAGTAATAAGAAGGGCTCCCTTCTAAACGTCTGCTCGTGTCGGCAATCATTGCTTCCACGTCGTTTACTGGTACAGCATAGTTCAGATTTTCATCTAAGCCGGCTTGCTCGCCCGACGGGATATTCAGAATACTCGAAGTAATTCCTATAACGTTGCCCTTCTCGTCGAAAAGTCCGCCGCCGCTGCTGCCCGGGGATATTGGCGCTGTGAATTGAATGCGTCTTATCCCTTCGAAATCTCTCACTGGATTACTTATGTTCCCCTGGGAAAGCGTAGCGTCCTGTCCGTCAGGCGTTCCTATTGCATAAACCTTTTCCCCTATTTTGATCTCATCTGAGTTGCCAAGTCCAACTACGCAGGGAGTTTCTTTCGCATCAAATTGAATCAATGCAAGGTCCCTGTTTCGATTGATGCGTTTAATTTCTTTCATGCTGTAGAACGCTCCCGAAGCGAGTTTGGCGACCACGTTCGATGCATCGTTTACAACGTGAGCGTTTGTAACCAATAAGCCTCTTGAGTTGACAAAGAATCCACTTCCTTGACACTTTACACCTCCATCGGCGCCATACACAATCAGGGTGACAACGGCCTTCAAATTCCGATCGATACGATTCTCTGTTGTCGCTGAATTCCACCAGGTGACCGCCCCTACCGTCACTCCCGTAAGTATCATCAGGATAATGAAATCTCTGAGAATTTTCCGCATGGTTTCTCCCTAAACGAAGAAATCCCGCCTATGCTTCCGAACCGCAGTTGCGGCCTCACCAATCATGGTGAACATACCCGGGATTGAAAACTGTTCCATGAACATTCGGAAGTTCCTTGGCCCAATAGTTTACGTGCTTTCTTCCGATAGTTCAACATCTGGGAGATAAATATCGATGGATATCCTGGCGCCCACTTTGACATTCGCGCGAAGTACTCAGCGAGGACGGTGAAGCCGAAGGATGTAAACCTCCTGCCAATTACCCCTGAGCTCTACTCGTCCTTACTTTTTTCCTTTTCAATGCCATGGGTCTCAGCGAAATGTTCCGGTCCGCCATTCTCAAGGTAATTCTCGATGACCTCTTCATTGGTCGGCGGATGTTTGAACCTTTCACCTTTCACCCATTTATTGAAGTCGCTGAAGATTTCATCCAGCTGAAGCTTCATGTACTCCTTGAAAGAGGAAAGAATCGTTTTGTTGGTTTTCGTCTCCATCCTTACCTACACCAAGCTTTCAATGCCCATTGTACCACACCCGCACAACTCAATCAATACCGCTCGCAATGCAGCGATAACCTTCTTCCGTTTTGATCATTGACAATCCGCTTCTTCTGCTTTTATCCGTGTTCCATTCTCTTCGCTATCAGCTATAAGCGATAAGCTCTGTTCTATCCTTCCGCCGGCACGGTCTCATTCACATTAAATGGGAGATAGAGCGGCGATGCCTTCGTTATGCTCTTTCCCTCTCTCCACCATTCCAACGGAGTTACGCCCCACTTCTCTTCAAAAATTCTTTCGTTCCCTTTTATGATCTCTTTGTATTTTTCCAGCCCATCCTTTCCAAAGCTCTTGCTTCCGAAATGATGGATGAACACGTCCCCGGCGATTGCCACTTTGAAGCCGGCAATTAGTGTCCGCACACAATAATCGTCGTCCTCACAGTTGCCCATGCCATATGCGATATTGAGCCCGCCAATCAGGTCGATGACCTCCCGCTTTATCAACATGCAGAAGCCGGCAACTCTCGGCGACTCGAGCCACCGTTTTCGATTTCTCCGTCGGTACTTTGCCGCAAACTCATGTACTTGATTCGGTCTCTTGTAACTAACGTTTGCCTCTAATTGATAGCCGCTTATCCTGTTGCTCATCGGGCCAACTATACCTATTGAAGGCATGCTGTCCGCGCACTCAATCAGTCCATCGAGCCAGTTGTCTGATACGATGACATCGTTGTTGAGGAGGACGACGTATTCGCCCGTCGAAATTTCCATTCCCTGGTTGCAACCGGATGGGAATCCAATGTTCTCCTGGTTGAATATTCCCCGGACATCCTTTTGCGCTTTCAGGTAATCGATTGTCCCATCGGAGGACGCATTATCGATAACGATAATCTCGTACGGAACCTTAGTGTGTTCGCGAATGCTGTTTATCGTGAGCTTCGTGTACTCGAGCTGATTGTAAGTCAGGATGACAATCGATGTAAGCTTTTCTTTTGCTTTGGAAGGCTTCAGGACCTGTTTCAATAAGATGTCTTCCAGCCGCTTCCTTCCAGCATCGAACGACCATTTGGATTCCATCTGTTTCCTGCCTTCTTTGGAGAGTCTTTCCCACTTCTCCTTATTGGAGTACACTTCAACAATCTTCTCTGCCATCTCATCGGGATCGTCGGCGACCATGATATCCTCGCCGTCCCTGAGCCCCGTTCCTTCCACTCCAACCGTTGTCGTCACGACCGGGACGCCGTAGGACAATGACTCGACGATCTTCCCCTTCAAGCCGGCGCCGTATCTCAATGGCGCAACCACAACTCTGCAGCTATTGTAGTACTCCGACAGGTCTTCAACATACCCTGCAACCACCACGTCTTTAGAAGAAAGCTGCATTAATTCCTTCTTCGGATCGTTCCCGACTATGTAGAAGATAATTTCTGGCAGCGCTTCTCTCACCCTCGGAAGGACCTGGTCGATAAAGAATTTGACGGCATCTAAGTTGGGGGTGTGATTGAAATTGCCCACAAATAGGATTCCCGCGCGGCTGCCAAAATCATTCTTGATTTCCGGTAGCTGGTGCACGACAGGCCTGATGTCGATGGGTACGTTGGGGACTTCTTTCATCAGCGCCTGCTTGTCCTCTTCAGTCACTACCCACAGCCTGTCCGCTTTTTCGTAGACTGCAACCTCGCGTTCTTTATTGGCAATCGCCTGCAGCTTCAATTTGTCGTCGCCCTTGATTTCAGCCTCCCTGAGCTCACGGACATAATGAATGTCTTCAGTGTCTATTATGACCACCGTCGTCTGAGGCGAGTATTTTCTGACCACCGGCAAATAGTATTCGGCGTGATGCCAGAAATCGATAAGTGCAATGTCGAATTCTCTTTCCTGGAACAACTTTGCATAGTCGATTTTCTTGTACGGGGTGGCAAATCCCAGATGAACCATTGCATCGTGGTCTCCAGCATATGTCTCGATTCCTAAGTCCTGGAGGATAGGCTTGTAAACACTCTCCAGGCTCTCGCGTCCCGAAACGAAGGTGACGTGGAAGTTCATTTTCCTCAGAATCTTCAGGATATTGAAAAGATGAAGTGAGCCTGCCGCCCTGTCGAACATCGGAAGGACAGGGTCTGTCACAAAGATCCGCTTTTCAATTCCTCTTGCCGAAGCCTTTTCAACATTCCGTGGATCGTTAGGATATTGCTCGACTAACTTCGCTCTCCACTTCTCGGCAAACTTCGGTCTGTTTATTATCTGAAATTTCTTGAAGCCTTCGTTCAGATTCGTCCCGGAGGTAATTCCTTCATAGTGGACCAGCGAGCTCCTTGGCTGATAGAATACTTTGTAACCTAAATCCCTGACAGCGAAACACAAGTCGGCATCTTCGCAGTATGCTGGTGCATACCGCGTGTCGAGCCCGCCAATTTTATCCCAGAGACTCCTTCTCACCATCAGCGAGGCTCCGGATATGTAATCGACTTCTCTGACGAAGTTGAACTTTGGATAATCCGGGTCGTCTCCCCTTCCATAATTCCAGCCGTTTCCGTCGGAGAAGGTAATCCCGCCGGCCTCCTGCAGCCTTCCGTCCGGATAAATCAGTTTTGAACCGAGCGCCCCGCATTCGGGCGTCTTATCCGCAAAATCCAGGAGAGCTTCAAGCCAATCCAGGTTTACTTCCGTGTCATTGTTCAAAAGCAAAATATAATCCCCGTCAGCATTTCGCGCGCCGATATTGCACGCATCGACAAATCCCAGGTTAGTCTCATTGCGGATGTATTTTACTCGACTTTCATGAGAACATAGCTCCGTAATGAACTCTCGTGTACCATCACTTGATTCGTTGTCAACTATAATCACTTCGTAGTGTTCGTAATGAACGTTCTTGAAAATCGACTCGAGGCATCGTTTAGTGAATTCCACTTTGTTGAAAACAGGAATGACTATCGAGACTTTTCTCCCGTATGAGCTTTGCGAGGTTCCGTTTGCAAGTGCCTGAATGTTCTCAGTCTGCTCGTGCTGTGGAGTGCACACACTTTTTCTTTCTTCTTCCTTGATCTGAGAGATTCTGGATGAGACATATTCTTTTAGTTTACCATCTGATGAACTCATCAAAACTTTGAAATAAAAGAACTTCGCATCCTCGCGCCTGTTTAAGCTGGCACATATATCGGCTATGATTGTCAGGGTCTCTATATCGTTCGGAGTAACAACCAGCACCTTCATGTATGCTTCGAGTGCGTTTTCTATTTTTTGGGATCTGATGTAAAGCTTACCAAGGTTCTTATGTGCGATTACGTCGGATGGGTTTTTCTTTACGAGGCTGCTCAGTACTGAGATGGACAGTTCTGTATTTCCCAAAATGGAATAGACAACTGCCAGATCATTCATCGCCTTTAAATTGTTTGGGTCGAGCGTGAGTATCTGCTCGAGAGTTTTTGCAGCCTCTTCATGCTTTCCGGAAGAAATCGAGCTGGCCCGATTTCTCATAAAGTACGTCGACCGACTTGACATTTCTTGACACAGATTCCTCTGGTTTCTCTGAGTGTTTGTTTCTAGGTTGTGTATCGGTCTGTTCGTCCTGCGGCTTGAACTCAGATGGGTATGATCTCTCCTCTCTTGCTGTTCTGTTCGAGTCTTCCGGTAATTCTCTTGCATTCTTTGTCAATTCCGATGTAAGAGACGGAGGCTGCTTTGGTTCTTCGACTGGTTGGACAAGCCGTCCGCGCGCGCCCGCAGCAGCATCGAGACGATCATGAGACTTCGAGGTACCTCCCGTCAACATGTTGAAAAGATTTAGAGCCTCTTCTTCAGAAGGATCGATTTCCAATATCGATCTTGAAAAGTGAAGGGCATCCTCTTTCAATCCCAATGCGAGACAGAGCTTGGTGACGATTTTGAGTATGTCGATGTCGAAGAGATTATTTCTCAGGATCTTGAGGTAGGATTTCAGGCCATCTTCTAATCGGTTTGCTTTGACAAGGATATTTGCGAGGTTCTTTCGCGCAATTATGTTCTCTGGCTCTTCCTTCAGGAGTGTATTCAAGATTTTAATTGATGACTCATTGTCTCCCTTTAATGAATAAAGGACAGCAAGGTCGTTCATCGCCTTTAAATAGTGCCGATTTATCTTAAGAATTTCTTGAAGCGTGGACATAGCCTGATCGTTGTTGCCGTTTTCAATACATGCCTGAGCTTTCTCGTACAATTCTTCAGCGCGCGCCCACTTATCTAGGTCGAGGTCGGAATTCGTCTGGATTGCTTTCTTTGTCGCTTCAAGAAAAGCCCGTCCAAATTTTTGATCTGGCTCAAGGTGATTTCCTTCGGCCCATTCGTTCCATGCGTTGATAAACACAATCTGCTTGTCGGGGTGTCTGTTCTTGACACGGTCAAGCTCAATAGAAAGCCACGATGAATAATCTTCAGGATTCGGATCATGGATAACGAGCGGGTTGTTCGCACGGCGCGCAGTATTGTCCCAACCCGGAATAACCGATGTGAATAGGTTGTTTCTCTTCTTCGTGTCACTGCCTTCTTCAGCAAGAAGAGGCCACACATCATGATAATTAACGACGGTTGCGTCGGTTGTACCATTACGCCGATTCGATTTTTCTTTGTGCTCCTCCGCAAAATTGTAAACCGCAGTGAAGTTTGGCTGGAATAGGAGTTCACCATCGAATCCGCGGTCAGTCCAATTCTCCTGCTGGTTGACGAATGAAGTTTTGATGGCGATGACGAAAATCCCGGGCAAGCCAGCAGCGGCAGCCTCTTTCCGCCACAGGTCAAGCGTGCGTTCAGGGTTCGGCAAATTGCCGGGCCTATATACAAGGAATACTGGTTTGTTGTCAATCTTGAAAGCACGTTTGTCTTTCAAGAACGGGAGCAGCCAACTGAAATGCGAGAGGTCGTCGTTGTCACCGCCGTATTCCTGTCTTTGAAGTATTTCCTGATCATGACCGTCCCACCTTCTCGTCCAGTTCTCATTCGCCCACGCAAGACAGAAGTGAAAATCAGGTTTGTCGGAACCCAACAAGTTGAGGAGCGGCTTTTCCAGGAGTAGTTTTCCATTGAACCAGTAATGCCAGAAACAGAAAGCCTGGATGCCGTATTGTTTTGCAAGTTCTGCCTGCGCATGTAGAATTTCAGGAAGACGAAGATCGTAGAAACCAAGGTCAGACGGTAATTGCGGTTGGTGATGTCCCTCGAACATCGGCTTGGCTTTCGCGACATTCGTCCATTCTGTAAATCCCTTTCCCCACCATCTATCATTCTCAGGAATTGGATGGAACTGAGGGAGATAAAATGCGACTAAACGTGCCGAGGGCTTTCGATCTGCCGGCGGTTTTCGATTTGCATCACTCTTGTTCATAATTTCGGAATAAAAGATCGACAATTCGCGAACTTCATCCTTTAGCGCCGGCACTTTAGTTTGAATCGCTCCTTCGGAAAGATCGTGCACCATCTTAGGATTTGCTATTACAAGCCTCATCGCTTTGGCTAAAGCATTGTGGTCCCCGATTTCTATTTTCAACCCGTTGACATTATGATGGATCACTGACGAACCGAAAAAGTTCGTGACTATTTGAGGGACACCCAGATACAATAATTCTCTTACCACTCTGTTGTGTGTGTCGAAATTCGATGGCACTATCACCACGTCGACTTCTTTTGCAATCCTGGCAAGATCGCTCTTGCCGAACTCGCCATGATATTTGAATTTGGTCGGGAAGTTCTTTTCCAGCTTCACTATCCATTCGTGGTACGGACGGTCCACTATGACGCCATAAATGTCGAGGTGGACATTTTCCGTCGCGGCAATCTGTTCGAATGCCATCAGGACAACATCCGTTCCCTTCGTGAACATCAGATGGCCCAAATATCCGAAGTGAATTTCTTTTTCCCGAGCCTCCTTGGGTTCTATCACTCTTGTGTAATCAAATTCAAATCCTCGTGGTATGATCTTAATTCTGCCTTCAGGAATTTTCACAAACTTCGTGAAATATTCGTGAAATGTCTTTTCCGTAAAAATGACCCCGTTGATATTATCTGCGTATAGTGATTTTACTAATTCGAATCTTCTCTCGATTTTTTCTGAAAGCGTTCTTATATCGTCAGTCGAAACATCTTTCTTCGCCTTACCTAATCGGTTTACCAAAAAACATTCGGCGCATCCGGTCGAAGATTCCGGCCCTTTGCAGAGCCTTCCCTGCAACCCATTTGGAATGACAGGTGAATCCATGTGACAGAGTTCTTCCATGTTGCAAACGCCGCGGACTACCGGAACTCCTTGCTCATGAAAGGCGGAGATGATCTGTGCCGGCATATAAACATAATCGTTGATGTGAACGACATCAGGAGCAAAATCTGCAATTACTCCTTTAACGAAGTTTAAGTATTCTTTGATGACATGTGGCTCAACATCGCCGAGGAAAACTTTGTATTTATCGAGACGAGGCAGCCTGTAAAGGGTGAATTTGTCGTTGGCTTGTTTTTCATATCCGGCGGCAACGTCCGTCGACGGAATCATTACTGCGACTTCATATCCTCTTTCGCTCATCCCTGCAGCATGATTGAATGTGGAGATGGGCGTGCCCGAATTCTCATACGGATAGAGATTGTGGTTGACAAAGAGAACGCGATTAGGAGTCTTGCGTGCCGAGACCGCTTTTTGTTGAACACTATTCTGTGACCTAACGTCCTTTCTCATCGGAACATTCTTTATTCGTTCGAGGTCGACCATCTCCATGGTTTCGGTGCAAAATACATTTTTACCTGTCAGCTTAGATATCTCGACAGCCTGCGAAAATGCACTTTCAATGAATAAATCTTCCTTTCTCCTACGATAGACTTCCGCTTTGAACATGGCGTGCATGTTTAATCTTAATCGTTCTTCTTTCGACGGCAGGTTCAACATAATCAGCTTGCCATAATTAAGATTATGTTTTCTCAGCCACTCTTCTGTCAGTGACCTATATTTCTCAAGCCGGCTGGTTACGAAGCAGCCTACGCGAAACTCAGTCAGGAATAATGGCTTGGCGCTGAGTAAGAATTCTTTATACTTTTCGCCGTCGTCATTTTGTTCTTCGGTTGGATCCACACACACGATTCCGTCAATGTCCACGCATGCATTAGCCAGCACCCATGAGTTGAGTACGTTCCATTGGAACACTCGCGGCCATGGACATTCTTCCAACCCGAGATCAATATGGCCGAGACTTTCATGGACATAATAAACCGCGCAGTAGATAGTGTCGATATTATACTTGTCGCTCGTTCTGATCCTTTCTTTGACTTTGTCCATCGATGCGCCGCTATTGATGCTGTCATCGACGATCAGAACTTTCTTTACTTCCGAAATATTTGCGATTAATTTCTGCGGCCTTCGGTAATTCCCAATCTCATATAGCTTGCCATCGATATATGAGTCCAGCGCGACCACCGGTTTGTTCAATAATTGTCCAATCATGGTTGCCGCCAGAATCCCAGATCGTGGCACACCCACCACCAAATCAACGTCTCTCGGGATCTTTGCAAAATTGTTCTTTATTGTCAGACTCATATCCTGATAGGACCTGTAATTCAATTCGCTCTGGTTTTTACTCGATGATGGAACTCGTCGCGTTTCTTCCACCAATCCATTTAATTCCGACGTTAGCTTGCGGATCTTGTTTTTCAGTTCTGAATTTGATTTCGTTAGCGCCAGGACATCGGACGTATTTTCGGAAATGATCGTCTTTAGACCCTTCTTGAATGCCGGTTCATATTTTGCCGGCAGCATTCTCCTGAAAAATATTCTCGCTTCGATGCTGAACATCAGTTGATCAAGACGACTCAATCCGGAATAGACGCCGCCGTCATGTGCCCGGTGAACAGACATGAACTCATTGAATCTTTTGATTTTGCCGTTTTCCTGCAAACAGGTGCTCATTATGAACGCCATGTCGCCTGCCGGGGCGTCAGGGACCCACTTATGCAATCGCTCGTGATAATTCCTGGCTACGATAGAAGATGTTGCTATGAAAGTTCTACCGTAGGAGATGAAGTCCTCCAGTGTATAATACTCTTTGATCTCCGGCGGCTCAAACCATGTTCCTTCTTTCTCGCCGCGATCATTAAATCGTTCTGCACCGTGAGTGCAAATTGCATAGTCATCATGGCTTTCCAGGAAATCTACCTGCTTCTGCAATTTTAGCGGGTCGGTCCAGTAGTCGTCACCGTCGCATAGTGCAATATATTTGCCTATGCAATTACGATAAGCATCAAACCAGTTATTCTTAGCCCCGATATTTTTCTTGCGCAGAATTGGTCTGATCAATTCCGGATATTTCGCGGCGAATTCTCCAATAATTCTTTGGTTATCATCGATGGAAGCATCGTCTGCGATTATTATTTCAAAATTAAAATTGGTCCTCTGAGAAAGAAAACCCTCGATCGCTTTCGATATATACTTTTCGTGATTGTATGTTGTTACAAGAACGGAGACTAAAAGACTGTCAGTTTGCATCGTGAGTTACCATCTTTATTTGTGAATCTTCACAGCTTTCAATAATAAAACCTGAGTTTAGGTAAGCCTTGATTGCAGGTATGTTCCTCTTATTTACATGTAAATAAATCTCTTTGAGACCAATGTCATTGAAGCCAATTTCAACCATTCTCCTTGTTGCCATGGTACCAATTGATTTTCCCCAATACTTCACCTCGCCGATGAAAATGTGAAGCTCCGCAGTATGGTTTGAAATATTTGTCAATTGAACATTTCCAATGTATTCGTCGCTGCCCTGGATACATATTGCGTATCGTACCTCACTTTGCCTCTTCAGGGCATTTTTGATCCACTCAGTTTCAAATTCAGGCGAGATAGTTTTGTCAGGCTTTTTCCCTGTCAGTTCCCAGATCAATGGATTGTTCCTCCATATATAGGAAGTCAACGCATCGGTTATTTCCAAAGGCCTCAAGTAAATGTCTACCATTCAGCTTATCTCGCTTAAGATGGCCTTCATTTCGTCAATTGAATAACGTTGATCAATCGGTATTGGAATCAGGTTTTCGGCGAGATAGTATTCCCAGCTCTTTTTGGGGACTTGGTCATAAACATTTTTCCAGTAGGTCGCGACGTAGATTTTTTTCCTTATCAGTTTTTTTCTGAGCTTCCGATTACCTTTCCTTAAGAGTGGGTAGACCATTGGCCCGTTAATCTTTTCATCGTCTATTATACCTGCAAAAGCGTTTAATCGTTTCAGATTTCCGTGAAGGAACAGAAAATTCTCGTTTCGTCTCCTCAATGACTGTTTGAAATCGATATTTCTCAACAATCTTTCGGTAAGGGATGACATTCGACGCATTGGGAGGTTATCCAGTTTAGCCTCGTTGGATCGAAATAGATCGAAGGCGGACTCCGGATTGTCTTCGATGCGTTTCAACAAGTGCTGGAGCCTGTCAATCGACTTGTCTCTTTCGAGATCCATATTGAGTTTCCCGGAGGGGTATGCGAAACCGCCGTCCGGCAGTCCGAAGAACTTACGTGGAGAATAGAAGGTGGAAACGCTCTTTAGCGGGCGGGCAAAGAAAGCCTGTGAGTTATCTATGAAAACATTGTGGAATCGATTTTTCACGTCATGTACAGCCCTGTTCATGACTCCGAAATAGTTCACGTACATAAGAGCTTCATTTGCACCAATCCCTTTTAGTCGCGGCATCATCTCTGAGTCGAGACTGTAAAATCGAAAATCGTATCCATGTCTCTTCAGCGGCTGCAATATCACATCACATGTGTAATATGGCACATAGATCATTTTATAACGCTCACCGGACAGCAACACATACTCAAATGAATTTCTGCCTGTGTTGAGGCCAATTGCATCGTCATGGAACACCGTTCCATGATCTCGTAGCTCCAGTTCAAAATAGCCACCTATCGCGTTCATACCAGCTCATACTCGTTCAACATCTTTTTTATTTCATCCTTGGAATTGAACATCATTACATCAAGTATCGATAACCATGGTACAAACGTGCGTCTGGACTGTTTGTAATGAACCTCTTTTGGTTTCAAGAAGTCAATATGGATTCCCTCTTTGCGGAATTTCTCTTTGTCGAATAGTCCAATCCCTCCCGTTGGATTTATGTATGTGTCAGCGTTAGTCTGCTTCGAAATCTCTAACGCCCAGTCTCCCGGTTGCTTCACATTGGAAAAGTCCAGGTCCATCTTTGAACAAATATCGTAATTGAATGCTATCCCAATATATTCACAGGAACGCTTCAGCGTTTGAACATTTAGTTCGCCAATTAGATGGATCGTGTCGCTCGTCGATTCTGCAAGGAGTTCAGTTACCTGTTCATAATAGGGAGCCCTGATTTTTTTGTAATATGATAGCTGGCCCAGAATGGTCCCCTGCCATCCTACACTATTGTCTATCTTCACGCTGGAAATGACCTCGCCATGTTCATGATTGACGGTGGGCACGAATACATAGGACCATTCTTTCTCGATATTCGGGCTCAGTATTCTGTTCCTGTTCATCCAGCCCCTCTCTATGTATTGAACGACATCGAACACGACCCATCTGTCCACCGCGCCTATCAGTTGGAAATATCCTATGTACGGGAAGAAATACGGCTGCATAATGGCTATCTTCACAACTAGCCTATCGAGATGTTCTTAATGTAATTACAAATATGCCGGACAGTCTGTGTTTCCAATGCGCCATAGATCGGCAGGCAAAGGACTCGTTCGGCTATCTTGTTTGCAACCGGCAAATTCTCTGCTCGCGCGCTCGGCAGTCCTCTATACGTCGGCATATTGCTTATCAGCGGATAGAAATATCTCCGGGCAAAAATGTTATTTCTCTTAAGCTCCTCATACACGCCGTCCCTGCTCGCGCCAAACTCTTTTCCATCGATGAGAATCGGGAAGTAAGCGTAATTGTACGATACGTCATTCGACACAACGAAAGTGGTTATTCCTTTCACACCGCCAAGGGCGTCCAGATATGTTTGCGCGATTGCTTTCCTCTTCTCAATCTCTTCGCCTACGATCTCCAGGCCCAATAATCCCATCGCTGCCTGGAATTCATTCATTTTTCCGTTGATGCCCGGACCCACGACGGTAACTTCATCTGCAAAACCGAAGTTTTTCAGGAAGTCGATTCTCTTCTTGAGCTTTTCATCTTTCGTCGCGACTCGCTCCACCTTCAAAGGTCGTAAACAGTTTTGTACCATGAAAGCTCAGGACCGACATATCTCCCTGTGAGAATAGATTTGCTCCTTTCATTTGAACACCGAAAGCATGAGCTGCATCGTATATCACCTTTAGGCCGTACTTATCTGCAATGGCTTGTATTTTGGCGGTGTCGCAGGGGCGGCCGTAAACATGCACAGGCATTATTGCACTCGTGTTCGGCGTTATCACAGCCTCAATTTTGTCAGGGTCGATGTTGAGGGTCTTCTCGTCTATGTCGCTAAAAACCGGCGTGATGCCATTCCATTGGAGCGCGTGAGTAGTGGCCACGAAACTATAAGGCGTCGTGATTACTTCCCCGCTAATCCTTAACGCTTCAAGGCCGACGATGAGTGCGAGTGTGCCATTCGCAAATAAATTGATGTGTTCGACTCCAACATATCTTGCCAGCGCCTTCTCAAACTGTTGATGGAAATGCCCGCCGTTCGTAAGGATTTTACTTTCCCATATGGCAGCCAGCATGGGATATAGCTTTTCCAAAGGCGGCAGATTGGGCATTGTCACATAGATCAATTCTTCGATTACTTTATCAACCACCTCATTTTCTAATACAAGTTCTTCCAATCCATCATCTCCTTATGCCATCTTCACAATTCTTCCAATGACATCAATCTCAACAAAATCACCACTTCTCCACGATATATAGAATGCTTGTTTCAAGAAGTCCCAGTCGTTCAAATAGCTTTTCTCCGAAATAGTCCATTCCGAGTTCCAACAAATGGAAGCCATGGTGCGATACCTTTGAAACAAAGTCGTCATGGGCGTAAAGTCTTACATGATCGTCCTGACCAAACAATCCCCATCGTTCCTCAACGCTTTCGTGGTGTGTTCCCTCGATCGTACGCTTGATTCCTATCATGATGGGAGCCATCAATATTCCACGGCCGCCCATTTTAAGAACTCTATGGAGTTCTGAAAGAGCTAAGTCATCGTCGTCGACATGCTCGAGAATATGGCTGCATATAAACATGTCAAAACTCTCAGCAGGAAACGGAAGGCTCATAAGATCGACGCGGCAATCGACTCCCGACATGCCGATGTCCGCTGTCAGAATTTCACTAAAAATGTTCATCGATCTTATTTTCTTGAAGAGTGGCTGTTCAGGCGCAAAGTGTATTAGCTTTCCACGCCTATTAAATCTTCCGATCGATGCTTCATGGTCGAACCAGACTGCGTATAATCTCTGCCGGTCAGATGCTCCACAATTGGAACAAGCGTACTGGTCGATTGAAGTCATCTCGCCCCTTCCCATCTGCTTGAACCGGTGGTGATACATGTTTTCTATATAGTGTTTCGGCAGAGGAAGGAAACTATTCTTTGCGGAGCCGCAGACGGAGCAGTACTTATGAATCTCACCCGCTGTGTCATTGTCGCTGCCGCGCCTTCGATTTGGCCGGTCTTGAACGGCAATAGCATCAGTTTGCCCGACCGGTTCTTCGACCGGACTTCCCGGTGGTTTGGCCACCTGATTTGACATTCCGACTTGACCTTCTGCCGTGGTAGGGACACAGAGTATCACTTTTTCAAATTCTGCCATTGCCTCATCGTACCTGCCAAGCTCAGCCAACAACCTGCCAAGGTTTTGATGCACTGCAAGACTCCCGTCAAGTGATGCAGCTTTTTTCAAATGCTCCAAGGCTTTGTCGTACTCACCATCATGGTAATAGCGGACACCGAGATCATTCTGTGCTTTAGAATGGAACGGGTCGAAGAAGACTGCTTTCTCCAGTTGTGCAATGACTTCGTCATCTCGGTTTGCAGTTTGAAGAAGTTGTGCGTATTTGTAATGCAGGTCGGCGTTTTCAGGCTCTTCATTGAGTGCAAGTATCACCTTGTCTATTGCCCTCTCGAACTGACATTTGCACTCCAGGTCCGCGATGACCTTCAGATGAGAATTTATTTGGTTCTCCATGTTACGCGGCTTCTCAACGTCTCCTTGTTTTTCCTCTCTCCTTGAGAACACTTTTGCAAATGGTCCAAGAGGAAATTGTTCTAATTCTTCCCATGTCTGGCTTATTCAACAATCACAATTGTCCGTCGTCAGTTCGCATTTCCCAGTTGAAAGTGTCCGATTTTTCTCAAGAGAACATCTCATCATTCAGATGACCGACATTTAATCGCTGTTTTCAACATGAGCTTCTGCCGGACTCATGGGTTTTGCCGAACGTTCAACCAACTCCGAAGAGAGAGTTTCTCGCTTCATTTTCCAACCACGCAATACCTGTGCCGCCCCTTTTATGCAAATCTTCTCCATTCTTGAACTTCCGTTTTGCATGAAGCACACTATTATTCATCTGGCTAATCTTGCACACTTGTTCAACATGTTGCACGACATTCTTAAAGGCACAGGATGGACAATCCGTCGGCCTCAAGTGAAACCTGAAAAAAGAGATCTATAGTTTTCACAAGAACTTCCGATAGTTACTTATTAGAGCTTCTCATGGGAGCTCGATAAAGGGGCAAGGAACGCCCCGATTATTCATTAACAACTACATGGAGGTTCGTTATGTACAAACTCAGTGTTATTTTCCTTTTGTTGTTTTGTAGTGGGCTGGCGTATGCACAACCGTCATTGCTCGTGCCCGCGAAAACAACTTCACCTCTTCTAACCACAAAAAAACCGACATTCAAGTGGAGCCAGGTAACAGGTGCTGTCGTGTACCAGCTTTATTACACATCATCTACTGCAGACACGACCCTTGCAAACAGCCAATCGGCTCCCTCTGGTTCCAAGAAATTTGTAACAACCGGGAGCGTGTCAACCGATACCACTTACACCATAGCTGACACCATCTTGGCGGAGAATACCCAGTACTACTGGAAAGCCAGAGCGAAAGTTGGGAGTACGTGGAGCGCATGGTCATATCCATTTTCGTATTTCAAGGTAGGAGCACCGAATTACATTATGTCCAATGCAAATGCAGTGATAAAATTCAACCACGATACGTTGGGTGCTATCACAGGAGTGAGGTATCTACAAGGGTCAGGCAATCAAATATTGGATACCGTTTACAATAACGCGAATTCACTTGGAATAGGCGGGAATGGTGCTCAACCTGATACGATAGTATCATGGTACACTTCTGCCAATACTGATACGAATATTTTCACTTATCAAAATGGAGCGAAGTATGGGAATTCAGGTTCAAAGGTTATGACAGTTTCAAGAGGGGCCAACGGTGTTACGGCAAACATTTCAATGACTCTCGAAACTTCGAAGTCTGCTAATGTTGCGACAGCCTGGACCCCCGGCGGCGATGCCAGCGGCAACACTGACAATGTTCTCCTGGTAAACGCCTCAGGTGTAACCAAAACTTCTTTAACCTATCCGGGAACCGCCGCCTTGTTCGGTCCAGATAGTATCACTTTGTCAGCGATGTATGACACAAGGTATAGTGAGTATTTTGGATTCAAGTCGTCCTCGGCTATTGCAGTTGCGGACACACAGGCGACAGGTTCATTAAGGCAAGTATTGTCCTTCAGCAATACTACTGGATCGAATAAAACGTTTACATATAGTTTTGCTGTCCGCCAATCAATGGTTGCCTACTTTGATACCTGGGCTAACAACCGACCTATTATTGTAACGAAGCCGGCCGCAGGTGATTCATTAGTATCTTCAAGTAATTACGTCGTTTGGGAATCGTTCGGTGTGAATCCAAATTCGATCAGCTTCTCCAGTGACGGAGGAACGACATTTGGCAATACCGCAGCCATCTCAGGCGATACCACCTCAATTGACAGTGTGCAGTACACCATACCTAATGGCGCGGCGCAAAGCAATTGCGTGGTGAAGGTAACATCGTCTAAAGGCGACATAGGCGAGTCCGGAGTCTTCAAAGTCGCGGCACATGTACTTGCCGTCGCTTCCCCGAAAGCCGGTGGTGTTGTATCAGCTGGCAAAAGTTATGTCGTCTGGAACAACCCCACAAATACAGGTGTTGTAACCGTCGATTATTCTCTCGACTCGGGAATAACATGGATTGGTGCGACAACTATCAGTCCGGCAGATTCTGCGGTTACAGACAGCGTATTATTTGACTTCAACACCGGAAAGACCGCTTCCGTCAACAGTATCGTGAGAATTCGCACAAATGCCCCCGACACGGCAGAATCAGGACTCTTCACGCTAGGAAAAGCTGGTGCACTGTTTTCCGTGCCGACAGCCTTTGGGAGTCCAAACGGTCAAGTCATTGTCTCGATAAGAGCCAAGGATTACGTGGCTGGCGATTCAATCAAGTCATTTGATTTGAAGATGAATTTTGACTCCACGTATGTGCAATTTGATTCCGTGAATTATGCTCCACTCCTGCAAAATCCGCACTGGATAACAGCCATGGATTCGAGCAATACCAAAACCACGAACTCGAACTACGTTAGGTTGGCGGCATTTATGGCTCAAACCGGTTATGGAATCAAAGACTCCGCAATTGCTTCCCTATACTTTACGGTCAAGAATGAGCAGAGTATCATTGGGGGAGTAAGTCCGCTGACGATAAAGAATTCGGTGCTTGCCGCTTCCGGTAATGGAGCAGCATCGTTGGATGTATCCAGTTCAACGGACGGTGTTCTTAAAATCTATTCAAGTATTTCGGGAATACTCCGCTACATGCATGAGGATACTGTGGCGGCAAGCTATAACATATCCGGAGATAGCCTGATCGTCTATGACGATATAACCGATCCCACGAGCAACGCGATCTTCGACGTTGCCAGCGGTCTTTTCACTTTGGCGAACAGAGAACCGAACGATAGCATTGTTTTCTATCCATCCGCAAGCGTCTATACGAGCACTGGATTGAGTTCAATTGACGTTGTTGATGCAAGACTTGCTTTCCTGGATTTTCTCAACCCTCTTAGCACTCGAGCAAAGATCGCGGCAGATGTGAATGGAGATTCAGTTGTAAATTCAACTGATGCAGAGATGATAATGAATATCTCTGTCGATTCTACATATCTGAAAGGTCTCGGCTTATCCAATTGGATTTTTGTAGATTCGGCGAATCTCGTAGCTGTTGAACATGCAAGTGATTCATTGTCAGCATGGTGGACGGCAGATAAGTCTTCCATTTCTTACACGCTGACGAATCAAAAAACCAATCAGGACTTCTTCGGTGTATTGCGCGGAGACGTAGATTTCAGCTATGGCGCTTCACAGGATGTCGTTACGATGAAGAATACGTTAAAGAATCCAGCGAAGAACCCGGGACAGAAAACAACCACTTCCAGTCCTGTGCTGTTCAGCACAACTGCGACCATGGGTATTCGACCTGGTGATACTTTGTGTATCCCCTTGAATATTGATCCAGGCGAAGCCGGCATAGGTGGTTTCAATGCGACCATGCAAGTCGACCCAAAGATCTTCACCTACACCGGTAAATTCGAAATGGGCCAATCCATGCCGCAAAAATCAAACTGGTACGTCGCTGCGAAGAGTGATGCCAGCGGCAATCTGAAAATCGCCGCAACGGACTTCTCTGTCGTCATTTCTCCGATCGCAACAAATGGAACCGCGCTTACGTTTAAGTTTGCCGTGAGTCCTAACGTTAAGCTTGGAACCTCTTCGACCATCGGAATCCAGACGGAGACCGTCGTCGATCCGAAGATGCATCGAATGGCAAGTCAGACACAGAACGGCGAGGTACAAGTCTCGAGTGATGGATCGATAGTTCCTACTCAGTACGAGCTGTCGCAGAATTATCCGAATCCGTTCAATCCTTCGACGACAATAAGGTTTGCCGTACCGATGGATAGCAAGGTGGACATCGACATATACAATGTCCTCGGCCAAAAAGTAGCTACGCTCGTAGATGGATCTTTGGCCGCCGGTTATCACGCTGTAGTGTGGAATGCGTCCAACCTCAGCTCGGGAGTTTACTTCTCTGTCATGAGATCTACCGCTATATCTAATGGAAAGAATTTCCGAGCAGTGAAGAAGCTTATGCTTCTCAAGTAAATAGCTCAAGTAAGTATCCACAAGGTGCACAGTTCCGAACGAATTGTGCACCTTTTTTATTGTAAAGTACGGCTATAGTGGTGATATAAAAGTTATTGAGGCGGTCCGTGAAGGCGCTACTCGAATCAGATAAGTGGAGGTCTGATACTTGGATTCAGATAATGAAAGAGTGTGAAGAAAAATTTGTTGCCTCGAAAAGGTATCCGGCTTACTTCCCCGCCGCCCTTTGCCGCACTATCTCCGACATGATGATCGAACCTGCTACCCCAACATTCAACGACTCCATCTTCCCGATTCGTGGGATTACGATGGATTCGTCACAGAAATCGAGAATCTTCTTACGGATGCCTGTCGCTTCAGTTCCAAGTATTATGCATGACTTCTGAGGAAAAGCATAATCGCTATAATTTTTCTTCGCCGCCTGACTCGACGCGATGATCGTGAAACCGATTGACTTCAACGTGGACACAGCTTCGGCTGTTTTTATTTCTTGCGCGATGATCAGATTGGCAATCGCCGCCATCGCTGACCTAACGACTTTCGCATTATAAATATCGACACTTCCTTCGCCAGTTAACACCGCATCGACACCGAACCATGATGCCGAACGAAGAATCGTTCCCAAATTTCCTGGATCAGAAATCTTATCGAGAATTATGACAACAGCGCTCCTTTTTGAGCGTACTTCATGGACCACGCTGTCCAGCATCGTAGAGAGAATGTTAGCGACAGCGATAATACCCTGACTCGTTTCGGTTGAAGAGAGCTTCGCAAACTTCGTAGCCGGGACTTCTTCGACCGCTATCCCACGCTCTTCAGCGAGTAAATGAATTTCAGAAAACTTTCCTGAATCGACCGCGAGGTTCGCAAGAATTCGCTCGATGCTTGTCTTGTTCGTCAAGGCCTCCGTCACTGCCCGCTTCCCTTCAATCAGAAATCTCGCCTGTCCTATTCTTCCAGCTCTTTCCTTTAATTCGGCAAGATGTTTTATCTCAGCGTTTGATAACGTCAATTTCCTATTTCACTTATTAATAAAGTCTTTCGTATTCCTGCGTTGCATGTGATGGGTCCCATGGAGCGAACTCCATTATTGTTTATCGGCCGGGGGAGTGCCATCGTTTGTGCCGTTAGATGAAGAAGTGCCACTCTGAATTCTATTGACGGTCTCTTCGATCTTTTTGAGAAGCCGGAATATTCTGCTTATGAATCCCCTTTTTCTAAGATCCAGCGTTGCTTGTATTTCCTCAATCTCTTTCCCAATCTCCACTTGAAGCAATGGAGATTTGGAAATTGACAGAACTTGAGATGGATAAACACTCCGATGTCCCGTCATAAGAAAGCTAACCACACACGCCAGAGTTGCATAAGGTGCAATGGCGGGCCCGAATAATTCGATAGACATAATGCTCGCAGCGATCGGGGTATTAGCTGAACCCGCCAAGACAGCCACGAGACCGATAGCCGCAAATGTTGACACATCCAAATGCAGGAGATGAGCAAAAGTCACTCCGGTCTGTTGAGCCCACAAAAAAAATAGGCGTTACGATTCCACCACTTCCACCAAAGCTCAACGTAATACTGGTGAACACAGGTTTCAATAGAAACGCATACCAGTCAGTTCCATTTCCCCGTAAGTTTGATTCCACGGTCTCAAGGCCGAGGCCAAGGTAGCGGGTTGAAAAGAGATACGTCAAGGCAACGAGAACTACGCCTCCGATAATGCCTTTCAACGGCGCCCAAACGTGAATTCGGTTCGATAGTTTTTCACCCGCCCTGAGAGATTCGATAAGGATTATTGAACAGACCCCGAAGAAAACCCCGGCAAGGAGGACTTTGACCACAAATAATTCTGTGAAAACCGGGACGACACTGATGGGTTGGTGGAAATACATGACCCCGAGTGCGGATGACACTTGATACGAAGTGATCCCAGCGATAAATGAGGGCAACAAAACGTCATACATAATTGCCCCCACAAATAATACTTCAACGCCAAAGATTGATCCGGCAATTGGTGCTCCAAAGACCGAAGCAAAACCCGCACTGATTCCGCAGATGACCATCTTCTTGCGGTCATGATCGTCAAACTTGAAGATGTCACTGTACAGCGATGTCAGCCCAGCTCCAATTTGCGCGCAGGGACCCTCTTTGCCCACAGATCCCCCAAGAGCAAGAGTAAAAAGGGTTGCAACGGCCTTCACTGGAATCACAAGAATCGGAATCTTCCCCGCTCGCTTGTGAACGGCCTCAATGACTTTTTCAGTGCCATGTCCTTCTGCGTCGGGGGCAAGATATTTGATCATTAGCGAGCTTAAGAAAAGAGAAACAGGAAGGAACCAGAAAAAGTTGGCGTGTTGTGAAGTAATGCCAATGCTCCAAGTCAGGGCCTTGAGAAACAATGATACGGCTCCTCCAACAATCACACCAGCAATGGTTGCAAGGAATATCCACTTGATGATGCTCAGAAAGAGTACTGTGGATTCTGTGACTGATTTTCTCATGATAAATCTTGGGCCTGCCACTATTTTACCTCACTATTCCAATTATAACTTGCTTCGTTCTTACTCCCATTTCCGCCGGATAGAAGACATCTGTAGTTCATCTGATTTCCCGGCGCCACCATTCTAAATCTATTTTCTTCTAATTCTTCAAGGCGATTTTTTTTACAAGGTTCACAACTTTATCTACTTCAATCGAATTAATGTCCCCATTCTTTCCCAAGATAAATCTATGTTTCCCGCTGCCCGTTCCCTGATTCCCCAGCGAGCTTACAGGCGCCCACTGGAGTGGATCTGTCGGACCGAACAACGACAACGTCGGTGTGCCAACTGCCGCCGAAAGATGCATGATGCCGGTGTCATTTGTAATCACAAGGCTCATCTGCTTTAGCAGCCCCGCCACATACTGAATCGATTTATTCCTGATCCGCACGAAAGGGATTTTCAGAAGACCCGTCATGTGTTCCACTATCTCGTGATCGAACGAACCTTCGGTAAAGAATAATTCCGCATTGAGATTGTCATGAAGCTTCTCTGCAAGCTCAGCAAAGTTCCACACGTTCCATCGGTTGCTCACTTTTCCCGCCCCCGCATGGATTGCGATTTTCAAATTCGATGGTCGATTAACAGAATTCACAAATGACCTAATTTCATTCAACAATATTTCATCGACCGTATATTCCAGTTCCTTGTTCTCCTTCGTCGGATCTATGGCAAGCGGAACGGCGACCTGCATGTTACGATGAGATTGATGAACCGCCGAGCTACGCCACTGCAAATCGACCGGGATATTGTAAACGCCGCCGGTTCTATTGGGTTTTGCATCGAGCGACTTAGGACCAACTTTCGTTTTCGCACGTATGAAGAACGCCATGACATCATTCGTTAACGACACGGAGACATTTGATGGAACGAGCAGAAGGTCAAAATCCTGCCGTAGCTCCCTCAAGAATTTCAGGAACAGCGAAGGCTTCTTATAGAAAGATAATTTGTCATAGTTGATGATCTTGTCGACATACTTGCAGCCCTGGATCGCATCTATGTTTTGCGGGGAGACAACAACCGCAAGCTCGGTGAGATTAAATTTTGTCTTCAATATACGGAGCAGCGGTATGGTACAGAGCACGTCGCCGAACTGGTTGTGCTGTCTTATGACTATCGCTTTCTTAATTTGCTCAAGACTTCCGAGTCCGTGCCATTTCCTGTGATGCCGCGCTGCCAATATCCCCAACACTTGTCCAGCAACTCGCTTGGCGATTTTCTCGAACTGCTTATGTTGCCGATTCTGACCGTTTCTCACACTCAGGCTGTCCTACTGAATGTCCTTGAACTTCGCGTCTTCGACGTTCTTCCGGTCAATCTTAATCTCTTTTTGTTTGCGCTGCTGCGATTCCTTGCGAGCTTCGTAGTCTCTTATCCCTTTATTCACCGCATTCTGAACTGCACTCCTGATGATAAGGTAAACGATGTAAATGAGAATTATCCAGAGTAATAGTCTTTCAATCATTTCAATATCGGGTTGTAATATTCAGCAACTTTTCTTGGTTTCAATATTTCCGCCGCAAGTCTTTCAAAATCGTCTTCGTCATTTACAAAATCGATCTGCTCCGTGTTTACTATCAGAAGCGGAGAGGATTTATACCTGAAAAAGAAATAGTTGTACGCTTCGTTCAGGCTTTGAATATATTCCCTGGATATAGTTCTCTCATATTTTCTCCCGCGTTTCTTGATATTAGCTACCAGATGATCGACGTTTGCCTGCAAATAGACTACCAGATCCGGCTTCGGAATACTTTTCTCCAGCAAACCCACCAGCGTCTCGTACAATTTCAATTCGTCGTCCTGCAGGTTCAAGTAAGCAAATATTTTGTCTTTTTCAAACATGTAATCGCTAACGATAGTTTGCTCGAAGAGATCAGTCTGCGCAAGGTCCTGCTGCTGCCTGTATCTACTGAGTAAAAAGAACATCTGAGTTTGAAATCCATAGTGGCTTTTGTCGTCGTAAAATTTTTCAAGGAACGGGTTCTCCTCGAACTTTTCAAGCAACGCTTTCGCTTTCAGGAACTTCGCCAGTTTAATCGTGAGGCTTGTTTTGCCCGCGCCAATAACTCCCTCGATGGCGACGTGGCGTAAATCAATCCTGTGGTTAGTCGGTTCCATTTTCAATTTGGCATAAGTAGTGGATTACTGACCCGAGTCACCGCCGACTCATCCCTACATTCAACCAACAATTGGGTGACTGTTTTGTGAAATATCGGATGAACATAATTCGATGCAATCTCACTCAGAGGCTGAAGAACAAATCTTCTCAGATGCGCTTTAGGATGCGGGATCTTCAAATCTTGAGTCTCTATAGTTTCGTATGCATAAAAAATAATATCTACGTCAATCTCCCGTTCGTGCCACCTTTCTCGCGGAATCCTGCCAATCACCTTTTCGGTCTCTTTTAATTTTCTCAACAACTCGACCGGCGTCAAGGACGTCGAGATGCCAGCGGCGGCGTTCAGGAACAACGGCTGATCGGTCACTTCGACAGGTTCAGTTTCGTAAATTCCAGAAATGCTCAATAACTTCACACCATCCAACTGTGCCACTAAATCAAGTGCTTGCTTCAAAGATCCATATCGATCGCCAAGGTTTGAGCCAAACATCAAAAAAGATTCAACGATTTCCAACGGGAACTTTCTAATTGCGGGACTTCTCCGTTTCGAATTCGACGAAATCCACCACTCCTCCGACCTGAGGCGTGTGTTTTCTCACCCTGACGATAACTCTGCTCAACTCAGAAAAATCTTCTAAAATCTTGATCGCGATTTGCGTCCCAAGAGATTCAATTAGATAAAACCTTCTGTCTATCACAAGCTTCTTTATGGATTGATAAACTTTTTCGTAATCTACTGCATCTTTCAGATGGTCGCTTTGAGCCGCAGTCGAAAAATCGCCAAACATTTCGACATCGACTTCAAACTTTCCACCGGAAGCCTGCTCGTTAGTGAGTACACCGTGGTACGCATAAAAGGTGGCATTGTGCAGACGAATACATTGTTCAGACATCGATCTACTTCAATATAGAAGCAGCCGCAAAATTTTTCAAGGTTTCGATAGATGATAATTCATTGCTGATGTCTGATGGTCAGCCGTCATCGACCATTACACATGAGTTATGAGCTTCTCTCAGATTCGTACGACTTTAGAAGCAGGAAGAACATGAGGATAAGAAGGACGACAATAATCGGAAGGATGAAATCAAACCTCTCCGTGAAAGAGGGGATTTTCGCCGACAACGTATCGGCAGCCTGTAAAAGGAGTGCCGCCATCAACGCTGAGCCGTAGTAATGTATGCGATAACCGTCATCGTTAGAGTGTAAGCGACGACGACGATTCCGAAAAGGGTGAAGAACAGCTTCCCTTGCGAGGGTTTGCGGTCGAGGAATGGAACCATGAGCCAAACAATTCCGCCAATCGTTATTACGCCAACTGCGGCTATTTCAGGAATTGTCTTGAGAGTTTGAAATACGAACAGGAAATACCATTCGGGTTTTATGCCCGCCGGCGCGGGCAGAATCGGATTCACTTTGGTGTCTAAATTTGCCGGAAAAACTGAAGCAAATGCCAGGAGAATTGCAAACGTCCCCGACCAGACTGCTGCATCCCGCAGCATGAAATTCGGAAAAAATCTTGTCTCGCTATCGACATGCTTTACGGAAAGGGGCACGCTTGGACCAAATACCTGACTCAGAAAAACGTGAAGGGTGATAAGTGCAATGGTGGTTAGTGGAAGAATGACAGTGTGAAGTGTAAACATTCTGGTAAGTGTAGCCGCACCAACATCCTCGCCACCTTGCATTATCCTTGAAATGAAATTGCCAATCAAAGGCATGACCATCGGTGTATTCACGCCGACTTTTGTAGCAAAGTACGAGAGCGTTGTCCACGGAAGCAAGTAACCTGTAAATGAAAATGTCAAAACCAATCCGAGAATAATGACACCTAAGATCCACATCAGCTCGCGCGGCTTGCGGTATGCTTTCATGAAAAACGTCGAAAACATGTGAACGAGAACTACGGCGATCAGGAAATTTGCACCCCAAAAGTGAATCGACCTGATCAGCCATCCGTATTTCACCTGTTCCATGATGTACCGAACGGACTCGTTGGCGTTGGCGGGATTCGGCGAGTAATAAAACGCGAGCAGAATTCCCGTTATTACTTGTACCGTGATTAGAAAAAGCGCAAGCCCGCCGAAATAATACCAGAACGAGTGTTTGTGCTGCGGTACAGATTTATGTTGAAGCCACCTCCGGATCGGAGACAGATCAAATCGCTCATCGAAGAAATCTATTATTCGTCCCATGATTTTATTATACATGCTGGCCTTGCGTCGTGACATAGATATTATTTCCAGATATCGAAACTGCATACTGCTGGAGGGGCAACGCCGCTGGTCCCTTCAAGACGTTTCCGTCGATATTGAATTCGCTTCCGTGACAATTGCAGTAGAAAATATCTGCTGTCTGCTTGAAAGCGACGGTGCATCCAAGATGAGTGCACTTCGCTGAGAGCGACTCATAATTTCCATTTGGAAGTCGCACAAGCACAGCGGGCCTGTCCATGAACCTGAAAAATTTTGCGGAGTCAGGTTTCAACTCATCGACGGCCGCTACCTGGACTTTGGATTGCACACCTAAAGGCACTGGCGGAGGAATTAGAAACCTGATCACAGGATAAATTACATACGCGCCGAAGATGGCAGCGCCTCCCGCGAGTATTCGATTCAAAAAATTTCTTCTGCTAAGCAACATCCTGCTTCATTAACACAAAACTATCCTTCACTTGTTCCAACTTTGTGTTCCTAAGCGCAGTTTAGGATTAACCTCATCCCAGCTGCGAACAAGACTCTGATTTGCTTTGGCATTTCAATTCCTTCTCTCTTCCCTGACTTCATAATGCTGCGACCTTTCGTCAAAATGAGATAACACCGCCCTTGCATTCTGTGGTACGACCGCGGCTTCATAATCTTCACCGGCAAATTCTCTGACCGCACCGAGTGAATCGAATTGCATGATCGTTATGAACTCAACCTCTTTCCCGATGTTGCGCCGAAGCAGCTGAATATTCTGGAACCCTTTAATGTTCCGGTTTTGAATCCCTGTGAAGATCTCTTCTTTGAGAAGCGACTCATATTTATCGGCATTAGCAGACGTTGTCCAACCGTGCCAGATTCGAGAAATCATCCTACTTCCTTTTCCCCTTCTTTGTAACCGATCAAAACTGAGATGAACCCACTGCCACCCGGACTATTTATCGGTCCATCTGAGATCCAATTCGCAAAACCCTTTGTCTTCTTCAATTGAAGTCGTGTACTCGGCTTTAATATTCTTCGCTCCAGAAACCTCTAATGCTTTCTTATAAAACCCTATTATGCTCAGCCCTATCAGCCGATGTTCTTTAGCAAACCCGGTGAGTCTTACGACGGCATTTCTGGGGGCTGGCAGATTGACCTCGACGGTCACGCCGCGAAAGTACGTTTGGTTAACTGTTGCAATGCGGGTTAGGACAAACTCCGGTGATCCTAATTTGACAAATATTTTATAAATCCCCGTCAACTGTGCCCCTATCAAATCCTCCGAGCGCTTGATCAAATCCTCTTCGTTCCCATTCGACGTTACCTTAAGATCGGCTTCGAGAAACTTTATGAAATCATCTAAAGCATACCAATTCATCGGTATCACTCTCTTACTGTCAAATACCGCACACGTTTCCGGTTTCAATAGACCAAAGACGGTATTGAGCGTTTGCTCTCCGTACTTTGACTTGATAATTTTGATGGCGTCGCCTACCACGGAACCTTTGATCTCTACCATTTGACCTCCTAAGCTAAGAAACAGTTTTTTCCACAGACATTATGCTTATGAATTCGCGTCTGCATCGCTGACCACAGAAAATGTTAAGTGATGGCACACAAAAAGTCAAGCATAATCAAAGTGAAGTCCGAAAATGGATCAAATGATCCTCAAAAACGCAAGCAAAGACCTCAAGATCTAATTTGGTTCGGCCTTTTCCAATAGGCTTCTTCTCGTCAAATATGCATTGTACCCCACCATCATCACCGTCGCCACTGCCCCGATCCCTGCTAGCGTCAGCCATATCCCGGTTGGTTCTCCCATTGCCCGGATAGAATCTCCTGACTTGACAAGTATCGAGCTGGTAAACGTGGTGTACAGCCAGCCGCCGAATGTTCCTCCGATGAACCAGGCAATCGCTATCGGCAGGAAAGCGTATCCCTGGAACAATGCCTCCTGCCCTCTCGGAGCGTGATCGGCAATGTACTCATAATACCGCGGCGCCTGCGTCATCTCTCCGATGGACCAAACGACCATGGCGGCGATGATGGTCCAGACATTTGGATGAATAGCAATCACCAGCCAGCTCAAAGATGCGATGCCGAAACTTATGACGATTGCTGTTACTGGAGGAAGCTTCTTTGTCATTCTGTTTACAACTACTTGCAGGAAAATTATGCACCATGCATCAACGGACTCGATAATTTCAAATGGCGCATTCTTGGAGATAAAGTCGGTAAGATAAAAAGGAATAATCACGAATATCTGCCAGAAGATTATCCAGTACAGTGAAAAGATCAACAGGAAAACCATGAATCTCCCGTTCCTCAGAACACGCAGCATGTCTCTCAGCTTCTCCGAAATCGATGGCTGTTGAATTTCGCGCGCAGCTTCCGGCTCGCGGTAAAAAATCAATGTTCCCACGAACATCATGGCACATGTTAAAGCAGAAACCATGTAGACCGCCTGAATCCCGATTCTATCCCGCACAAAATACGCTATCACTGGTCCAGTCGCACCGCCAACGTTGACGAGCGTGTAGTAAATTGCATATCCGAGCGACTTCGTTTCAGGCTTTGAGGAGAGTGCAATTGTGCCAAGCACCGACGGTTTGATGAACGATTCTCCAATGGCGGTGAAAATCAAAACGACGACAAGTATCCAGAATAAAGGCAAGGGCGATTCATGAATTGCCCCGACAGAACCGATGAGAAAATAACCTATTGCCATTACAAAGAAGGCGAACGAAAATGCCTTTCGGAAACCGTACTTGTCTGCGAATGTTCCTGCAAAAATTGGGAGAAGATAAACAAAGCCGCCGAATATCGATGAGAGTGTGCCAGCATCCACTTCGTTGAACTTCAGATAATTCCGGAGAAAGATGCTCATCACGGCGGCCTGCGCGTAATAAGCGAGCCGTTCAAAAAGCTCAAGTGAATTCGCAACCCAGAAGGATCTGTGGAAGCCGCTTAAGAATTTAGCCGTTCGTGATTCGCCGCTCATAATCTATCTCTTTTGTCAGTTGGTCGAAGGCGTGATGGGATTGGAAACACAAGATGGTCTCTATTCATTGAAACTCAGTATAACAAAGCGAATTGCAAAAGGCAAAGTCCAAATTTACCGGCAAGCCATCAGCAAAAAACTCATGGCTTCTTTCCTGCCTACCAAAAGACCATTCATCTCGTTAAATTGTTCAGAGCTGAAATGAAGACCTATCTAAGAAATGCCGTATAATCTGCATCGATTCTTCGGAATACTTTTAGTAGTGATCACGGTTGGATCACAAATCGCGGTCTATCTGGCTGTCTCTGGATATATGCCAGGAGCAAAGACAAAGTCTGGGCAAAAGAGGACACACCTTATAATCTTTCTGGCATTGCTAAATTTTCCACTTCCTTTCATATACTATATGCCGTGGCTGTTCTACCACGGACTTCTTCGGAAATTTGTGATGTGGCCCTTCTTCGCCTACGAAACGCTTAGCCTAGCAATTCTTCTTGCGGCACTGGTCGTACTTCCAATTAAACTTGTGGTCGGGATTTTCAGACGAATAAGAAATAACAATTATGAAAATCCTATGGGTACGTTGCCTTCACCATCGAGAAGATCGTTCATAAAAACCACAACGCTCGGAGTTGGCGCTTATACATTCGCCGGGTCGCTTCACAGCATATACACCCGCGAAGAATACAAGATAGAGTATGTGAAGCTGCCGTCGAAAAATCTTTCGCCTCAACTCGAAGGACTTAGGATCGCGATGATAAGCGATGTTCATGTTGGGATGTACATGCTCGAAGAGGATATGCTGAAGTACGCCGAAGTAATAAATAATCTCAAACCCGATATGATCTTTATTCCTGGAGATTTTGTCACATCAAGAACGGAAGAAATATTTCCATTCGTGAAATCATTCTCCTGTTTGACAGCGAAATATGGGATATACACCTGCCTTGGCAACCATGAATACTTCGGAGACCCGAATATTATTACCGAGAAAGTCCGAAACTGTGGGATGAAAGTGCTTCGAAATCAAACTGAGGAATTGGAGATCAACGGAGCAAAGCTCATGCTTTCCGGTGTCGATGACGGAATACATGCAAACTTCAAGAAAGTTTCTTATGAAGCGGCTTCGTTGAACACGACAAGGATTCTTCTTTGCCATAAACCATATTATTTCGAGACGGCGGTGGCCGGCAAGTTTGACTTCATGTTGAGCGGGCATACTCACGGAGGACAGATCGTGCTCCTTGATTTCCTCGGACTGAAGCTGACACCCGCCGCGCTCACGTCGCAATATGTTTCCGGGAAATATCTCCGCGGTGACTCCTTGATGTACGTCAGCCGCGGAATTGGAACCATTGGTCTTCCCATTCGAGTAAATTGTCCGCCGGAAATCACGTTATTCACTCTCACGAATAAGAAGGCATAAAAAAATCAGGACTCGAATCACGGCTCGATTTACCACCTTTTCGCTTTTGACCTTTGAATCTTGAGTGCAATTTAGATGCGCCTCACTGCAAGAGTCTTTGTCTTTGCTTCTTCCCTGTTTATAATCCTTTATGGCGTACTTCCGGGATTCTTCAGAGTCGAAGGAGACTTCATCCCTTTCTATGTCGCGGGAAAGAACTTCTTCAACGGCATAAATCCGATTTCGTTCTACAGATTTCCTGATTTCCAGAAACTCATAGATGCCAGCGGACTTTCGACAAGAATGTTTTCGATCGGTGGATCAAGCCCTGCTTCATTTTTGATCGGCGCGCTTGCGTCGATAGTTCCGGCAGGTTATTCTAAATTCGTTCTGACAGCAATCAGTCTCGGCGCGTTCGTCCTCCTCGCTCATGTTTCAGCCAAGTTAGCCGGCTCTTCAACCAAAACAGCTTATCTGGTTTTTCTGAGTTCTTCATTTGCACTCGCGACAAATTTCAGTTCGGGGGAACCATTCATAATTCTCACACTTCTTTTCGCAGCGGCGTTCTTCGCTTTTTCAATTGATGCAGACAGAGTATCTGGAGCATTTCTCGGGATAATTTTCCCCCTCCAGGTTTTCACTGCAATCCCTGCGCTGTTCTTTCTACTAGCAAAAAGATGGCGAGTATTTATTTACTTCATCTTTGCGGCTGTCTTTTTCGTTCTGATTACTTCCCTGATCGCCGGAGAACCGTTGGTATCGTATTACCTCCAGCACGTTTTCCCTTTTTATATCAACGGCAGAATTCAAAACCCTTTTTCCATCTCATACCAAACCGCGTGGTCATTTCTGAAGAGAGTTTTCTTGTTCGATCCCACCCTTAATCCCAATCCCATAATTGCGTCTAGAAACACATATGTGTTTTTAATCTCGCTATTCAAAGCCATAATCGTGGTTCCGTCGGCATACTTTTTCTACCGCGGAATAGAGAAAAAGAACACGAGAGAATCTTTCATCGCTTCGACCTTCCCAATAATCTTCCTCTCGCCGACCGCCTTAGCATTTCAACTTGTGATTTTCGCCCCTGCAATAATTTGTCTTGGGCAGACGGCGCTCGAAGAACAACGCATGACCGTTTCAAGATTCTTCATAGTTTTGTACGCGCTCGCCTGTCTGCCGCTTTATTCTTTTGCATCGAATTACCTAAACGTCCGAACGCCTTTTCTTTTGTACGAACGTTTCTTCATGCTTCTATCCATTTATTTCATCTATCTTTTTTTCCAGTTGAGGCTTTTGCCAAAACATTTGATAGTAGTTCGGCTGAGTATTACAGCTGCAATCATAGCGGCAGTCACCGTGACACTTTACATGGGAGACAGCACGCCGGAACCAACTCAAGATCCTGTGTTGTCGCCGGTCTTGAGCGGATATCAATTGCACTACGCTTCTTTCAGCCCATGTGTTTATGGAAACAAACTCTCATACGTCAGCCTCGATTCAGCTACTCGGAATTACGCGGTAATTAGCTCAGGATTGAATTCAAGAAGATCCGATCCTGTTGGAAATTGCTATCGCGTGTCTGTCGACGAAATCGGAAGAAGGTCCGCGATTGAATCGATAGAAGAAGACAGCGAAGTCGTGAATTTTAGTTCCGAAGCCGGTTCGAGAGTCTATAATGGAAATGGTGGATCGGTGAGTCAAGGTGGAACCATCGGGGCATTCATAAACAAAGGAATCTTGTTCATCGTCGACCTACGATCAAAAAGAATTCCGATTGTCGATAGCTTGCGCCTTCTGCCCTTCGAGATTACCGATTACTGTTTCAATGATGAAAACAGAATATTTGCCATATTGGATTCGCTTGATGGGCATAACTCAATTGGAACTTACGACTTATCTGACCACCATTTGGAAACACACCACACTCCATTTTCCGGCTTCATTGATTTCTGCTGACGAAGATAGAATTTTCTTGACATTCCAGGACAACGATTCCACCAGTGTATGGGCTGAAACGGGAAACGAACAGCCGAATAAATTGTTTGCGGTGCACGGAAGTATAATGGACATGGATGCCGCTGGCAATTATCTTTATTTCTCTTCAGATTTCGAACGAGGACTCGGCTTGCCCACGATATACAGATACCGATTGAAGAGCAAATAGCGAACGGTGAAAAATGAAGAGAGTAGAACTTATTGTTGTTCATTTTTTTTCTCTATTCACTGTCTCGTCGCATCCTTGATTTAAAAGAGACCTACCAGTATATTTTTCAGAAATGTCGGTCCGCAAATCTGTATCCAAACTAATAGCGTCAGCAGAAGCCGCAAGAAAAAAATCAGATGCCGTATTTTCGCATTTCAAAGTCGGCGCTGCCATCGAAACTGAATCGGGAAAAGTCTTTTCTGCATTCAACGTCGAATCGAGCAGTTACGGACTCTCAATGTGTGCCGAGAGGATTGCATTGTGGAAGGCAATTACAACTGGCGAATCGAAATTCAAAAGGATCGCCGTCGTATCTGATGCCGCCGACTTTTGTCCACCATGCGGTGCATGCAGACAGGTCATGTTTGATCTCGCCGGCGACATTGACGTTTACATGACAAACAAGAATGGCGACGTGAAGAAAGAGAGACTTTCTTCGCTGCTTCCGCAGGCATTTACGGTAAAGACATTGTTAGATGGAAGACATTAGCATTCACTACGCGCCTCGAGAAACCGGATGGATCGAGGTGATTTGCGGCTGCATGTTCAGCGGCAAGACAGAAGAGTTGATTCGGAGACTCCGGCGCGCGGAGATCGCGCGGCAGAACATTGCGATATTCAAACCCCGGATCGATAAACGTTATAGCGACGACCACATCGTTTCTCACAGCGACGACAGGTTGAAGTCTATCGTGGTCGATTCGGCGGCCGAAATTTTATCATTGGCAAAAGATGCGCGTGTGGTGGGAATTGACGAAGCACAATTTTTCAAAATGGACCTCGTGGAAGTCTGCGAGTCGCTCGCTTCCGCCGGGAAAAGAGTGATAATTGCCGGGCTCGACCAGGATTACCGCGGAAAACCGTTTGAGCCAATTCCACAACTATTAGCGGTCGCCGAGTATATCACGAAAACCCTTGCAATCTGCGTGATTTGCGGCAATCCCGCTGATCGCACACAAAGAAAGACACAGTCGGAGGAGCGCATCGTGGTCGGCGCAAAAGATATCTACGAAGCGCGGTGCCGGAAATGTTTTGTACCACCATCGGATTAATTCGAAGGGACCAAGATGCAAAAAATCAATGGCACTAAGCGGCAAATGGATTTTCCAGATTCATTTCTTCATCATCGCATTTCATCGCTCCACTATTTTATTGAAATAGCGTTGTGCCTTTGCACCCTCGTGCCTCTGTCTCTCTTTCTCTCCTCTTGCGGAAATGGTCACACAAACGTCCAGCCCAATAGTCAGGTCGGCCTGGTGTTCGATGTCGGCGGACGAGGCGACAAGTCATTCAATGATGCTGCTTACACGGGATTAGAAATGGCCAAAGATAGCCTCGGGATCAGCTTCCAGTATATCGAACCAAGCGGAGGTTCAGATCGTGAGTCTGCCCTTCGCCAGCTTGCAAGCCTGAAAGGAGTTGGCTTGATATTCGGTGTTGGCTTTATATTTACCGACGACATCACAAACGTCGCAAAGGATTTCCCTGACAAAAAATTCGCGTGCATCGATTATTCTTATGATCCAAACAAACCGCTTCCAGCAAATCTCATCGCCATAGAATTTCGGGAACAAGAAGGTTCGTTCCTCGTTGGAGCGCTAGCTGCAATGGTAACTAAGACAAATGCTATCGGCTTTGTCGGTGGAATGGAATCTCCTTTGATCAAGAAATTCCAGGCAGGCTACGAAGCCGGGGCAAAGTATGTCGATCCCAAAATAAAAGTTCTTGTCGCTTACGCAGGAGTGACTGGCGAGGCATTCAAGAACCCTGCGAAGGGAAAAGAATTAGCCTTGAGCCAGTATTCACAGGGCACAGATATTATCTATCATGCCTCCGGAGTAACGGGGCTCGGCGTCTTTGAAGCTGCACGAGAGATGAAGAAATTCGCAATCGGAGTCGACATGGACCAGTGGAACGAAGCTCCAGGCTATGTCCTGACCAGTATGATTAAGAAAGGCAACGTAGCTGTCTACGATATTATAAAAGAGTGGAGGAACAATAAGTTCGAAGGTGGGAAGGAGCAAGTATTCGGACTTTCAGATAATGGCGTCGATTTCGTTTACGACCAAAACAACAAACCGTTGATTCCGCAGACCATCTACGACAAAGTGGAATCTTTGAAACGGCAAATCATCGGTGGGCAGATAAAAGTACCGACGGAATGATAATTCAAAATTCAAAAATCAGAATTCAAAACCGCGACTCAAAAACCAGAGGTATTTTGGTCAGGTTTTCCTTTTTGACTTGTGCTATTGACCGTTGACTTTTGGTTTTTGAGTTTTTATGTTCGCGATAGAACTCCTCAACGTCACCAAGAGCTTCGCGAGAACCATTGCCAATGATGATGTCACTCTCAGAGTAGCGGCTGGATCAATCCACGCTCTTGTTGGGGAGAACGGCGCAGGCAAAACCACATTGATGGAGATACTATACGGACTCTATCAGCCTGACGCGGGGAAGATTCGCGTCCATGAAAAAGAAGTTGAAATAAAATCCCCGCACGATTCGATAAAACTCGGCATCGGGATGGTTCATCAGCATTTCATGCTGGTCCCAAAGTTGACCGTCCTTGAAAACATAGTCCTTGGTAAAGAGACAACTAAGAATTGCTTTCTCAACCTGAAGAAATCAACGACGGAAATCTCTTCCCAGGCAGAACACTTTTCGTTGAATGTGCCCCTTGATGAAAAAGTCGAAAACATCGGTGTCGGTATTCAACAGCGCGTCGAGATTTTGAAGACAATCTACAGAAATGCTGATATCCTGGTACTCGACGAACCCACGGCCGTCTTGACACCCCAGGAAACTGCGCAGCTATTCAAAATCTTATCGGATCTGAATCAGCAAAGCAAGACTATCATCATCATCACGCACAAACTACATGAAGTAATGGCAATCAGCCATCATGTCTCAGTGATGCGAAAAGGGAAAATTGTCGGTGAGCTTGAGACTCTGAAAACCAATCCTCAGGAAATAGCCCAACTTATGGTCGGACGACCGGTGTTGCTTCGGGTTGAGAAACCGAGTAAGAAGCCTGCCCCGCCAAAACTTTTCATAAGAAACTTGAATTATATAGACCGACGCGGTGTAACAGCGTTAAACGACGTCTCGCTCGATGTGGCTCCTGGCGAAATTCTTGGGATCGCAGGCATTGAAGGGAACGGACAATCCCAGCTCGTCGAGTGTCTGACGGGACTCTTGAGACCAACGTCGGGCTCAATAAGAATTGGCGGCACCGAACTCGTTGGCTCAAATGCCCGACAAATCTTCTCACATGGTTTTGCGCACGTGCCTGAAGACAGAATAAAACGGGGACTCGTCATCGATTTTTCTATCGAGGAGAATCTAATCCTTGGTATGCATTCTCAATTCGGCTCAAATGTTTCTATAAACAGAAAGAAGGTACGACACAACGCAGAACTTCTGATTGAAAAATTTGATATTCGACCGACAAACCCTTCTATCCACGCCCGCAGCTTATCCGGTGGCAATCAACAGAAAGTAATCATGGCACGTGAGCTGTCGAGAAATGCCGAGGTAATCATCGCCAGCCAGCCAACCCGCGGAGTGGATATCGGTGGAATTGAATTCATCCACCGCACTCTCATTTCAGCCCGCGACTCGGGCAAAGCCATATTGCTTATTTCGGCTGATCTGAATGAAATCCTGAGTCTTTCAGATAGAATTGCTGTAATGTACACCGGGAAAGTGGCTAAGATATTTCCAGATAACAAGGTCGACGAAAATGAGCTCGGACTTTACATGACAGGATTAAAAGGAAATGAAATCCACCAACCACTTTCTTGAGCATCCTGCAACGCAGAATTTCCTAATTCCTGCACTGGCGGTAGTTTTATCGTTTGCCGTCGGCGCAATCTTCATCATCATGGTCGGCCAAAATCCATTTGAGGTTTACTCAATTCTAATTTCACAAACACTCGGAAGTACCTACGGCATCGGGCAGCTTCTTTTCAAATCAACGCCGCTCATCTTTGCCGGTCTTTCAGTAGCGATTTGTTTTCGGGCTGGGTTGTTCAACATCGGCGCGGAAGGACAATTACAAATCGGTGCCTTTGTCACGGCTCTCGTAGGCATGAAAACTCTCGGTGTGCCATCATACATCGAGGTTCCCCTGCTGATTCTTGCCGGTATGGTGGGCGGCGGAATATGGGGATTTATTCCGGGATACTTGAAAGCAAAAGTCGGAGCACATGAAGTCATAAATACGATCATGCTCAACTTCGTTGCCGCTGCCCTGATAAGCTATTTTGTCACAAATGTCTACAATGTTCCCGCCACAGTTCACACTCCGCCTATTTCGCCGGCGGGCACTCTTCCACGGTTCGAGAAATTCTTCCCGGGTTTTGAGGGCTCGCCGGTAAATGCATCGATACTCGTAGCACTGCTGGCAGTCTTGTTCGTGTGGTACTATGTTGAGAGAACGAAACTCGGGTACGAGCTGCGCGCTGTCGGTTTCAACCCGAAAGCCGCGGAATACGGAGGCATAAGCGTCTCGAAAAACATTATCTTGAGCATGACACTCGGCGGGGCGATCGCGGGACTGGTCGGGACAAATTTCGTGATGGGATATAAATATTACTTTGAGGAAGGTTTCTCAAGCGGTACAGGGTTTATGGGAATTGCTGTCGCGCTCCTCGGATTGAATAATCCATTCGGGGTCGTGCTAGCAGCCTTGCTCTTTGGAATGTTGGACTACGGCGGCCTGGTGATAAACACGATGGTGCCGAAAGAATTGGTGAGCATTCTCCAGGCAATCGTAATAATCTTTGTCATATCTTCAAACAAAATATTTAGAAGAATGGTCGTGAATTATCTGAAGAAGAGAAAGTTGGTAATCTCTGAATAATGATTAGTTCAATCATCTCATTGGCTTTTTTCGCCCAGACAATCCGCATCACGGTTCCTTATGCGCTTGCCTCGTTGGGTGGGGTCTACAGCGAACGAGGCGGAGTTACAAACATTGCGCTTGAAGGAATCATGTTAAATGGGGCCTTCGGCGCAACTGTCGGAACATACTATACGGGTAATCCGCTGATCGGCATAACCTGTGGAATTACATCGGGTTTATTGACAGCCCTGATACACGGCGTTGTGTCGATAAACATCAAAGCGGACCAGATTATCTCGGGCATAGCCATCAATCTCTTCGCCGTGGGAATCACGAAGTTCATTCTCGAAATACTATTCCACAGCTCGAGCAACTCAGACCGAATCGCCGGGCTCCCACATTGGAAATTGCCTTTCATCGAAGGTTCACCTGAAATTGACAAATTGCTCGGGAACCCTATGGTGCTGCTCACGATTTTCATTGTCATCGCAAGCCACTTCATAATTTTCAAGACCCGATTCGGCCTTCGTCTTCGTGCAGTCGGCGAAAACCCTGAAGCGGCAGATACAGTCGGGATCAGTGTACCATTATACAGATATTATGGCGTTATGATCAGCGGCGTGCTTGCAGGACTCAGCGGAACATGGCTTGCATTCGATCAGCATTCGTTTACCGACGGCATGTCGGCAGGACGTGGCTTCATCGCGCTTGCCGCTATGATCGTTGGGAAGTGGAACCCTCTTGGTGCCGCAGCAGCTTGCCTGTTGTTCGGCTTTGCTGAAAGTTTAGAAATTCAGCTGCAAGGGGCCGGGATACCTACGCAATTCATTCAGATGATTCCATACATCGCGACGATCGTTGTCCTAGCAGGCTTCATCGGAAAATCAGTCGCACCAGCGGCAGATGGAGTACCGTATGAAAAAGAGAAATAGAACACCAACGAACAATAATGGCACACGGATGACACGGGACATACGGCTTTACGCAGATAAAATAGGATGGAACAAATCAATCTGTGAGAATCTGTTCCATCTGTGTAATCCGCGCGCTATCTTTTCTAGAGAGTGAAATGATTTCCCTTCCCTTCAAAAGGTCTGCAGATTTCATCTTCTCACACTTCAGGAACGTGCACCACGATATCAGCGATCGTTCTCGGAAGCGGACTCGGCAGCTTTACAAAGCATTTGTCAGGCAAATCCAATCTAAAGACGGACACGATTCCTGATTATCCTCGTTCGACTGTGCCCGGACACTCAGGAGAGATCATCAGCGCAACAATTGCAAACAAAAAAGTCCTCGTCTTCAGCGGACGGGTCCACTTTTACGAAACAGCATCGACCATCGATGCGGCTGTGACTGCAATCGTCTCCCATCAGCTCGGAATCAAAACGATTGTGTTGACAAACGCCGCTGGAATTCTAAATGACAAATTTTCTCCAGGTGACTTGATGCTGATAAAGGATCAAATCAATCTGACTCACAGAAACGTCTTACTTGATCTTGGAATGCCTCCTAAAGATCTGAATTCAATTTACAGCGAACGATTTGCAGCAATGGCTTTGTCGTCAGGAGAAAAATCCTATGCAGACCTCAAATGTGGAGTATATATCGGCTTGACCGGGCCATCTTATGAAACACCAGCGGAGGTGAGATTCTACAGGAATTTCGGAGGGGATGCAGTCGGGATGTCGACGATCCACGAAGCAATGTTTGCGCGATATGTCGGGATGGAAGTAATTGGGATAAGCTGTCTTACAAACTATAGCACGGGAATGACTTCGGAGAAGCTTTCACACAAAGAAGTAATGGACGTAGGTAAGAATGCCGACGAACAATTCCTGCGGCTGCTGACGAAATTTATTGAAATGATTTAGAATGTAAATATTCTACCACGGACTCCACGAGCAAACAAACAACGATAGTGAGTCAGCTTGCAGATTTAGCTATCCCTAGCTCGGTTCAGCATCCGATTTTCAGCCGCGAAACAAATTCTTGGCTGCAGTTGCCCGCTTATTTTAGCAAAAGAAGTTTTTTGGTGTCGTGGTACGTTCCGGCTTCGAGTGTATAGAAATACACTCCGCTGGCGAGCCTGCTGGCATCGAAAGTAACTGACTTGTATCCAGCGGCTGCGTTCTCATCCACCAATGTGGCTGCTTCCCTGCCGAGCACGTCGTAAACCTTTAGTGTCACATGATCGTTTTTTTGTAATTGATATCTTATGGTGGTCGACGGGTTGAAAGGATTGGGATAGTTCTGTTCGAGCGCAAATCTCGAAGGAACGCCATCGGAAACGTTCACGACGCCGCTGACTATCTCCGATAACGGCCGTCTCCATACACCGTTCCCGATTCCTGCGTAAAGATTCGTCCCGAGAACGGCAAGAGAGTTAACCCATATGTTTTGAAGGCCGGTGTTGACTTGTTTCCAGGTCGCGCCGCTGTCAGTCGAAAGGTATATCCCATCTGAAGTCCCTATGAAAACACTCGAATCGGAAAAGGTCCAACAAGTTCCAGTTACATTGCTGACCTGAACCCAACTCTTGCCGCCGTCGGTGGAACGGGATGTTCCGTCTCCAGTTCCTGCAAAGATATTATTGTCGATGCAGGCAAGGGATTGAATGTTCAAGTTCGATAAACCAGTGTTAATCTGCGTCCAAGTTGAACCATCGTTCGTCGTCAGAAAAACACCTTGGTCACTTGTTCCAACAAAGACATTTGTGTCAGAAACCGCAAGAGCATTCAGGCGCGAGGCGTCAATATTAACGCCGAGCTGTGTCCAAGTAAATCCTTCGTCTGTGGACAGAAAGACTTGAACCTGATGGATATCCGATGCATTGTTTCCGGCGAAGATTATTGTATCGCCGGTTGCTGTTCTGGAAACGGCGAGGGCATGGACATCGCCAGGACTGAAATTAGGAGTGGTAAGTATCCAACTTGCACCGTTGTTGCTAGATAGAAAGATGCCCCCGCTTCCTGCCACGATATTCTTACCTCCTTGATCGTTAGGAACGACTGCCAGAGCATAGACATTGAGACCTGTTAAGTTTCCGTTGACCTGATTCCAGCTTGCACCATTGTCCGCCGAAACAAAAGCACCACATCCACTCGTACCAACAAATAGATTTGAATCACAGACGGCCAGAGCATTAACACCCCGGCAAATTAATTCTGAATTAACAGGTGTCCAGTCGGTACCGTTATCTGTTGAAAGAAAAATGCCGTCTCCCCATGTGCCGCAAAATATGTTCGCGCCTCCTCCCTCGATGGGAACCACACCTAGCGCATGTACGTATGGAAAATTCAATCCTGTATTCACCGGATTCCAACTTGTGCCGTTGTCAGTAGAAAGGAAGACCCCGCTTCCGTCAGTTCCGGCAAAGAGATTGTTGCCGATAACGGCAAGAGCATAAACATTAGCGTTCATCAAGCCAGAATCAACCTCAGTCCAGCTTCCACCGTTGTTGGTCGAAAGAAACACCCCGCTGCGATTAATCCCGGCAAAGAGATTCGTGCCAGAAACGGCAAAAGATAGAACATAAGTTTTAGTCAAACCAGAATCGACAGCAGTCCAGTTCGTGCCGTTGTTTGTCGAAAGAAAGACACCAACGTCAGTTCCGGCAAAGAGATTGTTGCCGATTACGGCAAGAGCATAAACATTAGCGTTCATCAAGCCAGAATCAACCGCAGTCCAGCTCGTGCCGTTGTTGGTGGATAGAAATACGCCAGTTGTAGCAGAACCTCCGCCTTGTATGGACCCGGCCCCGGCAAAGAGATTTGTGCCGCCTGTTCCATTGGGGGAGATGGCAAGTGTAGTGACGGTAGTGCCCGTCGTCGGAAATCCGGTTTGAACCCAACTTGCACCGTCGTTAGTGGAAAGAAAGACCCCGGACGTAGTTCCGACAAAGATGTTCGATCCGGAAAGAGCGAAAGCTGTGACATTATCGCTCGTCAAGCCATTATTGACCTCAGTCCAGCTCGTGCCGTTGTTTGTGGAAAGAAACACGCCGTTGTAGTACCCCGCAGCAAAAAGGTTCGTGCCCGAGACGGCAAAGGATCCGAAATATCCGCCATAAAGGTTATTCGTTTGGGTCCATTGGGCAAGTATTGGATGTGTTGAGATGAAGATGCAAGTCGTCATCACTAGAATCCGTAGGATGTCTTTCATAAAACGTAGTCCTTTCTTGAACTGTTAGGGGCAGTTTCAGCTTACGTCCCGCACAAAACATTCCGGTTTCATATTGTCAATCTAATTACCATCTCACCGCCCGCCACGCGCCTCGCGTGGCCTGCCTCCATCGCGTAGTCCGTGCCTCTGTACCCTCATCTCGCTCGGCGATATCGTAAAGAGAATAATTCCACCCAACGCGCCAAGCATCGTGACACCCAGGCCGCCATACAACGCCACTTCACTATTCTGATGGTATTTACGTGGAGTTCGGTACCCTGGAATTGTCTGACATGACACAAATACGGCCTGAGAAAAAATGGCGTTAAGAAAATTTCGAAGCGGAGCGTAAAAAAACAAATATTCGTCTCTTCCGCGCCGTGGAAATCCAATGTATTTTATTTGTTTTAGCTCCGTCAAGAATTTTTTAGCCGTTTTTTCTCCAGCCTTGACCTTCTCTTTGGTTCTTTCTCTTATGTCAAGATGAGAGAAAGAACGCTTTTCAAGAGAGGATTTACAAATAATCTTTGGAGAGCAGATGCGTGATGATGGTTCTTCATTTACTTTTGCCTGCCCAAAGGGATACATGCTTTTCATCTCCAAATTATTTCTTGGTTTTGTCGCACAAGTGTGATCCATGGGAAACTAAAACCACCGACCATATCGGTATCTTCTCAAATTTGTTTCGTTGCCCTAACATTTCCTTCATCCTTGTTTATGATTCAAAATTCTCAAAGTGCCATGATAGCCTGTCCCGATGAGCGCTTTGCGCCATCCCGACATACAAATATTTTGACGGGATATGCTCCTGATCGGGAAGCGTCTTCTTCTGCGGTCGACCTCATCTTATCCCTGCTCTTTCGGCCGCAGGAATGGTTTTTGTCTTGGTTGTCCTGATAATCATGATGATAACTCCAATCAAGAGCAGGACTAACGACAATACCCAAAAGCCGGGTTGAGACGTATCTTTTTGTAAAACAAGCGTCGGAAAAAATGGAACGAATGCATTTGCGAGGCCGTGAGCGTAGATGCAGGCAAATGGTTTGTTACCAGATAGTTTTCGAAACCACGAAAATAGATATGAGAGTCCAACGGTAAACAACATAAAGCTTCCGAAATTCATGAATGACTGAGATGATCCCTGGATAAACCATAATGGAATGTGCCACGTTGCCCACAAAACACCCAGCAGGGTATTTGCTGTCCAAAGGCCAAATTGCTCCTCTAAGCGAGGCAGAGCATAGCCGCGCCACCCAAATTCTTCCTGCCCCCCTCCGAATAAGATCATCAATATTAAGTATGGCAAAAACCACCAGAACGATGGAAGCATCATGGCTATCGGTTGATGCCCGAGTAGTTTTGGAAAATACCATGCAGCAAAATTAGTCATACCGATTATCAAGACTGGAATGATAAAGGCGCTCCATCCAATTCGAAGATCGGCAAAACTTTTTAGATAACTGACCAGTGCACCTTTTCCATTTTCTTTTCGCAATGAAAATAAAGCACCGAACAAAGGCCCAAACGCACCCAGGCACATTAATGGCAGGGCCAGATCTTTATAAAGGCTTTGTGAAATCGTAATGATATTGAAACAGGCTAACACTACCGGACTCCAAATAAGCCAGGAAAAAATAAAAGTAGAAACAAAGTACCGACTAAGTGGACGAATGTCGTTCTTCATTTTTCAATCTCCCGACGCTTCAAGGGAGTGCCACTCCCGCAGTACCGCTCCAAATATCACCGACCATATCGGTATCTTTTCAAATTTGTTTCGTTGCCCAGACATTTCCCTCCTCCTTAGTTATGATTAAAAACTTTCATAATGCCACACATGCGCCATGAAGCGAGCAAAATAAAGCTGCTTGTTACTCGATGTGAGCTATTGATTGCTCGCACTTGCCTGTTCAACATTAAGCTCGCTCACTATGGACCTAATTGCTGTATCCCTTATCGCACAAGAAGTGTCGAACGCTTTTCTTGTTTCTTCCATAAGTTTAGTTACTGTCGCGTCATGAATTCGATAATTGGCATTTAAGCACGCGTACCAAAAGTCAGGGAGTTTTTTATCCAGAACTATGCTCCAACTTGCTGTATACCGGTTTAGAGCCTTTCTAACATATGGATCCTCCGATTGCGGTATGAATTTTTTTGCCTCTTCATACAAATTCCAGGGCCACCACCAAACGTCACGGTCGAACTTCATGTACAACTCCGTCGAATTCTTTCGAAGCTCTCTTTGCTCATCACTCAGGTGTTTGGCCGAGGAATATTTGTGAAATAGTTCGAGAGAGACAAGCAATGAATTAAATCTTTGATTCATCTCCGAATTTTGATCTAAGTACTTAACCGCTAACGCCAACTTTTCCTTTCGATCACTTTCCTTCTTAGCAACGTCAGATAAAATCCATGGAATCAGCCAATACGTCATCCCGCTCCCTATCATCAAAAGAATCAGGGGATGCTTTAAGAAACGTGATAGTCTCCCACACAATAAACCTGGTCTCAAACTCATATCTTTCATTCTCCTCTCAATAAGTGTCCTCTGGCCATTGAACCCCTGACCTTTGCAGAAGTGCCGAGGCTCCTTCTTAACTTATGCAGGGACCATCGCCCCAACTTCGTCGGGACCGTGCTTTCCATCCTAATTAGCATTCTCACTGCCTACCACGCGCCTCGCGTGGTCCATGTCTCTGTACCCTCATCTCGCTCGGCGATATTGCAAAGAGAATGATTCCACCCAACGCACCAAGCATCGTGACAGCCAGACCGGCATACAAAGCCGCGTCATTAATCTCATAGAATCCATACGTCGTCGACAATACTCCGCAAAGAAGTATTATTCCTAAGACTACCGACCACATCGGTACCTTCTCAAACTTGTTTCGTCGCCCTAACATTTCCTTCCTCCTTATTTAAGTAAAAGAAGTTTCTTGGCGTCATGGTACGTTCCAGCTTCAAGTCTATAGAGATACACTCCGCTCGGCAAGTTGCTTCCGTCGAACCTAACGGCATGACTGCCTGAACTCTCACGTTCGTTGACCAAAGTTTCAACTTCCCTTCCGAGGACATCATAGACCTTCAGAGTTACAACATTGTTCATTGGTAACTGATAATGGATCATTGTTGACGGGTTAAATGGATTCGGGTAATTCTGTTCTAATGAGAATCTTGTTAGAATATTTGTGGGTGGATCTTTTACAGATGTAGCAATTGAGTATTTTAGAATTACGCCACTGTCTCCTACCGCATAGCCCAAATTTGTATTTAAGAAATATATACTCCTTAAATTGCTCTTGGGTGTGGTTTCATCCAGCCAAGTATCTCCACCATCTGTGGATTTAATTATTTTTCCTGCTCCGGTAGTATCCACTGAGAGCGCAAAACCATGTTCTCTATCGGCAAAAGATAACCGATAGATCATATTACTTGAAACTATGGGCTCCCAACTGCCCCCCGCATTCACGGTTTTAAATATCGCAGCCTCCCCATTTGTTTTTCCACCTACAAAACCGGTATCCTTACTGAAGAAATATATGCCGGAGCCCCATAAGTCTACGCCCAGATTTAAAGAAGTCCAGTTCTGGCCGCCATCAGTTGTTTTAAGAACTGAACCATCGTTTACTGTTGCGTAACCATTTTTTGAATCCGTAAAATAAAAAAAACTGACCCATCCTGTTCCTGTGTAGACCACAGCCCAGGATGCACCCCCGTTAACCGTTTCTGCAATAACACTTTCCCCATATAAAGTATCTGCATAAGCACAAAAGCCTGTATCGGCACTCAAAAACCAGATACCACCGCCACTTTTTGAAGTTGCCACAGGGATATTTGTCCAGGTATCACCACCGTTAATGGTTTTAACGAGTGTATAGTTCGTTCCTGAAAACTTGAATCCTCCGGATGCATATCCGATATTTTTATCAATAAATTGTATCCCATTCAGTGCATCTGTAACACCTGAGTTTTGAGCAACCCAGTCAGTTCCACCGTTTACTGTTTTTAAAATTGTCCCGTTGTATCCACTGACATAACCTGTATCCTGATTTACAAAGTAAACGTCTAACAAAGCGTTTCGGTTGCTGCTTGCTTGTTGACTCCATGTTTGTGCAGAAAGCTCTTCAGGTGCTACTAAAAATAATAGTGTTACAAACGTTAATAATGTTTTCATTTTATTTTTCTCCTATTTTATTCATTTCAACCGCAATTGCTACTAGCGCCCTCCACAAAAAACCTTGCCCCCACGGAAGTGGGGGTCCGCCACGACTTCATCGGGGTTGCGCTTTGTATCATGGTCAGCCGCTCACTGCCCTCCACGTCCCTCGCGTGGCCCATGTCTCTGTGCCCTCATCTCGCTCGGCGATATTGCAAAGAAAATACTTCCGCCAAATGTACCAAGCATCGTGACAGCCAAACCGACATACAAAGCCGCGTCACTAATCTCATAGAATCCATACGTCATCGACAATACTCCGCAAAGAAGAACTATTCCCAAGACCACCGACCAAATCGGTATCTTCTCAAATATGTTTCTATGCCCTAACATTTCCTTCCTCCTTATTTAAGTCTCAAGACTTTTGCGGTACCATGCGCGTGCCACGAAGCGAGAACGATTGTGTACAATAATCGAGCGTCTCTTTCCTCGTTGTTAGCCGCCGTGCTCACGGTTTCTTTTTGAACGATTTGAGCTTGCTTAACAATGCTGAATACTGGTACACTGCTTTCAGGATTTCCTTCGCAAACTCTATGGCGACTGCGACCTCGTCCTCGCCGACATCATCGAATGCCTCAGACTCGATGTGGGCCGCATCATTACCAAGAAGTCTCAGGTCATCCATGCCGTCCAACAGTTCCTTTGGAATGACTAGCTTTGTAGAAAGCGATGCAATGCGTTCTTTGAGGTTGCCGCCTACGGCATTTTCCTCATGACAGAGCACGTCAAGAGCTTTCCGAACCATAATAGCTGAAGCGACAAAGCAATGATTTGCATGACATGTGATCGCCTCGTCGAGCGCATCCAAAATCTTGGGCGGAATGTTACTTTTGTCGAAGTCAATCCGAAGGAACGGAAAGGTCTCAAGTATTTTGCCACTTTCAGCAAAGTATAAGAGAAGGGTTCTGCAGGCTGGATTCGGACACTTCCTCAGGCCGACCAAAAAGTTTGGATGGACATTAAGATCCAATATGTTCACAGATTCAAACGTACCAAGGTGCGAACATGATGGGCATCTGATAATCACTGGAAAGCTAGGTTGGACGATTGCGAAATTTTGTAGATTTATTATCATAGCATCCTCAAGTAAGCATGGCGGCTAGCGTGTGCGAGAAAAGAGTCGTGGCACGCATCTATGTTCTTCCCATGAGCGTGCCATGAAGCGAACTCGACATATACCAAATGATGAGCGTCTCTTTCCTCGTTGTTATCTGCCGTTATTTCTTTCTCCTTTTCACAGGCTTGGCGGTCAACACCTTAAGTTTCTTTTCAAGCGTCGCCACTCTCTTAGCGAGTCGGTCAATCTCTGCTTGATTTGTTTCGGGCGGCAGAAAAACCTCGTAAGGGAAGTAGTCATGTCTATGTTCCCCGATGAGGTTATCGGCTTCGTCAAAGTACCTAACCTCAACATCGTCCAGATGGGATGGCGGACCAATATAATGTCCCCTATGACTGCCGATCATCGAACCGACTTGCAGAACAAAGCCTATCAAACTTGCAACGGAACCCGCTATGTACAAAATTTCGAGACCAGTCTCGTGCTCCACTAAGACAATATTCTGTCCACCGAGTGAGATGAGATAGGCGTGGCCATTCAATGCCGGACCAATATCCTTAATATGAATGCCATTGATGCTTTTAAGGCGGTTCAGTAATTCGACGTAGTAACCGTCGTCCCTTACCTCCCTGTACTTGAGGGAAATAAGCTTGGTCGGCTTGACGTTGAGAACGTGCGCGCACTCCTCAAACTTTTGCTTGAAGTATACATCATTCATTTTTATCCTCTAAGAAATAATGGCAGATAACTGCTGTAATAATGTACATATGTGCATTTATCTTCCTTTTAGTCCGCACCATTTTCTCTGGACTTCAAAGCTCCTACCCTGTTCTTAGGGAGCTCTGCTCCTGTCATCAAACTTCTTGCGGTCACCGGCAGACACAAGAGCTCCCACACGACCATGGTGTATGCTCTCCGCAGACGCTTCTCCCGGCTCCGCAAGCTTCTTGCCTTGTCAAGGTTCTTTTCACCTTGACAAGGTTCGTTGCATTCATGTTGTTCCTCATCAAACTTTGTCAAGGATAAAAAAAAGCCTCGACAATACTTCACAATTATTTCATACTTACTAAGATTCGTCAAATAAAAATTCTCCAATTGTGCCTATATCTTTCTCAATTTGATAATCCCTGACAAAATTCTCATAGTCCTCAGGATTTGGGAAATAGCCGTTTCGAAGCTCCACATCTAAAAGAATACTTGCTCTCTTGCCAGCCCATTCTGCGTAATTCGAAAATAACCACTCACCTGCGGAGGCAACTAATCTTGCACTCACAGGATTCAAATGGATGTAAGGAATGACTCGGAGACAATATGCTTCTGATGTTATTTGCTTTACCTTTGCTTGACTTTGAAACAATGTGCCACTTGTCCCAAATCTATGATTCATGGCTTGACTATAGGTATTGAACGTCGTCTTAAGGAATGAACCAATTGAACCATTATGTCTCTGTCTTAATACTAAATGATAATGATTTGGCATGAGGCAATAGGCTGCCACGATTGTATTGTACCTTTCTGAGTTCTTCTCAAACAATGAAACGAGATATTCTGTAGTTCTCCCTTTCTAAAAAGATCGACTGCGCATGCGCACCACGGTTGTAAACATGATAATATGATTCTTCTTCGTATTGCATATTCCTGCGTAACCTTGCTTGCATAACCTTGTCAATGTTTCTTCTGACCTTGGCAAGGTTCATTCAAATCTCATCAAGCCAACGCAACCTTGTCAATGTTCTTTTCATCTTGACAGGGTTGGATCAACATTCCTCTCGTGCCTCATCAAGCCTTGTCAAGGATAAAGAGAAACCTTGACAAGGCTTCCAGTTCTTTTCTTTCTTCACTACTTCTGCGTGCTCTGCGGCGCCGGCGCCGAAGGGGCAGGTGGCGGTGTCGGCGGAGCGGGCTTCGACTGGACTGCACCCCTTGCGTGAGACAGTAAAAAAGGTTAATAAGGTGGGAGTTAATCCGAGAGGAGAACTTCACCATGCCAGTAGGACGCAGGAAATATACGCGAGAACTCAAAGTGAAAGTTGTACAGTCATATGAGTCAGGAAAGTCAGTGGCGGAGCTGACTCGAGAATACGACATCCATGCGAACTTAGTGTACAAGTGGACGCAAGAGTACAGGAACAATCCGGCAGGATCGTTCAGAGGAAGCGGAAATGTCTCTGAAGCTAGTACGTCACAAGAGAGTCGGATATTGGAACTTGAGCAGATGATCGGACGAATGACCATGGAGGCGGACTTTTTAAAAAAAGCATTGAAGCATGCAGAGAGCGCATTGGTAACGAAGGGTCCGCCTGCGGCGGATGGACAGAGCTGATGGAGCCGATGATTATGCATGACAAGAGTCCGCTTCCGATAGAGCGCAAATGTGAATTGGTGTCAGTGCCGCGGAGCAGCTATTACCGTCACAGTGGAAAGCCGCAGAGAGTTGGTCTGGAGAAAGATGGAGTTTACAGTCAGGTTCAGGAGATCTGTGGCGAGATGCACCGATATGGGTATCGGCGTGTAACAGCGGAGCTTCATAGACAAGGCATAACTGTGAACCACAAGCGGATTTTGGCGCTAATGCGCAGGAATAACCTTCTTTGCAGGAGAAAGAAGAAATATCGGATTGCGACGACTGACTCCAAGCACGCATATCGGATCTATCCAAACCTTGTGAAAGGCATGGAGATAACCAGAACGGACCAGGTATGGATATCAGACATAACCTACATTCGTCTTCATAGTGAGTTTGTATACCTGGCAGTGGTATTGGATGCATTTAGTCGCAGAGCCATCGGCTGGGCCTTGCAGAGGCACTTAGACGTATCGTTGAGTCTCAATGCTCTCAGGATGGCCATAGGAACACGAACAGTCGCTCCTGGACTCATCCACCACTCAGATCGTGGTATCCAGTATGCTGCAACGGAGTACACCGATCTGCTCAAAGAAAACAAGATAACCGTCAGCATGAGCAGGCCTGGTAACCCTTACGACAATGCAAAAGCAGAATCGTTCATGAAAACTCTTAAACATGAGGAGGTACTGATCAACGAATATGAGACCATCGATGAGGCCCGACAAAGTATTACTCACTTCATCGACGTGGTTTACAACCGAAAGCGGCTTCATTCCAGTTTAGGATACATGCCGCCTGTGGAATTTGAAAACGTTCAATTAACTAAAAATATTTCCACCTTAATCAACCAAATCAGTGTCTCATTTTAAGGGTTCACTCCACGACTTCCCACGCGACTTCTTTATTGGCTTGATCTCTTCTAACGCGGCCTTGTTCCCTTTAAACGCAGCCTTCGCGAAGTTCCGCGTCGTGGTTATCTTCTTACTCAGCACACCGACCGCGGCGTCCCTTATGCTCGTGGCGGCGTTACGCACCTTCGTCGTGTTTTTCTCCACGGCAAGCGAACCTATCACGTTAGCATAAACCGTCGGAAAGTTCGCGACGTCTTCAGGTGTCATACCATTTGCGGTAAGCGCGTCGCCATTGAGATGAACGGGGCCAACCATGGGATCGAGGTATGCTTCCCAGCCCTCGTCGGTCTTCGGCTTTGGATCGCCGATCCTGAACGTCTTCTGCGTAGCCTTGTCGCCTTCGAACGCCGACTTTGCAGGCTTCCTGCACCTGGACGACCGCTTCTTTCGCAGCCTGTACCGCGGCGTTCTTTTCCTTCGTCTTGCTGTCCAGCAAATCTTGAGCGGCGATCTGCTTGGTGTTCAGGTTAACGACGTTCGCATGGGCCAGGTTGAGATCGTCGATCCTTTTCTGGCCGTCGCGCTTCGCAAGTATCAGATCCGGGTAGTTGCCCATTCCCTGTGAAAGCCCCTTCGACTCCAGAAGCGTATCGTCTACTTTTACCGGCATTGTAGTTCTCCTTTTCTCCTCGGCAGGATGCCTCCCCCGCCGCAAGGTTTAGTTTATCATGTTATTTTATTTATTCACCGTCTTCGACTACGAGCGAAAACGGTATTACAGCAATCGACATGAACCACTATATATGCTGGCACACATCTCTCTTTCAGAGCGTGCTGCCAGGAACAAAGTCCACAACCAAAGAGAACTGTCTCTCCTTATGAGAGAACTCACTATATAAGTATTGGAAATCTGAAACCGCCCGCCGACATCTTTCACATATAATCAAGCATCCTTACGCATCTGACATTCACGCGAGCTGCTACGTTTATCGTGTCTGACTTTGACTTAATTTGATAAATCTCAGGACAAAATCAAATAATTCCGCCAAAAAAATGTTCCGTCCACGGTATGAACCCCTCAAAATACGCTAAAAATTGATTAGAAAGCCCTTCCGAACGTTTGGAATGACTTGCAAAACGTTTGGAACAGTCTGCGGAACGGTCCGATGAACCTCCCGGTCGCTCCGATAGACCTGCGGAATGCTCCGAAGAGCCTCCCGGTCGTTCCGATAAACCTGCGGAATGCTCCGAAGAACCTCCCAGTCACTCCGATAGACCTGCGGAATGCTCTGGAGAACATCCCGGTCGCTCCGATAAACTTGCTAGACGTTTGGAATAGTCTGCGCAACGTTTGTCCGAAGGATCCCGTTCGGGAGAAATCTCCCCGGAGTGTTTGAATTTTCCCGACGAGGGGTCTGTTCAATAAACTGTGTCAGATAGGAATGGAGAAGAAAGGTAACGTCCGTAGATTTGTGTAAAAAGGAAAAAAAGAAGGTGCCGCTCGAGTAGATTAAATTTGTAGAGCAAGTACAAAAAATAATCAACAAGGAGACAGCACCGTGAATAGAGGAAAGGTAAGACCATCGGAAGAAAAGAGCAAACGATTGAAAGAACTTTTAGGACCTGAAGGAGAAGGAGTATTTAGGGATTTCATAAAGGTAGGAATGGAAAAGCTGCTGCAGGAAGCGTTAGAAGGTGAAGTGACAGAGTTCTTGGGACGGGAGTGGTACCAAAGGAATGGAGACGATAAAGAGTTCAACGGCTACAGGAACGGATATTATGACAGGAAGATAAAGACGACTGGCGGGACACTGGAAGTAAAGGCGCCGCGAGTAAGAGACAGCGAGGAGGAGTTTGAGAGCCAGATACTTGAAAGGATAGAATACCTTGAGAAGGAAGTAAAGAAGCTAACGATGGAGATGTACGTAAGAGGACTATCGACACGTGATATATGGAGTGAACCCTGGAGTGAACCCTTAAAATGAGACACTGATTTGGTTGATTAAGGTGGAAATATTTTTAGTTAATTGAACGTTTTCAAATTCCACAGGCGGCATGTATCCTAAACTGGAATGAAGCCGCTTTCGGTTGTAAACCACGTCGATGAAGTGAGTAATACTTTGTCGGGCCTCATCGATGGTCTCATATTCGTTGATCAGTACCTCCTCATGTTTAAGAGTTTTCATGAACGATTCTGCTTTTGCATTGTCGTAAGGGTTACCAGGCCTGCTCATGCTGACGGTTATCTTGTTTTCTTTGAGCAGATCGGTGTACTCCGTTGCAGCATACTGGATACCACGATCTGAGTGGTGGATGAGTCCAGGAGCGACTGTTCGTGTTCCTATGGCCATCCTGAGAGCATTGAGACTCAACGATACGTCTAAGTGCCTCTGCAAGGCCCAGCCGATGGCTCTGCGACTAAATGCATCCAATACCACTGCCAGGTATACAAACTCACTATGAAGACGAATGTAGGTTATGTCTGATATCCATACCTGGTCCGTTCTGGTTATCTCCATGCCTTTCACAAGGTTTGGATAGATCCGATATGCGTGCTTGGAGTCAGTCGTCGCAATCCGATATTTCTTCTTTCTCCTGCAAAGAAGGTTATTCCTGCGCATTAGCGCCAAAATCCGCTTGTGGTTCACAGTTATGCCTTGTCTATGAAGCTCCGCTGTTACACGCCGATACCCATATCGGTGCATCTCGCCACAGATCTCCTGAACCTGACTGTAAACTCCATCTTTCTCCAGACCAACTCTCTGCGGCTTTCCACTGTGACGGTAATAGCTGCTCCGCGGCACTGACACCAATTCACATTTGCGCTCTATCGGAAGCGGACTCTTGTCATGCATAATCATCGGCTCCATCAGCTCTGTCCATCCGCCGCAGGCGGACCCTTCGTTACCAATGCGCTCTCTGCATGCTTCAATGCTTTTTTTAAAAAGTCCGCCTCCATGGTCATTCGTCCGATCATCTGCTCAAGTTCCGATATCCGACTCTCTTGTGACGTACTAGCTTCAGAGACATTTCCGCTTCCTCTGAACGATCCTGCCGGATTGTTCCTGTACTCTTGCGTCCACTTGTACACTAAGTTCGCATGGATGTCGTATTCTCGAGTCAGCTCCGCCACTGACTTTCCTGACTCATATGACTGTACAACTTTCACTTTGAGTTCTCGCGTATATTTCCTGCGTCCTACTGGCATGGTGAAGTTCTCCTCTCGGATTAACTCCCACCTTATTAACCTTTTTTACTGTCTCACGCAAGGGGTGCAGTCCAATAGAGGAGACATTCATCGATTCTGAGGGACACAAGCTGTTATCGAAGAGCACAGTGAGCAAAATAAACGAGAAGCTGCAGGAAGAGTATGAGAGATTCTCACAGAGAGATCTGTCACTGTTCGACGTGGTGTACTTGTTTGTTGACGGAGTATATGAGGCAGTAAGAGAATATACGGACAATCAAGCGCTGCTGTGTGCATGGGGAATAATGTCAGACGGGACGAAACAGATAATAAGTTTGATGACAGTTCAGAGCGAGAGCCAGACAGCCTGGGAGATGTTCTTCGAGGATATGTTAGAAAGAGGGTTAAGACAGCCGTTGGCAGTAATAGCCGACGGAGGGAAAGGAGCCAAGCAGTCAATAATAAAGAGCTTCCCGAAAGCATATCGTCAGAGATGCATTGCGCATAAGATGAGGAACATAGCAGTGAAATTACCAAGTGATAAACAGGAAGAAGTACTGAAGGAAGTAAGAGAGATTTATTATGCAGCAGAATATGAGGAAGCCAAACAGAAGTCGGCAAACTTTATTGAGAAGTATATAGACCAGTACCCATCGATGGTGAAATGCTTCAATGAAGACATAGAAGCTTGTCTGGTACATTTTAAATTTCCTGCTGAGCACAGACACTTCATCAGGACGACAAACCTGATAGAGCGGGCATTTGAAGAACAAAAGAGAAGGACCAAAGTATTTCCTCAGCACGCAAACGAGAAGGCGCTGACTGGATTGGTCTTCGCAGTCTTATGGAGGGCATCGAAGAAGTGGATGCGAATACCGATGTCCGACACCGATCTGACATTACTTAGAAATATTAGAAAGCTTATTTGTCCCAACGACAACAACCAAGTCCTAATTTCTTATGACCTCGCGGCTTAATATCCTTCTTCCCTTTTTACACACAAGTTTGGACTTGACCGAGAAGAAATTGTCGATGCTGTCATTTTCCGTCAAAAATATTCATCTGTCGTGATCCCGCTTCGCGGTGACCGACTGAACAAGAAGAAGGAACTCTGGAGTGAACCCTTAAAATGAGACACTGATTTGGTTGATTAAGGTGGAAATATTTTTAGTTAATTGAACGTTTTCAAATTCCACAGGCGGCATGTATCCTAAACTGGAATGAAGCCGCTTTCGGTTGTAAACCACGTCGATGAAGTGAGTAATACTTTGTCGGGCCTCATCGATGGTCTCATATTCGTTGATCAGTACCTCCTCATGTTTAAGAGTTTTCATGAACGATTCTGCTTTTGCATTGTCGTAAGGGTTACCAGGCCTGCTCATGCTGACGGTTATCTTGTTTTCTTTGAGCAGATCGGTGTACTCCGTTGCAGCATACTGGATACCACGATCTGAGTGGTGGATGAGTCCAGGAGCGACTGTTCGTGTTCCTATGGCCATCCTGAGAGCATTGAGACTCAACGATACGTCTAAGTGCCTCTGCAAGGCCCAGCCGATGGCTCTGCGACTAAATGCATCCAATACCACTGCCAGGTATACAAACTCACTATGAAGACGAATGTAGGTTATGTCTGATATCCATACCTGGTCCGTTCTGGTTATCTCCATGCCTTTCACAAGGTTTGGATAGATCCGATATGCGTGCTTGGAGTCAGTCGTCGCAATCCGATATTTCTTCTTTCTCCTGCAAAGAAGGTTATTCCTGCGCATTAGCGCCAAAATCCGCTTGTGGTTCACAGTTATGCCTTGTCTATGAAGCTCCGCTGTTACACGCCGATACCCATATCGGTGCATCTCGCCACAGATCTCCTGAACCTGACTGTAAACTCCATCTTTCTCCAGACCAACTCTCTGCGGCTTTCCACTGTGACGGTAATAGCTGCTCCGCGGCACTGACACCAATTCACATTTGCGCTCTATCGGAAGCGGACTCTTGTCATGCATAATCATCGGCTCCATCAGCTCTGTCCATCCGCCGCAGGCGGACCCTTCGTTACCAATGCGCTCTCTGCATGCTTCAATGCTTTTTTTAAAAAGTCCGCCTCCATGGTCATTCGTCCGATCATCTGCTCAAGTTCCGATATCCGACTCTCTTGTGACGTACTAGCTTCAGAGACATTTCCGCTTCCTCTGAACGATCCTGCCGGATTGTTCCTGTACTCTTGCGTCCACTTGTACACTAAGTTCGCATGGATGTCGTATTCTCGAGTCAGCTCCGCCACTGACTTTCCTGACTCATATGACTGTACAACTTTCACTTTGAGTTCTCGCGTATATTTCCTGCGTCCTACTGGCATGGTGAAGTTCTCCTCTCGGATTAACTCCCACCTTATTAACCTTTTTTACTGTCTCACGCAAGGGGTGCAGTCCACTCGCGCGTTCCCTCTCCTCGCAGGAGAGGGTTAAGGGTGAGGTCAGATTGTGTCAGCTGGATGCTTGTTCAATTCAATAATCCATATAGTGTTATTTCATTTCCTCCTTCGGCAGCCTGTCTCCCGGAAAACCACGACAGGGGTACGCATCATAGACGAGAATCTTCGCTTTCACGGCAGGATCATCATCCATTATCTTTTTCGTCTCATCCACACTGACATTGAAAATCCCGATGCCGGCTAAATCGCTTCCACCTGAGACCGGACAAACAATAGATAATATTCCATCGGCACGAAGCGCGAAATTGCGTCGGCCGTGCTCCCAGATGATTTTTTCAGCCTCCGGCTTGTTTCTGTTTGGCCCGGGTTTCAGAATGACAATGCAGTAGTTCTTTGTCTTCTGAAGCATCTCCTTCATGAATTCATCCGTAATTGTTGTCATTTGAAATTGTATTCCAGCTCAATGTGACAACCTTCTTTGTCGGCCAGATATATCCCGTTTCCCTGAATCCCATCGAGTTGACCGGTGCCTGAGCCTTTAGCGATCTTCAAAATCGATTTTGCGGCTCCACTTTCGAACATGCCGTTGTCTTCGAGCACAAAACTTCCCGACTTTCCTGATAATGTTCCATCAAAATATATGAGTCCCACGTAAGAAGCGGAGGCTTTGTGTTGATCTTTCGTGTCAAAATGAGAATAGAACATCAGATATTCGACCATGGCCTTGCCCTCAATTTCTCCATTGAAATCGTATTCGACGGAGGCCTTCGTCATCCTCTTTTCGGGAGTAATTTGTTGATAAGCTGACTCTTCCCACTTTTTCACTGTGTAGGTTCCTTTAACTTTCATTTTGATCTCCATACAATAAGCTTGTTTTTACAAATCGAGCGTTGACATTTCCCTGTTCAGGCCATCAAGAATGACACGTAACTAGCAAAGGACTCAGGCCGGCTTCTTCCCCGTCGCTTTCAAAGTGTCTTGCGCTTGCCCCTTTGGGGGATGCGACTTCAAATAAACTCCCATTATGTATTCAGCAACGGCTTGCACCTCGGCTGGCTTCAATCCCTGGCTCGGCATCGGCGGATATCCTGGTACAACCTGGCGCGGGTTCATAATGAAATCTTCAAGAGAATCCATCTTACCGACAAAGTTCGGCAAAGTCTGATTATAAGGAGGACCGACAAGCTTAATGTCGAACCTGTGGCACGCGCTGCATCTTCCGTTGTAAATGTCCTCCCCGCTGGTAACAGGCTGCGCTGTGTTCGGATTGAGCGATGCGAGCATCGTTTCGTATCTCTGTCCAAGCACCTGATTTTGATCGCGTGTCGCATAATGAAAAGCTATTTCATCTCTTGCCGCCCAAACAAAGACTAACACGACAACGCTGGCGAAAGCATAACTGCCGAGATTGACCTGCGAATCTCTCAGCATGGAATAGAAAAGCAATAGTACCAGCAGTGCGATAAACATTCCAATACAGGCAGCGGCGAAAGTTAGATTGGAAATACCCGACTGTGGAAGATTCTGTATCACGAATAAAATCAATATCGGTTCGACCGCGACCGCAATTATGCCCACCGGCAAAACATGTTTCTTAACGAATGTCCTGTATGATTCGTCCGCTGAGACAGCGATTCCCTTTTCCCACTTGAAAAAGAAAAACAACACGGCGGCACTCGTTATGACAAGCGCCGTTACAGCATAGCTGACTAAACTCCATATAGTGTCGACCGAAAAGAGAACGGAAATCAATGAGGAATCCGACCATCTTTCAGGAGTGAAAGCAAGCCGCGTCGCTCCGACAAAAATCCATGTTCCAATCCAAAATAAGATCGCACTTCGGCGGCCGCCATACTTTGTCAATGCTGCAGTCGCGCGTTCATACACATCAACGTCTTTCACAACGTCGGACTGCACTTCACTTCCCTTAGAAGAGCTTAGGCTTTGAAAAGTAGTGAAGATCGAATTGAGATGGAGCGACCGTTTATATCCATACAGAAAATAGAAACCAACAAAATAGAATATGGCGGAGTAAAAGAGATAAGATGTAATACCGACATTCATTCCGTAGAGAAGCTGTGCGTAAATCAAAATTGCCGTGACAAGCGGCAGCACCGCCATGGCATAAACAAATCCCTTGCTCGGCGCGGCGAGGTCCGCCAAATCCTGAGCAAATTTCGAATAGTGCTTGATCCCGTTCTTTCTCGCGCTGCGATCGAAAATTACCGAGAACGTAGAAGCGATCAGGGCGATGCTCGCATAAGTCACGAAGAAAATTGTTACCAAGACGAGGAGATATCGCAGAAGCGTCAGATGCTCGCTCGATTCGGGAATAACAAGTTTGTCGAGAAAATTCATTTACAAAATCCCTTTATTCATGAACTATGGAATTCATGGGAGCCGCCGTCCAGCATTTTATCCCCCTTGCGAAAATGGAGCACCGCCCTTCACCTGAAAAATTCCTGAGTTTCCTAAAAGGGTGATTTTGGCAAACTCTTCTGTGCGTTGCTGACCACCGTTTATTAAAATCGCCTTGTGTGTAGAAGGGCGGGGCGCTCCCGACGGAGTCGGAACCATTTTCGCGGGCGCCTTTTTCTTTTGGTTCGTTTTCTTTTGGGCGAGCAAAAGAAAATGAACTATTATCTTTAGACATCTGCCTTTTAGAAATTTGCAAAATCCTATTTATCTCCTTCAAAAAATTCTCCACGGCAGGCTCAACACTCTATCGATCATGACAACCAATGTTATTGCCAGCACGTAGACATTTATTTTCATGAAAGCCATCTTATTCATTCTCTTGTCGTGATTATCAAAAATTATTTTTCTCGTTCCAATAACGAGCCAAAGGCCAAGCGCCGCAATAGCCGCCTGCGTGGGAATATTTCTTACAACTCCGGTGGTTATGAAGAACACTGATGTTAAAAACATAATAACTATCCACAAATATGTGAGGACAGACAGGGTCTTCTCGTTAAAATACATCCGCAGAGTCGGAAAGTCCGCGCGCTCGTAATCGGCACTATACATATCCATCAGCAGCCAGAAGTGCGGTATTTGCCAGACGAAAAAGAAAATCGTAATCGAAAGTAGTCGAGGATCGAGAACATATCCGCCTGCAGCCGCCCAGCCGGCCATAACCGGAAATGAACCGACAAACGAACCTGGTATCACGGCAAACGGCGTCACCTTTTTTAGCGGAGTATAAATCCCATTGTAAGAGAGATACGCCAACAACGAAAATGCCAGTGTTGCAATGTTCCCTGCAGTAAGAACGAGCGCGCTTCCGGCTATCGAGAGGAGAAGCACTAATGACAGAACTGCACGCGGAGTAACAACCCCTGACGGCAACGGACGTTTATTAGTGCGACGCATCAGTGCATCCGTCTCGCGTTCCTGATAATGATTCAAAGCCGCAGAGCCGCACGAAATAAGAAATATTCCGAGAACCGGCAATATCATGGCGGCAGAAATGTCATTCGCCGCAAGAACGTAGCCGAAGATCGCAGACATGCCGACAAAGAAAGTTATCCTGATCTTGATTAATTCAAACAAGGGATCAACCAATTCAAGCAGACCAGACAGCGAGGAATGGGCAACAGACGTCATCCGATTGCCATTCTCATGAAACCGCGGATCCAAAAGTCGCTCATTCGAGTGGATTCCCATTTTTGCGGGAATGACACGGTCGTTCATTCTGGATAACTTCTCTTTTAGTACCACTACAATCCTGTCGATTTAGTCGAATCGGTGCTCACGACATTTGGCGCCGCAACACCTTTACTCACCCATTTCTCAAAGGCCTCAGGTGGTATGACAATCATCTTCGTTGCCATCAACGCATGGTTCAATCCGCAATACATACTGCACGTCACTTCGTACGTTCCGAGTTGTTCGGGATAAAGCACCATCTCCCTGATTCTTCCAGGCAGCGCATCTTGCTTTTCTCTAAATGCTGGGATGTAAAATCCATGTATAACATCGAGCGAGGTGATCAAAAATTTTATCGGTTTTCCCTGCGGAAGGTAGAGGGTGTCTGATTGTTTCCCGTTTTCATATTGGAAGCTCCAAACCCACTGTCTGCCAATTACCTTTACAGGTATTGCGTCCTTCGGAGCATTGAAAGTTTGCAGCCAACCCTCCCAGCCTAAATAAAACATGTAGAGAACCAACAGCACAGGAATCACGGTCCATAATACTTCCAACGAAACGTTCCCGTGGATGTTCACTCCACGCGGATGCCGCTTCTTGTTGTACTTGAAAACAAAAAAGAGCATTAGCCCAACGACCAACACGAAGAAGAAGATATCCACCCCGATAATGAATCGCATTATGTAGTCAACCGCTTGGGCGTGATGGTGCGCATCGGGAAACATCTAAACCTTACCTCCTGAAGAAAACATCGGAAAACGTGAGAGAAAAAATAACTACGAGCGTGAATCCTGCAATTCCGAGGAACACCTTGAATATCTTGTCCTCGAATTTTACGTGCATGAAGATATTAACCACGAGCGACGCTTTCGTTAAAGCGATCAGAAGTGCCACGACGATCGTGAACGTCGCAAGGTTTATTCCCGACACGACTGCGGTAACTGCCGTCAGCGAAATCAATGCAAGCCAAACGAGAACATACGTTCCGTAGCTTATCGGCTCTGCGTGTTTGCCTTCATTGTGCTTATCGATATTCTCCAAGAGTCATACCTCAGTTGATCAAATAGAAAAGTGGGAAAAGGAAAATCCAGATTATGTCGACAAGATGCCAGTATAACCCGGCATTCTCGAGCTTGATATAATCGTCCTTCGTAATCTTATCCCTCAAAATAAATACCAGCATAAAACAGAGCACGATCATCCCTGCGATCACGTGCAGGCCATGGAGCCCGGTCATCGTATAATAAAGTCCGAAGAAGAGTATCTCACCGTTGCTTCGTGCTAAAAGTACCGGTGATCCTGGATAAATTCCTCTCAAAATTTCCGATGACCACTCAAAATACTTTACAACGAGAAAGACGCACCCTAATAAAATCGTAAACGATAAGAACGATACCGAAAGCCACCTCTTTCCTCTCTGGAGCGCGGCGATCGACAAAACCATGGTGAGACTGCTTGTCAGGAGAACCATCGTGTTCAGTGTTCCAAGAAGAGTATGGGTTTCGAGTCCGGCTAAATGGAATTCCGCAGTATGAAGATATCGTATAAACCGAATAGACTAGGAAAAGGCCGGCAAACAAAAGAAGCTCAGTGACCAAGAAAAGCCACATCCCGAGTTTTGCGCCCTCAGGATCTTTGTGAACTTCATGGCTGCGAGAAACACCTTTAGAGATCGACTTGGCTTCCACAAGCTGGCTCACTTTGCAACCTCTGCCGCTTCGGGCTCTTCAGCCTCCGGATGATAATAAGGTTCATGTTCAACTATTGGGATCTCTTCAAAGTTTTCAGTTGGCGGCGGCGATGGAATTGTCCACTCCAAGGTCGTACCGCCCCACGGATTTGCGCCAACTCTTTCACCTCTAAATATTCCGCGCAGGAGATTGGCAAGCATCAACGCGAGTCCAGCCACCAATATCCATGAGCCAACAACAGAGATTCTCTGAAGCGTTTCGTACTGCGGGAGATAAGTGAAATATCTCCTCGGCATCCCCTCGTAACCCAGAATTAGCATCGGAAAATAAAGCAAGTTGAAGCCGACGAATAGAATTCCGAGCGCCCAATTGGCGATCCTCTTGTTGTACATTCTTCCAAACATTTTCGGGAGCCAATAATGGAGTGCGCCGAAGAAGATAAACACACCTCCGCCGAAAATTATATAATGGAAATGTCCCACGACGAAGTACGTTGCGGTCACGTGCATGTCGGTCGCTAAAGAGCCGAGCACTAATCCAGTCAGTCCGCCGATCGAAAACAAGGCTATGAACGCCATAACGTAAAGAAAAGGCGGCTGCGGATCGATTGCGCCTTTGTACATCGTCGCAACCCAGTTGAAAACTTTTATCCCGCTTGGAATCGCAACAAGAAAAGTCAGAAGCGAAAAAACAAAGTCGGCTGTGTTCGTCATTCCAGCGACAAACATGTGATGTCCCCAAACTAAGTAGCCGATGAAAGCAATTGCGAGGCTCGACATCGCGATCATCTTGTAACCGAAAATTGTTCTGTGTGAAAACGTCGTGATAATTTCAGAAACGACTCCCATCGGTGGAAGAATCATGATATAGACCGCAGGGTGAGAATAAATCCAGAAGAGATGCTGGTACAAGACCGGGTCGCCGCCCTTCGACGGATCGAAGATCCCAACGCTGAAAGCTCTCTCAACGATGATGAGAAGAAGCGTGATCGCGAGAACCGGCGTTGCAATTACCTGAATCCATGCCGTCGCATATAGTGCCCAGACAAAGAGCGGCATCTTGAACCATGTCATTCCCGGTGCACGCATCCGATGAATCGTCGTGAGAAAATTCATCCCAGTGAGAATGGATGAGAAGCCAAGAATGAAAACACCAAACACCGCCATCGTAACGTCCGTCCCAGTGCGAACGCTGTACGGAATGTAAAACGTCCATCCCGTGTCTGGTAAGCCATGCTGGAACAGCGAGAGTAAAATGACAATTGCCCCCGTAACATAAAGATACCACGAAAGGAGATTCAATCTAGGAAACGCAACGTCCTTCGCTCCGATCTGAATCGGCAAAAAGAAATTCCCGAGAGTTGCCGGAATTCCGGGAATCACGAAAAGGAAAATCATGATTACGCCGTGAAGCGTGAAGAGTGCATTATAATCCTGCGCATTGAATAACTTGCCGCCCGGTACCAGCATTTCAAGTCTCATCAAAACGCCGAGAATAACTCCCACTATGAAAAAGGAAGAAAGTGAAATCAAATAGAGTATTCCGATTCTTTTATGATCCGTCGAAAAAATCCACGCACCAATTCCCTGCCTCTTACCTTCGTTCTTCAGATAACCCAAAGCCTCGGAAGATTCGCTACCGTGTAACTCCCCAGACTTTAGTACAATATCAGCCATTTAATTTGCTCCTTTGTTCCTTCCTCTTCCCGATATTCTTCGTCGACCTCAGGAAGACAATAAATCCGGCTAAGAAAACTAACGTACCGACACCGACGACTTGAAGGACGTTGAAGACCAATTGATTGCTCTCCGGGTCGCGGCTAAAACAAACGCTGAGCACGGCGCTGATTATTTGTTCTGGCGTACCAGCTTTTGCTTCCATCAAAGCCATCTTCAAATCTCCCGGTGCAAACGTCGATCCCTGAATGTACCTTATTATTTTCCCGTCCTTGTCCACGATAATGAGAGCAGTTGGATGAGTGAACTTCATATATTTATCACGCATGAAATAAAACCCCATCGCATCGGTCAACTTTTGAATTGTAATACTGTCGCCAGTCAGAAATCTCCAATCGTCCGAAGGAAACGAACGCTTCAGCAATCCCCAATACTGCTCCTTCTTAGCCGACGCAACCGTCGGATTATCCTCTGGATCGAAGCTTATCGTGGCAACCTTGAAATCCTGTCCCGGTACGGCGTCGACATTATCCAACGCATCAGCCAGGCCGACGAGGACATTGTCGCAAATTCCCGGACAAGTATAATAAGCCATGTCAATAATGAGAGGCTTCCCGTCGGAGATCTGATTCCAAGAAATCGGATTGCCATTTTCGTCCTTGAAAATCAAATTCAGTGATACTTTCTGTCCGAGCTTTTCTTCGATGCCGACTCTTACGTGATTAAGAGCAGTCTCTTCTGCACTAACGGTGCGAACGAAAAGAACAACCCACATTGCTGTGAAGCTGAAGAAGATGGTACGGCACGATTTTGACCGAATGTCCACTCTTACTGAATATTTTTTTTCCTGCTTAACCATTATTGGATGCTAAATTTTTGGAAGAAAACAATCCTTTCAAATAATTGTAAAGCGTCTCCCATTCCTGTGCGCTAAGCTGCGAGACTTTCGGATCAAAGCCGTTCTGAACTGAATTCGCTGTTATTATCATAACAAAATCAGATTGGTTTTTGCTCCAGAAATTTGAATTCGCCAGCATTGATAGAGCAAGTTGTCTGTCTATCACGACGCTACTGAGAATTCGACTTCCCTCATCTTCAGGATGCTGCGAAATATATGATGAGATTGCAGCGACTGTTCTCACGAGAGGTATGGCTCCCTCTTCTATCTGACTCACAGCTTCGCTGACTGGAATTCGAGTCCGAGGGGCCTCCACTTTCCCAATCTGGTAAGTTGCAACCATAGCTTCTAACTGTTCCGGCGTGTCCTTGGGAAAATCTCCAAACGTTGCTCTTATGTAATCAATAATGGCCACTCTATCGCTAACCGGAAACGCAGCTGAAAAAGAGACCATGGCACTCCCCGATATTCCCTCGGCGACAGTCTTAAACATCTGCGAGAGCAGTCTCCCGTTTTTCCAGCCGGTGGTCGCATGAAAATCTCTCGGCTTTGGATTCAACGATGCAGAAGCCGGCCCATCTCCTTCACCGTCGAGACCATGACATGACGAACAATCGACTTTGAATAACTGCTCGCCTTTTTCCATCTGTGTTTTCGTCGGCTGAAGCAAGGTTGAAATATCGATCTTTGTTCCAGTATTCGCTGTACTCAAAGAAACATCATTAATCGGCTCGTCATAAACCGAATCGATTGCAAGGTCGGGAAAGATCGAATTTCTGTTAACCATATTCTCTCTATTGACGTACAATATCCCAAGTGCAGTCAACACGCTAATAAAGTAAACATAAAACACAGGTGACAGCCAGACCTTCCGAAGAAAGAACGATTCTTTCTCTTCTTGCCCCTTTGGGGAGCTCAAATGTTCATTCTTATTTTCCATAGGCCTGGGCTCTTTGCGCTTTGCCATTTAAATGTGAAACTCCAGTCCGCGCTTTAACTTCGGATCCCCGATTGGCACCATGTTGTTCACTTTTGCCTTGTAAGCAAAAACCGTCAACACAATGCCAATCGACAGAACCATGAATGCTATTTCGCTCAATGCAAATACGATTTGATCCGGATTGTACACGGGCATAACGATCCAGTAAATATCGATGGCATGCGCAGCCAATAGCCAAGCGGAGATAAAGACTAATCTATGCGGATTCATCTTCGCCGGTTTTGTAATCAATGCAAAGAATGGAATCACGAAATGTACTAACACAAGAATGACAGAAACGATTTCCCAGCTTCCGCGCATTCGCGGGATGTACCATAATGTTTCCGCGCGCAAGTTGCCGTACCATTGTAGAATAAATTGGCTGAATCCGATATAAGCCCAGAAATTCACGAAAGCAAAAAGAAACGCTCCGAGATTGTAATAATGGTCATGCGTCAACTTCACTGGAAAAAGATTTCTTTCGTTCAACTTTACGACTAACAGCGTTGCGAATGCCATCGCAGAAAGTGCGGATCCGGCAAATAGATAAACTCCGAAGATCGTAGAAAACCAATCCGGCGTCAGGCTCATCAACCAATCAATTGAGAAAATTGTGAGAGTAAATGCAAACACCGGCATGAAGCCGGCGGACAGCTTCACGTTCTTTGTAGTCAAACGCTGGTCATGGGTATTGTCCTGCTTTTTAGAGTTACCGATGATCAAATGATAGAAAAGCCACCAGACAAGAAAGACCACAATTGTCCTGACAACGAAAAATGGAATGTTTAAGTACGGCGCTTTCAAAAGGAGCTCAGGATTGTCGTAATACAAAGACTTGTGCGTCCACCCAAACACAGATCTCAGGTTAAACAACAACGGCAACGCAAGAATAATTAAAAACGGAATCACGCCCGAAATAAACTCAAACGGTCTCCGAAGAGCTGTGCTCCAGACTGCAGAGCTAATGTATTCTATCCCGACCCAGAAGAGTGCCCCGACACCGACTGTCGCAACAAATGTCAGTGTCATTATCAGTCCGAATGACGCACGTTTCGAATTGATCGCAAAAGAAATAATGGTAAGTAAGAGCCCGGTGATAAGAAGGATCCAACCCCATCTTGAATACGATGGAGGAAGGTTCTTCAATTTCTTGGCGTCAACTTGATCTGAAATATTCATTTTGAGACCGATGCCTCTGCGTGTTGAGACTTCTGAAGAGCACGAATGTACCATATTATCGCCCAACGGTCATCGCGTGGAATTTGCCGCGCGTAAGGCGGCATTATTCCCTGGAAACCATTAGTAATCACCTCGTAATAAAGTCCGTCCGGAGCAAGTCGCAGACTGTCAGTATGCAAACTTGGTGGATTCGGAAATTGTCCCTGCAGCCGGCTATCTCCATCGGCAAAGTAACCATGACATGGACTGCAATACGTATTGAAGTCTCTCTCGCCAAGCTGCATTACGCGAGGCGTCGGCAACAATGGATTTTTCATGTACTTCCCCGCAGAAACCAAATCATTGGTAAATTCGTAAGGCATCTCGTTCCTCGCCACCGTTCCTTCAACAGGCGGGCGCATTGCGAAACCATCCGGGTAAAACTCGCTACGCGATTCAGGATTGACCTTATCCTGATGACTGAAAGAACTCCATGGGCGCAAGAGAAGCATTTTGTTTAGCCCAATGTAAGTCGCTCCGGAAGAAACGACGCCCACTGCAATAATTGCAACGATAAATTTTGGATCGAGGACATTTTCCTTGAAAGACAAATCTTGAACCTCATAATACGCCGATTCAACTTTATCTCCTCCAAGGCTCTTCAGAAAAGCCAAGCTTCCTTTCTCATCGAACTTGGGATCTTCCGCTTCAATGCAAATTCCGAACCGATCGTCAGAAACCTGCCTGAGAAATTCAGTATCATGGAGCGGGTGACTATTTCTCGGAAGGCCGAGCCATATCGCAAGAAGTGAAATTACAGTCGAAACTGCGCCGAACAGGACGCCCATCTCGAACATGAGCGGGACATAAGATGGCCAAGCAAAATATGGCTTCCCACCGATCACGAGCGGATAATCGACTGAATTCGCCCACCATGTGAAGAGGACTAAGGAAACGACACCCGTCATCGCGAAGGCAAGAGTGACGATGCCAATCCTCGACCGTCTCAGCCTCATTGCATTATCGAGTCCGTGGATCGGATACGGCGTATATGTATCGAAATTTATATAACCTTGGTCGGCGACTGCTTTGGATGCAGAAAGAATTTTCTCCGGATTATCGAAAAGCGCAGTTACACCGTAGAGCCGCCGTTTAACCATGGTGGCCACCAGTGCGATTCGTCGGCTGGGCCGATTCCGTTACACCTTTCACCTCGGACATAGAAATTACCGGCAACGTTCGCGAGAAGAGTAACACAAGAGTAAAGAACAATCCGAAGCTTCCGATCAGAATTCCAAAATCAAATATTGTCGGCGTGTAGACGTGCCATGACGATGGAAGAAAATCTCTGTAGAGCGATGTGACAATTATTATATACCTTTCAAGCCACATCCCGACATTTATGAGAAGAGAGATGACAAAGAGAATCGGCACCGTTCTCCTTACCTTCTTGAACCACAGCAATTGCGGAATGAAGACGTTACAAGAAATCATGACCCAAAAACCGAACGAATAATGGCCAGTCATCCGAGCAATTACAAGATACCAATCGACTGGGTCACCGCTGTACCATGCTATGAATGGTTCCAGGATATATGCATAGGCGACCATCATGCTCGTTAGGAGAGTCACCTTCGCCATCTTGTCGAGATGATCTTTTGTGATTATATATTCGAGGTTGAATACTTTTCTTATAATGATCAGGACCGTCAAAACCATTCCGAACCCCGAAAAAATCGCACCCGCGACGAAATATGGCGGGAATATTGTCGTGTGCCAGCCAGGCAGAATCGAAACGGCGAAGTCAAAACTCACGATGCTGTGAACCGAAAGCACCAAAGGAGTTGCAAGTCCCGCAAGAATCACATAGACTTTTTCGTAGTGCTGCCAATGTCTGTTGGAGAATCGCCACCCGAGACTAAGGATTGAATAAGCGGTCTTCTTAATTTTATTCACCAAAGTCGCAGGCTGGATCCGATCGCGCAACGTTGCAAGATCGGGAATCAATCCAATATACCAGAACATCAATGAAACGGTAAAGTACGTCGAGACCGCGAATACGTCCCACACAAGAGGCGAATTAAAATTAATCCAGATCCCATGCTGGTTCGGGTAAGGGAAAACAAAAGGCATGTACCATGGCCTGCCGAGATGAATGACCGGGAATAAGCCCGCGCACATCACGGCGAAAATCGTCATAGCTTCCGCCGACCGCGCAATCGCGGTCCTCCAGCGCTGCCTGAACAAAAATAGGATTGCTGAAATAAGAGTGCCTGCATGACCTATACCGATCCAGAACACGAAATTCGTTATGTCAAATGCCCAACCGACCGGGATATTGTTCCCCCACATTCCAATACCGTAGTAGAAAGTGTAACCGAGAGCGACCGCGCCAACCAGCAGCATCGTCAATGTAACCGACAAAGCCATGAAATATTTCTTCGAAGGGAATTTCTCCATCGGCGCCGCAACAGAATTGTCCAAATGCGACAGCGTCGGCGTCCCTTCCAACAATGGAGGAGCTTTCGTATAGTCGATTACTTCTTCCGACAACCTTTGTCTCCTGTTAAATATTTCTAAGTTTTGCGAGATAAGTCACGTTCGGCTTTGTATCCAACTGCTCCAGGACATAATAGCCCAGCGGATGGTCTCTCATTTTCGAAACTTCAGACTCGTGGTCGTTCATGTTTCCAAAAACTATCGCATTTGCGGGACACGCTTCCTGACAAGCGGTGACAACGCCACTACCGTTGAACGCCGTCTGGTTTTGAACCGCCTCTTGCTGCCCTTCGATGATTCGCTGAATGCAGAAAGTGCATTTCTCCATCACGCCACGATCGCGCACCGTCACTTCAGGATTGCTAAGCATCGGCGCCGGCTGCTCAAGGTAATATTCGCTCTTAAAATGGTGTCTGTAATTGAAGAAGTTGAACCTGCGTACCTTGTACGGACAGTTGTTTGAACAATATCGAGTTCCAACGCAACGATTATAGACCATCATGTTCAAACCATCTGGACTATGAGTCGTTGCAGCTACCGGACAGACATTTTCACACGGAGCATCGTCGCATTGCTGGCACAACATTGGCTGCAAACTTATCTTCGGTTCAACAGGCAGACCGGAATAATACCTGTCAATTCTCAACCATTGCATCTCACGACTTACGGCGACCTGGTCTTTTCCGACGACCGGGATGTTGTTCTCGACATTGCATGATATTACACATGCGCTGCAGCCGGTACATTTATTGAGATCGATAGACATTGCCCACTTGACGCCGCTGTATTCAAAATTTTTGTAAATAGTTGTCGGCTTCGCTTCTTCGCGTTCCTTCTTGATAAAACTCGCATCTTTTTCGAATTCCTCAACAGTCCCCTCACGAATAATCCCACGGCTCGATTCCATGTCGCGCGTAATAGGCTCATCGATAAAATTGTGCTCCATGGTCGTGATTAGATCGTAATGACCATCAACCTTCGAAACCGACGCATTGTCGAGAAGCCATCCGCTCGATGCCGCATTCTTGCTGAGGAAAACGTTAGCATTGACGCCGACATCTGAGCCGACCGTTCCTGCCTTCGTCCTTCCATAGCCAAGCTCTATTGCGATGACATCGTCTGCCATTCCGGGCTGAACGTACACAGGAAGCTTCTGATTACGATTTCCAACCTGCACTTCCACTAAATCGTTATAATCCAATTTCAAATTCTTCGCCGATTGAGGGGAAATCGCCGCATAATTGTCCCACACAACCTTGGTCACCGGATGCGGGAGTTCCTGGAGCCACCCATTGTTCGCGAACCTTCCGTCGCCCAGGACATAACTTTCTGATAAGACAACCGAATAGCCAACTGCTGCAGGCAATGGTGCAAGAGATGTGAATGCGTTGACATTGAAGGATTGGTTACCTTCGACTTTTTCTTCAAACCTTATGACCCCATCGTGCAAGGCACCGTACCAGAAGGTCTTGAAATCTACTGCGGTCTTCACCATTGGATACACTTCATTCCGCCAGCGATTCATTAGATAGTCATGGTACAGATTCTCGTGATATGCACTGTCACTACCCGCGATCCATGTCAGCACAGCCGCTTCTTTCTGTCGTGACTGGTACAAAGGATAGATAACTGGCTGCTGAAGACTTATGACCCCCGTTCGCGTTTTGAAATCGTTCCATGATTCTAAATCGTGAGTACAAGGAAGTACCCAATTGCTCGCGGCAGAAGTTTCGCTTTCCGATTGTGTCAGCGTCACAACGGTTCCAATCTTCTGAAGCGCTTCCACATATCCATAATCTGCGGGAAGATGGTACACCGGGTTCGATTCATAGTGAATTACGACACCCACTTTGCCCGAGTTCATTCGCGAAATGAGACCTTCCCAATCCTGTACGGAAGAGTAAGGAAGGAGATTCACACTCGACTGGTCATTTCTGTAAAGTGCGGTGCTGCCCAGGACCTCGTTCAGCAAGTTCACTGCAATATGAACGGACTCGGGAAGCCGGTCGCCCGCGTAAACCATCGAAGCATCCCTGTATTTAAGCACGTAAGAGACCAAGCTCTCGAGTGATTTTGGATCCATTCCGTTTTGCACGGCAAATTTCTGCAGAGGATGCGCTTGTAACGAATTGATCACATTTTTATCAAGCGCATAACGTGAAATCTGACGGGCCACCACCAGCTCATTCAAAAGAGACATTACAAAACCAAATTGCAGCTCCGGTCTGATTCTCAATCGAACATCAGCATTCATCCCTGTGATGGTCATACCGGACTCTGCAACTACAAGTCGGCTAAAATTGTCAAGGTCTTTGTTGCTGCGTGTCGAAGCAAAGAGCCTCATCTGCTCGATCGTGTTTCCTTCGTTGCCGAGAAAATCAGCTTCGAGTGCGAGAATTAGTTTCGCTTTGTCCCATCTGATAAGTGGAAATTGTCCGCCGCCATAGGACTTCTGCCACGCGGAAGCTCTATTCCCGTTTGTAAAAAGTTCATAAGAATAAAACTTTGTGGTCGGATACTTCGCGGAAAAATCACCAATCACCTCTTTTGTGGTGGGCGATAGAAGTGTATTCAAAATAACCGCAATCTCTTTTCCGCTCGATGAAGCGGCGTTCAGCGCACTAACGATATCGCCATTTGCAGAAGCCCATGGAGCATCCGAGAAGCTGGTGCCGTTCCTCTTTTGTGGCTGACGAATTCTCTCGGGATCGTACAGGTTCAATATCGAAGCCTGTCCCCTCGCGCAAATTTTCCCGAGATTTACCGGGTGCTCATCATTCCCATTTATCTTTATCGGGCGTCCTTCTCTCGTTTTCACCAATGTACCACAGGCATTCTTGCATCCCGTGCAAGTCGAAGCATAGAAGTTGGCAACTCCTGGTATGACACCAGCAGGTTCTTTGTTGTATGGAATTACGTTCCCTTTGTCTTCATAGCTACTGCAGCTCGCGGCGGCAAACGAAGCCGAAGCAGTCAGGAGGGCAAGAAATTTTCTCCGCGACATTTCAGACAGACTCGACAATCTAAAATCGTCGGTCACCCCCGCCATGAACTCGTTCGCCTTTGTCTCGGCTATACCCGGATCGTCATGGAAGTCTTTCAGACTCTTCCAGTAAAACCGGCCCTTTTCCACAGGAGAAATTTCCGCTTCGTGATCTTTATTTTGAGGATCAGCCATTCTTTGTCACTTTTCCATTTCTCTTGACTGCGTATTTATTTATAGATATTGATATCTTCTGATCGCCCTTTCTCAAAAACTCTTTTGAAACCATTTTCTTGATTGGAACAATTCTGAAGATCATGGTACTAAGAGCACTGAGACCAAGCCATCTAAGAATTCTTCTCCTCGGTAATCTAAATCCTGCACTGAATTTTGATTTTTCCATTATTTCACCTGTGGCATGCGTAACAATAAGTTGGTCCCTGCTTGATATTTGAAATGTAGGAAAGGCGAGTCTGAGCATTTCTATGACAATCCAAGCAGGCCGACATGGTAAACGACGAAACTTGTTTTATCACGTCCATATCCTGGACACGACCATGGCAGTCCTGGCAATGTACTCCCGCGTTGACATGAAAGCTGTGACTGAAATAAACATAGTCAGGAAGCTTATGAACTCTCTTCCACGGGATTGGCCTATCATCCTCGAAATATTTCGTGAGTTTGATGATGTCAGTCTGGGTTTTCCGCGCTATCGAGTGACAATTCATGCAAGTGCTCGCAGGAGGTACAACCGCATATCTCGACCTGTAGACACCTACGTGGCAGTACGCGCAATCAATTCTCATTGTGCCGGCATGGAGTTTATGGGAAAATGGAATCGGTTGTGTCGGTGCATATCCGATACCTTCCCGGGTTGGTCTCGAGACAAAGTAAGTGACGGTGACCAACGCTAACGCCACAAATATGAGAATAGGAACACGAACCCGAAGCGTATATTCCAAGAGGGTTCTGTTCATTTAGATTTGCTCATTCGAAAAAATTTTGAGTCCGCCTGCTTGATAAAATCTTTGGAAAATTTACGCGCGTAATCAAAAGTATGCCGCGCTAAGATGGTACAGAACTCTCAACGATGCTCCAGGGTGTTGAAATACCCAACTATTGAACATAACATGTTGCCGCCGACTGAAACTCCATCGCGTCGGCAAGAATAATTGAACCAATGAAATATTTTTCTTGATAACAGGATGTTGCTTTGATAGTCTTGAATTGTGCAGCCATCGTCCTCTCTAAAAACCTCGGGAAAAAATATAATTTGAATTCACGCTACTTACAATACCAGATTCGAAAAAAAGTTCCTCGAAATTGTGGAATTACAAAATAGTTTTACTTTGGCGATCTTGGATTGCCTACGAATGACATCGACGCCAGTCTGTCATCTCGGTGACCTGATTTCTTACTCCGATTTCAATTCAACGATCGTCACACCTTGCCCGCCTTCACCAAGCTCCCCGGAGCGGAATGATACCACGAATGGGTGGATCTTCAGCAGTTGCTCAACTGCACGTTTCAATGAGCCGGTTCCCGTACCATGGATTATTTCAACCTGTTTTAACCCGCTCAGGTACGCCTCATCCAGAAACTTCTCGACAGAAGTCTGGATTTCGTACGGACGCATCCCGCGAATGTCCACTTTATTCATAACGCCTGAATGTACATCGACGGTTGATCCGCTTTTTCTGATCTCACTTTTCGTGGCTGCTCTGAGTTCACTTTCATGAACACGCATCTTCAGTCCGTTGACTTCAATGAGAAGCTCACCCTTTTCGTTCGATTTGTCTGTCACTTCCCCGACCAGAAGTGTCCCACTTATCGAAACGGGATCGCCTATCTCGAAACCTCTTCGCTCACCAGATTCGTGGGAATCTCGCATTCCCACGACCTGCCGCTTCATCTCATCGATGGAAGCACGAGATCGCTTTATGGTCTCCTTGTCAGCGTTTGTCTCTCGAATCTCGCGAACCATGTTTTCGATTTTCTTATTCAATTCTGCCATAATTTTTTCTGACTCATCGACAGCTTTGCTCTTAATCTCAGCAGCTTCTTTTCTCGCCGAAAAAACTCTCTTCTCATATTCCTGCCTCATCGTTTCGGCAAGCTCCTGTTCTTTCTTAATTTCAATCACCCTGTCACGAAGCTCATTTTCAAGCTGCTCGACTCTAAGCAGCAAATTCTCAAGCTTGTCTCTTCCTTCGCCAACATACCTTCGAGCCCGCTCCACAACACTTCTGTCAATTCCTGTTCGTTCAGCAATTTCAAAGGCATAGCTGGAACCAGGTCTCCCGATAACAAGTTTATAAGTCGGTGTCAAGGTCTTCTGGTCAAACTCCATGGCAGCGTTGATCATACCCGGTGCATCGCTCGCGAAAACTTTCAATCCTGAGTTGTGCGTTGTCACAAAGGACATGGAGTCTCCGTCTCTAAATTCTTCCAGAATCGCTGAGGCGAGGGCCGCTCCTTCGGCAGGTTCAGTCTCTTCACCGAATTCATCGACGAGGATCAGAGATTTTTCATTCGCGCTGTCTATTATCGAAACGAAATGTTTTATGCGAGAAGTGAATGTGCTGAGATCGTTCTCGATTGACTGCTCGTCTCCAATCTCAGTGAATACACTTTCGTAAATGGGAACCTCTGTACCAGGGTCGGCAGTCAGAGGAATTGCGGCAAGATTGCACAGAACGAATAATCCAATCGTCTTTATTGCGACTGTTTTCCCGCCTGAGTTCGGACCGCTGATGACAACAACGCGAGTCGCGTCATCCAAGAACATGTCGATTGGAGTAACTTTCTCGCGTCCCAGCTTTATGACGAGGAGCGGGTGACGTCCTTTCACAACTCGAGGAACTCTCACTGCACCGACAGCTGGCACTATGGCCGAAAATCGAATTGCGTAACTCGCTCTTGCAGATAAGCTGTCAAGGTACGCAATTGCATCCACGTTCTGTTGAAGCTGCGGAACGACTTCTCGAATTTTGTCGGTGAGGTCGCGCAATATCCTTTCAATTTCCCTCTGCTCCTCGAATTGAAGCGAGATCACCTCGTTATTAAGGTCAACTGTGGCCGAAGGCTCGATGAAAATGGTCTGACCCGTTGCGCTCGATCCATGGATCAAACCTGTAATTTGCTTCTTGAATTCTGCTTTTACCGGCAAAACAAGCGGCCATCCCGCTGAGTGAAAATATCTTCATCCGAATATTCCATTTCGGAAAATGAGCGCGCTATGGAAATTATTTTCTTCCGAAGATTCCCCCGCGTCCGGTTTAGACTCGTTCTTATCCTGTGGAGGTTCTTGCTCGCGTCGTCCCGTACAATTCCCTCTTCATCAATCGCCCTGTTGATATTGAATTCCAAAATTGAATCGGCATAAAGACGGAAGCCCATCTCCGATAGCTCGCGCAATTCATTCTTTTGTTTCAGCAGACTCTTTCGCGTCGATTCCGACACATGCAGCATCACAGCAATGTCCCGAAGCTCCTTCCCCTGGAGGAAACTTCCTTCTTTTGAGGCATGCGAAAGCGACGGGCGAACATCCTTGGCACCGGTTAAATCCGGAAAAATATTTCCGACCGCAAGAGAATGCGCCTGATCGACGAGGAGATATTCTTTCTCTAGCGAAGATTTCTCAAGGAATAATGGGACTTCATCGAAGTACTTCTCACCTAACTCAGTCTGGCAGAGAGTCTTCAAATAAGAAATGAGTCGCGGGAATTCCAATTTTTCAAATGAACGAAGAAGTTCTGTTCGCACCACGGGGAATGTAGAGACTAAACCTTCTTAATCTGGAAGGATGTTGGCCAATGTAGGAGGATCTTGCGCTCCAGTATTGCTTTCTCTGCGAAATTCATTTCATGGAAGAATGGTCAGCAGATCCTTTAGAAAAAAAGTCGTCTATCGTTTTCTCGGCCGATCCGTTTGTAACAAATGTTCTATAAACGACTCCTGCAAAGTTTTTCGTAGGTTTGTACATAAAAGATTTGTCTCGTGATGCGCCTGATGCCGGAATATCGAAAATCGACAGGATCAGTAGAAGAATACTCAGCATCAGTGCTCCTTCCAACAGGCCGAAAATAGCTCCGCCGAACTTGTCCCATATCTGGAGAATCTTTATCGACTTAAACATTTTTGTCATAAGTGAAGCGATCAGAAGAAGAACCATAAAAAGGAGGACTATTCCTATGATACCACCTATCATTTCAGAACCCCCAACAATACCTTGTACCATCAAAGCGATCTTCATAGAATACTTCGCCGCAATTATTATCCCGGCTAAAATCGCTGCCAGGGACAAAAACTTGCTGACAAATCCCTTCGAGAAACCGTGGACGGTGAAGGCGAGAAACGCAATGATTAAGATAATATCGAGACTGCTGATCAACCTAGTTTCTCCTTCACAACCTCCTGGACAATTTTTCCATCGACTTTCCCGCGAAGCTCTTTCATCGCGGCTCCCATCAGTTTTCCGAAATCGGCTTGGGTTTTCGAATCCAACTGTGCAGCGAGGTCGCTTACGACTTTTACGACCTCCTCCCGGCTAATCTGCTTCGGAAGATACTCCTGGATTATCTCAAGCTCCGCCCGCTCCTTGTCAGCGAGATCCTTTCGGCCGGCCTTATCGAATTCTTCGATCGACTCCTTCCTCATTTTGGCTGAGGTAATGAGCACCTGCATTTCATCGGCGGTCGTCATTACTCCCGGACGTTCTCTCGACTTCCTTCTCGAGCAATTTTGCCTTTACCATCCGCAGAGTACCGAGCCGAATTGTTTCTTTCTTTAACATCGCCTGTTTAATGTGAGCATCAATAGTTTCTTTTAATGTCATTATAATTTTCCTGGGAATTTTATGATTGTTCCATTAGATGAATCACTGGCGCCGCACAAAAAGAAGACGGCGTCGATTATTTCCTCGATTTTTACCCAACTATTCGAATTGGCTTTTGGCATGGCATTTCTATTACTTATCGTATCTACTGTTGATGGCGCGATCGCATATGCGGCAATTCCGTGATTCTTGTATTCCTCCGATGCAGCTTTCGTCAGAGCAAGTACCGCGGATTTTGACGCCGCATAGACTGCATTGTCAGCGCCAGTCCCAAACACCTGCATTGATATGAAGTTTATTATTCTTCCGAAGTGCTGTTCCACCATCGACGGCAAGACTGCAGACATTATGTTAAAAGTCGGCACGACATCTATAGAGAACATCTTGTTTAGCTCTGACAGTGAATGTTCGTGCAATTTTTTTCCACCCGTCCAGCCTCCAAGCCCATTCACCAGGAAATCCACACCGCCAAATCTGCTCTTTGTCAACTCAACCGTCCGAGCCGCGTTGCTGAACTCGGACAGGTCGGCTGAAACCGGCATGAATGCATCGCGAAATTCGGAAAACTTTTCATTGATCGAAACCAGACGAGATGGATTTCGATAGACAAACGAAACATTAGTACCGGATTTCAATAAAGCCTCAGCAAGTGCAGTTCCGACTTGACCACCTGTGACTAGTGCGGCTTTTCCTTGGAGCGCTTCCATCAAGAAAATTTATCCCTGATGCTCTTAAAAAGCAATTTGTTCATCCTGCAACAATGATTTATTTCCGGCGCCATTTTCCCGGACCGTGCTTAGCATAGTTAGACTCCACACTTTTTATTAAAAGACTAAATAAATTACATTGTGATTTCATGCGGAACCCAGAAACAACAACACAGAGAACCAAACAAGTGTCTGTCAATCCTCGTTTGGTAGACCAAATTTTCTAGGCAACAACAGATTAGTGGTTTTTGAGCACCTTGAGTAGTAAAATGATCAGCAAAAGCGGCGAATGCGTTTGGCAAACGATAACGATCTATTCTAAACAAGACATAGAAACACTTGTATATCTCAACCAAGATTTCTCCACAACAAAAAGAGAAAGGACCACGAATGAAGATCAGTCATGCTTCAACGTACCTGCTCGTCATTTTCTTTGTCATCGGAATTGGAGTGCTTAATGCGATGGCACAGGAAAATGCCGAGAACATTCTACCACTCGATCCCTCGAACTTAGACACCACCGTCTCTCCGCATCAGAATTTTTATCTCTACGCAAATGGTGGCTGGCTCAAGAGAAACCCTATACCACCCGAATATAGCAGGTGGGGCAGCTTCACGGAGCTGTATGATCGTAATATGACCCAGTTGCACGGTATCGTGGACAGCGCAGTAGCCGAACCAAACGCCCCCAAAGGAAACGATGCCCAACTCGTCGGCGATTTCTTTTACAGCGGCATGGACACGGCCACCGTCGAGAATCAGGGTGTAAAACCTCTCGCACCTTACATGAAAAAGATTGAAGCAATTCGTAACCTGAAGGGATTGCAATCAAGTATATCCGAGCTTCAACGACTCGGTGTAAATATCCTATTTGATTTCAGTTCACAGCAGGACTTCAAGAATAGCGACATGATGATCGGTGTAATCTATCAGGCTGGACTTGGACTTCCTGATCGGGATTATTATACAAAGACCGATGACCAATCTAAGGAGTTGTTGAAGCAATACGAAACGCACCTGACGAATATGTTCAAGCTTCTTGGCGACAACGAAAAGAAATCTGCCGATGAAGCACAGACCGTCGTGAAAATCGAGCACGAACTCGCCGAGGCATCTATGACACGAGTCGAGCAGCGAGATCCAAAAGCAACTTACCACATGATGGCATTGCCAAAGGTAAATGCTCTGACTCCCCAGTTCTCATGGAATGCCTACCTCAGGTTTTTCAACCTTCCGGACGTGAAGAGTGTAAATGTCGCTCAACCGAAATTTATCAAAGAAATCGGGAAGATGATGAAACGGGTATCTCTCAAAGATTGGAAGGTTTATCTCAAATGGCATCTGATCCATTCTATGGCAGCTTATCTTTCACAGGATTTCGTCGATGAGAATTTCCGGTTCTACGGTACAATACTTAGCGGCGCCAAACAGCTGCAGCCTCGATGGAAGAGAGTCCTTAACACCGTAGATCGTGAAATTGGATTCTCTCTGGGCAAACTGTATGTCAAAGAGTATTTCTCGCCGGAAGCAAAAGCCCGAGCCGAGGAGATGGTTCACAATCTTGAAGACGCGTTCGCAGAAAGGATCAAGAGCCTCGATTGGATGAGCGAGGCGACCAAGGCGCAAGCGCTGGACAAATTGAAAACTATCGTCAACAAGATCGGTTATCCTGAAAAGTGGAAAAGCTATGACGGTTTGCAGCTTGACCGAGGTGCGTTTGTTTTGAATGTCATTAGGGCAAATGAGTTCAACTTTAACTTCGATATAAATAAAATAGGCAAACCCGTTGACCGCACTGAATGGGGAATGACTCCTCCGACGGTGAATGCCTACTATGACCCGTCGATGAACGAAATAGTCTTCCCTGCCGGAATTTTACAGCCACCTTTCTTCAATCCATTGGCGGATGATGCCGTAAACTACGGCGGGATGGGAGCAGTTATTGGACATGAGATGACTCACGGCTTCGATGATCAAGGCAGCCAGTTCGATGCGAAAGGCAACTTGAAAAATTGGTGGTCGGAAACTGACGGATCAAACTTCAAGACCAAAGCTGAAGTTCTTGTAAATCAATTCAGTAACTACGTCGTTCTCGATTCAATCCATGTCAACGGAAGGCTTACCGAAGGCGAGAACATCGCTGACCTAGGCGGGGTCTCAATCTCTTACCAGGCGTTTGAGAACACTTTGAAAGGCAAGCCGCGCCCCGGCGTTATCGATGGTCAAACTGCTGAGCAGCGGTTCTTCCTTGCGTGGGCACAGATGTGGCGTGAGAACGACACACCGCAGGCGCTACGACAGCGAATAATCGTCGATCCACATTCGCCAAACGAATATCGCTGCAATGGCCCGCTTTCCGACTTCCCTGCTTTCTACGAAGCTTTCGGATGCAAGCCAGGCGATCCGATGTACAGAACAGAAACTGAAAGAGCGAAGATCTGGTAAGAATAATTAAGTAGGTCGAGAGTCTTCCCGGCCTACTTTCAATTTCTAATGCCGAATTTCACTTAATTGTCTCCGATCACCACCCGTAGTTATGGGTTCCCCGGCTCATAAGAAAATCCGATAAGAAAACCATTGCTATCATGAGACGGATTTCTATCTGAGCCTTCAATATTTCCATTTGAGACGTGAACATGCCTGATGCCGACAAGCAACGATGTCGACCTGTCGAGATTGATTTCGCCGCCGATACCGTATTTTGACGTGGCATTCCAATACGTACCGAGTCTCGGGTCGGTGGAGGTCGGCTTCGGAAATTGATTAAAGAAGTAGATCAATCCGACGCCCGACTCAAAGTACACTCTCCAACTTTTTTGATTCACCGGGAAAAATCTCGCAAAAGGCCGTATTCCAATTCCTCCGGTTTCGTTGTCCTGGTCTCTCGGGAAATAAAAAATCAATTCCATTCCAACTTTCATCCAACGGCGAAGGGCATACATAAAGCCGGCGTTATCCTGGAACAGTGTCATGTATGGCACCTTGTACCCCCACGATACGCCGCCTTCGTTGTAAAATGAGAGTCGATTCGTCAACGACGTGTCCCCTTTCGTCAGAATCAAACATGCCGCAGCTGCTGCAGCCGGAATTAGAAAGCCGTTCCTCGCGTGAAGTTCTAATGGAGAAAACCCCAATGGATTCGAGTACCAATGATCGCCATAGGCAAACGATTGGGCATCGACGGCGTCAACATATAGACCGACAAGAAGGATTGCTGCAACTATCTTCTTCACTATGATGAAATATACTTATAACTCTCTTAATCGCCTTGATAAGACATCAACCGATCATTTAATCCGTATGACAATCCAATCGCTCGTTTCATTCGTCCGATTGTCCATCTGAAAGAGAACTCTAACAGCATAGTATCCGGGTCGAAGTCCCTGGTCTTGCCGAAGCTCCTTAAGCGAATATGAATCCTCTGAAATAACCGTCGTGGATCCTTCAGAGCATATTTCAATTTCGCCTTCGGCGTTGGCGGGAGCTTTTGCCTTATGAATGTCGAGCTCGGCAAGTTTTCCCTTTTGGCCGGTCCATTTCAAAAATGGCTGGTTCCCTTTGGGAGTCATGAGTTTTATGGCGACTTTAGAATCGGGACTCTTCGCTTTTATTGTCTGCCATTGTCCCTCGCAGCTGTCAGAACTAATTGTTTGGCCCACACTCGATGTCGATGCCATATTATCTTCCGCCGAATTCGAAATACCGGCGCCAAGACATTCGATTCCACTCACAACGAACTGACGAGGCGGAAAAGCAAAAGCTGACAACGCCAGAATCCGAAAAAAAGTCTTCATGTGCTTGACTCCTTACTACTACCGCATCTAATTGCCCTACTTGAGCAATACAAGCTTCTTTGTATCATGGTACGTTCCAGCTTCGAGTCTGTAGAAATATACTCCGCTCGGTAAGCTGGCTGCGCTGAAAGTCACCGAATGATTCCCCGCGCTCTGACGCTCGTTGACAAGTGTTTGAACTTGTCTGCCCAAAATATCGTACACTTTCATTGTCACAAGGCTACTTATTGCCAAATTGTAACTGATGACAGTCCCTGGATTAAACGGATTTGGATAATTCTGCTCAAGCGAAAATTCGTCGGACACCTGAGCTGGACTATTTTTGACAGCTGTTATTCCGCCTGTAGTTGTATGGAGGATTATACCAAATGCTCCCACAACAGTCCCATGGTTGGCATCGGTGAAGCAGACTCCTTGGTAAACGTTAGTATCGGCTAGCTGAGGTATCCAGGATCCTTCCCCCTCTTTCACAGAATCAGTAAACGACGCACCCCCACCGTTTGTCGTATGGAAGATACAATTATAAACGGCAACAGTCCCCGTGTTGACATCGGTGAAGGAAACTGCGCCAATAAAGTCAGGAAGACAATCTTTACAAATTAGAAAGAGGGTATCTGGTGGTTTAGCATTCCATAGAATTCCGCCATTTGTCATGCCTATTATTACTGGACCGTTCTCGTTACACGGGATAATAACACAACCTTGATAATTTCCAACCACAATCCCGGTGTCGGCATCTGTGAGCGAAACTCCCAACAGTTGATAATCTGCTGAGATCGATTGGTTTGTCCATGTCGTTCCGCCATTTGTCGTGTGCATCATGGTACCTGAATTTCCAACAACTGTCCCTGTGCTAGCATTTATAAACGAGACGGAATTGAGATTAGATAGTGTCCCGCTTGATTGATTCATCCATGTTGCTCCTCCGTTTGTCGTGCGGAGGATCGTGCCCGAATCTCCCACAACAGCTCCTGTGCTAGCGTCGATAAAGCAGACTGCCCGGAGAGTGTGTGCTGTCCCGCTAGATTGATTCATCCACGTTGTTCCTCCGTTTGTTGTGTGAAGAATGATGCCCGAATCGCCAACGGCAACGGCTGTGTCGCTATCGGCAGCAGAGACTCCCCGGAGCCAATTCATCGTCCCGCTTAATTGACTGATCCAGTCTGTTCCCCCATTGGTAGTGTGGAGAATTGTACCGTAACCTCCGACGATGAAACCTGTATTGGCATCAACAAAGGAAACACTAAGAAAACTGATCTTTTGAGCTTGTGAAGGCGGATGTTGCCGAACCCATCCTGATTGTGAGTATGTCGTGCTCGCAAGCATAAACAACGAAGCAAGCACGAAAACGAAATGCATCAATGATCGTTTCATAACTCCTTCTTTCGCCGTGTCATGGGCAATTGTGTCTAACGTTCCGTACAAAAAACCTCTGCTTCATGGTGTTAATCTAATCGTCGTTTCACTGCCAATGTTTCGCGCGGTCCATGTCTCTGTACCCTCATCTCGGCCGGCAATATCACAAAGAGAATAATTCCGCCTAATGCGCCGAGCATCGCGACAGCCAGGCCGACATACAATGGCGCGTCACTAATCTCATAAAATCCATACGTCATCGACAATACTCCGCAAAGAAGTATTATTCCCAAGATCACCGACCATATCAGTACTTTTTTAATCTTGTTTCGTTGCCCTATCATTTCATTCCTCCTTGTTTATGATTCAAAATTCTTGCAGTGCCATGATAGCCGCATCGCACCCGACATCCACATGGCGGCAAGCCCGGCAAATCCAAGATGCCTTGTTACTTCACTCCCTTTTTCAGAGGGAGTACAGAAAGCTCCTAAAAAGTCTTTTAGATCCATTTGAGCTCTCCCGGGGATTTCAGTTCATCTATTTCTTGTGCCTATGTCATCGGTTCCATTAGATGACTGATCATCATCCTTAGCTTCGACTTCATCATCACTGAAAAGGAATCCATTCTTTCTTACAAAAGTCATGAAAGGATCGCCCTTGGGGGGCTCGATAGCAAACCTTGGATTGAGTTCACCAAGTGTCTTACAAGTAAATTCATCTAGTTCATTTATCTGAGCTTTTGTAAGTCTTAGAAGCTTCGGCCTGTTGAGAAAGGTACATTCAGAGAAGGCGGTCAATATATCGTCAAACTCGTTTATTCCGACTACAAGGGGTTTACGATCGACCAATTTACTCGGCTGTCGAATGAAAGCCCAAGTATGGTTAAAGTGCATGTTCATGAATTTCGACACATAACTTTGTTCGTCTTTGGCAGCAAATTCGAGACACAAAGTATCCATCGCCATTTGACCATACGGGTATGGATTTAATAGAATATGTTTTCCGATTTGAATCGCAAACACCGTCGGACTTCCTCTATAGAATCGAAATTGTTTTCCGTGCATGCCTGCGACACAATGAAGATAAACCGACGTCTTCAGAATCTCCAACTCGATGTCTCCAAATGACCTCTCTTCTGCAGGCTGGCGCAAGTGGGCAAATGCCGGATGTGTCAGGAGAATACGGAAATACCCTGGTCGCGTAGTAATTAACTCTCGCCATTGGCTCTGGACTTCCTGCGGATCACGATCAAGGTAACCAATTAGTCCCCGCGCCGAACTCGACACAATGCTGATGGTCTTCCCGGAAGGAACATCGGATGTATCATTTGCCGACTTACTATCCTCCGTGGGTATTATTTCTTTTGCATAAATGAAAAAGGTCTTAAGTGCGTCATTTCTTTTTGAATGACAGCGATTGAGACCTAATTTCTCGAACGCTTCATATCTGTTTTCGAGAACCTCCAGTTGCCCAGCAGTATCAGCTAATTTCTTGGTAGTTGTAGACAACTCGTCGAATAACGGTTGAAATTCTTCTTTTTCTGCTTTTGCACGCTCTTTGCTCCATAATAAATCGAGGACTAAGCCAATGAATGCCGTCGTTAACAGCCCGACCCCAAGACTTTGCAACAGATTATGAGCCGCATTTCCAGACGGCCAAAGATCTGACAGCAAAGTCACTACGATTCCGGCAATAATTCCAAAAGCAACGACAATGAACACCGATACAAAGCGATCAACTTTCATTTCTGTTCTCCCTTTCTGATTATACTTTTATTAGAGTAATTATCACCTAGAATTTTCGCGCGAAAGATGGCTCCCGTGTGCCTCGCTTGGCCCATGTCTCTGTACCATCATCTCGCTCGGCGATATTGCAAAGAAAATAATTCCACCAAGTGCACCAAGCATCGTGACCGCCAGGCCGACATACAACGCCGCGTCACTAATCTGATAAAAACCATAAGTTATTGACAATACTCCGCAAAGAAGTACTATTCCCAAAACTACCGACCATATCGGTATCTTCTCAAATTTGATTCGATGCCCTAACATTTCATTACTCCTTATTTATGATTCAAAACTCTTGCAGTGCCACGATAGTTGCTGTTTTGCAAGATTAATGCCGACCGTGTAAAAGAACTTTTTCCGCCGATGCCTTTGCAACGATGATGCGATGTATTTATCTTTTAACTTCTTGCTTTCAAAAAGCGTTATATGTGTCAAATTGGTATTCCGGCTTCTCGAATGAAAAGAATCAACAAGGTGGGTGATGAGGTAACGATTCGAACTCCGTTCTGAAAGGCTTCTCTCTTATATTTCTGTACGCCCTCTGGACTACAGTAAATGATAAACGGAATTTCCTTGTTCTTACTCTTGATTTTCTTAAGCAATTCAATTCCAGCCTCTTTCCTATACTGTGTACCTTCAAACCGTCCCATATCACTTATAACTAAACCATATTTCTTCTTCTCAAACATTCTTATTCCTTCTCCCGTTGTTAGGGCTAAATCAACGGAAACCTCAGAACTTTTTAGAAGGTCGACAAAATATTGATTGTTCTTTGGTGTATCATCTACCCATAAGACTCTTTTGACAGAATGCTTGAATTTTTCCGCGTCTTCGTATTCACTTTCATCCACCCTATGTCCCACCACATCGGGAAGCTTTCTATGTACATACTGCTGAAGTTCAACCAACTGCCTTTGCAGATCAGCAATAAAATTCTGTTGCTGTGTCCCAAGCTCTTCAACAGTCAGTTCTTGCCCCCCAATCTTGAGGGACCATTTCCTTGTCCGTATAGATTCCATGATTTTGATAATTTGCTTGTTGAACAAAATCAGGACAACTATTAGAATAATCGGCCATAGAAGCGTCGCGATAGCTCTTAAGAATTCTGTTGTTGAATACATAGTTATCTCCTATGAATTATTCGTCGGCACTTCGGTACGCAGGCACGCCCGCGCCGCACCCCTTCTTTATATAATGTGCGCGGCATGAAGCGACATCCATGATATACAATAGTGGAGCGTCGTGATTGCCGTTGTTAGACGCAGTGCAGATCTAGCGTCCTTCACGTTAAAAGGCAAACAAATTAGATGGCTCTGGTTCATTGTTGTGGTCTAACGCTATAGCCCGCAGAGGAAATTGGAAGGTTCGCATCTAAGTTGATGGGGTGTTCGATTGAAGCAAGATGGTGCATGAGAAGCGAGATAGCAGATCGGGTGCGGCCCGGCTCAAGCGTGGGGCCGAATCCTACTGATCGCACAGGAAAGGAGGGTGATGCACCCTCTACCGTATCGTATATATGCATCGGTCGGTATGGAATGAGTTCTCCGCTAGACTCGCGAAAGTGAATCCAATGCGGTTCGAGGTCGCCGCGAATAGCCCGAACCAACCTCCATTCGTTCTCCGATTCAAACGCGGGATGTTTGAAGCACATTAACATATCATAGATAATATTTGCAGATTGAATAGCCATCATCAACAAAGATGCTCGATGGTCGCCAATAGGGGCGTAGTTATCAGAAGCGAGCGCTACTCTCACAGCATCCGTAACGCCCTTAAGATACTCTTGGACCAACTCTCGTTGCCTTGCCTCATCGTATATGACTTTTCTGAGGTAAGGCTCCTTTCCATTGGAGAGAGCTTTAGGATCGGCCGCGATACGGGTGGTTGATGAAAACTTGAATCCCAAACAATAGCCTTGCCCATTGTGGGAGTAACCCCTCCATTGGCTAAGAAGATTACCCGATTCGCAGAAGCAAGCAACGAAGACCTGGTGCACAGCTTGATTTGCAAAAGACTGGACCATCATCGAAAGTTTTTCAATGAAAATGCGTACGTCCCCAGATTCTTCCTTTTCAGTTCCCTCACGGAGGACGGAATCAACAAGCTGTTGCCCATATTGGATTTCAGATCGATCATTCAGGCAACTGACGTGGCTAAGCCAGAGTGAGCGAGTTTGTAAAATTCCTCGCATACCGTCTAATGTAGTGTAGTGAAAGAGCTCAGCATCCCCAGGTTGATGCAGTGTCAACCATTTCGCCCAAAAAGCATTTTCCGCGTCTCTAATCGACGGGGTAATGAAGCGTGGGTTCTGTAAATACAGTTGACGAGATTGGTATTCCATAAGTTTTATATCCACAAATATATATGCCGACGACTAAATTGTTTAGCGCGAAGCTCCGATGCTGGCGACAAATCGGGATGAAGCGAACTCGATATATGTTCCATGATGAGTGTCTTTTTTGCGGTTGTTATACGCCGTTGCCGCCAATTCACATTGTCTCATTTTAAATGCCCGTGTTCCTTTGACAGAACTTCAAGGCTTGAGACTAATTTGAGAAAGAGACTTTCATAAGCTGGGAAAAGAGTCGATGGAGCACGGCATTGGAGAGAAAATTGAGTGTCGTCAACTTGTGTAAAAACTCGCATGATTGTGAACTTCTCGGTAGAGTCAATGGTCTCATAAATGACACGCCTGCCCTCAATTTGTTCACGCGTTTCCTCTACTTGAGAGCCGAGACTATCCCATCCTACTAGCAGCTTGCCAGATTCTCGATCCAGAATTAACCTGAAGCCAGGGTGCGTTTCGGCCTCATGTAGGCTGAAAGAAACGTAATCGTCAAGCGTGCGAGAGACAACTGCATAACCACCCCAGGCAGAAAAGGATACCCTCGGCTCTTTCGGATCGAAATATGAACTACCATCCGCGTTCGCTGGATCGACTCTATCCCAAGTCTTCGGATAAGAGAAGGAGAATCCAAATCGAGGGTTTACTTCTGTCTCTAAGTCTTGATCGGACATGCGTTCCATGGTCGGCTTACCCATGATGCCATTTACAAAGGACACAATCTCCCGCAGGTTAGTTGTAACAGATGCAATCCCCGCCAATAATAGGGCAATGACAATCGATATGGCAACGATTCGTTTGTTCTTAAGACCAAAGATGAGCTTGTCTGTCTCGCTTCGTTTCTCTACGAATTTCTGAGCTGATCCACCTTTTGTTAGGTTCGATTGATTGATGAGCGATACAACCTTTTGCCTATAACTTGATAACTCTGATGTAATCAACCTCTCGATTGGCAGGATCATAGAGTGGGCATCCTTCTGACGGCCGATACTTGCCGCGAATCTCATTTCCGAGAGCTTAGCCTGCTCTATTTGAGCAAGAAATATCCGCTCCAGTTCTTCCGTGACACTTTGGATATGTTGAACGGAAATCTGGCCGCAATTGGGAATCAGTATCTTTTCCATGTTTGCTACAAAATCATCGCCAATGGATTTACAGAGTGACTGGTAAGCTGAAAAACGGTCGGCAGCAGGACCAGCATTCCCTTTGATTCCCTGAATCCGCGCCTGATGGGCTCGTTCACGAGCCATCTCGTTAACTCGCTCGTGGACGCTTCGCATTTCCTCGGTGTGGAAAACCTCAAACGCTTTCTTGAACCCTGTGCCCAGCGAGCGCTTACGTTTCATGTGTGTTTCACGACCCTTCGTGTCAAATCATAAACTCTCAGACAGTTAGAAAATCTGTTGCGGCAATGGCGCCTAACGTGATGCAGAAAGAAGTCGCGCCGCGCATCCACCTTCTTCCCATGAGCGCGGCGTGAAGCGAACTCGATGTATATCCAATGATGAGCGTCTTCTTTCTGCTTGTTAGCTGAAGTGGCGCTCATTTATTCTTCTTCATAAGCTCCGAGATCAATCGTACCATTTCGTACGCGAGGATTGCCGTCCTTGTCTTCGTCAGGGATAAAGATGAAGTTTGTCGTTCCTGTATCGATAGCGATCGATGTTGCTATCAAACGAAAATCTGCCTGCAATACCTCGGCTTGCTGAACCGTTGATGAACCCGAGATTCCTATTCCTTCCGTTCCTGATGTCGTTATGTCCTGAGAGTCCGTTCCATCAAGTATCTGAGCAAAGCTTGACAAGTCTTTCGAGTTCTTCTTATCAACTTTACCGTTATTGCCGACAATCAGATTATTCAGTAACGTTATCTCTGTTGCTGAAGCGTCTGCATTTCTTTTGACTCCGTACCGTCCGCCTGATGCTCCTGCTGATGTACCGTTGAAGGAAATGATGTTGTTTACAATAAATAAATCTTGTTGCAAGGCAGCTTCGATACCATTGAATCCATTATCCACAATAGTGTTGTTGACAATATACTGTGCTCCACTTGTTCCGTTGGAGCAATCTATTCCATTCTTTTGATTATTAACGATGACATTGTTTGTGATCTTGGTATCAGAATTATTCTTTCCTAACGTTATTCCGTTTCCTACAGAATTTTGTATTTGGTTGGCTTCAATTGTGATGTCGCTGTTTTCAGTTCCTTCTATCTGAACGGCATCTTTGTTTGTCGTAGAAGCGTCTATTGTGAATCCCTTTATCGTAATGACAGACGATTTTGCAATATGGACTCCTTGAATAGTCGCGTTGTCTAGTGCAAGAAGCGTCAATGAATCTTCATTGTTTATCGTGAGAAATTCATTATACGTTCCTGCCTCAACGGCAATAGTTGTTCCCGCCTTTGCCGCTTTTATTGCTGCTTGTATCGTGGTGAATTGGCCAGGCACATTGATGGTCGTTCCAATAGATTGCAGATTCTGTAACAATTGATTGATCTGTTGAGATAGAGTCGTCCATCCGCTTTGAGTCACAAAACTCTTGGGAAGAGATTTACCCTGCTGTTGTCGTTTCGTTGTATTGTCGTAGGCTTTCTCAACGCGGGAAAGGACAATGTTGATCACCGTTATACCTTGCGCAACTTTACCATTGCCGATATTTTTCCGAGAGTTTGACAACTGCTTATTCAATGAATTTACAAACGCCGTGTCGCCAATTTGTCCACTGGCTAGTGTTTGATTTACCAGTGAGACAAGATCACTGACTTGATTGACAAAAGGAACAAATTGTGGTACAGGCAAATTAGAGATGAGGTACTCGGTATTAAACCTAAGCAACGCATAAGCCTCGCTCGTAATATTCGCCGTGCTGTCACTGATGGTATTTGTTACGACGGCTTGCAGTGTTTGACGCGAGCCGCTGCTATCCTCTGATTGCAACTGTGTCTTGGCTTTGGTTAATAGGCTCGAATATTTGTCGGCTGTCGATTGGTCTTTTATCCAACCCAATGAGCGAGATTGTGTCGAATAATAGCTGAGACTGTCGAGCCATTGTAGTAAACTGACGGACACAGTTGTGTCTCGTGTGCCGAGCGTGTAACCAGTTATTGAATTCGTCAAAATATCTTGGCGGGCCAAGTCTTCCGAAGAACAGCATACTTTGCCGCTATAACCTTGCAGATAATATCTTACGACGGCAGGGGGCGCTGAACTTTGAGTGATAAATCCGCCCAAAGTGCCGCCTGGTTTTATCATCGAACGTGCTTGGTCGTAATCAACGTCGAACCGCCTTCCCCCTACTACTGATGTCCCAGCAGTCCATGGTGCGGGAGCAGAAAAACTAGATGCATCTGAAAGCCCTTCCACTGATAACCACTCGATCTTCTGATTGCTATTAGCATGGTTAGCGACCGTGTATAAATAGAGAAAGGAATCGCTATTCTTACTGACGCAACAAGTAACCGTTGCGTCAAATCGGTTTGCAGGAAGTGTCTCACTTTCCAATATTTGTCTTACATTAGGCCACAAGCCGTACTGAGCACCATTCCATCCATATGTGACATATGGAAATGAATTTGTTCTAAACTCTGGTGCGGAAGTTTCATCTTGGGTAATCAATTGTACCATTATCTCCATAATCCCGTCGCCGTCCGCGTCAATCAAATCAACCCCTCCTGATCCTATCATATACCCACTTATAAATCTTCCTCTTGTCCCATTCCAGCTAAGGATACGAATATCAGTGGTATCAGGGTCGGCTTGTGAAACGAAAGCTCTTTTACAATCTGCAAACACCAGATCGACTTCACCATCATTGTTAATGTCCTGCGAAAATAGGAAAGCACCGTAAGAATCACCAAATGATAAGTTTATATCTGAACCAGGGAAGTTATCCCAGATGATTTGTCCGCTTCTTATCATCCCAACAATGAAACTAGTTGGGACTGAATCTTCCTGGGGCTTGTAGGCAGAAAATAAAATACATCCTTTCAATGTGCCGTAAGGGTCTTGAAAATCGTCATCCTTCGAATGACGAACCGCAGTGTCCAACATCGTGTAATGAAAGCTGTACTCCTGACCGTATTTACCTTGAATAAGTGGAGCAATTTGATTGTAAACAACTCTTTGGCGATCATAACATTCCTGACCGAATGAGGGGACTGTCAAGATAACCAATAAGAATAATGCCTTCATTGAGAAATTATTAATAGTATTCATTTCGTCCTCCTGACGTCACTGTTGTGGTAAATAATTCTGTGCTTTACTCCAAACATCTCTCGCATACTTGGGATCCGTGTTATAGTAATACAGCGAGGCTTTCCAGCAGGCTTCAAACCCTTCGTATGTAACCCCTCCTCTTTTGCCTTTCCATTCAGATTCAGGTATGCGTCCAGGGAAGAGCAGATTGAGATTTCTGAGCAACCTGTCACAATAACGCGGCATTAAAATATCTTCTTCGTTCAACATCTCAGGATACTTGGAGGCATTCTTTTTGTCCATATATTGTGTGCCCGTAGGCGCATACCTGCCGTCAGTCTCTTTGTTAAACTTCCCGTCAGTTATCGCCATGGCATATAGCAACTGTGTAAACCCGTACGAAGACCAGATTCTGGTCTGAGCTAAACGATCAAAATCGTTTCCAGGGAATTGCGTGGGATCGGTTATAAGGCTCTCAACATAATTATGCGCTACCTCTTTGGGATTCTTAACTTTCTTGAGTGACTTTTGCCACTTGTCATTCCATCTCTGTGTTAAATCATATGGGTCACCTGTACTACCGAGTATAACATCAGGGGCATTCGCTCCTCCACGCTGAACATAAATCGAGAACCAATGGTCAATAAGGTATTTCGATATTTTCACTTGGGTATGCATGTAATCAGTATCCTGAACATTCTCATGACTTGTGGGAAATGGCCCCCCCATACTGTTCTGAGTAATCAGAAACATGTTATTCTTGAAAATATTGTCACCGCTATCTGTGGCAGCATCTTTAAACGGCTCGTATCGCCACTTAGGTTGAAATGAAGATTCCTGATCCATCTGTGCTTTAATAAGTTGTGGCGGTATTCCGTTTTCTCCCGCATATTTGATAATCAAGTCGTCAATGTTAATTGATTTCCCAAAAACATCAGTAACGGTGTTATCGACAGTTCCCAATTCGGAGGGCGGTTTAACTTCAACGACGACCGACGCGATATTGCTGCTTTCCCGAATGGTGATTGGTCGAGATGAGCCTAAGTCAGCCAAAAGTGGAATACCCATTCGTTTCGCTGTTAACCGTACTTTGAATGCTTCTCCTTCTTTCCAGTAACGCCCGATGAGTCTAATCATACCAGAGGGTAAAATATTTCCTTGTTCATCCACGTTATCGTAGTAGACGCCGAGGGTGTCGCAAGTTTCTCTCGTAACTTCAAACGTCACGTCTGGTGTACCGCCACTCAGCGCTGGCTCTGTCGATTCGACAATCTTGAGATGATTGCCCTTCATAATAGCTTGATAATACTTCGTTTGACCTAAAAGTATTTCAGACTCGGCTTTGCGTTTGTCTGTCATCAGGTTCGATGATATGAATTTGTCGTTTGTCTTCCTCGCAACATTGTCAGTAAAAGACATCGGAGAAAAAGCGTAAACGCTAATGAGTAAGACAGTACCGAAAGTGAAGAACAAAAATATTCGAGTGAATTTGTTCATATATGCCTCCTAATTTAAAACGTTAAACCCACCATCAACCGACCACGGTGAGCGCCATTTCAGCTAACTATTGTAAAAACTTATTACGTTTTTACGACCAGTACGGCAGTAAAAACGTATTACATTTTTATTCTTCTTAATCATCCTTTCCTTCTCCACTTCCAAAATCCTTGCGGTCGCCGAAAGACACAAGAGCTCCCACAACATCCTTGAGTATGCTCTCCGCAGACGCTTCTCCCGGCTTCCGCCCGAGACGTGGACGAGTGCATGTTGTAACGATAAAACTTCTCGATATATCCTTCGTCCACGTCCCATGTTCCGTCGGGGCAATCCACGTCGAAGATCCGCCTTAGCAGGCAATTGCCCTGCCGACGATCCATGGTCACCATCAAATATAATCATGTTTATCTCCATCCGCCGACCATTTCGATGGGTTGTTGACAATGTATCCCCGAATCGCAATCAATTCCTTTTCGTTACGGATAATGTGTTCGTAGTAATTGCGCTGCCAAACGGGGCAGCCATGTGTGCCGCGTAATTCATTAATGCGACGCGCAGAAAATGTTTTGAATGATCGAACGATCTCCGACAATGGATAACGTTTGACCATGGTAGGGGCAGGTTCCGAACCTGCCCCTGCAAATGTTTCATCATGATCCATGATAATAATTATCCCATGTACGTGATTCGGCATCACGACAAATTCGTCCATTTCAACGTTTGGATAATGATTCGGCAAATCAATCCATGCATCGTGGGCTATCGAACCACAATCATTCAATTGCATCTCGGTGTCTGAAACATCCCCCAGCAAACATTCGTGATCGTGTACGCATATTGTCACAAAATATCCACCTTGCTGGCTATAATCGTAGCCCTTATATCGAATTGAACGACGATGATGAATGTGCGGATCATATTTCACGACATTTTTCATTCGTAGGGGCGGGTATTAATCCCGCTCCTACAATCACCACATTTATTTCGATGGAGTTGTCGGTGGTGTCGGCGGCGGATTCTTCCCTCCTCCACCATGACTGTCCTGGATCGACTTGAACTCGGCAAGGACGTCAGGCTGATCGCGGAATATCACCTTCGCCGATTTCTGTATGCTGAACATGATGGCCTGCAGATTCTTCACCGACGCGTCTCTCGCCTCCGTCGCGTTCGTCTGAAGAGTCTGCGCATCCTTCTGTGCACCGCTATTGGTCTTGAGGTCCTGAGCCACAGCATCGAACTCGGCGATGTCATCGTCCGTAAGCCCGCGTTCCGCAAGGTCGCCCTTGTGAGAGGTCGCGGCGCCTTTCATATATGCGAGCTCGCCGAACATCTGCTTCGCGGACCTGATATCCTGCCCGACGTGGAATTCTTTGGAGCGCACTTTATCAGCCTTGCCATACTTCCCCAGTGCCGCGTCGCGCGTCTTCATGATAATGTTATGGCCTCTTGCCACGGTCTGGTTCACAAGCGTGGTTTGGTCTTCCTCAGCCGTGACCGCCTTTCCCTGATCGGTGTTCTTCTGAGTCAGGTCGGCGATGCCCGCCGTCAGCTTGTCGGCATCCGCGCTGCTGATTCCCTTCTTGCCAGTTGCCGCAAGGAACTTCTGCACCACGATCAAAAGCGCGTTCGCTTTCATAAGTACGAAATCTACTACCTCTGCCATTTCTTACTCCTTTTTTTGGTGAATTAACCAGATACCAGCATTTGAAAGAAATAGAAAGAACGCACAACCCGTGGAAATAGTCCAGAGGGAGCTTCCCTCCCGCCAAAACCTGCTTTCCAGCGATTATTTGGCGCTTTCGTGACATTTCCAGTGGCTGTAGATCGATTTATTCTGACTGTAACGCGATTTCTTGTTGTCGTGAAGCGATTCACAGTGGCTGTAGAACGATTCTTAGTGACTGTGGAGCGATTTCCAGTGACTGTAGAGCAATTCTTAGTGACTGGAAAGCGATTCCCGGTGGCTGGAGAGCAATTAGCAATGACTGTATAGCGATTTATTCCGGCTGTCAAGCGATTTATTCTCACCGTTGAGCGCTTCGGAGCCTCTCCCCGACACTTCGGCGAGACCGCTAATTGTCTTGAATTTGTAAATGAGGGTAAAATTGTTCGTATCATCCGCTAATGCCGCCCTGGGCATATTGTTAGCGGTGAAATCCCAAACATCGCCGCAAAAATCTTCATCGCACAGCTCCTTTCATGTCGAGTAATTCCCCGATGAAATCCATCGGGATTGACATCTTAACTCAACTGTGCCACCTCCGCTATAAGCGGGCCAAGCCTGCGGTCTAAATATTAAGGCCGTTCTCTTGTGCTCAGGGCTCCCTGAATTTATCGCCCTTTTTCTGCATCACACTGTTTAAGTTTAACGAAAAGGATTTTAAATGTCAAATGAGGGTAGTGTATCAGTTTGAATTATCATCGTCGTTGATTTGTTAAACCACGGAGTCGCACGGAGGATATCACGGAGTAATACACACAGTAGCAGATTTTTCCTCAGTGTGACCTCGGTGTACCTCCGTGGTTTAAGATAAAAATGAAACTGATACACCACCCAAATGAGGCAGTGGCTCATTTTAATCCGCCGCAGGCGGATGATATTATTGTAGAAAATCAATGAAGGAAAAAAGTAAACCCTGTGAGCGCCTTGCGCCATCCCGCATCATTAGATAAATACAAATGATGGAGCGGGAAAAGGGTGACATAATGTCATCCACAGCCTGCTTCAGCAGGCTTTATTCGAGCCAGCGTTGTCATTTATGGCAACGCGGTCTTCAAAGCTGTGACGCGGTTCTACTCCGATTATCGCAAGCTGTGAGGTAGTTGTACTCCCGAACAGCATGGTATCGGGAAATACCTCCGTCATATTGCCACTTGTATAGAGGTCACTGCAAAATTATCTGATGGCAATTTTTCGTTTCGTGCTCTGTAATCCATGACGAACGCGCTGATTGCTTCTTTCATTTCTTTGATTGTCTCCTCATAGGTATCCCCTTCAACATGACAACCAGGAAACGATGGACTTTCAGCATAGTACCCACCTTCTTCGCACGCCTCGACAACAACTTTATAATTGTATATTTCCATATTTACGCTCCGTCTACTATTTAAGAATTAGTGGTTGCTTACCCCACATGCAATGACCTTGCAGAAACGCGTTTGTTATAGGCAAGCTCAGACTATCTACAGGAAAATGATACAACCTGTGAGGGAGTTTCACTCCCGAACAGCATGGCTCTTTACTTCACCACTTCCCCGACTATGAAACACTTCTCGCCCTTCTTCTTCAGGCTCGCGACCACTGCATCGGATTCCTTTGCTGGTACGATCAACACCAATCCAATTCCCATATTCAACGCGCGCCTCGCATCGTCATCTGGAACATTTCCGATCCTCTGGATCATCCTGAAAATCGGCGGCACATCCCAATTCTCCCAGAAAACTTTGAACTCATGCGGCTTCCGAATTACTCTGACGGTGTTGCCGACTATTCCGCCGCCGGTAATGTGCGACATGCCATGGATGGTAAACTCCTTCGTGACAAATTCCATCAACTTGAAATACGATCTGTGTGTTCTGAGCAGCGCCTCGCCAACAGTCTCGCCGAGTTCATCGATATATTTCTCCGCCCGAAATTGTGTCAGCAGAGTTCTTCTTGCCAACGAATAGCCGTTGGTATGTAAACCCGTCGATGAAATCCCGATGAGGACGTCCCCTTTTTTTACTTTGCTTCCGTCGATCACTTTGGATTTATCGACCACTCCGACAATTGTTCCAGCAAGGTCATAATCCTGCTCTTCATATATGCCCGGCATCTCGGCAGTCTCTCCTCCAATTAAAGCGAGACCATTTTCCTTGCAGGCGATTGAGAAACCTTTGATGACTTGTTCGGCAATGTCGGCATTTAGTTTCCCGCAGGCAAAATAATCCAAAAAGAAAAGCGGTCTCGCTCCGCCGACGCCGATGTCGTTCACGCAATGATTTACCAGATCCTGCCCTATCGTGTCGTGCTTGTTCATCTCGATAGCGATTTTCACTTTTGTGCCGACTCCATCGACGCTCGAGACTAAAATGGGATTTCGATAACCCGGGAATTTTCCATTGAAGAACCCGCCGAAAAATCCAATCTCCGATAATACATTTTTATTGAATGTCCGTTTCGCAAGCGGCTTGATTCTTCTTACAAGTTCTTCCGCTTCGTCGATGTTTACGCCGCTTTCTTTGTATGTTGTCATACGTTTGCTTTTTAATTCAAAATTAATTTAGAGACAGGAGTCCGTCCGAAGCCACAAACTTCATCGAGTCGACGATATTCTTCGCCGTTACATCATCTCGAATTACAACTTTTCCAATTCCCGTCGGCAAAACAAATCTCACTTTTCCTGCCTTCACTTTCTTGTCATATTTTAAATTGTCCATGACTTCGTCGAGCTTAACCTTTTCTTCGCGCTGCCGTGCGACGAACCGAACCATTTTTAATATTCTCTCGAAACTCGACGGACGAAGAAGTTTCATGTGCATCGCAATGTGCGCTTCTGCGACGAGACCAATTAGCACAGCCTCGCCGTGCTTGAACTTGTTATACTTCGTGGCGGCTTCGACTGCGTGCCCTATCGTATGTCCTAAGTTTAGGTGTGCCCTAATGCCTGCCTCTCTCTCGTCTCTTTCTACATAATGTTTTTTGGCTTCAACGGACATCCTGATTATTCGCTCGAGACTCTTCTCGTCCTTGTTGAGCAACCTTATATAATTCTTTTCAAGAAAATCGAAAAAGTTTTCCCCGCGGAGAACTGCATACTTTACAATCTCACCCAAGCCACAGAGAAGTTCGTCCTTCGGAAGACTTGCCAGAAACTTCGTATTCATAATTATCGAAACCGGCTGGTGGAAGGCCCCGATCATGTTCTTCCCAAGGTCATGGTTCACGCCGACTTTTCCTCCGATGCTGCTGTCAACCATCGCGAGAAGGGTCGTCGGAACATGGACATAGTTTATTCCTCTTTGGAAAACGGCTGCAACGAATCCCGAAAGGTCTCCCGTTACTCCGCCTCCGATTGCAAACAGGACTGAGTCCCTCCTGATATTCCTTTCCAAAAAATATGTCAGGATCTCTTCCGCTTTCTTGAGACATTTGTTTTCCTCAGAAGGATTGTAAACGACCACGACGCTGCCGTTCACGTTGCTGATATTGTTTACCATAACCTTGTAGAGGTCGGCCACTTTTGAATCAACCACTACCGCAGGTTTCATCACTGAACGCATCTGCGCGGTTATTTGTGACGCCGAGTCATCTATATAGATTGGTATCCGAACCGAACGGACTCGATAACTTAATATCTTCATACCATTTCACCTTCCAATTTAGAGGCTATCTCTTCAACAGCTCCGCTGATACTTTTTCCTGAAGTATCAATTACTATCGACGCCTCCAGATAATGCGTCTCCCGTTCTTTTAAAAGAGAGAAGATTTTATGTGAAAGCTCTCTTTCAGACAGTTTACTTCCGTCAGGCGCCAACAGCATCGGGCGATTAAGTTTGCCGCTTCTGACACGCTTAATTATAACTTTCGGATCTGTCTTCAAATAGATAAGAACTCCGCCGTTTCTGACAAGCTCCCTGTTTTCCATTCGAGTCAAGGTCCCGCCGCCTAATGCAACCACAATATTCTTTTTTTCCTTGTATATCTCGACCAACATTCCCTTTTCAAGATTGCGGAAATGTTTTTCACCGTGCTTCGCAAATATTTCCTGGATGGAAATCCCTTCGTTCTCTTCAATGACATTATCTATGTCAACGAAATGGTAACCCAATCTCTTGGCGAGGCGGGGCCCTATTGTGCTCTTTCCGCTTCCCATGAATCCTGAAAGAAAAATCTTGTCCTTCGTTCTATTCTCCTTTTGTGGCTGGCATTGAATTTAATCTATGGAGCCTGACCTGCAAAATGTTTTTTGGAGTTGCCTGCTCGACTTCGAATTCAAAATCACCAAACGTTATTCTACTTCCCAACTTGGGAACGTGTCCATGTATTTCCGTCAGCAAAGATGAGACTGTCTCGCTCGCTTTCTCACCCGCATCGAAGTCTTCTACTTCGGCAGAAATTTCCTCCAGCCGGGTGTTCCCTTTAATGACAAACGTCGAATCGGAAAGTCTTGATATTCGCTGACTTATTTTAGGTTGTTCCGCACTCGATCCGAAGATTTCCCGGACCACGTCTGAAAGGGTAACGATTCCAGCCAACCCGCCGAACTCATCGACGACCACCGCGATATGGACTTTGTTTTCCTTAAAAGTCTCGATCAATCTTTCGATAGATTGAGTCTCTGGAACAAATACCGCTTTGCGTGTCACTTCACTTACCTGAAATTTCTTCTCACGAGCCGTTCTATTCGGGTGAGAGATCTTTCTTCGGAATACATGGAGAAAATCCCGCGCATATAACATACCGACAACGTTCTCCTGCATTTCAGAATAGACTGGCAGCCTTGAATGTTCACAGCGCTTCAATACCTCGACAATCTCATTAAACCCGCTGTCCACAGAAATGCTTACAATTTCTGCCCGTGGCGTCATCGCATTGCGAACAATCTTCTCTCCCAGAAATGCTATCTTCTTTAATAGGCGAGCTTCATTCTCGTCTAATACTCCGGCGGTTGCGGCGATTCTCGAAAGCGTTTTCAGCCCCTCGTTGTCGATTACCACGGACGATCTTTTTCGCCTGCGATTAATCCGCGTAAGAAAAGAATTGAGAGGAAAAACTATCGGGCTCGTTAAGACAACAAGCATGGCAAGAAATGGCAAGGTTACCTTTGCCACTAATCTTGGATTGCGCGACGCTACGATTTTGGGGATCGTGTCGGCAAAAAAGATAAGTATTCCTGAAAATACCACGACCTCAACTAAGAGAGTGATTGTTCTGCTGAAAGAGAAGAGCGATGCAACATCGAGAGCCAGCGAAGCACCTAAGAGTGAAAACAAGAAAACCGCAATCGCATTGGACACCAGTATCGTTGAAAGAAGAAGCTGAGGAGATTTAAACAACTGCGAAGAAACTTTTCCTTCAAGCGACTCATGGGAACTTGTCAAGGAATAGAATGCGACTTCACTCGCGGAGAGCAGAGATGCGATGGCTAATAAAGCTGTTATGAAGATTAGTTGGGTAACCACACTTAATTATAAAATGCGGAAAAAAAGAGAAAAATCCTCTTATCAGGGTGTGAAAAACGTCACGGAAATATTTTCGCTGTCAATTTTACAGAAACCCTCTCGGAACTGTAAGATTGGGTGAACGTTCACGACGAATTCGCGCGATTAACTCTCGAAATTCTTTTGAGGCAAACACAAAGGATCATGGCGCAAGCCTTTTGATTTCCCACTTGCCTGATTTATCACGGTTGTAAAAGATTCTGTCGTGCAGACGATTAGGTCTTCCCTGCCAGAATTCATAACTCACCGGAATTATTCTAAACCCTCCCCAATTATCCGGCCGCGGCACAGGCTGATTCGCGAATCTAATTTCGTTTTCTTTGAACAATTTCTCCAATTCTCGACGACCAGGAATTACTCTACTCTGATTCGACGCCCATGCAGAAAGTTGGCTCTCTCTCGGCCTCGAATGGAAATAGTCGTCGGAATTTCTTGCATCGACTTTTTCAACAGCGCCTTCGATGCGCACTTGGCGGTCCAGCTCGTTCCAGTAAAAGACAGCAGCCACATTGGGATTCTTCGAAATGTCGTTTCCCTTGTGACTTCCATAATTGGTATAAAAGACAAATCCTTCCTTCTCGAATCCACGAAGAAGAACAACTCGGGCGGAAGGCTTCCCATCGTGTGAGACGGTCGCGATGACCATGGCGTGAGGATCAGAAATCTCCACTTTCACAGCCTCTTCAAACCACTTCTCAAATTGCCTGAAAGGATCGGGGTCTGCCATGGACTCGTCAAACAATTCGCCGGCGTAGTCTCTCCTGGAATTTCTTATGTCTTCGTCAATTATCATTTCGCGAACATTTTAGTTTTTCAATTCACAATTCAAAATTCTATTTGCTCAGCGTTGCCCATCCGCGTTTATTTAGGTCCACAAAAATTATCGACCCAAACGCGATGCCGACGAGCACCATCACAATTCCCACCAAAGTTTTGCCAAAAATTATGTTGCCCGTTCCAAAAAGAAGCGAGTAAATCATGGCTACTCCGCTCAACCAATCTATCAAATTAAAAATTCCATCTTTGTCGGGTTGAACGTCCGTGACTTCCTTTGCAATCGGTCCCCATAATTTCGAGCTTGGGTGAACCCTTCGATAAAATGCGGTCAAGACTTCTTTCTTCTCAGGTGAAGTAAGATAGGTCACAACAAGCCAGACTACAGTCGTCACCGAGACGGTGATCAAAACAAGATATGCGAAATCTTTCGGATCAGACTCGCTGAGGTGAAAATAATATTGAAGGGCGAGTGAAGTTACGAACGCTGCCGCCATCGACGACACTTCACTCCAGGCATTTATTCTCCACCAGAACCAACGAAGGATATAAACAAGCCCTGTTCCAGCGCCGAGAGCGATCAGAAACTTCCAGGCGTTCGCGATGGAATCCATGTAAAATGTTACAAAAGCAGAGAGTACCATCAAAATCAACGTCGCTACTTGCGAGACATTTACGTAATGCTTCTCGTTTTTCGCTTTAATCCAGAATCGTCTATAGAAATCATTTACAATGTAACTTGCTCCCCAGTTCAGCTGTGTCCCGATCGTCGACATATATGCCGCAGCAAACGCAGCGAGCATTATTCCGCGAAGCGAGGCAGGCAAATCAGTCACCAGAATCCGGACGTAGCCTGACTCTGGATCGTTGATGAAACCCGGATCGTGCTGCAGCCTAACAACCGCAACCAATGCGACAATAATCCATGGCCACGGTCGGAGTGCATAATGAGCAATGTTGAACCACAAAGTAGCAAGGAGCGAGTTCTTCTCATCTTTTGCGGAAAACATCCTTTGTGCGATGTATCCACCGCCGCCGGGTTCTGCACCAGGATACCATGATGCCCACCAATTAACCGCGACATAAACAAAAAAAGTTATCATTGGCATCCACGTTGAACTCAAATCTGGGACAAAAGACAAAATCGATCCCGTCGCCTGTCTTGTCTGGTCGATCTTATGGAGGCCGGTAATCAATCCACCCATTCCACCGGTTGCCTGAACCGCAAAAATCGCCAATACGATTACCATTCCCATTTTCAAAACAAACTGGAAAAGATCTGTCACAAGAACTCCCCATAGACCTGATAATGTAGAGATCGATGCGGTGACAAACATAATTAGAATCGCAATGATCAATGCTTCTACTTTTGAGACCCCGAGAGTGAGCATCATAATCTTTACAATTGCTAGATTTACCCAACCCATAATTATTAAATTTACGGGCAAACCCAGATACAGTGCTCTAAAGCCGCGGAGAAAACTTGCCGCCTTGCCGCTATATCTTATTTCAGCAAACTCCACATCGGTGAGCACGCCTGCCCTTCTCCAAAGTCTTGCATAGAAGAACACCGTCAACATACCGCTGAACAGCATGCTCCACCATATCCAGTTTCCCGCGATGCCGTTGCGTGCCACGAGACCGGTCACCGCTAACGGAGTATCTGCCGCAAACGTCGTCGCAACCATCGATGTCCCCGCAAGCCACCATGTCACGTTTCTTCCAGAGACAAAGAAGTCGCTTAAGCTCCGCGTGGCCCTCTTCCTATAATAAAGTCCGACTGCGAGATTGAACGCAAAGTAAAGTGAGATTACAATCCAATCGATGTACGTAAGTTGCATTGGGAATTTTTCCTGTTAAGAGCTAAACCGACTGAAACGCGATAAGTCCCTTGACAAAGTCATCAAACTTGTAGCTAGTTTTTGCTGCAATGCTTTCGATCTTCGATAAAGTTGCCTCCAAATCTTTCGCAGATTCTTTAGTGCGACTTGCCTTCTTCTCAGATTGTTGCGCTGACTGTTTTATCAGAACGGCAAGACCCAAATATTCAACAAGATCTTCGAATCGCTCCTTATTGAACCACGTTATCCCCTCATGGACATTTACTCCAAGCAAATCCCTGGCGGATTCACTTTTCATCGCTTCGACCACTATCTTTTTGAGATCCACTTCTTTCTTACCAACGAGACTTTTGAGAATTTCTGCAACAATCTTCGACTCATATCTCGCATGTCCTTCGTCCAAGCCGAGTTCGCGGAAACATGCCACGACTTGAGAAGTCAATCTCCAGTCTTCAAAAAATTTCGCGTCCTCTTTCTCATCAGCTAATGATTCTTTCGCCAAATCCATGAAAAGCCAAAGAAACAAGATTCGCCAACCGTACAATGAATTCTCTTCTGAGGGAAGCGGAATCCTTGCACTCAGTTTGCTATGCTTGCTGAGAATTTTCGGCAATGATAAAAGCGTCTCAAATTCAGCTGTCGGTCTCTTCTTCTTGATGTTGTCATTCTGCAGATGTTCATAATCAGAAATGGCAGAGATAAGTCTTTCAACTTTTTCGTTAAATACCGCTTCGACTTCTTTACGAGACCGTCGGTCTATTCTTGCCTTTCCACTTTCGATCTCACTCAGAAGATATCTCAAACTCCCAGCGTTCATGGCTTGGTAAAGCGCTGCGTGTATATCTCGAAGTCTATGATTCTGCAGAGCGTCCTCAACCGATGAAACTCCTTTGCCGTTTAGCGTCCGGCATAGTTCGTCATAAGGAATGTCTTTCATGGCACGCACTTCTCGAAAATTCATGAACACATTGTATTTGTACGCACCGAGTTCAACGTAAAGGCCTTCTCTTATCAGCGACTTTACCGGTCGAATATATTCAAGATTAGTGATCGAATCTTCAAAGACGCAATAATCATCTTTGCCTCCATCCAACTGGAGTCCATCATGAAGAGTCTTTCGAACAATTCGTCCGCTTCCATCCAAAAAACCTACTGAGTTTCTGATCCATCCTGCCGCCTGAGAATACCTATTATTGAACACGACAAGAGTCCGTTGTTCACCAAGCCCATTGCTATATGCAAACACATCTTCATTCACCGTCCCATTTCCCGAGGAAAGGTCGTACATTAGGAAATTATCCATCTCGCTGAACAGCCGCCGCTCCTTGAGCAAAGGAAAAATCTCTCGTTCATGCCGCGCAACGAGATTGCCATCCGGAAGTTCGTCGCGGTAGGCCCGCTTATATTCCATGCCATATTTTTCGGTAAAACCTTCTATCTGTCCATGGCCGAACATCGGAAGTCCGGGCATCGTCGCCATCATTATGCAAACGCCAAAATATTTGTCATCTTTTCCGAATTGTGCAATCGCGGTTTCCTCATCGGGGTTATTCACAAAGTTCACAAAGCGTTTTAGGATCTGCGGGTTGTATTCCAAAACATTTTTTATGACTTGCCGGTAGTTTGCGTTCTCTTCCCTCTTGAGCATGTTCATGAATGCGCTATTATAAACTCGATGCATTCCAAGCGTCCTCACGAAATACCCTTCCATCAGCCAAAATGCTTCAGCCAAAAGCAACGTATCCGGAACTTCCTTCTGCACGCGGTCCACGACTTCTCTCCAGAATTCGTTTGGAACGAGGTCATCAAATTGTCCTTTCGTCATGGAAAAATTTGAGCGCGATGGAATTGCACCACCAGTTCCGGGTTCGGGAAACCAAAGCCGCTGGATATGTTTCTTCGCAAGAACCATCGCCGCATCAAACCGAATTATCGGGAACCTGCGAGCCACATGCAATATTGTTTGGATCACGGCCTCCCGGACTTCTGGTTTTGTGAAATCTAACTGGGCAGTATCGTTCCATGGCATGTGCGTGCCATCGTTACCGTGATAAATATATTTCGTGTCTCCGGACCATCGATCAAGCCTTTTAAACACTACCGCAGCGTCTCTCTTTGTCCAATAACCGTCTTCAAGAAATATTCCCACCCGGTCATCGTTGCTCAAATCCGGACCGTTGAAAGAGTAATTTGGGAATGGTGCGTAATTCATATTCAGAAACCAATCGGGATGATTTATCACCCATGATGAATCAACCCCCATGTGGTTCGGAACCATGTCGCTTGCCAGGCGGATTCCGCGGCTCATTGCGCGATCTCTTAAACTTAAAAACGCATCATCGCCGCCGAGTTCGTGTGAAATGTTGTATGAGTTCAGCGAGTACGCAGAAGCAATTGCATCGGTGTTCCCATTGAGATGTTTAATTTTCTGCGATGCATGACTTCTCTCCCAAATCCCTATCAGCCAAAGTCCCGTAAAGCCACGCCTTGATAATATATCGAGCTCTTCATCGGGAATTTGGTCGAGTCTTGTGATGGATCGTTGATACTTCTTGCTAAGCTGGTCGAGCCAGACAAATATACTTTTTGCAATCAACACGAGTCTCGGCATCCATCCCAAATCGGAGCTGAAATTTTCACCTTCGAATTCATGCCGCCCGAATTGGAGAACCGCTTGAGATTCCTTCCCGCCGAACCCGATGAATTGAGATTGATTGACTTCAGGTATTTTATTCTTATCTGCCTGTCCCTGAGCTAGCATCAGAAAGTACTTTCCTTCTTCCTTAAGGATATTGACTGCGGTGAGGAGCTTAAGAAGGTAAGGAGACTTCGCCAGAATTTTTTCCCAATGCTTTGCCATATACTGGAGCTGCTCGGTTATCGAATCGGGATGAGCTTCCATCGGAGCGCTCAGCATTTTTAAAAGTGATAAATTGACCGTTGGAAATTTCGGTTCTCTTTCGAAAAAACTCTCGGCATTCTTGATTACATCATCGTACCTCGCTGTCTCATGTAATTCTCTGTCGTCGATTAGCTGCGAAATCGGCGCGAACGCCGGATTCCGATTTTCAAGCCAAAGGAGAATTTCCTCTATCAGAACTTCATGGCGGTGTGAAACGCCGCCGGTTGAACGCGAAAGATAATCTTCGGCTGACTCTTCCCCACGGTATACTTTCGTCGGTGGAAATAACTCGACAAATCTTCTGGTGCTTTTTTCCAACTCTGACTTGCCGACATTTTCTTTGAGCCAATCTTCTAAACGCACAAGTGCCGAACTGTTGATTTCATTGACGTAAGAATTGATCACGAAATGCAGTACTTCATGAAACAGTCCCATTGCGTTAACGTCACCCGGCGATACTGGCGGGAAAGGTCCTCGCAATTTCCCTCTATTAGATTCTACTTTGATATTAACGCGTTTCATTTCGTTGACGCGCTTCGCGAAATCTTGAACCGCTTGAAAATTAGGGAAAAAAAGATCGCCCGAGAGAGTAAAAAGTGAATCCGCAAAATTAAAAAGATCCCGGGACTTGCGGGAGATGTGAAACTCTGAGATTCGTAAAGTCAATGCCCTTAGCAAATATTCGGCTCCGATTCGTTCCACATTTTTGATATTAATCTATCTAATGGCGCAGAGAAAAACCATTCGTTTCAAGCCATCATGTCACGATATTGCCAGACCCCACTAATTTTCTTGACTTTTAAGGCTCCTTTGTATATTTTCATTCGACTCGTAAACAAAAAAACCGAGGAGGAACTCGAATGAAAAGATTACTGCATGGGGCGTCTTTCCTGTTTATCACTGTCCTTTTTGTAGCTAACCTGACTCTGAGCGGTTGCGGATCATCCGTCGAGACCGCAGGATCAACCGGTGGCCAGACCGACTCGGTGGTTGCCTCGCTGCAAGCGGATAATCAGAGACTGCAGGATGAGAATGCTCAACTGAAGAAGACCAACGCACAACTTGATCAAGACAAGAAAGCCTTGAACGCGAAGGTTGCAGACCTGACTTCAAAATTAGGTCAGAGCAGTCAGCAATGGCAGGACTTTCAGGATTTACAAGTCCGCGTCAATACGCTCGATTCAGAACTTACCGTCCAAAAACAAATCAATCGTGACCTGAGCGCCAAGAACGCTGAATATGAAAAGTCGGGACCGGAAGCTCCTGTCGGAACGTCAAACGTTACTTCAAGCGCTGAGTTTAAGAAGACATACGACTCGGCGGTCAAGCTCTGTCTTGCGAAGAAATACAAACAGGCAATTCCCAGCCTGGAAAATTTGTCCAAAAGTTCTGTCGACGATCCCTTGATGAGTAATGCTCACTACTGGCTTGGCATGTCCTACTATTCTACCAAGCAGTATGACCGGGCCGCCAAAGAATTTCAGAAGACCGTCACTTATCCGAAAAGCTGGAAGGCAGAGGATGCCTACTTGATGCTCGGAATGACATATGTTAGACTAGGCGACAAAGACAAGGCGCGATCCACCTGGGAGACGCTTACTCAAAAATATCCGAAGTCCAAAAACGCTACCCTAGCCCAAAAATACCTGGGCGAACTCTAAAGTTTTTTATCCTTGCGAGGGTTGTTTTCCAACCTTCGCAAGGAGCTTATCTTCACCGATAGCAGTCCTTATTATCGCAGCAAGTTCTGCCTCTTCTCCTCCTGCATTCACCCGGAAAAAACCTCGAGGGTTTTTCAACGCGTAATTCAAAAGAATGCGCAGCGGAACAAAATCACGAGCGACGATCGGCGATTTGTTGAAAAGGAATGTCAATCCTGGTTCCAGTTCCGCAATGTTCACGACCACGGGACCAGCCACGATTCCCCGCCGCGCGACATAGATTTCTAATCGATTCTCATCTACCCAGCCACATACAAAGCTGGCTTTGCTTAGAGGTCCATCGAGAAGTTTCAATCGCGAAGAAGTTTTTTGGAGAACCTCGATCAAGTCTCGTGTTTCAATGGCTTCCTCAAACTCAAGTTTTTTTGCAAGTTCATCGAGCTTTAATCTTAGCTCAAAGGTAAGTTTCTCAAACGATCCTGAGAGAAAGTTTTCGACTGCTTCGACTTCTCTTTCATAGTCGGGGATACCGACTTCACCGCGGCAAGGAGCCATGCAGCGTTCGATGTGAAAATAGAGACACGGATCAAACGGTTTGGCAAAATCATTTTCACATTTTACCAGCTTGAAATATTTGTCGGCCGCAAAAAGAACCTGTTCGGCGACGAAGGAATTCTCGAACGGGCCGTAATATCTCCCTCCGCCGTCTAATTCGTAAACCACATCCAGTCTGTCATATTTATTTTCAGATGAAAGCCTGATAAATGGAAAGCGCCTCGGGTTCACAAGCAGAGAATTAAACTTAGGACGATGTTCGCGAATGAGCTGCAACTCTCGCAGGAACGCTGACAATTCAGACGGAGTAATCTCGAACTCGATTCTCCGCGCATCTCGAAGCATTCCCCTGACTTTTCGAGAGTCTCTTTCATTTTCGGTAAGATAAGATGCTATCCTGATCTTTAGATTCTTTGCCTTGCCGACATAAATAATCTTGTCTTCTGAGTCGTAAATTCTATAGACACCGGGTGAATTCGGCGCCTTCATCATTGTCGCTTTGAAAACATTCTGGTTCTTGTGCGGATCGATGCGAGAAGAGACATTCTGAAATCGAAGCAATTCATCAATCCCGTCGACCTCATGCCGCTCGCCGATCAATTCCAGAAGCTCGATCAATAAATGCGCGGTCGCCCTTGCGTCACCGTATGCACGATGCCTCCCGCTGATTCTTATGCCAAGATGTTTGCACACTTGATCAAGGGCTTTTCTCGGAAGCTGTGGAAAGATTCTTGAACTTAATTTCCTTGTGCATAGCTGCGGCATTTCGAAATCGAACCCGGCGATTGCCATCTCGTTCCTCACGAACGAATAATCGAAATGCGAATTGTGTGCGGTGAAAACGGTTCCTGATAAAAAATCTGAGATGGTTCCTGCAACTTCGCTGAATGACGGCGCCCCGTAAACCATTTCGTTGCTAATGCCGGTCATGTTTCTTATGAAATTTGGAATGTGCCTCCCTGGATTTAACAAAGTTTTATATTCGTCGGTGATTCTTCCGTTGGCGACTTTATACGCCGCGAACTCTATCATCCTGTCGTTCGCCGCCATTGAACCGGTCGTTTCGACATCCACCACAGAAAATACAGTGTCGCCAAAACTAATCCCGGCTTCTATCTCCGGTTCAACCATCTTTTCCCTTCCGTCGGTACTCTGAGATTGCATTCACTATCTGCCCGGCTATAGCCTCGACAATAGTATCGGGTACCCCATCAGAATGCTTCGACTTTAAGCGCATATCACACATTTCATTAACATAATCTATGACAATAAATTCTCCCTTCGGCGTAATCGCGATCTCTGTAGAGAAAAACTCCAAGCCCGATACCTCATGAATTTTCAGGACAATCCTTCCGACTTCTCGGAGGTTGTGTCTCTTGATCTCTTCACGCGATGTTTCGAAATAGATATGAGTCAGGTCGTCCCACCAACAAATGAAAACTTTTCCGAAGACATAAAAAGGTCTAAACCACGCTCGCCGACCATCAAGAATCGTCGGCTCAATTTTTCTCTGGAGAAGATACTTGTCATCTTTGTTATGCTGCCGTGTATCGATGATCTCCCGGAGGCTTTCCGCGCCTGTGACCACGCCCATCCCTCCACCGGTAGTGTTGGCGGGTTTTATGATGAATGGTCTGCCAAGATAGGCTAATTGGTCAATGCTCAACGATATTTCTTGTTGCGCTGTGTATGGCGATATTATAATCGTATAAGGTACGTAAATCCCAGCGGTGATAAATTCAAGATGCATCGAGGCTTTGTCAGAAGAATGGCGAACTCTCGAAAGATCGTTCACAATCAAAACTTTCATATGATTGAAGTGGCTTACGATCAACTCACAATTGTCATCGACGTTCTGAGGCTCGATCGATAACCGTTCTGAAGGAGATGGCTTTTCGGTTTAATTTCTCTGCGAGGCCATCGAAGTCGTCCGGTCCGTAAACTTCTGCCGTAAGTTTCTTTGATTCGAGTTCTGACGTGAGAATCGAGACAAAATCATCATCATATTCCCACTCGTAAAATATTGCACAGTCAAGAACTTTCATCACGAATAATTTAATCAGTAACTGCCACAATTTAGAAACCCTTGGAACGCTTCGAGCGCTCAACCATTGTCGTTCCTTTTTGAATTGAATCTGGAACTCATTCAAGGTAAATTCGGAATTCAAATGGAAGCAAAACCGGACACAAGCAGAATCACAATTCGCGGTGCACGCCAGCACAATCTGAAATCGATCGATCTTGATTTGCCGCGGGACAAATTTATCGTCATCACTGGTCTGAGCGGAAGCGGAAAATCTTCATTGGCTTTTGACACAATTTACGCCGAGGGTCAGCGCCGTTACCTCGAAACCATGATGGCATACGCGCGCCAGTTCCTCCAAATATTGGAACGCCCTGATGTTGATTTGATCGAAGGACTCAGCCCGTCTGTCGCGATCGAACAAAGGACGATCAGCACAAACCCACACTCAACCGTAGGAACTATCACTGAGATCTACGACTATGTCCGTCTTCTTTTTGCAAAAGTGGGCACCCAGTTTTGTGTAAACTGCGATATAGCGGTTCAGCAGCAAACTCCCGATCAAATCCTCCTAACAACTCTGAGCGAATTCAACAACAAGAATATTCTGCTTCTTGCTCCACTCATCATTGGTAGAAAGGGACATTACCGCGAACTCTTCAGAGAGTTGATGGCAGAAGGATTCGTTCAAGTGAGAGTCGATGGGATTATTCGCGATCTCAAAGAAGGAATGGAAGTCTCACGTTACGGAACACATACAATTGAACTCGTAGTCGACAAGCTTAGGATTCAAAAAAAGTCGGGAACGAGATTACGGGAGTCATTGAAGCTCTCTCTTGAAAAAGGATCAGGTACCATTATCGTCCACGATTATGACATCAAGAAAGACAGTTTCTTCAGCCAGCTCCGATCCTGCCCAAAATGTGGAACGAGTTATCCGGACCTTGCACCGAATTCTTTTTCGTTCAATTCAAAATTTGGAATGTGTCGGAGCTGCAATGGAATCGGACTCAGCAGGAATATCACACCTGAAGCTCTGGTGGTCGATTCAAACCGATCCATAACAGAAGGCGCGCTGCTGTTTCCGAAGCGGGACGATTTCTTCCTGATGAGTCTCTTGAATAGAGTCCTTGAACCTTACCACGTGAACGCGAGCACACCATTCAAAGAATTTGACTCGACCATTCGCGATCTTTTGTTCTTTGGCAAGAATCAAAAAGGTTCACAAAAAGGAATAAAGTTTGCCGGAATATCCATTTCGAATTTGGCGGCAAAATTCGAAGGACTTGTCCCGATGATTCGCAACCTAGATTTCGAGGCATACTTCGAAGACGGCTACAAAGATGCCGAAGCTCATTTGCCATTTACGATATGCGAAGTGTGTAATGGAACAAGGTTAAGAGCTGAAAGCAGATTCGTCAGGATAATCGACGCAGACGGCGGCGAGAATACGATCGAAAGCGTCGTGACAGATTCGATCGACAAGGTGGAGAAACTCTTTCATGATCTGGCACTTTCCAAAAGGAATCAGAAAATTGCGCAGCCGATTCTCCATGAAATCAAAACACGACTCGCCTTTCTCCTTAACGTCGGCTTGAATTACCTGAATCTAAATCGTCCGTCAGGAACACTGTCGGGCGGTGAGTCTCAGCGAATCAGGTTGGCAACTCAAATTGGATCGCAGCTTACCGGTGTGCTATACGTTATCGACGAACCTTCAATCGGTCTCCACCAACGCGACAATGTCAGGCTAATTAATTCACTGAAGTCACTTCGCGACATCGGGAACACGATAATCGTTGTCGAGCATGATCGTGAAACAATTGAAAACGCGGACTATATAGTGGATCTCGGACCTGGTGCCGGCGAGCATGGTGGACGTGTAGTGAAAGCTGGTACACTGGAAGATATTTTGTCAGAACGAAAAGACTCCTTGACTGCTGCTTATTTGCGCGATGAGAAAGAAATTCCCGTGCGTCCCCAAAAAGAGTTGAGAAAACCGAACGGCAAATTCCTGACGATAGAAAAAGCCAAAGGCAATAATCTCAAAGAAATCAGCGTGAAATTTCCGATAGGTCTGCTCATCTGCGTTACCGGCGTCAGCGGATCAGGAAAATCCAGTTTAATCAACGACACACTTTATAGAATCCTCGGCAAAAAATTCTATCGCCTCGCTGATCAGCCACTTCCCTACAAATCGATTTTGGGTGTGGAATTCATCGACAAGGTGGTCGACGTTGACCAGTCTCCAATCGGTCGTACTCCAAGATCAAATCCAGCGACATACGTTGGGGTTTTTACGGCAATCAGAGACATCTTCGCTCAACTTCCAGAGTCAAAGGTCCGCGGTTATAAACCTGGACGATTCTCGTTTAACGTAAAAGAAGGGCGCTGTCCCGTTTGCGAGGGTGATGGGATGCGAAAGATCGAGATGAGTTTTCTCCCGGACGTTTACGTGAAGTGTGAAGTCTGCAACGGAAAACGCTTCAGCGCTGCTACTCTTGATGTAAAATATAAAGGAAAAACTATTGCCGACGTCCTGGAGATGACCGTTGACAATGCTCTTGAATTATTCCAGCAAATCCCAACGATAAAGAGAAAGCTTCAGACAATGGACGAGGTTGGACTCGGCTATATTCGACTTGGCCAATCTTCTACGACACTTTCAGGAGGCGAGGCGCAGAGAGTAAAACTCTCCACCGAACTTTCCAAAGTTTCGACAGGCAAAACTCTTTACATACTCGACGAGCCGACAACCGGTTTACACTTTGAAGACATACGAATTCTCTTGGAACTTCTACAAAGACTGGTCGACAAAGGCAATACTGCAATCGTGGTGGAGCACAATCTCGATGTTGTCAAATGTGCAGACTGGATAATCGATCTTGGCCCCGAAGGCGGAGAGGCGGGAGGACGCGTTGTGGCTGAAGGTCCGCCTCACGAAGTAATGAAGAGCAAGAATTCTTATACTGCTAAATATTTAGCGGAATATTTGAGAAAGGATAACAATGGTTCTGCCGGAAGAGATACAAAGTGAAATCGACTCCGCTCAGAATGCTATAAAGGATGGCAACGAAGGAAAAGCAAGAGTCTGCGCAAGAAGAGCTGTAGGAACAGCGTTCCGTCTCTCAAATTGCACAAAAGAGACAACTCGGTCGATCAGCGCAAACGAGATTTTGAAATTCATTTCAACCAACGAGAAGTTTTCAATTGAAGTAAGAAGTGCGTCCCGCAGACTATCTGCTAGCGTCAATGAAGCAGATATTTCCTTCCGTCCCGTCGAAGATGCCTTGCTGATTATTGCAGAGCTGCTATGTGGGAATCAGTGATTGTTCGAAATGCAATTCGCTATCCGATGAATTCCTTCATGCCTTATGAACGACCGTCCTCTGTTTCTTTGCTGAATCTTCCTCCAAGAATTTCTTGTCGAGTTTTGCACGCACTTTGTCAAGAGGCATTGTAACTCCGGTCCATAATTCGAACGCCTTTGCTGCCTGTTGGTAGAGCATCTCGAGTCCGCTGATCGTTGCGGCGTCCCTCTTCTTAGCAGATTTCAGGAAGCTTGTCTCAACGGGGTTATAAACCAAATCGAAGAAAATTTTGCCGCCGTAGTCGCGATTGTCCTGTACCATTATATTTTCGTTGATTGCTGGAGACATCCCAACCTGAGTCGCATTCACGATTAGCCTGCTCGCCTCGACAACGCTTCCTTCATCGTTGTTATGAAGCTCGACTACCCTGATGTTCCTGTAATTTTGGGAATCTGCAAAGAACTTCTTCAACAATTCCGCGCGAGAGGTATCACGGTTAATGACATTAATCTGCGCGGGTCGAAAATAGGCGATCAGTGAATAAACAACCGCTCGTGCACCGCCGCCTGCACCGAAGATGGTCACGTTTTGATCCGCAATTTGGTCGCGATAAGGCTTCAGAGCGGCAACTGCACCATCGATGTCGGTATTGTGACCGACGAGCAAATCGTTTTGGATATAGACGGTGTTCACTGCGCCAACGAGCCTCGCATCGGCAGAAATTTCATCTAGGAATTCCATAACTGCTTCTTTGTGAGGGACCGTAACATTAACACCCACGATTCCCAGTGCCTGTATCCCTTTCAAGGCATCATGGAGGTTCTTCTGCAGTACATCGAATGCAAAGTAGGCGTAATTCTGCTTCGTAAGCTTGAACGCCGTCCCGTGTATCAACGGGGACCAGCTATGGGCAATTGGATGGCCGATTATCCCGACTAACTTAGCGTGACTCTTTATACTTTTTTTCATTCACTAACCATTCATAAACAGGAAAGACAAATTTGATTAAAATCTCCGGATTCGAGTGCTGTATCTGACCAAAGTCCTGGAAAAAAGTGTTGATCTTATGAGGCTCCAATTCCAGAGCCCTCTTGGCGCTCTTAATTGCATTCTCGTAAGCGCGGATCTGCAGACAACATTTACACTTCTGGTAATATGCTTCTCCCCACTCAGGGGAAATCTCGATTGCTTTGTCGTAAGAGTTCAACGCGTCCGAAAATTGTTCGCACTCGACAAAGGCATCTCCAAGATCGAGCCATCCATCGACATTTTGGGGCTGAAGCTGGGTCACTCGCAGATAGCTCGCTACTGAATCTCGAAATAGCGCGAGCGTAAATTCCACGTCACCCTTCGCATGCCAAATATCGTGGTCTGAACTTTCTAATTCTGCCGCACGACCAAAATCCGCGAGGGCCTTGCGGTACAAGTTGATTGCATCGTAGCAGACTCCCCTGCCGAACAATGACTCCACATGGCCTGGATCACCTTTCAATGCCTCGGTATAACAACGAATGGCTTCTTTGTATTCGCCAAGTTCTTCATAAGCGGTCGCCATGTTGTGCCAAGTTGCAACGTCGTTAGGCTCATACTTAAGAGTCACCTTGTAACTTTTTATTGCTTCCTGCAGTTTGCCCATGCTGAGAAGGGCATTGCTCCGGTTGTACCATGCTGCACTGAACTTCTCGTCGATCGCAATCGCCATGTCATAGCTTTCGACGGCAGTTTGATATTTCCCCAAAGCATTCAATGAGATACCACGATTATACCAGGCTCTGTGGTTGTAAGGATCCAACTCGATGACTTTATCGTAGCACTTCAAGGACTTGTCAGGTTCTTCCAAGTAATCGTAGCAATATGCCAACTCGAACCACGCATCCTTGTCATTCGAATCAAGCTCAGTTAGATACTTGAAAACTTTAGAGGAATCCTCATATCGCGCGAGTTTTTCCAGGATAACGCCCTTATTCATCAGGGCTTCGTAACTTCCCGGGTCAATGTTTAAGGCGAGATCTATGTTCTCGAGTGCTTCCTCGAACATGTCAATCATCTGCAAACAGCTCGCCTTCCCAATTAGCGCATCGACCTCGACAGGGTTGTAATCAAGGGCTTTAGTATAATCCTCCAAAGCATCTTCAAATTTTCCCAGAGCCTCATTTATTTCTCCTCGACGAGCTCGATTCTCAGCGCTGGCAGGCATGACGGCTATCAACTTGTTTGCAAAAAAGAGAGCGTCTTCATATTTGTCCTGGCTCATGAAATAGTCGATTATTTCTTCAAGAGCTGCGATACTCGAAAAATTTGGCTCTTCCCTGCGGAAACGTCTTATTTCATCATCGATATTGTGTTTCTCGAATTCGTCGAATTGTTCGTCGTCAAATGTGAAATCAAAATCGTCTGTACTCATGCGCTTTCCTAATCCGATTGCAAGATATTCCGGAGCAAAGTAAAAATCAAGAATGGTGATCACACATTAAGAATTCCCCCTTTTTTGTCTAGCGGAGAGGAAGGGATTCCCGCTCCGCCGAGCGGAGCGAGGCAAGCGAACCCTCGATACTAACTCTGCTCCCCTTTCCATTCTTTCAGAATTTCAGCGATCCTTTTTCGACCGCTCGAGCTTTTAAACCATTTCTCTCGGTGGCGAGCTTCCTCCCTGTCTTTGCAGGCTTCAGTGAAAATTACTCGCCAAGGACGTCCCGAACCTGTAGATCGAGTCTTGCCGGCGTTGTGCTGCTTCAACCGTTTCTCGACGTTATCGGTATGGCCCGTATATGTTCTATCAAGAGAAATCGAGTAGAGTATATACACGACATAATGTGGTTGCACAGCGGAGAGGGAGGGATTCGAACCCTCGATACCCCGAAGGGTATTCCGGTTTTCGAGACCGGCCGATTCAACCACTCTCGCACCTCTCCAAGAGCCATCACATGATATCCTGCGGAGAACAAGATATATTCAGCGGAGAGGGAGGGATTCGAACCCTCGGTACAGTTTCCTGCACACACGCTTTCCAGGCGGGCCAGTTCAACCACTCCTGCACCTCTCCGAGAACCTGTAAATTTAACATCTCGCGGCGATGGCTTCAAGAAAAAGAATTGATTTTTATCCGGCTTGTTCGCTGAGACCGACTATGACCATCCTTGAACATCTACCTACTGCCGACTATCTTTAGCGCATGAGAGGAGCCGCCGCTGTATTCACAAAAGATCTGTATAGTGAACTGCGGACACGTTATGCGCTGAATGCGCTGATAATGTTCGTCGTGGTCACGCTCTCGATCATTCTCTTCTCCACTGCAGGCGAAACCGTTTCGCCAAGTCTGTCTGCTGGGATTCTATGGATTATCATTTTTTTTTCCGCAATGAGTGGACTATCTCGTTCTTTTGTGAGTGAGGAAGAAAGAGGAACCACGATGACGCTTCGAGCTGTGGGTCAAACCTACCTCCGTTCTTCTCGGCAAACTCGCTTTCAATGCGGTCTTGATTTACATTTTGAACGCGTTGATTATCCTTGCTTACCTCTTGACTATGCCGTCATTCACAGTTCAGGCACCATGGATCTTCCTGCTTACAATTGTGCTCGGAAGTTTCGGACTTGCTTCGGCTTCCACTTTCATCGCCGCGATAATATCGAAGGCAAATTCGAAAGGAACGTTATATCCTGTTCTCTCGTTTCCAATATTGCTTCCACTATTAATGAGCGTTATAGATGCGACGAGACTTTCTGTTGAAGGCGCTCCAGTTGCCAGCGCCGTTGACGATCTCAAAATTATGATTTCATATGCAGTCGTAGTGACGACGATTTCTATTATTTTATTCGATTTTGTTTGGAGAGATTGATGAAAACATTGACTAAAATTGGTATCGGGGTATGGATAGCCGGAGTTCTGGCGTTTGGGATTGCGATGCCGATCAGCGACATACCGGGATTAGGCCCGAAGGCAAGAATTATATTCTTCCATGTTCCGATGTCGTGGCTTGCAGTTCTTGCATTCTTCATGTCGATGTGGTACGGTATCGTTTATCTGAGAAGAAAGAATATCAGGTACGATATCAAATCGGCAACTGCCGCCGAGCTCGGTTTCATCTTCAGCATTTTAGCCACCATCACCGGCTCCATCTGGGCAAAGTTCAATTGGGGAAGTTTCTGGAATTGGGACCCGCGCGAGACGTCGATATTTGTGCTCCTCCTTATTTATGGTGCATACTTCTCTCTTCGAAGTGCACTGGAGATCGAAGAAAAGCGCGCAACACTCTCGGCGGTGTATTCGATAGTCGCTTTCGTCACGGTACCTTTCTTCGTCTTCATCATGCCAAGAATGATGAGCGGTCTGCATCCAGGTGAAGGATCACCTGCACCGATAGTGAACGCTAATGGCAAGATGTACATGGATATGAACATGAGATTTGTGTTCTACGCATCTCTTTTAGGATTCACAGCTCTTTACATCTGGCTCTTTCAATTGAAAACAAAAATAAGTTTGTTGGCTTACAAACAGTCAAGCGGAGAGGTTAAATGAGTTCACTATACAGTTTCCTCGACGAGCATTCACTCTATGTGGTTTTGATAATCGTTCTGGTGATTTGGCTGGGAATCTTTGTGTATCTGTTTTGGTTAGATGGGAAGGTGAACAAGTTATACAAGAATAGCGAATCAGAAGAGGAAACCGAACGAAATGAACCTCGTGGCACATAACGGGAAAGGTGGAATAATTGAATGAAGCCCAAATATATAGTCGGGGGACTTGTCATCGTTGCCTTCATAATTTTCGGCGCAATATCTTTCATGCAGAACAACATCCAATATGTCTCAGCTAAAGCCGCACAAGAAACACATCGCACCGTTCAGGTTAAAGGCACTTGGGTGAAAGACATGCAAAGCTTCTATGATCCGAAGACAAACACCTTTCACTTCTATCTGACGGATGATGACAAGACGGTTTTGCCGGTCGTACTCGCAGGAGCGAAACCGAACAACTTCGAAATCGCCAACGACATCGTGGCGAAGGGACGCTGCGAGAATGGGGTGTTCTATGCGAGTGATGTATTGACTAAATGCCCTTCCAAATACCAGTCGAAAACTGGACCTCAATCTTCGGCACAAACAACGTCAAGCTACCAATAAGCGGCTTCACAAAACTGAGGTTATAAGAAATATGATTGGCCAAGTATTAATCATGGTGGCTTTTGTTTCAATGTTGACCGCCACCGCCGGATACGTATATGCTTTCTTTAACAACGATGACAAAAGATCTCTGAAGCTCGCGCGGATCGGGTACCATGCTGCTGCGACATCGGTGATACTGACCGCAGGTTACCTGATGAATATGCTTCTGACGCACCAGTTCCAATATACTTACGTTTGGAATTACAGTGCTCTCGATCTTCCCTCTGCCCTTTTGGTCTCGACGTTCTACGTCGGACAGGAAGGAAGCTTCATGCTCTGGACGATGTACACTTGCATCATCGGATTGATGCTGATGGTTTACTCACGCAAACATCATTACGAATCTTCGGTGATGGGCATTTATTCTGCGATTGCTTCATTCTTAATTTTGCTCGCTGTCGTGAAGAATCCATTTGAATACGTCTGGCAAACATGGCCGCAGACCGCGCATCCCGGTATGATGCCCGATGACGGAAGAGGATTGAATCCACTGCTGCAAAATTTTTGGATCGTAATCCATCCGCCGATCCTGTTCCTCGGTTTTGCATCCACGGCTGTTCCATTCGCTCACGCCATCTCAGGACTTCTCAGAAAAGATTACAAGAATTGGATAAACGTTGCAGTGCCATGGACGCTCTTCACGTCTGCAATCCTCGGTTTTGGAATAACGCTCGGCGGCTTCTGGGCGTATGAGACGTTGGGCTGGGGCGGATTCTGGGGATGGGATCCAGTCGAGAATTCCTCGTTCATACCATGGCTCGTCGCGGTCGCATCCGTTCACACTTTACTGGTACAGCGCCGCACAGGAGGATTCCTAAGAGCCAACTTCATCATGGGAATGCTTCCCTTCCTTTTGGTTCTCTACAGTACTTTCCTAACACGCAGCGGCGTCCTCGGCGACACGTCCGTACACAGTTTTGAAACACCCGGCATGTGGGTCTATATTCTCTTGGTCGGGTTGATCGGTTTCTTCTTGATCTTAGGATTGAGCCTCTACTTCTGGCGCGTCAGAGAAATACCAAAGCAAAAAATCCATTACACACTTACGTCGCGCGAGTTCGCATTATTCTTGGGCGCGGCTTCACTCGTCATCGTCGCAGGCTTCACGCTGATCGGAACGAGCGCGCCACTAATCTCAAACATCCTGCAAGGAAAGGCGAGTGCAATCGACACGAGCTACTATCTCAAGACTAATCTTCCGCTCGCAATATTCATGGCAGCGATGATCGGACTCGGACAACTCTTCTGGTGGAAGAAATCGAACTCGCAAACTCTCCTCAAGACGATGCAGCTTCCCGCTTCAGCCGCCACGATACTCACAGTGATCGTCATATTTGCAGGAATGCACGACATCATGATGGTTCTGTTTTTCCTCGCGAGCGCGTTCGCATTCTTCGTGAACCTCCAAATCGCTTACAAGATCGCAAAGGGAAATCCGAAGTTCATGGGCTCATCGGTCGCGCACATTGGCGTCTCGCTTTTGTTCATCGGGATAATCGCGTCGGCGCATTACGACAAACATGTCACACTTGATCTTCCGCAAGGCGAGCCGAAAGAAGCATTTGGATATAAACTCACCTATGTTGGTACATCTCAGATCGATAATGAAAAGACAGCCTACAACGTAACAGTTGCGAATGGCACCAGCGTATTCAACGCACCGCTCATCATGTACGCAAGCGCCTACAATGGCGGCGCGATCATGCGGCATCCATATATTTTCAGCCTTGTTAACTACAATATCTTCAGTCACCCATCGCTCCTCGCATTCATTGGCAAGAACATGTTGACGCGCGACTTATATCTGTCCCCGCAGGACATAGAAGAAAGCAGCGGCAGCGGAATGGAAGCGAGTCAATATGGCGTCGAGGTGCCTCTCAATCTAAACCAAACTGTGAAGCTTGGGAAGTACACGATGGTATTCAGAGGCTTCCAGGTTGCTGACGATCAGAGACAGGCGATGATCGACGGCAAACCGTTCACACTCGCGTCGATAATTGAACTGACGACATCGGATGGCAAGAGCGAGATAATCACACCGTCGAACAGGATTAACCCAGGCGGACAGAACGACCTCAACACCGCAACGACAAAGTCGGGAGACCAAATCACCGTTACCGACCTTCACGTCGACGACAAGACCAAGCAAGCTTCTATCATGGTCGGCTACATGCCAGCAAAGAATTCGTCAGACATTTCCCTTCTCACGCAGGCTCAGCAAAGCACGATCAACAAGAAACAGGTGCTTGTCATCGAGGCGACGATCAAGCCGTTCATCAACTTAGTTTGGGGTGGAGTGATAATAATGGTGGTCGGGTTTATCGTGACGTGGAGAAGAAGGAGAGAAGATTTAGTGAGGATGGGAGTATAACGCCTCGCTCAAATAAGTTCGTCCCGCTTGCCGCCATAAATATTGCTGGCATCCATGATGCGGCAAAGCAGGATGAAGCGGTCCATGGGCCTGTCCCGATGAGCGCCTTGCGCCATCCCGACATATAAATAATTTGGACGGGATATGCTCCTGATCGGGAAGCATCTTTTGGGGGCATGTTAGCCGCCGTTGCCCGAAAGGGCATTAAGGTCAATCTCACTTACTTCCTTCGTCTTAACAAACCATTCTGCCAAGACTTTGTTGTGGTGCGCGATAATCTGCGATGCCGATAGAAGTCCAGTGTCCCATGTGCTGTGAGCGTCCTTTGCCAGAATCACTTGGTAAGCCAGACTAAATGCGCGACGGCAGGTCGTGTCCACGCAGAACTCGGTTTGTATGCCACATATGACAAGCGTCTTGATATTACGAGACTCCAACTGTTTCTGAAGTTCGGTACCGTAGAACGAATCTGGCGTGTTTTTCTCAATGACAACATCGCTGCCCGATGGGGCGATGTCGGGGTGAATATTCCATCCTGAAGTGCCGCGCTCTAACGGGTGTCCCTGCCCACCATTGTGTTGAACATAGATAATGGGGACGGAAGCGGCTCGTGCTTCACCAATCAACCGCTTCACTTGTGATAGTAACTGCTTGTCTCCTGCGACGGGCGGGATAACAGGGCTTTTGAACACCCCAAGCTGCATATCAATGACAATCAAAGCTATATGGCCTGGCATTGCCAATCGTCTCCTCTAGTTGTAGAAATCGTTGGTGCAATTTCGGCTAACGTTTGCGGCAATCATGTTCGTGCCGCGCTCCTTCTTGACATAATGCGCGGCATGAAGCGAGATCAATAATATATAATATTCGAGCGTCATGATTGCCGTTGTTAGCGGTTCGTTGTTTTCTTGTATTTCGTAATATTTATTTTATAAAACGGTGAATTGCTTTATCAGCGTTATCTTGAAATGTGGTATTTTTCAAATCAGTATAAAAAGTGCTCTGGTCAACCACGTCCCCTGATAACTTACCCTGTTTACTTGCATAAAAAATGCCACTTTTATATCGCTCATCCGAAATGCCATCTACAAAACGTTTTGCACCTACTTCCAACTTATGCACCATTCCCCCTATCAATGGGAATACAACAGGCATCATAAAATACTTCAACATAAATTGCATTGCCGGGGGAAGATTATTGGGTGCTTGAGTTCCCTTTGTGTTCCCAGGACTCATAACAACAAATTTTAGGTCGGGATGTTTTCTTGCCATTGACAAGGTCCACATAGTTGCTGCATATTTGACATATGCGTATGCTTGCGTTACATCAAATTTATTACCAAAATATGAACCGTTAAGCACAGCAGCAAACTCATCTACAGAAGAAGTTTTCATTGCCACCGGTTTCATTCCGAGCATCTTTACTCCTGGTACAGCTTCCGCACTTACTGATAGTACTGCTTTTTTCAACTTATCATGTTTAATTAATTCCTCAACTAAAATTACATGGCCTAAAATATTTGTGGCAGCTAAGTCATTCATTCCGGAAGGCGTAAGTTTCGCAGCCGTTTTCCCCACCATTCCACCTGCATTTAAAATTACTGCATCAATAGGTTCCTTTATTTTTTCTACTGCTTTTCTTACAGAATTTGCATCCGCAACATCTCCAATAATAATTTCAAAAATCTTTCTTCCCGTTTGCACCTCAAGGTCTTTTTTTGCAGACTCGGCTTTCGCTTGATTTCTGCAGAAAAGAATTACCTTTTTTGTTTCTTTTTTCAATGCTAACTGTCGGGCAGTCTCTTTCCCAAGCCCAATATTTGCTCCGGTTATTAATATGCTTTCGTTCATTTTTTTCCTTTTTTTATTAATGTAAAATCACGATACAAATATGAAACTTAAAATAAATTCAAACTTGGCAGTAAAGTTCAAATACTGGTAAATTCAGTTCAACTGCTTCTTACGATACTCAGAAGGCGATTGATTATACTTTTGTTTGAAGGTTTTTGTGAAATGTGAGGTATCTTGAAAGCCAACTTCGTAACAAATTTCAGATACAGATAATTCGGTTGATTGTAGTAGCTCGAGAGCCTTTTCCAATTTCTTTTCTTTAATGAAATTGGCTGGTGTATCACTAAATTGTGTTTCAAAATCTCTCTTAAATGTTGACAGGCTCCGCCCTGTCAATCTAGCTAACTCGACAATAGAAATGGATGAGTATAAATGTGCTTCCACTACCTCAAACAAACCTGCTTGTCTTGGATTAAATAAATGAGAGAATAAAGTAATAATATTTTCTGCATTGTCAGTTTGAAGAAGCAATAGGATGAGTTCTTTGAATTTTAATTTAAGCAAATCGTCTGTAACCAAGTTTGGGTTCTCAAAATAAAAATCAAGGCTTTGAATGAAATGGGCTATGACACCTTGTTTTTCTATTTTCCTGATATAGGGTTTGTGAGCATAGCCTTTTATGAAATTTGGAAATTCGTTTTTGTATAATTCTTTCAAAATGTCCGGATATAGATGGACAGCAAAGAGTTCACAGGTCTTGGCAGGTAGTTTCCGAATTGCGTTTGCGAAGTAGTTACCACATCTAAGTAAAACGCTTTCTTCTGTTTGAATAGATAGGTTGTTGGTTGGAGAAGTATAAGACACTTCCCCTTCCTTAAGGTAAATAAAACAGGCATGGTCCTGAAAAACTGAGTCAAGTCCAAGTCTTAATGGGGTCTTGATTATTAATTTTTCAATTGCACATTTATTATTGATGTCAAAATGTTTTCTGTCAATAATCATATTAAGCTTTGTTGTATTGTCCGTTACAATGACCGCTAACGTCCTGCCCAAAAAAAGTCGTCCCGCTTTGACGCTATAAATGCGTGAAGCTCAAATGGTCGGCAAAGCGGGATGAAGCGAGAGCGTTCCATATTCAATGACGAGCGTCTTTTTGGGGCGTGTTAACTGACGTTTGCGTTGACATAGGTAGTGACTTCAGTTTAAGGTCGTGGTCACTTGATCACTGAGAATGATAAGGGAGTTACCGGACTAACTCCTTTGATTTCACCAAGGTTTGGGAACACCACCTTTGCCGCGTACGAACCCGGAGGAAGGATTACCAGCCCCTCATAGCTATTGGGAGCTTCCCACTGGCCCCTTAAAGTGTCACCCGGCTTAAAATAATTGGGCCCAATAAGGTTATCACAGCCAGCGGGAGAGCCTACTATCTCGGTATCGTTACGAAAAATCCCGAATATAACGGAGGGGTTGCAAAAGACTGAATAGTATATTATGGTGTCAGGTGTTGTGTTGACCAACAAGAAGGACATCATAAACTGTTGGCCTGAACGGAACGTGGTATCAGCTTTGCCCGTTGTATCCGTCAAGCTGAATGTTGCGGTTAAGTTCTGGCTGCCACCGCCTTTCGAATTTAGCAATCCACAGCCTGCGAGAACCAAGGAGATTAATGCTATCATAGTCGTGGTTTTCATTTCTTAATCCTTCCTTCCTGCTGATCTCAGTGCAAATGTCAGCTAACGTCCACCAGAAAGAAGGCGCGCCGCGCATCCATGTTATTCCCATGAGCGCGGCGTGAAGCGAACTCGATATTATATACCATGATGAGCGTCTTCTTTCTGGTTGTTATACGTTTGTGCCGCGCGTGTAACTTGATTGAATGAATCGATAAAAATTAGTATGTTCAATAAAAGGAACATCTCAATGCCTGGTGCTCTCGTACAAATCAGCAAGAAGGAACTTGCTGAGGTCGTCTCGAATGCAGTCGAGGAGAAACTTATCGAACTTTTTGGTGACCCTGACGAGGGTCTGCCGATGAAAGAGAATCTGCGCAAACGACTCCGCCGCCAAAAGAGAGCCGTGGCCAATGGAGAGCGAGGGACTGATCTTCTTTCTATTAGCAAGCATCTCGGCTTATAATTGTACTCGGTTCGACTTCTTAAGTCTGCGTCCAAGGAGCTTGGAAAGTTAGATCGTGCCACTGCAGAACGCATTCTCGATCGACTCGAGTGGCTTGGATCAAACCTCGATTCCACGAAGCTGTTTCCTCTCAAAGGAGAACTAAGCGGACTATACAAGGTCCGAGAAGGCTCGTATCGCATCATTTTTGAAATCCTCAGAGCTGAGAATACCATCATTATCCACGCCATAGGACATCGTCGGGAAATCTACAAGCGACGCTGACAATTCCAACATTCCCAAACAACTGCGCGCGGCATGACGTATAACGTCTCGCGCAAAAAAGTTCGTCCCGCTTGCCGCTATAAATATTGCTTGGCATCCACGGTGCGGCAACGCGGGATGAAGCGAGAACCATGATATATAATTATCGAGCATCTTTTTTGCGCGTGTTATGCGCTGTTTTGCGGAACGGTAATCTCTTCTTCAAAGGTCATTGTAAGTTCATTGACGCGTTTCTCCATTAGGTGCTTTCGGGCTGGATCGGAAAATCCTTGGATTAGGAAGTTATCCATGCCCTCAAAAAAAGCGTCACGCATTGCCAAAATGTCAACCAAGACTAATTGCTGGTTTATTCTTGGGTTATATTTAACTCGGTACTTTGGGTGGACCATCCAACCGATTACTCTCACTCCTGGTGTGTCATGAAGCCTTGAGTAAGCACCGTATGTATGAATGATAGCATTTCTTGCGGCCCACCACTCCACAGATGTCACCTCGGTGTCACCATGAATGTGAAAGTAACGTTCAACCCATTTTTTGAAATCCTCAGAGTCGTTGTACTTGTCGTCTGCTGATCTGTTAATATGGGCCATCGCATCGATCCCTGCAAAGATCAGTATGATGGCAGCCCGAAAGCACTTGTTGTCAATAGCAATACCGATGTCACGACGAATACCACCGTTGATTGCGTTAATTATTGGATCACGTGAAAGATCTTTCATCTATTCTACTCCTCGAGCAAAATGGCGCATAACTGCTGTAACTACGTATTACGTTTTCACACCCGAATCGGAAGTAAAAACGTAGTATGTTTTTATTCCTTTTATCCTTTTCCACGCCACTGATTCGACATTCAAATTTATTCCTTTCATTCACGAAGAACAAATAGGTTGAGATGTCACGGCATTATTTGCTACAAGATCGACCTCTCTTGATTTTATGCCTCTTATTTCCTCTGTCCTGACGAAACCCTCAGGACACAAGATTTTGAACGGAATGTGCGTAAATCGCTTGTTTTTGACTAGGAGCTGTTACAATGGGGCTAAGAACCGTTACAAATTAATCGAGCATCGTTACAATGTGCCCGGGCACTGTTACAATGCGTCTGAGCACCGTTACAATGCAATTGGGAACAGTTACAATACGATTGAGAACCGTTACAATGCGACCGGGAACCGTTCCAACGCGACTGAGCGCTGTTACAATGCGTCCGAGCACCGTTACAATGCAATTGGGAACAGTTACAATACGATTGAGAACCGTTACAATGCGACCGGGAACCGTTCCAACGCGACTGAGCACTGTTACAATTGAACTGGGAACGGTTACGTTTGGTCTGAGCATCGTCACATTTCCATCGAGCATCGTTGCAATGGGACTAACTAATGGCGCGTCGGGATTGTCGTTTATGACTTTGCTCGCAGGAAAGGGAAAGAGTTGTCCACGTTCATGGACAGGTGAAGTGAGCCTCTTCTCTATGGCAACGGAATCCTGAACGTTGTCGTGGATTTAGAAATACATGATGAAAACGACTCGAGATACCGGAAGATATAGGCTTCTGTTCATCCTGCCAACTTGTATCCAACCTTCTCGATCTTCTCTTTGACAGTCTCCATGTTGAGCTCGTTTTTGTATTGCACGGCGACACTCTTTGTGGTATGATCGGCCTTTGCCGTCTTCACGCCCGCGACTTCTAACAAAGCTTTCTCGACGGTCATCTCACAATGATGGCACGTCATTCCCTCAACTTTCAAAATTGCTTCTTTGTTTCCGAAACCAAACATTTTAATCTCCTTATGTCTGACTATTTACATTTAATAATCAATCTTATGTAAAGCGGTTTAATATCATAGGATGTCAAGCATCGTGATTCCGGGGTAATGGGCTGCTTCAAAACGCCTTTCATTCCCGAATGATTCTATGCCGCTCAATTATTTTATACAAGCATGCGGCATGCCGCAAGGCGGCATCGGGAATCCAGAAGGAAAACTAGACTTAGATTCCCGCTAACGGCATGCGGGAATGACATCACTCTGGTTTTGCGTAATATCAAATTCAATTGTTCAGTCAATCTTCATTCGTTTCAATCGCAATGAGTTGCTTACCACACTTACGGAACTCAACGCCATGGCGACGGATGCAAACATGGGATTCAATTGCCAGCCTGTCAGCGGATAAAACGCGCCTGCGGCAAGCGGTATCAATAGAATGTTGTAGAAGAATGCCCAGAACAAATTTTCCTTTATCACTTTGATGGTCTTTCTCGACAGAAGAATCGAACGCGGCACGAGTGAAAGCTCATTGCGGACGAGCGTGATGTCAGCGGCTTCCATCGCTATTTCCGTCCCGCTCGCCATCGCGATGCCGATGTCCGCCTGCGTCAATGCAGGTGCATCGTTGATTCCATCTCCGACGAACGCGACAACTTCGCCGCTCTCCTGAATCTCTTTTATCCTATTTAACTTCCCTTCGGGAGTGACGTTCGCAAAAAAAGGATCTACTCCGACAGACTCGGCAACTCTCTTCGCCGAAGCTTCCTGATCTCCTGTAAGCAAATAAGTCTTCAATCCGATTTCTTTTATCCTTGCAACCGTTGAAGCTGCATCTTCCCTCACATAATCGCTCACGAGAATCGCACCAAGCATCGTCTTTTCTCCAGCATTCTTTATCTCATTCGAGACATAGAGAACAGAGGCTGTCAATTCCTGCGCTCGTTGCAAGACTTTATAGTGAAAGTCGGAATCAATATTCTTCGATTCAACGTCGGAAATAAAATTCAGCTTTCCAACACGAAGTGTTCTTTCTCCACTGCCATCATGGAACACTTTTTCAACGCCCTGTCCCGCGAAAGATTTGAAAGAGGCATCTTCTCCGACTTTGAAGTCCAAGCCCCGTCGCTTTGCTTCAAAGACGATAGCTTTGCCGAGTGGATGATTTGAATGAACCTCAGCAATTGCTGCAAGTTTCAACAAATCGACTGCTGAAATTTCACCGACTGGAATAATCTCGGAGACTCTCATTTCGCCGGCGGTTATCGTCCCCGTTTTGTCGAAAACAACGCTCGTGATTCTGCGCGTCTGTTCCAGCGTATCGCTGTCCCGGATAAGCGTTCCCATTTCTGCACCCCGCCCTGTGCCGACCATTATTGCCGTTGGTGTCGCAAGGCCGAGCGCACACGGACACGCCACAATCATGACTGCTACAAAAGCCATAAGCGAATGAATCAGATGCGGAGAGGGACCAAAGACTGCCCAAGCGGCAGCGGAAAGGAGAGCTAATGCTATCACCGTTGGAACGAAGATGGACGCAACTTTGTCAGCGAGTCTCTGCACCTGCGGTTTGGATGTCTGCGCGTCCTCCACAAGTTTCGCGACACGTGCGATGAAACTTTCCTTGCCCACTTTTTCAGCCTGGATGATCATCGTTCCGTCGAGACAAACTGTTCCGCCAAGGACAGATGATCCAACAGTACGCTCGGCCGGAATACTTTCTCCGGTCAGTGGTGACTCATCAACCATCGCAAAGCCATTCAGTATCTTTCCGTCGACTGGAATTCTCTCGCCTGGTTTGACTCTCAAATTGCTCCCTAGCTGTATTGTACTTAGAGGAACATCGACGTCACCTTCGTCTGTTACGAGATGAGCGGCCGTTGGCTGAAGTGCGATCAGCTTTCTAACTGCTTCTGACGATTTCCATTTCGCCTTCGCCTCGAGGATCTTACCAAGCAAGACCATGGTGATGATGACTGCGCTGGTATCGAAATAAACATTTGCGGACTTGCCGTTTGAGACGAAGATGCCCGGCCATATCGTAGCAACTGCACTGTAGATGAATGCGGACAGCGTCCCCACGGAGACGAGAGTATTCATGTCAGTCGTAAGGTGCTTCGTCGCTGTCCAGAAACCTCTGAAGAACCTTTCTCCGACATAGAACATGACAGGAATTGTGAAAATCATCATGACGACGTTTCTGACTTCAAGAGGAATAATGTCCACAAACGGGAATATTTCCGGCATAGAGCCAACCATGATGATAACGGTAAGGAACGCACCTATGACGAACTTTCTCCAGAGATTTCTGTATTCACGCTCCCGTGATTCTGCCTCCGCTTTCACCGAGTCGATTTCGTCAGCAGTGTCGATGATTTTGTAGCCGGCATCTTCAACGGCTTTCTTAAGAATATCGACTGAAACTTTTGAAGGCTCTATCTCGACACTTGCAGATTCGGTGGCAAGGTTGACAACAGCGCTTTCAACGCCGGAAACTTCCTTCAGGGCATTTTCCACCCGCAACACGCAGCTTGCGCACGTCATACCTTCGATAGGAAGAGTCAGCTTGAGCTTGTTCTTCTTCGTCTCCGCAGTTGTGTCAACAAATTCACTTGCCATTTCCTGATCCCAGTTCAAAAATAAAAGCGTTTACCGAAAAGTCCCAAGGATATTTGAATCCTTTTGGTTGTCTGCGACTTCGCGTCTTTGCGGCGAGAAAATCCTTGTTCTTGTTAACAATATCGACTCTAAGAGACTAGATCCTTTTTCAGCACAACTTTCACGTCGCCAAGAGCTGCTTCCTTTTCATCGTTCGTCGCAACGACGACGATCTTATCCTTTCTGAGTTTATCCACGAGTGCGAACACCATGTCGGTCCCGGCAATATCTAAATTTGCCGTCGGCTCATCGAGGACCATCATGTCGGGTTCATGAATAAGTGCCGCCGCATACTTCAACCTTTGCTTCATTCCCGACGAAAAGCTTCTTAGTTCATCATTCCTTCTACTAAACAATCCGACGAGCTCAAGAATTTCATGAAGTTTGTCGTCCCCTTTCCATTTAAGCCCGCGGGCTTTCGCCTCTATCCGCAGATTCTCAAGGGCGGTAAATTCCCCGTATAGCTCCAGGTATGGTGCCACAAAACCGACGTGTTCATGTATCTCGTCGCGATCAATCTTCATTCCATCGTCCATGAGAACAATTTCACCAGAAGTTGGCGTAAGCAATCCGCAGATGATCTTGGAAGCCGTCGATTTACCGCTTCCGTTCGGTCCGGTTATAGAGAGAACTTCGCCTGACTTCACCTCGAAGGAAATATTCTTGAAGACCACCCGTCTATTGAATACTTTCTTGAGTTCGGTTGCGGTGAGTATCATCTAATTGCGCACCACGGCTATCTTTCCAACGACATTGCTGGACCCATTCGACAAAACGTAGATGTAAATCCCACTGGAGACGACCCTTCCTGCTCCGTCTCTTCCATTCCAAACGAAGTACTTACCAAGAATGTCGGCACTATTCATTTTCCGAAGTAGTATTCCGGAAGTGCTAAAAATAGAGAGAGTTATGCCTGATACACCCGAAAAAGAATATGGTATTTTCAATTCTTGAAGGGATGGGTTGAACGGCTGAGGAAAGACAACGTTCGCCTTTTCGGCAAATGATTCGCTGGTAATGAAAGGGACGAAACCCCAGTCTGTATGATCGGCAACCGAGAAAAAAAGACAGTAACCGTTCGCAAGAGTTCTCACACAATTTGAATTCCCTGAGGTCGAAATGCCAGCGGAAAAAGGAAAATCCGTCGTGTCATTATTCACTGCTGCAGTAAAATTGGTATTCAACACCGCAAGTCCCACTGTATCCGTGCCATCAAAGATTTGATAATAATGTTCCGTCAGTCTCAATGCTGCATCCGAAAAGCCGGCGCCACCATCTGAGTTAGCAATATCTGCCGTCCCGCTGATCTTGACCAGAGGATAATCGCCACTAAGAGGATATGGGACAATGTTGAAATCAGCCGCCAATGCAGTCCTGTATCCGGTGAAATAATTCAGCTGGCCAAACAATTGAAACGCTGAAGATGGATCTTTTCCGGCAGAGACAAGAGCATCTTCCATTGCGGAAATTGGCTGCTCGTGTGCCATATTCTCCCAAATTGATTTCATCAACCCTGCACCGTATCCTGGCTCGTTCTGCAGGAAGATACCAAAGACGCACCGTTCATAGCCGCCATCGCCCGTCGCATCGAACGGCAAATCGACATTACTGAAAAAGTCGCCGAGATACTGGTAATAATCCTTTACCTGCGGATAGACAACCTGTTCCATCCACGTCGAGGTAAGCTCGTAGAACCACCAATCACTCTCCCCCCACAGTCCATAGTTGCCAATTTGTATTCCATGATGGAACTCATGCGCGATTGTAACCTCCACCGCAGGGATTCCTTTCGTATAGGTTGACTGGTATTCGTTCCGTATAATCGTCCACGCTGCATAAGTTGGGTTTGCGGCACGATTTGCCAAAGGTTGAGACGGATCCCAGTCGGTTGCGCCATAATCAGCTGGGCCTAAATAATACGGGTTGGGAGAAATATAAATATCATACTCGTTGCCGCCACCGACCCCGCTATCGGACGGCGGCGGTGGATAACCAAATGAATCAACTTCGACATGATAGACATGGTCGCAAACTTGTGCAACTGAATCGACGTATGCGCGGGTGCTATTCGGAATTCTTTGTCCGTTCGCATCGTACAGGAACGGCTGATTCCCGTTCACATTAGTAGTGTCAAAGTGAATTCTGAATTTGCCGGACGGACTCACGACGCTTGTATCGTTAAGGGGCCTCGATTGCAGAATCTTCTTGATATTGAACCTGTCGCCAGGTGTTCCATAATATTGAGCGATGACATGAAATCCGCATTTGTCGTTCGGCTTAATTCTATATACATCGAACCATCTGTTGATTTCCTTTTGATGATTTGCGCCGCTCGCTGTCGTCGCAAAAAGAAGAAGCGAAGACGCGATCACCGCTTTAGAAATTAATGACAGAGACATAAGACTTTATCCTGTCGAGGAAATAGATTCTTTTCATCGATGGTGAGATATCGATATGTCCCGGCTCGCTCTCTAAACGCCACGATCTTATAAATTTGGGAATCGAATTCGTGGACGAATAAAGGGTCACAATTTTCCGCGTGCTGTCGAAGAATGCCAGATAAAAAGTCGAATCCACAATTGAAACATGTATGCTGCTGAGATCTGAACTATCGAACGGTATACGGCACGTTTGATCCAGGGACAGAAACATTGGTTTCTCCAAGACCACGCTGAACATCGTCAGGGAATCGTTTCTTTCTGTGAAGATATATAATTTTCCATCGGAATTGATCAACTTTGCATCCGAACCTTGAATCGATGTGGCAACGCTTCTGCCATCTTTTAGGTTAACACGCGCAAAGGTCATAGTATCTGTGCCACTTTGCCAGATACAGTAGAAAGATGGATCATCGATGGTAAGTGCCGACGACAAATAATTCCTCATTCCGCTTATAGTATAATCCTTCTCAATGAAATCTCCATTCTCTTTCGTAAGCGATGTGAAATATGAGATACCGATCTCGCTGTCTGACTGTATCGGGTAGGCGGCGGCTATGATTGCTGAATCTCCTATCGCCGTCCCGTTCACGGCAAACGGTAAAAATGCAGTCATGACTTTGCGAGTGCCTTTATTCGCCGATAAGAGATCATACATACTGACCATGTCGGCGTTGTCATAAGATAAAAGGAGATGAGGGGTGGCAGATTCAATTAAATTCATCGATGACGGCACCCCTTCCGTTTGAAATTCATTTGTCGATTCAGCATCCATTGGTCTATTTCCATTGTAATGAGTATCCCTGACTTTTCCCGATGAATCTATGACCATCACGTAATTAGATGTATCATTTCCGAAAACGGATATGCGCTCTGCATCTTCGCTCACCGGCAAGAATACATCCGGCGATTTATTGAATGCCGCAGAAGACTTGAAAACTTTAATGTACCTCTCGCTGAGGCTCGACGCCACAAGGTCGGCGCGGAAGCGGTTTGAAAAATAAAACGGAACGATACTGTCATAGTTTTCCCCTGCACCGATCGTTCCATTATATTTGAAACTTCCGGAGATGAGATCGCGCGAAAAAATCGTTATCTGCTTCTCCTTGTCGCTCAAGGCAGCAATGTCCATTGCTCCATCTCCGGAAAAATCCGCTATCGCGAATTGCGAAATAGGACCGACGGTCTTCATGGTCTGCCTGAGAAAAAATCTTCCGAAACCATCTCCTCCGTATAGGTCAATCTGATTAAGCCGCGAATAGCCAATAAGAATATCGGGATAACCGTTACCCATCAAGTCGGCGACCGACAATGTCGAGGGCTCTGCCTTAAGCTGAAATGAAACCGGTTGCGCAAACGTTCCATCGCCTCTGCCATAGAAAATTAGAAGCCTGTGGTTGACCCAGTCTAATGCGGCCATATCTGGAACGAGATCACCGTTGAAGTCTGTGAAAGCTATCGAACTGAACGGGGTGCTTCCGAGCGGACCCTGTACGAGTTGAGCCTCTTGCAGTCTACCTCCGCCCATGCTTTTCGCTTCCGAAACACCGAGGCAAAATTTTCCGAAGGTGACTATGTCAAGTCTGCCGGATGTTTCCAAGTCTGCGGTTCGCACATCCGTGGTATAAGCGTCGACCGATGCCTGCTGGGAAACATCGGGACGTCCATCTTTCCCGAAAGACACTAAGAATACCGTATGCCGGCTGGTAAGAACGGCGAGCTTATCGAATCGCGTTTCATGGTCGCTGCTGTCTAAAACAACCTCCTGCCCTTTGGAGATTGCAATCGGCGTATCAGAAAGACTCACCACATTTGTGAGGATGAGATTCTCCATGGAGTCGGGTTCGAAAAAGTAAATTGCCTTCTCGACCTTACAGATTGCAGCGACATCATTCCGTCCCGAGAAATTCCCCGCGACCATTTGTCCTAACGGTGCGATCGTGGCCTGCATCTCGACCGCTTTGAACATTGGAATATAGACTTGCGCCTCCGTAAACCGCACAAAGTTCGCGACGAATACCATTTGAATAATCACCTGTCTGAGAATATCAGCAGGTTTGATTCCAGCGATGTCGTTCATTCTATTTCAGTCACCCCTACCGGAACGCTCTTGCCAGATTCGCTTCGTTTCCTCTCTATGTTTAAGTCGCTGATCTCGTCTTACCAATGCCTGTTCGTAGCGTCGCCTCTCTTCTAAAGTCTCCGGAACGACAGGAACACATTTTACAGGAAGACTTGAATGATCAATGCTTACAAATGTCAGGTACGCTGAGTTCGAATGTTTCCTTTCCCCTATGAGAGGATTCTCTGAATATACCTTTACTCCAACCTCCATGGAAGTATTAAACACCCTGTTGACGCTCGCCTTCAGTGTCACGAGCTCACCGAGCTTTATCGGATGAAGAAAACGGAGCTCATCCACTGCGGCGGTTACGCAAACGTGGTTAGAGTGTCTCGTCGCTGCCATGGCCGCGACTATGTCTATCCAGTGCATCAGCCTTCCACCCAACAAATTGCCAAGTTGATTAGTATCGTTCGGCAGAACAAGCTCGACCATTTCTAAGTTTGATTCCTGCACGCGCTTCGCATGTAAGTTCGGTTCGACTGCAGTCACGATCGTCTCGTCACCTTCCTCCTCGATGATCCTAATTAACCTCTGAACGCTTTGCTACGTTGACATCCAGCGTACGCGCAAGTTGGTCAGCTTCTTGTTTCAATCCGGAATTCGGAAAGGAATTGTAAAATTTCTCAAGAGCTGCTTTAGCATCCGCATCCTTGCGGCGTTTTATTAGAACTTTCACTTTTCCGATTGCCGCCTTATCGGCGTAATCCGAATCGTGGTATTGCTCCAGGACAAGGTCGTAATAGACTATTGCCGCTTTGTAGTATCCCATGGTCGTATACAACTCTGCGACCTCATAGTACTTTTCCGCCAGCCGGTCCCGAAGCTCCAGGATTTCTTGCTCAGCTTTAGGCACCGATGGACTCTGAGGGTAATAGTCTATGAAAGTCTGAAAAGCTTCTATTGCCTTGCTTGTACCTTGCTGGTCAAGCTGAACTCTCGGTGTCTGCTGGGCATAGCATTTGGCAATCATGAAGCGAGCGTCAGGCGCAAGCTTCGATGATGGATAGTTCTTATAGACATTTTCATATTCAAACGCAGCGGAGACATATTCCTCCTGCTCCTGATAAGTTTCAGCGAGATAGAATTGTGCACTGTCAGCATAAACGCTGGCAGGATATTGTTTAACAACGATGTCAAATTGGTCTCTCGCCTTAACGTAATCCTTATCGCGGAAGAACTGCATCCCATCATGGAATGTCAGCCCCGCGCCTTGGACAACCAACTCTTCCGTTGAAGAACAGGATGACAACATAAAACCAGCGCCCGCCAGGAATAATAACGTTATGAAACAGTTTCCTTTTAATCTCATTCAAGATCCTCTTAAGGTGAAAAAAAGATATACTATAACCGCCGCGGAAGCTATGAACAAAACTGGCTGAAACATCGCATCAAAGAACCCACCCGGATCTATTTTGCCGTGAAGAAAGCTGTAAGAGCCCGACTCCAAATCAGAAATCTCACTCTCTTTCACCGTGTCCGAATAAACAAACGAATATGATTTCGCAAATTTCACTTCTCCACTGTCAGTGATTTCAATATCATAATCAGACTGAACTGTTCTCTCGACATCTGACGATGCAAAAATATGAGAAGCCACCGGAGAAGAATAAACGACTTTGATCAATGGAACTGACACTTTTAACTGTGGAACGGATGATGAATCCTGCCGGATTCGGAAACCGCTTCCCAGTAATTGTTCCTCGATTCTTTGGCGCACGTACATTTCGATCTCACCAGACTTACTTTGATAACTAGCTTCCTTTGTTTTCCAGTCCGTTAACGTTTTTCCAATTGACCCGGAAAGAGCGTCAACTTGCGCGCGAAAAATCTCGTAGTTGGTTAATCTTTGTCCCGACGATATGCTGGTGAAAAAAAACAATCCGACAAATATGAAAATTCCTATCGAAGCCGGATACCTCATCAAGCATAAATTCCGCGAATCTTAAGCGTCTTCGCCACTTTATCGATTGCCAAAATGTATGCGCCGAGCCGCATCGAGACTTTATATTTCTCCGCCGTCTGGAAAACATTGTTGAAGGCGTCATGCATCATCCGCTCGAGCCGGCGATTGACTCTGTCGAGCGTCCAGAAGAATCCCTGACGATCCTGGACCCACTCGAAATAACTGACAGTGACACCGCCAGAATTTGCAAGGATATCGGGAACGACCATGATACCTTTGTCATCCAGAATCGGATCGGCCTTCGCAACAGTAGGCCCATTTGCACCTTCGACGATTACTTTCGCCTTGATTTTTGAAGCGTTATGTGAAGTTATCTGGTCTTCTTTTGCTGCCGGAACAAGAACATCAACCTCAAGTTCGAGAAGATCCTCATTGGAAATACGATCCCCAATTTCCCCGCCTTCCAAGCTCCGATGCTTCTGTACCCATTCTATAGCCTTGTTAACATCAATTCCACGTTTGTTAAAATATCCACCGCTGACATCACTCACCGCGACAATTTTCAATCCCTGTTCGCTCAAGAGTTTCGCCGAGACTGAACCAACATTGCCAAATCCCTGCACCGCGCAAGTTGTTTGCTTCGGATTCAATCCTACCTTCGCCATCGCGGCAAATGTGGAGACCATGACTCCTCTACCGGTTGCTTCTCTTCGTCCAAGTGAGCCCCCAATTATCAATGGCTTGCCGGTGACGACCGCGTTCTCTGTCCGCCGGACGTGCATGCTGTACGTGTCCATAATCCACGCCATGATCTGCTCGTTGGTATTCATATCGGGAGCCGGGATATCTTTGTCCGGCCCAAACACGTCGAGCATATTTGCCGTAAACCTGCGGGTCATTTTCTCAAGCTCGACAGGAGTCATCCTTGATGGATCACATTTCACTCCGCCTTTTGCTCCACCGAACGGGATATTCGCGATCGAACACTTCCACGTCATCCACGCAGCAAGCGCTTTAATTTCATCCAGAGTGATATCCGGGGCGTAACGAATTCCACCTTTCGAAGGTCCGAGTGCATCATTATGAATGACTCTGTATCCTTCAAATACTTCGATCTCACCGTTATCCATCTGGATTGGAATAGAAACTATGATCTGCTTCACCGGCGTCTTCAGGTATTCATAAACACCGCGTTCTAATTCAAGCATCTCGGCGGCAACATCAAACCGCTCCATCATCGATTCAAATGGATTTTCTTTGTCCAGAATTGGAGCAGGCTCTTTGTAAGAGTGTGTCCCGTCGGGTAATGTGACAGTATCCATAATTCTCCCTTGTTCTTAGTAGAGGTTTTTCCCCGCTGCTAACGCTTCGAGTCTAGCTATGCGCTCCTCTGTTGGAGGATGCGTGCTGAAAAGCTTTGCGAATGATTGGGCACTCAACGGATTAATGATAAAAAGATGTGCCGTGGAAGGCTGTGCTTGCATAGGAATTTGTCGCGCACCTGCCTGCAGCTTCTGCAGAGCATTTGCTAGCGAAAGGGGTTTCATGGATAACTTAGCCCCACCTTCGTCAGCCTTATATTCTCGTGAACGCGATACTGCTAATTGAATCAGCATCGCTGCAATCGGTGCCACGATAATTATGAATAAATCCCCTAAGGTGGATGACGAATCACTGTCTCTTCCCCGGCCGCCAAAGAAAAACATCGACCAGCTTAGCATTTGTGCCAGATACGTAATTGTACCTGCAAACGTCGCCACTATCGTCGACACCAGAATATCTCGATGAAGCACGTGGGACAATTCATGCCCTATCACGGCTTCCAATTCTTCGTCGTTTAGAACTTTCATTATTCCTTCTGTGACCGCTACTGCCGCATGTTGTGGACTTCTCCCGGTTGCAAATGCATTTGGCGTTTCAGTAGGAACCATATATAGTTTAGGCATCGGGATATTGGCACGAGTTGCCAACCTATGAACCATTGAATAAAGTCTTGGTGCTTGCGCCTCGGTAACTTCTTTCGCATGATAACTCATCAAAACCATCTTATCGGAAAACCAGTAAGCAAAGAAATTCATCGCAAGGCTGAATAAGAATGCATAAGTCATCCCCGTTTTACCGCCGATCAGATTCCCGATAAAGAGGAATAAAACCATCATCAAAGTCATAAAGAACACTGTCTTCAAAGTATTCTTCATCGGTACTCATTCTCCTTTTGTGAAATAATTTATCAAGCGGACTATGGACTTGCAAGGCAATGCAAACCACCCAACAAAAGCAACAAATTCAAATTGAAACCGGTCAGAACCCCAATTTTTTTAAATGTGCCGCGAGTAGCTCTGGCCGTTCGTCGAGGAAATGCCGGGAAAAAAGTCGAGCCTTATCTACTTCTTCCAGATTGATCGTCGACTTAATCACTGCCTCGTCGAAAAGATTTGCCACAGCAAGCACTTCTCCATGCGGTGAAACAATTTCCGAACCTCCCCAGAAATTGACTCCGTCTTCAAAGCCGACACGATGGGCAAAGGCGAGATAAACGCTGAGAAGCCGCGCAAAACTTTTATGCTGCTCGCTGTTTATTCGGTATCCTGCGTATTCGTCGCTGTCACCAGATATTCGTGTCGGACTTGCCGCCGAAGCGAGAATGAGTTTCGCACCCTGGATCGCCAAAAGATACGGAAGAGAAACATGCCAGAGATCCTCGCAAATAAGGAGTCCTATCTTTCCAAATTTTGTATCGAAAGCCTTTACCTCTTTTCCAGGAAGGAAATATCTTTGCTCCTCAAAAATTCCGTACGTAGGAAGATAAACTTTGAAATGAACGTGTTTGATTTCGCCGCCCTCAAAGTACATCAAGCTATTTCTTATCCCACCGTTTTCATCCTTTATCACTGCGCCTGCTGCAATCGGAATTTCTTTGCTCAGCAGCTTAAGCGGATTAAAAAATTTATCGCCAACTTTCAGCGCAACCTCAGCATTCAAGTCGCGGATGGAATATCCTGTGAGGCTCAGCTCAGGAAAAAGTACCAAATCGGCGCCGCTCTTCTTTGCCTGTTTCGCAATTGAGAGGTGACGCTCAAGATTGGATTTGATGTCACCCAGTTTCGGTTTGAATTGACTGATCGCTAGGTTGAACTTTTCCAGCTTAGTCACTCCTCTATGACATCATTAGGGAGCTCTTCTTGTGATCCGGCAATTGGCGGCAGTTTGCTTTCAAGAACTTCTCCCACCTCTGCAAGTGCAGTCTTCACACCATGATAGAAATTGTTTTCGGAAAAGTGCTTGGATAACCTCTCCGCCGCCTTGGTCCAATATTCCTCCGGCAAAACGGCGATTACCCCCCGATCCGCAAGAAGCTCAAAATTTCTTTCGCTTACGAGGATAAACACTAGAATCCCCGATCCGTTTTTTGTTTTCGTCATGCCTAATGTTCGGAACTCTTTTTCGGCGACCTGCCGTGCCGACAATTTTCTCTCGCTCCAATGCTTTTTGTGTCGTACCACGATACGAATTTCAGCCGAACGTCTTTTTCTCGATCTCGCCAATCTGGCTACTTAAGTTATGAAGTTCTTCCCTGGAAAGAATTCTTTTCATTTCGGAAAACCTTTGTCGAATGCCGGTGCAATAGCCCTGAGCTTTTCAATAAGTTCCATGAATTTTTCCGGCTTCAGCGATTGTCTCCCATCGGAAAGAGCTTTTTCCGGATGAGGATGGACTTCGATCATCAGCCCATCGGCGCCGGCTGCCACCGCCGCCAGAGCCATCGGAGAAACCAAATCCCAACTTCCCGTACCATGACTTGGATCCACGACAATCGGCAGATGCGAGAGATGCTTGACGAGCGGAACGGCGTTTAGATCGAGAGTGTTCCTAGTGTAGGTTTCAAAAGTCCTGATGCCGCGCTCACACAATACGATATTGTAATTCCCCTGAGAAGCCATGTACTCCGCCGCCATCAGCCACTCTTCGATAGTTGCCGCAAGTCCGCGCTTCAGGAGCACAGGTTTCTTGGTCCGCCCAACTGCTTCCAACAAAGAAAAGTTATGCATGTTGCGCGCACCGATCTGAAGCAAATCCGAATATTCGCTTACCAGCGGAACAGTCTCCGTGTCTTTCACTTCTGTTACGACGCTCAACCCGAATCGGTCTGCCGCTTCCCTTAAATACTTCAACCCTTCTTCTTTTAAACCCTGGAAGGAATAAGGTGAAGTGCGAGGCTTATATGCACCACCTCTGAGAACTTGGGCTCCCTGTGACTTGACAAACTCTGCCGTCTCCATGATCTGGGATTTACTCTCAATCGAACAAGGCCCTGCCATCAGCACCAATTCCCTTGTCCCGATGGAGACATTCTTCAATTGTACCACGGTGTTTTCATTCTTGACATCCCGGCTTACAAGCTTGTACGGTTTGCTTACAGGAATACACTCCACAACTCCCCGCAAATTCAAAAACATGCCCTGATCCACGACGCCAGTATTGCCGGTGATCCCTATCGCAATCCGAAGTGAGCCAGGAATTTCATGAGGCGTCCAGCCAAGCGCACGTATTTTCTCTTCGACTTGTTCAATTTGTTCATCCGTCGCATTGTTATCCATTATTATTAACATATGAATTCAAATTTTATATTTTAAATTCTAACTTCTCAATTCGACTCATTTTTTCCATTCAAAATTTAGAATTGAGAATTTAGAATTTTCATAGTTACCAGCTTCCACTGGCTCCTCCACCGCCAAATGAGCCTCCACCGCCGCTAAAACCTCCGAAACCGCCACCCCCGCCGCCGCCAAATCCACCAAATCCTCCACCGCCTCGGAATCCGCCAAAACCTCCGAATGGTGGAAAGAATAACCATCCACTCCTGATTCCGCGGGAAGAAGCGGAGTACCTTCTGCTCCAGAAAAGAAGTCTGAAGACCACGAAGATAATTAGAAAGAAGAGTGTTGGAATGGCTTTACCAAGCGGATCAGCGTTCTTCCTTTTGCTTACGTCGGCGGTGAACGTTCCACCTATCAATGAAGCAAGCGCAGTGATACCTTTGTCGATTCCATCATAGTAATCGCCGTTCTTGAATTCCGGAATCACAATTTCATTTTCAATGTAACTCGAATATGCATCAGTCACCATTCCCTCTAGACCGTACCCCACCTCAAACCGCACCTTGTGGTCGCCAACATCGACCAAGAACAATAGTCCATTATTTTTTTCTTTCTGACCGATCTTATTCTTCTCCGCGACACTAATAGAGTAAGATTCAATGTCACCCTCAGGAACAGAATTCACCAACAATAGGACGATCTGATTCGACGTCGTATCTTCATACGCTTTTAGTCGAGTCTCAAGAATTTCCACTTGTTCCGAGCTGAGCGTTCCGCTTTCATCATTGACATACCGGGTAAGAGATGGGACATTGAGGCTTTCCGAACTTTCATTCTGGGCAGCGACACAATTAAAAAATGGGAATGAAAAGAGGAAGGAAAAAACAAAAAAATTCTTCATGCTGCGTTCTTAGAACTGCACTTTCGGAGCGACGTTTGCACCCTCCTGAGCTTCAAAATATGGTCGCTCATGAAAACCTGTAAACGAAGCGATCATCGCCTGCGGCATCCTGCGTACCAATGTATTATAGGTTTGCACGTTCTGGTTGAAACGCTGTCTTTCCACCGCGATCCGATTTTCAGTTCCTTCGAGTTGAGACTGCAGCGCTAAGAAATTCTGGTCGGCCTTGAGGTTCGGATAATTCTCCGAGACTGCCATCAACCTTGTCAACGCCGAACTCAACGCATCCTGAGCTTGCTGAAACCTCTGGAACGCCTGCGGATTATTCAAAACCTCCGGCGTCACAGTCAGCTTGCCAACGCTTGATCTTGCCTCTGCAACTTTTTCAAAAACCTCTTCTTCATGTTTTGCATATCCTTTTACGGTTTCGACAAGATTCGGAATTAGGTCGTATCTTCGCTGGTATTGATTTTCGACTTGCCCCCATGATTGTTTTACATTTTCATCGTAGGAAACGAGCTTGTTATAAACTCCAACTCCCCAGCCGACAACACTAAGGCCGATGAGTATGATAAAAGCGACGATCGAAAGAACAATTATCGCTCCACGCGACATGATTAACTCCTTTTGTTTGATTTAATTTAGATAAGGGCACTTTGAATAGCAATTGGTAGCAATCTATTGGTTTGTCCGCCCACCGCATCTTGCTTCTTGCCTCCTGCTTCTATTATTTTATCAAAAAGAAAGCTCGTGATGCTTGAGAAACTCATATTTGAACTATCGCATAAGGGTCGGAAAGGTTACACCCTGCCAAAACTCGATGTTGAATCCGATGCTTTGGTAAAGAAAATTCCAATAAAATATATCCGGCACGAGTTTCCGGATTTGCCCGAGGTGAGCGAGAACGAAGTGGTTCGGCATTTCGTTCGCCTTTCGACTATGAACTATCACATCGACAAGGGATTTTATCCTCTGGGCTCGTGTACCATGAAATATAATCCAAAGGTTAACGAGAAAACCTCGTCGATGCCGGGTAACGCCGAATTACATCCTCTCGAACCCGAAGAAGCTGTTCAAGGTGCGTTAGAGCTGATGTATAACTTAGCAGAGATGCTCCGGGAGATCGCCGGGATGTCTGCCGTCTCGCTCCAGCCTGCCGCCGGTGCTCAGGGAGAACTCACGGGTATAATGTTGATAAGGAAATATCATGAATTAAAAGGCAAAACTCGGAGCAAGATTCTTGTTCCGGATTCAGCCCACGGAACGAATCCTGCAAGTGTTGCAATCAGCGGATACAAAGCTGTAAGTATAAAATCGAATCAGAACGGTACGGTCGATCTCGATGATCTGAAGCAGCATCTCGATGATGAAGTCGCTGGCATGATGCTGACAAATCCCAATACTCTCGGCATCTTTGAAACGGACATCGTAAAAATAAGCAAGATGGTCCATGATGTTGGCGGACTCATGTACATGGACGGAGCGAACCTCAACGCAATCGTCGGACTCGTTCGACCGGGTGACATGGGTTTTGACGTCGTCCACATAAACCTGCATAAAACATTTTCGACGCCGCATGGCGGCGGCGGTCCCGGCTCGGGTCCGGTCGCGGTAAATGGTAAACTTAAAGATTTCCTTCCGGTGCCGGTAATTGAAAAACTTGGCGAAAGGTTTTCGTTGAGATTCGACGAACCCAATAGCATCGGAAAGATTCATTCGTTCTTCGGTAACTTCGGCATGCACGTGCGTGCTTACACGTATATCCTGTCACACGGGCCGGATGGATTGAGAAATAACAGTATCAACGCCGTCATAAATGCAAATTACCTGCTCAGCAAGCTGCGCAATTCCTTTGTCCTTCCCTACAACGCAAGACCGATGCACGAATTTGTCCTATCAACCGATAATCAGAAAGAGCGGGGCGTAAAAACGCTGGACATCGCCAAAAGGTTACTCGATTACGGTTATCACGCACCGACAATTTATTTTCCGCTGATCGTTCACGAGGCGCTGATGATCGAGCCTACGGAAACCGAAACGAGAGAGACTTTAGATGCATTTGCCGATGCACTTCTGAAGATCGACGAAGAAACCAAATCGTCTCCGGACATTTTACATTCCGCACCTATGACAACTCCGATTCGACGACTGGATGATGCCTATGCGGCCAGAAATGTGAACGTCTGCTTCAAGGAATGAAGAAGGTAAAAATAAATTTAGAACTTAGGCCCCACTTTTGCCCCTAGATCGGAGTTTTGACTTTTGCATTTTGAATTAGATGATAATCGAAGACGACAAACAACTTTCGGAAATTCTGAAGAATTCTAAGACAATCGCAGTTGTCGGGGCTTCTCCTGATACGAGCCGCGACAGCAACAGGATCATGGAATATCTAATCAAAGTCGGGTATGATGTATTTCCGGTGAATCCAAATTATGAAAGAGTTCTAGACAGGAAATGCTATCCAACGGTGAAAAGCGTTGGTAAGGCAATCGATATCGTGGATGTGTTTCGAAGGAGCGAGTTTGTCGACGAAGTTGCCAAGGACGCGGTCGATGCAAACGCAAAGCTATTATGGATGCAGCTCGGAGTAATCAACGACAATGCGGCTCAACACGCGGCCGACCATGGCATGACGGTCGTGATGAACAGATGCATCATGGTAGAATATAGAAGACTGGCTAAGTAGCCGACATCTACCGCCTCCGCAGCACCCCGCTCCGCCTTTCGCTATTCGTTCTTATGTCTTCTGCGGTTTCCTCTCCGCCGCTGGGAAAAGGATATTGTTCAGAATTAGCCTGTACCCGGGTGAGTCTTTGTGCAAGGACAAATCGGTAGGTGGATCACCTACTAAATGAGTATATGCCTCAGGATCGTGCCCGCCGAGGAACGTCCACGTTCCCTTGCCATAATCACCGCGAATATACTTCACTTCATCGGTTCCTTCCTTCTCGCCCAGGATTGTCACGTTTGGCTTGATGAGGCTTTTCTTAAACGACGAAGTCTGACCCATGAAGTTCTTGATCACGTTCACGTGATCCTGCGTCAACATCGTCGGTACAGGGTCATATTTCGCTGAGAATTGAAAAAGAGTGAAATAATCCGTGGTAGGATCCCTGAACTGTACCATATCGTTTTGAGGATCGTTGATATCCGAGAACGCGTATTGGTACGGATTCATTACGAGTTTGAAATTCTGAAAAGCAAGACACTGCGAATAATCAAGTTTTTCCTGGGCATCCGGATCCGGCGGATCGCCGTCAAACATCACGTCGCAAATATCTGTATGCTGCGCAGCCAGCGCAATGTCGAGCGTCTCTGTTGCCGAACACATGGCGAATAAGAAACCACCCTGCCCCACGTAATTCCTTATTTCCAATGCCACGGCTTTCTTCTCATCGGAGACTTTCTTGAACCCTAACTTCTTCGCCTCCTTTTCATAAGTCGCCTGCTCTTCTATGTACCATGATGCATTGCTGTAAGAGGCATAAAATTTCCCGTATTGCCCGGTGAAATCTTCGTGATGAAGATGCAGCCAGTCGTACTGCGAAAGCTTGCCATCGAGAACTTCTTCATCCCAGATCTGTGTAAAAGGTATTTCCGCGTAATTGAGCGCAAGAGTGACGGCGTCGTCCCACGGTTTGAAGTTCGGTGGAATATAAACCGCAATCTTCGGAGCCTTCTCAAGCCGTACCACATCCATGTTATTGTTCACGTCCTGCACCGTCGCATAAATTTGAGAAGCCTGCCCGGCAGATAAACCGTCGAACGCAACCCCGCGGACTCTGCATTCATTTGCAATGGCATCACTGTAGTCGATCATGAAAGATCCGCCACGGTAGTTCAAGAGCCAGTCGACTTCGATACCATGCTGGAGCGCATAGTAAGCAATACCGTATGCCTTCAAGTCATCGGTCTGCTTGAGATCCATGTAAATAAAAAGCTTCGATTGACCGAACACGGAAGTTGTGAACAGAATCACGAAAAGAACCGCAATTTTTTTCATTGTGTTACTCCCAATAGCTCCTAGCTTTTGGCGATTAGCTTTCAGCCAAAGGCTGCCGGCTAATCGCAAATTCCTTAATTACGAACTTTCTCCGAGCAAACTTCTCAAGATCGTCCTCACCTTATTCTGGTAAATTGAATTTGGAAACCGCGCGAGGAAATTCTCGTATCCGGCAATTGCTTTTTCGTTCTGATGCAAAGTGTTTTGATAGATTCTGCAAATCCTGAAATCAGTCTCTGTCGGCAAAGACTCCCGCGCTGTCTTCGGCAAGCGCTGAATAATTCTTCAAAGCTGCTGAGACGTTTCCCATCCGGCAATAGTCTGTCGCCAATCTAAAACGGGCATTCTCAGCCAGTGGGACACCAGGATATTCGCTCAGGAGTTTTTCAAGCATGGAGGCGGCTTCAGAAATCCGGTTCGATTCTTCCATCGCTGATGCGGAGGCAAATTCTCTGAGCGCCGGAGGATTGCCTCTATTGTTCGTGATCGTGTTCAAGAGTTGAATTGCGTCGTTTGCGGCATCGGAGGAAGGATTGGAAATAATTTTTTTCAAGTAAAAAGCTGAACTATCGTACAAACCCAGATAATACAAGGCGACTGCCGCCTGATATTCTATTCTATCTCTCATGTCTTGAGTCCCTGCCGGATTCGACGTGATAATTCCTAAGGCAGCCGAGAATGCATCTTGAGATTTTCCTTCCGCTATGTAGAGCCGAGTTCGCAGCAATGCCCAATCGTTTGTCAACAATTGCAAACGGTCGCCATAAAGAGACATCAATCTTTCTGCGCCAGCATAATCGTGGAAGTATTCCATCTCCAATTCAGCGCAATTAAGAACCACGGCACTTATGAATTGCGTGTTTGGATATTGATCCAGGATTCTCTCATAAACCAATAAAGCCTGATTCAATTCTTTCAAGGTATCTGAGGCACAACACGGTCGGCCATCTTCCGCGAAGTTCTTCTCACCCAACTTTTGAAGGGAGTCTGGCGTTCCCTAATAGTGCCTGAACGACGATTGAATTGTCCTTAGAAAGATCTCCAACTTCCTTGAACGCGCTCGCGGCGACATCGAATGCCTCATCGGTATATGCGCTCGATGCAAATTGAATAAGCTCTGAACCCGGAGACGCGGAATGATCATCCAGCCATTTATAAATCCCGTACGCGGCTGGATAATTTTTCTTCTGCATATACAAAAAGCCAAGCAGACGTCTATAGTCTGTGTCGTCAGGTTTTGCAGCGACCTCTTTTTCCATCTCCATGGTGAATTGATCGACGGCATCCTTACTCGAACTGTACGCGCCGATTTGTGCCTCGATGTTCGATAGGACATATGGCGCTTGCTGAGTTTGAAATCCCTTTAAAAGTTCTTGCAATGATCCGGCATAATTTGCGTTTAGAAAATAAAGACGAGAAATATCATTCGTGAACATGGCATTGGTAGTCGTCTCGCCTTTTCGATATACACTGATCGCGTCGTCAAAAAGTCTGTTGCCGGCCATGGATCCGGCAACAACTCTGTACGTGTTAGGATTCTTGGGATCGATTGATTGTGCCATGCTCCATTCGATCTTTGCAGAATCCTGTTGACCGTTCTTGAAATAGACATCACCAAGCTGGCACATCAAAAGGACATCGCCCGGTTCGTTCTTCAAACTCCCGGTGAGAAGTTCTTTGGCGTCATCATATTTTTTCAGATTCATGTATGATCGTCGAAGTCCATCAAAATAGACAATGTTGTTCGGCGATGTTTTATAGAGCTGCTGATAAAAATCAAGTGCTTTATCATATTCTCCCGCTTGCTCAAGCGCCTGAGCAATTCTGAGTTTGTTGAGTTCATCGACATTGTCAGTAGTGACAGGCTGATTCTGCGCGTAAGACATTGATCCGGAAAACACGGTAAAGATCATTCCAACAATAAATATTCCTCTCATGGCTTCAATATAAACTTGACATTGTGCCTGAGCAATGAATAAGATTCATATCATAAGAACCCGTCAGAAAAAACCGGCGAAAATTGACTGCAACCAAGCAGGTAAAGAGAGAGCCTCGTTCCTATGCAACCCCATTTATGTCTTTGTTATTTGTTTTGTTTGATACACAAAGTGATTAATTTTCTATTTGAATCGTGGATTCAGGTCTGGAGGCGCCGAGTTATTGGGACAATTTGATCCTGGTACTGGCTCAGTTTTTTTGCCCCGTCCGTCAATCTCGACAGACAGCCGAGGTCCGAAGAGTCAGATTTTGCAGACGAGCGCGGGAAACATGATTAGCAAGAATTAGCGCGATCAGCAGAAAAAAGATTTTCTGTCGTCATCAAGATTGAAATTGAACCGCTGCCCGATTCTTTTTGAGTTTTATTTTTTGGATTTTGAACTAATAAAGGTGAAATATGAAACGCTTTCTACTTTTCTTTCTTTTGATTTCGCCAGTGACAACTCGATTGAGTGCACAGGTGAACCAGACCGACGCGATTTTAGACGCTTCGCACATCAAGTACACGATCAACAAAAATATCTATGGACAGTTCAGCGAACACCTTGGACATTGCATATATGGAGGCATCTGGGTCGGTGAGAATTCGCCGATCCCTAATATCGACGGCATAAGAAAAGATGTAGTCGATGCGCTGAAGGAGATACGTGTACCTGTATTGCGATGGCCCGGTGGATGTTTCGCAGATGAATATCATTGGGAAAATGGGATCGGCCCGCGGGAAAACCGTCCTAAGATGATAAATACCAATTGGGGCAATGTCACAGAGGACAACAGCTTCGGAACACATGAGTTCCTGGAGTTTTGTAAGTTGATCGGCTGCGAACCATATTTCACCGGCAACGTCGGGAGTGGAACAGTTCAGGAACTCTCAAACTGGGTCGAATACGTCAACTCAGACAATATCAGTCCGATGACGGATCTCCGGAAGAAAAATGGCAGAGATAAATCGTGGGGAGTAAAATATTGGGGAATCGGCAACGAGAGCTGGAGCTGCGGCGGAAACATGACTCCAGAATATTATGCGGATCAGGTCCGCAGATACAGCACTTTCATGAAGAACTACGGCGACAACAAATCCTTTAAGATTGCCTGCGGTCCGGGCGGAAGCGATTACAACTGGACCGAAGTACTGATGAAAAATGCAGGAAGAAGTTTCGACGGCTTGTCCCTCCACTACTACTCTTTCGGAGATGGGAAACCCGCGGCAGACTTCAGCGAAAAAGGGTGGTTCGATATCATCAAGAGCACGCTCAAGATGGACGAACTGATCAACAGGAATTCTGCCATAATGGATAAGTACGATCCCGGAAAAAGAATCGCGCTCGATGTAGATGAATATGGAACATGGTACAACGTGGAACCGGGAACCAACCCGGCTTTTCTCTACCAGCAAAACACCATGAGAGATGCAATTACAGCCGCGTGCAACTTGAACATTTTCAACAACCACTGCGACCGGGTCAGAATGGCGAACATCGCACAGATGGTCAACGTTCTGCAGGCGATGATTTTGACTGACAGCAACAAGATTGTCCTGACACCGACTTATTACGTCTTCGATCTTTTCAAAGTGCACCAGGATGCGAAATTGATTCCGCTGAAGCTGGATCCAGCGAGATATGTCTTTGACGGAGATACACTTCCTGCTGTCAATGGATCTGCCTCAATGGATAAAGATGGATTGGTACATGTCTCTCTGTGCAATATTGATCCTGATGCGGCGGAAAAGGTCTCGATTCAGTTTTCCAAGCTTACTGGAATCATCGTATCGGGTAAATTCCTAACCGCCGATAAAATGAATGCAGAAAATACGTTTGAAAACCCGAATCAAGTTGCTCCAAAGAATTTTTCGGATTTCAAGTTAGCGGGAAAAAATCTCGTCGTGAATATGCCGGCGATGTCAGTGGTAGTTCTTGAGTTCAGAGGGACTGTAGAGCCGCCTCCTGCGATAGAACTCAAGCGTCCTGTACCAGGAATCAATTACAAATATTATGAAGGAAACTGGGAAAGCCTTCCAAACTTCGACTTGCTTACGCCGCTTCGTAAAGGAACACTTGAGACCTTCACCATCCCAAAAGATAACTCACACGAAGATTTCGGAGTTCAATATGATGGATACATAAAGATCCCGAAGGACGGATCGTACACATTCTATTTGAATTCCGACGATGGCTCCATGCTGTATGTCGACGATGATCTGCTTGTGTCGAACGATGGTCAACATGCTCCCATGGAGTTATCCGGAGACGAATTCCTAAAAGCCGGCTACCATAAGATCAAAGTGACTTTCTTTCAAGCATCTGGCGGAATGGTTTTGGATGTAGGTATCAATGGGCCTGGCATGGAAAAGCAAATCGTTCCTCCGGGAATATTGTTTCGAGAAGAGAAGTAGGATTCCAGACGGCAGGCAAAGAGTCACCAGAAAATAACAGCAATCTCTTTGAGTACAAAGAATCGGCAATGCCGGCAAATTGTACAGAAGTGCATGCTGAAGATGCTTTTAACTTTTTGGTGAGTTATATTCCTTATGCAGCATAGTGGAAAAGAAGCAGCATCCATTTGTGCTTCGGATGGCGTCCACGATAATTGGCCTTTGTCGAGCCATATATTTTCGAAAGATAAAATAGGAAAGACTTCACCGCATAAGAAAGCGAGGAGGCATAACAGTGGAAACACCCATCCCTGAAATGCAGGTGCATGACGTACTTGCAGCGATAAACAAAGCATGGCGCAATGGGCAACCGATGGAGATGTACGAATACCTACATCCTGACATCACGATGGCTCTGCCCGGATTTAAGGAAAAAGCGGTCGGTCGCCATACATTCCTGGCAAGCTTTGTGGAATTCTGCGCAAATGCGCAGATCGTTCAATATTCTGAATCGGACGAAGCAATCAACGTAATTGACAAAGTTGCTATCGCGACTTTCAGATTTAAGATGGTTTACGACCGTGTTTCTTACCGTGCTGAATCCAGCGGACGAGATGTCTGGGTGTTCGAGCGTGTCGGCAACAAGTGGCTTGCCGTCTGGCGTACCATGATTGAGTTGCAAGAGTCTCGCGAAGAGAGAAGATAAGCTATCATCTGGCAAGTCCCTTGAGTCATTAGAAATATTCCCAAGGGGGAATTTCACAAATCGTCCTTATAAGCCTATTTTCCTTTGAGGGCATGGCCCTCAACTACTAATAAGCATTGCGATTTCTTGTACCATATCCATGTAAGAGACGAACATTGGCGCGTCGTTCATCCATCCAAGCGCCTCGCATTTAACTTTCCAAACAGCTCACCGCGTCACTGAAGTGCAGCCTTCGTTCATAAATTGATAAAACGCCTTCCGGTGCGTATATTGATACGCAAATGGATGTGATGAAGTACTAAAATAGAATGAGTCTTTCTCCCCAGCTTATTAGAAATTTCTGCATAATCGCCCACATAGACCACGGTAAATCCACTCTCGCCGACAGGCTCCTCGAGACGACGGGCACTATCACTGAACGGGAAATGATGGACCAGATTCTCGATGACATGCCTCTCGAGCGCGAGCGCGGCATTACCATCAAGAGCCATGCGATCCAGATGAAGTACAAGGCTCGCGATGGAAATTCTTACACGCTCAACCTCATCGACACCCCGGGTCATGTAGATTTCTCTTATGAGGTCTCCCGCTCTCTCGCGGCCTGCGAAGGCGCAATCCTAGTTGTAGATGCATCGCAAGGAGTCGAGGCACAGACAATCAGCAACGTCTATATGGCAATTGATGCAGGACTTGAGATAATTCCTGTCATAAATAAGATCGATCTTCCGAGCGCAATGGTCGAAGATGTGAAACAGCAGCTTGTCGACCTGATCGGCTGCAAGCCGGAGGAGATCCTTCTTGCAAGCGCCAAGGCAAAGTTAGGAATCGAAGGTGTTCTCGAAGCCGTAGTTGAGAGAATTCCGGCACCCGCAGGAGACTCAGATTCACCTTTACGGGCGCTGATCTTCGATGCAAAGTATGACTCGTACCGCGGCGTGGTGACTTACATAAGAATCGTCGACGGTGCACTGAAGACCAATAGCAGAGTCTTGTTCCACAAAACTGGCAAAGTTTTCCTTGCTGAGGAAGTCGGAATTCTCGAAATGGACCGCATTCCTTCTGGTGAACTCGAAGCGGGAAACGTCGGCTACTTGATCGCGGGCGTCAAGGAGTTGACGGAAACTCGCGTCGGCGACACCGTCACGAATGCAGACAATCCTGCAGCCGAACCTCTTCCCGGCTACCGTGAAGTGAAGTCAATGGTATTCAGCGGTTTGTATCCTGCACAGAGTGAACACTTTGAGGAACTGAGAGATGCGCTTGCAAAGTTCAAGCTGAACGACGCCTCTTTGGCCTACGAGCCGGAGACATCGACTGCGTTAGGATTTGGGTTTCGGTGCGGCTTCCTCGGACTGCTCCATATGGAAATCGTCCAGGAAAGACTGGAGCGCGAGTTCAACCAGACGATCATCACCACGGTTCCGAACGTTGAGTACAAAGTCGTGAAGACCGCGGGCGAAGAAATTCTAGTCGATAATCCGGCGAACATGCCGCTGCCTTCCGAGATCGACCACATTGAGGAGCCGTATGTAACCGCCCAGATCATTTGCCCGTCTGAATATATCGGCAACGTGATGAAACTTTGCATGGAGAGACGAGGAGTCTACAAGAACACGACATACATCGATCCGAAGCGCGCCGACATAAGTTTTGAATTACCCTTGGCAGAAATTGTCTTCGATTTCTTCGACAAGCTAAAATCCCTTACCCGCGGCTACGCGTCTTTCGATTATGAATATTTGGACAATCGAGGATCCGATCTTGTGAAATTAGATATACTTCTGAATGGAGATGTTGTTGATGCACTCTCATCCGTCGTGCATCGAGAAAAGGCTTACGACTGGGGAAGAAAACTCAGCTCGCGGCTTCGCAAGTTGATTCCGAAGCAGCTTTTCGAAGTCATTATTCAGGCCGCCATCGGAAGCAAGGTAATCGCCCGCGAGAGTATTTCACCGATAAGAAAAAACGTTCTCGCGAAATGCTATGGAGGCGACATCACAAGGAAGCGAAAGCTCCTTGAAAAACAAAAAGAAGGCAAGAAACGCATGAAACAAATCGGACGTGTGGAAGTCCCGCAGGAAGCGTTCCTTGCCGTGTTATCATTAAACGATGAAGAGTGAGAAAAAATTGGACCAGAAAAAACCACCAACAAAACCACCGAAGAAAAAACTTAGAGATTCGATTGAAGGATTGGTCTTTGCGATTATCGCGGCATTGCTTCTTAAAGTGTTTGTCGTCGAAGCGTACAGGATCCCGACCGGCTCGATGGAGAATACCCTTCTTGTCGGAGATTTCCTACTTGTCAACAAATTTATCTACGGCTCGAAGAGCCCACAGTATATTCCCTTCACAGATGTCTCGCTTCCATATTTTCAGCTTCCATCGCTGAGATTACCTCGAAGAGGAGACGTCATAGTTTTCGAATGGCCTGGAGATAGAGATCAAGTCAAACCTCCAGAACCGACAAACTATATCAAGAGGTGCATTGGCCTCCCGGGGGACACTATCCAAGTCATAGATCGAGTCGTTTACGTAAACGGACAGATTGTTCCATATCCAGCTGGAGTTAAGTTTGAATCATACTCCACCCTTCCAAAAGGATATCCTAACCCACAAATCTTTCCGGAAGGGTCAGATTTCAATGAAGATTTTTACGGCCCGATTGTCGTCCCGAAGAAAGGCGACGTAATTCATTTAAATACTGCAGACTTTCTGAAATGGCGGATTTTCGTCGAGCGCGAAGGCCATACATGCGATATGAAAGGCTCGACAGTATTTGTCGATGACAAGCCTGTAACCGAATACACGGTGATGCGTAATTACTATTTCATGATGGGAGACAATCGTGAGAATAGTCTCGACGGCCGGTTCTGGGGTTTTGTCCCATATCAGAATATTGTCGGTGAAGCCATGATAGTCTATTGGTCGTGGAATCCGGATGTTCCGATATATAGTATTTTCTCAAAATTGGGAAGCGTAAAGTTCGGCAGAATAGGAATGTTGATAAAGTAGAAACCTTGCGTGAACGCCATGAAGAAAAAATCGGAAAACGATCGGCAAAGAAAGAAATCTCAGTCAAGAATAACCAGCTATCTTTCTCCTCTAATAATTGCTTTGCTGCTCATTACTTTTGTCGTTCAAGGTTATGGCGTTCAGTCGGGCTCGATGGAGAACACCGTGATGACCGGCGATTTTGTCTTCGCAAACAAGTTTATATATGGCGCAAAGTCTCCACAATATTTGCCTTTCACTAACGTTCGCATTCCTTTTTTTCAACTGCCAGCATTTACCCATCCCAGCACTGGCGATGTGGTAGTATTTGATTGGCCAGGCTACAGGGATCAGGTGAGAGCCGACGACCATACGAATTATGTCAAGCGATGCATCGGCACTCCGGGAGACACGGTGCAGGTGATCGACCGCATCCTTTGCGTAAACCACACCATGATTCCATTTCCACCGAACGCAAAGTTTGAAATTGCAAATATCTATCCTAAAGGTTATCCCGATCCGGCAATATTTCCCAAAGGATCCGGTTTCAACCAGGACAACTATGGACCGATCGTTGTCCCGAAGAATGGCGACGTTGTAAGGCTTGACGAGAACACTTTTGCGAGGTGGCAGACTTTCATCGAACGCGAGGGACACTCCTGTGAACTGTCTGGTTCGACTGTCATTGTCGATGGGAAGCCAGCAACCACATACACGGTGGAACGAAACTACTACTTCATGATGGGAGATAATCGCGAGAACAGTCTTGACAGCCGGTTCTGGGGATTTGTTCAGGATGACCATATCATCGGCAAAGCCATGATAGTCTATTGGTCGTGGAACCCAAACATTCCGATATACGATTTGTTACACAAGATCGCATCCATAGAATGGAACAGAATCGGGATTATAGTAAAGTAGACGCTGCCGCTGAAGCGTCTTCGCCACCCATAGGAGTTTATCTCCACATTCCATTCTGCGAGAAGAAGTGTTTCTACTGCGATTTCTACTCGATAGAAAGCCACTCCCAACGGAAAGATTTCCTTGCCTGTCTCATTAAGGAAATAGAATTGTTTTCCGTAAACCACCCGGGTCGCTATTATGCGGATACGATTTTTCTTGGCGGTGGGACTCCTTCCCTTCTTACCGGAAGTGAACTTGAACAGATCATAGACGCGCTTCACAAGTATTTCGACATTTCTTCCGAGGTCGAATTTACTATGGAATGTAATCCGGGCACTATCAGCTCAGAATCATTGTCGGATTATCGGCGACTCGGCGTCAATCGCTTGAGCTTCGGGGTACAATCGTTCTTCGACGATGAGCTGAAGTTTCTTTCTCGCATCCACGATTCGCAACAGGCCGTAGATGCGCTGGAGATGGCCAGGAAAAGTGGATTCAACAATGTGAATCTCGACCTCATGTACGGACTTCCCAATCAGACCACGGAGAGAGTCCTGGCCAGTCTCAAAAAAGCTGTGGAATTAAATCCTGAGCACATCTCGGCATACAACCTTATCGTCGAACCGGGGACTCCTCTATTTGCATCCGTCTCTTCAGGAGAGATTAATCCACTTGATGAAGGAACTGAAGCTCAAATGTATGAGCTTGCGATGTCCTTCTTGGATGCGAACGGTTACGAGCATTATGAAATATCTAATTACTCGCGACGGGGGTTCCAGTGCAGACATAATCTAAAATACTGGAATTGTGAGAAGTATGTAAGTTTCGGTCCGAGCGCGCACTCATATTTGAATCATGTAAGATGGTGGAACGTCTCAAGTCTAAATAATTACATCTCCGAATTATCTGCAGAAAGGCTTCCCGTTTCTGCCAGGGAGACTCTAACGGCACCTCAACTCATAGATGAATTCGTGATGCTTCAACTTCGCCAGGGGACAATTGACCTCGGAATTTTGAAAGATAAATTTAAAATTGAAATCGAATCCGGGTTCATTTCGAATTTGAAGGAGAATGGTTACGCAGAATTGTCTGAAAACAAAATTCTGTTGACCCCAAAAGGGTTTAGCGTCTGCGACGAGATCGCCGAAGAGATACTGAGTCTAAGCTTCACGATGGTTCCGAATCGCCAAAAACTTGATTAACATGTTAATGCCAGCTCCCCTATTCTTACTATTGCTTAGGTATGAATACTCGGAAGAATTTCCTTCACGACTTGCGCCTCGAATCGCGTTCCATGAGATAGAAATCTTTTATCTTCGAAAAATCTTCCGATAGAGCGATAACATTATCAAAAGACGGCGATGAGAAGTCAAGAAATTGCTTGAGAAATTCCTTGCGTTCGTTTGACGCGAGGTACGAGGCACCTCGTTCAAGGAGAGACGAGAATCTTTTTAGCGTTGCTCCAATTTCCAACTCGATTTTTTTCTTCGCTGCTTCATCCGATATCCCGGTCGCCAACATCCTCTTCAATTTTTGGAAACTCTTCGCCTCGAAGGAAAGGTCGTTGAACATCTCATTCTCGCCACTAGAGTTGAAAACATCGAACAATAATGCGATCCACTCCCCAAACCTTAGTTTCTCTCCGATCGAGTTTGAAACCTGATTTACGAATTCGCTGCCGGTCAGCCCAGTTTTCAATCGCATCGAATCGAGTCTTCAATCGTGCAGGGGGTAGCTGTAACTCCGAGGTCAGTCACCGCAGAATTTCATTATTTGCCCGGCAACTATTGCAGAGGCACCAAGGTTCGTATTTACGAATTCTTTGGCAATCTTCCCCGCTTGTTTGCGCTCCGTTTCGTTCTGTACCATCTTGAGCATTACCTCGTAGGCATCGGATGAATCCTTCACGAAAAAGAGCGCACCACTTTGCATGAGCTGCATCGCTTCGTCGGATCGCTCGATTCGAGGGCCGGTGATAATCGGTATCCCATATACCGCAGGTTCAAGAACGCTGTGGACGCCAGCACCGAACCCGCCGCCGACATACGCAACGTCAGCGAGGACATAAAGCTGCGTCAGGATCCCGACGCGGTCCACTATCAGGACTTGGGCGGGGTCATTTTGTACTCCATCGACCTTCGACAACACTCCAGCACCGTGAAATTGTTCTGTAAGTTTTTCAACTTCTTCGCTTGTTGGCTCATGCGGGACGATTAAAACAGAGAGAGAGGGAAATTCTTGCGTCAGCCTTTTAATTCCGTCTCCTATGACATTCATATCCTGCCGCCAGGTACTCCCCAGGATCATGACCACTCTCTTGGATTTGTCGATCCACAACGGAATGTTTTGAGAAACGTTATTGGAAATGCTCCTGGAATAAACCCTATCAAACCTTGTATCGCCAGCGACTAAAGTGTTTCCGGCACCGAGAAAGAAATCGAACATCTTTTTGTTTTCAGAATTTGTTGCCAGAATCAAATCTGCCAGATTATAAACTTCTCTGTAAAAATCTTTCAGGAATTTTGCGCGCTGTAAAAGCTTCATTGAAAATGTAGCATCGGCTACGATGATCTTAGCGCCTAGTTCCTTCGCGGCGATAAGGTGGTTCATCCACAAATCATATCTCATTACAACCACGACGCGGGGAGCGACAAGCCCTGCAAACCTCTCCGCATTCCTTTTGCTATCCAACGGGATGTACGTGACAACGTCAGCCGACGAATAGTTCAGCGAATGCTCATAACCCGAAGGCGAGAAAAAAGATACGATGATCACATATCCGGACTTTTTGAGAATTTCGATAATAGGTTTTGCCTGTTCAAACTCGCCTAAAGATGAAACATGAAACCAAACTCTCGGCCCTGCAGGAACCTTTGATAATTTTCCCGCTAGCTCATCAAAAAGATTTTTCCTCCCCTCCAAACCACGTCTCGCCTTTGAATTGAAAAAGGATGCGACAAAGAAAATAAGATGGATAGCCGGAATGAAAATAAAGGAATAGAGTGATCTAATTTTCTTTGTAGAGAATTCTACTTTTTGCTCAGCCACGTTTCTGGATCCTGTTTATCCTTTTCAAGCCAGACTTCAAAATGCAGCACGCAGCCACTCAAAGATTCTCCAACTGTTCCGACTGCTTCGCCAGCTTTTACCATATCGCCTTCTTTTACAAAGATGTCAGCGAGATGCGAATAGACCGTGCGCAGCCCATTATAATTATCGATAATGATGAGATTACCGTAAGATGGCAGCCAAAAAATCCTAGAGACTTCGCCATCTGCGACGCTTTTTATTTCCGTATTCTCGGGAACGGCGATATCGATGCCAGAGTTTAACGTCACAGTTTTCAAAACGGGATTCTCATGCTCGCCAAATTTCGCAACCACTTTGCCACTCGCAACCGGCCAAGGCAGCATTCCTTTTGCAACTGTGCTTTCGTTGGCCGTCGCTGCAGGCACTGGTTCCGGGAGACTCTGGGTTTTCATCTTTTGTGCCAGCCTTGCCTGCTCCTCTTTTCTCTTTTCTGCCTCCAGCCTCTTTTTCTCTGCTTCCTCTGCAATCAATGTCTGAATCAATTTTTCCAGATCGGCCGCAGCACTCTGGGACCTTTGCAATTGCTCCGCGTAGACTTGCTTATTTTTCCTTAGATTCACGATCAAGTCCTTCTGATCTTTAATTCTCGACGATAGCTTGTCCTCTTCCGAACTTTTCTGTGAAAGAAAGCTCTGCTGGCGGTCAAGTTCATTCCGAAGCTGTGTTTTCAAATCTGAAAGCCTGTCGCGCTCCGATGAGATCGAAACCATGTCTATCTTTGTTTGTTCAGAAAACCTTTTGAGGTATTCATAGCGAATCAACATTTCGTTTATCGAAGATGATGTCAGGATCAATTCGATGTCATGCATCCTGCCACGCTCGTAAAAGCTTCTGGCGAATCGCGCATACTCGCTCGTAAGATATGATAATTTACGGCTCGCAAACTGTATCTGATTTTCTATGTTTGCCACATTTCTCGAATTGTCGGCTATTTGATTCGAAATTTTCTTTATTGTAAGATGGGTTTGGAGATTTTGTTTCTCCAGCTTATCGAGATTTTCAAGGGACGCCGATTCTTTTTGTGCGCTCTCTTCAATCTTCCTCTGGTAGAGTTTAATGTTTCCCTGAAGTTTCTGGAGTTCCTGCTTCTTCGTGTTAAGTTTTGGCTTCTCCTGACCAAAGGTCGCCAACAAAGGAAGAAGGCATAGGGTGGAAACGAGAACCGCTCTAATTAAGGAAGATTTCTTTTGCATCTGGCGGGACGGTAATTTGGACTTCGTCTTTTTCGTTTAATGCAATGTCCTGGTAGAACAGTTTTGCAGAAATATTATGTTTCAGGTCTTCGAAGAAAATACACTTGGGAAAATAAACATTGTCCACACTTGTGAAGTCCGAATAAGTTATCTTCATAACTAAACCGCCATCAACCAGCTTCTCATAAGCGACCGTCCGCATATATTCTTCATCGACTGTAAATCTCTCCACGGTGTCCTGATTCGAATAAATAAAGTTTACGTGTCCGCCATCGACGTGAGAAGAAGCCCCTGAGCTATCTAAGTGAGTAAGAGGAGCAATTAATCCAAGAAGAAGATCGGACAACGATGCGCCGTCCGCAGCAACAACGAGGAAGTGTCTCATATTACTTTCCGTTGGTTTCCCAACATATACTTCGTTGTTCAGGCTGTTATAGACAACTAGCGTGTCTGAACTTAGTTCTGCCTGTGCCACTTTGATTCCGAACGGTCCGTAAAGTCGAATACTTGTCGTGGATGGTTTTCTTATCGAGATGTCGAAGCGCGCGCTGTATTCGCCCTGAGGTGTCTGAAAATTTCCATAGCCGCTTGATGTAAAGAGACTGAAAGCATGCGATTGGTCATCGATATTCTGAGCAACCTCTTGCGCCGTAATGTTTGTCATCGCGACATAATGTACAGTGGCACACCCTGACGCGAGAAAGGCTGCCAGAAAGGTCATGGATCGAATCAAGATTTGGCTTTCGCTATTTTTTCTTTAAGTTCGGCGCTCTGCGGATTATGTCCTAATGCCTTCTCCCAATATTCAACAGCCTTCTTTGTATCACCCATCTTCTCATAAATATCGCCCAGGTGCTCTTCAAGGGTAGCTGGTGAACCGTCATCAGGTTGAGTTCTTATTGAAAGGGCTTCTTTAACGTAGGACTCTGCATTCTTGTAATCTCCGAGTTTGAAATAGACCCATCCGATCGTGTCCAGGTAAGCACTGTTCTTCGGATCGAGTTGAACGGCGAGTTGTGCCATCTTCAATGCCTTATCGAGGTCGATTCCTCTTTCTGACAAACTGTAGGCATAGTTGTTCAGAATCAGCGAATTTTTGCCGTCAACTTTGAGGGCAGTTTCATATATCCGATAGGCATCGTCATACCTGTTCAGCGCTTCGTAGACAAGCGCGAGCGTGCTGAGAGCATCCATATCGGTCGGCTTCAGCGACACGGCTTTTTCCAATGGCTTCACCGCTTCTTCATTCTTCCCGGAACGATTCAATGCAAGACCGTAGAACAAATTTAGCCTGAAGTCTCCAGGGAAAATATTTACGGCCCGTGACATTGCCCTTGCCATTTTCTCAAAATCGTTCTTCTGATAATAAAGGATGGCAATTGCTTGCCATGAATTTTGATTTGTGGAATCGATCGAGATCGACTTGCTTAAGTAGACTTCCGCGAGTGAATCTCGATTTGCATAAGAAGCTCCCAAGCCTGCGACCAGATACGATCGAGCATCGCTTGGATATAACGAAATCAATCTGCTGAATATTTGCTGAGCAAATGAAAAGATTGAAGAATCATGCTGCATTTCATCCAAATAAAATTGCGCAATCGCGAACTTAGCATCCGCTCTACTCGAATCAGAAGTGAAAACGACATCGATAAGGCTATCTGCCTTTTCAATATCTTTCATCCTCAGGTAAACGGTCGCGGCTCGCGCTTTCAGGTTAAAATCACTCGAATGCGATCGCATCAGATCATTTAGAACGCCTAAAGCTTCCTCGTTTCTACCTGTTTGAACGTACAGATCTGAAAGTGCCTCTTTGATCCCTTGGTTGGATGGATCGACCTTCAGCATGTGTTGAAGAACATCGATGGACTTGTCGAACTTGTTCATCGAATTGTAAATCTGCACAAGCTGCATCATCGTGGGAATATCGGGTCCGTTCAGTTCCAACGCCTTCTGATAAAGTTCTGCGGCTTTGGACGGATCACTTTGCTGATTTAGCTGTGCCAGCATGATCAAATCTTCGACCTGTGTGCTATCGATCGAAATAATATTAGAATATTCGACCTTGGCGCTGTCCGCATTATAGCCCGATAGAAACGCCTGCGCGAGGGTTCTCCGGTAGTCAGTGTTTCGAGGGGCGAGGACGATAGCTTCGTGAGCAGTCTCGATCGCCATGTCTGATTTTCCCAATCTCATATAATCCTGCGCCATCGCATCGAGTATCGCAGGGTCCCGGTAGTCCCGAAGCGCTTCCTGATAATCAAGTATCGCTTGAGCAAATTCACCCTCGACGTTGTTTAAGTTCCCATCCATAAAATGTTCCATGGCCGTGCGATAATTCGGATCAGTAGCAATCAGATCTTTTGGTGGGACCTGGACCTTGGTGGCTGCAATCTGATTCTCGCCCGCGCACCCGGTGAGAATTAGTAGAAACAACGATGCACTAATGATAATGATGCGACGCAATACATTTCCTTTTCTTAAAAATTTAACTTTGAATCGTATCTCAAACAATGTCCTTTGAATTGAGCCATTTACAACGAGCTAAGAATTGAGAACACTCATGAAAAAGATCAAATTCCATGGCAATATTGTCATTTCCTCTTGAGGAAGCCTTGCTTGGGTGACAAGAGAAACGCGAAGACAGGAATTTCCCAAGATATCCCCTCGCACGGGCTTGTCACTTTTTCTAGAGAGCGTCTGTAATTCTCAGTCGGTTGATTGCGCGAGCAAGTGCCGCACGAGCCTCTACCGATGTCTGTGCCCGGCTCTTTTTTTCTCAACCTTTCTTCAGCGCGCTGCTTCGATTCCTTAGCTCGCTGCACATCAATTTCATCTTTCCTTTCTATCGTATCCGCCAAAAATGTCACGTTATTTTTGCTGATCTCGACAAATCCACCGCTGGTTGAATAAATATGCTCACTACCGTCTGCGAGCCGCAGCTTGACTTCACCGATAGAAATTGTCGTGAGCAACGGAGCGTGATCACGAAGCGCTTGGAATCCGCCAGCTGCCCCCGGTGCAGAAAACGATTCGACAACACCAGAGAAAGCGCTCTTTTGTGGAGTCACGATTTCTATTTTGAACAATTTTCCTGAACCGCCGGCCAGATCCATGTCGCCTGCGATTTTGGAAGCATCATCCGGATTTGCCATTATGCTGCCTGAAGCTTCTTCGACTGCTCTTCCACTTCGTCGATGACTCCGACCATATTAAAAGCACTTTCGGTCCACTCATCGCACTTCCCTTCAATGATTGCTTTGAAACCTGCGATCGTATCGGCAAGCTTCACGTATCTACCTTGTCTCCCCGTAAATGCTTCCGCAACAGAGAAAGGCTGAGACAGGAATTGCTGAATCTTTCTCGCTCTCGCAACGGTCAACTTGTCTTCATCCGACAGTTCATCGATTCCAAGAATATTGATAATGTCCTGCAAGTCTTTATATGTCTGAAGAATTTCTTTTACTCTCTTTGCAACATCATAGTGATCTTCTCCGACAATCAAAGGATCGAGAATTCGTGAAGTCGAGTCAAGTGGATCAACCGCAGGATAAAGACCGAGTGCGGCAATATCCCGGTTCAAGACCGTTGTAGCATCAAGGTGACTAAAAGTTGTCGCAGGCGCAGGATCGGTCAAGTCGTCAGCGGGAACGTAAATGGCTTGAACAGAAGTTATGGATCCTCGCTTAGTCGAAGTGATCCTTTCCTGCAATGCTCCCATTTCCGACGCAAGTGTCGGTTGATAACCAACAGCCGATGGCATGCGACCCAATAAGGCAGACACTTCTGATCCAGCCTGAGTAAATCTAAAAATGTTATCTATAAAAAGAAGGACATCCTTGCCCTCGGAATCTCGAAAGTATTCTGCCAATGTCAAAGCGGTCAAGCCGACGCGTTGACGCGCACCAGGAGGTTCATTCATCTGGCCGAACACGAGCGCCGTTTTATTGATAACACCTGTCTCCTTCATCTCAAGCCAGAGATCGTTTCCCTCGCGAGTTCTTTCTCCAACTCCGGCGAAAACGGAATAGCCACCATGCTGGGTTGCTATATTGTGAATTAACTCCTGGATTATCACAGTCTTTCCGACTCCCGCTCCACCAAACAGTCCGGTCTTACCGCCGCGTGAATACGGTTCGAGCAAATCAATAACCTTAATTCCTGTCTCGAACATTTCCTTTTGGGTACTCAGGTCTTCAAATCTCGGAGCCGGTCTGTGGATAGGATATTCCTCTTTTGTCTCAACCGGACCCTGCCCATCTATCGGCTTGCCAATCACATTTATCATCCTACCGAGAACGTTCGGACCAACTGGCACCATTATGGGATTATCCGTGTCTATGACTTTCATCCCGCGGACCAATCCATCGGTTGAGTCCATCGCGACTGCACGAACGGTGTCTTCACCGAGATGCTGCTCCACTTCAGCAACAAGGATGTCTTCCTCACCGGCAGCATTTTTTTTCGGGATATTTAGTGCGTTAAAAATTTTGGGCAGGTGGCCATCTTCAAATTCGATGTCAATAACCGGTCCAATTATCTGTACGATTTTTCCTTCGTTCATAATCCTATTCTTTTTTGGTCGGTAAATATAGAATTTAGCGGCGTTTTTTTCAATTGCACAGACAGGCCCGAAGATCCAAAGGGACAAAGGCACAAAAGTTCTCCTTTGCGCCTTTGCAACCGTGTGCCTTCACGCCTGCTCTTGAGTGAAAATATTTTCATCTCGTTTTAATTGCTGTTTCGCTGCGGAGTCATGAATTTGTCAGCAGAAAAATAAAAGAAATTAATCAAAGGAGAATAAAATGGCTGAAATAATCAAAAGAAAGATTGCTTACGGAATTGGAGCGCTGGGCGTAATTGGAATCGTCTTTGCACTGACAATGGGCTTGTCATTTGGAAAATTCAATAGCTCAAGCGGCGAGGTGAAATTGGGCGCGCCAAACCCGCCGATCTCCCGAATTTCTCCTGTTGCTGAACAATTGAGTGATGCTTTTGTCTCGGTCTCAAATGCAGTTACTCCAGCGGTAGTTCAAATTCAGGTAACCTCTACACCCAAGGCGGTAAATGTCCCAAACGATCAAAACCAACCGAATGATATGTTCAAGTTTTTCTTCGGACCGGACTTCCCATTCCACAACTTTAACATGCCAAACGAAAAACCTTCCCCTGAACACGCGTTGGGATCAGGAGTCATCGTCAGCCCCGACGGTTATATCATCACGAATAACCATGTTGTTCAGGAAGCTGACCACGATGGAATCAAGGTGACCCTTTTGGATAAGAGAACATTTGACGCAAAGTTAATCGGTCGAGACCCGACGACAGACGTTGCAGTAATAAAGATTAGCGGGGACAATCTTCCGGTAGTTTCACTTGGAAACTCTGACAGCGTTCACGTCGGCGAATGGGTAGTGGCAATTGGAGATCCGATGGGACTCGATTACACTGTCACACAAGGAATCATAAGTGCACTTGGCCGCAACATAAATATTATCCGGAATCAATATGGTATCGAGGACTTCATACAGACCGATGCTGTCATCAATCCAGGAAACAGCGGCGGCCCGCTCGTTGATCTTCACGGGCAGATGGTCGGAATAAATACTGCGATCGCGACAAACACTGGCACATACGAAGGCTACGGTTTTGCGATCCCGATCAATATTGCCGAAAAGGTCGCAAAGGATTTGATCGACCATGGTAAGGTAATCAGACCTTACATCGGGGTGGCAATTGGAAATGTTGACCAAACAATGTCGAAGGCGCTTGGAATGAAAGGCGCCACCGGAGTGATCGTGCAATCGGTGGAAAGCAACTCGCCAGCAGAAAATGCAGGAGTCGAGCCGGGCAACGTCATTCTGAAATTCGACGGACAAAACATCGAACAACCGAATCAGCTTCAGGCTCTTGTAGCCTCCAGGCAGCCAGGCGACAAGGCTGATTTAGAAATTCTACGCGATGGAAAAATGCTGGAGAAAACCGTTACGCTGAAAGAGAGAAGCGGCGATGAATTGGCTTCGAATAACTCAGATGAATCGTCGACCACGACAACACTTCAATCGCTCGGACTGTCTGTTCAAAATGCTGATAAGGCCACTCTGGATAAGTACGACGAGAATCACGGTGTTGTCATCACAAGCGTCGTTTCTGGAAGCGAAGCCGACCAGCGCGGTCTGCAAACAGGAGATTTGATAACGAGCGTCGACAATAAGCCCGTGAAATCTGCTGGCGATCTTGAGGAGTCAGTGAATTCACACAAACCCGGTGATGCTCTTCTCTTCCGTGTAACAAATTCAAATAAGACAAAAGCATACCTCGCTCTGGAAATTCCGGAGAAATAAGATATTCATATCACTCAAATCAAAAACGCCCCGTTTCTCGCGGGGCGTTTTTCATTATAACTCGTCGGTGTCACCAACCTGCAACATTTCCATTTGCTCTTTGTGAGTTTAATTTGACGCCATGGCGCCTTTATCACGCTCATCGCAGATCCTTCTCAGATAGTCAAAAGCATAAATTCCTGTTGCGTGTCCATCGCCCCAGGTTAACGCCAAGGCATAATTTCCCACCACTTCGGCAGACTTCAAATCATATTTCCCCGGTGTGAGAACCTGCAATGGTGACGGCTTGTATTCCCGCCACAGTATCGATTCTCCTGCGCATGAGGCACACGGGCATCTATCCCTCAAGTATTGCAGCGATAACGTAAACTCTCGATCATCGTCCCACTTGATAAAAATATTTCCCTCTCCGGACTTCTTGAATTTTGCTGGGTGCAATCTTCCACCTTGTAGACCTCACAGGTTGAAGAAGCCTGTGAGGTCCAACTTAGTTTTAGTTTTTGTTCTGAAGTGCTTCTATCTCAGCAAGAACTTCCTTGGCATGCCCATTCGGGTCGACCTTAGGATAAATTTTTGCAACCTTCCCTGTGGGGTCGATTATAAACGTCACCCTATTGTCCATTCCCCAGGTCGTGTTCAGAACACCATACTCCTTCGAAACCTTCTCCTCATTATCTGCAAGCAGAAGAAAGTTGAGTCCGTATTGTTTTACGAAATCTTTGTGTGAGGCCACATCCTGAACGCTGACGCCGATTACCTTCGTCCCGGTTTTTGTTATGGCAGAAATATTGTCTCTGAAACTGCAAGCCTCGGTTGTACATCCTGGCGTTTCGTCTTTTGGATAAAAATATAAGACGACATATTGACCTTTGAAGTCGCCAAGCTTGTGCATTTCTCCATCATTCCCCCTCAAGGAAAAGTCTGGAGCTTTTTCACCTTCCTTGAGCGTGATCTTTGCATTGGCACAAGAAACGATACTAACCAAAAGCATGATCAAGGGTATAATTTTTTTGGTCCTCATTTTTCCTCCTTATCTATATGAACTAAAGATAACTTTCTGTTCAGATCGAATCCGAAAAAGTCATCACCGTTAAAATCGAAATTTGCCTTGCTTTCGTGGCCGAGCCAATTCCAATTTTCAATGACCTTCGCTCGTTCGTCTGGTTGTAGGTCATTAAAATCACTAACACGATTTGTGAACTCCGGGTGCCCGTTGTATTTGTCCGGATTAACAATGGCAAACACTCTGCGATTAGTCTTGATCTCTCCAATTAACTCTGAAGGAATTCTGTTTTCGTTTACGAACGCACCGCCGTTCTTCAAATTCACCGAATGTGTTTTGACAAAATTCCCCTCATCGAAAACTTTTATTGTCGCTGTTGCCGCTATTCGAGAAACTTTGATTAAGAAATCAAGCACGAGATATGCGTTAAATTCATTATCTGCGACTCTCGTGAAACCGCTTCCTATCATCCCATCTTCATAGCCACCGCGCTTGACAATGATCAATCCTCTCGATTCAAGCTTGTTGACGATTTCTTCTTCGCAGAGGCCCGTCCTCTCGAATTGTGAAAATTCTTCCCGGACTTTTCCGGGTGCCGTTCCCGCCAACTCGTAATTCGGGAAAATGATATACCTTTTGAAATTTAGTTTTCCGCCAGTCCAGAAAAACTCCAGGTTGTACCATCGTTCCAGAGAATGAATTTCCTCCCATTCCTCGCCTGAAATAAAATTCTCACCGTCATCGACTACCCGATAGAAAACCCTTCGTGCCATGTCATCTCTTTAATAGACTCTCCACATATTTGGCGATCATATCAATTTCGATATTCACAACATCTCCCACGTGTAAATGTTTGAATGTGGTATTCTCAAATGTGTGCGGTATGATCGCCACTTTAATTGAGTCTGCCATCTTCTCCGCAACAGTAAGACTAACACCGTTGATCGAAACGCTTCCGACCGGAATTAAATATTTCATCAGTGTCTTCGGAATTTTGAAACGGTACATGCGGCTCATTGGTAGCTTCTCAATCGACATAACTTTTCCGGTAGCATCGACGTGACCTTGCACAAGATGCCCACTGAGTCTGTCGTTTAAGCTCACCGATCGCTCTAAATTAACAAAACTTCCTACCTTCAATTCTCCTATCATAGTTTTCTTAACCGTCTCCTCGACTGCTTCGATTGCTACTTGATCTTTTTCCCTTTCAACAATCGTCAGGCACACTCCATTCACGGCAAGACTGTCGCCGATTTTCAAATTGTCAAGAACTTTGCTGCATCCAATGAATAATTTTCTCGCTCCGTTTGCAGAACCTTTTACAAGCTTAACAGTGCCAACCTCTTCAATAATTCCCGTAAACATTTCGTCCTTCGATAAGGTTTGTAAGTCAATGAATAATTAGAAATATCCCGTCAGCAAATAATCGGTTCCTATCTGCGACAGATCGATGTTCTTCAAAGTAAAAAACCTTGATAGATCCTTCCCTTCGATTCCATCGGCGAAGCCCAATCCACTTCCGAAAATTTTCGGCGCAATAAAAAGGTGGAACTTGTCGGCCAGTTTTGATCTGATGAATTGAGAGAATACTGACCCACCGCCTTCTACCAGCACTGAAGCGATATTCATGGATGCAACATTTTTCAAGACTTCCTTAAGATCAATCATTCCTTTCGAATCGCTTCTCAATGAAACAAGAGCTATACCTTGTTTCTCCAAAGATTTTATCTTCGTCCGAGTCCTGGTTGAGTTTTTACTTCCTCGCGAAGAATAGAATAATATTGTATTTCCACTCTGAAATGCTTTTGAACCGAGAGGCGACGACAGATTGCCATCAATGATGATCTTGACGGGCGATCTTCCTTCGACGAAGCGGACATTCAATTCCGGGTTGTCGGCTTTTATTGTTCCTGCCCCGACAAGAACGGCATCATATTCTGCACGAAGCTCATGTACTTTCCACAGCGACTCTCTTGAAGTAATATATTTCATTTTAGTGGAATGGTCGGGAGATTTCCGATTCTTCAACGCAATCTTTCCGTCAAGCGATTGAGCAACTTTCAGAGTGACAAACGGAAGTTTCTTTGTCATGAATTTTTTGAAGACCTCATTTAACTTCTCAGCCTGCTGAGCCGCCAAACCGATTTCCACCTCAATACCAGCTTCTCTTAACTTCCTAATCCCTTGTCCGTTAATCCGGGGGTTTGGGTCCAACATGCCGACGTAAACTTTCCTGATTCTTCTCTCTATGAGTAGATCAGTGCAAGGAGGAGTCTTCCCGTAAAAATCGCACGGCTCAAGATTGACATACAAATCAGCATCTTCAACACTTTCAGAAGCCGAGCGAATCGCATTTACCTCAGCATGGGCATCACCGAACTTCGCATGGTAACCTTCACCAATGATGTTGCCATTTTTCACAATTACACAACCGACCATTGGGTTCGGACTCACATTTCCTTTCCCGTTCCTTGCGAGCCGGATGCAGCGCAGCATCAAATCTTCGTCGCTGGACACTTCACTTCCACACAAGAGTTACTTTTTGCCCGATCTTCGACTTCAAGATCTTCGAGGCGTCACCAAGATTGACTGCGATTTCAACCAAGCCGCTGCTTCCTTTTACACAGACCGGAGTATTCGGCTTTGCTTCGGAATATGTCCGGCTAAATTTCATGATGACTTTTGAATTTATTTTAACTGTTGGCTTACCGGAGAGGAGCAAATCTTCCCAGAGAAAATTCGTAACAAGATTCCCAAACCGGTCCAGGTAAATGATTTCTCCGACATTCTTCCCCCTTTCCAATTTTCCACAAAACGGGGTAACGTTCCGATAAACAAAGTGGTTACCAAGCTCATTCAACCTTGCACCTTGTGATAAACGAGCTGCAACCGGCGCAAAGACATCGCGCCCGTGGAATGTTGAACTGATCGTTGGTAGAAAAAAATCTCGGTTCGTCACCTCGTAAAACTCAGTTTCCTTAGCCTCCGCAACGACATAATCGAGCAACCCGTTGTTAGGGGCGAGAAAGAGTCTGACCATCGATCCTTCCGCATATTACCTTGCGATCGCTTCCCACGCCTGGATCAACGACGTTTACGAATATTGAATTCTCGGGGAAAAACTTTCTGGACGCCCACAAAACAAAAGCTGCCTGACGAACATTCTGCGGTTCAATTTCATGCGTGAGATCGATGACTCGTAGAAGCGGATCCATTTGAGAAATAACTCCTTTGACAGCCCCCACAAAATAATCTTTTGATCCGAAATCGGTGAGAAGGACAACGAGAGACATCAAACTTTCACAGCATTTTCCCGCTTTGCCGACGCGTACGCGGCATCGACGACTTTCATAACCTGGCACATCTGCGTTATTGTCGGCACATCCGACTTCACTCCAGTGAGGTACCTTACAAAGCTGGATAGCTCCGCTTCGTAACTTCTTTTGAACACATTCTCAAACTTCGAATTCTGTACGGGCGTCAGGCTAACCAACTCTTCCTTCACTTTGTGGTGGAGAACGAGTGGGCTGAGTGTGGCGGTGCCGCTGCTTCCGTAGACTTCGAGATGGAAACGTTCGGTCGGTTCTTGAAGACCCCAACTTGCATCGACTCGTACCATGGCACCATCTTTGGTGCGGATAGTGACAAGGGCAGTGTCTTCGATTTTTCCGTTTGCAGCGGAGTCGCGCCTTGTCGTCAATTTGGATTTTTGACTGAAAAATGCCGAGTTCACAGCGCTTATTTTCGGAAAATTCATGAGCCACAAAGCAAGATCGATAAGTACGATTCCCAGATCGAGCATTACGCCTCGTCTCGTTTGCGATCTTGAATCGATATGCATTTTCGTGCTCGGTTCCCGCTTGTGCCAGGCTGCATTGACATAAAAAATATCTCCAAGCTGCTTGTCGGTAATGTAGCTCTTCAGCATCATGAAGTCCGAACGGAACCGATTGTTCATTGCGGCAAGCACGACTCTTCCCTTCTCTTCCGCAGCTTTCGCAAGAATTTCGCACTGGCTGTGATTGGTAGTCGGCGGTTTTTCTATCAGAACATTCTTACCGGCATTGATTGCCTTTATCGCTATGTCGAAATGACTGTCTGTGGACGTGCAAACGTCGACGGCATCTATTTCCGGGTCGTTTAATAAATCGTCCGCGTTGAGGTAAAGTTTTGGAATGTTATGCTGGTGACCGAGTATCTGGAGTTTCTGCCGATCCATATCGGCCAATGCCGTGACTTTCACGCCTTCTATTTTCTTTAGAAGCGGCAAGTGGATCACTTGTGCAATTGCTCCCCCGCCAATAACTCCCAGCCGTATTCTCTGTGCCGGCGCTGCAGATTCTGTCATACGCCATCACCAACCATGACCGTTTTTTTTGTTCCTTCAGATTCAATAAACTTTTTTATTTTACTGGCAATTCCTTCCGGATGAAGGCCAACCAGCTCGTATAATTGCTGAGGCGTTCCATGTTCGACGAATTCGTCTGGTAATCCGAGGCTAAGAACCCGCCGCGGCTTCCCGATTTGCTGGAGCATCTCCAAAACTGCACTCCCGAATCCACCTTCCACCGTATTGTCTTCGACAGTTATGATTTCGTCGAATCTTCCTGCAATATTTTCGATCAATTCTTTATCAATCGGTTTCACGAACCGCATATTGATAACTTCTGCGTCAATTCCTTCTTTCTCCAGAATATCTGCCGCCTGCATTGAATGGCTTACCATGACCCCAACGGCGGCAATCGCGACGTCAGAACCCTTCCTAATAATTTCACCTTTGCCAACTTGCAATTGCTTCATTTCTTTTTTTGCAAATCCCGATGCATTGCCTCTTGGATAACGCAATGCTATTGGACCACCCTTGTAATTTACGGCGGTCAAGAGCATGTCGCGCAGCTCGTTTTCATCTTTCGGAGTCATGACGACCATTCCAGGGATAAGTCGCAAGTAAGTCAAATCGAATGCTCCATGATGCGTTGGACCGTCAGAGCCAACGAGTCCTCCGCGGTCGAGAACAAAAACGACATGAAGATGTTGAAGTGCCACATCATGGATAATCTGGTCAAATGCACGCTGGAGAAATGTCGAATAGATCGCAGCTACCGGTATGTAACCTTCCGTGGCCATTCCGGCGCAAAATGTCACGGCATGTTGTTCCGCGATGCCAACATCGAAAAACCTTTCCGGCATTTCTTTCTGCAAATAATTCAACCCAGTCCCGTCGGGCATAGCAGCAGTAACACCGACAACCTTCTCGTTTTTCTTCGCGATTTCGACCAGAGCTTCTCCGAAGACTTTGGTCAATGCGGGCGGGCCGTCTTTCTTGAATTGAGTCTCCGGTGACCTTGTCGAATGCCACAACTCCGTGAAGTTTTTGCTTGTCCGCTTCAGCGGGGAGATATCCCTTACCTTTTTCCGTCGTTACATGCACCAAAATTGGGCCCTTCAGATCCTTTACTTCGCGAAAAGTCTTGATGAGCTGTACCATATTATGCCCGTTAAACGGTCCAAAATATCTGAATCCGAGTGCTTCAAAAAGGATTCCCGGAGTCACGACGGCTTTCATACCTGTCTCAAGTCGACCGGCAACCTTTCTTATTCTATCGCCAACTGACTCTAACTTCCCTGTGATTTCCCAGACATTACTCTTGAATTTGTTATAAACCCCGGTCGCTGCGATGCTGCTGAAATAATTCGATATTGCCCAGACATTTGGAGCGATCGACATTCGGTTGTCGTTCAGCACAACAATAAGATTCTTCTTAAGCAAACCAGTATTGTTCAAGCCTTCATATGCCATTCCGCCTGTCATGGCTCCGTCTCCAATCACGGCGATAACTTTGAATTTTTCCTTCTTGAAGTCGCGCGCAGTAGCGATCCCAAGTGCTGCAGAGATTGAAGTGCTTGCATGGCCGGCACCGAAGACATCGAACGGGCTTTCCGAGCGTTTTAAAAAACCACTCAAGCCTTGAAATTGTCTTATTGTGTTAAAGACATCTCTTCTGCCCGTGACAATTTTGTGTATGTATCCTTGATGTCCCACATCCCAAAGAAGTTTGTCATCGGGAGTATTAAACACATAATGCAACGCGAGAGTCAACTCAACAGCACCGAGGCTCGCTCCTAAATGTCCACCAATCTGCGAGATCGTGTCTATGAGGAATTCCCGTATTTCTTGCGCAAGCTGTTTCAGTTCTTTCAAGTTTAGCTTGCGAATATCTTCGGGGGAATTTATAGAATAGAGAAGTTTATACTCCATTTGCTCTCCAGCTAGATCTCGATGTCCTTTTCTTCGAGGGCACCGCTCGTATCCTTTTGAATCTTCTTCAATTTCAACTTAGCTTCATTTAATTGAGTCGTGCAAGACTTGCCTAATATCATCCCTTCCTCATATAGCTTTATCGATTCTTCGAGTGATGAGTTTCCGGCCTCCAATTTTTCGACAATCTCCTCGAGCCTCTTAAGAGCTTCTTCGAAGGAAAGGTTTTCGCCTGCGTTATTGTTTCCCGCGACCTGGGTCTTTGATTTGCTCATGTTTTCCAATAATTTGTGACTCAAGAATTCCGTCATGGAGGTGTACTCTCGCGGTCTCCCCGATCGCGATCTTCTTCACCGAACCAATATAACCTCGAGAACCTTCGATAATGGCATAGCCGCGTTTCATGACACCGCGTGGACTCAATGCACTGAGATGAGATTGGAGTGAATCTAATGTCTGTTTCCTGATATTGAAAGAATGCGCCGCCTGAGTTTGTATACGCCTCGTCAGATCATCGACATATTGCGATTTCTGATCGACGAGCGATGCGGGCTGGCGCAATGCGTAATGATGCGTCATCTTATCGAGTTGCAGCAAGAGTTCGTTAACCAATTGTTCAACACGCGATACCATGGCGCGCAAGATGGTTTGAATTCCTGCCAAGATTTCGAGTCTGTCGGGAACCACCAGCTCAGCGGCAGCACTCGGAGTAGCCGCGCGGACATCGGCGACAAAATCAGCAATCGTAAAATCAACCTGGTGACCTACAGCGCTGATAATCGGGATCTTGCTGGCATAGATTCCACGCGCCACAATCTCTTCGTTGAATGCCCAGAGGTCTTCGAGACTGCCGCCTCCCCTGCCGACGATCAAGACATTAAATTCAGGCATCTCATTAAAGTCTTTAATTGCTTGAGCGATTTCCTCTGCTGCTCCATCACCCTGAACTTTAACCGGATAAATCACAAGTTCAACAGCGGGAAATCTTCTGTCGATTATGCTAATTATGTCCCTGACTGCCGCTCCTTCCAGGGACGTAACCACGCCGATTCTTTTAGGAAATTCAGGAAGAGCCTTCTTATGCTCGTCGTCGAAAAGACCCTCGTCCCCAAGCTTCTTCTTTAATTGTTCGAACGCAAATTGGAGAGGCCCTTGACCCGCGGGCAAAATATTTTGGGCATACAACTGGAAATCCCCGCGCGGTTCGTAGATAGAAATTTTTCCATTGACTACGATCTTCATGCCGTCATTTAAGTCAAATCTTATGCGGGCGGCATCGGAGCGCCACATGACAACACGAACCTGAGCCGCCTCGTCTTTCAGAGTGAAGTAAAGATGCCCGGACGGCGAATGCCGCTTGAAGTTTGAAACCTCTCCCTCTACAGTCACGAAGGGAAGATTTCTCTCAAGGATTTCTTTTGCAAGCCTGTTCAGATCTTTTACTTTCAAAACACGCTGGTCTGAAATTTCCCGCTGATCGAACATGCTCAAATTTTCTTCGCGTTCCATGGTGTCACGGCGATGTGATGACAGTTCTCTTTGCATTCTTTCAATTCAATGGATACACAATCGTTTAACTTTGCGGCAGCTAAAGGTTTCTGACATTGAAAAGTAATATGTCCTCCTCACTCCTGAGAATTATAAACATTCCGGCCATCAAGTTAAAGGCATCGAGCGGAAGCAAACCCTAAACCACAAATCCGAGATTCTAAGCAGATCCAAATTGCGAAAGGGTCGCAGTTCAGCTATAAGAATTATTCTGTCGCGCTGTTTTTCAATTATCTTTTGAATTATTGCATTTGTTTGAAAGCCATAGTTTAGGATTTAGAATTTTAATAATTATGACGAAAAATTATATTGTTTTAAATGCCCGAAGCCTTCAAGAAGATAATTGTCGCACGCACCGACAAAATCGGAGATGTAGTCCTTTCCTTGCCAGTCTTTGCAACTTTGAAAAAATGCTTTCCCGGCAGTCAGACAATTGCTTTGGTGAGCGATTACACGGTTGACCTAGCCCGATCCTCACCTCACATCAGTGAGGTAATGACCTACAATCCGAATGAGTCAATCATGAAGACGGTCAAAAGAATCAAAGGTGCCGGAGCTGAAGTTATCGTGGTGCTCTACCCTCGATTCAAAATTGCGGCCGCAGGTTTCCTCGCCGGAGTCCCGGTCAGGATCGGTACGGCATATAGGTGGTATTCGTTTCTATTTAACAGGAAAGTTCACGAACATAGAAAAGCGTCGACAAAAAACGAAGCCGAATACAATTTGACACTCGTCGAGGAATTGGGATGCAAGGAAAAATTTCTGGACACGACTCTCAACATCAACAAATCCGCATTAAACAAAGTTGAAGAATTTCTCAGTCATAATTGCCTCGCAAGATTTGTCGTCGTTCATCCAGGCAGCGGCGGTTCATCTATCGAATGGAGCGCAGATAATTTTCGCGAGGTAGTCAAAAACGTCGCGGATAAACGTGGCTGGAATGTAGTTGTAACCGGAACAGAGGATGAGCGTTTTCTCTGCAGAAAGATCTCCGAAGGGATAGGGAATGCGGTAAATACCGCCGGAAGATTTTCGATTTTGGAATTCATGGCTCTTCTGTCCAAATCCGAATTATTCATCTCAAATTCCACCGGCCCCCTTCATGTCGCTGCTGCCGTCGGTACTCCTGTGATAGGACTATTTCCAAACAATAGACCGATGACGCCGGTCAGATGGTCGCCGCTTACCGACAGAAAGATAATTTTGACACCGAAAGATGGATCGGATGATTTATCGGCGATCTCAGTCGAAGATGTATTGGAATCTATTCGGAAACTCATCCCGGTGGAATCGACGTGAAAAAATCTCTGGCAATCTTCTTCGCAGCGATTCTGGCTCCAATACTTCTCATCTCCTTGTCTGAACATCGCCAGAGATCAGAAGCACTTGACATGACGCAGTCGTCAACCATTTTCGAACATAACGACGACACTCTCCGATCTCTGCCGAATACAGCATTCTCAGTGGGCGAAGAGCTCGAGTACGACATCAATTACGGGCCCATCGTCGCTGGATCTGCAACCATCTCCACACCGGCGTACGAAATATACAATTATAGAAAGTGTTACAGGGTCGAATTCAGGATGCGCTCCGCAAGATTTTTCGATCTCTTCTTCAAGGTGAGAGATTACTATTCCTCTCTCATAGACTCCAGCGGACTTTTCCCATGGAAATTTGAGCAGCATCAAATAGAGGGAGGGTACAAAAAAGATTTTGAAGCATGGTTTGATCAGGAAAATCATACCGCAAAAACGAACGAAGGTGGACCATACGAAATTCCACCATATACACAGGATGCCGTCAGCGCATTCTTCTTTGCAAGAACACTCGACTACGACACGATGAAAGTTGGCCAAGAAGTTCACCTGACAAATTTTTACGAGAATAAAGTTTATCCCCTTGATGTAAAATATATTGGTGAAGAAAACATCGAGACCAAAGCGGGAAAATTCCGGTGCCAGATAATCGAGCCAATTATTGTCAGGGGAGGATTATTCAAGAACACGGGCAAAATCGTTGTCTGGATAACTAAAGACTCGCTGAAGATTCCGGTGAAAGTCCAGACTCAAGTCGTAATTGGGTCCGTCAATGCAGAGCTCGCAAGCTACAGCGGGCTGGCGGGACCGCTAACATCAAAGCTTGACAAATGAGCCTGCCCGAACAATCGCTGTTGCAACTGGAAAGTGGCACGACCAAATATAAGCCGGTTGCCTTCGCAGTAGTTTCCCTGCTCATAATCTTTTTTCTGTACCAGGTCGTGGGCGGCGGAATCACCTTTTATCTTTTTGGAAATGTCCAGTCCAACTATCCGACAGTCGCGCTCAGGCTTGCCATGATGCTCGCCGAGATCCTGCTGATCTTAGTACCGACATTTTTCCTCGCGAAGCTCCAGACGAAGAATTGGAAATCTTTTCTTCGCCTGCGAAAAGCAGACTTGTTTTACATAGGGATTGCAGTCATCGGAGTAATAGCACTGGAACAGATGCTGGAAATCTATCTCTATCTGCAAAATCTGATTCCATTTCCTCCGCCAATCAGACAATTCATAGATCATCTCCAAAGGGCCGTCGAGCAAGCCTACTCCGTTTTACTGACGGCACATTCTCCGATGGAGTTTCTCTGGGTTGTCTTGGTAGTTGCGGTTACTCCGGCAGTCTGCGAGGAGACTCTGTTTCGGGGATTAGTTCAATCTAGTTTCGAAATGCCAATGTCGAAATGGAATGCGATAATATGGACTGGGATTATATTTGGTGCATACCATTTAAATCTGCCAGATTTCATCGCCTTGAGTGTTCTTGGAATCTACTTGGGATATCTCGTCTCGGTAAGCGGCAGTATTCTTGTTCCGATGGTTGCCCACTTCACTAACAATTTCATTTCTACCTTAATTTTGTATAAATTAGGTAAGGAGAGCGTGATAGCTCCAGATAATCAGATGCTTGGAGCGGGCTATATTATGGCTTGGTCGATTGTTCTCTTTTTAATTTTCGTGGCGACAATTAGATTAACAGTGAACTATAATAAATCCCGATCACGACTTCCGGCGACGGAAACCGGCGAAACGGGGTAGGCAGCAACAGCCAATTCAAATCGTGGATATGTCCGAAGAGTTGATTCATCGTTTTTTTTCGCAATTTCGAAAGACTATGACATGACGCCGGTGGAGCAATGCAGTAATTGTGGTGCTGAGTTTGACACTGAGGTTTTCCTTTATTGCAAGAATTGTGGAGCACTGAATGACAAACAAGCATCTGAGGAAGGAATCGTATGCGACACACATTTGGAAAACCGTGCTATAGGGTTCTGTGTCGTGTGCGGGCAGGCGGTTTGCGAGGAATGCGCCGAAAATGTCAATAACAGAATTCTATGCAACGACCCGGACCACCGAGAGTACCTTGAGAACTGGAGACTGTTACACTCATTCGATTTTGAATACGAAGCGGCAATGCTTTACGCCAACCTCGAACAACAAAGCATTGAGACTGTTGTTTTTTCAAAATTGAACCCCGATAAAACGGACTCGGCAACGCGACCAAATGTAGTCGAGGTATTAGTCCATTCAAAAGACTATGACAGCGCGATGGAAGTGTGCAAGTCGCTGGGCCTTTCTGGCGAGGAAAAGGATGAATTTTGAGATACCAAGAATCAAAAATTCGGGTCCAATTCCAACAATCAAAGAATAATAATCCAGTGCAATTTGCACAATCAAAATATCTTACGGCGAATAAACTATTGCTTTCCTGTTTGCGACTCGCGGTAATCAATGCCTGCAGGAAAATGAATCTGTGTAATCGGGGGCCTAACTCTTTTCTGGTTCCCGCTCAAATGAATCGGAATTGGGAAATTTGCAGTTAAGACTTTCAAAAGGAGATTGATGTCCAATTTGATTGTTCGTGTTATCGTTGCGGTAATAGCGATTCCTCTCATCGTTGCAGCTTCCTATTTCGGCGGCCTTTATTTCTTTTTGTTTACCACTACGCTAATTGTCATTTCAACAAACGAATTCTTTTTTCTCGCCAAGAAAAAAAATTCCAATCCGTCAGCACGGTTGGGAATAATTTCGGCTGGAGTCATTAACGCGATCGCTTATTCCTCCGGATTCAACATGGCTATGGAATCACTGGTCTTGATAATTCCCATTGTTCTTCTGTCTGAATTGATAAAGAAGAGAACGGATGGAGTCAAAGGGACTTTCGAGAATGTCGGGATAACTCTGACGGGAGTTGTTTACATAGGATTATTCGGGTCACTCCTGACCATGATCAGGCAGCGATATGGAATCGAGAGTGTTTTCCTCAATGATAGAGAAGCCGGACTTTATGTAATTACAATTTTCGCGGCCATCTGGATTTGCGACTCCGCGGCATATTTTGTGGGAAACGCGTTGGGCAAACATAAGATGAGCAAGTTCGTGAGCCCGAATAAATCCTGGGAAGGCGCCGTCGCCGGTTTTGTATTCGCAGTGGCAACTTCCCTCGCCGCAAAGTTTTTAATATTGCATAATCTTGATATAAAGCTTGCGCTTGGGACTGGTGTCGTGATAGGCACTTTCGGACAAGCCGGTGATTTCGTGGAATCAATGTTTAAGCGTGAAGCTGGTGTCAAAGACTCATCGGACATGATTCCCGGACATGGCGGAGTATTCGACCGATTCGACAGTCTCCTGTTTTCTGCGCCGTTTATTTACCTCTTGTTGAGGTATCTGCGATAAATCAACTGACCTCTGTAAAGGTAATAGTCTTCCCAGGCGGTAGTGATCACATTGTCGTTGCAGGATCCACATCCGGAAAGAAACTCACCGTCCTTCCGTAATCTCTTTTCAAATCCAGATCTACCTCGTCCAGAACTCTCTCCAGCCTTTCCGTGGATTTGTCGAGCCTGCTTGCTCATCTTGATGATAATCTGAAATCTAAATTTGCCGAGCAGCCTTCCGATCACCGCCGGCGCCGGACCGAGAACGGCGATTACAGGGAGACTCCTTCTTTATTTTCTTCGCAGCCCTTTCTGCAGCATCGCTCGTTTCCCGCAGATCTCTTCCCCGAAATTCGAGCACCACCATTCTCGAAAATGGAGGATAACTTAATTGACGTCGAACGTCTATCTCTTCGTTATAAAAAGCCAAATAATCGTGAGCCGCGACGAAGGCCAGGACATCATTCTTGCTGTTTGAAACTTGAATCATCACTTCCCCTTCTTTTTCTCTACGACCTGCTCTTCCTGAGACTTGAGTCAAAAGCTGAAAAGTTCGTTCAGTCGATCTGAAATCAGGCATCAGCAAGCTGGAATCCGCCGAGATAACCCCGACGAGAGTTACTCGCGGGAAGTCGAGTCCCTTCGCGACTAATTGCGTTCCGACAAGCATGTCGGCATCGCCATTACCGAACTCCGACAAAATTCTATCGTGTGCTCCGCGCTGCGAGATTGTATCCAAATCCATCCGCAATACTCTTGCGTCGGGAAAAAGAGTGCTGATCTCCTCTTCTATCTTTTGCGTGCCCGTTCCACCATAGTCGAGCTTATCACTTCCGCACTTTGCGCATCTTACCGGTGGTTCCTTCACGAATCCGCAGTAGTGGCATCGCAGATGTTTCTTCTTCTTGTGAAAAGTCAGCGCGACATCGCAATTCGGACACATCTCTGTCGTGCCGCAGTCGCTGCATTGCAGATAAGTAAAGAATCCTCGCCGGTTTCGAAGAATGATAATTCCTTCTTTCTTTGAAAGTCTGTCATCGATTTTCGATTTGAACTCGTCGGAGAAGCTGCCGAAGGCCAACTTTTCCTTCCGTTTCTGTCTCATGTCGATAATTTCAATCTTCGGCATCTTGGCATTGTCTATCCGATCTGGAAGATTCAGCAGCTTATATTTCCCGCTCAGCGAATTGTAATACGATTCCACCGACGGAGTTGCGCTTCCAAGAAGGACAACGGCTTTGCTTATCGAACACCGCATCACAGCAACATCGCGGGCATTATACCGTGGACTCGTGTCGCTCTGCTTGTAACTCGATTCGTGTTCCTCATCTACAACGATCGATCCAAGATTCTTTACTGGCGCAAACACCGCGCTCCGTGCTCCGATCACGACTCTTGCTTCGCCTCTTTCGATGCGCCGCCACGAATCGTACCGTTCCCCCAAAGACATCCGGCTATGCAGCACGGCGACTGTTTCGCCAAATCGCTTTTCGAATCGGTCAAGCATTTGCGGCGTTAGAGAGATTTCTGGGACAAGCACAATCGCTCCCTTTCCCTGCTTCAACGCAAAGTCAATCGACTCGATATAGACCTGTGTTTTTCCGCTGCCCGTCACGCCGTGCAGCAAGAATGCTGCGTAATCGTTTGTGCTTGACGCTTGCGTGATATTATCTATGACGATTCTCTGCGGAGAAGTCAGGTCAAACTTCTTTTCAGTTTCACGATAGATTAATTCAGGTTTCCTGTAACTTTCTTTTCCGTAGAGTTCGACGATTTCCTTCTCGCACAAAGCAAGAAGGGAGTTCATGCTTCCCTTCGATTGTGCAAGTAGTTGCGCGACGCTCACTCCGCCTTCTGAAGTTTTCGCCAGATGAGTCAGCTTAAGCAGAATCTCAGATTGTTTCGTCGCACGCTTGTCGAGTTCTTTGAGAACATCGGACAATTTTGCGGGATTCCTGTATTCTTGTTTGAACTGGGCATAATTTTCATATCTAATTGAAACCCGCGGCTCGGCGATCTTTTCAGTTAATTCCACCAATCCATCGGCTTGCATTTTACTCAGGTGGTATCTCAAACCCCTCACGCCAACTTTCTTGCTAAGTTGTTTTACCGTAAGTTCTTTTCTTGTCTCGAGCGCCTGAATGATTTTCTTTCGAATTTCATTTTTCTCCAAGGAGTCGCCACCCAGAAGCTTCACCACCTGCGCACTTTCAACATTCGTTCCAATAGGGGTCGCGGCTTTCAATGCCTCTCCCCACGAACTCAAATAGTAGTCGGAAATCCACCGCGTGAGTTGCAAGATCTCACGAGAAAGAATCGGGGAATCGTCGATAACGTCATGGATCGGCTTTATTTCCCCAAGTAATGATTGAGTTGGCAATCCGACCACCACACCCGTAACGAACCTTTTTCTGAACGGAGCGATTACCCTTACGCCAATCTCGGCAGCGTCGACGAGTTCATCGGGAACTTCATACGTAAACTCTCTATGCACCGGGATCGGGAACGCGACGTCGCAATATCTCTGATCTCCACCCCTGTTCCTCACCTTCATTCCCTGTTCAATTCAGTATTCAACTTCTGCATAACTTCTCCGAGTGGAATATTTCTCGCTTCAGAAATTCTCTTGCATTCCTCGAACTCGGCATAAACCCTTTTCTTGCCGTTGACTTCGCTCTCTTTAACCTGGATGTCACCGAAACTTGTCATAGCAACTTTCAATTCCCTATGTATTTTTATCCGGCGTATGCTTTGAATTCGAAGGCCGAGCGTCGTAGTCTGTGAAAATATTTCTGAAGATATCGTTTCCAGCAATGACTCTGATAGCAGTACCGAAAGCATAAAGCCCGGTCTTCCCTTCTTCATGATCAATGGCGTTACGAATGCGTCCATTGCGCCGAGCGACAGAACTTTTTCAATAACAAATGGAATCAGCTGTGGATTTATATCGTCCATGTTAGTCTCAACCAGGACATTATGATCTTCTTCGGATTCGGATGCCAAATCGCCTATGGCAATTCTCAACAGGTTCGGCAGGCGTTCCAACTCCCGTGTGCCAGCTCCGTAGCCGATATTTTTTATTTTAATCGGTTCGTTTTTGAGAACTCCTTTCGAGAGGGCTGCCACAATCGCGGCACCAGTCGGGGTAGTCAACTCGAAAGGAACGTCGCTTAATACTACTGGGTAATCTTTCAGAATTTCCACCGTCGCAGGAGTCGGCACCGGTAAAACGCCGTGTTGAGCATCGACATAACCGCCGGAGCCGAGACGAATAGGAGAAGTAAAAACAGATTCAACTCCAGACAACTCAAGGCAAATTGTTGAGCCGACAATATCGACGATTGAGTCCATCGCACCGACTTCATGGAAATGAATCTTGTCTAAAGTAGTATCATGAATTTTTGCCTCCGCTTCGGCAAGCTTCAGAAAGACCGCGAGCGATTTAGATTTCACAAAATCCGAGAGCTTAGAATTCTCAATTAGAAATTTGATTTCTAGATAACTTCTCCCATGCTCATGATGGTCATGGCGTCGTCCGTGCTCCTGGGAGTGCTTATGAACATCAGCACCCAAATCAGTAACTTTTTCGACTTCTCCCGCTACAGCGACGTTCACCTTTGTCGCAGTAATTCCACTCCTGACAATCTTTTCTATGTTCAGCTCAACGTTTCCAAGATTCAGCTTGGCCAGCTCATTGTTCAATTGATTTAAATCGACACCTGCGGAAACAAAAGCTCCCAACACCATATCGCCAGCGATCCCGGCGAAAGTATCAAAGTATGCTATTCTCACGACATCTGCTCCATCTTCTACAAAGTGAAATTCTCCGAATGAGTTCTTCGGACAAAAGTCAAGATGCAAAACTGCGACTCAATAATCAAAATCGATCTGACTTGAATTTCGATCTTGACTTGTATCTATACCTTTCGACCTTTGACTTTTGAATTCTTGTCAGTATTCTTCTTTACCCGGTCTCGTCATCAGCTCGCGGACGGCTTTCTGAGGATCTTTCCCTTCAAAGAGAACTTTGTAAACCTGTTCCATGATCGGCATTTCAACTTTGAATTTCGCAGCGAGTTTGCTGGCAGCCTTCGTCGTCGGCACACCTTCGGCAACCATCTTTATCTCGTCAAGTACTTCTTCCAATTTTCTGCCCGCCGCGACCTGTTCGCCGACGAACCTGTTTCTGCTATAGCGGCTCATGCAGGTTACAATCAAATCGCCCATCCCAGCGAGGCCTGAAAATGTTTTGTGATGAGCACCGAGCGCATCTCCCAATCTAGTAATCTCTGTCATACCGCGCGTCATCAAAGCTGCTTTTGTGTTGTCTCCATATCCCGCGCCGTCGCTTATACCGGCAGCAAGTGCAATAACATTTTTCAACGCGCCGGCGAGCTCGACGCCTTTTACATCACGATTCAAGTAAACTCGGAAGTAAACATTCATGAATATCCTCTGGATCTTCTCAGCGCTTGCCCTGTGATGAGAAGCCGCAACGATCGCGGTCGGCATCCTCCGACTGACTTCCTCAGCGTGGCTCGGACCCGAAAGCACGACATAATTTTCTATCGGACACTTCTTAAGAGTAGCAAAAGCAACCTCAGACATTGTACAGAAAGTGGATGCTTCAATGCCCTTTGCAGTATTTACGAAGATCTTTTTCCTGAAATCTACATCAGAAATGATTTCAAGTTGTTGTCTTAGGAATTGCGAAGGGATGGACGCGACCACGATATCGGAATTCGAAATCGACGCCTCAATATCTGAAGTTATTTCAATTTCTCTCGGAATTGAAACACCATGCAGATAGGTCTTGTTCTCCCTCGTCGAAGAAAGCTCATTCGCGTAATCATCCTTGTAAGCCCAGAGTGTAACCGCTAATCCGTTATCATGAAGAAGGATTGACAGCGCCGTTCCCCAACCGCCAGCGCCAAGAACAGAAACTCTCATCTACCAGAATTTGTTGGAGACCCCGTCGATGGAATATGTGACTTGGTTTTGTGAAAGAATTTAAGTTTCTCGAGTCGATTTTCTTTTCCTCGCAACAAACGCTCAATATTTGTCCGATGGTTGTAAATCAAGAAACCTGAGATGGCGATGCTGAAAAAAATCATTGAGTGGTAATATTTTGTTGCAACGTCGAAAACGTTCGCCCGCAGAAACATCGACACGGGAAAAGCAATTGCCGCACTCACGGAGCCGAGTGAAACATATCTTGAGCTTGTCACGACTACCGCGAAGACGCCAGCTGCAATCGCAACTTCGATCGGAGCAATACCGACCAGCATTCCTCCAGCGGTCGCGATGCCTTTTCCACCTTTGAATCCCGCAAAGACAGTCCAGGTATGGCCAAGGATTGCGCTAATGCCCGCAATGATTTGCACAACTGTGAAATCCGAAAAGGGGGTCGCATTGTCAAGCGGGAAATGGCCGTAAAATATTCTGGAAAGAACCACTGCAGCGAGGAAGCCTTTCAATGCATCAATTAGAATTACAAAAACCCCTGGTCCCCATCCAAGCACGCGAATGACATTGGTACCGCCAGCATTTCCGCTGCCGTAATTTCTTATGTCAATCCCCTTCAATGTTTTGGTAACGATGACACTTGTCGGGACAGACCCCAGCAAGTAGCTCAAAAGTACCACGATAATGAGTGAAACCATCAGTTCTCCTTGAACAATGAAGTTAAATCCATCGGCATTGAAATGCAATGTCCGAACAGGCCACATTCGGACAGGAAGGATTCATTGAACGTTCCCTTCGATTTCTGGTTTCTTACCAAACACCTGATTGTTTCCCAGTATAGGATTCTATTTTTAGCCTCAACACGGCGGCTTTCTCCAACGCCGACTCATCGTAAATGGGCAAGAAGTCCGCTCCATATTTTTTCATCAGCAGATCGAAACACTCTCTCTTTGACTCGGCATCATAACGTATCTCGATTGTCCCTTTTCCCATGACCGAGCGATATTTCGTTCCCCATTTACATGCTACTTCATTCTTCACAATCTCGTTTAAATATTCGATTTCGAAAGTCACTTTGGGGTTTGTTTTTAGGATTTCCATCTTTCTGCCTTCAACAGCAGAGTGAATGAAAATATATCCGTCCTTGAATGCATAGTTGACAGGAACGATGTATGCCTCCCCATCCTCCACCAAACCGAGCCGACAAATCGAGGAGTTGACCAGGATGTCGGACATTATCTTGAGATCGGTAATTTCTTTGTCAGTTCTTCTCATAAACCAAGACTCTTTCTAATACAAATCTTACTTTACCGCAAGTCTCACCGTTTCCAATCTTTTTCCATCACTCTTGAGGATTTGGAACTCGCATTCTCCGATATTTATCCTTTCACCCGGCAATGGAATCCTTCCAGCATGAGTGACAATCAGACCGGAAATAGTTGTGAAATCGCCCTTGGGAAATCTTATGTTGAGGACTTTCTCCACTTCGGAAATAATGGTATTGCCATACAAAATAAATTGCTTGCCGCTGATTTGTTCCATGTCCTCTTCCGTACTCCATATAGCAACATCGCCAAGAAAAATCTCCATGATGTCGGATGAGGTTACTAACCCAACCGTCCCACCAAACTCGTCGATAACGACCGCGGAATATACTTTTTCAGATCTAAATTCCTCGAGAAGGTCAAGCACCGAAATACTTTCAGGGACATAGAGGATCTCGCTGATCAATTCGTTTACTGTCTCAACTTCTCTGAAAATATCTTTCGCATGAACCACACCTATAACATTGTCAATCGTTGAATCATATATGATTACTTTTGTCTTACCGGTCTTTTCAAAGATTGCTCGCAGCTTGTCGATATTTGCAGCAACGTCTACGCCGACTAACTGGGTCCTTGGGACGAGGATATTTTTTACCGGAAGATTAGCACTGACAAGCAATCTTCTAATAATATCGGACTCTATTTTATCGAGGTACCCGCTTGAAACGGTGTTTCCAAGAAAACGGTAGACATCGCGCCTTTGAAAAAACCCTGTTCTTCCCTGCGAACGGAACGCAATCCTTACGATGAATCGAGAAAAGTCTGCCGTGAACTTCACGAGCGGCTGCGCTGCGAAATAGAATATCCTGACCAGCGGAAGCATGAAATGTGCAACTGTCTCCGGACTTTCGAGCGCCAGACTTTTCGGCACCAATTCTCCCACGAGAAATCCGACTATCGTGGTCAACGGAAGCAACACAGAAGCGTTAATCCCAAGTCCTTCGCGAAAGAACATTTCTGAGACAGATGAAAACGTCGTGACGGCTAACGAGCTTGCGACAACAACCGTGGCAAAGAAAGTCTCGTTGTCTTCAACGAAGAAAAAAACCGAATTGGTCTCGAACTTTGATCTTCCGTTTATTGTCAATGCGATTTTGTCGGATGCGACAAATGATGTCTCGGCTGCTGAAAAGACAGAGACAAACACGAGGGAAAGGATTATAACAATGACCATGACAGGGCGGCGTTTAGCTCAGGTCACCTTGGCGATGGAGGGGAACCCCCATCATGTTTCGTGATTTTTTTTACGGCGACAATTCCCGCCATAACAACTAAAGCAGCCGAGAGATCGATCAAAAGGTCCTTCAATTCTTCGGTGCGTCCGGGCACGAAGGACTGGTGGAACTCATCGCTCGCTCCATAAATCCCGACGATCAGTAAAGCTGTTATTAAGCTGAAGCTGGTTTTCATCTTCCCGATACGATGGTGGTTCAATGCCCTGAAGCAAAGATAGTAGAGCATTCCGTACAACATGGAATGCGCCATCGGATGCGCGTAAGGGAATTCAATTTTTGCGAGGATCGAACCCGGGATCGAAGACAACGTGAAGATTAGCGCCATCCATATCAAAACCGGCAAATAGAAAGTGACAAAGTCAGAATACTTTTTCAAACTCGGAAATTTCTCCATTTCGAATCTTCTTGAAGGCGGCGGGAAGGCTCTCAATCACATCGGTCGCCATCAGCGAATACATCCCTTTCGAATCCAGTGCAATATCACCAGCAACACTGTGTAAATAAACGCCGGCGATAGCCGCATTCACCGGTTCCAACTTCTGTCCAAGCATAGCGGAAATGATTCCGGTGAGGAACGTCTCCCATTCCTGCGGTTGCCATTCCGGGGTTGCCATGAACATTTACGTAAACTCTGCCGTCTTTCGCGGCAATTACCGTTGGAGAGCCTTTCAAGACGAGTGTGACCTGATGCTCCTTGGCGTATCTGCGTGCAACTTCCACTCTGTTCTTTGCAATCTCTTCAGTTGACATCCTGCTCAATAGGCTGAACTCTCCGTGATGAGGAGTCAATATGATGTCCGCTTGAGACTCCGTCAATATTTCAGGTTGATTTGCAATTGCACCCAGTGCGTCGGCATCGATAACCGTTTTGCCTGCATGACCGCGGAGGAGTTTTACAAGCATCTGCGAGGTCTCCTGATTCTTAGAAATTCCTGGCCCAATGACAAGTACATCAGCCCATTCCAGGTTCCTCTGTATTTGAAGCAACGTGGCAAGCGAGAGGCTCCCATCTCTTGTCTGTGGAAGAGGAAGAGTCATCACTTCAGTAAGCTTTGACTCAAAAATCGGATTTAGTTCAGACGGCACTCCAAGTACGACAGAACCTGCACCAGCACGCATTGCTGCCTGTCCCACCATGACTCCCGCACCCGTCATTCCAACTGAACCCACGAGGCCAAAAATCTTGCCTACCGCATACTTGTAGGTCTCCGCTTTCCGGGTCGGAAAAAGATTTCTGACATCATCTCCGTTTACTATGAACGTATCGGACTTGCTAAGCATCTCAAGATCCGATGGTATTCCAATATCTACAACGAAAATCTTCCCCGATAGGTCTTTTCCTTCATTCATGATCAGACCGCGTTTCACCCGAGCCATGGTGGCCGTGGCATCCGCATTTGGAGCAGCATCATAAACGGACCCGTCGCTTGAATTGATCCCGCTGGGAATATCGACTGCAAGGACTGGAGTAAGTGTCCTGCTCATAAGCTCAATTGCTTTTTGAGCTGCATCTTTAGGCTCACCGGCCAAACCGGTGCCGAATACTGCATCTATGATCAAGTCAAACTCATTTAAATCAATCTGCACTTTTTCGAATTCAAGAATTTCGATTTTTGTACGATCTGAAGGCAACTGGCCAACCTTGTTTAAAAAAGTTTTTGAATCCCCGCTAATCTCATCGACAGTTCCAATCAAGCAGACTTTAACCTCTGCACCTTTCTGCGCGAGATAGTAAGATGCTGCAATTCCGTCGCCTCCGTTATTGCCCTTCCCGCATAGGACTATCACTTTTTTCCTTTGTGGATCACCCAGCAACTTTACGGCAACTTTGGAAACGCCGAGTCCTGCTTTGTCCATCAGTGACTCCGAAGTGACCTTTCCGCTTTCCACAGCTTCACGATCACATGCTTTCATCTCATCGCCGGTTAATAGCTGTTCCATATTATGCTCCCTCGCATGATAGTATTGGCGGCCGGTGGATCAGGCAGCCGTAAAGATTTATAGTGTATGATTTCAAAACAATTTTTCTGTAAAGCCAGCGACGTATGCCGGAGCAAGCCCAAGTCCGATGATTGCAATTACCGCGACAACGAGAGCGGTGACCGCTAATTTCGACACCGTGGAGCGAATTCCACCTTCGGCAGACAGATCTTTGAAGTACATGTTTACTACAATTCCGACATAAAAGTATACAGAAACCACGCTCGCCAGAACTCCTACAATAGCCAACCATGTCATATTAGCACTTACCGCGGATGCAAACAAATAGTACTTTCCGAAAAACCCGGCGAATGGCGGGAAACCTGCGAGCGAGAACATGAAGACTGCCATGACCGCCGCAATGAATGGGTGAGTCGAGCAAAGCCCGGCGTAATCCGAAATGGAAAGATATTTCCCCTCTTTGGTTTCAAGAACCGAAACGACTCCGAAGGCTCCAATCTGCATGAATGTATATGCAAGCATGTAATACAGGACGCCCGTCCTACCGAGCGAATTGGCGGCCGCAATTCCGACAAGAGCGTAGCCCGCATGCGCTATGCTTGAGTAAGCCAGCATCCTTTTAATGTTCTGCTGAACAAGCGCAACTAGATTTCCGAAAACCATGGTGAACGCAGCAAGGTAAGCGATCACCGATTGTAGTTCCCATGATGGGCGAACGGAGTAACTAAATACTATCACCAAAGCGGAGAATGCCGCCGCCTTACCGCCGGTCGACATGAAGCCCGAAATGGTCGTTGGAGATCCTTCGTAAACATCAGGTACCCACATGTGAAATGGAACAGCCGAAATCTTGAAACTCAATCCAACGAGGATCAGCACTGCGCCAATCCAGAGAATCGGATTCCCTTGAATAGCAGGAAGCTTCTCCATGATTACAGCAAGGTTCGTCGTCCCGCTCACACCGTACACAAGTGAAATTCCATAAAGAAAGAAACCGGTTGCAAAAGCTCCGAGCAGGAAGTATTTCAGAGACGCCTCATTTGATTTTGCGTCTCGCCTGACGAATCCTGCCAACACGTAGAGACTGATCGACATCAACTCGAGCCCGATAAACAGCACCATCAGGTCCCGTGCGCTTGCCATCAGCATCATTCCAACCGTGGCAAATATCATCAGGGTATAATACTCACCGAAATGAATCCCCTCACGCTCCAAATACGGTCTTGAGAGAAGGACGCTCAAGATTGAACTTATTACAAAAACGATTTCAAAAAATGCAGGGAATTTTCCTACGAATACCATACCGTTGAAGGCACTGCCGGCTGCAAAATACGTATTCACTGTCAGCAGTGCGCTTGTCATCAAACCAAGAATCGTCATCCAACAGACTATGTTTGCAGGTTTTTTAAAAGAAGCGTCGACAATTAGAAGCAACAATGAAAACAAGCTCAGGAAAATTATAGGGCTGACAGAAATTATATCGTTATAATTAAAAGGCATTTCCTTCTCTGCATGTTAATCCATCCTTGAAGTCAATCACAAAACTATCGCTCAATATTTATCTTACTAATTCACCACTGGGAAGCCGTGAGTCCGCCGACTTTCGCCTTCGTCAAAACATCAACCAGAGCTTTCACTGCCGGCTCACTTTTAGACAGAAACGTATTAGGATGAATACCAATCCATACGACAAAAACCACCATTGCGGCAAGAACCGCAATTTCGTGATAATGCAAATCGATAATCTTTTCATTTTCAGGTTTGTCAACTGTAGCAAAGAAGACACGCTGGTACATCCACAGCAAATAGACCGCCGCAAGTATCACACCGCTTGTCGCTATGATCGCGTAAGCGCCGCTCGCGAGAAATTCGCTCTTGAACGATCCGACAAGAATGAGAAACTCACCCACGAAGCCATTTAACCCCGGCAAACCGACCGATCCTAACATGGCAATCATAAAAAACGTCGACAATATAGGAACAACTCTCGCGATTCCTCCGAAGTCGCTGATCATCCTCGAATGTCTTCTTTCATAAAGCATCCCAACCAGCAAGAACAACATGCCGGTGGTAAGCCCATGGTTCACCATCTGGATCACAGATCCCTGGATCGACTCGACGGTGATCGCAAAAATTCCGAGAACGACGAAACCAAGGTGTGCAACGGAGGAATACGCCACCAATTTCTTCATGTCTTTCTGTACCATGGACACGAGCGCACCGTAAACGATTCCGATGATGGCAAGTATCGCAAGCAGCGGAAGAAACTTGAAAGATGCCTGTGGAAAAAGTGGCAACGAAAATCTCAGGAGCCCGTAAGTCCCCATCTTTAGTAAAACGCCCGCAAGCAATACGCTTCCTGCCATTGGAGCTTCCGTATGAGCGTCAGGAAGCCACGTATGAAACGGGAACACCGGGACCTTTATCGCAAAACTCAGCGTGAAAGCGAGGAACATCCAAACCTGGATTTCTATTGGAATCGTTGGGCCAATTTGATAAAGTGCAACGAGATTTGTTGTGAACTTACCACTCGGAAGTGTGCCAGCATAATAACCAAGCCAGATGATGGCGACAAGCATCAGCAGGCTTCCGAACATAGTATAAATAATAAACTTCACCGCCGCATAAACTCTTCTTTCATGCCCCCAGACACCGATAATGAAGTACATCGGAATCAGCATTGCTTCCCAAAAAATATAGAAGAGAAATAAATCCAACGAACAAAACACGCCGAGCATGCCGACTTCCAGCAGGAGAACAAAAAAGTTGAAGGCTTTCACTCTCTTCGTTATCGAGTTCCATGATGCGATCAACGAAATCAAAGTCAGAAAGGTAGTGAGAACAATGAGGAGCAGGGAGATGCCATCAATGCCCAGGTGGTACGATGCGTCGAAGCTGTATATCCATGGTACATATTCGACGAATTGGAATCCCGGTTTCGCGGCATCAAAGTCAAGATATAGAATTATCGAGAGAATAAAAGTTACGCCTGCAAAAAGAACCGAAATGATTTTGGCTAGATTCCTGCTGCGAACTAGGAGGAGTATTAACGCTCCAGCCAGCGGCGTGAAGATTATATAGGACAATAAATAATTAGTCATCGGCTTTCAGTTTCCATGGCCGCAGGTTTCATATCTGCGAGGTCCCTCAGTGTGCATAAATCAGAAATCCAACGATAACGATTAAACCTATCACAAAAACAAGCGCATAATTCTGGACAAAACCGGTTTGTATCCTGCGCAAAATCCTTCCTATGAATCCAATCGTTCCGGCAATCCCGTTGACTGTACCATCAATGACAATCTCATCAAGCCCTCGTCTTAAATATCGGTCACTTACGAAAACGATCGGCTGAACTATTAAAGCGCGGTAGATTTCATCGATATAATATTTATTCAATATGATCTCGTAAAAGTCTCCGACTGCTTTGCGAAGCTTCGCGGAAAGTTCGGGTTTCTTAATGTAGGCAACATAAGCGAGGTAAATTCCTGCCACGCACAGCAGGACAGATACGATCATGAGAACGTATTCTGTTGAGGTTTCGGTAAAAAACACTGAAGCCATTTTTGCTTGTGCGCTGTCGAACACCGGTTCCAGGAATTTGTCGAACCAATCACCGCCGCCGAGAGACGACGGCCATCCGATCCAACCTCCAACGAAGGATAGTACTCCGAGAACCCAGAGTGGAATCAACATCGTCGGAGGTGCATCATGGACGTGAAGGTGGTGAACGTCGAAACGTGGCTTTCCTTCAAATGCCAGGATAAACAGACGGAAGATGTAAAACGCAGTTAGAAATGCGGTGATTGCTCCAATTGCCCAAAGAATCGGAGAACCCGCAAACGAGTAAGAAAGGATTTCATCCTTGCTGAAAAATCCGGCGACGGGAGGAATGCCTGCAATCGCAAGGCTCGCCAAAAGAAAAGTCTTATGTGTCCCTGGCATGAGACTTTTCAAGCCACCCATATTCCGCAAATCCTGCTCTTCATGGAGAGCATGAATGATGGCACCGGCTCCGAGAAACAACAGCGCCTTAAAGAACGCGTGCGTCATAAGATGGAACACACCGGCACCGAACGCGCCGACTCCCATCGCAAGGAACATGTAGCCGAGCTGGCTGATCGTCGAGTATGCCAAGACTTTCTTGATGTCGTTCTGCACGAGTCCCATGCTTGCCGCGTAAATTGCCGTTCCAGCACCGATGATCGCCACGATCAACATCGCCGTCGGAGCAAGAGCGTACAGCACTGCGCTTCGCGCGATCATATAAACGCCTGCCGTTACCATCGTCGCGGCATGGATCAAAGCGGAAACTGGAGTCGGACCTGCCATCGCGTCTGGAAGCCAGATGTAAAGAGGGATCTGCGCGCTCTTCCCTGTCGCGCCTATGAAAAATAATATGGCAATCCATGTGACGGTTGTATCACCGGTGGAAAAACGAGATGCCGCACCGCTAAGGACCGCATCGAAGTTAAAAGAACCAAAGTTTGCGAAGATGATAAACATTCCGATAAGAAATGCAAAGTCGCCAATCCGATTGACGATGAAAGCCTTCATTCCGGCATCGCCGGTCCACGTAATGCCGACGCCTTCGAATTTCTTGTCGTACCAGAATCCGATCAGCAGATACGAGCAGAGTCCGACACCTTCCCAACCAAGAAACATTAAGAGGTAATTATCTGCCAGAATCAGATTCAACATAGCGAACACGAAGAGATTCATGTAAGTAAAGAACCTGAAGAAGCCGCGGTCGCCGTGCATGTATCCAATCGAATAGATGTGGATTAGGAAGCTGACCCCGGTGACTACAAGAAGCATCACAATCGAAAGCTGGTCGATCATGTATGAAACCCCGACAGACAGACCGCCCGCCGAAATCCAATTGTAAATATCATAAACATGTTTGCGCTGGTCGACAGGCTGACCAAGCATGTTTGCAAAGAGCACAATTGCGCAAGCGAACGAAATGCCAATCGTTGCGGTCCCAATAATCCCAACAACTTTCTCACCTAGCTTCTTCTGGATGAGGTTGCCAAGAATGCCGCTGACAAAGACACCGACGATAGGAGATACAACTACGCAGACTATCAGATTTTGCATGAGTTATCCAACAAGAAAACCACCAAGGCGCTGTGACGCTAAGGTCAGAAAGCGATAATTCATCATACGAGATGGTTCATGCTTGAGTATCATTCTCCACGTGTATGAGGAAAAATTTTTACCATTTCAGGATGGTAGCTTCATCAATATTTACAGTCAACTTATTCCGGAAGAGCGCGATTATGATTGCAAGTCCGACTGCCGATTCCGCCGCCGCAACTGCGATCGAGAAGAAGACCAATATCTGTCCGGCAGGGTCTCCGGAATAAGCAGAGAATGCTATTAGCGACAAATTCACGGAGTTAAGCATCAACTCAATGGACATGAAAATCACGATTGCATTTCGAAGCGTGAGAACTCCGACAACGCCAATTGTGAAAAGTACCGCACTCAATCCTATATAGTAACCTAATGGTATCATTTATATATTTTTATTCAAACTTCTTCTTTGCCAGCAAGATCGCTCCTACAATTGCCGCAAGGAGAAGAATCGAAGTCATCTCGAACGGAAAGAGATAATTATTAAATAAAACTTTTCCGATGGACTCCACCGTTCCCATCGATTCCGAATTCGGAGATATTCCGGGTGTTGAGTTAAATCCTGTGACGAAGTAAAGTATTTCCAGCAGCATCGCAACGCCGAGAAGAGCGGCTACCGATTTCCCCGAGGTAAGTTTCCACTTGAGCAGCTTGTCATCTCCTAAATTGAGAAGCATTATGACAAACAGGAACAGTACCATGATCGCGCCAGCATAGACTGTAATCTGGATGATTGCTATGAATTGCGCCCGTAGAAAAAGATAAAGTACCGCGATGATGAAGAAATTGAACACCAGATAAAGAGCACTTGTCACTGGGTTTCGGCGGGTAATCATCAGGACGGCGGAAGCTATTGCAGCTGCAGCAAGTACAAGAAAAAGAATTAGCTCAAGATTCAACCGATTTCCTTAAGTGTATGTTCAGGTGAAAAAATATAGGACAGCAGAGGAAAACATTCAACGCTTTTCGGCTATGCCACCGGTTCTCTTTCTCGACTGAAAGCTTTTTCGGTTTTGACTTTTGACTATGAAATTCTATATTCTCAAAACCAAGAAGAGGAGGAACCATGAAAAAACAAATTATTCTCGCCGTCGCCATATTGGCGGCATTCTATGGGCAGCTTCTCCGCCCAAATGACAAAACCAAGTTTCGGTCCCGAGCTCGCGAGGCTGTCTTTCATTGTTGGCCATTATACTACTAAGACTAATGTCATGATGGAAGACAACACGTCCATCGGAGATGGAACGATTAAAGCTCACTGGGGATTGGATTCGATGTTTGTGTTTTATTCGTCAGAGGAGAAGAATCCAGCACTTGGTTCTTACAAAGGGTTCGGAGTACTTGGCTACAATTCCGAGAACAGCCAGTATGTTCTCACAATGTTCAACAATTTTGGGGACCGTCCGGAATACAAGGGAAACTTCGCGGGGGATACATTGACTATGAGTGCAAAGATCCAGTCCCCGCAAGGTCCATTCGATCAGAAAATGAAATGGTTCAAAGATGGAAACAATGTCCGGTTGCTTATCTACACCGATTTCGGACAGGGCTATTCGTTGATGGTTGATCAGACAGCGACGCCAGCAGCGGACAGCACGAAATAGACGGGCCGTCGAATCATTGCCGGGGCGCGGATCACGCGCCCTCCATTTTTATCGACAGGAGTTCCTTGTAAATATCTACATCCTTCTTCGATTTGATCGCCACCGTTATCGCGCGGAATTTCTTTTCTGACTCCTTTAAGTATTGACCCTTGAGTTCCTTTGGAATTTTGCTCTCGGTGATGTCGCGTTCGAATTTCGAATTCAAATAGAAAGATGTTCGAAACGAACCGTCGTGTACCGAAAGCCAGAAGACGGTCTTCTTCTTTCTCGACACATTGAGAAGCCAACTTTTACCATCGTTGCAATATCTCCACTTCTCAACAAAGTCCGGATGGATGGAGTGGTTGAATTCGAACAGAGATGTGAACGCGGATTTTGCTTTTCCTAAGTGAGCGGAAAGAACTTCCTCAGTTGGATAAATATTAGGATCTGTAAGAACAAGGGCTTCCATAATGCCTCCTGATTTTCTGGCTGATTACAAGAAAAAATCTGCCGCAAATTTTGCGAATTCATTTTCATCCACCGCCATTTTCATGAAGCCGATACAGGAGAATCAATGGAAATAATTCTAAACCAATTCCTAAATGGCGCAGTTCGTGGCTAACTTATAATTTTATTCATTTCCAATTGCACCCGGTGCTGACCAATTCGCTCTTTTAATTTCTTTTAGCTGGACCACCACGCTTCCGATCAGCACTTTCACTTTAGCCTTCAATGGAACATCAGAAGAATCGTTCGCCATCCAGCCAACAAAATCTCCAGTTATGCCGAATGTCCCGGTGAAGTTGATGTGCCCTGATAGCCGATAGGAGTCCAACGGAAAATCAAATGCTGTTACTTCACACTCTTCCCTCTTTTCATTGATGGTCAGGCTAATCGTAGACCGCACCGTATCGTCGATAATCGGTACATCGAGTTTCATTTCCCTCCCTTGCGCATTCCGGCACGCTTCCCGCAGGTAGTAGATAAAACTCACTCCATTTGTGTAGTTTGAGTCTAACGGCAGGCTTATCTCTTTGACGGAGTTACTGTCTCGCAGTTGATTCCATATGATCCTCTTCCGGTCAAGCTGGAAATTCGTAGTCGTGTAAACCCAATCGTCTCCATCCATCTGCTTCCGCAGATTGAAAAGGCAGAAGAGGGTCTTTGCATCAGCGTATGTATCATAGACCGAATGAAAATTGACAAACGGCACTCCACTGTACGAGTCGATGTAGGCTCGAAGATGATATGCAGGCAGGCTGTCGTACTCAGTTTTCCCGATGACCTGGAACTTTACAGACCCAATCTTGAAAAGGAAATAACCTGCCTCGAAAGTCATCTCTTCGTTTGTCTGAACCGCCGAACTTGAATCGGAGCTGCTCCATCCAGAAGACTGCAAACCTTTCGTGATGACGTCAAAGAACCCAACCGCATATACCGACCTCAAAGTATAAAGCGAGATAATCAGTCCTAGGGAGCCAATGGCAAGTATCCACTTCGCGTCCTTGAACGCCCCTGGCTTTTTAACGTCCATGGTCGAATCTAATAGGAGTGTGGAAAAGAAGCAATTTGGAAACTCTCTTGAGCCTGAAGATTACTTCTTCGTATACTTCCAGTTTCTTGACTTGCCGTCCACGATCCATTTCATGGCTGTCTCTATTCTTTTCTGCCGTGTTTCTTCCGTTTTCGCTTCGACGATCCACTCGACATATTCCCGCTTACGCGATGGGCTGAAGTTTTCGAACTCAGTAAGCGCCTTCCTGTTCTTCTTCAGTGCATCCATGAAATAGGAAGGAGTTTTCAATTCAGCCTTGGGTTTTGCTTTGTTTGGCGGCGCCTTTATTCCAACCTCATTCAACTTCATGGCTCTTTTTACATAATCAGCCAAAACTTTCTCCGACGGCAAATCGGAAATCTTCGTTAACCGGCCGAATGCACCCATCGCTTCCTCGCCAGATTCGGCGTACCTGTCGCCGAATATCAGCTTTCCCTTCCAGAAACCGAAAGCGCAGTGCTCTTTGAATGCAGCCATGTTGCACATCGGGCCATCATAAAGAAAGAATGCCATCCCCCATTTGACGGCTTCCTCGACTTCGGGACACGCGGCATGAACGACTTTCCTGATGTGGTTCAATATCGGCTTTGCAAAGTATGCTGACTTTTCTATGTAAGTATCTACCTCAGGATTTTTATTCGACATTTATCGCCTCACTTCTTTTCTCTGCGAACAAATTTAAACAAGAGACAAATTACTTGCCATTAACCTTGCTTCTTTACGCACCCACCGATATTTTATTTCAACAAGCCAATAATCCGAGCGATAATATGTCTCATTTCTATGAAGATCTGAACAATCCAGAAGTCGTATCTGTCGTCGATGAACTGTCATATTGGTCAGCACCATTCGGCATAAATCTTCTTGACGTGGTACGATACAGAAAGAACATAAAAGCATTAGATATTGGATGCGGATTAGGATTCCCATTGCTGGAGCTTTCGATGAGGCTTGGAAAAACATCGAGTGTCTTTGGTCTCGATCCATGGAAGGCAGCGCTTGACCGCGTTCGCCAGAAGATCAGGATATATGATCTGCTCAATGTTGAAGCCATCGAAGGCTATTCGGAAAGGATGCCGTTTGACGACAACTACTTTGATCTGATCGTCTCCAACAATGGAATCAATAATGTCAAAAACCTCGACGAGACATTCTCAGAATGCCGGCGCGTCTCAAAGGCGGGCGGACAGTTTGTTTTCACTTTTAACACAGACCAAACGTTCATTGAATTCTACGATGTGTATCGGCAGGTATTGAGACAATGCAGCCAGCAGGATTACGAGAAGAAACTATCCGAACATATCTACTCAAAACGCAGACCCGTCTCCGAATTCAAAGACCTTTTAGCGAAACACGGATTCAAAGCAATATCCGCTTATGAAAATATTTTTTATTACCGATTCGCCGACGCCACATCCATGGTCGATCATTTCTTTTTCAAATTAGCATTCCTGCCAAGCTGGAAAGAAGTAATTCCGGCCGAGCGTCAAGGAGATATTTTTAAGAAGATCGAGTCGATGCTCAACACAAAAGTGGAAAGATCGGGCGGCTTCACGATGCAAGTACCATTCGTAACAATGGATTGTGAAAAAGGCTAAGACCTTCATCGCGCTGTCTCCTTGTAATTTTATCTCATAAAAGATATTTTTTTGAGCCTTGAGTAATCTTTAAGGTATAAGTCTGAAACATCAGGAGAAATAAATGGATTTAGGACTCAAAGACAAAGTCGCAGTCGTTACTGCATCAACGAAAGGACTTGGAAAAGCGACAGCAGTATCGCTCGCGTCCGAAGGCGCAAACGTCGTGATCAATGGGAGACACAAGCAAAACATCCACGACGCCGTCGACGAGATCAAAATTAAAACTGGTAAAACGCCGCTCGCCGTTCAGGGAGATCTAACGCAATCTGAAGACATCGACCATCTTTTCGATGAAGTGATCAAACACTTCGGTACTGTTCATGTTTTGGTTTCGAATGCTGGTGGGCCGCCTGCGGGGGGATTCAACGACTTCAACGACGAACAATGGTTGAAAGCTGTCGATCTAAGCCTGATGAGCGCAGTCAGGCTCATCCGCAAAGCTGCACCGATCATGCAAAAACAAAAATGGGGACGAATAGTAAACATTTCCTCCATTACGGTGAAACAGCCGGCAGACAATCTACTCCTCTCCAACTCGATTCGCGCTGCCGTGATAGGTTTGGCGAAGACCATCTCGCGCGACCTTTCGAGAGACAATGTCTTGATAAATAACATCGCTCCATATTATGTCGCGACAAAGAGAATCGATTACTTGATGGAGGAAACCGCCGCTAAGAAAGGAATCACGAAAGAAGAAGCTCTCAAGAACATAGTCAAAGAAATTCCGATGGGAAGGCTCGGCACCCCTGAGGAGTTTGGCGACTTCGTGACTTTTCTCTGCTCAGAGAAAAACAGTTACGTCACCGGCGCGACCATTCAGTTCGATGGAGGAGCTTACAGAGGAATGCTGTAAGTGAAGAACGAAGAGTCAAAAATGAAATGATCTTCAGTTAGTCCCAATGGATTGCAACTTATTATCGTTCACTTTTAGCTTCTCAGTAACCGATCTTTCCATCCGGCTGTGTACCCGTTTGCTGGTTCGGCGAAGTGTGAACGTCGCAAACCGGTGGAAGGTACTTCGCGTTGAAAATCTCCGTGACTTTCTGCGGGCAAAATTCAGTCGCGAGTTTTCCAGTCTGCGCACAGATCGTCACCGTCACCACGCCATCGGGCTGAACAAACGAAGTGATTGGTAGTCCAATATCCTTGTCGTCATAAACGTCTCGCATAAACATTCCCCAGATCGGAGCCGCCGCTCTCCCGCCCTGTCCATCCCAGTCGGTGAAGTGAACCCTGTCGTCATCGAATCCTACCCAGACCCCTGCAACTAGCTGTGGCGTATAACCGACGAACCAAGCATCGCCGAAATCCTGAGTAGTGCCTGTTTTTCCCGCGGCATCTAAATAGAAATAGCTTCTCACTCTGGTTCCTGTGCCGCCAGATGTCAACACCCCGCGAAGCATATCCGTCATCAGGTACGCGGTCTGTTTGCTCAAGACTTCCGAAGATTGGCTGTGATCCTCTTCAATCACATTTCCGTTTTTGTCTTCGATCCGGAGAATGGCAATAGGCTTCGTCAATATCCCTTCGTCAGCAAAGACACCATACGCGGAGACCAGTTGTATTGGAATAACCACCGAAGTCCCCATCGCTATGGACTCGTAGGGAGCAAGATAAGTGGCGATACCCATCCTGTGCGCATAGTCAACGACCTGATTTACCGGAGCTATCTCTTGCACCGCCCTGACCGAGACGACATTCACAGAATACTTTAGTGCCTCGCGCAGGGTCATCTCACCACCGAATTCGCCATCAGCATTTCTCGGCGCCCACCGAGTTCCATCTGCCATAACGATCGTAACCGGCTGATTCAACAACTTGTAAGATGGTGCGTATCCGTTGTCGACCGCCACGGTATAAACAAACGGTTTAAATGCCGAGCCTGGTTGTCTCTCAATTTGCGTCACGTGATTGAGCCCATACCTAAACTGCTTGTAATTCGATCCGCCAACGAGCGCTTTTATGTATCCAGTTTTCGGATCTATGCAGACAAATCCGACTTGAATCATTTGCTCGGATTTCTTTACGGAATCGATAAAGGGTTGGTTAGCCGAAAGTTGACTATAAATCTGCTTTTTGTCCACTTCTGTTGCAGCGTCGCGATAAACCGGTGAATCTTTTATCGCCTTATCGACGGCGGTCAACAAAGTTGTTTGGTTCTTAGTCCAATCCCATCTTGAATCGAAAAGTTTTTGGTAATCAGCCACCTGGAAATCAACGGCAGAGTCTGCATATTCCTGCATTCGAGAATCAAGCGTCGTGTAAACGGTCAGGCCATCCCTGTAAATATCGAAGCCATATTTTTCCGCTTTCCTTTCAAGATCCTGTCTGACCATCTCGACGAAATGCGGCGCCAATCCTGTAGTCGGACCATGATACTTGATATCAAGCGGAGCCTTCTTAGCCGCATCAAAATCTGCTTCAGATATTTTGCCGTCATCATAGAGATTCCTAAGGACGACATTACGAACCGTAGTCGCTCTTGTGGGATGATCAAGCGGATCGTACCTCGCCGGCGACCTCAGCAACCCGATCAGCAACGCAGCCTGTGGAAGAGTGAGATCCGAAGAAGACTCGTCAAAATAGAGTTGTGCGGCAGACTCAACCCCGTAAGCGCCTCTTCCGAAATAAACATCGTTCAAGTACATTGCCAGAATTTCTTGCTTCGTATAAGTACGCTCGATCTGGACTGCTGTTATTGCCTCGCGAAGTTTTCTCGTTAAGGTCGTCTCCTGATTGAGGTATAAGTTCCTTGCTAATTGTTGCGTGATTGTGCTCGCCCCTTCCTTAGCACGAAGGTGAATGACATCGATGATCAGTGCGCTCAGTATCCTGACTGGATCAACTCCCCAGTGCGAATAAAATTTCTTGTCTTCAGTCGAGATCAGAGCGTCGGTAATACAATGTGGAAGCTGGCCCACATCAGTGACCGCTCGGTTCTTCATGAAGAACTGATCAATGATTTGACCGTCGGCAGAAAGAACTCGTGTTGCCAATTCCGGCTTGGGATTTTCTAATTCGTCAAGCGAAGGTAATCCCGAAACGACATAGATCCCGTAAATTAGGAAGACGACAAATATTCCCGCGATTGCACTCAGCCTCAACGTGAGATTTTTCTTTGAGAAGAATTTGCTCTTCCTCTTCGCATTCTTCCGGTACTCGGGATCGTTAAAATAACGTTCCATTTCTTCCTTTGAATAACGCCACTTCATGCTGCAAAATCCCAATTCACTAATTCGATCGTATCACCATCAAAAATACCATAGGTAAAATTCTTAAGCCAGTCGCCAAGATTAACGTACACCCCTTTTCCAAAATGCTCGCACTTGGGAACGTGGTTGTGACCCATGACGACGACATCGTATCCCTCTTCGATCTTCCTTTTTGCAAAAATCATCATGTCATCCGCTTCACCGAAGTCTTTGGTCGATGTATATTCCCTGCTCTTTTTCGAAAATAACCTGGCGAGATAGAAACCTGCGTCAGGATGAATCCATCGGATCAATGACCTCACAAAATTATTTCTCAAAACACTTTTCAACAATCTGTACCCGGAATCTTTTCGAGCAAGTCCATCGCCATGTACGATCAAGAATTTCTTCCCGTTTATTTCTTCTGAGAATCCGTCTTGATAAACTTTTAAGCCGACGGAGTCGGAGAAGAATTCTCCAAGAAAGAAATCGTGATTCCCAGCGACATAATCCACCGCGATGCCACTTTCGACGAGTTCCTTAAGTCTTACATACAACCAAAAATAATTCTTCGGGACGACATATTTATATTCATACCAAAAATCAAATAGATCGCCGACTATTGTCAACCTGCTCCCGTTTTGGGCCACTTCATCTAAAAATTTCAATACCTCTTTCTTTCGCTTCGATTCAAATTCTTGAGAAAGGGTCGGAGCACCGAGATGAATATCAGAGATAAAATAAATCGGTTTTCCAAAAGGGATCTTCGACAATTATTTCTTCATGTTCACAGTTACGGAAACAGTATCGCTCCCCATTCGGCACCAGCCTTCCTTCTCGGAACAGAAAGTGTAGCCAACGATGAACCTGACATTGTGCAAGCCTGGGTTTATACCCGTTAGTTCGCATTCGACCTTGATATGTTTCGACAAGTCCACGTAATCCCCCTTTTTAGGTATCGCTTTGAGCTTCAGCGTTGTCGAACCATTCGCACTACCGGGATTTTCGACAAGCGGCTTTATTGAAAATGGAGGCTGAACGTTTACATGAATTCCATTTAATGACTTCATCGCGAGCAACAAGATGAATGGCTTCCCGTTCTCCACGGACGTAGCCTGGCTCTTCGCCTCCACCGTAACGTACTTTTCCGAATTAATTGCAACGCTCATCGTCATTACTAATAACAAAAAAGTCTGCATTAACATTCAATCGACCGACGCTCCATTAATCCATTGCTCATCTTTTGCAGTTCGTCTTTGCCATTCGATCTTAACCTGCTGAAGCAATATAAGTCCTCCGACAAAAAATATCAGCACTGAGAGGACGGCAATTCGCTGGCTTCCCGTAAAACTTGAGATCGCTCCAAAGGTCAGCGGCCCCATTATGGCGGAAGCGTTGCCTGCGATTCCATCATAAAATCCGAAAAACTCCGCGGCGTGCTCGGCCGGCGTTAGGAATGCCATGAGACTTCTACTCGAAGATTGAGACGAACCAATCGCTATGCCGGCGAAAAGTCCGACAACATAAAATTCCCATTTCGTCTGGATAAAAAATGCCGACAGGATAACTGCAATCCAGACAACGAGCGTGATGGTAATGCTTTTTTTCGGCCCCCAATGGTCCGTCAATATTCCGAATACCACCGAGCCCAATATAGCCGTCGATTGTGCCACGATGAAAAACATTATTACCTCAACCGGGCTGAAACCAAGGGTGCCGCGCGCGTAAAGTCCGGCAAAAAAAATCACAGTGTTCACGCCGTCTATATACAAAAAGAATGCAAGGAGGAATTTCGAAAGCACCTTGTACTTTCCCAAACGTTTGAATGTCCTGACGGCTCGCCGAAATCCCAAACGGAAGTAAGGAGTTTTTCGATGATAAAATCCAGTATGGTCACGAAGCCTTAGAAAAGCCGGTAATGAAAAGACAGCAAAAAAAATCGCAGCAACCAGAAAACTTTCCCTATAGCTATGAAGATTCGAAGAATCAAAACCACCTTTTATGAACGGAAAAGCTATCGCTAAGATAGAAAGTGCGCCGAGATATCCCATACCAAAACCGTACCCCGATACACGACCGTAAACATATTTCGGTGCGATCTCAGGAAGGAAGGCATCATAAAAAGTATAACCGCCCTGGAAACCTACGTTCGCAGCGATGAAAACCAACATCCCCGGAAGTATCATACCTCTCTCGATCCAGTACAGCGAGGCAGTGCCGAAAATGCAAATCATCGAAAACACGATAAGAAATCTCTTCCTGCGATGCGAGTAGTCGCTCGCAGCTCCCAACACCGGAGAAAGTCCCGCCGCAATTATCATCGAAATACTGTCGGCGAGTCCCCAATAAAAATTCCCGCGCGTGGTACCGGCGGTCACGATCTCCTGAAAATACAATGCGTAGCCGACGGTCTTTATCATCACTGAAAATGACGTCCGCGCATAGTCGAAGAGAGTCCACGAGAAGATAGTGAGGCGAGAGTACCGCTTTTCGTTCACTATTTTTTTCCTGGCGGCGTCTTTGATTTGGTGGAAGAATCAATCAGACCGCGTCCAATCTTCTTTATTTTCCCTTCGCCGACTAATTGTTTCAAAGAGGCATCGAGAATTCCGTTGACAAACTTCGGACTCTCTTCCGTGCTGTACCTTTTTGCTAATTCAATGATTTCATTCATTGTCACTTTCGTCGGAATCTCCTGTGCATAGAGAATTTCGGCGATCCCCATCCTGAGCAGACTGCGATCGATGGGATTGACACGAAGCATGTCCCAGTGCTCCAGATGGTCTTGGAGTATAGCATCCATCTCTTTCATGTTTTCAATGGTATCGCGAAAGAGTTTCTTCGCAAATTCCAGTGCGGCCTGATCCTGGATATCTTTCATGATATCGGCGCTTAGAAAATCCGGCGATGTACCTGAGATGTCAAATGCGTAAAGAGTCTGAAGCACACGTTCGCGGGCAAGTCTTCGCTGGGATGTCATATAAGAATAATTCTAAATTTTAAGTTTTGAATTTTAAATTATTTTTTTATTTGCAGCCATGAATTCTAAAACCAGAAATTTCTTTTATGCTCCAAATAGTATAAACACCTGTATTGCCGCCGATTCTCGAAAGCGAGAATAGATTTCTTTCGCGTAAAACATCCTATAGCCGCTCGCGGCCCCATAAACTTCTGCTCCTTCCCACCGGCACATTAAAAGCGCACGAGGTAAATGCCAGGCGTCCGTAACAATCACGATGTTTCTCATCCCGAGCGAATCGAGAAGAACTCTCTTGATATAATCCGCTTGTTCACAAGTACAGAAGGTCCCATGTTCTGTAATTATTGCTGAATCAGGTATTCCACTCTCGCGAAGATACCACGCCTGGACTTCTGATTCAATCGTGTCGAACCTTTTCGTTCCTCCAGTCGCGACAATTCTTGTTGCCCTGCCAGATTTGAAAATCACGATAGCTTCTTCAAGCCTGCCGCGAAGAATCGGACTCGGTTTGTGTTTTCCCCAGACCGATGCACCGAGCACAACCGCAGCGTCACTTTTCGACCCCGTTGGAAAATTGTCCTTATTTGAAAACGTATAGATGAAGCCGGCCGAAGTAAAGATCGCCATTGCGAGGACAACCCCTGCTGCCACCTTTTTAATGTCTGGCTGTTTCGAGAAAGCAATCACGACGGCACTTGAAAACTGTACCATCAATGCCGCATAAGCAAGAACCGATGGCGCTTCAGCCGATTCGCCCACCGGAGGCAAATAGAAAGAACATAAGAGCAACATTGCCGAGGTAATTAGAAAAAGAAGAGTGTGGAAACCCGAAACTTTGTTCTTGGAAAAAAACTCGATCAGGAGGATGGCAACAACAACGGTTGCGATTAATGGAACATTTTGAGGGCTGGAAATACCATTTGGCAGGTTTTCAACATTTGCCCTGCTCGCGGCGATTCTCAGAGTCGCGACGACATCCATGAAAACGGCGATGTGCAAAAGAACTCTTGATCTCAAATGTCGACTGAAATTGTTTTCGATCTTGACCTAATACCAATACTGCGTTCGGTATCCGGTGACAAATTTAAGATTTTGAGGCGTGAATTAAAAGCGTCAGTAAAGTTTTTTCAATAACGGCCGCCAGGCCTCATTCTTTGTTGCATTATAGTCCGGATCCGTTCACGGATCTCACGATCAAATTTCTGCTCGAAGACAATATACTTTGCGACTTCAACAGGCGAGAGTATCCCTCCCAGCGATTGGATGAATTGCCTATGCTTGTCAGCGAGTTGAGCATCAAGATTCAAAATCTGCTGTATCTGCTTTCTTAGCTCTGGCGCTTCCGTGTTGTTCTTCAACAGAGAATCTAGTGTCATCACCGCTTCCCTGCGTTCGGCGCCGATGTTCCTGAGGTCCGAATTGTAATCATTATAAAGCGGGAAAAATTTCTCTGCTTTATTATCGGGAAGATCCATATCCTGGGTCATTTGCCATATTTTTACCTGCTCAAGTTGTCTTCTCAATTCCCTATTCATCGGAGGGGAACCACCGGGCGGCGGACCCTGCTCTTGTCCAAACAGACAGGAGACCGGTAAGAATAGAAGAGACAGCAAGACTAGACTTTTCTTCATGATTGTCCTCTTAATTAGAAAAAATATCGCCCGAATAATCGAAGTTCTCCAAAGATTTCGAAGAATCGGCAACTGATACCCACATCGATTTGACGAGTGCCAGCTGCAGTGAATCATCCACGCTATTGATTTCTTCGGTTTCATCAATAGGTTGAGCCGCGGAATTCACATAGTTTATATTCAAGCGTGAAAGTTCAACAACCTGATCTGTTGGAAGTGATGCGGCAAGAGTCGTAATACTCGTCGCCTGCGGACTCGGCTTCAACGCGTACTCGTAGACTCCTACACCCACCATCAGCAGAAGAACAGCAAGTCCTCCTGCAAAAGCAGGGACTCTCCATCTCGAAGGTCGTGGCACGGACACCTGTTCCATGATAGATGCCCTGAGTTCCTGCCAGAAACTGTCCGGATATTCTTCAAGTTCAATTCCCGCGAGCACGGAAATTGAACGCTCCATCTCCACAAGTTCCGATTTGCATTTCGAACACGTTTCAAGATGAATTTCGATGCTCTTCTTCAAGTTAGGTTCAACCATGCCAAGGATGTAATCCGGCAAGTTCACAGCGACATCACCGCATTTCATTTTTCAAAAATTCTCCTATCTTCTTCATAGCATGAAAATAATTTGCCTTCAACGCGCCCAAAGATCTATGCATCACGTGAGCTATCTCTTCGTAAGACAGTTCCTCATAAAACCGGAGGATGAAAACCTGACGTTGCTGAACAGGCAGTACCGCAACGGCTCTTGATACAAGTTTCCTCAATTCATCCTGGTCTGCCTCACGTTGAGGCTCGTTCCCACCGGGCAACATATTTGAAATCACCTCATCCAGTCTCACAACCGATCTTACTTTCCTTTTCCTCAGGTAGCTGATCGAAACGTTTGTGGCAATTCTGTAGATGTATGTGTAGAGATTTGCGTCGCCACGAAATTTCTTGACGGAGTCATGAAGCTTTATAAAGACTTCTTGAGTTGCATCGGCCGACTCATCGTCGTCGTTGAGCATTCTTTTCGCCACAAAGAACACTTTCTTCTCATAACGGCTGACAATTTCTGCAAAAGCTCTTTCGTTCCCAGACTTCGCCTGTTCGACAAGTTCCAAATCGCTCGGACTTTGCATTCTTCTAGCAAGATCCCTTCAAGAAGAGAACTCGTCCAGTTTTCCAAAGACTCCATGAAGCGGACACACAACGGAAAAACACTTTTGAGGATAATCGGAAAGTAAGTGGTCTTTCATGCTTTTAATTTTGTCCAATAATGTGACGTCGGAAAATGGATCGTGGTTTAAGGTAACGATTGCGTCCACATACGAACCTATAAGCAGATCAATCCTCTATGACGACGACTGCTACAACGTAGTCTCCAGAATGAGAAAGTGACAAAAAGATTTTCTTTAATCCGAAAGTTCTCGACACTAAACCATTAAGATGGAAACATGGTTTTCCGCTCGGCTCATTCATGATTTCGACTTCCTGCCAGGAGAAGTCGCTGTTCCATCCTGTTCCAGTCGCTTTGCTGAACGCCTCTTTAGCGGCAAACCTCGCCGCATAATGCTGGAACGGATTAGGTTTGTCCGCGCAGTACTTAATCTCTTCTGGGGTAAAAATCTTATCCGTGAAAAGCGAGCCGTAGTCTTCGATGCTCGTTTTGATGCGGCTTACTTCGATTATGTCAACCCCGACTCCCTCAACCATTCGAATTCTCCCGCTTGATTATTCCAATTAATTCCTGAATGTCGTTGGCTTCATAATCGCCACCGGAAATCGCTGTATTGAATGTGTCACCATACCGGGCGAACACAGTCTTCATCCCAACTTTTTTTGCGCCGATAATATCTCGCTCGGCCCAGTCTCCGACCATCAGTGCCTCGATGGGTTTAACTCCTAATTTTTCGAGCGCAAGTTTAAACGGCGCGGGATGGGGTTTACGTTCATTCGTGTCTTCAAACGTCACCACGACGTCGAAGATATTGTGCATGTTCAGATAGGTCAGCCGCAACCAAGCTTCCCTGGCCGGTGCATCCGAAACCACCGCAAGCTTCATTCCCATTTTTAACAGCTCATAAAGTGTCATGTAAACATGTGGATATGGAACAAGTGCAGCTTCACGAGCACGGCGATACGCGACCACGCCGGCAGTCAAAATCTTGTAATCCACTTTGTCGAAAATATCCGACAGGAGCGAATCGAAAACATATTGGAACTCGATTCCTTTTTCTTTATAAATCGCGTCAATTCGTTTCTTAACTTCATCGTAGCTCAGATCTAATCCGCCGTCGATCATGGCACGGATCGCCGCATCAATCGCCTCAGCTTTCATTTTCATGAAATCGACGAGAGTATTATCGAGATCGAAGACTACTGCCTTAATCATTTTTCAAGACCTCCGAGAGTGCAAACACCGCTGCGAAATATGAAAACTTGCCGAACCCGGTTATTGTCCCTTTGCAGACTTCGGAAATCGCACTCTTCCTGCGAAATTCTTCGCGAGCAAAAACCTGCGAGAGATGAACTTCCACAACAGGTTTCTTTATCGAAGCGATTGTATCTCTCAACGCTATACTATAATGAGTCAATGCGCCTGCATTAAGGACCACACCATCGAACCCCTCTTTATCGACCGATTGTATCTTGTCAATTAGTTCTCCTTCGCCGTTGGTCTGGAAAAATTCAAAGCTGACTTTTGGGAATCTATCCATTATTTCTGAATTGATAACTGCGAGCGTGTCGCTACCGTAAATATCAGGCTCCCGCATGCCTGTCAAATTCAAGTTCGGGCCGTTAGCTACGAGTAGTTTCATCTTTGGTCTCCGTCTGTTCTTCAATGAATTCGCGCACCGCCGGTTTAAGGAACAGGTTTTCAATCCCGACTTCAGTCAAACTCTTCGCCAACGTTGACGCGCGATGTTTCGGGTCAAACTTTTTGTTTATGACGATAAGCTTTTCCTCTCTTAGAATGCAATAGCCGCCGCTGAAGTCTCCTTTTTCATAAATGACTTTCAACCCAAGCTGTGATGCGGCTTCCTCCAACTCGGCGATCAACGCTTCAATTTTCAGCTTCGGCATCTTCCACTGTCCCTTCGGAAATTTTATTCCGCTTTTTGTTTGTCTTGATCGGTCGGAAGACCAGTGCGGCGATAGCACTGTAGTATGAAAGTATAGCGATCACTGAAAGACCGCCAAGTCCGCTTACTCTTTCTGCAAACAGTTTTCGCATTTCATCTCTCAGCGGGCCCGGATCGGAACCGAGAAAAAGCTGCAACTGGAAATCCACATAAGAAAAAAAGAATCTCAGATCGAGATACGACGTGTAGAACTCTATCGGAATAAACATCGCAAAAAGTATAATAGCCATGAATGCATTAGGATGATCCTTCATACGAATTCTGGCTTTGGACAGAAAACTTACGAATCCGATTAGCGTCAACAAATAACCGAACACGATCAGCAGCGAGGTTCGAGCAAGCAGATTGTAAATTTCCTTTTCGGCGTCGAAAGGAACGTCTTGTCTGAATTTCAAGGTTCCGATTTCGACAAGATCGTTCCCTATTATTCCTCGCGATGCTGAACCACCAAGATAGAAAATCCCGCCCAGAACCATGATAAAGAGAGCGACTCTTGCGCCGGAAGTCATTTGCCCTTGACCAAAAATATCTCCGGTCGCCCCTTTCAACTCTTCTCTCTTCGGTTCTGCCTTTTCGCTCATAATTCAGTCGGTGTCTCGATAAATTCTGCCTTGCACCTCATCGGTAACAATTCTCGTTCGTAGGCCAAATCCAGAAACAACTGAATTGCCTCTTTTCCTTTTTCTCCGTAGTCGAGGGTCCAGTCGTTAACGTACATTCCCACGAATTTGTCGGCGAGTTTAGTGTTCATTCCTCGCGCAAATCCTAGAGCGTACTTAAGGCCTTCCCTGCGGTGATCGAGCGCATACGCGATGCTCTCCTTCAAATAGAACGAAATCTTCTTCTTGACGTCCTCAGGCAAATCGCGTCGTATAACATTTCCGCCGAGCGGCAGAGGCAATTTGAATTTCTCTTTAAACCACGCACCGAGGTCAACTATGCTGTGAAGTCCGCTGTTTCCGTAGGTGAGTTGCCCCTCGTGTATTATTAGTCCCGCCTCATATTCGCCCGTCGTGACCTTGTCAATAATCTGATCAAATGGTATGACCTCGTATTCAAAAGTTCCCGCAAAAATGCTGAGTGCCAGGAATGCAGAAGTCCGCGTCCCTGGAATTGCCACCTTCAAGTCGTTTATCTCTTCCACTTTGTACGGCTTCTTGCTCACCACCATAGGACCATAGCCGTCCCCCATGCTTGCGCCGCTGCTGAGCATTTGATACTTTTCTGCAATGTACGGATATGCATGAATGGATACTGCGCTTACTTCGTACTCACCGTGTATCGCCTTTTGATTGAGCGTCTCGATGTCACTGAGAATATTTTCGAATTCAATTCCATCCGTGTCAAATTTATTATTCGCAAGTGCATAAAACATGAACGCATCATCAGAATCGGGACTGTGTGCTACTCTGATCTTCAATTCTCACCTCCCTTATCTGCAAAAGCGAACGCCGCTGGACATAGTCTATTTACAACGCAAGTTTCGCATTTTGGAATTCGCGCCTTACATACCTTCCTTCCGTGGGACATCAACAAATGACAGAGCACTGACCAATTTTGTGGCGGAAATAATTCCATCAAATCGAATTCTACCTTTGTTGGATCATTTTCTTTGGTGAAGCCGAGCCGCTCAGAAAGCCTTCTGACGTGAGTGTCGACTGCAATTCCCGGAACTCCAAAGGCATTTCCAAGCACTACGTTAGCAGTCTTGCGGCCGACGCCGTCGAGAGTGAGAAGCTGTTCCATGGTGCGAGGAACTTCGCCACAAAAATTCTCAACGATTGCTTTGCTGCAACTTAAGACCGACTTCGCCTTTTGCCGGAAAAAACCGGCGGATTTTATTTCCCTTTCGAGGTCCTTGCGATCAGCCTCGGCGAGACTTTTTGGCGAAGGATATTTTCTGAAAATCGCCGGCGTAACCATGTTTACGCGCGCATCCGTGCATTGTGCCGAAAGTATCGTCGCGATCAGAAGTTCGAACGGCGAGCTGAAATTCAGCGCAGCTTTTGCCTCTGGATATTCCTTTTTCAAAAGATTGAAGACTTTACCCGCTCGTTCCTTTGCTGGGATATTTGCCAATTGTGGTTTTGTCTTTACGGGAATACGCTTCCGTGTCGCTGTTTTCGTTTTCAATACATGGAAATTTAGCTAAATGATGCGGAATAGAAAAATCAGATGGTGAAAGCAAGGCAAACCTTGTCAGTGTTCCTCCTGATCCTCGACAAGGTTTCTCCATGAAAGTTATCTTAATTAGAACTTGCTGAAATCGGATCGAGTACTGCTCCCATGAACATAATCGTGTTGTCATGGTTCTCTTTGATTAAGAACAGAAATGGTCTGTTAACCGTAAAATAAATCGGACTCGGTTGTGGTGGATCAGCAAAATTACGCCTGGCTATTGTCACTACCGTCACGGCCGCTGCCTCGGTCCCTTTTTCATTCACATCAATATAAGTCTGGTGAATGACTTTGGAGATATACAATCCTCCATCCTTGTTGATTCTCGTGAAGTCCGCCGACCTCGAAAACGCAATCTGCATTCCCATGCTCGATAAGACATCGTTCAATAGACCGTTATATTCCACCTTGAATCTCGGCAGGCTCACCTGGACATCTTGTGCAGAGAGGCCGTTGATAATGTTATTTACCTCGCTCTGTGTTAACAAAGCCTCGGCATCTGCAAAAGCCAAAGTTGAATTTGGCAAAAGAACCAGCATGCTATAATCGCCCGATCCATACGGAAGTTCGCCAACCGCAAAACTATTGTCTGAATAATATTTCATGGCGGTATCATGTACCATCATGGTCGGGACATTTTCAGTGGCTCCGCTCAAGAGGTAAAAAGTCTTACCCGTCGTGTTCGCGGAATCAAATTGGTATTTCCACATCCCATTGAAGTATAGCGCGTTTATCAGGAACATGACCGTGAGAGGATCAATTGGCGGATTGATGACATTTGAGATTTTTCCGTTTGTTTTGTCATTTATCCATGAATTGATTATGTCAGCAGCATTGGAAGCATTGAAGTCAAGTGGTTTTACTTCCGCACCGAAATAAATCGAATCATCTTCGAGAAAAGTGTCCTCCACTTGAAAAGTATTCCTGTACTAGATCGAATTTGCGATATTGAACTTCACATTCTGGTCAAGTCCGCTGAACATCGTTATCAGACCTTGGTATGACTGGTTGATCTCATCGTTACTGAGTCCATTAAGTCCGAGGGTCTTTTGCATGTCGGAATAGGTTTGGCCATTTGCTCCATTCAATGTCATCGCCAACGCCATTGACACACTCAACGGCGAGATAAAGAAATTCTTCCCGCTTTCTTGAGTCGCAACTTGTCCGAAAAGATTGGCTGCAAATGAATTTGTCGCCGACTCAACTTGTTTTTCTGTCGAACTGGTAGGTAACGGATTTAGTTTAGAATTGCTGTCTGGCGCGGTCACATGGCTGCATCCGGAATTCGCCAGGATAAATGCGACAAACAAGCCTAACACGACGATTCTCTGATTGCGCTTCATAATGTTCCCCCTTTTTAATGTTGCACAATCTTAATTCTGAGACATTCTCTTCAAATATCTCACAAAATATTAGATGGCACGGCAATTAAATGCAAGTCAATGACGAATATTTACTTCTCGACCGGCCGTGGAGCTTCACTGTTCAAAGGTTCGTACTTCATCTTCTCAGGTTTATATCGTGGATCAGGCAGAAGCAATCGCTCGACGACTTCCCCGCCAATGATATGCTTTTCTATGATTTCAACAACGTCTTCTTTTTTCACATGGCAATACCAGACGCCTTCGGGATAAATCACAACGTTCGGCCCGTACTCGCAAACGTCGAGACATCCAGCTTTATTTGCCCTCACTTTTGTCTTCAATCCGCGTTGGTGAAGCTCGCTCTTAAACAAGTCCCGAATCTCTTCGCTCCCCTTCTGAGCGCAAGACCCTTTCGGGTCGTCATCTCTCCGTCTGTTCGTGCAAATGAAAATATGTCTAATGTAACGCAATTTTAAATTCTCAATTCCAAATTTTTAATTATTAATTCAAAATTCATAACTCAACATTAAACATTTCGTCACCAGTATCCGGTTGTTATGGCCACATCCCCATAGACTCTTGCGCCGCAGGCGACTCTTTCGTTTTTCTCGTAGCTGCCGGATTTCATCAGCTTCTTTTCACATTCATCGGGCGAAGATAAATTTTCCATTCCATCGACAATCTCGACTTTGCACCAGCCGCAGATACAATCTCCACGACAGGAACTTCCGAGCGGAATACCGTTTACTCTTGCAGCTTTGAATAAAGTCTCCCCGGTTTTCAATTCGACGGCCCTATTGAGAGAGACAAATATTACTTTCGGCATCCGTCGACAACTCTGAAAAATCTCAATGTCGAATGAGCAATTTATAATTCAACATTTAAAATCTTATTTACCCTTTTGCGTTCTTCAAAAACTTTTTCATTTGATCGACATCCATCGTGTTTAACAAATCGTCCTTCGTAAGCCAGCCCTTCCGCGCAATGTACACTCCATAAATAAAGTCTGCCAATCCATCCTTTGAGTGTGCGTCTGGATTGATCGAAAACTTCACGCCGGCTTCTTTAGCCTTCTTGATATTCCGCCAATCAATATCAAGCCGATGGGGATTTGCATTTATCTCGATCACTTTTTTGTTCCGTGCGGCGGTTCTGATTATCTCCTCAATGTCGAGTTCATAACCGTCTCTCCCGAGGAGCAACCGTCCCGTCATGTGGCCGAGAAAAGTCAAATACGGATTCTTCAAAGCCGTAACGAGTCTCTTCGTCGCCTCATCTTTCTTCATGCTCAGCTTACTATGCACCGAGCCAATTACGAAATCCAATTTCTTCAGAACGTTATCGCCAAAATCAAGTTTGCCGTCTGCAAGAATGTCGACTTCGCTTCCCTTGAAGACAAAAAAATCTTTTTGCTCAGAATTGACTTTATCAACGGCATCAGATTGGTCTTTCAGCCTTTTCTCATCCAAGCCATTTGCGTAAATCGCGACCTTACTGTGATCGCTAAGCCCAAAATATTTCAAGCCAAGCTTGCGACTTTCCTTCACCATATCTTCGAGTGAATCCGCGCCGTCGCTCCAGTTAGTATGGACATGGAACAGGCCGACTATATCTTCCATCTTAACAAGTTCAGGGATCTCGCCTTTCGACGCTGCCTTGACTGACTCATTGCCTTCACGCAGCTCTGGTGGAATAAACTGGAGACCTAACTCGCTAAAAATATCTTCTTCGGATTCGAATTGAAGTTTCTCTTTACCTTTTTTCAATTCGGTCGGCAGCAATGTGTAGCCGCGAGAAGAAGCATACTCTTTTAGACTTTGATAAAACTCCTTGCTTCCTGTGGAGTGCAAAATTGCTAAAGCATTCTCTGCCTTGTTTACGATAATAAACTCAACCGGTATTCCATTTCCCCAGACGACAGAGACGAGGTCATTCTGGACTTCTTTCACTTCTTTGACCCGCTTGAGTTTTTGCAGAGCCGCAAAAAGTTTATCTCGTTCACCCGACCTAAACTTTATGACGCAGTCGATGTCGCGAATTATTTCGCGCCTGCGTCGATAGCTGCCGGTGAATTCATATTTTTCGACGCCTGTTAACTTCTCAAGCGCCGCAGATATTTCAACAGCCGTTTCGTGGATGACGTTCAGGAGGTGGAATTCACTGTTCGCCTTCAGTTTTGCAATCTCGGACAGAATTTTATCCTGCGTTTTCTTGCCGAAGCCTTTCAAAGCGACGAGCCGGTTTTCATGGCAGGCGTATTCAAGCTCGGAGAGAGATTTTATGTCAAGCTCTTCCCAAAGAGCACGCACTTTGTTGGGGCCAAGTCCGTGAATTTCAAATAATTCCGTAAGTCCAGGCGGAAAGGAATTCCTGAGTTCCTCCAGATAAGATATCTTCCCGGTTTCGACATATTCAGACAATTTTTTTGACAGAGTCTCGCCGATGCCGGGAATTTTTCTTGCATCGCCTTTTTGAATAAGTCCGACGACATTTAATGTGGTTTGAGAAAGTGACCGGGCAGCTCTTGAATAGGCAACCGCTTTAAATTTATCTTCCCCCTTCAAATCAAGAAGAAGAGAAATTTCCTCAAGTGCGTGAATTATTTCTTTCTTATCCACCAAAGAATTTAGCTTGCTGTGCCCTAATACGCAACCGCAGATCAGTTTGGCAAACTGAATCACATAGGTTATATTATGTTTTGTTCGCGGGGCGTGGCTCAGCCCGGTTAGAGCGCTTGGTTCGGGACCAAGAGGTCGTGGGTTCGAATCCCACCGCCCCGACATCTAATGTACTTCGCATATATTATTCAAAGCGAAAGGAATTCAAAATACTACGTCGGAAGTGCTGCCGATCTTGAAGTTCGATTGAGACGACACAACAAAGGCGACACTGTATCAACTCGAAGTGGAATACCGTGGAAACTGATCCATTTCGAAAAATTCCAAACGCGATCCGAGGCATTGAACAAAGAAAAAGAAATAAAATCCCGCGGCGCAGCAAGGTATTTGAAGGAAATTGAAAGTAAACGGGACGGTTAGAGCTTGGCGCGTTTCGCGCCAAGGTCGTGGGTTCGAATCCCACCGCCCCGACATCTAAATTTTGAATGCTGCTAAAAGTCAAAGTTCATCCTTCGTCGAAGCGCGACGAAGTTATACGAAAAACCTCAGATAGCTTTGAAGTGTTTGTTCGCGCAAAGCCGATTGACGGCAAAGCCAACGAAGCATCCCTCAATTTGTTGAGCAAATTTCTTAATGTCCCCCGTTCGCGGATACGCTTAATAAGAGGATCACTATCTCATAACAAAATCATAGAGTTGATTCAGTAACACTTCTGTTTGTTCTCCCATTTCTTTGAACGAAGGTCGCCTTCACGTGGTGGAACGAGAGAAAATACCTTTTTGTTAGATAATTATTAAACTGTTTATTGTACTCTACCGTCGATAATACCATATGAGGGTTTCCCTGCTTATAATTGCCGCAGTCTTAACTTCTTGGTATGCGTCAGAAAGTCAGGCACGGGTCAAACAGACTTATGCATTCAGCGGCACAATCAAGAATTCTGAGACGGGTGAGGTCCTCATCGGGGCGACTGTCGTTGTCAGGGAACTTAAGAATGTCGGCGCTTCCTCCAACGCGTATGGGTTTTATTCAATCACACTTCCCGAAGGCATCTACACGGTTAGCATCCAGTACCTAGGCTTCAAGACCAGAAACGACACAATCAATCTTGATCACGATCAGACAATAAATTTCTCGCTCGAACCGCAGCCGATAACTGAGGGCGAAGTCGTAGTATCAGGAGAACATCGCAACGAAAATGTCACGTCCACGAACATTAGCTCGAATAATCTGCAAGTTCAGCAGGTGAAAGCCATTCCCGTGATCCTTGGCGAACAAGATATCTTAAAGACTATACAATTTCTTCCCGGCATCGAAGCAGCCGGTGAAGGAAGCACGGCATTTTATGCTCGCGGCGGCGCCGCCGATCAGAACTTGATTGTGCTTGACGAGGCGCCTGTTTACAATCCATCCCATATCCTTGGTTACCTTTCTGTTTTTAACTCCGATGCAATAAACGACGTTACTGTTATCACCGGCGGCATTCCGGCCGAATACGGAGGACGGTTATCTTCAGTGGTCGACATCAGAACCGATGACGGCAACAACAGACAATTCGGTGCGACCGGCGGAATTGGCCTCCTCGATTCAAGACTAACTGTCGACGGCCCCATCGTGAAAGACCAGGGTTCGTTTATCGTTTCGGGCCGAAGAACATACGCAGATCTTTTTCTGAGACTCTCCAATGACACTACCGTAAACCGGGTACGACTGTACTTCTACGATTTGAATGCAAAAGTGAACTACGATTTCGGCGATAAAGATCGCGTCTTTTTTTCCGGATATTTCGGGAGGGACAACTTCAATTATCCAGACGTATTCGGCTTCAACTGGGGAAACACTACGGCGACATTGAGATGGAACCACATCTTCGGCGACAAATTTTTCTCCAATACTTCCCTGATATACAGCGACTATGAGTACACAAACGATGTTGGCTCGAGTCCAAACCAATTTGAAATAACAGCTGGAATTCAAGACGAGAATTTCAAAACTGATTTCCAGTATTTCATGAACTCCGGCAACACGATGAGCTTCGGCATAAACGGAATCTATCACACCTTTTTCCCAGGCGCGATAACTTCGGGACCGGCGAGTTCAATCAACAGTCTAGCAATTCAACACAGGTATGCGCTGGAGAACGCCGCATACGTTTCTGATCATGCAAGCATCTTCTCAGATTTGAGCGTCGATTATGGCCTGCGCGTCTCATCATTTACTCTGCTCGGTCCAGGCACGGTCTTCACTTATGATAACCTCGGAGATATTTTGGACACCGCGAGCTATAGCTCCGGTAAATCGATCAAGACTTACGGCAGCTTCGAACCTCGGATCGCCTTAACATTTATTCTGGATCAGGAGAATTCTATCAAAACTTCTTTCGATAGAACCGCTCAGTATCTCCATCTACTTACGAATTCGACTTCGACCAATCCGAGCGACTTGTGGATTCCGAGCAGCAACAATGTCCCGCCGGAATATGCGAATCAAGTCGACCTTGGATACTTCAGAAACTTCGCCGACAACCAGTATGAAGCGTCAATCGTCCTCTACTATAAACTAATGCAGAACCAGATCGATTACAGGAACGGCGCCGACCTGCAAATCAATCCAGAGGTCGAATCTCTTTTATTATATGGTACAGGATGGAGCTACGGTGCAGAATTGCTCTTAAAGAAGAAAGTTGGTCCGATTGCCGGTTGGCTTTCATATACGCTCTCAAGAACACAAGAACAGTTTGCTCAGATAAACGACGGTAATCCTTTCCCTGCTACGCAGGACAGGACGCACGATTTCTCGATTGTCGTTACATATAATTACAACGATACGTGGACGTTCGGAGCAACGTGGGTCTATTACACCGGCAACGCCGTGACATTCCCGAGCGGAAATTACATGATCGACGGCAGGCTTGTGCCATATTACACTTCGAAAAATGCCTATAGAATGCCGGCCTATAATCGTCTGGATTTGTCAGCGACATGGACGATAAACAAGCACTCAAATCTGAATTTCTCGGTGTACAATGCCTACAATCGTCAGAACGCATATTCAATTACATTTCGGCAAAACCCCGATGACCCAAGTCAGACGCAGGCTGTGCAAACCACGATATTCCCAATTATCCCTTCGGTAACTTATAATTTTAATTTTTAGAAGATGCGATACCAACCTCTGGTTAACTGGAATCAAAAAGACGAACCGCCAAGACGCGAAGACGCAATGACACTTTTGAAAAGAATTTTTATCTGCAGCTCCGCAACCTTGCGGTTGATGTGTTTTTCACTCTTGCTTCTGACTTTTGTCCTCTCCTCATGCCAGAAAGTCATCTCGGTGGACCTCAACCAAACGAGTCCACAAATAGTAATTGAAGGACTCGTGAACGACCAAGGTGGAACAGATTCAGTCGTAATAAACATGACTGGAGATTACTTTACCCCCTCTTTGTATTTCCAGCCAATCGCAAACGCAACGGTAGTCATCTCAGACAATGCCAGCGATACTGATACTTTGAAAGAAGCCGCAAGCGGAATTTACTATTCACCTAATCCTCATGGCGTCCCAGGAAGAATTTATTCTTTGAAAGTTGTTGCGAATGGAAAAGAGTACGATGCGGTATCCACAATGCCGCAGAAAGTCGGAATAGATTCCTTCTATGCCGTTTATTCATCCGGCCTGTTCGGCGAATCTGGTTATGATTTCTATGTCACGTTCAAAGATCCGCCGCAGCCTGGCAACTACTACCGCATCATACCACACGTGAATTCGATCCCCGATGATTCGATAAGGGGCGGACGAGGCGGGATTTTTATAACCGACGATGAATTGACAAACGGCAATGAGATCACATTCCGGTTCGGAATCAGGCAGAATCGAAACAATGGCAGCGCAGAGATAGGCCCCGGCGACACCGTGAAAGTCGATCTACTCTCGATCGACAAAGCTACTTATGATTATCTTTACACTCTCCGAAATATTATCGCGGCAGACCAGAGCCCAACATCCTTATCTCCAGCGAATCCGACGACGAACCTGACAAATGGTTCATTAGGATACTTTTCAGCTTACGCGATGGATTCCAGAACGATTATTCTCAAGTAACCTTTCGGGAAAAGTCACGAATTGCACTTGGTTTTGAGAAAACGGCTCGCGAAAATTGTGACAAAAATCTCTACTCTGCTAGTTTCTGGTTAGTCTTCTTTGATTTTTCGACGACCTTACCTAAATTCACAATGGTTGTGCTGCAAAAGACGTGTGGATTTTCGAAACAAATCATAGAAAAGGTTTATCTAACTCGTCAAACTGCGAATGGTAAATAAAACTTGTCCGAATCTCAAATTTCTGCTGGCGACTTTAATTAACTGAGGAGCAAAATCATGAGTTCTCAAATACTACCGATGACACTTGGTGATATTTTTGAAAGAACTTTCAATCTGGTAGGAAAGACTTTTGTCCGCAATATTATTATCGCGGGGATTTTTCTCGTGATCCCCGTCGTCCTCTTGATGATTGCTGCGGATAACTTTTACTCCACAATTGCTGACGTGGGCTTCTCTATGGACAAATCAGCCCTCCAATACCAGACAGGTTGGCAGTTTTTGCTCCCGTTTCTCGGCGGAATGATTCTCTTCATCGTGGCACTCCTCGTCCTCGCTCTCGCGACACTCCTATCGGAAATCGCAATCAGTTACACAGTTGCAAAAGAAATCATGGGCGAGACTGTTACTCTCAACAAAGCGCTCCAGGAAACCTTCTATGCGAAATGGCTGTATGGAATCGGACAGGGATTGCTCAAAGTTTTGATTATCGGCGGAGGTATTACAATCGTGGCTTTCTTCCTTTCCACTTTTGCAGTCGTTGTTGACAGCGGGGCAGTTTTAGGGTTTTTGATTGCAATAGTCATGCTCGTCGCGATCCCATTCGTTCTGTTCATCGTTTATAGATGGTATTTCTCATTGACGGCAGTCGCAGTGGAAGATTTAGGTCCTGTCGATTCGCTTCGACAGAGCTGGTATCTTGTTCAGGGATATTGGTGGCGGACTTTCGGAATACTTCTTCTTCTCTCAATACTCGCTCAATTTGTTATCAACATTTTATCCATGCCTTTTGTTTTCGGCAGCATGTGGAGCTTTTACAAGGTGATTTTCACTGCAATAGGACAGACCGGCGGCCAGCCCAATCCACAGGCGATGCATGAAGCAATGAAATCTCTTGGACCGAGTGTTGGGATCGGAATCGGCATCAGCTCATTGCTGTCGCTTCTTATCACGCCCGTATATACAGTTGTCATGTATTTCGATCTTCGAGCACGAAAGAACGATCTCCCGGGAATGCAAACGGCTCCCGCGCAACCAGACGTTGTCGAGCCCCCGCCGACTGAGACAATTTATCCGCCTTCGAGCGGCGGAATATATTAGCCCAAGAGCACCATGGAACATTTGTGTCAGACAACATAACCGAACCTGTTCCTCAACTGCCAATCCAACTATTTGAGGGTTCGTGGGAGCGTCCGAACAAGAGCCTGACCACTGCGGCAATCTTGGGATTAATTATAGTCGCCATCATCTACTTCTATGGTTTGAATATAGTTGCAGCCATTGCGGTCTTTACAAGAATACCCGCTCTGCAAAGCAATAGTGGATCGTTCTTAGACAAGCTGACGAATTCCGTCATGGCGACCAAAAATCCCATTCGATGGTCCGTGATGATATCCGAATTCGTCTTCATGTTTCTCCCAACGGTATGGCTTATCAGCCGCTGGCACACGAAGAAAATTCTAAATTATATTCAGTTCAGGCGCGTACCGATTTTTGAAATATTTCTCGCCATCGTTACCACAATCCTTTTCATTCCTGTCAGCAGTTACATCGGCGAATTTCTGATGAGGCAGCTTAACTTCCCCGACTTCCTCGCACAGATCAACGAACAGATTTTCACTTCCTACACACCGGCAGAATTTATCTGGCTTATCATCGTCGTCTGCGTCACGCCGGCGATCTGCGAAGAGACACTCTTCCGCGGATATTTTCAGCGGACACTCGAACGCTCGCTCGGAATGAAAAGTTTGTTCATCGCGGGGATACTCTTCGGACTCTACCACATGGAGCCGATCAACCTCATTTCCCTTTCCCTTCTCGGAATCCTCATCGGATTCTTTTACTACAGGAGCAAAAGTATCCTGCCCGGCATGGCTGCGCACTTCACCAACAACCTTCTCGCCGTCCTTTCACTTTACAAAATGCCGAACGGACATCCTGCTGTTGCTTTTCTCTCCAACTCAACTCCGCTCCTCGGACTTGTCGGAGGGATAGTGCTTTCGGGAGTATTTGTGATCGTGTATGGAAGGGTGACGGAGAAGAATTTTGTGGCAAGGAAGTGATAGTTCCGATGTTAAAATGATTGACCCTTCTACCTATAATGGGGTGCACTCAAGAAATAAGCTTTACAGGAAGTTCCATTGGAATTATTAGTAGATCGCATGTATATTTTCAAAGGAAAAGGAGTATGTTGAGCGTGGAACAAAAATCTCACGAAAAATTGCAAAGCAATCCCTAATGAATCCACTAGAAGAGCTACATAATCGGATCGATAGCGAGCCATGGGACGTAAAAGAACAATCTCAAATCAATAAATTATTCCAAGAAGTGTATGAGAAATTGGGAAAATTAGGTGAAAACGATCTATTACGTAAGTCAGAGACAGAAAGACAGGTATTTGCGTTCATAAAAACTCCTGAGCAGAAATTGTCGGGGCAGATTTTTGGAAAGAGAAAACTCGAAGATGGGACGGAAATCGATTTCCAGTGGCCAGACATCAAAACATGGATAGAAGATGACTTTGCCTACATTCGTTCACGCTTTGATGCTTGCAAAAATCTTTATGCCAAAACGGAATATGGCTTAATGCTGTACTATTCCGACACTGTTTACCTTAAGCGCAACGAAGAAGCGGCGGAATTAGTTAGAAGCCTTTTTCAATTGACACAGTCTTACTTAGAGAAAGCTATACCTAATGATGATAAAAATTACTATATCATGGATTTCCGCTCGGTATTGACAAACGCTTTCCATATTGCAGATAGCAGAAAGAACGATGGAACGATCCGAGAGATATATGAACAACTAATTCATTTCGCAACCAGGGTTCATAACAATTGGGATGTTACTCATAAAAGCACATTGCGTTGCATTATTGATTTAACTGACTTTGCAATTCAGTATAAAAAGGAGTTTGCGATTGTTGATCTCTCAAAGTATTTAGATCAAAATTTCCATGCTGCAACCGAGCTATCCAAGACTTATAATTGGGGGGCGATTTACATCTGCGAGGTTTCACAAAAACTTGCTACCGTGATTGGGGATAAAAGATATGATTGGCAAACCTTCCAGGCAGAGCAGTATGAGGCGATGATACAACCTAACATTGCATCCGGAAACCTCGCGGCTATATCGTTTGTCGAAAAGGCGTTGGAAATATACAAGAGAATTGGCAACACAAAAAAAGCAGATGAATTGTCCAAACGCTACAGTGACGTAAGGAATGCTTTTCGGTTTGGAGAAATAAGTGAGGAGTTGCCAAAAGACGAATCGGAACGAATCATTGAAGCAGTGAAGAAATTAGTCACCAATAATGATAGTCGTCAGATTCTAGAAGCAATCCGACTACGCTCAATGTATTCTATACTTGACAAGATTCAGAAAATGACGGATGAGATATATTCCGAAAGTACGTTTTCTCATGATATGCCAGCTAGTGTGACCGACAAATATGGAAACACTGTCGAAGTATACGTCGGGGAAGACAGAAAGAAAGAATTTGAATTTTGGCAGATGTATAACTTGGACTTCCAAGTAGGAACGCAGACTCTGACCCAACTTTTTCTTGAAGCAATCAAAGCAGACAAACTCTCATACGACAGCGTAGTCGAGTTTCTCTCTTCATCATGGATAGGAAGCTCTTACCGAGAATCATTCAATGGCTATCCCTATGATGTTTGTCCTTTAGATGCAATAAAGCCAGGATTTAAACTATTTTTTGAGGAGGTTATGAAGTGGAAGATAGATCCCAGTTATCATCCGGATTTCATTTGTTCCACCGATTCTCTGGTTTCTAAAGCTGAATATCTCCTCCGCTATTTCTGTAAATTAGCAGGAATTCCAACTTTCAAGGACAAAACTAGTAAAGAGAACGGGCACAAAATTAAGAACGAAAAGAATGTATATGACATGTTGGTTTCACTTCGGCATTCCGATGAGAACCCCACTGGTTTTCTTGAAGAAGATCGTATGTTCATCGAATTCGTTCTTGACAGGAAGATGGGACTAAATCTCCGCCATCGTGTTGCACATGGATTAATGGATGCACCGGAATACACAATTGTCAATCCTATTCTGTTACTAACTATAATTCTGATATTGTCCACTTATGCGTTTGAAAGGAAGCAAAAAGAAAATGACACTTCGAAAATTGAAGCCGAGAAATGAATTCACCTTTGTAGAAGGTTTGAGTCGGCTCATTCTCCAAACAAAAAAGCCATGGCTCGCTTTGCACACAATGGGCCCTTCTGGCATTTGGATACACCAAGGAGTTCAGGCCGGGTACATACATACGATCATGCGAGAACCCGGAAAGAAACTTTCCTTACTTAGGGGAAAAGTTTCAAAAATTAGTGCCGAGGAAATCGATAATAGACTCAAACCCCTTCGAGACGAATGGCAAAGAGATATTTGATCGATACTTGTGCAATAATCAAGTATCTGAGCAATGGTCTCCCTCAGACAGGGATCAAATTCATGGACTCTGTTGTTGACAATGAAAGTATCATTTCATTCATTTCAGAAATTGAACTACAAGTATGGAATGCACCAAAACTTGCCGATAAGGTTGTCTATGAAGAATTCGTTAAAGGCTCAGAAGTCATTCTTGTTGACGAGATGATTATCAGCCAGACGATTGAAATCCGCAGGAACCAGAAGCTTAAAATTCCGGATGCCATAATCACAGCAACGGCCATCTCCCGTGATTTGACATTGGTTTCGGACAATGATAAGGACTTTCGAAAAGTTCCAGGTTTAAAATATATTAATCCCGCGTCGATGATCTAATTACCAGTTCTTTTCTTTCGACATCGATCTTCCACTAACTTCTTTCATCAAAAATACAATCTTCTGCAGGATAACTTGCCTTCAAATCAACCGCCGACCCTTTAAAACGCCCCGAAATCCGCTTGGAACACTTGTCGGAGCGTTTGGAATGACCTGCGGAACGTCTGGAACGACCTCCTGAGCGTTTGGAAAGACCGCCTCAGTGTTCGGAATGTGGTGACATCCAAAAGTTTTTACGGCAGCGAGGTATTAAACTTCTTCCTTCTGTTCTGGATGTAATCGACGAAGATATATTCGCCTAACTTGTTCAGCGACGAATAGTACGCACGTCCCTTGTTCGCCTGTGTAAGCTCCTCGACGAAGTTTATTAGATACGGATCCTTCGCCACCATGAATGTGCTTATGACTATTTTTTCCCTGCGGCAAGCGACTGCTTCATCGAGAGTTTTGTTGACAATCTTCGGATCGAGACCGAACGAATTCCGATAAAGCCGTCCCGACTCCTCGAATATCGCCGAAGGTTTTCCATCAGTCACGAGGAAAACTTGCCTGTTGACATTCCCCTTTCGGCGCAGAATACTTCTTGCAAGACGAAGCGCCTCACGAGTATTAGTGTGGTATGGTCCGACAGTGACGAATGGAAGTTCCGCGAGAGTTATTTCTCTTGCGTCGTCGCCGAACGCCACGATGTTCAAATGATCTTTCGGGAATTTTGTCCTTATCAACTCAGCCAGCGCGAGCGAAACCTGCTTGGCCGGAGTTATTCTGTCTTCGCCATATAGGATCATGGAGTGGCTGATGTCTATCAAGACCACCGTGGCACAGCTTGTCATGTGCTCGGTCTCGTAAACTTCTATGTCTTCCTCTTCCAACCGGAAATTATCTATCGTATCATGCTTCAGGACGTTTGTGAGCGTCGAGGTCAAATCTATATTTGTCGGCTGATCTCCAAAACTATATTTCTTCGTTTCGCTTAGACGATCGACTCCCTGCCCCGTATGCGGCGATTCATGCGAGCCTTCGGGCGCCTTCTTGAGATTCGTGAAAACTTCGCGGAGCGCATCTTCACGAATACGCTGGACTCCCTTCGCGGTGAGGATCACAACGTCTTTTGCATCTTCGATATAGCCGAGCTCTTTCAGTTTGTTTATGAAATCCTCGAGCGTCATGTCCTCGTCGAAGAGCTCATATTCCTGCCCCAATTGTCTCATCCAGTCGAGCGCTTCTTCGGGGTCCCCGCTCGTCTGCAAAAGGAGATAACTGAACATCGAGAGCATGCTCTGCAAGCGCTGCTCATCCGTCATCGAGTTTTCAGTCCACTTCGAGTACCAGAATCTCATCGCTCACCTCGTAATCATTTTTCAGCAAACATCATTTGCACGAACTGGTTCTCCGCCCGCTCTTTTTTCAGAGTGCTATCCGTACCGTGACCTGGAAATATTCTCGTGTCCTCTGGATACGAAAATATTTTATTCGAAATACTCTTCGTTATTTCCTCGTAAGAACCCGATGGCAAATCCGTCCTCCCGATCGAGCCGGCAAACAAAGTATCGCCGGTAAACATTACACCATCAATTTCATTGTGCAGACAGATGGAACCGGCGGAATGACCCGGCGTATGAACCACCTTCAAGACGCAGCTTCCAAATGTCAATTTCATTGAGTCTTCCAATGGAATATCTATAGATACCGCTTCGACATGCATGGGCGGCGGAATCATGAGTCCGTTCGGATCGCGCATCATCCACTCATCGGACACATGTCCACAGACTCTCGCATCGGTCAACGCCTTCAGCTTCTTCATATCGCCGATGTGATCCCAATGTCCGTGCGTAGCAATAATGAATCTTACTTCTAAGGTCAGATCCCTGATACGCTTGTAAATCTTGTCCGCCGACCACATTGGAACATCTATCACAACGGCTTCCGACGAAACCGGATCATAGATTAGATAACCGACTGTCCAGATCGGACCATCTTCAAACTTCTCGATTAGTCGTGACGAATGGCCGACTGCTTCATCAAGCTGGATTCCCGGAGACAAATTCAGTCCTCCTCAAATCTTTCCTTTGGCGGAAAAATACTGCCGACCAGATCTTTGTATGAAACCAAGTTCTCCGTATCGTCTTTCGCTATCCTGGAAAATTGATGCAAGCCATCTAATACAAATTCCATCGAGGTGCCGAGTTCATATTTCTTCGATTCATCAACCCTCATGTGTTTCTTCGCGACTTCTTTAAGATTCGTGACTCTGCAAAGCTGGGAGTAGTAATCGTCGAACGACATGTCGTCCGCGACTTCCACCTTGTTTCCCGATTCGAACCAATTGATTATCGGAATATATTCGTCATCTTTAGAATATGTCGAGACTTCAGTCTGTCGGGAAGTCTTCTTCGCTTCCTCGCTTTGGCCCGCTCGCACCCTCTTTTGGAGCGGATCTGGAAAATATTTCTTGAAAGTTTCTCTTACTGCCTTTCCAATGAGGGCGCGGCTAACCTTCACAGAGCCTTCCTGCTCACCTTCGAAGACCAATTCCAATTTTCCAGTCATGCCCGGAAGGACCTGCTGCAAGTCGCATATTCGCGGAACGATTACTTTCTCGCCATTAACGATGGCGCGCTGCTCCGCGCTGCTGATGAGATTCTCCATCACCGAGATGGTCAGCCTGACGCTCACTCCACTTTTCTGGTCGACAAACTCGCTTCCTCGTGCCTGGAACGCAATCTCTTCGACAATCTCCTTGAGGTAATGGGGCATCACGACTTCTCTTCCGCTGTCGCGTTTGAGCCAGGCTTCCTGGTCTGTTATCTTCATCGCTTCTTCGAGATTTCGTGGATAGTGAGTAAGAATCTGCGAGTCGATTCTGTCCTTCAACGGGGTGATTATGTTGCCGCGGTTCGTATAATCTTCGGGGTTTGCGGTGAAAACCATCAAGACATCCAGCGGGATCCTGATGTTGAATCCGCGGATTTGGATATCTTTCTCCTCCATGATATTGAAAAGACCAACTTGTATCCTCGGCTGAAGATCGGGCAGCTCGTTAATCGTGAAGACGCCGCGGTTCGTTCGCGGGATTATTCCGAAATGTATTGCGCCTTCGTGTGAGTAATGCAATTTTTGTACTGCCGCCTTGATCGGGTCGATATCTCCGATAAGATCCGCGATGGTTACGTCCGGAGTTGCAAGCTTCTCACCGTATCTTTGGTCTGGAGTGAGCCACTCGATCTCGACTTCGTCTCCATTTTCTCTCACCAGATCGACACAGTGTTTACAAAGAGGCTTGAAAGGGTTGTCATTTATCTCACAGCCTTTTATCACCGGGATCGAATCATCGAGAAGGCCGATAAGACTTCGAGCGATTCTCGTCTTCGCCTGACCACGGAGGCCAAGAAGAATGAGATCGTGCTTCGCGAGAAGCGCATTGACGATCGCGGGAACAACGGTTTTTTCATATCCAATTATGCCCGGGAAAAGTGTCTCGCCCCTTTCTAGCTTCGCGGTCAGATTCTTTCTGACTTCCTCCTTCACAGGGAGTACAACGTACCCCGTCCGTCTGAGCTCTGCAATATTGCGCGGCAACGTCTTCATGATTTCCCTCTAACTATGCCCGTGTGGTATAATCCGGAGTTTCCTGAATCTTTTCGTGTCTTTATATGATTCATATTTTATCTCCTGAGAATTTATTTTCATCTTGCTCAAGATGCAAACCAACCTTTCGTGATCGACAATTGAAACTGCGTTCGCATATTCATAATTTTAAGTAATGCACACACCGAAAAAACTTGTTATCAGATTGAGTTCAGCGGGCGATATCATCCTTACTTCGCCTCTCTTGAAGCTGATGAAAGAAAGGGAACCGGATACCGAAGTTCATTTTGTCGCAACGTCAATTTATTCAGACCTCATTCGATATAATCCTAACATAACTACTATTCATTTAGTTCAGGAACATGCGGAAGTGGGTGAGCTGGAAGAACTCAGGCAGCTCCTGCTCAAGGAACAATTCGAGTCTACCTTGGATCTCCATAATAGTTTCAGAAGCATCTATTTGCGAAAAGGAACTTCGAACCAGATTCGGGTAATAAGAAAAGATATCCTCAAGCGTGTCGCGCTCGTCAGAATGAAACTCAACTTCTATTCTGAACCACGATCTGTCGCCGTCAAATACGCGCAGGTTTATGACAAAAGCCTGACAGAGGTTCCACTCCCAGAGATATTCTATCCGAACGAGTTGCAGGAAAAGGTGGACGAAATCTGGAGAAATTCTCATTCGAATGAAAGAAAGGCAATTTTTCTTTGTCCTGGCTCGAGACATTTCACGAAGCGGTGGCCAGTCGAGTGCTGGAAGAATCTCGCGAAAAAATTATCCGCCGAAAACCACATCGTCCTCATTGGTGGAAAGGAAGACATAGGAATATGCGATGCGATAGGAGAAATTGGTGGACTGATTAATTTCTGTGGAAAGTTTTCAATGTTAGAGAGTATGGCGATCCTCTCTCACGCCGACCTGGTGATTACGAACGATTCGTTCCTTATGCACGCGGCAAACACTCTTAGGAAGAAGATCTTAGCGATATTCGGGTCAACCGTGAGAGAATTCGGCTTCTCACCTTATGGAGTGGAAAACAAAATCATGGAAGTTAATGGACTGAATTGCCGGCCTTGTTCGCACCTCGGCAGAGAATCATGTCCAAGGAAGCACTTCCGCTGCATGTTGGGAACGACGCCTGAAATGGTTTACGAAGCAGCCATGGAATTAATCGGGCGGTAGTATGGCTCCGAAACCCGCGACGCGGGCCGCTCAGGCGATCGAAATCCCGGCAAGCATCTTCAAAGCCTGAAGATACTTTTCGCTTGTCACCCAAACTATTTCGTCTGGCAAATTTGGGGCGGGCGGCTTCTTGTTCCATTTTATATCGAGCAGATAATCGCGCACGAATTGTTTGTCAAAGCTCCGTTGCGATTTTCCTACTTCATATTGAGCTTCGTCCCAAAATCTCGATGAGTCCGGCGTCAACAGCTCGTCAATCAAAATAAGCTCGCCGTTTTCGTCGACACCGAATTCCATTTTGGTATCCGCAATAATAATTCCCTTGCTTTCCGCATACTCCGCTGCTGCTCTGTACACCTTGATGGAGTAATGACGGATTTTTTCCGCAAGCTCTTTTCCAACTAAGTCCGCCGCCTTTTCAAAACTTATGTTCTCATCGTGGACACCGATTTCCGCCTTCGTTGACGGAGTGAAAATCGGCTCGGGCAGTCTCTCCGATTCATGCAGACCTACAGGCAAAAATATTCCACAGACCGATTTGGTTCGCTGATAGTCAATCCAGCCAGACCCGCTGATGTACCCTCGGACAATGCACTCGATGGGAAGAGGCTTCGTTTTTTTCACAACCATGCTTCTTCCACTGAGCTCTTCAGAAAACTGCTGGCACTCCTCTGGATAAGTTTTCACATCGGCCGAGACAACATGATTCTTCACGATCTTCTCAGTAAAATCAAACCAAAATTTCGAAATCTGGTTCAGCACTTTTCCTTTTGATGGAATCCCATTTGGCAAAATAACGTCGAATGCGCTGATTCTATCGGTGGAAACAATAAGCAAAGAGTCTGCGAGCTCATAAACATCTCTTACTTTTCCACGGCGGAAAAGTTTAAGGCCTCTGTAAGCCGTGTATTGAATTACATTCTGCATTTTTCCCTCGAGTTCTTAGAAGAATTTCTACCTAATAATAAATACGCCAAACGTCCGGCACTGCTCTTCGATCGAAAATAAAAAACTCATGCCAATTTTCCGCGGGGATTCAGTCCACATCATACTTAATCAGAGAGAAAACGTCTCTATCGGGAATCACCTTCCTCCCGTTCAATGGGGTCAGCTCTATCAAAAAACAAATTCCCTCCACTTTTCCTTGAAGCTTCTCAATCAGTTTACAAGCTGCGGCAACTGTTCCACCGGTGGCAAGTAGGTCGTCATGCACCAAGACTCTTTCGCCAGGTTGAATTGCATCTCGATGAATCTCCATCGAGTCCGTGCCATATTCAAGCTGGTATTCCTGACGAATTACATCCGCTGGAAGCTTGCCGGGCTTTCGTATCGGCACAAAACCCGCTCCTAACTTATACGCGAGCACGCTGCCAAAAATAAAACCTCTCGACTCCACCGAGACGACCTTGTCTATGTGCCTGCCTTTGTAATGCTCATAAAATTTCTCCGCCACGTAATCAAACGCGTCTTTATCTTTTAGTAACGTCGTAATATCCCGGAACATTATTCCCTTCTTCGGAAAATCCGGAACAGTTCTGATTTTGTCTTCAATGTTCACTATTCCCACTCCAGATGTTTTTTATTTAGAAATGCTTCTAACCCTTTTTTGAAATCTTCCGTAGAACGAGCCTTTGCGTTCATCATGGCGCCATATTTCAGAGCGTCCTCCAAAGTCAGATCTTTCACCTGCGATAAAATCTCTTTCGTAAACTCAACTGCTTTCTTACTTGTGCCTGAAACAAACTCTCGAAGGAACCTCTCGGCGTGTTCTTCAATCCTATCATCATCAATTATTTCAGGGATAAGGCCGATTCTCAATGCCTCGCTCGCATCGATCACTTTTCCCGTCAGAACCAACCGCCTCACAACTGGCTCTGTGATTTTTCGGAGTGCCATCTTCATAACGATGGCCGCTACAAAGCCGACCTTCACTTCCGTAAAACCAAACTTCGCTTTCTCTGAAGCGAAAATAATGTCGCAAGAAAGGATGAGCCCGAAAGCTCCGGCGAGAGCGGTGCCTCTTACAATTGTGCAAACAAGCTTCCGGCTCGTATAAACCGACAGCAGAAGATTCTTGAAAGCCATCGAGTCTTCAAGATTTTCGGCGTGCGAACTCCGTGAAAGTTTGAGAAGGTAATCGAGATCAGCCCCCGAGGAAAATGACGGTCCTCTTCCGCCGAACACGATTGCCCTGATGTTTTTATCGGAGTCAGCCTTTTTAAAATACGAAGTCAGTTCCTCCACAGCAAAATTGTCGATGGCATTTCTTTTCTCAGGCCGGTTTAACGTCAGATAGGCAATCTTGTCTCTCACAAGAAAATCAACTCTCTTGCCCATGACTCACTCCTTTCCTAAAATCAAATTTGTCGATTCGCTTAGGCATTTCACAGAGAGAATTTCGCTCCAGCCTTTCAACAAAATATGCTCATTCGTTGGATAACTAACAACACTTCATTGAAAAACCGACAATTGATTTTCAGTCGGTGTTGAGATATTTTTAACAGGCGGTTACGATAGAATGGTTCATTCGTCCATTTCTAACAGAAACAACAGTCGAAACTTTCTCTGAATTCAATAATCAGGAACCACAAATTTGCGAATTCTTGTCGTTGAAGATGAAAGGAAGGTCGCCTCGTTCATAAAAAAAGGGCTGGAGGAACAGTCCTACGTAGTGGATGTTTCCTATGATGGCAAACAAGGCGAAGAGCTTGCTTCTCAAAATGAATACGACCTGATTATCCTCGACGTTCTCTTACCCAAACAAGACGGCGTCATGACATGTCAGAAAATTCGAAGCAAAAAAAACGACGCTCCAATTTTGATGTTGACAGCGATTGGCGACACAGAAGCGAAAGTTCGCGGGCTCGACTCCGGCGCCGACGATTATATGACCAAGCCGTTTCATTTCGAGGAATTACTCGCAAGAGTCAGGGCACTCTTACGCAGAAAAAGCCATGATAAGTCTGCGGTTCTCCAGGTCGGCGGACTTGTGCTCGACCCGGTATCGCGAAAAGTCGAGCGAGAAGGAAAGCAAATCCGGCTAACGTCAAGGGAGTTTGCGCTTCTCGAATATCTCTTGCGCAATAGGGGGAAGACTCTTTCGCGCGTTCATATTGCCCAGCATGTTTGGAATGTCAGCTTCGACATGGAATCGAACGTCATCGATGTTTACGTGAAACTTCTGCGACAGAAGATCGATAAAGATTTCAAGAAGCAGTTGATTCATACGATCGTCGGTGTCGGATATGTTTTGAAGGATGAAGATGAGATCGATTAGAGCTAAAATAATTCTCCTTTTCGTTGCCATTTTTGGGATCACGCTTTCGATTTTTGTCACGGCATTGTATTTGGTCTATGCCCGGCAAAGCGCTCAGAATTTCGATCTCAACTTGAGCAACGATGCCCTCGAAGTAGTTAGCTTGATAAAAGGAGACGAGTTGTTTGAACAAGAGATTATTTCTGGATTAATCCAGCGCCCCATCCCCATTCCATCGGGCGCCAACAAATACATCCAGGTTTTGTCATTCGACGGTAACATCATAATGAAATCTGCTGACTTGAAAAGTCTCACTCTGCCCGTGAGTCCCGAAATTCTTGGTCTGGCGCTCAGCCAGCACCAAGTTTTCGAGACGCTCGATAATTCATTCTCGAGAAGCCTTAGTAAATCGGGTAAACTACGGATGGTTACTTATCCGGTGCTCGACAACGGCATACCACGATATCTCGTACAGGTCGCCTCAAACACAGCCGCCGTTGATGACTCGCTGTTCCAGCTTAGAGTTCTCCTTTTCATTTCCGTGCCACTGACAATTTTGTTAGCGGCACTCGGCGGCTATTACGTTGCCAGGAAGGCGTTTGATCCAATTGACAGGATAATAAGAACGGCGCAATCGATTTCCGCCGAACACTTGGACAAGCGTCTTGAAAAGGGAGACGTTGATGATGAGATATCGCGTTTGTCGACGACACTTAACGATATGTTTGACAGAATCGAAGAAGCGTTCAAGCTTCAGAAACAGTTTACGGCGGATGCTTCTCACGAACTGAAAACGCCGCTTACAATTCTTCTCGGGGAAATCGAAGTTGCTCTGAAAAATCCGAGGACATCGGACGATTACCAAAATACCTTAAGAAGCGCGGTGGAAGAAATTAGAAGAATTACAAATATCGTAGATGACCTGCTGACGATTGCGAGACTCGAAAGCGGACAGCTCCCTCTTCAAAAACATCCTGTGAGAGTCGATGAACTTATGCTCGATGCGGTTTCACGTGTTTCGGGGTACGCAATTCAACATGGCATCATTGTTAACTACGAGGTGCAAAATTTATCTGCACATGACAATGAAGAAGTGTTCGTTCAGGGCGACCGTGACAAACTGCTGAGCGTGTTCATAAATTTGCTCGACAATGCGATCAAATATTCAAAGTCGAGCGGCACTATTGGAGTCGTGCAGAAAATTGAGGATAAGTTTGTTCGGCTTGAGATTATAGATAAGGGAATAGGAATTTCCGCGAAGGATCTTCCCCATGTCTTTGACAGGTTTTACCGGGCCGACAAATCAAGATCTGCAGACGGCACACAGCGCGGCTCGGGGCTGGGGTTATCCATTTCGCGTTTTCTGGTTCAGGCACATGGTGGAACAATAAACGTTGCCAGCCGGGAAGGAAAAGGAACGACAGTGAATGTTAGATTGCCAATACTGCACACAGAAGAGATGACGGAGATGCAAAAGGCCGATTCAATTAGTTAAACAAAATCAAAAGCCGGAATTCAAAAGTCATAACCGCCGCTAAAAAGCGGAGATTAGTCAAATCCAAGTTCTGGCGCAACCTCAAATTCCCGGCCTTTGACTTTTGAAATTTGAACTATTATTCACACTTCCATTATTTCTTTTTCCTTGATACTCAAAATTTCATCGAGATGTTTTATGTATTTGTCAGTAAGCTTCTGCACTTCTGTCTCACCATGCTTACGTTCGTCTTCAGAGACGTGCTCATCCTTTTCGGCTTTCTTAAGATGCTCATTGGAATCGCGGCGGATATTTCTTATAGAAATGCGTCCATCCTCGACGAATTTTTTTGCGACTTTGACGAGTTCTTTTCTCCGCTCTTCGGTCAATGCTGGTACAGGAAGCCTTATCACCGTGCCATCATTCGAAGGAGTCAGACCGACGTTCGCCGCTAACACCGCCTTTTCGATGTCGTGGAGGATTGATTTATCCCACGGTTGAACAGTTATGAGATGCGCGTCTGGTGTATTGACAGTACCAACCTGCGCAATAGGCAATCTTTGTCCATAATAGTCCACCTTAACGTCATCTAACAATGCGACAGTTGCCTTCCCTGATCTTAACTTGGATAATTCTTGCCTTGTAAACTCAACGGCTTTCTTCATTTTGTCTTCTGTTTCATGGATTATTTTTTCCAGCATGGAATCCTCCCTGTGATAGTGAATGGACAATTCAAAATTTATGATCTCCTAAAACTGTCCGACCATCGATCCAATATTATCACCGACCACGACCTTCCTAAGGTTTCCTGGGACATTCATGTCGAACACAACGATCGGCAGCTTATTCTCCCTGCAAAGAGTTATTGCAGTCAAATCCATAACTTTCAAATCTTTCTTCAAAACATCCATATAAGAAATTTCCGGAAACTTTACTGCGTTCGGATTCATTTCCGGATCTGAATCGTAAATACCATCGACCCGCGTCCCTTTGATAATGACGTCAGCCTTTATTTCCACGGCACGTAATGCAGCGGCAGTGTCTGTGGTAAAATATGGATTACCGGTTCCAGCTCCGAAAATTACAACCCTTCCCTTCTCAAGATGACGAATGGCGCGGCGTCTGATGAATGGCTCGGCGATTTGCTCCATGGAGATCGCGCTCATCAGCCTCGTATATATTCCTTTTTTCTCGAGTACGTTTTGCAGTGCAAGTGAATTGACCAGGGTGGCAAGCATTCCCATCTGGTCCCCGACAACCTTGTCGACGCCGTCAGCAGCTGCGGCTATACCTCTATAAATATTCCCCCCACCGATAACAATCCCGACTTCAACGCCGAGAGAACGTACCGACGCCACTTCGCCTGAGAATTTATTCAAGACTTCTGGATCGATTCCGAATCCCTTTTCCCCCATAAGCGACTCGCCGCTTAATTTCAAAAGTATCCGCTTAAATTTAAGTTCCACGCTCGCTCCTTATTATTCGATATTACAGTACAATTATAAAAAAAGTCCCGGCTGCGTTCAACTCAGCCGGGACAAATCTTCAGAAAATTTCAACCCCAGTCACATTTTGGTCGATGGCTTTACTTCGTTCCATCGACTCCAAGCTCGAATCTCTGGAATCTTCGGACCGACACATTCTCGCCTGTCTTCGCGGTCATTTCCATGATAAGATCTTTAATCGTGCGTTGTGGATCTTTAATAAATGCTTGTTCGACAAGGACTACTTCCTGAAAATATTTTTCCAACCTTTCTTCAGCGATCTTCTCTATGACCTGTTCCGGTTTTCCCTCACCCTTTGCTTCATCGCGGAAATTGCCTTTTTCCTTTTCCGCAAGATTTGCTGGGACTTCCTCTCTGGAAATGACAAGCGGACTCATCGCCGCGATTTGCATTGCAATATCCTTCGCAAGTTGCTTGAATTCATCGGTGCGTGCCACGAAATCCGTTTCACAGTTGATCTCAACCATAGCGCCAATTCTTCCGCCAGCGTGAATGTAAGACTCAACAACACCTTGCTTGGCTACGCGCCCCGCGCGCTTTTCCGCAACCTGCGCACCATGAGCTCGAAGTATTTTCTTTGCCTGTTCTACATCGCCGTTCGCCTCTTGAAGTGCTTTCTTGCATTCCATCATCCCTGCGCCAGTAACCTCACGGAGAGACTTCACCATTTCAACAGTTATTTCCATCAATTATTCTACCTTTTTTTCTAGTAATCCGCCTCGCGGCTCATTTAGTTATTCAGACTTCTTTTTTTCAGCTTTTGCCTTTCGGCTCATTATTATTTTCCACTCGCTTCTTGCCGAGTCGAGGCGTCACATTTTTTTTGAAGCATCGGCAGATTTTGTCGGTTGCTCCATCATGGCTTCTACTTTCAATTCGTTTGCTCGCTGACTTCCTTCGATGTAAGCGTCCGTCAACGCTTTCATGACCAATTCAATCGCTGTAACTGCATCATCGTTCGAGGGAATCACATAAGTTATCGGATCGGGATCGCAATTTGTATCCACCATAGCAAATATCGGTATTCCGAGTCTTGAAGCTTCCGCGACTGCAATGTGTTCTTTCTTTATATCTACCACAAAAACCGCTCCGGGAAGTTTGTTCATGTCACGCACACCTGACAATGTCTTTTCCAACTTTTCTTTTTCCCTTTTGAGAAAAAGCCCTTCCTTTTTTGTCATGCTCTCCACAGTATTGTCTGTTTCCATTTTTTCAATGTGTTGGAGACGGCGCACGCTTTTTCTAATAGTGCTGAAATTGGTTAGCATTCCACCTAGCCAACGTTCAGTGGCATAATACAGACCTGCGCGTTCAGCCTGTTGGCGAATTATATCACGCGCCTGCTTCTTGGTCCCGACGTAAAGAATTTTTTTCCCATCTGCCGCAAGATTGGCAACTGCCTCGCAAGCTTCGTCAATAAGCTGTTGAGTCTGCCTCAAATCTATGATGTGAATGCCGTTGCGCTCCATGAAGATATAAGGTTTCATCTTTGGATCCCAGCGGCGGGTCAGGTGACCGAAATGTGCACCTGAAGAAAGAAGTGATTCTAAGTTTACTCTTGGCATACAATTCCTTTGGTTTTTATGCCCCAGGCGAATCCGCCTTTGGCATGCCTTCTACTCCCGTCATCTTCACACAGAATCCTGACTCGATAAAATCACGTCAGAACACCGCTGCGTAAATTCCTGCCCGAAGAAGTCAGTACAGGAAGTCCGCTCTTGAATGTTTCACGGACTCTGGAAGTATGATTATTTATTCAGTTAATTAACGCTTTGTCCACTGGAAACGTTTGCGCGCTTTCTTGCGGCCAAATTTTTTCCGCTCGACCATTCTTGGGTCACGGGTCAACACGCCGGCTGCACGCAACCGTGGACGCATCTCTTCGCCTTCCTTTACCAAGGCTCTGGCAATCGCCAACTTTAGAGCCCCTGCCTGTCCACTGAGTCCACCACCATCAACTATGGCGTGAACATCATACTTGCCTTGGGTCTCTGTAGCTTCGAAAGGTTTGAAAAGTTCATTCTGAACAGACACTACTGGGAAGTATTCAAAATGCGGCTGCTCGTTGACGAAAATTTTTCCTGTTCCAGGAACAAGTCTTGCCCTTGCAATGGAAGTTTTTCTTCTTCCGACTGCGGACGAAATATTTTGAATGGAAGCCATCAAAACTCCTGATTAAATTTCAATTGCGATCGGCTTCTGAGCCTTATGTGGGTGATCTGAACCGGGGTAGACTTTCAATTTGGTAAACAAACGTGATCCCAACCGGTTTTTCGGAAGCATCCCTTTGACCGCATGTTCAATAATTACCTCAGGCTTCCTTCCAAGAAGCTCTTTGTAATTCACGTATGTCGCGCCGCCAGGATAACCAGTATAATGGAAGTAAACTTTCGTTTCGAATTTCTTCCCGGTAACTTTTACTTTCCCGGCGTTGATGACGACGACAAAATCTCCGGTATCGTTATGGGGAGTAAATCGGGTTTTATTTTTCCCTCTTAGAAGAGTCGCTATTTTAGTCGCGAGCCTTCCTAAAGTTTTCCCTTCTGCGTCCACGACGAACCACTTTTGTTCTACATCTTTGGTCGTAAAACTCTTCGTAGAATAATCAGATGACAATTCTTTCTCCAATTTTGCTAAGTAATATAGCTATCCGGCTCAAATCAGTCAAGATGATGGCGAAATCAAGCGGACTCTCATAAGCGCATCCAAATATGACTTCACAGTCGCAAAATGTCAGGTAATCGCAATTACCAATGCTGCGGCTTCGAAGTCTTTGCGGTTAAATCCGATTAGTCATAAATTGATTTTCGACAAAGGACGGATTATGGCAAAATGGACATGGCGCGGCCGAATGTTGAACGGGAAGAATCTTCCCTCTCATACCGAGGCGGCTCACATCCCGGGCGGCGGGATCATCCGCGAGTTAGTATTTGGGGCAAACGATGGACTCGTTGCGGCCTTCGCTGTTGCATCGGGCGTAAACGGTGCCGGCGTAAAAAGCAGTGTCATTCTTATTGCAGGACTTGCCGAGCTAATTGGCGGAACAATCTCCATGGCGTTAGGAGCATACCTTTCGACAAAGTCTCAGATCGAGTACTATCGTGGCGAAATGAATCGTGAAGCATACGAGGTGGACAATTTTCCGGAAGTCGAGCGGCAGGAAATCAGAGAAATCTATGAGTCGAAAGGTTTCAAGGACGAAATCTTAGAAAAGATAATTTCTCACATAACTTCAGATAGAAAACGTTGGGTCGAGATAATGATGAATGAAGAACTTGGACTGTCGCTCGATCCAAGCACTTCTCCATCAAAGTCTGCGGTGGCAACCGGCGGTGCTTACGCTTTTGGTGCCCTCATGCCAGTAATTCCTTACATGTTCATGCAACCAGGATCGGGCCTTCTCGCGAGCGCAGCAGTCACGTTGACCGTCTTGTTCGGAGTAGGAGCAGCGAAGACGATCGTCACGGGAAAAAACCTCTTGCGTAGTGGGTTCGAAAGCATGGCGATTGGCGGGCTCGCGGCTGCGGCAACTTTCCTGGCGGGAAAAATGTTCGCGGGCTAGTTTCTCTTTCTTCGTATGTAATAAACGAAGGTCCATTTCAGATTCCCTAGCCGACTTTTTGCCAAGGGAGAAAAGAATCTACTAAGCGCGAATTTTCCGAGAATCGTAACAAGCTTCGTGTTCGTGAAATACGGTCCGTCCACATCAATCTCTGCCCGATTAACAAACCTTAGAATCTCATCGAATGAATGATAAATCCAACTCGCGTTCGGACCGGATTTGCCAGAACAATCGCTTTGTCCCAGAAATATAAGGACACCATGGTCTTTGAGATATTTGGTGAGGTATGAAGTATAGAGTCTGAATTGAATCAATGTCGTGGGTATTTGCAAGGCTGCAGCCATTCATGAACAGCACATCAAATGAACCGCGGATGAATGGCATTGATGAAGCATCACCTGCGACAAGCTGAAGTTCGAGATGTGTTTCGCGACCTTTTAGCAGTCCGACTCGGCTAATGTCAATTCCCATCGAATCATATCCAGCACCATGAAGCAGCTCAGTATAAAATCCCGTACCGCAACCGATATCTAAAATCCTTGATCCCGTTGTGACGCGGCATTTTCCAAGCACCGCATCCAAGAATCTTTGGGTGGTTTTGACATCATAATATTGAAATTCTGACTCCCGATAGAATTTGTCGTAGTATTCCTTTAACTCTCTATTGGAATTGTTGCTCATGAGAACTTCTTTGTACCAATTTCACTGTCTTATTATTGTCCCGTCCTCATTGATGGGCGATCAAGATGCCCTAAGTCCCGAATATTCGATCACCAGCATCGCCAAGGCCCGGCAAGATATATCCGTTTTTGTTTAACTCCCGGTCGAGCACCGCGGCAAATACTCTTACTTCCGGATGCCGCCTTTCGAGAAGCTTCACTCCTTCGGGCGCAGCTACGATACAATTCAATCTTATGTTTATTGCCTCGCGTGATTTCAAATAATTTATTGCTGCCGAAGCACTTCCTCCAGTGGCCAGCATAGGGTCAATTAGAATCACGACACTTTCAGATAAATTCGGAGGAAACTTTGCATAATAATCCACAGGCTTCAACGTGGTTTCATCGCGGTACAACCCAATGTGTCCCACTTTCGCATTTGGAATGAAGCTCAAATAAGCTTCCAACATGCCCAGCCCCGCGCGCAAAACAGGAACTAAGATAACTTCGTCGGCAACTGAAAAGCCTGCAGTTTTTTCCAATGGCGTGTCGAGAGAGCTTGAACTCACCCGAAGATCCTTCGTCACTTCATACACCATCAACGATGAAAGCCTTCTCAGTACAATTCGGAAATCTTCACTCGAGGTTGATTTGTCTCGCAGGATACTAATATCCCGCTTGATCAAGGGATGTTCTATTACAGTTAGGTTCTTCATGACAATAAATGAGTTTTAGAAAATATCTCTGAAATGAGAATCTAAACAAACATGATCGGTTGCGGCACTAAGGACTATTTGCCTTGCCGTCATTTACAATTCTCTTTCGTAAATTCTCACCGAGTTGTTTAACTGAATCGAATGACCAATCAGGAACAATTCCAAAATGTTCGCTGTATGAGTCATTATGTTTGCCGGTTTTTACCAGAATTCCAACGAGACCAGCATCCATCGCACCTTTGATGTCGGCTTCGATATCGTCACCTACCATTGCAAATTCTGCAGAAAGCCAGCGCTCTCCGGCTTCGACCCTGATATCGTGGACTGCAAGATTAAAAAACTGCCTCGAAGGTTTGCCAATTATTCTCGCCTGCGTTCCGGTGGAATACTCGAGACCCGCAACGAAGGAGCCTGCATCGATCTGTAAACCATTGGCATCTCTGTAGAAACGATTTTTTTGCAAAGAGATCAACTCTGCTCCGCCCATCACCAGCTTGAATACCTTATTCATAATATCGTAGTTCATTGCGTTTCCAATATCCCCAAGAACGACGTAATCAGGATTCTTTTCTGACATCTCGATTCCGCCAAACTCACCGACAAGGTTCTCCGCAACAACCAGGAAACACTTTACTCCGCCAAAAGTCCGAAGGAGTTCCGCTGTCGCGGAAGCAGACTGTAAATACCTCCTTTTCCACCACTTCAATCCCCAGATTATGCAGCTTGTCAGCTATTTGTATCCTTGATGACACAGTGGAGTTGGACACTATTCTGAAGGTACGGTTTTGCGACCGAAGGTTGTTTATGAATTCACCAGCACCTGGAAGGAGCGAGTCGCCAACGAAAAGGGTCCCATCTAAATCAATCAGCCACCCTTTTACGTTCTCAAGAGCGTTCAAATTATTTCCTATTCAAATACGAAAATCAGACTCGAAGTTAGTACTTTACCGCTTAAGGCACAGAAAAAGCCGGCAAAATTTAAGAAAAACTCGAGCATCTTTCCATATCTTTACTCACCAAATCTCTAGAACTAATCAGAAAAGTTCTTACCACGATGCTTGAGAACGACCGTACAATTCGAGCTCTCCATTTACGTGCAGCGAGCTATCCTGAATGCCATTTTGTCCCATCATAGGCTCGTGACAATAATAACAGTTCTGTTCACTTGGGCCTTGATAAAATGGAATTATCCCGTTAATAGCTCCGTGTGGTGGCACACCATGACATGTGCCACAAGAATCCTGGCTTCCGTCGAGAACAGTCCATTTGGGTGAAAAGTTGTTCCCTCCTTTGAAATTGCCATGACAATATGCATTTGAACACTGCAGCGTTTGCGAATTGAAAACAGGTGACGGAATTACCGTCGGCAGCGAACTGTCATAGTATTGCGAACCCGGTACATTGGTCTCAATCATAGAAACACTTGAGAATAGAACAGCGGCCTTGCTTCCGTTTGGATGCAATCCGGGACCAGCTGCCTGAGGGACAAGATGACAGGATGAACAATCAACTTTTGCAAATGGGCCATCTCCCACGAGATGGTTTTGATGAGCGCCTACAGTGGCATAGGTCGAAAGCGAGTCTTCTGATAGATCTTTAGGTGGGGCTGGATTCAAACTGTTGCCGTGGCAGGTATTACATGCCAGTGTGCCATTACTTCCTTGATGACACTTATAGCACGAAACTTTCACAATCCCTCCAGCCAGATCATTACCATGGCATGACGTGCAGGTTGTCATATCATAATTGTTGGCTTTAATGGAAGAACCGTGGAAATTGGCTGAGGTCTGCGTGGCCCAACCTGAGGGATGAATATCAGATTGCGACTGTACTGGTGTCAAGACATTATTTTGCAATTTGCTGCAAGAGTTGAAAACAAACACAACGACCATAACCAAAGCGATTTCAGTAATCTTTTTCATTTTCAGTCTCCTGGATTGCTGCCATGACAATAACCACAAAATCCCAGCCCTGGTTTTCCACCTGGGTGAGCATTGGGATCGGTGTGGCAAGTGTAACAAACTGCTCCAGCATCAGTGTGCCAGTTCCCTTCCACGTCGTGCATGAAGAACGCTGCATGAGTTCTCGGATCATTGCCCTTGATACCGTCAGGGTCAGTGTGACAGGTTATGCAAGTCGGATCAGCTCCTTGAGCGTCGTGACAGCTTGCGCAACTTTCAATATCCTTGCGAGCGTACTGGGCATGTCTTCCGCCGCCGCTGCCGACACCAAACGTGATAAAATCTCCTCCATCGTGCCAGACAGGTTTTATCCTGGGACCGTTTGCGTCCGAGCTATGGCACTGCACACAGAAAGTCCTCTCATCATGACAGGTGTAACAGTTACTCTCTCGCCCTTTAGCATCGATCGAGTGAATAAATCGATAATTATCCGGGTGAACCTTCTGCACGGTAAGGTTATCGTGCGTCGTCAATGGAGACAGCGACGGAGTTGACGGAACGTAAATTTGCCCTGGAGTCAAGTCTTTCGCTAAATTCGAAGCATCATGGCATTCCTGGCACGTCGCCGGACTGTGACATGATTTGCAATCGTTTTGCGGGCCCGTCATGTTTACAAAATCTTTGTGCTGGCTCATGAAATCTGCCTGGAGATGAGATTCCGGTTTCAGTTTCGTCAAATCCTTATGGCAAGTCTCGCATCCAGCTGGAGCTGTCTTTGCCACAATATCAACTTTTGCCGGTTTAGCATTTGTCTCAATTTGGCCGTGGCATGTTGTGCACAATTCCATTTTGGGAAGCGCCTTCGGATCTTGTTCTGAATAATCAACCTTATCCAGACCTTGATGGCAAGTCTCACATTTTAGTTTCAAATCACCGGTATGATGCTGATGAGAAAAGAAAACCTGACTTGGAGTCTGAGCGAGATCCTGATATGTCGTGCTGTCTGATGACGTGTGGCAAAAATCGCACTTCGTCGTAGCCTGATCATGACAGGTGTAACAAGTCGCCATAGTGGGAAGCAGACTGTCAGTCTCCTTCGTGCTTGTCAATACTGCAGTATGGCAATCAGCACACGCCACGCCTACATCGTTAATGTGCTTCGAGTGAGAAAACTTGATGACCTTTGAATTGTCAACCTTCGATATATCCTTTACGGCAAACAGGTTTGAAACCAACAAGAGTCCTGCGAGAAGAACTATTCCTAAGAATGTAAAATTTTTCATGTGGAATCACTCCATGCCCAATTTGCTAAAGAAATAATAACTGACTTGCAGATACCCACGAAAATCATTCTTGTAAACAGGGTCTTGGTAATATTGACCCTGCAAACTAATAGACAAGAGGTTCATCGGCCGGTACGTCAAACCGAGCGAGCCACTATACAGGTGACTTGTAGGTAAAGAATCTGCCTGCAAAATTTTGTAGCCAGTCACCGCAACAGAGCCGATCAGCATAAGCTTCCGATCCATCAACGGATAAATCAACTGAGCGCTCACGCCATTGAGGTTTCCGGCAAACCCGTCGCTATGGGAATAATTCAGACTGAATAAATAAACATTTGCGCCGATCGTGAACTGAGTCGAGTTATCCCCGGAATAATAAATCTTGTTGACGGAACCATATGCGGAAATGCTCTTCGCGAGCGAGTAGTTCAGTCCAAAATCATACTCGTCTGTACCACTATGATCGAACACTGAAAATATGGAGTTGAATGGCAATCTCGAGTCGCGATGGAAATAACCGATATCCGCAGACAAAGGAGTTAGCGGAGAGTATCTGAACGAAACCTCCGTGCGATTCCATTCCTCAAAGTTCAAATCGTAATCCAGCCGGAGATATCCTGAAAAATTCTGCTCATAATAGAAAACATCACCCGAAACGAACTGGCTCGCCACCGACGACGGATCGACCAGAACCTGCTGTACGTCGCTTGGTGCGTTAGCACTATCCCTACGTAGAGCATAATAGCTCTCGGGCTTGAACGTCTTGTCGACGTAAGCTCCCCCAATTCTTAAGCTCTCGAATGGCGAATAACTCACTTGTGCACCAGAGACCATGTTGTCTTTTGCATCTGAATTCACTTTGATGGTTTCATCGTCAGGCGGAAGCACGCCACCAAATGCGACAACCGAAATTTTGTTGTCAAGAAGGTTTGCATCCGCGCTGAGACCGTCAAATGAAGAAATTCCTACTCGCTGGAAAACCGGTTGTCTTCCAATTTTTAGGTTCACAGCGTCAGCGATGTTTCTCGCCTCAAGATAAAGATTACCTGCTCGAAGCAATGGATCGTTTGGCTGCTTGGTTACAAAATCATTAGTGGCAAGAAGATAAGTGTGCAGCTGGTAATCACCCGTACCAAAATTAAGCTGCATCGCCTCGAAGCCTCTTAAGCTCATCTTCGAGGTGTTCGTCGTATCGTATTGTTGGTACGAGTAAAAAGTGGTGATGAATCTTCCGCTGAGGGACTGCGCGGAAGCATTACCGAAAAGGAAGAGGACTGCAAATATTCCTAACAACATCGAATGACTTCTGGCTGATCGCCAATGACTCACCCATGATCGCAGTAGCATACCATTCACAATCCACCTTCCTTTTTGGTTGAGAAAAATTACTTAGGATTAAACCGAAAGTAAAACACGGTCATTGCTTTGGAACCGGATGAGCAATTTCCGCCCACATCTTTTTGAAGTCGAAGGATTTGAAAGTAGGACTCTTCTTGTTATGACAGGTCTCGCACAGTTTCTCAGCACTCCCGTTAGCAACAGATAGATCGGCCAAGCCCGCAGCGATTGCCTTTTGGTGATCCTTCATGGTTGCCATCGTCTTATAGTCATTTCCTGCACCATGGCATGATTCGCATTGTACTCCATCCTCTTTGCTAAACTTTGGACCAAGCATCGAAGCCGGCGCATCGAATGCAGTCTGGTGACATTCAAGACATTCCTTCGCATCGGCGGCTTTCCCGTTTACTCCATGAGCAGCGGCAATCTTGTCGGCTTCAGGCGTCTCAAGGGACTTCATTGCTTGAGAATGCTTGCTTGCTTGCCATTTTTGAAATTGCTGACCGTTTTTGTCTGTCTTGTGACACATACTGCAAACTTGCACACCGACGTATTGGTGTTTGTTGTCAGCCGCCATTGAGATGGCTGCCATGAAAACAGCCACCAAGAAAGTTAACACTAGTGTTCTCAATTTATTACCTCCATTTTCAATTTGTACGTTCTAGATTTTCAGCTAGTTGCGATTTAGATCGCGGCTAACTTATTGTAGTTCTACTTTAACTCAATCCGGCGCATGAATCGCAGACCGTTCGAGTCAGCATCTCTTCCAATTCTGGTTTGCCGATAAACTTATAGCATCTCTCACAAAACCCGTAATTGTCGTTCCGTAGTCTGGTTAATGCAACTTCAAGCTCCTTGAATTCCGTTTCCAGTTTCCTCGCCGTTTCACAGCGATAATCTGGTTCCACCTCGCATCTCTTCGATTCAAAATCGCAGACACTGCAAATATATTTCTCTCCACTTTCAATATCGACCAGCTCGTCAGGGTGCATATACATCATTTGAAGCACGACGCTGATCCGCCTTCTCAGCAGAGTCTCAAAGTGGTCCTTCAATCTTGAACTAATCTTGCCGTTCAAGGTTGCCGTCTTCTTTCGGTGCGCCTTCATTTCCGTTTTCGACGACGATTTCATTTTCTTTCTCTTCTTTTTCTTTCAGTCTCTCTAATTCAAGCGGATGTTCGTCGAGCATTTCCTCTTCTGTGATGGTTCCGAACAACCAGGAAAGGTTCATCGGATAAACATCCGGGTTGAAGATAACAAAATATAAATGCCAGACAACGATTGCCAGGGAAGCTAATATCGCCTCATAGTAATGGATTAAAGTCGCTGCATCAAGACCAAGCTTCGTAAACAAACCGAGCGAGAGGTTGTCGAACCAGAGAAGCAAGCCGGTGGTGGCCATCACGACGGTTCCCCAGATCAAGGCCCAATATTCCGCTTTTTCCATATAACTGAATCTGTCGAACTTTGGTCTCTCATTTTGCAGCCCAAGATAGTATTTGATAGCTTCACCAACATCGCGAGCATCCTTGAGCTTCGGAAACATGTCACGGATGAACTCTTTTCCTCGTGCAGTGAATAAAATATAGCAGAGGTGGAACAATGCAGTTGCGATAAGAAGAATGGCGCTGAAGCGATGAACGAGACTTCTGAGTTCAAAGACTGTCTCACCGCCACCGCCAATTGCACGGATGGACTTCACCCACCATGAATCCGGAAATTTCAGCATAAAACCGGTAAGCACGAGCAAAGTAAAGCTGATTAACAAACCCCAGTGTTGAATAATCTCCCATTTCGTCATTCTGGTATAAAGCTTCGCTCCAATGTGGAAATGTTCGATGGATGGATTTCTCCGCCGTTTGAGTTTTTGTTTTGCCTTCTTGAGGAAATCAAAAATGTTGTGTACCACCATCAAACCTATAATACTCGCGATCATCACTAAATAAATCTGAGAAATCCAATAAAGAAGCGGGTCTTTCTCTGAAGACGGCAGAACATGGACAGCCGCCGAAGCAAACTTCGCGTCGGCACCCGGATGACATTTTCCGCAGGTATTTGCCAGGTTAGCTTTGTTAATCGGCGAGAGAGGATCCGAAGAGGGTCTTATCTCGTGGGCGCCGTGACAGCTCGCACAGTTGGCAACCGTTGTCATTCCTCCGCGAGTGGCAAGACCATGGTAACTGTCCAGATAACTCCCGACAGATTGCGACGGAAGACCGTACCTCGCCGTCAGTCTGACCGACGCGTGACAATTGGAACAGACCTGCGCCACGTTGCCGTCAGAGACCAAAGACGATGGATTGCTGGGCCCGAGAATTTGATGGTCACCGTGACAGTCCGTGCAGACCGGTGCGTCTTTGTTCCCCTCCAGGAGGGCAGTCCCGTGAATTCCTGCCGAGTACTTCGCCGCAACTTTTTCGTGACAACCGCTCTTGCCGCAAGTTGAGGGAATATTATTCTTGAATATCTTCGCCTTCGGGTCACCGGCGGGCAACATGTCATGGGCACCGTGACAATCGCTGCAAGTCGCGGCTTTCAAATTCCCTTTTGAAAGAGCGACAAGATGGACGCTCTGTTTTATGCTCTCAAGAAATTCCGGGAAACTCCGGTTAACTTTAGAACCTCTTTGTTTCCCAAATGGCAATTTAAGCATACCTTTGGTTCATTGACGCGGCTTACAGGCGAACTAGGATCGCTGATGGAATTTATACTGTGCTCGTTATGACAATCTGTGCAGACGGGGGCCACCGTGAGGCCGTCCTTGAAAGCTTTCCCATGAGATGAATTCAAATAATGGTCTTCGACATCTGCATGACATTTGCCGCAAGTTCCAACGATGTTCGCGCGATTTACCGGAGAAGTCGGATCGCCTGCCGGCTTGATTGTGTGTGTACCATGACAATCCACACAAGTTGCGCCCTTTCCGGTCTTTTCGACTGACTCTTCGTGAATGCTGTGGTTGTATGACTGAACCAAAGGTTCAAGAGCTTTGCCATTCGTCGATTTCACTCCATCGAACAACTTCTTGTTAGTATGGCATTTGAAGCATCCATTCTGTGAAACAGCTTCTTTGGAGACCTGGGTTTCGTGCGCATTGTGGCAGCTAACACACGTCAACACGCCCATAGCGAAGGGTCTCTTATGGATCCCCGCATTGACCGCGGTGAGAATATCCCCGTGACATTTGCTGCAAAGCGTGTCACTTGCCGTTCCTCGTTCAAGCCTGACCATCTTTACCTGGTGCGCTATACCATGGCAAGATTCACAACCGATTCTATTTTTGCCAAACCCACCTTTCGAATGCGCCGACGTCAGGAAGACTTTTTCTGCTGCATGGCACGAAAGGCATTTCTTATCAGCAACAATTTTATCCGCCGATTGAATGTCGTGTTTGCCGTGGCATTCATAACATTGCAAAGAAGAATGAGCGAGCTCTGTTGAATGTGCGCCATTCTTTGATAGCGATACATCATGACACGTGCTGCAATCGACAGAAGCTATGTCTTTCTTATGAGGAATATTGTTTGGATCAAAACCCGCGTGACAATCAACACAAGACCCGTCTCCATGAACAGATGATTTGAAGACTTTCTCGCTTACGAAAAGACTAACAACCTTCCCGTCTTTTTTCATAATTAAGGTGGAATCTGAATGGCAGGCCAAACAGTCGTCATTCGACTGCGCCAATGCAGATGAAGAATTTCCAATCAACAATACAAATGGCAGGAGAAAGAGATAGCATTTCATCTTGTCGTATCGCTCTTCTCAAGCAAAGCCGTCTGGCATGATGGGCAGAACCTGGCTGTCAAGTTTGATTCTAGAATATCTTCCGGGATGTCATGCCTGCAAATAACACACTGGCCGAACATACCCTTATCGATTCGACGAAGTGCGAAAACAAGGTCATTGAGGTCGGGGGAATCAAATTGCGAAGCGAGCGAGATTATTCCTTCTTTGTCGCCTGGCACTGCCATTTCATAGCGAGAAGTTAGCAAGTGGGAGATTTTTTCGACAACGAGCCGACTGAATTTCAAAAGATCTTCTGACTTCATTTACCTGATCGACTGTGAGTCGTTTCACTGGTTTCATCGCTCGATCCGTGGGAATATCCAAAACCGAACGGTAATGTGTTCATGAAATTCTATCGTTTCTTTTCAAATACTTCCAGTGCCGTTCCAACTCGATTTCGTAATACTTGCGCTCCAATTAAAAGGAGACTGCTGCCAGGGGCTTTGAGAATTCTCCCTGACAGCAGCAGGAGGAGGAAAAAATATTATCTTAATTCTAAAAAAAATTTGGGCCGCCGAAATATGGCAGTGCCTTCCCCGAGCGAGTAGCATTTAAATATATCAGCAGCCCAATGCTCATTTGCGTATGTCGCGCCTCTGCAAACCTCTTTGCAATTTCTTGCGTTTCAAATCAAGAAGATGATTCTGAATATTGAAATCCGAAAGGCACCGAAGACAATTTTCCATTCAGTGCGCCGTTTCAGCATAGTCGTGTTTAGCAAGAATATTTCCTATGGTTTCACTAAGTTTCTTCAAGTTCAGGGGACGATCTGACAACACAACCGTATCGTCGTCGTGACCTGAAAAATCTTCGTCGGCCGACTGCACAATTATAAGTTTTCTTGTCCTTAGATTCTTGAAAAACTTCTTTGAATGATCTGAATATCTTGAAGATGCAAGTATAACCAAGTCAAAATTTTCTTGGTCAACGATTTCATGGAACACCCGCTTCACTTCGTAACCTTCTTTGCTCAGATATTTTGCGAGAAGGTCTAACATTGCGTCTTCGTCGGTGATGATTCCAAGAATGTATTTTTTTTCAACACCCTTCATTTCGATTTTCTTAACATCAACCTGCATGCCGAGGCTAAAACGGCTCCAAATATCTGAATTCTAACACTTTTTAAGGAAAAGACAGTTACGAAAGGAGATATAATTGGTGCGTGCGTAATTATTCCTTCTATCAGAGTGGAATAATTCCGCAGAGAAAGGATGGTGTATTCACCGACTCTTCATTGAAACTTAGCCACGAGTTTGCAAACTTACCTCCGAGAACTATTTTAGAGAAATGTTTAGCACGCTAAGAGCAAAGGTTGCTGCGGGATTTACAGTCTTAGTCATCATCAACATCGTAGTCAGCGGATGGTCAATATACAACTTCCACGAATTGACATCTGCGGTAACGACGATGATAAGGCAGAACTACCAGAACGTCATCGCAGCACAAAGCATGGTAGAAAATCTCGAGCGGGACAACAGCGCTCAATTGTTAATGCTCAGCGGTTACCGCGATGCTGGCTATATTCAATTCCAAGACAATCAGAAAAGTTTCTTTGCAGGACTTCAACAGGCAGCAGCCTCCAATAATTCACAGCGAGGGGCTGATATATTGAAGCAAATAAATTCCATGTATTTGGAATATTCGAACGATACCGATACCCTAAATGATATTGATAAGTTTCAAGGTCCCAGGGCCGCACAGGATTATCACTATAATAGCATCCTGCCGCTGTTCGACAAGATTAAATTGGAGTGCTTCCAGTTGCTGGACTTGAACAACAATGCAATGGTCCAGATGGATGCGAGATCAAATGATATTGCGAATCAGGCTACGCTCGCAGTGATCGGAGCCGCGGTCCTGGCAATTGTTTTAAGCATCGTGGCAAGCTGGCAATTCTCCCAGTACATCATTGAACCGGCAGAAAAACTAACCGACACGGTCAGAAAAGTTGGCAGAGGTTTCCTTGACGTAAGGGCCAATGTCAACTCACAAGATGAGATCGGGGAATTAGCCAGTGAGTTCAACAAGATGGCTGAACGGCTTCAGAAGTACGAAGAGATCAATATAGAGAAATTAATCTCTGAAAAGAAAAAATCAGAAACGATAGTTGGAATCATCTCCGATCCCATAATCGTAGTGGACAGAGAGGGAAAATTTCTGTTGATGAACAAATTGGCGGAAGATTTGTTTTCTCTAGTGGAAGAAAACGTGGTGGGAAAACGGTTCCAGGATGTCATCGACAATCCGGAACTCGTCAAATATATGCTTCGCTCTCTCGACGGAGAAAACCTAAAGGACATTCCCCCTTACTTTGAACTGAACTTCGATGGCGAGAATCGATACTTCAGAATAAAATTGGATCCGACAAAGACAAGTTCCGGAAAGATCGAAGGGGCAATTTTGATTTTGCAGGATGTAACTCAATTCAAAGAACTCGACAAAATGAAGTCAGATTTCATGGCAAGAGTCTCCCACGAATTTCGAACCCCACTGACATCAATTAACATGACATTCGATATTCTCAAAGAAGAGCACCTCGGCCACGTAAATAAGAAGCAGCGAGAGCTACTCGCTGCAGGAAAACAGGATGCGGAGCGGCTGACTAAATTAGTTCGTGAATTGCTTGAACTCTCAAGGATAGAATCCGGGAAGATTCAGCTAAAAGAAGATCGAGTCGACACGAAGTCTCTAATTCAATTTTCAGTTCAACCTGTTCTTTTACAGTTCAGTGGAAAAAATGTTGGTCTCGACATCAATGTTGACAGCACCATTCCTGAGTTCCTGGCAGATTACCAGCAGCTTTCTTGGGTAATTTCTAATTTAGTGACGAACGCCCTGAGATTTACGGAAGCCGGCGGCACCGTGACGGTCGATGCAACTGTAAATGACGAGAATCTAGTAGTCGCAGTTCGCGATACGGGGTGCGGAATCGAGAGAGATGAACTTAACAAGGTCTTCGACAAATTTGTGCAGCTTCAGGATTCATCGAGTCCATCGCCTGGTTCCGTTGGATTGGGATTATCTATTGCAAAGGAAATTGTCGAATTGTACGGCGGAAAAATCTGGGCAGAGAGTCAGGTAGGCGTAGGCACTGTCTTTACATTTTCCATTCCGATAGGAAAAAGAAGTACGGGCGATAGAAAGATTTCGGCATGAAAGCAAACGTCTTATTAGTCGACGACGAACCGAATATTCTCAGGACAATGAAAATATGTCTGGAATCAATCGGTCTTGAAGTCACCGCTCTGTCAAGATCGGATGAAGCACTCAAAGTTGCCAACCAAAAAGAATTTAGCATCGCTTTCTTGGACTTGAAGATGTACCCTCTTGATGGGCTTCAACTTCTCGCTGAACTGAAGAAGATTTTTCCTGACATAATTGTCGTGATAGTAACTGCGCACGGTTCAGTCGACACTGCCGTTCAGGCCATCAAACAAGGTGCGTACGATTATCTGCAGAAACCGTTCGATTTTCAGGAGCTTCAACATTTCGCACAAAAAGTATACGACAATTTCAAGCTTCAAAAACAATTAAAAGATCTTCAACAGCAGCTGCACGCATATCAGGCAGCGCAGGACATTATCACGACTAATCCGCAGATGCTTTCCCTGCTCAACCTTGCTCGCGAGGTGGCTTACACAAACATAAGCGTTTTGATCGAAGGTGAAAGCGGTACCGGCAAGGAACTAATGGCAAGGTTCATCCATGAGGCGAGCTCGAGAAAAGAGGCTCCATTCATCACAGTGAACTGCGCTGCCCTTTCAGAAAATCTCCTTGAAAGTGAACTCTTCGGACACGTGAAAGGCGCATTCACAGGCGCCGTAAAAGAACGGCAAGGCAGATTCGAGGTGGCAGATGGTGGTACTGTCTTCCTCGACGAAGTTACGGAGATCCCGACGACGACGCAGGCAAAGCTCCTTCGCTTTCTTCAAAGCCGTGAATTTGAGCGAGTCGGCGACTCGCAAACGCTAAAAGTGGATGTTCGCTTTATATCCGCGACAAATCGTGACCTAAAAGAGGCATTGGCTTCCGCCAAATTCCGCGACGACCTTTACTATCGGATCAACGGTATTACGATGAAGCTCCCGTCGCTGCGTGATCGGCCCGATGATATTCCTCTTCTTATAAAACACTTCATCGAAAAATTTGGCAAGGACAAGCAGCCCGAGGTTACCGCCGAAGCGTTCAAAATGTTCACTGATTATCAGTGGCCGGGAAACATTCGGCAACTTGAAAATGTGGTGGAGCGTGCCGTCCTTCTTGCTCATGGAAGAAAAATCGAGGCATACCATTTGCCCGACGAAATCCAAAGTAAAGAAGGTAAGCGACTTGTTTCTCTCGAGGATATGGAAAAAGACTACATAGCGAGAGTCGTGCACGAGACGTCCACGGTCGAAGAGGCGTCGAAAGTCCTTGGGATAGATCCTGCTACGCTTTGGCGGAAAAGGAAAAAATACGGCTTGTAGTGGCGAATCCGGATTTGCCCCTAGTCTTAATTTGTGGGTGTCTCACATGCTGTCACAAAAGTGAATGCGTACGCGGCGAATCCGGTAGTAGAAGGCTGCAAAGTCAAAGTGTGCCTCCCAAAATCTTTATTCTTAACGAGATAATACATTCTTGCATCGTCAACAGCTATGTATGTTTTGCCGTCTGAATCGGAACGCAAATCACGAGACCAGCTTTCCTTTGAAATGGTCATTCCATCCTGGTAAACGTACACTTTGAAAGGATCATGTTCCTCAGAATCGGCTGCAACCTCGGGCCTGATGACGAGATTCACTTCTGCTGCCATGTAATTCATTATGAGCTTGCCGCTGTCCGCCGCGCCAGCGTATCGAACAAATTGTGGCTCTATATCCCATTTCCCGACTAAATAGAATTTATCCTTTTGAACTTCATCCGGTTCCTCATAGGAAACAACCTTGCCTTGGGAATAGCCCTCTTTGTTTCCAATCGAGCCGCGTTCGTATCCCAAATAAGTCTCTGCAGTCGTTCGATAACAAACTGCACCAGGGACATCTGTTGCCCTCACCGGTGCCATGATAGCCGGTAGCTTTACATTTGGATTTGCTTCCTTTAACAGCTTCTGGATCGCTTCCTCAAAATTACCGTACCCTCCTTCACCAAAGTGTACATAGCGCAGCGTTCCATCCTCATCAAATAAATATTTCGCTGGCCAATACTGGTTGCCGAAAAGAGTCCATATTTTAAAATCGTTGTCCATGACGACAGGGTAATCGATACCGGATTTATTGAGCGCTTCAACGACATTTTCTCGCCTCTTGGCAAACTCAAATTCAGGCGAGTGAACGCCGAGGATTACCAGTCCATCATCCTTATACTTGCTGTACCACTCTTTCAGGTAAGGCAATGTCCTAATGCAATTCACGCAAGTATAATCCCAGAAATCAACGAGAACCACCTTACCTTTTAAGTCAAGCGTGTCGCCTGTGCTGAACCAGTATTTCGATTCAATATCCGGAAGAGAAGGCATCTTTATGTGTTCGTCCTTCAGATCGGAGAGCCTTTCCTGTGGAGGTCGATAGGTTGGATTTTCCGCAATGCCTTTTCTTATCACGAATGGGGAGAGTCCGAAGATAATTATCGAGAAAGTAAAAGCCGCTCGAAGTTTCATCAACGCTCCTTTAGACAACTCTAACAAGCGTTTCGTTTGCTATCGTTCCCTTAATTTCAAGATTGCCCCGCTAAGTAGACGACGCGATATTTTTTTTAGCTCGTCCGTCAAACATCATCAGAGAAATCGGTGGAACGGACGAATGAGCCGTAAGTTGAGATTGGCTCTCGTGACAAAAAGAAATCTACAGTGTCACAAACTCATGTTCGTGCGGACGTACTGTCAATACTGGACATGGCGCCTTGCGGACAACTTTGTCAGCAGTACTTCCGAATAGCACATGATCCATTCCGGTTCTGCCGTGCGAGGAGATCACGATAAGATCAGCGTTCTCCGATTTCGCAACTTCGATGATCTCAATAAAAGGCTTACCCACTTTGATGACCGAGGCTGCTTTTATGCTGTCCGGTACTTCTTTTGCGACAAGCTCGTTCAGTTGTTCTTCACTGTGCTTGCGAATTTCTTCTTCCATCGCAGGTATGCTCACCTGACCAAAGCTGAAATCTGCCGGATAGACTATCGGCTCGACCACATGAACGACAATGAGTTCAGATTTGAACAATCCCGCCAAGGTGACCGCATACTTCAGCGCATGCGACGAATACTCGGAAAAATCCTGAGGAACAACAATTTTCTTCAAGTTAACCGTTGGCATTGTTTCTTCCCTCCTTCTTGTTCCGGATCTTTTCGAGCTCGGTGTTCAGCTTGCCAAGCTGCTCATTCGTTACCCGAAGGCGAGTGCCGATGACTTCACCGAGCTTAAAAAGGATCTTGGTACCCAGTTTTGGTGAACGGCTCAAGAGGTCTATGAGATCTGGTCTGAAGAAACCAATAATTTTCGATTCGGTTTTTGCAAGCGCGGTTGCGCTCCGCGGCGATTCATCTAGCAATGAAAGCTCCCCAAAGAAATCGCCGTCTGCAAGAACCGCCAATTTCTTCTCTGTACCAGCATCGTCACGAAAAATTATTTCGACCTTGCCGTGTTCTATTACGTACATCCCCAGTCCCGGGTCGCCCTGCGTGAAAACCAATTCGCCGGAGACATACTGACGCTGGTGAACAATTGAACTGACTTGCCTTAGTTCTCTCGAACTCAGTTGAGAGAAAATAGGCACTCCGGACAACAGCTTTTCCATGCTGCCATCCTCCTTCTTACGATTGCGGAAAATGTTCTCCCACAAACTGCTTATAACCGATGTCTGTTCGCCCATACCTCGCCGATTGTCCCTTTCGAGGGTTAGTTCTAGTCATAAACAAATGTCAGCCAGTCGTGCTTGTCTTCTCCATTCCTAACAATCTTGAAGAACTTGTCTTGCATCTCGCGGGTGACTGGCCCTGGTTTACCACTTCCAACCTTAATTTTATCTATCGATCGAATTGGAGTCAACTCGGCAGCGGTTCCGGAGAAGAAGACCTCGTCAGCCACGTAAAGAAATTCACGGAGCAAATCCTCTTCTCTCACCTCAATGCCAGACTCCTTTGCAAGCTGAATTACAGTCTTCCTGGTTATTCCCCCCAGAATTGCCGAATGAATTGGCGTCGTGTAGAGGACTCCTTCTCGGACGGCAAAAATATTCTCACCGCTTCCCTCGCTCACATAACCATTTGCATCAAGGGCAATTCCCTCGGCGTAGCCGTTTGCGAGTGCTTCTAATTTTATCAATTGAGAATTCATGTAATTGCCACCGGTCTTGGCAAGCGTTGGAAACGTATCGGGAGCAGCGCGGCGCCAACTAGAAACACAAACGTCGATACCATCTTGAACCGCTTCGTGGCCTAAGTATTGTCCCCACTCCCAAACCGCGATTACAGCGTCAACGGGATTGTTCGATGGATTCACGCCAACATCTCCATAACCGCGGAAGAGAACCGGGCGTATATAACATGCGCGCATCTTGTTTGCTCTTATTGTCTCGGTGACAGCTTCTTTAAGCTGGTTCACGGAATAAGGCATATCAACGCGATAAATCTTCGCAGAGTCCTCAAGTCTCTTCAAATGTTCATTTAGACGGAAAACCGCCGATCCTTTCGCCGTGTCGTAACATCGAATTCCTTCAAACCAGCTTGAGCCATAATGAATAACGTGAGATAGTACGTGTACCTTGGCGTCGTCCCAATTCACAAGCTTACCATTCATCCATATCTTCTCAACTTTTTTCACTGGCATCTTACAAAACCTCCGATCAAAAATCCTTTCTGTAAATCCTATATGTTTTGTATTTATCGGCGTTCATCAACTCCGCACTGCGATTCATCATCAAGTTATCCTCGAGAACCCATGATGCTTCACCATCAGGATAACCTAATTTAACAGCACGCTTTCCTGTTTCATAAAATAAGACCGCGGAAATTCCTGTTTGCTGATAACTGTGAATTACACCTAATATTATTATCCTTATCCAACGAATCTGCTTTTTCTTCGTAAGGAGATGATAGACACCGGGCAGCAAGTGTCCTTTTTTATTGAACTTCAATGCATAATTAATATCGGGAAGAGAAAGCGCAAAGCCAACAGGCTTGCCATTGACTTCCGCAAATATCGCCAGATCCGGCTCAACAATTTGTTTCAGGTCCTCTGCAAGGAAATCGAATTCCTCATCGGTCATAGGCACAAATCCCCAGTTCTTGCTCCAGGCTTCATTATAAACTTCCTTGACTTTTTTTATTTCCTCGTCCAGCTTTTTCATGTTGATGCTTCGGAATGTGACACCTTCCTTGTGAGTAACCATTCTTGCCACGCGCTCCAACTTATCGGTAAATACGCGATCTTTATTCACATGGAAAGCATAAAGATCCTTCTCTTTCTTCAATCCATAATTATTAAACAAGTCAAGGTAATATCTCGGATTGTAGGTCATTAATATCAGCGGGCTGCTGTCAAAACCATCTACCAGCAAACCGACTTCATCATTGGTCGAAGGATTCATTGGACCCCGCATCGCTGAGTATCCCTTCTTCCTTATCCAATCCTTGCTTGCATCGAAAAGGGCGTTGGCGACTTCTTGATCGTTCACAGATTCGAAGAATCCAAAGAAGCCGATCTCTTCTTCCTGAAATTTATTATGATTGTAATTTATTATCGCGGCGTTTCGTCCGAGTAGTTTCCCGTTTTTATGAGCGAGAAAAAGTTCTATTTCGGAATGCTTATAAAACGGATTCTTCTTTGTGTCCAACAATTTTTTCCTGTCCATGAGGAGCGGCGGTACCCAGTAACGGTCTCCTTCATAAATCTTCCAAGGCAGTTTTATGAAATCCATCAAATCTTTTTTTGTCCGAACAGGCATTATGTCGATTCCACTCATCTGTTTCCTCTCTTTTTGAACTGGTAACAATCCCGAACGAGAACAATCATGCAATCACACCAAGTTCTCTGCCAATCTCTCCGAAGAGCTCGACAATCTTTTCTAAGTGTTGACGCTCGTGCGTTGCCATGTAGCTCGTTCTAAGCATCTCCATCCCCGGTGGCACGCCGGGTCTAACGAAAGCGTTTGCGTAAACGCCCGCTGCGAAAAGCTTCTTCCAGAAAATCAAAGTTTTCATAGTGTCACCAATTATCACCGGTACTATGGCGGTCTTATTCTCGTGGACCGTGAAGCCAAGCTTCTTCAAACCTTGCCTGACGTAGTCTGCATTATTTATAAGCCTATCGACCAAACCAGGATCTTCTTCTAATATCTTCAAGGCTTCGATTGCTGCAGCAACCGACGCAGGAGTAGGGCTGGCACTGAAAATAAATGCAGCCGAATTGTGCTGCAAATAATTTATGACAGATCTATCGCCGACAACAAACCCACCTAGAGACGCGAACGTCTTAGAAAATGTTCCCATGGTCAGATCGACGTCGCCATTCAATCCAAAATGACTTGCTGTTCCGCGTCCGCCTTTTCCGATGACGCCAACTGCATGTGCATCGTCGATCATGATCCGAGCGCCATATTTCTTCGCGACTTCAACCATCTGAGGCAAATTCAAAATATCTCCTGAAGTAGAGAAGACTCCATCTGACACTATCAATTTTGGTGCATCAAGGGGAAGTTTGGAAATCACGGCTTCGAGGTGATCCATATCGTTATGTTTATAGCGAACTAATTCCGCGGTCTGTCCTTTCGAGATGAACGTTCCCATCACGATGCATGCATGATTGTCGCGATCTGATATAACGTATTCGCCATGTTGAACCAGAGTTGAAATAACTCCGAGTGCAGTCTGAAACCCGGTCGAGTAGGTCATACAAGCTTCTTTGCCCATGAACTTTGCCAGACGCTCTTCCAGCTCAAAATGCAAATCAACTGAGCCCGTCAAATACCGCGAACCAGAGCAGCCCGTTCCATATTTTTCAATTGCTTTCTTCGCCGCTTCCTGAACTTTCGGATGAGTCGTCAGTCCCAAATAATTATTTGATCCCGCCATGATAACTTTTCTTCCCTCGATGACGACGACGGGACCTTCGTTTTCTTGAAAGGCGTGAAAATAGGGGTACAATCCCTGCTTTTTCACATCATCTGCTAAAGTATAATCAACACATTTTTGGAATATATCCAATCGAGTTTGCCTCCTTTGAGTGGATGTGGAGATTGTTTCCATTCGGTTTTAATATAAAAGACAGGTTGGAAAAATGCTAACTAATGACATTGTCTAATTGAAACTTCAATTGAAAAAGACTTCCTCGCCGAATTTTTTTGTTCGGAAATGCACCTTTGAAAGCTATGCCACAAAATCTCAGTGGATGCCGGCAAATCTTTACGAGCGGACAACAAGTTCAGTCTCAAGAAAGGTCGAAGCCACGCGCCATCGCTCTTAGGCACAGCAACGCTTGGAGAAGAGAACCACCCGCAAATCATTGATTCACCGATCGACAACTGATAACTTTGTGATTCGACATATTAAGATAAAGAATTTGTGGATATGAAAAAATCTCTGTTCGCTCTGATTTTGGTCTTCGGGATAATTGCATTCTTTCTTTATCGCAACTTCACTCCCGATGACGCTTACATTCATATCGGTTATGCCAAAGACATACTCAGCGGTAAAGGCTATAGTTTCGCCGCGAACAGAACTTACGGCTCCACCGCGCCACTTTGGCCCCCTCTTATTTCACTTGTATCAATTGTCCTTCGCAGCCTAGAAATTTCTGCAAAGTTCTTATCTTTGGCGTTCGCAGTGGGATCAATTCTTATGATGTTTTACACTGCAAAGTTGCGATTCAATCCAGCCGAGGCATTTGTTGCTGCATTCTTGTTGGCAGTTAACGCTTACTTCCTCCGCTGGTCATTAAGCGGTATGGAAGCATCCGCGGCGTGTTTCTTTATGATCCTGCTTACTCTCATCTTGTATAAGGAAAATGACAAAACTGTAAAACGCTCATTGTTTTTTTTGTTGGGATTTGCGCCTCTGATAAGACCAGAGTTTTATCTGATCATCTTAATTTTTTTCGCCTACCTTATATTAAAACAACGAGGGAATTTCGATTTTGTTAAACTTGCCATGACGACAGTTCCAACCCTAGTGTGGCTATGCTTTGCAGAAGCATACTATGGTACAATTTTGCCAACCACCTTTCTTGTGAAAGCAGGTGAGCCATTCTTGTCATTGGAATTCTACACCATTTGGAGGAATACAAAATTATTCCTTTCTGGCAACCTGATAGAAATAGGATTTAGCCTCATCGCTGCGATATGCCTTTTCGTTTTTAGGGAACCGGACAACCGGGATGCAATGAGCGAAAAACTTACCAGCAAAAAAGTATTAGGATCAGAAAGTCTTTTGTTGATAGTTTTCATCATTTCATTCTTCGGTTTTTATGGACTGAAAGATGTCGTGATTATTTCCAGGTACTCGCTCGCGCTGGTTCCACTAATCATTCTCATAACCATCGACATGGCCAGTCATCTTTGCGAGAATGTAAGTCTATCTCGTAAGGCAAGGCATTTTGTTTGGGCAGCGCTTGTCGTTGGTTCAACATCATACAATTCTCTTTTTACCGCTATCATAGTGAAGCCCGACGCTGACAAATTCTATGAAGGATTTCAGAAACATTACATTGAAATTGCCACCATGATAAAGAAACTCAATACTGGAGATTCTCACATCGCCCTGTCTGATGTTGGAATAATGGGAGTCTATTCCGGATGTTACATAGACGACTTAAATGGATTGGTCGACAACGATAGATTCAAATACAAGGATAGAGAGGAATATATAAGAGCAAAACAACCTAATTTTCTCGTCCTACACGGAGAATTGGATTCATGTGTTATTGGAAAATCATACCGCAAAATCTATACGACGACCTTGCCGCCTTTCGGAATTAACGGCACTCAAGATGTCAATGTTGAAGTATATCAAAGGCGTTGACGCGCAATGCATCTCTTCAAAAATTTATCGGGCCTAACGTATCACTGCAACTTTAGCAATAGCACTTTGACTGCCGTCGGGCGCATAGGCGATGATTACGTAAATCCCGGTCGGCAGGAAGTTGCCGCTATCGTCGGTGCCATACCAATAGGCAATATTACCTTGGACGGTGCCCGCTGCGCCAGGCAAATGACTGACTAATTTTCCGGCAATGGAAAATATTTTGATTTGGCTGTCGGCAACAAGTCCAACAATCTGTATCTGATTCTTTATTGGGAATTTTACCGGGTTGGGATAGACTTTTATCTTGGAGAAATTTGTCTGCGGCTGCACCACTCCCATTTTGAGCTGGGTTATTCCGTAGTTAGTCGCAAAGTAAACGATCCCGTGAGTCCTGTCGCAGGCGATTGAACCAACATTATCATCAGGAAGTGGAGAATTTGTCATATCATATTCCGCAACTCGTGTGTTCCCATCTTTGGATAACACATAAACGCCTGAGGTCGTCGAAACCCATTTGTCGTCGAGAGCATCATAATCGACCCCCAGAATATCTTGGTCCAGCATCGAATAGATCGATGATATGTAAGTAGGATTCGACGGATCATAAACAACATTTAGACCTGACGCCGTGCCGATCCATACTTGATTTTCATTGTCGACCACTAATGAATTCACCTGATTGCTAAGGAGTCCGTTATTTGCCGCGAGAGGGATGCTCTGATCGTCGCTCGTGTTTGAAAGAGTGCCATTATCATTATAATAGAATACACCATCATAATTATCCTTGGTATCTGCAAACTGATCACCTGCCCAGACTCCGCCATAAGCGTCGATAGCAATTGAAACAAAACCAGCGGGAGGCGAATAAGGGTTATTGAATGTGTGCCATGAAGAATCTTGAGGAGAATAGACCGCCAGTACGTTTCCGTTGTATGCCCCAAAATTAGTCATCCAGATATTACCGTTTGCGTCGCAAGCTGCATTCCCGACCAAAACATAACCGGGATTATCGCCAGGAGTATTGACAAGCGAAGAATTAAGGTTGTTAAACACTTTTCTTACCGTACCATCTTCATTCAACAAAGCCATCCCACCAGGCCATGAACCTGCTACAACTTGATTTCCACAAACCGCGCTGATTTCGAAATAATTATTAGTCGGCAGGATTGGGTTTTGTTCCTTGCTGAAATTTTCCCAGGTCGTTCCATCAAATTTCATATATGCCACTCTCACATTAAGCGTATCTGAATTTGAACTCGTTGCGCACCAAAGATTTCCTTCAGCGTCAACCGAGAGGTGATTTATAATATTCGTCGCCGGACCAGGAGGCACAATTGTTCGGATCGATGAACCGATTGCAAGTAATCCTTGAGATGTCCCACCAACGATTAACGTATCGGAGTATGTTGCTACACACTGCAAGACAGTTCCTGCGTTGTAGACCGTCGAAATGGAATTATCAGAATTCAATCTAAACAAACCATTTTGGGCGTTTACTAAGAGCGAATTCCCATCGGGAGCAAAAGACAGGACACTAATAGTGTTGGAACCCAGAAGTAGATTGAATGTTATCCCGTCTGTGGAGGAAAATATGCCTTGTGAAGTCCCGACAACCAGAGCACCATTATATACTTCCAACGCATTTACTCCCGATGATAATCCAATACTATCCAGTGTGTTGGACACTTTCCATAAATCTGGTGCGGAAAGATTCGTTGCTGAACGCGGCGCAACGGACAATCCAAATTTGCTGCCCACATAAATATTACCGGCGAATATCGCCACCGACAAATTCGTCGCCTGCGTTATAATTTGACCTGGCACAAAATGAAGGTAACTGTCAAGGACAATGAAGGAACTTTCTGAAATCAAGATTACTCCAAACGGAGTGCAAGCAAATAGAGTATCGCCTGAGAGAATCAAGTTTGTAATCTGCTTGGGGAGAAACGAAGACTTTTCAATATCTTTCTGTGATTTCAACCAAATTCCAGAACCGCTGAGTTCGTCTATTGTGCCATCACCTTCGCCAACAAAGATATTTCCAGAATCGGAGACTATCGAGGTCGCTTGAATATTCGACAATCCTTCCGTCGTCGTAAACTGGTTGAACAAATGGATCTTCGGCGAGAAAGAAAATACCCCCCCAGAAGTCGCCGCCCATATAATTCCATTTGAGACGCTTACGGAATTTATGTTATACATGCTTGAGAAATTCTTCCAGATAAGATTTTGCGCGAATGATTGTCCATGAAATATCATGGACGCCCCCATCATGGAAGCCATGATGAATACCGACAATTTTCTAGTCATAAATCAGGCTAGTCCTTCATTTATGTTACGATATGTCCGTTGTTCCGTTCAGGACAAGGATTGTTTGAATAGATTTACCATTTCAATAGCAGAAACTGCTGCATCGTAACCTTTATTGCCTGATTTTCCTCCCGCACGATCGACCGCTTGCTCGACCGTGTCTGTTGTCAATATTCCATAAATTACCGGAATCCCCGAACCAAGCGCAAGTTCGCTAATTCCCTTTGCTGATTCACCTGCGACATAATCGAAATGCGGAGTCTCTCCGCGAATTACCGCACCGAGACAAATAATGGCATCGTGTTTTTTTCCTTCGATGATTTTTTTTGCGACCGAAGGAATCTCAAATGCCCCGGGGCATCGATAAACATCGATGTTCGTGTCAGAAATTCCATGACGTGAAAGTCCATCCATAGCACCGGAGAGCAGACGTTCCGTAATAAATCCGTTGAATCGACTGACAACAATTGCGACTTTTAAGCCACTTCCGTTTAGTTTCCCTTCGTGAACAGTCACTAAGTGTTCTCCTTCAGTTCAAAAGCCTTCGGCCCAATTTTTTTTCCATTGATTCAAGCCACCCATCTTCCATTGAATACCTGCCAAGGTTTGCGTCGTCATTTTTCAAGCCACCATGGAAATCGCTTCCACCGCATTTCAAAAGACCGTTGTTTCCTGCAAAACTCCGCGCCCATTCGGTTTCTTCATGTGAATGAGATGGATGAATCACTTCGATCCCGTCGAGTCCAAATTTCTGAAATTGCTGCAAAATATCTTCGTTTACATAATGCGAAGGATGCGCAATAAAACTCAAGCCACCAGCTTGTGCGATCAATCTTATTGCCTGCTCAGGGGGAAAAGGATGATTTGCCTCATATGCTGGTCGTCCAATTCCAAGGTACTTGTTGAACACCTCGTCGTAGGTTTCCGCATATCCTTCTTCGACCATGGTGTTCGCAATGTGGGGTCGACCGATGGAATTTTCGATACCGGATTTCTCAAGGACCGATTCGAACCTGAGCGGAATCTTTATCCTGTTCAGCTTGGCAATTATTCGTCTCGCTCGATTCACTCTCGCGTTGTGAAGATCAGTAAGGCAAGACGTAACCAATTTGTTTGTGTAGTCGAAGAAAAATCCGAGAATATGAAGTTGATATTTTCCATAGCTCGATGTAAGCTCAATTCCCGGAATGAAATCAATGCCTATTTCTTTTGCATGACTTTCGGCATCAGGCAAGCCTGAAACGGAATCATGGTCAGTTAAACTGATCAATCTTATGCCGACAGACTTTGCTTTGTTCAGAAGATCGCACGGAGTCAATGCACCATCGGAATGCAATGTATGAGTATGAAGATCTATCGCTCCGGATTCATTCGCCTTGGGTTCCACGTCTCGTTTAACTAAATTTCTGTCTGAAGCCTTCGTAGTCTTGCAGAATTATTGAGTTTCCATTAACCGCGACAAGTTTCAACTTTTCCATTTTGCTCAGCGTTCTTGAAACCGTTTCTCGCGTCGTTCCAGCCATGTTTGCTATTTCTTGTTGGACTGGCAAATTGTCGACTTCAACTCTGCCCTGCTTGATCCGACCTCGTTCATCCGCAAACTGGAGGAGAACATAGCCTACACGATGATAAGCATCTTTCAACGAAAGGCTTTTGATCATCGCATCTGCTCTTCTGAGCCGCTGAGTAAGATGCTTCAATAGGGAAATTGCAATACTGGGATGCTCATGGAGCAATGCAAGAAAATCTTTACGATGAATCATGAAGAGCTCGGCGTGATCCAAAGCCACAACACTGGCGGACCGCGCTTCTCCATCGAGCAAAGCCATCTCACCAAAAATATCGCTCGGACCAAGAATACTCAGGATGACTTCGCGTCCATCATCTCCCACACGAACTACTTTGACTTCACCGTCCACTATCACAAACAGCGCTGAACCTGACTCTTCTTCCATCAGGATCACTTCACCCTTCTTATAGTCCTTCCTGACCCCACAAGCGCTAATCTTCGCGAAGTCCCGTTCCTCGAGTTCCTCGAATATCGGAGCGTTCTTCAGAAACTCCATAGCCTCTTTCATGACGTTGCTCCCTGGTTAGTTATTAAACAGTTTGCCAATCACTCGTAAAAATATAGACCTGCATAAAAAGAAAATCAACTCCAAGAAAATTTGGTGAAATTGAAAGAGGAAAGAACTAAATCTTATGCCAAACGGTTTTATATTTTGAAGAACAAACTCTTTGAATGCAGCAAATGAGACGAATTTACCTAGACTACGCCGCAACGACTCCTACCGATTACCGCGTCGTGCAGGCGATGATACCCTTTTTTTCCGAGGCATTTGGTAATGCATCGAGCATCCATGGATTCGGAAGAGAAGCGAAGGCTGCTCTGGAAAAGAGTCGGGCCGCGTTAGCTGCCCTCATCGGCGCACGAGACTCGGAACTTTTTTTCACTAGCGGTGGCACCGAGTCTGATAATTCCGTCCTGTTTGGAATTGCATCAAAGTTTTCATCTACCAACAAAAGAAATCTCGTGATTTCTTCAGTCGAACACCACGCCATTTTTCACGCCGCCGAATCGTTGAATAAGAATGGCTTCGAAACAACTACGCTGCCCGTGGACTCTAAAGGATTTGTATCTCCGGACGAGTTGGACCGGGCCATCACTGGTAAAACATTTCTGGTCAGTGTAATTCACGCTAACAATGAAATAGGCACAATTCAGAATCTCCCGGAATTAGCAAGAATTGCGCACGACAAAGGAGTTTTGTTTCATACCGACGCGGTACAATCATTTTGCAAGACAGAATTCAATGTCAGACAATTGGATGTCGACCTTGCGTCTTTTGCGGCACATAAAATTTGCGGGCCAAAAGGGGTCGGCGCCATATACGTCAAAAGAGGAATCGATATGGAGCCGATAATGTATGGTGGTTCTCAGGAAAGAAATCGCCGCCCTGGCACAGAGAGCATTCCACTCGTCGTCGGCTTTACGAGGGCGGCAGAACTATGCGCAGACGAATTCGGAGCAGAAAGGATTCGCCTCTCGACACTCAAACAGATATTGAGAAACAAAATTTCGACAGATGTTTCAGGCGCAATATTTAATACTCCGGAACAACACTCAATTCCAAATATTCTCAGCGTGTCGATCGACAGCAATGAAGTCGAGATAGACGGCGAAGCTTTGATAATTAATATGGACTTAGAAGGCATTGCAGTAACAAGCGGTTCGGCTTGCAGTTCAGGCAGCCTCCAGCCATCTCACGTCATCAAGGCGCTCGGTAGAGATGATAAAACCACCATGGCGACAGTCCGGTTTTCCTTCGGCAGATTTACGAATGAAGAAGAAATCTTGGTCGCTGCAAACACCCTTTCGAAAATTGTAACTCGAATTGGGAAAAGAAAGAAGATCACTTTGCCCGTTTCATAGCGGCAACAAAGAACCCATCCATCTCGACTCGATGTGGATAGATTACAAGGAACCCGTTCTCTATCAAGCCAGAATATTTGGGATCGCTAAGAATTTGACCAACGTCGACAAATTGAAGATTCCGATTTGAATTTACAAATGACCGGACTATGGAATGGTTCTCTGCCTCGAAGACGCTGCAAGTGACATAATACAGGAATCCTCCGATCTTGACAAGCTGCGAATATTTATTTAGCAGGATCTCCTGATAGCTTGCCTTTTTCTCGACAAAAGATTTTGTGAGTCGAAATTTTTTATCGGGATTCCTCCGAATAGTTCCGCTTCCAGTGCAGGGTGCGTCGATTACCACTTTGTCAGCATTGCCGACAAGCTCTTCGATACCGGAAAAGTCTTCGTTCGTGACCACCTTTGAGATTATATTGTCATAACCATTTCGAGTCGCTCTGACTTTCAAGTCATCGAGCCTTTCCTTATTAATATCAAGAGCGTAGATCTTGGAAGCACCGCCAGACAGTGAGGCAAATTCAAGGCTCTTACCTCCGGCGCCAGCGCAGGCATCGACGATCACTTCATCTTTCTGCGGACTTACGATCAGCCCTACCAGTTGACTTGCTTCCTCCTGAATTTCTATCATCCCATTTTTGTAGAGCTCCATGCTATTCAGGTTTACCCTTTTCGATAGATAAATCCCGAGCGGCGAAAAGTCTGAAAACGAGGCATTTACTCCTTCCTTATGTAATGATTCCATCGCCTCGTCTCGGGAAATCTTACCCGCGTCAACCCGAATGCAGACACGAGCTTCGTGGTTCAACGCTCTCATCATCGGGACGTACTCGGACCTCACGTTTGAAGGCAGAAGGTCAGAAAAAAAATCCGGGAACGAATTCAGGACAAATTCGTCTTCATCATTCTTTAGCATCTCTAATTTGTGGGTTGAACGATTTGATAACTCTTCCAAATCCACGTCGGTGCCAGCCATCCTGTATGACTCAAGAAGCTGAGAATAAACATTCCGTATTTCTTCAACTTTCATACCTGCGAATAAAATCTCGTAAATCAAGAAGGTTCTTAATGCCCTCGAATCGGGATTGAGTTCTCTTCCTATCTCCTTCAGAAGCAAGAAATTCCTGATGATTCCATAGATCTTGTCAGTAATCCACCGCCTATCGTGCGATCCCAAATATTTTCTTTGCCTGTAGAAATCGGAAATGGTCTTGTCGGCGGGCAGGTCGGTCTTCACGATCCTGTCAAGCAGCTCGACTACATGGCCAGCAAGAGACGATGGTGTCATTTGCCAAGAAGTTGTCTGTGCTTGAAAAGAAGATACCCATATCGAAGTCCGCGGTCAGTCGTCAGGAATTCCGTCGCATTCACTGCCTCAAGAATCATCATTAAGATCAACGCACCGGCGATAAGAACGTCTGCCCTTCCTTCAGCTGCCTTAGTCAGTCTAAGAATCCCATCTGCCGATTTAGTTTTGATTTCATCAAAGACTTCAAGCAACTTTTTGACAGTCATTGGATAATCTTTGATTGCTGCCGCATCGAAATCATATTTTTTTTGTGCAATCAGCGCGATTGTTGTCGCGGTACCAGCGACACCGAATATGACTTGAGGATTTATTTTGTCAAATGGGAATGGAGTCAAACCGGTCCTTATGAATTCAACTGCCTGATTTAGTTCAAATGGAATTGGAGGATCGTTATGGAAAAATCTTTCGGTGACTCTGACTGCGCCAATGTCAATGCTTCTCGCAAAAATAGATTTCATTCCTATTCCATAACTCAATTCAGTGCTCCCGCCGCCGATATCGATTACTAATGTTGGTTGATCCGGATCCGGTGCGCCGCCAACTGCTCCAATGAAACCTACATCGGCTTCTACGTCCCCGCTTATCACTTCAACATCGATCCCAGTTTCATCTTTAACCCGCTTGATGAAGCCCAGCTTGTTGACAGCATCGCGAACTGCGCTCGTCGCTGATGCAACAATACGGTCGACTCTATGATCGTCAGCAATCAATTTATATTTTTGCAATACCTTCATTGATCGCTCAATCGAATCTGCGGCGAGTTCTTTCGTGGATGAAACATTTTTCCCGAGGCGCGGGACTTCATAGAAATCCTCAATTGGTGTTATGTTGAATGAAGAGTCAATTTCCCCTATCAACATCAGAATTGTATTTGTTCCGATGTCTATCGATGCATATCTCATTTTTTGAAAACTAAAGCCGACCATTCGGCTTCACGAATCGTTTCAATCGAAGTGAATCCCTTTTCAATGTATGATTTAACTATGCTTTCTTCATCAAGAGTAAGAACCCCCGTCAAAAGGACGAACCCGTCTTTTGCACACCTGTCATATAATTCATCGCGTATATAGAGAAGTGTGTTCCGGTTTAGGTTTGCCACAACTATATCAAATTCTGAATCCGGTACGGAAGTCAAATCTCCCTTTGTGATTTCGACTCTGTCGACGACACCATTCTTCTTGATATTCTCCCTGGCATTTTCGATTGACCAATCGTCGTTATCAATGGCAACACATTTCTTGGCTCCCAATTTTACCGATGCGATCGCGAGAACGCCCGTGCCGGTTCCGACATCCAAAATCTTTTCGCCGCCTTTTATGAATTTCTCCAACAACCGAATCATCATCCTGGTCGTCTCATGATGGCCAGTACCGAAGGACATCTTTGGGTCTATCTCAATTATGACCTTCGCGTCGCCATCGTACTCTTTCCAGCTCGGCTTTATGGCAACATTTTTTGTAACCTCGACAGGAACCACCGTATCTTCCCACTGCTTGTTCCAGTCCTGGTTGCGTATCTCACAGACCTCGATCGAGAAATTACTTATTTTCCCTTCTTTCTTCAGATTATTGAGGAATTCATTCACGTCGGTGCGGAACGATGGATTCCACTTGCGATCTGCAAAATAGCATGATAGCTCGTCCGACTCTTCCACAAAACCTTCGGCCCCAACGTCGCTGAGGAAACCAACGATGAGATCGTTTACTTGCTGATCCGTAGAAATCTTCAACTGGAGATACTTGTCTGTCATATAATTTAATTTAGAGCGGAATCTTTCTATAAAGAACCTGGATAAGAACTTTACCAACAGCAGCCAGACTTCCTCCGCTGCATTTATCGGGAGTGTCTTCCAGCGTGTGCCAGTATCGGTTCGACTGATCGGGATACGCGAAGTCAATTATGTCAATACTCTTTATTCCTACGTTATCAAGCATCAAGTGATCGTCGGAGATCGGATCACCGACACGATCCACGAACTGCGACACGCCCATCTCTGCCGCAGTATTCCAGATTAGATTAACAACATCGGGAGCGTACTGCATCGAATTATATTCTTTAGGAAGTGTCAATTCTTTATCGCCAACCATGTCCAGGAGAACGGCAAAAACAGGAAAATAAGAAAACGGTTTTGTCGCCGCCCAGTATTTCGAGCCGAGAAAATAATAATCAAGGCTGCCTTCTTTGCCGTAGTCCTCTCCATCCCAGCAAATGAGATCGACACCTTCTGGTGGAGGATTCCGCTTGAAGCATCGCGCCATCTCAAGCAAGACAGCGACACCGCTCGCACCGTCGTTTGCACCAAGGATTGGTTTATCAACAGGGCCAGTTTTTTCCTGATCGTTGCGCGGTCTCGTATCCCAATGCGCAGAGATTAAGACGCGCGTCTTCGCCCGGAGGTTGAAACTTGCAATCACATTTGTCAAACGCAAAACCGTTCCATCATATCCGGGAACGGTGAAGCTTTGCAACCCCACAGAATCGGCATAAAGACTGAACTGCTCTTGCAAGTATGCGAGACATTTTTCATGTCCGCCGCTGTTCGGATTTCTCGGGCCGAAATCGCATTGCTTCACGAGAAAGGAATAGGCTGAATTCCCATCGAACTGCGGGATTGGAGCAGAAGGGAACTTGGCAACGTACTGAGTATCCTGCAATTGTGCCTGATTATTTTTCTTTGCGCACGAAGATACCATAATTCCGATAGTCAGGATAAGCAAGACTCTTTTCATATTGAAGTTTAAAGGAAATTGCGGGAAAATCCAAAGTAAATCGGAGCTTCAAATCGTGATCGCTGCCGATGCTGCGTACACCGCGGCAGCACCGTTTTCTTTCAGAACCTTCGCGCACTCCTTGACAGTAGAACCGGTGGTAATAACGTCATCAACCAACAGGATAATTTTTCCCTCGACCGCACCTTGAAAAGCCTTTCCTATCGAAAATGCCCCGGCTATATTTTTCTTTCTTCCATCCTCATCGAACAGCGTTTGTGTCTGAGTCTGTCTAACTCTTACCAACAACCGGTGCTCACTCTTAATCTTCAATTCTTTTCCGAGACTATTTGCGATCAACTCACTCTGGTTATATCCTCGTTCCCGTCTTCTGGCTGGATGCAGCGGCACTGGAATTATCGTGTCGCTCGTCGACAATTTTTCGTCGTTCACAATCTTATTCGCAATAAACACTCCCAAACGCTCGGCAATCCGTTCGGCACCAGAATATTTCAAAAGATGAATCGCGGCTCTAACTCTCGGATCCTGTTCAAAGAGAAATACCGAATCGATTTTGTCAATGGATCTGTCCGAAAGAAATTTTGACTCAATAGTCTGTATCATCGTTTCACTCGGAGCGACTCTCTCGAATCCGTCCCAGCAATTGTGGCAGATATAAAATTCATTATGGTGGAGATTTCTCCAGCACGTTGAACAAGCGGGAGGATAAACGAAGTTTACAATTGCTTCCGCGAGATTTGATAACGCGATGGCCATTTTCAATTGTTGACTGAAAGTCTGTGAATTTCGTCGCGGAGTTCAGCCGCTTTCTCGAAGTCGAGCTCTTCGGCGGACTGGTACATTTCTTTCGTAAGCCTCTCAAGCAAATCTTTCTTCTGTTGCTCACTCAAATATTTCTCGGATTTTTCTGCAACGGATGCTTGTTGAAGCCTCTTCGTTTTCTCCTCGCCCTCAGCTCGCACGTCAGCAATTGCAGTCGAGGCGCGTATCTCTTCCACTGTTTTAAAGATCGATTTAGGCTTGATGTCATGTTCGACATTGTAATCGGTCTGGATCTTCCTGCGGCGATCGGTTTCATCCATCATCTTTTTCATGCTTCGTGTGACAGTATCACCGTATAAAATTACTTTGCTTCCGATATTCCTGGCCGCCCTTCCTGCGGTTTGAATCAAAGATTTCTCTGAACGCAGGAACCCTTCTTTGTCGGCATCCAATATCGCAACAAGAGATACTTCCGGCAGATCAAGTCCTTCGCGAAGCAGGTTTACTCCCACGAGAACATCGAATTCACCAAGACGGAGGTCGCGCAATATTGAGACTCGCTCAAGAGAATCAATATCAGAATGGATGTACTTCACTCTGACATTCAGATTTCGCAGATATTCCGTCAGATCTTCCGCCATTCTTTTTGTCAGGGTTGTGACAAGCGTTCGCTCTTTCACTCCGACACGCTGGCGAATTTCATGGATCAGATCGTCAATTTGGTTTTTCACCGGCCTAACCTCAACCTCAGGATCGATGATGCCGGTCGGTCTGATTACCTGTTCAACGATTACTCCACCGCTCTTTGCAAGCTCATATTCACTCGGCGTCGCACTGACAAAAACAACCTGATTTATAATAGACTCGAACTCTTCGAATTTTAGCGGCCTGTTATCAAGAGCCGATGGAAGGCGAAAGCCATACTCAACCAGAGTCATTTTCCGCGAACGATCACCATGGTACATCGCTCGAAGCTGAGGAAGAGTCTGGTGAGATTCGTCGATGAACATCAGGAAATCAGATGGGAAATAGTCAAGAAGAACGTAAGGACGCTGGCCCGCTTCTCTACCGGTAATATGACGCGAATAATTCTCGATTCCGCTGCAGTATCCAACTTCTCGCATCATTTCAATATCGAATCTTGTCCGCTGTTCCAACCGTTGAGCTTCCAAATATTTCCCGAGCGCACGAAGCTCAGTCAACCTATCGACAAGCTCATTTTCTATCCCCTTTACTGCTGACTCAAGCTTTTCTTCGGTCGTAACGAAATGCCTGGCAGGATAAATGAAGGCTTCATCCATCTCGACAGCCGGGACACCTGTCAACGGATCGAATGTTTTCAATGATTCAATCTCATCTCCGAAGAACTCGACCCTCACCGCTTCATCGAGTTCGTAAGCGGGGAAAATTTCGAGAACGTCTCCCCGCACCCGGAATTTTCCACGCAGGAATTCAACGTCGCTCCTCGCATAAAGACTTTTTATGAGCATTTCCTGGAGATGGCGGCGCCCCATCTTTTCGCCTTTGCGCAGCACAACTATTTCATGCTGGTAATCCAAAGGCGAGCCGATGCCGTAAATGCACGAGACGGATGCCACGACAATGACGTCACTTCTACCGCTGAGGAGCGAACTTGTTGCTCGAAGTCGAAGACGATCTATCTCGTCGTTGATTGAGGAATCCTTTTCAATATAAGTATCAGTCTGAGGAACGTAGGCTTCAGGCTGGTAATAGTCGTAGTAAGAAATAAAAAACTCGACGACATTGTCTGGGAACAATTGTTTGAACTCGCCATACAACTGCGCCGCAAGAGTTTTGTTATGCGAAATGACCAAGGTCGGCTTATTGATGTTCTGAATGATCTGTGCCATGGTATAGGTCTTGCCGCTTCCAGTCACACCGAGCAAAGTCTGGAACTTCTGATTGGCTTTTATCCCTTCAGTCAACTCGCGAATTGCCTGAGGCTGATCGCCCGATGGCTTGTATTCGGAGACAAGACTAAATTTGTTCATGACTCCAGCAAATCCTTTAGCTATTTACCGGTCAAAATAGACTTCAAGACATGGCCAGCTACTTGCGGGTTCTCTTTGAATCTTCTAATGGAATAAGCGTACCAATGCTTGCCAAATGGGACATAAACCCGCAACCTGTGGCCATCGGCGACTATTTTGTCTCTCAAATCAGACCGAACTCCCAGAAGCATTTGAAATTCATACTCGCCGTGTGCTGGTGAGAACTTTTCAATTAATTCATAAGCCGCACGGATCAAGTAATCGTCGTGAGTCGCAATCGCAACGCAGCACTTTCCTTCAAAGAGTAATTTTAATAATTTCACGAAGTTCGCCCTTATTTCATTTTTGCCTTTGAATGCGATTGACTCGGGTTCAATATAGATTCCTTTTACAAGACGGACACTTGCTTTCATCTCGATCAGTCGTTTTACGTCCGCCTCGCTTCTGCGCATGTAGGCCTGAATCACGACTCCTGTGTTGTCGAAGCCGGATTTCCGAAGCCTTTCATACATTTCCAGCGTGGCAGAGATAGTTGTGGAGTCTTCCATATCAATGCGTACGAAATTCCCGTCACCTTTCGCAAGGTCCAAAACTTCTCTTATATTATCGAAGCAGAAATCATGGTCGATATTTAAGCCAAACTGAGTCAGCTTGATCGACAGGTTTGCGTCGAGGTGGTTCCCTTTGATTACCTTGAGAACTCCTTTTGCGGCTTTTGTTGATTCTATTGCTTCTTCTTTTGTATTGACATTTTCGCCGAGGACGTCAACGGTAGCCGTCATTCTTTTGGAATTCAGTTCTTGAACTAAACGGACAGCATCATCAATCTCTTCGCCGGCAATGTAGCGCATCGCAAATCGCTTCACAAATCCTTTTGGGAAAATTTGAAGCGCAGAAACAATTATGTTATTCAATGGATTCATTAACTCCAAATCTCCAGTCACAATTGTGTTGTGCTTTTTCGTCCGACAAACCCTGATTCAAGTGAATGCCAGAACTTTATGTCTTCTTCACCGAGTTTATAACAAAGGTAAACCCTTTCTCCATTATTCCTGATGTGCGGAAAATCAATTAGACCCTCGCCAATACTTTTTACTAAAACATTTCTCGACTCGAAGTGATTCAGGATTTTGACCAGTTCTTGGAGATCAGGCGGATAATCTCCCGTCCCGTTCGGCCCGGAACCACCGAAGTATTCGTGCCTGTAAATGTCGTACCGTTTCGCATCGAGAATCCTCTTCAGGGATACGAGACGTGACAGTTCAGGGAGCATCTCTTTAAGCAACGACCGCGCCTCATCGAGCGTAAAAATTTTTGAATCGATCGGCATCGACTAAATTTACCAGTGCGGAAACGGAGAATCAAACCAATCTCCAGGTTCAAAGATTGAAATTCAAAAATCAAATATAGATTATCGGGTAGCTATGAGATGATTCCTGGAAAGGACAATTATCGGAGCGTTGAGTTTTGTTTTGCGAATTGTTCTTATCCGTTTTAGTTGAAGATGGAACCGCACTCACACGACGTTGCATTCGAGATAAATGTAAATGTAAGAGTGCGATTCTCTCTTCGCTGCAAAATTTAGTACGAACCTAACTGCGTTGAAGCGCCGTCGCCTGTTGCCTTCAGTTCGCCTGAATAGATACTGTCTCCGTCATTGTCGACCATTTCATATTTGACAATTCCACCGGGTACGCTTGCTGTTCTCCACATACGCAGAGTCATGTTACCACCAACGGCAAACTCAAGTTGATCGCAATTGTACGTTCCCGACGCGACGGTCACACTCACCCCTTTTTTCACGACCGCTCCTTCCACTGACTCAGGCGTCAACTGCGTCGGTGCAGTGTACCACCCTTCTGTCACCGGAACTTCCTTGGGTTTATCATTTCCAAATCTCTGCCGCATGCGCCTGATTGACTGCTGTTTCTCAGAAAACATTACTTCCATAATTATTGAATCTTTATTGGAAACGTAAGTAAGTCCCCACCATTCTTTTCCGTCAGACAGTTTGGTGAGAAACGCTTTGCGAGTTTCGAATGGCTTCCCACTCTTACCGGAGACAGTCCAATCGGTATATTGTCCCGGCTGATATGGGCTCAATTCCATGCTGTAACCGTATGCGCTGAACATATACTGGAACAGAATCGGATAGAGTCTAGAAGCCATCATCGCAAGTCCGCTGTTGTCTTCGCCTGAAGGCGCATTTTCACCGACCGCAGGTTGAGCGGCAGGCATATAGTTTGACGTCAAAGTCTTTCCACCATCTGATGGCATTGAAACGTTATAAGATGATATGACCCTGTCTTGATAAACAACAGAGATATAATATGGACCCATTTCTGAGAAGTTTAACGTCGCGACTCCTGATGTATCGATCGTTACTGTCTCGCCGCAACTGCAATGAACCACCGCACCTACTAGAGCAGCATTATTGGGTCCTCGAACTTCCACTTTCATGGAAAAGAGATGGAGACCCATCATATTGTAGCCGAAGCAGCCTCCGCAGCCGGCGGTGGTGACTGCAAGAAGTGCCGCGATAATAATCGGTTGGATGTACCTCAAAGGTTTCATAAAATTTACCTCCTGTTGATTCGTAATGTTAGCACTCAATTTCAACTCAACTCAATTTTTAATTTAATGAATATCACCATCAATTAATAAAAATTCATTTGGATACAGAAGTATTCTAATTCCAAGGAGGGGTTGCCCCAGCCACGACGAATAGTTCATGCGGCAGCGGCGTTCCATGAAGGTTGGCATTTTCGCTGCGACGCTGACCGACCTTTCAATGAAAACGGCTGCCGATGAAACAAAACGACAATCTCTGGATAATTGCGTTTCTATGACTTTGTGCGGCAATAGAAAACATTAGCTCTTCAAAAATCTTATGAACCTCTCTGATCAACCTTCTTCCTCATGCAATCAGAAGGTCACAAGAGCAAATGTCAATTGCAACTGGATAAATGTACAGTTTCAAGTGAATCTTGGACTCCATGAGGGGTCATAATTAGTTCTTCGGAATCAAAGGCAAAAATAAATCCGCAAATTACCGGCTATTAAGAAAAAGGGTGGGAATTTAAATAGCCGCTAATGAAACTGACGTTACTGATGGAGCGACCTAAGGCTAAGGAGCAGCGTTAAACGACTTGCACTTAAAACATTGAACCACGATACCCTTGACACTTGCCGGGTTTACCTCTTGCGCCAAAAGGTTCTTGCACTTGCCGCAAAACATATTGGTATCCCCATTACCTTTCAAGAGTATTATGTCAGAAGAAGGTGCTATGATGCGCTGTTTCTTTGGATCGGGTTCCTCAACGAGATGCATGACAACAACTTTGATCTCTTTTTCCATTTTACCTTAAACGCCAATTTTGATTTTTGTCATCGTTTGTTTGATATTTTGCTCAACGCTTTGCCGAAATACAGTCCACGTTCGAGACGCCTTCACGCTCTGGTTTAGGTTTTCTCTTTCAGCCCTGGACCACTGGAATAATACATCCTACACAAATAAAATTCAATGAGAGCTTGTCAAACCTTGCTTTTTCGGAAACATGTCTGTTTTGAAAAACTTATTCCCGCCAAGAGTAAATCACAAACTGGCGCGACAATGGGAAACCTGGAGGTGACAGATAACGATAACGAGAATCGTATTTGTAATCCTTCTTAAACCCGCTAGTCACATTACCACTACTAACTTGCGATACGGCTCCGCGCAAGTTCTGTATTATTGAACCATTAAGATATATATATCCAGGTAGACCAGTGCTGTCCTCGTTTTGGTACGTGAACGAACCTTTCAACGCAAAAATAGCAGCATCAATAGTGACATTCGTGGTTTGTTTAGTCAGCATGACGCTGTTGGTCGCAACAAGCCCTAACATATCGGTACCACCATCGTTCATGGCATTCTTATCCTTGTAGGTAATAGAGCCGTTTATTAGGACGTTGCCATCGAGGCTTGAGTTGTAATAAGTCGAAGGAGACATTGAAGAGGAACTTACGCGGTGGGAGCCCGTTGTTGGCTGGTTTGCAAGTACCGTGACGTCTCCATTCACAACTCCAGACACATGGACATCTCCATCCTTGACCATAATGAGGTTTTGCCCAGTTTTAGGATTAGCAGTTGAGCTAAGAACGAACGTTGTTGCCGCTGTGTAGCCGCTATCAATCCATTTGCTGCCGGTATAGTATCTTGTTGTGTCTGATTCTGTCACTCTGCCGGCACCGCCAGGCCCGAGTGTATCGAAAGTCAAATACACGTCAAACGCATAGTTACTGCCCGTGTGCTTTGAATTAGAATATACTTTAGTCGTATCGACAAAAGTGTACATTGAGTCAAATGCACTCGGCAATGAGTCAGTTACACCGCTTCTGAATGAGTTATCATGAAGTGTATCTCCAGCACTTTCCCATGTACTTAAATTTGAACCCGTATAGGCTACACTATTTCTATTATAGAGGCTTTTACCTATGGTTACCGGGCCCTTTATCACCGGAGCGCCGTTAACATACATGTTCCCGTTCGTCTGAAGAGGACCGTTCAGTGTGTCGCCCGTTGTCCAGTTCACACCGTTTTCGTTAGACGTGAACCATGCAAATCTCGCAAATGAGTATGGCCCAAGAAGAACCTGAACGGTATCGATATAGATGTTTTTATATGCGTCTGTATCGGACCCTACAGTGGTTATAAGGCAATTCCTGGATGTCCCAATACTTGGCACCATCTTCGATGAGATTGAGTACCAGCTCCCCTCATAATAATGTCCGTTCAAACCATTGATTGAAGTGGTATCCCCAGGGTTTACCCAAATGGAATCACATGCGAGGTTCGCAGCCATGACCGCATTGTTGTGCGAGCGAGATGAGTTATAATAGTTTACAGCATTTTGTACTGCCTTGCTGCTTGCGTACGTCCAGTACTGAGTTGCAATCCCGATTATCAAGCTGAAGCCAAGGATAACGATAAGCGATGCTCTTCCAACCATTTTGTACCTCCTACCTTGCGGTAAGGTTTTTTGAAACTAATCTTGTTTCTGTCCAGAACGCAAAATTAGACTGGAATAATGAATCATAAGACACAAGCGGTTGTACCTCCAAACCGACCGTCATGAGAACGGGAAAAGGAGACTGTGGAAATGCAAAATGCGGATACGGTTTTTTAGTTGCGGTATCAACATAAATCGGCACCATATTTCCATTGTAATAAGATATTGAAAATTGAGTGACACCAAAGGCAAAAGTGTCCGTCTGGATATAGGGAATATGACCTGGGTTTCTGTCTATTCTGATCAGAAGTTTGACGCTTTTGTTTTCGATATGCCAATAGTTTCTTAAAGCTTGCGTGCTTAACGTGTCAGTGACGTACCATGTTACAGTATCCATGGTGCCATCGGCAGTAACGTCGCCCACAAAAACTACGCTGTCCCTTCTGCCGTAGAGGACGCAGCTATCCGGCAGCGGGTTCCCGCCATAACGATAACCGATCCTTCTAAAATCATGCTCCAGAAGCTGAACCAGCGTCACTAAATTTTGTTGGACAGTAAGATTTTCCTGTGTTTGAAAATTGTTCGAGTGTGCAGTCTCGTTCATGTTCATGCCGGCGAAAAGAAGAAGCACGCCGAGGAACGTCGAGCCGACTATGTCTATTAAAGAACTACTGCCCATATTAACCTCGTCTAATACCAGTAACTAAAAATATCGAACATGTGGACAACGGTGGCCAACGAATCTTGTTTCTTCGTAGCTAAAGGAGCACCGGGATCATACTTCCACACCCATACGTCAAGCTGTTTACTCCATGTCGCCGACGCGGTCGTAATTGCTATTGTGCCATTTGATTGACGCGTAACATAATGAACTTGAGTACTGTCTTTATAAATAGCGTACATTTTTCCAGCTACCAGCAGCGTGTCGTACTCGATGCGGCCACCTCTTCCTTTGGGTCCATTATAGTCGTCATAATCATTTAGCGTATCCCCGGTGGCGCTCTCTTGGCCAAGACTTGCAGGGGGAGTAAGCTGGCTCAATGAGTTTACCCAAGTCGAGTCCATGGTAGCTTTGTCGAACGGAAGTTCTTGCGCCTTCTCGATTGTTGTTCTTGCCAAGGATATTGCGGCAACTTCATAGCCCGTATTCAACATAGTCTGCTGGATATTATTTATCCCCCGATTGGCCGTCAGGATTATGTTTCCTAAAAGCATCATCCCGACTATCGTTAACATCATTTCTCCGCTTCCCATCTCATTTCCTTTCGAGTTTCCGCTTACTGCACCGCGCTCCGAATCAACAGAAGATTCAAAGCAAATGTTCAGATTTATTTAGCAGATGTCGAGTATTTTTCTACTCGTCTGGCATTACATTTATAAGCTCAGGCTTAACATGAACATCCGTGCCCACTCGCTGATAACTCTTGGCAGACCACAAATACATCCACGCCAAACCTAAACATCAACTTTCGTGAGAATATATTCTCTTCGATACTTCAATGCAAGTTCTACCTCTCATCACAAAAGATTGCATCGTCAAACTATCAATGAACAACGCTCGAAACGCTAATAATCCAATTCCGTACCAAAGGAGTCGCACTTTTTGTCAATTTAGACATGCCAGCAATTCCCTGTGTTGCTTGCACTTACAGCGTCGCCGCTCTAACTCAGCAAGAAGAGATTTGCTCACGATTCAGTACTTTTTTCGTGGGTGTGGTGGAAATTACCTAAAACCGTTTCCAAAAGGTATCAGCGATGTGCGGTAACCTTACTGTAACAAAGAGTCATGGCCGTGGTTCTCTCCGCGACACTGTGACAGTGAATCGCCAATGGCGTAGCAGGAGATTCACCAAATATCTTTTGTAGGCCCTCGCTTATGAATTTGTGATGCGAGAGACCATCTTACTATTTCTGATAAACCATCTTTATGGTTTCGGAGAAATCTTTAGTTTCCATCCTGCAAAGATATACTCCGCTCGCCAAACCGGTCGCGCTCCAATGCAAGCGATGTTCACCTACGGGAACTTCGCCATCGACAAGGGTTTCGATCGCGCGACCGAGGACGTCATAGACTTTCAGGCTCACGCGCTCAGTTTGCGGCAAATAAAAGGTAATTATGGTTGATGGATTGAATGGATTGGGGAAATTCGCACATAGCTGAAAATCGGATGGCATCTTCGTCTCAATTTGAGGCTGGACGGATGTGACAAGATTTGTACCGTTGCCGACAAGTTGAATTTGAGCCAGTTGGTTTGTGCCAACGCCTTTCGTATTCAAAAGACTAAGATAGTTGTCTGTCATCATGGATGAAGCGGTGCCGTCTGTTAGCTGGGCAGGCAATGGAAGTGTCGCAGCCTCGGGGTTGAGTCCCATGATGTTTGCTCCGATGCTGTCGGTCGCAACGGGATCCAATCCGGCAAACAATGCATGCTTCGCGGTCGGCGCAAAATTTGTGCACCAGGCTCCTTCCCCACCCGTTGAGCTTTTGATTCCATCGACTATTGCAAGGTCAACATGGCGCGCCGCATTCAAATCACAAATTGTTTCGGGCAAATAATTCCATTCCGAATTGGCAACCGCTGCATGATGAAGCTTCCCTCGGCGGCCATTATCGCCAGTTATGGTATAAAGAGTCATTGGGACTGTGCCGATTTGATTCTTGAGTGAGCAAGTGAGACCTGCGGCGGAATGCTGCTTCAATTTTGGGATCGACACATAAACGTCAACTTCCTGTAATATTTTGTTCATGGTGAAGTTAGGGAAGTTGAAGTAGTTGCTTCCAGTCGATATGGTGGTAATATTGGCTGCAGTCGTGTCGTTCAGATCGACCACGTTGCATCCTAACGCCTGTTGAACAGCCAAGTAGCCAAACTTGTCATTGGACCCAAATGGGGCGGTCGAGCCCGCAGTTTGCCAGGTCGTATCCCAGAAAGAATCCACGATATAAAGGTCTGTAGGATTAACGCCCTTGCTCAGAATGTATTCACCCACTGCTTGAAGAACAGTTGGATGAGTCCACATTGCCTCGGTTATCGTATAAGTGCCGAGCTTCGGATTTGTTGCATTCCCTGAACCTCCAGTCATGTTTATTTTCATCGCAACCTTCTTGCCCTTACTGAACAGTGCGGAAACCCCGCCCGATTGATCAAGCAGATCGAGAAGAGATTTCACTGCCTGTTTGACGCCGCCGTTGGCATCATCATAAACATAGCTATCGGCAGGCATAGCCCCACTCGTCGGATTTGTGTTGGTGATCGCAACAGTCGCAAGGTATGAAGTCGCACGCTTGTGATTGTAAGCAAAGACTCCTGAAGGTTTCAAATATGGGACAACCATCAACCCTGCAGCCGCTGTGCCGAGCGTCCTAATGAACCTTCGCCTTGAAGATCCCATTTCTGAAGCATTTTCTATTTCAATGTTTTTCAGCGTCGTGGATTTCTTACTCATACAGCCTCCAGAATATTTTGTAAAGATTGCTTAATCTGTTCTTAAGGTTCTCATGCAGAATTTTCTGCGAACATCAATGACTTTTCAAGTTACTTACTTTGTAAATATTATTCCACCCTTCAAGGAAATTTTCACCAAAGATCGACTAATTCAACCGACGGTTATTTATGCCCAGGGAATGTCGGCCAGCCATTGAGAAATGCCTGCTTGCGAAGCACACAGATTATCGGGTATGCATCTACCCTTGCGGAGGTACCTACCACAAGGAGACCTCAGCGAGATTTCTCGTCATTTCAGCAGCATCATTTTCTTCACACTTCGATTGGTTCCAGCATTGATCACATAAAAATACACTCCGCTTGCATAACGGAATGCGTTAAACTTAAGCCTGTAAGTGCCAGCTTCAAAGTTCCCATCTGCCAGCGTCGTGACTCGCTGACCGAGCACATTGTAAATCGCAAGCTTCACCTTCTCGGGTTTGGGCAGATCAAACTGGATCGTCGTGCTTGGGTTGAACGGGTTCGGATAGTTCTGATAAAGAGCGAAAGTCGAAGGAATATCCACGAGATGAACCATATAATTTTTGGTCAATGCCTGCCGCAATTGCGAGTCATATCCCGATAGTGACACGATCATGGAATCATGGTCGGCAAACTGCGGAATTTTCATCTTGAGCCTGGCAAGAATATTTCCTCTACAGTCGAATCCGCTCGCGAGTCCATAATCTGCATAAAAGATTTTATTTAGAGTATCATTGTAGATCAGAGTTAAGCCATCGTCCGCTCCGGCGGGCCCTTTTGTGAAAAGAAGACGGAATCGACGCTGAGAGATTGGCCATTACTAAGATGGACGCCTCCATATCTAATCTCGATGCCGCAGGATATCAAAGTAGTATTAGCATCGGGATTAAAAGTCAGCTCGCAATTCCTGGAGTCTCTGTCAACCTCCATTCTGAATGTCGAGTCGGTGTGTACCACCATGATAGCTTTTATCGGCGACTGCATGGAATTTGATGGTAATTGGTTCTGGTGGGAATACAGCCACATTTTTGCAAAAACATATACGTCATTCACGTTCAAGCCGCCATCGCCCTTAACGGTAATCTTCGGGAAATTCCCCGTGAAAGGATACATGTCGACATCGAGAGTATCTCCATTGCTCCAGTCAGACATAACCTGGGCAATGTCGCCGTTGTCGAACGGCCATGAGCCATCAAAGCTCCCGACTGCAGGTGTCTTAAACGTATGCGCGGTAGTGTTTGTATCTTCATTTCCGAGCGCATCCTTCGCCCTGATCACGAAGCTTGTGTCGGTGAGTGATGGAAGCCCCTTCCAAATCAGCGTGTCGCCTGTTATTGAAGTGTCAGGCGCAACAAAATTATTTTTCTTGAAATAGAAATCATACTTTATCGGCGTACTCATGTCGGTTGCAGGATTAAGTATGATTCTTTCTGAGTTCCAGCCGACAGATTGCAGCTGGTTGATGGTTAAATTCTTGGGGAATTGGTTATCGACTCCGACACTGTCGACTACAACTGAATAGGTGGAGGTGGATTGGAATGTTAATCTAAGGTTGACGTTTTTCGATTCTGCAGACGGCAGGTCTTTCCGACTGTTCCAATAAATGGTATCAGATTTTGTTCCAGTTATTCCCGAAACGTTTCCCGTATAATTGGACGTCGAATTCCAGCTTGTACCACCATTCGTAGAGTATTCAAATTGTGAAAGATTGAGAATCTCGCTCGTCTTGACCGTATAGACAAGCTTAACATTGCCGGCTTGAACAGGTTTATTTGGGACGACGGCTATCGGTGCCACCGTAAAGCCCCATGTTGCCGACCAAGGGCTAGTTCCAATAGGATTAGTCGCATTCACATGCCAATAATATAATGTCCCCAAAGAAAGTGCGGTTACCATTTTTGATGTGTCCGTCAGCCCGCTTGCATTATAAACCACGTTGACAAAATTGGAATCAGTCGCAAGCTGCAGCCCATAACTTGAAGCACTAACTTCACTGTTCCATATTAATGTTGGATTAGGCGGAATTCCAGTCGAACCATTCGTTGGCATAAGCAAAGCCGGCTTTGAGGGCGGGACGGTCGTGGTTGTAAAACTCCATTTTGCCGACCATGGACTGGTGCCCGCAGAGTCACTCGCATTTACGCGCCAATAATATTTTGTGCCTGCAGACAAGCCTTTGGCGGTCACGGAAGTATTAGCAATCTTTGACGAGTCGAGTTTTGTTGTAGCGAAGGTGGAGTCAGTCGATACCTGGAGCCTGTAACTCGCAGCGCCAGAAGAGGCGTTCCATGTCAGAGTTGGATTTGTTGAAACACCTATAGCGCCGTTTGATGGGTTTGCGAGGATCGGGGTCGCCGGAATTGAAACAGAACTCAGCTCTGATACTTTCATATCAGCCCAGTAGGACCAGTCTTCTGCCGTGGTTCCATTAGGATCAGTAATTAACCGCAGAGTAACAACTGAGTTGTTCCACTTTGAAAGATCACTGTTGAAGGATCTCCAGCCGGCGGAATCATTTATGGTATAATCAAGAAGAGTATTATATCCAACATTGTCTTTGACCTGTACCACAAAGCGAACATTAGCCAGCGTGGTCTGCCTCCCGTCAGCTAATCCATACTTCAGACTTATCGAATCAGGATAATGTAGAGTGTACTCACCTACTGTAGCAATGTACATGCTGTCGGTCGGAGCATAAACCGCATCGTTGTCTGGGCCCCCCCCGCTATAGACCGTCCCATATTTCTCGAATTCTCCCCAGCAATAAGTTCCAAGATCCCATGGCGTAGCCCATCCGTTGGAGTTCTTGAGATATAACTTCTCAGAAGTGGTCCAATTATTCTGACTATTCGCAGAATAAACGTACGCCTGAAAGATGCTGTCTCTCAAGTCAATAGTTATTGACTGAGCGCCAGACTGCGGAATCGCGCTAACTTCATTTGAATACCCGCTCTCCAATCTCGCGCTGTCCACCGTTGTGACTTTGAAGTAATATGTGGTTCCGTTGGTGAGTCCAGCTTCCACACGCGTTGTGTCTGTAATACCTGCGGAAGTGGAATCGACCAGCGACTCTCCGCCTGAACTTGTACCACGATAGATACGATATTTCAGAAAATCTGGTTCTGTGTTTTTGTTCCACTTTAATGTTACTTGGGCATTGCCTGCGGTCGCGGTAAGGTTTTGTGGAGCTGCTGGCGGAGCCCAACCACCTTCGTGATAGAGCAATTGGACTTCATAACTACTGAGTGCCCTATTATAAATGCGGATGTCGTCGAGGCTGCCCGGGAAGTAACCCGCATTCTGATCGGCCTCGGCGCCGATACCGTTATTGTTTACACAGGCCCCGATGATAAGGTCCTTCCCTGCCACGTATGTGTTGTTGACATAAGTGGTATCTGATCCAATCCGCTGACCGTCCAAGTATATGGCGGTTCCAGAGCGACTTGTCGTCAGCACAAGATGGTGCCAAGTGTATCCCGGACTGCTAGGATATGGTGCATCGAGTCGGTTTACTTCACACCCACCTTGAAAACTGTATTTATTCAATCCCGAATCGTGATTATTCATATCTAGGATGGAGGATGTGCCGCATGAACTCCCACCATAGGCCATAATTGCTGCGCCAGGTGAGAGATTTGTGCTTAAAAACCAGACCGACATGGTCCGATCAGCAGTCGGTAGTGCACTCGCACTTGCAATGAGATAACTACTGGCTCCATCGAAACTGTACGCCTTGTTGAGATTGCCGAACCTATCTGCAGTTAAGGCGGCTCCATGCACTATTGCATTGTTACCATTCCCGCTGGAATCATTTGCATTACCATTAAATGGATACCATGCCACCAATCCGTTAGTCGGTACTTGTGCAAAAGCCAACGCAGTAACAGCAAACAAATTCAGCAAACAAATTCCTGTTTTCATAATAGCCATCCTGACTCTAGAACCACTTGCAAAAAAAGATTCATTTACAAAATCCTTACCTTTGTTTCTTTACCCCGTTAGATAGTCTCATCGAACAATTGTCCTCATCATGGAGACCATGATAACGAGATATATTGAACGTAATGACCATTAGCAGAACAGCGTCTTCTCAATTCTTATTACCTTGTTGAAGTTACGCAAACTCATAAAAGACAGCCGAAACGGACTGAGAGACCACCGCCGGCTGTCATTCCCGCATGATCCAAGCGGGAATCCAAACATAGATTCCCGATAAAAGCATTCGGGAATGACACCGGTATGGTTTTGTGTAACTTCAGCCACTTTATTTATCTGTGCCATGGGGCGTTCGTTCTGAGGTTGTCCAAACAACATTTCACTCCCCTGTTTTGCCAAACTTCTCAATCGCACTCTTTCCTTCCTCGGTGAGGACGAAGCCGCCAAACTTCCTGCTCCCCTCCAAGCGTACCCAATTCATCTTCTGTAGGAATCGAAGCGAGCGATCCATCGTCGAACGCGGAATACCAAGACTCTCGCGCAGTTCAAAGGCGTGAGCGCCCCCTTTCGCTTCAACCTCCAGAAGCACACGTATCAGCCTCGCAGTAATCTCTTTCCCATTCACGCGGATCTTTTTCACTCCGCTCGCTTTTCCTTTCACAAACGCGACGAGCTCTTCGCTCTTTTGTAATTCCTGATTTCGCAAGTTTAATGCTTCATTCCTTTCCCATGTCGCTTTATCGCTTTGTTGTTTTGCTTCATCGCTTTGGTGTATTGCTTCATCTCTCTGCTGCCTTGCTTCAACGTTTCGTCGTAATGCCTCATCGCTGCACTGTAATGCTTCACCGCGTTGATGCATTGCTTCGGCGTTTTGGCTTAACGCTTCAATGTTTGGATGTAATGCTTCATCGCTTCCGTTTAATGCTTCAGCGCTTGCCCGTAATTCTTCAACTCTCTTTTGTAATTGCTTATTTCTACTCTTTAATTCCTCATTGATCTTCTTTAATGGCTCAATTTCTTCCCGTAATGCACCATTCTCTACTTGTGCCGATTCAATACGAACCTTTAATGCCTCATTTTCTATCGCTTCGGATTCTTTTCTTTTCCGTAATGACTCAACGAGCTTGGTCAACGCTTCAACTTCTGCCTTCAACTCCTTGTTCTCGTCTTGCAGTGCCGCATCGGCTGTTTGCGCAACTTCTTCCATTGCTTGCAGCTCGCTAATGGCTAACCAAAGGGCATCGATTAAAATCGACGCCTCCCGAAAACTCTAAACCCAAAGGGTTTTGCATGATGGAACCGTCCAATTTATTGGATGGCGATACCTGGCTCCGTCTTCCTGGCTGTCCATTGTTCATCATTGCCTTTTCATTTTTCATTATTTTCTCTCCAACTGCCATCTGTCCTTACAATTCAAATCCCAACACCAAATTCGGATAGCACAGCGTACCGGAACCTGAGATATTGTACGTGGCAGTACCATTTTGATCGTAAGTCACACCCCACATCTTCTTGCTCACGAAGAACGTCAACCCGAGGCCGGCATAAACACCCGGCAACACCTGAGCCTGGATTGTGAATTCATACAATGAATTCGGGAAAAGAAGATTGGGCGGCGGCTGACCTTGCACCGCGGTTAGAGGAAAAACATAATCTCCGGCAACCCTGAATTGCCCAATGAGAAATCCAAGCCCTACTTTCCCGCAAATGATAGCCTTCGGCGAGAGTATCGAATCTGCTGGACTCATGACGTCTTCTCCCGGCGGCTGAGGCTGATCAATCGAGGTCCATACCTTATAAGCCCCGCCACCAAGTCGCAGCGATACGACGCTCCCAAGTGGAAGATCGATGTTCGCTTCGATAGGCATCATCGTGGAGAACACTATTTTGCCGGGAAGCGGCGTGTACCCGTATCCTCCAGAAAGATTTATCATGGTCGGGTTCGTCGTCTTGAAACACGTATCCACGCTCGAAATATCATAGAAATTCAATCCGCTCCTGTCTAAATCCTGTGCTTCCTTATATGCAGCGTCATGGTCGGCGCCCGACAAATACGAATAAATCGAAGCGAGTGCGAAGACTGCCGTCGACACGATGAAAGCATTCTGGAGAACATTGTAAGATCTGTACCTATCCCAGGCATTGTTTATTCCCTCAATGCCGGTCGCATTCATATAGTTGCGATATGCAGTGCTCGTCTGAGCTGCCACGACGATAGCTCCAATGCCAGACAAAGCCGTCAATGTCGTGTTCGTCCAGCATAAAGCATTGTTAGAGTTAGTCTCGACCTTCAAAATCTCGCTCGCGACGCTCTCGGTAGATAGAACCATTCTGTAATCCTTGGCTAACGAAAACGTTGTGCTGACATCTAAATTAAAATTGACCGGCTTATAGCCGGGCTTCTCAAGCGCCACGATATGAGTCCCGTATGGTATTTGAAATGACGAAGGAGTAAGCCCGGACAGGTGACCATCCACCGAGACGACCGCCTGGCTGGGGCTTGAAGTCAATTGAAGACTTTCCTTGATGGGAACAAGGGCGAGCGCTATTTCCTGGTTGTTCCCCACAACGTCTACCGTGTCTACAAGCGTCTCAAAGCCTTCTTTCTTCACGGTCAACTTGTGGCTGCCAGTTTTGATTTGAAGTTGTCCGGAAGAAAGCAGACTGAAGTGCTCCATCGACATAAACTGCCGCGCTGTCGGGATCCAACTTCACATTCAGCAATGTGAACACGCGGTCCAGGAGAAATGGCAGAGTATAAGGATTTCCGGGAGTGAGAGTCACGACTGTGCTTGCCGTCGCAAATTGGTCCTTCTTGACTTCAATAGTGTGCGTGCCTGCTGGCAGAGTAACAATGGTTTTATACCCTGCTATCCGTGTAATCAACATCCTATCGACATAGAGATCAGCAGTGTCGACATTCGTTGTCACGTTTACTTCGACCATTGCCGCTGGAAGAACGTAAGAAAAACTGTTTGGAACATTTTGAGCGAGCAGGATCGTGTCACTTTTTATCGTGAACCCTTCCTTAGACATCGTCATGAAATGTTTGCCGGGATTCAGCGGGACGGTTAGTGGAGTCATACCAATGTATTTTCCATCGACAGTAACAAGAGCGCTGTCAGGATTTGACCCGAACGTCGCCGAAGCCATATCCGACATCACAGCATTGCTTGGGAGGAAAATAAAGTCGCCTCCCATATCGCCGCCCAATATTCCGTATTCTGGAGTTTGAGATGAATTAGTTTCTGCGGTGACACGCGGGGCCACGTAGGCTTCGATTTCAGAGCTTGTAATGATTCCGTCGCCATTGAGATCCGCTGCTCCAGTGGTCAATCCATTAATGAGGTAATAAGTGAAAACGCTGTGTCCGCCCGGACCGGTGTCGACAACCGTTTGATCCTGTCCACCTGCGGTGAGCGCTTTCCTCGCTCTTCTCGTTGCCATCACCTTCATATAGTCCTCGCCGGAGGGTGAGATCGTCGCTGCACGGGAAAAAATCAGACCTCCATAACAAGCGTCCATCACAAAAAAAATATGCTTCGCAGCAATGGCCTGACTGATTTCGTTGAGCTGGTCAGTGGAGATACCGGTTGTGAAGATATCATTGGGGTCGGCATCGCATGGAAGTATATACCCCTTCTGCCGTCCATCCGGCGATGGGGAAAGTCATTCCATGTCCCGCAAAGAACACAAAGACTCTGTCGTCATTCTTAGAGTCCCTCCGGAGGCGGTCGAAAGCACGCATGATGCTTCCTCTGTCAGCTTTGCTGTCGAGAAGCAATGAGATTTTATCCGGGTCGAACCCGAAATTTGTCTGCAGCATCGACGCGATGCTCTTCGCATCATTGGTCGCATACTTCAAGCGTTCGACATTATCATATTTATTGATCCCGATGACGAGCGCGTACGAATGGTCGTAAAAATTAGAGAACTCAGGACGGTTCGGCTGGACGAGGCCGATCCCCCGGTTCTGTGCCATGATAGTGGAGGTCACGAACAGCAAATTTAAAATTGAAAATCTAAAATTTACAATCTTCATATACTCACCTACAGGTTTCATTTCACCTCAACAGTTGCAGACTGGCCACGGTAGATCGTTAACGTTTTGTCATTGACATCCCTCAAGTCCGAGGTCTGGAAATTGAGAAGCGTCGCCCCCGAACGAACTGCGCGGAATGTCATTTTTAGAATCGAACCCGTCCCGCTGAATACTGAGTTGGTGCTACCCAGAAAAGCCATTGAAATCCCAAACTGTCCGAGATTATTTGCATTCGAGACGATTTTCGAAAGAGAATAATCTGGAGTCACAAGCTGGGTTAACCCCATTTTACCTGCGCCATCTCCTTGAGAGACGTTGATGAGCTGGATAGCATTTTTGTCAAAAGTAATCGCCAGGTCTCCGGCGAAAAGTCCTTGTATTCCATTTACCCAAATATCGACTTCAAATGAGCTATCCACCGTCACCTGGTTGAACTTTCTCAAGAAGACAAGCGATGGTGTGGGGACCGATTTGATTGTGAACAATACATGGTAAGTCGTATCGATGGTTTCGCCACTATATTCAATCTGGACGCCAAAATCGTATGTTCCATCATCCAGATGCGAAAAGCCTTTTGTGCTCACCGTGTCCCAATCAGTAGATTGGTAGTACGTCTGGCCAACCGTGGTATTAGTTAGGGTACATTGGTAGACATTTGATGTCGAATGACCCAGCCACCCGAACTCAACGGAATCCACCGAAAGAGTTTCACCATTATACGGCCCCCAAAGAGAGTCTAAAGTGGGCATATGATAATTGACACCGCCCGGGTCCAGTGGATTAGATCTTGGCTTGTCCTGACAGCCGAATAGACCAATCGCCAGGAGAATAATGATCAAAAGGGAACCGCCTAATGTGAACGATCCCCTTCCTTCCACGAGCAGCATACTTCTTGTGTGTTCGGCCATGGAATTCCTTTCGGCATAACTCCCAAAGAATCGATGAGTTTTCATACCTAAGACAACCTCACTTTGCGGATTCACTTCCGCAATAACCTGACGCGGTTCCGAGGACTGACGGGAATTTATGCGCTCACATCAGCGAGGTGCAACCCGTCGCTTTCTAATCCTTGCAGGCCAGAAGTATTGCGGAAAAATTCCTGTAAGAAATCTTTCTATTTATCAGCTTAACCACCGGCGCTCATCGCACCAGTTTCCCTGTTGCTCGAATCTATATATAAAGGACGCCCTGTCTTAACTTGCTTGTGGCTTATTATATGCAGTCACACATAAAAATGCAAATCTTCAAACCAAGGTGTGACTATGCTCAATCAGGATTGTGAGTGACCGCAGTCGCGACTGAACTACCGTACATGAATTCGTTCGCTGCAAGAGAACAGTAAGCGGAACATGCAGAACCAAATTGAAGAACATTTTCATTTCAGCAATCTTAAGGCAAAAGGCCGGAGCTAAGATTCCCCACCAGACCTATGCTTGTTCTCCACCCCCAAACTCCCTCTCCAGTTCTTTAGAGAGGGAGATAAATAGGGCTGAACAAAACTTTTACTTCATCAATAGCATCTTCTTCGTAGAAACATAATTACCTGATGTAAACCTGTAGAAGTACACACCGCTCGCAAGACCTGTACCATCAAGCGTGACATTGTAGCTGCCAACTTGCTGATATTGGTTCACCAGTGTTTTCACCTCCCTGCCGAGAACATCATAGACTTTCAATGTCACCTGACCATCGTTCGGTATCTGATAGCTTATTATCGTGGTCGGGTTGAATGGATTGGGATAGTTCTGGCCAAGGGAATAATCCGTAATGATATTGATATTTTGAATCGTCAGACTTTGAGACGACACACCGGTTGCCAGATTCTCCAAGGCACGGTCTTCGACCAGATGCACTTTCGCACTATCTAAACTAGTGTTCATAGTAATTTTGATCCTGAAAGTACCGCTCTCGATCTGCTTCGTGTCGAGCGAATAGCAAGTCATTTGGGTCGAGTGCAAGTTTGATGCTGCCAAGCTGACATTCTTCAATGTTCCTTTGACTCTATTTGTACCATCATCGACAAGTTCGACCCTGTAGCCGACGAAGCCCCGGTTTCCCAGCGCACTGATCGAGGCAGAGGAATCAGCGAAGCCCGACATTTCCGTGAACACAACCTTTGAGTCTTTGGCCAGACTGAAAGGCTGGGTCAAGAGAACGCCGTTTATCGTGTCGAAGCCTGTGAGCTTCACAGAATCTGGCAAATCCACGAAGCCAATGTTCTGTCCATCGACGTTCAGGTCGCCGAAGGTGTAAAGAAAATTGGCGTTGCCGTTGTTAATGGTACATCCGCGACCACACGAAACGGCAGCTGGGCTTACTTTATTCAACCCCGCCTGTCCCAGCGCTGGTTGCGAGGTAATCCAGTAATAGGGCGAGCTGGATTGATAGTACGAGGATACATACATGTTGTTCTTAGTTGGTCCATTGCACATCTGTATATTAGGTCCTGAAGTATTGAGATTTGCCATGACATTGGGGTTGGCTGTGTTTATGAACTGGTTCACACGGGAGAGGTTATTGTTCCATGCGACGTATCCGGTGGAACAATCATTCGACATGTTGACGGCAACCGATGTGACATAATTGGCAAAATACCATGTCGTACCAGTATTATAGTTTGTATAAGCGCACTTAGGAGCTATACTTGGGTTAGCCTGAGAGATCCAACAGGCGTACCAACAATCTTGATTGCTCTGCGTCATGGCGGCTATGCTCGGATAAGAATTGAGCATATACGAAGAGCTTGACAATTGGTACGAAGTGATTTGGTTGCAATAAGCCAGACTGTAGGGAACAGAGAGCTGCTGGTAGGTATATTGGACGCTACTCGAAAACTGATTCGCGTCTTGTTCATACGCAAGATGAAAAAACGGAGACAAAGCCGCCTTATTTGCGTAGATCGTGGGATGAAATGAGGATGCATTTGTAGTCGAGATCTGCTGCGGGCCAACCGAGTTCTTGGTTACGTTGAGGCGCCCCGCATAATCGAGCCATCCCCACGTAAGATTTATGCCGCTGTTGTACGTGCCGCCATAGTACGTCAACGATGATTTCCTTTCGAAGGCCACAATGAATGTTGGACCCCCATTCCCCATATAGACAGATTCGCCAAAGGCTATCACCGGGTTGGCATTCACCGAGTACGAATCACCCCCAGGGGGCTCTGTATAAACCGTGTAGTTATAAAACTCCTGGTACACACCATAGCTGTTTATCATGAACGTCCTGTATGCAATTGCGTAGCTTCCACCCGAAGGCTCTTGAAAGACGACTGTGACGGTATAGTCTCCTCCGGCGGAACACCAATCCAAAGACGGGCATTTGCCCTGACCCGACCAATCCATATACGCACTTCCGTACTTGTTAGGCATTATCTGCCATGTTGTGCCATGATCCGTGGAGTATTCAAGGAAGACATGACTATATCCGCCAATGCTACTCGTGTAGGTCTGCCACATGCGGCCATCAGGGGTCTCGACAAGCTTGCGCTGTCCGTTATTGCTGAAAGCCGAGGCGTCGTCGGAAATGTGGGTGCCCTTAAAAATAGCACAAACATTTTCATCCCAAGTGACTGTCCTTGGATTCTCTGTTTCGCCATCACTCCACTGGCAGAATGCATACTGAGAGTTTGGTGGGTGGGCTCTAATGGTCTGGCCGTGATATGCCATGCCGTTCCAGTTTGGCCCAATGTTCACTCCGTCAAGTTCATACGATGACGGAGGATGGGTTTCGCCCTCTGGAAATTGAGCAGAAGATAGGTTCACGTTGAAAATTGTGAGAGCATTGATAAGTCCCTGCCCAGCAGGTGTCCCCCAACCTGTGCAGAGATCGTAGCCTGTAACAGCGTAAAATTTGTCAGGGCTGTCCGACCAAGTATTGTTATTGATATTGACATTATTAACGTCATCCGGCTGAATATCATGGAAACTGGCGGCATATTTAGTAGGGTTCTGGCCTATCGCATAAAGGGCTGGATTGAGGAAACCTAACGCCGTGCCACCTCCGCCAATTGCCTGTTCATTAGCCAAAGCAACCAAACCGGCCCACAGAGGTACTGCGCAACTGGTGCCCTGAATGGGGGAGGACGATTCACTTCCATTCACAAAACAGTCTATGAGATAAGCTACCATTGCCACATCTGGAACGTTCCGATATGCTGTTGACCCTTGATTGTTAGACATACCTACGCTTTGTTGCCATGATGGCATTGCATATTGACTAACACCACCTGAAGTACCATCTGCATCACCTGAATTCCACACATTTTCCGACAGGTATGAACCTCCAGGACCGGTGGTTGACAATGTTGTACCTCCAACTACCGTGAGGTATGGTGAAGCAGACGGGAACGGAATTGAGCCTATCCAGGCATCCTGGTCACCGGAGGAAGTCAAAAATGTCTGACCCTGAAGTATCATTTCGGAAAGCAGGTTATCACCCGTTGGATCAGTGGCGTCAGAACTCTCCCATGAACAACTTAAGACTTTTGCAAGGTTGTCCGTGGCCATCTTGTTTAACATATCGTCCCACGAACCGTTGTTCGTCGTTTCGTATACGATAACGGAAGATAGGCTGTCAGCCATGGAGACCAAGAGCTCGATATCCGAGGTGACCTCTACCTGATTAATCCCTCCGTATATTCCCCCGTTAAATCCATCGACTAAGACTCTCTGCAACGGTACACTGAGTAAACCTGCGATTCTCTCATAGCCAGATATGTCGCTCGGATCATAGCCACCGAATTCTAAAAGGCCGACCGTCTGTCCCCGACCACCTATTGAAACGTCAGGAGCATATGCTGACCTAAAGTCGCCACCCAAGTAACTGTGATTTTTGCCTGAGCCAAGACACGGCGTTGAGGGTTGTGTTCCATGAGATTGACCAAGTTTGAGACAGGGATGTGGTGTTGAGTAATTATCTAAGCCGCTAATGTGCAATATTGGGACCGTCAAGTTTAGTGATGGATCACGGTCTGGAGCGTAAAAAGTCCGGTCCTCAGTCGGGTGCTGGTATGTAAGCATTGAAACATGAAAGGCCTTTTGGATATTTGCGACACTTCCACTAATATCCAAAATAATATTATTTGGCGATGTGTTCGTGACCGTTAAGCCGTTCCTATTTCCGAATGCTTTAACTGAGTCGTAATCTTGATCTGTGGGTCCAAATTCTTCTTTGAACTGAATAACATTAAGGTAATGATGAAAATTGGGACTTGTCGGGTCGTATATTTGTTGCAGTAGAGAGGTGAGGGTTTCTGGATTACGCAAAGGCAACCCTATCACAATGTTTATGGTAGCCATACTGTCTAAAACCCCCGTTGGCCGTAGCCCCAGTTTCGGAATGCTTGCAGGGATATAACCATGCAAGACTTGTTGCGCGTCAACTGCCGCAGAGAGACCTAAGTTCAGCAGTAAGAAAACTACCATTGAAAACCAGCATCTTGTTTTAAACTTTTCCATTGCTGTTTACTCCTAACATTTTTAGATTTGTTGATGAGTCGTTTAATTGTTACGACAAATAAAAAGGCGCACGTCCCTTCTTGAAGGGACGGAGGATGACGCTGATTTACTTGTCTATTTGCTGCGGGTAGCGGCTGTAACGCTACCCGTAGTTATATCAGTGCCATCATGTCAGTCCTCCTTTCTCCTGTTTGACAATTGGTATTTTGTCCTGTCTGTTTCTACCAAGCTCGAAAGAGGGTAACCCCAGACGCCATTGGTTGTTCCCACGACAAGACTTGAATTACTAACCGCAAGCGAGGTTACCGCAAATGAATCGGTTGGCGATCCGGTGGAGATGTATCTCCAACTTGCACCTTCGTCGGTGGAAGCAAAGGCACCCGAGTTGGTTCCTGCGTATAGATTCGTACCACTGGCTACTAGCGCATTGACCGCATGATCTGTCAGCCCGGAATCCGCGTGATCCCAGGTTACACCGTAATTTGAAGACACGAACACGCCTCCCGTGGAAGGTCGTCCCACGAATCGAAATGCTCCAGCAAAAATCTTGTTCCCTATGGTTGCGAGGCCAGTGAAATTTAAGTTAGTGTCATACACGGCGCTCCAGTTTACACCGTTGTTAATTGAACGATAAATTCCCTCGCTGCCGGTTCCGGCAAAAATCCTTGGTCCAATCGTCGCAAGTTCTCCAATTACATAAGGCAAACCGGCAGTTGCCGCGATCCAACTCGTACCATGGTCCGAGGATCGGAATACTCCATGTTCAGTCCCAGCGTACATGAACCCATCGGCAGAGCAAAAAGAATAGAACGTCTTCTGTCCAGTTGACGCCGCTCTCAGGCCAACTTATCCCATTACTTGTCCAGATCAGCCCAGAGTCATTGGAGCGACAAATGCCGCCCCTACTGAGACCACCAATTCCAATGAACAGGCACGTGCCATCAAAGAAAAAGGTAGTGCTTGGACTAATCCAAAGAGTTGTATTGGGGTCGTGGTTATCAACATGAATTGAATCTGTTCTCAACCAAGTGGAACCGTCATCCGTGGACCTGAAAATGTAAACGCAGGACGAAAGAGGCAAGGAGGTACCAACGATGAGAACACCCCCCATGGCATAGACGCCTGAGATCTCAAAGTTCCGTAATTCTTCTTGAGTCCATATGATAGGATTGGACGGACCAACTGGATTATTTTGTTTTAGGCAACCGCTGAACCCATTCGCCAACAGCAAAATTATGATCATTAGTCTATCAAAGGATATTCTGTCTCTCTGCATTTTTCTGATCTCCAAAGGTTTTCTTACATATTTTGCAAATAACATCATTGTCTATGTCTTAGCAATATGCCGAGATACTCTATTAACAGAGGTCGATTGGAGCAGAGACATCTCACAGATGTAAACGCCACTGTCGACATAATCACTAATAACAAAATGTATTTTATCATTGTATTATTTCCTTTCTTCAAGCTCTTTTACCGACAAATGCAACAGCCTTTGATCCCAGGTAGCCGACCCCTATTATCAAGTTACCTTTGACGGCAATGCTTGAAATCCCCCCATTCTGCATCCCAAGTACATTCTGATACGATTGCCATGATTTCCCGTTAAAGTGAAGCAATTGACCGTAGCCTCCGGCCACAAAGAAATCGTTCCAATCGTTGCCGCGAATACATGAAAAGAAGTCAACAGTATCAACGCTATCCTGCTGCCAGAGGCTTTGAGACAGAGACGTCTTCTCATAGATTCCCTGACCTACAACATAATAGTGTCCGGACGTGAACCAGACACTGCTCAGCGGCCATGGTATCGGATTGGTGGATAATTGTGTTACCGTTGTACCATTGATTTGTAGTATTTCTTTATCAACACTTTCTCCCGGATAGGAAGCAATTGCTAAGATAGTCCCGCCAGAGCCATAGATGTCTTGGAAATTTAGGTCAGTACCACTTTGCATTTTTTGCCATCCCGTTCCAGTGTTTCGAGCAATTGTACCCTGATTTCCAACAGCGTAAAGATTTTTTTCACTTCCCCACATCCTGGTTGTGCCGACACCGTAAAAAATAGAAGTGCCTATATCAATATTTTGGAATTGCTTCCCATCCCAATGTGTGCTATTTCCAAACCAAACATCACTTGCATTTATAGCATATGCCCAAGTGATTGGTGAATATGTTGGGGTTCCGTTGTAGATATATGGGATTCTATTAATATTCCAGTTTCCTCCGTTCCATGTGGTAACATTATATGGGAACGGGTCTATGGCTCCATCAGCGGAATCAATATACACTTCGCCTACTGCCCAGACATCTGTATCATTAACAATTGACACATCATAAAGCGCACTACCTGATGCACCGCCAAGCATTGTGATTGTGAACGTCCACGCATGGCTCGTGGTGTCTGAGCTATTTGATGGACCAGTTGGTGAATGACATGTCATGGATGTAAATGCTACCGTTGATATAGCTGCTAATAACAAAAAATACTTTAACATCTTACCTCTCCAAATTATTTTTTCCAATTTATCCTCTCCTTCCAACAATCGCGACTGCTTTTGAACCGAGATCTCCGACAGCTATCATCAAGTTTCCTTTAACCGCAATTCGTGCTATTGCTCCACTTTGCATTCCAAGTACGTTCTGGTAAGACTGCCACGATTTTCCGTTGAAATGCAATAGTTGTCCATAACCTCCCGCGACAAATAAATCGTTCCAATCGTTGCCACGAATACATGAAAAGAAGTCAACGGTATCAACACTGTCCTGCTGCCAGACACTTTGCGAAAGAGAAGTCTTCTCATAAATTCCTTGGCCAACAACAACGTAATGTCCTGGTACGAACCAAGCACTGCTCAGTGGCCATGGTATTCCATTGGTTGGCAATTGTGTTATCGTTATGCCATTAATTTGAAGTATCTGTTTGTCTAAGCTTTCGCCTGGATATGAAGTTACCGCTAATACTGTACCACCATTTCCATAAATATCTTGGACATTGAGATTGCTGGTATTGGCTAAGATTTCCCATGCGGTGCCATTGTAAAAAACAATCGTTCCAAAGGTGCCAAAGCCATACACAGATACATTAGATAAAGCCTGCACCTTTTCTATTGTAGCGTTCTGGTTTTGCAACGTCAATCTTGAAAAAACAAGTGGTGCTTGAGAGGAAACGCCATCCCACGTAAATATGCCTCCCCCTGCAAGCCAGAATCGTCCACCAAGTACGCTCATTCCACTCAGCGAGCTTATCGGGTGAGATTGTCCCTGATATTGGTAGTTAGGGGAGAAGAATTCCAAGCAGTCCCGTCCCATTTAGCGATCACGCTTGGCGGATAACCAAATTGCACCGAGGAATCAGAATAAATTTCTCCCACCGCATATGCCATCGTATCATTTACAATAGCGACATCATAGAGAGCACTCCCTGATGCACCGCCAAGCATTGTTATTGTAAATGTCCACGCATGACTCGTCGTGTCTGAACTGTTTGATGGCCCTGTCGGCGAATGGCAGGTCATGGAGGTGAAAGCCACTATCGACATAGCTCCCAATAACAGGATGTATTTTATCATTACATCATTTCCTTTCTTCACGATCTTTTTCAATGGGAAGTGTAAACGAAGCGAAGCACGATGCGACTAATACATACTTAGTCATGAGTTTCCAACTCCTCTTTCCTCCTCACAATATAATTCCATATAAATTGCAATTCCGACTGTTACAAACACCTCGTCTGACCCTCGATAACCAATGCTACCTTCTTTTTCCTGTCATGTGCATTACTGCTCCATAATTATTCTCCTATCTTTCTCTATTCGTGTGCATTACTGCTCCATAATTATCCTCCTATCTTCTTCTATTCATGTGCATTACTGCTCCGGAATCATACTCCCATCTTTTTCTATTCATGTGCTTTACTGCTCCTAACACATTCCCGCAAACGCCCCCCGACGGCAACGGCTCGCTTGTCCCATAGCTTGAAAACACATTATGGACCCCCCGAACCAGGAAGTCCCCTGTCTCAGGATTTACCGAGGACTTCCTGGAGCTTTTTGGCTAACGCCTGCGGAGTGAACGGCTTCTGAATGAACGCTATCCTCTTTCCAAAACTATCGTGCGGAGCTATGACATCTTCAGTGTACCCCGACATGAAGAGGGTTCGTACTCCCGGCTTGATCATCCGTATCCTGCGGCTCAGCTCGCCGCCATTCATGTTCGGCATCACTACATCCGCGAGCAGCAGATCGATATCTTCCGCATAATCCCCACAAAGAGACAAAGCTTCTTGCGGGTTCAGAGCCGTCAGGACCCTGTATCCATATTGCTCCAAACCCTTCTTGGCGAATTCCAACAAATCATTACGATCCTCCACGATGAGAATTGTTGCATTTACTTTTGGTATTTCGCTTATTGATTGCTCGATAAGATCTTCTGGTTTTCCATAAGATCGAGGGAAGTAAATATCGAATTTCGTTCCAGCGCCCACGCGGCTTTGTACTTCTATGCTTCCTCTGTTCTGTTTGACGATCGCGTACACCATTGCAAGTCCGAGTCCTGTTCCCTTCCCATCTGGCTTCGTCGTAAAGAAAGGCTCGAATATCTTTTTCAAAGTCTCTTTATCGATTCCCTTTCCTGTATCGGCAAATGAAATCCTCACGTATTCGCCCTTCGTGAAGTCAGCCCGGCCAGCCACGAAAGATGTCGTCGGCAATGACATTCGAAGTCTCGATGGAAATCTTCCCGACATCTTCAATTGCATCTCTCGCATTTGTCGCGAGATTCATGAGTACCTGGTCTAATTGTGTCGAATCGACTTTAATATTCCACAAATTATTTTCGAGACTCAAAACCAGTTCCCTGTTCTCCCCAACGACCTGCAGAAGCATATCTCTGATCGCCTCAACTGAAGAGTTTGCATTGATAATCATAGGGGAGGCAGCCTCTTTCCTTGCAAACGACAGAAGCCTTTTCGTCAGTTCAGATCCTCTCTTCGCGGCGGCGATTATCGCATCGAGCTGGCGCCGGATAACTTCTTGCTCGCCGAGTTTGCTCTTGATAAGCTCTCCGTATCCAAGAATGACACCGAGAACATTGTTGTAGTCGTGCGCAACGCCGCCGGCAAGTTTGCCAATCACATCCAATTTCTGCGCATGTGTGAGCTCGTCTTCAAGCGACATTCGCTGGGTGACGTCTTCTTTTACGGCTATATAATGAGTGATCGCACCATAATCGTTTACGACCGGGGTTATCGTCATGACTTCATTGTAGAGTGTACCATCTTTACGTCGATTCACAAGCTGTCCTTGCCAGACTTTTCCGGACGAGATGATATCCCACATTTCTTTGTAAAACTGTGTGCCTTGTTTTCCCGATTTGATGAGGCTGCCTATATCTGCTCCGATAGACTGAGATGCCGAGTAACCGGTGAGTTTTTCAAAAGAAGGGTTGACATAAAGTACTTCCCCTTTTTGATCTGTGATAACCACCGCATTTGTAACAGCTTCGAGTGCGGCGGCCTGGAGCCGCAACGTATCTTCAATCTGCCTGCGTTCTTCTGCTTCGCGATTGCCTAAGAAGCGGCAAATTCCTTCGCGATAAATGATCTCACCTTCCTGATCCTGGATATAAATCGGAAAATCTTCAACCCAAATCTCTGTACCATCTTTTCTTGTTAGGAGATAGGTATCAGGTCGGGCAGGGATACTACGTCCGTATTCTTTGACATCAATCTCCACTGGATTGCAGCTCAATTCCTTCGGAACGTCGACCGAAAACATCTCTTCTCGAGTGTAGCCCAACATTTTGGCAAACGATGAATTGCATTCCAGGAAAAACCCATTTTGAGTGCTGCGGTAATATCCCATTGGCATGGCTTCGATGAAGTCATGGCTTGAAACCTCTTTTTCATCGACAAAAGTCTTCGCGAGATTTCGACCTGCAATGTCATGGACTATTGTGAAAACCGCCCTTCGCCCGTCGAAATCTAATTCATGTGAAGTTGCTTCGACGTCGACCAACTCGCCGCTTTTCAAACGATGCAAATGAATATCCTCTACCGTGACCAGCTGTCGTTAGATCAATATCATGTTTTCTCCGACTCTAATGCCGGGTAGATGTCGGTGATAGTTTTTTCCATGAACTCTTCCCGAGAGTATCCATATTTCTTTAGAGCCGCACTGTTTACTCCTAAGAACTTTTGAGAATAGACATCATGGATCCACATGGGCAGCGGATTTTTTTCGAAAAAGGCTTTGTGGATAGTATCCTCCTCGAGCGTTTTGTACGGATCGTTCTTGACATACGACATTAGAACACCTTCAAATTGCATTTCAAGCACACAACATCGTGAACATTAGACAAATCATCGGAACGCTCATCGGTTTAAAAAATTGCTGGGCTGCGCGGAATCACTCCGCAACAAGAAAAAAGAACCATGCTCATTCGACACCCATAAGTCTGAGGTATGATTTCTCAAGGTTCTCTTGCTCCATGTCTTGCCTCTTTCTTTCGATAATAAGAACACCCTCCCTCATTATTCCTACAACGTCTGCCAATTCCTTTGCTCTGAAGATATTGTGAGTCGACATCAATATAGCTTTCCCTTCGCTTCTCAACTTGAACAGGAGTTCCATGAAGTCGGAAGCAGCTTTCGGATCCAGGCCCGAAGTCGGCTCATCAAGGATCAACGCTGATGCTTGCTTCAACATCGCTGTTGCTATCCCTAATTTCTGGCGCATCCCTTTCGAGAATGTGTTCACCTTCTTCTCGAATGAAACCTCCGGAAGTCCGACCTGTCTCATCGCCATGTAATAATCATCTTTCGTGGGTTCACTTTTTCCTGAAATCCTCGTAAAAAAATCGAGATTCTGCCGTGCGGTGAAGTTTCCGTAAAGCATAACACTTTCAGGAATGTAAGCAGCATACTTTTTCGCTTCGAGCGGTTCTCTGCGACAATCATGTCCATTTATCAGTGCTCTTCCGCTGGTCGGCTCGATAAAATTGAAAAATAAATTAATTACAGTTGTCTTCCCCGCTCCGTTGGCTCCAAGCAGACAGTAGATTTGTCCTGACTTTATGTCGATGTTTAGATGATCGAGCGCAAGAAGCCCGTCTTCGTACCTTTTTGTCAGGTCGACCGCCTGAATCATTGTCTGACTCATGACCGCGTTGTGTCGGGTCACATAGGAATCCGACATTTCACGCTTGATTATTATTTGACTATCGTACATCATATTTCAGAAATAGTTTGTAGGCAATTGCAAATGGGAAGATCGACCAAAAGGCAAGCGAGAAAACGCTAACCACGTTATTGCTGAAGATTTCCCCGAGGCTGGCCCGCTGGACATAAAACGTCGGCAGTGACCCGGCATCCATAAACTTTGTTATAGTAAGAATATCCATGCTTTTCCCGTTCGGAAGAGTAATTGGCGTGTGTGCAAGCAGACCAAATAATCGACGATCAAGAGTCTGCTGATATACTATTACCGCATCAGCAGACTTTTTCCTGTCGGTCGTGCCCGTGCCGCACAAATCGGTAATCAGGAAACCAAATGAAGCACTTGGAGAAATAAATGAAAATGCCGTAGCAATGCGCTGCTGGATTCTCCTTTTCCTTTTCGTATGCCTCATCGAGAGAATGAATCCGAGCAGCCTCTTTTTCTCTATATCTCTGCACGTCTCCTCTCTATAGGAAGCCCATTCAGTTTTTTCTCGAGATGGTGCACTCGGACAATGCACGATATCTGTATCTTTCCCGAAAATCCGCTGAAACTGAATTCCCATCTCTCTCGCTCTTTCATCTTCAAGAATGCGCAGAGCGACAGATTTTTCCATGGATAAAACTGTCTCTGTTTTGATTGGATGAATCAGGGCTGCCGTCATCCCTGCCACTTTCGGAATGATCAATTGCAGAAAGGTCCATACCACAATGACCGCGATCAACGATGTGCGGGCTCGTGACGTACTGGACGAAATCATTATGCCTAATGAAAAATAAATGAGCAAGAAGATCGATGACGCCATAAAGATTAGAAGAATTCTTGTGAGTATTTCTTCATTGTAGAGCGGGAAGGGGCTTGCGCCAAGAACCAAAAGACCCAACATGAGTGCAAGTGCAAAAGGGAACCAAATAGCAACGAACCCCCCAATAAGCTTTCCAAACAGGATAGTTTCACGAGGTACGCTATTTGACAAAACGCTTCGCAGTGTCCCCATCTCCTTTTCCCCAGAAATAACATCAGCTCCAAAAATCAGCGCGATGAGACTAAAAACCAACTGAACAATAAAAGCAAAGTCTAATATTCCAAATTCGGAGGCAGACGATCTTTCATCGGGAGAGTTCCGACCGCTTTCGTAGCCTCCAGGTTTGAATGTGTAAAATTGAGGGAGAGAACTTTCAAGACCTTGTGCAAACACGGCAAGTGGCGCCGGTTCGAGAAAACCTTTGATCGGAAGACTTCCCGACATAAGCTCCCAGGACTGAGCCGAGAGAATGGCTTTCTTCTCCATCCTCGCCTGGTCGTTGTAATCATTCAGGCGATTTGAATAGCTTACCCTGTTTACATGCATCCCAATCGGTATTAGAGTTACCCCGATAATCATGAAGAAAAGAAAGCGGTAGCTGTAAATGCTCTCGAAGATCTCCCTGATTATGATAGCTGAAAGCATGTAGGTCATACCTTGCTTTAGTTTTGCCGGCGATAATTTGAAAAACTCTTCGAACGACCAAGATTGTGCAAGGGATATGCCGGACAAAACCTTGCTTTTCTGCGTCATTTTGGCATGCATCCGACTGAGTTGGGCAGACGATTGCCCATTGAGATGTGCCGGTCATTGCCCAACCTGCATAGGGCATGCCCAACGAATCTTTGGACACGTAACTCCCCGATTGACCTTACGTTGTCCCATCCATGCCAAGAGATCTGCCCAAACCGACAGCGCGTTTGATTTAGGAACATCAAAAATGATGGCCGCAAGCGCTTTTCGATAAGGCACACCGCTTGCCATTGTAAAGGGGTACACGTTCAGCCATGTAGGCGCAATCACGTAGCGCCGATAATTTTTTTGGACAACAAATGTGAAAGGGTTAAGGTTGGGTATTGTATCGGCGACGAAGCGGTTGCTCCCTTTTTCAAAGCCGTATTTGAAAAGCTATGTGGCAGCGGGCGCGTTGACCTTACTTAGTTCATCGGCAGATCTTGCTGCTCCACTGGTGCTTCTGATCCTGATTGACAAGATCATACCACAAAGAAACCCTTCACTTCTTGCAGGGTTTGGAATTGCATTCTTAGGTTTGTATTTCTTTAGATCATTTTTCGATTTCATCAAGGGGAAGTTGCTTGTTACCTTCCGCGAAAACGTCGTTCAAGGCCTGCAGAGAAAACTTTATGAGACTGTTCAAAAACTTCCCATATCGATCTTCGATGAGGAAAAAACCGGGTACCTCGCAAGCCGCATATTGACAGACACGATGAGTACAAGTACGCTCGTCGGTGAGACGGCCATAAATGTTTTTGTCAACCTTCTTATCGTTATAGGCACGGTGTCAATCGTATTCGTCATGAACTGGAGACTGACCTTAATCGCACTCTCGGTGTTGCCAGCATTCGCAATTATGGTAAATGTATTTAACAAATATATCAGAGATGTTTCAAATAAAGTCCAGGAAGAACGTTCACGTGTGTACGGAGACATACAGGAAGGCTTCTCAGGGATACGTCTTGTTAAAGCATTCGGTCTTGAGAAGTTTCGTTTCGTTGTGGTTGAAAAAAGCATTAACAAGAACCGAAACCTGAACATAAAGCTAGGTGTCCTGACTGCCCTGAGCATCGCAATCGTTTTGTTGTGCACAACCTTCGCCGGTGTGGTTATCCTCTGGTACGGCAGTTACCAAGTGATCAGCGGGTTGCTCACGCTTGGACAATTGATGGCATTCTCGGCATATACCGTGAATATTTTTGGACCAATTAGAAACCTCATGGGAACGAGTCTAAACATTCAGACCTCGCTTGCTGCCGCCGAAAGAGTGTTTCGAGTTGATGGATAAAGGTGCCTCGATAGAAAAGAAGCAGACAGAAATTTCCAACGTTAGGCTTCAGGGAGATGTCGAATTTAAGGACGTTTCATTCGGCTACGAGCCTGACCACCAAGTACTCCATGGCGTCGACTTCAGTGTCGAGGCTGGCAGTGTGGTTGCTCTAGTGGGAGAAAGCGGTGCCGGCAAAAGCACGCTGCTTAGTCTGCTCGCCCGCTTCTATGACTCTTATGATGGCGAAATACTTATCGACGGCATGAAATAAGGCGAATAAAAAGAGAATCCCTATTATCCCAATTCGGAATTGTCTTGCAGGATACATTTCTCTTTAGTGCAATCATCTATGAAAACATAAGATATGGAAACCTGACTGCCACGGAGGCAGAAGTTATAGAAGCTGCAAAAGCAGCGAACGCACACCAATTCATCGTGGGATTGCCCTCCGGATATCAAACTGCCGGTCGGAGAGAGAGGAACGAAATTGTCGGGAGGAGAAAAACAAAGGATAGCCATTGCAAGAGCAATTCTACGAAATCCAAGGATACTGATCCTTGACGAGGCGACCTCTTCGCTAGATTCAAAATCTGAAAACCTGGTCAAAGAAGCACTGACAAATCTAATGAAAGGACGGACAACTTTCATAATCGCACACCGATTCTCAACCGTATTGTCGGCAGACAAGATTATCGTCCTTGCCAAAGGAAAAATTGATGCAGTGGGGCCGCATGAAGATCTGTACTTAATAGCAGCGTATATCGACAACTGTATGACCAGCAACTCTATCATATCGCGAGGAAAAAAGTCGCCAAGTTCTCCCGGAAGAATTCGGCTCTTCGAAGATGATGGTGAGTCATGGTATCGATGGGAAGAAAATTGTCACAATCCAAATGTAATTACATGAAGATACCTTTCTTTAAACCCAATCCAACAAATAATTCACACCAAAGGAGGTGAAAACACCATGTTCAATCCACTCGGATTTGCGAGTCTTTCATCGTTAGAGGCTAATGCGACACAAGGGCCCACCGAGTTGCACTTGCAGATGCTATTACCCCATCACCGTGATGGTTAGCTAAACGAACAAGGTTCGCAATTGAGGCGATTTTTTAACACGACAAATTAGATCCAAGGATCGGGGGGCGCATTCTCCACTTGAAGCGCCCCAACGATCTTTTGGATAGGGAAGTAACGAACAGGAGAATATCTATGGATGCCGACGGAAGAACCCAGACTAGTCCCGGAAAGAAAATCCGACATACAAAAGCCGGCGTGACTGAATCAGAACTCGTCGATACAAAAGTATTGCTCTCACCGAAATTAGTTCATCTCACGAACGATGAAGGCTGGCACCTATTCTTTGATCCAGACTGGCATGTCTGGGTTCGCCTAAACGAGTCGGGGAAAGAAATAATTGAAACCCTAAAAAGATATTCACACCTCAACGAGGCTATTGATAATTTGGCCCTTCATTATAAGCTGTCTCCAAATAGCATCAGAGACAAAGTGGTCGATTTCATCCAGGATATGGTTAACGCGGGCATCATCCACCTCAACGCATATGAAGTTCCAGCTCCTCCAAAATCCGTTAGTGGGAGTCATCCGGTGAATGTCTACTACTCAAACACAGAGCGCTGCAATCTGTCTTGCGTTTACTGCTATAACGCAAAGAGTCGAAAACATTTCGGAAAATCCAAGGGAGAAATGACCACAGAGGAATCGACCCAAGCGCTTGACAAACTTTGGGAATTCGGGGCATCGACTGTGGCTTTCTGCGGCGGCGAACCGATGAGGCGCTCCGATCTGTTCGAGGTAGCCAAACACGCAAAGGACAAAGGCTTTCGTACCGCGCTCGTGACCAATGGGACGCTCATCGGCGAAAGTGTTGCGCCAAAAATCGTCGACCTGTTTGATCTAGTCTGGATAAGTTTAGACAGCCACGTGAAAAAAGAACATGAAGCGCTTAGAGGAAGGGGTTCATTTGATCGGACAATGCAGGCTATCAAGATAATTGCGAAACACAAACCCAAACAGTTTGTAGTGAACTCTGTCGTTTGCAATATCAATGCGAGGAGCATGCCCGAAATGCACAAGCTACTTATCGAAGAAATTGGAATTGGCCAGCACAGGATGGGCGCCTTTCTTCCGACAAAGGAAGTCGTCAGAGATAAGAATATGAACCCAATTAGGTCTGTTCTGTTTGACGATGACCACCGTAGATTTCTTTTAGAAGCCGGCTTGAAGTTAGAGTTAGGCGGTGATGAACTTCCGCCTCTCACCATCGATAAGCATGATGGACTCATTATCAAAAATGCACCGAGGCGAATTCAATGCGGTTTCGCCAACGGCGACATTCACATGGTATCAAACGGTGATATTTATCCATGTGTCATGATGTACAAGGAAGAATTTTTGGCCGGGAACATTCTCCGCGAAGATATTGAAGAGATCTACAGAAACTCAGATGTCATGAAGAAATGCAGGGAGGCAACAGTAGATTCAATCCCAGAATGCAAAGGATGTTTTGTCAAGAATGTCTGCGCCGGAGGATGTCGTGGAACAGCTTACGAAATGTACGGAGACATTAGCGCTTACCACAAAGATCTTTGCCCCATCCTGAAAGAAAATGCGATAGACGGCTTGTGGCTCGACACCCAAATACCATTTAACAAAATGGGACAAGCGGTGGACGTTTACAAGCAAAAGTTAGAAGAGTTCAGGAGACTCAATGATCACGACATATCCAACGACGTGGTACTCGAAAATGCCGTAGACTTTTAATTCCCGAAAGGAAGGGTAAACAAGATGTTAATCGAAAGACTCGATCAGAAAGAACAAGGAGAGACTAACTTCAGAAATGCCGATGATGCGAAGCGGACGTCAGCATTCTGCCTGACATTCACCAAAGCTTTTTTTCCCTCCATCAACACAAAAACGATTCGAACGCAACGGGTAGGCCGGTCAGTCGACGAAACGGATTCTATAATCCAACCCCGACAATCATTCTAAACTGGCAAACTGCCCTTCTGGCTCTCGTTATATAAATGAAAGTCAGGAGGGCATCTGTATTTCCCGCTGGAGTCTTGTGGGTTTCTACTGATAAATCGGATGGCCATTCCTGTACCGGAGCAAATCGATATTGAATCTCTTGATCTTGTTATAGACTGTGTTCCGGTGTACTCCTAAAATCCTCGAGACACTTTTCACATTTCCTTTGGCTTTTTTCAAAGCCTCCTCAAATTCCTTGCGTTCAATTGCTACACTGCGCTCAATATCGTCTTCCAAGAACTGGATGTCATCGGCCTTGATCACATCCCTGCAATCGCTGTTAATAATCGAGCGAATCACGCAGTATTCCAATTCCCGTACATTTCCCGGCCATTCATAATGAACCAGCTTTGCAAGCGCCTCGCGACTCATGACTTTCCTACCTGGGGCATGCTTACGCAAGAAACTATCTGCCAAGCTTTCAATATCGGACTTACGGCAGCGAAGCGGTGGAATTGAGATCACAGAGACTGCAAGCCGATAATACAAATCCTTCCGGAATTTCCCATCTCTGACGAGAGTCTGAAGGTTCACGTTGCATGCAGCAATGACTCGAACATCAACCTGGATTTCCTTCTCGCCACCCAAACGCATGAAACATTTGTCCTCCAGCACGCGCAACAACTTCACTTGCAATGTGAACGGAAGCTCTGAAATTTCGTCCAGTAAAATTGTGCCATGGTTTGCCTGCTCAAAATAACCTCTGTGAGTCTGAGAAGGCATTTGTAAAAGCTCCTCGTTCAAACCCGAAGAGCTCAGCCTCAAAAAGAGTCTCGGGAATCGCACCGCAGTTTACAGCAACGAAGGGTCCGGCTACGCGGATGCTATGCCGGTGTATGTACCTCGATACAACTTCTTTTCCTACCCCGCTTTCGCCCGTAAGGAGAACCGCGAACTCGTTGCGAGCTATCCGCTCAGCCTGCGACATTATCACCCTCATCTCCTGACTGCCGAATACTACCTCACTAGGATCTTTTTCCATACGATCAGCTCATGATTATTTTTGCGCACAGCGGATCTATAGCAAGGAGAGTGCCGTCGCATTTGTGCTCAAGAAATCAAAATTTGATCGGTGATCGGAGAAATTGGGCAGGCCACTGCCCAGGCAGATGGGCAGACCATTGCACAACCTAATCAGCAATGGTCAAGCATGAAGCGCACACTTTTCCGGGATCATTACTGGCTCGAATCCTATTGACCCTTCTCAACGCTATAGCTATCAAGATACGATCAAGGTTGTTCTTTCTGCGGTTCCCCAAGCAAACCGTATCGTTTCATTTTCGTGAATAGAGTCCTTCGACCTATCTTCAGCTTCTCGGATGTTTCCCTTCTATTCCAACCGGATTCCTCAAGAGTGTTGACAATAATTTCTCTTTCAATCTTTTCAACAAGTGAACTGACATAGCTTTCGAGACTTTCCTTACCGTTGTATCGTTTAGGATTGAAAGAAATATATTTCTTGAGAAACGATAAGTCCGCCGATTCTATTTTGTCACCTGTCATACTAAGCATGGCACGTTGAATGGAATTTTCAAGTTCGCGAATATTTCCCTTCCAATCGTGAGTCATAAGAACCTGCATTGCTTTCGATGATATCTCGCATTCGTTTCGCCGAATTGTCTGTCTATGCTTCTTGATAAAGTGTCTCGCATAAAGTGGAATGTCTTCTTTGTGCTCCCTAAGCGGAGGAATTCGAAGTCTCAGAACGTTTAATCTGTAGTAGAGATCTTCTCTGAATCTTTCCAATTTCACGAGTTCTTCGAGATTCCTATTTGTCGCGACGATGACTCTGACATCGACTCTTACTGGATCTCTCCCCCCTATCCGCGAAAATTCTTTTTCCTGCAGCACCCGGAGCAGCTTAGTCTGGGCTTCCAACGGAAGTTCACTGATCTCATCGAGAAAGATAGAACCTGAGTCGGCTTCTTCGAACTTCCCGATCCTCCGCTCGCGTGCGTCCGTAAATGCTCCTCTCTCGTGTCCAAAAAATTCGCTCTCGATTATTGTTATCGGCACAGAACCACAATCGACTATTACGAGAGGAGCATTTTTCCTCTGACTTTCGTAATGGATTGCATGTGCCGCCAGTTCTTTTCCGGTCCCGCTTTCACCTTCGATCAATATTGCGGCATCCGTTTCGGCTATACGCTTAATCTCTTCCCGAACATTCTGCATTACAAGACTGTCGCCGACAATCGATTCCAAGCCGTGTTGCCTGCCAAGCTCCTTTCTCAATTCCGTCACTTCTGCCGCGAGCTGGTAATGCTCCATGGCACGCTTGACAACCATGATCATCTGTTCGTTGTCAAACGGTTTAGTTAAGTAATCGTACACCCCCTCCTTTGTTGCCTGTACGGCCGACTGAATCGTGCCGTGCGCGGTCAAGATTATGGACACGACTCGCGAGTCGAGTTGCTTCAACTGAGATATCGCTTCCAGACCATTCATTCGCGGCATTTGGAGATCGACTATTGCAACCTGTGGCTTGAAATCCGCCAATTTGTTTAACGCTTCGATCCCATCGCCTGCAGTGACAACCTCGTAATTTTCATCTTCCAGAATCGCCGCTAATATATTGCGGATCCGCTCCTCGTCATCCACTATCATAACCTTTTTGCCGGCTGGGCTGATACTCATTTCTGATTCACCAAGTTTCTTGGAAGTTTAATATACACTTTCGTTCCTTTCCCTTCTCCGTCGCTCCCGCTGTGGATCTCGATCTCTCCGCCATGTCTGCTGACAATCCCGTATGAAATAGACAGGCCGATCCCCGTTCCATTTTCCTTGGTGGTGTAGAATGGATCGAATACCCTTGGTAACACTGAAGCAGGAATCCCCGATCCTGTATCCGAAAACAATATTGTCACGAAGTTTTCGTGATCGGGAATCAAATCTGTTCTTATGCCGAGTGTTCCGTTGTCTTCCATTGCCTGCAGGCTGTTGAGAAGAATATTCAAGAAGACTTGCTTTAATTGTGCTCCATCTCCATGTATGCATGGATCCGTCAATTGATATTCCTTAATAACGTTGATATTCCTTTTCCTCATTTCAGGATCGAGCAGCGAGAGCGTCTGTTCCAGTACCTCTTGCAAGTCCAAGGATTCAACATGCAGTTCCGATGTCCGACTAAACGAGAGTAAGCCCTTGATTATCTTGTCGATGCGATCGACTTCGTCGATTATACCAATCACCAAATCTTGCTTGTTAGTCGGCAAATCTTTTTGGATATACTGGACGGTGCTTCTGATCGCAGCAAGCGGATTTCGTATTTCGTGGGCAGCTCCCGCGGCAAGTTCTCCTACCGTCACCAGCTTGTCTGCGTGAAATAGTCTCTTCAACTTGTCTTCCTGGAACTGATATATCATGGCATATTCAATCGCCAACGCACTTTGTGAGACGAGAGTCGACATCATCGATTCCTCGTCGAGCGCGTACCTGTTTCCGTTATCCTCCCTTCCAACGAACAATGCGCCTGTGAGCCGGTTTATCACGATCAGCGGCAGCACAATTTGGATCGAGCCGTCTGCCAGTAGCTGTCTTTCGGTCGCGGCCAAAAACTCGACAACTTGCCCCTGACGCAATACATTAAGCGGGCACCTGTTGACGTTAAGCCATTTGATCAAATTGTCCTTCTGCGAGAAATTCAACTTTGATAACAAATCCTGTCTATCTCCCTTCGCCTTCCTTCCGACATATCGGTTGGTCACAGGCTCAAGGAGGACCAAATAGACTGAATCTGCGGCAAACATTTCCATGAACTTTGCGGTGAAATTCCCAAGAAGTTGATCGATGTCTGGAATGAGTGTGATCGATCTTAAGAATTCCTCTGTTGTAAGAGATGCTGACACTCCCCGCCTCTTTTTTCGTCGTTCCTTCAATATTCTTTGCAAACCTTTTGACACTCGCAAAGCTATCACCTTCCAGAATTTTTTAAAGTTAATCTCCGACCCTGAGAATCTCAACATTTAAAGAAAGAAGGTAGTGGCTCAGTTTGATTTCTGCCGGCGATTTCGCGATGAACGCAAAGCAATCTGACCCGGGTCCTCCTCAAGGAGACAAGGAAAGACCAACGAAAACCATCATGCCCAGCGGGAAGCGAATGCCTTTTGAAAGCACCCAAATTCAGATTGAGTCTCTACCTGATATTTCGACTCTATTTGTCCGCAGGCATTCTTCTCATTCTCCAAACACACTTCCCGACGGAGAATCATCGACCGCTAATCCCTGTATTTTAAACACTTTGATTGGAAAAAATTACTCGCATGGTTTCGCGTTTTTCCGAAAACCTCTGGCACTATTTATGTAAACCATCCAATATCAATGAATTATGCTGCTGTCTTTCTTCACCAAGAACAGTCCATTTGTGATCTTTCGTCAGTCCCTGTAACTTTAAGGCGATTTGCTCAAAGGAGTCCCATGCGCCCTCTGCGTTACCGGTCCAGTCTTGCGGCGTCACATCGACTATTACTCGCAGTGTGACAGTATTCTTTTGTATTATCGGGGATGCGTGGTGGGCTGATCGGCGTACCTCGGTAATAGTTTCCCTTTGTTTGAGCACGCTCGTGAACGACGAGGCATATGCATAACGAAACCGAATCCACTTTAAGCCGCCTACCCTATCATCAGGGTAACACCAAGGTTGAGCAAGTCTGCGTTGACTTCTCCACCGGGAACTTCGCTTTGAGTACTCTTATCATTCACAACAAGAACGGACGACATCTTGTCGCCATATTTAACCGGTAACGCTCCTTTATATTATTCAAAGCCATCGACTATTTCTCGTTGATTGTCGATTGATTTTCCTCGATGCCTTGTTGAACAAGGTACGACGGCATCGCTTTCGCAGTGAGAGGAATTGGAGAGCAAAAGTTGGCATCACAAGTAAGTCAAATATTAGAAGTGGAGGTATAACTATCATGGAAAAAGTACTTGTAGTAGAGGACAACGAAGGAATTGCCGCGCTTTTGAGTTTCAAGTTGAAGCATTCGGGATACGAGGTTTTTCAGGCGGAAAATGGAAAGTTGGGGCTGGAAGCAGCCAAGGCCGATCCTCCAGATCTGATTATACTCGATGTAATGATGCCTGTGATGAATGGTCTGGAAATGTTGAAGATCTTGAAAAGTGACGAAGGTCTAAGATCGATTCCGGTGATAATACTTACGGCTCTTGCAAACGAGTGGGAGATAGTCGAAGGTCTTGAGCTCGGCGCAGATGATTACATCACCAAGCCCTTCAAAGCACAGGAGTTTGCCGCCCGTGTCCACGCTGTACTCGCACGATGCAAGATGTCCAATAGTCCACAGACGTGCAGAGCTCAAGAGTATCCATCATGAGGTTGTTCGTAACTGTGGAATGCGGACTGCTGACCTATCATTGATCGATTGCCAGCAATCGTTTTCATTCCCCGAACAAATCCCAGATCGGATTCACGTCAAGCGTCTCTGTGTACCTTCCAAGCTCCAGGGAATACTTGAGTGTGGTATCAGGTGGTGGCACGACCTTCAACGAAAATGCAGCAGGTCCCCGGTATTCCGACAAAGTCGGGATACAACCTCGAGGCCACTGGAACCTGAATCATTGGAGACTATTTAACCAGCATCAGCTTTCTTATTGACACGAACTTCTGTCCATCGTTGCCTTGTGCCATAATGCGATAATAATACACTCCACTCGCGAATCTGTCCATGCCCACGACTTCGTTGTATCTTCCGGCATCCATCGTTCCGTAGCTCTGTTCCATTACCTTTTGTCCCAGAGTATTGAAGACATCCAGCACCACTGTCGATGATTCCTTGAGATCGAACCGTATCGTGGTGCTGGGGTTGAACGGATTGGGGTAATTTTGGTAAAGAGCATAATCCTTCGGAGCAGCTATCATCACTTCAACAGTATCGATATCTTTTGCAAATCCATCGGTTGATACGCCCTGGATTTCGTATTGATAATCCGAGCCTGACACAACGTGGTTGTCCGTAAAGTCGTAAGTTTGACCGGTGCTGCTCGTGCCAAGCCCTTTCAGACTGTCGTTGCTTGCATAGCTACTTATTAATTTAAATAGACTTGTTCCCGGATCTTCACGAAATATGTTAAATCCGGCATTCTCCACCTCCGATTGGGTTTGCCACGTCAATGTAACGGAGTTGTAGGTTGCCGCCGCTTTGAATGAGGAGACCTCGACTGCAAGCGAGTGATCATTGACTGTCAACGTGGACGGATTTGATATCGCTGATGAGACGGTGTTGGTGAAATCCGCCTCGTACTCGTACCCATTTTCTGTTATTGTCGCGGTAAAAGAATAGGTTGCGCTTGTTGCTCCAGGAACATTGCTCCATGTCGAACCACCATCCGTGCTTACCTGCCATTGGACTGTTGGAACAGGATTGCCGCTCGCCGCAGAAGTAAATGACACATTGTCTCCCGCAAAGACAGTCTGGTTGGTCGGATTCGTTGTAATGCCGGGCCCGGTATTCACTGTCAAGGTGGCTGCGTTACTGCTCGTTGAACTCACAGTATTAGTAAATACCGCGCGATATTCTTTTCCGTCGTCTGCCGAAGCTGTCGTGAATGAATACGTCGTGCTCGTTGCACCTGAAACGTTGTTCCATGAAGCGCCTCCGTCTGTGCTTACCTGCCATTGTACTGTCGGAGTAGGATTTCCGCTCGCCGCCGCCGTGAATGAAACACCAGTCCCGGCGTTCACTGTGTGGTTGGTCGGATTCGCAGTGATGCTCGGCCCGGTATTCACCGTCAAAGTCGCAGGATTACTGTTTGCCGAATTTACACTATTAGTAAAGGCTGCGCGATATTCTTTTCCGTTGTCCGTCGAAGCAGTCGTGAATGAATACGTCGTGCTCGTTGCACCTACAATATTGTTCCATGTTGAACCGCCATCGGTGCTCACCTGCCATTGGACCGTCGGAGAAGGATTTCCACTCGCTGCTGCAGTGAATGATCCACTATTACCTGCACTCACTGTTTGGTTCGTTGGATTCGTCGTAACGCTTGGAGCAAAATCTACTGTTAGCGTGGCTGCATTACTGTTAGTCGAACTTACGCTGTTTGTGAATACTGCACGATACTCTTTCCCATTATCTGTCGAGGCGGTTGTGAACGAATATGTTGTGCTTGTTGCACCTGTGACATTGCTCCATGTCGAGCCACCATTTGTGCTGACCTCCCACTGGACCGCAGGGGCCGGATTTCCGCCCGCCGCCGCTGTGAACGACACGCTGCTCCCCGCATTTACCGTCTGGTTGGTTGGGTTTGTTGTAATATTTGGCCCGACATCTATTGTTATCGTCGGTGAAGTAGTTGCGGTTACGCCGTCGACCGTGGACTGCGCACTACCGTTGCTTCCGCCGGTCGTACCGGTAAAAGTTGCAGTAGCAGTTCCGTTGGAAATCGTTGTCTGTTGGTTCGATAGAGTGCCAAGTGTTGCACTTCCCCAAGTAACACCTACGCCGCTTAAAGCCACTAAGCTGCTTGCCGTGTTCGTCGAACCGTCAGAGTTTGTTAGGAAGCCTGCCGTTAGTTTTGTTGTGTCGCCCGCGACAATCGTAGTTCGCGCCGCCATGTTCGTCAATTTTATATAAATGCCATCCGTCAAAGAGCTTCCCGATCCCGATGCGGAAGCAGAACTCCCCGGCCCTGAATTGCTCGCCCACCAATTCTTATTAGCGGTTGCCGTTCCCCCAAAATCTACTTCAAGATTTGACACTCCAGAGGGTGCAGTATTCCCTGAAAACCGGCAATAGCTGATATTGTCTGTGTTCCCGTGAGAAATGATGGCTCCTCCAGACGCGCCCGTTCCCAGCGCAGAATTGTTGGTGAAAATACTTCCTGTAATAGTAAGCGTTTCGCCCCCCTCAGATTCAACGGCTGCGCCTTGGCCGGTATGTCCGCTCGATGTAAAAGAGTTATTCGAGAACGTTGTGTTCGTAATGCTATATGAGCCGCCAGAAATAGTGCTGAGGATAGCGAGTCCGGCGCCTTCTGCATTCGAACTCCCAACATTAACAGTGTTGCCTGAAAATGTCGAGCCTGAAATTGTCAACGATTCCGAAGAAGAAGCAGGTTGATAATAGATGCCTGCACCGATCTGTAATCCAGTGCCGTTGGTCACTGCATTATTGTTGGAAAATGTGCAGTTTGTAACCGTCAAATATCCGCCTCCCATATCCAATCCCCCTCCGTTGGGAGGATAACTAAGTGACGCGCTTCCATACGCTGAATTATTTTGGATGATACAATTTGTCAAGGTCAATTGATCCGACGTTCCGTTACTTCCGGATCCATCTATGATCCCACCGCCGCCAAAATTATCGGCCTTATCCTGTCCATTTTCTATGGTCATGTTCGTGAGGGTACAGGTTATTCCACCAACCGCACTGGGGTCAATGTTGAATACACGGTTCGTGCCGTCTGTTTGATCGACAATCGTAGAGGCGGCGGCCGTACCGTTAATGGTTATGGTAAAGGGTGTGCTCGTACCGACTTGCAACTCACCGAGAGAAAGAGAATATGTCCCAGGCGGTACACTGATCGTTGTTCCAGAATGATAGTTGGCATATTCGATCGCGGAACGCAAGGTGATCTCGGTACCCGTCGAAGCATCATATGCATTACTACCACTCGGACTATATGCATGCTTGTCACTTGTCGCGGTGACGGTTATGGTTGCAAACGCGATATTTCCCATGCCTGCAAATGCCAGGAATACAAACAACCTTATCAACCGACGAAACCTGAAACGGAGACTCGGGTTCCTTATATCAGCTTTATTCACAACCGTATCGCTATGTGAAAGCAGTAAAGAACTTTTGTTCATCTTTAGCTCTCCTTGGTAAAAAATATTCGTTCCCTAATCGATCCGATTATATTTGGCGCTACTTGTTTTCATCCACTGCGCGCAGAAATCATTTGCCGTGTCATGCAAGAATCCTTCCAAAGATCTATTGGCCTCCGGAAGGATCCTACAAAGCTTGCGGTCAACCGCGAGGTGGGAACATTCCGGCGAGCGCGATAATGAAAGTGACAACAAGGAACGGCTGTCTGTTCTCGTGCGCCTGGCCGCCGCCGACGGCTGAAACAATTGGCTTACCTGAGACAGAGAATCCGACATTATGTGTCGTATCGTCCGTGTAAAGAGGCGTAGGCGATCTAGGATTACCCAACTCGGACCAGGTATTTCCTATGGGAGTGGTTTTATCTCCATCGCCGCTGAAACCGAGTACACCATGGTTATGGGACGCCATCGTCGAATTATCGATTGTCACCGACTCGACACCACCCTTATCACCTATATTTCTTTGTGTTAGACCCGGTCCCTGCCCGAAGTCGAGCGGAGCCCTTCCCTGCAAATTGGGAAGTCCAAAATTTGTAGTCCCGTTGCCTCCAAAGTTTGTACCGAGAAGGGAAAACAGCGCGGTGTTTTGCGCGATAGCCATGATCTGTCCGTCGCAGGTCGCCCATTGGTAGGGAGCGAAGTTTCCTGCGAACATTCTAATTTCACCTAAGAATTGATCTGCCATGAAATCTCCTTGTTCATTAATTGCGTGAGGGATATATGCCTCTCAGTGCTATTACGAAATTAAGCACAAGAAAGGGTGACATGTTGTTATGCGGTTGACCGCCGATCGTCCCGATCACCGATTGATTCATGATGGCTGTGGGAGCGGGGTCGTACGACGCAGCGGCTTGCGTCGGCCAAAGGTTGTTCGCAAGTTGTCCTTTATTAGGGCTTGCAGAACTACCGACCATGGTATGAGTATGCAAGGGAATCTGCTGGGCATTGAGAACGATTGCCGCGCTTCCACCAGCCTGTCCCTGAACATATCCGCTGCCGGCGTGGTATGGGACATTACCCTGCAGGTTAGGGAGCATGAAAGTGTTTGTACCGTTGCCGCCGTATGTAGTTCCAAGGATGGAAAAGAGCGCCTGGTTCTGGGCGATGGACATCGTTTGGCCATTGCACAATGCCCAACCGCTCGGTGCATAACCGAAGCTCACAATTCTAATTTCTCCAATATATGGAGTCGCCATAATTATTATCTCCTCATTGATTCATGTAATGAATGATCGTTGCAAACCATGGTTAGCCTTGGGAAGGCCAGATGCCGTAGAGTGCAATAATAAAATTTATCGCAGTAAAAGGGATCATGTTTTCATGGGGTAGACCCATCCCGCTGTTGGTCATCGCTGAAGGACTCATCTTTGTATTTGCGGCTTTGTCAGTGTACTGCGTATTAGAGGTAACCGCCCACACGTTTCCAGCGGCTGTCGGTGAACTCGCGTTATTCCCACTCGCCATAAGCGTATGCCCATGAGCGCCGAGTTGATTAGGAGTCAGCGGTACCGTTTCCGAGCCGCCGTTTTGTCCGAGGACATAACTCCCTCCATTGTGGATGGGAACGCGCCCGCGCAGGTCAGGCAGGTTAAATGTCGTCTGGCCGTTGCCTCCGTATGTTGTACCGATAAGACTGTACAAAGCATCATATTGCGAAATCGGCAGCTGAGATCCGTCGCAGAATGCCCAATTGACGGGTGCGAAATTGAAACCCACCATCCTTATTTCTCCTAAGTAAGGACTGCTCATATTATTTGTCTCCTCCTTGTTCGTTTTTGATAAGCCGGTTAAAAACCGCTTCGTAATGTAAACCATTCTGGCTGCGTCCGACAGGGACTATGAACATTTCAAACTCACCCATATTGGAATGTTCGAACTTGTAAATTGCTTGATGGAGGAAATGCTCCGATGGACCATGGAAGATGAGTGAAAATCTTTCGTAGTTTGCCGAGACTGATTTCTCCGAGACTTCAGATAATTTGAGTTCTACTTTTGAATCGGATTGCAGTACCACCTCGAACACGCTATTCTGATTCTCACGGAAATCTTTGTATGTAAGTTTGTCGAGAGTTATATCTTCAATCATATTGTTACGCTCGCTTGTTGATTCGAGTTGGATGAATTCGAACGCGTCCTCCCAGGTCGATATTCCATTCTCGTGTAAATATTTTCTATTTTCACTTCGACGAAACCGAGCCGCTTGTACAGCGTGCGCGCACGGTTGTAAATCTCCACATAAAGCGAGAGGACGATATTTCCCATCTCTGCCTGGGACATGAGGTCCCTAAGCAACATGGTACCAATCCGAAGGTTTCTATAAGAAGGGAGTATCGCAATATCGATTACATGCAGGTCGCCGGGGAGCATTACGGTCAAGAGCCTCCCGGCCCTATTGCCATCAATGAGGATGATTTTGTAATCCATGTCGGGGAATGCGCTGGAGTAGTGCCGGCTTTGAGCGTCGAACTGCATCCGAAGGAACGCATCTTTCTGTTCATTATTCCATGGTACAACCGAAAGCTCATCTTCGCGGGTGCTCGAAAAAAGTTCGAAAAGAAAATCGTTATCTGTACCCTGCACATCTCGCAGAGTCATGCGTGAACGAAATGTCATTTCTGATACCGGTGGCCCCGGTGCTGCCAACGACTCGATGACGCCCTCAGTTTTTGATGATCAGTGAACAGAACTCTTGATTTGCCAGAGAGGAATGTACGTAGTCTCTACTAGTAGAACCCATAACCGAACGGCTGGCGCTTGTAGTGTAACCGTCGTTTCTATTTTCTCCTCTCTGATCTATTAATCGAACGAGGGGTTTCTGTAATAAGTTCCCATTCTTTCTTTCTCCGCTCGTTGCGCCCGCTCCACGCCATTTGCAATTAAATTTAACCGCAAAAAGCCGCGAAGAATCCGCAAATGTTCAGGATTCAGCAGGCTGCTACTATTTTCTAGTAGCATGGCCCAGAAGAAAACTCAGATCGGAGTTCAGTTTCTTTACGGCGCCCGTGGCAAATCCATGGCAGTTCATACAAGAGCCGATGGGCTTCCCTTGTATGTAGGTCTCGAGGACGGTGTTCGTAAGCTGCGGCGGAATGCCGAGGATGTCACCGGGCCTGCTATCTTCCGCATTGAGCCACTGTGTACCGATCAGCTTATAATTCGCCCAGATTGTGCCTTTGAGCTTCGCTCGCCAGATTGCATTCACCTTCTCAGTTGCATAAAAGATCGAGTCGGTTCGCTCGACCTGCGTACCATACTTGCCATTGTAGGCATACGCCGATGCATAAGGTGGATTCGGAGACCACTTGTAAACTTTCTGAGAGTCGATGAGGCTCGGCGGTGTATTTACAGGACAATCGGTGCAGCCGGCGTTGTAAAACGAATATTGTATCGTGTCTGTCGGAGAGACAGGTGTGGCAGGCGCGTTGTCAACTTGCTCGAATGTCGTCCAGAGACCGTCGTTCCCCTTCGTGTCCGTATAGTGGTTCACATGGAAGCCGACGAGTCCAACCAGTACGTTGATGATAAGCGGCTTCCCCGTCGTGGTGTGCGAGCTGTCCATGTAAATGACGACCTGCTTCGTGTAGTAGCGGTTTGGGTTGTCCCCCTTCGTGGTATCGAGAATTTTCCATGCAGCCTTGATCTCCATGGCGCCTACAATGCCGCCCGCGTTGTGAGTGGTATCGGAATAGAATCCAGCGGTGAACATGACAGGTTTCCCTTTATCGACAAACTTCTGCTGGCCTGAGATCGTATTAAGATTGTTCTTCGTGACGTAGTTTACCCAATCTTTGTTCACCTTGACCTCGTACATAACGAAGTTCAAATTGCGATCTATCAGCGGATCCTGCGGAAGCGCTTGAAGATAACCGTTGACCGTATCCGGCAGATCGTTCTTGAACATCATGGTGAGGACGTCCCTACCATGCGCGTTTGTGAGAAGCTGGAGTTTCTTAGTATGTGAAGGATTGAATACATCCTTCGGATCGGTATAAAACTCCCAGACACGCGGTGCGCTGTTGCTCGATGTGAACGAAGGCATCGGCTTGCCGTTGGAATACGCGGGCCAGTTAAGCGCGACGAACAACTGCCAGGAATAATAATCGAACGTCGTCTGGCACTCAGCAGTGAGCGTCGAGTAGCCGTTCTGAAGCTGGACGAAATCGACGTTGTGCGGGACGTACGAGCTGAGCTTGTTCGGGTTGCCAGGCTGCGGGTTAAACGAAAGCGGATGGCGAGTTCTGCAGAGTTGAGCCGGTTTGTTCTCTTGGTTTCCCGTAAAGCCGCCAGCTGACATCAGGAATGCCAGACCCATGATAAAGGTGTGAAAGTGTTTCATTGTTGCCTCCTCCTGGAAGTTTAATTAATGCTCCATGTTGAATCCGCCGTGCGTCCACGGGTATTGCCAGCCGAAGCGGATCGACCATCTCGCTTCATACCATTACCGAACACACTTGCCGCACTGGCTCCGAGATGTTATTCCTTACGTTCGCTCATCAGGCTCGTCTCAAACTTCTCAGCATCCTGCTTGAATCCAGTAATCGACCGGTCGATGTCCTCCATGTCCTTACTTCGACTTAGGATTGCCTTAACGACCGCGAATGGCATCCCTTCGAAGAGACCGTTCAATGGTTTCACTTCGGGGAGAGGCTCGGAAGCAATTCCCGGGTCCGCCTCTGCGACTGCATCTAATGGGACGGAATCCAGCATATCGCCGGCTTCGTTCGCCGGTTTACTCGACAGCACTCCCTCAAATGACGGGGCCTCAATGACTCGTTTGCCAAGACCGGCCGTAGCAGGATCGATGCCCGCCCAGAGCAGGAACGTCTTGATGAAAGATGTATGGTCGTATGGATGCGGGCTCCCATGCGGTTCACGGAACACAGTACACTGATTAATATATTTGGACACCAAAAGAGTCGGCACCCGCGCTCCGTAGAGACGGAAATCAAATCCCCATTTCGTCCCGTTAATACCGTCAGGGTTGACCGCGCCCCATGGCGGAGTGACGTGGTCGTATGTCCCACCGTGCTCGTCGAAGGTGACTACGAACAACGTGTCGGACCACTGTGGACTTTGGCGGAGTGCGAGATACACTTCATCAAGAAACCTATCACCGGGCCGTACCAGGGTCGGCGGGTGGTAATCGTTTCCCTGGACGTACATCGACCCCATCCCATATCCCCACTTGGGCTCGAGGTAGGTGAATGCAGGCAAAGTCCCATTCTTCGCTCGCTCTTTGAACATATCGAGGGTAGCGACTTCACCGTTCTTCGCGCCCGATATGTGCGGGAATGTGAACTCCGTGAAGCATTTGTTTTCTTTCCAAATGTCCTGGTAGTATAGGCCCCACGATTTCCCGGCGTCGGCGAGCTTGTTGATAACCGTGGGCACATTGAACTGCTCGACGGCAAAGGAGTTCGAGTTCGCCTCGCGACCGAGAAACGTCCCGCAGAGAGAATAGGCACGGTTCGGATTGGTTTGTGTCGGCACCGAACAAAACCATCGGTCTGAGACCGCATAGCGCATCGCTAACGCGTTGATGACCGGAAGCTGGCCGACAGTGTAGCACCATAGTATATCCAGTCCCTGCCATGTGAGCATGTATCTTGCATAGTAGTCCTGTAAAAAGCCGAACATTCTTGCAACCGTACCATTTGACGGCATCCTATTGATAATATCCTGGTTGCCGAACAGCTGGTTCATAACTCCATTCCATTCCCCACCTAACCCTTCACGCATCGCCTCGTATGGATCGTATGCCGGTATTCGCTCATTCACATTTTCCTGCGGAACCGGTACGACAGGATAGTTCTTAACAATGCCCATCGAATATGCCGGATTGAAATAGCGGCCCGGTATTAGACCATCGTACGGGGCAGTTTGGTTTGCCGGGTAAAAGTGCTGCGGCTTATTGTTTGAGTATAACCAGCCAAGAAGATTATCCAGAGAACGGTTCTCCAGCATCAGAAAGACGATGTTCTTGATCTGCGGCATGATTGGATCCATGTTCTTCCTCCTCTTTTGTTTTATGCGTTAATGGATTCGAGTCTCACGTCAGACGGAACATGGCCATGGTCAGCAAAGTTCCGTATTTTGAGGAAGATGATGGTCATCAGGAGGACGGTACAGGTCGTTCGGACAACCAGACTAATCGTTCGGACGACAAACCTAATCGTCGGGACAACCAACCTAATCGTTGGGACGACGAACCTAATCGTCGGGACAACCAACCTAATCGTTGGGACGACGAACCTAATCGTTCGGACAACCAACCTAATCGCTGTGACAACGAACCTGATAGTTCGGGCAACTAAACTTGTGTTTCGAACGATGGCGAATGGCACCCGGGCGGGGGCCAACATTCAAATTCGTGAAATGTGAGGGGTTTGACGGGCAAAGCAATGAATACGATGAGGCGCGTGGAGAAATTCTACAGCAGGTTCTCTCTCGGTTAAGTCTCGGTTTAGTCGGGGTTATCTCGGCTCTAAGCCCGCACTGGGAAATTAGTGGTCTGGAGGCGAGAAGTGGTGTGGATGTGGTGGATTGTGTGGAGGTTTTCAACAGGAAGGGACAGATCGAATCTTCTGGCTTGTGGGGCTAGGATTACGCGACGACAATGGCGAATGCCAGCACACCTGTTAACTTACGAATGATATGTCTCGAAGAACTCTTTGTCCTCTTCGTCTACCATTTTGCTTACTCTTTCTACGTCGCCAACCGCATCCGCAATTACATCATAGGTAACAATTTTCTCCTGAACTTGTTTGATGACGACTTCAAGTTCGCTCTCAGTCAGCCTGGTACCGAATTTCTCCTCGGCGACATCCTGAATGTCACTAACGTGGACACGAAAAATTGTCTTGTTCATATTCACGGTAAATTCCTCCTCGTTTACTTCTTTGCGAATCTCTGGAAGTATTCGTCTATCTCTGAACGAAGCTCTATTCCTACGCGTTCGAAAATATTCAGGAGTTCGTCGTATGCCCCCTCGCCACCGATGAAATCCCAAAACTCTTTGGCCACTTTAAGTTCGTTATCCAAGTCCAACATTCCTCTCATTGTCCAGCGATCATACGGCTTCGGCTCGTATGGATTATATGGAATGGCAATAATCGTATTTACCTTTGCCTTTGGATTTTCGGCAAGCACGGTAGCGACCCACTCTAGCAGTGTGCGTTTGAATTCTTTAAACCCACCAGCATTCGGTTTGGCTGTTTTAATGTCAAAGAGAAATAATTCGCCAGGGTTGCTCTCTATCAGAACATCGACGCGAGTGGGTTTTACATTTTTCATTTCCCCAGTTTGACAAACCTTACGAATTGCATCAATCTCTTTTGCCTTGTTTGGTTCGCTCCTGGCGGTTGCCAGGTTATCCATGATATCTTGAATAACTATATGGGCTTCTTCACTTATTTGAGTACCCGCTATCGCTTGCGATTGAGCCGACTTAAAATTCTTTCGTGCCAACGCTAAAGCGACAGGTTCGAAAATTGCAGTGCCGAAGTTTGTGTTTAGCGAATGTATAAACGAATACAATGCTAAACGATCCTTACCAAGTAACCGCGTATGAAATGGCATTGAGGCAGGCTCGGGATCATAGTTTTGAAACTTGTTTCGGAGAGAGTTTTTTAGAATTTCTTCGGTAGAAAAGATTTCATCTTTATTCATTTTCTCAAGTCGCTATGGTAACATTACTAATATCTGTTTCCAATTTAGAAATATCAAAATTTCCCGTACTATCCACCCAATTAACAGCTCCATCCCTTATTCCCTGAATACAAATTCCAACAATGTCAATAATATCAATCGGTATAATATTGGTAGTTTGGCAGAGTGTAATGGCTTCCCTTGAGAAGAAATAATTAGCAATGAACAGAACATGAACGGGAGAAAAAGCACCAAATTTGAATCTGCTGTATTTATCTCCACTGGTCGAAAACTCTCTTCGAGAGAAGAGTAGTACAGAACCACTGAGCTCTCTTATCTCCTTTATACCTATTTCCGTATCAACGAAATGCTTACTCTGACCAACGATATACTCTTTATTGTCAATGTTCAATAATGAACTGTCACGAAATGCGATGAAATCAATCCCTTCGTCTTTCTTGGGTGGGGTGGCTGCATAAAAATCTCCGAAGCCAAGGCATTGGCAAATAATTGCCGATACTTTTTCGAATTTATCGTTATCAAGCCTTCTAATCGCTTTTGTTAATGGTGAGACATAAGGATCCTTTTTTACAAATATTCCATTTCTATAGTCAGATTCAAAGAGGTCATATTTATATTTGGACTGATAATTTTCGAAAAAGGAACATATATCGACGACATCTTTGTCCTCTTTGACAAATTCATCAAACTCGTGCAACGAGAGTTGATCGTTGGTGTTCTCAAGAACTTCAATCGCCAGTTTCCTCTGATGGATGATTATCACCTGGATTTACCTTTTGCCAAAATATCTTCCACAATCTTTTTTATCGTTGCTAACGATTCCCGATCTGCCTCAGTAAATTTCAGCGTAGTCCCGATTGGTATGTTTCTCATAATTCTTTCGACCGAACTAATGACCTTTGAAAATTTTGTTTGAGTATAAGCAAAGTTTTGACTTAAGGCTTCATCAAGATTTCCCGACTCCTCTAAATATTCAAGAGCTTCTTCATCTTCAAGAATATTTTCTAAAACTCTTAATTGCTTATGGTTCACGATTATCGGGGGTTCAATTTGCGGCTCGTCTGTCTCTTCATCAACAGTTGTTCTTGGTTTTATCCACGAATAAAACCTCAATCTGTTCTTTTCATTCCTGCATCTATTTGACCGGTCATCCCAGTCAACCCACTTCTTTAGTTTCGCCCTTGTAGTCAAATCAATAAACATCTGTAGCTTTTCATAAGGGTCATAGTTACTGCCAAGATTCTCTGTTTTAATTTCATTTAAGAAGTCTTGTATGGCAAGATAGCCGCGTATTTGTTGATCGACCTTGCTCTTATCAGTGAGGGCAATTTCCTTTGCTATCTGTGAATCATTCTCTCCTTGACTCCTTAGTTCATGTAAAAGCTTTGCCTGGTTATAAAAATCCCATTTCCGGTTACCACTGACATGTTTTAACCCCATCAACACTAAATAATCTTTTTCTTCTTTGTAATCATACTCGACAACTTCAATTCCATCTCTTTTGCCGTTGCCTAGAAATTGCTTTTTCAGATTTCCAACATCATACCCTTTTTCATATTGTTCCTTCAATGCTTTTAACGCAGCGAGCCTACGATTCCCTTCAATTACGAAATAATTATTTGTCTTCTCAAACCTCCTAACCAGAATCAAGTCAACTTTGAGAAATCCGTTTGTTTTTATGCTTTCGATCAAATCGTTTATTTTGTAATTATTTTCTCCGGCAATAAAATAATGAGTCCTCTTTTGTATCGCAGGTTTTAAAATGTTCTTGCGGCTAACGGGTGTCCAATCTGGGTTACTTCTCAATCTATAGTTATTGGGATCAAGGTATAGATTGTCTATACTGAATGTTTTTGCTTCCATCTTAGATCTCCTTCAGATGAAAAATAATTTCCGAGTATGCGCCTTTATCCTTTTCTGTTCTATTGAGCACAGGACGTTTAAACTGGTTAACGATCTTCATCCCAGCACTCTCGGCAATCTCAGGATATAAGTTCCATTTGTCATTCGCTACTAAAAACACGTCATAGTCTTCGGCTAAGAACCGTTTGCAATTTTTGAGAACCTCAGCGATGCCTTTTGCATAGCTCTCTTTTGCTTCTCTGCCCTGCCCGTTCGCCATCCGACCAATTTCTAATTCATCCTGCCGCTTGAATCCAAACAGATCGTACGCGTAGGCGTGCTGCTCGTGATAATCGATCAGTCCAACGTAAGGGGGACTGGAAAATATGCCCGCGATCTTTTGTTCTTTGATGAGTGCTGCAAATGCAGGATTGTGTTTTTCGGTCTCACCAATAATATCGATGGTTTTGCTATCTCCCGTCAAGCAATATTGATAAGTCTCTGTTCGCAATTTCTTGAATTGAGCTATACGCATCGCTGTATCTTTAGTGTACGTCTCCCACCATTTCAGAATGGAGAAGAGCGGCTTGCATATTTTCCCATGTTTCGCACAATAATAAGTGGTTGTAACACGCTCAAGAAGCGTCGCCAAATCTGCGTGAGTTGTGGCACGACAGGAGCGAATCGTCCGGTTTAAGATAATGCTGACTATTTTCTTGGTGTCATGGTTTTTGATCTTCTTTATTTCACCAAAGACGAACTCAATCTCACTGCGAATGTGCGGAGAGTACCATTTATCCAGGAAAGTTTCTTCCCTATCCTGGCGAATCTTAATTTTGTATTCCTTAACGAGACTCTCGAAGACCGGCAAAAATTCCTTGGCTTTTTCGGCTCCGTACGATTCCTCGTCAATTTCATCCCGTTTCACTTTGTATTTGTATTCCGGACCGGAAAGAATTCGTTGTTGAACTTATACAGTTCGCGTAACAGCTTTTCTTCAAACTCTAAGGTATGAGAGTCGGCGAGAAACGCCTTCAATGCAATTGTAATTCTTTGAATCTCTTTATGAATATCAATAAGATCGAACTTCGTGATCTTGCAATTGCTGATCAGTGCGTTAAATGCGGAAACGTCTATGCCGACGCCATGCATGCCAATTTCATTTGCTTGTACCAGCATTGTTCCACTTCCGCAAAACGGATCGAGGATAATGTTACCCTTATGAAAGTACACCTTCTTCTTAAAAGCGTCGGTATGTTCGTCAAGAAAGTATTCGACCAATTGTGGAATAAATTTCCCCTTGTACGGGTGCAAGCGATGGACATGCTTTGTTGTTTCAGCTTCCGTGTACTGATCGAAAGACAACGCCCAGTTTAAGTCTTCCCCGAGTTGGTCCTTCCACGAAAGCTCTCTCCGTCCGTTGAAGGACTGATAGTATTTCTGTAACTCTCGCAATGAAATTTGGGTCGTACCGTTCTCGCCATGTTTCCGTACGCGACCGTATTGAATCAAATACGAGATATTCGAAGGTGTTACCTTCTTCCCGAGATGATTTGTCGCCCATTCAGCTGCTTCTTTGGTGCTCATCAAATCAGTATTCGTTTCAAATAGACTGGGGACGGAATGAACCGGATATTTAGCTCCGTGTTCAGAAACGCGTGACTTTACCCGAGAACGCTTCTGAATCTTATGATTAGTTTTTTTACTTCTGGATTTTGCCATCGTACCTTCGCTGCCTTATAAAATACCCAAAGCTCTTTTCTTGTGCAATCCTGTGTGCTTCGCCTGACATTATCTTTGCCATTACACTGATATTTTGACTCGTTTAATTTCACAAGAACGGAAGATTAAAGCAAACTCACGAAGGGAATTTCATATGGAGAAGCTCTCAACCACGATTTTAGGAATCGTATAGAAGATTCCTCCATTCGACAAGCTCATGGCAGGCTCCGTCGCAGAGATCCTCGGAATGACAGACGCGCGTTGTCATTCCGACCAAACACATCACGACAGAGTCGTGATAAGTGCGTGGAGGAATCTTGTGTGGATTTCCACTCAACCATCTTCTCAGGAGTCCCACAATAGATTCCTCGTCGTCCCACAAAGCGGGGCTCCTCGGAATGACAGTGTAGCAGCAAGCCTCGTTACTCTTCTTTGTCACACAACTCTTCATACAAGTCCCTCCATGCTGCATTCTCGCTTTCGATCAAGACGATCTTCTTCTCTCTTCTCCATTTCTTAATCTGTTTCTCTCTTTCGATTGCCAGCCGCACATCGTTAGTCTCTTCATAATAAACCAGTTTATCGACGTTGTACCGCTTCGTGAAAGCATCGGTCAGTTTATGTTTGTGTTCGTACACGCGGCGGCACAAATCGTTAGTCATGCCAACATAGATGACATGAGAATTGCTTGCAGTTATGTAAACGTAATATGTCTTTTCGCGTACCATCCTGTAGCTCCTGCCGTTCCTCCTTTAGACACTCCCAGGTTTGCCTTTTCGCGGTATTCTTCTCATCTTTACGCCGCCCTCCACGACATTTTGTACCACGGCTTAATTTGATAAGAACGGAAGACTAAAGCAAACTCACGAAGGGAATTTCACATGGAGAAGCTCTCAACCAAGATTTCAGGAATCGTATAGAAGATTCCTCCTCGCAAAGAGCGCTTGTCGGAATGACAAACTGGGAATGTCATTCCGACCGAATGAGGCCCGACTCAGTCGCGACGAATGAGTGGAGGAATCCTTCGACTCATCCCGATAAAATCGGGATCCGCTCAGGATGACATCTGTCGGTATTCGATAAAAGATTCAACCTCACGCCACGGGGCCTCACGGCAGATTCCTCGACTCTCCGCCGTGGCAGGTTCGCTCGGAATGACAGACTGGGCGCCGCCTGAGAGCGAAGCCGGTACCACCATCCATAATGTATTGCTGCCGGTCATGAAGAGCCTCGTGCCATCGGCGGAGACGGCAAAGTTCTGCGGTATCAATGTAAACGTGGCCGGCGCGGCTATAGCCTGGCAAGTGACGAGGTCGACGGTGGCTAAGAAGCCGGTCTTAATGTGTTTCTCGCTTACCGCATAAGCACAGCTCGTTGTCAGGCGAACCACCGACACCCATGATGTATCCATTTACGTTGTAAGCGCCGACATGATTGAGCGGGTTCTTCGGGTCTTCCGCGGGCGTGAATATTACGAGCGCATCGTCATCGTTCATGGTGCTGACTCCGACGAGGACGTGCGAACCGTCCGCTGTCACCGCGACTATCGATGGAGAACCCTCATTGACAAGAGTGCCGCCGATGACCGCCAGGGAAACGGGATCGACCACGACGATTTTGCTGATCCATGGCGAATTATAGTCGTTGCGCACGGCTGTACCAACATAGACGCGCTTCCCGTCCGGAGAGACTGCGAGCCCGGAAACCGACTGGTAAGCTCCAGGGTCGCAGACTATGATCGTGCTCAGGAAAGAAAGCGGGCTGCTGCGGTCGGAGCTTGCGGCAAAAACCGACATCGAGCCGCCGCCGAAGTTCAGTGCTAAGAGACGCGTCCCATCGGGCGTAACCGCCAGGAAGAGCGGCCTCCCTGCCGCCTGCACCGCCTGCCCGAGTGAAACCGGCGGACTCGCCGTTCCATCTAAAGCTCTTACGAAAGGAGGCCCCGACCCAATCTGGAGGTCGTCGTTGCCGATGTAAATGCGGGTCCCATTGGCGGAGACAACAACCGGCTGGGGAGTATAACCGATTCCGGAGGCAGTACCGACGAGCTGAAGAGAGACGGTCGAAACCTCGATCAGCACGGAGTTTCCTGTTCCATCATCCTGGTTCACGGCATAAGCCTTCGCGGCGTCCGGCGAGACCGCGACGCCTACAGGATAGGCGACAGGCATGGAATTCCCGCTCCCCCATATCACGGTCAGAGTTGAAGTCGATTGCCCCGCGGCGTTCTTCGCAGTCAGAGTGTACCGTGTGAGGAGAGGTGTTTGAACGGAGGGGAAGATTTTGTAGCTGTTGTCGGTCGAGGCAGTGCGCAAAAGGTTGGGGTCGCCGCTGATCATGCAGTTATCAGCATGATTGGTGTTCCAGTTCAGGATCAGCTCCGTGCCAGTATTCCCTTCCTGGAAGAATCCCGTGAACTGGGTGATGACCGGGATTGGCTCTTCCACGGTGACCGTCGCCTGGTCCTGGGCTTGATATTGCTGGCCTTCGATCTCGTCGGCGACATTCAGCGTGAAGACCGTGGTCTGTTCCGGTGCCAATGGCGGGTCATCCTGCGAAGGGTATTTCCCTTTGTTCGAGAGCGCCGGCTGGCCCTGCCTGGGGATGTTTACGATCACGCGGCGCTGCGAGTCGTAATATTGTATCATGTACGTGGCGCCGGAAGGGCCGTCCCAGTTTAGAGATGTATTGCTACCGTATGGGATGTTCGGCGGGTCAACCCAGAATGAGACCTGTCCCCAACCGTTCGGGAATTTCGTTATGAACAGTTGTTGAACCGGGCAATTGACTCCGGGAGTACAGTTGTTCGATCCTTCCGTCACGTCTATTTCGACCATGCCGGTAGTGCCGTTCACCTCGATATTGTTGAAGATAAAATTTATAGATTGGCCGGCCGCGACGGTGCCGTACCCGCTTTGAGGGAGAAAGAAATACTGCACGAAGCCTGAGGGCGTCTGCACCTGCGGCGGGTTCCAGTTTGCTGGCGGAACGGGGCCGATGTCCGTGGAATCGCTGGTGAGCTCGAGTAGCTCCGCCTCCTATCGGGATCTGTACCATGATTCCCTGGAGGGTGACGTTGCTTCCTGAATTGTTCGTGGCGACGATAGTAAGCTGGGCAATGTTCGGGTTCCCCCCAGGTAAACTTGCCTGGAGCGGGAATGGGTTGGTGGTGATACTGTAGACGAGTAGTGGGGTCATGGCTTATTTCACAAGTTAAGGTTCGATTGACGGTCTCATCCGGAAAAACATGGTAAAACGACGGCGCGTGGAAGGTACTCGATCATGCCGGGTTAAACGTGAATGAGTGGCGGTCGAAAGAAATCTCGAGACTTTTCTTGTAAACGAAAGACGGACCAGATTGCTGCAGGACGATCTGCCCTTTGCCCGTATCGATCGTAACGGTTGTTCCCGAAAGGCTCCACTTTGCTGCCGAGCCCCATCTTTCATGCCGCGGGTTGTATATCCTGCTTGTGCCGCTTCCACCATCTATTGAATAAGAATATTCACCAGTGCCGTCGGCCCGAAAGGTCAGGGTCTCGACCAGCTTGTAATCGAATGTCCACACGCCGTCGCTGTCCGGAATGGACCCGAAGTCGTGGTCGTTCAGTCTCAAGGCATGCGTTACCAGATAGTCCCTGATGCTCTGAACCGTGGCAGTCGCAAGATCGAATCGCTGCTTGGAGCCCATCGCCCTCAAGGCAAACGAAGTCGTTTTGTCCACGCGAGTCGAGTATTCTTTCAGTCCGGTGACTTTAGCAAGTCCCTCGATCTCGACCTCCTTTGCGTCCGAAACGTCCCAAGTGAGCGTCACCCACTGCGGTCCCGGAGAAAAATCGGTCAGGCCGGTACAATACGAAACCAATTAATCTTAGGCGGAGGAGCCTCTGTAACGGTCACGGTTTTCTGAAGCTGAGCGTAATATGTTTGCCCCTCGACGCGCTGGGTAACATTCAAAGTGAAAACGGTCCTTTGCTGTAGCGTAAGGGGAGTACCACCCTGCGAAGGATATCGTCCCTGGTTTGAGAGAGGCGGTTCTCCCTGTGCGGGAACCTTCACGATCCCCCTCTGCGGAATATAAAATTCTAGGGAGTACGTCGCCCCGGATGGGCCACTCCAGTAAAGCGTCGTGTTTCCTCCGGGAAGAACCGTCACCGGGCCCGCCCCGAACGAGACTTCTCCCCATCCGTGAGGAAATTTCGTGATGAACAACTTCTGCACGGGACAATCGGGGGGCGCGCATCCTCCACTCCCTTCCGTCACGGCGACTTCGACCGTTCCCGTTTGCGAATTGATTTGCACGTTACTGAACACAAAATCGAGCGACGCGTTGTTTGCAAGCGAGCAGCGTCCCTGAACGGGAAGAAACTGGTACTGGACATAACCTGTGGGATAGCTGGTTTTATCGAGCTTCCAGCCTTCCGGAGACAGCGCCACGATTCCCTTTGCGTCGTTCGTCACCTGCGCGGATCCGCTTCCAACAGGAAATTGTACAATCATTCCCTGGAGAGGAACGTCGGCACCAGTGCTGTTTGTTGCGACGATGGTTATCACCGCCACGTTCGGGTTTCCGCTCTTTGCGCTCGCCTGGAGAGGAAATGGATTGGTGGCAATACTGTAGAGCAGCTGAAGTTGCGGAGTCATGTTTTGTTTTTCTTGTCCGCGGCAAGGGTTTGCTGGTTATAGAATATCCACTTGAACGTGAACGACCAGAGGTGTGTTCCATAATAGTCACCGCTTGGAGAGACACTGTCCAGCCACAGAAGTGCAAGAAGCCCGTCGCTGAATTTCACTCCCCAGGTAGCTCCGACGTTGACAGGGTTTTCTCCGAAGATATTGTCGCTCAGATTAAAACAATACCCTGTCCACACCTGGGACATTGGAACTCCTGTTCCATACGACCCATTCAGAACGGCATCGTAACCGGCGCCGCCTCTTGCTCCTCCAAGATCAGCAAGTTGAACGCCAGACTGTAAAGCGAGGTAGACGTTAAAATCCTGTTCTTTCCCCGGAGTGCCGTCTCCGTTTACCTGGAGGTTCAGTGCGAATACATTTCTTCCAGCACCGAGACTGAGGTTCCAGATTGTCCCTGCCGACCCCCACACGTTCAAGAAATCTGAATAGGCGGTTCCGATAAAATTCAGCCACGTATTCGCAGTGACCGGCGGTCCCGAATAACCCTGATTTCCATAAGCCGTCGCAAAGTATCGGGTCGTCCTGACCGGCGCGATAGTGGTACTTCCGTTTGCTGCCTGTCCGCCGGTGAAACTTCCCACACCATCTATTTTTATGAGCGAAGCATTCGAAGTATTCCATGTCAAGCGGGCGGTCTGAGGATTATTCATGTCGAGACCGGAAGGGACCGCCGTGAAGGAATTGATCATCGGCGGAGGAATCTGGACTGTAACTGTGACTTGTGTCTGTGCATTATACTGTTGTCCGCTGATCGACTCGCTAACGTCTAAAGTGAAGACGGTTGTCTGCTGGAGAATAAATGGTGGTGCACCCTGTCCCGGGTATTGTCCCTGGCTCGCGAGAGGCGGCTGCCCCTGAGCCGGAATATTTACGATCCCGGTCTGCGGTGTGTAATACTCGATCGAATATGTCGCGCCGGAAGGCCCCGACCAATGGAGCGTGTCGCTGCCTCCCGCGGGGATATCCGGTTGATCGACCCAAAACGAAACCTGTCCCCAGCCGTTCGGAAATTTCGTCACGAATAGTTTTTGCACCGGACAGTCAACATCAGGGGTACAATTGTTGGATCCTTCCGTTACGTCGATTTCCACCGTTCCGGTATTGCCGTTTACCTGGATGTTGTTGAAAACGAAGTTCAAAGATTGTCCGGCTTTCAACGTACCATATCCCTGCTGAGGAAGATAAAAATATTGTATATATCCGGTGGGGGTTTTTATCTGCGGCTTCTGCCAGTTAGGAGGAGCCACGGGCCCGATGTCCGATGAGTCGTTTGTCAACTGCGTTGCACTTTGCCCGATGGGTATCTGTACCATGATTCCCTGGAGTACGACATCGTTCTGCGTATCGTTCGTTGCTACGATCGTCATCTGCGCAAGATTCGGGTTTCCGCTTTGGGCGCTCGCCTGGAGAGGAAAAGGATTCGTGTTGACGTTGTAAAGAAGGATTGTGTTCATGGTTTTATTCCAGTCCGATTCATGCAATCTCCGCAAGTTGAATTACTGATTTCTTGTTCTCCCGCAGGGCTCCCCTCATTTCTTTTTATGTTGCATTAAAGATTTGTCGAACAATATCCACTTGAAAGTAAACGACGTGTGCACATTGTTTTCGATATGGCCGCCTTCGAACCATATTAGGCCGAGTAATCCATCATTGAACTTCACTCCCCACGTCGCACCTACATTTTCGAAATTAACATGGAAGCTATCGTCGCTGCCATAACTGACCCCGCTGTAGACTTGAGACATTGGCACTTCCGTTCCGAACGATCCTTCGGCAATCTGGTCATAACCTGCCTTATCTCGGGAATACCCGAGGTCCGCTATCTTGACGCCGGGCTGAAGCGTCACCTTTACATCGGCCCACGCTATTTGTTGCACATTATCCAGCCTAAGCGTCGTGTTAAGAGTCAGGACTTTCCTTCCAGGCATCAGCTCGAGAATCCACACTGGGTTGCTCGTGGGGTACGCAAACAGGTGCAAGAAACCTGATGAAGCAGTGCCAATGAATTTCACCCATGTGTTCGCTCTTGCCGGGCGTCCTGCGTAACCTTCAAGACCGTACGCTGTCGCGAAATATTGTCTCGTCCTCCCCGGTGTAACCACGATGCTCCCATTCGCCGCCTCCGCATCTTCGAAGTCTCTTTGGCCTTCTATCGAATATCATGGAGGCATTGGAAGTGTTCCATGTCAGCTTTATGGGAGGGACATTGTTCATATCCACACTCCAAGGCTCCGCCACGAACAAGTCGATAACCGGGCGGGGCATTTTCACGTCGACGGTAACTTGCTTCTGTGCAGAAAACGGCATTCTCCTAATAGTCGCTTCAACATTTAAGGTAAAAGTCGTTCTCTGCCGGAGTCTCAGTTCGGGAGCACCCAGTGCCGGGTACCGCCCGCTGTTTCCGAAAGGCGGTTCTCCTTGTCTTGGGATTATCACATTCTCTCCCCCATGCCCCCAGTCCATGTATTCTATCGAGTATGTTCCATCTTCGGGTCCGTCCCATCTGAGCACCGTGCTTCCGTCATACGGTATGTTAACCGGTTTCGCCGTGAACTTGACTTCTCCCCACGCATGCGGAAACTTTGCCAATAATAATTTCTCAACCGGGCAATCCACGCCGGGAGTGCAGTCGTCCGTTCCTTCCGTTATGTCGATCTCCACAATTCCCGGCTCGGCATTTACTCGGACATCATTGAAAGTAAAACTGAGCGATTCGTGTTTTGGCAGCTTTGTGCTCTCCGAATTGGGTCTGAACGTAAACTCGACACTTCCAGCCGGATACCTCGGCGGTTCCACAGACCGCCATCCCTCAGGTGGAATTGGAACTATACTTTTGGAATCGTTCGTCAGTTGAGTGGATTCGTTCCCTACCGGGATTCTTACTCTTATCCCGCGAAGTGTTACTTCATTTTCTGAATTGTTCGTAGCGACAATCTCCAATTCTGCCTCGGAGGCATCGATCTTCAGCGGGAACGGTTCAGTGGTGATGCTGTATTCTAAGATCGGATCCAAAACGCTTTCCTTCGTCTATTTGGTCGTGGATTTCACATCGGAGCTTTTCAAACCCGACAACTGCAGCCATCCCTCGCGGAGCTGAAGCTGAGCATCCGGCATGCGAGCCTGGTCGTCGGCGTTCACGGTCGTATCCTCTTCCCAGTTTTGCGGCGGAGGAACGGCCTGGATCCAATTCCACACTCCATGTTGTTCGGCAGGTCTCGGTATCCGGAGTGTACCAGGATCGGCAATGATAGGACCCGTTTGAAAAGTGACGTTCATGTCTCTGATAAAGTTTTCTATCAGGTTGGCCGGGAGATCCACTGACTTGACAGGAAGTATTCCACTATAGGCATGGAAACATCCGCGCGGATCCATCAATAGTGTCACAGTCACGCTTGGTCCTTCGTATTGAAGCGTGATATCGCCCTGGTACTGAGTGTTGTTCATGATCGGCTTGATATATTTATCGCCGCTGCTCATCTCCGGGGACGTATGCACGGAATAAAATATCGAGTAATTTCCCTGCGGCAGAAAATACCCGATCAGACCGTCGTTGCGCAGCTCGAGGCTTCCAAGGCGAACTGGAAATGGGACATTCTCCACTTCGCCGATTTTTTTCGTCCAGGTCAGGTTCGGAGGAACCGCTTTGTCTGCCTTTGCCATATCGTTCCAGAGCTGGTTGTAGATTGGCTCTCCATGGAGTTCCATTTGCAGCTGCACCTGTACCACTGCGAGCGGCCTCCCGATCAGGACTGAAAGGAACTGGTCTTTTCTCCCTCCCAATGGATCGACCATCCAGAGCGTCTCATCGATTACTTTCAGAAAATCGCCGAAGACTGCCGGTGTTTGTGCCGCGATGCTAACAACGACATTTCTCAGAGCAGCGTTTGGAATGTCGCCCGGTGATGCAGGGGGAGGATTATTTCCGGGAACGCCAGGCCTTGGACGCCAATTGTTTGGAGACGGAAGCGGCAGCAATTCGCCGAGCAGTATCCCGTTTTCATCGTAAATGGAAATCCCGCCGTCGAGATGATTCGGAAGGAGCCATCCGCAGACCGGGCTTGGGTTTCCTGAGACTAGAATATTTTTTCCTGAGCCATCATTGGAAAGAATTTCTATGTCCAGCTCGGAACTCTGGATTACGCGCGGCGTGAGCTGGACCGATCCGTACGGGAGCGGATTGTTTGGGTCGGACGATGTATTCGACGGAGAAAAGTCGACTCCCATCAACGGCAGAAATCCCTGCGGCGTGTTGGGGGTCGATAGCTCCAGTGTCTGCCCGAATGCATCTACTACCTGCAGTCTTTCAAACTGCACAAACCCGCCGCGGACAGGATAGAAATAATCGATGCTCGATTCCAACAGCGGCATATTATGGTATTGATCCCCGATGAGTGATGTAGCGGAAGGCATCGCCGCTGCGGTCGGCGGACACGGCACGGAATCCTTAGACGGCGTCGGCGGAAAAGTTTCCTGTGATAACAGAGTTACAAGCTGGTCGGTTAGTCCGCTGAAAGACTGTGAAAGGATGTCCCAGCCTGCAACGGTAGAAATAAGATCTTCCAATTGCTGCGAATCAATGTCGGGATGATTCTTCAGATAATTTTCAATTTTGTCCTTGAAAATTAGCGCCACCTGAGGAGTGAGCGTCGTCCTTCCTTTGAACGGAACATAATTCTGCAGATTAAACCCCGTTCCCTGCCAGACATATTTTTCTCCATCGAAAGTCCAATCGTTAGGAGAGAACTGTCCGGTTCCGGTCGGGAAGTAATGCAGCTCCCATTCAAGGAAGAGGGGCGCCCATGCTTGAGACCATGGCACAAGCGCGAATGGAACAGGTGAAATCCCGATCCATGAATTTGAGCCGGCACTCTGTGCAAGGAGATTCGTAATTCCCTGGCTGATAAGAGAAGGATTTCCGTGAACCGCATTGGCCATGATCGTCGAATTCAATGGGTCCGCGAAGAAAGCTTCCTGTGTCAACGTCGTGATACTCGGAATGGATGAATAAGAACCACAAGGGTTCAGATTAATTCCCGCCGCGGTAATGTTTTGCAAGTTTATCGCCGGTTGCCCGGAGATCTGGACTCCAGTAATTGTCTGGCCTGGTAGCCTGCACGTGAGTGTACCATCTTTATTATAGCGTCCGTCTTCACCATGTTTCTGCGAACGGTCTGCACCGCATATCAGCAGCACAGGATCGTTCGGATGCCAGAAACGCGGAGCCGCGCTTCCCTTTAGCTCAAGTCCGAGTTCCGAAAGCGTGGTTTTTCCGGTTCCTTCTCTATCCTGGAAGGTCCAGTTCATATTCGCCCACTGGTTCGCAGCCCTCGCGTCCGTTGGGTTCGGCAATTTCAACGTCGCCTCATTAACCGCGCAGTATTGGTTCCACGTCGCGTTGAACAGCGTTGGGTAAACATTATTTTGAATGAACGGAAACAGATATTGCCATGGCGGGATAGTGGTCGGCGGTGGATTCACCCATCCGCTATACGAGTTCCCGACTCCGACCTTCATCCACATCATGTATAGACTCGCCTGCAGCGATTCTAATTTCCGTTGGGCCTTATCTAAATTATTCTGACTTTGGTTCAGATCTGCAAGCTGTTCGTTGAGAGCAGCGCTCTGTGCCGAAGTGAGCTGCGGCGCAGGCGGGGATTGACCCGTGCTTTGTGGTACTATCGACGCGACTTGCCAGATGGTGCCACCCGGGTCCGAGCCGAACCACGCCTGCTGAATTTTTTGCCTGATGAGCGCGTTGCCTCCCGGTTTTCCATAGTCGTTCAGGAGATCGTACATCGAAGCCTGCACCAGCGCGGCGAGGGTATCCCCGATGTCGCTCTCTCCCTGCTGCTGTGCCTGCCATTGGATGAGCGCCGCCAATGCATCGACGGATGTATTGGCAACCGCAACCTGAACATTCTGTGGAGGAGTCGGAAGCGGAGGCGGCCATTGTACATCGACAACTGTTCCATGGTACAGGCTTGTCGAGGGGATGGTGGAGCCGACCTCCCCATTTGTCGACCACTTAAAATAAGAAAGCAGCGTTTTCAGCCGCTGTGCGGGAGTCTGCTTCTCCCAATCGCTACGGTTCTTCCAGATTCCGGGGACATACGAAGTAACGCCACGGAGCGGGTCGGCATTTGCCGGATCGGAGTACCAGCCGACAACCATATAGGTGTATGTGTAAATGCCGGTTCCTTCGGGCGGAACATCGGTATCGGTGAAAGAAAAAACATCCTTGACTCCGGGAACGTATGCAGCAAACGAGACATTTCCCGGACCGACGGCGGTCAGGAAAAGCTCGCCGCCGGAATCTTCCATTGCTTCCCATGCTTCAATTGAATAATTATTTCCGATGTTAATGTCCTGGATATTGAACTGCGTGCTTTGATTCGGGGCGACCTTCATTGTGGTGGGCTGAAACGGATGAAGGAATGAGCTCGTAGCAAGAAGCCGCACACTGCTGTTCGCGCCGAGAGGAGCCGCGGAAAAATCGTACGATTGAATTGCTATTTGTGTATCTCCTTGTTTTACCGCAGAGGAAACAATCACCGTCGCCGGGCTTACGCCATTCGGATCGATAATCTCCAATTCAGTGCCTGCGCTTATCGCAATTCCGGAACCTGCATTAAGTGGAACAGAAGTCACGCCGCTTCCAGAAAGCGGGCTTGCCGTCGAGCCCACCACCGAGCCTAAATAATCGCTCTGGACGACCCACAACTTGCACTGCCATTGATTGGTCTGCGTGGTGCTGAAACGCACGACAAGCCACCGGTTCGGTACATAAGGGAAAACAACCGGCCCGCCGTTGGGACCAGATGTACCATGGGTCAATGCATCCGGTAATGCCCAATGCAGGTGAACTCCGATTTCAGGTCTTGATGCTTCGGAAATGTCAAATGCCTCCGGCATCGGGCTTTCAAACTTGCCCAGCTTTGTAAAATCGGCATAATACCACGCAAGGTTTTGCTGGTTCTGCGAATCGACGGACCACGCGTCGAGATGAATCGGAATCAACAGGCTGCTTGTGTCGCTCGGAAGTATTGTTCTACTCATTGCGGTGTACCACCATGTTCAGGTAAGAATAGCATTTGCTCCGGCACACGCACCATTTCGACCGCCAGCGAAGCCGGAGTCAGCGCAGGCGGCGGAATCGAAAACTTATTTTGGAGCGCTTGTACCAGGCCGCCGTCTCCTGCAATTATCAGCGGCGGTTGGTTTGAAGGCTGAGGGCGCTTGAGTTTTTGAATCTCTGCAGGACTCAGCCATGTCGGATGTTCGGGGTTAATAATTGAACCTATGTTGGACGGAGAGGCGCCCGAAGTCCCTGGCAAATACCGAAGCGCTACACCTTCGTCTTCAAATCCGAACACGAGTCCTTCAGATGGTTCATTGAACTCCAGCCTCACCGGTATATCCGGAAAAATGCCCACCATGATATCCGGAGCAACGCGGTCGATGCGAAGCGGTTTCATCGGATTCACGCTGTCTAGAGACGACCATGCCCGGATTTCGAGGCCCGGAACACTTGATACCGCCAAAGAGCGCAGTATGAATCCTGCCCGTGTCCCGCTTTGCGTCGCCGCACCGGATGAACTCACGTTGCGCAAGTTGTCGCGCACTTTAGTCAGGTTCTCTTCAACCGTCGTACGCAGCTTGCCCCTCATCAGTTTGTTCAGCAGAGTATCACGGCTCGACTGAATGCCAATGCTCAAAGCGCCGTCTATCAAAGCATCGATCCAATTCTGGTCGATGTAAAAAAAGCGCACGGTTTCTTGTTGAAGCATTTCCACATTCGGCACGAGGTTGTTGAATGGGACGTTATACAGGAGTGCGGTTTGCGCGAGCCAATTGATTACCTGTTCAGGTAATATCGGCGACTCGCTTAATTGCACGGCACTCCCCGCCGGCATCGCATTTTGAAATGTGTACGGGAGAATCTGTATCGATACATCACCCTGAAAGCCGGCGCTCGACACACCGATGGTCACCGTTGTCTTCCCGTCAGGGCTTACAATGGTTATCGAAGAGCCCGCCTTCAGCGGTTCGGAAAGTCCGGGGTTCTGCAGAGGAATATCTGTCACTGTTCCAGACAATGAAGAAGCTGTAGTTCCAAGCCGGTCGATTCCACTTAGATGCTCTAACAGTGACACAACCACCGGCTGCTGCATCAACCGGTGAAGATTTTCAGGATACACTGGCTCAGCCTGAACGGCAGTTGCTAACTTCGTATTCACATCCGTCGGATCGAAGGCATTGGCCTTGCCAATTTTTTTCGCAATTGTCTTATGAAAATCTGTTGCCAGGAATTTCTTGAAGGACTTCGAAACGATGTTGCCGTCTAATAATTCCACAAGATCGGCAACTCCGATATGCGCCGATGCAAGATTGATATCGGATGGCGAATTCCGTCGTAAAATTCCCTTCCAATTTGGAGAAGCAAGATGCTCCATCAGCCGATCCACTATCCCATGAGCGTTCCTCCTCCATTGAAGAAGGTTCATCGAAAAGGTCTGGTTCGCAAGCGCAAGCGATCTGCCAGTCTGAAATGCCACGGCATACGATTGGTCAAACAATCCGGTAGATGGATCATACACCATGGCTTCCGAAACGTTCAACGGCGCCGCCGGGTCTGTCGGCTGGCTTGGATCAGTTGGATTGAGGAACGTCGATGCAACCACCGGCGCGAACGGGCCGCGGTACCATGCAAAGGTCTGTTCGCCCGTCCTTGTCCCGTAGCTGAGCGGTATGTATCCATCCTGCAGCCGAGTCGCAACATACTGTGGAATTCCCGGCGCCGCAGGGAGCGACGATGGCGGAAGCGGCAACCGCAAAAGAAGATCAGTACCCATCTCGGTTTGCGTAGAAATGAGATTCAACATCAGCTGCCGGAAGTTTTCTCTCGGATCGGACAGACATGAAAACGTCCAACTGCATAATGAAATAAGCCGGACCTTCTGGAAATTTGACAGCGGCGCCGCGGGAGGCGGCTGAGACGATGGGTTCAAATACGGTTCGAGCCCTTCAAGCGAAACGAGATGCACGATATTTCTCTGAGGGGCGGTTCCGGGTGCCGGCGGAATTGAAAAACGATTCGCAATGACCGTAGAGAACCATCCGTCGTGAGGAGCATTGGCAAGCGGCTCTTTGTTAACCGTCGAGACTTGCCTGACGTGTGCAAGAAACCTCATGTCGCTCACAGACGGCAATAGGTTGCTGAACGTCTCGGTAGAAATATCAATCACGTTGCAGAAAATTTTATTCGGGTCTTCGTCATCCTCCAGATTTATTGTCGGCCCGAGAATTCCCGAAGGCGGTCCGGAAGTCTTGACTCCGTTAAACGTAGAGTTGACAATATTATTCAATGCGAATGAAGCACTCTTCGTCGGGTTCGCCTGGCTTCCATCGGGCAGCGGTGGCGCCGAACCGGAAGGAGGCTGAGGGATAATCAACTCGTCCTCTGAAAAAACGAGCAGTGCCAACCAGGGATACAGTCCGGTGTTCTGGAATCCTGATGGCATTTGAGTTTGGTCAAGCTTCAACGCACGCTCCCACGGCAACGCGCGCTTGTTGAACACGACCATCGGAAGATAATCATCAAACACACCGGTAGCATTTGTTGGAGGAAAAACGCGATGGATGTCCGTTGGGTCTAAAGAAAACCTCGGTCCTCTGACAATAAACGTCTGCGAATACGGATCCTGAGGCACGGTGTCGATATTCGGATTACCGCCATCGACTTTGGTCTGGTTTGAATCGACTGTGAGAGCCTGTGAAATCTTTATCGTATATTGGCCGTCAACCAACGAAGGCATAAAGTTATCGTAGAACGTGACCATGACATCGGGCGTCGGCGAACTGGCATTGCTCAAAGATCTGCGCATTACTCGGGTTTCCTCATTGATCGACAATTCTCCATGTTTATATTCATTGCGGCCCGACTATCATTGGATTTCCTGTCAGCACCGCTGCCGGATTGCCCGCGAATGCGCTGAGCGATCCGTTCGTCATCGCGTTAATTCCGAATTGCTGGAGCGCAGTGAAAACTGAATTCCTTGCAGTCACGATGGCCGGATCCATCAACGACGACTGGATTTTTCCGATCGCACCACGATCTACCTGTGGAACGGGACCGACGGGGCTTGCGTTGGTATCCAGCGGCAGATGATTCGGAGTGTACGGGCTTTCTCCGTCCACCGTATCGTACGTGTATGCAGTGGTTATATCTATGTCGAGAGCATTGTCCCCATTCGGGGTCAACACCGGATCGAGCGGAGTCACTTTTTCAATGCCGAAGAGGCGGCTGTTGAGCAGTGTATTTTGTTCGGGGTCCGCCCCGTCGGGAACGGGTTTCCCCCACTTTGCCGCAGGTGTTCTGCTCATCGCCATATCGAAAGAAAACTTTCCGGCTAAATCATAAGTAACATTATCATCGTCGAACGTCAATGTAATTGTGACAATTGAAGAGCTTAGAGTTGCCTTCATCGGGCGCACGCAGACGAAATAATTTTGCCCATCGGGGCACACTTGAGTTGCGAGAAATTGAGTCTGCCCCTTTTCGCCCTGGGCTGCAGTAATGTCGATCTCTGTCGCAGGGATTGTGGTCTGTACCATGAAAACAAAATTATTCGGACGAACAATCCATACCGGCGCGCCGGTCGCGTCATTGATCGTCGTAAGAAGTCCGCTATTCACCACGATAGCCAGAATTCCGCTGGGCTGAACACTTCCTCTTGTTTGTGTAGAGGGAGTCTCTTAAATGACCCATTGCGTTTCCAGTCACCATCATTTGGGGCGAAACGGTTTTGTGCGGAAGAAGAGATTGCGCAAATCCTGTCCCGTCGTCGTTTGTCCAGTCTAACGGGTCAGGCCCTTCACCACGGCTTGCTCCGAAGGAGATGGTAAACGAGATGATGTACCAGTTGATGTAAACTTCTCCTCCCATTTTCGGTCCCCAGATAGTCAGACCCGCACCAAGCTCAACCGACAGTGTAACGGTAACAAATAACAAGTTCACACGATATGAAACTCCGACATTGACACTGATATCGATGACATAATGGAACGGCGCCCAGACAATCAGAGCATCCATCTGCGCGTTGAACCATGCCTTGAGATCTCCCCGGCTGAATAGTATCTGCAACCCTGCGCCAGCCATCACTGCCGATGCAGTCAACGCGAAATAGGCATCGCCGCTGACCGTAACTTCGTCTGAAACATTCCAGTTGAAAGCGAGCCTCGGCACGGTCGGGTAATAACTCGGAGGATGGAAATCAGGATGGTAACCGCCCAGAGTCATTACGAATTCTCCGGCGTGAGGATTATCGCCAAACCAGATATAAAAAGCATAGCCGCCCGTCAGTTTGCAATCGGGGTCGATAATGAACGAGTTGGGAGTCAGGATTGCAGTTGCACCGAGAAAGCCTTCGGAAGGCAAGAATTTTACTTCAAGTCCCAATTCAGCGTAAGCATATTTCTTTGTCGGTGCTGATGCGCCCGGCGCCGAGGGCGGAGGAAGGCTCATCCATGAAAGACCAAGGAGCGAAATCTCAAGCTGGTTTCCGAATTCCACGACCAACAGTGCAGAAGAGTTTATAAGATCAAACGAAGTAAAACGGACCCGGCGGCAAACCAATATTCTCCCCGCTGTGGCGGTACTACATCTCCAATCTTGGACAGTGCCGTCGTGGGATCGGGCGACTCCCATGATCCATCCGGAAGCTGCTGTGCGCCGAGTATCGTTGGATCGTTGACTGCTGCGACGAGCGGAAATTGTGGAACACTATTTTGATCGGGGAGAAGAATCGCACGATTGTATCCGAACCCCGCCGCGACTCCTGTAACGTAGAAAAATGCCGGGCCGCCAAGATCGCCTATGTACATTCCAAAGACAAACAGCGAAGTGTACCCGTTTGTGCTTGCTGAATCTTTAACGTGTGCATATGAACCCAACGCGCTGATCGTGAACGTGCCACCTTTGACTAAAGCGGCACCGTTGTACTGAACATAATCCCTTGGCGGTGTTGCGGATGGGTCAGGCGGTACCTTGACGAGCGCGCCGCTCACTTCGATGTTGCTTTCGGAAAACGTCACTCCCATCCCGTTTAAATCAAGATCGTATTGGGTGAAATCGGCAGGCGACGTGACCGGAACCCCTATCGATAATCCTTGAAGCGCAATATTCAATGCTGCAAGCTGGACGCTGCCATCGAACAACAATGACAAATTATTTTTCGATGAGACCCAACCGATTCCCAACTTATCGCATTGAAGCGGTCCCAACGACCGGTTGATGGGAATCAACACCACATTCGTCGGATTCCCATCTCCATCATATAATTGAACTACAAATTTACCGCCCTTTACAAACGCCGCCGAGATCGAAAGCGCCGGGTTGACAGGATCTTGATCGCCGCCTCCTTTTGAAGATCCGGATGCCAGGATATTCTGTGCAACTGGATTTGTCCCCGAGGTGCCGACCGCCGAGCTAAATCCGGAACCCAATGGGAAGCTCAATCCATTCAACATGCACGCTGCGCCCCAACTCAACGTTGAAAAATCCAGACTTCCGCGGAGCTGCGCGCCTTGCATCGCATATCCGCCTGAGTTAAACAATTGCGTCTGATTTGCTCCCGAAATATCGAACCCGATGCTCGCAAGCGAAAAGCCCGGCAAAAAAGCCACTGTGCTATCCGATGCACGGTTTAAAAGAAAGAGCGTAATGCCCGGCTCCGGAAAAATCGTGGAGTGGCCGGATTGCTTCGGTCCATCCAGTCGCTGCCGTCATCTTCACCTGTTAGCCATGATCCAGAGCTCAGAGTGAATTCTCTCGTCGGTGTTCCGTCCGTACTTGTTTCGATGGGGAGAATAAGATCGAACGCAAGGCGAAGACCATAGTCATACGAGTTGTCACTTCTCGAACGTCGTGAAACAAATAAACCGCCGCCGGGCAATTCAAGGACTGCAAGCGGAGTGCTTGTGTCCGTAAAGGCATCAAGGAATCCGAAAGCAAAGTTGATAGCTATCTGTGTCGGAGTCAGACCCGTCAAATTTGAAATGCTCAATGAATAAACTCCGTCATCGTCCTTCGACAGGAAATTGGCTGCGACCAGGATATCGCCGGGACAAATCCATGAGTCGCCGATCGGCGTGTTAAGCCAGTCGCTTATCCTCGCAACGGCTGCACTTATCAGCATGCTCACTGTCGCACCGAGCAAGCCATGAAGCGTCGTATATGTCGCAGGTATGTCGGTGCCTTGCAGGTCGAGGAATGTGAGTTCAAGAGTCGGCGTCGTCGCAGAGAAATAAATTTCCGAGTCGATATCTATTCCCGAAAAAGAAATTTTCCCCGACTGGAATCGGTTCTGCGACGTAACGGTAAATCCGATATGGCCGGGATGGCCAGGATCGTTCGCCACAAACTTTGTCCCCGATGGACTGTAATTAAAAAATGGTACATATGTATATATATTAATCGTCAGATCGTCCGATCTAATCGACGTGAGAAGACCAAGTCCTAAATCTCCACCAGTTGCATTCGGTTCTGGCGCAACAATGAAAAATGGTGTCTTTGTTTCCGAATCAGGGTTCGGTATTTGGTACCACTGCGCATCGGAAAAAACGGGAGGCGGATTTTGAATACCAGGGCCGATGAACTTATCAAGAAGGAAAATGAGGCGGTCAAGATGCTGACCCATTGCACCCAAATATTCAGGGGGATTCTTGAACCAGTCGAGGTTCAGACCGTAGCTGTCGCCGTTCTTGGTCAACAGCCCGATCAACACTCCTACTGCTAAAACATCGTCCTGCAAATTTTCTATGCTAACCATTAAGTTCTCTCACCGGTAATTTTCCTGTTCATCATCTAACGGGATCTTAATTACTCCGATTGTCGATCAAATGTTTGCACGGGCAGCATAATTATAATTAGCATTGAGGTAAGCGGGCCTGTTAGCATTGTTAGTAATGGTCAATCCGTCAGCTGGTGCTTGAAACTGCCCGGTTAAGTTGATGTTCTGGAGGAGGTGTTCCATATTGGCTTGGTCCCTGATATACAGTATTCGAATAAGCCACTGCTCGGCAAGGGAAAGCTGGAGACCAGGATTTACCGTCCCAATCTTCACTCTATGTTCTAACGCAGCGTTATTTCTTGAAATGCCAAGCTCCTGCACGGCATCTGCTCGATCTTCAAATCTATTCCGGAAATTGTCCGCCTTGCCCGCATAAACAACGTCGCCGTCAGAATCTTGTATGATGTATAAGCCAGCATTCCTCGGTATGAGTGAATCATTATCGGTCCTGCGCCACTTCAAAGAAAAAATCCAATCGTTATCCCCATACTGTTCAGAACGGGGACTGAAAAGATTTGCAGTCCACGTCAAAGTAATATTCGGCATTTACCTCCTCCTCAGTGTAGTTTGCCAAAATAAAAGATGAAGCCAGCTTCGGTACGAATGTACCAGCATACGGCACTACTATTTATGAAAGAAAAAATGAGTCACAGGAGTAACGTCGTGAACGGAAAACCCGTGCGAAGTTCATAGTTCTACTGCAACTGGTCTTTCTGCAAACTTAAAACTTATCCTACGTTTCCATGGTGCTACTGAAGCAATCTCTCTGTATAGACGTAGTCTATATAACAACTTTTTGGTTTTGTTGCAAGCGTGTCTTGTATAAAATTTTGTGAGATGGGACTTGACAGGCTTGCCTTCAAGAATTTCCTTTTCTCTCGCTGAGCATCAATACCATCCCCTCATCGACGAGACTTTTTGCTTTTCGAATTGATGCCCTGCAATCTCAAAGATACTCGGACATTCTGACATAAAACCACCATGACCTATTGATCATCAGTGCTGAGACTCTAAAAAATGCTGCTGACATGTTCAAAAAAAAATCAAATCACCAGCACCGAAATAGTACTCCGGACGGAGAAAGAATGAGGGTAAGGAGTTAGCGCGGCAAAATATCCAGAATTTTTCTAAATTATTGTGCCCGGGACAGGACTCGAACCTGCACAACCTTGCGGCCACTAGACCCTGAATCTAGCGCGTCTGCCAATTTCGCCACCCGGGCAAGTCTAAATCAATATTCTCAAAAGCTTGTCACCATTTTGCTTTATCATGGAACACTCACATGCATGAAAAATCTTCGCATGATAATGAACAAGCAGTCGACAGTTGAAAATAGCTCGCAGCACTATCGGATTCAATGACCTATTTTCGAGACAACAATCAATATCGACTTGTAAATGAAAATTCATTATTATTTATTTTGAAAGGCGTCATTCTATTAAACCTGCAAGAACTCTCTCTTGTCAAAAATGAAACGATTAACCACTATAAAAATCTCTGGAGATTTCTGATGAAGCTACATAGATATATCCCACTTTTGCTTTCATTTGCTCCATTACTGCTTAACAGTTGTACTAGCTCAATCCTCGTAAAAAGTACATGGAACGACAACCAAATCGTCATCGATGGAAAAGATAACGACTGGGGCGACACTATGTTTTATATCAAGGATGCGCAATTGACGGCAGGCATCAGAAACGACAGCAATAACATGTACCTCATCTTGAAAGCGACCAATCGGCAGCAGGCTTTCCAAATCATGGGGCTCGGCCTGACGGTTTGGTTCGATCCATCCGGCGGCACTAGCGAGAAATTCGGTATCCACTTCCCTCTGGGTCGTGAGGGCGGCGGAGAATCTATGCGCCGTACCGAAAGTGGTGACGAGAGCGAGAATCAAACTCCGGACTTGACTGAAATGATGCCAAACGAGCTCGAATATCCTCGGAGCGAACGAAAATGGACCGGTTCGCCTGACAATCGCAGACGCTAAAGGAATTGAATTGCAGATCAACCGCAGTCCCGATGGACTCATATATGAATTGAAAGTACCATTGCACAAATCTCCTGAGCATCCATATGCGATCAATGCAAGCGGCAAAAGCGTTGGGATAGGATTCGAGGGAGGAAAATTCGAGGCGAGGCAAGGAGGTGGAAGAGAGGGCGGCGGAATGCGAGGAGAAGGTGGAGGGATGGAACCAGGCGGCGGTGAAGGTGGGGGCGAAGGAATTCCAGGAGGTGGGGAAGGCGGAGGGATGAGAGGCGGCGGCCGCAGAGGTAATTATTCGGGTGGAGGAAGCCAACACCAAAAACCCACACAAATCGATTTTTGGCTCAAAGTTCAAATGGCAAATCCGAGCAGTCAAGCCGGCTGACAAGAATTTTCTATATCATCGCTTAGTCGTTTATTCTCGTAGACTGGTTCGCGGCTGTAAGTTGAAACGCCGCGCCTGACCTCTATTCACAAAGCATATTCCGCAGTACCCCGGTCGGTGATAACAACTATTTGCTTTCCATTCGCAATGTGTTATTTTCATTGCAAATGGCACATGTTTCCTGCCTGCCGACTAAAGTTCAAACGAGAAAATGGATACCATGAGATGAGTCCAAATAAAGAAATCCTGGAACGCTTGAAACTCAATATTCTTCTGGAAGATATCTTAGAAGAACATTTTGACTTTATCGGACCCCGACTGGATGAGAGAAAATATTCAGCTGGCGAAACCATAATGGAGGACCAGAGCGAAGGAACCGAGCTTCATCTTATCTACGAAGGAAGAATTAAGATAACCCGGCGCACAAAATTTGGGGACGAATACAGAATTGCACTTCTTCACTCCGGTGATTTCTTTGGGGAGACTGCGCTCGTTGACGGCCGCCCGCGAACTGGCAAAGTTACTGCGTTAGACGAGTGCATTACTTATGTCATTGCGAAAAACGATTTTGAATGGCTCCTTGAACAGAGCCACCCATTCGCACTGAGACTTCTACTCGTTTCCTTACTTAGATTCAGATCTCAAAACCACCACTTCGCTCATGAAATTGAAAGCAGCACCCGCCATCTGGTAAGAGAAGTCGAAAATCTTCAACAAATCATTGACGCATCCAAACTGATCAACTCTGCTCTTGACCTGGATGAATTGCTCAAGGTGATCCTCGATGTCGCACTGAAGATCGTGGACGGTGAAAATGGAACCGTCTATCTCGTGGACAAAAAACGGCATGAGCTCTGGTCTAAGGTTCTTGAGGCATCCGAACCGGTCAGCATACGGCTCCCCCTTGGAAAAGGAATCGCAGGATACGTCGGCGTCACCGGCGACACGCTGAACATTCCGGACGCATACATGGATGCGAGATTCAACCCTGAAGTGGACAGGAAAACCGGGTATCATACAAAGACGATTTTGTGCATGCCGATGAGAAACAAAGAAAGCGAAATCGTCGGGGTCTTTCAGCTCCCTGAACAAACGTCATGGTACATTCACCCTGGAGGATGAGAATGCGATTAAAGCCTTATCCGTGCACGCTGCGATCGCAATCGAGAGAGCGAGGTTGTACCAGGAGGAACGAAACAAGATTGTGCTTGAAAAGGAGCTTTCAGCGGCTCGTACCGTCCAGGTCGGCCTTCTGCCGGAAAGTTTCCCGGTTGCAGAAGGATACGAGTTTGCGGCACGTTCGATCCCGGCAAATTCCGTCGCTGGAGACCTGTACGACATACAGCAGCTTGAAAACGGAAACCTTGCGGTCTCTCTCGGTGATGTATCTGGGAAAGGGCTGCCGGCAGCGCTGCTGATGGCAAATGTTCAGGCAACTGTCAGGGCATATTCGCGCCTCGACACATCTGCCGATGGTTGCACGAAACACTCTAATGACCTTCTCTTCAGATCCACTTCGCCGGAAAAATTTGCTACGCTGTTCTACGGCGTCCTCGACCCAACGAAGAATGTTCTAAGATACACCAATGCGGGACACGAAGAGCCACTCTTCTTTCATAAAGCCAGTCAAAAGAAACTCAAAGCCGGCGGTATTCCGCTCGGCGTCGTCGACCATTTTCCTTATGAGGAAGAACTCATCCAATTCGACAAAGGCAATGTGCTCATTCTCTATTCCGACGGAATTCCAGATGCGATCAACTCTGACGGCGAAAGGTTTGGCATCGAAAGGTTCGAAGACATCGCAAAAAGCTGCTTCGATTCTCCGGCAGAGGAAATCGCTGACGCGATTTTCACTGCGGTCAGCGAACACGTGCTCGACACACCGCAGTTCGACGATATGACATTGCTGGTCATCAAGAGGAAGAATTAAACATCAATAAGATGGAACACTGACAGCTAGTATGCGGACTGAATTTCACAGATCAATGAATTAGATGAAGCTGCAGGAGTCCGTTGGAATCAGTGTGCGACCTTTTTCGACCGAATTTCCCGATGTTATTCGGGCCAGAACTTTTGATTCACTTTGGCAGTGATTCTTCTACTGCGATCCTTGCATTCAACGCTGCAAAATCATAAGCCGGCTTAATCCGCTTTTCAAGAATAAAATATACAATAGCCAAACTCATTACCGCCGTGGTACAGACACCAGCTTCGGGGCCGTAGCGTCCGCCCGTAAGCCAATCCGGTCCGTAGTCGGTGGGGATAAAGATGGTACGGTTCGTCAAAAGACCGCTGACAGGAAGCGACAGGAAAAAACTCTGGACAAAATTCCATGCAAAATGGAGTCCGAATGGAAAATAGAGAGTTCTTGTTTTTAAATAGGCAACACTCAGGAATATGCCTGCTAACATCGTGTTTGCGGTCGAGAAGAAACTCGCATCTGGATTTCCCAGATGAAGGGCTCCAAAAATCAACGACATCAAAATGGTGGATGCGACCGGACCCATTCCCTCAACGAATGCCTGAAATGGATAACCGCGGAATATTAGTTCCTCACCCATCGCAAAATAAGCGAAGAAAATAAAACTGAGTCCGAAGTTCCGTAGCAGCAAGAGAGCCCCGACCCCCGGGCGCACCGATAATCTCAGCGCTCCCACCGACAACTCCGCCACCGCAACCACAACGATCATAACCGCCCCGATCAAAAAACCCAGCAATATTTCTTTCCATACTTTTCCATGGAGCGGAAATCCGACAGAAGCGAAGCGCCTTTTATCGATGACTCTCAGCATCAAGATAGTCACTAATAGAGCGGCAATATAAAAAAGGAACAGGAGTGATTGCGGAGGTACGACGCGCGACAGATTTGCTAAGACCGCTAGCAAATAGTAAATAGCGATGAGGGCGATAAAATACAGAAGAACTCTCCAACCGCTTCGCAGATGATCATCAGCATCGAGAAGAAGATTATTCTCCGGCCGATCAGGCGATTTCTTGACCGCAAGCAAAACTACGAGCGTGACAATCCCTCCGACCAGTCCGTAGACGAACCAATTCCCCTGATCCCGCCATTTATACTTCGCGATGGATGCCGACAGCGCCCCACAGACAATTGCATACACGACAAAGATGTACCAGTATACGGCAATGTAATCAAAATTCACAAATCATCTCGCCTGCTCTTTGCGTCCTGTACCATGCTCCATGTTTTACAAATCCTGCTTTTCCTCATGTTGATTCTTTTCATCGAGGATCCGCCTTGCTTCTTCAAGCACCTCTTCCTCGTTACGTCGCTCCTTTTCCTGTTCATGGTACTCACGAAAAATCGCGATCCCGCCAAGTATCCATATCAAAATCGGCACAATGGAAAAAATAATTTTCGCTGCAATTGGAGCATCGCTGATGACGAGAACATAAAAAGCGATTCCCATGAAAACGAGCGGCAAAAACCAGATAAGGAAGATCACGCGATTCATTCTTCACCCGGGCGGCCATTTCATCTGCCTGCCGCCAATTACATGAAGGTGGAGGTGGTCAACCGTCTGTCCGCCTTCCGAACGACAATTCCAAACAAGCCTGAAGCCGCGCTTTGACAGCAAAACCTTTTCCGCAACCTCGACGGCAGTTGAGACCATCTTAGAGACCAGAGCGGAATCGCCAGCACCACCAAGATCCATCAAACTTGGAATATGCTTTTTGGGAATTACGAGAATATGGGTCGGAGCAACCGGATGCGCATCCCTGATAGCAAAAACGTCTCCGTCTTTGAAGACAAAGTCAGCGGGTAATTTTCCCTCGGCGATTTTGCAAAAGATACAATCCACTTTTACAAATTCTTAATTTTGAATTATAGATTTTAAGTTCTGAAAGACCATCTGATCAAATATCGATTAACTTTGTCTAAATTTAAAATTGAGAATTTATAATTCAAAATTCTTCAATTGGCTTCCGGCTGAAACTTCTCAACCTCTTCGACCACGGCGCTGACGATTTCCTCCTCTTTGACTCGGCGTACCACTTCGCCCTTGCGATACAATATACCCACTCCCTTTCCGCAGGCAACACCGATGTCGGCTTCACTCGCTTCTCCGGGACCGTTCACGACGCAGCCCAATATTGCAATCTTAACCGGCTTCTTCATTCCCGCCAAATGATCCTCAAGCTGGCGCATAATCGAAAAAAGATCCACCTCAAGCCTGCCGCACGTTGGGCAGGCGATCAGCTCGATGTTTCTTGTCGCAAGTCCAAGTGAGCGAAGAATCTCTTTTCCGACTTCCACTTCCTTTGGTGGATCGTCCGTCAGCGAAACCCTTATCGTATCACCGATTCCCTCTGCGAGAAGTGTTCCGATGCCGATCGAAGATTTTATCGTACCAACTCGCGTCGGCCCAGCTTCCGTGACTCCGAGATGCAAAGGATAATCGGTTCGCTGAGCGATCAATCTGTAAGCCTCGATCATCAGTCTAACGTCGGTAGATTTCACTGAAATAATTACATCGTGAAAATCATTTTCCTCACAAATTTCCGCGTGGCGCAATGCACTTTCATATAGTGCCTCGGCAGTCGGGTAGCCATGTTTCTCAAGAATGTCTTTTTCAAGCGAGCCAGAGTTTACCCCGATCCTTATCGGCACTTTGCGATCTTTGGCGAGACTCAGTACCTGTCGAATTCTTTCGACACTGCCGATATTACCTGGATTCAGTCTGACTTTTGCCACTCCGCCTTCCAGAGCTTTCAAAGCAAAAACGTGGTTGAAATGGATATCCGCAACAACGGGAATTGGCGATTGGCGGACTATTTCTCCAATCGCTGATGCAGCTTCTTTGTCGTTGACAGTCACTCGAACGATGTCGCATCCAGCGTCGGTGGCTTCCACGATCTGCTTCACAGTCGCATCGATGTCAGACGTCTTTGTCTTTGTCATGGTTTGTACCGAGATCGGTGCCCCACCGCCGACGGCTACATTCCCAACTTGGACTCTTCGTGATTTCCTTATCGGAAAACTTACATCATGCTTTATATGCGACTCTTCTTTATTTGAAATCACCGGCAAATCTATCATCATATCCTCAAAAATCAGTTAAGTTTGAAAAACGAAAAGCTCAGTGTCAAATTCTCTTTGATTCTTCACTTTCCGCTGTTCGCTGTTCACTTTCTCAGTTCATTTTCTTGCTTGCATTGAAAAGAATTTTCTTCTCGTCCTCAGTCAACGAATCATATCCGGATGCACTGATCTTGTCGAGTATCTCGTCCAATTTTCCCTGATCGAATTTGCTATCTTCCGCCTTGTTTGTCTTTTTCATATCTTGAAAATAAACATCGGAAACTATTTTCTTGTTTCCGTAGGTTCTTCTTGTCCGAATTCTTTCTCGGATGTTTTCAAATGTTCCCTTGAAGGAATCCGTGATTCTGTCAAACGCGGGGATTGACCGGCGGTACATCAAGAGATAAATGAAACCGACAAGAGCACCACCGAGATGAGCAAAGTGTGCCACTCCGTCTGTCGAGCCTGACACGCCATATATCAACTCTATTCCAATGAAGATGGCAACAAAATATTTTGCCTTAATTGGAAACAAGAAGTAGATAAATACTGGCGCTTCGGGAAACAGCATCCCGAAAGCTAACAATACTCCATATATCGCGCCTGAGGCGCCGATTGTCGGAGCCGGAATTGTGAACAGCGGAGTTAAAAACAGATTCGAAAGAGCGGCGCCGATTCCGCACAGGAAATAATATGAAAGAAATCTTTTTGTGCCCCAGACATTTTCCAGCTCGACTCCGAACATCCAAAGGGCTAACATGTTGAAAAATATGTGAAAGAAGCCGCCATGGAGGAACAAGTAAGTGACTACCTGCCATACAAAAAATCCCTGACCGATCGGAAAAAGTGCAAACAATCTGAAGAAGAGATCGTAAAGGGAAAGGTCACCGATCCTCAATCCGAGCTGGAGAAAAAGTTGAAAGACGAAAGTACCGGTAGTCGTGACAAGAAGAAATTTCATCCCTTTCGGGAAAAATCTAAAACTCGATGGAGGCGTGTAGTAGCCGGAATAATTCGTGTGATAACTCATAAGCTCTTCATCTTATTGAACAATCTCAGGTCTCCATCCGTTTCATAAAATAATTGAATGGTGAAGATTGAACAACGAAAGATCACCCGTTTTTTCTCTTTGACTCTTCACTTCTCGTTTTCACTTTTCATCGAGCGCGGCGACGCCAGGAAGGATTTTTCCTTCGAGAAATTCCAGCGATGCACCGCCGCCAGTCGACACGTGGGAAACACCTTTCTCAAGACCAAACTTTGCGATCGCCGCCGCAGAGTCACCTCCGCCCACAATTGTCGCGGCGCCTTTCTTCGTCGCATCGACCATCGCATCGGCGATTGCTTTCGTGCCGGCGACAAAATTGTCCATCTCAAACACTCCCATCGGACCATTCCAGACTACAGTCTTGGATTTGACGACCTCATCACGGAAAAGCTCGATGCTCTTTGGACCGATGTCCATTCCGACCCAGCCTTGCGGAATCGCATCGACGCTGACCACTTTCTTCACAGCAGTGTTCTCAAATTTTTCGGCGATGACACAATCCACAGGCATAAGAATCTTTTTATTTTGAATCAGTTCTTTCGCGAGATCGACTTTGTCGGCTTCCAGGATCGAATTGCCGATCTCTTTTCCCATCGCCTTCAGGAAAGTGAACATCATTCCGCCGCCAATAATCAGCGCGTCGACTTTACCGAGAAGGTTGTTTATGACGTTGATCTTGCCGGAGATTTTCGCTCCGCCGATGATTGCGACATAAGGACGATTGGGGTTCCCGACGGCTTGCGATAAATACTGAAGCTCCTTTTGCATCAGATAACCGGCGACGGCTGGCTTCAAAAACCGAGTCACACCTTCCGTGGAAGCGTGAGCGCGGTGAGCACTTCCGAAGGCATCGTTGACATAAACATCACCGAGAGAAGCCAACTCTTTCGAGAATTTCTCATCGTTCGCTTCTTCTTCAGCATGAAATCGTAAATTTTCCAAAAGGACAACGTCGCCTGGTTTCGCGGATGCAACTGCTTTCTGCGCCTCAGCACCGATGCAATCTGCCGCCATAATCACTTTCACGGACAGAAGCTCGCCCAACCTTTTAGCAACGGGCGATAACGAAAACTCCGGCTTCGGTTTCCCTTTCGGCCGGCCGAGATGGCTCATCAAGATTGGCGTTCCACCATCTTTAAGAATTTTTCTTATCGTCGGTAGCGATTCCACGATTCGTTTGTCGTCGGTAACATTCTTATTTTCATCGAGCGGTACATTGAAATCAACCCTGACCAGAACCTTCTTACCTTTTACGTTAATATCATCAATAGTTTTCTTGTTGAAAGTCGTATTCATTTTATCTCCTTTGTAGAGAACCAGAGTTGCGTGTCCCTACTTAGATTCTTTTCAAATTTTTGTTCTTGATATTTACCACGGCAATTTCGCCCTTCAGAAAAAACAGATGAGCATAAACCCGCATTACTATACTTGCTGGATAGCACAAATTAAGACTCTTGTCATAAAACACTTTCACATCATCATCGAATTCTGCACCGAGCGGCAGGCCCGTCACTTGTTCATTAATTCTCACCGGAGTAAAATCGTCTGCTGTAAGAGAGGCGGACACCACGTTCAGCGGATCGGTCGTATCCGAAGATTTCGAATAAGTAAAATTGATCCCGTAGCAATCGCTGCAGTCCGCATCTTCGAGCTCGCATGAAGTCAGTTTCTTGCCATGATCGTCGAAATAATCCGAAAGGAAAAACATCCTGTCAAAAGCATCGTACCCGCCGTTGAACCTGTTTCCATTTGCAACACTGCTCGAAATCATTTCTCTCTCGAATTTTCCATGTCTTATCGTAATGTCAAATGCCAAACTATCCTCGCCGCCGCCGCGAGATTTAAACTCTATTTCTTGAGTAAACTGAATATCGATGCTCTTCAAACTGTCATCGATCTCGATGGCCCGCCCCTTGCATTTTTCGAGGACCTGCTGAGCCGTTAGTGAATTCTGGGCATGTTGCGGATTGAGGATGAACACAACTGCGATGGCGAGAAATAAATTCAAACTGCCCTTTCTATAAAAAAAGTAGGCCGACCGGTCCGGTCGACCTACATAATCGCGTTTGACTTAGTCGAGCATCAAGCCGACTTTTTTCACCAAATCGACTACGCGGTTCGAATAACCCCATTCGTTATCGTACCACGATATAACTTTTATCATATTGTCGATCACCATGGTACTCAACGCGTCGACAATTGAAGAACGTGGGTCACCCCTGTAATCGATGGAGACGAGAGGCTCTTCGCTGTAACCGAGTATTCCTTTGAGCGGACCTGACTCGGAAGCGGCTTTGAGCGCCTTGTTGACTTCTTCCTTCGTGGTCGCCTTGTCAGCTTCAATCACAACGTCTACGACGCTGACGTTTGGTGTCGGGACTCTCATCGAGAATCCGTCCAGCTTACCTTTCAAGTCCGGCATGACCAGACCAATTGCCTTTGCTGCTCCAGTCGACGTTGGGATCATCGAGACGGCGGCTGCTCGGGCGCGGCGAAGATCGGAATGCGGAAGGTCGAGAATACGCTGGTCGTTTGTGTAAGAGTGAATCGTGGTCATGAGACCCTTCTTAACTCCGAATGAATCTCTCAGTACTTTCACCACCGGTGCAAGACAGTTTGTGGTGCAGCTTGCATTTGAGAGAACGTGATGCTTCTTCGGATCGTACAACTGGTCATTTACGCCAAGAACGACAGTCAAATCAAACACCTTCGCCGGCGCAGAAATAATAACCTTCTTTGCGCCATTGGCAATATGCGTCTTCGCTTCATCGCCGTTGGTGAAATGCTTCAAACCTGTGGATTCCACTACAACGTCGATACCGAGGTCCTTCCAATGCAGATTATGATGATCTTTTTCGGAGAGAACCTTTACGGATTTCCCATCGACGACGATCTCGCTGTCCTTCACCACGACATTTCCTGCAAAGATCCCCAATACGGAATCGTACTTCAGAAGATGGCCTAGAGTTTTTGCATCTGTAATATCATTTACTGCTACTATGTTAATATCTTTGTTATTGTAAGCAGCTCGAAATAAGTTTCTTCCAATTCGGCCGAAACCATTAATGCCGACATTAATTGCCATTTAAATCCTCCAAATTTTTTTCATCAAAATTTAACCAGATAAGCCGTAAGATGCAATTTGGCGAATGTTTGGGCGTCTCCTAAATTGAATCTTTGTTCGTAAGGAGTACTTGAAACGCGAACTTCGCGAAGGCACACAAAGGTAACTCGTTCGAAAGATTTTCTTGGTGTGTTCTTGCGGTCCCTGCGGCAGGAACAAATTCGAGTTTTGACAGAAACCTAAATCGGAAACCCGTCACAATTATTTATCAACGTGCTAAACATTTTGGTGCGGAGTTCCGAATTACAGCTTATTTACAAAATCCCTAATGATTCTCGCGGTAATTCCCCAGATTGTTCCTTCATCGTTCCGGTAAACATAAATATTGTGTTTGAATCCGCCCCACGAATTCCAGTAACGTTCCGGAAGTCCAAGTTCTTTCGCCGGAAAAATCACAACCCTCTCTCGCGTTTTCTCATCATCATAAAATGGATACACCCGATGTATGACGTTATACATTTCCGGTGGATTTTCCTGAAAGAACGATACCGGAGTCAAAAATGCTTTTTCGACTTCTTCCAGATTTGAATGTATGTCTGCCTCTTTTACGTCCGAGATCCCAACAAAGACGTGCACCAGCGCACCCATCGGCGCTAGAATGGAATTGAGTCTGCCGATTATTCGAACTCGGCTGGATGGGATGCCGACTTCCTCGGTTGTTTCCCTAAGCGCCGCTTCCTGAAGTGAGGCGTCATGGTCATTCGCTCTGCCGCCGGGAAGTGAAATCTCTCCGCCCTGCCTTATCGAAGCCGCTCTTTTTTCGAATAGAATGTAGAACTCATTATCGATTGGGATCAATAGCAGAAGGACGACTGACGTCAGGTATTCATCCTCACCTTCAAATCGTGGTGATGCAGGCAATCTTCTTATTAGCGAATCGAGTTCACCTATTTTCAAATTCAAATCTCAATGCAGAAAAACTTCATGAGCCAATTTTCTTTCCGACCTTCACCAGCATATTATCTATCAACCGTGTCGGTCCAAAGCGTACAGCCATCAATGAAAGGACTTCAGAAAGCAATGCAGTATCTTCCACCTTTTCAAAATTTTCCGGATCGACAAAACTTATATAGTCTATTTTGCCATCCGATTCTTTGCCGATGAGTTTGATCATGGACGTACGGACTTTAACAAGATCCGTTTCGCCGCTGCTCATTATGGATTCAGCAAGTTTTAGAGAACGGTACAGCACCGTGGCTTTCTTCTTTTGGTCCGGCGACAGAAAAACATTCCGCGAGCTCATCGCAAGTCCATCGCTTTCACGAACAATCGGGGCAATAATAATCCGGACGTCAAAATTCAGATCCTTAACCATTTCCCTTATCATGAAAGCCTGCTGAGCGTCTTTCTGGCCAAAGACGGCGACATGCGGCTTGACTATGTTGAACAATTTTGCAACAACGGTTGTGACGGCTCGAAAATGTCCGGGCCTAAATTCACCTTCGATAAGTTGTGAGACTTTTTGAACTTCGACGAATGTCAAAGGCTCCTCTGGGTACATTTCCCTTTCCGAAGGAGCAAATACGTAACCAACTCCACGGGCTTCAGCCATCTTCTGATCTTTCTGGAGATCCCGTGGATACTTTTCGAAATCCTCCCCACGTCCAAACTGTGTCGGATTAACGAAGACGGACATGACGACGATATTGAGAGTTCTTCTTCGCCTCGTCCACAAGACTCATGTGGCCTTCATGCAGAGCACCCATAGTCGGGACGAAGCCAATTTGCTTTCCGTCACGGCGAAATCCGTCGGCCACGGTCTGCATCTCTATTATGGATGTTATCGTTGTCACCAGAAGGCTATATGATTCTTTTCCCAAGAGCGGAGGCAATTACCTGCACCGCAAACTCCGACGACTGATTCTTTATATCGAAGATCGGATTTACTTCGGTAACTTCAAGAGAGCTCATGCACTCACAATCAGCTATGGTTTCCATTATCAAATGCGTTTCCCTGTAACTTAATCCTCCCGGTGCCGGGGTTCCGACGCCCGCGGCAACCGTCGGATCGACTGAATCTATGTCGAAGCTAACGTGGAGCAGATCGACCTTCTCTTTGAATTCTCTCAGGACCTTGTTAATGATTCTGTGGGCTCCGTGCTTATCTATATCTGCCATGGTGTAGTGAGATATGCCGGTTCGCTTCACGATTTCCTTTTCAGCAATATCGACGTCACGTACACCAATGAGCACTACATTCTCAGGATCGACTTTCCTGAAGTCGCCGCCGATAGTTGTCAATTCGCGGGCGCCCTCTCCGAGGACCGCTGCAAGCGGCATCCCGTGAATGTTGCCGGACGGAGTACTCTCGGCAGTATTCATGTCGGCGTGAGCATCGATCCATATTACTCCGAATCGCAAATTATGTTTCCGTGCATAATTAGATAAACCGGAAATAGTTCCCATGGCAATCGAATGGTCGCCTCCGAGAACGAGAGGAAACTCTTTGCGTTCCATTATATCTTCGACTTTGTGCGCAAGAATTGTAGTGACTCGGACAATTTCAGGAAGATATTTTAATTTGTTATCATCTATTTCCTGACTTTCAGGAGCCTTGACGGGAATATCACCTTCGTCGAAAACCGTGTGCCCGATGTCTCGAAGTCTCTCAGCAATGCCTGCGATCCTGAGTGCCGATGGCCCCATATCGACGCCGCGTCTCCCCGCGCCGAGATCCATCGGAACTCCAACAATTCTAATTACCATTGACAAATCAAGACTCGAGTAATTCTAAAAGCTGCGCGAGCTTCGCTTTGAGTTCTTTCCTGTGGACGATGAGATCCACAAATCCCTTGTCGAGCAAGAACTCCGAGCGCTGGAAGCCGTTGGGCAAATCTTTTCCGACTGCTTGTTTTATGACCCGCGGACCGGCAAATCCGATGAGCGCACCTGGCTCGGCAATATTGAAGTCCCCCAGCATTGCGAAGCTTGCAGTAACGCCGCCTGTTGTTGGATCGGCAAGAATGGAGATGTATGGTATGCCGGCCTTGTGCAATCTCGTGAGCCTCGCGCTGGTTTTGGCAAGCTGCATCAGGGAAATTGCGGCTTCCATCATCCGCGCCCCCCCACTCTCGGAAATCAGAATTAGAGGCCTCTTGAGTTTAAGTGCCCGATCAATCGACCGTGCAACTTTTTCGCCGACAACAGATCCCATGCTTCCGCCGATAAACTGAAAATCCATGCATCCTATGACAACCTTGTGGCCATTGATCTCGCCAGTTCCTGTCCGGATCGCGTCGATCAGTCCGGTTTTTCTTTGACTGTCAGTCAATCTTGCCCGGTATGATTTCGTATCCACAAATTTTAACGGATCGTTCGATTTCAAGCCCCTGTCTGTTTCCTTGTAAGATTTCTTATCGAGCACGATTTGAAAGTATTCTTTGCTCCCTATCCTGAAATGATAGTTGCATTTGTTGCATGTCCACAGGTTTTCTTCTAATTGAGATTTGTGAAGCATCTCGCCGCATTTTTCACATTTTACCCAAGAACCTTCCGGCAAATCTTTTTTTTCTGCAGACATTATGTTCTGCTTTGAACGTTTGAACCACGTCATCAGATTTTCTCCAAAAGTTTTTTAAATGAATTCCCCTTGCCTGTCCCCTTGGGAACCGCAACAAAATCCTTTATGTACATCGGGACGGAATTTCTTAGGTCTGCAAACTCCCCCCCGTTGAATTTTTCCAATGCAATCATCGCAACATCTCCTGCGGACGCAGGAATACTCTTCATCTGAGCGGAGCTAAATTTTCTCTCCCCGTCAGAATATCCTTCGACTCCGCCCAGCACAATTTCCGAAAATTCACCAACTCCCTCTCCGACGAAAATCGATCCCGGGGAAAGCTCTTCCGCTATCTGATCTGCTTCAGCAACTCTGAACTCAGTAGTCATTTTCAGCTCACCATTCTCTGATATAAAGATTGAATAGTAAAACTCATTTGCGCGAGCATGAAGTATCGGCACGATAATCGATTTTGTGTCGTCATGGGTTAGAACGCGGCGGGCAATCGCTTCAAGAGTCGGAACGGAAATCAATTTCTTGTTCTGCGCGAACACAATTCCTTTTGCAACGCTCAACCCTATTCTCAATCCTGTAAAACTGCCGGGCCCAATGGAGACGGCAACAGCATCCAAATCGTTATACGAGAGTTTAAGATTCTCGAGAAGATTATTTATCATTATGACAAGCCGTTCGGCGTGAACCTGTGGAACGGAAAGTGAAGTTTCACCAAGGACCACCTTTTCTTCACTCACCGCGATTGAACAAACCTTGGTAGCCGTTTCAATTGCAAGAATTCTTCGCATACTCAATCTTTACCGAAGATATTTGCGATCGTTATTTCCCGGGTCGTCGCATCGACGACTGACAATTTTACATCATGCCGTTCTTCAGGAATTATCCCATCGAGTTTTTCTGCCCATTCTACGAGACAGATGCCTCCCGATTCCAAATACTCATCGAAACCGATTCCAAATATCTCTTCCATATTTTTCATTCTGTACAAATCTATGTGGAAAACTACGATTCCCTGATTTGAGGAAGGTACTGTACCATGATATTCATTTACGATGGTGAAAGTCGGACTGTTTACAACTTCCCTCACATTGAACCATTTGCAGACTCCCTTGACAAATTGCGTCTTACCTGCGCCGAGATCGCCGTACAACGCTACGACGCTACCGGGCTTCAGCTTTCCCCCGAATTCGCTTCCGAGGCTTACAGTCTCGGCTTCGCTTTTTGAGATTAGTATTTCCATAAATCTAATGGGCCACGGATTTCACGAATTTACATTCCGACGAATAATTCTTAGCAAAACGAAAGCTTCGCAAAAAAATATTCCTCCCTTGTAAATCCAATTCGTGAAATCCGTGTCGATGGTTTCTACCTCGGATCAAGGGACACGACGGGTAAAATCATTTCTTCGAGTGAGATTCCGCCGTGTTGGAAACTGTCATGATATTGTTCAAGATACTTATGATAGTCTGTCGGATAGACAAAATAGAAATCTTCTTTCGCAATTATGTAATTTATCGTGACACCACGCCTCGGCAGCATATAATCCTCCGGATTCTTCACAAAGATCGCCTGCTTTTCGTCGCACTTCAGGTTACGGCCAAACTTATACCGAAGGTTCGTTGACGCTTCCCTGTCTCCGAGGACTTTCGAGCCTCGCATGCTCCTCACGCTTCCATGGTCGGTAGTCACGATGACCGTTGCATCGGTCTGCGCAAGCGCCTTGAAAAGATCAAGGAGGTATGAATGCTGGAACCACGACCTTGTCAGCGATCGATATGCACTTTCGTCAGGCGCAATTTCTTTGAGAACATCGGAATCGGACCGTGAGTGCGCGAGTATATCCACGAAATTCACGACGATGGTCGTCAACGGCAACTTTGCAAAACCCGAAACATTTGAAACAATATTCTTTCCAAAATCCGGGTCGATGATTTTAATATATTTCGGCTCGACTCTCAGCCTTTTTCTCTGTAATAAGTCCGTCAACAGCTCCTTCTCATTGCGATTCCTGCTCGAGTCATCGTCGGAATTCCCTTTGTCCCAGATTTCCGGAAAACGTTTCTCCATCTCTAGAGGATACAATCCGCTGAAAATGGCGTTGCGCGAATATGGTGTCGCAGTCGGCAACAGCGAATAGTAAAATTGTTTATTGATCGCGAAGAGATCTCTAAGAAACTCCTCCATTATCAGCCACTGATCAAGCCTCATGCAGTCGATCACGATCAACACGACAGACTTTTCAGGAGTCATTTTGGGAATAACGAAGGTTTCAAAGACTTCATGAGAAAGTTTCGGGCGATCGGATTTCTTATTCACCCATCCTCTATAGACTTTATCGATATATTTTCCGAAAACCGCATTGGCGGTTCTTCTTTGATCCGTCAGGGAATCTTTCAAACCTATTTCCGGATGTCCATCAATCTCCATTTCCCAGTGAGTCAGCTTCTGATGAATATCAACCCATTCCGAATAAGATGGCTCACCATCCATTTGTGAAGATATCTCTCTAAATTCCGTAACGTAGTCTCTTGAGACACGTTCGCCGGTAAATTCTATGGCCGTCGATAATTTTCTTCGCGGTCAATAATATCTGGCTCGGATTCACCGGCTTCGTCAAATAGTCGCTGATCTTTTGGCCGATCGCCTCTTCCATCAAAGACTCGGCTTCGTTCTTGGTAATCATTACTACTGGTATCTCGGGCGCGATTCCTTTGATGACTTCAAGAGTGCTCAACCCGCCCATTCCGGCCATCATCTCGTCAAGCAGTATCAGATCATAATTCTCGCTGCGAAAATTCTGTTTGACCAGCTCAATGGCATCCAGGCCGTTTGTGGCAGTGTCGACATTGAATCCCTTATCCTTAAGGAAGATAACGTGAGGCTTAAGCAATTCGATTTCATCATCTACCCAGAGTATTTTTCGTTTTTCCCCAGTCACATTTTCTCCTGTTTTAAGTTAATTCCTCCACAAAAGTTATCAACGCATGGGCTAAGAAACAAACCGCCATCAACAGACCGAAACCCGAGAGTTCTCCCGGATGCCGTAACATTCCTAAGTTTATTGAAATTTTTCCGATAAAACTATTGACATAGGGTCAACATTTCCGTATAATAAATGGAAACAAAATGACTGATAGTGGTTCAACATATTATACTTCCGGTTCGGCAGCAAGTGGTTTGCTTCTGAACAATTCTATCAGTTCAGATGTCGTCAGCCTCGTTTCCTTAGTATCAATTCTAATTCTCCTCCTCCTTAGCGAGGGGAATATCCTAATCGGCATTATTAGCTAAATAGCCGACGGTTATTCCCCAGAAGCAAACCTAATTCTAAAATCACATTGGCGTAACGGGAATAACCTGAAGCGGCAAAGCTATGCTGAGGGTGAGGCTTAGAAAGAATTAATGGAACTTGCCGAGATTCTTGGACAACAGGATGAGGCAAATTTCGAAAACAAAAAAGGAGATCTACAATATGAGTAGCAATGAGTTGACAGGCGCCGAGATTTTTGTAAAATGCCTGATGGAAGAAAAGGTTGAATACATTTTCGGATATCCTGGCGGCGCGGTAATCGGTGTTTACGATGCGATGCATGACATGTCGCATATCAAACATATACTTACCCGGCATGAGCAGGGTGCGGTTCACGCGGCAGAAGGTTACTCGAAAGCGACCGGCAATGTTGGAGTGGTTCTTGTGACATCCGGACCCGGCGCGACAAACACCGTGACCGGAATCGCCGATGCTTACATGGATTCAGTTCCGATCGTCGTATTCACCGGACAGGTTGCGACTCATCTTATTGGCAACGATGCATTTCAAGAAGCCGACATAATTGGAATCACCCGCTCAATAACTAAACATAATTTTCTTGTCAAGGATGTCAAGGATCTCGCGTGGACAATAAAGGCAGCGTTCCATATTGCTTCCACTGGAAAACCTGGACCGGTGGTCGTCGACATGCCAAAAGATGTCATGGCTTCCCGAACGACTTTCAATTACCCAAATGAAATAAAGCTTCGCGGTTATCACCCATTTTATTTCGGCCACATGGGACAGATCAACAAGGCGGTGGAAATTATTAACTCATCGAAAAAACCTGTTCTCTATGTTGGAGGTGGTGCCGTTAATTCAAACGCATCGAAGGAGGTGTACAACCTCGCGAAGAAGCTAAATGCTCCAGTCACAATGACGCTGATGGGATTGGGCGCCTTCCCCGCTGAAGATGAGCTGTCTATGGGAATGTTGGGGATGCATGGAACATGGTATTCGAACACCGCAGTTGACCAGTGCGATTGTCTGATCGCAGTCGGTGCGAGATTCGACGACCGCGTAACCGGCAATCCCAAGACCTTCTCACCTGGCTCAAAAAAAGTCCACATCGACATCGATCCATCGGCAATAAGCAAGAATGTAAAAGTTGACGTTCCAATCGTTGGGGATATCCGCCATGTTCTTGAGAGATTGATTCCGCTCGTTCAACCTTTGGACACCAGAGAATGGCTGAAGCAAATAAAGGATTGGGAAATCGAACATCCGTTGCGCTATGAAAACGGCGATCAGATCCGAGCACAATATGTGATCGAAAAGATTTATGAGTTGACGAACGGCGAGGCGATCGTGACCGCCGACGTCGGACAAAATCAAATGTGGGCTGCTCAATTTTACAAGTTCAAAAATTCCAGGTCGAGTATTACCTCTGGTGGATTAGGAACGATGGGGTTCTCTTTTCCGGCAGCGATCGGGGCAGCTTTCGGCGTGAAAGACAGGCCGGTCTTCAGTATAAACGGAGACGGTGGAATTCAGATGAACATCCAGGAGTTAGCAACGGCAGTGGGCAACAAGCTGCCGATAAAAATAGTCATCCTGAATAACGGTTATCTCGGGATGGTCAGGCAATGGCAGGACATGTTCTACAAGAAGCGTTACAGTCATGTGTCGCTCGGAGCGAATCCGGACTTTGCAAAGGTCGCAGAGGCATTCGGCGCAAAAGGATTTACAACTGAAAAAACCAGCGAAGTGGAACCGATCCTGAAAGAAGCAATGAAGATAAACGATCGACCGGTATTGATAGACTTCAAGACCATGGAAGAAGACAATGTCTTCCCCATGATTCCCGCCGGCACGAGCGTCGCACAAATGTTAGATTATCCAAAGTCAGTGAAGGAGCTGAAGTCAGCAAAAGCTCAAGTGGAGACTGCGAAGTGAAAAAGCACACAATCTCTATCCTTGTTGAAAATAAATTCGGTGCTTTGAATCGAATTGTCGGCCTCTTCGCCGCCCGCGGCTACAACATCGACAGTATCTCCGTCGGCACAAGTGAAGATGACTCAATTGCGCGCGTGACAATTGTCTCCAAAGGCGATGACGACGTCATTGAACAGATTATAAAGCAGCTCAACAAACTCATCGATGTCACGAAGGTCGTTGACCTGACCTACGAAGGCTTCGTCGAGCGAGAACTGGTGCTCGTCAAAGTCGCAGCTAACCGGAACACGCGTTCGGATCTCATGCAAATATCTGAAATCTTCCGATCCAAGATAGTCGACATAAGCCCGCGCTCCCTGACCATCGAGGCGACTGGCAGCGAACAGAAAGTCAATGCGATGATTAAGATGCTCGAACCGTTCGGAGTAAAAGAAATCGCCCGGACGGGAAGAGTGGCCCTGAAGCGCGAATTCGAAGGCCTGGTATGAGATCGGAGGAACAAAGAGTAAAAATGAAAGGCAGTTGTAAATGATGGGACTGATCATGAAGGTCTTCGCCATCAAATGTCGCGCTATGCATTCATGAAATCATAAAATACATTCAATCAAAGGAGAAGAAATAAATGGCAAAAATCAATTTTGGCGGTACGATAGAAGACATTGTAACTCGGGAAGAATTCCCGCTGGCAAAAGCAAGAGAATCGTTAAAGAACGAAGTTATTGCCGTCATAGGCTACGGTGTTCAGGGTCCCGCTCAGTCGTTAAACATGCGCGACAATGGATTTAATGTGATCGTAGGGCAGGCTAACGAGTTTAAAGACGATTGGAACAGAGCTGTTAAAGACGGTTGGGTTCCGGGCAAGACGTTGTTCTCAATCGAGGAAGCCGCACAAAAAGGAACAATCATCCAGTACTTGGTTTCCGATGCTGCGCAGAGAGCGATCTGGCCGAAGTTGAAACCGTTTCTTACGAAGGGTAAAGCACTTTATTTTTCCCACGGATTTTCCATTACATATAAAGAGCAAACCGGAGTTGTTCCACCATCTGATGTCGATGTAATAATGGTCGCTCCAAAAGGATCAGGAACGAGTGTACGCCGCAACTTCTTGGCAGGATCAGGTATCAATTCAAGCTATGCAATTTTCCAGGACGCAACCGGAAAAGCAACTGAGCGAACGATAGCAATCGGAATCGCGATTGGCTCCGGTTATTTATTTCCAACAACATTCAAGCAAGAAGTTTTCAGCGACCTCACTGGCGAACGCGGGGTTTTGATGGGGGCACTTGCTGGGATTATGTCGGCTCAATATGATGTGTTGAGAGAACATGGTCACACGCCAAGTGAAGCTTTCAACGAAACGGTTGAAGAGTTGACCCAGAGTCTGATACGATTAGTCGATGAGAATGGCATGGATTGGATGTATGCAAATTGCAGTGTGACTGCTCAGCGTGGAGCGCTCGACTGGCTTCCAAGATTTAAAGCCGCTGTTGTTCCAGTATTCAAACAATTGTACGAAGCTGTCGCCAGCGGCGCTGAAACCAAACGTGTTCTGGAGTCGACAGGCGGACCGAATTACAGAGAATTACTGAACAAAGAATTGAAAGAGATTCATGATTCGGAAATGTGGACAGCCGGTGCTGCCGTTCGCTCGCTTCGTCCAGACAGCTGGAAAAAATAATTAACATTATGCAGTCGCCGAAAGTAAAAATTGAGGTTGGTATGCAAAAGGTCTATTTGTACGACACGACGCTCCGAGACGGCACTCAAGGAGAAGAAATCTCCTTCAGCGTCGACGACAAAATCAAAATCGCTCACCGTCTTGACGCCTTCGGCATCGATTATATAGAAGGCGGATGGCCTGGTTCGAATCCCAAGGACATGGAGTTCTTTGAAAGGATGAAGAACGTAAAACTGAGCCATGCAAAGTTGGCTTCGTTCGGCTCCACCTGCCGCGCGTCCTCTTCTCCAAGTTCAGACGACAACGTGAATCAATTGTTAAGATCGCAGACGCCGGTCGTGACAATTTTCGGTAAGTCATGGGACATGCACGTTACGACGGCATTGGGCACGACCCTCGAAAGAAATTTAGAGATAATTTCCGCTACCGTAAAATATCTGAAGGAGAATCACAAGGAAGTCGTTTACGATGCAGAGCATTTTTTCGACGGTTATAAGTCCAATCCAGAATACGCTTTGAAGACACTCCAATCCGCAGAAGCAGCAGGTGCAGATTTCATCGTGCTCTGCGATACAAATGGTGGAACACTTTCAAATGAAGTCGAGGCAATAGTAAAGGCCGCGAGAGAAACCGTCGCGACAAAGTTAGGAATTCATGCGCACAACGACTCCGAGCTTGCAGTTTCGAACTCTCTTGCGGCAGTGCGCGGCGGATGCCTTCAGGTCCAGGGCACCATCAACGGTTTCGGCGAACGTTGCGGAAACGCGAACCTGTGTTCCATCATACCGAACTTGCAGCTAAAAATGGGAATGATTGCCGTGTCGGATGCCAAGCTAAAAAATCTTACCGACCTGTCTAGATTCGTGAGCGAGGTTGCAAACCTGCAGCCGAAGAAGAATCTTCCCTACGTCGGCCAGAGCGCATTCGCACACAAAGGCGGAGTCCATGTGAGCGCGGTCATGAAATCGGCAAAGACATACGAACACATCGAACCCGAGCTTGTCGGGAATTCACGCCGCGTCCTGGTCAGTGACCTTTCAGGCAAGAGCAACGTTCTTTACAAAGCGGAAGAATTGGGAATCGATTTGTCCAAGAGCAACGGCCAGATCAGCACGATCGTAAATGAATTGAAAGCGCTCGAGAACGAAGGCTACGTATTCGAAGATGCCGACGCGTCGCTGGAAATCTTGATGAAGAAGGACACCGGCAAAACAGAGATACCGTTCGAGCTTGAGGCCCTTCGAATAATAATCGAAAAGAACACGAACGACGGCATGACACACACTGAAGCGGTGATCAAATTGAGAGTCGGCGACAGGATCGAACATACCGCCGCCGAAGGCAACGGTCCGGTAAACGCGCTCGACAATGCGCTGAGAAAGGCTCTTCTTCAATTCTTTCCACATCTTTCTGCGACAAAATTGACAGACTACAAGGTAAGGGTCGTTGATGGTGGAGATGGTACAAGCGCCAAAGTTAGGGTATTAATAGAAACAACGGACCAGGAATCCAATTGGAACACAGTTGGGGTCTCCGAGAACATCATCGAAGCCAGCTGGAAGGCTCTCGTTGATTCGATAGTATTTAAAATGATGAAGGATAGCGAAAAGCGCCGCCCTGCGGCATCTCCCGTCAAAAACAATCTGTATGGCGGGATCCCGCAAGGCGGTGACCGCATATCCGACCCATGAAGATGATGAGCGGGAAAAGAAATCGAAACGGAGGTAGCAAAATGAAATCCGGGACACGAATTGAAATGCTGGAGAAAGCATTGAACAGCGAAATGGAGACTATCAAGAATTATAATGATCAGGCAGAAATCTCTGATGATGTCGACACAAGACGTTTATTCCGTTCGCTTGCAAGCCAGAAATATGAACACTACCTCCAAATTGAAAAGCATCTCAAACAATTGAAGGCAAATAACGACATTACCGACGCAATTAACAGCATGTTTCAGTAAACTCAAAGGCGCTGAAGAAAATGAAAGACAAAATCTATATTTTCGATACGACACTGCGCGATGGCGAACAGTCACCCGGCTGCAGCATGAATACAAAAGAAAAATTGAAGATGGCTCGACAGCTTGAAGCGCTGAATGTTGATATTATCGAAGCTGGCTTCCCGATCGCTTCGGAGGGGGACTTTGAAGCAGTGAAGGAAATTGCAAAGACAATTAGCGGCCCGACAATCGCCGCTCTCTCGCGTGCAACGCCGCTTGATATTGACCGCGCATTCGAGGCAATCCAGTATTCTCCGAAGCCGCGTATCCACACTTTCATCGCAACGAGCGACATTCATTTGAAGCATAAGTTGAAGAAAACCAGAGAGGAAGTCTTTGAACAATCGGTAAATGCAGTCGCTTATGCAAAAAAATTGACAAACGACGTCGAGTTCAGCTGCGAAGATGCAAGCCGAAGCGATCTTGATTATCTTTGCAGAATTATAGAAGCGGTGATCGACGCAGGCGCAGTGGTCGTGAATCTTCCCGACACAGTTGGTTACGCCATACCGTTTGAATATGGGAATCTAATTAAAACCGTTCGCGAGCGTGTGAAAAATATCGACAAAGCGATCCTGAGCGTGCACTGCCACAATGATCTTGGACTCGCAGTTTCAAATTCGATTTCTGCTGTGGTTAACGGAGCCAGACAAGTGGAGTGTACGATCAACGGAATCGGCGAACGCGCGGGCAACGCCTCGCTCGAAGAATTCGTGATGGCACTTCGGACGAGACCGGACATCCTTCAGGTTCAATGCGATGTGAACACGGAAGAAATTTTCAAGTCAAGCAGACTTCTCTCGACTCTAACTGGCATGATGGTACAGCGCAACAAGGCAATTGTAGGTGCCAATGCTTTCTCTCATGAGGCGGGCATCCATCAGGATGGAATCATAAAAAGCCGCATGACTTATGAAATCATGACGCCGGAATCTGTCGGGATAAAGCACTCAACGCTCGTGCTCGGAAAACATTCAGGCAGACATGCGCTGAAAAAAAGATTTGAAGAACTCGGATATTCATTGTCGTCGGAAGAAATCGAAAATGTTTATAAGGAATTCACCCGGCTTGCGGACAAGAAGAAAGAAATTTTGGATGAAGATCTGGTCGCAATTCTCAATAACGAATCTGAGAACGACGATTCCAGCTACACTCTTTCGAGTCTTCAAGTGATGACCGGAACCGGGGTCAAGTCGACTGCAGTCATGGAACTGACCGACGGCAAGGCAACATTCTGCGATTCAGCAACCGGGGACGGTCCGGTTGATGCTGCGTTCAATGTCATCGAGAGAATAATGAAGATGAGCGGTCAGCTTGTGGATTACACGATTAACTCGGTAACCTGGGGCGGCGACGCCGTTGGTGAAGTGTTTGTGAAAGTAATTTTCGACAATGTGATTTTCACTGGACATGCCGCAAGCACTGACATCGTGACCGGAAGTGTTGAAGCATACCTGCAAGCCGCGAACCGTGCGCTGTCGGCAAGGAATAAGAAAGCTCCAATCGGAAAAACCGCAAACGATCAAGTTGATGCAGTATAATTGGAAACCAACAATTCAAAACTTAGGATTCATATAAAATGGGAATGACAATAACTGAAAAAATACTTGCAAACCATTCCGGCAGAGATAGAGTAACACCCGGAGAAAATGTTTGGGTCGATGTCGATGTGCTCATGACACACGACGTCACTGGCCCGGGGACAATTTCAATCTTCAAGAAAGAATTCGGTGAAAACGCAAGACTTTGGGACAGCGACAAAGTTGTCGTGATTCCAGATCATTATATTTTCACAGAAGATCAGCACGCCAGACGAAATGTCGTTTTCCTCCGCGACTTCGTGAAGGACCAACAGATTGAAAACTTCTACGATGTCGGCACACCAGATTACAAAGGCGTGTGCCATATTGCCCTTCCCGAGGAGGGATTCACGAGGCCGGGCGAGGTCCTCTTTGGAACCGATTCGCACACTTGCACAGCCGGTGCATTCGGTGAATTTGCGACTGGAATAGGAAACACGGACGCGGCATTCATCATGGGCACAGGAAAACTCTGGGTCAAAGTCCCGCAGACGCAGCGCTTTGTCTTCGACGGTAAAATGCCAGAATACCTGATGGCAAAGGACCTGATTCTCAGAATCATCGGTGACATAGGCGTCGACGGTGCTTCATATCAAGCGATGGAATTTGCAGGTGAAGCCGTTTACAGCTTGAACATCGAAGAGCGAATGACGCTTTGCAACATGGTCATCGAAGCCGGCGGGAAAAATGGTGTCATCGCCCCGGATGAAAAAACGTCCGAGTACGTCAAGGCAAGGAGCAAAAAATCCTTCATGGCAATCCAGAACGACGGCGACGCAAAGTTTGCGACGCAGAGAAGGTACGACGTGAGCAAGCTGCCGCCGCTTGTCGCGAAGCCTCACTCTCCTGAAAATGTCGAGCCTGCAGAAAACCTTTCCAATGTGAAAGTGGACAGAGTTTATATTGGTTCATGCACCGGCGGAAAGCTGACAGATTTTCTTGCCGCCGCGAAGATCCTCGCCGGGAGGAAAACCGCAGTCGACACATTCATTGTGCCTGCGACGACTGACATCACCCGCGGCATGAATGAGACAAAAATCGGTGGCAAATCCCTTAAGACGATTTTTGAAGAAGCAGGCTGTAGAATTGGGAACGCAAGCTGCGGCGCATGTCTCGGTGGACCGGACGATACTTTTGGCCGTCTGAACGGTGCGGAAGTCTGCATTTCAACGACGAATCGAAACTTCCCCGGCAGGATGGGTTCCAAAAAAGCTCAAGTATTCCTTGCCTCACCATTAACCGCCGCAGCGTCGGCAGTTACCGGGAAGATCACAGATCCAAGAAAATATTTGTAAGAGTTGTTGGTATTCAGTTGTCAGTTATCAGTCAACTAATCCTTCCAATGATTGAAAGCTGATAACTCTTCATTGAAAACAATTTTGGAGAAATAATGCAATCGAACAGAATTACTGGAAAAGTTTTTGTCGTCGGCGACAATATCGACACCGATCAAATTATTCCAGCCAAACATCTCGTTTATGATACACATTCGCCAGAAGAACGGAAACTCTACGGTAAATTTGCAATGAGTGGTGTTCCTGAAGAAAAATCTGGTTTGCCGAATGGCGGAATTAAATTCGTTGAAGATGGTACACACCTGTCAAAATTCGACATCATCGTCGGAGGAAAAAACTTCGGCTGTGGTTCTTCAAGGGAACATGCACCATTGGCTTTGCAAATTGCAGGCGTAAATGCCATCGTGGCACAGACGTACGCACGAATTTTTTACAGAAATTCTGTTGACGGCGGTTTCGTGATGCCGCTCGAATCGGTAGAAAATATTTTCAAGGAGTTCAAAACAGGCGATGAAGCTGTCATCGACTTAGAAAGAAATGTGATCACAAATTCGGCATCAGGAAAATCTTTTACGTTGCATTCCCTCGGCGACGCAGCGGAAATAATTAACGCAGGCGGGCTGTTTTCTTACGCCAGAAAAATCGGAATGATCAAAGCTTGAACCCCTTGAGGGGTTCCTCTATTCTAGACTAATAATTAAATTCGAATAAACCCTTTAGGGGCTTAAGAAAGGAAAGCGAGTGAGCTCAAAGACTTATAAGATTGCAGTGATTCCGGGCGATGGTACCGGGCCTGAAGTTGTCCGAGAAGGCATTAAAGTTCTGGACGCGGCAGCGGCAAAGTTTAATTTCAAATTGGATTACACAAACTTCGATTTCGGCGGCGAACGATTTCTGAGAACCGGCGAGGTACTCCCCGATTCGGCGGTGGGCGAGCTTAAACAATTCAACGCTATATTTCTCGGCGCAATCGGCCATCCGGATGTCAAGCCTGGCATCCTCGAAAAAGGAATCCTTCTTCGACTCAGGTTTGAATTAGACCAATACATCAATCTTCGGCCGGTCAAACTGTACCCCGGCGTCGAGACACCGCTTAAAGACAAGGGGCCGACCGAAATTGATTACATAGTGGTGCGCGAAAACAGCGGCGGCATATATACTGGAACTGGCGGAACAACCATGAAGGGAACGCCGAACGAGGTTGCCGTGCAAAGCGCAGTCTATACTCGCTTCCAAGTTGACCGCTGTTTGCGCTATTCATTTGAATTAACGCGCAGGCGAAATAAGCGGAAAACGCTCGCGCTCTGCGGCAAAACGAACGTGTTGACTTTCCTTTTCGATCTCTGGGAACGCGCGTTCCATGAAATGGGCGAGAAGAATTACCCGGACATAAAACGCGAATATTACCACGTGGATGCAACATGCATGTGGATGGTAAAGAATCCAGAATGGTTCGACGTTATCGTAACCGACAACATGTTCGGCGACATTATAACAGATCTCGGTGCAATTACTCAGGGTGGGATGGGAATCGCGGCGGGTGGAAATCTTAATCCAGAAGGTGTCAGCATGTTCGAGCCTATCGGCGGATCGGCACCGAAATACACCGGAAAAAACGTTATCAACCCACTTGCATCGATTTGCGCAGGCTCAATGATGCTGGAACACATAGGCGAAGCAGAAGCCGCTGCTGCAATAGAAAAATCTGTCATGAAAGTGACATCAACGAAAATGAAAAGTATGAGCGCCGGCAAAATGGGCTATTCTACTGCTGAAGTCGGCGACCTCGTAGCTAAAGGTTTGTGAATAGATAATTCATGAATAGCTGAAGGCTGAGGCGGCTATTATAAACCTTCAGCTATTTCTTATAGGCTTATTGAAACCACCAGTCCAATCTTTTATATTTAGGCGGTCATGGTTGTAATAGATCCTTTACCCCTGAAATGCCATCTCTCACCAGTCTGCTCAAAGAATGACTATTTGCCTCTTTTTCCATCGATTCGCCCACATGATGAAAATTTCCATGGGCTTGTAAATGCTTAATTACGTTTGGATTGGATTAGTAATCATCGGGGTTCTCACTGCTGCCGGGAATGACATATATGATGCATCCACAAACCGCTACCGCAACGGCATCAATTTCGAGATGCGATATGATACTACGGCGAGAACTGAAGTTGTCATCAGCAAACATTACTTCGAGAACTTTTACGGCGTCGATATAGAGTCAGATGCCTCCTTGAAATTTCCAGCTTCGGTGAAAGACAACTCCATGCAAATAACCTTGGACGATTCCACCCCGCAACTGTGGAAGACAATTGCTAAGGTTAACGGAAACGGAAATCAAATTACGGCAAGAATTGTAAATGGAAACGGAACCAATCTCTCAGTCCTTCTTCCAACGACATCGCTGGTTAAAACAAAAGCCGTACTCGACGCAGTCATAAGCTATAGCACCATGGCGGTTGAGATTGCAATCGGTCTGATCGGAGTAATGGCATTCTGGCTTGGAATAATGAAATTAGGCGAGGACAGTGGCCTCATCAAAATAATCGCGCGCTTAATGCGTCCTATCATGATAAGGATCTTTCCGGATGTTCCTCCTGACCATCCGGCAATCGCCGCCATGATAATGAACATCTCTGCCAATGTCCTCGGACTAAATAACGCGGCAACGCCGCTCGGGTTGAAGGCGATGGACGAGCTTGACAAATTAAACCCTAACAAGGGAACCGCGACAAATGCCATGGTGACTTTTCTTGCTATAAATACAGCTGGATTGACTCTGATTCCAGCGACGGCGATTGCCGTTCGCGCGGCGCTCGGCTCGAAGGAGCCTACACTGATTCTCATGACTTCATTCTTCGGTGCCGGTCTGGCAACGATTGCTGGAATTATCGCGGCTAAGTTGCTTCAGAGACTCAAAGTTTATCGTCTTAATGGCGTGCCTGAGAAGAGTCAGAAGAAGAAAGAGTCAAATTGATCAAAGAGATTCTAGGAGTACTATCTATAATCGCAATTCCCCTGATCATTGCCGGTTTCGTATTTTATGCTGCGAAGAAGAAGGTTCCGGTGTACGAATCGTTCGTCACCGGGGCGAAGGGCGGTTTTGAAGTCGCAATAAAAATTATTCCATATCTCGTCGCGATGCTCGTTGCAATCGGAATTTTCCGAGCGAGCGGCGCGATGGACATTCTGGTTGGGTTGCTGTCCCCGCTTGGACACTTGATTGGAATGCCGCCTGAAGCTTTGCCGATGGCTCTCTTGAGGCCGCTCAGCGGCAGTGGTTCGCTCGGACTGATGAGCGACATCATGAAAAAGTACGGACCAGATTCATTTATTGGAGTCTTGGTTTCGACAATGTACGGCAGCAGTGAGACGACTTTTTACGTAATTGCAGTATATTTCGGTGCAGTGAATATATACCGTACCCGTCACGCGGTCGCCGCAGGACTGATTGCCGACATTGCTGGAATGTTAGGAGCTTTATTTATTTGTAAAATTCTATTCGGACATTAATTATGAGGTTAATCATGAAATCGTTACTCTTGCCCCTTTCAATTTTAATTTCAATTTCATCGTTTGCGTTCGCGCAGGAATATCCAAAACCGATGCTTGCACCTGGCCAGAGTCAGGTTGCTGGAGGGATCGGTATCTCCTGGATTAACGGTGAACCATATTATATGATCGGTGTTATGCCAGATTTACAGTTCAGCAAAATCGGAGTTGGCCTTGACCTGACGCTCCGAATCGACAGCAAGACTGGCATGATCAATAAAGTCGATTGGTCGGACGGTGCATATCGGAAAATTATCCGATACTTGAGCTGGGGACAAAAAAACGATCCACTTTATGCTCAAGTCGGCCAGCTTCCAATGGCAACTCTCGGACACGGTTTTATTATGTATGATTACAACAACAGTTCAAGTTTTGATGACCGAAGAATCGGAGCCGAGCTTGATGTCGATTTCGACAAGTATGGATTCGAAGCGATGTACGGTGATTTCCAAGCGCCGGGCGTAATGGGTGGAAGAGCTTACGTCAGACCACTGAAGTTCACTCCTCTTGGAATTATTCCGGTGATCGGCGGGTTCGAACTCGGCGCGACTTATGTGACGGATCAAAATAAGTACGGGGCTCCAGTCATTCTTCCCGATACGCTCCCGATTGCCTCTCGGCCGCTATTTCCATTTTACGGACCCGGAACCAGAGGAAAGATTTCGGAATATGGATTCGACGCCGGATTACCAGTTCTGCGAATCCCCTTTGTCAACGTTGACCTTTATTATGATTATGCCCAGTTTGCCAACTATGGACACGGAAATGCCGCCGGTATCCTAGGAACTTTTCACAGTCTTGGGATAGTGACTGCGTCAGCCAAACTAGAACATGATTGGATCGGCAACGAATTTATCCCGGAATATTTCGACCAGTTCTATGAACTTGAACGATTCAACGCTGCAGGGATTATAAAATCACAAGAGACTCGACAGCGTCAAAGAGTCTGGAGGCTGGTTCGGACAACTTAGCGTTTCGGTTCTTGGTAAGTTCGAAATCTTAGGTTTCTACCGCGGCATCGACCATGATCCACAAGGCGGCCTGCTGCACCTTGAGACTCAATTGCCTAACGTAATCCCGATACTAATGCTCAGTGCGGGTTATGATCGACACACAAACAACACTCTTGGAGATGCATTCAAGTTAGATTCTCGATCACTCCTTTACGCATTCGCCGGTTACAAACCGTACCCGTTCATGACAGTTGGACTAAATTACTACTGGACATTCACGCCAGTAAACGGGACTTACCAGGTGCAAAAGAGAGTTGAGCCAAGAGTTATGTTCAATTTCTCGTTTTGAAGGTTATGACTCGGAGCATTTTTCGAGTCTGAAAAGGAACCATGACAGGGATTTTCTCTGTTAAAGTGATAAAATCGGAGACAATATGCAGAGAAAATCCTTGCTGGTAATTTCAAGTCTTATCATCGTCGGCGCAGCCGGCGTTCTGTTTCAGCACAATAGAGTTTACGCCGATCCACAGCCTCAAACGTCATTCGGAAAAAATTTGCAGGTACTGAAATTCATCAAGTCCAGAGAGGAGCTGAAAGGCTGGATGCGAATGATCAAGACAAGCCTCGGAGTAGATTGCGACTTTTGCCACAATACGGACAACTTCCCCAGCGACGAGAAGCCCGAAAAACGAAAAGCGCGAATGATGTTGAAAATGCTCGTCCAGGTCAGGAATGATTATTTCGCGTACCCCGATGCGAAACAGCCAACATGCTTTACATGCCACCAAGGACACAAGGAACCGACAAATGAACCTGAGGGAGGATTCAAAAGCCGGAAACTGAATATCCGTGATAAGGATATCGAATGGTGGAACAGCGAAATAATGCACTGAGAACAGTCTGGGATTATGAATCAATTCCCAAAGGAGATTAAGTGAAAGCGCTGATTATCGTCGTTACATTTCTTATTGTCGGGAACGCGGCATTGGCGCTCCCACGCTTTTCAATTCTGACAGGAATGCAGTGCGCAAACTGCCACGTAAATCCCACCGGGGGCGAACTTCGAAATAGTTTCGGAGGCTCAGACTTTGTGGATGACCATTTACGTTTGGTACCCGCGCATGGAGACAGCACCGATTACAATTTTAATCCTCAACTCAACGATTACATTCGACTCGGCGGAGATCTCAGGTTCCAGTACCTTTTCGACGGCCAACAAAAGAAGACGACTTTCCAATCCATGGAAGGCTCAGTCTACTCGCTGCTCCAACTTTTTACATCGACTGATCTATTTGTGAAATACGATTTTGCAAACACCGCCTACGAAGCATACGGACTATACAAATTCAATTCGGATAACTCGTATGTGAAAGTTGGTGCCTTCGAGCCATCATACGGAATTAGACTCGACGACCACACCGCGTACACGCGCGGCGGAAATCTTGGATTCCTGCAGGGGTTAGATCAGGTCGGGCTCTTCTTTGTACCAGACTATCGCGACCTTGGAGTGGAAGTCGGTTCTCGTTTTAGCGATTTATTTGTGACTATGGATGCAACAAACGGCAGCGGTTTCTCCAACATTGATTTCACTTCTAAGAAAGCATTCATCGGAAAAGCGGAATATCTTATGAAGGGAAACTTCATGATCGGCGCCTCTGGATACTCTGCAGGAAGCCTCACAATGTACGGTTTGCAGGCCGGTGCAGGAATCGGAGATAGACTGACTATTCTCGGGGAATGGGACTGGGCAAATTCTCTTCCCAATCTTCCGCAAGCATATGTCAACGCGAAATCAAATGCAGCCTTCGTAGAGGCAACCTATTTCATCTCAAATGGGCTGTCAGCAACCGGAAGATTCGATTACTTCAGAACGGTTGTCGGCGGACCGATTTACGAAAGATACATTGTCGGCGCCAACATTTATCCGATTCCTCACGTCGATCTAATGCCGCAGGTTCGATTCAATCTGGACAACATTACCCACGCGAACACACCTGTGGTCGAGGCATTGATTCAGTCACATCTTTATTTTTAACCGAGGAACATTCGTTGGATAAGGAATTATTTGTTTCCGGGTCCATCTTTCTTCAAGGGGATGATCCCAGCCATATCGCCTATTACATTTACTAATTCTTGATTTGCTGGTACAACAATTTTTGTATTCTGCTGCAATGAAGCCTGAACTGTCTCAAGTCGTTTCAGTATCTGGGCATTGCCGACAAAATATTGATTCGCCGCTTCGTTGACTAATCTTATTGCCTCCGCTTCACCTTCTGCCTCCAATATCTGAGACTGCTTCACGCCTTCCGCTCGTTTGATAGCGGCCCGCTTCTCGCCATCCGCTGTCGTTTCGGCGGCAGTGGCGAAATCGATCGCGGCAATCTTTTCATTCTCAGCTTTTACAATTTTATTCATTGTCTCTTGGACATCCTCCGGAGGATCGATTTCCTTCAATTCTGCCCTCACTATCTCGATCCCCCATGTACCCGTTTCCCTGACAAGTATGTCGATAAGGTCCTTATTAATCCTCCCTCGCTCGCTGTTAGCAGATTTCAACGTTAACGTTCCGAGTATGTTCCTGAGAGTTGTCCTTGTCAAGTTGACGATTTGGTACTCGATACTGTTGACGTTGTATTGGCTCTTCTTTACACTTTCTTCATCCTCTTTGATTTTGAAGTAGATTTGAGCATCCACGGTCGCGTTTAAATTATCATTAGTAATGATCTCCTGCGGTTCTGCTCCGATCATTTTTTCCGTGATGTTCACTCTGATCATTCTGTCAATAATGGGGATGATCCAGTGAAACCCCGGCTGAGCGAATTTCTTGTATTTGCCGAGACGCTCAATAAGTCCGCGATTCGTCGGCCTGACAATTCTTATTCCCCAAAAGAAAATGAGCGCGATGATTATCGCTGCGAGAATCCATACTACCTGAAAATTATCCTGACTTTCCATGACTAGATTTCCTTTCAATTTGTTTTTATGATTTCGATAACCGAAAAATACTTGCCGTAATCGGCTCAGGAAATGTCGTGACTCGCTTCTCCGAAATCTTTATGATTTCGTTTTCCCGTTGACGTTTCCCGTTCTCCAATTCCTGAACTTACAATGTGATGAACGAATCTACTGGAATTGTTCCAATAGGCTTAGGAACTTGCTCGGAAATTCTGGTCCGATATGAACTCCGCATTCTAAAAACCACTTACAGAATTTCTTCTATTCTTAGAGTATTAGTTGTCCCTCTTGCCAAGAGCGGGGTTCCTGCGGTTAGAATATATGTGTCGCCGCTCGTCGCCAGCAATTTTGTTTTCAAAATCGTGCTCACCTGAGAAAGCATCGCGTCCGTGTCAGAAAGAGACTCGACTTCAACCGGAATCACCCCCCAAACCAGATGGAGTTTTCTCGCGACATCTATGCTTTCGGTCAGCGCAAAAATCGGCACCTGCGGCAGGTACTTTGAAAGGGCACGCGATGTCGTTCCTGTGTTGGTTATGGTGACGATGAATGAAGCATCAACAGAGCCCGCGAGAGAACAGGCAACCTCAGCAATTGCATCCGTAAAATTGTCGCGGACAGTTTTGTAATTCAGTTTGTGTTCTACGAAACCAACTTGTGACTCTGCGGCATTCACGATAGAGACCATGGTCTTGACTGCTTCCAGGGGAAAATTCCCAGCCGAAGTCTCTCCACTCAGCATCACGGCGTCCGTGCCATCAAACACCGCGTTCGCGACGTCAGTCGCCTCGGCTCTAGTAGGCCGAGGCTCGCGGATCATCGAGTCAAGCATCTGCGTCGCAGTAATTACGGGTTTCCCATATTCGTTGCACTTCCTGATGATCGTTTTCTGAAGAATCGGTACTTCCTCAATAGGGACCTCTACACCAAGATCTCCGCGTGCCACCATGATGGCATCGCTCACTTCGATGATAGAGTCAATTTCGTCAACAGCCTCTGGCTTCTCAATCTTTGAAATGATTCCCTGGCTTCCATCGAGTTGTTCGAGCAGTCTTCTAAGCTCCAGGACATCCGAGGCATGGCGAACAAATGAGAGCGCTATGTAGTCAACCTTTTTTCCTAAGCCGAATTTCAAATCATCTCTATCTTTTTCAGTCAATGAAGGGATGCTTACTTTTACCCCGGGCAGATTTATCCCTTTGTGCGAGCTGAGCGGACCTCCATTGACGACAATGCAGTCAATGGTCCTCGCGCTGATTGATTTAACTTTTATTTCCAGAAGTCCATCATCCATCAAGATTCTATTGCCGATCACGACATCTTTGAGGAGTCCCTCATAGGTAACAGGAATCGTCTTACCGTCGCCTGCGGATTCTCCTACGGCCAAAGTCACAATTTCACCTTTCTTGAGATCAATTGGCTTTTTTAATTCTCCAACCCTTATTTTTGGTCCCTGGAGATCCTGCACGACCGCAAACCTCTTCCCCATCTCTTTCTCAAGCTGACGAATAATATCAATGTGCCGTGAGTGTTCCTCGTGAGTACCATGAGAAAAATTTAGTCGGAAGACATCTGCTCCGCATTCTATGAGATTTCTTATCATTTCGTACGAGTCAGATGCCGGACCCAGTGTGCAGATAATTTTTGTTTTTCTATTTTGATTCTTCAGAAATCTTCTCCTTTATTTTCGCAACTATCTTTGTCAATATCTCTGAAGCAGAGCCTTGGATTGAGGCGTCCGCAAATTCAGATACCGGGGTCTGTTCTTTATTGATTTCAATAATCAATCCGCCATTCCTCTTCACTGTCATGGGCAATTGCGCGGCAGGATAAACAACCGCCAACGTCCCGATGACAAACATGACGTCTGCATCCTCGGCTGCGTTCTCCGCAATTTCCCACTGGTCAGGCGGCAATATTTCGCCGAACCAAATAATGTCCGGTCTGATCAACCCGCCGCATTTGTCACATTTAAAAGAACCATTGTCATCAAAATCATCGCCGTCAAATCTTTTCCCACACCCGAGACAATAATTTCTCTCGATGTTTCCATGAAGTTCAGCAATGTTCTTCGAGCCAGCTCGTCTGTGAAGATTGTCGATGTTCTGCGTGACAAGCGTGAAGTGCGGAAACAGTCTCTCCATTTCCACAAGCGCAAGATGGCCGGCGTTCGGCTTCGCGACTCGCGTGATTTCTCTGCGGTGCTTATACCATTCTGAGACAAGCTCCGGATTTTTAAGAAAAGCATCAAAGTTCGCAAGTTCCTCCGGTCTGAGTTTGCTCCACAATCCGTCGGTGCCTCTGAAAATCGGCACGCCGCTTTCCGCCGAAATGCCTGCGCCAGTGAGTGCGACGACATTCTTAGCAGAAGAAATGTCATCCAGTATGTCATCCCGGATTATCATGGCTTGCTTGATCTTGCAGGAGCGACCAGTTCCAGCTTGTGCGCGATCTCGTTTTTTGATAACTGCAATGGGAAAAACTTTGTTTCCCCTGCGAGATAATCGTTCAGAAAGTCTGAATAGTGAGCACTCAGAAGCTGTCCGCATTCGCCGCCCGGCAAGCTGAAGTATATTCCCTGACTGCCCATGTCCACGACCATTCTCATCGAAGGGCCAACCAACATCTCGTAAGGTGCGTCAATTGAATATTCGCCATTGTTGACCGTAGTATTGTTTCCGCCTCTTGAAAATGGGCCGAGATCATATAACCTTTTCATTAACGAGTTTGTGCTCATTGGATGCTTCAATTCGAGGGTGTGCATTCTCCCCCAGGTCCAGTTGATCGGCTGCTGACCGAAATGCCTTTTCAGATTCTCAAGCGCCGACTCGAGACTTTCTGCCAGCTTAAAATTCATCAAGCTGTCCCCGTTTGCGACGCCGAGCAACTTTCCGAAGTCAGCCGGATTCCTTAGCATATTCTCGAATACACGTGTTGGAACACTACTTACAAGAACATATTTTCTAAAAAGAGATTCGCCAAGAATCGGTTCGAGCATTCTCTTCAGCGCCTCGACAAACGTCTCGTTCAAAATCGCTGCCGCTGTACTTTTGGAATCGATGCTGCCATCAAAGTTCATCAGATATATCAACTCTCTTGGAGAATATCTTTCACTGTCACATGCGGCAAGAATTTTTTCATTCAGAAGCGACATGAATTCGGAATGGTAATCGAGCTGCAGCTCCCTACATAGCTCAAGACTCATCGTATCGTGTTCGGAAATAAACGACATGATTCGGTCGATTCGAGAAGGTGGTTCGTAAAGATTCGTCAGATAATATGGATAATTATCCGGCGTTGTCTTGTTGTTTGCCGTCGCGACAAATCCTGAACTCGGATTGTAGCTCCATGGCAAAGCCTCGAATGGGATAAAATTTTCCCAGACGAATTTGCTCGATGTTCCAGATTGCGGAAGGAATGGCATCGGATAATTGCGAAGCGGAATGTTTCCGGCAGCCTTGTAGCCAATATTCCCTTTCGTATCTGCATAAACAAAATTCTGCGCAGGAACACCAAAGTATCTCAACGCCTCCAATAATTCTTTAAAATCTTTTGCCTGATTCAGGAGATATATCGCCCTTGTTTCATCACTTTGCCAGTACGCATTCCAGCGAAGCGCCACCACTCCAGAAGATTGAGACACATCTGAGTGCAACGCACTGAGTTCGTATGATTTCGAAATGACATCGCTGACAACCGGGCCATGGATTGTCATCCGCTTGATCAATATGACTGGAGCCTCGCCCTTTATTCCTATCGTGTCATTTGTAGTCCGGAAGGCGACTAACTTTCCATCGTACCAGTAAAAATCCGGATCCACAGAATCGGGTTGAATGAAATAAAAGTCTGCGTCGTCGGCCATGAAGTTTGTCATTCCCCACGAAATATTATTATTCCTGCCGATGACTACTCCCGGCGTTCCGGGAAGCGTCGCTCCGATGACATGTAATGATGGCGAATTGATTGATGCTAAATACCATTTGGCCGGTTGGCTGTATGCAAGATGCGGGTCATTACATAGAATGGCAGAGCCTGTGTTTGTTCTTGCCGGTGAGATCGTCCAATTATTGCTGCCGACACCTGCAGGTGACCGAGCACCATCAATAAGGGTCATCGCCTCCGAATTCAAATCGATGAAATTGTCAAGCGCGCCTAAGGATTTCCTCCGTGGAAGATGAGACTGCCTTGTCACCAAATCAAATTGAGGTATCAAAAGTGCTGCCGAATCTGGTCCCAGCTTGTCGAATATTTCTCCAAAGATGGGTTTTGTCCACCATGAAATGTTTAGTTCCCAAGCCATCAAGCGCGCGACAACAATGCAATCCTGCGGGCGCCATTCGGCAGGATCAAGTTGAAGCATTGCAAACTCAGCAGGTAGTGCTTTTGTGGTTGACAAATATGCATTCACGCCATCTGAATACCACCGTAAAATATCTTTGCTGATCGGCGAAGACGATGCGTAGATCGAGTCAGCCATTTCCGAAAACCCGAGAGTGCGAAAAAGCTCATCTACCGCGAAAGTTTTTCTTCCAAAGACTTCGCTCAATTTTCCTTCACCCAGACGCCTGTACATTTCCATTTGGAAAAATCTATCCTGACCATGGACGAATCCAAGAGCAAAGTACGCGTCCGAGTCCGACTCCGCCGTAAGATATGGAACGCCAAGAGCATTACGAGAGACACTGACGTTTGCACCTACGCCACGAACTGCGATCGTACCATCCTGCTGAGGTAGTGACGACGTTCCGATTCTTCTCAGGAGTAAAATTAGACTGACGAGAATGATGATGACCGTGAGTGAAAATATGGCAAGAAAAGTTTTGAATCGTTTCACTCGAACAATTTAGCGAAGAGGAAGCTAATGTAAAAAGAAAACTAAGCTCGACTATTGCGACATGGTGAAATACAGCCCCACCGAAACTGAGGGATAAAGATAACTCATCCGTGGCATGAAAGTCGACGAAAACAAATCAAAATATCCTGCGCCACCATTCAGGTAAAGGCCGACATATCGGTCAAAGCGCAATGTGTTTCCGAGTCCTAAGTACGCCGAGGCACCGGTGGAAAAGCGTGAATTTGGAATTGAGTAGCTCAAGAAATTTCCGGCTGACGGAAATGCCATACCCAATAAAAGTCCGGCGGTCGTTTCACCATACAAAGTATAATCCATTGTGCCTAAGATTGAATGGACAATTGGAATTCTAAGTCCAAACTCAATCGGCATCAAAATGCCTTCGGAATTTTGCTGGGCAAGTCCAAATGCCGAAGATGACGACAGACCTATTATTGAGGCGCGAATTATGTAATTTCCGGAAATCGGAAACGTACCAACTGCTCCCGCTCCCAAAGAGGTTGCATTTAACAGCATGGGCGAATATTGAGGCGCCGCAAATTGCTGCGGGGAATTGAATGTGTTGTTAAAATTATCAATTTCCCCAAAGTTACCTTCACTTGTTTGGGACGAATAGCGGTTGCTGCCTGTCGGACAAATTCCACTCTTGATGTCTTGTCCTTGAGCAGTCATCGCCATCATCATAAGCAAGCCGGCAAATAGAATCAAATGCTTCCGTACCATGATGCACCTCAGAAACAATATGCGAAAGTGAACATGAAGTTAGTGTTCGTAATTTTATTCGTCGTGCCATAACCAGCCTTTGTCACCGGATCGAAGTACAATTGCTCGCTCGTGTTCCACCATCCATATTGATACGCAAGATCAAGATCGATGCTGTTCTGAATCTTGAACCCAATTCCGCCGCTTGCATATTTCTGTGCTTGCGAAGAGCCATCGCCGACGTAAGGAGATTGATAGAATGCAAACCCGCCTCTAATGTATGGTACAAACGTTGAGTAATCGGCGTTTGCCAAAGCCAATTCGGCACCGACTCTCAGATCCGTCGTGGCGCGGAATTCAGTTTTGATCTGAGAATTCAGACTGTTAATAAAATCAGAAGGCAAAGTTTGTGAAGACGAGGTGCTGAATTGTAGTTGAGTCCAATCGACGTATTGGATATCTGCAGCAACAGTCAATATCGATATTCCACCTGAGGCTCCAAATCCAAATTTGAATGGAGTCGTCACGTCATAATTGTTGTCCCCGCCGGGAGTAGTATAGGGAGAGATTCCCCCGTTTAACTCTGCGGAGACATCTACTCCATCGGCATTTATATAGGTTCCAGCGTCCGAATACTTTTCATCTACACTTATGAAGGTCGGGAATTCTATCGTCCCGCCAAATCGAGCTATGATCTTTCCGCTTTCATCCGGCAGTAGATACATAAATCCAACCTTTGCATTCCATCCTGACAAATCCTGATCGACGTTATCATTCAAGGTAAAACTTTCCAAGCCTATCGCATTTGTTACGTCTGAGAGTTGAGTGTTGGTCCAGTTTCCTCTCGGGTCCGTCTCCGTCCATACTCTTGCGTAGTGATACGACCCACTTATCAGATTCAAAGTGAGACCAATCGAGAAATCCTGAGCGATATCAGCGGCGCCCGCGACCAGCCAATTATTCAACCCACCAGACTCGTACACCGTGCCACGCTGCTGAACATTCTTATTCAACTTTATGTTAGTCAAAGTGTCCTCGAGACCTACATTGTACGGAATATCATAATCCACTGAGTTGTCATACAAACTTGGCACAATTGAACTGTTTGGATTATATGCATTGAATCCAAGCGCGGTATTGAAATCGTTTCCGCGATTGTAACCCAGAGCAATCACAAAACTTCCCCGCGTGGTTGGAAAAGGATAAACCAATCCTAAACTTGAAAGGTCGGTTTGTGAGCTTGATAATGAACTAGATTTCGCGAGATAGGTTGCATCATTATTATATCCAAGGAAGTTCAATCCCATCGTAACCTGCGATTGATATGATTGCGCCAATCCTGCAGGATTGAAATATGTGGCGTCATAACCCTCCGAGAGTCCTGTCATCGCATTTCCCATCGACATTGATCTTGCACTTACCCCAAAGCCCGCTTGACCAAGCCGCAACGCGTCTTCTGGAAATTGTGCAAAAGCCTCAAGGGAAGTTAGAAGAACAAACGCAACAAGAATTTTGCTTTTCATGCTCTTTCCATTTCAGTTAAATGTCTTCATAATTCATAAGAACGGCCCGCACTGCGATTTACGTGAATGACATCTACCTACCTGATTTTCAAATCAAACCAGACATTGATTACTCCATCATGGGACACACGCCCTCAACGTCTGCCTCTTCCTCCTCCACTTGACCGCCCTCCCTCACCCCTCGACGGTGCAGGAGCTGATGACCTAGAGCTCTGCGCAGAACGTGATGGAGCATTTTCTGCGCGTGGTTGAGCATATCCGCGATTCGCTGCTGTCCTATTGACTTGCTGGGGACGCAAATATCTTACTCTTTGAATTGAATTTGCGCCTCGGTACGAATTCATTGTGCCTCCGCGTGAGCGTCCTTGATTCCCTCCTTGATTGCTGCCACTGCGGCTGTTCCCATTGTCACGGGTTCGCGGCTGCTGCTGAGGAGGTTGAGATTGCGGCTGGTGATCAGTAGTCCTTGTCCTCGGCTGATCGACCGTTGCGCTAGACGTATTTCCAGTGGACGATGGTGTAGATGTTCGCGTTCTTGAAGATGTTTGGACTGTATTTGCCGATGCGCCGCCTCTCGCGTTTGCAGCTCCAACTCCTGTGCTTACCCCAACCGGTTGAATGCTTGGCACTGTCGATCCACCACCATAGTTTTCTCTCCCATCCCTTGTGTCGCCGATGTTCCGCACCCTTCCACTTGGATTCACCGTCTGATAAGCATAGCCTGAACCATATGGATAAAACGGACTGTAATTGTACGGAGAATAATAGCCATAATAAGGAGATCCCAACCCAAATCCTGCGTACCATGATGGACCGCCGTAGTAGGGCCAGCTATTCCATCCAAACCACAAATCAGTGTGCCACCACCATGGACTGGGTGTCCACCAATTGTCATAATAATCATAAGTGGGATAGCCGTAGCCGTAATAATTATAATTGTTGACAAGTGGTGCGCCAGTAGAGTCATAAACATAACCGGAGCTTGAACTGTCATAATAATAGCCCTGAGAGCCCTGACCGTAATAATCGTCGCCCGTCGTCGCAAATTCGGTGTAACAACTAGATAAACCTACTGCAACAACTACGGAAATTGCGAAAAGAATCATTCTCGTTTTCATGATACTCACCTCGTTTCTTGGACGCAAGATTTCTCGCGGAGCTTAATTGACTTTTGACCCAGACTCTTCCGATCGAAATCCCAATTAGTCACAATTCCTTCTCGCTCTGACACGTCAAAGCAAATCTTCATTCGAAAATCGTTTACAGCCACATGCTCCGTTATCATCTTCGATCTCTCGGCTCAATTTCAATAACATTATTACACAAAACAAGGTTTTTATCGAGCCTTAAAATAATTTAATGATACCTTCATAGACGGCTGAATAGTTCAATCGTTACATCGACTGGACATACTCTATACGTATCGTGCGGAGGCTTCCTGTCTTCTTAAGGTCGAGCAGATTTTTATAATCGAACTCAGCAGTGAACCCATTTCCGACGCTCCAGCGTGCTCCTGCATTGAGGAAGCCGGGACCGGACTTCGTCAGTACCCCAGAATTACCCGTAACGAGATAGTTACCATAGTTATCGTTGAACCCGAAATTATATTCTGCCATGACGGTAATGTCATTTCCGATTGTCTTGTCGACACCAATGTAAAAATTTAAATTTTTATTGCCGTCTTTGTTTTCCAGTGAGTAATTCACCCCGCCGTGAAAACCCAAATATCCAAGCATGTTGAAATACTTTGAACCTGCCGCAAAAAAGCCCGGCGATTTATAAAGATAACGGCTGTAAACGGTGTCATACTTGTCCTTCCCCTGCGAATCGAAACCAACTGCGATGGCGGGAAAATCGGCAGTTTCATCAATAACTCGAAAACGTATATTTACACCTGGCAGCTTGTTCCAATCCACCGAGCCCGATCCAATGATGTTCGTACCACCATAGCTCAGCCCAAAAGTGAGTCGATTAAAGGCACCCGCCTCCAACGAAACCAACATCCCGCTCTCTTCATAAAAATTCACGTTCATACTAATCATCCCGTTGTGCAATATTCCTGCAGTCGGCATGTCGATCAAAGATCGTGATTCAACCTGCGCATCGCTTCCTGCACTTCCGTTGACGTTCCCCGCAAGAGCCGCAGTAGATATCAAGAACGAAACCGCTATGATACTAACTTTCATCAGTCTCTCCTTTCAGTTTCGAATAAACCATTTTCCGAAGTCTAAAATTCGTCCTCACCAAAGACTTTGCGAATGTTCTTTGGCAGTTCGACTTTACTTCGATCCACCTCCACTTCAGCAGCATTCTCCTCACGGGTCGATGGAACCTTTGGCGAAATGTATTTCTCATCGGAAGCTGGAATGGCGGGACCCTTATTTTTCATTATCGCCTCAACCAATTCCTTTTCTTCCCTCATCAACTCAGCGTCATCATAAAGCAGCAGCTTTCTGTCACGATATGCAAACTCTCCATCAAGCATGACATCGGAAACATCAGAATCATTATAGTCTTCTATAAGCACGGCAGCGGCGCCACCTGGAGGAAACTGTTCAATCCTCCTCGCAGAAAATTTTCTTGTATCCACGAAGATCAGATTCGCCAATTTTCCAGCCTCGACAGTGCCGAGTCTCGTCCCCATGTTGAACATATCCGCACCATGGCGAGTGGCGCAATTAAGAGCCTCTTGAGGGGCCATTCCAAATTCAAGCAGTTGTCTCAGCTCTCCGAAGAGTCCCGGCGTTCTCCAGTCCGACCCGATTGAAAATTTCTCGAAGACGTTTCGAATCGATTTGAAATTCTGAAGGGTGAGTCCGGTTGGCGTCAAAACGACCTTGGCATTCTCATTTCTCGCAGCCTTAAGCGAATTTGACTGACTTCCGTTGAGCCCGACGAGAATAGTTGCTCCTCCCAATAATTTGCTTTTTTTCAAAAGTTGAACCAGACTGGAGTTGAAATTAGATTTCGTGACGACAATGTCTTCTTCAGTTTCATCTGCGTGTGCCAGTATCCAGCCGGGAGATTCAGAATTAATCCGCGCCACGGCGCTCAGCCCGAAGAGCGTCAGATCTTTCTGATACGGGACAAAGCTTCCCAACTTCAGATGTTTATCTACTGCTCTTTTCAAGAAAGCGGTCTGCGAATCACTTTCGGCAAAAGCGACCGCGTCAATCCCCGCTAGCTTCAAAGCGGAATACATGCCACGAACGCCGGCTTCATCTCCGATCAATGGAAACGCGACTCCACTGACTCCGCACTGCAGTGCGCTGAAGAATGCGAGATGGTACATTTTTTCGAAGAACGACTCGCCTTGCCCTTCAAGCCAGGATTCCGCATTTAGCAGCGATTCATCCCTCCATTGTGAGATTGAGTTCTTCGGTTCGACAGAACGACATACGATTGACTCCGGATGGAAGTGAGCATTAAAGAAGGTGGGCAAAATGATTTTTCCACTCGCATCCACGATTTCTGCTTCAGGATACTTTCGCTTAAGGGCATCGAGGTCTTTCAAAACATCAATAATGAGATTTGCCCGCGTCACAATATTTAAAGGCCCCGCATCTTTCCGATCGTTGCAGCTAAATGTATACCCACCGGCTATAATCTTCGTCGAATTCATGCTCTCTCCAATAAGCTACTTACACTTTTGAGGACTCATTCATCAAGGTACTTCACATCGTAAATTCTGTCCGAGTTGCTGCTGAGCGATCCGTACTGAAAGCCTTTCCTTATTGAAGCACCACCGACGTTGCCTTTCAAATTCATTCCAATATAAGCAAGTTGAAATCTTTTATCAGCGTGTTCTTTCAGTATTCTCACATGCATGTCAATTGCACGATTAACAGCGCCGTCTCATTTCAATATCTTATAAGATGTTGTGCCATCTTTCTTATCTTCGAGGATTACTCCGACGTTTTGTAACTCGATTCGTATTTTGTCGGCGGATTTAAAATCCCTGTTCTTCCTTGCATCAGCTCGAAGTTTGATCACCGTCTCGATCAACTTCCCTTCTAGTTCCCCGTCCGAGAAGCTTTGATTGTCCACAGACAAAATACCCAGCACGTCACCTGCAAGACGGTTCAAGAATGAAAGAAGCGATCCGGCAAATTCCGCGTTCGATTGACTCCCCGAGGTCAAGAAAGAGTTTACATCCTTCAGCATTTCAAATAACGAAGCGATGGCAAGCGGCGTATTGAAATCGTCGCTCATCGCGGCAAGCCATTCATTATAGTATCGCTTCAAATTTACTGGCTCTTCAGGCAGGTTGATGAGATCCACCCGCTTCTCACTCCCGGCCTGCTCTTTCAACTGCCTGACGACATTTGTCAATCGCTCAAGACCTTTTCCGGCGGCGGCGACTGCCTCGTCAGAATAATCGAGCGGACTTCGATAGTGGCTCTGAAGAATAAAGAATCTTATGGTTGTTGGATCAAATTCCTTGAATGCATTTTTCAGGGTGACGTAATTTCCTAGCGACTTACTCATCTTCGTGCCATTTACGGTTACGAGATTGTTGTGAAGCCAGTAACGAACGAACGGTTTTCCCGTGGCAGCTTCGCTTTGGGCAATCTCGCATTCATGGTGTGGAAACTGGTTATCAATTCCGCCGCCGTGGATGTCGAAAGTCTCACCCAAATATTTCATGCTCATCGCCGAGCATTCGAGATGCCGAGCCGGGAAATCCATTACCCCACGGCGAATGCCACCTCATTAGATGGCCCGCCTCGGCCACTTTCCACAACGCGAAGTCGGATGGATTCTTTTTGTCGCCTCTGACTTCCACTCTTGTTCCTGAGACGAGGTCTTCGATCTTCTTACCGGAGAGTCGCCCATATTCCGGAAATTTCGTCACATCGTAATAGACATTCCCGCCGGATTCGTAAGCGTATCCTTTCTCGATCAATTTTTTCGCAAGCTCGATCTGTTCCACGATATGTCCGGTTGCCCTCGGAGAGATGTTCGGCCGCTCGACGCCGAGTTTGTCCATATCTTCAAAGTAGCTTCGCATATACGTCTCGACAATTTCCATTGGATCGATTCGGTCTTTTTCCGCCACCTTCTCTATCTTGTCGTCACCTTCGTCGGCATTATCCGTAAGATGGCCAACATCAGTTATGTTCTGCACGTACGTAACTTTATAGCCCGCAAACCTTAGAAACTTCAAGATCACGTCGAACGAAACATAACTTTTTGCATGCCCGATATGGGAATCGTTGTAGACGGTTGGACCGCACACATACATTCCAACTCTCCCCTTTTCAACTGGAATAAATTTTTCTTTTTGACGGGTAAGCGTGTTGTAAACAAAAATATCTGCAGTCATTTTTGTCCGATCAATTCTTTTGCCCCAGAAATACTTGCCTGTGTAACATCATCGCCACTTAGCAGCTTTGCTACCTCAAGAATCCTATCTTCGTCAGAAAGTTTACTCACTTGAGTCACTGCGCGTTTTCCTTTGACGATCTTTTCGACTCTGAAGTGTGTGTCCGCCATCCCGGCAATTTGCGGAAGATGAGTAATCGCAATTATCTGGTGGAATCCGGAGAGATTCTTTAAACTTCTTCCCACCTTTGCTGCAATCCTTCCGCTTATACCGGTGTCGATTTCGTCGAACACAAGCAGCGGCAGCCTGTCGCTCTTCGCCAATATGTTCTTCAAAGCAAGCATGATTCTAGAAATCTCTCCGCCTGATGCAACTTTCGCGAGAGGGCGTGGTTCTTCTCCGATATTCGTAGAGATGTAAAACTCGACGGTGTCAAAGCCTTTCTCGGAAGTTTCGTAGAAATTTCTTCCCAGCTTCGCGAGTGGCCTGAGCCTTCCGTCTTCGCCTTTGTATTCCATATTTGCGATCTCGACTTCAAACTTAGATTTTTCTATTCCAATTTCACTGAGAACCCCGACAATGCTTTTCGTGACACGCTCGGCCACTTCACGCCGCTTCATCGAGAGCCGCTCCGCAATTTCGGAAACCTTTGTGCGCGCAGACTCAGCCTTTGACTCCAATTTATGAATTTCTTCGTCGAAGTTTTCTGCCAGCGCAAACTCTTTACCGATCTTCTCACGATATTCAATCGCCGCTTCGAGTGAGCCGCCGTATTTCTTCCTGAACATTGCCAGCACACCGAGACGCTCGCGAATCTCTTCGAGCCTCTGCGGATTGAAATCGATCTTGCTGCTGTAGCTCTGAACAAATCTCGTGATCTCATCGACAACCGCTTTCGCGCTTTCGCTTTCCTCCCTGATCACCTCGAACGATTTGTCAATCTGTGAAAGGTCTTGGAACTGATTTCTGATGACGACAAGCTGGTCATGTATCGAAGTCTCGCTATCATACAGTATTTCATAAAGCTTTGTCGTCGATTCGTAAAGCTTCTCGGCGTTTTCCAATATCATCAGCTCAGATTCGAGCCTGCCGATTTCGCCTGGCAACGGGTTTACTTCGTCGATCTCCCTGATCTGAAATGAATAAAGCTCCCGCTTTTCCTTCAGCGCGTCTCGTTTTGAAATCAAGTCTTTGAGTTCATTGAGTTTCGAATCGAGTTCATGATACGATTGACGGAAATCCTTTATAAGGTTTTCAAGTCCGCCGAAATCATCAAGAAGATCGATGTGGGTCTCCGGGCGCAATAAAGATTGGTGTTCGTGCTGGCCATGAAGGTCAACAAGGAAATCGCCAAGCTCCTTCAACCGAAAAACTGGAATTGGCGTGTCGTTGACAAACGCACGGCTTTGCCCTTTCTGGTTCACTTCCCGCCTGACGATTATCTCGTCTTCACTTCCAATTTCAGAGTCCTGAAGTAGATGCTGGACATTCTGGTTTCCGACAATCGTAAAAATTCCTTCGACGATTGCCTTATCCGCTCCGCTCCGGATTTCTTCTGCGGTGGCACGCTCGCCCAGAATCAAGTTCAATGCGTCGATAATAATCGACTTGCCAGCGCCGGTCTCGCCGGTAATTATGTTCAGTCCAGTTCCGAACTCAAGCTCAAGTTCGTCAATGAGGGCATAGTTCTTTATGGAGAGGTTCTTAAGCATGACGTTTACTTTCGGCCATAGGCAGATCCGCCTCCGGCGGAGACGTTAAAATATTTTGCTTCAGGATGATGGACAATGATAGCCGTGGTACTTTGTTCCGGCACCAGCTGATATTCTTCTGTCAGCGCTACTCCAATTCGCTCCGGCTGAAGCAACTCGAAAAGTTTTGCTTGATCTTCGAGGTTCGGGCATGCTGGATAGCCGAACGAAAAACGAGATCCCTGATAGCCCTGGGAGAAGAGCCGCTTCATTCCCTTGGCATCATTGGAATCGATTACGAGCTCAGTTCTCACAATTTTGTGCCAGTATTCTGCGAGCGCCTCCGCGCTCTCGACGCTGAGTCCATGGAGATAAAGATAATTCTGATAACTTCCAGCTTCAAACAAATGTCTCGTATACTCGCTTGCCTTCGCTCCGATGGTGACAACTTGCACAGCGATCACGTCAAAGATTCCAGATCCGACTGGCTTGAAATAATCCGAGATGCAGAGAAATCTATCGTCGCCCTGTCTTGGAAATCTAAACCGCACCCACTCCACCAGATCGGAGTCCTGTTTCCGATCGCCTCCTTCCTTTTTCGGTTTCAGAGTTTTCCATTTGCCAAAGAGATTTTCCTCATTTCTCGGTCGGAAGATGATAAGATCGTCTCCCAAAGACTGGCACGGGAAATATCCATAAATTACTTTCGGGTCGAGGAGTCTTTCTCTCTTCACAATGAGTTTCTGTTCTTCGAGAGCGGGATAGATTTCTGATTCAAGAAGTTTATTGTACTCCTCCTCAGATTTTCCTTTTTTGGAAAATTGCCACTGGCCTCGGACTAGCGCAACCTCATTCAGATATTCCCATATTTTTTCCAATTTGATATTCGTGACAATCGCGCTGCCATAAAAAGGTGGAGATGGAACATCGACGTCGCGACTAACTTTGCTTTGCGGCTGCTTCTTGTCGCCAGTTTCCTGTTCCCCATTTCCTAGTTTCTTTTGATTCAGTTCAAGCGACTTGTTCAAAGACGTTGAGGAAGTCGTGACATTTCTCAATTCCGCAACATCGACTTTCCCGGATTTGATTTCTTCTCCTGCTCTAATTGTTTCTAAATATTCGGGATCCCGTAAGCGGGACATGAAATGCAACCCATCGAAGGCATCGTTTGCGTAGGAGAGGTAGCCATTATAGACTTTTCGCAGGTCCTGCTCGACATACTTTCGCGTCAACGCTGCGCCGCCAAGAACTACCGGGATGTTTATTCCTCGTTGCTCCATCTGCTCAAGATTTTCCTTCATGATAACGGTCGATTTGACGAGAAGTCCGCTCATGCCGACCGCATCAGCTTTGTTCGCTTCCGCCGATTCGATTATCTGCTCAATCGGGACTTTGATGCCGAGGTTAATGACTTTGTAGCCGTTGTTTGTCAGGATTATGTCAACGAGGTTTTTACCGATGTCATGGACGTCACCTTTAACCGTGGCAAGTACCATGACGCCTTTCTGCATCCCTTCGACTCGTTCCATGAAAGGTTCGAGGTACTTGACGGCGGTCTTCATCGTCTCGGCAGACTGCAAAACGAATGGAAGCTGCATCTGGCCGCTTCCGAAGAGTTCACCGACCACTCTCATTCCGTCTAGAAGGATTTCATTTATAATTTGAAGAGGCGTGTATTTTTGCAGCGCCGCTTTCAGGTCATCGCCGATTCCGATCTTATCTCCGTCAACGATGCGCCTCTTAAGCTTGTCTTCCAAAGTAAGAGATTCTCCGTTATCCTTCTTCGCTTGAGCTTTTGCGTTCTCATAGTAATTCATCAGCTCGACAAGCGGATCGTATGTGCATTTAACCTCTGACATCAAGCTTCGACCGTTTCAAATTTTCTTTCATCAAAGATCAACTGCCGGCAGATCTCTCTTCCGCGCTCGTCTATCTTGTACAGCGGCATGATCTTCTGGGCATTCACAATCGAAAGGTCGAGTTCCGGCTTCAATGGCATAATGCAGGAAGACGGAATTCAGCACGTGTCTCGCGTGCACATTCAATCCGAACGAAGCGTTGGAAACTCCGAGGAGCGTGTATGCTCTCGGAAATTCCTTTTTGATCATCCTGATCGCCTCTATGGTCTCGATTCCCGCCCTCCGAAACTCTTCATCACCGGAACCGAGCGTAAATGTCAGCGTATCGAAGATCAAATCTTCCTCGCGCATCTTGTACTTCTGAATCGCGATGTCGTGGATCCGCTTTGCCACTTCAAATTTCTTCTCGCGAGTCTTCGCCATACCGGTCTCATCTATCGTCAACGCTACGACAGCCGCACCATACTTCTTGCAGAGCGGGAGAACATGACGAATGCGTTCCTCGCCGTCTTCCAAATTTATGGAATTGACAATCGCTTTCCCTGCGTACCGTTTCAACGCCTCTTCGATGACTTTGTATTCAGTGGAATCTATCATTAGCGGCAGCGCGACTTGCGTATTGAATCGCTTCATTACTTCTATCATGTCACGGACTTCGTCGCGTCCGACGTACGCGACGCAAAGATCGAGGATGTGCGCACCTTCCTTCATCTGCTCTTTAGCAAGCTGTACCATGGCGTCGTAATCTTCCGCAAGAAGAAGCTCCTTGAATTTCTTCGAGCCGTTCGCGTTGCATCTTTCGCCGACAATCACCGGCGGCGGGTCGAGGTGAAGAGCGACACTCGAATAAATCGAAGCGACGGATGGCGTGTAATTATGTTCTCTTTTCCTGGGCTTAGCTTCAGAAGTCCGCTCCGACTCGCGTCGAGCGAGGCGAGCAATCTTCACAAGCCGCGCGACATGCTCGGGCGTCGTACCACAGCACCCGCCAATTATGCTTACACGGAATTCATTGACGAACCTCTTCATCCAGAACTCAATCTCGTCCGGCGTCAGATGATAGCAAGCTTGTCCGTTGACGTTCTCGGGAAGTCCGGCGTTCGGCATGATGAAGACAGGCTTTGGGGAATTCTCGCAAAGGTACCGGACGTTTTCTTCCATTTCCTTTGGCCCGGTTGCGCAATTCATTCCAAATACTGTAACGATGTCATAAGGTTCGATTGCAGTCAGGGCTGCGGAAATCTCGGTCCCCATCAGCATCGTTCCCATCGTCTCGATTGTAATTGAAACAATGACAGCAATATCTGTATTCGTCTCTTCGCAGAACTCCTGGATCGCTGCCAGCGCCGATTTAGTCTGAAGCAAATCCTGGCATGTTTCCACGATGAGCAGATCAACACCACCATCGAATAGACCTTTCACCTGCACTTTGTACGAATCCCGCATGATATCGAATTCGATATGTCCGAGTGAAGGAAGTTTGGTGGTCGGTCCCATCGAACCGGCGACGTATCTCTTGTGACCCTTCACGGAATATTCGTCGGCGATTTTACGCGCGATCTCAGCTCCACGTTTATTTATCTCGTACGATTTCTCGGCAAGACCATACTCTGCAAGAACAATCGATGCACCACCAAACGAATTCGTCTCGACGATATTGGCGCCGACATCGAGGAATCCACGATGCACGTTTTCAGTTGCTTCGGGTTTAACGATATTGAGATATTCGTTGCAGCCCGCATACTTCTCCCCGCCGAAATCTGCCGCGGTCAAATTCTGATTTTGCAGGCTCGTCCCTGTGGCTCCATCGAATACAAGAATTTTATTTTCAAGGATATTTAGAAGATCTTTGCCGGTCATGACACTCTGTTTTGATTCAATTTAGCTTCAAATTTGGGGAAATTCAAACAGTCAGCAGTGACTCGACGTGGCAGACAAAATTGCCGGGACAGCAGGTCATCTCTTGACTTTCATCAGGCATTAGAAAATATTGAATCAGTTTCAATCACAACCATTCAATAAGGAGATTGCTTTAGGCCAGTTGACACCTAACTAAACGCAGAAACACACTGCACGTTAATTAAGGTGGACAACATGGACTTACGGCAGAAGGCGTCATCACTCGCAGTCACAGTACTCCTTACACTTCCCCATCAAGCTCAAGCACAATTCTCCACTTCCGTCCCATTCCTATTGATTCCCCCCGACGCCCGGTCTGAAGGAATGGGTGCAACCGGAACTGGCTTGGCGGACGACGGCTCGGCAGTTTACTGGAATGTCGGAGGGCTTGGACTTTTCAACGGGGACTATGTCACCTTCACAAACGCCGCAAGGCTTCCGGGATTCGGGAGCTGGGCCGAGTTATGTGATTGATCAAGACTTGAACTTCTATTACTTGAACTATAGCCATTACCTACCAGATTGGAATAGCAGTTTTGCTGCCAGCTTTACATATCTCGATCTGCCTTTCTTTGTTTATTCATTTAATGACCCAACCGTTCAGCTACCGTGGACCTTACGTGACATAGCGTTTACCTTAGGATACGGGTTGCAAATTTCCGATGGACTCGGCTTTGGTACAAACCTGCGTTACGTTGAAAGCGATCTTTGCCCATTTGCAATCGAAGGAGGACCTGCCAAGACTTCTGATGTCAGCCTCGATCTCGGTCTCTTGTTTAGACCACAAGTACTCTACCTCCCCATTATTGGAAACTTTGGCAACAGGCTCGGGCTTGGAATTACTCTCACTAACTTTGGTCCGAATCTCTACTACAGGGAGCGCAATTACACTGAACCTCTACCGGCAAACTTAAGATTTGGGCTGTCGATTCATCTCGTAAAGAGCGAACGCCACAATATCTATTATGTTTTGGATTTGACCAAAAGGATGGTGCGGTATTTCGGAGGTGATTCAGTCGGCATAAATCCATATGATTCGAGCATAATCTTCAGTCCATGGGGATTCGATTCGTTTCCTAAGTCGCTGGTTACATCATGGAGCAACGGCAGCGTGCTCGGAAGCTTCACGTTCAACATGGGAATCGAATACTGGTACGGTACGCCGAAACTCATCGCCGTCAGATGCGGTTACTTCAAAGAAAGTTATAGCCTGAGCGGAGAGAACTTTTTCACGCTCGGCGCTGGCATCAGGTATGAAATATTCGGGTTCGACCTTGCTTACGTTGCACCCCTTACTGGCAATGGTCCTCTGGTAGATCAATTGCGTTTCTCATTGGCTCTGAACTGGGGCGGCGAGAATCTGCAGTCGGCTAGCACCATGGTTGCGACAAAATGATCTTCATCTCGAAAGGATCAAGAAAGACACGCTGCAGGAAGTTGACGCCTTGGTTTTCGAAAATGGCAGATGTAGATATGTATTTGATTCGCCAGGTTCGTTTCATTCCAGGAGTAAACCTAAAGCCGGGCTCGCACCCACTTTCTCCTCAGCTTAACAGCAACATAATCTCCTGCTAATAGCTACTTTGCAATTTTTTAGTATATTAATAGTGAATGTTAAACATTCTTAAGCGAATCTTCTTTTTCTCGATGATGGTTGTGCTGTTACTCTCCGGAGGAGCTCAGGGAGCATTACAGGGCAACGCAGATTCTTCCCTGACAAACACCATTATGAACCTAACTTACAACTGTCAATTCGAAGAGGCGTTGAGATTTGTCGACGATGCTGTGAACAAGGACACTTCTTCGATCACGTGGGAATTCCTCCGGGGTTTCGTATTGTGGCAGAAGATCGTCTTCTTAGACAGCGCCGAAGTTAGAGACCAGAGTGTCGAAGCTGAATTCATCAGTTCGATCAATCATGTCATAAACGTCACCGAATCGAGACTCTCGCAAGATCCATCCGATACTAACGCCCTATTTTATGCAGGCTTTGCCCTCGGATACCTGGCGAAATTCGACGCAAACAGGGGCGACAAGTGGAAGGCGGCGGGAGAAGGTAATAAAGGATTATCATATCATAAGAGACTCTTGTCGATCTGTCCGAACTGGTACGACGTTTACTACAGCTCGGCGCTGTTCAATTATTATACGTGCGTATTGCCATGGTACTTGAAACCGCTCGCCTTCATCTTGGGCGGAAGCGGAACGAGAGATAAGGCGTTCGAGCTGCTCACATTAGTCTCCACGAAAGGAACGATTGCGAAGTATGAAGCCGAAAATATCTTGGGTGAGCTTTATGAAAGGGAAGAAAAGCTTGATTCGGTTTCTTACCTCTATTCAAAATTAATCTCACAGTTCCCGATGGCATATCTATATTATTCGGACAGAATCCTATGGGCCTTCGCAGACGCGGGACAATACCAGACAGTCGTTCGAAAATGTAGAGAGGCAATCAAGACCTCCATGAAATCACATCTTTCATATTTTGATTCTCTCTATCTGGCGAGAATCTATTTCCGTTTGGCAGATGCTTATGAAAAGTTGGGAGATAACAGCAACGCCATGGATACATACAACGGCTTCATTCTCCACTTTGCCTCGTTGAAAAGAATCTCTGAGGCTCATTTCTCTATGGCGCGACTATACGAAATCGCCAACGATTCACCGGACGCCATACGCGAATACCAATGGGTAGTCAACAAATCCACGACGCCGGAACTCATGAGGGAAGCGAAAGACAGGCTCGATAATCTTGGAGTGAGATAGAAAGAACCCCGTCAAGCACTGCGAGGCGGCACCTGACAGGGTCGTGCAATTAACCGATTGGATCAATTACAAGAGGAGTGCAACACCAAGCAGGACACGCCGACCGTAGACATTGCGGCTCCCGCCTCCGTACAAAGACTCGGTGAAAGCCTGGTACCGGTATTCCAATCTAAGAAGTGCCCTTCCACCTAATGCCATGACTTTCGCGCCGCCGCCGATGTTGATTACACTCACGCCGGTGTTACTGCTAAGACCATTTACCTGCGGCATCGGTTGATAGAATGGTATCCCGTCTCCCAATCCATAACCAACGAGAACAAACGGTACAACAGGCCAATATCCCATACCATAACCATAAGAGAGATTTCCGCTGACATTATAGGCATTCTGCCCGTTCGTTCGCCCGAACGCCGCTTCCGGCTCGATCGAAAGTCCCTCGCCAAGTAGAGGATAGAAGCCAGCACTGCCTTCAAGCGATATATATTGGTTACTTGCGGTCACAGAGTTAATGTCGCCGGAAAGCGACAACTCCCACCTCGGCAAGAATCCCTGACAAAATGCGAGAGTTGGAAAAAGAATTATAACAAGAAACGTTTTCATCTTAACTCCTTCCGAAATTATTTTGTAAGAGCCACAACTGAGAAATAAACGCTATATCCAAGGAAAACATTTGTGTCATTCGACCGGGCGACACTATATGAAAAACTATTTATCTCTTGGGATGCCTATTTCGCACTGTATGATCCTTCCTCTTTCCGGAATCCCTTTGCTGCATTAGGCGAGATTCTTAAGCCACTGAAAATTCACCTAGTTGTTCATCTCGACCAATTGATTCTAACAAAATTTCACACTTATATCAACACTCGCGGCCATTTTTTTTTATTTTGATTTAACATAAAGTGCGCCAAAACACACGTAATGTCAAGTTTTCAGAACGGGAAATCGGTTATTGGTGCCTGACCCTTCATCGGTGTCTCGTTAGGTTTTGGTTTCTTTGCCGTGAGGTGAACAAGATTGGTCTTCACCTGGATGGCTTTTCTCGGCGTCGACGGGCAGACATGCTCGCATGCACCGCATCCTATGCAGATCTCATCGTCCACTTCTGGAAGAAGCAGACTCCCTTCATACGGAATCGTATGAACTGCTTTCGTGGGACAGTGCTCCGAACATGCTGCACAGTCTTTCTTTTTCGAGACCACGATGCAGTCGTCTTTAGTAAAACTTGCTTTGCCGATTTGGATACGTTTCTTTTCATCGACGGTCCTTTTGAGGATCGCGCCTGTCGGACAGACATCACCGCAAATTACGCAATCATAATTGCAGTACCCGGATTCGTAGTCCATCACCGGCTGCGACACTCCCAAAATTCCATATTCAAGAATAGACGGTCTCAACACATTTGTTGGACACGATGCCACGCACAAATGGCAGGCGGTGCAAACACTTGTAAAGTGTTTGACTCCAAGCGAACCAGGCGGGGATATTCCCTGTCTCTTGTTTGTGTTTATGACTCCGCTTTCGACAATTCCCAGCGCCAAAAGAAGCGTGACAGCGGGGATTCCAATGTTGCGAAGCAACTCCCTTCTTGATTGAAGAACTCCTTCGACGTGTTTAGATTCGACTTTGACAGGCGTGAGGTTTCTCGATGCCTTCATGGAATACACGATTGCGTCCGTCGGGCATGAACGAGCGCAGTTGAAACAACCGACGCAGGCGCTGAAGTCTATTCGTCTGTTTTTGCTGTCGATACATTCCGCCTTGCACACTCTGTCGCATGCTCCACAATCGTTGCACAGGTCGTCTTTGACAACGAGCTTAAACAACGAGACACGCGATATCAAACTCAGGATTGCACCAGCGGGACAGAATGAATTACAGAATATCCGTCCTTTAGTTGCGCTGAGATAAATGATCGTCGCAAAGAAAAGAATGGTAAAAAGGAGAGTCCCGGTTTCCGCGATGTGCAATGGAATATCGTAAAGGAAATAGACTTCGAAATGAGCCAGCAAACCAGCGAGCAGATTGTTTACGAGAAGGAGCGGCAGCAATCCGAAATTGGTCATCAACCTTCCGTAGTTGCTGAATGGCTCAAGGAGGCAGCCGATCATCATGCTTCCACCAACGAGAACTGTGGTGACACCAACCGCCAGTATTAAATACTGCAGCCATTGCGGAGACTCATAATAATTGAAACGCTTCCGTCGATTAATCTTCTTGGCAAAATGAATCGAGATGTCCTGAAGAGTACCGACTGGACAAAGAGTCGAGCAGTACACCCGGCCAAATAGAAACGTGATCAGCACGATTATAACAAATCCGATTATCGAGACGGCGCCACCCGCAACGATAATCTTCAGAAGTCCTGGAACAATCTCGATTGATGCAAGATAGGTAGGAACGGCATTTGGTATCAGATGCCATGGATCGAGGAAAACTAAGCTGACTAGAACTAAGAACGTTAATGAAAAGACAACCCGAATTTTCTTGGCTGTTTTCCAGCCTGCTTTCGTCACATCGAGATCCGCTTTATGTTAAGATTCTCAAGGTCCTTCCGTCCGATCTTCATGTCGGACGCAATCTGAATATGCCGCACATCGTCGGGATTAATGCCAAAGAGCTTCGCCCCGGCTGCATCCAGCGCAACGATATCCGTAGAAATCAATTGTGCCTTCATGGTCACGACGTCATTCGTCGATATGCCCCGAGGACCGTTTTCTTTCATTACATAGTAAGCATCGAGCACATTCAGAGTCGGCTTCCGGTATGTGGCGAAATCAGCGATGCATTGATGAAGATCCAACCTGTGCCATGTTTCCCGGTCCCAGACATTTCCCATGAGATTTTTCATGCCGGCAGTGAGCCGCGCACCACTATGCGACTTCAGGATTGGGACATTGATGAAGACGTCTGCTTCGAGGATCGATTCGTGCTCCTGAGCAGATGTAAGAGTCTTCCCGCCCTTCACGGAAACGGGATGATAGTATTTTTCGCTGGCACCTGGGACCATTTTTCCTCCAGCGTCCTTGACCGCCTTCTCGATTCCGCTGTCCGAATAGCATCGCTGCCATTCATCGCATGGGTGATCCACGACGCTGACTTCTTTAGCGCCCGCTTCGAGGCAATGCTTGACAATTCTTGAAACCAACTTCGGATTGGTATTCCCGCCTCGCTCAGGAGAAACGTCCCAGCCGATATTCGGTTTGACGACCACGCGGCTTCCTTTCTTGACAAAGGCATTCATTCCGCCGAGTGCGTCGATTCCAACGTCGAACATTAAGTCTGGCTCACCACCCCTTACCGCGACGAGATCGTACGGAAGAGCAGCAGATTTGGCCCCGAGATATCCAGACGAAAAAATTCTTCCAGTCTTGACCATGGCTCCAAAGGCGATTGAAGCCCCAAAACTTTTTCTCACAAATGTACGTCGATCCATTAAGAACCTCCACATCGTAATTTTAGATTTTGATTTTTAGATTTTGAATGGATTAAAGTCAGTGCTGAATTCTTGTTTCTCAGCAACCGAAATTTTTGCCACTGTCCCTGATGATTCAATGGCAGCACACCAATTTGGAAATTAAGCCTTACAATTATTTGTTTAAAAGTATTATCTTTGCAGGCAAAGTTCACAGCAAACCATCAACAACAATTGTACCATTCAATTGATAAAAAAAACATTGATCTCATTGCGATAGCTGCGTGTTTTGCATTGTTTTTTTCACCGACGAAGTCGATTGGGCAGTTTATCCCTGCGACACGGTCAGATATGGCACTGCGGTGGGGAAAAATGTCAATGTCAGGCGATCTCATTACGAGAGAAATCCGATCAGGCATTAACCTACTTCCGCCAAACACAGACACGATAAAGCAAAGTGGAGGCGGCCCTCTCGGTCTCTTCGGCAATTTCGGAAGCAACATCTTAGACTCCTTCAAGGGAAAGAATGTCTATCTCCATCTTAGCGCGATTGCTTCCACCGCATTACTCGTTACAACAGAAGTTGACTACAATGTGGAACATTTCTTCAACGAGAATCCACAATATGGATCGTCGGCGAGGCCTATCCTGTACACTGGAATGTTTCTTCCGATTGCAGCTGGGGGTGGATTGTTTGCTTACGCTAAGATCAGGAACGACCACGAAGCGCTTGGCGCATCATTCGCCGTCCTGCAATCAAGCTTGATCGAGGTCATGTACAACTCAGCTTTGAAGGCCATCACCGGGAGGCCAAACCCCGATTGGCGAGACAATGAAGATATGGAAAGTCTCAGCAAAACATTTCGCTTCGGCTTCTTGCGCGGAGGAATATACTGGGGATGGCCATCGGGCCACACTGCAACAACCATGGCTGCCGTTTCGGCCCTGACGAACTATTATCCTGACAAAACATGGCTGAAGATTGCAGGATACAGTTGGGTGGCTTACACGATGTTTGGTGTCTCGTCGATTAACCGAGGCGGAATGCATTGGTTTTCGGATGCGGTCGCCGGCGCTTTAATGTCTTACGCTGTTGGTTCCACGGTTGGGAAATATTATCGAAGGGTCTATAACTCCCAAAACTCAACTAGTGTAAACTCATCAAGAAATACTACGGCACTCGGGAACATTCCATTAGGGACGATTTCGATTGAGTTTTGAAGTTGGTCGAGTCTCAAGGCCCAACCAACTTGCGGCAACAAACTTATTCATACAAGAATCCCCTTTGAAGGTAATACGTCAATCCAACGTTGGCGGAATTATTGTTAAACGATTCATGAGCATAGTAGCTTATATACTTATCATCATCATATGTCCACGAATAAGACGCACTCAATGACATATTATCTTCCACAAAGTAATTGAATCCAAGATTCAGACTGGTTGGAGAGATCTTTTCCCTGAATCCCCATGTTTTGAAAAGTCAGGCCGAACCCGTCGTTTAAAGAAGCCACGAGTCTGTCCATCAACTCATAATCGTATCCGGCCTCCGCGTTGACAAGATATTCTTGTTTTATGGTGGAGTTCTTTATCAGATTTGGTCCCCCCACTGAGAGAAAGATTGAAGCTGACTTGCGAATTAAGATCCATTTGATGGCTGAAGTTTACGTAGCCATTCACAAGAGTATAAAACTGTTCGTTTATCTTTGGGAACGTCTGCGAATAATAACTATTGTTATAACTTAGCTGCAAATTCACACCGCCGACGATTCCTTCGTTCCTGACGAACCGCAATTCGCCGGGGACTTCTCTTACGTACGAATCTGCATACTGGTTCAAGCCTGAAAGCGACACGCCATCATTGGAGAGTGTTTTCTCAACGTCATCCCAGAAAAACTTGTCGGGCCTAACGTGAACGTTTGAGTAATATCCCTCTCGGTAAAATTGCTCGGCTAAATCTTCGATCGTTGTCTCATTCAGATCATTGCTCAACAAGTTAAGCTGTTTCAGTCTCTCTTGAAATCTTATCGCGGAGACGACTGAAGTCACATTCCTCATCTTCCCCCATCCGAAACCTAAAGAGATGGTGTACTGTTGATTTTTGCCTCCGGTATAACTTGTACTGCGGGTTGAATCCTGGTTCCGATCATTGCGATAATCGTCATTAGTATTAAACTGGTCAGTGGAGCCAACGGAAAGGAACATATCATTTCCAGTTGAATAGGTTCTATAGTCCACGCTTGCAAAGATATTCACATTGTCCGTTGTGTTTATGTAATAATCATTAGGCGAGAAATTCGTAAACTCGTTCGCGCGGTACCGCTGATAACTTCCATCAGCCATGACACTGAGCGACAGATACCTATCGTCAGATTCCTTCAATAGATAATAGTGCGGAACAAGAGAGTAGTTGAAGTTGGAATTGAAATTGTCGTAATTGGTCCCGTAATAAGAATTCTTGCTCGAATTGTAATTGAGATTCGTGTTGAACCAGAGCGAGCTTAATTCTGTCTCTGGGATCCTAAATTTCGAAAATACAGATGGATCGGCATTATCCAGACCGTAACTTTGCGCCGAAACATCGATCGAAATTAGAGATATAAGAGCCAAGGACAAGAATGAATTTTTCATTTCAGCCTCCTAATTAAATTTTCGATTTCGAGATTGATATGCGGCCAGGTGCAAGAGTTGACAAACACGAACTGCATCAACAGCCGCCGCCATGATGATCCATTAGTCACTCATTTGATTAATTTATATTTGTCTTTCGAAAACTTCAATAAATTTCTTCAAGTTTTCTCTTGACATTGAATCTCCGCGCTACTATCTTAGGAATGATTCTTATTATCATAACTAAAATAAACAGGAGGAAATAAGATGGCACAGCTAAAAGGAACGAAGACTTACGGCAATCTTAAGGAAGGTTTCGCCGGTGAATCACAGGCAAACCGCCGATATCTCTACTTTGCACGTCAAGCCGACATCGAAGGCTACCCAGATGTTGCAGGCGTTTTCCGCGATACCGCAGAAGGAGAAACCGGACATGCGTTCGGACATTTCGATTTTCTGAAGGAAGTCGGCGACCCGGTCACTAACGTGGAGGTCGGAGATACTAAGGCAAACCTGAAGTCCGCAGTCGCAGGCGAAACCTATGAGTACACGGAAATGTATCCCGGTTTTGCGAAGGCAGCGCGGACCGAAGGCTTTGATGAAATTGCCGAGTGGTTTGAGACTCTTGCGAGAGCCGAAAAATCTCACGCAGGAAGATTCACAAAGGCACTCGACACTTTAGGAAAGTAATCGTCATTGATCTTCTAAAAGATCAATTGACGCGTCATTGCGAGAAACGAAGCGACGAAGCAATCTCACGCTTCACAAGTTGAACATGGAGATTGCTTCACTTCGTTCATGATGACGGCAAGATTTTTTTGAAAAATATCTTTCAACCATTGAGGCCCTAAATGGCATTCGACTTCAACGCACCGGACTTCTACACTCCAGAATCATTTGCAAAGGAGACAGAACGTATCTTCGCCATCTGCAACGGCTGCCGACTCTGCTATAACCTTTGCCCCTCTTTTGAAGTACTGTTGGACCGAATAGACGAGCTTGATGGAGAAGTTGGTAAGCTCGGCAATGATGACACAAAGAAAGTCGTGGAGCTTTGCTACGATTGCAAACTATGCTTCCCGAAATGCCCCTACACTCCACCACATAACTACATGCTCGATTTTCCGAGACTCATGCTGAGAGGAAAAGCTATCGAGGCAAAAACCAAAGGGTTGAAGTTTCAGGACAGGCTGCTCAGCCGAACAGATTTGCTTGGCAGTGTATCGACGAAAGCCGCTCCGATTGTCAACTGGACACTCGAAAGCATACCATTTCGGTTCCTCATGGAAAAGACCATCGGTATACACAGGGAAAGGAACCTTCCGAAATATTCGAGCAAGACTTTTGCTTCATGGTACAAACGTCATAAAAGGAAAAATATCAAAACAGCAGAATCGCAGGATATTCCAAAAGTCGTTTTCTTCCATACATGTTCGGTGAACTACAACGATACCGATACTGGCAAAGCGGCGATTCAGGTTTTAGAAAAGAATGGCGTCGAGATCGAAGTGCCGCAACAGAAATGCTGCGGGATGCCATATTTGGACGGCGGCGACATCGACAGCGCGAAGAAGAATGCCGAATGCAACCTTTCGATGCTGATAGAATTTGTGAAGAAAGGCTACGACGTTGTCACACCCGGACCAAGCTGCAGTTATTTAATCAAGCAAGAATACCCGATCTTACTCAACAACTCTGATGCTAGGTCAGTCGCTGCTCACACGTATGACATGATGGAGTACCTGGCGAAGCTGAACAAGGACGGCAAGCTTTCCACAGATTTCAAGAATCCGCAAGGAGAAATTACGTACCATCTTCCCTGTCACCTGAAGGCACAGAACATCGGCTACAAATCACGAGACGTACTGCAGCTGATACCAGATACAAAAGTAGACGTTGTTGCAAAATGCTCGGGACATGATGGTACATGGAGTCTGAAAAAAGAATACTTTAAACTCTCGTTGGAAGTAGGCAAACCATTGTTCGACAAATTTACAAAACGGAGTTCTGCGGCAAGCGATTGCCCGTTGGCACAGCTTCAAATTGAAAAAGGCTCCGGCAAAAGGCCAAAACACCCGATACAAATTGTGCGGGACGCTTACGGGCTCGAAGAAAATCCGAAAGAATAGCACAATTTCAAAATTTCAACATAAATCAGAATAGAACGAAGCATTGAAGAAAATTGAAATAAGTGATTTGAAAAACATATTAGAGTACGAAAAGGTCAGGAACAATTTCAGAAGTAAGATAATCGCGATGAAGAAAGAGCGCAGGCTGAAGGTCGGAGACAGAATAGCCCTGACGTTTGAAAACAGACATACCGTTGCCTTTCAGATTGAGGAGATGATGCGGATTGAGAGGATGGTCGATGACGCCAAGATCAATGCGGAGATCGAAGCTTATAACGAACTGATTCCAGGTGAGAATGAGCTGAGCGCGACGCTTTTCGTCGAAGTCGATGAGCAGGATCAAATCAAGCCTGTTCTCGATTCGCTCGTCGGACTGAACAAAGACTCCGTTTTCCTCCAAGTTGGCGAAAAGAAAATCCCAGCCGTGTTCGAGGAAGGGCATGCCACAGACAACCGCATTAGTGCAGTTCAATACATCAAGTTCAAACTATCGCCAGCCGACGTTGAGGCGTTCGGCAAACTTACGACTCCGATTCGCATCGTCACCGACCATCCGAATTACAGCGCCATGGCTGATTTCCCCGAAGAAATGAGGAAGTCGCTGTTGAATGACATTACTGAGGGCAACTCCGTGAACATCTGGAACTAGGAAATGTCGCCGCGGATTTCGCAAATAAGAAAATATCTATGTTTCTAATCAGAGGCCAATGAGATGCTAAACGAGACGCACCAGAGAAAATTCAGCAAGCAGCGAGAAAAAGTGCTTAAGATAGTCTGCTCGACGAAAACTCACCCGACGGCGGATTGGGTGTTCCATGAAGTGAGGAAGGTGCTTCCGAACATCAGTCTTGCGACCGTCTATCGCAATCTCAACCAGCTTGTCGAGTCGAAAGACATCAGCGAAGTACTATCGGACGGACAGTTGCATTTCGACGCAAACAAAGAGGAGCACTTTCATTTCATCTGCAGAGTGTGCAATGGAATTTTCGACATCGAGGAAAAGAGAGTCGAGTCGCCGGACTTCAAGCTCCCGCGCGGCTACTTCGTAGAAAATGTCAAGATGGATTTTTATGGATTGTGCCCGAACTGCCAAAGAAAGTAGAGACCATTAGGAAAACTGGCTTACTTCTTCGAAATTAAGAAAACTTTACTCCAGCCGAATGGGTAATTGCATGGCCTGCAAATCGTTCTTTCTTACTTCGTTAGCTCCGTCGGTTCTTCTACTTCGAACCGCACCGTCTTCGACCACGTTCGCTTCTCCCGCTTTATGTAATCGAGATAAATTGCCCTGCCGACCACATAAATCCAGAATTGACAGTAAGTGAAATACATCAAGAATACCAACAGAAAGTTTTTTAGAGAATCCTGTCCTTCATATGAAAGGACAAGGATTATTTCGAAGATGAATAATACTATCGCAAGTACCCAGACTGTGGTGTATGGACCGGGAAGTGGAATTGCAATTGCACCTGAGACGCTTAGAATGAAGATAAGATCGCTGACACCGATTGCAAATAGGAAGATGTAATAAAGAGAAAGGAGATACATCACCTCGAAGCCGAGAAACTTGTTTTGGAACTGTGGTATCTTTTTGAAAAATTTCCCGACGACATAATTATTTCCCCTGACCCATCTTGTCCTCTGCTTTGCCCATACCGAAAGGGTTTCAGGCTCCTGCTCAAGCGTTATCGCAAACGGGATGTACTTTATCTTGTAACCTTTCATGTAGACTCTGATACTGAGCTCGGAGTCTTCAGTGATCGCCTCTTCATCCCAGCCGTTCATGTCATCCAGCAAATGTTTCCAAATGACAAAGTTCGTTCCGGGAAGAGTCGCGACTTTAAACATCGCCCATCTGCCCGCTTGAAGTATCGCCTGGAAACTGAGCGTCTCGATGCTGACGAAACGGGTGAGCCATGTTCGATCTTTGTTTATCGTCCGAAAATTACCGAGCACCGCGCCTAACTCCGGATGGATCAGTAGTTCCGCCACAAGGTATTTCAGCGCATCGGGAAGGGGCTGGTTGTCGGCGTCATAAACTGCGATAACCTCCGCATCTGTCTGCTTCATACCGAGATTCAACGCGCGAGATTTTCCTCTGCCACCCTCGCCTGTTGGAACGTTGTAGCACTTTACCCTTCCGTCCAATCTTCCAAGCCCTTCGACAATCTCTCCGGTCTTATCTGACGAGCCGTCGTTGATAACAAGTATTTCTAATCTATCTGCCGGGTAGTCGAACTTCATCATGGCTTCGACTGTTTTCCGGATCACCTTTTCTTCGTTGTGCGCCGGGATCAAAATGCAAACTTCCGGTTGTTGGAGATGGGTCATCCCGTCGATCGCCTTCTTCTCCTTTGTGGAGCTCCAGTTATGGAAAAAACCGGCAATGGTCAGCACCAGCTGGTATGCGATCATGAACCAGATAAAGATTACCGATAAGACGAAAAATCCGCCTAAGAGAGTGGTAACAAAATCATACACGCACGAACGCCCTCTTTCTTCTTACTTTGGTCACGGCATAAAGCACAACAAGCACTCCGCCAGCGAACGAGCCAAAGATCGTTATGAGTGCCGATGACCAGAGGCTCGTGACGTTTATTCCGTATGAGACTGCGTTTTCCAAGATCACGAGGACTTTATGCTGCCCCGGTGGCACAACGATTCCATAATGCTGCTCTTCGCGTGCAACCGTAAATTGTGTTTCATGGTCGTCAACAAATACTGCGAACGGCATTTTTCCGAATGAAACTGCACACCGAGTCGGAGAATCATAAGTGAACTCCACGCCTCTCTGAAAAGTTCGTTCGCTCAGGATGTTGCATGAAGCCGCCTCGATATGAGAAGCAAGCATCTCATTTTCAAATGGATTGACCTGTGCTGAATGTAGGTTGACAACATGGTTGCCGGCAGGAATCGAAAAATAACCTGGCTGGGATGGAAAGACCGTTGCTCCATCAACCTGAATGTACTTTACGTCCGTACTCAGTCTGATTGAAGTGGAGTATGGCGCATTGATTTCATAACCGTCGTCAGTGATTTCCATGTTTGCCTGAGGTGCGATCGCGTATGGAAAATCGGCCAGGTCTTGTGGTAGCACACCTGCCTCATCGTAGATAGTCATTCGAGGCGCTACCTTTGCCGCAGAATTGACGAGTAAATACGACTCTGTGCCACTCGGAGTCTTGCTTGGAAAGACACCGACGTAGTCCGAGTCACGCATCGAATATATATTCAAGTCAATCATCAAGTCTGACGAATCTGGCCCCAACAGACGTCTATATGTATTGCCAATTGCAATATACCGTCTTGGGTCGGTGTTCCAGTTTGATTGTGGATCTTCAACCTGTAACGAAAAATTATAATTCTTCCTCAGCTGCAAAATCTGGTCTGCGTCGACTCCAATTGAAGTTCTTAGCTCGGGGAATGTTTTTTGGTCCAAAATTGTCAGAACGATCTGCGCCCCGGGTTTATTTTTGAACGCGTTCGTTGCAAGCGAGAGGAAATGCAATGTTAAATCCGTCACGAGTGATATCCGGAAGTCGACAAAGCTTTTCCAATCATCGGGCGAAATCCTGTAGTAGTGCGGAGAATTTGGCTGGAACAACTGTACGGGATCAAATGCGTATTTCTTTTTGAACAATTCTCGCGCGCTTATATCGAACGGTGTCAAAAATTGTGGATTGCTTGGAGCCCCATCTCCTCCAAAATATAGTTCCGCGATGTTGACGCCGTCCCAGTCGTGGGAGGTCAGGAAATTGTAAACCCAGTCTGAAGCAGCATGGAGACATGCAGTGTCGGTTAAGGCAAGAGGATAGCGCCAGTCAGGTCTGATATCTTCTCCTCTATAATTTTTTTCACGCCATTGCGGATGATCATTATAAAATTTTTGGCTGATCTGCGGTGGCTCGATCCAGACATAGACCACTATACCGTAGGCATGGCACAACCGAAGCAGCCTATCATAATCGTATGTAAATTTTGGATACTCGTGCCAGCCGGCGACATCAATCACTCTGATACCCCTGCTTGCCCATTGCTTGACAAGAGTCTCAATGCTCGTCGTTCTGCGGCGGCCGGGATCAAAATACATTTCCACATTATCGCGCCGCAAAACCGGATACAAACCGAAATAGCTCTTGATCCAATCGACTAAATATGGAAACCTCGCGTAGCCTGCGTCCGTAACCGGATCAAACCGGGCACTTATAGATATAATTTTTCCACTGCCATATTTCCTTGCGACGGCTATTGGCGCATCGTTGATGGCATTCGTGCAAACGATCTCGTCACTTTCTTCAACATCGATTCTATGAACCGTCTCGAATGTTCCCCAGCTCAATAGCTCTTCCTGGAAAAGCTGGTCACGCACTTTCTCCACTCTGAATTCATTCTTGCTGAACTTAATTCCCATGTCTTCGGCAACTGGATTCTTCGCATCGGTAATCAGTTTGCCTTCGTTGGAGACAAATCTTTCTATGGCATCGTACAGCGAATCAGACAATTTTTCGGCGGACGAATATGGTACAATCAAAAGGTTATAACCTTTCGAACCCATGAGATCACTGACGGAAAGAGTATCGACCGGAATCCCTACACTCTGCAAGGCTGTGACAAAACTTTCTTCATCATGCAAAGCTCCCCCGGTTGCAGTCGAATCCCAAACGATTCCCGCGACCGCAGGAATCACCACCTTCTTTTCGGGAAACAGAGACTTCCAAAAATCGTGAATCGAAATCAGAATCCGATCGAAGAAACTCAGCGGCTTTTCCCGGTACTCGACTGGCTCGAGCGTGTAGATCCAGCCCGGCTTCAAGTCAATTTCTCTCTTAACATCACCCGTCATTCTGTTTGAAGACAAGTCTAATTTGATTCGCTCGCCGTTCTCGTCGAAATACGATTCTTTAAGGTATTGATCCTCAATTGAACATGCGATTGACGCTTTGCCTGAAACTATAGCCCTGTCGGGGAGCTTGACGAGATTACTGCTGTCCTTAAGATCTATGTAAGTGTAGCCAAGATCGCGAACACCATCCACGATCTCTTTCAACAGCTTCAGCGGCATAAACGGGTGAATGAACGCCGTTGCGTAACCGTCTCTTACGTACAAATTTGCTTTGGCGGCAGTCAAAATATCCTGGACTCCCTGCTCTTCTTCTTTCGATGTGCCGAGTGGAACATATCCAAGATTTTCTGGAATGATCTTCTCGCCATACATATCCTGGTTGATTACGTAAGGGAAAAATTGGCTGTAATCCAGGTCATTCATCACGATTCTTTGTTCGATGGTTGTCGAGAATACTTTTGCAATTGCAGCATAATCTATTTCAGACGCACCGTAGTGCGGAGTCTCCCACGCCAACGGATATACTCCATTCCTCATCAGTTCCTCGATGCCTGTTTCCAATTTCTGCTGCACGTAGGCTGCATTGTCATCCCGAATCGGCCTGTTTCCAGCTTCATCCCAAAATTCAAAATCGCTCGCAGTAACGCCATGATACTGATGAGTATCTCCGTGCATAACGATCGTGGCGCCATGCGCCTCCGCGTATCGAAGCGCATCAACCATATCGGGTTTATCAGAGAGCGAAACCCGTTCGTTGTTCGACGGGTCAACATAAAATGGCACAACGGCAATCAGGAATGGAACTCCTTCACTGTAAAGCAGATCTGAAATTTTGCGGATATTGTCCGGATCTTCCAAAGGATGGACATCTTCAATCCGGATTAGCGCAGGATGAATCTCACCGTGTTCTTGATGCAAAATATCGTGAAGCTTCTCGGCAAAAAATAGATACCGATCTGTGGGACCCATGTACGAAAATGGCGAATCCCCGAAAAGATATAAATTGCCCGAATGAATCGCGTACGGTGAAATAACATGGTCAGGCGCCACCGCATTTGCCAAGACCTCCGCTTTACTTCGATCAGAAATAGAAATGATCGTGAGATAGTGATCGCCCTTTGTGAATTTAAAATTCCTATTTGTCGTTACAACGCTTTCATATCCAGTTGTTGAATCGAGCCTCTCAGGAATGAATCCATATTTATCTTCCAGATTATGGTGAGAATTCATCGCGATGATTCCATTCCCGAGCCAAATCAAAGTCCCTTTGAAATTGAAGGCATCATCGAGAAACTTGTCGGGCGGAGTACAATCGTTAGAAAAACCGGTAAAGAATAGATAATCGAATTTACTAGATTCTCCAATTTTGTAATCATCCGCTGCAACAATCGATTTCTGAAGATCAAAATGACCGAGGAGCTGGAACAACTGCAGCCCATCTCCCCTTGCCGGATTGCTGGGTGAGTCTTTTCCTTCGTACACTATTAGTACCCTGTTGCCTGCAAAAGAATTTGCGTAGAAGAATAAAATACTGGCTAAGAAAAATCTTCTTATCATCACTTCTACCTACTGAACCTTAGCTTCAAGATTCCTTTTTGATATGTTTGCGGAATAATATAAGATGGCTTGTCAATAAAAAAAGAGACCCAATATGATTCTAAATTTCGAATCCCCAAGTTCAAATTTGGGATTTCCGATTCAAAATTTAAAATTCCCAATTTAAAATTTTATTCAGTCTTTACCATCCCAACTGTTGTATTTCTCATATGCATCTATAATATCTTTAACAAGCTTATGTCTCACAACGTCTGCCTTTTCAAGATAGACAAAGCTAACCCCTTGAACGCTTTTCAAAACTTTTTGAATTTCTACCAGTCCGCTTAAACTCTTTTGCGGGAGGTCAATCTGCGTGATATCTCCGGTGACGATGGCTTTTGAATTGACTCCCAGACGTGTCAGGAACATCTTCATCTGCATGCTGGACGCGTTCTGCGCTTCGTCCAAAATCACAAACGCGCTGCTCAGCGTTCGTCCTCTCATGTAGGCAAGCGGAGCAATCTCAATTACATTCTTCTCGAAGTACAACTTCAGCTTGTCCTGGGGCAGCATATCATCAAGTGCATCATAAAGTGGACGCAGGTAAGGTATTACTTTTTCCTTTAAGTCACCGGGAAGGAATCCGAGACTCTCCCCGGCTTCGACCGCTGGTCGTGTCAATACTATTTTCTGAACTTCCTTGTTCTTCAACGCTGCCACGGCCATCGCCACAGCCAAATAAGTCTTTCCTGTGCCAGCCGGACCAACTGCAAACACAACGTCATTTTTCCCAACTGCTCGGACAAATTGGCGCTGGCCGGGGGTCTTGGGTTTTATGAGTTCGTTCCTCGCGGAAAGAACAACGGTGTCTCTCGAATCGCCAGACTCAGGTTTTGCGCTTTCGCCTGAAACCAACTCCACAACTGTTACAACATCATCGATTCTGAGCACACCTGTCCTATCGAGGACATATATCAATTCCTTGAAAACTTTTTCGACGCGATCCGTTTCCGACCCCTCGCCCTTAATGAATATGCTGTCTCCGCGTACCACGATGTTGGCATCGAACCTGTCGGATATGATCTGAAGGTTTGAGTCGTTCAGCCCGAGGAGTGAAAGTGCATCAACTCCGGACATTTTTATCCGCTTCTCTACTATTTCCATCAAGTCTCAGAATGTTTTTTCAGGCGGGAAAATAAAAAGCGCCCACGTCCGATGAATTTCGTGACATGAGCGCTTGAATAAATAATAAAACTAACCGTCAATATGCGTTTACTAGGGAAGGTCTAATCTCCAGCGTTAGATTTAGACATCTTTACTTTCTTGGCATAATAAGCTTTCGCCGCCGCGTTCTCTTCCTTACTGAGAGGTCCATTTTCAGGAATCTTCAGAACCTCTTTTGGATGAATCAGATCAGGATTCTTAATCTGGTCACGGTTCGCCACATAAATTTTTGGCCACTTCCATGGGTCATCATAAATCTTGGGCTTCTTGGAAATGTTCCAGAGACAATCGCGATTTCGCGCCCACGTTCCGACGGTATAAGTCTTCATCGCCATCGCCATCTGCGAACAATTTGCTAACCTCGCCTGAAGCTGTGAATAGCTGTTTGAGAGGTCCTGAACTCTTGAATAGAACTCCGCTGCCAATGCAAGCTTGCTGACTTTAATCGAATCGATCTGAGCGCCGACTGATTTTACTTCGGTCTGGTGAGCGCAAAGATCCTGATCGGACATTTTGTTGTAGTTGTCAATTTGGCCAGCAAGTGTAGTCAATGCTTGATCAAACGCATTCATGTCAGTTTGCGTAACACCCACCATACCGAGATATTTCTGCATCTCGGATTGATATTGCTGGTCAAGACTCGCAATTTGACTTTTCAGATTGGCGTTGTCAGTATTAATTCCGTCTAAGACCTTCTTCAGCGAATCACGTTGAACTGTCAGGCTCGTAATCTGAGCCTGCCAATCATCCACCTTCATTTCCTGCTGCGCATTATCCTGTGCGGATGCCACAGAGGTAATCGCGACCATCATCGCGACTGCTGCAAACAAAGAAAATCTTTTCATCTATGGCTCCTTTCAGTGAGTTGTGTCTGGTTTTGCAGTTTGAAGCTTCTGTTGAAAGAACTGTTGGTCATCTTGAATCTTCTTGATTTGTTCTTGCTTGTCAGCGATTTGTTTCTTGAGATCAGCGTTCTGCTGTTGGGCAGTTTGAATCTGTTGTTGTAGCGAGGAAACCTCATTCTTCAAGTCACTCAACTGTTGCATCTGTGTCTTATCCGCATATTTAGTACACCCCACCATAATAAACGACGCAACAAAGAGTCCGAGGACTGCACCTGTCAATTTTTTCATTATATCCTCCTTTCCAGGGTTTGTTCCGAATTTAACTCGCACTAAGTTTAATGGAATCATGGCTCTTTGTCAAGCATTTAGCCGTTAAAAATGTCTTAATTTTTTTTCATTCAAACCATATAATCTGTGCCTCTCATTTAGTAAATTCTACTTTCAAAACAGGAGAAATGAATTGCAAAGGGTCAAAAAGGTTGTGCTTGCCTATTCCGGCGGGCTCGACACCTCGATAATTATTCCGTATTTAAAAGAAACTTATAACTGTCAGGTTATTGCCTTCGCTGCCAACATAGGGCAAGGCGATGAGGAGCTTGCTGGCCTTGAAGAAAAGGCCAAGAAGACCGGTGCGGACAAATTTTACATCCTCGATTTAAGGGGAGAATTCGTAGAAGATTTCCTGTTCAAAATAATAAAAGCTAATGCCATATATGAACGGAAATATCTCCTTGGAACGTCGATTGCCAGACCGCTCATCGCGAAGTACCAGACAAAGATTGCCGAGCAGGAAGGTGCCGACGCACTTGCCCATGGTTGCACCGGCAAGGGAAATGACCAAGTCAGATTTGAACTTACCTATAAGGTCTTCGCACCTCACTTGAAGATCATTGCGCCATGGCGCGAGTGGAAAATCAGATCGCGCGAGGATGCAATCGAGTACGCAAAGTCCCACAAAGTCCCCATCAAAGCAACTCTTAAGAAAATCTACAGCAGGGATGGCAATCTTTGGCATCTCAGCCACGAAGGCGGCGATCTGGAGGACCCATGGAACGAGCCGAAAGCAGACATGTTCGTCAGGACAAAATCTCCCGAGAAAGCGCCCAACAAACCAACCTACGTTGAAATCGAATTCAACAACGGAGTTCCAAGTGGATTGAACGGCAAGAAAATCTCTGGACTTGAACTCGTCGAGAAGCTTAATGAAATCGGTGCAAAGAATGCGATCGGAAGAGTTGATCTCGTTGAAAACAGATTAGTCGGAATGAAATCGCGCGGAGTTTATGAAACCCCGGGCGGAAGTATACTTTATGCTGCTCACAGCGAGCTCGAGCACATCGTGCTCGACAAAGATACATTGCATTACAAAGATATTGTTGCGCAAAAATACGCGGAGTTGGTTTACAACGGACAATGGTACACCCCCCTGCGAGAGGCTATCGATGCCTTTATCGATTCAACACAGCGATTCGCTTCGGGTACGATCCGATTGAAGCTATACAAAGGAAATATTATCATCGCCGGCAGGAAGAGTCCGTATTCTCTTTACCAGGAAAACCTGGCAACTTTTTCACAGGATGAAGTCTATGATCAGAAGAAAGCGGAGGGGTTCATCGACCTCTTTGGTCTTTCCATGAAGGTAGGTGCTGAAGTTCATGGAAAGCTGTCTCCACACGTTGAGGTCACAAAGGACCAAAGATGAAATCCTCGTTGCGCGAAATTAGATATTCCGATCCAAGGAATGAACTCCCCGGCTCGGAAAATTTTTACATCTACTATTCGACTTTTCTTGGTGGCTACACACGAGATCGGTTCCTGATGTCAGTCCCTATCGACGACCATATCGTTCATCGCGGGGATGGCGTGTTTGACAATGCGCTTTGCATCGAGGGCAATTATTATTTGCTTAATCAACATATCGACCGATTTTTCTTCTCCGCAAAATCGATAGGGATTCAACCGCCGTTCTCTCAGGAGGAATTGAAGTATCTTTCGATTGAGCTTGGATCGCTTTCCGGTAAGAAGAATTTCATAGCAAGATTTTTTTTATCGCGCGGACATGGAAGCATGAGCGTTTACCCGCATGAAGCGATATCACCTAATCTGTATGTCCTGCTCGACAAATGGTCCGCACCACCTGACCGCTATTACAAAAGTGGCATGGTTGCGGTCACGAGTCCCACTGGAATTCATTCCCCCATTTCGCCGCAGGTAAAATCCGTGGATTATCTTTCGAATGCCTTGATGGAGCTTGCGGCAAAGACCAACGGTGCTGATTCAGCAATAGCGCTCGATGGCAGCGGAAACATTACCGAAGGTTCGAATAAGAATGTGATCGTAATCGGCAAAGACGGTATCTTGCGAGTTCCACCTCAGGAAAAAATTCTGCGCGGCACAAGTCTCACTCGCGCGTTGGAGTTTGCGGGTGAACTCCAAAAGAAAAAGTTCGTAACTCGCGTCAGCTTTGAAAACATTCCTCTGACCGAAGCGTACAACGCGAGCGAGGTCCTTTTTCTCAGCACATCATTGTTCGTCGCGCCCGTGGTAAAATATGATGGCAGAACCATCGGCGACGGCAAGCCCGGAAAAGTCTGGAAGGCTCTTTACGACTTATTCCAAAGAGATACAAAATCAAATAAGAAATATCTGACACCACTTAGACACAATTAACTATGGCAAAGCTTTGGGGCGGAAGGTTCACGAAAGGTGCCTCCAGATTAATGGAAACGTTTAACGATTCGCTCCCATTCGATAAGAAACTCTCGAAGGAAGAAATCGAAGCCAGCCGAGCTTATGCAGTAGCGCTTGCAACGGCCGGGATACTCTCGAACACGGAATTGTCAAAGATAAAAAAAGCTTTCGAGGAGATGGAAAGAGAGTTTACCTCGCAGAAATTCAAGTTCAAGCCAGGAGACGAGGATATTCACACCGCGATTGAGAGGCGATTAATCGAGAAGGTTGGCAAGATCGGAAAAAAAATCCACACCGGAAGAAGTAGAAATGAGCAAGTGGCAACCGATGAGCGACTCTTCCTTCGCACTGCGATTGGAGAAATGAAAGATAAGATCCGGAAACTCCAGGAGGCGGTTCTGTCAATCTCAGAAAAGAACATCTCAGAGATCGTGCCATCATACACTCATCTGCAGCAGGCACAGCTCGTGAGTCTCGGGCATTACTTCATGTCATTATTTTTTATGCTTGAGAATGATTTTGGGAGGTTCACAGATGCCGAGAAGCGAATTAACGTCCTGCCTCTCGGTTCTGGCGCAGTTGCAGGATCGACGATCAAACTCGATCGTGATATTCTTGATGGGTGAACTAAATTTTGATTCACTCACGCCGAACAGCATCGCCGCCGTCAGCGACAGAGATTTCATCGCCGAATTCCTATTTGCCGTTTCACAGACTCTGATTCACCTCAGCAGATTCGCGGAAGACCTGATTATGTGGAGTTCCTCCGAATTCAAGTTTGTTGAACTGGATGACGTTTACTCGACCGGCAGCAGCATGATGCCACAAAAGAAGAATCCCGACTCGCTCGAATTGATTCGTGGAAAAGCATCGCGGACAATTGCGAACCTAAATTCGCTGCTGATCCTGCAAAAAGGCCTGCCGCTGACCTATTCTAAAGATTTGCAGGAGGATAAGGAACCGCTTTTCGATTCTGCGGAGACGGTGATCATTGCTCTTGAAGTTTTCACCGGCGTAATCTCGAGCCTGAAAGTTCGCAAAGAGAATTTGCTCAGAAATGTAGATGACTCCATTTATGCGACGGACATTGCCGATTACTTAGTTGAACGCGGCTTGCCATTTCGAGATGCCCACAAGATTGTTGGCGAGTTGGTCCTTACCGGCATTGACAAAAAGAAATCTCTGCGCGATTTTTCATTAGAGGAATTGAAAAAGAGCTCATCTTTGTTCGATAAGAATTATTCTGAGATATTTGACCCGATGCGTTCCGTCGACCGGCACGATGTGTATGGTGGTACAAACCTGAAGAGAGTCAAAGAACAGATAGGGCTTGGCCGGAACATTTTGGAAAAGAATAAAAGAACATCACACCGATAACACAGATGATGCAGAATTCCACAGATGAAATTAAGACGAATGAATTTATCTGTGAAAGTCTTTTTGTTTCCGTGTGATCTGTGTGCCATGCCCAGATGAAGACAGATTTTGTCGGGGAATTGAATCCCGCACAGATAGAGGCGGTAAGAACAGTTGAGGGACCCGAGCTCGTAATCGCGGGCGCAGGAAGCGGCAAAACAAAAGTTCTGACTTACCGGGTCGCCTATCTAGTCTCGATTGGCGTTCCGTACCACAACATTCTTTGTCTCACCTTCACCAACAAAGCCGCGAACGAGATGAAGACTCGCATCGAAAAACTTCTCGATATGGAAGAAGAGAAATCCAAGCGGCGTTATAACTGGATTGGCACATTCCATTCTCTCTTCGGAAAAGTCTTAAGGATGGAAGCCGAGAAGATCGGCTTCACTTCAAACTTCACGATCTATGACGAAGAAGACTCTCTGAAAACTATGAAGCAAATACTTCGGGAAAATAATTACTCAGAAGAAGTGTTCCCGTCGGCAGCAATCAGGTGGCAGATCAGTAAACTAAAAAATAATCTCGTCCTGCCGTCGCAGTTCGATCAGCTGGCCAAAAGCAGAATGGAACAGGTGACATCGCAAGTCTACTCCATCTATGACGAACGACTGAAGAAAAATAACGCGATGGATTTCGACGATCTCCTGATAAAACCGATACTTCTCTTCAACCATGACCGCGCTACTCTGGAAAAATACCAGAATAAATTCCGTTTCATTTTGGTCGACGAATATCAGGATACAAATCGGGCGCAGTACATTCTGCTGAAGCTTCTCGCGGAGAAGTCCAAAAATCTTTGCGTCGTCGGTGACGATTCCCAGAGCATTTATTCATGGCGCGGGGCTGACGTCCAGAACATACTCGACTTCCAAACCGATTATCCTCAATGCAAAGTTTTCAGACTGGAGCAGAATTACAGGTCGACAGGCAAAATACTCAAAGCGGCAAACTCCGTCATCGTCCGCAATAAGAGAAAACTTGACAAGAAATTGTGGACAGAGAACCACGAAGGCGAACAGTTAACAGCTCTGGAATGTGAGAGCGACCGTGACGAAGGTTATAAGATCGTTCAGAAAATTAGAGACGACAGCATCAAGGATAAACTTCAGTTGAAGGATTTTGTCGTACTGTTTCGGACTAATTACCAATCACGCTCGCTCGAAGAGGCATTCAACAGGGGCGGCATACCTTACACGATCGTCGGCGGCGTCGCTTTCTATCGAAGGAAAGAGATCAAAGATCTCCTCGCTTATCTGAAACTGATCGTAAATCGAGCGGACGACGAATCATTTCTTAGAGTTGTAAACTTCCCGCCCCGCGGGATCGGCGATGTCACAATGGACTACCTCCGAAGTTTTTCGCAACAGAATAAAATTACGCTGACAGATGCACTGGCGAGGATCGATGAAATTGTAGAGATCCAGCCGCGACAAAGAAACCAATTGAAACAGTTTGGCCAGCTTGTTGAGAAATATTCCAGGATCAAAAACGAATTATCCATCAGCGAGTTAACCCGTTCGCTTACCGATGAGACCCGGATCGTTAGAACGCTGAAGGACGAAAGCACGCCAGAGGCACAGAATCGGCTGGAAAACATCCAGGAATTTCTTGCGGGAATAGAAGAATTCCACATAGAGAATCCCGAAGGGACTCTCGAAGAGTTTCTCGCCGAGGTATCTCTCGTCGCAGACGTTGACAGATGGGATACGAAACGGAACTCGGTGACACTCATGACGATTCATGCCGCTAAAGGGTTGGAATTCCCTGTCGTGTTTGTTAGCGGCCTTGAGGAAGGATTGTTCCCGCTTTCCTCAAAAGATCAAGACGAGATTGAAGAAGAGCGGCGTCTGTTCTATGTTGCGATAACTCGAGCGCAGAACAAAGTTTACTTATCACATGCGAGACAGCGATTCCGATTCGGAAAAATTTCTTTTCAGTCTCCTTCGAGATTCTTATCGGAAATAGAATCCAATTTGTTAGATCAGGAACACAGTGGAAGGCCATCTCATCAACGTTCCCTTTGGGAATCTTCTATTTCCTTTCCGAAGGCGGGCCAAACTGATAACGAAATTTTCCCTACGCTGGACCATGTCGCGCAGGAAGCTTACCAAAGTCCGCCGCCACAAACAGAGACGAAAAGAGAACCCGAGACTCCACCGATCAGAGTAGGGGCAATTGTTCAGCACCAGTTCTTTGGGCAAGGCAAGGTAATTGAGGTTTATGGAAAAGGAGACAACGAACGGGTCGTGGTCCTCTTCGGTGCGAACCAGAAAAAGCAGTTAATGGTACGATACGCAAATCTGCGAATAATAAGATAGATCTCGCCCTATCCTATTTGGAGAATGAAATATATATATGGCTATAGAATTTGAAATAGTCCTGCCTGAAAAGACACGAACCGTCGAGAATGCAAAGCGGCTCTTTATGGAATACGCGAAGTCGTTAAATTTTAATCTGTGTTTTCAGGGGTTCGACAAGGAGTTAGCGGAATTACCGGGCGAATACGCTCCACCATCTGGCCGACTTCTCTTGTCTTTTGATGATGATAAGCTTGCTGGATGCGTCTGCCTTCGCAAAATAGATAACAACATTTGCGAAATGAAGAGGCTCTATCTTCGATCCGAGTTCAGGGGAAAAGGGATTGGCAGAAAAATGGCCGCTGAGATCATCAAAGTTGCAAAGAAGATCGGCTATCAGAAGATGCGGCTTGATACGGTTCCGATGATGACAGAAGCTATCTCGCTTTATCGTTCGTTGGACTTCGCGGAAATCGGCCCGTACCGCGAGAACCCTGTCCCTGGGGCGATATTTATGGAACTAGCGTTGAAAGCAGCAACTTAGCGGCTCAATGGGAGCGATCCTCATTGAGAAGCTATTACTCCGTTGGAATATATCTGCACTTTCCTCGCAAACTCAAGTTTCCTTCCTAAAAACCTTTCTGCGATCTCGTTAAACTTCTGCGGAAAGTCGCTCACATAGAATTCGTAGTGCGGTTTTGATTTCTGTCGATTCAAGATTTTCATCGACATGAGAAGTATCTTTACCGCTTTTGCGGCTGCCTCACCTGCATCGACTAAACTAACTTCATTTCCAACGGCTCGCGCAACTGCGGTCCGAAGCAATGGATAGTGGGTGCAACCGAGGATCATGACATCCACATTGCCAACAAACCGTGAAAGATATTCTCGAGCGATGATATCAGTCGCGGCGTGATCGAATAGTCCTTCCTCGGCAAGCGGAACAAAGAGCGGGCACGCCTGAGTCATCACGCGGACATCCTTATTGAGCCTCTTCAAGGCGGTCGAATATGCACAGGAATTTATCGTAGATAAAGTTCCAATCACTCCGACTCCTCGAGTGCCAGCGAGGTCGACGGCTTCCCTTGCTGTCGGATCGATAACTCCGATCGCTGGAACTGTTGAGTGTGCAAGGACGACATCCATGGCAACGGCGGAAGCGGTGTTACAAGCGACGACGATCAGTTTGACTTTCCTGGAAAGCAGGAATCGGACATCCTGAGCGGCATATTCTCGGACAACATCCGAAGACTTATTTCCGTACGGAACTCTCGCGGTGTCCCCGAAATAGACGATGTTTTCTTGAGGCATTAATTCAATCAGCCGGCGTACCACGGTGAGTCCACCGATCCCAGAATCGAAAACACCTATCGGTGCATCTGGTCGCAAAGTTGGATTTTCGGCAGGATTCACTTGAAGATAAGTTCGGATTCTATCGACTCGTTAATGATTTTCAATATGCTGCCCCTGAGCGAATCGATCTCCTCTTGCGCAGGTTTCGATCCGTCGTTCCGTAAGACATAAAAAGTATCCACTATACCGTCGACCCGAGTGGCAATTTTTGCAAAGTGTATGCTCAACCCTGCCGAGGAAATTGCCGAGGTGGCTTTGTATAAAAAGCCGAGCGAATCCGGTGCGAAGACTTCAATCAATGTGAAATCGCTTGTCTCAGAAGATTGGACGGCTACTTTGATGTTTGGGTTAATCTCGTTCTTCAATTTTCTTTGCCATCGCACGCGATGTTTCTCGAACAGAACATCCGGATCGGCATTGCCCGTAACCACGGCAAGCAAATCCGACTCGATTTTCTTCATCTGCGATTCGGCAAGATTCTTTCGTGTAATATTGTCGAAGACCTTGAATCGATCGATGATCACCCCATCATCTCTCGTGAAAATATTCGCATCAACTATGTTGGCATCATTGGCACTGAGCGACGAACAGAATCGCGAAAGTTGGAATGGAGCATCGCGAGCAATTATGGTCACATCGGTGTAATCTTCATTCTGACTAAACCTTATGTTTACGGTCTCGAAGCCTGATTCTATCGTTTCGATGTGATTGACAATTTCTTTATCATCGAAAACGATAGTGTAAAGATCATTCTTTATGGAATTGAAGTGTCCGAGAACGGCATCATATTTCTCCGACGGCATTTTATTAATGATGGCCTGCTCTCGTTTTCCACGCTGCTCTGCCTGGAGCGAAACAACCCCTTGGGCATCCAAAGACTCGCTGATTATCTGAAAAGATTTCTTATAGAGCTCGTTCAGCAGCTGCGACTTCCATTTTGTCCAGACCCCCGGATTGACCGCGCTCAAATCCGCATATGTAAGGAGATAGAGCATCTTCAACTGTTCGGCGTTAGCAAAGATGCGACTAAATGCATAGACGGTTTCTGGATCGCCGATATTCCGTCGAAAAGCAATCTGTTCCATTTGCAAATGGTAACGGACGAGGAAGCCAACATCATCGATTATGTCATTAAACCCGATTCGCGAGAGCGCCTTCTCTGCTACATCTACACCGACGATTTCATGCTTCCCAATTGAAATCGGTTTTGCAATGTCATGGAATATCACGCCTAAATAAAGAGCGTCGGGTCTCACCACACTTCCAAGGAGATCTCCGAGAATCGGATCCCGCTCCCCGATGCTTTCAAGGTTCTCGATTGCAGTCAGCGTATGCTCGTCGGCGGTGTAATAGTGGTACACATTGTGCTGGAAGAATCCGATTAGCCTCCCAAATTCCGGCAGGTACCTCCCGAGAACTCCCAGTTCGTTCATCGATTTCAATGTAAATGCCACATTTTTTTTCGACAATAGAATCGACTTAAATATGAAAGACGCTTCCTTCGACTTCCTGAATTCAGGCTCACTAAAAACGTCAAGCTCCTGAGCCAATGTCTCGTGAACATTTTCATCGAAGTGGAAACCTGTCGCCGCTTTATGCTGGAATGCCTTGAACAGACGAATCGCATCCGCGCCGATATCTGTTCGAAAGGAAATCTTGCCGGCTGTCACTGAATAATCATTATCAAGATTCTCCGCCTGAGCAGCCATTGGATGAGGATTCAGCATAGCTCTAATCTTGTCGGACAAAACCTGGTTGAGCCGGTATATTTTACGAGCATGTCGGTAATAATCCCGCATGAAGGTCTCAACGCCTCTCACGTGATCATCGCTGTCGTATCCCATATCGGCTGCAACTTTTTTTTGTATTTCGAAATCCAGAAGATCGTTGAGGCTAGATGACTGATAATGCAGACTCTGCCGGGTCCGTAGGATAAATTCAAACGCATCTCGTGTATGAGTATATTGAAGCCGATTGATTAATTCTTTAGCCAAAAGCTTGTCGAGGAGATCCGAGAGAGCCAACTTTATTTTCGAATACTCCGGGACGGGAAGAAAGTCAGGATACATCGCTCGAAACATCCAGAGGAGAGCCTGAAGGTCGCGCAGTCCACCAGCGCTCTTCTTAACGTTCGGCTCAAGAAGTGAGGTTGACTTCCCATATTTGTTGTGACGTACCAGTATCCCGTCGAGAGTGGAATTCACAAAACTACGATCGTCGTTGTATGATATGAAATTTCGTATGGCCGAATCCAGGGATTCAAAGATTTCTTTGCTTCCTGCGACGTAACGGTACTCGAGTGTGGCGGCCCAGCTGTCATGATCGTTCTTATACGTTTCGAGAACCTGTTCGACGCTCCTTACCGAATGACCGATATTTAATCCCATATCCCACAAAAAGTGCATGACTCTTTGGGCGAGAAAGCTCGCTTCGATTCCTCCGGACACTACGAAGGTTATGTCGATGTCCGAGTGAGGACAGAGCTCCGCTCTACCGTACCCGCCAACGGCAACAGCGGCAATTTTCTCACCGCTATTTGTGGCTTCCATTGCGCTCACTATCGCCTCGTCCACGGCACTAGTAAGAAGCAAAGAGACTTTCGTTCCATCTCCATGTGCAATGTGGAGCGCTTTTGCCCCTTCTCGACGAGTGTTCAATCTATCGATTGCCGAAACTATTTTCTCTTTCATCTCATGGAATATAATCAAGCGCATGAAGAAAAGGGAATCATCACTTCCGAAACTCGACTAGCTGGATGGGTTCTGCTGGAAGAAAATGATTCAGCACTTCGATATTACAGATTACTCCCCCTCAACACCCGACCGTTCTAAAGCTATTCTAACCTTCTCAACAAGCTGGTCGAAATCAAAGGGTTTTTCTATTACTTCAACTACTCCTTTTAAGCCAAGCTCTTTCCTCGGGAGTTATGTAGCCAGTCGAAATCAAGACCCGGACCCCCGGATTTATGATAAAAAGTTCTTCGAGCACCTCTCTGCCCGAGAGTTCCGGCATGTTGAGGTCGAGGACAATGAGATTTATCTTTGTCCACTCCTTTCGGTAAATATCGAGCGCGTTCAATCCATCTTTCGCCGTTACAACCGTGTAGCCTGACTGTTCGAGCAGGAACTGTGCGGCTTCCCTGATCCCTTCTTCATCATCTACAAACAGAATCTTCTCACCGAATGCGGCAGTGGGTTCCTTCACTCGAGGAGGCGGCGCAGCTTTCCTCTCAGTTCGTGACGTGAGAGGCAAGTAGATATTGAAAACGGTTCCCTTCTTCACTTCACTATAAACTTTCAGGAATCCATTGTGAGAACGAATGATTCCATAGACGACGCTCAGCCCCAACCCTGTTCCCTTTCCAGGCTCTTTCGTGGTAAAGAACGGTTCGAAAACTTTCGACATCAGTTCTGGCGGTATACCCTCGCCATTGTCCTTAACCATTATGAAAGCATACTTTCCTGCTTTGACTTGATATATATCCGCTTCCACCGAAGACACATCGCGGATCTCCGTTCTTAATGACAGTGTGCCACCATGAGGCATAGCATCCCTGGCATTCACGGCAAGGTTAAAAATCACTTGTTGGATCTGGCTCTGATCTCCCTCGGTAAGAACTGTACCGGAGTTCAGACTGCGTTTCAATTTTTATTGTCCGAGGAAATGTTTCACCGAAAACCTGCAGCGATTCAGTAATTATAGAGTTGACATCAAAGACTTTTCGTTCTTCCAAACCTTTTTGGCGGCTGAAAGTCAACAACCTTTTCGACAGGTCGCTCCCCCTTATGGCAACGTTAGTGATGTTGTCGGCATACTTCCGCATCGACGGATCGCTGAGTTTATGCTGCAAGAGCTGTGAGGAGCCAAGGACAACCTGAAGAATATTATTAAAGTCGTGAGCAATTCCCGCAGCCAACGTTGCCATCGATTCCAGCTTCTCAAACTGTTCCATCTTCTCCTTTTCCCGGAACTCATTCGTGCTGTCAACGACGAGGGACTGGACGCCGCGTTTGTTGCCGATGTTAATTATGCTGGAATAGCCGAACAGGAAGATACGCCTGCCCGATCCGGTCTTTCCCTCAACTTCCCACTTGTCGCCTGATTTTTCACCCGCAATTATGGTCTCAAAAATATTTCTCAATAAGTTTAGGCTCTTGTCGTCAAGGAATGAAGACAGGTCACTTCCTGAAAGTTGTTCTATTCCTGTCTCTAAAATCCCGGCAAGCCGATTATTTGAAAAGATAAGGCGACCATCTACCATTATGAAGCTGCCGAAATACGGGTTCTCGACGATTCGTCTGTATTTATCCTCAGAGCTGCGTAATTCTTGAATTTTGTTTTGCACTTCCTTTTCAAGTCTCAAAGACCATCTGAAAGATACAGCGATCAGAACCATGGCCCCACCGAAAAGACCGACCAACAACAAGCCTGCGAGAATCAAGAGCGAATTTGCCGGCTGGAAAAGCTGAGACACACGATTCTCGCGTTCCAACGAGACAAGGATCAATTTGTAATCTTGAAATTCCAAAGGTGACGCAATCAGTAGGTAGTATTCACCTACACCCTCCGGATTTTCTCCCCTCAAGATTTCGTACCCATCAAAGTTCGATTTGGTCAACGCGAGTAATTTCTCGGAGAGGTCGCCCGTTTCCAAATTGTTCTTACTCAGAACCACATTCTCGAAATTCAAGCCGTTCTCCTCTTGATTCGGAGAAAAGACAATCTTGAAGTCTGGCGAGATTAACCTGAATCGACCCGCGAAGCTATTCAGACCAAGCTCATTTTCTGCAAAGGTCTTTTGAATATCGATAATTGCAAAATCACATCGAGCGGAATCTGTCCCGGATGTGTCTCTTGCAAGAGAGAAAACTTCAAGCTGGGATCCGTCTTGTCCATTGACAGTCAGCGATAAACTCCTGTCCCGAGCGGCATTCAAGCCCTCGTTTAAAAGCGACGTCACTAGCGAGTCGGAGATTGACGGTAACTTCTTTCTCAAAAAATTAATTTGCCCATTCTCACTTGCAATTCCAACGGCATTTATGTCACCGGCGCCGTTCTGGAAATTAGTCAGAAATAATTTGGGATTATTAGAGTCGAGTGCACGCTGCAGGTTCGAAGTGGCGTCCCCCAAAGCTGAGTATATCTTTGCAGTGGTCAATTTCGTTATTGACAATCTTAATTCTGCATAGCTTTTAAGCGTTGATATCCTGAGATTCTCATAGAAGGACTCTGCCACCAGCAATATCACGAAAACGAAAATGGTTATCCCGCTTCCAATGATATAAAGATCACGCAAAACACTGACCCTAAGCGTATCTAAGTAGGAGGTCCTCATCTGCCTTAATTTCACGGGAAGATATAGGCTGACAAATCTCAGGAGGGCCAAGGCAATAACCGCTGAGACAATGGCTCCAAAGATATTTATCAATAGCCGCGGAACCTGTGGAAGATAAAGGTCATTTCTCAAGCTTACAAAAGTCAGCCAGAGTAACGGTTCGATTAAATAATAAGCCGCGAGAATTCTGACTTGCCTTGCCTGCGCAAAGGAGGATGGTCGCTCAATCATATTAAAAAACTCGGCGACGACGAGGATCATTACAAAGAGCAAAACCTGGTTCACGACATAACAAACGCCTCCAAAGCGAACATAGGAAGGTCCTTTCAACAGCATAAGATATGTGGCAAGCAACAGAGCATATACCAATGCGACAGTGGTCCATATCCTCAATTTCTTCGTCGCAAGTCTGTTTTCCCTTGATTGAGCCGATGAGAGGAAAAAGTAGATTCGAATGGTTCCGATAAAGCAAAGAATCAGTCCTGCAGAGGTTGCAAACGTAAGTATGAATAGCCAGAAGGAATCCGTCCGGCCAAAGACAATGTCAAAATACACCTTGAACAGAAATGCAAAGGCGACTGTGGAACTACCAACAAATAGAGATGTTCCCCCTCTTGATCTACCCTGCGCAAGACCAACTCTGAACGCAAGGTGAGTCAGAAGTGCAATTGGAAGGAAGACAAACAAGAAATCCAGTATGTCTGCAGCAATTATCATTATGGTTATAGACGTTCTCATAATCATAATACTCAGTAGCGAAGGTGTAATCAAGTGTGGGACCTAACAAATTCATGTAAATGGAGCGGAGGTTTTGCTCCAGTACCTATCCATTGGAAGTTTTGACCCCGACGAATGGGATTCTTAGGTAATTCCTTAAAGATCAACCTTGCGAAGGCCGCCGGACCTCCGCAAGGTTATGAAAATCAAATTCTAAGTTTCATTATTGTCAACGATATGGCGACATTCTTTGCAGCCGTCGGGGCAACGAGTGCGTTGAATGTCCCTACGCCTACTTCGAACTCCCAACCAAATTCGAAACCAATTCCAGCTGACCACCTGAATCCGTATGTACCTCCAAAGCCGAGTCCGGTGCGGAGAGGAATCTGGTAGATCGGTCTCCACTCGACACCGAAAACAAATTCTGGAGTCGTTGAATTGTTGAATTGGGTATTGAATCCCTGATGGTAATCTACTCCCAACATGAGTTGACCGGGGATCTTTGGAAACAATTCATCGAGGTCGATAGATGCACCAATGTTCATCTTTGTTGGAAGACTTGTTGAGAAACTCGAAACTACGGAGTCTTTGTTCTTGAAATAATCTCTGAACGCGTCGTTCAAACTGTCAAGGTTGCTTTTGGATCCTGGGACAGTAGGATTCGCGGGACTAAATCCACCAAACGCGAACGAGGTGTCTGCTCCCGTTGTGTTAATCACATCCTTCGACCATGAAATTGAGCCTATGTCTGTGAAACTGATCCCGACTTTTACGAAACTCATGACCTTTGCAGTCACGCCAAGGTCAATTCCGAGACCGGTCCCCTGAGGGGCGAATGGATTGAAATTGACGACTGTATCACCGACCTCACTCTTTGATGACTTTGATATGATCCTGCTGATCAAACCAGCGCGTGTCGAGCTGACTCCCATGTTTACGTCAAAAGCATGGTTCGCTGAATCCGCGTAGATTGAAGTGTTCGTAGTTTGCATGGAACTATAACTGAACCCAGTAACATACTTGATTCCGATTCCCACCTCAAATGAACTTGCGATATTCTTCGGGATTGCTAGAATGTCGGGTAGCCGCATCGCATAATTCGCGCTGTACGTTCTGTACCAGAATGATTGAAGAGTAATGCCATTAAACGAGAGCGTCGATCCCCATGGCAGACCATTCATTACGAAAGAAAAAGGAGAATTCGGAATTTGACTACGAGCCCCTACTTTATCATCAATAGCAAACCCGAGAGCGAAGTCCAATAGGCGAATCGAAAGGCCGAAATCTCGAACATTGAGATCCATACGAACATTTCCTAAACCTCCGGGAAAAGCGTTGAGTATATTCTGCTTGTCCTGGTTGGTAAGATATTTTCCTACGGTTTTTCCAGTACTGCTATCGACCTGGCCCGTCATATATTGGTTATAAAGATCGAGACTCAGGAAATCTGAGCCTGCATTGATTGAAAGTGGCATAAATTCAACTGCCACTGTTCCTTTTGAGAGCGCAATAAGGTTAGCAGGGTTTGTGCCGATTGCATCGATGTCGGTCGAAACTGCCGTGGATAATCCCCCAAGGGACATCAGCCTTGTGCTGGAAATCTGCTGAGCGTTTACGTTCAAGACGAACGCAAAAAGGAAGAACGAAACTGAGACAATCTTTTTCATGGCTTCATCCCTCACTTTCCGCTCGTTAGATTTTTGTCAACCTTGAAAGCAAGATCGGCGTAAACTTTGAGTCTAATCGTATTGTTCGCCGAGAACGGAACCGGAGTGTTGCCGTTGGCAGTACTAACTCTGAAACTGAATCTCATGTACGACCTGCCAAACTTCGTAGCTTGAGCGGTAGTAAGCTTGATCCTATTCGGACAGAATTTTGGCTGTATTGCAACTCCATTGGCATCAAACTGAGTTGAGTCTGGCGCAGTAATGACAATACTGTCGAGAGGCGTGACAGAGCCATTTAGTGTATCGATCAACTCCGGAACAAATGCAAGATTAAGCGGCAGACCGTTCCAGACATCGAAGTGAACGTCGCCGCTGTCCACGTTCCCCATCTTCGCAGTTGTTGCCGAATCTGTTATCAGTGCTTTCTTTGTCGTATCTATATATGAGGCATTGAGGATTCCTATCTGCAACGGCATTAAAATCGTATTGGTGATCGTAATCTTGTCAGTGTCCACGATCGTGCCAGGAGTGTTCCATCCTGAATACGGGAAAGCAACTTCTGATGGCAAGGGGTTCACCTTTGCATATCCGCTGATTATGAACTCGCTGGGAATTTCCTTTTCTCGGATAGCAAACGAGTTAAGCGCATTGGCAAATTGTGATCCAATCGCAACTTTGTTTGGGCCGGGATAAATGATTGTATCCACGACAGCCGAATCCAATGGCGCCGACGAAGAACTCGTGCTTGTTGGTTTGAGAGCGAGGTGGACGTAGTATGGTAACCCGAAGCTCCTGATGTTCAAGTTCAATTTCGTCGAGTCGCCATTGAATGTTATACCGCCGTTAATCTTTTTACCGATGTCGCCAAGGTTTATAGATTGAGTATCGGACGCGATGGAAAAAGTGTTCGTCGGATGGATCAATCCGGTGAACGAGCTGAAAACCAGACTGTTCATACTGAATGTTGTGCTGAGCGAATCCTGAGTGCTGATATCTCTGTATTGGCCGTTTGACCCAAGCATTTGAATCTCCACTCTGAATCCTATCGTGTCCGTTGGATTTCCAGAACGATCAAACATCCTCAACTGGCAACCGGACAAATCGATGGGGGGCTCCACCTGCGGCACAGCGCTCTGTCCACTAACTTTTGCCGGAAGCGTGTATTGTGCCTTCAAGGTATCAGACAGGTTATTTTGCTGGAAAATGTTCTCGAAGATTATTGTTATTGGAAGCTGCATCTCAAAATTGTTCGTTAGAGTCAAATTCAAATTCCCGGATTTGATATTTGCTGAATCGACTTGTGTACCACCACCCATCGGCACTGTTGATTCAAGAAAAATTGGATTCTGAGGAGGGATAATGGCGTTGGCGGAAGAAACCGTCAGAGTTGTGAATCCCATAAAAATCGAAAGCAAATTATTTGACTTCAGTGTATCTGGGCTGCTTGCCCCAGGAGAGCTGTAGACAAAATGGACAGTAGGATTGTTTGTCAACGTGTGGCCGTTAAGTGAATAAGTACTATCAAAAGTACCGTTTGGCCCAATCGAATTGATATTAAGTGGGATGGGCTTTCCGGTGGATGCATCGACAATATTTATCGAACCACTATCAAACCTTACAGTTGCCGGATAGCCATTGTGAATTGTGACACGAAGCTGACCGTTGCTGATAGTAGCCGACTTATATTTTGAGAATTGGCCGTTAGGTCCCTGATTGATCGTCGTTGCGGGTATTGGTGGAACCACCGGCGTTAACACCGTTCCTTGAGATGCGCCGTTGGGATATGGAACGGTATAGTTAATTGAATCAGGAGAGTTGACGGTAATATCACCCGGACTTTGTGCGGCACTCGCCTGCTGACCAGCTTGTATCTGCAGATTGTCCCCGACGGGAATACCTTTGATTGCCTGGGTCCTGGAAATTGAATAAATATTCGTGGACGGCGAGAGGTGCAGGAAGGTGGTATCCCCGCCGGAGACGCTGGTCGAGTCTTTATAAAAGATCTCGTACAGTGAATATGTCCGGTCAAAAAGAGGTGCGGAAAATTGTGTATCCCATGCAGGCGACACAAATTTTCCCACATTAAATTTCGAACATCCCCAAAGCACAAGAAGAGCACCAAAAGTTGAAAGTAAAATTATTCTCTTCCTCATAATGACAAACTCCTATCTGTTAATAAAGAAATTGGCCGCTCTTCTTCATAGTTCTTAAATGGACTTCCGATTGAATAATCAAAGCTCTCTGGAAAAACTCTCGACTTGCCAACTCTCACCAATCAAAATACTCAACAACGGGATCACCAATATTGTTTCAAGTCACAATTGATGTTAGTAGATAGAACACAGCAGCAACATGTAGAAGCCTCCGCTCTCTCGTTTAGCCATCACTCATTGAACACTGTCCACTAGATAATGATTAGTGCCTGCTATTCTTCAGGCTCCCGGCGGTTGAAATCCGAACGGCGCGTTCGGTACGGGCCCGGCAAATACCTTTATCTCACCAAAGTTGCGCTCGTATTTCTCGACATTTTCCCGAAGCGCTCCAAGCAGCATCTTCGCATGCTGAGGAGTCATAATAATCCTGGCAAATACTTTTGCTTTGGGGACTCCTGGCAGCAGCCTGGTGAAATCCATGATGAATTCGGCAGGCGAATGAGAAATGATTGCGAGATTTGAGTAGATGCCATCAGCTTCTTTTTCACCAAGTTCAATATTGATTTGTTGTGGAGCGTTTTTTTCTTCTGCCATCAATTTCTCCTAACATAAAGACATTTTGCTGCGACTAAAAGAATTAACCGCAGTGACCATCTTGCAGCATTTGCGATTGAGAATTCTATGCGCTAACTAATGAGCCTGTCTTAATGAATCTGCTTTCTGGAAAGCATCGTACGCTTTCTGTTTGTCGCTTAAGAAAGTATATACTTTTCCGAGAACTTCCCAACCATTTGGATCCTCTCCTTTTTCGGCGATGTACTTCTCCAGGTAAGGCAGCGCTTGGTCAATCTTCGCTTTTACAACTTTATTCAGTGAATCGGAATTGTTGTTTTGTTGGTCCTTGCCTTCATTCTGAATGAAACCGCCCCAATTATAATAGCCTGCTCCAAGATTGTAAGTCGCGTTCCAGATCAAAACTTTTGTTCTGGACAAATCTTGACCTACTTTTTCCAAATCCACCGAGGAATCCGGATGGGCTAACTTTGCCTGCAATTGTTCTGCGGTCGCATTGCCCGCATCAATAGCTTTCTTGAATTGAGCGATGGCATTTTCAAAATCATTAGATCTCAGCAGGATCACACCATAGTTATACTGGAAATCGGCGTTGTCTGGATTTTTGATCGCGCCCTTCTTGAAACTCTCCGTCGCCTTCAACGTCATGTCCGCTGCGATGTAGCAATTGGTCATCACCGTCATCAGATCTCGATCATCCTGGTACATGTTGGTTGCAGGGACAACAACGTCGAGTGCGTTTTGGAATTGCGCCAATGCCGCCTGGTACTTTGTCGAATCAATCTGGGGATTGTAATCGACTCTCTTCGTCTTCAGTTTGTCCTGGTCGAATGTAAGAGTCAGTCCATAAGTTTTGTATACCCATACGTCGCTTTGAGGCCCGGTCGTTTTCCTCTTACTTTTCCCCTTTTGTTCCGCCTGAGTGGTCTTTTGATCAGGCTGCCCAATTGCAGCAGCCACATCTTCTTCGCTCGAGCCTTCTTGAATAGAATTTATGTTTTTCAGAGTCTCAAGTTTATCTTCATTCGCACTCAAGAAGTCCTGTTTCAGTTTCTGGCCCTTTTCATAGTATATCTCGCTCAGGAATTTTGCTGCGTCTTCATCTTTAGTTTTGCTCCAAAGTACGCTTAGAGGTTGGACGGCGCTATCTTCCAAAGTCTTGTTGAGGAATGTATATGCGAGCCCCTTGTAAGACAATAAGCTATCTGGTTCAACAGTTATCGCACCTCTGAATGCTACAATAGCGCTGTCATAGTAAGAGCTCGTGTCTCTGCCTCTTTGTAGATCCTTCGTTCCCTGATTATACAATTGTACCCAGTAATGCTGCTCTGAGTTTATTATGTTTTGCTTATCTACATCTGATATGCTTAATGCGTGTTCGAAGGCGTCCTTCATTCCTGTCCAATTCTGTCTTTCTCCCCGCGCATAACCTAAATAATACCACGCTTCTTCATCCTGCGGATTAGTCACCACATCCTTTTGAAGCTCTTCTTCCGCTTTGTCCCACTGGTTCTTTTGCATATACAACTTGGCGCTCGTCAATTCGGCAGACGAGCATTGAAAACCCACAAACGCAAATGAGACAGCAGTGACAGCAAGCATCACTGTCAATATTCTGTAATTTTTCATCGAATTAATACTCCATTTGAAAGTTAAGTTGAACCACGACGGTTAATTGCTCTATCTTCATTTTTTGTTTAAGTAGCATAGGATTTCTTCAATATAAAATTCCGTTCAAGCATTTACAATCCGGGCAAAGGTCCGGGTTCTTTATTTTTCAACGGTAGATGGAGTTCTCGCGAATATACTTCTCGACTTCATCCGGAACCAGATACCTTATTGATTTGCCGGACTCCACGAGTCGCCTTATGCTGGTTGAAGAAACATCTACACTCGGGACGCTCACAATTTCCACCTTCCGAAGCAAGTCCTTGTCAACTTTCTCCAGATCAAAACCCGGGCGGTTCATGGCAACAAGAGTACATTCTTCAATTATCTTGTGGGGATTCTTCCATGTTTCAAATTCAATGAGAAGATCTATCCCCAGCAAGAAATAAAAATTCTCCACGGGGAATCTTCGCTTCAGTTCGGTTAGCGTATCAACCGTAAAAGACGGCCCACTTCTTTTTAAGTCGACTTCTGACACTTCGAACAAAGGATTATTTTTTGTCGCGAGTTTTACCATCTGCAGCCGTTGCTCTGCAGGAATTATCTCGGCGTTTAATTTATGAGGCGGCGTTGCGGCTGGCACAAACAAGATCTTATCCAGCCTAAGATGATCGCGAACAGTTTCAGCAGCTATGAGATGAGCGATATGTGGTGGATTAAATGTACCGCCGAGAATACCTATCCTTGCGGAGGTTTCTTCGGACATCAAATCTCGCCGTATTTTTCCTTGAGACCCTGCAAAAATCCCGTGGTGCGGCGAGCATGTTCAATAATCTGACCGTCGTTCAGAAAAGTTTTGTAGAGTCTCTTAAGCCCGGCAAGATCGCGAATGCAATGGTATCTGTCCAATGTAAACATCATCGAAGAAATCGGCGTCGAAATCTTCATCGCGACTTCAAAAGGGTCTTTAGAATTCAGGGCATCAAATATTTGCACGTGCGGTTTTTTCAATCCAACCAAATAAATTTGGTCGGTAACATCCGGTCCCAGAACAACCACATCATCGTCCAATCCTAACAGCTCAAATCCATGTTTGACCGCATGGAGCGGAAGAAGAGCCGCATCAAGGTCCAGATAAACCACCTTCCTGACTCCATCGGAAAAGACATTCTCCACCGCATTGGCAATCCTGTCGGAAAGTTTGGAACCAATAGCCGGTTTTAGTTTGAACTCGAATCCAGCGTGCCTGAAGATATGCTCGAAATCCGGTCTCGCATCTGCCGGATCGAAATAAATATAGGGTTGGGCGTGCAACTGGAGACGTTGCACGTTCAACTAGATCGAAAAGAAGCGAAGCATGAAATTCCGCCGCCTCCTCATTTGTCAATGGTGGTACAAGGTTGGTACGTACCTCCTTCGGCAACGGTGTTCGCGAGAAAATTAAAAGCGATTTATCTATCATGCATTGAAAAGTTATCACCCACACATGTAAAATTCAAGAAAAGTGGGGCGTAAAAGTGAATAGACAAAAATGAGGAGTGAATATGCCTTCGATCACTCTTATCACCTTTTTCTTTTTTCTTCTTTCATTTTAACTTAAGAGCAAATGGCAAAGTTCGGTTCCGACAGCATCGTAGAAGAGGTGAGGCAAGCTACCGATATTGTGGATGTCATTTCTCAATACGTGCGTCTGCAAAAACGAGGAAAGAATTACCTAGGAATCTGCCCGTTCCATAATGAGAAGACGCCGTCGTTCACGGTGAACCGAGAAAAAGGGCTGTACCACTGCTTTGGCTGCGGTGTCGGCGGAAACGTTTTTACATTCCTGACCCAGTATGAAAAAATTTCTTTCGGTGAAGCGTTGAGACAGCTTGCTGCCCGCGCAAACATAAATCTCCCATCTTACAACAGCGAGAAACAAAATGAAGTTGACGAAGTTCTCGATGTGAACGAAAAGGCTGGCAGATATTATCGAGAGATGCTGCGCTCCGATGAAGGCGGTGATGCGCTTTCATACTTGATAGAAAAGCGGAAATTCTCGGACGAGACGATAGAAAAATTCATGCTTGGATATGCCCCCGACAGATGGGATGGACTTTTCAATTACCTCAAGAAAAAAGGAATCGGCGAAAAAACGATCGAAAAAGGCCGGTCTGATTCTGAAACGCCAAGATGGCTCCGGCTATTACGACAGGTTCCGCGCGCGGGTCATGTTTCCAGTTCAATCGCCAAGCGGAAGAATAATCGCATTCGGCGGAAGGACTCTGAAACAGGACGAGAAAGCAAAATATATCAACTCGCCAGAGACTGCGGCTTACACGAAAGGAAAAACTCTCTTCGGAATCTACCAAGCGAAAGACACAATAATCGAAAAAGATGCCGCGATACTCGTGGAAGGATATGCCGATCTAATTGCACTTCATCAAGCGGGAATAAATAATGTCGTCGCTTCGAGCGGAACCGCACTGACGATCGAGCAGATCCAGTATATCTCCAGATATACAAAAAACATTTACCTGGTTTACGACGCCGACACTGCCGGGCAGGATGCATCACTTCGCGGTTCAGACATTTTGTTAGAACAAGGCATGAATGTCTTCATTGTCGAACTCCCTCCCGGTGATGATCCTGACACTTTCGTCCTTTCCCAAGGGAGTGAAGAATTCATCCGTCTAATTCAGGGCGCGATGAACATCGTGGAATTCAAAGCTGCTCTCCTTCAACGCAGGGATCAGCGGGATCAATTCACTATTATTCAATCCATTGTCGAGTCGCTTACGAAAATAAAAGACGCGATCAAGGTGAACCTTTATGTGAAAGACCTTGCGGAGAAATTCGGCCTTCGCGAAGAATCAATCTATCAAGAGCTGAAGAAGAGAAGACCAGTTGGAAAACCATCGGAAGCCAGACACCTGATCTCCGGAGCTGTTGCGCGACAATCGGCAGGAGCGAATCAATTGTCGAAAGCCGAACAAGATTTGATCAGTCTGCTGGTCAACGTCGACGAATCGCTGTTTGAAATCATAGTGAATCAAATCGATAGGCTTGACATTCAGAATCCAATCAGCAAAGAATTAATTCAAAAAATCACGGAGGCAAGACTTTCGGGGAGGGAGCTTTCTGCCGTGATCGATGAATTGGCAGACGAAAATATTCGAAAGTCCTTCGCCGAATTAGCTTTTGCCGCTCCACAAAGGAGCAAAGTCTGGTGGGAAGAAATCAGGCCTAGCAGCGAAACTCCGGATTATCTGAAATGGATCTCGCAGCTTCTCATCTCGTTCGAGCTCGAACAGATCGAACAACAACTCAAGCTGCTCAACTCAAAAACTGCAAATGACGAAAGAAAGGGACTGCCAACTGACGAAATCGACACGCAGTATCAGGCGCTCGTCGGAAGGAAGAGGTTTCTCACCGAGACTTATCGCGACAAAGAACTTCTGGAGCAATACTTTGAAACTCTGAGAAATTCAGCTTGAATATAAACATCGTTTTAGGCGCCAGTGAATCTCTGAGGGAAAAAATACAATATGGATTTATTCTCCTGCTCCGCCCTATTCGAGCCGAAATTAGTTTTACCAATTCCCTCCTGGAAAATGGAATCAATATTGTCTATGGCCGCCACCCGCCGTCAAAGGCGAAATTATTTTGCGTGACACCATCAAGCGACCTTGAAGATTGCGTTAGAAACTCAAAGCTGCCGGACATTTCGAATGTCGATTGGCTTGAATTCGGCGACAAGAGATTGCCGAAGCTTTTCCCGGTTGGGAATGGGGCTATTGATTTTGATATTGCCGCGGCAACTTTCATGTTTGCCTCCGAATTCCAGGATTTAATCAGTCTTGAAAGAGATGAATTTGACAGGCTCCGGGCGATGGATTCTTTGCAGGACAAGTTAGGAATTTTAGACTTCCCCGTCGTGAATTATTATGCGATGTTCTTGAAAAGAAAACTCGAAGAATTTTTCGGCGTCGAGCTCGAGATGAAAAAGTACGGAGAAGCCGATCATGCCCTGGCACTCACCCACGATATTGATTATACAAGTTCGCTCAACCTGAGAATGATAAAGAGGAACATTTTTGGACATGCAGTTCTAAACAATGAAGGGCTTACTCCGAATGAACGCGCCATGAAACTTCTTTATCCCCTTTTCGCGATTGCAGGATATGACCCTCCGAAGGCCGGGATGAAGTTTTTGAGAGAACTGGAAACGCTGCAAGGTATCAAGTCGACATTTTTTATCAAGACTGGTGCGACCACAAAACAGGACATGAACTACAATCACAAGGCGCATTCACTCAAGAGGTTTGTCAGACTCACTGATCGATGGCGGCTTTGAGATCGGGATTCACCCAAGCATGAAGACTTACATTAACGGAGAGCAAATGCTTGTTGAAAAAGATCGCCTTGAGAAACTCGCGGGAAAGAAAATCACCTCAGTTCGCCAGCATTATTTGAAATTCACTGCGGGGAAGACAATCGGTATTTGGGAACATGCCGGGATGAAATATGACAGCACTCTTGGATTTTCTCTCAGGGCTGGTTTCAGGAACAGCATAGCATTTCCATTTCCACTTTACAATTTTGAACGAGACAGAACTTCGACCTTGATCGAATTGCCTCTTGTCATCATGGACGGCACCTTCGCAGATAACCGGAGTGCGCGGCCCGACGAAACTTTCGACAAGATGAAGAAGCTGGTCGACGAAACAAAAGCTGCACATGGCGCGGCATCGATCCTCTTTCATAATTCTTTGACCGATCCGATCGATTTCCCCGGTTATAAGAACATCTTCGAACAATTGCTGATGGAAGCAAAGGATGATGGATTCAAGATGGATTCGCTCGCCGGAATAATAGAAAATTTCCGGTGATGTAGAGACACAAGATTCCGGTCATTACCAGTAATCATGAATCCATACATAGTCCTCTTCATTCAGCTTCTGCTTTCGGGCGGAAATTACATAATCTCAAACGCCGCTACTCAAACGATCCCCCCGCCAAACCTTACATTTCTGAGATCGATTATCTCGGGAGTCGTATATTTACTATATCTACTTTATGCGGGATTGCCGTTCAAATACAAAGGGCGAGATCTGACTCTTCTTCTATTTTTAAGTCTCATTTCTGTTTCGCTGAACCAATTCGTTTTTCTTTTTGGCATGAAGTACACCACTGCAACAGAAGGTGCGCTGTTCTATGCCCTCACGCCGATTTTCGTAATGCTGCTGTCGAGGAGATATTTAAATGAGAAGATCACGCCTGCAAAAGTCGTGGGAACCGCCATGGCATTCATTGGAGTGGTCGTGGTAGTCTTGTCAAAGGGCTCCTTCAAAGAAAATGGTTTCCACCTGGAAATCTCACACCTAAAAGGCGACGCGTTGATCTTCCTCGCGGTGATGGCCTGGGCGACCTACACGGCGCTTGGACGAAAGCTGGTGGTCAAGTATGGCGCGATGAACAGCACGGTGTTCACCGCTCTGATCGGCACAGCCATGTTTGCCCCAGTCGGGATATACTCGTCCATTGGATACAACTACTCGGCATTATCGACCGGGCAATGGATACAGATTCTCTACCTGTCGTTGGGAACGTCCATCGGCGGGTATGTCCTGTGGTACTATGCTTTGGGAAAAATTGAGGCAAGTAAAGTAGCAGTGTTTACGAATGGCCAGCCGGTAGTTACCGCAATCCTCGCTTACGTTTTTTTGAGACAAGGAATATCGGTGGCGTTCGCGATGGGCGCCTTAATTACAATTGGTGGAGTGGTAATAACTCAATATGGAAGATCAACCGTCGGACGGCAGGAATCAAAGATCCAGATTAAAACTTGAAAATCGATCTTACTTTTGAATTACCGTCCTTCAATTCCTGCAATCGCCTGTCGTAAAACGTCTCAATTGAAATTCCTTATCCCCCAAAAAATACCTTACGAAGGCTTTAAACCATCGCAAGGCCATTGAATTTATCTACTTCGGAATTCGGAATGCTTAGCCCTTTCCGCTCAGCGTTTCCTCGACAACTGCCTTTTCTAACTCTACCTCGACCTTCGGTCTTGCCTTTGGCTTTGAGATTCTGCGCTTTCTTTCTCTGATGACTACCGGCGATTTTCTCAGGAACCGTTCGTCGATTCCTTCGCGGGCTGGCTCTTGTTCATCCTTGGTCTCGCCGTACTCGAAGACTTCGTACTTGTAATTACGGATCACCATCTTTTCATCGTCATGGTACAGAACATACTGCGGAAGAATCGGTATTTTTCCGCCTCCACCGGGAGCGTCGATGACAAAATACGGAACAGCAAGTCCAGAAGTGTGACCGCGCAGCTTGTCCATGATTTCCAGCCCAACGCGGATCGGAGTTCTGAAATGATTCGTGCTCTTTACCATATCCGCCTGATAAATATAGTATGGCTTCACGCGCATCGTCAGAAGTTTGCGATTAAGCTCTTTTACTACTTCAGGATCATCATTGACGCCTTTCATCAACACCATCTGGTTGCCGAGCGGGAAACCTCCATTCGCGAGAAGATCGCAAGCCTGTTTTGCTTCCGTCGTACATTCCCACGGATGATTGAAATGGACGTTGACGTAAATTGGATGATATTTCTTCATCATCTCGACGAGCTGCGGCGTAATCCTTTGCGGCAGCACGCAAGGCATCTTCGTGTGAACACGGATGATTTCGACATGCGGAATTTCTCGGAGTCCTTTGAGCACTTTCTCCAGCATAACATCGGTCAGCATCAGCGGGTCGCCGCCTGAAACGATCACATCACGTACTTCGGGGTGTGCCCTGATGTAATCGAGGCCATCCTGGATATACTTCATACTGATCTTTGAAGAGTCGCTGACCTTCCTTTTTCTCGTACAGAACCTGCAATACATCGAGCACTGGCTTGTGACGAGAAAAAGAACTCTGTCGGGATATCGGTGTGTAATACTTGGAACCGGGCTATCGTGGTCCTCATTCAGCGGATCCGTGGGCAATCCATCATCTTCAAGCTCCTTACCATCAGGAATACTTTGAAGCCAGATCGGATCGCCTGGATAACGAATGAGATTTAAATAGTACGGGTTGATTCTGATGTGGAAAAGGCTGTTGAGCCTTTCGGCAGTCTCTTTATCAAAGTCGAATTTTTTGACAAGATCATCAGCACTATCGATACTCTGCCTCAGCATCTGCTGCCACAGTTCCATAAATTAGTCCTCCGATATTTGTTTGACATATATGACGAGGTCGTCACCGGGCCGGTAGTAATTCCGAACTCTTGCGCCTTCGTGATAACCTCTTTTCAAATAGAAATTCCGTGTAGGAGAATATTTCTCCTGCGAACTCGTGTAAATCGTGACAAGCCTTCCCTTATGCCTCGATATGTCGTCCTCGGCATAGTTTAACATCTCACTTCCGATTCCCTGACCCTGCAAAGAGGGATCGACCGCAATCCAATAAACATCAAAGGTCCCAGCAGTCAAAGGAGTTGGGCCATAACATATATAACCTGCGATCTTGTCGTTAACAGCCGTGTAAGTCCAATACCCGCTATCCAAAGAATCGTTGAAGTAAGAATTCAACAGTTCATCGGCGATCTTTATCTCTTCAGCCGTGAAGTTGTCTGTCCCTTTCAAGATGCCAAGGATTGATTTGTAATCTTCCCGGATGGTAGGGCGTATTCTAACCAATTCTTCTCTTGAAAGCTGATTGGACAATATTATTTATAAGCTGGCCGTATGACCAGCCAAAAGCCGACGCACTCCTTGCAAATCCGGAACCGCTCGGCGACAAATCAGGATTGGGATTTACTTCCAATACAAAAACATTTCCGGTCCTGTCAACTCGCATATCTATTCTTGCATAATCCCTGCAGCCCATCGCTTGATAAGCTCTGATCGCAGTGTTCTGGATTTTCTGTTCCAGCCGTCTGCTTATCTTGGCGGGACAGATCGGAACCGTCGACTTGTACTCCACGCTGTCGGGCATCCACTTCGCCTCGTATGAGACAATATGCTGGTAACCCTGAGGCATGGTACTGAAATCTATCTCGGAAACTGGAAGCGCAACGACCTCATCATTCCCGACGATTGCAACATTAAATTCCCTTCCATCGACAAACTGCTCGACAAGGATCGGCTGCTTAAATTTCTTGAGCATGTCGGCAAGGAGGGTTTGCAGGTGATCGCGGTCGTACACAACAGACAAATTCGAAATGCCGATGCTCGCATCTTCATGAATCGGTTTTGCAATTGCAGGGAAACCGATTTTCTTCCTCACTACTTCATCTGGAGAATTATAAACGCGGTAAGTCGGGACACTAATCTTATGGAATGTCAGAATCTCTTTCGCTCTGACTTTGTTCAGGCAGCTGCCGAGCGTCAAAGGATTGCTTCCAGTATACTGCAAACGAAGCAACTCATATAGCCCAGCCACGTTCATTTCCTGAAACGAGTCTCCTTCGATGGACTCACAGAAATTGAAAATCATATCCGGCTTCTCTTCACGGAGCTTGTCGACAAGCTGGTTCATGTCTGAACTGGTAATGATTGTCGAGACATTATAGCCGGCTTCAGCCAAGACAGCCACAACCGTATCTACTTGCTCAATAACACTCGTCGTGGAGGTATCAATCAACGAGGTCTTAGTGTCGGACGAAATTTTCCCATTGAAAGCCAACTCAAGCTCCGATGAGATATCCAAAGCTGCTTCGTCGTAGACAACACAAATCTTCTTTTTCCGTGGCATAAGCCGCCTCTATAAGTTCAACAAATACAGCTAATTACGACAACAAGCCAATAGTGAAGAGCGGGGAGTTGAGCGCCGGAAGGAATCCTTTTCAGTATTCATTTTTCACTATTTACTCTTTTTATGGCCGCGTCCAGTACCGCATTCATCATCTGGTCATAATTAAGCCCAGCAGCTCTCGAAGCCATCGGAAAACATGAATGTTCTTCTGGATCTGGTAAAATTCCCGGAAGAGGATTGACTTCAATAATGTTCGGCTCGCCTGAACTATCAAGACGGACATCAATCCTGCTCCAGTCGCGGCATTTCAAGACTTCAAATGTTCTCCTGCAGACGTCCTCCATCTTGGCTCGCAGAGAATCGTCGATAGGAGCCGGACATTTGAAGACTTCAATTGGGGAATCTTTCGTATCCCACAGCCATTTCGCTTCATAAGAATAAACCGGCAGTGCCTCTGATGGCAATGAATCAAACCTTATTTCAACTGGGGGCAAAACTCTCAATTCACTCCCATTACCAAGCAATGCTACAGTAAATTCCCTTCCGGGCAGGTATTCTTCCACAAGCGCTGGCTGCTCGTAATCATTTAGTATTCGTTCAACTTCACGTCGGAGCGCTTCGGTGTTTTCAGCATAAGATGAATTATAGATTCCTTTGCTTGAACCTTCGTGAAGCGGCTTGACAAAGAGTGGATAACGCAATGACGATCCATTGGCTTCTTCAAACGAATTCACCACGACAAATCTTGAAGCCGGGATTCCATGGTAGCTCAGAATCTCCTTCGTTCTCGACTTGTCAAGGCACGTCGCAAGAGTAAGCGGGTCAGAACCTGTATAAGGTATGCCCAGGAACTCAAGCATGGCAGGGATTTGTGCCTCCCTGCTAACGCCGTTCATTCCCTCAGCAATGTTGAAGACAAAATCGAATCCTCCATCGCGAAGTCTGTCGTAAGCGCTCTCGTCCGCCTCGACAAGCGTGACCTCATGGTAAAGAGACAACGCCTGTGCAACCGCGTCGACAGTCTCTTGGGTATCCCACTCGGCATACTTATCTGCCCCAGAGGCGCATCCGCCTATGGCGGAAATGATTTTCTTTTCGGAGTTCGTTTCGGTGAGGGGAGAATTTTCAAATTGAGAAGATGGAACAGGTTTGGAAGGAGAAGAGGCGGCTTCGACTTCGATGGTGCTCTCTTTCTTTACATTGAAGACTAGAGCAACGTTCATAAAGTCTTCCGACACTGGTTCGACTTCAGTTTGTCCCGCCTAAGCTTGCCTCGACTTCCTGAGGCCCGTCTGTATGTCAATGAAGCTGTCATTGCTTGTGTTAAATATAAGCGATTATTATTAATTGTCAAGCAAAGTGGTACAGTTTTTAGCTGTCAGCAGTCTGCGTTCAACATCTTGTCCTTACTCTTCTCGATCCTCGATCCCGAGTTCCAACATTTCACAATTCCATCGTTCCACTTTTCACTTCTCCTCTTCCTCGCTTCTCAACTTCCTCCGAAGGAGCCCTTCGGAATTTGCTTCCCTTCTTTGTGCTGGAGCCTGTCCAGCGCTTCGCGGGATCCCCTTGTCACTCTGTGCCTTCCGCCGTGCACCACGATCGTTGAAGATAAATTGTGCGGCTATTATTTTAACTGAAAGATTGGAGACACGATGACATCGAAGGCACCAGCGCAGGTGAACAAGTTTGCTGATGACAGCTTAGAGGCGGTCGCTTATAGAATTGCCGGGCAGTTCTCGACAAGGGAGTTCAACGACAACAACAGGCTTGGTTATCATATATACCGCTACTTGATGGGCACAATCCCAACGATAGACGAAGCAGTCCGCGTGTCAGGAACAAGATTGACAAATGGAGAGACGATCGAAAGCGTTACGGAGAAGGTCGCGCAGCAACTGAAGGAAATGGGAAAAGAAGTAAAAAGAGCGTGAAGAGAATTCTAAATTTTAAATTTTGAATTCTCAATTAATAGTAGAAAACCAGAAATTTTCGGCGGTACCGTAAGAACCACTTATTGAGTCAGCGGGAAAACAGTTCTCACTCCAACGGAATAAGGTGTGGCTTCTTTATCGGCGAGTGTGTGGTCATGATTTCCGTGCTGACGGGCTGCCTGTCTCTGGTGCGGAATTAAATCTCGATTTTGCCATCAAAGGAATCTCTGCGAAATAAATTAAATGTATTCTTCATCCCGTGGCCATCGCTTAGGATTATTGTAAATATATTCACGGATGCGAATCAATTCGTCCTCGTCGCGAATGATGTGTTCGTAATAATTCCGTTGCCACACCGATTCACCCGGATAATCTCTTATTTCGTTAATTCTTTTCGCGGAATTCATTTTGAATCTACCAATGATTTTCGGCAATAACATGCGTCGACGTTGAACCATATCATCCGTTCGTAGGGGCAATTCATGAATTGCCCCTACATCACCATCATTCATTTTCGATTCGTTGATAATGATTATGTCATGGAAATGGTTTGGCATCACGACGAATTCATCCATCTCCACGTTCTGATATTTCTCTGGAATCTCTTCCCAACATTCTCTGACGATCTCCCCGAATTGATTCATCTTCATTTCGGAATCGACAACCTCGCCGAATTGTAGCGATAATTCACGTAAGGGCGATTCATGAATCGCCCTTACCGTATGCGCACACATATTGTAATAAAATATCCGCCTGGTTGGGAATAATCATAATTCTTCAATCGGATTGAACGGCGGCCTGTCCGCCATGGTTCACCTTTTGGCGGATGATGTTTTTGAGGATCGTATATCAAGATGGTCTCGGAGAATCAGTCTGTATGATTTCTTCAGATGCAATAACGTTTTGAGCGTGGAGTCAGGAGTTCCCTCTTGACAGGCTACTTGTCTCTGGTCGGGATGGAAATCCCGCCCGCACCATTGGACTGTGCTACTTAGAACTCTTCCTTGTTCTTGAAACGTATTTAGGTCGCTTCTCTCCCACGGCGGCTTTCGCCTGACTCTCCCGAGCGGGATAAATAAACTCCAGATTTGCAGACGAAAACATGTCGTCGCTCTCTTTGCACAAACGATCTTCTGCCATCTTGCAGTATTCTGGATCGACATCGATGCCAATGCTATTCCGTCCTGTCTTCAATGCCGCGATCATGGTCGTTCCACTGCCGCAGAATGGATCGACAACGGTGTCGCCGACAAAGGAAAACATCCTGACAAGCCTGTAAGCAAGCTCAAGAGGAAATGGAGCCGGATGTTCACGTGTCGATGCTCCTGTCATGTTCCAGAACTGCTGGAACCACTTGTTATATTCTTCCTTCGCAATCATGCTGAGTTTTCGCTGCCGCTCGGTCGGCTGCCGATAGCCGCCGGGCTTCCTCTGCATCAGTATAAATTCCATATCGTTCTTGATGATGGCATTAGGCTCATAAGGCTTTCCAAGGAACTTCGAGCCGTTGCTCACCTCGTAATTGGCATTGGAGATCTTAGCCCATATTATCGGATTGAGATTGTCGAAACCGATCTTCCGGCAGATAACTGCAATATCCGAATGCAATGGGAAAACAACGTGGCGGCCGAAGCTTCTGCGTGACAAGCAGACATCTCCGACAACGCAGACCAGGCGCCCGCCCGGGACTAAGATGCGATACATTTCCTTCCAGACTTTGGATAGCTCGCTCAAGAACTCTTCATAGTCGGCAACGTGTCCCAATTGATTGGGGTTTTCGTTGTATCGCTTGAGAGTCCAGTAAGGAGGCGAGGTGACAACAAGATGAACGGACCCATCTTTAATGAACGGCACATTCCGAGCATCGCCCTGGATCAGGCGATGCGTCGTAATATCGTGCACTTCGTTTTCTTTAGTGGTCATAGCGTTCTTGATACTCCGAAGGCGATCACCTGTGCAATAAGAGATTTCGCAAAAATATCGAAGGTAAGATCCTCCGCAGGCTCGGCGTAATTGCCCTTCAAGCCGCCCTTTTTGTCCGAAGTCAGGAAGGCCGCCACATTGTAGTGCCGTTCACGCACAAGCTTCCTGCAGAACAATTCATAACGCTTCGCATAGGAAGCACCGACAAATTCCGGGAAGACTTTGAAATGAGGCTCCTGTACTTTGACAGGCTTCTTAGATTCAGGACAATCTTCAAGCAGGAACAGGTACCCAAGCCATGGTTTTATTGTCTTGTTGTAAGCTCCCTCGCGATATGCAGTCCATAAATCTAATGCGCTCCCCATCGCCTCCTCTGTGCGGTTGTTGAAGTTGTTGCCGAACGAAGGCCCGACCTGGGATTTTGCTTCTAGAGCCAGGACAAGCTGGTTGTCCTTTACGAGGAGAAGATCCCATTCTTTAGTGGGTCGAAAAAATCCGGGAAGCTCAAGATGTCTGTTATGAAAGATGTTCGACTCATCGGCACCGGCTTCAACGATCAGATCGGTGACGAGACTAATGAAGCCATCCATCTGGGCACCGCCCGTGACGGCGCTTCTCGCGCCCTGGTCTGCACGACCGGACGTTGATTGCTTCTGTGATTGCTTTTGTCGCGTCAGCCAATAATGAGAAATCGCCTTAGAAAGATGCTTGCTTAACTCGTCAGCCTTTTTCATTGAACTCCGTTGTTGTCATAAAATAACAAAACCTCAAGGAAGATTCCATCTCGTGCGGTCATGCGCAGAGTCAGGAGTTCCCTCTTAACGGGCTGCCTGTCTGTGGTCGGGATGGAAATCCCGACCACACCATGAAAAGTCCCGAGACCACATGGAATGTTGGGAGAATCCAAAGTGCTTTTTTAACCGTAAAGTCCGCAGAGAAAAAGATTGCTTTCCTTTCCGTCCTTAGCGCCTTCTTTGCGTTCTCTGCGGTTATTTCTTGTTCTTCAAATCTTTCGATTACCGCAATAGCTTAGAAGTGACTTTGGAACTGCACCCGCGTCGGAACCTCTTGCATTGCCATTTAAACGATCTGCACGGCTGTAGGAACAGTCGACTCGTGCGATATTGCCTATTTCATCTCAGTCCGTGCTTCTTAAGATATTCGTAACCGAGAAATGCCGCTCCACTAAGCTGAATCGAACCGAGTATCGATCGCCACGTGTTATACTTTGCCTGATCCTGCAGCTCTAGTTTCCATGGAGACATGATATCTGTCTTCTTCTGGAGCATCCATGGCTCTCTCTCGTCAAAGACGCCGCGCGGTTGAAGAAGGAGGTCGGTGAGATCGCCGTAAAGGAGTCGAATAGATTGTGGTGATAGGATAGTATCCTTTAACACCTGCCATTCCGGCTGGGCGATCGAGAGTCGTGTTCTCAAAGTATCCTGGATGAAGAGGCTGTTTTGTTCCTGCGCGTTTGCGGCGAGCGCAAAAATGGGAAGAAAAAAGAAGAGTCTGAAAATTTTCATTGTCCACAACTCACTTATGCTGACCTGCAAAATGTTAAGTGAGGATTGGCAGAGAATCAAGTGGAAAAGGAAATTCTATTCGGAAATGTTTGTACGACAAGACCTAGTATTTACGTTGCGGTTTAAAGAAGACTTTTTACTTCATCCAAGATTTTCATGGCCACTTCATACTTGGGCATGAGTGGAAGTTCTTGCTTCCGTCCATTCGAGAAGATCATGGTGACTTTGTTCGTCTCGGTCCCGAAGCCGGCGCCTTCATCCCGCGGGTTGTTCAACACGATCATGTCAAGACACTTCGAGCTTAATTTCTTCACCGCATTTTCGACGCCATTGTCCGTCTCAAGTGCAAATCCGACAAATACCTTTTTCCCCTTTTTATCTGACAGTGATTTTAAGATGTCAATGTTTTCGACGAGCTTCAGTTCAAAGTTTTGCCGCAACGCTTCTTCTTTCTTGATTTTTTCTTTGCGCGGATTCAGAACTTTGTAATCAGCCACTGCGGCGGTCATGACGAGCGCATCGCACCACTCAAAATTCTTCTCGACGGCTTCATACATCTCGTCTGCGGTAGAAACATTTTCCCTTGTGACATTTCTTGGAGCCGCAAGCGAAACCGGCCCCAATATCAGTCTGACATCTGCACCACGGTTCGAAGCCGCCGAAGCCACGGCAAACCCCATCCTGCCCGAACTACGATTGGAAATAAATCTTACCGCATCGATCGGTTCCTGAGTCGGACCTGCGGTCACAAGGATTTTTTTGCCGGCAAAATCGCGATGATGCCCGTCAAAGAAATTCTCAAGACTTGCGATGATCTCTTCAACTTCAGCGAGTCTTCCAACTCCACTAAGCCCGCTGGCAAGCTCTCCTTCCCGCGGTTCTATAACGAACACTCCTTGTTCCTTCAACTTGGAGATATTGTTTGAAGTAGCAGGATGAAGGTACATATCGACATCCATTCCCGGTGCAATGACGACCGGTGCACGGAGAGCCAGCGCAATCGAAGTAAGCAGGTTATCAGCAATACCATGAGCAAGTTTCGCAACGGTCGAAGCTGTAATCGGTGCTACCAACATTGCATCGGCCCACAAACCGAGATTGACATGCTGGATCGATACTCCCTCATTGGAAAACATGTCGACAAATACTTGATTATTTGAGAGCGTGGAGAAAGTGAGAGGAGCCACAAATTTCGCGGCGGACGGAGTCATCACGACTTTGACTTCCGAACCTTTTCGCTGCAATTCACGGAGCAAGTACGCGCTTTTATAAGCGGCAATACTTCCACAAACTCCGAGGATAATCTTCTTATTATTAAGAGGTGACATCTGATAGTTCATGGCTCACAGCTCCTGGCCATTACCTATGAACTAAGCTGCTATGAGCTAACAGATCATTCGGATGATTTATAGCGATATATGATCTTGCCATTGAGCAGCTCATCCAGCGACTGCTCTGTCGGCTTCTGATATTTATCGAACTCTTTGCTCAGCTCTACTTGTTCTGGATTTACTTTTTCATCTTCTTCAAGTGATTCCTGAACTTGCTTTATGCCTTCGAGTCTCTGATTGAATTCGACTTTTCTTTCATCGCTGATTTGTCTTGCTCTGCGCGAGGTGACCACGATTGCTTCGTATGCGTTTCCTGTTACAATATCAAGCTGCGCCACGTCAATTGGTTTTAGTCCCATTTGAAAACTCTTTCATTTTATTGTTGACGACTTCAAAGACCTTAGAAACTGCTCTTTTCAACTCATCATTGATAATAATATAGTCATAAAGCTCACCTTTCTCAAGCTCCATAGGCACCCGCTTGAGCCGCCTTTCGATTTGCTCCTCGGTTTCGCTTCCACGATTCTCAAGCCTTTCCTTGAGGACTTCGAACCTGGGGGGCTTAATGAAAATTGTGACCGCCTCAGGAAACTTCCTCTTAATTGACAAACCACCTTTGACATCTACATCGAACACGATGTTTTCTCCATGAGAGAGCGCCTTTTCAACTTCGCTTTTCAATGTACCATAATAATTCGAATATATCTCTTCGTATTCGACCAGCTCGTCGTTTGCTATTCTCTTCTCAAATTCCGGCTTTGATAGAAAAAAATAATCCTTCCCGTTTGTCTCACCTGGACGCATCGCGCGTGTCGTCGCTGAAATTGAAAATTTAAAGGAAGGATATTGGCGCAGGACTTCTTTGACGATTGTAGTTTTCCCGGCACCGCTCGGAGCAGAAATTACGAGAAGCATTCCGGAGACTTCATTCTAAATTCTGGACTTGTTCTCTTAACTTTTCCAACTCTTCTTTGATTTCGACCACAAGGTGAGACATCTCAGCATCAAACGATTTCGACCCCATCGTATTCGCCTCTCTGTTCATTTCCTGCAGGAGAAAATTCAGTCTCCTTCCGTTTGAATCTTCTCCGTCGAGAAGCTCGCTGAAAAATTTATTATGGGTCCTGAATCTGACCACTTCTTCAGTGATATCGAGTTTATCCGCCAGCAAAACGATCTCAAGCTCGACTCGTGACGGATCGATTTCTCTTCCATTCAAAACTTCTTCGACCTTTCGCCGAAGCTTGGATTTCTCTTCGTCGACGTGGGCAAGAGCGAGTCTCTCGATATTATCCAACCTAGAATCCAATTGCTTGATTCGACCCGAAAGATCTTTCTTCAGCGAGAGCCCCTCAACCCGTCTCGCCTCTTTCAACTGTTCGATCGCATTACCGATCGCCAATTTAACTGCATCCCAATCGTCACCGTTCCCAGATTCGCTGTCTTCGCCTTTGAACATATCCTTGAAGTTCAAAAGATGTTCTAATTTTATCGGGGCTGATATTCGAGCAGACTTCTTCAGCGATTTCAGGAGGCTGACGACCCGCTTCACTGATTCTGGATCAACTGAAATCTTATCTTCTTCATGAAGTCCACTTACGGAGACGGACACGGACAGCTTTCCGCGATAAATTTGCTGACGTATCATTTCTCGAACATCAATCTCGCGAGTCGAGAAGCTTTGCGGAAGTTTGACGCTAACTTCGAGGTATCTGCTGTTGACACTCCGTATCTCCGCTGAAGCAGAGTACTCTCTTACGGAGGCCTCGCCTTTTCCATAACCTGTCATGCTTTGAATCATCTGCGGGGAAAACCTAAGATAATCTTACTGAGTCTCGTCACGAGAAAATCATCAAAAAAAATCAAGCAGAAAAATCTTCCGACTTCTTCGTAATCAAGACCGTGCCATCTTCCGATAACTCCATGGCACAATCATCATTCAGTACCAGTCTCGGAAAAATTTCCTTATTTCTGCTTAGACTTCTCTTTTCGGCGGTGAAGCCGCCAGAAAAAACTTCTTAACCTAAATAGAAATCCTGCCTTGCATCGACCAAAAAAGTCGAGAGAACGGTTCGAAAGAACCGTCCTCTTAAACTGTTTTGATTACTTAGATCGGCCCTTTGACTTCACAGGAAGTTTGAACCTTCTATCTGTAAGTCCTTTTTGACCGAACTTTGAAAACCTGTCAACCCATTTCTTAACGGTTTTGACGTTGGTACTTAATTTCTCGGCCGTACCCCGAAGGCTTCCCAACTTTTTATACGCTTGGACGATCTTCAGTCTCTTTTGAACATCACTAACCATATCATTACTCCTATTTTTCAACTACTATTATAACTCACCAGCATGTATTTGTCAACTACCAAATAATGGTAGTGGTACCCTTCCATGCCACAGGACTGCTCTTTCACGCAATCAGGTGACATCGCACGAAGAAAGCCATTATATCTCGAAATCCCGTGCCAAAATTAGGACTAACGCCAGCCACCCTGTGCCACCACTCACCCCATAAGATTCTGTGCCGAAGGCGGGACTCGAACCCGCACGCCCTTTCGGGCCCTGCCCCCTCAAGACAGTGTGTCTACCATTTCCACCACTTCGGCTTGGGATAAAAATTTAAAACTCGGGGGTCAAAAGTCAAAGTTAAAAAAATCACGAAAGAGATCCCTCGCCGGGATATTCTACCATCGAGGTATCTTTTGACTTTTGCTATCTTCTCGGACCTCTTCTTGGTCGATCAGAATGGCGGTGCTGAGAGCGCTGATATTCTTCTTCTTGCTGCGAAGAAGGATCATGGTTAGGATTCTCAATGAGAGCCTTCCTGCTCAAGTTGTATCTTCCCATGTCATCTATCTCCATCAGCTTGACTTCGACTTCGTCGCCAAGTTTAAAAACGTCTTCGACTTTGTTGACTCGCTTGTGGTCTATTTGCGAAATATGAAGAAGTCCTTCCCTGCCGGGTAGGAATTCGACAAACACACCGAAATCCATCATCCGTTTTATTGTTCCCTTATACGTCTTTCCAACTTCCGGTGATTCGACAAGCCGTTCGATCATCTCTCTTGCCTTATCGCTCGACTCCCCGGAGACGGCAGCGATCACAACAGTTCCATCATCCTCAATATTCACTTCAGCACCAGTCTGCTGAACTATACTCTTAATCATCTTGCCGCCCGGACCAATCACGGCGCCAATCATGTCCACAGGAATCTTTATCGTAGTCATCCGCGGAGCGTATTGCGACAATTCTTTTCGCGGTTCAGCGATAGCCTGTTCCATGATACCAAGGATGTGATGGCGGCCTTCTTTCGCTTGCTCAAGTGCGCGGACCATTATCTCAAACGAGATGCCACGGATTTTTATATCCATCTGGAATGCTGTAATACCGTTCCGCGTTCCGGCAACTTTGAAATCCATATCACCGAGATGATCTTCATTGCCGAGGATATCCGTTATGACCGCGACCTCGCCTTCTTCCTTGATAAGTCCCATCGCAATCCCTGCTACCGGTTTCGCGAGCGGCGCTCCCGCGTCCATCAATGCCAGCGACCCAGCACAAACTGTCGCCATCGAGGATGAGCCGTTCGACTCAAGAATGTCGGAAACAATACGAACAGTATAAGGAAATTCTTTCTCCCCGGGCAAGAGGTTTTTCAGGGCTCTTTCAGCGAGATTCCCATGCCCGATTTCTCTGCGGCCCGGGCCGGACATCCTTCCGACTTCTCCGACGCTAAAAGGCGGAAAGTTGTAGTGAAGCATGAAGCGTTTCGTGGATTCGGGAAGCAACCCGTCAATCATTTGCTCATCCAATTTCGTTCCGAGCGTCACGGTAGTCAGGCTTTGAGTCTCGCCTCTCGTAAAAAGAGCAGAACCGTGAGTTCGTGGAAGAACGCCTACTTCACATGTAATTGGGCGAACGTCTTTGTAACCTCTCCCATCTAACCTCCGCCTTTCCTTCAAAATCATCTGGCGCATGTCTTCGCGATCGACATCGTGAATAATTTCCGAGATGACTGCTTCTTGCTCCGGATATTTTTCCGCAAGAGCAAGCAAAACATCCGCCTTGATTTCTTTCGTCTGTTCGCTTCGTTCAGCTTTCCTGACGATGCTCCGGTTCAATTCCCGTACGCGATCATGGGCCAACGACTTCACTTCAGCGACAAGCGCCTCGTTCACCTCTGCTGCCTTCGCTTCGCGCTTAGGCTTGTTCACAAGAGAGGCAAATTCTTTTTGAAGAGCGACGATGTCCTTTATGTACTTGTGCGCAAATTCCAACGCGCCTATCATTTCACTTTCGGAAATTTCCCTCGCCTCTCCTTCGACCATCACGATCGAATCTTCAGTCCCGGCAACCGTCAGATCCATGTCGCATTTTCCCAATTGCGAGATGAGCGGATTGATGACATATTGTCCTTCAATCCTGCCGACCCTGACTTCTGCAATCGGTCCATCAAATGGGATGTCCGATATCATCAGCGCTGCTGAGGCACCTACTGCTCCCAGGACATCGCCATCATTTTCGCCATCGAAAGAGAATACTGTGGAGACAACCTGTGTTTCGTATCTCCATTCCTTCGGGAAAAGTGGACGGATCGGTCTGTCAATCAACCTCGCGGACAGAACCTCTTTCTCGCTCGATCTCCCTTCTCGCTTCATAAATCCACCGGGAATTTTTCCTGCCGCAGATGTTTTCTCTCGGTATTCAACCTGAAGTGGAATAAAATCCGTTCCTTCAATCATTTCTTCCGCTGCAACCACCGTGCTGAGCACAAGTGTGTCACCGCACCGTACCATGACTGCTCCGCTTGCCTGTTTAGCAAGTCGTCCTGTCTCAAGTGTCAGCTTTCTCCCGCCGATCTCAATTTCCTTACTTAAAAAACCTTCCATCATCTTTCCTTTTCATTTTTGTCCGCCGAGACGGTGTCTCGACGATTAGTAGCATGCTGACCCTTTGTGTCAACACGCAAAAGATCCATTAGGTCTTTGCTGCTTATTTTCTTAGGCCTAATTCCTCAATGATCTTACGATAACGATCAATGTTCCTCGATTGCAGATAATCCAGAAGGCGTCTCCGCTTTCCGACCATCCTTAACAATCCCATCCGCGAATGGTTGTCGCTTTTATGGCCTTCGAAATGCGACGAGAGCTCATTGATCCTTTCTGTTAAAATAGCAATTTGAACTTCGGTATTGCCAGAGTCACTGGAAGACTTTCCATACTTCTTGATCAGTTCTTGCTTTTGTTCCTTTGTCAAAGGCATTCTGAGACTCCTATCTTTTTTTGTTGAGTTTAGACACGACATTTTGTGTCTTTACCAAATATTCGTTCATCAACTTCTTATCTTCGTTCATCTGGGTGATCAGTTCATCAGACGAATTAAACTTCAGTTCCTCTCTGAGCCTGTGCACGAACGAGATTCTTATTCGTTTGCCGTAAATATCTTTTTCGAAATCTGAGATCCAGACTTCCACAATTGGGATTCCAGAATCTTCAAACGTGGGGCGAACTCCGATGCTCGCGAGACCGAGATACTTCTCTTTTTCGACATTGACCTCCACGACATAGACTCCAAACGCCGGGACCAACAATCGCTCATCCACTAATCTTAGATTTGCTGTCGGGTAACCAAGGAGTCTTCCGCGCCCGTTTCCTCGAATTACAAAGCCTTCAAGGGAATACGGCCGCCCCAGCATCTGATTCGCGAGCGAGGTGCTTCCTTCCTTCAAGAGTCGCCTTATGTTGGAACTCGAAACTATCGTTTCATCAATAATTACCTTATCCACGAAATCGACGTTGAATCCAATTCTTTTCCCTACCTGGCGAGCGAACTGCACAGTTCCCTGGGCTCTATGCCCGAAGGTATGATTATACCCAAGCACCAATTCGTGCAGTCCAATTTTTTCAAAAACCAATTTGACAAGAAAGTCTTCCGCGGTCACAAGTGAGAAATCGCGATCAAAATGAAGCAGCAGAATCTCATCAATACCGGCATCGCTCATCATTCCGACGCGATCTTCCTCCGTCATCAACAACTCGACACTCTGTTTGCCGAGAATTTCCTGTGGATGAGGCTTGAAAGTAATCGCAACACTTCTTCCGCCCAACACCCTAGTTTTTTCAACAAGCGTATCCAAAATTTTCCGGTGAGCGACATGCATTCCGTCAAATGTTCCGACTGTGACAACCGATCTCGGATTAATTTCGATTTCATCAACTGAATACCGGATCATGCAGCATGCCTCTCTGATTCAATTATCGTGGCTCTTCTTTCTAAATCAGAAATTCCCAATAAACTCAGCGAGCCCATCCTGATGGCGCTTTCAATGCCGTAAGAACCGATGCGGGTCCGCACGAGTTCAGTCAGCACGGCGCCGCATTTGAGATCGCGTCCGATATCTCTCGCTAAACTTCTAATATACGTACCGCTCGAGCAGACTATTTTCAATTTCAAATCAGGCGGTGCAAACATTTCGATCTTCAACTCGCTTATCGATACCATTTTCGGTTTCAACTCAAATTTCACACCCTGTCTCGCCAGCTTGTAGGCTCTCTTGCCATCAACCCATGCAGCCGAATATTCTGGAGGTATTTGCTCGATCCTTCCAGTGTATCCATGCAATACTTCACGAACTCGTTCCTCCGAAAAATCTATTTCCAATTTCTGAACGATCATCTCAGTTTCGAGATCATAACTCTTTGAGGTAACACCGAGTCGGAAAGTCGCCAAATATTCTTTATCAAATTTTAAGAAATCGTTCATCAATTTTGTCTTACTTCCCGTGAGAACGATTAGAAGTCCTTCCGCCAAAGGATCGAGCGTGCCAGCATGGCCGACTCTCTTGATCTTTAACACGCTGCGCACTTTTCGAACGACTTCGAACGAAGTAACGCCCCGCGGCTTAAGGACCGGAATTATTTGTCCATTCTCAATTGGCATCGTTCTCATGCGCCTTCTTCAAAAGATTCTCTATGTTCTCGACGTAATCCATGGTGTCGTCAATAAAGAATGCTATTTCTGGCGTGAATTTGATTCTCACGGTTTTGCCGATGTGCCGCCTGATATCTTTCTTCGCCTCGTTCAGCAGGAAGAGTGTTCGCTCTTTTGTTTTGACATCTCCGAAGATACTGATGTATATTCTTGCAAGCCTTAAGTCTGGCGACATCGTCACTTTTGTGACCGTCATGAATCCCATTTCAGAGCTTCTGTAATCACGTTCGATGAGAAGGCTGACCTGTTCTTTGACTAAGTGCGCAACTTTTTCGGTTCTGACTGACACTGGAAATAATTCTGAATTTAAAATTTTGAACTATGAATGCTAATCAAGGGTTCGCTGAGTCTCGACCATTACGAACGGCTCGACGATATCACCGACCTTCAGGTCGTTGAAGTTCTCGAGACTCAAACCACATTCGTAACCTTCTTCAACTTCTCTCACATCGTCCTTGAATCTTTTCAACGACGCGATGGTGCCTTCAAAGACCACGATCCCATCACGAACAAGCCTTGCCCGGTTGCTTCTCTGGATTTTACCGTCGGTTACATAGCAGCCGGCAACCGTACCAATTTTCGGAACTTTGAAAATCTGGCGGACTTCGACCGAGCCAACCACACTCTCCTTAATTTCCGGACTGAGCAATCCTTCTAAGCCCTTTCTAACGTTTTCAATTGCATCATATATAATGCTATAAAGTTTGATCTCAACCGATTCAGCTTCTGCCAACTTTCTCGCAGCCGAACTCGGTCTCACATGAAATCCGAGAACGATAGCATCCGAAGCGGCAGCAAGTAGAATATCAGATTCGGAAATAGCACCAACTGCTTTATGAATCACCTGAACCCTGACTTCGTCGTTCGACAACTTTGAAAGGGCATCACTCAGAGCTTCAACCGAGCCGTCCACATCGCCTTTTACGACTATGTTGAGCTGTTTGATCATTCCTTCTTTGATTTCCTTTGAGATGTCCTCAAGTGTCACGTGGTGCTGAGAACCTCGCATTTCCTGTTCGCGTTTGATTATCTTGCGACGGTTACTGATCTCGCGGGCAAACTTGTCGCTCACAACTGCGACCATGACGTCACCTGCCAATGGAAGTTCGTCAAATCCCACCACTTGAACCGGCTCCGCCGGGAGTGCAGCCTCGATCTTCTTTCCACGTTCATCTGCCATCGCACGCACTTTGCCGCTGCTCGTTCCGGCAACAAATGGATCTCCCACCTTAAGAGTTCCTTTTTGCACGAGAACTGTCGCCACTGCACCGCGGCCCTTGTCAAGCGTCGACTCTATGACGACACCCCTTGCAAGTCTATCCGGATTGGCTCTCAAATCAAGTACCTCCGCCTCCAGCAATATCTTTTCCAAGAGAAGTTCAACGTTGGTCCCTTTTTTGGCGGAGATTTCTACCGACTGAGCTTTGCCGCCCCATTCTTCAAGGAGGACATTTTGATCGGCTAATTGCTTCCTGATCCTGTCAGGGTTTGCTTCAGGTCTGTCAATTTTATTTATCGCAACGATCATAGGTACATTGGCAGCCTTAGCATGATTTATGGCTTCTATTGTCTGTGGCATGACGTTATCATCCGCAGCAACAACAAGGATGACTATGTCGGTAACCTGAGCACCACGCGCACGCATCGCGGTAAACGCTTCGTGACCTGGTGTATCGAGAAAAGTTATCTGCTTTCCATGCTCTAGCCTAACCTGGTAAGCACCGATATGCTGGGTGATTCCGCCCGCTTCGCCTGCCACGACGTTAGTTTGCCTGATAAAATCCAACAACGACGTTTTTCCGTGATCGACGTGTCCCATGATAGTGACGACAGGGGGACGCGGTTTCAAAGTATCAGGCGAATCAGCCTTGTCCTCGAGAAGTTCGTCTGTATATTCCTCTTGTAGTTCGACTTCATAACCGAAGTCGTCCGCGAGTAGCGTGATGGTCTCCACATCCAATCTCTGGTTGATCGATACCATCAGACCAAAAGAGATACATTTCGAAATTACATCGGCAACATCCACTTCCATTAGCTTTGCAAGCTCGCCAACCGAAACAAACTCAGGAAGTTTTAATTTGCGCTTTTCTATTTCTTGCTTTTCAATTTCGCGTTGAGCAGCTTCAAATTTTTCCTTTCTCTTTTTCTTTCTAATTGCGGCACGTTCTGAATCACCTGCCTCGTCGATGCTTGCCATCGTTCTCTGGAATGCCAACTCGACTTCTGCCTCATCTACATCCGGATGTTTGCCTTTTTTCTTCTTACGCTTTTTGAGGTCCTCCTCGGAAATTTCCGCCGCAACTACCGGCTCTGCCGCACTTTCTTCGCGAATTTTTTTCTTTTTCTTTTTCTTTTTCTTGTGAGCTTGAGTTTCCGTTTCTAATTCAGCCGCTGCCTCCTTAGTTTTCTTCTCTGCCTCCTCAAGTTCCTTCCGTAGTCGCAGTTCCTCCTCGGTAATCATTCTACCGGTGCGGAGGTCGATCCTTCCCCGAATCTTCAATCCGCCTTCTTCTTTTCGAGGCATCCCTTCTTTGGGCTTGGCTTTCGACTCGACAACCGACTTCAGCACATCAGCTGCCTTTTCCTCAGCCTTCTCTTTGCCAGTGGTTACCTTCCCCTCTTCGGTCTGAACGCTTGCGTAAGGTTCTGCGGCTTTTGCCTCTTCCTCCTTCACATCTTCGGCTGTTGCGGTCGGTGCTCCGGATCGAGTCAACTCAACGTTTTCGGAAACCTCCTCGACTGGCGATTCTGTCCCAGTAGGTAGAATCTCTGGCTTTTGGGGCTCGACTTTCTCCTCGACCGGGGAAACTTCCGGGAGATGCACTTTAGCCTCACCATGGACATGTCTATCGATTGTAACTGTGTCGACTAACTTTGTTACCGCAACCTTTTCTTCTTTCTCAGAAAGCTGCTCTTTGATTTTCTGCCGCTTCTCGACCTGATCGCGTTCCTTCTTGAAATGTGCGGCAAGCTCGTTATACATCTGTTCATCGATGGAGGAAGTTCGCTTAATTTTGTCATGTCCCTTGCCATTCAAGAAGTCCACGATATCATTCGCGGATACTTGAAATTCAGAAGCGACCTTCGTTACGAGTTTTTTCTTGCCTGAGCTTTCAGCCATACTGAGTCTTTCTTTAAATCCTACTCATTCTCATTCGATGCTTGTTCGCCGCTTTCCGATGTGGTTTTATGAGAGTCAACTATTTCAGCGGACTCCTCTTTGGCTGTCTCTTCAATTGATTTACTTTCGGAAGCGGCAGCTTCATGATCTGAAGCGGATTCGTTTTCAGGTTCCTCGTCAAATTCCTTGCGCATCATTTCCTTTATTTTCAAAATTTCTTCTGCGGAAACGCTGACGTCGGCTTTTAGTTCATCCTCAGTCGCATCGAGAACATTTCTCGCAGTCAGGTAACCTGAATCCAAAAACCTGGTCAGCATCTCTTCGCCGAGTTCCTCTTTGAATTCGGAAAGATCGATATCGTACTCCTCAGCTTCTTTCTTCTCGCCTTTCTTAGCCTCCGGCGCTGCACCTTCCCTCATTAAATCTATGTCAAAACCCGTTAACCTCGACGCAAGTTTTACGTTAACTCCTTCTTTCCCTATCGCGATAGATTCCTGATTGGTATCAACCCAGACCTGAGCCTTGTGGCTCTCTAAGTTCACTTCGGCACGAGTGACTTTTGCCGGGGTAAGCGATCGTTCAACAAAAAGGGACGGCTCTTCCGAATACAACAGCACATCAATGTTTTCGTTGTTCAGCTCTCGCACGATCGAATGTATTCTCACTCCCTTCATTCCAACGCAAGCGCCGACAGCATCGACCCGGGAGTCTGTAGAAAGCACAGCGACTTTCGCTCTTTTTCCTGGCTCGCGAGCGATCGCCCTGATCTCAACCACTCCATCAAAGATCTCCGGGATTTCCATTTCAAATAATTTCTTCAGAAACATCGGATCCGCTCTCGATATAATTACCTGCGGGCCCGATGTTCCTTTCCTGACTTCCTTAACGACTGCACGGATCGTGGAGTTTTTTCTGTAATGTTCGTTAGAAATTTGCTCGGACCGCGGGAGGAAAAGTTCACGCCTGTTGTGATTGACCAGAATGAAATCCCGTTTCACCTGGTAGATTTCTCCGACGACAATCTCCCCAATCATTTTGTTGTACTCATCATATATAACGTTCTTCTCGTACTCATGGAGGCGCTGGAGGAATGTCTGTCTCGCAAAAACAACAAGCCGTCTGCCAAGCTCCACAGGAGAGATTTCTTCTGGATACTGGTCACCCATTTCAAATTCTCCGCTCGGATCGATTTGCCTAACCGCTTCGATACTTATCTCCTTGGCTGGATTCTGAACTTGATCGACGATTGTTTTAATGACGTATATCTCAATTTCTCCACGCTCAGCATTGGTAACAATATCGGTCTCAACATCCTCTCCGTATTTTTTCTTCACGATTCCCGAGAAGACTTCTTCCAGGATTTCCGAAACTACTTCTTTATCGATACCCTTCTCTTTTGCAATTTCTGCCGCTGCCGAAATTATTTCAGTTTTTTCAGTGTGCATTATTTTCTCCCGGTGGGATCCTCCGAAGGAGCCCTTCGGATATTCGGACATTCACCATCTTATTTTTACAATTGCCTCTTCAATCGAATCGAATCCAATTTCAACTCGACCGTTTGCAGTCTCTATCACCATCTGTTCATCATCTGTCTCAGCAACGTCGCCTTCTACATGCTTCAGTTCGAGTCCATCCCGGTACTTAACAGACATTAAGTTGCCAACGTTTCTCTTGAACTGTCTTTTGTTTTTAAGCGGAACGCCGACACCGGGAGAAGAGACTTCCAAGCGAAAATTGTCTCCGACAACCTTTGAGGAATCGATCAATGGCAGAATTTCTCTGCTGATCTCAGCGCACTTATCAGCGGAGATTCCATTCTCTGTCTCGCAAAACACTTCCATGAGCGGCCTCCGGGAGTCGCCCCTTAGAGAAATATCGACCAAAAAGGCACCTTCTTTCTCAATTACAGGCGCTAGCAATACTTTCAAACTTTCTATTTTCTCTGTCTCTTCCATATTTTCTAAAAAAATAGCCCAGATTTTCCGGGCTATTTGTCGGATTTATAACCTAATATACGTCAAGACATCTACTTATTCAACATATGCGAGCCCTCATAGGAACAAGGCGAAATCTACTTCCCGCGACAAAATTTCTCGAATTTCAAGAAAAAGATTGCCTGATGCATGTTTTCAGTCGAAATTGATTTGAGTTCGCAGCTAATTAGGTATACAGTCCACTGTTGTTCGCTCATGGAAACTGCAGCGACGAACTTTTATTGTTCGCATGATTGGGCATGATGATGCCTGAAGAGGCTCTCAGCAAAGATGAAGAGCAGACTGCGGACAAGTTGCTTTTGAAGACATTTCTTATTATCGTACTCAATAACCAAAGAAAGGAGATTTCCATGTCAGGGTTAAAACTTCTTCCTCTTGCACTGATAACCAGTTTGTATATTGGATGTGCCACATTTGGAGGTTTAGGTTCGACCATCACGCCACCAACTTTGATTCAGAAGACAGCACTTCCTGCCCCACCACCCAGTACCAACGCTCGGGACTTTAACATAAAAACGGAATTGCTCATCAGCAAAGAAGGAAAGGTGCTTTACGCTCAACTTCAGAATTCCAGTGGCGATCCAGAATGGGATTCTGCTGCAGTGAAATGTATCCTTCAATGGAAGTATTCTCCGGCGATGTCTGATGGCAAGCCAGTTCAAGTTAAGATCTCCCAACTTGCGCACGTTGTACCTGCCCCGCCTTTGATGGTGGATATTTCAGAAATCATGTGTGCAAGTCTTGCCGACGCCGATTCTGTTTATGCTGCATTGCAGGCTGGCGGAGACTTTGTCGCACTGGCGAAAAAGTACTCGGTCGCGGAGTCAGCTGGGAAAGGCGGTAATTTAGGTTCGGTGGACATTCACATGTATGGAGACGATATTCAAACCGAGCTAAAGAGATTGGAGCCTGGCGAATACACCAGTCCGGTCGAATTCGGACAAAACTATGTCATCTATAAAAGGATGCCCGCCAAAAACATGTGATCAATCGCGCGATCAGTTCCAGATTCCTTCTGAGTAATCACAGGACATCATACGTTGGAACTATTGGGGTTGATCTGTAAATTGGTTTGTCCCTATCCGGTGACAACAACAAGCTAATCGTTTGGTTAGCAGGATCAATCGAGTTATCGAAGGTCGATGCGCTTTGGCTTTATGGAGAGGTGCGAGAGTGGTTGAATCGACCGGTCTTGAAAACCGGAATACCCTTCGGGGTATCGAGGGTTCGAATCCCTCCCTCTCCGCTTCTTTTACTTACCGCACTTTTGTTCTAATTTGAAATTCCATCGGAGGACCAAATGCATTACCCATGGTGGTACGTACCTTATCTTACTTCCCCGATGCTCATTGCACTGATCGCTACTATACATGTTTTTACATCATTATATGCAGTCGGCGGTGGCATCGTCATGGCGGGCGAAGTCTCTCACGCCTACAAAATCAATAACAAAGCCCTTCTTGACTATTTAAGATCACATGCGTTTTTCTTTATTCTCCTTACGGTTGTTTTCGGTGCAATAACCGGAGTAGGAATATGGTGGATAATTGGACTGTCTTCTCCGCTTGCAACGGAATCTCTGATTCATATTTTTGTTTTTGGCTGGGCAATGGAGTATGTCTTTTTTGTGCTGGAGATCATATCGGCGTTTATCTTTTTCTACTATTGGGGAATACTAGATCCTCGGACTCATAAGATCATCGGTTGGATCTATGCAGTGTCAGCGTACATGAGTCTCGTACTCATAACAGGAATAACAGCTTTTCAACTTGACATCGGAAACTGGGCTCCTGAAAAGGGGATGTGGGTGGCGTTTTTCAATCCGCAGACATTTCCACAGATCGTCGCAAGAAGCGGCGCTTCCCTCCTGATGGCTTCTCTCTATGTTTATCTGCATGCATCATTCAAATTGAAACACGACTTAAATCTTCGTGCTTTGGTCGAGACTCGAACGGCAACGTGGTCAATGGTCGGCGCTGTCCTTGTCGCAGTCGGAGGAGCATGGTGGTACTTAAACCTCCCGGCAAGCAGCAAGGCTGCATTGGCCGGTGCGAGTGCGTTAAACGTTTTAACAGCACTTGTTTTTGCTGCATCGGCGGTCGTTTTTATCATGCTGTACTTTGGTCCTCATAAGAACCCGGGCTGGATTAACCCTGGATTTGCAGTGTTATATTTTGTCATAGGAATAGCCGCTACATCGACGGGGGAATTTATCCGTGAAGGCGTCCGCAAACCCTACATAATTTACAACTATGTGGTAGGAAATAATGTCCTCACATCCGAAATACCGAGACTTCAGGCGACAGGATATCTCAACGGGGGCGTGTGGACAAAAGCATTCGTCAAGACCCGCTATCCACAGACCATTAACTCAGAAGGAAACATTGATAATGCAAAACTTTTGCAGCTATCGGAGTCCGATCAGGTGGCTCTCGGGAAAGTGCTTTTCCAATATCACTGCAATGATTGTCACTCTGAGAAAGGATTTTCCGGCGTCGCGGAATACACTCGCGGCTGGAACGAGAGCATGATCAATACTGTCGTGACTCACCTCGACAAAGCCCACTATTTCATGCCACCATGGTGTGGAACGCAGGAGGAAGCAACACTGCTAACGAAATTTCTCAAATACATCTCCTTGAAATCTCCAGGTGGGATGAAATTCTCATCGGAATCCACCGAATCAAAATTAGAACTAACCCAATTGAAACAAGGAGGGATTGAGAAATGAATCCCCAAGATCTTATTGCACCGTCTTCGCCGCTTGGAAACCCAGCACCATTTTGGTTCATAACGTTCTTCAAGGTTCTCGGATTCATTCTCCACATGATTCCTATGAATATTTGGTACGCGGGGATGCTGTTGATCGCGATCTTCGCAACTTTTGGAAAGAACCATTCCGAACAACTCGCCCATCGCCTTTCCCGAAGCATGCCGATAATAGTTGCCATGGGAATAAACCTCGGCATTGTTCCGCTATTGTTCACCCAGGTTGGATACCCACAATTTTATTATCCCGCTGGCGACTTGATAGGATGGCCATGGTTGAGCGTTATCTTTTTCCTCATTTTCGCTTACTATGGCGTATATGTTTATTCGCTGAGCGTTCGCAACATCAAAAAGACTAAGTTCGCGATCGCATCGGCATGGGTCAGCTCGATCTTATTTATCATAATCGGGTTCCTCTTTGCGAACAATTTCAGCCTCATGGTAAATGTGGATGAGTGGGTAAAGATATTCAACACGACTAACGTCGCCGGCGCAGTGACTGGACGGGCGTTAAACATATCTGACCCGACTTTGTTCCCCCGATGGCTGATGATGTTTGGAATAGCAATGATGACAACCGCGATTTACATCTTGATTGACGCTTCCCAATTCAAAAAAAGTTCAACTACACAGCAATACAAAGTATGGGCGATGAAATTCGCGTTCATTTTGTTCTCGCTTGGAATGGTGTGGTTTGCCGTGACTGGAAGCTGGTACATATTCGGAGCGTTGGATAGATTCACTTTTGAAAGCGCAATCAATTCTCCACTGATAACTGGTCTCTTCATCTTGACCGCACTTTCTCCCGGTGCTACATGGCTCATATTACTTTTGATGTTCATACGAGGTAAATCGAATTTGCTACCAAGCAAGAGCTTGGTGGCACTTTCAGCACTTGCCCAATTCGTTGTCATCGCATTGAATGCAGTCAGCAGACAGTGGGTCCAGAATACGGAACTTCTGCGATACCGTGATGTCACAAAAGAAATCGTAAACACTCAGTGGAGTCCAATGATAGTTTTTCTCTGCCTATTTGTCGTCGGACTTGGTGTGGTTGCGTGGATGATCTTCAAGGTGATGGCAATTGAAAAAGCGGCAGTGAATTCTTAAAACAAAAGAAGCCATGTCAGGAGTAAAATCCTAACATGGCTTGCTCTAAAGATCAGAGAATCTCGTTTAGTCTTTCGGCTCCGTGAAGTCGTCGATCAGTTTAACAAGTTCTGGTCTTCCCTGACCCGATACTGCTGAAAAGGGTAGAAAGCACTGGCAGAATTTTAAATTTGGCAACTGCGCTTTCGCGCGCGCCATGTGAGTGTTCATCTTATTCTGGGACAGCTTGTCTGCCTTGGTCATGACAATTACGTAGGGAATCTTGTAAAACTCAAGCCAACCGATCATGATCTTATCCAGTTCCATCGGCTCATGTCGCGCGTCAAGAATCTGGATAACAAGTTTCAGCTGCTTCCTGTCCTGAAGGTAAGTCTCCACAAGTTTTGCCCAGCTCGACTTCATGTGCTCGGGGGCGATTGCATAGCCGTAGCCAGGAAGGTCGACAAAATAGCGCTCTTCATTTATCAAGAAGAAATTAAGCGACCGGGTCTTTCCGGGGGTGGAGCTCGCCTGCGCTAGGTTCTTCTTATTGCAGACTTTATTTATGAGAGAAGACTTGCCGACATTTGATCTTCCGATGAATGCAATCTCTGGCAATTCTGTTTCCGGTACCTGTGAATAGTCCACAGCACTCGTCACAAATTTTGCTGTGTCAATTTTCATAAGGTCACATCCCCATTAATGTTTTTCACTTAGAAATTTAACGAAAAGCTGGAAAGATTTCAATCTATCCGAGCAGCGACTTTAGAAATGAGTGGCCACTATGCCATTTTATATCCAAAATAAGGTATTTCGTCCAACTGCCAACCCCCGAAGGCAGGAAATGACGCAGTTACTGTGCCTCTGGTGGAGCTGCAGATTTCGCTTCCTGTTTGGAAGAAGTCTTTTCGGATTTTTCTTCCTTTGACTTGCCTTCTTCTTTTTCCTTCGCCGGCTTCTTACGCTTCTCGGCTTCGTCGGCAGCGTTAAAATCTACTAACTCTATAATCGCGACTTCGCCGCCGTCACCGTGCCTCTGACCAAGCTTGACGACGCGCGTGTACCCCCCCGCTCTTTCTTTCGCCTTGGGTGCGACTTCAGCGAACAGGATTCTTACAGCCTCACGGTTCTTTATGAATTTTGAGACATGTCGTCGCGAAGGAACATCGTCATTCTTCGCTTTCGTAATCAAAGGCTCGACAAATACACGCATCTCCTTCGCCTTAGCAAGAGTCGTCCTTACCTGTTTGTAAAGAAACAGGCTTGTCGCCAATGATTCCATCAAGGCTTTCCGATGGCTCGCGGTTCTCTTTAGTTTTCTTCCTTTGTTCAAATGTCTCATTTCAATAAACTCCGCTTTGTGAAGTGAACAGCGAAGAACGAAGAGCGAAAAGTAAAAATAAACTTTTCACTCTTAGCTATTCACTTTTGACTTATTCGTTGTCGTCTTTCAGGTACTTGCTGATGTCCATTCCGAAATTCAAGCCCATGCTCCCGATCTTTTCAGCAAGTTCGGCGAGTGACTTTCGTCCAAAATTTCTGAAGCGAAGAAGTTCAGCTTCGTCTTTATTTACTAATTCGGAAATGGTATGAATGTTGGCGGCTTTCAAGCAATTGTGGGCGCGAACGGAAAGCTCGAGTTCATCCACCGACATCTTCAAAAGCTTTCTGATTCGGGCAGCTTCTTCTTCCTGAGCAGAACTCTCATCCGAAGCTTCCTGATGGATTCCAAGATTAAGGAACAATTGAACGTGATCCTGGAGCATCTTCGCCGCCGTGGTCAACGCGTCTTCGGGAGTGATTGAGCCATCTGTTTCGACTTCAATCGTCAACTTTTCCAAAGTTGTTTTCTCTCCAACACCTGTCGGCTGGACGAAGAATCTCACGTTTTTAATGGGAGAAAAAATTGCATCGATCGAAACTAAATCTTCGGGAGCCTCGGCAAGCTTGTGATCTTCGGACGGTTCATAACCCTTTCCTCTCCCGATTCGCAACTCAATTTCTATTTCTTTGGAGTCGCTTAATGTCCCGATATGATGGTCGGGATTCAAGACTTCAATCTGCGGGTATTGCCTTTGAATTTCTTCCGCTTTGAAATCCATCGGCCCTTTCACCTTCAAATTTATTTTATTCAGCTTCTTGTCGATCAGTTTGATCCTGACACCTTTCAAGTTCAGTGTGAAATCGACCAGATCCTCAGACAAACCTCGAATCGTTGAAAATTCATGAAGAGCTCCGGGAATCCTAAAATGGGTAAATGCCCATCCTGGAATTGAAGAAAGAAGGACTCTTCTAAAAGAATTTCCAAGCGTTATTCCGAAACCGCGTTCGAGCGGCTCAACAAAAAAGCGGCCAAAATTATTACTGTAAGTCGATTGGTCTAATACTATTGTTTCGGGCATCTGCAATTTTACGGCGCTCATTAGATTTTCACCTCAATTAAATTTGACCAAAGGTCTCTGGAATTCACAGGATTGATAATGATCCTGTAATTCCCGATTTCTTTGGAATTATTTAGAATACAATTCGACGATAAGTTGCTCGTTGACATCCGGGAGCGGTATCTCCGCCCTCTCCGGGACTTGCAGAAATGTACCAGTAAGCTGTGCCTTATCGAGCTGCAGATATGATGGCAGCATTCCATCTTTCACTCGCTTCACAGAAGAGTGAATTGTGTCGACCTGGTTGCTTCGTTCCGCGACCTTAATAACATCGCCGGCTTTGAGAAGAAACGATCCAACATCTACCATTCTGCCATTGACCAAAAAGTGTCTGTGGAGCACGAGCTGCCTGGCTGACTTCCTCGATGGAGCAAAGCCAAGTCTATATAAAACGTTATCGAGTCTGCGCTCAAGAAGCTTCAGCAAATTTTCACCGGTTCTTCCTTTTTGATGAGTTGCCATCTCGAAGTAGCGTCTGAATTGCTGTTCAAACACTCCGTAAATCCTCTTCACCTTTTGTTTTTCGCGCAGCTGCACTCCATATTCGCTTACCTTTGCTCTCCTTCGGAGTCCATGCTGACCAGGCGCGTAATTACGCCTTTCGAACGGACACTTGTCGGTATAGCACTTAACTCCCTTAAGGAATAACTTTTGTCTTTCTCTTCTGCAAAGTCTGCAACTTGCGTCAATGTATCTTGCCATTAACTATTCCACCTTCTTTTTATAAATGACTTGCATTGCGGCTCAATCAACTGCTCCATAAGAATTTAAATTAAACTCTGCGCCTCTTTGGAGGTCTGCAACCGTTGTGCGGAATTGGCGTGACATCACGTATGCTCGTGATCTCCAAACCGCCGGTTTGCAGCGACCTGATAGCGGCTTCGCGGCCCGACCCTGGGCCTTTAACTAGAACTTCGACTTTCTTCATACCCAAATTTGCCGCTTCCTTCGCGGCAGTTTCAGCAGCCATCTGAGCCGCGTAAGGAGTACTTTTCTTGGAACCTTTGAATCCCATCTTGCCAGCCGACGACCATGATACAACGTTTCCATAAATATCTGTGAGCGCCACGACTGTGTTGTTGAACGTAGCCTTGATATGCGCTATGCCATGTGCATCAACCGATGTCTTCTTTCGCTTCTTCCCGACGACTTTTGCCAAATTGAGATCTCCTTTAGATTACTTCTTAGCTAAAACTTTTTTCTTCCCGGCGACAGTTCGTCTCTTTCCTTTGCGGGTGCGGGAATTGGTTCTCGTCCGCTGCCCTCGCACTGGAAGTCCCTTCCGATGCCTTAGCCCGCGATAGCTGCCGATATCCATAAGCCTCTTGATATTCATTTGAGTCTCACTGCGGAGGGCTCCTTCGACTTTATATTCAGAGGTTATTACCTGCCTGATTCTTGCGACTTCTTCGTCGCTTAATTCACCGATACGCTTCAATGGATCGACGCCAGCTTTGTCCAATATTTGCAGCGCTGAATGATGACCGAGTCCAAATATATATGTCAAGCCATAGCTGGCCCGTTTGCCTTTTGGCAAATCTACTCCTGCAATCCTCGCCAACTTAATTCTCCTTACTCAATTTCGCAGTGATGATCATGGCAATAAGTTCCGATCATCCCTGGCGCTGTTTGTGTTTGGGGTTCTTTTTGCAAATGACCCTTACTACGCCTTTGCGCTTGATAATCTTGCAATTGTCGCAAAGTTTTCTAACCGATGCTCTGACTTTCATTTCGATTCCTCGTTAAGAAAATATTTTCTGCACTACTTGTAGCGGTAGACGATTCTGCCTTTACTGAGATCGTACGGCGAGAGCTCCACCGTCACCTTATCTCCGACAAGAATCTTTATGAAATTCATTCTCATTTTACCTGAGATGTGCGCCAAGACCTCGTGACCATTTTCCAACTTCACGTGGAAAGTCGCGTTCGGCAAAGTCTCAGTAATAGTTCCGTCCACTTTAATTTGACCTTGTTTAGCCATTCGATAGTGTCAATATTTCTGGTTTGCCATCAGTCAATACGACTGTATGTTCAAAATGCGCTGACGGTTTTCCATCCGATGTGTAAACTGTCCAACCGTCTTTTGCAGTATAAACTTTATATGTTCCCGCGTTGACCATCGGTTCAATTGCGAGCGTCATTCCGGTCCTCAACAACGACCCTTTACCTTTCTTGCCATAATTCGGAACCGGCGGATCCTCGTGCAGCTTCGTTCCGATTCCATGTCCTACCAAGTCGCGTACAACAGAAAATCCGTTTCCCTCGACGTAATCCTGGATTGCAGAAGAAATATCTTCCACATGATTCCCAGCGACAGCGTTCTCGATTCCGAGTTCAAGAGCTTTTTCCGTCACCATCATCAACTCTTTCTTCTCTTCGGAAATCTCTCCAACCGAAAAGGTTCTAGCAGCGTCTCCATAATATCCATCTTTAACGGCACCGACATCGACCGAGAGAAGTTGTCCTTCTTCCAATTTTCTGGATCCTGGAATTCCATGAACCACCTGATCGTCGATCGACAAACAGATCGTCGCGGGGAATAGATTTTTTCTGTCAAACCCATAACCTTTAAACGCAGGCTGCGCACCTTGTGAAAGAACGTACTCTTCCGCGAGCTGGTCTAGCTCTTTTGTCGTGATTCCAGGTTTTATCTTCATTCCGACCACGTCAAGAATTCCAGCAACCACTCTTCCCACCTCGCGCATAAGTTCTATCTCGCGAGGCGTTTTCACGCTTATCATATATCGTCAAGAGTATCGACGACTCTTTAATCTCCCGGTCTTCATAAAGCCGTCATAGTGATGCATCACAAGCTGCGACTCTATTTGATGAACCGTCTCGAGTGCAACGCCGACAATGATCAACAAACTTGTTCCACCAAAGAATGATGAAAAAGTTGAGCTAACACCAAGCCTTACCATGAATGCGGGAAGGATGGCTACGATTGACAAGAAGATAGATCCCGGCAAGGTAATTTTAGTCAGGATATTATCGATAAAATCTGCGGTATGCTGCCCGGGCCTTATACCCGGCACAAATCCGCCCTGCTTCTTCATATTGTCCGCGACATCTTTCGGATTGAAAGCGATCGCAGTGTAAAAATATGTGAAGAAGATGATCATCAAGGCATAAACAAACGAATAAACCCATGATGTATAAGAAAAATACCCGGATATGCTCTGCATGAATTCATTATCCGGGAAAAAAGTCAAAATCGTCTGCGGTACGAACATGATGGATTGAGCAAATATAATCGGCATGACACCGGCTGTGTTTACTCTGATCGGGATGTACTGCGTCACCCCGCCATAAACTTTTCTGCCAACGACTCTTTTTGCGTATTGAACCGGTATCTTGCGTGTACCATCTGTGACGTAAACAATCGCAGCGATAATTCCTATCATCGCAATTATTATCACGACCTCCGAAATAAAGCCGCGCGTACCTGAACTGACAAGCTGGTACTCGTCAAGAACCGCGTTTGGAAACCTGGCGATAATGCCGATCGTGATTATCAAAGAAATTCCGTTGCCAATTCCCTTTTCGGTCATCTGCTCGCCGAGCCACATCATGAAGATTGTGCCAGCGGTTAAAGCGATAATCGTCGAGATAGTAAACCCTAATCCACGCACAACTTCGGGGACGACGGGGAGTCCGCCTGGTGCACTCATACTCTGAAGTCTAACGCTGATTCCCCAGCCCTGCATTGCAGCGATGAGGACTGTGCCATAACGGGTCAACTGAGTGATCTTCTTGTGACCTTCCTCGCCTTCCTTCTGCAGCTTCTGGAAATACGGAACAACGGCACCAAGCAATTGAATGACGATCGACGCACTGATGTAAGGCATGATACCTTCGGCAAAAACTGCCGCATTCTGGAACGCTCCGCCGGCAAACAGGTCATATAATCCGAAGAGCGTATTCTGCGCCTGATTGCGAACCGATTCCGCAAGCAGCGACGCATCGACGCCCGGCAGAGTGATGTGCGCTCCAATGCGGACGACAATAAGCAAACCCGCGGTGTAGAGAATCCTCTTACGCAGGTCTTCAACTTTAAAGATATTTCTTAGACTGTCAGTTAGCCTTGACATGTGTTATGACTCAATCGCTTTTGTCGCGGAAAATTCGGCGATCTTCTTGACCGAGCCGCCCGCCGCTTCAATTTTTTTTGATGCCGAATCGCTGAAAGCGTTCGCTGAGACTTCTAATTTCCTTGTGATTTCTCCATCGCCGAGAATCTTTACCGGCTGAGATTTCTTCGATACCGCACCAAGTTTATACAGAACTTCCGGCGTCACTAAGCCATCAGGCAGTTTGCCAGCCTCGGCCAACTTCCCAAGAGTCGATACATTCACTATTTGGTACTCAACTCGGAACGGGCTGTGAAAACCAAATTTGGGAATTCGCCGATTGAGCGGCATCTGGCCGCCTTCAAACCATGGTCTGATTTGATCTCCAGATCGAGAACGTTGACCCTTGTGGCCTTTGCCGGCAGTCTTTCCGTGCCCTGATCCAACACCTCGTCCGATGCGTTTTACTTTTTTCCTTGCGCCCGGTGCATATTTCAAATTTCCAAGAACGTTCATCTAAGAATCTCCTAAAGCTCTTCTATCTTTACCAGATGCTGAACCTTTGCAATCATCCCTCTTATCTGAGGCGTGTCTGTTTTCACAACCGATTTATGGATCTTTCCAAGACCAAGTGCAGCGATGGTAAGCTTCTGCGGTTTGGGCCTTTCAATTGTGCTACGGATTTGGGTAATCCTAATATTCTTTTCGTTGCTCATTTAGCCACCTGTGATGGTTCTTTCGTCCCACCTGTAATCTGAGAACCAGATTGTGGAACACCCGCAGTCGATGAAACCGGTTGAACCGGGAACAGATCGGTCATTCGAAGATCTCTTCTTTTAGTAACCATCCTCGCATCCGAAAGATTTAACAGAGCACGCATCGTTGCTTTCACAACGTTGTGAGGGTTCGATGACCCCATAGACTTTGTCAAAACATCCTGCACTCCCGCGGATTCCAAAACCGCGCGAACTCCGCCGCCTGCGATTACACCTGTGCCTGGCGTAGCTGGTTTTAAAAGAACTTTCGCAGCGCCAAACTTGCCTACAATCGTATGCGGAATTGTCCCTTTAAGGACTGCTACGTGAACGACATTTTTCTTCGCGTCATCGACTCCTTTGCTGATCGCATCGTTTACTTCGTTTGCTTTTCCGAGACCAACACCGACGCTTCCTTTTCCGTCACCTACCACAACTATCGCGTTGAAGCTGAAACGTCTTCCACCTTTCACAACTTTTGCGACGCGGTTAATATGAACCACCTTTTCTTTAAGCTCTGTCTGATCCGGTTTAACTCTCTGCGCGCTTTTGAAGTCTTTTAATTTCATCTGGAAACCTTTTTAGTCATGATCAAAATTTCAATCCGCCTTCGCGAGCACCATCCGCAAACGCTTTCAGACGACCATGGTACAAGTGGCCCGCACGGTCGAAAACAACCTGTTGAATATTCTTCTCAAGAGCTTTCTTGGCAAGCGCCACTCCGACGACTTTGCTGACGTTCGTCTTGCCTTTTGTGGCCTTTACTGCGTCCACAATCTCTTTACTCAAACTTGACACCTGAAGAATTGTTTTTCCCTGTGTGTCGTCAACGATTGTACCATAAATATGCTTTAAACTTCGGTAGACGACCATACGCGGGCGTTCAATTGTTCCCTTGATTCTCTTCCGGAGTCCACGTTTGGCTCTTTCCCGGCGTTCTATTTTTATTTCAAGACGTCCCATTTAATCAAACCTCAAAATTTTACTTTGCCGCCGCTGCTGCCTTACCGGCTTTACGTCGGACATACTCGTTTTCGTACTTGACACCTTTGCCCTTGTACGGTTCAGGCGGACGGAACGATCTCAACTTCGCCGCAATTTGACCGACGAGCTGTTTATCAACGCCCGAGATAATGATGTTGGTAGGCGCGGGAGTCTCGATCTTGATTCCTTTCGGTGGCTTGAAAAGAATCGGATGAGAGAACCCTAGTATCATCTGAATGTTTGCGCCCTTCATCTCGGCTCTGTATCCGACTCCGACGATTTCCAGTTTCTTCTCGTAGCCTTTTGTCGTGCCGATGACCATGTTGTTGAGCAGCGATCTCCATAACCCATGAAGCGCGTCATGAAAATTATCCGTGGCACTGACCTTGACGTTTGCTTCCTCAGGTTTTACATCTATCGATATATCCGGATGGAGAACTGCTGACAATTCACCTTTAGGTCCCTTGACTCTGACTTCACCGTCAGATACTTGCACCGTGACTCCTTTTGGAATCGCAATGGGCTTCTTACCTATTCTTGACACTTCGCAAACTCCTTGAGATTACCAAACGTAACAGATTATTTCGCCGCCGACATTCAGACGACGAGCGTCTTTATCTGTCATAACGCCTTGATTGGTCGAGATCACCGCAACTCCGAGCCCATTGTAGACCCGAGGAAGCTCGCCAGCTCCGGCATAAACACGACGTCCTGGTACAGAGACGCGTTTCAGGCCCGAAAGAACCGGTCGACCGTTGTAATACTTGAGATAAATCCTTATCGTCCCTTGCGGGGGCGCTTCGAGCTCACTGTATTTATCTATGAAATGCTGCTCGTAGAGGATTTTCGTAATTGCCTTTTTCAAATTGCTCGCAGGCACATCAACTCTTCTTTGCCGTGCAACTGCTGCGTTTCTCAACCTGGTGAGAAAATCAGCAATAGGGTCAGTCATCGACATCGACTTCAACTCCTAAATTAATTACCAACTTGCTTTCTTAATACCGGGTATGAACCCTTCCAACGCCAACTTTCTGAAACATATACGGCAAACACCGAACTTGCGATAATACGCTCTCGGCCTGCCGCAGATTGTGCAGCGGTTGTGTTTTCTGACTTTATACTTCGGCTCTCTTAGAGCCTTAACGATCATTGCTGTTCGCGCCACTTTTCAGTCACTCCTTTTGGAATTAAGCTGCTTTTCCGAAGGCGCCTTCGGACGCTTCGCGTTTTCTGAAAGGCATACCGAATCCCTTCAACAATTCATAAGCTTCTTCGTCTGTCTTGGCGGTCGTTACGAAGGTGACGTCCATTCCAAAAATTCTTTCGACCTTGTCGACATCAATCTCCGGGAAAATTATCTGCTCCTTGATGCCGAGCGTGTAATTGCCGCGGCCGTCGAACGACTTGTCGGGAATCCCGCGAAAGTCTCGGACACGTGGAATCGCAAGACTGACCAGACGATCCATGAACTCATACATTTTCTCTTTCCGCAAAGTCACCTTGCAGCCGATCGCAAGATTCTCACGAAGTTTGAAATTCGATATTGCTTTCTTGGACTTTCTTATCGATGGTTTCTGACCCGCGATAATCGTCAATTCGCGAACCACTGTCTCAAGTATTTTCGGATCCTGTGTCGCAGCGCCGACTCCGCAATTGATAGAAATCTTTTCCAACTTCGGCACCTGCATGACGTTCTTGTAGCCGAACCTCTTCATCAAAGAAGAGATTATGTCTTTCTTGTAGAGCACATCAAGACGCGGTGTTACCCTGGGTTCAGGCGGCTCTTCGACCTTCTCAGGTTTAGCTTTCGACTTTTCAGCTGCCGGCTTTGCCTGGACAGGCTTTTTCTTTTTCTCAACCGGCTGCTTTTCCGAACCAGCAGGCGCCGACTCACTCGCGGTATTTTCCTTTTTCTCTTTTGCCATTAATAATTCTACTGTCTTTTTTTCCTAATGTACATCAAGGCTTATTTTTCAAAACTTAATTAAAACATTTCGCTGCAGTTTCTACAAACTCTCATCTTCTGCTTCCTGCCTGCCACTCCAGAAACAGTCGCGTAACCCAGCCTGCTTGCTTTGCTACATTTCGGACAGACCACCATGACGTTGGAAGCGTGCACCGGCATCTCACGCTCAAGAATTCCACCGGCAGGCATTTTCTGAGTTGGCCGCGTGTGGCGCTTTCTTACATTTACGCCTTCAACCAAGACCTTTTCCTTATCGATCATTACACGAAGGACTTTGCCTGTCTTGCCGCGTGAGTTTCCGCTGACTACCAGTACCATGTCATTTTTTTGAACGTGCATTTCAAAAACCTTCCTTACCTGTATGATTCCGGCTCAAAGAACTTCCGGCGCCAGTGAAACTATTTTCATAAACTGCTTGTCGCGAAGTTCGCGGGCGACTGGGCCAAAAATTCTCGTGCCGCGGGGTTCACCTTGCTGATTCAACAATACCGCAGCGTTCTCGTCAAACCTGATGAAAGTGCCGTCGGGTCTCTTATACTCTTTTTTCGTGCGTACCACGACAGCTTTCGAAACATCGCCTTTCTTTACTTCCGCTCCTGGAATTGCCTGCTTCACCGAAACCACGATTAAATCTCCAAGTCCCGCATAACGTCTGTCGTGTCCACCGAGCACACGAATGCACCGTACCTTCTTTGCGCCGGAATTGTCGGCAACTATGAGATTTGTCTCTTCCTGAATCATTTGCTGATCTACCTTTCCCGCTCATTATTACTAAAAAAGGATATGCGGGATGCCGCAAGGCGGCACTTTTCCCACTCATGCGCCACGATGTCCATTTGTTGATCTACCTTTTTTTTCTCTTCATGTACCATGAGGTTCAGTTTCTATTTTGCTTTTTCGACAACTTCGACAAGACGCCAGCGTTTGCTCTTCGAGAATGGTCTGGTTTCCATGATCCTTACGATGTCACCGATCCTGGCTTCATTCTTTTCATCATGGGCCATCAATTTCGTCGTCCTTTTGGAGTACTTCTTGTAGATCGGGTGCGGAACAAGTCTCTCGATGCTCACGACAATAGATTTTTGCATCTTATTACTAACCACCCTTCCGATCCTGACTTTTCTTAAACTTCTATTCGTGGCAGTCGCTTCCATTATGCGGCCCCTCCTTCTGCCGGCTTAGCCGTTGAAGGTCTTTTTGCTGCCTCAATCTCACGCTCGCGGAGGATAGTTTTCATTTTGGCAATCTCCTTCTTAAGAAATCTGACTTGTACCGGGTTCTTCACCTCTCCGCCGACCGCCTTTTGGAAGTTTATTTTATCCAACGCTTCACTGTTATCCTTGATCCGTTGCAAAATTTCCTTTTCTGGCAACGCACGAATCTCATGAGGTTTAATCATATCTCATCCCTCGTAATCCATTCTTGCTACGAACTTGGTTTTGATTGGAAGTTTGTGAGCGGCAAGTCTCAAAGCTTGTTCCGCAAGAGAGGAAGCGACTCCGCCGATCTCGAACATTATCCTTCCCGGCTTTACAACCGCAACCCAAAATTCCGGCATTCCTTTTCCTTTTCCCATTCTGGTTTCGGCAGGTTTCTTTGTTACCGGCTTGTCCGGGAAAATTCTGATCCAGATTCTGCCATCGCGCTTCATTTGCCGTGTCAAAGCGACACGAGCCGCCTCAATTTGGCGGGCGGTAATCCAACCTGGTTCGAGCGCCTTCAATCCAAAATCTCCAAATGCTACTGTGCTCCCGCGCTGCGCTTTGCCGCGCATCCTTCCACGTTGCGCTTTTCTATATTTTACTCTTTTCGGCATTAACATTTTCTATTGTCTCCTTGATATTAACGCGGTAATGGTCCATAAACTTCGCCGCGGCAGATCCAAACCTTCACGCCGATTAAACCATAAATCGTCCTCGCAGCTACGCTAGCATAATCGATATCTGCACGAAGAGTATGAAGCGGAACTCTTCCTTCACGATACTGTTCAGTCCGGGCAATTTCTGCACCGCCGAGTCTTCCAGCGCACATCACGCGAATTCCTTCGGCTCCCATCCGTGACGCCGACGTGATCGCGTTCTTCATGGCACGGCGGAAATTTATGCGTCCCTCGATCTGAGTTGCGATATTCTCCGCGACCAAATAAGCATCAAGCTCAGGTCGCTTTATCTCAAAAGTCTTTATCTTTACAGATTCTCTCTTTGTCAACTTCTTCAACTCAGCTTCAAGCTGGTTCACATCTTTACCGCTTTTTCCGATGACTATCCCAGGACGGCTCGTATGAATTGCAACTGTCATCTGGCTTCCTTTTCGCTCAATAAGCAACCGTGACACGCCTGCCTTATCGAGGCGATTCCGCAAATAATTTCTTACCTTTTCATCTTCGGTCAACAGCTTGGAATATCCTTTGCGTTCAAACCATGTCGAGTCCCAATCTCGCGTGATTCCGAGTCTAAAGCCTATAGGATTAACCTTTTGTCCCAAAATTTTCTCCTAAATTATTCTTTCGTAGCGACGACCACGGTAATGTGGTTACTTCTTTTTCTGATTCGGTATGCACGTCCTTGTGGCGCAGGTAAAACTCTTTTTGCCACCGGGCCGCCATCTATAAAAACTTCTTTTACGAACAAGCTCTCTTCGTCGACTTTGCCTACATCTTCCCTGTTCATGATGTTCGCGACGGCTGAACGTACAGCTTTCTCAGCATCCTTCGAGGCATGCTTCGGGGAAAAGTGAAGGATCGATAAAGCCTGACCAACGCTTTTTCCTCTTATTAGGTCGACCACCAACCGCATCTTCCTTGGAGATGATCCGATATATCTCGCTACTGCACGTGATTCCATAATTATTCTACTTTCTTCTTCCTGTCATGCACCTTGCGGTTCCGTTTTCATTCAACTCCCTACGATGCCGGTCCAGAATCGGCTTCTTTCTTGATACCCGGATGCGTCCTGAAAGTTCGGGTTGGTGCAAATTCACCAAGCCTGTGGCCGACCATGGCTTCAATTATATAAACCGGGATAAATTTATTTCCGTTATGAACCGCAAAAGTGTGACCGACAAAATCGGGGACGATCATACTGTCGCGAGCCCATGTTTTGATCACCTTTTTCTGATTCTTCTTATTCAGATCCTCAATCTTCTTTACGAGCTTTGGATCTACAAACACGCCTTTTTTTACCGAACGAGCCATAATATCAAATTTTCAATTTTAAATTTTGAATTTTAAATGTGAACCCTACTTTCTACGTTTAACTATATACTTGCCCGATTGTTTTTTTCTCTTTCGAGTCTTCATACCTTTAGTCTTCCAGCCCCACGGAGAGACTGGATGTGGATTTCCCTGCGGAGATTTTCCTTCACCGCCGCCATGAGGATGGTCTACAGGATTCATGACCACGCCGCGCGATTGGGGTCTTAGTCCGAGCCACCGCATCCGGCCGGCTTTTCCCCAGCTGATATTTTCAAACTCAGCATTGCTGACGACTCCGATCGTCGCCATGCACTCTGCCCTGACAAGTCTCATCTCGCCCGATGGCAATCGAAGAGTGGCAAAGTCTCCTTCTTTTGCCGCGAGTTGGATGGAATTTCCCGCGCTTCGCGCTAGCTGTGCACCCTTTCCACGTTTGAGTTCAACGTTGTGAATGGTGCTTCCGACCGGGATATTCTTCAGGGGAATGGCATTTCCCACTTTTATCTCTGCATGCTCTCCTGTCTGAACCACATCACCAACTTTCAATCCTTCAGGAGATATGATATAGCGTTTCTCTCCGTCAACATAGTGGAGCAGCGCGATCCGCGCATTCCGGTTCGGGTCGTATTCTATTGTAGCAACCTTCGCGTCGATCCCTACCTTGTCTCTTTTGAAATCTATAATTCGATAAAACTTCTTATGTGCCCCGCCGCGATGACGAGATGTAATCCTTCCCTGGTTGTTTCTTCCACCGCTGCTTTTTAAAGGAGCGATAAGCGACTTCTCTGGCTTCGTCCTCGTCACTTCCTCGAATGTCGAGACAGTATAGAACCGGGTTGCCGGAGTCGTCGGTTTTAGTTTCTTCAAACCCATAATTATTTTACCATCTTTTTCTTTTCATTGGCCTTACGGCTTATTTTTCGTAATCCATTTGATATCAAGTTCATTTGGACCTCGTCAAGCCGTTCCGAGTAAATCAATAGTATATCCTTCCATAAGAGTAACGATCGCCTTTTTCCTGGTGGCGCGTCTTCCTTCAAATCTTCCACGTTTGGTGAGGGTACCTATTAACTTACCTTTCATGACGACCGTGCGAGTGCTTTTCACCTTGACATTGAATCGCTTCTCGATCTCTCTTTCAACCTCAATTTTATTGGCTCCTGTCGCCACTTCGAACACATATTGATGCCGTTCCTGAAGCTTCGTGTTCTTCTCAGTAAGAAGAGGTCTGATAATTATCCCACTCATGATGCTTCGCCTACCAATTTATTCTGCAGAACTGTTAAGGCACTCTTCTGGAAAACGATTACGTCGTTGTTGAGCAATTCGTAAGGAGAAGCGCCAAGAGCTTCCTTTACAAACACTTTCGGTAGATTTCTTGCAGAAAGATTCATCGTCCTGTCATCTTTAGGAAGCAAGACTAAAACCTTTTTTCCATTTAAGCCGAGCGAATTCAATATCTCGACGACACGTTTGGTTTTGGTCTCAGTCAGATTGAAATCCTCGACGATAACCAGTCCACTGTCCTTCGCTTTATATGAAAGCGCGGATTTCTTCGCCAGCGTTTTCACCTTATCATTTACTTTCTTTTCATAAGTGTGAGGTTGAGGACCAAAAATTGTTCCGCCGCCAACCCATATTGGGTTTCGAATAGAACCGCTTCGCGCTCGACCAGTATGTTTTTGCTTCCATGGCTTCTTGCCACCGCCTCTGACCTCACCGCGCATCTTCGTCTTGTGAGTGCCCTGACGCGCGTTTGCGAGGTAAGCAGTGACAGCCTGGTAAATCGCCTGATCATTCGGTTCGATCTCAAATATCTCCGGTGAAAGATCAACTTTTTCGCCGGTCTTGCTCCCATCTATTCTCAAAATTTCTAATTGCATCTTCGTCTCACTTCCAGATTTGAACGTAGCCATTTGTCGGACCCGGAACAGGACCTTCGACCAAAATCAAATTTGAATCAGGGATTAAGCGAACCACTTTGAGATTCTTTATCGTGGAGCGTTTTCCACCCATTCTTCCCGCCATCCTCAGGCCTTTGAATGTTCTTGAGGGGTAAGAAGAGCTGCCAACTGAACCCGGGAGCCCGCAGCCTGTCGCTTTGTCCGTGAGTCACGGCACCGCCTCCAAAATGATGACGTTTTACGACACCTTGAAAGCCTTTACCTTTCGACGTTCCCGTGACAGAAACTTTGTCGCCGACAGCAAAAATCTTGTCTATGCTGAGCGTATCGCCCAACTTAAACGATGCGATTTCAAATCCGTCGAATTCGCCGAGCAACCTGGCAGGTTTCAATCCGGCTTTTGCAAACTGTCCTTTCATTGGCTTGCTGACAATGCGCTCCGGTTTTTCACCAAATCCAACTTGCAGTGCCTCGTAACCATCCCGCTCTTTCGTCTTGATTGCGGTAATAGGACACGGACCGGCTTCGATGACGGTGACAGAGATTGAGTTTCCCTTGTCATCGAACACATTCGTCATTCCCAATTTTTTTCCGAGCAGACCCTTCATCAATAGATTCTCAATTTTAAATTCTAAATTTTAAATTACTTTGTTTTCGAGAAACCATGGCTGTTATTTGAAAATTGAATTTAAAAATCAACATTTAACATTTAAAATCAGACTTTCATTTCCACGTCAACGCCCGCGGGCAAATCTAACTTTGTCAGCGAGTCAACAGACTTCGACGAAGCGTTGTAGATGTAGATAAGACGCTTATGCTGTCGAAGCTCGAATTGCTCGCGACTTTTCTTGTCCACATGCGGCGAACGCAGGACGGTATAGATCGTTTTCTTTGTCGGCAGCGGAATCGGTCCGGAAACTACTGCTCCGGTTGACTTGATTGTTCTAACGATTTTCTCTGCCGACTTATCTATCAGAGCATGATCATAGGATTTCAACTTTATCCTGATAGTCTGACCAGCCACAGCTTACCTCACTTCTGCTATTTTGTAAGCGTTCATGTACGGACACAACATGTTGTGTCTCTACTCGATAATCTTTGTTACGACACCAGCTCCGACTGTGTGTCCGCCTTCGCGGATAGCGAAGCGGAGACCATCTTCCATTGCGATTGGAGTGATGAGCTCAATTCTGAGATTGTCCACGTTGTCACCTGGCATGACCATTTCGGTGCCGGGCAGGAAATTCCGTTGCGGATCCGGTCACGTCGGTCGTGCGGAAGTAAAACTGCGGGCGATATCCTTTGAAGAAAGGAGTATGACGTCCGCCCTCTTCTTTGCTCAGCACGTAAACCTGACCCATGAATTTCGTATGCGGTGTAATGGATCCTGGCTTCGCAATGACCATCCCGCGCTCAAGCTCTTCCTTTTCGACGCCGCGAAGGAGAACTCCGATATTGTCACCGGCAATCCCCTCATCGAGTTCTTTTCTAAACATTTCGAGACCGGTGCAAACCGCTTTCTTGTGTGCGCCAAGTCCGATAATTTCAACTTCCTCGCCGACTTTGACTTTTCCGCGTTCAACACGGCCAGTCCCGACTGTACCACGGCCCGTGATTGTAAATACGTCTTCAACAGGCATGATAAACGGCTTGTCGATATCACGCTTTGGAAGCGGAATGTAATTGTCAACCGCGTCCATCAACTCAAAAATACACTTGAAGCGCGGATCATCCGGCTTCGCGTTGGGATCGGCACCAGCTTCCATGGCTTTGAGAGCACTGCCGCGAATAACCGGCACTTCATCGCCCGGGAAATTGTATTTCTTCAGGAGGTCGCGAACTTCAACTTCGACAAGCTCGAGAAGCTCAGGATCATCGACCATATCGACTTTATTCATGAAGACAACAATCTTCGGTACGCCAACCTGATATGCGAGAAGAATGTGTTCTCTCGTTTGCGGCATTGGACCGTCGTTCGCTGCAACGACGAGAATTGCACCATCCATCTGAGCGGCGCCAGTGATCATGTTCTTGATATAATCGGCATGACCGGGGCAATCGACGTGCGCGTAGTGACGGTTTGCAGTAGAGTATTCAACGTGAGCAGTCGCGATCGTTATACCGCGTGCTTTCTCTTCCGGCGCATTATCGATACTGTCGAAAGTTCTTATCGATGCCAGACCTTTCTTCGCAAGAGCCATTGTGATTGCAGCAGTAAGAGTCGTCTTGCCATGGTCGATGTGTCCAATCGTTCCTACATTGACATGCGGTTTACTACGGTCAAATTTTTCCTTTGCCATTTAAATTCTCCTTATGATTTTTTTACTTTAATCATGCCCGAGACGGGTTTCATGCGGCAACAGACTCCTTGCCGCGGACTTTTTCAATAATCTGCTCTGCAATACTTCGAGGCACTTCGTCATAATGCGAGAACTGCATAGTGAAGATTGCGCGTCCCTGCGTCATTGAACGAAGCGACGTTGCATATCCGAACATCTCGGAGAGCGGAACCATCGCTTTTACAACCTGAGCATCTCTTCGTGCACCAATTCCTTCTATTCGGCCGCGGCGGGAATTCAGATCTCCCATGACGTCACCCAAGTATTCCTCTGGCGTGACCACTTCAACGCTCATGATGGGCTCGAGCAAAACGGGGTCTGCTTTCTTAGAACCGTCTTTGAATGCTATACTTCCCGCGATCTTAAATGCCATTTCGCTTGAGTCAACTTCGTGGAACGAGCCATCGAAAAGTTTCGCCTTGACATCCACAACCGGATATCCGGCGAGTACGCCGCTTTGCAAAGCTTCCTGGATACCTTCGCCAACCGCCGGAATAAACTCCTTTGGAATCACTCCGCCGACTATTGCATTTGTAAATTCAAAACCTTTGCCTTTCTCATTAGGCTCGATCTCAAGCCAAACATCTCCGTATTGACCATGACCGCCTGACTGACGCACAAACTTTCCCTGTTGGGTAATTTTCTTTCTGATCGTTTCTTTGTACGCAACCTGTGGCCGTCCAACGTTCGCTTCGACTTTAAATTCGCGCTTCAACCTGTCCACGATAATTTCAAGGTGAAGCTCTCCCATACCACTGATAATTGTCTGTCCGGTTTCTTCGTCCGTTGACATTCTGAAAGTGGGATCTTCTTCGGTCAATTTGATAAGCGATTCACCGAGTCTTTCTTGATCAGCTTTGGTCTTGGGTTCGATTGCAACATGGATGACCGGCTCGGGGAATTCCATTTTCTCCAAAACTATCGGAGAATTCTCATCACATAGTGTATCGCCTGTTTTGGTATGTTTCAGACCAACAGCTGCAACGATGTCGCCAGTGAAAGCGGTCTCGATGTCTTCACGGTGATTTGCGTGCATCCGGAGAACACGGCCGATTCTTTCTTTCCTGCCTGTAATAGAATTATAAACATACGATCCGCCGGAAAGTGTGCCACTATATACGCGGAAGAACGTCAGCTTGCCGACGTATGGATCGGTCATAATCTTGAAAGCCAACGCTGAAAATTTTTCGTCGTCGGAAGGCTCGCGGAAGATTTGATTACCGTTTGAGTCATGCCCGTGAGTAGCTCCAACATCTAAAGGAGACGGAAGGAAATCGACGACACAATCCATCAAGCGTTGAACGCCTTTGTTCTTGAAGGCGGTTCCACAGGCTACCGGTACAATTTTTCCCTCTATCGTTGCTTTTCTGATGGTCGAATTAATTTCATTTTCTGAAATCTCTTTTCCGTCCAAATATTTCACCAGGAGAGTATCATCTACATCAGATACCGCCTCTAGCAATTTCGTCCTGTATTCCTGAGAGATCTTCTGAAGGTCGTGTGGAATAGCGTACTCCTCCCACGTCGTTCCTAAGTTCGTTTCGCTATACATCACTGCCTTCATCTTGACAAGATCAACCACGCCCGAGAATAAATCGCCTTCGCCGATCGGGAGCTGTATGGGAACCGGGTTCGCCTTGAGTCTGTCTCTCATCATCTGGAGAACATTAAAAAAGTCCGCACCTACGCGATCCATCTTATTCACAAATGCAATCCGAGGGACACCATATTTATCTGCCTGGCGCCAGACCGTTTCAGATTGCGGTTCAACTCCGCCGACAGCGCAGAAAAGAGCTATGGCACCATCGAGGACACGAAGAGAACGCTCGACCTCGATAGTAAAGTCAACGTGTCCTGGCGTGTCGATGATATTTATCCGATGATCTCTCCAGAAACAAGTTGTCGCAGCAGAAGTTATCGTGATTCCGCGTTCCTTCTCCTGCTCCATGAAATCCATTGTCGCCGCGCCGTCATGGACTTCACCCATACGGTGGGTCTTTCCTGTATAGAAAAGTATCCTTTCGGTAGTAGTCGTCTTGCCGGCATCTATATGCGCCATTATTCCGATATTGCGCGTTTTTTCTAATGGGTACTCCCGGATCATAAATCTATATTCAACCTTCCAACGCTATTCATTATTCACTTGCGTCTACCATCTGTAGTGAGCAAACGCTTTGTTTGCTTCCGCCATCTTGTGCATATCTTCACGTTTCTTTATCGCATTTCCTTCGCCATTGGACGCGGCTATTATTTCGGCGGCAAGCTTGAGCGACATCGATTTATCTTTTCGATCCCGCGCATAATTAATTAACCACCTCATTCCGAGCGCCAGACTTCTTTCGGGGCGCACTTCAGTCGGAACCTGATAAGTCGCTCCACCAACTCTTCTCGCCCGCACTTCAATAATCGGCTGTACATTATTCAAGGCTTTTCTGAACACATCAAGCGGATTATTCTTCGTACGCTGCTCGATGATATCCAAGGCATCGTACAAAACTCGACGCGCAAGATGCTTCTTGCCGCATTCCATGATGTTGTTCACAAATTTTGCGATGAATACATCATTATACTTTGGGTCAGGCACAACCTGACGCCTGTCAGAGCGTTTTTTCCTCATGTCAAACTCTATTTGTTATTCTTATGCTGAAGCTTTGGGCTTCTTGGCACCGTATTTTGATCTGCCTTGCTTTCTATCTGTAACGCCGGCAGTATCAAGGGTGCCTCGTATGATGTGGTAGCGCACGCCTGGCAGATCCTTTACACGGCCGCCCCTGATCAAAACAATGGAGTGTTCCTGAAGATTGTGTCCTTCGCCAGGGATGTAAGCCGTTACTTCTATTCCATGTACCAGTCTAACGCGCGCAACTTTGCGGAGAGCCGAATTCGGCTTCTTGGGTGTGGTGGTATATACACGGGTGCATACACCTCGTTTTTGCGGGCTTCCCTGAAGCGCGGGGGACTTTCCTTTCAAAAGCAGTCTTCTTCTCCCCTGCCTTATCAGTTGGTTAATTGTCGGCAATCTGTTCCTCTTTTCGGTTACTTACCTTCATCATAGAGTATTAAATATAAAAGACATCATTCAAATAATCAAGAAATCACGGCGAAAAACGGGGAGAAAATCGCTCCTCCCCACGTTGGACCTCAAACCGTCTAAGACGCAACCTTCTGATGGGAGACTTCTTCTTCTTCCGTCTTGGTTTCCTTTTCCAGCATTTCTTCCTCCGTCAGAATCAAGTTCCTGAATTTCTTCAGACCTGTTCCGGCGGGAATAAGCTGACCAATGATCACGTTTTCCTTCAAGCCGATAAGTTTATCGAGCTTGCCTTCAACTGATGCATCAGTAAGCACCTTTGTCGTCTCCTGGAACGAAGCAGCAGAGATGAAGCTGTCTGTCGAAAGCGCAGCAGAGGTTATACCAAGAAGGACATCTTCGGCGGTTGCAGGCACGGCATCACGGAACTCTGAAACTTTTTTCTTCGCGCGCCGCATATCGCGATTTTTCGACATCACCACGGCACGCTCCATTATCTGCCCGACACGATATTTCGAATCCCCTTTCGCTGTGACAACCACTTTTTTGCTGATTGTCGCATTCTCTTCGCGAATTCTGTGAACGTCAACAATGTCGCCTTCGAGGAAAGGTGTGTCGCCAGAATCCACGACGCGGACACGCTGGAACATCTGGCGCACTATAACCTCAATATGCTTGTCATTTATCGTGACGTTCTGCTGCCTGTACACTTCCTGAATTTCGTCGAGAAGATATTTCTGGACATCGGCCGGGCCTTTGATCCTCAAAATATCATGCGGATCGATTGGACCATCAGTCAACCGTTCACCAGCAATCACGAAATCATTTTCCTGTACCAGGATATGCTGACGCAAAGAAACTTTGTACGTTTTCCTGTCCTTACCGTCGGCACTCGTCACGATAACTTCTTTGGTTCCTCTTGACTGTCCGCCGAAGCTGATATAGCCATCAATCTCACTGACGGTTGCCGGGTCCTGAGGAGCGCGAGCTTCGAATAACTCTTGCACCCTGGGAAGACCCGTGGTAACGTCGCGAACACGAGAGAGTTCCTTAGGCTTCTTTGCTAGCGTCTCACCGGACTGGACCTCTTCATCCTCTTCGACAACGATATGCGCGCCAACTGGCAGGTTGTAGGTACGTCTCACCTTGTTGCCGTGCATAATTTCGAGAGAGGGCGTTACGTTTTTGTCGGTGCTTTCTATCACGACTTTCTCAACTTGCCCAGTCTGCTCGTCGGTCTGTTCGCGGTATGTCAGATCCTTCTTCAAATCAACCCAACGCACCTTCCCGCCGAACTCAGTCAATATAAGTGTATTGTAAGGATCCCACTGGTAAACCAGGTCACCTTTACTGACTGCTGCGCCTTCTGCAAGAAGCAAGTGAGCTCCCTGAGGAACATCCATTTTCTTTATGGCACGATTGTCTTTATCAAGAATCTGGATAACACCATGTCTTCCCAAGAGCACTTTCTCAGGTTTACCGCTGGTGCGATTGGTATAATCGACCAACGGCTGCATGTTTTCAAATTTCAATTTGCCTTCCGAGGGTGCGATGACGTTTGATTCCTGCGATTCAACGCTTGCAACGCCGCCCGTGTGGAATGTGCGGAGAGTGAGCTGTGTACCGGGCTCACCTATACTTTGTGCAGCGATAATTCCGACGGCGTCCCCGATTTCTACCATCTTGCCGGTTGCAAGATTGCGTCCATAACATTTTGCGCACACTCCGCGCGGAGCTTCGCAAGTCAACACCGAGCGAATATCAACACTATCAATGGCGGTGTTAGCGATTTTCTCAGCGAGATCTTCAGTAATTTCTTCACCGCCTCTTACGATGACATTATTCGCCAAAGGATCGATGACATCGTACAACGCCACGCGGCCTAGAATACGTTCGACCAATGTCTCCTGGACGCGCTCACCATCTTTAATGGCGCTTACCGAAATACCGCGGATAGTGCCGCAATCGTCGCTGGCAATGACTACATCTTGTGAAACGTCCACAAGCCTGCGGGTGAGGTAGCCTGCATCGGCGGTTTTCATCGCCGTGTCAGCAAGTCCTTTTCTCGCACCATGGGTCGAGATGAAATATTCCAGAATCGAGAGACCTTCACGGAAGTTAGCAATGATCGGGTTCTCGATAAGATCACCGACCTGCCCTGTGAGTGACTTCTGAGGTTTTGCCATCAGACCGCGCATTGCAGCAAGCTGCTTAACCTGATCTTTCGAACCGCGAGCGCCGGAGTCAAGCATCATCCAGATAGAATTAAACCCGTCTTTCGATCCTGCCAAGGTCTTGTATGCAGCATCGCTGACCATGTTAGTCGCTCTCTGCCAAACGTCGATAATCTTGTTATACCTTTCTCCAGCAGTGATGAAGCCGCCTTCGTAGCTCGCTTCAATTTCCTTGACTTCGCGGTCGGATATGTCTATAAACTTTCTCTTGACGTCAGGAATTATTACGTCATTCACGTTGATTGAAAGTCCTGCTGCCGTCGCGGTTTCAAACCCGAGTTCCTTCAAGTCATCGAGGAACTTCGCTGTCTTGAGCGGCCCGGCTTTCTTGTAAGATTCCGCAATGATCGAGATGATTTTGCTCTTCGTCAAAACTTCATTTATGAATCCCATCTCGGTAGGCACAATTCTATTGAACAAGACTCTGCCTGGCGTGGTGTCCACGAACTGATCATCAACCTTGAACTTGATGGGATCGTGATAACTGAGTTTCTTCAACTCCAAACGGAGGCGAATCTCATCAACCGAAGCAAAATGCGCTGCAGCCGGTTCAGTCGCTTTTCTGATTTTCGTCAGATAGTACAAGCCGAGAACCATGTCCTGAGTAGGATGAACGACTGGCTTGCCATGCGCGGGCGAAAGCAAATTATGACTCGACAACATCAGGATGCGCGCCTCGAGCTGGGCCTCGTATGATAGCGGCACGTGCACCGCCATCTGGTCACCATCGAAGTCAGCATTGAATGCCGTACAGACCAGGGGATGCAACTTTATTGCTTTCGCGTCCACGAGTACCGGCTGGAACGCCTGGATACCGAGTCGGTGCAAAGTGGGTGCGCGATTCAGCATGACAGGATTTCCATCGACGATGGACGGGAGAACTTCCCAAACTTCTTTTACCTTTCTATCGACTAACCTGCGGGCGGTCTTTGCCGTCTTCGCCTCGCCGCGCTCAAGAAGTTTCCTGATGATCATAGGCTTGAATAGTTCGACCGCCATGTCTTTCGGCAGACCGCATTCATGCAGCTTCAGTTCGGGTCCGACGACGATGACAGAGCGACCGCTATAATCAACGCGCTTGCCGAGCAAGTTCTGCCTGAATCTTCCCTGCTTTCCTTTCAGAACATCAGAGAGAGATTTCAATGCACGCTGACTGTCTGAGTTGACCGCGCTTATCCTGCGGCTGTTATCCAAGAGTGCATCGACCGCTTCTTGAAGCATTCGTTTCTCGTTGCGCAGGATGACTTCCGGTGCTTTTATATCAATCAGTCTCTTCAAGCGATTATTCCGGATAATGACGCGGCGATACAAATCGTTAAGATCGCTTGTCGCAAATCTTCCGCCTTCGAGCGGAACCAACGGACGAAGCTCCGGCGGAATAACCGGTATCACTTCGAGGACCATCCATTCGGGCTTATTAATAAATTCGTCGCCCTCTCGCGTCCTGAATGCCTCCGCGACTTTCAGGCGTTTTAGTAGATCAAGTCTCTTCTGTTCAGATTTTTCGGTGCGAGCGCCAACACGAAGCTTCTCACTTAACTCATCGACTTCAACTCTCTTCAACATTTCCTTGATTGCTTCTCCGCCGATCTTTACGAGGACCTTTCGCGCATCGGAGTCATCCAGTTCATTGTTGTGAGGAAATTTCTCGAGTAATTCGTAGTACTCCTCCTCAGTCAAGAGCTCGCCTTCTGTAAGATCAGTGCAGCGCCGGGCTGAACCACTACGTAAGATTCATAATAAACTACTTTTTCTAATTCCTTCGTCGACATGCCAAGAAGGTTCCCGATTTTGCTCGGCAACGAGCGCAAATACCAAATGTGGACGACAGGTGTTGCAAGAGTTATGTGTCCCATTCTCTCACGGCGCACACTCTTCTGAGTGACCTCGACACCGCAGCGGTCACAGACGATCCCTTTATACCTGATTTTCTTGTATTTGCCGCAGTGGCATTCCCAGTCTCTAACCGGTCCAAATATTTTCTCGCAAAAAAGTCCGTCTTTTTCAGGGCGATACGACCTATAATTTATGGTTTCAGGTTTTGTGACCTCGCCGTGTGAACGATCGATAATAGCATCGGGAGACGCCAGGCTTATTCGAATCGCCGTAATGACTTTACGGGTCTGTTGTAATTCGCGGCGGAATTCATAATTAGGCATTAACCAATCCTCCTCCGAAAGATTCTTCGGATAATTTTTTCAGCCACAGGCTGATGCGCCTCGGCGCAATTGCATCTCTAATCTTCAATTTTTCACTTTCAATTATCGCTGCGAGCAAATTCGCTTTCGTGCAATACTTTCACTTCGAGCCCAAGTCCCTGAAGCTCGCGAACCAATACACTGAATGCTTCCGGAATTCCGGGCTCCGGGGTGTTTTCACCTTTGACAAGTGACTCGAACAATTTGGAGCGTCCAGGAACGTCGTCGCTCTTCACAGTAAGGATTTCCTGAAGAACGTGAGACGCACCGTAGGCTTCGAGCGCCCAAACCTCCATTTCACCGAACCGCTGGCCGCCAAATTGCGCTTTGCCACCAAGCGGTTGTTGAGTTATCAGCGAATATTGTCCGGTGGAGCGGGCGTGGATCTTATCTTCAACGAGGTGATCCAGTTTCATCATGTACATGACGCCGACGGTTACTTCGTTGGCAAATTTCTCGCCGCTCTTTCCATCATAAAGAACCGTCTTCGAGTTTTCGTCAAGACCCGCTTTCCTGAGTTCACCCTGCACCTCTTCCCATGTTGCGCCGTCAAAGATGGGAGAGGCATACTTGACACCGATCTTTTCGGCCGCCCATCCAAGAGCAGTCTCATAAAGCTGGCCAATGTTCATACGAGATGGTACACCAAGAGGGTTCAGCACCATGTCAACCGGAGTTCCGTCAGGCAGGAAAGGCATATCTTCTCTCGGAACAACGATGGAAACGACGCCTTTGTTACCATGGCGGCCTGCCATCTTATCGCCGACCTGGAGTTTTCGCTTAGATGCGACATAGATCTTTGCAAGCTGGACAATACCAGGAGGAAGTTCATCACCGGTAATGGCCTTGTTCCTTTCACGACGGGCTTCCTCTTCGAGATCGAGAATCCGCATATGATAATTCCTGTGGATTTGCTCGACGAGCCTGTTCTTGCGGGCGCTTTCAACCCACGGCTCGCTGAAATCCAACTTCTCAAGATCATCGAATTTCTCAAATGTCTCTCTCTTGAGGATCGTGCCGCTTCGGATAGCTACCGAGTCGTCTTTCGCGCGAATTCCTGTTGATTCCTCGCCCTCGAGGACATCAGTCAATTTGTCAATAAGCTTTGCATGGACTTCGCTCTTCACGGTCTTCAGCCACTTCTCAATTTCCTCTAATCTCTTTTTCTCTTCCTTCTTCGATTCGGCATCCTTTTTCTTTCGAGCAAAGAGCTTTGTATCAATAACGACTCCGCGCATTCCGGGAGGAGCCTTGAGGGAGGCATCCTTCACATCGCCGGCCTTATCTCCGAATATGGCGCGAAGGAGTTTCTCTTCTGGCGTGACATCAGTTTCACCTTTCGGGGTGATCTTTCCGACGAGAATGTCGTTTTCGACAACTTCTGCACCGACTCTGATGACTCCATTGTCGTCGAGATTCTTCGTCATCTCTTCAGACACGTTCGGAATATCGCGGGTAAGCTCTTCCTCGCCGCGCTTCGTGTCTCTTACGCTTGTCTCGAGAGACTGAATATGAATCGAAGTAAATGCGTCCTGAGCGACCATGTCTTCGCTGACAATGACCGCATCTTCAAAATTGTAACCGTGCCATGGCATGAAGGCAACGAGAATGTTTCTACCGAGGGCGAGTTCTCCATTTTCGGTGGAGCAGCCATCGGCGAGTACGTCGCCCTTCTTAAACCGTTGGCCAACGGTCACGAGCGGCTTCTGATTTACAGTCGTATCCTGGTTAGTTCTGAAGAATTTTCGGAGTCTATACTCAGCGGTTCTCAAGTCTTCAAAACTGGCAACTACTTCGTCGGATTTTTCATTTATGTCATACTTGACTACGATTCGGCTTGCATCGACATCTTCTACTACGCCGTCGTGCTCCGCCATTATCAGCGTTCTCGAATCGACAGCGACTTTCCGTTCGAGTCCAGTTCCTACCACAGGCGCTTCGTTCTTTATCAGAGGAACTGCCTGGCGCTGCATGTTCGCACCCATCAAAGCTCTGTTCGCATCGTCATGTTCGAGGAACGGAATCAATGCTGCCGCAGGACTAACGATCTGGTTCGTTGCAATGTCCATGAAATGTATTTCAGAAGGCTTCTCAAGAATGAAGTCTCCATGGAACCTTGCACGCACTCGATCTGTGGCGATTCGTCCTTTTACATCTACAGGAGTGTTTGCTTGTGCAATCTTGTACTCATCTTCCTGAGCGGCACCGAGGAAGACTATCTCATCAGAAGCAACGCCATTCATCACCTTGAAATATGGCGTCTCAATAAATCCAAAATCATTTACCCTTCCGTGAACCGCAAGTGAAGATATCAGACCGATGTTTGGACCTTCAGGAGTTTCGATCGGGCAGAGACGACCATAGTGAGTATAATGAACGTCACGGACTTCAAATCCCGCACGCTCTCTCGTCAATCCTCCCGGTCCGAGGGCGCTCATCCTGCGCTTGTGAGTCATCTCAGCAAGCGGATTTGTTTGATCCATGAATTGAGAAAGCTGGCTCGTCCCGAAGAACGAATTCAAAACGGTGGTGATAACGCGAGCGTTGACCAGACCTTGCGGCGTAAAATTTTCCTCATCATGAATGTTCATTCGCTCTTTAACGTTGCGTACCATTCGCGTCAGAGCAAGATTGAACTGCGACTCCAATTGCTCGCCGACGGTCTTCACGCGCCTGTTTCCTAAATGATCGATGTCGTCGATCTGTCCTTCGTCGCGACGAAGCTTTAGCATATAGTCGATTATGGCGACGATGTCTTCCTTCGCGAGGGTTGTGACTGTTGTCGGAATATCGAGACTGAGTTTCGCATTCATACGATAACGTCCTACATTGCCAAGATCGTAACGTTTCTCGCTGAAAAACATCTTCTCAAGAAGTCCTCTTGCAGTGTCGGTATCCTGGGCTTCGACGGAACGAAGTTCCTGGTAGATCTTCTTCAATGCGACTTCGCTCGACCCGGTGGAGTCTTCCCGAATTGTATTGAACAGAATAGGATCGTCACCTTTCCGAGTAGTTTTCAGGATCCTGATCTTCTTCACGTTAGCCTTCTTTATGATGCCGATATTTTCTTCTGTGAGCTTCAATTCTTCGAGAGACGCGTCAGAAGTATCAATTATGACTTCGCCGGTCTTTGTATCCACGACGTCACTGACGAGTCTTCTTCCCAAATATTCATCCAGATCGACTTTGGATAGATTGATTTCCTCAACCTGATCGAAAAGATCGAGTATGTCTTCGTTCTTTTCGTAACCGAGAGCGCGAAGAAGCGTCGTCGCATAGAACTTTTTCTTACGATCGATGTAAACCCAAAGTATGTTATTGATGTCGGTCGTGAATTCAAGCCACGCACCTCTCATGGGAATGACACGCGAGCTCCAGATTCTGGCGCCGTTCGGATGCTCAGTTTCTACGAAGAAGACTCCAGGCGAGCGATGAAGCTGGCTGACTACTACCCGTTCCGCGCCATTGATGATGAATGTGGCACGTTCTGTCATATAAGGAATAGAGCCCAGGTAAACTTCCTGCTCTTTCGCTTCCATGAAACCCTCTTTGCCGGGATCAGGGTCTTTGCTTGCGAGACGAAGCTTAGCTTTAAGAGTGACGGAGTACGTCAAACCTTTTTCGATACACTCTTCCACATCGTAACGCGGCTTCTCTATGCTGTACTCGACAAAGTCTAAAGCAAAGTGTTCCTTATTGTCATAGATAGGAAAATTCAATTGGAATACACCCTGCAAACCCATCGGCTTTTTTCTTTTCGATGCTATGTCCTCTTGAAGGAATTTCTTGAACGACTGAATTTGAACATCGAGTAAATCCGGGTAATCTACCTTCTGCGGAATCTTTGCAAAGTTCAAACGTTCCTGACCATTAGAATTGGGACTCTTCAACGTAGTCACGCTCCTCTAAATTTTTTTTTGAACACAGATACAAATCGCGGGCAATAGCCATCCGAAAGCGGCAATTCCACCCGGCAAGTCATAAAACTTGCCGGGGTTGCCATTTTGCTTTATACACTATTAATAAAACGTCCAAATGCCCGCTAAAGTTCTTTCGAGACGTAAAACCTTACGTCTTTACTTCAGCTCGACAGTTGCTCCAGCGTCTTCCAGTTCTTTTTTCAGCTTCTCAGCATCCACTTTCGATAACGCTTCTTTGACAACCTTTGGAGCGCCGTCAACGAGATCCTTTGCCTCTTTAAGGCCGAGACCGGTCGCAGCCCTCACCACCTTAATAACATTTATCTTCTGAGCGCCTGCGGCTATCAAATTAACATCGAATTCGGTTTTCTCTTCGACCACAGGGGCTGCTGCTGCTGCGCCGCCGGCTGCTCCGGCAACCATCATTGGAGCTGCTGCCGTAACTCCAAATTTATCCTCAAGTGCTTTCTTTAATTCTGACGCCTCTAAGAGGGTTAGCTTACTAATTTTCTCTACCAGATCTTGAACGACTTCTGACATTTCTAAATTCTCCTTTTGAAATTCTTATTAAAATTCTATGACGCTTGTGCGGGAAGTTTCTTTTCAACCGCATCAAGCACCGAAACGAGATCTCTCATCACAGCCGAAATCGACCCGGCGATTCCTGCAATCGGAAACTGCAAACTACCGAGAATCGCGCTGATCATCTCAGGCTTAGACGGCATCGCAGCAAATTCGGCGAGCCTTTTTCCATCAAATACCTGCTTCTCGACTATGAAAGCTTTCGTCGCAGGTTTCTGATTTTTATCGAAAAATTTCTTCAGCACTTTCGCGGGTGCAGTAGGGTCATCGACTCCAAAAGCGATTCCAGTTTGACCGACCATGTACTTGTATGCTGTCTGGTCAGAAGAAAAAGTCTGCATCGCTTTCCTTATAAGAGTATTCTTGACAACTTGATACTTCACTCCGCTCTTCTGAAACTCACGGCGCAGCTCATTACTCTGCGCGACGGTCATTCCAGCAAAGTCGGTGAAGAAAAGGCTGGTCGAATTGGACATCAACTCCGCCACATCCGTGACGATCTGTTCCTTTTCGTTCCTTTTCATCTTTTCCTCAGGTGATTGATATTATTCCTTTTCCTAAATGTATCCCGATAAAGTCGGGAAGGGCTTAGAAGCGTGTGTGCGTAAACTCAGTGAATAGCCGCGGCCACCGTTCTGTCAATCTTAACAGACGGGCCCATTGTGGACGATATTGCAACGGTCTTTATGTATTGACCTTTCGCGGAAGCCGGCTTCAGCCTGTTGATGGCGGCGAGAAACGTATTGACGTTGTCGACAAGCCTCTGTTTGTCGAATGACGCCTTGCCGACGATGGAGTGCAGGTTGCCTGCTTTGTCGACTCTAAACTCTATTTTCCCAGCTTTGATTTCAGTGACCGCTTTCGCCACGTCCATGGTAACGGTTCCGCTTTTCGGATTCGGCATCAATCCTTTCGGGCCGAGGACCTTACCTAACTTTCCGACGTCCGCCATGGAATCAGGTGTCGAAACGATTACATCTATATCAGCCCAACCTTCTTGCAGCTTCTTGAGGTAATCGTCGAAGCCAACATGATCAGCACCGGCCTGCCTGGCCTCTTCCTGTTTCTGCGCCTGCCTCGAGAGAACCAGTACGCGGACTGTCTTTCCAATGCCGTGCGGCAGAGAAACCGTTCCACGAATGGCCTGATCGGCATGACGCGGGTCCACTCCAAGACGTATGGCTATATCTATCGTCTCGTCGAACTTTGCCTTAGATGTCGATTTAATTTTTTCTACTGCCTCATCGACGGAATATTCTTTCGATTTTTCGATTAGCTTTGTCGCCTCATTGAACCGTTTGCTATGTTTCATTTTTTAAACTCTTGTTTTATAAATTCGAGATATACAATCCGCAATTCGAAATTAATTTTTATCCTTCGACCACAATTCCCATGCTTCGAGCAGTTCCAGCCACCATGCTTATCGCAGACTCGATGTCGGTAGTGTTAAGATCCGGCATTTTCATCTCCGCGATTTTCTTTACCTGCTCGCGGGTAACTTTCGCAACCTTCACCCGGTTTGGCTCTCCCGATCCTTTTTCTACTTTTGCTTCTTTGACGAGGAGTACAGAAGCAGGAGGAGTCTTTGTTATAAATGTAAACGACTTATCGGAGAAAACGGTTATCACAACAGGAATGATAAGTCCCTGCTTGTCCTGCGTGCGAGCGTTGAACTGTTTGCAAAACTCCATTATGTTGACGCCTTTTTGACCTAGATGCAGGTCCGACTGGCGGCGCAGGAGTCGCCTGGCCGGCGGGTATCTGTAATTTTACAAAGCCTACAACTTTCTTAGCCATTGTTCTCCCAGTTTATCTTTCTAATTCAACTTCAGTAAAACTTAATTCGACAGGAGTCGGCCTGCCAAAAATTGTGACGGTAACTTTCAATTTCATCCGATCCTCATTGACTTCAGCAACTTCTCCTTTGAAAGTCGAAAACGGACCGCTGATGACTTTAACCTTGTCAGAAATTTTAAAGGGTACCTCGGTAGCCTGCCGCTCTTCATGCTCGTCGATTCTTCCTTTGAGCCTGACGATTTCGTCAGAGCGAAGCGGACTCGGAGCGCCTTTCGGTCCAACGAAACTGATAATCGACGGGACACTCTGTATGAAAGCTTTGACTCGATCATCCATCTCCACCTCGATCATTACATAGCCGGGCATGAAATTTCTAGTCTTAATTTTCTTCTTGCCGTTCTCGCTGATGGTCGGGACCTTCTCAGTCGGGATGACGATCTCGCCGAATTTTTCCTTGAAGTCGGAGTCTTTCAACTGGCTTTCCAGATAAGCCACGGTCTTAGTCTCCTGACCCGAGTAGGTGCGGACGACGAACCATCTTTTAGTCGTTGCTTTGCCTGTCGCGGCGGCAGGTTCTGCCTTCACCTCAGGTGATTCTACCTGTGGTGGATTGTCCTCCGGCGTCTTGGGATCTACTTCTTCACTCATATAATCGTTCTCAAAATACGTTCCTTAATCCCCAATTAACAACCAAATCTACCGCATAAACGAAGACAGCTATAATCAAAGTCGCAATGAGCACGACGCTGGTCGAATCTTTCAACTCATCCTTAGTCGGCCACGTTACCTTTTTCATTTCTTTCACAACGTCCTCGAAAAAGGCTATGATTTTTTCTTTCATTGAATTATTGCACCTTCTTCTTTCTTGTCATATTCATCATGGCTCAACATTTTTCCTCGATCGAGCACGTCAGGAGGGACTCGAACCCCCAACCTGCGGTTTTGGAGACCGCTGCTCTGCCAATTGAGCTACTGACGTATTTCATGTTTTCGCCTTTCGATTCGAGCGGGAGACGGGACTCGAACCCGCGACCAACAGCTTGGAAGGCTGTGACTCTGCCAACTGAGTTACTCCCGCGTTGAATGTCAAGATTCAAAATTACTATTTGGTTTCCTTGTGCGATGTATGTTTTTGACAAAAGCGGCAATATTTTTTATACTCGACTCTGCCTGTTTGCTTTTTCTTGTTTTTCGTCGTGGTATAATTCCGATGTTTGCAAACGGTGCATTCGAGTGTAACTATGTCCCTCATAAAGTTCCTTCGTTATACTACCTTCTTTTTCTGTTCGTGTACATTGCGGTTCAATATGTATTCATATTTTAGCGAGCTGACGACGGGATTTGAACCCGTGACCTACGCCTTACCAAGGCGTTGCTCTACCAGCTGAGCTACGTCAGCAATAACAATAGAACGATACCGCCCTACCATGGCACCGACCGGGAACCATCGTCATCCTGCGGGCTCAGCTATGAGCGGGAGATCCCGCCTTGCGGGACGACCAACAGCTTGGAAGGCTGTGACTCTGCCAACTGAGTTACTCCCGCATCTTAACACAAACTTTTAATGAACTCAAAGTCTTGTCCGCAAACCCGCGACCAATTCCGACTTGCGGGGTAACTCTTTCAAGCGATTTGTTCCCGCGAGTGAATGTGCCATCATACAATTTTTTAATGAACAAACTTACCTTTACAAAATATTTTGTGCCGTGAAGCTGTGGGCGGCGGGGGATTCGAACCCTCAAAGGCCTAAGCCAACGGATTTACAGTCCGCCCCGGCTCTCCAACTCCGGCGTCCGCCCAATGCTTTATATCGACTCCGCCAGAGGCGGATCACTCGTCATAGCTGAGCTGGCGAAGGGGTTCGAACCCCCGACCTGCTGATTACAAATCAGCTGCTCTACCAACTGAGCTACGCCAGCGTTCACTTTTTGAGCTTATAAATTTAACAAATTCTGACAAAAAGTCAAGGTAGAAAAGAAATCTGTTAAGTACCTGAGAAGCAAAGAGATAGGACGAGAATGAAAATAATCGCGAATTATCGGGCATCGTTTTTGCTCAGACAAACTTTTTTCGCCAATTAGGCAAGATTCCCCAACGGTTGACGATGCCGACTGATTTCAAAGGAACTTCACACATTATATATGACAAGCTGAAGTTCCGAATTGCCGGCGATATTCAAATCATCAAGCGCGCTAATGAAACTTGAAGTCTATGAACTCCTTCGACAGATATTCCGCTCCTCAATAAAGCGCAAGATGATGGAACAGAGCGCCAACAAACCGTCCCCACGCATAACGCGTGGGGACGTGAATCCAATTGAATGGGTTGATGGATCTACGGCTGCGGTTCGATCGCAAATGCCGCTACTGCACTCGTGTCGTAACCCTGAAGACGAGTCGTGCCGTTTGTGTGGTACGCGCTCAGATACAGGTTTTCTGCAAATGCCGCCTTATCACACGTTCCAAGCAGTGAAGTAAGTGTCGGATCATACTGGTAACTTATCCAAGCACCTGCGACAAAGATTGAGTTATCAGGCTCTGGAACCTGGCCGCCTTCTTGGACGACGAACCCGGAACTGTTACCTCTCTTCACCGAATAATCAAACCGGCCGAAACGGTGGGGCTGCTGTGCAAAGAAACGGAGCAGCATCTCGTCGCCTGCTTTCGGTTGCCTTGGTACAGGAGGAAGCGGAAGAGGCGGAATAGGCTCAGCTTCATATTGCGCGAATCCGCACAAGGTATCGGTCGTGGCAATGGTTCCGTCTTGATTCAATACTTGTGCATCGTAAATGCCACAAGTAGTGGGGTCATTATCTATTCGAATCAGGAAACGGAAACCTGCAGCTTGAGTCAAGATCGGATCGCCATGAGAATCCATGTTCCATACAACGTAGCCTGGATCCGCTGCACTATTGTAAGGACCCGCGACACTGGCCAATTGAGAAGAATTTGCGTCTGCAGCTGTACTAATCAGAAAAACACCAGGACCTAGATTGTTCATCGCATTTCCGGAGCCATCGCATAATTCGAGAACGAATTCGTATAATCCATTTTGAAGACTCGTGGCGTCCACGTTGACGCTGACAGTATCCTGGTTCCATTCGGCTGTCGGAATACCTGTATCTACTGAAGCGTCGACATGCGGGATTTTATAAATCTTACCTGTCCCTGCAGACACGTCGAGCGGGAAGTAGCCAGTATAGAACACTGTATTGCCATAAGAATCTGTACCCTGATAAGTATAGGGTTTTGACAATGCACCTCCCTGGTAGGTAAACCCTTCACTGACGGAGGTCAGATCCGCATCGGCAATGCGATGGTACTTCCAGCGGAAATGTGTGACAGCGGCAGATGGAAATCCATCGCCAAACTGGATATAGAATGGAAATGAACCGGAGAATGGGCTTACGTAGTTTGCAACCTCGATAAGGGTGCTGTTGGTCAATCCCCTCTCATCGGCGAACGGGCTCGGCTTTGTTGCTTCGACAGGATGCTGGGCAAGGTTGCGAACCGACGTGCCATTGCCAATCCGTTTGACCCACACTATCTCGCCTTGAGCTGGAACTGTAACGCACGGCGCGATTCTCGCATCATGGAGATGGATGTTGATCGGCGTACCGCAGGCGTAGTTCCACAGCGTGTGACAAGGAAGCGGCGGATGGTAAACAGTGACCCATTGACCATTGATTTGCACTTCCACCCATGTATAGATGTTCAATGGTCCATCTTCGGTAGCCAGGTTTTCCCAATATTCAAAATGACCATTGCTGTCGGTGTAAGTAATATTGTCTTCATCGCATTCATAAAACCACGGCCAGAACCAGGGCCACAGGCAAATGTATGGAGACAGGAGAAGATGGTTATTCGCTAACGTGGCTCGAACAATATCGAGCGACGGAGAAGTCATCCCGCTTACAACGTCGGGTGGAAGCGGCGGAAGAGCCTCTATTTTCTGCGACTGCCGAAGATTAATCTCCTGATTCACCGACCGCAGGGTGACATCTACCTTTTCCAAATCAGCCACCGGTCCTATCGGGTCGGGAATCGGTGGAGTCCTTAAAATTTCTCCTAAAAGTTTCCGGAGTTCGGCTATCACCCAATCCGGTATGCGGGGATACGGGATGGGCCATCTCGGAAGCAGCCGCCATATTTCTACTTCCATGAGGTGAACGCGTGCATGGCAAACTGGACCCGTTACCTCGCTGCCGTCGAGGGTGATCGTGTTTGTAATGTTTCCTGTAAGAAGACAATTACCCGGATGCCATGGCTGAAAGATTGTTCCAGGAAGCTTAACCACGTTGATAGTGTTGCCGGTGAAATTTTGTGCAACCTGGTACGCGCCTCCTTTAATAAGCATTAGCTCATTGGCTTTTCGTTCTAATTGTTTCGGTATTTCCTGCGAGACGTATATCCTGGTTTGACCGGTGAGTTTTCCTTTGGCTGCCTCCAGGGCGGCTTGCCCTTCCTTGAAAGGCACCTTCTCCAGGATCTTCCCGCTTTGATCTACCACATAAGCAAAAAGATTTGCTTCCTTCTTTGTCGTGTCGTCTTTCGACAATTTGATGACGACCGGCATTTGTTTTCCGTTCTTCATGAAATTTCCTCCTTTTGGTAACATCCCCTGTCTACTAAGAACCGGTGATTTCTATTAAGGGACGCTCTTTGTTATTAAAAGTACATTTAGTTACCGCTTCTCTACCCTTCTCCCCAGATTTTTTTCTTAGCTGCCTCCTTTCGGTGCTGGGCTTCTTTCAAAATCCTGCACACAGATAACACTGGAAAAAAATGGATCCTCACAGAAAATCTATTTGATAGTAATAATTAGATCTGCGGTGATCTTGTCCTCTTCCGTGCCATCAGCGTGCTATTCTTTTCTTCCAAAATAGCCCACCACCCTCCTTTCTTGTCATTTGATTTTGTTCCACATTAGACTCAACCTCGCGGGTCACTCCTCGGTTCCCGCAAGGTTACTTTATTTTTACTTCGCAGGCGTTGCTTGCGGCGTATTAGTCGGTTTAGATTTGTGACGGACATTACCATTTGATGACATCTGGATTCGTTGGATCTTCGCTGTTTTGCTGGGCATGCTTTCCGCATATATGGACTCTACGAGATGGAGCAGGCGGACTCTGATTGGGAGCCATGGCTCCTCGATGTATTAGCCCGGTTTTCCTCTGAGGCTTCTGCGCCTCTGTATATTTATCCGAACGCATAGTATTCATGCGCTTGAAGCACCATGCAAATTCATGGCGCAGATTCCCGACTTGATCCCCGATAAGAACATTCGGGGACTCGGGAAGGACGCTGAACTAACACGCCGCAGCGTCAAGTAATTCTTATGTTGGTGCTTTGAGTCCCTGACAGGATAGAAGGAAGAAGGACTGCTCTCCATCTCATTCAAGCCTATGTGCCAAAGGACAATAAATCCCTGGCTGAATAATTTTACTTCGCGAATCGGGATCCCGCCCCCGGCGAGATTACATTGTGGTAGTAAGGTACATTAAGATTTCTGAGAAGTCAAGATAAAAATGAAAACCATGGCGATTTTTTTATAAAAGCCCGGGAGGGCGGTAAGGGGAACTCATTGGACTTTCCCATCTCCTATCCCGAAGGGATCCATTCGGACACCACCTTCACCGTCTCCACGCTGACGGTGCAGACTTTCTTCAGAAGCTCGATCACTTCTTTCTTGTAGTCGGCGAAACGGTAGGTGTCGAACATTTCTGCTATCGTCGGATCGTTCGGCTTCGATTCTTTGTACTGGTCGAGCACCCATTCCATGGCACTCCGATTGCCTAACTTGTATTCCCATGCTTCTGATGGAATTCCTTCAAGACTCGTAGCATCGTCAAGATAAATGATGCCTGCTTCCCTGTCAGCTTTCAACTTTGCTTTTATCTTGGTGCCCGGTGGAATTTTCTCGGTGACGACTTTCAACGGATACGGTTTCGCTTTCTCGTATTCGATGTGCAGCTTCATGAGCTTCTTCCCCCAGTCGGACCACTTCCAGAAGTCTTCGTAGAACGGAATCCGCGGGAAGTCGCGCTTCAGGTTTTGCTCATACTTCTTTCGATAAGCTGGATTGTGGAGCACCGCATAGACGTAGTGGAACAGGTCTTCTTTCGTGATGTCCTTGTCTTTATAATGTTCTTGAAATTGCTTGAGTCCCCAATCGGTTATGTTGTCGAGGCGTGTGCCATCATCTGTGTATCGGTAAAAGGGAAAGCATTGTCCATTCGGCATCAACTGCACGTCTATGACTTCTTCAAACGCCAAGGCTGCGAACGGTTTGTCCATCCCAATTCCATTTGCCGCGATTACGGGATTGTATTGTCCACTATGGTAAATCATAGGCCACTGATAAGTCATGCCGTTCAATTGTCTGTCAAGATACAAGTATTTCACACAGTAAGGACGATATAGCGACCTGACAATTTCATTAGGATCAAAACTTTTCTTGATATTCCTCTTAAGATACTTATCCAATTCTCGATCCCATTTAATCTTCATTTTCCCCTTATAGTGCAAGTCTTTTCTCGCGCGCTCGTAAACACTGATGAAGTATTTTACTTTCGTTTCCAGTTCCTCTTTCGAGTAATCGTACATCCATTCGTCACGCTGCGTCTTCAAACCGTTAGAAAAAAGACGAAACAATGCCTTCTCGCTGTGTCCAGCTTTCACGCCTTTATCCATCAGTGGAAGCAAGTCGTCAAAATCGTTATCGGTCTGTTTGATCCAGTTGTTCTTCTTGTCAGGCACGATGGTCTCGAACGGAATATTCTTCAGTTGATTTCCCGCGAGCCATCCCAACTTTTCCTCTTTCCGCCAGAAATCATCCATGGTTATATACCTGATGAGGCAGTTATCGTTCTCCCGCTTCGCCTTCTTCACCAAGAACATGATCGCCACGCCCGTCTGTATCCCGAACACGTTGTGCGTCGTACCCGCAATCTTCGGGTTGTCCCTGAACGTCGCTCTTTGTGTCCACGATATAAGCATAGTCGAAATCGTCATGGACGCATTCTCTAAAACCATCAAACGCTCTCTTGTCGACAAACGCACGGTTGGTAACCAAAGCGATGATGCCATTTTCATCCAGCCTATCCATCGCCCAACGATAGAAACGAGTGAACATGTCATACACAACTATCTGATTTTGTGCAGTGCCATACTTGACAAAAGAATTCTTAATGCGTTTGTCGATTTCCCTATAGATCTTGTTCGGGTTCTGGAAGTTGTAATTTTCCTGCTTCGCGTTGTACGGCGGGTTACCGATGATGACGGAAATCTTTCGACGGTTCTGCCGCTTGATGCGCTCGACGTTCTCCGCGCTTACGCCGAATAATCCTTCCTGCTTTCCCTTGTAACCGAAGCCAAGGTTGTCCAGCGTATCCACGAAGCAGAGGCTTTCAAACTCGGCGTATTCTCCCGTCCTCTGTTTGTACGTGAACTCGATATTCAGGTTCGCGATATAATAAGGAAGGATCGCCACCTCGTTCGCATGAAGCTCGTTCTTGTATTTGTACTCCAATTTTTCCTTGCGGATATGGTCGATGATGTCGCAGATGAACGTGCCCGTCCCGGTCGCCGGGTCGAGTATCTCAACGTCATGGTCTTCCAGCAGCTTGCCGAAATGTGTGTGGAGGAGGTAGTCCGTGCTTTCGATCATGAAGCGGACGATCTCGTTGGGCGTATAGACGACGCCAAGCCTGTCGGCGGCTTTCGGGTTGTAGCTCTTGTAGAATGTTTCATAGACTGCCTTCAGGAACTTCTGCTTCTCATGGTGGTCGGCAATGGAAGCGCCCGCCGCGTTGATCGTCTGGTAGTAATGCTGGATTCGCCCGAGGGTTTTCTTCCGCACGTCGGCGACGAAAAACTTATCGACGACTCTCTCAAGCTCCTTTGCCACGTTGTTCTCGCGGTGGAAGTACGGATCGTCGAAGATCGTGTTGAAGATGTCGGCTGTTAGGATATGCTGGATCATCATCTCGGTGATATCGCCGATGGTGATTTCCGGATTGATCGCCTGCTTGCAGAGCTCGTAGAACTCGTCGCGGGCTTTCACATAGAATTTGTTGTGCTTCTCGGCTTGCTCGATTACATCATGGAGCGCTTCGGTCACACGGGGCACGTCCTCTTTGAAAAGCTCGATTGCCTTTCTAAAATTGGCAATCTCAGGACGTTCGTAGCTCGTGAACTCATGGAGGATTCGGTCGAGGAGTATCGGATTGTTCACCGCCGCCCGCATCACTTCGCGACCGCCCTGTATCAGGACTGCGGTCTGGCTGTCTTCGAATAGGATGTTGTCGTTCGGGTAGCCCTTCGCAAATTTCTTCGCGATCTCGTCGTCGATAACGTCCGCCTCGTCTTTGCTTTCCCAGTATCCCCAATCCTGTCGGAGGCTGTCCTTCAACGTGCCGTCGGGAGTGACCATCCTGCCTAATTTTCCTTTGACCGGGATTTCCTGTACCAGCACCAGCTCCTTTTGCCGGGCGTAACTGCTCAGGAGGTTGAAGAAAGCGCTGCGTATGGCAGTTTCGTTCTTCGTACCACCATACTGCTCAAGTTTCTCGACTTCGGAGTAATATTGGTTGATTAGCTGGGAGGGCATTCTAATTCCTAGCTATATCTCTTTTGAGATGAGGAATTTCATTGCCTATTTGCGACCACGCTTCCTTATACAAATCGATTAAAAGTAAGCGACATGGGGGAGAGAAACAAGAATGTTGAATTCTCAATTTTAAATTTTGAATTGAACAGTTGACAGGTTAGCAGTTAGCTCATGGCTCATGGCAATTTAGTTAACTGAGGAATGGGCTTGCCCGCTTATGAATTAACATCAGGATTTTCTTCGAGCCGACGAGTATCGTGCCTTTCTCTCTTCGACGCCGAAACCAATTCGATGTTTGGGTGGAGGTTCGGGCGGCGTCATCAACTCGCGGATCGCCTCAAACACTACCGCAAATTGTTCGTCGTACTTCTTCTCAAGCTCCTCTAATTTCCTGGCGAGGTCTTTGTGAGTCGCAAGGATTTCTCTCAGTCGGACAAACGCGCGAATGATCTCGACATTCACGAGAATCGCCCGCTCGCTGTTCAGTACTGATGATAACATGGCGACGCCCTGCTCGGTAAAAGCGTAAGGAAGGTACCTCCTTCCGCCCCAACTTGAGGTCACAATCTGTGACCTCAAGTTTTTGAACTCATCGTCGTTCAGTTGAAACATGAAATCCTGAGGAAAACGGGGGGAGTTTCTCTTCACTGCCTGGATAAGCACCCTGGTCTCTACGCCGTAAAGACTTGCGAGATCGAAGTCCAGCATCACTTTCTGGTCTCTGATCAAATGAATCTTATGTCCGATTACTTCCGGAACTGTCATGTGTTCACTCGCCTCCAATCCCTGGCAACGCCGTCTCAACGCCCTTCCAGATGGAAGAGAACAGATTATTCCTGCGGCGTTGTCCGATCTTTAAAGCGTCAACTTGGTCAACGACGAAAAGTTTAGTGTCCAATTTGGATGTGGATTCTTCTGCCATTGGCATCCCTTCGGGACAAGTTGAATAAATCTAGGCGACATGGAGGAGAGATTCAAGAATTGTGAATTCTCAATTTTGGATTTTGAATTGGACAACAGATGAGATAGCAATTGGCACATAGGTCATGGCGACTTAGCTCGTAGCATTTTAGCCGCTGAGGAACAGGAAAAGAGAGAATTCTCAATTTTGAATTAATAAACAGTTGTCAGGACTCAGAGGTCAGCGGCAAGCACGAGAGCCCGTTTATTTCAAGAGCAGAAGTTTCTTCGCTGCGGTGAAAGTACCCGCTTCGAGCTTATATATGTACACGCCGCTTGGCAGGCTGCCCGCGTTAAATGTTATCGAATGACTGCCGAAGGTTTGGCGCTCGTTAACCAATGTCGCGACTTCCCTTCCGAGAATATCATAAATCTTCAGGGTAACGAAGCTGTTGGCCGACAGCTCGTAGCGGATAGTGCTCGTCGGGTTGAACGGGTTGGGAAAATTTTGCGCAAGCGAAAACGTTTTCGGTGGAGTTGATCCTTCGACAAATGTCAATTTGGCTGGAGCAAGATAAGGATAACCGTTGTTTATGCTCGGATTGATCGACCATACGGATTCAAAATCCCATCCAACAAACGAAGACGAATCTTTCATCGGCGCCGTGTTCAACCCGGTTGCGGAAAACGTGTTCGTGTTGTATCCATATCCCGTTGCCCACCCGGTGGTTTGCCTGTCCCAGTAGCAGTCAGCGACTGTCCCCGCAGAATAATTGTCTCCCACAAGGCCGGAGACATTGCTGCTTCCTCCCGCGTGTCCGGTTGCGTAGCAATCCGTGACTGTGCCATTATTCAATCCAATCAAACTGGCGACGTTGTTGCCGCCTGTCACGCTTCCAGTTGAGTAGCAATCGGTTATTACGTATCCATTGCTGCCCACGAAACCGCCGACATACGCACCGCTCCCTGTCACGCTTCCGGTCGAGTAGCATTTGCTGATGTCCGATACATTATCACCGACGATGCCGCCAACATAGCCGCTGCCTGTCACGCTTCCTGCAGCATAGGAGTAGCTCATGGGGCCCCAATTGAATCCAACGAGACCGCCGACGTATTCACTCCCTGTCACATTTGCCGTTGAATAGCAGTTGGTGATCGTTCCGTCGCTCCATCCTACTAAACCGCCGATATCCCCGGCGCTGTCCATGACGCTTCCTGTTGAGTAGCAATCGATGATGGTTCCTGTATTATTATATCCAGCAATACCGCCGACGCTGACAACCCCGACCCCCGTAATATTCGCATTAGTCACTCCCAAACTATCGATCGTTGCCGACTGTAAATATCCGAAAAGCCCGACATAACCAGTATCCGTTCGCGAACGACCGATGTAGAGGTTTTCGATCGCATGTCCTGCACCATGGAACGTGCCTGTAAAATATATAATAGCGCTGTCGCCAATGGGCGCAAAGCCGGCGCTTTTGTTTTCCGTTTGCGATGCCGAAGCGTCGATATCGGCAATGAGACGGTACACAGCACTGCCCGGATAGATGGCCAACGTCCCCACGACTTTCAGATCTGCATAATCTGCGACAAGAAATGGATTTGTCGGAGTACCGCTACCGGCAGGCTTGCCACCGGTGGCATAAAGCGTCGTCTGCGCTATAAACACCTGGACGAGTACCAGATGTAATACCGTTATATATTTCTTCCTTCTTTGGATAGCCTGCCCGGTGATTCATTATATTTTCCTTCGATACGATAATTGAAGACGCCGCACACATGACTCTGGAAGTTATTACTGCCACCCAGAAAGTGCAAGCATACCATCTAAATGGTGGTGACTCAATTAGGAGCCAAGCGGCTCTGTTTGGTTTTGGTAAACTTGATATATCGGGGAGGAAAGACGAGATTAGATATGTGAAAGAATCAAAGAACCGGTTTGACGTTGCCCATGATTACGTCGATGTATTGGTATGGCTCATGGGAATTGGTATGGCAGATTTGTCTGAACTCGATAGAGTTATGAAACTAGCGGTCTCCGCAACTGCCAAACAATTCGGGAAAACATTCGAGGATATTAACGCGCTTGTCGGTGCAACGCAGCTCGATTATTCGAAGGCGGAAATTCCGATGGCAGTGTTCTTTTACGAATTTTTGCGGAAAATTCGGGATTCTCACCTGTGAGTTTCCAAGCCGAAGATTCTACGGGTAACGAAAATTCAAATTGAGCCACCCAAGGGCAAACCGAACCTTGGCCATCTAGATTAAAACGCCAAGGGATTGACCTATCAATAATCAATTAACAATGAACAGTTGTCAGGAAAAGTTGCCAGCAATCATCTTTCAGCTATTAGTGATGATGAAGTGGAAGGGACTGTCACTCCGAGGAGGCAGGCTGCGATGACGGATTAGAAACGAACCGCAGTAACGAGTATTAGCTGACCGAAATCGGATCGCAATAAACTGTCTGATCGTACCCCGTTGATTTCTGATCAGATTGATATTTCGGCTGTTCCGCATTCGGAGCGGTTTCGGTCACTTCAATCCCAAGTATCTGCGCTCCAGGATAACCTCTCGCAATCAGGTCGAGCAATTCACCCAGGCTAAGGAAATCCGATGACACCGCCCGTTCATGCTTGTAAAATAAAAAGCGAACCCTCACTTGTTCCTCCAGGCCTCATTTAGTTCCAAACTCGGTGAGAGATCATTCTAACACCGCGGATGAACCTCTCCAAAAAGATTTACAACGGATGATTTTGTTTTAGCGGGACGCTCAAGCCAAACTCAGAAGCTCAACATATTCGGGCGCATTCCATTGGCCACAATCAAAGTGCCGAACATTCCACTTTGCCGACACGGTTCTCACTCAAAAAATTCCAATTTTGACAGTTTCCAATCGGAAAAAATTTCGGTGCCGGGAATAAATTACAACAAAGTAAGGAGAAATGGAAATAAAAGTAATGTATCAGTTTGAATAATGTGCCTATGTCGTTCAAATGAGCTTTCGGAATAAAACGAAAACGTAGAATCTTTTCCGCAATCATCTGTTCTACTTCAACAACATCAGTTTCTTTACCACCTCGAATTTCTGTCCATCGTTTCCAGTCGCCGTTATCCTGTAGAAGTATAGTCCGGTGGCGAGCTCAGACATGTTGAAGACCTCAGAATATCTTCCTGCGTTCATCGTCCCGTAATTGCTGGATTTCACCAGCTGGCCGAGGGTATTGTAAATTCCGAGGACTACCGTCGATGCTTCTTTGAGATCGAACCTTATCGTGGTGGATGGATTGAACGGGTTCGGATAATTCTGGTAGAGTGCGTATGACTTCGGCAAATCCACAGTGACCGTGAGTGTGTTCAGATCTACTGTGGTACCTTCCCGGGTCACGCTTTGTATTTTATAATCGTACGTCGAGCCGGACTTCACCTTCGTGTCAGTAAACTCGTACGCGCCGCCGCGAGTGACCGTGCCTTTACTCTTCAAAGCAGCATCGCTCAAATAATTCCCCACCTGCGCGAACTGTGCTTGCGCGGGATCTTTTCTCAGGACGTTGAAGCCGGCGATGTCGGCTTCAGTCGCCGTTTGCCAATCGAGAGTCACTGAGCCCACGTCTGCCGTTGCCTGGCATGACGCAAGCTTTACCGAAAGCGGATTGTCGCTTCCACCCCCGATGGCGAACTGCTTCGAAGGACTGACGTAAGTAAGCGAAGTACTCGGCGACGAGAACAGGTGAAGAAGCGAGTTCTGAGAATAAAACTCTGTGAGGTTCGACCAGCTCGCATCGGCTGCGCTCCTCCCGAGGAGGAATAACGTCGATTGATTTGAGATTCCGCTGATCCCTCCATAGTTCATGGAATATGTCGCCGTGTTGGAGCCATAAGCGTACAATCCCCAAACGAGAGACGAGCGCTGCGTTACTCCGCTCGGAAAGGATTCGCTGGTTGTCGGTGTGCTGGGCGAACCGTAAGCATAGATCCCTACGAAGTCGAGACTGTCGGGAGTAGAAGTGATAGTCAGATTTATTTTTGCTCCAGTCGGACCGACGCTGTCGGTAGCGGCGCTTGCATCGTAGTCTCCATATTGGCCCACGGGTGCAGTTGATGTGTACCAGTTTGCCGTGCCATTTACTGTCCCATTGAATCCACTCGCGGCGTCCATCACGGTGGATCCGCTGGCATCGTTGAACTGCCAGTATGCAAGCAAGTTGGGCTGTGCATTTGCGACTGTCGAGAACATGTCGGTTCTCACCTGCTGCTCCGTTCGCGCGACACTCCATATTCGTATTTCGTCCATGTTGCCGTTGAAGTATCTTCCGGTGTGGCCTGCGTTCTCGCCGAAATAAACTGGAAACGTACTGGAGACTGAGCGTGCCGGTCACGGGTGTCGCGGCATCGACTCTGCCGTCGACGTACAAAGTCTTCGTGGAACCGTCATACACGGCGGCGAAGAAGTGCCAGTTGCCGTCATTCACGTTCGTAGTGCCGGTCATGTCGACGTTCGACAATCCGTTTGTGCTGAAGGCAAGGTAGTTTAAGGAATTGGACCGCGCGATCCGCCATGAGTCGTCACCTTTAGTAATCAAAGCATCCCATTGGTATGGAAACGATGTAACTTTGAACCACGCTTCGACTGTAAACGGTCCGCTAAAATTGAAAGTCGAGGAGCTACCTGCGTCTACATAATTGGTGCTCCCATCGAAGTATAATGCCGTTCCAGGATATCCCTCGAATGCAGCAACTTGTATGCTGTTCGACGTGGTAAACATGGATAGTGGATTGTTCAACACGCTCGATATGAGTAAAGTGGCGTCCGAACCGTCGAGGTTCGAGCTCTCTACGGTGTTCGTCAAATAGTTTGTCCAGTAGATCAATCCTGCCTGACCCATAACGAGGATTCCTCTTGGATCGGAGGAAGTCAATGTCACAACCGTCGCAGTGTCAGAACCGTCGAGAGTCGCAGATCTAATTCTCTTTTGTGTGCCATATTCGGTCCAATAGATTCTTGAATGAAGCGTGTCGACGGCGATCCCGGAAACGAATGCGGTTGTCGAATCAATGTGTACCGCGCCAGAACCGTTCAACGCACATTTACCGATGTATTTCTCGCTGCCGCCATCGTCTGTCCAGTAAATGTTTCCGTTTTTTTCGTCAACGGTGATTCCGGTCGGAGCTGACAATCCTGATGTAAGCACATCGATTATCGCCCCGCCAACGTCTGGAGTGGAGAGTATCTTTTTACTTCCATTCTCCACCCAGTAAACCGTTCCTGACAAATTATCTATCGCGATGCCGCGAGGAAGATTCAGCGCATAAGCAAATGTCGTTACGCTCGTGCCATCCCGGTTGGCTTCGTAGATGTTGCCGCCGGTTACATCAGTCCAAAAGATCTCTCCTAAAGTTGCATCGTATGCAATGCCATACGGACTCGACTGGTAGGTAAGGATAGTGGCTTCAGATGCTCCATTGAACTTGGATGTGTCGATCTTCCCTCCACCGACTTCCGTCCAGAACAGTGACTGCGCCCACGCCGACGACGCAAAAATTGTTAGTAATAAAAACAGTACTCTCAGCTTCATGGTTCCTCCATTTGAAGACGCTTATGTTGGCTGCCGTGGAAAAATGTCCACGCCATTATGACCTGGTCGGGAAAATACCCGAAGTCGCGATGATGAAGTTAACGCATAGGTAAGGCTGCATGTTATTGTGAGCCTGGCTTCCTCCTGTCGCTGTCATCATCGAGGTATTCATATAACCATTCGCGGTTGTGCCATAATGCTGAATGCCTTCATTATTGACTGCAGGAAAATTGCCTGTCGGCGAGGCCGAAGTTCCATTCGACCCGCTCTCCTGCGCATAGTGGGTATGACTGGGCATTTCATTCGAGATTAGTGTATGATTCTCCTCGCCGCTCGATTGGCCAATGACGCGGTTGGTCAGGCCCGATCCCTGTCCCATGCTGATCGGAACGCGTCCTCTCAAATCGGGAAGGGCAAATGTGCTACTACCATTGCCGCCGTATGTAGTACCGATAAGAGCAAAGAGCACGGTGTATTGAGAAATGCTCAGTACCGATCCGTCGCAAAGCAGCCATCCGGTGGGAGCAAAGTTGAACGAAACCATCTCGATCTGACCGACGAAAGGATCGTTGTCTGCAACCTGTTTGGGGCCGCCGCCCGTAGCGACTGTGTTTTTACCCGTCTGGGCAAGAAGCTTTCCGGCTCCACCCATAATTCCTACTCCTGCAAGGACGCCTAATATCTTAGTGAGGAATCTTCTCCTCTCTACTGGCTGGTCTTGTCGGATATTTTCAGGTCCGTCGATCTGTTTCATGGTTCCTCCTGTTGGTTTGTATGATGTTTATTATGCGCACGACTGGTCAGTGCTCTCGGCTTCCTGATATTTACAACGCCGTAGATGCCGAAAAGATTCCGTTCCATAGTGCTCTCTCTTTGATTGAAACTCGTGACGCTCTTGGCATCTATCAACTGAACATTCGTTCAGTCTTTAAGGTTTGTGTTCTGTATCACTCCGGCGATTGTATTTATGTGCCATAAAAAATGAAATGACCGGTCGGATTTGACATCCTTCAGGGAGAAATCTCAGTATTTGGCCTTTTGCATTTTCGAAGGAACGAAACAAGTCGTTATATTTAATGAGACCATTTCCCGGAAAGTCCCGCCGAGAATGATAAAAGGATACGTAACGTAAATAAACCAAGAAATGCATTAATGGATATCGAACATAGATACGAAAAGTTGATCAACTATTTAACGGATTATATCTACACCGTAACAATACAGGATGGTATTGCAGTCGAGACCATGCACGGACCTGGCTGTATATCCGTAACCGGGTATACTCCCGATGACTTCAAGAGAACACCGGATCTCTGGTACAAGATGGTACACCACAAGGATCGTCAAAAAGTATTGGAGCAGGCGCGCATGGCTCTCGCCGGCATCGAAGGAGAACCGCTTGAACACCGGATCATACATAAAGATGGCACAGTGCGATGGATACGAAACAAGATTGCTGTGACCAAGGACTACGATGGAACTCCGATCGCGTATGATGGCTTGATAAACGATATCACCAATTTGAAGAAGGCCGAAGTATCGGAGGCTCTGCGCAACAGGCAATTGATACAGGCGGATAAGCTGGCATCATTGGGGACTTTGGTCTCCGGCATGGCTCATGAGATCAACAACCCAAACAATTTCATCATGCTAAACACTCAGCTCTTTTCCAAAATCTGGAAAGATGCTATGCCCATACTCGACGCTTTCCACAGGGAAAATGGTGATTTCTGCATCGGGGGAATCTCATACGCCACTTCAAAAGAAAAGATCGCGCAGTCGCTGGACGCCATATTAAAGGGCACGGAGAGAATCAAGAACATCACGAAAAGTCTCACCGAGTATTCGAGAGCCGATAGCAATACGCTGAACGAAACGGTAGATGTCAACAAGGTCGTTGAAGTGGCAATTCTTATCACGGGCAATCTCATAAAGAAATCGACCACGAACTTCAAGGTCGAGTATGGAAAGAATCTTCCACTGATTCGCGGAAACGCCCAACAGCTTGAGCAGGTCGTCATCAACCTCATCAATAATGCGTGCCAGTCGCTCAAAGATCCATCAGCCGAAGTAAAGATTTCCACTTACTATAACCAGCAGCGGAAGAGGGTCCGAATAAAAGTCGAAGACCAGGGGATCGGAATCAAACCTGAAGATCTGAAACATATAATGGATCCTTTCTTCACAACGAAACGCGATACGGGAGGTACCGGACTCGGGCTCTCCGTTTCATATAATATCGTGAAAAGCCATGGCGGGACGCTTGTACTTACGAGCAAGCCCAATGAAGGAAGCACTGCACGCGTTTCCTTTCCAACAACTATCGACAATGACAACTAAATGAATTATGAATACAAAGAATTTTCCATCGAACCCAATCTTGTTCGTCGACGATGAAGAACATTTTCTTCTCAGCGCAGAAGCTGACATTATCCTCCAATGGCATAAACAACGTCGAAACATGCGGCGACAGCCGGAAAGTCGACGAGCTTCTGAAAAGCAAGAATTATTCTCTGGTCGCGCTGGACATAAACATGCAGTTTGTCTCTGGCTTCCAGCTTCTCAACAAGATCGTGAGCAGTCATCCTGAAATCCCCGTCGTCATGATCACGGCCATCAATGATGTTGACAGCGCGGTTCGATGCATGAAGGAAGGTGCGTTCGATTACGTCGTAAAACCGATCGACGAGACGAAGCTTGTTTCGACCGTAAGACGAGGCCTCGAGCTCACGGAAGTCAGAACCGAGAACCAGATGCTGAAGCAGCTGCTGCTGACCGAGAACATCGAACACCCCGAAGCGTTCAGCCCAATAGTGACGAATAGTCCGGCTCTGCAATCGATCTTTCGATATATCGAAGCAATTGCAAAGACGAACCTCCCAGTCCTGATTACCGGTGAGACTGGAACGGGAAAAGAGCTTTTCGCACGCGCCGTCCACAAAGCTAGCGGCAGGACTGGAGAACTTGTCGCAGTAAACGTCGCAGGCGTCGACGACAATTTTTTCTCGGACACTTTGTTCGGTCACAGGAAGGCAGCATTTACCGGGGCCGAGAAGGAACGAAAGGGCCTGATCGAAAAAGCAAACGACGGCACATTATTCCTCGACGAGATCGGCGATCTCAGTGCCGCATCGCAGGTAAAACTACTTCGACTGCTCCAGGATGGAAGCTATTACCCGCTCGGCTCTGATATCGCTAAATTATCAGACGCGAGGATAGTCGTCGCGACACACCGCGACATCAGGACGATGCAGTCGAGCGATACTTTCCGGCAGGACCTTTATTACAGATTAAAGTCACATCATATCGCAATACCTCCTCTGAGGGAACGAAAGAGAGACTTGCCATATTTGATCGACCATTTCATCATGAAAGCTGCGGATACGTTGAAGAAGAAGAGACCGACGCCACCTAAAGAGCTTTACACGTTATTGAGCAATTATTATTTCCCCGGAAATATTCGCGAGCTTGAAGGCATGATCTTCGATGCCGTGAGCCTTCATAAAGTAGGGATTCTCTCACTCGAATCGATTCGTGCAAAGCTTGCCGACCACGCGCAGGTTCCAGCGAGCCCCGTGCAACCCGACGAACACCATCACCAATCGGAGCTCCTTTCCTTTCCTGGTAGATTCCCGACACTTAAGGAGGCGGAGGAATCTCTGATTGAAGAGGCACTACGAAGAGCGGATGGGAACCAGACAATTGCGGCCGAGCTGTTAGGTATATCGCGGCGCGCCCTCAATAACAGGCTGAGAAGAACTGAAGAAGAATCATAGATGCCTCGTAGAAAAAAGAAAGCACACTGATTACGCGGACATAAACAGATTTTCACTGATTAATATTCTTTTGTTCCCGAATTCGTGAGGATCTTTTCCTTCTCTGGTATCCCGTTCAAAACCTTTCTCCGCTTGTTTAATCCATGCCACATTTTTGCATCGAGCCACCTTGCGGCTTCCACCATAACTCATCAAGTTAGTGGAAGTTATTATTTTAGGCGGAGGAAGTCCGGCAATTTTGTGGCATCCTTCCAAAGTATGATCAGACTTAAACCCATCAATTGCAGAGAAATTTTCGAATTATCAGGATGGCACAAGCTTTGAAAGAATAGAGTGAGATAGATTAAGCAACCAATAATACTTTCAGGAGGAAATATGAAAACATATCTCATGCGATTAGCAGTAGCAACTTTCGCCATCATCGCGATTGCGTCCACCGCAATTGCACAGGAGAAACCAGTCGATAAGAAAACTTTTGTTCAGGACGTTTCATTCAAAATGTACAACCTGGATTTGAAGAACAAGGATGTGCCGGGGTTCGTGGAATCTGCGCTTTACGCATTAGTTCAATGTAAGGACCGTTACCCCGATCTGGATTACTCTCAGCTTCTGAATACAGTGGACAAAGTGGCACAGGAGAGCGGCGATCCCGCGATCGCTTACAAGGCACACCTGGTAAGCATGTACTTTACGCACAGCTCCGAGATACAGGTGACTCCGTTCCAGTATGAAGACAACCACGACCAGCTATTCAAGCAGATCGCGGATCAACTAGAAGAAAAGTTTCTCGCGTTCAATGCCGGTAGATAGAAATCTGTAGTTAGCAACAAGCATGGCGATGTAAGCAGCAGAGCTTCTTCTCCCTTAGCTCTGTTGTTTACTCTGCCTGCCTTCAAAACCTGCTTTCCCAAATTTTCTCACTCAAGACTTGCTAGCAGAAAAAGTTTACCGTTCTAAAGATTTGCTTTTGCAACTGCTTTTTGCACGATTTCCAGATCGCTTGTGCCACGAAATCCACTGAAGCCAACCGAGAGGGTTGTGCCATCTTTCAAGATGATGGGTTGTCCTCCAATCCAGCCGATGAAATCAGGCCTCTGGATTCCATATTGATATTCATTGACCTCGTTGTTGAATACTTTTCTCTCGTACTCGCCCGTCTTCATCCCCGTTATCCAAACTTGACTCGCCTTCGTCCACGCAATCTTGAACGTCTGTCTCGATCTGTTTTTGTCGGTTCCGAAAGCCTTCCCGTATATGTTTCCATCCTTGTCGATAATACATACCGCAACATTTCCATTGTTAATAGACTTGTCCTCCGGATTGTTCATGAATTCCGGAATGTACTCCGTTATCCTCTTGATGATTTCACTGATGACAGTTGGCAATTCCGTAGACGGCATAAATTTCTCCTATTTTTTTTGACTTGTGATTGAGTGCGACATTATTCAGCGACCGACGTTGAACGGGACCAAGGTAAGCCAATTATCCTCGAGAGTTCAATGATCCATCGATGAAGTCGTAAAGATTCCTTCCTTTTCGCCGACTCCATAATGCGGTCACGACGGTCAGAATCAATCCCCCAAAAAACGCTGAAAACGGATAAAATTGTGCCCTGGCTAAAGTATGCCATGGTTCTTCCGAAAGAGGATTGTCGGGTCATTGTTGGAAGACCATAGCCGTGTGATATGTTGGCGGAAGGTCCTATTTGACAAAAGAAGCCGTCGTGAGTTTCCCGGCTTCGGCCAGTTTTGAATAGAACAACCGAAAGGATAAGAAAATGGAAAACTACCGCGGAGTTGTTCAGAACATCGTAATGATCGGGGACGGAGAATATCGGGTGACATTTCGAGCATATAACGAAAGGGATGTGGAGGCGACTTTCCGTGAGAACGAGGACGTACCATTCACACTCTACTCCATGATCGCCCGGCAGACAGAAACCGACATCTCACTCATTCCGGAAGGGATCCTTACCGACTGCATCAATATCCTTCATGAGAACGATTCTGTCGAGACGGTCCGGCTCGATGAGATCGACAAATGGAAAATCGGTCTGCTCGCCAACGATATCGCTTCTTCACTCGCAGACGGCGGTTTGTTCACTTCTTGCTGTGAAGAGGAAAATATCTGATCAAAGGTTTTAGAACCGCAAGCTCCTAGAAATATCCCCGCGAGCCATCCCTATCATTGATTAACCACTTTCTCTGTAAGTAGGTTAGTTGAATTTATTCATCCATTTTTCTAAAATTAATCAATGCAAGCTGACGCGTTAAACCAAATCATTAAAATCGACACAGTTGATTTTGGCAGAGACAAGATGATAATAAAGCTTGCCAATTTTTCCATCCTGAGTTTATTGTTCGTATTTCTGGGGGCAATCAATCTGCGGGCAGACAACCTTCATCGACAGATGATCGACGGCATAACCATCAATGCAGAGATAGCGCCCTTCGCGCAATTCTCAAGCCTGCCAGTTGGCCAACCTTTGAAGAACCAGATCGATAATGATCTTTCCGATCTTGTGGGGCTCGCACGTGAAATCGTCGGAAGGATCGACATGACTTCTGCAAGTGGATGGATTCTCGATCAAGCTCACGATCAGAAGGATTCGAAAAGTTCGCTTAGAATCACCCACGATTGTTTCCTATTGCCAGGACAAAAAACAAAACATGTTGCCTCTCAAAGTGAACGTGAGAATGAGACACACTGCACTTCCGAGATCAGACATGACAAATCGACAACAATAAACTCACCGACCAACAATCCACTCAGCTTTGCGCGGGAATACCTACAAACGAAGAAATAGTCTGCAAGACTAACTCTAATCGGGACCAGGGTTAAAACCCTTCCAACTATCGGATTTCTTTTCTAAGCCTTGGAGGACGCGGTTAGACGACCGAGGCGTTCATGCCATGGTCACAAAGAGTCCTTTAGATCTCGATAACGGCTTGTTTTTTCACAGATGAACTAATGCACACAGGAGTTTAAAATGAATTTCAAGATTATGAACCGATACATCGCACTTGGACTATTTCTGCTCACTCTCACAATGTATCGAATGACATCTCAGTCGTCGGTAGCATTCTGGGATTGCGGAGAATACGCGGCGACATCTCCAGCCATGGAAGTCCCTCATCCGCCGGGCGCACCTCTATTCACTCTTCTCGGCAGAGTCGCCATGATGACCCCTTACGTCGCCGACCATGCCCTTAGAATTAACCTCATTTCCGCACTGGCAAGCGCTCTAACCATCATGTTCCTTTACCTCATCAGCGTAAAGGTAATCTCAAGATGGAAAGGTTTTCCTACCGATCTTTTATCTTCAATTGCCGTCTTCGGCTCCGCTGGCATCGGAGCACTGACCTTCTCTGTAACCGATACTTTCTGGTTCAACGCCGTCGAGTCTTCCCTATTCGCTTCCAGTATGTTCTTCGTGTCATGCGTCGTATGGCTTGGCATGACGTGGTACGACAAGGCGGAAGAGCCGGGAAGCCAGAGATATCTTCTTCTTGCCGCTTACGTCATGGGACTCTCTATCGGCATCCACCAGTTGAGCGTCCTCGGATTTTTCGCGATTGCGCTTCTTATTTACTTCAGGTACTACGAGTTCGAGTGGGGATCGTTTGTCAAGTTCGGAGTAATAACTGTCCTTTCGTTCTTCATCATTTATCCCGGGATAATAATCGATCTGGTTCCCGCACTCGACGGCAATTTCAAACTCGGCCCGATCCAAGTAATTCACAGTTCAGTGGTACAGCTCGGAGCCATCGCCGTTATCGTCGCTGCTATCTACGGAACCTACAGGGCGGAGAAAGCGAAGCGCTGGATACTGAGTACCACGCTGATGGCCGGCATTCTTGTGGTTCTAGGATATTCCACTTACACGATCATCTATGTCCGTGCAAATGCTCATCCCCCGATAAACGAAGACAACCCGAGCAGCCTCGACAATTTCACTGCTTACTTGAATCGAGAACAATATGGCGAACAGAAAATGTTCCCCCGGATGTGGAGACCGAGCCCGAGTATACGCAGCATTATAAAGATTACTCTTCAGATTGGGATTACTTCTGGTCCTACCAGTTGAATCAAATGTATCTCCGTTACTTGGGGTTCAACTTCATCGGTAGAGCCGGAGATATTCAAAATGCGCCCGCAGCGTTCGCTCAATCGTCAAGCTCACTGAAAAGTTGGTTCGACGGGAAGTCAGGATATCCGACACGGTATTTCGGAATTCCATTTTTGCTGGCACTATTTGGAATATGGTACCACATCAAAAGAGACTGGAAGTTTGGGTTGGTATTTTTGGCTCTCTTCGCGGTGCTCGGAATCGCATTGGTGGTGTTTTTCAATATGCAGAACCCTCAGCCGAGAGAAAGAGATTATTTCTTCGTCGGCTCTTTCTTCGTCTTCGCCATGTGGATCGGAGTCGGGGCTTCAGGTATCATGGATCTCATCATGGATGCCTTGAAATCCAAACATAAGCTCTGGTCAAAATACAAGAACGTGTTTGTCGGTGGCACAGCAGCGGTGTTGTTTGTCGTCTCGCCGCTTGAAATGTTCTCGCAGAACCTTGAATCGCACGACAGGAATGGAAATCTCGCCCCGCTGGACCTTTCTTACGACTTGCTTCAGTCCTGCGAGAAGAATGCAATACTATTCACCGGCGGTGACAACGACACCTTTCCATTATGGACTCTTCAGGAGGCATTTGGGATAAGAACCGATGTTCGAATAGTCTGCCTCAGCCTCGCAAACACAGATTGGTATCTTCTTCAACTGAAAAATGAGACACCTCACGGCGCGATGAAAGTCCCCATTAGCATACCAGATGAACAAATCAGGAATATCTCTCCGGTACAGTGGCGAACCCGGACATTTGAACTTCCAGTCTCGAAAGAAGCTTACCATCAATTTGGAATCACCGATACGAGCGTGACCAACAAAGGTCGCATAGAGTATACAATTAAACCAACAATACAGGCCGGCGATATCCAGGCCATCCGGGTACAGGATATCATAATTAATAATATCATTGAAGCGAATGCCTGGCAGCGGCCTATCTATTTTGCATTGACAGTCTCTCCAAATGACTGCATAGGCATCCAGAATTATTTTGAAAGACAGGGTCTGGCTTACGAAGTAACTCCTGTGCCCCACACCGGCCCGTACTACGAATACATGAATGCGTCGATAATGCAGCAATGTCTGTTCGGTGATGATGGGAAGTATCACAAGGATGAGCACTACGGGTTCAAGTTCACAAATCTCAACGCGCCTGGAGTATTTTACGATGATAACGCCAGAGGCATGCTTTCGACCCTTCGGGACTGCTTCATGACTCTCGCAACTTACTGCCAAATGCATGGAGGTTCCGAAGCTTGTGTCAGGACGCTCGACGAGATGGAACGACGAATACCGATTGAATGCCTCCCTGTCGATTATAGAATTCTCAGCAGTGTTACGAGGCTCTATTACATGTCCGGAGCCATGAATCAATTTCAAAAGTTAGCAGGCATTGTGGAACAGGATGCTCTCTCGGCAATACAAGCTAACCCCGAAGATGTGCGGAGCGAATACAATCCTTACGCAATACTTTTGGATCTTTACGACATGACAAAAGAATACAGGAAGTCAATCAATCTTCTGGAAAAACTGCGGGGTATGTTCCCCAGCGATCGGGGAATATCTGCAAGGATCGCGGAGCTGGAAAAGTTAGATGAAGATGAGAAGAGAGGGAGCAAGTGAATCAGAGATTCGGACGAGCAAGTTCATCGGAACGGTTGGAATCTGAACTAAAAGAGTGAACCACGGAGGAAACAGGGGTACACGGAGAATATGATAATAATGACCGTCATTCTCGGTGTCCCTCTGTGATATCCTCGGTGTAACTCCGTGTTTAAAGATATTTCCGGTTTAACTTGTAAAAGGCTAGATTAGAACATTGCCGCTAGTGTTAATTCTCTTACGTCCTGATACCCACATGGAGATCTGGACAAACCACCCCTTTCCTTGGATAAAATCCTGTCGCCCCTTATTTTTGTTCATGACAAAATCAAAAGTAGCAGTCTTGAAGACAAAGCCGAACACAGTTCTTGAAGACTACCAGCGACTTGCAGAATTAGCCGGAATGCAAGATGTGTTCGACAAGAACTCGACGACGATTCTAAAAGACAACATTTCCTGGCATTTTCCATTTCCGGGTGCAAATACAACTCCATGGCAGATGGAAGGAACCGTACTCGCGCTGAAGAAGTTTGGATACAACGACATCATATGTGTCCAGAACAAAACCGTAGTAACGAATGCATTCAAGGGAGAAGACCTGAACAACTATGTGCCAATTTTCCGGAAGTACAACATCCCTGTCCTGTATAATTTTAAGGAAGAGGACATGAAGTGGATCGAGTACAAGCCGAAAGCTCAGATGCACGTCCTCTACAACGTTTATCCGGAAGGAATTTATATCCCTGAATATTTCCTTGGTAAGAATATAGTTCACCTTCCGACAGTCAAAACTCACATTTATACAACGACAACAGGTGCGATGAAGAATGCTTTCGGCGGCCTTCTCAATACGAAGCGGCATTATACACATTCGTGGATTCATAAGACGCTCGTCGATCTACTCGCAATCCAGAAGGAGATTCACAGCGGTATTTTTGCGATCATGGACGGAACCACGGCTGGAAACGGTCCCGGTCCTCGAACGATGTTCCCTGTCGTGAAAGATTACCTTCTCGCAAGTGCAGACCAGGTTGCGATAGACGCTGTCGCGGCAAAGATGATGGGATTCGATCCGATGTCAATCGAGTACATCCGGGTTGCGCATGAAGATCACCTTGGAATCGGCGATCCGCGCGAAATTGAAATCGTCGGCGCAGACATTTCAAATGAGTCATGGGGATTTTCCGTCGGCGACAACGGAGCAAGCTTTGTGGGCGATATTTTGTGGTTCGGACCTCTGAAGAAAGTTCAGAATTTGTTCACGCACACGCCGCTCGTAAATGCGCTCATTATAGGCTCTGAAGTGTACCACGACTATTACCGTTGGCCAATAAAGGACAGAAGGACTTTCGAGAACTGGCGCATGAATACAAATTGGGGAAAGTTGTTCCAGGAATACGAAGTGACGGCAGCGAAAAAGGAGGTCGTCTCGGACTGAAAAGGCAAAGATATTTTTGAACGCATAGACACATTAGTTCATGTAGAAAAATATCCTATGTGTTCTATGTTTCTATGTGGTTCAAGTTCTTCGAGCTGTATGTCTTCCATGTCTGTCTCTTGCAGGTGAAGTTTGTACGACAAAAGTAAAAATACTTTTTTTAACACGGAGTTACACCGAGGATGTCACGGAGGCGCACCGACAAAGGGAGTCATTATGGCCATATTCTCCGTTTTCCTCCGCGTCCTCTGTGGTTTAATCTTTTGATCAACGAATTGACTTTTCAAATTTCGGCTACGCTCAAATAAGATTTATGAAATATCACGACGAAGACAATGGACACGAAATCCCATTCTTTTCCCGCTTCATAGCAACCGGTTTCTTCTCCGGCTATGCTCCATGGGCATCTGGCACGTTCGGGACACTGATGGGAATACTCATCTATCTCATTCCGGGCGCCGAGAATCCAGTCGTCCTCGGGATTTTGATCATTATCGGATTCTTCGTCGGAGTTTACACATCCAATCAAGTCGCCAAAGTCGAAGGACACAAACTTACAAGGTCGGCCGAACTTGCCAAAGGGCTATTTCAAAATGGAGAACACAAAACCCCAGACCCTTCTATCGTGGTAATCGATGAGATGGTTGGAATCTGGATCACTCTCCTTTTCCTGCCGAAGACTTGGATGGCAATCTTAATCGCATTCCTTGCATTCCGCGGATTCGACATCGTCAAGCTTCCACCTGCACGTCAACTTGAAAACATTCCGAATGGATGGGGAATTATGTTAGACGACGTGGTAGCGGGGATTTACGCTTGGATCGCAAGCGAATTCGCGTGCGTAGTGATGGTACGGGCATTTGCCGCCCTTCGTTAGAACTTACACATCCCTTTGGTCCCTCTCTCTAGAAACAGCGACAGTCATACTGTCACAGGAACTCCTGCAAAGTGAGATATGTAACCTTCCCCCGATGTCCTAAATATTCAAGTTGTGAACAACGAACCATTTGCAGCAGCTGCCGGCGCTTTGTTGCGACACCCATTGCAGTTTGATTCTGTGTCCATGATACCACTAATTCGATATTAGGTCATCTTTTAGGGGCAGGTCATCTTCCGGGATCAACTCAATTGACACTTAACGTAAGCTGCCCATCGCTCCCTATCGCAGCTGTGATAATTTTGGTGTCACCTGCATTGAGATCGACAGGATCTGTGGACGCTGAGATCTTGCCACCTACTCCACCTGCCGTTGCTACGATGAACGCGTGCCTTCCAGACTCAACGCTGGTTACGCACATGCCGCCATTACCCGAGGCAGGGCCGCAGGCGATATTGTTCCCGTCGTCCACGTAGAGACAAAGATCATACTGAGTGTTGTTCTGAAGCGTTACTTGCGCCGGTGGCAAGTTTTTCTGTGCGCTGCCGGAAACGGAACTGAGAGCCACGATTACTATGAACAACAGGGTCATCGTCGAATCCTCCTAATGTTATTTTAATTTGTACACTTTCGGAACTCATTCACGCCAGGGTATCGATTTAGCTGGCATTGCCATAAAGGGCCATTCCCAATCTATGAACCGCACGGTGACGGTTCAACAACGCGATTATTCCCCTTCTCGTAACTGAGTCAGTACTCGTCTTATTCAGTGGTTCGGAGTAAACCTCACGACTTGATTGTGGACCGGCGAGAGTGTCCGTAGATATGTATAGATTGCACCCAGATCCTCCGCCGACATTCCGGCAAAAAACGTCATCGGCATGACGGTGTTATACTGGTTAGGTTCAACATGGATGTTGTGCGAGCTGTCGGAGGAAAAGGTCTTGAAGTATTGGATAAACTGCGCTTTGGTCCATTTTCCGATTCCGGTTTCATCGTCAGGAGTAATGTTGGCTGATCTGACAACTCCAGCCGGCAAATTAAAGACCATTCCACCGGCATAGTCCATTCCCTTGATCGGTACGCCTTTGTCGAGCTGGGTGTGGCATCCGCTGCATGAAGCAATCGTCGTCAGATATTCTCCATAGGCTACAGAATCGGATTTGTTGATCGGCGATCCCGGATTATAATTACTGAAAGGAATCGTCTTCACTATGATGTTCATCGGGAAATCCAAATGTCTGTCGGGAATTATATCCTGGACCGGCTTCAACGTTCGCAAATATGCGACGATCGCGTATAAATCTTCCCGCCTCAAATAATTGAAAGCCTGGTACGGCATGATAGGAAATAAGGCTGTACCATCTTTTGAAACTCCTGTGGTTACCGCCCTGATCAATTCGCCATCAGTCCAACTTCCAATTCCTGCTGGAGTGATATTTTTTGCATAAACAGCTCCAGGCACTCCGGCAGTTTCTTCATCGAAAACTTCACCGCCTTTGCCTTCAGCTCCCGGAGTAACTGGTCCCGCAAATTTCGTCCAGTCTCGTTCCGAATGACAGTCAAGGCAACCCACGACGTGCCTGACAAGATATTCGCCTCGGGCAAGCCTTTCGGGGGTGGCTCCTACCTTGATGTTCGGGACTGGTTCAGCTTTCGGGAAAGACATGTTGAAATAGACAAGTCCGGCTACTAAGAGAATTACTATTCCTCCTACAATCATCCCGAGAATCTTGAAGAATCTTTTCATTTATACCTCCTGCTTGAAAATTGTTGTAGCTTGCTCTCAGTCAATACTTTCACTCAATACGTGAAGTGCGGCTCTCCCGAAAGAACATCATGGTTACGCTTTTTAGGAACGTTTATCGTTTAATGCAAGTTTCCAGGCTGGCCTATCACTTCGACAATCATTCGCATCGCTTCCGTCAAAATGGCTCACGATAGTAGGATGAGCCGTCATCAGAAAAGATGACGGCCCAACCATCCTCTCCTCACTTAATCAACACCAGTTTCTTCATCGAAACAAATCTTTGTCCGTCATTGCCGACAGCAAGAATTCGGTAGAAGTATACTCCGCTTGCAAACGTGTCCATGTTGATATCCTCGTTGTATTTGCCGGCGCCCATTGAACCATAGCTCCATTGTTCGACTCGCTCACCGAGCACGTTGTAAATTTCCAGCGTCACCGTCGATGTTTGTCTCAAATCAAATTGTATTGTCGTCGATGGATTGAATGGATTCGGATAATTCTGATACAGAGCATACTCTTTCGGAATGTTCACGGTCACTGATAAGGTGCTTAGATCTTTTGTCGTTCCGTTTGTCGACGTGTTTTGAATTTTGTATCGATAAGTCGCACCAGATTTCACTTTTGCATCGGTGAATCCATAACCTCTTCCGCTGGTACTTGTTCCCATCCCTTTGAGCGCTTCGTCGCTGACGTAGCTTGCCAACAATTTAAATGAGCTCGCACCTGGATCTTCGCGAAGTACAATGAAGCCGGCGTTCTCAACTTCCGATTGCGTTTTCCATGACAGCTTTACATATCCTGGATCTGTTAACGCCTCGAACGATGTGACATCGACAGATAATGCCAGGTCATATTCCCCAGTGAGCCACAAAGTATCAGGATTCGTCGGGCAGTCGCTCTGGTAAAGTATCAGTCCATTTGTCTGGCTGATAGTCGTGGGAGCATACCGGATAGTATCGATAGCAGATCCTCCGGGTGGAATGACAGTGGAAGTTGGCCTTGCAGTAAATATGGATGCGGTCGACAAAGCATTGGAGATATGCAGATCGCTTACACCGATATTGAAGAGCGTAACCGTGCTGTCTTCATGTGAGCCGGAAAATATGGGAAACACCAACGTATCCGGAACAATTTTCAATTTCGGACCGATTTCAATCGAGTCGTCGGCGTATCCGGCGAGGTTCGCTTCTGGGTAACAACTCGGCGCGACGAATTGTCCGCCAATGACAAAAGTGTGTTCACCGAGTGCTATCGAGTAAACTATAGCAGAGCTTACGTCTTCGTTCATATGCGCATTGAAGGAGTTGACAGCACCCGTATTCGCATTAAGAATCGCCAGCGCCGAGCGATTCGGGCTGTATGAACTCGATATCGTCCCACCGATTATTAAATCAGATCCTGCTGCGGCCATGGCATAGACCGTCAATGCAAGATAGAAGTTAGCGTTAAAACCTGAGATCAGGGCTCCGGTGGCGGTATCGACCGCCGCGAGACTTTTTATCGAGGAGTTCCCTCCAACGCCATAGAAACTTCCCCCCAAATATACTTTGTTGCCGAGTGTTGCAAGCGAGAAGCAAAGATATCCTGGTTCTGGATCCCATGCCGTCAGAGAATCGATGGTCGTGTCGAACGCAGCGGCATAACCTCGGGCGACGCCGCCTATATGATTAAAGAATCCGCTGGCAAAAACTTTTGAACCGGAAGATGCCAGAGACCACACCCCGCCGTTGTCAAGGATTGGGTGCCATGGAAGGAGTGTACCATCATTCTTGCTTATATCTCCCAGATAAGCTCGGCTATAACCGTCTAATCCGAAGAAATCGCCGGCGACATATAGGCGATCGCCGACGCCAAGCAATGCGTGGACCGTTCCACCTGCGGTTCCTTTCCAGCTAGGACTTTGTATGGGAAGCCCGGTCGATGTATCGAACGCCGCCAAATTGGGAATCGAAAGATTGCCGGCTCCGACGTTCGTAAAGCTGCCGCCGGCGATCAACTTTTCATTTGCCAGGCATATTGCGTTTACTGATCCGCCAGTCGCGTTCGGGTTCCATGAAGTGATTCGTCCGGTGGTAAAATCAATTGATCCAAGGCCATTCCGCGTCGTTTGCCCCGAAGCAAAAAAAAGCCCGCCGACAAAAACGCAATTGCCGATCGGCGAGATGGTCCAGACATTGACGGTCGATGGAGTATTGTAGAGTTTCGCGTCCCATGTCACTGAATTTCCAGTTGTAATATCGATTGCAGCAAGATTATTGACGCTGCTTCCACCGATAAAAGTAAAATTACCGCCGACAAATAATCTTGAGCCTGCCACGGCAAGCGCGGTCACATAGTTGTTAGGGTTAGGGCTCCATGACGATGACGCTACGCCTGTGCCAGTATCGATAGCGGCAAGATTGCTCACCGACTGCCCGCCGATCGAAGTGAACGAGCCCCCGACAAAAACTTTACTTCCTGCGACCGCAAGAACACTGGCATATCCCCCTCCGCCACTCATCGTGGAACCGGGATTCCAGCCAGTAACCACATTTCCGGCCTGATCAAATTTTATCAACCCATTCCGATTGACACTGTCAAGCTCAGTAAACTGACCTGCGGCATAAAGATATCCACCGGAATACACAAAGCTCGATACGTAGGCACTGCCAGACGGACCGGCATTATAAAAAGACCAGTCTGTTGTCCGGGTTACCGGCAGACGTATCCACCCTTCCGATCAGGAAATGAAGCTGGCTATGCAAGTCGGAAAAGTAGCCGCCGAGGTATACATAGGCTCCCATCTGTTGAATTGCCGTCACCTCATTATCGGCTTGAGGGTTCCACGATAGGAGCGAGCCGTCTGAAATACTGAATGCCGCCGCATAACCGCGAGCCTGGCCTGCTACCGAATCGAAAACTCCCCCGACGTATAATCGGTTGCCGGAGACAGAGACCACCTTAACCCAGTGGTCAGGTTCCGGATCCCACGGATCAAGCGAATGATCCGCGCGAATGTGGGCGAGATACTTTCGTGGTACGCCATTGACATAAAGAAATTCACCACCGATATAGATGCCGCCTGAACCGTCAGGTGCGGAAGACAAAACGATCTGGCCCATCGGATCAACCTTGGGATAAGTGCGATCAGGCAAAGCGGTCGTGGTGTCGAGAAAAGCTCCCGTGCCGGTTGCATATCCGATTCTCGTGAAGCTTCCACCAAAGTAGACTTTGCTCCCGTTGACGAGAACGCTGTTTACCTGGCCGTCCAACGGTGAATCAAGTGTATCAGTGAGAGTCTGTGCCTCTACTGAATAAATTACGAAGCAGAAGGAAAATATTTGTGCTAGAGCCAGCCGCCTAAACTTCATGTCGCCTCCTTAAGAATTGTAATTGGACTTAGAGATCCTTTTGTGTTCCTCGTGTTTGATAAACTAACCTTTTGAAAATTCCTGAACCATGAGTGGGTCCGGCGCCCTGAATACGCGGACGGATCGGAATGAGACATTCGTCGCGTACTCAGCAGCTTAGTGGTACGCATCTTTCAACGAAGGGTTCCCTACGTTGGTTCCTCAAAGAGTACGTTAAAGTGCAATTTGTCACACAAGGAGATCACAATGCTTGTTTGAGACTGCAGAATTTCTTTCATCAGAAATTTGTCCCAAGTGATTAAATTAAGTCTATGATTTCCCGCGAAAGATTACAGAAGGGGCTTGAAAAATTCTTCGGACTAAAAGAATTCCGTCCAGGTCAGTTCGAGGTCTTAAACTCCGTTGTAAACGGCTTCGATACCCTGGCAGTTATGCCAACTGGCGGTGGAAAATCAATATGCTACCAGCTTCCATCTCTTTTGCTCGACGGGCTGACAATAGTAATAACCCCGCTTATCAGTCTGATGCGCGATCAAGTCGCTCAAATAAACCGGAACGGTCAGGTCGCCACACAGTTGGACAGCTCGTTGGATCTTGATGAGATACAGGAGAGAATGCAGCTTGCACGGTCCGGGAAAATCAAACTCCTATATGTCGCACCCGAACGATTGGCAGGTAAACGATTCATCGAATCTTTGTCGAGCACAAGGATTTCTCTGATTGCTGTCGACGAAGCTCATTGCATCAGCCAATGGGGACACGATTTCAGGCCGCATTATACGCGGATATCGAATTTCATAGATGCCGCCGGAAGTCCAACGGTTCTTGCACTGACGGCGACTGCCACGCCCGAAGTTCAAGACGACATCGTGGCACAACTTAAGATGAGAAGTCCGCGAGTCTATATCAATGGTTTCGCCCGCGAGAATCTTTCATTCCATGTTTTCGTCGAAACAAGCAAGACGCAAACGATTCTCAAATACGTGAAGAAGAATGAGGGTACCGGCATTATTTATGCCGCGACCCGCAAAAGCGTCGATGAAGTTTACGACTTCTTGCATTCGAATGGAGTTAGAGTACTTCGTTACCACGCGGGGCTCACCGGTGACGACCGAATGAAATCGCAGATGGAATTCCTGAACTCAGACCGCGTCATGGTTGCAACAAACGCCTTCGGCATGGGAATTAACAAACCGAACGTCCGGTATATTATTCACTACGAAATTCCTGGAACGCTCGAGGCCTATTACCAGGAAGCAGGAAGAGCCGGCCGAGATGGCAAGCTCTCAGAGTGTATCCTACTTTTTCACAAAAGAGATTTGACAGTCCAAGAATACTTCATCGACACGCTCTACCCGGAAAAAGAGGAATTAATTCACATATATAATTCAATCTTTGATTCCCTTTCGATCCATGTTGGAGACAAATCAGAAGGTTATCTTACAATTGATCTTTCTGGAATCTCAGGCCAAAACAAGATGAGTGGCAGGAAAGTGGGTTCTGTCATAAATATTCTTGCACAGGCGAACCTCATCCAGATCGCTCCAAGTGTCTCTGCGACTGCATACATTCGGTCAAAGGTCGACATGATCTCATACCGGAGCGCGATTGACAGGACATCTTCAATTGACACAAGACTAATTCTTGAAAGTATTCTTCGCCTTTTTGGCAACTCGGTATTCACTGAATCGCAGGCTACTTCGTTGGAAGAGTTATCGCGAAAATCCGATCTCGATACTTCCACCATAGTGCGGACCCTCTCAATCCTCCAGCGTTCGGGTATCCTTGAATATAAGCCGCCTTCCGAAGGATTAAGTTTCAAGATGCTCGAGAGACGATCTGACCGAATCCCGATTGACTTCCAACAACTTTCGTCGCTACGAGAACGCGCTCGCCAGCGTCTGAATAAAATGGTCGAATACGCCAGGACAACCTCTTGCCGGACAAATTTTTTCCTCGATTATTTCGGCGCCGAAGAAATTGAAAACGATTGTGGCAACTGCGACAATTGTATGGTAGGAAAGTCTTTCCCATCAGCAGATATGCCAAGCGGTGCGCAAATTTACCGGACGATTCTGTCGTTGGTAAAGGAAACCCAGGGGAGATATGGCAGGTCAACATACTGCAAAATTCTCCTTGAAGGAAGCGAAAAATTATCAGAGGACCTGCGCCCGAAATTTTCTAATGCCTTAAGCGAGCTTCCGCCTCAGGTTGTTTTTGCTGTGTTTGACGATTTGCTTTCAAGAGGATATTTGTTCAAAGAAAAATTTATCAACCCGACCATCTCGATAACTGAAGATGGAAAGGAGTATTTGAGGTCGGGAATTTCGGTTCCAACAAAGAAACATTTCAGATTCCGAAAAGCGCTTTACAACGCATTAAGGCAAGAACGGCGAAGCCTCGCGACCGAGATGCATCTTCCCGTCATTGCCATAAGCGCAGACACAAACTTAATTCAGATCTCCAACGCTCGTCCGTCCACTGAAGAAGAATTGGCTCGATTTCTGCCGCAAACTAACTCCACGGAAATTATTCGACGGCTGTTGCAAGTATGCTTGGATTTTGCCCCCGCTGAAAGGATCGAACTACCGGAGAATGAACGCCAGATCTACGAGCTTCACCTGGAAAAGCTCACGGCCGATGAGATCGCTTCACATCTACAGACTTCGCTCCAGAGTGTAGTCGATGTTCTCGAACGAATTCAGATGAACGGTCATGCAATAGATCTCAAGAGCCTGATAGACAAGAATAAGTTTACGTTGATTGCTTCAGAACTTTCAAGGACGAAAGAACCAACTGAAGCGCACAAGGCGTTGAAAGATTGCGAGCTGGCGGAGATAATGCTTGTTTCGAAAATTCTCAGCGCTTCTGCGGAAGATAAGCGGTCTTAATTTCTTTCATCCTGCTCTGTACCCTTCCAAAAAACTCACTCCATCGCTCCGGTTTGCGGTTGTACCATGACAGCATTGAATCTACTAGACTGTCGTTTAGATTGAATGCTTTCAGAACCGAGTCCGCTTCAGCTTTCTGTATTAATGGTTGGGATGCCCACCGCGCATCGAGCAACTGAAGCTGAATGTAAACCTCCACAAAGTCCTTTTCGGGAAACGGAGGTTTGTCTGCACACGATGCTAGAAAGAAAGCGCACAGGAACAAAGACGCAAAGGAACGAAGTGTTTTCTTGCGGCATCCTGAATATTCACATAGCATATTTGAGAAGAAATTCTGATCCCGTTTTGTGCCTCTGCGCATTTGCGTCTCAGTGCCCTTTGTATTACTTCCTACCGGGTGCATCTATTATTAAAACAAATTCTGCCTTGAACGGTGCCTTCCGGAATTCTTTTTCGATCTCACCCAATCGCCCCCGAATCACTTTCTCCGTCTCCATCGTAAGATCCACAGCGACCACCGCCCTGCGGTCCTTGCCAAACATCATCAGGCAATCTTCGATAAGCGGCCTGAATCTGTACGGGGTTTCCATTATCACCGAGACTGTCTTCATCGTCGAGAGATTTTTCAACTTTGCCAATCGTTCCTCCCTCTTCCTCGGCAAAAACCCGACGTAGTGGAAGGAGTCTATGTTGAAATCAGAGACCACGAGCGCCGCAAGTATCGAAGATGCTCCGGGAATAGGAACAACCTTGACTCCGTGTTTCAACGCGGCACGTACCAGCTTAGCGCCTGGATCGGCAAACACGGGAGTTCCCGCGTCAGAAATCAGAGCTACAGCCGCCCCTTCTTTAATCCGCTCCACGGTCGCTTCTGCGTCCTTCGCCTCATTGTGTTCGTTCAACGTTTCGAGAGACTTCTCGATGCCGTAGTATCGCAAAAGCTTGTACCCCTCTTTGAATTCTTCGCAGATTATGAAATCTACTTGCTTCAGAACTGCCAATGCCCGCAAGGAAATATCATCATAGTTCCCGATCGGAGTCGAGACAATGTAGAGAGTGGATTTCAATTTTCGGTTCTTAGATTCCGCTCGTAATATTTTCTGAAGGCTATGATTATCGCCGTGGCGGGAACCGCTATCAGCAGCCCAAGGAATCCCATGAAGTACCCAAAAATGAGAAGTGCGAGAATTAACAGCACGGGGTGCACCCCGATCTTCGAGCCGATCATTTTCGGATAAAGGATTGCCGTCTCAGTCAAATTCATTCCGAGAAACGAACAGAGCACCATGATAACCTGGAATCCCGGATTATCTCCGAACAATGCGATCAATACCGCCACCGTTGTACTGATAATGACTCCGAAGTAAGGAATCATATCGAGTGTCCCAGATATTAATCCGATCACAAGCGGATATTTCACTCCCCACAACGACATCAGCATGGAAATGACAATCGAATTTATAAACGCAACGGTCAAGGCGCCGCGCAAATAACTGCCGAGAATTCTGTCCACAATTCCGTAAAGTTCGGATACAAGCTGACGATGTCTTCGCGGGAACAGCATCTTGACTCTGTACTTTATCAGCTCGAAGTCTTTCATGATATAGAAACTCAGAAAAGGGACGAGCACGAGGTTTAACATCTTTGTCAATGCGGTGGCGGCCTGTGCCACGAAGTTGAGAATACCATTGGGGATAGCTCTCGTCACGTCCTCGATTCTGGCAGAGATCTCATTAATAACCGCCTGCTGGAGTCCCTGGTTTTCAGGAACGAATCCGAGAAATCCGCGGTTCACAAGATTGTTGAGAGAATTACTCAATTCGGTGGTAAGAGTTGGGATTGACGTCAGAAAATTTTGAAACTGCTGGAACACCATTGGAAGAACCACGACAGATATTGCGGCAAGAAGCCCAAGCAGAACCAAAAGGATCCACATTATCGAGACAGGGCGCGGGATCTTTTTTCTCTCAAGCCATGCAACGAGCGGCGCAAAAATAAAACTAAGGATGGCCGCAACGACGAATGGAAGAACGGCACCTGAAACTTCAACTGCAAACCAGAAAAGAAAGACTGCCGCGGCGACCAGGATAAGATGCCGAACAATAGCTTCTCTTCTAAATGGATATGTGGCAACTAAAAAAAGAACAAAGAGAACTATTGGACTGAAAACATCCCGAACGGTATATCCAAGAACCAGAAGAATTGAAAGCGCAACAGCATAGACAACCCAATCTCTTTTTTCCGACAGAAGTGACGCAAGAGGATTCGAGTCAGCCTTCCCCTTTTCCACAGATTCCTCTTCGACGCCAATAAGATGTGACCCTTCATCTCGGGCTTGTTCCTCGCTCATGCTTCATTTTCCTCGTTTTATGCCGATTTCCTGTTAATGCCTCAAAGAAATTAATGCAGAAATGGTTGAAAAAGAAAGGACGGAATCATTTTTGTTAAGTTCTGAACGGTACTCGATTGTGTGGTATGCGAGAACCGCCGCCATTATTCGCTTTTCACTTTTCACTTTCCAGTCGAGCCGAATCCACCTTCTCCACGATCTGTTTTTCCAAGGGACTGCGATTCCTTCCAGCTCACTCTCTTATACTCGGAAATTACCATCTGGGCAATTCTGTCACCGCGATTAACGATGAATTGTTCCGTTCCCAGATTCATCATGATGACTCTTATTTCGCCCCGATAATCTGAGTCGATGGTGCCGGGTGAATTTGGAAGGATAACTTTGTTCCGAAATGCCAATCCGCTTCGTGGTCTTATCTGCGCCTCAAATCCAATCGGCAATTCTATTTTTAAATTTGTTGGAACAAGTACAGATGACATCGGATTGATTACAACCGGTTCGTTGACCGCGGCGTACAAATCCATTCCTGCAGAACCTTCCGTCATATAACTCGGTAATGGAAGATCATTGAAATCTTCCGATACCCTGAAGATCTTCATGGGTAATTTATTCAACCAAGCTCCCTTTCAACCCTAGCGAAGTTTGTACAGCCACGCCTCCTCCATACTTTATCGAGGCAGAACCCTCGCAGAATCAAGCTGCAGCATTCTTAGCTTGATGCAGAATTTCTTCTTCTAATTCTTTTCTGAATCTCTGAATAGTGAATTTCACCGGCCAGGCCGCAGCGTCGCCGAGAGCACAAATCGTGTTGCCTTCGATGTTGTTAGCGATCCTTACCAACAAATCGAGATCTTCAACTTTCCCACCGCCGTTGTATATCCGCTCGAGAATGTTTTTCATCCAGCCGGTCCCTTCGCGACACGGCGTGCACTGTCCGCATGATTCATGCCAATAAAATTTGGCGATTCGCGACAAGACTTTTATCAATTCCGTATCCTCGTCCATGACGATCACTCCGCCCGTGCCAATTGCGCTTCCGACCGCTTTTAACGAATCAGCGTCCATCTTGACCCCTTCCAATTGATCGCCTCTCAGCGGCGGCATCGAACTTCCGCCCGGTATGATCATCTTTATCTTCTTCTCGCCTATCACGCCGCCTGCATATTTGTAAATGATGTCTGCCAGGAACGTGCCAGATGGAAGTTCAAAAACTCCCGGCTTATTCACGTGACCGCTTACGCCGAAAAGGAGTGTACCAGGATGCTTGGGCGCGCCAATCTTTGAAAACCATTCCCAGCCGTTAATCAATATTGCGGGCACGTTCGCAATAGTTTCGACATTATTAATTGTCGTTGGGTTTCCCCAAAGTCCGTTCTGCGCCGGGAACGGCGGCTTGACCCTCGGGTATCCGCGCTTTCCTTCGATGGATTCCATCAACCCCGATTCTTCGCCGCAGATATACGCCCCTGCACCACGATGCATATAAACATTCACGGAGAAATTTGAGCCGAGAATATTGTCGCCGATATAACTATGCGAGTAAGCGTCGTCAATCGCCTTTTGCAAGATTCTCATCCACTTCACATATTCGCCGCGGATGTAAATGTATGCAGTCTTTATTCCCATCGCGTATGAAGCGATGAGAATTCCCTCGACCAACTGGTGCGGATTGAATTCAAGAATCTCCCTGTCTTTGAACGATCCCGGCTCGCTTTCATCGGCGTTGATCGCGAGGTACTTTGCCTTGTCGGAATTCTTCGGCATGAATGTCCACTTGAGTCCGGTTGGAAATGCAGCGCCTCCTCGTCCTCGCAGGTTGGATTTTTTTACTTCATCGGTCACGGCCTCTGGCGCCATGGACAGCGCTTTCTTCAATGCCGAATAACCGCCGCTGGCTTCGTAGACCTCTATCTTGTCAAGATCGGGAATATCCGGAAGGACAACCTTTGGAAATGCTGGATCACCGTTCCGCGCGTATAGTTTTGTGCTCACATCAGGCATTTGGGGAAACTCCACCTTCCGACTTCTGACTTCTTGCGGCAAGCTTGCCGCTTCTAAATTCCTCTATAAGATGATCTATCTTGTCCATACTGAGATTGTCGTAATAATCATCGTTGACCTGCATCATGGGTGCCGTACCACAGGAGCCGAGGCATTCGGCTTCATCGAGAGTGAACATCTTATCCGGAGTCGTCTCCCCCACTTTTATTCCCAATTTCATCTCAAGATGCTCGACTAAGTTGTCCGAACCGCGCAGCATGCACGAGACATTTGCACAAACCTGAATGTGGTACTTGCCAACGGGTTTCTTGTTGTACATCGTGTAGAACGTGACGACGCCAAGGATGTGATTGAAAGGGACATCAAGGAGCTCAGCCACATAACGCATTACCTCTTCAGAAATCCAGCCGAACTGTTCCTGAGCCAGCCACAAAACCGGCAATACGGCAGCCATCTGCTTTGGATACCGCTTCTTTATTTCTTCAACTTTTCGGAGATTTTCTTCTGTAAACACTTGGCCTTCGGAATCTTAAATTCTTGATTTTGAATTCTATTTGTCCGCTTCACCCATAATCGGATCAATGCTTCCGATGATCGCCACAATGTCGGAAATCATTTGCCCTTTCAACAAAATGGGAAGCGCCTGCAAACTGCAGAACGAAGGGGAACGGATTTTAAGACGCCATGGCACACCGCTGCCATCGCTGATGATATAAAATCCTAACTCGCCTTTCGAACCTTCTATCGCGACATAAGCATCGCCGACTGGAGGATGGACACCATCGTTAACGATCACAAAATCATGGATCAGCTCTTCCATCTTCGTATAGACTCGCTCTTTTTCAGGAAGGACTTTCTTCGGCAGATCAGCCTTCACCGGACCCGCTGGCATTTTCTCCAGGGCCTGTCTCACGATCTTTACGCTTTCCTCCATCTCGCGCATGCGTACCATGTAACGCGCGAAACAGTCTCCGTCCTTTTCAGTGACGACATCAAATGAGAGCTGATCGTAAACGAGATACGGCGAAAAAGTTCGAAGGTCGTAATCGATTCCGCAAGCGCGAAGGTTCGGACCGCTGAAACCGATCTCAACAGCATCCTGAGCGCTTATTGCTCCAACACCGACAGTCCTGTCAAGAAAAATCCTGTTCTTATTTAGCATCCGCGCCATCTCGTTCAGGTTCCTCGGGAACTCGTCGATGAATTTCCTGATTGTCTGTACGGCATTATCGTCCATGTCCTGTGCAACGCCGCCGATCCGCGTGTAGCTGGTCGTAAACCTAACCCCCGTAAACAAATCGAATAAGTCATAGAGTTTTTCGCGCTCGCGAAATGACCAAAGAAAAACCGTCATCGCACCGACGTCCATCGCCATGGCACCAACCGCCATGAGATGCGAAGAGATTCTTGCTAACTCAGCCGAGATTACTCTTATATATTGTGCCCGAGGCGGAGCTTCAACGCCGGCAATCTTCTCTACAGCCAACACATAGGCGACATTGTTAGCAAGCGGAGAAATATAGTCGAGCCGGTCAGTGTGAGGAATAAACTCGTAATACGAACAACCTTCTGCGATTTTCTCATAACCACGATGCAGATAACCAAGCTCCGGCATGCAATCAACGACGGTCTCGCCGTCCAACTTCACGAGGAGCCGCAGGACACCATGTGTGGCCGGATGCTGTGGACCAATGTTGAGGACCATGTAATTCTCCAGCGGATCTTCAAGAATTACGTTTGTATCTCTATCTTCCAGCGCTTTTAGAATTTGCGAAACGTTTTTTTTATCTTCCATTACTATTACAGTCGCTTCAACTCAACATTCAATATTTTACGCTCTTCTACTTTCTCGGAAGTGGAATAGATCCTGGCACACCCATCTGAGGGAAGTCTTTCCGCAATGGAAAATACTCATACTCTTCGGGCATATAAATCCTCCTCATGTCCGGGTGACCTTTGAAATTAATACCGAACATGTCGAATGCTTCCCGCTCATGCCAGTTTGCCGCCCTGAAAACGGATGTGACTGAAGGACACACTGGCTCGTCGCCAGCTACTCTCACTTTTATTCTCATTCGTTCTTTGTTCTTGAAGGAAGTCAATTGATAGACAACCACGAACCTCTCTTCATTTGAGACAGGCGACGGACGGTGCTCGTGTTCGATGGCAAGATATGCTTTTCGCGCTGATGCATCCTCGAAATCCAGCATGTCAGCTCCGCAGAGATCCGAAAGATAACCGAACTCCATTTTTTCTTTCAGATACTTGCAGACTTCGACAATCTTATCCCGGTCTACTTCAACCGAAATCTGGCCGTTGAATTCAGTGATGGAGATGATGGCGTCTCCGAATGCGGCGCGGAGACTTTCTTCCGTTTTTTCTCTCATCGGGGGCTATTCTACCAAAATTTTTTCGTGCTCGAGTTCAGGAACGACTTTACCACCCGCCTGGATTTTTTTCTGAATTACCATCAATGCTTTCAACACCGAGTCCGGCCTCGGAGGACACCCTGCGATATAAACATCGACCTGAACAAATTGATCTATTCCCTGTACCACTGAATATGACCGGTACATTCCGCCGCTCGACGCGCAAACGCCCATAGAGATCACCCACTTGGGATCGGGCATCTGGTCATAAATCTTACGAACCACCTTGGCCATTTTATATGTAACAGTTCCCGCGACGATCAGCAAATCGCTCTGTCGTGGAGAAAATCTAAAGACTTCCGCGCCGAATCGGCTAACATCAAAGCGCGGACCTGCAAACGCCATCATCTCAATCGCACAGCAAGAAATTCCAAGAGGCATTGGCCACAAAGAATTTTTAAGCGACCAGTTAAACAGAGCATCTACAGTGGTCGTCAAGAAACCTTCATTTTCATTTGATCGACTTACTGCCATTGTAAAGCGCCTTTTTTGATAACGTAATAATATCCAATCAAGAGTATCGACACAAATATCACCATCTCTATGAATCCAAACCATCCCAGCGATAAAAAGTTCACCGCCCAAGGGTACATAAAAACAATTTCTACATCGAACAGAATGAAAAGAATCGCAATGAGATAGAACCGTATAGTAAATCGTTCTCGAGCAGTCCTTATCGGTTCCATCCCGCTTTCGTAGGTCGATAGTTTCTCCTCGTTCGGGAGACGCGGGCCAAGGAAGCGGTTCACGTTCGCCAGTACTATTCCGAGAGCCGCGGCAACGGCAATAAGAAGGAAAATCGGTATGTAGTCTGTCAGCATTTCGTATTCGTTAAAAAAAATCTAAACAACGCGAGCGTAAAAAAAAAGGCAAAGTCATTTCTCGAAACTCAATCATTGCTGTAATCAAACGCTGATTTTTGCAAATCGATTTGACCTTTGACTTTTGGATTTGAAAATCTATATTCTCAAACCAAGATGAGGAGGAAGCCGTCGTAAGGGCGGAGATGTATTTCGAAAACCAGGAAGCATTGAATGCCGCCATGATGTCCATAGAGGGAATCGCTGCAGCAGGAGATTTCATGGGCTTTGCGAAGGACGTGGCACAGATGTTTTTTGTGGAGGTATCGTAGAAACGCAATACGTTGCGTCTCTGCAAGACAATATGCAACAACCGCAGCAACCAAACCTCGAGGAACGGCTCAGTCTCTCAACGGCAATCGCCGTTGTCGTTGGTACAATCATTGGATCAGGAATATTTCTCGTTCCACAAAAAATCGCTCTCACACTCGGAGATGCTGGTTGGATAATTGCGGTCTGGATTTTCGGCGGACTTCTGTCGCTCGCCGGCGCGCTGACGTCTGCCGAGATCGCAGGAATGATCCCCGCGGCCGGCGGACAATACGTTTATTTCAGAGAAATATACAACGATTTCACAGCTTTCCTTTACGGCTGGACAACTTTCATAGTTTACCAAACCGGCTCGATCGCGGCCATCGCGGTTGCTTTTGCAAAGTATTTGGGATTCTTCTTTCCACAACTCGGCAACTGGAGTTTGAACCTCGGAATTTTCGTCATGCCCGAGGTTGGAATCAAGCTGGCGGCGATCGCAGCAATTCTGTTCGTGACAGCCGTGAATTATTTTGGCGTTCAGCTCGGCGGACTACTGCAGCAGCTTTTCACATTTCTGAAGGTCCTGGCGATAGCTGGAATTGTATTTGCGTGCTTCTTCTTTGGCTCGCCGGCAGCGCAATTGTACACACCTTTCTTCGGCTCCTTCCATGGCACATCGCTCTTAACCGCGTTCGGAATTGCACTCGTTTCAGTTCTCTGGGCTTACGACGGGTGGAACAGTGTGACCTATTTGGCTGGCGAAGTTAAAAACGCGCGAAGAAATATTCCGATTGCTCTTGTCACTGGAACTGCGGCGGTAATTGTGATCTATGTGTTGGCAAATCTGGCTTACATGTATGTTCTTCCCATCTCGCAGATTGCAAAATCGAACCTCGTCGCTTCTGATGCAATTTCACTTTTCTTCGGCAAGAATGGTGCTGCACTTATAGCCATTGCGGTTATGATCTCTTCGTTTGGAACCGTGAACGCCACGACAATGACGACTGCCCGGGTTTACTTCGCGATGGCCAAGGATAAGCTTTTCCTTCATCAGGTCGGGAATGTCCATCCAAAATATAGAACTCCGCATGTCTCTCTGATCGTTCAGGGATTTTGGGCTTCCCTGCTGACTCTGACTGGAACTTACGACCAGCTATTTACCTACGTGATTTTCGCGTCGTGGCTGTTTTATGCGCTCGGCACCTTCGGGATATTCATCCTCCGAAAGAAGCGGCCCGATGCACCACGGCCTTACAAGACTACCGGTTATCCGTTCGTGCCGTTAATATTTGTAATAGTCTCAATTTGGTTCGTTTATAACACGGTCGTTACCGATCCGCGTGACTCACTTATCGGGCTTGGGCTGGTTTTACTCGGCGTACCAGCTTATCTTTATTGGAAAAGAAAACGTATACCATATCAAGCTCGCTCTCGCAGAAAAAAATAATTTGTCTCCGAGGTCGTCTTATAAATAAAAAGGAAATTTTATGAGTCAAGATGATCGCAACCGTGTATGCCCCGTCGAGCTTGCCGATGGTTTAGATAGCAAGATCAGAAAATTCTTGCAGAACCCTCAGAAAATCCTAAAGCCTTACCTAAGGAGTGGTATGACGGTTCTCGACATAGGCTGCGGGCCTGGGGTATTCTCGATTGAAATGGCAAGAATTGTTGGCGCCTCCGGCCGTGTAATCGCTGCCGATTTACAAGAAGGCATGCTTCAAATATTGAAGAAGAAGATCCAGGGTACCGACGTTGAACGCGTCGTTGAGCTACACAAATGTGAGCCGGACGGAGTTGGTGTGTCCGACAATGTTGACTTCATTTTAGCTTTCTATGTGGTTCACGAGGTACCAGATAAGACGCATTTCTTCAAAGAAATACAGGCGCTGTTGAATCAAGACGGTAGAGTGCTCATTGTCGAGCCGAATTTTCATGTGACCAAGAAGGATTTCGGTGAAATGCTGAGGGATCTGGCAGACTCAGGATTCAAAGTCGTTGAAATGCCGAAGGTTTTCTTCAGCCGGTCCGTTCTTCTCAAGAAGATGAATTGAAAAGGAAACTCCCACCAATTATCATGGTACAGAGGTAGCTTGATAATTATGGAATTCGTGGCGTTCATTCTGTTCAGTGTCCCTATCGTCTGGCTTTCCTGGAGAAGTCTATTCAGCGTCCGTCGCCACGGTTTATACCGATTTATCGGCTGGGAATGCATTTTGTGGCTGCTCATAAACGACTTTTCGTACTGGTTCATCAATCCATTTGGCATCACTCAATTTGTATCATGGATTCTTCTTCTCTATTCATTAGGACTATTGGTATCTGGCGGAATTCTGATGAAAAGGATCGGCAAAGCGGATTCGAACAGAAAAGACGATTCCTTATATAACTTCGAGAAGACAACGAAGTTAATCCAGACTGGAATCTTTAAATATGTACGTCACCCTTTATATGGATCTTTAATCTTCCTTACATGGGGAATATTTCTAAAGAAGCTCGACCTTCTTTTGTTCATTTTCAGTTTAATATCAACGATTTTTCTGATCCTGACAGCCGTGATCGAAGAGAAGGAAGATATAAAATACTTCGGGAATGGCTATTTAGAATACATGAAACGAACGAAGATGTTCGTGCCCTTTTTGCTTTAGCGGTATTCGATCTTAGAAATCGTAACCTAATGAAAAGTAATAATGCGGCGGGGAAAAACTTTGGATGTTGTATGCCCACGCAATGTCAAGCCTGAGAAGAAAATAGAGCACCACCATTCTTGCTCCGAAGCCTGTGCCAACCAGTAAATCTCTTGTTTCCAAATTTCCATTGGCATCGTGGTCGAAAGGTTGAAACTTTTGATAAATCGGCGCCGCAATCTGGCTATACCCTGGGTAATTGTTCCATCCCCACGCTGAGCCCATATCGACAAATGCAGTCCCAAACAATGTCTCGAAAAGTGGTAATGGACCGGCGGATAGAAATCCAAACATTGGGAACCGCAATTCCAGATTCAACAGCCCAAAATTATTCCCAAATTCCGCATTGTAATCGAAGCCGCGCATTGGAACGACCGGAGTTAGGAATTGTAAGTCTTCCGCATTCCGCACCGGAATAAAATCTCCATCAAACCTTGCATTAATCCAATTCTCCGTCCCACCTATAAAGAATTCCTGTGGATTCGGACCCTGTGATGTCCCGGCAAAGAGCCGCCAGGCAAAAGTATAAAACGTGCCGAAGAGTTTTATATAGTCGCGGTAATCGATCATCCCCGTCGCAAAACTAATTCCATCACCGGTTATTTTAGGTGTACCATAAAGGGAAATATAATAGCGAGATCCATTAATGGGTGCAATATAGCCAAAGAATGAATTGTCATGAACATATCGCAGAGATGGAACAACAAGATTTCTGTTTTGTGTCGGCTCGAATGTTTCATCGAGATTTTCGCGAGTCAAATTCATCAGGCTTAAACCGGTCTCCAGCCGGTTGTACCTGTCGAGTGGATAACTTGTGCCCAACGACAAACTGTAACTTTGGAAGCGGTAGAGATCGTAATTACCGGTGGCTGTCGAAGTCAAGTATAGGAATCTTGCAAGATGTTCACCAAGTATGGAGTAATTCATTCTATTCGGAAGATAATCATATTCAAATGCGTAGTCGCTGTTCTTGAGATCGATGAGTAAGTCTGCCAACACAAATATCTGGTCGTTTCCCAACATGTCGCTGAACGCCATTATGGCACTCCCCTGTACTCCAAAGAAAGTATTATACCCCGCATTTCCATAAACTATATCCGGAGTGAAATTTACTTTGTATTTCTGGGCGATGAAGTCCCCAGCGCTATCGACATTTCCTTTGATATTGAAATTATCGTTGAAGTTCGGAGGATTGAACAAAGAATCGTTCTTAGTGTTATTTCCGAAAACGTAATTGCTCAAGTCAACCTGGATGTCCTTGCCATAAAGATCTTTCACTTGTGAAGAATCGGATTTTGTCGAATCAACTGCGAGCTTCTTAACTTCGCTGGCTGGTTTCTTTGACGCCGCGAGTTCCGCCGATTGATCCTTCATATAATTAGTCAGAGGAACCTGATCTGATGTTAATAGATGATCGCCGGGATTCTTGAGCAGGTAGATATCAAAACCTCCGTTCGTTAGACTGGAGAATGCTAACCGTGAACCATCTTTAGAGATCGAGCACTGATAAATTCCGCTGATCGAATTCGTCATCGGAACACTCTTGTCGCTGTCCAGATCCATGTAATAGAGATTCGAAATTCCCGTCTTGTCTGAGACATAATAAAGATGTTTTCCGTCCGGGGCCGCAACCGGATATGAATCCTCTCCGAGTTCTTCATGAGTCAGCTTATCAACCATCCCGCTTGCAATGTCTATGGAATAAATTTGCGCCTGGTTGAAGTTGTAATTCCACATTTCGAAATTTTTCGGGATGTCTGATTTCCTGAGATAATCGCCGCGGTCACTGACGAAGTAAATCTTCTTGCCATCCGGCGACCATGATGGATCCGAGTCGCTGAAAATATCGCTCGTGAGATTGGACAACACCTTATTTTTTAGATCATAGACATAAATGTCCGACTGTCGATTATTGTCGCCGACAAATGCCAGCCTATCGCCATCTGGTGACCATGACACGGAGAATACGCCTTCAAGGTTTGGGAAAGGAATTTCCTGAACGTCGCCCGACGAAACATCAATTATGTTTATTGCATCATGGGACCCGGCTTTCACCGCTACCGCTATTTTTTTCCCGTCAGGCGACCATGAAAGCCCCGGAGTGAGGAGGTGAAGTTCCTCAAAATTCCTTTGAGTCTGACCGTCCACCAATTTCTTGATTATCTTTCCATCGCTTGCATTCATAAGATAGATGCTGAAATATTCGTCCTTGTCGGAGATGAAAGCAATCTTATCACCCTGCGGAGAAATTGCAGGACTCGTGTTGTAGAAATCGCCCATATCCTTGTGATCGGTCAGTTGCTTTGCGAAATCTTGCGGCCTCTTTCTTATCGCAACATCCGGCCAATACATTATTTTCTGTTCGTACTGCCATCGCTTGGATAATTCCTTTATGCTAATCCCGAGTGCGCTCCTGAAACCGGCTTCCACGCTTCTCGTGGTGCGCATCCGGCTCAGTATTTCGGCTATCTTCTCCTCTCCATATTTATCCGCAATATATCGCCACACAGACTGGCCCCCGCGATATGCAAAATAGCCGTTCAGTTCGTCTATCGGAACCATGTATTCATTCACCGTTGCGTCGAGCATAAACATGTCGGAATTCGTTTCCCAGCCCAGCGACGCATACTCCGCCATTCCTTCATTGAACCACATCGGCAGCTGGAGGGTGATATTATTTGCGATCATGGACTGCAGCGACCCACCGTAGAACATGTCGTTAAAAATTGCATGGACGAGCTCGTGCGCTATTACATGGCGGAACAACTGGTATGACCCTTCGAAAGGAACTACGATCCGGTTCTTGAATACTTCGGTAACGCCGCCGACGCCTTCATCAAGGTATTCCGACACAACGTTGGTTTCTTGCCAATCATTATGCGAGTCATATACGATTATCGGAATGCGGTTGGTTATGTCGTAATGAAAAAGAGCGCTGTGGTGGGTGTATGCAGTTTCAGCGGCATGCGCTGCAAACTCCGCTATACGATATTCGGAGGGATAAAAGTAAATGTCGAAATGCTTGGATTGTATGAAGTACCAATCGAAGTTCCGGTACTGCACTTTATTTTCGCCAAATTCATCGACCTGCGCAAAAGAAATCGCAGACGTAAATAAAACCGCGACGTACAAAAATTTGCGAATTACGTTCAATGATTCTCTCTCTGAAAAAACATACCATTGTTTGCAACTAAATTCAAGATTTCAAAGTTCCAGCAACGAAATGAAGTAACCCATAAATTCAGAACAATCTGTTGTTTGGTTAGACGGTGGAAGAGGACGGAAGGTTTAGGTCTAGAACTTAAATTCCAAACCTTCTTTGGCGGCGCAAAGTTTGAAAACGTAATTTAGTCGTATCATCTCCTTATTGCTCTTCTCGACCATGTCGTCAACATCGTCGTCGGTGAGCGATGGGTCGTAGTGAAAGAAGAAAAGATTCTTGACGCTGGCTTGAGAAGCTAAGCGCAGCGTGTCCAGATAGTGCGAATGTCCCCAGCCAATATGATCATTGTATTGTTCTGGCGTGTAAGTGGTATCATGGATCAAGACGTCGACGCCTTGGATAAAATCCAGAACGCGGTCGTGGGAATCACCATGGTAATTGCGAAATAATTCCAAGACCTCCGCTTCACCGTTTGCAAAAAGGTGAGAGGTTTCCTTGGAGAAAGGTTCATTATCGCTGACATAAGCAAGCGATTTACCGTTGTGAGTTATCCGATACCCGATGGTAAAGCCCGGATGATTTACAAAGAACGACTGAACTTTCGCGCCATAAACTTCGATAGTATCTTCCTTCATCGGAATGAAATTTATCTTTGCCTCGAGTTCGAAGAGATTCACCGGAAAATATATTTTGTTCATCTGTTCCGCAATTAGCTTATTAAGCTTGACGCCCTTTGCTTCCGGACCGATGATCGTCAGCTCATTTCCTGCCACAAAAGCTGGCTTGAAGAAGGGAAATCCCTGGATATGATCCCAATGAGGATGAGTGATGAGAATATGCGCGCGAATTTTCTTGCCCTGTTTGGCTAATTCGTTTCCAAGATTTCGTATGCCGGTTCCCGCATCTAAAATGATCAAGCTCTCATCATCCAAATGCAACTCGGTACATGCGGTATTTCCACCATATCTTACTGTCGACTCACCCGGTGTTGCTATTGAGCCGCGAACTCCCCAGAACTTAATCCTCATTTAAACTCCGTAGTAAAGTGTGAGTTCCAGTCTAGTCATCCTGTTCCATCTCAACTGAAGAATTCCAACAAATACTGTTTATATCTATTACTGCTTCCGGTAATTTGCGACGTAATCGACATAATGCTGCGCCGATTCCTCAAGTCTCTCGATCTCATCGGTTTTCAATTTTCTTATTACCTTTGCTGGTACACCGGCGACCAAACTTTTTGGAGGAATCACAAATCCCTCTTTTACCAACGCTCCGGCCGCCACGAGACTGTGATCGCCAATTTTCGAATCATCAAGAAGAATCGCGCCCATTCCGACCAGGCAACAGTCTTCGATGCGGCATCCATGAATTATGGCAGCATGTCCAATCGTGACATTGGAAGCTACAAAAGTCGGGTATTTATTGTGCGTAACGTGAATCACACTATTATCCTGGATGTTCGTTCTTTCACCAATTTCGATGAAATTGACGTCTCCCCGAACCACGGCGTTAAACCAGATGCTCGAATCCTTGCCGATTGACACGTCACCGATAACCTGTGCTCCTTCGGCCACAAAAACGCTATCGTGGAGCTTCGGGGATTTTCCAAGATAGCTCAATATCATTGGCTACCACTTCTCGAAGGTTTCCAATTCTCTCTTTTAATGTCCTTCAATCTTACCACGACGCTCCCAAGAATAACCTTGATATTTCCCTTCAACGGAATTTCCGCCGAGTCGGCGCTCATCCAACCTACAAAATCGCCGCTGACTCCGAAAAATCCTTGAAAGTTAATGTGCCCTGACATTCGATACGAGTCCATCGGAAAATCAAAGGCCGCGACGTTCGCATGGTTCCCGTTCCTCGTTTATCGTCAGATCAACCGAAGATCGAGTCGAGTCCACTACAATTGGGATCGAAAAACTAGTCTTTCTTTCGTTTGCATTTCTTGAATACTCACGCAGGTAATAAAAAAAACTCACACCGTCGGTATAGGGATGATCAATCGGGAAAATAACAGACTTGATTATCTCTCCATCTTTTGATTGTTCCCATTTGACTATATTCTTTGTGAAATCGAAATGAAAACTTGTATAGATCCAATCGTCGCCCCGCTTCTCGCTGTTAGAAGTAAACAGGCACATGAATGTTCTAGCATCGGCATAGGTCTCGTAGACTGCATGAAGATTAACAAACGGTATTCCACTGTATGAATCTATGTATGCCCGCAGGCGATATGCTGGTACACCATCATACACGGTCTTACTTAAAGCTTGAAACCGGACTGCGCCAATCTTGAAAAGCAAGTAGCTTGCCTCATAAGTAAGCTCCTCCTTGACCTGCATTAGGGAGTCATTCCCGCTGCTCAGCCAACCGGATGCCTGCATTTCCTGATTCAACCCATTGAAAATGGAAACCGCGTAAACCGCCCTCAACGAAAAAAGGAAGACCGGTATCAACGAGAAAATAGAAATGATGATTACAGCTCTTTTCATTGTACGACTCTTAATCTTTACGCCCAATTTATTTCTCGATTTAGAAATTATTATTCAGCCCACCATGATAGACGCTCATGACATAATGCGGTTAGGCTTATTAGTAAAGTTCGTCAGTGTAGTCCGGCGATTTCCCTTGCTTCAGGAAAGAGCGTCATCGCCTTTTCAAATTGATTGTCAAACGTCAAAACGACCCTATACCATCCCTCGTTTCCCCAAACATTACGCGCTATCTGAGCTTTCACAAGCATGGCGATATATTTTTGATTTTTGTCGTACTCCGCCCGAGTAACCTTAATGCCCGCTTTCTTTGCCCGTTCAAAAATTTCCGATAGGCTCTCGTTGGTAACCTGAAATTTCTCATTGAAATTTTCAGAGTTCGTGTATTCTTTCTGCAGTTCATCTTGCCTTTGGGTGTAATGATTGTCCACGTATTCCAAGAATATGCGTTTCACTTGAAACTCATAAACGAACGACGGCCCATCTGCCATTTTAACAATATAATCCGGCGTTATTCCGCCACCACCATAGACTGTACGGCCAGAAACAGTTCTGAACTCCGGTCTTCCCGAATCACTCTCCATTGTGTGAGAGATGTTGGATCCTGTCTTCTCAGATGTGTCGGCAACGTAGGCACCCATGAAATACTTCGTGCGATCAGTGCCGTAGGCCCGTTGTATAAGACGACCGCTCGGAGTATAGTATCGAGCAATGGTAATCCTCACTGCCGATCCATCGTTCAGCTCAAACTGTCTTTGGACTAATCCTTTCCCAAAACTTGTTTCACCGACTATTAGTCCGCGATCAAGATCCTGTATGGCACCGGAGACTATCTCGCTTGCAGATGCGGTTCCGCTGTTGACTAAAACTATCAGCGGCATCCGAGTATAACTTCCCCCATTTGAAGTAAAGTTCTCGTTCGCTTCAGGTATTCGGCCCTTGGTGTAAACGACCATCTTTCCTTGTGGTATGAAATCACTTGCAACGTCTACCGCCTGGTTGAGAAGACCTCCCGGATTTTCTCTCAGGTCAAGGACCAATTCTTTCATGCCTTGTGATTTCAATTTCGTCAGCGCGTCCTCAAGCTCCTTGCCTGTAGTCTCAGCAAATCTATTGATGTAGACATATCCAACTTCGTCATTCACCATGAACGACGTGGTGACAGAATACAGAGGAATCTTATCGCGAGTGATTTCAAACTGAAGCGGCTTGTCCACGCCATCACGTGCAACGGTGATATTGACTTTTGTTCCTTTTGGTCCGCGAAGCTTTTTCATCACGTCATCGCGACTAATCCCGATTGCAGATTTGCCATCGATAGCGACAATCTTGTCGCCCGCTTGGAGTCCGACAAGTTCACTCGGTCCACCCGCAATCGGCGATACAACGAGCAGCGTATCGTCCACAACATCGAATTCAATTCCGATTCCATCGAAGGAGCCATGAAAATCTTCAGAGATCTGCTGAACTTCTTTTGAAGGGATATAAACAGAATGGGGATCAAGCTGGCTCAGCAGGCCATTTATTGCCGCGTCGACAAGCTTCTGCGTGTCGATGTTATCAACGTAGTATTTATCCGCAAGACTGATGACATCTTTGAATTTTTCCAGCTGCTGATAGATGTTGTCACCGCTGAAAACGTTTTGTATCTGCGTCCCAATCAAGATACCCACGACCATCAACAGGATTCCGCCGGCTGCGGATAACTTACTCTTAAACATCTTCATCTAGCTTTCCTCTTCGAGAATTAAAATCTTGATAATATTTTTCGCCTACCAACTTTCCTTACTACCAAATCGGAGATTGTCGCTTCGTCCTCTATCAACCTACTAAATATATGTGAAACTATAATTTACAACAAGGACTGCCATGTCAATCAATCCACTACCAGCGGTCCATTCAAAAAAATCGGTCGCGGTGGACCCGACATGAAATGGCCTCACCTATTTTAATTTCAATATCGATAATTTGAACTCGACAGAATACTCTTTTTCCAGCTGCACCCGCGAGTGCAGAAAAACAACCGAACTCTGGTATACCCTTTCGAATCCCGACTCAGATAGTGAAACGGTTTCAATCGGAAATCTCCATAGCGTCATCGGTTTGTCAACTTCGACCTCAGCTTGCAACTTTTGCCATTCGTCGGACAACGAAACACACGTAACCCCTTCTGTCGCGCCGGTACTTCTCAAGCGAGCATCAGACGGCTTATGACCATTAATGGAGTAATACCTATCATGGGCGTCGCCGGCCATCAATCCGAAATTGAATTCCACTCCGAATTGAAGATCGATCGGCGCTGAACTGAGATTCCCGATTTTATATTTACATGTTATCTCACTGGACCCTGATGCGATTTCAAAGATTTTTGTGACCTTCACCGGCAAGCTGTTGTTTAAATGGCCTGCGCGGGAAAATTGCAATTTTAATCTGTCGCCTTTATGCCCAACTTTGGCTTCATATTTACCAAGGACGAAGTCTCCGACCTCTCGATGTTTCGCAGCAGCAAACTCTTCTATTGTTGTATTACCTATAAAATGGTCGATGAAGGATGCGTGCCGATACCAGTCATAGTTCAAGAGTTTCTCAAGACCTGACTCCTTCGATACAATCATATCGTGGATGCTCTGGACGTTGTCACCATTTGCCGGTGGATCAGCGTGTCGTTTGAGTTTTTTATGGTAACCTTCTGGGCGTCTGCTAAGAATGTCGAGCAAATTAAATGGGATCGGCTTATAGTCCAGCTCGAAGAGAGCACCGCCTTCTTCGGGCTTGAAATATGTGTCGATTACTTTGGACTCGACCAAGATTTCTTCAGAGCCGTCTCTGTCAAAATCTTCGCGAACAACCGAAAGTTTCTTTTTGCGCTCCAGCTTATCTAGTTCCGCTTCAGCTTGTATCAGATTCTTGTAAACAGGATAACGAAGATTCGGAAGGTAAAGCCCGCCAAAAATCCCGTGCCAGTATGCATCATTGCACTGCGCCGCCCAAACCTTATCCAAGATCTTGTCAACGTTCTTACCCTTGCGCTCCAAGGCATGAGTACGTTCGGAAAGACGGATCATCTTTTTGTGGATGTTGTTCGCCTCCGGATATTTTGCGAGGAAGTTCCGCCAGTAGCCGCCGCGAACGAACTCTTCGTAGTGCTCAAAGAGTCCGGCGCTCTTCAGTTTATTTTCAAAGTCTTCGTACTTCACAAAGCCCTCAGGCCATAGCGCCCAGTGCAACATTTCGGAGTACGAAGCGTTCGGGAGGTAGACTCGCCCGACAGGTTTCACTTTATCGAGAACCTCCGAGAAATGAACTATGTTTATCCAGTCGGAATTCTTCTCGAGGGCAGAGAAAAATTCTTCAAGCCACTTATCTTCATAGACATGCTTGTAGGTATTTGGCCAGGTCCCGAACTTCTCCCCGTCGTCAGCGTAAACCGCAATCCGTGTACCATCTTCACTTGCTATTGAACGTAAATACTCAATCGTTTTATCAACAGGCTGAAAAGGAATCGAGTAACGGAGAGATTTGCTTATCGGGAAAATATTTACCGCTTTTCCCTGCTCCTCCGTGACATAGTAACCAAGCAGATCTTCGTCTTTCAGTCCCGCGTATTTGAAATGCGTGTCGTCAATGACAATTGAAGTCACGCTGCACTCGGCAATCGGTTTCACGATGTGCTGTTCCCAAACTCGTTCGGCGAGCCACATTGCCGTTGGATCGAAATTAAAATTCTCCTTTATGTATTGACTCAGCTTCTTAATCTGTCCAAGTTTATCCTTATCCGGAATAATCGCCAGGATCGGTTCGTAAAATCCACCGGTCATCAAATGGACCTGTCCGGATTTTATGAACGATTTCAATTCGGAAAAAATCTCCGGATGATTTTTCTTCAGCCATTCGAATAAGAAACCGGTATAATGCTGTGAAAGTTTTATTTTAGGAAATTTCTTCAGGACATCGAGAAACGGCTTGTACGATTTCTTATAAGCACCCTCGATAACGTGATCGAAATTCCCGATCGGTTGGTGATTGTGAATCCCTATGACAAGATTGATTTTATTCATTCGTAAAATCTTGAATTATTTCCACTGCAAAGACGCAGAGCTGCCAAGGCGAAATGAAAATTATTATAATATACCTTCTGCGCTAACTTCGTGTGGAGCCTTACTTTTCCGGCTTCATTTGTGGAAAGAAAATCACATCTCGAATGGAATCTTGATTCGTCAGAATCATAGTGAGTCGGTCTATGCCGACGCCAAGTCCAGCCGTCGGCGGCATCCCATACTCGAGTGCGCGAAGGAAATCCTCGTCGACCACCATCGCTTCTTCATCCCCGCGCGCCCGAAGTTTCGCCTGATCCTCAAAACGGGAGCGTTGATCCAAAGGATCGTTGAGTTCGCTGAAAGCGTTTGCCAATTCCTGGCCGTTGCACATCAGACTCGAATCTTTCCACCAATCCTTTTTCGGAACGATGGCGTTTCGCAAGAGGCGACATCTCAACCGGGTAATCGGTTATGAAAGTAGGCTGGATCAATTTTGGCTCCACAATTTCAGAAAAAATTGCGTCAATGATTTTTCCAGGTCCCATGGAAGCTTCAACTTTGACGTGAAGTTTCTGTGCAGTGGCCGCTAGTTCTGTTTCCGATTTACCTTTCAAATCCTCGCCTGTAAACTCATGGATTGAGTCGAGCATTGTTACCCTTCTCCATGGCGGAGTGAAATCGATCTCATTGTCGCCGACTTTTACTCTTGAACTTCCTGTTACATTGGTGCAGACAAAATTGAAGAGGTCCTCAACGAGCTTCATCATCCAATTGTAATCTTTGTAGGAGACATACAATTCCATCATTGTGAACTCGGGATTATGCGATTTATCCATTCCTTCGTTCCGGAAGTCTTTACCGACTTCATAAACTCCTTCAAAGCCTCCAACGATCAATCGCTTCAAATAAAGTTCATCCGAGATTCTCAGGAACAAATTAATATCGAGAGCATTGTGGTGAGTCGTGAAAGGGCGCGCGGCCGCTCCACCATACAAAGGCTGGAGAATCGGGGTTTCGACTTCGAGATAACCTTTCTCATCAAGAAACTTACGAACGGAGCTTATCACTTTAGCTCTCTTCAGAAAAACTTCCCGCACTTCCGGATTTACAACGAGATCGACGTACCGCTGCCTGTAACGAAGCTCCTTATCTGAGAACGGGTCATAGGTAATTCTATTGCCCTGCTCGTCTATTTTCTCTTTCACAATCGGAAGCGGGCGTACAGATTTGCTAAGAAGCTCAAGCGACTTTGCATGAATGGAAACCTCGCCGGTCTTCGTTCTGAATACAAAACCTTTGACACCGATGATATTGCCAATATCCATCAGCTTAAATCTGTCGTACGACTCGCCGAGATCGTCACGCTTCAAGTATAGCTGGATTCTCCCTTTCGAATCCTGGACATGACAGAACGAAGCTTTACCCATTCTGCGAAGAGACATTATTCGTCCGGCGACTGAGACATTAACCGGAGGAGCATCATCCTTGAACAACTTCAAAATATCTTCCGAATAATTATCAACCTCGAAAGCGTAGACGTAAGGATTTACATTTTCTTTTTTAAGCGTTTCGAGTTCCTCAATCCTTCTCTTCGTGAGGTCGTTTTGTTCTCGAAAATATTCTTCGTGCTCGTTCAATTTCTTTCCTCCGCGGCGGAATATCTTACCAAAATTATTTTCTTCTCTTTATTTTCAAGTTCGTCCATGCCATCGAAAGCAATTTCATCGACTTCAATCGCTTCTACGAATTTGAATCTTCGCGCTGCTCTAAGCTCTTCATCGATTGTGCCTCCCTTTAGGACGATCAAAGTGCCAACAGGAATCATGCGGTCGCCATCGAAGGCAGCCTCAGATCTCTTAAGAAATCCTCGCGACCAATTTGCAAGTTCATCTAATTTCCCTGCCGCACGAGTAATAACATAATCAAATTTGCCCTGAAACTCATCCGATTGCGCCAAATTTTCAGCCCTACCGGTGACCACTTCCACTTTTTGCAGTGCCATTTTATCCACAATATCACGCAAAGCCGCGGTTTTCTTTGCGATGGAATCGAGCAAAGCAAAACTCAGATCCTTGTAGATGATTTTTAGGGGAATTCCCGGAAGCCCGCCGCCGGTGCCGAGATCGAGAATTCTTGCGTCCGACTTCAGCTTGCGGGAAAAGAGAAACGAAATACAATTCAACGCATGATGGACATAGAAGTTTTGCTCATCCTTCCGGGAAATCAAGTTCACACGGCTGTTCCATGATAGCAGAAGTCTGAAGTAATGTTCAAATGAGGCTGCTTGTTCGTCGCTAAGTATCAGTCCGTTATTAGCGCAAACCGAAACGAACCATGCTATGCTATTCATTTATCAGAAGAAGCAGAAACCTGACAATCGCGAAAATCCGTCAGGCCTGATTCTCTCCATTCAGCTCGACAAGCTTCTTTAACGAATAGACTTCGGCCTTCGAAAGATTTCGCCAGCCCCCGCGCTGCAATCCATGATGAGTCAGGCCAGCATAAGAGTACCGATCAAGCTGGACGACGTGTATGTCTATCGATTCAAAGATTCGTTTGACGAGATGGTGCTTACCTTCGTGGACGGCTATTCCAACTTCCTTGCTGTCGCTTCCGGGCAAAACGTAAAGCTCATCGGGGACCGTAACTGTTGTATCGATCATTACACCTTTTTTCAATCTGGCAAGCTCGCGCTCTCTGATCGGACGATCGAGAGTCGCCTTATAAACTTTCAAGACCAGATGCTTCGGGTGCATCAAACGATTTGCCAATTCTCCATCGTTGGTAAGAAGCAAAACGCCTGTCGTGTTTCTGTCCAGCCTGCCGACCGGATAGGCACGTTCTCTGATATTTACGACGTCGAGAACGTTCCGCCTTCCCTTCTCGTCGCTCAACGTGGTAACCAGATTTTTCGGCTTGTTCATTAAAATGTACACGAGATTTGTATTCTTTCTTACGCCTCTACCGTCCACTTCTACTTTATCTTTGTGCGGATCGATCTTCGTACCGAGTTCCTTGGTGATCCTGCCATTCACTTTTATCCTTCCAGCACTGATCATTTCGTCGGCTTTCCTTCGGGAGGTAATTCCTGAAGATGAGAGATGCTTGTTGAGCCTGACTGAGCCGGCGGAGTTATTCTTCGGGTTTATCATTTTGAGCCGTTGATTTTTCCTGAACTTCCGATTCTCGTTTCCCTGAAGAATCCTCCGACGGATTGTTCACACTGGAATCTTCTTGTGCAATAGGCTCCATGGCCACTTGATCGCCGAGAGCAGTTATCTCGAGCTGAATAGATTCTTCGGCGCCCTTGCTCCTGATTTCTTTGATTATCTCATCGATCTCTCGCAACTTCGGCAGGTCCTCAAGATTTCTTAACGCGAATATCTTTAAGAATCTTTGAGTAGTACCATAAAGCAACGGCCTCCCCACTGTCTCAGCCCGACCTACAACCGTTACGATTTCCTTCTCAAGCAGATTATGCAAGACATAATCGACATTCACTCCGCGAATAGACTCGATCTCAGGTTTTGTAATCGGCTGCTTGTATGCAATGATAGCAAGTGTCTCCAATGCGGAATTCGAAAGTTTACGTCTCGCCTTTTCTTTGAACAAATATGAAACCCAGTGAGCCAGCTCTTTACGCGTCGCGAACTGATATCCCTCGGCAATTTCAATAATGTGAAAGCCGGCTCCATCAGACTCGTACTTGCTGTTCAGGGCGTTGATGCGTGAAATTATCATATCGGGTTTCACCCGCCCAAACGTATGTGAAGCGTCGAGGACCGATTTTAATGTCCCGATGTTGAGGGGCTCGTCCGATGCGAAAATAATTGCCTCAATGATATGGGCAAGATCGTCAATTGTTTCATCTTTCGAGGTGAGTTCATCGTCGTCCTGCACATCTTGTGGCTTCACAATCTCTTCGAGTCCATCAAGAGAATTAGCCGCAGATTTTTGTTCCGAAGAGTTTTGCCCGGAGTTCTCTTCACCAATGCCCGCTGTATCAGGCATCCGCATCCCTGGGCTTTGATTCTTCCATGAATTCCTCTCAGCGAGTTCTTTGGATGTATCTTCCAGGTTGCGGGCTGCCTCTTCGAGATTCTCATCCCTGTTCTCAAATTCTGGCATTATCGTCCTTCATATTGGAGGAATCATTTGAAAAAGACTCTTCGGAAATTTCTCCGTGTTTGGAAACAATAAAATCATTGAACCCGCCGCTCGTCTGGACTCCCAGCACGTGTCTCTTGATCAATTCGAGCAGCGCAATGAACGTTACGATGAGCCTAATCCGTTCGTGAATTCTGTTAGCTAATTCGAGGAAATGAACCGGCTTCTCATCTTCGATTGCTTCAAGCAAAAATTCAATTTGCTCGTCGATAGTTACATTTATACGTTGAATGTCGTGATACGGAGTCGTATCCATCTTATCCACTGCCTTCTTGAATGCCGTGATAAGATCGATCAGAGTAGCGTTCTTCAACCCGTCAGTTTCAGGTGAAGCGTATTGCCGTTCATCCTGTTTGAAATATGTACGATACAGGAGTCTATTTCCTTCTTCCTCGAGGCGCCCGAAGTTCCGCGCAGCTTCCTTGAATCGCGCATATTCAGCGAGCCTGTCCGCCAATTCTTTGCGGGGATCTTCTTCGATTAGATCTTCGATTCCTTCTTCATGCGGCAAAAGCATTTTGACTTTTATCTGCATCAACGTTGCTGCCATGACAATAAAGTCTCCGACGACCTCAAGATCGAGCAATTGCATGATGTGTATGTAATCGAGAAACTCCTTCGCTATCCTTGCGATCGGGATGTCATAGATGTCGAGCTGATCCCGTTTTATGAAAAACAACAGAAGATCCAGCGGACCTTCAAAGTCATTTAATTTTACCCTGTAACTCATCCCATCTTCATCGCTTGACGAACTTCACACATCGTCTTTTGCGCAGCCGAACGCGCCCGGTCTTCCCCATCATGCAGAATCTTCTTCACTTCTTCCGGCCTGGTCTCATAATGCTTGCGTCTCTCTCTGAATGGCTCAAGGAAACCATTGATCTTTTCGGCGGCTCTCATCTTGCAATCGACACAGCCAAGTTCTCCGCTCTCACAACCTCGACGAATTTCTTCGCCTTCAACCTGATTAAACTTTTGATGGTACATAAAAACTAGACAGATATCAGGTCTGCCCGGATCCCCTTTGCGGATTTTTTGCGGATCTGTAACCGCCTTCTTCATTTTCTTTTTGACCTCATCGGCAGATTCTGAAAGAAGGATCGCGTTATCTAACGACTTGCTCATCTTCTTTCCATCGAGCCCCGGCAGTCGGGAAAATTTTGTAACCTTTCCTTCTGGTTCCGGAAAAACATGGCCGTACTGTCGATTGAAGTCACGGGCAATTTCACGCGTTATCTCGACATGCGGCAATTGATCCTCGCCAACAGGGACGACTTCGCCTTTATACAAAAGAATATCTGCTGCCTGAAGGACCGGATAGCCGAGAAAGCCGTAGCTGATCGGGCCTAGACTCAGATCGCGAACCTGCTCTTTCAATGTTGGATTTCTTTCAAGCCTCGGTTGCGTGATCAACATCGAAAAAATCAGATGAAGCTCCGTGTGCTCTTTAATCTGCGATTGCCGGAAGATCGGACTGCGCATCGGATCAATTCCAGCAGCAAGCCAATCAAGGATCATATCAATGGAATACTCATAGATATGAGATGAATCAAGATTCGTCGTCAGAACATGGTAATCCGCGATCAGATGGAAATTTGAATAACCGCCATCGTCTTGTAGTGTAACCCAATTTTCAAGCGCACCTGCCCAATGACCGAGGTGCAGTTTTCCTGTCGGGCGCATTCCGCTAAGAATTATTTTTTTATTTGGCATTAAGAATTAGAATTTGTGCAATAAGAGCCGAATGTTTTTAACCGCAGAGAGTCGCCAATTTGTTTTTACCATTCATAATTATCTTTGTGCACCTTTGGGTTCCTGGCGGTTCAACTTCTTCGTGCGCCTAATTTACGAAATATTTCTACTTCATAAAAAGGTACGGCTTCCACTTTTCATCAATTCTTCCCACGAAATGTCTGATGAAAGTAACGTGGTTCGGCCTGCGCGGCATTGAATGGAGTTTCAAGCCCGCTTCTTCCGGTGTTCGATCGCCTTTCCTATTATTGCACTTCATGCAAGCGCAGACTAAGTTCTCCCAGGTTTCTTCGCCGCCGCGTGTCTTTGGAACAACATGGTCTATGGTAAGCGGCAAATCCCCGCGTCCACAATACTGACACCGATTGCCATCGCGTCTTAGAATGTTTTTCCTTGAGAGAATCACCCGCTTGTGCGGCACACGATAGTAAACAGAGAGTCTGAGAATGCTCGGCATTGGGAGGGACGTTGATACGGACCGGAGAATTCTTCCGTCATATCGTTCAATGAGTTCTGCTTTTCCCAAGTAAAGCAAGATGACCGCTTTCTTCCAGCTGCAAACTGTGAGCGGTTCGTAGTTTTGATTTAAGAGTAATACTTTTCCATACGATTTTTCGAAATCGCTGCGATCAATTTTTCGTTCATAATAGCTGAAGACTCAAACACCTCCTTCTTAGTGAATTACTCTGCATGCACCAACAAATTCGGAGAATAGTCTCTTGCTGAAGTTCTTTCTTCGCGGGTCAAGACTGTTGATCCTGACAAATCCCGAGGAATGAATGAACTCTCTATTTCGACCGAGATATATTGCAACATGATTAATTTTATCGCTATTTGATGAAAAAAACAACAAATCTCCTGGTCTCATCCTCTTGAAGTGCTTTCCAATGAATTTTCCTGCGGAAAATTGAAGATCAGTGTCGCGGGACAATTCTACGCCATTTAGCCGGAAGACAGTTTGCGCGAAACCTGAGCAGTCAAATCCCTTCACACTTCTTCCGCCCCAAACATAGGATATTCCCTGGAACGCGCGCGCAGTTGAAACAAGATTTCTTACCGAAAAATCTTTTGCCGCGGGGACGAACGATAAACCAGACTTCTTTGCATAAGCTGGTTGGCCATCGGGCATTTTGATTTCAAGATAATCGCCATGGCGCCTCACAATCGCGAGTCGGCTGCCAAAAACCACCTCACGGGAAACGGGCGAACGGTGCGATGGTTTCTCAAACAAGAGCAGCGTTTTATCGACCACTAGCAATTCCGCAAGAGACTGGTACTCGGCAAACTTACCGTCAGTGAGAAGCGTCACCTGATTCGATGATACCCAACCTATGTAACCATCGGCATGCAATCTTATTCTTATCCAATCTCCGATTACCTGAAGGGCATCAAAAGTTTCTCCGTACAATACCTGAGTGACTTGCTCGCTTGAAGAAGCGGCTGAACCTCGAACCGGTGCAACTCCGACATGACAAATTCCCTTCATGAAATTTCCAACAGACTTGTCAGGCAAAATAACCACTCTTATTTTGATTGTCCGTCTGTCTGCATTCAACGCATCAAGGAACATTTTTTTGTATATCCGCGAAATACGAATCGCATTCTCGACAGTGTCAGTGAAAATGTGGAGGAAGTTTTTCTTTCGTTGAAAATCTAAGACCGAATAACGCTGATCGATGCGAAGAGTCCTCGTCAATTTAATTTTGAAGGATTCTGAAATTTTGACTCTTCTCTTATCATCATTAGGCATGACACAAAAATATATTCAACTTGATGCCACTAAACAACGAAATGCAATAAGTCGCAATTCAATCAGCCTGGTGAGGATTCTACGCCAAATCAATTTTCTATTTCACTTGAAGTTCTTCGAATTGCCAATTAAATTTTCAATCGCCTATCACAAAATCCCGAGGTAGTCGTGAAACTTTTTGTATGCGTCAATCAGGTTCCAGACACTGAGACAAAAGTAAAAGTCGGCCAAGACAGCAAGAGCATTGACCGATCCGAAATTAATCTGATACTGAACCCTTATGATGAATTCGCGGTCGAGGCTGCGCTTCAAATCAAAGACAAGACTCAATCCGAAGTAATTTACGTTTCGGTTGGTGGAGATTCAAACAAGGAAGTGATCCGCAAAGCTCTCGCTATGGGCGGAGACAAAGGAATGCTCATCAGGACCGACAGCACCGGCGATTCTCTTTCAGTGGCGTCCGCGATTGCCGCGGCACTTAAAGATTCTGGTGCAGATATAATTTTCTTTGGCAAACAATCCATCGACTATGACGATGCTTCCGTCGGAACCATGGTCGCTGAAATGTTAGGACTGCCATCGGCATCGGTAGTGGTAAAACTCGATGTGAGCGAAATTGAAAAGAAAGCGATTTGTGAAAGAGAAATAGAGGGCGGGAAAGAAACCGTGGAGCTGACTATGCCCTGCGTGATCACCGCGCAGAAAGGTCTGAACGAACCACGTTATCCTGCACTGAAAGGTATAATGGCGGCGAAAACAAAACCGATCCAGGAAGTCACACCTCCGGCAATTGATTTGTTGACGGAAGTTGTTGAAATGAGAAAACCCAACGCAAAACAACCGGGGAAAATCATCGGCACAGATAAAGGCGCCGTCACTGAACTTGTCAGGCTTCTTCATGAAGAAGCAAAAGTCATTTAGCACAAGATTCGAAAAATGGCACACGGATCACATTGTAGTGACAGGCATGAACAGATCAATTCATTCCTTTCATTCTCCTCTGTGAAAATCAGCAATTTCCGTGTCATCAGTGTTCGTTCTTTTAATTCTCTTAACCTTGAGGAATCGAAATGAAAATTATTGCGTTTGCCGAACAACGGGAAGGTAAATTCAAAAAGGTCGCATTCGAAGCTGTCCACGCTGCGATGCAATTGGCGGCTCAATTAAACGCTGAGGCGGTGGCGCTTGTCATCGGGAAAGACATCGAGAAAATCGCTCCAGAGTTGGGCGGCTATGGAATCAAGAAAGTTTATGTCGCGGAGGATGAGCGTCTCAAGTTCTATTCAGTGACATCCTATGCGAAGATCGTCGCAGATGCAGTGTCGTCACTCTCAGCGGAAATTATTCTCTTTCCAGCGAGTGCGATGGGAAAAGACCTTGGCGCGCGGGTCGCCGCCAAAATGAAAGCTGGTCTCGCGGCAGATTGCGTCGCCATTCGTGTTGATAACGGAGAGATCATCGCAACAAGACCGGTGTACGCCGGAAAGTCGGTGATCGATGTTAAAATAAAATCTGCTAAGAAAATTTTCACTCTAAGACCAAATGTTTTCAGCCCCGGAAATCCTAATGATGCTTCTGCAGAAGTTGAAAGATTGAGTCTGAACCTTCAAGATTCTGATTTCTCCTCAAAAGTAACTGGAGTTTCGATTTCAAAAGCCGGACGACCGGACCTGACTGAGGCAGACATCATTGTCTCAGGTGGACGCGGACTTGGCGGACCGGAAAACTTCAAGATGATCGAAGAGGTGGCTGACGTTTTGGGCGCAGCAGTTGGCGCATCGAGAGCCGTAGTCGATGCCGGGTGGAGACCGCACGGAGACCAAGTCGGCCAGACTGGAAAAACTGTTTCGCCATCATTGTACATCGCAGTCGCAATCTCGGGAGCAATACAACATCTCGCAGGCATGTCTTCATCGAAATATATTGTCGGTGTCAACAAGGATAAAGATGCGCCGATCTTCCAGGTTGCCGACTACGGAATCGTCGGCGACGCATTCGAAGTGGTTCCCGAATTGACGGCTCAACTGAAAAAGGCGCTTGGAAAAGAGTAAGCGTTTCTGCAAATTGACGGAGAAGAAGGAATTGGAAATTGGATAAAGTTATGGTTGATATACTTGGACTTTCGCCAAGCCCGTCGAGCCCTGGAGCATACACCTTGATCTTGAAGGAGACGGAGGGAGACCGCAGGCTTCCAATAATCATCGGACAATTCGAGGCGCAGGCAATTGCTCTGGAGTTAGAAGGTATAAAGCCGCCCCGGCCTCTTACCCATGACCTCGTTAAAAATGTTCTTGAATCTCTTGGTACAAACCTCTCAGATGTGATAATCAGTGAACTGCGCGAAGGAACTTTTTTCGCGCGGCTCAATGTGGAAGGTAATTCTTCAAGTCACGAAATAGATGCGCGGCCGAGTGATGCGATAGCCATCGCAATAAGATTCGGCGTGCCAATATATGTCGCGGAAACCGTCATGGAAGAAGCAGCAGGCATTCCTGAAACAGAAGAAGGAGAACAGCAGGAGGCGGAATCAGAATCCAAGCCCGACCGGCCAAAGAAAGGGCGCTCGCCTGCCTTCACAAAAGAATCAAAGCTGGAACAGCTTCAGAAGGAACTGACTGATGCGATAAGCCGCGAGGATTACGAAAGAGCCGCCAAACTCCGCGATGAACTCAGAAGGCTTCAACTCGGTGACTAATCCACCCCACAACTAAATCGGAGTTCACGTGAAATCTGTACTAATCCTTATTCCATTTTTATGTTTATCGCTGCTCGCTTCCAATCCTATCCAATCTCAGCCGAATGCTCTCGCAGATGCTTTGAAGTCGGGCGACGATCTGTTTTTCAAGTTCGACGACCAAGGGGCATGCCAAGTTCTTATCAATGCGAACACAAATTTTCCACATAATGCTGAAATCTTATGGCGATTGTGCCGGGTCGAAACCCACCTTGCCGACCGAATGCCGGTTTCAACCGACGAACAAAAAGATGCGCAACTTAAAGTTTATCAGACCGCGCTCAATTATGGAGACTCCGCCGTTGCCGCCGATCCAAAAAACTCAAATGCTTACACTTTCCGCGCGGCGACCAACGGAAAAATCGCACTCTTCAAGGGGGTTTTCAGTGTTGCTACTGTCGTCAAACAAGTGCGCGACGATTGCGAACGGGCGATCTCTTTCGATCCGAATAACTCGATTGCGTACTACATCATGGGACGGACGCACGCGAAGTTAGCGGAGAAACCTACAATTTTCCGCTGGCCTCTTGGCCTCTCCTGGGGAAATTTAGACGATGCGATAAGATTTTATGAAAAAGCCGTTTCGCTCGATCCGAAGTTTGTGATGTTCAGATTCGATTTGGCCAAAGCTTACATCAGCGACGACGAATATCAAAAAGCCCGCGAGCAGTTGAATGCAATTCCCTCCATCCCGAAACGAGACGAAGTGGACGATTCTTTGAAGACTGAATCACAGAAACTAGTTCAAGAGATCAAAGGCAAATAAGGGGAATTACGCCGCCGGTTTTCTGAAGATAGTCTTCCCGATCTTACATCTCTCGCATCTTTTCTCCGAGCATAAAGAACGGTAAAGATGGATCGCGCCTTGTTGTGAAATAACCGTTTCAAAAACATTGTCGCCGCCGAAAAGAGATTCTTTCATGAGCAAAGTAATATTGTTATCTGCCATTGGAGAATGCCTCGAGTAAATCTCTAATCCCTTTTCCCGAACCAGCGGTATTTCAAATATCTTTCCTCTAAGATATGTCAACGGCAAAATAGCGTTTACGACTATCTCTTGCGCACGGGAAGCTCCTACTAGCATCCTTACGGCTCCCGTGGATGGAGTACCGAATACAAAATGCCGCGACCAATAATCCTCGGCTGGAACAACTAAAATTTCCTTCCAATATGATAAATATCTTTCGTCGTTCCCAAGTGTACCAGATTGCTCAAGATCTTTCGCGGAAAATCTATGCTTTTTATCGATAACAAAACGGCCGGCGCCTGCAATTCGAAGAGTTGGAAAATTTTGCGGACGAAGTTTGAAGAATAACCACTCAGACCTGTCAACATATTCCCGTTTATATTTCTTTTGAATTCCCTGCCATATCTTCTCCAATTCTTCACAGTACGCGATTGACTCGTCATCGAATCCTTTTTTGTCTGATGGAAGAAGATTGGCGGCGCCGAAGAGAATCGCTTCGGCAATTTTGGGATTGCCGTCAGATTCCTCCACCAAGAATGCCAGCGAAACATTCCGAGAAAGTTTTCTAAACGCGGAAGTGTTCTTGCTATATCCGAGGCCTTCGCAGATACCTTCGTACAAAAGCTGATCCCAGTAAGCTTCGTTCTGCAGTTCCGATTTGTCGTAGGTTTTGTGCTCGATAATCAGCTCAGAAAAGTCCTTGAAGTATTTCTGTTTGGCTTCAAACACGACCGGTCGATTTTCGTCGACGATATCTTTGAGACGTTCTTCGAATTTATTTGCCTTATGAATGAATCGTTTCTCGCCAAGGAATTCCAAATAGGCAAATCTATCTCTAAATGGGATCTTGAAATTCTCATCCGCACATCTCAATTGAACGACTTTTTCACCGGAATCTATCCTCGCCAGAAATGTATTTGCATCATCTGTCAAAAACCTCGACAACTCTATCGTTTCGATTTTTCTGCCAGCTTGAGTGAAGCAGATTCTGTTGTCGTCGCACATCCCGACAATGTGGAGAATGACTCCATTATAGTTGCGATCAGAATTGTGGGAGTGCGAATACCAATCGGAACTCCTCTTATGGAATTCGATGTCGCCTCGCATCGTCAGTCCGTCGATCTTGACTAGAGAGCCGTTGAAATCCGGACCGGCATCCGAATTCGGGTCTCCAATATGGGCAATCTCGACCTTCTTTCCGGATGCCGTTTTCAGGTCAGAGGAAAACTTACGGCTCTTGAAAAGCTCCTTTAGCTGGAACTCTGAAAGACTTTCCGGGAAATCTAGATCGGATGTTGACATCTCACGTCTCCCTTTCAAACAAGAAAATCTTTAACCACATAGGCGCATAGAATTCTTTTCTGGGTGAGCCATATTTCTATGTGTTTCAAACGCTTTTATTTTTTCAATAACGCATTGTAGTAGAAAGCTTTTTCCCTGGCCTTGTCGACAAATTTTTCGTCGTTACCGGAGAAGATAATGTCACGACCGACGTTGATAATAACCGGCGCACCGGCGGTGTTGGCAACTTCAGCTGCGCTCTCCACTGAACCTCCCTGAGCACCAACACCCGGAATCAGAAGAGGAATCTGGGGATAGCAACTTCTAATCTTGAAAAGCTGTTCGGCTTTCGTTGCGCCCACCACTGCCCCAATATTTCCTTGACTGTTCCATTGTGAAATTTTTTCGATAACAACTTCATAAAGCTTTTTCCCGTTCAACTCCTGAAGCTGAAAGTCTTGTGCACCTTGATTTGAAGTCAGGACGAGCGCAAAAACATCTTTCTCATGATAATTCAAAAACGGCTCCACCGAATCGTGTCCCATATAAGGATTCACAGTCGCAGCATCGACCTCGAAATAGTCGAAGAAAGTCTGCGCATAATGCTTGGCGCTGTTACCGATGTCGCTCCGTTTGCAGTCGGCAATTACATATATATCATCCGGGATTCTTGCTATTGTTTCCCCGAAAGTCGACCATGCTTTCTCACCTAAGACTTCATAGAACGCCGTGTTCAATTTGTAGGCGCATACGACGTCCTGGGTTGCTTCGATGACACGCGTGTTGAATTCGAGAACTGGATCTTCATATTCAGAAAGGAATTCAGGAATCTTTTCTACAAGGGGATCTAAGCCGATACATAGATTGCTTTTGTGCTTTTCGATTGAAGATGAAAGTTTCTTGAAGCTCATTTCATTTCATGCCCTTAAGTTAAAACTCTTTCACGTTACGGATTTAACAGATTCAGCCTTGCGATAATATTGCAATCCGACGCTCCCTGTCAATCTGTGAGCCGATCTGCTTCAGTGCTCTTTCCGGTGCGCGTAGAAATTTAAGAGAATCCCGATCATAATCCAATCTGACAATATGGAGGAGCCACCGTAGCTTATGAAGGGGAGCGGAATTCCTACAATGGGTGCAAGATTTATGTTCATGCCGACATTTATGAAGACGTGGAATAACAATACAGATGTAATTCCGACAGAAGCGAGACTGGCAAACTTCGTTTTTACCAGACTCGGCTATTCTAATTGCGCGGAAAAACAAGGCACCGAAGGCCGCCAATGTAAAAGCCGCGCCGATGAATCCGAATTCCTCTCCGATCACAGTAAAAATAAAATCCGTCCAGCGAGCAGGTACGAAACGAAGCTGAGTCTGCGCCCCCTGCAGATAGCCTTTCCCGAACAAACCACCGCTTCCGATCGCGACTCTTGCTTGAAGCGCATTGTAACCAGCCCCCTGCGGATCGAGATTGGGATTCAAGAAAATCTGGATTCGCTTTTGCTGATGCGGCTGAAGGAGTTTCTTGTAGAAATATTCCATGAACAACCCGAATGAGACGGCGACAAAACTCAGTGTAACCGCAAACAATTTCCTTCCGCTGAGAAAAAAAAACAAGAAACCGAAAGCGACGACGGTAATGACAAGTGCTGTAGTGCCGGTGAATTCTGCAAAAATAATTGCGATGGGAGCTATTAATGCAACAATGACAATCGGCTGCAGTCCCCACCAATAGAGAATTGAAAAGAAAATTGCGAAATAAACTGTCGTGGTTCCAAGATCCGGTTGGAGAATCGTAAGAAGCATCGGCAAGCCGACAATTCCAGCGCAGATGCCAATGACCTGCCACTGAGTTTGCTCATTGCCTTTCTCCGAAAGGAATTTCGAAAGCGATAGAATCGACGCGACTTTCGCAAGCTCCGATGGCTGGCCGCCTCCTCCAAAAAGGCCGATCCAACTTGCATGACTTGAGACTTTTTTCCCGGCAATTAAGACAAACAACAATAATAAAATTGTGACGGCGTAGAAAAAGTACGCCCCGTTTTGCAGAAACCTGTTCGACGAAAACATGATAGCCAGAGCAATAACCAAACCACTGATTTGCCAGATAATGTCTCGCACGAAGAATTCGTGCATTCCTGAGTTGTATGTGGCACTGTTGACCGCCATGACACCGACAGTTCCAAGTACTACCGCCAGAAGGAATGTTTTGTAATCGAAGGAGTCTTTAAAAAAATCAAACATTAGCGAATGGCCGTCGCCACAATTCCCTTTTGTTCTTCATGCGGCAAAAGATCCAGCTCGTCCAGGTAATATTCCATAAGTTGTTTTGCAATTGGAGCCGCATATGATCCGCCCCAGCCGGCATTTTCTACCAAGACGCAGAGTGCAATTTTGGGATTGTCAAATGGAGCAAACGAGATGAACCACGCGTGAGATTTGCCATGTGGGTTCTGCGCGGTTCCGGTTTTGCCCGCGACGATAACCCCAGGGATCTGGGCAGCGTGCCCCGTTCCACCAGGACCATTTACGACTAATTCCATTCCTTGACGCAATTGATCGAACACCTCTTTGCTGATCGGAATATCCCTTTCGTTGTACTGCGTGTAATAAGTTTTGCCTGTTTTCCGATCAACCATGTAGCGCACGATATGTGGCTGAAAATACTTTCCGAAGTCAGCAAGTGAAGCGGTGTACGCAGCCAACTGAAGCGGGGTAACGCTCACCTCGCCTTGTCCAATTGAGAGGCTTATAAGGTAACCGGTCGTCCACCTGTTCTTACCAAATATTTGATCGTAATATGCCCGCGATGGCATTATTCCCGGAAGTTCCTCACGTAAATCAATTCCAGTTTTAGTACCGAACCCGAACATCTCTCCGTACTTTGTCCAAGCGTCGAAGCCAACCTTCAGCATCAAGTTATAAAAGTAGACGTCACAAGATTTACCAATGGCTTGATAGATATTGACAGTTCCATGCACAGCATCATCTTTGAAGACCCTTCCCCCAAAATAAAAGAAACCCGGGCAATGAACTGTCCAGCTATCCCTTATGATTCCTTCCTGGAGAGCGGCACTTGCAAGAACCATCTTGAAAGTGGAACCCGGCGGAAGCACAGACATAGTGGCACGGTTAAAAAGAGCATGATCGTCGCCGCTGTTCAATTCATCCCAATCCTGTCTTGATGTGTAACCCGAAAAAACCGAAGGATCAAAATCGGGTGCACTAACCAAGGCAAGCACTTCACCGTTGGCTGGATCGATCGCCACAATCGCACCTTTTCTACCTACCATAAGAGATTCGGCTAATGCCTGAAGTCCCTCATCGATGGAAAGATGCAGGTCGGAACCATCCTGCGATTGCACATCTATTCTGCCGTTGTCATAGCTGCCCACCGTTTGTCCGCGGGCATTGACAGCAAAATATTTCAGACCTTTTTGACCACGAAGAATGGTTTCATAGCTTGCCTCAAGCCCGGTGTATCCGACTATGTCGCCCGGTTTATAGTAGTCACCAAGGGTGGCGAGCTGCTGCTCGGATATTTCCTTCGTGAATCCGAGAACATGAGCCGCGCGTGATTTACCGACATAGACTCTTTTGGGTTCGATGTCGAAGTAAACGCCAACAAATTCCTTAAGATGCTCTTCGATAGACGATAATGTTGCAAACGATATGTCGCGCTTCAATTTCACTGGAAAGTATGGCGAAATGGTTTCGCCGATTTGGATTCTCCTCACTATATCGACGCTGTCCATCTGCAGCAGGGTGGCGAGAGCAGGTATCTGACTGTCTTTGAACTCAAAAGGAACAACGGAGACTTCGTATGCTGGATCGTTCTCGACCATGACGTTCCCGTTGCGATCAAATATTTCACCACGAAGAGGTTGCTGTACAAGAATCCTCGTGGTTATCTCCTCGGACTTCTTCCCGTATGAGACTTCGTTCATCAACTGCATGTTTCCCAACTTTGCAGCGATAGCGAGAAGCGCGACCACCACGATGCATCTCACCATCAGCGATCTTGCACGTGAGCCGAAATCGGGATCAAACATAACGGCTCTTTCTTCCGTTAATAAATACGATAATCATCGCAAAAACCGAAGTGTATATTGTCGTTCCAAGTGTGAATTTCAAGAAAACATACAAATAATTCAATTCTCCAGAGGCAATAATCGGAAGTGCGGCAAACTCGGAAACGAAGAGCGAGATTGCGGCAATCCACGTAAAATTGAAAGTCTTCGCCGCCAATTCAACGTCACTTTCCTTGTAAAAAAATCCGGCGACGAGACTCGCTACGACAGCGATGAATGACGTTAGCCCAAGAAAATGCGTAACCAATAAATCATGGAAGAAACCGGCAATAAAACCGTTGCACATCCCGAAGAGCTGCCCTTCACGAAGCGCCACATAAACAACAAACAACACAACAAGCTGTGGAGAAACCGAATTTATCGCGGCAAAGTTGTCCAAGAATTTCTGAAGCAAAATGGCGGCAACACCGAGACCGGCATAAACGAGCAACCTTTTTAGCATTGCAGTCCGCTACCTACTCTTGAAACTTTGAACCCTCTCATCGTGCATCGGTCCGAATCCGTTTTCAATTAGTTTTCTTCATCTCTTTTTTCTCAAGATCACTGGCCTCGCTTGGTCGATCATATTGCATGACAAATGCGGCAGAAATCGAGGAGAAATTCACCGCGGGCCTAACTTCAATCTCCTTAAAAATATTCCCGGCTTCGTCGACGGCGCCCGAGACAAACCCGATGACAATTCCTGGCGGGACGAGACTGCTCAGAGAAGAAGTCTCAACTATATCGCCCTCGCTGACTACATATCTTCTCGAGACATTTTTCATACTAAGACCACCGAATTCTCCAGCCACTATGATTCCATCGGCAGAAGCATTCAGCAGCCGTGCGGCGATCCGGCTGTCATTATCCAAAAGCGTCCGAACCAGACAAAAACTTCCACTCGCAGCTGCGATAGTTCCAACCAAACCGTTTCCGCTTACGACCGGGTCCCCCACGTGGACACGGTTGTTCTCACCAACGTCGAGAGTCAAATAACTTTTTCCTCCTTCCGTCGAGCGTCCAACAACATTTGCCGGAATCAAAGGGGATGAGGTTTCATTTCGAAATTTCAACATCGCACGAAGCTGGTCGTTCTCAGTTAACGCCCTCCTGATTTTCGAGGTCAAGTCGATCAATTGCGCATTTTCTTGTTCAAGCTCTTCATTCCTTGATGAGAGAGAAAAATAATTGATGACCGATTTGACAGCACCTTCGAGATAGGAAGTCGTCAGCAAACCTATGGTTTGTAACCCTCGAGTATGAATGTTGCTATTTGTGGAGATTAGAAAAAACGAGAAGGAAATGAGAAGTGCAAAAACTATATAATTCTTTGCTAACCTATAAAATTCAGAAAGCCATTTAAACATTCTCTTAGATCGAATCAGTTAAGAGTGAATTGTGAAGAGTGAAAAGTATCCATCGGTAATTTCATCTTTTTTAGTTCTTAACTATTCGCTCTTAGCTTTTCACTTTCTTAATACCGCCTGCTTTTTATCAGAACCTTGTTGAATTCGTTAATCTTATCGAGGACTTTTCCAACGCCGCGCACAACCGCCGTAAGTGGATCCTCCGCAACGTGCACCGGCAGATTTGTTTCCATCCTTATTCGCTCATCCAAACCCTTCAACAAAGCGCCACCACCGGACAGCATTATTCCGCGGTCAAGTATGTCAGCCGAAAGCTCGGGAGGAGTGCGTTCGAGAGATATTTTCACCGCGTCCACGATCGCCCCGACTGGCTCATTCAATGCCTCGCGAATTTCTGCCGAGCTTACTTCCGTAGTTTTCGGAATGCCCGCTACGAGGTCTCTTCCTTTGACCTGAATGGTGATCTCTTCCTTGAGCGGCATCGCTGAGCCAACTTCGCACTTAATCGCTTCAGCGGTCCGCTCACCGATCAGGATATTATGGTTCTTCTTAAAAAACTGTATGATCGAGTTATTCATTTCGTCGCCCGCAATCCGGATCGATTCCTCGTTCACTATTCCGGACAGAGCGATGACGGCGATTTCAGTCGTACCACCACCTATATCGATGACCATATTGCCAACCGGCGCGTCGACATCGAGCCCGATTCCGATGGCAGCCGCCATCGGCTCGGCGATAAGGTGGACTTCTTTTGCTCCAGCATGTTCCGATGCATCGCGAACCGCACGCTTTTCTACTTCGGTAATTCCGCTCGGAACACTTATCACGATCCTCCGGCTTGGGATCATACCCGCATGAACTTTCTTAATGAACGCGCGAAGCATTCCTTCTGCGATTTCGAAATCGGCAATCACTCCGTCGCGCATAGGACGGATTACCTGGATGTCTCTGTGGGTTCTTCCCAACATTTCCCGCGCTTCATGTCCAATAGCAACGATCCGTTTCGTGTTTTTGTCAAACGCCACGATCGACGGTTCGCGAAGAACGACGCCTTTCGACCTCACCCAGATCAGCGTGTTCGCCGTTCCAAGGTCGATTGCTAAATCATTTGACAGTAATCCAAATAATCCCATCATTTATTTCCTTCCTTCGCCAGGACATGTTTCTAGTGTTTGAAATGTCTGATGCCGGTAAAAACCATAGAAATATTCAGGCGGTTCGCGGCTTCAATGGATTCCAAATCTCTCACCGAGCCACCAGGTTGAATTATGGCTATCGCGCCGGCTTTCGAGATCTCTTCAACGTTGTCAGAAAACGGGAAATAAGCATCGGACGCAACGCAGCTTCCTTTCAAATCCAAACCTGCTTCTTCAGCCTTCATTCGCGCGACCTTTACTGAATCGACGCGGGACATTTGTCCGGCTCCAGTACCGAGCGTCATTCCATCTTTCACGAATACTATTGCGTTCGACTTGACATGCTTGCAAACTTTGTAAGCAAACTTTAGATCGTTCAACTCGCGTTCGGTCGGCGTCCGGCTAGTCACCGCCTTCAAATCGTTCTCATTCACGACAATATCGTCGGCAGTCTGACCGAGAAAGCCACCACAAGACGAACGAACTTGAACGTCATCGGGCAATTTCTTTCTGCTTAAGATCAGTCTTCTGTCTTTTTTCTTCTTCAACAAATCAATCGCTTCGTCAGAGAATTCTGGGGCAATCAAGACTTCTAAAAAAATCTGATTCAGTAATTCAGCTAATTCCGTCTCCACCTTGCGATTGACTGCTACGATGCCTCCGAATGCACTCTTCGGATCGGTCTTCAACGCTTTTGTATAAGCCTCATGAATATCGCTGCCTGTTGCTACACCACATGGATTCGTATGTTTGATGATTACTGCGACGGGTTCGTCGAACTCCTGAACAAGCCTCTGCGCAGCGTCGACGTCGACCAGATTATTGTATGACAACTCCTTCCCATGGAGTTTCTGAAAATAGATCTCGAAATTTCCGTAGAAACCTGCAGTCTGATGAGGATTTTCACCATAGCGCATCTCCATCGACTTATGTTCGGCGATCAGAATGGAATCACCGAGCGGAGAAGCAGAATCCTGTGGCTCCACCAAAAATTCTTGTTTAAAGAAATTGCCGATCGCAACGTCGTACTCGGCAACCTTCGCGAAAGCCGCTGCAGCAAGTCTCTGCATCAAGATCGCGCCGAGTTCCCCACTTGTATTGATCTCAGATATCACTTCGTTGTACTGAGAAGGATCGACAACGACTGCAACGCTTTCATAATTCTTGGCGGCAGCGCGAATCAAAGAAGGCCCGCCGATATCAATATTCTCGACGACCGTTTCCAGCTTTGCACCCGATGCAACGGTCTCTTCGAAGCGATAGAGATTCACGACGACCAAATCGAAAAGCGAGAGATTCAGTTTTTGAAGCTGCTCGATATGGGCTGGCACATTTTTCCTGGCCAAGATCCCGGCAAAAATTGCCGGATGGAGGGTCTTCACTCTGCCATCAAGGATCTCTGGAAATTTGGTAACATCACTAATGCTTTTTGCCAAAACGTGGGCATCCTGGAGGACTTTCAGCGTGCCTCCCGTACTAAAAATTTCTGCTCCCTTCTTTGCCAACGCTGAAGCGAAATCGACAAGACCGGTTTTATCCGTAACACTAATCAGGACTCGTTTTATCTTCACCTCTGAAAAACTCTTCTCCCTTCTATCGTTGCCGAATTGTCTTCAAATAGCTTTATCGCTTCCGGCAGAAGTTCGTATTCCACCACATGGATCTTCCCTGCAAGAGTCTCGGGCGTATCGGTAGAATCAACCGCGACGCATTTCTGCAAAACCACCGGGCCATGATCATATTCCGTGTCCACGATGTGAACAGTTACGCCGCTGACTTTGCATCCGTAGTCAATCACCGCTTGGTGAACCTTCATGCCATACATTCCTTTTCCACCGAAAGAAGGAAGAAGTGCAGGATGAATATTGATGATTTTATTTTTGAAACTCTCGACGACAATATTTGGAATTTTTTTCAGGAAACCTGCTAGCACCACAAAATCAATCTTACTTTCACTCAAAGTGTCCAGCACTGCTTTTCCGAAATCAGCCTCAGTCGCAAAGCCCTTTGTATCGACCACCTTTGTGCGTATGCCCGCGTTCCTCGAACTTTCTATCGCCTCGCATTGGTGGTCAGAAATCACCAACGCGACTTCCGACTTGAGAAATCCGTCCTCGTGCTTTTTAATGATGTTAAGAAGGTTTGTGCCTCTGCCAGACACAAATACCGCAAGTTTCATTCCACGAAAAGTTACCAAAGGTGCGGACAAATAGCAATCGATTTCTTGAAGAGGTGACCTTTTCAAGATCGAAGTCAATTATTGGAAATGAAAGTTTATGGGTTTAAATTTTCTTGTGAAAGAAAACTTTCCTTCATGCGAGTGAGTAAAATCTTCCTCAGTCCCAAGAATATGGAACATCCAAGTTTATTAACTGTTTCTGAATTTCCAATAGTTCACAATCCTGCTGAATGGAAAAGAAAACACACGTTATAATCGCTTCTCTAGTGCTCTCAATCCTCGTTTGGTTGTCAGTTTCCATGAACAATCAATACTCTGTGGCAATTAAGATTCCTTTCAGAGTTAGCGGGCTTAACAGGAATGTTGCGCTGTCAAGCCCCATACCTCGAACCATTTCCGTCAGAGTCCGCGGCACAGGATGGCAACTTGCTTCATCATTCCTTTCGACTGGATCGAGTATCGAGTTTGACGCCTCGAGTCTCGAAAGAAAAAGAATTTTATTGACAGCAAAAGAGCTTGCGTATTCACTGGATCTCGGATCGTCGGCAGAGGTATTGAATTTCACTCCGGATTCCATCTTAATCAGTTTCGACACGGTAATCACAAAGAGAGTCCCGTTATTGTCAAGGGTTGAGGTTATCCCACGCGATGGATTTATGATCGGAGGTGAACCCCTCTTGGATCCGGATTCTGTGACCATTTCCGGCGCGAGAAGATTAGTAGACAGAATTGAATGTTGGTTTACCGAGCCAAAGAAGTTCAAGAACATCATAGATTCCGTCGACACCAAAGTACCATTGAGCGATTCACTTAGCGGCCTTGTTCATCTCGATGCTGGGCAAGCAGAGGTCAAGATCGATGTTGAACAAATAGCGGAAAACACGTACAAGAATATACCGATAAAGATCTTCGGCAATAAAGATTCGTTGCAGATACTACTTCTTCCCCCAACTGTGGATGTTACCATTCGCGGCGGTATCAACATGATGTCAGAAATAACTTCTGATTCTTTGGGGGCGTCGCTAGACTACACTAACCTTGCCAACTCGCTTTCATCTTATATGGAACCGAGAATCATGGCACCCACCGAATTCCAAGTAATAGCGGTTCACCCTGACAGTGTAGAATTCGTGTTAAGAAAATAGAAAACTTTAAGCGGACGGAGGAAGATATTTTCATATTATTTTTCACTTTTCAAGAAGAATAGGGAAATAGGAAATGCCCAACGATAAAATACTCAAACTAGGTTTGCCAAAAGGAAGTCTCCAGGAATCAACGTTCACACTCTTCCAGAAGGCAGGTTATAACATCTCTGTATCGTCAAGAAGTTATTTGCCAAACATAGAAGACGAAGAGATAAAGCCGATGCTTGTGAGAGCACAGGAGATGGCACGGTACGTAGAGCTCGGCACCTTCGACGCGGGGATAACCGGCAAAGATTGGATATTGGAAACCGGCAGCAGCGTTGTTGAAGTCGCGGAACTTGTCTACGCGAAGCAGAGCATGCGCCCGGTTAAGTGGGTACTTGCAGTTCAAGAGGATTCACCGTTCAAATCCGCATTAGACCTTCAAGGAAAGAGAATTGCGACTGAAGTTGTAAACATAACGAAACAGTATTTGAAGAAGCACAACGTCGAAGCATCTGTCGAGTTCTCGTGGGGAGCGACTGAAGTGAAAGTCCCGGAACTTGCGGACGCAATAGTTGAAGTGACCGAGACTGGCAGCTCGCTAAGAGCAAACCATCTGAGAATTATCGATACCGTTCTTGAATCATCCACTCGTCTGATCGCCAACAAAGATGCTTACAATGACCAGTGGAAGAAAGAAAAGATTGACACAATTGCACTCTTGTTGAAGGCCGCAATTGCCGCTGAAGGAAAAGTAGGTTTGAAGATGAATATTAAGAAATCTGATCTTTCGAGAGTAATTGGCATCATACCGGCTCTCCGGCGGCCAACGGTTTCCCCGCTTGCAGACGACGACTGGGTTGCGATAGAAACGATAATCGAAGAACGGATTGTCCGCATTCTTGTCCCGGAATTGAAGAGAAACGGTGCGGAAGGGATCATAGAGTATCCACTGAATAAAGTTGTACCATAATAGAGCCTCCGGGACAAAGGATAGCCAAAATATTTGAATGAAACCATGTCAAGGTTACCTCTGATCTTGATAAGGTCGTCTTCTCAAGCCAAATTGAAATATGAAAATCAAGCTCGGCAAATATGAATTAGAAAAGCCAATTGCACTGGCGCCAATGGAAGACGTGACCGATCTTGGGTTCCGTCTGATTTGTAAAGAATTCGGCGCCGACATCGTCTATACCGAGTTTATCAGCTCCGATGGATTAATCCGTTCCGCGAGAAAAAGTCTTGCTAAACTTGCAAACAGGGAACAAGAGCGTCCCATCGGCATCCAGATTTTCGGCGGCGATCCAAATGTGATGGCAGAGGCGGCAAAGATTGCGGAAGATGCCGGCCCGGATTTCATCGACATCAACGCAGGCTGCTGGGTACCCAAAGTGGCACAGCGAGGAGCCGGCGCAGGACTTCTGAGAGACTTGAGACAAATGCAGGCAATTATCCACACCGTCAAAGCCGCGGTCTCAATTCCGGTAACGCTGAAGACTCGACTCGGTTGGGACTCAAATTCAATAACAATATTCGAGGTGGCGAAGATCTGCGCTGACGAAGGACTTTCCGCGTTGACTATTCACGCAAGGACAAGAGACCAACACCATGATGGAGAGGCAAATTGGAATTGGATCCGTGGGGTCAAAGAGAAGGCCAAATTGCCAATCATCGGTAACGGCGACATCAGAGTTGCGCAAGATGCAATCGACATGTTTAATTACACGGGCTGTGATGGCGTGATGGTCGCCAGAGGTGCGGTGACGAATCCCTGGATTTTCAGAGATATTAGGAATTTAATGGAGCATCGCACAGTTCAAACCGGGCCGACATTCGAAGAACGGATTACAACGTGTCTTCGACATCTTGAGATGGAAATTGAGTTAAAAGGAGAACAGCGTGGAATTTTAGAATTCAGAAAATACTATCATGGATATTTCCACGGGATTAGAAATGGATCAGTGCTGAGATCAGCGCTTGTAAGAATTGAAACATTGCCTGAATTAAAAAAGGCTCTCCAAGAGTTTTCCGAATGCTGCTCCTTCCAAGAAAACTCTTCGGTTTCTTAAGAATTCCTAGAGAGCATCAAATCGCTGTATGAACAATTGATTTCCTCAACGACAAAAGGCTGGGCTATTTGTTTCAGACTCGCAAGCAACTCGGCGTCCCCCGCGGCGTCACCTTCCGATACCACCTCAAACTCAAGGAACCGTCCCAGATTTTTTATTTGATCGAGATGGATACGGGCATTTCTTAACTTCAGCAGTCTGCGATTTTTCTCGACAACGACTTTGACGCCGAGCGACTTGGCGAGAAAATCTTTCAACGATAGATCGCGAAGCGGAAGTATTTCGTAATTGCTTTGCATACTGGATGAGGTATCTTCATTTCTCTCATAGAAAATTAATTCGGGTTTTGTACCGCATATTTCCCGAAGTTTCAGCCGCCCATATTGAACACAAAAATAAGTGTCTGTTTGTCTCAGATCTTCAACGAAGACAGCACCATAATCGTTGAAGACTCTTTCAAGCGAAGGTAATTCTCCCACTTTCGCCTTGAATTCAGAATTTCTTGGCATTGCCGTGTTGTCTCTGCCTCGAGACGATTAATTCAAAATTAGAAATTTGACTGACGGCTTTATTTTCCGATTTGAAGAATCTTATATTGTTTCATTCCCGCAGGAACCTTCACGCTGACAACATCGCCGACAATCTTGCCGAGTAAACTCTTCCCGATCGGCGAATCAGTTGAGATTTTCCCCTTCAAAAGATCCGCCTCTTCAGTCGAAACCAATTGATACTCAATTTTCTTGTCCGAAAGCATATCAAGAAGTTGGACCTTGCTGAAGATGTAAACTTTGTCCGTCCTGACCTCGTTCGGGTCCATTACACGTGTTCTTAAAAGCGTTTGCTCAAGCTGAGAGATGCGCAACTCCAACATTGCCATCTCCTCCTTCGCTGCATCGTACTCAGAATTTTCGGAAAGATCACCGTGACTTCGGGCCTCGGCAACCTTGCGCGCTGCTTCCTGTCGGCCATTGGTCTTCATCTCCTTGAGCTGCGCTTCGAGTTCCGTCAATTTTTCCTTTGTCAAATAAATTGAGTTATTTGACATCAGCACCTCCTAAGATCATTTCGATAAAATACGAAAGCCATTCGTCCTGACTTTCAGAACAAAATGGCTCTTACCAAAGATACCAAATTCTATTTAAAGATTCTCGTTTTCTGAATCGAGAATAAGGTGACCTAATTTATCACGTTTGGTCTCGAGATACTTGTGATTTGTCTCATTAGCCTCAATCTCAATCGGGATCCGCTCGACAACTTCGAGTCCATATCCCTCAAGTCCAACGATTTTCTTGGGATTGTTCGTCATAAGACGCATTTTTTTCACTCCGAGATCGACTAAAATCTGAGCCCCGATTCCGTAATCCCGAAGGTCCGCCTTGAATCCCAATTTCTCGTTGGCTTCAACCGTATCGTGACCATCGTCTTGAAGCTTGTACGCCTTTATCTTGTTGACCAAACCAATTCCGCGTCCTTCCTGGCGCATGTAGAGGACAATGCCGCTCCCTTCCTGCTCAACCATCATCATGGCACGGTGAAGCTGTTCGCCGCAATCGCATCGCTCCGACCCGAACACATCTCCAGTAAGACACTCAGAATGCACGCGGACCAGAATTGGTTTATCCGAATCGATCTCTCCTTTCACCAGGGCGATATGTTCTTTCTTGTCGATGACGCTTTGATAAAGATGCAGATCGAAATTTCCATACTTCGTCGGGAGCTTTGTGATGACAATACTCTTCACCATTTTTTCGCGCTGCATCCTGTAATGGATCAGATCACGAATAGTAACGATACGAAGTCCAAACTCATTAGCGATTCTCATCAACTCAGGGACGCGCGCCATCGTACCATCATCGTTCATGATCTCGCAAAGAACGGCGGCAGGATAAAGCGAAGCCAACCGCGCAAGGTCAATTCCGGCTTCTGTGTGCCCCGAACGCCTCAGGACACCTTCTTTCATTCCACGAAGCGGAAATATATGTCCAGGCCTGCCAAGATCGGACGGGCGCGTGGCCGGATCCACCAATGCACGAACGGTCGCTGCACGATCAGATGCAGAGACACCGGTCGTGGTCCCCTTCAGTGCATCGACGCTCACGGTAAATGCAGTCTGATGAAGCGACGTATTCTCGCCAACCATCATATCCAATTGGAGCTCGTCAGCTCTCTCCGGCAGCAAGGCAACACAGATAATTCCACGAGCGTGTTTCGTCAAAAAGTTAATTGCCTCCGGTGTCACTTTTTCTCCGGCGAGCAAGAAGTCTCCTTCGTTTTCCCGCTCCTCGTCGTCGACTACAATTACTATCTTGCCTTGACGAACGTCTTCAATCGCGACCTCTATTTCATCAAAATCAAAAATTTCCCTCATTCGGGATCTCCGATCACTCTGGCACTACGCCCGTCACCGCAGATTTTTCAACTTTTACTTTTACATTGTCTGCAATTTCGAGCAGCACAGTCTTATCTTCCATAGCTACAATTTTACCGTGGATGCCACCACCTGTTACGACCTTGTCGCCCTTTTTCATGGCTTCAAGCATTTTCTGTCGCTCTTTCTGACGTTTGCTCTGCGGACGGATGATCATGAAATAGAAAATTACAATGATCAGTCCAAACATGAGCAGCGTACTGACCATACTGCCACCACCTTGTGTAGATCCGTCGCCCATAAGTGCTAAGAATAGATTGCTCAAATTTCCTCCTTTAGTTACGTTAGTTTCTTTTTCTCGTTATGTGCCTTACGGCTCATTTTTCTTCGCTTCCAATTTTGCGAGTGCTTCCGATTTAAGATCTATAAACCGGCCCTCAGTTATCGCGAGCCGCGCTTTCTCCATCAAGTTAATGAAAAATCGCAAATTATGTAAGGAGACAAGCTGAAGGCCGAGAATCTCATTGACATTGAAGAGGTGCCGAATGTAAGCTCTTGAGAAATTCTTGCATGCGTAACAATCGCATTCTCCGCACAAAGGCGACTCATCAAACTTATAAACCGAGTTCTTGATATTGATGGTTCCTTCGGCGGTGAACGCCTGCGCGTTACGACCATTACGAGTAGGCATTACGCAATCGAACATGTCCACTCCCCTTTCGATTGCCTCAAGTAGATTTTCCGGTGTACCGACTCCCATCAAATATCGAGGCTTGTTTTTCGGAAGAAGATCCGTCACGAAATTTGTAACGTGGTACAACTCATCGACAGGTTCTCCAACCGCCAAACCGCCAATCGCATATCCATCAAAGTCTCCCGCAACGAGATCTCTTGCACTTTTTTCTCGCAGTTCGAAATATGTCCCGCCCTGGACTATTGCAAACAAAAATTGCTTGTAATTGTAGAGCGGTTTGGAGGCAGCAAAAGCTTCCTTGCATCTCATAGCCCAGCCGTAAGTTAAGTCTATGCTTTTGGATACGTATTCTTTTTCCGCTGGATACGGTGCGCATTCATCCAAAACCATGATGATGTCGGCGCCGATCTGACGCTCGACCTCGACGATTTTTTCAGGAGTAAAGAAATAATATGCGCCGTCAATATGAGACCGGAATTCGACTCCGTCCTGAGACAGTTTCCTTAGTTCTGAAAGACTGAGTATCTGGAAACCGCCGCTGTCGGTCAGAATCGGACGCGGCCAGGACATAAACGAATGAAGTCCGCCAAATTTCTGCAGGACTTCCACACCCGGCCGTTGGAATAGATGGTAAGTATTTCCGAGAATTATCTGAGCATTCATCTCAAGAAGCTCACGCTGCTCAATTGCTTTGACGCTGCCGCGGGTTCCAACCGGCATAAAGACAGGAGTCTTTATTGTACCATGATCAGTTTGTATTATTCCAGTACGCGCTTTACATCGTATGTCTGTCTGGATCAATTTGAATTCAAGCATTGGGTTTATCAACCAGGGAAAAGTAAGAATGAATCATCTATTGCCAGGGATGCATCTTCAATATTCAGAACGATTTCTACCGGGAAAGGAACCTTTCGCGCATAATAAAGAATAATCACCGTTCCCGATCTATTCCTTGTCTTAAACAAAAGTTCATCTTTGTCTTCACGGACTATGTCGATTTTTTCCGCGCCTTCATTTACAACAAACTTCCCGTCAAGGTGTCCAAACGGGATTCTGAAGCCGAGTCTGTCAGTTTGAAAAACACTGACCATGATCGGGGATGAACTATTCGTGAGGATTTTTTGCGGATAACTTGCAAATGTTACACTAACCGGAGAAAACACCATCTTGTAAGCTATAACACTCGCTAACAGAACAATTCCGACCAATAGAAGAAACTTCTGACTCAATAACTGACTGCCTCTGTCTTCCCTTTGCCTTCAGTTACTAAAAACTCGAAAGCGTCTTCTGCCTTGCCTGTGAAAGGCGTATAGACCAATGAAGCGATCGTTCCCTGTCTTATCGAGCCGTAGAGATCGCTCATGCCAAGAAACTCCGCGGCGTCTGTTGTTGCCATGCGGAAAACGTCCGAAGGATTGCACACACTGTGAAATTCACTGTAGAACGCCGCCATCTCCGCAAACATATCTAGATCCGGTGAGCTTGCCTTGCTGTCAGTTCCCAGAAGAACTTTGATTCCGTGCTTCAGGAATTTGGAAACGTCCGGAGCAGATCCCGAAAGATTTCGGTTGCTTCGAACACAAATCACGACACCACATCCACGTTTCCTCAATATTTCCAGATCTTTCTCGCCGACGAAAACACAATGAATGCATAAGGTCCGTTCGTCCAACACACGGATCGAGTCTAGATATTCAACGGGAGACAATCCGGATCCGTTAAACGACCAGTTACTCGTTCCCAATCGCTCGTTCAGGAGATCGGCCATCCTCCCTTTTCCAGACTTAACGAACTCGACTTCGTCTGTTGTCTCGGCAAGATGAACCGAAGTAATTGCACCTCTACTATTATTGAAGTCTTTGATTTTTTTCATCAATGAGGGCGATGTGGAATACGGTGCATGTATAGCCAGTGCAGTTGCAACACTATTATTGCCAATGACACGTGAAGCCGCCTTTTCGAAAATACTTTCAGCGGCGACCTCACTTATTCCGATCTGCTCGAACTGCAGAAGTTGATTTTTTCCGAGTGATCTATTGAGTTCCAAGTCATTGCCAACATTGACGAAAAACGAAGTGCCAGATTTTTCGGCCTCGCACTTTGCCTTCGAACACTCATGAACCAAATCTTCATGCTGTCGTGAAAATCTGTTCGCGACAAGATGGAGCACCCAATCGACAAAATCGTCATGAGGTATCTGGTTGAAAGGAGATAATTCGAGGTGAGTGTGCGCATTTATCAAGCCCGTAGATAATATTCCATCAAATTCAATTTTGCTCGCTCCTGCAGTTCTCGTCATCACCGCCTCATATTTCCCAACGTCCGATATAATCCCGTTCTCCAGGACAACCCCTTGATCTTCAGCGACTGACCGTGAATCTTTGATAAATATCCTGCTTCGTAAAACTACTTTCACTTTTGGAATATAAAAAAGGAGAGGAACCCCTTCAAGCTAAACTGATGACATGATTCTCACGTAGGAATCCGCATAAAAAACAAATTAAACTTTCCATTCCAACTGGATGTCCAAGAAGAGAATTAACAAATAGGAGTAGAAACAAGATGAAAACAAAATTGACGATCCTTGCACTCGGCCTTTGTGTAATGGTAGGAAGTGGACTGGCACAGACAAATCAATCTCAAAACCGTCCAGGGCCAAGATGGAAAAATACAAAACCGGGTAACGAGTTGAAGCTGACAGACGAGCAGAAGAAAGACATACAGAAGATCAAGTATGACTTGAAGCAGAAGCAAATCGATCTCAGGGCAAAGATTGCGCATGCAAGACTCGACTATGGACAATTAACGTCCGCCGATTCTCCGGACGAAGACGCAATCGCCGGAAAAATCGACGAGATTTCAAAACTTCAACTACAACTGAAAAAGAATCTCCTTGATACCTGGTTTGCAGTAGACAAAATATTGACCCCTGATCAACAGAAGATCTGGAAGAAGGTTCTCCAGCATCCGATGATGGCGAGGAGGAATATGATGATCAGAATGCACTCGAACGGGAGAATGGGCAACGGCATGATGCAACGGAGAATGCCAGGTATGGGTTTCGGACCAATGCTGAATGAAGGCCCGAGCAGTGATTTCGACGACGGCGACATGAATATGATGGATCAGGGTGGTATGATGATGGGACAAGATCAGTTCATGAACAACAGAATGGAAATGATGAACAGGATGATGAACCAGAGTATGCCGGACCTACCGACACCGGACTCATCCAAATAAAAATTGTAAATTGCAGAGACGAACTAATCCCGCTGAGGTTCTATACCTTGGCGGGATTTTTCCGGGACCTCGTTCCTTCGAGGTTCAGTGATCCTTCGATTCACATAAATTATTCCTGCCGCGACTCCGATCAGACATAATAAGCCTTCAATCAAAATCATTGCTGCTGTGCCGAAAATGTCAGCGACAAATCCGGTAAATAGCGCCCCGATCGGCGTGCTTCCGGCAAAAATCACGACGTACAATCCCATTATTCTTCCACGCAGTTCTTTCGGACTGTTCAACTGGAGCGAAGTGTTTGTCGATGCTATGTAGGCAATACTTGCGAGCCCCAGTAGAACCAGAAAAACTACAGTCAAAACGTAGCTGCGCGAAAATGAGATCGCCACATCAATTACTCCAAATACCGTCGCGAAAGAATAAATGAATCTCCTTGTCGGCTTTTGCCTTCCTGCAACGATCAGTGCACCCAACATCGAGCCGATTCCAAGCGACGATGTAAGAACGCCAAACATCGTCGGCCCTCCATTCATCACAAACTTCGTAAGGAGCGGCAAGACAGTATTGAAATTATATCCGAACGTCCCTGCGAAAATCAAAACTATCAAGATGGACGCAATTGCCGGTTCATTGATGGCAAAGGTGATTCCTTCTTTTACTCCTTCCTTCAACTTGAACCCGACCTTAGATCCGAAAGCTCGCAGCTGAGACTTTTTCATCAGCATGAGGGCAATAATTATTGCAATGTAGCTGATTCCATTCAAAAGAAAACTCGGAGCTACACCGACAGCAGCAATGGTGAACCCTGCAATTGCAGGACCGACCGTCCTCGCCGCGTTGAACAAAAGTGAGTTCAAGGCAATTGCATTTCCAACGTCCTCGTCCGGCACCATCTCCGCGACAAATGCCTGCCTCCCCGGTTGGTCAAATGCATTCGCGAGTCCGATCAGGAGCGACAGAGTATAAATCTCCCAGAGTGTAATAACCTTGAAGGCAACCAAACCCCATACGATGAAAGCCTGAATGGCGGAAATCGTTTGCGTCGCAATTATGATTTTCCGTTTGGGCAAACGGTCGATCAAGACTCCGGCAAATAATGAGAGAAACAGTATGGGGAGAAATTGCAGCGCGGTCGCAGTGCCGAGGGCGACCGCCGAACCGGTGAGAGTCACCACAAGCCAAGCAAGCGCAACGTTCTGCATCCAAGTGCCGGACACCGAAATAAGCTGCGCGATCCAGTACAAGCGATAGTTGTAATGCCGGAGCGACTTGAAGTTTTTTCTTACTCGAAGAGTGATATGATGAAGAATCGGACTGAACAATTCAAGAAATTATTTTCTACAATATACGAAGGGAAATTATGATTACCCCAGGAAAACTAATTCACTTTGGGATTTGTCGGTCTCAGGTCTATTTCACTCATCATGGCACGAGATGGGAGAGATGCGGCGAGAACAGCGGCCTCGGCAACATCTTCTGGCTTCAGAACCTTATCGCGATTTGGTGAATGACCAAATGAAAAATCTGTATCGACTGAACCCGGACAAATCGTAATTACACGGATATTATGTTTCCGGACTTCTAACATCAGACTTTTGCCAAATCCAAGCATCGCCCATTTTGTCGCGGCGTAGATCGCACCATTCTCGACGGCATTTTTTCCGGCAAGTGAAGCAATATTGATTATTACCCCGTCGTTTTGTTCCATCATATACTTCAAGACTTCCCGGCTGGCGATGAATGTCCCCCGCATGTTAACGTTAAAAAGTCTGTCGTACTCTTCCGTAGTCATTTCTGAAACGGGCTTAAATAATCCGATGCCGGCATTGTTCACGAGTACATCAATCCTTCCAAAAGAATCAGAAGCTGCCTTGATCAGGTTCTTGACATCGCTCTCGTTTGTCATGTCGGCGACGACGGCGGTGCACTCGGCTCCCTTTGATTTCAACTCCTCTTCCGTTTTCTGCAGCGATTCTCTGTGTCGAGCGGAAATTACAAGCTTTGCGCCCTCACGTGCATAATGTTCGGCTATCGATTTGCCTATGCCCTTACTTGCACCTGTAATGATTGCGACTTTGTTTTTCAGCCCCGGCATATTTACCTCCGGTTAATGAGATTCAGGAACTCGTCTCTCGTTTTCACATCTTCACGGAACTCGCCAAGCATTGCGCTTGTCGTGGCAGTCGAGTTTTGTTTTTCAACTCCGCGCATCATCATGCAGAGATGCTGTGCCTCAATGACGACACCAACCCCGCGCGGTGAAAGATAATCGTACAATGTGTCCGCGATCTGCTGCGTCATTCTTTCCTGAACCTGCAATCGACGAGCAAACACCTCCACTATTCGCGGCATTTTACTCAAACCGACAATCTTGCCGTCCGGTATGTAGGCCACGTGAACCTTTCCAAAAAAGGGAAGCAAATGGTGTTCACACAAGCTGAAGAAGTCGATGTCCTTGACCAGAACCATTGAGCCATACTTCTCTTCGAAGATAGCATTATTCATAACCGCTTCGATATCCTGGTTGTAGCCTTTCGTCAAAAATTCATACGCCCGCGCGACCCGGTAAGGAGTTTTCTTCAGACCTTCACGATCGGGATCTTCATCGAGTTTGATCAGCATTTCGCGAATCAAATCTTCAAGTTCTAGTTCAACCTTCACTTCATTCATAGAATTTTCCTCAATAAAATTGTGAGCCACGGATTTCACAGATTAAATTCAAAAAATCAATGTCATCCGCGAAAAAATTAAAGCTCTGCAATCACCTCGTCGTAATGACCATCGACTTTTACTTTGGGAAATACTTTCTTGATTTTTCCATCTTCATCAATTATGAAAGTGGTACGCTCAATTCCCATGTACTTTTTCCCGTACATATTTTTTTCTTTCCAGACACCGTATGCGTTGACGACCTTTTTATCAGCATCGCTCAAAAGTGGAAAGTTCAGATGAAACTTCTCCTTGAACTTTTTATGAGACTCCACCGTATCGATGCTGACCCCAAAGAGAGCCACCCCCCTTTTCTGAATCTCCGAAAACCCGTCCCGGAACGAGCATGCCTCGGCAGTGCAACCCGGAGTGTCATCTTTTGGATAAAAATAAAGTACAACCTTTCTTCCTTTGTAGTTCGAAAGCTTCACTGCTTCATCATTGTCGTTTCTTAAATTGAAATCAGGTGCTTTGTCTCCGGACTGCAAACCGGAAGCCACCCTTTTCGATAAAAGCTTGGATTTCTTAGCCGGTGCTTTAGTAGTCTTGGGCATTTGAAATCATCCTCCTTCAATGTCGTTCTTTTGTTTTGTTATTCTCCCGCCCGCGAAAGTTTTGCGTAAGTTGGGAGAATTCTCTCCGTGCTATTTCAAAGATTCTGTAACTTTGAATACTTCATCGTAGTTTGGCTCTACGCCGGGGTTCTCCGAAACCCATTTATATCTTACGACACCTTGCTTGTCGAGCACGAACACTGCCCTCTTTGCCGCGGTGTAACCGTTGAGTCCTGAGAAGTTATCATGGTACGCATCATAGGTTTTCACAACCTGGCGGTTGAAATCTGACAACAATGGGAAGCTCAATTTATTTTGATCCGCGAATGCTTTATTTGAAAATGGTGCATCCACGCTAATCCCAACTACCTGCGCATTCACATTATTGAATCTGCCCAGTGAGTCCCGAAAGCTGCATAACTCCTTCGTACAAACGCCGGTGAATGCTCCGGGATAAAACGCAAGAACAACATTTTTGCCCGAAAACTCAGACAGACTTCTTTCTTTCTTTTCTGTATCATAGAGCCGGAATTCCGGTGCTTTTTTCCCAATTTCGATTGACATTTTTTCTCCTATTCGTTAAAGGTAAATTAAGATTTAATAAAAACACTTTCAAACTTATCCACAAAACCGTCAAGATTACGTCCAACCCTTGACAAGGTTAGAAACTGAACCTCGGTAAGTAAATACGGCCGACATCGGTAATTCGACCACTATGTTGAACGCTAATTTCCCGACAAAAATTCCATCACCACTTCGATAAATTTCCGAGGGGCCTCGGCATGGATCCAGTGCCCCGTGTTTTCAATCGAAACAATTCTTGCATAAGGAAAGAGGGAACTGATTTTGGGAATGTCCTCGTCGAGAACGTAAGAAGATTTTGAGCCTCTGATGAAAAGAGTTGGCCTTGAAAACTGCCGATTCCCACCAATAATTTCGTTCACCTTGTCATAATTTTTGTGAAGAGCGCTCACGTCAATTCGCCACTTGAATTTGCCTGCATCGTCACGATAAACATTCTTCAAAAGAAGTTGCCTCACGGCATAATCACTTATGTGTTGGGACATAGCATCATCAAGTTCAGCTCTCGTTTTGTATCTGCTCAGCTTCAGTGCAAAGAGCGCCTCGAAAATTTTGTCGTGCTTCGGAGGATAAGCCTTTGGGGCAATGTCAACGGCTATCAGCTTGTCAACTTTTTCTGGATACATCAAAGCATATTGCATCGCAGTCTTGCCGCCCATCGAATGACCGAGAAGATAGACCGACTGGATACCTTCATGGATCAGCAGATCGTCGATGTCTTGCGCCATAATTCGATAATCGAATTGATCACTGTGCGGCGAACGACCGTGGTTTCGTTGATCGACCGCATACACTTTATATTTCTCTCCAAGGAATTTTGAAAGAGTGAACCAGTTGTCGCTCGCGCCGAACAATCCATGAAGAATAACGAGAGGATGGCCATGGCCGGTAACATGATAAAATAGCTTCAAGTCTTTCTCCGATTCCTATCTCTCGCCTCTGTCCTCTTCCGTCTTACTTCTGAATCATCCGTGGATCCAATAACCCATCATTTCCCATCGTGACCCTGCCCCTCAGTCAAATTGTCCCTTTCTTCAACATCGGCATATCAATTCCTTTTTTCTTTGCGACCCGAACCGCCCTTTCATATCCCGCATCTGCATGGCGAACGACGCCTATACCAGGATCATACGTTAACACTCGTCTCAACCTTTCGTCCGCCTCAAGAGTTCCATCGGCAACTATGACCATCCCAGCATGGATTGACATTCCGATTCCGACTCCACCACCATGGTGAACCGAAACCCAGCTCGCGCCTCCGACTGCATTCAGCATCGCATTGAGAATCGGCCAATCGGCTATTGCATCTGAGCCGTCCTTCATTTTTTCCGTCTCGCGGTTTGGAGACGCAACGCTGCCAGCATCGAGATGATCTCTGCCAATTACGATCGGTGCTTTTACTTTCTTCGTTCTCACCAATTTGTTGAAAAGCAATCCAGCTTTATCGCGCTCTTTGTATCCGAGCCAACATATCCTCGCGGGCAAACCCTGAAAGTGCACCTGTTCTTCGGCTTTCTTCAACCATTTGATAAGGTTTCTATTTTCGGGAAATGCTTTCATCAACACCTTATCTGTCGTGTAAATGTCCTCAGGGTCACCGCTCAACGCCGCCCAGCGAAATGGTCCTTTGCCTTCGCAGAACATCGGACGAATAAATTCTGGAACAAATCCTGGAATTTCGAATGCCTCTTCGACGCCGCGAGCCTTCGCTTCGCCCCGAATGTTGTTTCCATAATCGAATGTGACCGCTCCACGTCGTTTCAATTCAAGCATCGCACGGACATGTGTCGCAATAGAATCCTGTGCCATGGAAATATATTTTTGCGGATTACTATTACGGAGGTCGAGTGCGGCTTCAAATTGAATTCCTGAAGGCACATAACCGTTCAGCGTATCATGCGCGCTTGTTTGATCAGTCAGCAAATCGGGAACGATATTTCGTTTCATGATTTCGGGAATCATTTCGGCGGCATTTCCAAGAAGTCCAACAGAAAGCGGAACCTTCTTATTCTTCGCATCAAGCACGAGTGACAGCGCTTCGTCAAGATTCTCACTCATCCTTTCCAGATAGCCGGTCCTCAACCTTCGCTCAATTCGATTACGATCCACTTCAACGCCGAGAAACGCCGCACCGTTCATCGTTGCCGCGAGTGGTTGTGCGCCGCCCATTCCACCGAGCCCACTCGTCAGCACAAATCTTCCTGCAAGTGTTCCACCAAAGTATTTTCGCGCCGCTTCGGCAAATGTCTCGTAGGTTCCCTGCAAGATTCCCTGTGAACCTATGTATATCCAACTGCCAGCAGTCATTTGTCCGTACATCGTAAGTCCAAGGTGCTCAAGTCTTCTGAACTCGTCCCAGTTCGCCCATGCAGGAACAAGCATCGCATTCGAGATAAGAACTCGCGGCGCATCTTTGTAGGTCTTGAATACCGCGACTGGCTTTCCCGATTGGACAATAAGTGTTTCATCGTTCTTCAGCCGCTTCAGAGTTTTCACGATAGCATCGAACGCTTCCCAATTTCTTGCAGCTTTCCCACTTCCACCGTAGACGATCAACTCGTCCGGCTTTTCAGCGACGTCGGGATCGAGGTTATTCATCAACATTCTCAGCGCAGCTTCCTGCTGCCAGCCTTTTGTGTTGAGCTTTGTGCCACGAGGCGCACGGATTACTCTTCTTACCGGCGCACTCTCTCCAATTTCTGAATCCATATTTTCAACTCCTTATTGGCCCTCGACAAACGGCTAATTGCTACGATCCAATTCTGTACTTCTCTCTCAATTTCTGGAAACCCGGCTTAATCGATTCATAAATATATTTTATTCTTTGATCGTAAGGCTGGAACGCACTCTTCATCGAGTTAATGGTCAGCTTTTCCATTTCAGCAAAACTAAGGTGGAACACTTCTTCGGCAATCTGAAACTCTTTCGACAATGTCGTCGCGCTCATTAAGCGGTTGTCGGTGTTTAATGTGACTCTGAATTTCTCCCCGTAATAAACTCCGAATGGATGTTCCTGAAGACTCTTTACCGCACCGGTGTGAACATTCGAGCTGAGACAAACTTCAAGAGGAATCCGTTTATCAAGAACATATTGTGCAAGTGTCCCAAGTTTCACGACTTTTCCTTCTGAAATAGCTATGTCTTCAATCAACCTCGTTGCATGTCCGATCCTGTGGGCACCGCACCACTGGATTGCCTGCCAGATCGATTCCTTGCCGAAACCCTCGCCTGCATGAACGGTGATATTAAAATTTTGTCGTTGAATATACTGGAATGCCTCGACGTGCTTCTTCGGAGGATAGCCGCCTTCTTCGCCAGCGAGATCGAATCCCACGACACCACGGTCTCTGAAATCTACCGCAAGCTGTGCCATCTCCTCGCTCAAGTTCATGTTCCTCATCGCACAAACAATCAAGCCGTAGCCCACGCCAAAATTTCTTTTCCCGCGTTCAAGCCCGCGAAGGACCGAACTCACAACATCTCCCCAATGCAAACCTTTGTCGGTATGAAAAACGGGAGCAAATCTTGTTTCTACATAGACGACTCCATCGTTTTTCATGTCCTCCATCATCTCGTAGGCAACTCGCTCGAGAGCTTCAGATGTTTGCATGACGCCGCACGTATGAACAAAACCTTCCAGATACAGTGGCAGACTCCCTCTGTTCGCACCACGGTGAAACCATTCTGCAAGTTCACCCGGATCGTTCGTCGGAAGCCTGTCATACTTCTGCTCTTTCGCAAGCTCGATGACAGTTTCCGGGCGCAACCCGCCATCGAGGTGATCATGTAACATGACCTTCGGCATCACTCGAATGGCTTTTTCAGGTATGGAGATTCGATTCTCCATCCTGGCTAATTCAAATGCAGAAACAATTTCGTTCACTTCTTGTTTAGATTTTCCAATTCCGTTTTCGTTGGCGCACCATTCACGACAGTCAAGACCATTACCATATCACCCTGCTTTGCCGCCGATGTGTACGCCATCTTCAATGAGTCGAAAACATTTTCTATTTCGCCGCTTCCGATGGTCGACGTTTCATGAACCACCACGTCCAATTTCTCGTTTTTCAATTCCGAGATAAAACTATTTATCGGTGTTTTGAAATCATCTTTGGCAATCGGGTAAAGACTTACCTGAAAAGCAACTTTCATTTTTGTCCTTTCAACAAATGATTCATTCTAATTGACCGACAGCTTTCTCGGCAGCATTGATCGCTTCTCCTGATTTCAACAACTGTAAAGCCGCTTCAATATCTTTATGCAAAACTCTATCGCGATCCAGATGTTTTATGTTTCTTCTGACCAATCGATAGATCGCCTCTGTCCCGGCTCCGCACTTCAAGGATGTGCCATTCCCGCCGATCTTTCTTGAAAAATCAATGGCCTGACATGCAACCAACAACTCGATCGCCGCGACGCGCCAGACATTTTCCAAAACCCTATGGCACTTCTGTGCCGCAATCGAACCCATCGAATTGTGGTCTTCCTGATTTGCGCTCGTCGGAATCGAATCGACGCTCGCAGGATGAGAGAGGACTTTATTTTCACTGACGAGCGATGCAGCGGTATACTGCGCGATCATCATTCCGGAATTTAATCCACCATTTTCAATCAGAAACTTCGGCAACCCGCTCAGCTGCCAATTCACCATTCGCTCAATCCGCCGCTCGGAGATACTTGCGTACTCACTGAGTCCGATTGCCAGAAAATCGCAAGCGAGCGCAAGAGGTTCTCCATGGAAGTTGCCGCCTTCAAGATGAACCCCGTCTTCGGCAAAGATCAGTGGATTGTCTGTCGCAGAGTTTATTTCTACTGTCACCTGGTTCCTGCAAAATTCAATTGTGTCCCGAACGGCGCCGTGAACTTGCGGCATGCACCTGAGTGAATACGCGTCCTGCACACGTGAATCGTTATGTAAATGGGATCTTCTGATTTCACTCCCGGCGAGGAGTCTCCTTACATTCTTTGCGGATGTCTGCTGCCCATGATACGGTCTCAGTTTGTGTATTCGAGAATCGAACGCTACGTCAGTGCCTCGAAGTGCCTCGACGCTCAAAGCGCCGGTAATGTCGAATATTTTTGCAAGCTGAGCGGCTTCATAAGTGCAATGAACCGCAAACGCGCCCATCATCTGCGTGCCGTTCACCAACGCAAGACCTTCTTTCGCAGTCAACTCAAGCGGTGTTAATCGATGCTTTCTAAGAACGTCCTTCGCAGGTTTGAGTTTTCCATCGATGACAAATTTTCCCTCGCCCATCAACGCAAGCACGAGATGAGCAAGCTGCACGAGGTCACCGCTGCTGCCGACGGAACCTTTCTCGGGAATAAAGGGGATCAAATTGAGATTGAAAATCTTCAGAAGCTGATGTACCACTTCAGGCCTGACACCGCTGTATCCCTTCGCCAACGCATTCGCGCGGAGCAAAACTATCAGTCTGACGATATTTGCAGGCAGCGGATCACCTGTTCCAGCCGAGTGACTCCTGATGAGATTTACTTGAAGCTGCTTGATTTTCTCCTGCGGGATTCTTACTGTCGCAAACTCACCGAACCCCGTCGTAACACCATATATAACTTCGTTTCCACCGAGCCATTTCTCAACCTGTTCGCGGGACTGCGCCATCTTCCTGACGGCAGATGCTGACAGCGAAACCTTCCTGCCATTTTTCTCGGCAAGAAATGCCTCGTCAATCGTAAGGGAATTACCGTCCAATCGAATATCCCGCCCGCGGGAAAAGAGTTGAGGCATGATGGTTTCCTTTTCGAAAAGTTAATCAACAGAGATGCGAAGAACAATGATCGGGTAACAGTGGAATACTGGCATTAAAGGAAAGGAATTACCTTGTTCTGCCGTTCATTTTCGAATTCTTTCGTGTCGACTTCTCACAAGTCCATTAGGATAAACTTTAGTCTCTATATGTCTGAATGGAAGTTCTCGATCAAGAATATCGAATAATGGGATACCGCGGCCAATGATGACCGGCACTTTTGTAATTGTCATCTCATCAATCAAATCATCCTTCAGGAAACCTTGTATCACTTTTCCTCCGTCGATGTAGAGACTTGAATAGCCTTTGTCTTGAAGATAAATCAATAACTCACCTGGCTTCATCGATAAGACCGTGGCCTTCCCTTCCAGTTTGTCCGGGACATCGTGGATCGTTGTGCTGAGTATAAACACAGGTTTATTGTAAGGCCATGATGGAAAAGCAAGAACCGTTTCAAAAGTGCCTCTGCCGATAACGATTGCATCGATCTTACTTATGAATTCATTGTAGCTGGCAAAAACATCCGGACTCTCGAACTTAACCAGCCAATCGATGCTTCCATCCTTTCTGGCAATGAAGCCGTCGAGACTTGTCGCTATGAAGACCGAAGTTTTCATTTGTTTCCCTTATTATAATCAAGCAATCCAAAATGTGAAATCAATTTCCAGCCGGCGCCGACCTTCGTATAAACTTTGCATGCCCGCCCTTTCCAATGCATTTCTTCAGCAGTCTGACGATTCCGCCAGAGTGTGTCCACATCGACGACGGCAAATGCACCATCATGTTCGTCGGTTACTGTAATCTTCACGGTTTTTCTGCGATTGTAAACCAGCTCATGCGTTTCGAAAAGCTCCTTCCAGATTTTCCCCCATCGCTCACGATCATATCTCCCCATCGGACAAATCCAATCGATTGGATCGTAAGTATTTTCGTCTTTCGGCCAGGGCCAAACCATGTCTGGATGAAAGATTTCGACGAGCGCTTCAGCGTTCAGAGAGTCCCAAACATCCGTCTCGCGATCGATCATGTCTTGGATTTCATCTTCGATTAGTTTAGTCATGAGGTCATCAATGCCTGCTTCTGAACAAGGTGAAGCGATAGTTAACGTCCCGCGCAAAAAAAACTGTAGCGCGAAAAACGTCGTGACACGTTTCTATTGCATCGACCAGAATTTATCCCATCGCTCGCCTTCTTCGTTCGGGTCAATGCTTTTCATTATCACGGGGAAATAATCGCTGAATGTCTTTCCCGACACCTCATACTTTTCAAGGCTCCTATATATAGTGGGGCAAAGTATAAACCCGTATTTGTATTCTGTAATTAGAGACGAATCGACAGCGGAGCTGTCCAGACCGTAAAGCTTCTTCTCCAGTCTCATATCCATGGCCTCCGCGAAACATTCTGCGACCAACGTGTTCCAATTACCGTGCCTTATGTCGATCTTAGCTTTGACAGAATCAAAGAGTCCATGAATTCTGCCCACTTCTGCCGAGTCATTTCTTACCAGCGGCATAGTCACGTAACGAAAGAGATAGTAATAGAATATCGACCTGTCGGGCATAAGTTCTTGCGGTCCGACGATAATGTATATTTCATCGTCCACCCTGGCGGTCAGCGACGCATAATAGGGAAGCACCGGCATGATCTGGAAGTTTATTCGCCTGCTGCTGTTCGAGAAGTAATTGCTATCGAGGTGACAATAGGAATCGACATCTTCCATCCCCATTTCGGCAAAAGGTTTATACTTATCATTCTCAGCCTGTATTAGCGGACGATACTTGGCCCAAAGATTTGCAATGTCTGCTTTCTTATAGAATTCTGCGAGGAGCCCCGGGAGACCTGAATCAGACTGGACGGTTTGTGCAATTTCACCGGTGTTATTCGGATTGTAATTGAAAAGAAAATCGGGCGGCCCGGAGGTCAAAAGCGCTGCCTCATATGTTTCCATTATTCTTCCATGGCTCTCGTCGAAATCCCTCAGCTTCTCCCGGAGGGTCGAATCAATCCGACCTTGAAGGTCGGCACGGAGTTCAGTCCTCATCGGATTCATTCCTGCCTGGCGCCATTCACCGACGCCGCCTGCCGAATTCATCATTGCGTACGCAGTGAAAATCCTGACATCGGCAGAGAAACCAAAGAGACTGTCGGTTACTTGTGCAAAAACCTCGCCGGCCCCAGATGCAATAAAAAAAGCTATGAAGAGAATTCTCAACATTCCTACAGATTTTGCACTCAACTGCTGTGAAACCATTGTATCCTCCTTCGAAGATTTGTGTTGTTCCATCTTCCGGCACCCATCATGGATTATGTCGATCTGAGATAATTTGGCCGGATTAAATTTAAATCCAGGATTATGTTCAGCCACGGTGAATTAATTTACTTTCGCCGCTGATATAGGAGATATTGCCGGACCTGGTTCGCGGCTCCGGTGCCTTTTGGGGCGGAGGAGTCGGTGCTTTAGGCTGCGGCGATGTCGGCGGTTGTTCGCGAACTCTTGGTTGCTGGTTCGGCGTCGGATTAGGTCTCGGCTGTGGTGGCGGCACGTTACTTGGCACCCTCTCTCTGGCGCGAGGTGGCTGGCTTGGCCTCGCAGTAGCTGCCGGCAGAGGGGGCGGCAGCTGCTCGTCTCCCTTGTGGTGCTGGTGTTCTCTTTCCGGTGGTCTGTCACTTGCGGTGACGACGTAGCCAGTGCAACTTGATATACCGAAGGCAATGACCAGCGATAGTGTTATAACTACCAATATGATTTTCACTGCAAACATCTCCTTATAATTCGACGACCGCCGCAATGGAATGTTTAATCTATCAATGAAACCAAGAAGGCTGTCCAGGCAGACGCATTTTGACCACCACGATGGTCTGTATCAATGTCAAGTTAGTGATTCGATCAGGCATTGGCAAGATAGTCTGTTAGTATCCTGAGTTGGTCCGCTTTATGGGAAGGTAATATGAAAACTGTAAACTGCGATAATTGCGCCTAACGGACTCCAATAGCAGAAAATTAGTGCTCCCTTTTTGTTGAGCCAATATTTTTTAAATGTATAGGCATTATGGCATGTGGAAATCTATCCTATCGCCCCATGTATCTATGTTGTTTAATTCCTACAGGTCATCAGGGCGCATCTCAATTTTCGAGCTGAACCACTACCCTTCATTGTATCTTCGCTGCCCGACAATTAGTTTTGTGTCCATGAACGAAACCATCAGCTTCATCTTAACGCTTGCAAGTCTCACGGCTTTCGTGGTTGCGGCAGATCAGGCGAAGAACTTTTTCAAGGTCGACTCAAAGAAGACTCGAATCTTTGTCCATGCATCCGTCGCGGTCGTTATCTTCTTCATTCCACTCTTATTCAAAGGCAAGTTCTACCCCGCGCTTCTTGGTGCAATTTTCACTGTCGTCAATTTTACATCGCTCAAACTCGGAATATTCAAAGGGATGAATGCCGACAAAAGAAATCTCGGCACAGTCTTCTATCCGATCTCATTTCTAATCCTCGTTCTCCTTCTCTGGGATAATTATCCGTTCATCGTGTCCACCGCGATGTTAGTGATGGGACTCGCCGATCCAGCCGCGGCAATAATCGGCACATCGTTGAAAAACACGCACGACATTTCGGCTTTTGGCGAACGGAAAACTTTCGAAGGCAGCGCCGGTATGTTTCTCGTCGCTTCCGCCGCAATCGTTATCGGAATTCTATTCTTTGGATTGCCTGCCTCGATTACATTGAACGTTCTCCTTAATGTTGCCGTATCCATAGGCATCATGGTCGCGGCAATCGAGCTCATCTCACCGAAAGCAACAGACAACCTGACAGTTCCACTTGCATCTGGACTTTTACTTTTCATCGCCACGAGCAACACGGCTTTGTTCGAATCGTTCATGGTCGGAGAATTTCTTGCCCTTCTCGTCGCCGCAGTCTCGGCAAGACTGAAGTTGCTTTCCAAAGATGGTGCAGTCGCGACGTTCATAGTGGGCGGCTTCATATTTGGTTTCGGAGGATGGCAGTGGGCAGTGCCGCTTCTCCTTTTCTTCATAATCGGGAGCACCGCATCTAAATTGTTCGCGAAGCGAAAAGTAAATTACAACCTGCTCTATGAAAAGTCCCACCAACGAGACTCAGGACAGGTTTTCGCAAATGGGGGATTCGGGTTGATAATGTTGATTTGCAGTGTCCTGTTTCCAAATTATCACTGGTTCCTCGCTTACCTCGGTGCAATTTCCGCGGTCACTGCAGATACACTCGCTACCGAGCTCGGAGTCTTCTCGCGCAATAACCCGTTTTCGATTCCGCTCTGGAAAAGGGTCGAGAAGGGAATTTCAGGTGGAGTTTCATCTTTCGGAACTTTCACAGGAATAGCATCGGCGGCAGTTTTGACTTCATTGACTCTTCCCGTCGCAGGCAGCTATTCCCTTTTCCCCATTCGTTTCATAATAGCAGGTGCCATCAGCGGTATGATCGGGAGTTTTGTCGATAGCTTAATCGGCGGCACAATCCAGTCGCAATATCGATGTACGGTATGCAATAAAATCACCGAGCGCAAAAAGCATTGCGGCGGACATGAGACGATGTTGGTTCAGGGATACCGCTGGATCAATAATGATGTTGTCAACTTTGCCGCAAGCATCGTGGGCGCTGTTACAATGCCGCTCCTTTTTCTTTCATGATGAATTTATATCGAAGCTTCGCCCAATACCGCCAAGAGTAGAGAGGCGAACTCTACATCCAAAAAAGGTTTGGAAAGGCATCCTTCTAGTAAATACCGACAACCGTTTGTCTCCACAGGGACTTTCCCGATATCATAGTTGTCGAACCTCTATGCGCGATAACTCACCAATCTGTCGGCTACCAATCAATCCACAAAACTGAAAGAAATTACCCTGAGCATGTAACTTCGGTTGATCTTGTGGATATTATTATTATGAATCAGGACACGATAAGTTTTCAGCAGCTATACAGCCGGTATGCGGAAGATGTTTATCGTTTTTCATTCTGGCTGACGGGAGATGCAGACGAGGCGAAGGATATAACTTCAGAAACCTTCGCGCGCGTCTGGACGGCAAAAACAGAACCTCGCATCGAATCCGTAAAAGCTTATCTCTTCGCAATAGCCCGAAATCTCTGGCTGCACGACAAGCGGAGAAAAAAGAAGCTGGTATCTTTCGATGACGAGATCCATGGTGCCACCGCACAACCCGACAGGATCATCGAGGCAAAATTCGATCTCGATATAGTGCAGAAAGCACTTCAAACCCTTCCGGAAATAGATCGAGCGATATTCATAATGAAAATCGAAGACGAGTTATCGTATGAAGACATCGCGTGCGCAACCGGCCTTTCAGTTGCGAACGTGAAAGTCAAAGTTTTCAGAGCAAGGGCAAAGATTCATTCACTCATCACGATGAAACAAGGAGAATGACCATGAATATATCAAAGGATATCATCACCGATTTGCTTCCCATCTATTATTCAGGTGAATGCAGCCAGGATACGAAGTCGCTGGTGGAAGAATACTTGCGGGGGAATCCAGATTTTGAACGGCAGGCAAGAAATCTTTCGCAAAATCCCCTTCCCGAACATATTCCACAGCGATTGGGAAAGAACGATGAGATAAGATCTCTGGCAAAGGCAAAAAGGTCTTTAAGGCTGCGCGGTTCCGTGATGGCGCTGGCGATCTTCTTCTCATTGGCACCGTTCTCGGTTTTTCATGTTGACGGCAAGACACACTGGCTGCTATTGGAGTCGCCGTTAAGCGCATGTTTATACGGCGGGGTTGGCGTCTGTTTGTGGGTGGCATACTTCGTAATGCGACGAAAGACAAAGATACTTTAATCATTCCATGGTGTACAAACACGATCAGTATCATTCATCAAGAAAATTTGGAGACTTTATGAAATATTCTATTTCTTTACTTGTGATTACTCTTATGTTATCAACGACGTTGTACGGCAAAGTACCGGTGTCGTTCAATACACAATGGATATCTTCAAAGCCGGAAGTAATGACATACAGCTCAACGAGCAAACAGGGCGATGGGCTGTACCAGGTTTCAATTTCTAAGAGAGACAGCACCGTCGAGATCTATATAAATATGATCACGCCCGGCTTCACAAAAACAGTTTGTGCAACGATGACACTCGACATGCGCCCGCTGCAATCGACGGCAAAGATTATAATCAACAATCAAATTGTGATGGACACGAAATGTTTCTACGTTGCCGGCAAATTGATGGTCAGTACCACCATGATGCCATACAACAGGATAATCACCGACACTCTTGCCTTCACGGATCCGGTCATAGACTTTTCGCAGATTCCATTACTCGTTAGAACTCTTGATTTAAGTGAAGCTTCGGAATACTCTTTCACTTCATTGAATCCAAATACAAACCAGCTTGTACCCTTGACCATAAAAGTAGTCGGGCACGAACCTATCAAAAACATCGATTGCTATAAAGTCGAGCAAAACGATTTCGAAGGTAAATCAATCTACTGGGTCGAGAAGGGCGCTGGGCACCGCGTGATGCTTGTGGAACAGCAAGGTACCAGTCGGACAACGGAGTTATTGCCGTAATGCGACAAATATTTTCCCCTAAATGATTCCCTCGAAAATTTCCCCGAGGCTGGGCAATCGCATTCCCGCCCAGTTCAACCGACACGACCGGTTTATCTTTCGACTTCAGAGAGACATAATCTCCAATTGCCTGGGCACGGAATAAGTTCTTGAATGAATAGGACTCACCCTGAAATGCGAAGTCTTTTTGAGGTTCGTGTACAAATTGAAGAAAGAGTCCGTTGTTTGTCCCACCTTTGTGAAATTGTCCCGTCGAGTGGAGGAACCGCGGACCAAATCCAATCGTCACAGGAATTAGTAACCTTTCTCGCAGCGATTCCTGAAGTTTTCCGAGAAATTGTTCAAGCTCGTTTCTTCTTGGAAGGTACGCCATGATAGCGAGATAGTCTCCGGCTTTTCCTGCCTGCGAAGAGATTTTTTAAAACCCCTGTTACGTCATCGGCAGACGGAACGTTACCGTAAGCTTTTATTTCACCATTAAGAAGCGGCGATAAATCGAACTGCATATTACCGGTCGATTTGAATTCATCGAGTACACGTTTCGTGTTGTCCTTGCTTTCCTTTACATTCGGCTCATCGAAAGGATCAATTCGGATAATCGAAGCGGCTGCCGCTGTCGCGATCTCCCAGTCGTAGAAGAGTCCGCCTAAATCATAAATATCATCTATCACGATCACTATAACAGGAAATCCATTCCGCTTAAAAGCCTTCAACTTCTCTTCTTTGTACAAATCAATTTCACCATGAAGTTTCATATAGATGAAAACCCGATCGTACGAATACAAGCTCGCCGCCGTAATTTCCTCGCCATTTACCGGAAGGATTCCTTTTCCTTCTTTACCGGTGCTTTCTGCAACGAGCTGCTCGATCCACCACCCGGCGGTCGAAAGCGAAGAACTCGCCTCCAGAGTCATCTTGTTGATTCCGGACTCCGCAAGTTTACCGAGAAATGCACCCAGCTTAATTGCGCCGCAGGATTCTTCATCTGCGTCGGATCCACACGCCTTCTCTTGATCCTCGGCCTTCGCCAGAAACCTCGCCGCGTCCTTTCCAATCAAGGCGAACGGCACAAGTCCGAAGAAGCTCAGCGCAGAATATCTCCCGCCAATATCGGCAGGATTGAGAAATGCTCTGCTGTACTTTTTCTCGGCTTCGACCTGGAGTGCCGTACCAGGATCTGTAATGGCAATGAAATGTTCGTGAGCAGTCTCTGGATTCAACTGAGTCAACTTTTCATAGAAGAATTTTGCCAGCGAAGTGGTCTCGATAGTCGAGCCCGACTTCGATGCGACAATGAAGAGAGTCGACTCGAGCTCTATCGCTTTCAATACGTCGTCGATCTGATCAGGATCGGTCGAATCGAGAACGATCAGCTCTGGAAAATCAGCGGCGCTGCCAAACGTCCTGAAGAAAACTTCGGGAGCCAGGCTGCTTCCGCCCATCCCTAGATGGACGACGTGGCTGAACTTCCGAAATACTTTTTCGCCGGCGAATTCTTCGAGCTGTCCCACCTCATGTTTCATTCGTGACGGAAGATCAAGCCATCCGAGCCTGTTTAGAGCCACGGCGTGATGAGCCGGATCATCCGACCAGAGCGAACCGTCCTTCGCCCACAACCGCTGGAGAAATTTTGATTCGGCAATTTGTTTCAGGCCTTTTGAAAATAGTTTTTGATATTTTCCAGCTTCGAATTGATATTTGATCGACATTTTATTTTCCTATCTTTCTGCAGAAGCCAATAAACTGGGACTCACCTCAAAGGTGAGCCGCAGCTACAAAATTATTACTTCAGCAGTTTCTCGACCGCCGCCACTACTGCTTCCGCCGTTATGCCAAACTCTTTCATGACGATGTCGCCGGGCGCGGAAGCGCCGAAGTGGTCGATGCCAATCGAGATGCCTTTATCCCCAATATAGCGGCTCCAGCCCTTTGTGATTCCCGCTTCGATAGAAACTCGACGCGAAACACTTGACGGCAGAACCGACTCTCGATATTCTTCATCCTGCATATCGAAGATTTCCCAGCTCGGCATACTGACGAGCCGTACTTTCTTTCCTTTTGATGCAAGCTCTTCGTAAGCCTTCATAGCCACGCTGACTTCACTCCCGGTCGCCATGATGATTGCCTCAGGGCTTCCAGAATCGGCAAGCACATACCCACCCCGCTGCAAACCTTCTTCGCTCGCATACTTCTTCCGATCTATTACAGGAAGTTTTTGTCTTGATAACGCAATAGCAACCGGACCCTTCTTGTATCCGAGAACTAACTTCCATGCCTGCGTGGTCTCATTTGCATCCGCAGGACGAATGAAAATCAAATTCGGGATCGCTCTCAGCGCCATGAAATGCTCAACGGGCTGGTGAGTCGGCCCATCCTCGCCGAGACCGACGCTGTCATGCGTGAAAACACAAATCGTTCTGAAATGCGAGATTGCCGCAAGTCGAATCGGAGGGCGCATGTAGTCGGCAAAAACAAGAAATGTTGCGCCGAAAGGAATGAGCCCGCCATGGACCGCCATGCCATTTAGAATTGCACCCATTCCATGCTCGCGAATCCCGAAATGGAAATTTCGTCCGTAGCGATCTGTCGCAGAGAATGAAGTGGTGTCTTTCATTAAAGTATCCGTCGAAGGCGCAAGGTCTGCCGCTCCGCCAAGAAAATTCTTGACCTTTGGTCCGAACGCATTGATCACCTTGCCAGAAGCAGATCGCGTCGCGACTGCGCCAGCGGCAGGATCGAATCTCGGCAGGCTGTTCAGCACTTCAGCCGCAATGTCGCCTGACATCCATGTTCTAAACTCTTTCGCAAGCTCCGGATATTTCTTCTCGTATTCTTTGAACAAATTGTTCCAGTCATCTTCGGACTTCTTTCCTGTCTCAACCGAGTTCCTGAATACAGGCAGCACTTCTTCCGGGACCAAGAACTTCGGTTCGAGCGGCCAGCCAAGATTCTTTTTCGTCAATTCGACTTCCTTGTCACCAAGCGCCGATCCATGAGCTTCGGCAGTATCCTGCTTGTTTGGTGAGCCAAAACCGATATGTGTCCTTACTGCAATGATAGACGGCTTGTCGGCTACGCTTTTGGCAGCTTCAATTGCTTTTGAAATCGAAGCAATATCGTTTCCATCCTCGACACGCTGGGTGTGCCATCCATAGGCAGAATATCTCGCCAGGACATTCTCACTAAATGCGAGATCGGTCTTGCCTTCAATAGTGATATGGTTGTCATCATAAAAAACGATGAGTTTTCCCACCTTAAGATGGCCGGCAAGTGAACTTGCCTCGCTCGTTATGCCTTCCATCATGCAGCCGTCACCGGCAAGCGCGTATGTGTAATGATCCACGATGTTGAAACCATCACGATTGAAGTTCGCTGCAAGATAAGTTTCGGCGATTGCCATCCCAACCGCGTTTCCCAAGCCCTGACCAAGCGGGCCTGTAGTTGTCTCCACGCCGGGAGTAAGTCCGTATTCCGGATGCCCTGGTGTCTTGCTACCGAATTGTCTGAATTGCTTCAGGTCCTCCAGCGACACGTCGTACCCTGTCAGATGCAAGAGCGAATATAGGAGCATCGAGCCATGGCCTGCAGACAGTACAAAACGATCACGGTTGAACCATTTTGGGTTTCCCGGATTGTGTTTCAGATATTTTGTCCAGACCGTATAGCCTATCGGCGCCGCACCCATCGGCATTCCCGGATGACCCGAATTTGCTTTCTGCACGCCATCCACAGATAAAAATCGAATTGTGTTTATACAAAGTTCATCAAGCTTAGCCATTATAATTTCTCACTTTCATGTTGGTAATACTTTGCAAATTTCGCCCCGCGTGGCGGGACGGCCATTATTTCATTTTGTCAAATAATACTTGTCTACATATTCTTTTACCATCCGGCTCGTATTGTAAACCGGCGCTATTGTCTTGATAGACTCTTTGATCATCTTGATCCATTTCGTCGGTATTCCGGACGCGTCGCGGTCATAGAAAGTCGGGATGACTTTGTTTTCAATAACGTCATACAAATTCTGCGCGTCTATCCGGTCTTGCTCTTCGACGGAAACCTGAGAGTCCCGATCTTCCCCGATCGCAAAGCCGTTCCTGCCATTGTAGGCTTCGCGCCACCATCCATCCATGACGCTGCAATTCAAGCCGCCGTTCAATATTACTTTTTCTCCGCTCGTTCCACTTGCCTCAAGAGGCCTTCTCGGATTATTCAGCCAAACGTCACAACCAGCGACAAGCTGTCTCGCAACTCCCATATCATAATCTTCGACGAAAACGATTTTCCCGTTGAATCGCGGCTCATGACTTAGATGCACAATTTGCTGAATGAAAGCTTTGCCGGCGTCATCGCGAGGATGAGCTTTGCCGCTGTAGACAATCTGAATCTGCTGTTTGCTGTTTCCAAGCAGTTGAGCCGCCCTCTCAAAATCCGTGAACAACAATGGCGCACGCTTGTAAGTCGCAAACCGCCGCGAGAAACCGATCGTCAGCGCATCTGGCGAGAGAACTTTCTCAACCCAACCCGTGGAATTCCCGAACCGGGCCTGCTGGCGCTTCAATCTCTCCCTGACAAATTCGATGAATCTTCTCCTCAGCGCATACCTCAACGCCCAGAGCACTTCATCTTGAATCTTGTTTATCGATGCGGCCCACTCGGATTTGCGGTCAAGTTTTATGTGCCAGTTTTTGCCAATGTGTGCTTCATAAAATTTTCTTCCTTCGGTTGAAAGCCAGGTCAGACAGTGAATGCCATTTGTGACGTGCCCTATCGGCACTTGCTCCGGCTTTTTCCCGGGATAGAGTCCGATCCACATTTGCCTGCTGACTTCACCGTGCAATTCGCTCACAGCGTTCGCTGCACGGCTCATCTTGAGTGCAAGAACAGTCATGCAAAAAGTTTCAGCCTGATCGTCCGGGTTGACTCTTCCAAACTTCATAAACTCGTCCAAAGAAATTCCGAGCGAAGATACGAAACCACTCAAGCTGAAATTTATCAGGTCTTGCGTGAACCGGTCAATTCCGGCAGCGACGGGAGTATGAGTCGTGAACACACACTTTTTCTTTACCTCTTCGACTGCGCGATCTAATTTCTTACCTGCCAGCAGCTGTTCGTGCAGAAGTTCAAGAGTCAGAAATGCGGAATGGCCTTCGTTCATGTGGTAAACCGCAGGTTCGTACTCCAACTCCTTCAGAAGTTTCGCTCCGCCGATCCCGAGAATTATTTCCTGCGAAATCCTCGTCGTGCTGTCTCCGCCGTAAACTCTTGCGGTCAGGTCACGATAGTGTTCCTCGTTCTCCGGCAGATTCGTCTCCAACAAATAAAGTACAGACCTGCCAACAACAACCTTATAAGCTGCTACGGAAACTAAGCTTCTGCCGATCTGCACGTGAACTTTGACCAGATTGCCGCCCTCATCTATAACCGGAACGACCGGAAGACCATGGTAATCTTTCTGATCGTATTCCTCGCTCTGTGCGCCTTCGCTATTTACCTTCTGGACAAAATATCCTTGACGGTAAAAGAGGGTGACACCGACAAAATTCAACCCGATGTCACTTGCGCTCTTCGTATGATCGCCGGACAGGATTCCAAGTCCGCCGGAATAAATCGAAAGACTTTCATGGATTCCTATTTCCGCGCTGAAGTAAGCCACCGGATGTTTTTCGAAACTGCGAAATGGCTCGGGCGATTTATTTACTGCTTTCAAATAATTCTGCAGCGATTCGTAACAACCGTCAAGTTCGTCTTGCAACTCTTTGTCGCGCAGCCTTGAACGCAATTCTTCTTCACTGATCTCACTGAGAACAGCAATTGGATTGTGGTTCGAATGGTCCCACATCCGCGGACTTAACCTGGAAAAGAATAGCTGTGTCGGACAATCAAACGACCATCTTAGGTTATACGCGAGTTCGTAAACTTTTTTTCTCTCTTTTGCAAAATGAAATACTTTTTGAGCCATCGTCTCCTCTACAAGATCATGGATATCTATTTTAAATCAGAATTCCCGGCAACTCATTCTGGCTGTGAGATTGGAAGAAACTCAACAGATTATTAAAATAGTCAGAAAAACTCGGACAGACCACGCCTAACTTTCGGAGCGCCGCAGTCGTGTTAATGGATTCGTAATGAACACTATGAACAAAATAATCGACCAATTGAGCCGGCATCTTATAGATTCTTCTCACGAGCGAAATTGACATCGCTTTCCTGGCAAGCGCCGGCGGAAAAGGGTAGTTGATAAATCTCTTGCCAAGAGCTCTTGCAAACATGCTTTGAAGTTCGGAAACCTCCAGCGGAGTCGGATCTGTCAGATGATAGGTGTTGTTCAATGCACCATTCTCGGCTGAGAGAGCCGCCAATGCGTTGATGACAAAATCGATCGGAACCAAATTCACCTCCGCATTCCCCGAACCAATTTTCGGAAACGGGAAAAGATTAGGAAGGGCTTGCATTGTTTGAAGAACATAATATGGACCGTCGTACTTCGAGATCTCACCGGTCTTTGAGTCGCCGACCACAATTCCAGGACGGTAAATCACGGATGGAATATCTTTGGCATCGCGGATCACTTTCTCCGCCAGGAATTTTGTCTCTTCATAATAATTCTTGAATTTCTGTCCGCGGTCAAAATCGTCCTCGGAAAAATTCCCTGTAAAATCTCCGCTGATGTATGCCGTGCTCACGTAATCGAGTCGTTTCAGATTCTTGCACCGCTTTGCAAACTCCACAATATTTTTTGTCCCCTCGACATTCACTTTCATTCCGATGGTTCGCGAAACAGCAAGATCGTAGGCTGCCGCCAGGTGAAATATTCCTGTCACCTGACTTGAGACCGAATTCGTGTCGGACATGCCGAAGTTTTCCTGCGTAATGTCTCCGAATACGAATTCAATGCGCTTTGAACTTTCCGGGATCTCTTCAGAGATTTTCGACCGTGCGGCTTCTGCTGAATGGAGAAACTTCTGCTGAATTAAGGTAACCACTTCCAAGTCATGGTCGCGTTTTATAAGCTCGCGAACGAGGCGGGTGCCGATAAATCCCGGGAACCCGGTGAGGAAAATCTTTTTCATGCTGTTGCCCTCCTTAACGAATTAATATTTGCGAGTTCAACGCCGAAAATAAAGACTGACGTTGAATAGAAAATCCAAAGCATCGAGCCGAAAATAGCTTCAAGCGTTCCGTATGTCTGCACAAGATTTCCCATGTGTGTCACATAAGCCGCGAACAAATTTTTCGCGATTTCATAAAATAGCGCTGCCCAGAACGCACCAAAGGCAGCAGAGCGCGATCTAATTTTTCCATAAGAAAGAAAGCGATAGATGGAAAAATATAAAAAGAAAGTAAGCACGAGTGCAAAAAAATTCGGCACAAGAAACCCTATCAAAGTGAAACGCATTTGACCAGCAGGCAATTGCATCGCAGCTGTTCTCAATCCAGCGAAGATCCATGTTACGACTGTGCTGGTTGTCAAGAAGAAACCTGCAATCAAAAGGACACGTAGGTCATAAATTGTCTGCCTTAAAAAGGAGCGATTGCTCGCGATGCCGATGACATTAAACACTGTCTTTCTGACCGTGCTCATCAACGCTATCGATGTCCAGAGAAACCCTACGATGCTGATGAATCCCAGAATCTTTTCACGACCGACGAAAATCTTTGCTCTATTCATAAAAAAATTTCTCGCTCCTTCAGTAAAGTTAGTCTCTCGCGGCAGGGCGTGACTGGCGATCACTCCAAGCTGATCAAGTAGCGTCTCACGCGAGAAGAAAACACTCATCACCCAGATTATCATGAACACGGTCGGCAAAAGACAGAGCACAAGCTGAAACGATAGCGACGAGGCATAGAAAAAAAGATCGTGAGCATGAATATTCAGCCAAACTGCTCTTGCGTAAAAGGATATAACCTGTGTCAATTTTATGAAAGATTGATAGATGATTTTGATAGCGGGAAATTTCAATTTTTGCAAGACAAGCAGTTTCGTCGCGTTACAAACTCATGCCTCAAACCTGACGGCAAATTTTGAAGGAAGCAAGCCATAGTAGATGGAAGACAGTTCTCTGATATCCATCTCAATGACGTTGTTGATCTTGAGTCCTTCTCCGCCGACGGTGCCGATTTTCCTACTCGACAAATTTCTTGCGTTCGACAATGCGAGGACTTTATCGGCGTTTGCCGGCGCGAACGATACCACAACTCTTCCTCCGCCCTCCGAGAACAAGGCGAAATCTTCACGCGTTTGAAAATCAATTTTTATTTTCGCTCCATGAAATGCCTCTTCATCCATGATGCAAGATTCTGCAAGCGCCACCGCAAGCCCTCCCTCAGAAATGTCATGAACGGAATTCAGCATCCCTGCCATGATGGCTTCGCGCAGAAACTCGTGAAGGGTTCTTTCATATCGGTAATCTATTGAAGGAATTTTTCCCGCAACAACTCCGTGGATAAGCTTCAAATATTCGCTCCCGCCCATCTCATCTCTTTCCGGACCTATTACAGCAATTCCATCGCCGCCATTCTTGAAGGCGGATCGGACAGCCTTCGAAGTGTCTTCGATGATTCCCAACATGCCAATTACCGGAGTCGGATAAACGGTGCGATTCGGACTTTCGTTATAGAAACTCACATTGCCGCCAGTCACAGGAGTTTCTAATTCGGTACAGGCGTGCGCAATTCCCTGAACAGCTTGTTCAAACTGGTAATAGACATCCGGTTTATATGGATTGCCAAAGTTGAGACAATTCGTTATTGCCAAAGGCTTTCCGCCGACACACGCGACATTCCTCGCCGATTCGACGACTGCATGTTCTGCACCTAACTTTGGATCTAAATAAACATATCTCGAGTTGCAATCAGTTTTTATTACCAAGCCACGCTTTTTCCCTGTCTCGCTCTTCACCCATCTTTCCAGCCTTGTCACAGCGGCATCTCCTTCACCGGGCAACACAACGGTGTCGGTCCCTACCATGAAGTCATATTGCTCGTAAACATATTTCTTACTGGCAATATTCGAAGAAGACAAAAGTTTTTTGAGAGCTTCATTATAATCAGGCGGTTCAGGCAAAGCGGCCACATCAAATTTTGCCAGCTTATCGATATAATCCGGTTTCTTGCTTTCACGGACATAAACGGGAGCACCTCCACCAAGCACGAGAGTCTGCGACGGAATTTCCGCTTCAACTTTTCCGAAGCGGCGAATTCTGAGTATGTCATCGCCTGTCACCTTACCAACGACTTCCGCATTCAAATCCCATTTTGTAAAAATCTTCTTTATCGCCGCCTCATCTTCCGGTTTGACGATGACAAGCATTCGCTCCTGAGATTCGGAAAGCATGATCTCATAAGCTGACATGTCGGCTTCGCGAAGAGGCACGAGATCCAAATTAACGTCCATGCCCGTGTTCCCCTTTGCACTCATCTCGGAAGTGGAACACGCAATTCCCGCGGCACCCATATCCTGTATGCCAACGACGAGCCCGGCATCAATAGCTTCGAGTGTCGCTTCAAGCAGGAGCTTTTCGGTGAACGGATCGCCGACTTGAACCGAGGGCCGTTTCGCTTCTGACGCCTCAGAGATATCTTCTGAAGCAAAAGTCGCGCCGTGAATTCCGTCGCGTCCGGTTGACGAACCGACGATCATTACAAGATTTCCGACACCTTTTGCTGCAGCCTTTGCAACTCGATTGTGTCTGACAATTCCAACCGCCATGGCATTCACAAGAGGGTTTTCATCGTAGCATTCATCGAAATATATTTCACCTGCAACCGTCGGGACACCGAAAGCATTTCCGTAATCAGCAATTCCCTTGACGACATTTTCGAGGAGATACTTCACACGTGGATTGTCTGGATCTCCAAATCGAAGTGAATCGAGCGCCGCTACGGGACGCGCCCCCATAGTGAAAATGTCCCTTAAGATTCCACCAACACCTGTTGCAGCACCCTGATAAGGCTCGACTGCACTTGGATGGTTATGGCTTTCTATCTTGAAAGCGACCGCAAGTCCATCTCCGATATCGACCAAACCAGCATTTTCTTCCCCGGCGCTCACGAGCAAATTCTTTCCGGATCGAGGGAGCTTCTTCAACTGCAAAATTGAATTCTTATAGCTCGCATGTTCCGACCACATCACCGAATAAACACCAACTTCGGTATAAGTCGGAGTACGTCCGAGTATTTCATTTATCTTTTGAAATTCTTCCCCTGTCAATCCCATTTCCCGGGCTGCTTGCAGAAGATCCCGTTCGTTGGTCAAGCTTGCACCTGTTATCATTTAGGATTTCCCAAAAAGGATCTAGCGATTTTTTCTATTTGTTCCGCTCGAAAATTGAAGATGATAATCAACGCGAGTATGATAATTCCAAAGACTACCGCAAAAACATAACTCTGCTGTTTCGTGGCACGCGTACTGCGTTCGCGCGGCGCAAGAACCATTCCACGCCAGCCGCATTCACGGCAGCGGAAGGCCCTCCTGCCGGCCAATTTTAGAAACCTCTCTTTTATCCCATGCGTCCGGCTTCGACGCACATTACTCGAACGACAATTTGGACAAATTATTGTTGCCATGATTATTTACGAAATAATTTACAAAAAAATGCCCCGTAAAAAAACGGGGCACAACTCATAACGCGATCTCGAAAAAAAATCTAAGGCAAGTCTCCCTTTTGAATAAGACGCAGCATCGGCTTCAAATCAGAATAATGAACACTCGGCAAGCCAGTTTTGCTCATCGCAGTCTTTCCCAGCATGATCGAGCCAGGTACTGAAGAGATCGCAACCATCGGTATGTTGGATCCGAAATGAGAATTGATCGCCTGTATGAAAATGTTCGTGACATATGCATAGCCCTGCGACGTTGGGTGCACACCGTCCAGCCCGAAGGTCCCTCCGGTAACATAGCTGTTCGTCAGCTCAACACCTTGAGCGGCATATCCATACTTGGCAAAGTTATCAAAGGCTGAATATATGTCTACCAAAGCGACGCGCGAGGGATTCAAGGCAGCAACCGTTTTAATCGTTGCGTTGTACGCCTGAATTGCATTCTCGACAGTTGCCACTTCGAGTGAATCAAGTACAAATTGATCCGGAAGTGGTCTTCCGGTTCCACCCAATTGAGTGGGAACCCCTACTTCAGCATTCAACGAATCAACTGCCGTCAACAAAATGTAGTCAGTCTTTGCATTGATTGGTTCGACATGAAGTGTTCCGTCGGCATGATGTCTTTGCACGATGAATGGAGCAATATATTTGCCAGGAGCAGTAGGGTTGGGGATACTGTCTGGCACAGTTGTAAAGAATGGAATCCCGGTCACATCGGGGATGTTCGCCACGGCAAATTTTGCATTCGGGGCTCCAGCTAACAACGCACCCATAGCTTGATTATAGAGGTACGCCCAGGTGTTCGCATCCGTCGGCAACTTACCAGTTAAGTCAGTCCCTATCGTTCCACCGGAAGTCGCGTAACCGAGAACATCGTTTGCCCCGATCCAAACAGTCATAAAAGTTGGATGAAGTGCAAGTGCTTGCGCAACTGGACTCGACCCAAAGATTTTGTTACGCAGAATCAGACTGAAGAACGGGTTTTGCCTCTGCTGGCTTTTGCTCGCAAAATCTGCGGTATCTATCAAATCATACACGACAGCCCCTGGGATTCCAAGATTATTGTAAGAATGTTGATAGCTGGAAGAATTGCTTGCCGGAGTGATTATATTGCTGCCTGTGTGAATATCCGAGCTGGACAAACCGGTCATGTACATCAAGGCTCCTGTACCAGGATCCGGCATTAAAGGCTGCACAAAATTAGGTGACCCAGTTTGCCTTGCAATTTCTGAAGGGAAACTCCATTCTTGTGCGGATTGGAAAAGTGCTCCACTCTGGTACCCCGCCGTAAGTGAGTTACCCAGAGAAACATAAGTCGAAAAGTCCAGCGACCCGTTTGACGGTGGAGTAACAACATTCGTTTTCTTGAAGTCGCCGCACGACGCGATCAGAATCGCAACAAGGGCAATCAATAAAATAGCTATTGTTTTGAAATAAAGGATCTTCATTTTCATGCCTCTTAAAATTTGTAGCTTATGTCGATGCCGAGAAGATTGGCAGTGGTATTATAAGTACCATTAAACCCGTAAGCGGAATTTGTAATTGTCCTCTGCTTAAACGGAAGGAACATATACGACGCATCGACAGAAATGTTGCTGGTGACGTTCACGCCAAAGCCAACATTAAGTCCCAGCCGATCTGCATCGGGAAGAAGAGGCAATTCGTAAGCATCGGGTACTGGATTCTTGTCGTAAAAAACACCTGCCCGTAATGACCACATATCATCGAGTTTATATTCACCTCCGACTCGAAGTATGTAGCTGTCGCTATAGTCTCCTACGACCGGGGCAGGATTGCCGGCTCCGGGGTTCTGGAATGTAATGGATAGCTCTTTGTAAGCACTCCATCCGACAAATTGGTAATCTGCTTCGATGGAATAATCAGAACCAGTATATGCTATGCCAGCGTACCATGTTTCCGGTAAGGGCAGAGAGGTAGTGGCAGTTCCGCTTGGCAATTGGCTGGTTAATCCATCGGCGCCAGAGTATGTCGCGGAACCGTTGTCAACTTTGAAAGTAATTTTACTCCGGTAGGAAAATCCGAGCGAAATATTCTCGTACGGTTTTAACATTACTCCGAAGTTGAAACCGGTTCCTTTCGCGTTCCCTGTCAAGTGAATGGACGGCGCAATCGGATTTCCTGCGGAGTCACTGAACTGTGTATTATTGGATTTATCAAGGTCTACGCTTCCGAGCACATAATCGAAACCAACGCCGACTGAGATCATATCGTTCAAGAAAGAGTACGACACAGTCGGATTGATGTCGAAAGATTGTAGATTGATTTTCGTTATGATATACTTTCCAATCCAGTCTTGCGGCCAGCTTGTGCCAAGTCCCTCGGGTGTAAAAACTCCAACTCCCGCCGCAAGGCCATTATCAAAATTGTAGGTTATATATGCGTTGGGCGGGAAAAAGGATAACGAATTCATCTTCCATTGGGTGTTGTTCGGATCGGTGTATGTCGTGCTTGGAAGGATAAGTGTACCACCAAGCATGACGTCGAAACCTTTCACATAGCTCAATCCTGCAGGATTAAAATAAATCGAAGATGGGTCCCATGCACGCGCGACAAAAGCCCCGCCCATAGATACCGCTCTTGCTCCATGTTCGTTGAGTTGATAACCGCTTGAAAAAGCCGTCGTGGCCGACAGCATGATCCCGACAAGAGCCGGGAAAAGAAGTGCTAACGTTTTACATCTAGAAGCCACACATACCTCCCTTTTTGGTTTCTGAGCGGATCGCGATTCACGTTGTGTCCGGTTTCCCGAAGGCGCTATTCGCGACAACGCGTTAGTTTAAATCATGCGAACCATAAAGTCAATCAAAAAATGCTCGCGTTCGACAGATTTAATTATCTAGTCCGGTGACTCGTGTTTTCCATCTCAATTTCCCTGCTTGCTCGACCAGCTGACAAGAAGTATTTTATACACACTCCGAAAGACCTTCGGACAAACGAAAGGGCACTATATGGAAATAAAAGGAAAAACAGTCCTTGTACTTGGCGGATGGGGCCTCGTCGGCTCTGCGATCTGCCGAAAACTTGTCCCGGAAGAACCGGACAAGATCATAATTTCGTCCTTACTGAAATCTGAAGCGCTCGATGCGGTCAAGCAGCTCAGAAAAGAATTCCCCGACCATGATCCCGACTTTTTTATACCATTTCACGGGAATATTTTCATGCGCGAGGAGTTCAAGGATCTTCCACGTGAAGAGGTCCTTGGTAATCCAGAACGGCGACGGACACTGATCAACGACAATCTTGGAGAATTATCCGAGGAGATCCTTAAGTCAAGCACAATTTATGAATTGCTGAATGACTACAGACCCGAAGTGATAATCGATTGCATCAACTCGGCAACGGCGATCGCATATCAGGATTTATTTCAGTCGAGCCGTGCGCTCTTGAAGGAACTCGACAAAGCGAAAAACGAGTCTTTATCTTTCAACGGCCAGCTGTTTGATTCGGTGGAGAGACTGTTGTGCACACTTTACACTCCGCAGCTGATCCGTCATATTCAAATTCTTTATCGCTCGATGCACGACGCAGGCACGAGGATCTACGTAAAGATCGGGACAAGCGGCACTGGCGGTATGGGGCTGAATATTCCGTACACGCACAGCGAAGAAAAACCGAGCAGTGTTCTTCTTTCCAAATCTGCAGTCGCTGGAGCACATACGCTTTTAATGTTCCTGATGGGAAGGACCCGGATGCACCGATCACAAAAGAAATAAAGCCGACTGCTGCCATCGCCTGGAAGCGAATCGGTTTCGGAGAAATAATGAAGCGCGGCAAGCCGATAATGTTGCAAGATTGCTTGCCGGATGCGCCATACAAGATCGGCAATCAATTGCATTTGAAGAATTCGAGCAAGGTGGTACACACCAGCGACCCACTGCGATCAGTCTTCATAGATACCGGAGAAAATGGTCTCTTTTCGCGCGGTGAGTTTGAGGCGATAACCACGCCTGGTCAGATGGAATATGTGACGCCTGAGGAAATAGCGGAAGATGTGATTTTCGAAATCAAAGGCGGGAATACCGGTCATGACATCATCAACGCTCTCGACAACGCGACCCTTGCACCGACATACAGAGCCGGTTACCTGTTCCATTCAGCATTTCAGCAAATGCGCACGCTTGAGGAAGAACACGACGTCGATAGCGTAGCGTTCGAACTATTAGGCCCGCCACGACTTTCTAAACTGCTCTACGAAAGCTACTTGCTTTCAAAATGCTATGGCAACTTCGAAGCAGTCGAGAATTCTTCCGCAGAAGAAATGTCGTCGAAGCTGTGCATTATGATAACAGGAAATGGGAGACTCCGCTCGGAAATCATTTCAATCGGTATTCCGATCTTGATGCCGGATGGAAATAGTCTTTTGCGCGGAGATGAGATTAAGATTCCACCTTTCAGAGGGGAAGAAGTTTTACCGGCAAACCAAAAGACGATAGACGCGTGGGCACATGATGGCTGGGTCGATTTGCGCGTGAAGAACATGAGCTTGTGGAAAAAAAGATTCGAGGGAATTAAGAAATCGACCGATCCGATCCCCGTAGGTGATACAAGCTCTCGGTTTATTTACACGAAAGAGTATTGGAACAATTTCAAATCAATAGAGCCGGGAAAAATCGTAGGATGGATCTTCTCTTACGAAGAAAAAGGATTGAGGATGAAGGCGTGAACCGTTGGAACGTCTCGCCTCCGTAACGATTGGTTGTCACTGTAACAATTCTATGGCACGCTCAAGTTGCAAGTCGTGTGCATTTTGCAAATCTTCAGCCGTTTGCATGACCACGATATTTGGTGGTACACCGTTCCACTCAATCGGCTGGTCGTCGTACCTACGAAAATCTTCAATTGAAATGCGTATTTGTCTGCCGCTTGGCAGAGTGTAAAAAGCTTGCCCGCCGCCGCCGCCTCCCGTTGTGTCGCCAACAAGGGTAACGTTAGGAAGTTGTGACATCATGGTCGCGAATAATTCAGTGGCGCTGAAGCTAACTCCGTTGATCAATACGACGACAGGCTTTTTATAACGGAACGAACCACTTGGTTGAATTGGAGGGTAAGAAACCAGCTGTCCCTTGAAATACGCCGGGTAAGATGGAAGAGGCGCTGATAGAAACCTGCTCACTATATAATTGACTTGATTGCCGTTCCCTCCCGTGTTCTGCCGAACATCAACGATGAGACATTTTGTGCTGTCGAGGTAGTGCAGTACCCCATCGAAGTCTTGAATCCAATTACCGCTTGAAAAAGTCGAAATGCGAACATACCCGATATTCTCAGGAAGGATACCGTAATCCATGCATCCTTCCCCGGCGAGTTTCAATTCATTACTAAAGTAATTTCGTGTAATTTGCGGACTGAAAGTAGGTATGTCTCTCTCTGATCGCGGCGCCAAATATACAGGCACAGCATATCCACCTTGCGTTATTATTTCCAGGTGGGCATCTTTCAACCCAGCAAACATATTGGAAAGCACATTGAAGATTTCATCACCGTTCGCCTTTTGAGCGATGGGTTCGTAGACAGAGTGTACGCTGTCCCAGTTTATATGCTTGAATTGGAAGAACGGATAAATGGAATCTGCAATTGTCCATGCCCGCTCAAAATCGGAAATGCCTTGACTTCCCGTCGGGGGATTCACGACAAGATTGCGACAACCGCTGATAGTAAGAAGAAGGACTGTCACTATAATTGCGGCAGGCCATCGTACCTCAACTTTTCTATAAGTCACACGACACCGATAAGATGAAATTATCGTTTCCGGAAACGAAGAAATTCCACGCGTCGATCCGGGTCAATTCAAAACGGTAGTCGGCCGCAACGAACATCGAGGGCGCAAGCCTATAGCGGATCCCGAGTTCTGCCTCGGCATCTAACCCAGACAACAGTGTCAGTAGTTTCACTGGGGACTCAGTCTGTTCGCCCTCATCCGTTGCTACCTCGTTAGGCATCCTGCCTCCCAACGAAAATACATTGGTTTGTCCCATGGCGCGCAATTGAAAGTCTCCGCTTAACGGGCATAACGCTTCAAATCTTACCCCACCGGAAAGCAACATTGCAGCAGAATAAGCGTTGGAGAACGACTCGCCTGCATCCGCGATGTTTTCACTGCGGAAGTGGAAATACAATTCGGAGGTTGGACCAAGGAGAAAGTAAGTGTCTTCCGACAAAATGTTCGTTTGGCCTATTGGGTAAAGGAATGCTATACCCATCCTGAGCTGGGTTATCTCGGCAGATATATTATAATTCTTTAAGTCTGGAGTGTATTCATATTCCAACCATGCCCGATCACCGTACGACTCATGTTGCTTGGACCACGTCAGGCCAAAAAACGGAATCTCGCCGGAATATACCTCACTGGATATATATTCATCTTTGAGAGCGAGAAAACCGACCCCACCATGGATTGCAAGTCCGTCGCCAAATGATTCTTCCTGATTTGTTGAGTCTTGTGCCAGCACCGTATTGCTCACAGCAAAAAGAAGCAATAGAACAAGCAGGGCACAGTGGCTTAAATTCAAACGACCGACCTCAATTATATCCTGACATCTTCTTACATGACTATTTAATTTAGTCTGAGAGGTTGGTAATGTCAAGAAGAAATAAAGGTCGGTAGTGGTCATTCCTCCTTACAAAGACCTCCCTTGTCAGAGGCATTTGCAAGTTGAATTACTGTGTTCGAGCTGTTGCCACAGACTTTCTGCTCAAGGCACTCCAATCTGACCGTACCGGACGCACCGCCGCCCTCTTAGCAGTCTGTTAATGACAGACTGTCAGACCAAACGATCGATTATTCGTATCTCAACGATTCTATTGAATCCAAGCTCGCAGCCTTGTATACCGCGCAAACTCGAAATGTGATTCCACCTCGCGAGCAGACCACTAGTCCGAGGATCGCCTAGTCAAAAGGGAATACCACTATCAAGTATCAAACCAAAAGACGATTGACGCGTGGGCACATGATGGCTGGGTCGATTTACGCGTGAAGAACATGAGCCTGTGGAAAAACAGGTTCGAAGGAATTAAGAAATCGACCGATCCGATCCCCGTAGGTGATACGAGCTCTCGGTTTATTTACACGAAGGAGTATTGGAAGAATTTCAAATCAATAGAGCCTGGCAAAATCGTAGGATGGATTTTCTCTTACGAAGAAAAAGGATTGAGGATGAAGGCATAACAAAAAGAAGGTGCATCGAAAAATTCTACAGCCAATAACAAGCTATGTAGATTTCACAAGCCAAGACAATCATGCACTTCAGAAAAAGAGAAGTTTTCTTTGGCAATATTAATACAGACACTGGCAGCAGCATGAGGGCATCCTGGACTCTATAGATCATCAGCCTTATGACGGCGATATTGCACAAAGAATAAGATAAGACCGATACCAGCAATAGGAAACTTAAATAGAGTACCCACGATAATTCCCAATGGGTTTGTGGCCAATGCCGCAAGGAGCGGATAGATGTTGCCAGTCGTGAGCATGAAACCAAACGGTTCGAGTCCAGTGAATGCAATTAGACCTCCCATGTCCTTTTTCAAGAGTTCGTGAGTGAGCCACAGATAGCTTAGACAACCAGTACTAAACATGATTGCTAAGGCTGTTTGAAAATCAAGATAAAGAAACGGTTTCCATAGCAAAGCTGTAAAACGCGGATACAGCCAGCTCATACCCCGATAGCCAGAAAAGTCTCCCCGCGCCGCGTTAAGGTACACCTGCAAATCGCACCCGCGCGTATCTGGATTCAGATTATACCAAAGCCAAATGAAATAAGAGAGACAGAGTAAGTAAACTAGCGCATGATAATATCTTTTATATTTCGTTTGAAAAGACACCGCCTTACCGTATGTAGTCTGAGTACTGGTCTTAATTGCACCTAAATCCAACATCACGAGAAGTTGTATCCCTGCAATGCTGTAGATTATGTCCCAGAGCAACCATGGAATTGTTGCATCAGTTATAGCGTTCCACTTTGCAGAGATGATCCCTCGTGCGGAGCCGATGAACGCGCTCATAAGTGAGCTTATCACCAAAACCACAAGCAGCGAGAAGAACTGTCCCTTTTCCCGTGCGGTTGAGCGAAGGACACTCGAACCCGCAACAATGGAAAGCAATAATGCCGAAGCAAGGGCAAATGAACGAAAGGTCTGTCCACCCATACCAATCAGCATCGGCAAGACTTCCACGACTATGACCGAAGTCAGGAAAAAGAACAGGACGAAGATTGACTTATTCTCAGCCTTCGATTCTCTGACCTTGAAAGGTGCAGTCTGAAATAAACGGGACAGAAGCGATGGCAGTAAAGCATTGACCGCACTCCCTGCTAAGAGGGGAGTCTGGATTATATCAACAAAAGCGAACGGCCCGTATATGAATGTCGACAGGATGTAGGTGCCGATCGCTGCTGCTATCAAACCCCGGAGGGGACCAAGTCGCAAACCCGCAACAAGCTGCAGCGCCGCCACGAGCGGCAAAGTCGGTGCAATTCGCATGAATCGCCCATGCACCATGGACTCCGCAATCCCGACCATGGCTATTGTTGCTGTGAAGATTATCGTCTCGGACTCTTTATGCCTCAACTGGTCCAATTGAAAATTGTTCTTCAGAACCCTGACATTAAAACCGTTATTCATTGAATAGCAATTTAGCCACCCATCTTTCATTTGTCAAGATTTAGCGGCTAACCCCGCATGCCCACTTTAAATTGCAAGTGGAATAAATTTTAGCTTACTCGTACCGCAGACTCTCAATTGGGTCCACACTTGCTGCTTTGTAGGCCGGATAAACTCCGAAAGTAATCCCAACAAGGGAGCACACGACTAGTCCGATAATCGCCCAATCAACCGGGAAGGCAGCCTGAAGGTGAAGTACGACAGCTGCTAAGTTTCCTCCAAGCAACCCGAGAACAATTCCGATGACTCCTCCGACCTCGCACAGCATTATCGCTTCCAAAAGAAATTGGACCAATATATTACGCTTCGTGGCGCCTACAGATTTGCGAACCCCGATTTCTCTAGTGCGTTCCGTTACACCGACCAGCATAATGTTCATGATACCGACGCCGGCGGCAAGCAAGGCGATCGCACTCACGACTATCGCGCCAATCTTCACATAGAGAGTGACATTATCAAACTGGCCAACCAACGACGCGTTCGAGATCAAGGCAAAATCGTTGTCCTTCCCCGGCGGTACCTGACGGATCGTTCGTAGAATTCCTATGCTCTGTTCCTCAGCCGCATCAAATAAGTTTTGATTTTTCGCTTGCACATAAATCATCATACTTCTCTGTTTACCATATCGATCAAAAAAAGACGAAATCGGAATTTCCATATAATACTGCACGCCGATCGCGTTACCCTGATCCTCGATAACACCAACCACGGTATACCCAATTCCATCGACGGTGACTTGCGCGCCAAGCGGGTCAGAATGAAGAAAAAGGGCTTTCGCTAAGTTAGGATCGAGGACGCAGACCGGACTTGCCAACTCAACGTCGTTCTCGCTAATAGCTCTTCCTTCTGATATTACCTCATTCTGAGCGGACGAAATGTCCGGGGTTATCCCCTTCAGATTTACATTCGGGTTGGTTTTCTGGTCATGGTACTGGACAATCTTTCCGAAAGTATATGCCATTACTCCAACGCTGCTGGCAAGAGTGGCACGTTCTTTCAATTCCATGGCTTGCTCGAATGTGATATCCTTTCTATTTCTGAATTCCTTAGAATCCCTTCTGGAAAATGGAGGATATTTATTAACCAAGAATGTATTTGAGCCCATCGAATTTAGTTTGGATACCACGAAGTTCTGCAGTACCGTCATAGCGGTATTCACGGCAATGATCGAGAAGACACCCACAACTATTCCGAGCAACGTAAGACTTGAACGAAGTTTGTTGGCCCGTATAGCCGAAAGCGCCATTGAGAGACTTTCTCTCCATTCAGATAGGATGAAATTCTTATTCATATCTCAATGCGTCCACCGGGTCAAGTTTTGATGCCCTGAGTGCAGGCACGATTCCCGAAACGATGCCCACAACCAGCGAAATTAGTATCCCAATAATCGCAAGCGATATTGGCATAGATGTCGGGAGAAATTTATCGACCAGCATGCTCAACGGGTACGACGCTGCAAGCCCGAGCAGTCCTCCTCCCAAACAAATCAGCACGGCCTCAAGCAAGAATTGCGTCAGGATAGTACGCCTCGGCGCGCCGAGGGCTTTTCTAATTCCGATCTCCTTCGTCCTCTCCGTCACGCTGACAAACATTATATTCATTATGCCAATGCCGCCGACGAAAAGAGATAATGCCGTGACAAAAAGGCCGATGACTCCCACGTAGTCTATCATCTGGTCAAACGTATTCGTAAATTGATCCTGCTGGTTAATAGAAAAATCATCTTCCTGGTAGGGGGCCAGGCCTCTTATCTTTCTCATTATGCCTCTCAACTCTTCCTTCGAATCATCCAGGTCCTTGACGTTAGAAGCACGAACATCAATGGTTGCGGAGAAACGAGTTCCGAAAATATCCTGGAATCGACCGATTGGAATGAATACGACATTATCAAGACTGAACATCCCGAGAAAACTTCCCTCTTTGCTTCTGATGCCGATAACACGAAACGGCAAACCGTCTATCTTAATTGTTTGTCCGACCGGGTCGGTGTTCTGGAACAAGGCGTCCGCGACATCACTGCCAATGACGGCCAAAGGCCTATCGCCGCGATCTTCCTCAACGGTGAAGAATCTTCCATCATCGAGACTCATGTCGGTTACATCGGGTAACGCCGCTGTAGTACCATCGATGTCGACATTGTCCGCCACTTTATCCTCATACCTTACGACACCGTTTCGGTCGATTTCCGGCGCGACGGCAGCAGCTAATGTCGCTTCTTCCTTTATCCTATCCGCATAATCGACTTTCAGATCTTTTCTATTTCGATATTTCCACCATTCGCTGCCGCCGATCCATTGCCATTTGTCAACATACAGGACATCGACTCCCAAGACTGAAAAACTTTTGTTGAACGAGTTCGTGAGGCCCGTTATTGCGGCGCCCATAAGCGTTACCGCAGCAATCCCGATAAGGATACTTATCATGGTCAACGCAGCCCTGATCTTGTTTGCCATCAATGCCGCGAATGAAAGTTTCAGTCCTTCGTCAAGCTCGCTAAAAAAGGTCACGACTGAACTTTCTCCGCCTCATGGAAAGCGTGAACCTTTCCGTTCTTTTCCAAAGGCAAATCGCTCTCTATCATGCCATCTCTGATTCTGATTATTCTCTTCGAATGTTCGGCAATATATTCTTCATGTGTGACGAGAATTATCGTGTTCCCTTTGTTGTGCAATTCTTCGAGGAAAACCATTATTTCATCACCCGTTTTTGAATCCAAATTTCCTGTGGGTTCATCCGCCAGAATAATCGCCGGATTATTGATAAGGGCGCGTGCAATTGCGACACGCTGACGCTGTCCACCGGAAAGCTCGTTCGGCTTATGATGGATGCGCTCGCCGAGTCCGACCATCTCAAGAGTTTTCCTGGCACGCTCCTTCCTGTCGGAAGCTGGCACACCGCTGTAGATCAGAGGAAGTTCCACGTTGTGTAGCGCATCGGATCTCGGAATCAAGTTGAAAGTCTGAAAGACGAAGCCGATTCCCTGGTTACGAATTTTCGCGAGCTCGTTGTCATCCATGTCGCTCACATCCACGCCATCAAACATGTATTTCCCGCTCGTCGGAGTGTCAAGACAACCGACAATATTCATGAGCGTAGTCTTACCGGAACCCGACGGTCCCATTATTGCGACGTATTCGCCTCGTTTGATTGTGAGATTTATATCCTTGAGTGCCTGAACTTGGACTTCTGCACCCATGTCATACACTTTGCTTACCTTGATAAGTTCGATGACATTTTCTGCCATTATATTATCCTCCGATCGCCTTCATTGCCATTGACTTATTATTATCTATTCTAACTTTGGATCCATCATTAAGTTCCCGACTGATTGCAACGAAACTCCCGCTCACCACTTCCTCGTCACCTTTGAGTCCAGATGTGATCTCAACATAATTGTCGTCCGCGATACCGCGTTTCACCGTGACCGTTTTGGCAACACCTTTATCAACTATAAACACACATTCATTTATCGTTTCATGCTTTGCGGCCGGCTTCGCATTATTGGTATTTGAAGATTCGCCCTGCTCTTTGTCTTCATTTGCTTTCGGCATTCTGACTGTGACACTTTGAATCGGCACCGATAGAACATCATGATGAGTTGCGGTTTGTATATCGGCCGTAACCGACATATCAGGTTTCAAATCGACATCACTTTCGATTATTCTTATCTTCACCAAGAAATTAGTGACCTGGTCCTGAGTGCCAGCGCCGGTCGTTGTTCCGGACGACGCTATTTGATAAACGACTCCTTTTAACTTCTTGTTAGGAAACGCGTCGACAGAGAGTATCGAAGTGTCACCGACCGCAACAAGGACAACGTCATTCTCATCGACGTTCACTTGCGCTTCCATGCTGTTCATGTCTGCGATATCCATAATCTCCGTCCCGGCCATCATGCTTGTGCCAACAACTCGCTCGCCCAATTTGGAATTAAGTACGCTGACGATTCCGTCCATAGGTGCATGGATCGTAGTCTTGTCAAGAAGATCCTGCTGTTGATCAAGTTGAGCTTGGGCCGACGCTACATTAGCCTTCGCCGATTCGTAGGTCGCTTTGTTAACATCGTACTGGGTCTTTGCGGCTTCCAAATCCTGATCGCTCAACAAGTTTTTCTTGTATAGTTCCTGATCACGTTTGTACACCGATGAGGAGTTGTCAAAATTCGCCTTCGCTAAATCCTGCTGGCCGACCGTAGACTGCAGGTATGCCTGACTCTGTTGAACTTGAGCGATGTAAGTGTCCGGACGAATCTTCACGATTACCTGACCCTTTGTTACCTTTTGCCCTTCAACGACCGGAAGATCCACGATCTCGCCGCTGACCTCAGGGCTTATTTTCACGAGCACTTTGGGCTCGACATCGCCAGACGCAGTAACTGCCTGAGTAATTGTTCGGCGAGTCACTTTCTCCGTCTGTACCGATATGACGGGTTCCTTCTTTCCTCCGATGACTATTGCGGCGACAAGAATCACAACCAACAGTCCTGCCCCAGATAATATGAAAATTCTTTTTTTCTTTTTATTCGTTGCCATTTGTTTGCCTCTTTACCTTATGTACCTTTCCGCCTTAGTAATTTATAGTTCCTATCGCAAATTCTATTTGTTTTTTTGCCTGAATATAGGTGTAACCTGCAACAACCTGATTAGACAACGCCTGAGTATATTGGGCGTTCGCCGTCAGGACATCTAATAGAGTCGCGCCGCCGATTCTAAATTTCTCTTGAGCAGTTTCTAAATTAATCTTTGCCGATGTGACAGCATTTACTGCTGCCTCATATCCCTTTTCAGAAGCATTAAGATTGAGCAGTGCCTGATAGACATCGAGTGCTACCTGACGCTCTGTGGCATCAAGAGTCTGTTCCGATGATTTCACGGCGACGTCTGCCGCCTGTATACTTGATTGAGTTTGAAAGCCATTAAAAATGGGCAGCGAAATGTTGAGTCCACCTTGAAAGTTCTTATTCTGGTCAACTGTACTTGTCTGCGGACCATTTATGCCATATTGGGCAAACGCACTTATGACGGGCGAATAGACAGCTTCTGCGATCGTCAAAGACGATTTAGAAGCATTTAGATTTGCGACCGCAGCTTGATAATCAGGACGAGCTTGAAGAGCTTTATCAATTATTGCAGCAGTTTGACTGAATTGCAGATTTACTTGTACAAATTCTGTTGTGTCGATGTTGCTCTTCACAGTCGAGTCGGTAAAAACCACGCTATCGGTAACCGGAATGCCCAAGAAGAATTTTAACGATGCCTGAGCCTGATCATAAGCGTTCTTTGCCTGCACGAGTGAATATTCATCGGCGGCAACCACAGATTGCTGTTGATAAACCTGAGCAAGAGATGCCGAGCCGACGCTATTCTGTTCCTTTATCGTTTCTAATTGCTGCTGGTCTCTGGCAAGATTATCCTGGCTGATTTTTAGCTGGTCTCTCGCGTTAAAGACACCCAAATAGTTCACCGTGGCTTGATATGCACCAGTTTGCTTTGAGCGTCCGAAACCAAAATCAGCAGCTTGACTCGCCGAGTTTGCCTGATTCACTGTCGCATAGTTTGCGAATCCATCGAACAAAGTGTAGCCAGCGGATAGCCCTGCAGAGTAAGTGCGCCCGATGCTAATTCCCGACACGTATATTGGCACACCTGAGACGAATCGATAGCCCCCCGGAGACCGCTGGTCATTGTAAAGAAATTGGCCGCTCGCGCTCAATGACGGCAACAGTCCGCCGTACGCGCTCAGAGTTTTTGCATCTTGACTTTCAGCCTGATATTGCGATTGAAGTACAGTTGTATTTCTCGCAAGAGCGATCTTAATGCATTCGTTGAGTGACAATTGTTTCGGTGTGCTGCTCTCCTGTCCGAATGCCAACGATGTTAGAATGAAGATCGCATAAATAGCTACTATTTTCCTAATCATCTAAAAACTCCTCAGAATTTGAAATAAATCAGCTTGAATTTTTGCCTCCATTACTTAGACGGATAAAACGATCCACTGTTTCATCTTTCCGAGAGAATTTTTTCACAATTCGATTCCAGAAATTCCATGGCGGCATTGTGATCGTTTGGAATCACTCCGTCAAGCACTGCGTTTTCAACGGCTTTCTTTAAAATTCCGACATCTTTTCCGGGCTTCAGTTTGAAGAGCCGCATTATCTCGTCCCCGTTGACTGGTGGTTTCCAATTCCGGATTTTGTCTTTTTCTTCAACTACCTTTGCTCGCCGCTCCACCAAGTCGTAGTTTTGTGAATATTCTTTTATCAACTCCTTGTTTTTGCTCGTTATATCTGCCCGGCAGAGTTTCATCAAATCATCAAAGTCTTCGCCGGCATCAAAAAGCAACCGGCGGACAGCGGAATCTGTGACACCTTCTACCGCTAATGCCATTGGCCGTAAATGCAGGCGCACAAGTTTTTCGACGTAAGGAAGATTATCCATCGGAAGCTTCATCCTCTGGAAGATTCTCTTCATCCTTCGCGCACCGATCTCATCATGACCATGAAATGTCCATCCAATACCTTCAATAAATTTTTTTGTCTCAGGTTTTGCAATGTCGTGAACTAAACCGGCGAAACGCAGCCAGACGCTGTCAGAAACGCCGGCAAGACTATCGACAACACTCATCGTGTGTAAAAAGACATCCTTATGATGATGATCTTGCCTTTGTTCCACACCAGGCATGTCGCTTATCTCTTTAAACACCGACCTCATTACGCCTGTATCCTGCATTAGTTTCAATCCTAAAGACGGGCGGAGTGCCGTCAATATTTTGAGAAATTCGTCTGTGATTCTCTCCTGCGAAATAATGCTTAGCCGATCTTTCATATAAATGATCGCATTCTCGACACGAGATGAAAGAACGAAATCGAATCGACAAGCAAAACGAATCGCGCGAAGCATCCTCAAAGGATCTTCGCTAAACGTCTCTCGTGGATCGAGCGGAGTGTCAATGACCTTCCTTGAAAGAGCTGCTTCTCCGCCAAAAGGATCAACTAACTCTCCGAACTCACGTTCGAAAACCGGCGAGTGATCGTTCGATTGGAATTTATTGGATGAATCTTTGACGTTTGAATTCTGATTTCTGATTTTGTTGATACCAATTGCCATGGCGTTGACCGTAAAATCGCGCCGGGACAAATCCTCTTCGAGAGTGGCTTGTTCCACGTGCGGTTTCCGAGAGTGCGCGTCATATCTTTCTTTCCGTGCACCGACGATCTCTACTTTGACTTCATCGATTACCATTTGAGCGGTGCGAAATTTCTCGAACACCACCAACGCTGCAGCATTCAATTTTCGTTCGACTTCTTTCGCAAATGAAATCGGATCACCTATGACCACGATATCGATATCCTTGCTGTCATTTCCCATGATTAAGTCTCTTACGTATCCACCGACGACGTAAGCTTCCAATAGCAAATTATCGGCGAGAGTTCCGATCCCAATGAGAATATGATTATCTATTTCGAATTTCTTCGTTTGCGTCATCTTAACAAATTCTCTATTCTAAATCTTGAATTTCAAATTCACTGATGCCATGCCCTTATTTATTTATCGTTCCAAATTCAAAACATAGAATCTAAAATTGCAACTTCCTGTTTGATTCCTCTATTTGCTTCACGATCGTGTTTGCAACTCTTAAAACTTCTACGCCTTCTTCCGGGCTTACAGCGGTCGGGGCATCATCAATTATACTATTTATGAACAGTTCGAGCTCCATCTTCAAAGAATTAACTTGAGGCGCTTCTGGCTGCTCGTAACTTATTGCTCGAACGGAGTCCCCGATCCCGATGGTTCCCAAACTTATTCCAGATGGCATGGGCATATCCGTTTTTGTAGCTCGATAAACTTCCGCAATCCCATCCGCAAAGTCTAATGAAATATATGCGTCTCGTTGGAAAAGTCTCATCTTCCTCATTTGTCTCTGCGAAATTCTACTTGAGGTCAGATTGGCGACAGTGCCATTCTTAAACTTGATCCTAGCATTTGCAATATCGATAGTCTCCGAAATGACACCGACTCCGCTCGCGTCGATGCTCATTACCGTACTTTTTACAAAATTCAGAATCAGATCAATATCGTGTACCATCAAATCGAGAACGACAGCGACATCAAGCGCTCGCGGTTTGAATTGGGCAAGCCGGTGGGATTCTATGAACATGGGATCAAGTTTCAGGTTCGCGAGCGCCAGAACCGCCGGATTGAATCTCTCGATATGGCCGACTTGAACCTTCACTTTCTTCTCTTTCGCTAACCGGCAAATATCTTCCGCTTCTTCGACGGTCGAAGTCACAGGCTTCTCGATGAAGCAATGCTTTCCCGATTCCATGAGCACGACCGCAATTTCGTGGTGAACGCTTGTCGGTGTGACGACTGAGACCGCTTCGACTTCGTTCAACATGTTCTTAAGGGAATCGAAAGCCTTCGTGTTCAACTCCTTTGAGAGATTTTGTGATTTAGATTCATCGATGTCATAAACGCCGACCAAATCCGCATTCCCAATCTGGCGAAGCAATCTCGCGTGAGTCTGCCCGAGATGACCCACTCCGACCACTCCGATTTTCACCTTTTTCTTCATTTGCCGTTTCCCTCGTACTCAATGACTTTTACAAAATGAATCACTCCACTTACTTCATAGCTACTGCTCATCAACATTTTGCATCCATGATACAGTGAGTCCTCTTTTGCGATTTTATCCACTACATATATTGTTCTTTCACCAAGAATATTCATCTCATCGAACGGGGACGGTTCACCTTCGATTTCCACAATAGGTCTATTAAGCTTGACCGACAATTCCGATGGCGCAAAGTTGCTGGCGATTTGCGAATTTCCTTGATTAGGAATCACAGAAGAAATAACCTCCTCCATTGCATCCGACTTTTCCCTGCTATTCTTCAAAATTTCACCCTGCAGGCAATTGTTATTCGCATAAATATCAGAAAATAAAACCGCAACAACAAAGAGAAATACGAAAGTCTCGACTGACAGAAATTTGACTTTCCAGACAGACACGAAGCCCTGAACAAAAAAGATGCAAAGCAAAGAGGAAACAATGAGCGCAATTAGAAGATTCGACGTCGTCGGTTGGACAACGCACAATGCATCGAAAGTAATCCATACCATAAAGACGTGAAAATGTGTTTGATAAATATCGTATCGCCTCGTCGCAATCAGGTACGCAATGCCCACCATGTTCATGATACTAACAAGAACAATCGGGGTCATTGTGATTAATGACCATGGCACATCTGGTTCTTGCAGCGGAATTAGAGGCGGTCTCATATGTCCTGAAGCCATTGAATAGATGAACACTAGCAAAACCATTCCGCAGAAACCCGCGGCGGAATTCAGCATTCTCTTGATAATCTTCTTCTTGTCCGCAGAATTCTGGAGCAAGTCAAGAATCATAATTAAAAACAATATCAATCCGGGAAGATTGGCGGCAACCGCTATCCCCGCAAGGATTCCACCGAAAACATACTCATTTCTGTAAAGTGCTATTAGGAAAAGAATTATTATTGTCGCCGCGCTTGCCGCTGGAAGTCCCGTTACTGCTGCAACTACAACAAAAGGCGACAAAGACACCAGAAATGCACAGAGAAATCCCCAAAAGCGCTGTCCAAGAATATCGTTAAGTAACTTCGATAACAAGAAATAATTCAAGACTGTGAGCAGGAGTCCGGTAATTCTCAATAGGATGATCGAACGGGGAATGAATATCTTATTCAGCAAGCCAAAGAAGTCCCACACTATGGAGCGAGCTCGGAGGAAACCCTGTTGCAGCATTGGATGGATCACATCTTGTTGCGCGACATATGTGTAGACCTCTGACACGTTTATGTCGCGAAATCTCCAATAAGTAAGAAGAGCGATGAGAAGGGGAACAGCAATCAGATAACGATAGTATTTTTCAAAACGCAAGAAATCCATTTGCAAACCTAAGGCTGGTGGTCTTCTAGCAAAAGCTCTGAAAGTTCCCGAACCGACTTCACGCGTTCACAATCAAGAGCGTCGAAATGGTTTTTTGGCAGAGTGTCATACATAGCCGCGATAAAATGCGTGCCTGAAGAACAAGCGGCTTTGTAGTCGGCCATCGAATCGCCCACAATAACTGCATTTTGTGGCCGCACTTTCAATTTATTCAATACTAACTCAACACCTTCCGGGTGCGGCTTATGATTTTTTACACCCGATCCCGTCACCACGATGTCAAAAAGATTTAGTATCCCATGAAACTTCAGCGTTGATTCGGTAGTTTCTTCTCCCTTCCCAGTAAAAATCCCCAACAAGATACCTGATGCCTTCAGCCTATTAAGGAGCTCGGGAATGCCAGGGAAGACCGCCGTTTCATTAAGGTGCTTTTCGTGATAGTCGAGATAGTCGCGCCACGCATCGATAAAATGGTCTGTGCCCATCATGTTCCTTATGCACACATCTTCCGGTGGACCAAAGTAAGACATGATCTCCTGCGGCGTCAGCTCTACCGATTTATATTTCTTCATCACGAAGTTGAAACTGTCAAAAATCAGTTGGTGGGTATCGGCAAGTGTTCCATCAAGGTCGAAAATCACGAGCGAAAAGTTTCTACTTGCCTTTTTCAACGGATTTTCTTTCAAAATAATCTTCAAGTATCTTCACGATTCTTGGTGATGCCTTTCCGTCGCCGTACGGATTATGTGCTCGGCTCATTTCAAGGTAAGCGTCCTGATCGGTAAGCAGGGTCGAGACGCCATCGATAATTTTTCTCTTGTCAGTGCCGACGAGTTTGACAGTGCCGGCGTCGACCGCTTCTGGTCGCTCGGTGGTTTCACGCATAACCAAAACCGGCTTACCAAGGGATGGAGCTTCTTCTTGAACGCCACCTGAATCCGTAAGAATCATATAAGATTTCTCCATCGCATAGACGAACGGTTCATAATCTAGCGGTTCGATGAGATGGACATTCTCGAGCCCACAAAGAATTTCATTCACCGGCCTGCGCACGTTCGGATTAAAATGAACGGGATAGACAAATTCGACGTCGTTGAATTCTTGCGCAAGATCCTTGATGGCTTCACAAATATTCTTAAATCCTTCGCCAAAATTTTCACGCCTGTGTCCGGTTATTAACACAATCTTCTTCGAAAAATCAATTCCTTCAAACAAGGAGCCAAACTTTAAATCGGACTTTTTCAACATTTGCACGACGCTGAAGAGAGCATCGATCACTGTGTTGCCGGTTACAAAAATTGTTTCGGAGGAAATATTCTCCTTGAGCAAGTTATCTTTCGCCCACGGTGTTGGCGCAAGGTGGATATTGGCAATCACGCTCGTTATTCTTCTGTTGATCTCTTCCGGGAAAGGAGCAAACTTGCTGCTCGTACGCAGCCCGGCTTCAAGGTGAGCGACTTTCGTTCTGGTGTAGAAAGCCGCAAGCGATCCAACAAAAGAAGTTGTCGTGTCGCCTTGAACAACAACTAGATCCGGTTTCTCTGCGGACAGCACATCCTGCAACTTCAGGATAATTTTGGCAGTGATGTCGAAGAGGCTTTGATCACTCGTCATGATGTTGAGATCGTGATCCGGCTTTATGTCGAAAATTCTTAAAACCTGGTCGAGCATCTGGCGGTGTTGAGCCGTCACACAAATCTTAATCTCAAACTTTCTGACCTTCTCAAGTTCTCTTATGAGAGGAGCCGTCTTGATGGCTTCCGGGCGAGTACCAAAAATAAATAGAATTTTCTTTGTCATTTTTTTTGTTTTAATTAGTACCATTCTGAAGCAAAGGCGAATTGGATTGGTATAATTTAGCTTTTTCCCGACTGGCGACCAAAGCCCTATTCGGGAAAGAATTGAGAACAAATCGAAGATTAGGGAGATTACGCTGTCTTATTCTATCGTTTCAAAGCTTCAACGAAGAAAGCGCGCTCGTCAATTTCTTATATGTGTCCTGCAAATTCTCCGAGATGACTTTTGTATCTCCGAGCACCGACATAAAGTTGGTGTCCCCGTTCCATCGTGGCACGACGTGGAAGTGTACATGCTCGGCAATACCGGCGCCGCTGACTTTGCCAAGATTTGCGCCGAAGTTGAATCCGTCGGGATGAGAAGTTTTTCGCAGCAGCATGATCGCGAGTCTCACCTGTTTCATGACTTCAGCATTTTCTTCGTCGGTCAAATCTTCGAAATATCCTTTATGGGCAAAAGGGACGATCATCAAATGGCCGCCATTGTACGGATAAAGGTTCATGACGATTGCAGAAAGATCGCCCCGGAAAACTACAAGGTTTTCTTCGTCATTACGTTGAGAGAATTTTCCGCAGAAGATACACTTCTTCTGAGTTCCGTCATTTTTCTCAGAAATTGACTCTATGTATTTAGACCGCCACGGCGACCACAAACGTTCCATAAATAAAATTTTAAGTTTCAGATCTTGAATTGAAAAATCACAAAATTCAAAATTGAATTTACTCCTGTTCCACTTTATCTTTTTGCGCTTCGGCGATAATTTTCTCAGCTACTTCTTTAGGCACTTCTTCGTAATGAGAAAACCTCTGTTTGAAAATGCCGCGTCCCTGCGTCATGCTTCGCACAACGTTCGCGTACTTGTATAATTCCTTCAGGGGAACTTGCGCCTTGATCTTTTGATTTGCCCCTTCCGATTCCATTCCCATAATTTTCCCGCGCCTGCCGGAGATATCGCCCATTATATCTCCCATGTGTTCATCGGGGACAATAACTTCGAGTTCATAAATTGGTTCTAACAAAATCGGTTTGGCTTCCTTGAACCCCTTTCTGAACGCCATCGAGCCGGCGATCTTGAATGAGACTTCGTCAGAATCTACTGTATGGTATGTGCCATCGAACAAAGTCGCTCTTACATCGACGACTTTATGACCGGAAACTACACCGCGCTCCATTGCCTCCACGACGCCTTTTTCTACTGCAGGTACAAACCTTCCTGGAACAACTCCGCCTACGATCGCATCTACAAATTCAAATCCTCCACCGCGAGGCAAGTGATCTATCTTCAAGTGAACGTGACCATACTGGCCACGACCACCAGACTGTTTCTTATGCTTATATTCTGAATCGGCAATGGATCCTTTGATGGTTTCACGATAAGGGATGTTAGGCTCGACCATTTCGACGTTGACCCCATATCGCTCTTTCAATCGTTTTGTAACAACCTGTAAATGCGTCTCACCCTGTCCGCTGAGAACAGTCTGACTCAATTCCGGATCAACTTCGACGATAAATGTCGGATCTTCTTCGTGAAGTGCATGCAATCCTGAAGCGACCTTATCTTCATCGTGACGATTCTTGGAGACAATCGCCACTCTCATAATCGGCTCAGGAAAATCTATTCTCTTCATTACAATGGGAAAATTCCTGCTGCTCAAGGTGTTGTTCGTATGTGTGTCCTTCAACTTGACAACGGCAGCAAGATCACCTGCGGCAACTTTTGAAATTTCCTTGCGGTCTTTTCCATTCAAAACATACAACGTACCAAGTCGTTCGCTTTTCCCATTTGCCTGATTTATCAGATCCATGCCGGGCATGACTATTCCCGAATATACCCTGAACAGTGAAAGCTCACCTATGTTCCGCTCAGAAATTGTCTTGAATGTGAAAAGGGCTGTTTCGCCACCCGGGTTACAAGTCACCTTAATTTCCTCTTTTGAGTTTCCAACTTTGTAACCGACGGCTTCAGCCACGGCGTTCGCCGACGGAGCGTAATCGGCTAAGAAGTCAAGGATCGAAGCAACTCCAACGAGCTGCTGACCGGCTGTTGCAAGCACAGGGAACATTTTTCGCTCGACGATTGCCTTTTTAAGCCCGGTTGAAATCTGTTCGTCCGTGAGTCCGCCTTTTTCCAGAAATGTATTCAACAAGTTTTCATCGGTCTCGGAGAGCTGTTCGATCAATTCTTCGCGATATTTCTCTGCTTCGGTCTTGAGGTTGTCAGGGATATCGCTCTCGGTGATTTTCCCTTTCGCGTCGTGATCGAATTTTAACAACTTCATTTTCAGAACATCCACGACGCTGTCTGCGCCCAGACCTTCGTTTGCCGGGAACTGTACCACGGCAGCATCATGCGTCAGTTTATCTCGTAATTGCTGAAGGATCTTCTTGAAATCAGAATGTTCAGCGTCGATCTTATTGACGACAAACGCCGACGCGTTTTTGTATTCTTTCGTAAATCCCCAATCTATCTCGGTGCCCACTTCAATACCTTCGGAAGATTTTACAAAAATCAACGCAATATCGGAAACTCGCAAGGCAGCTTTTACTTCGCCCATGAAATCTGGATAGCCCGGAGGATCGACCAAATTAAATTTCAACTCCCGCCATTCGACGTGCATCAGCGATGTGCTGATCGAAATCTTTCTTTCAATTTCATCGTGGTTATAATCCGAAACGGTGTTTCCTTCAGCAATGGAACCCATTCGGCTCGTGACACCCGAGGCATACAAAACCGCTTCTGCAAAAGTGGTCTTACCGGCAGCGCCATGGCCTATCAACGCCACATTCTTGATGCTTGATGGAAGATACTCCTTCATTGTATCGCATTCTCCTTCTCCCTAACGGGAAGCTCAGGATGCCGAACAACCCACAAAGTGATATTTGTTCAGCACGGTTAACGTTTGATGACCCGCAGGAAAGCTTTTATACCTTTTGTAATTCCGGCTAAGTAACCCGCGGTGTCTAAAATTGGATCTTCAATTCTTGATTTGACTTTTTGCTCAAGCTTGACAAGATCATCGATCGCACCTACAAGTGAATCTACGGCACCCTTGACACCTGACACTTCGCCATCAATGCTTTCAGCGATCTCCCTGATTTTACCGGTTATCACTCCGGAATTTTCGAGGAGAGGCCCCGATTTCACGGAGATTTCTTTTACCGAACTCTCAAGCTGGTTGAGCACCTGCTTCGCATTCTTCATGAGAAGGATCGAATAGATGCTTGCGGCGGCAAATGCAAGAAGCGCAATCGAAGCCGCTATTAGAAAAAATGTCATATCGGCATCTCCTATTTGTAAGCCTTTGGCTTAACTGTTTTTGTTCCGCTCTTCCTTAAATGCTTCTGTGCCTGCCTTGAACGCCGCTTTCAACTTACTTCCTTCTCCCTTGGCCTGACCTATGACTTTCTCGGCATCTGAAATTAACGACCCCGCCCGCAATTTTGCCTGGCTGATCATTTCTTCAGAGCGCTTTTTCCCTTCATTCAACAAGTCGCTGGCTTTTTCGCGCGCCTGCTGGAATTGATTCTGAGCAACATCTTTGATCTCATCGGTTTTCTTTTTGATGTCCTTTCGAAGCTCTTTCCCTGATTTGGGAGCAAGGAGCAATGCAGTCACCGCGCCGATCACGCTACCAGCGATAAAGCCGAGGAGTAAACCTTTCGTCAAGCCATTGTCGTCCTGTGCCATAATACACCTCCTATTAATTTTTTCTAATTTTAAGTTATCACCGCATAAAGTGAAAATCAATAATGTAAGTCGGGGTGAACTCCTGACTTACATCAAAGCGGCAAATTTTATTAATCAGCAACTCCTTGATGCTTAAGTTGGTTCAAATATTTCTGAAGTTCATCTTCGTTGATTGTGCTGTCTTCAAGACGACCCTGCAAGTATGCATCATACGCACTCATATCAAAATGGCCGTGTCCCGACAAATTGAAGACGATAACTTCTTTTTTTCCTTCAGACTTTGCCCGCAATGCTTCATCAATTACGGCGCGAATCGCATGTGACGATTCCGGTGCGGGGACTAGGCCTTCGCTACGTGCAAACTTCACGGCGGCGTCGAAGACTTCATTTTGCGAATATGAAACGGGATTAATTATCTTCTGGTTGACAAGAGCAGAGATGAGCGGGGATACTCCATGATATCTAAGTCCACCAGCGTGGATGGCCGGCGGCACAAAGCCATGCCCGAGCGTATACATTGGAAGAAGCGGCGTTAAACCGGCCGTGTCGCCATAATCGTAAGTAAAAACACCTCGAGTCATCGTGGGACATGCTGCAGGTTCTACAGCGATCACTCGCAGCTTCTTCGCACGCGGTTTTTCCTCAAGTATCTCGCGAACAAACGGGAATGAAAATCCGCCAAAGTTCGAGCCTCCACCGACACACCCGATTATGATATCAGGAAACTCATCGATTTTCTCCAATTGCTTGATCGTCTCTTCACCGATGATCGTCTGATGAAGAAGAACGTGGTTCAATACGCTTCCCAGAGAATATTTTGTATCGGGGTCGCTCGCAGCGACCTCTACAGCTTCGCTTATAGCCATTCCGAGACTTCCAGGGGAATCCGGATCTTTTTCGAGCATTTCTTTGCCAGACTTTGTTTCCTCGCTTGGGCTCGCCGTAACTTCGGCGCCCCAAAGCTGCATCATGCTGCGGCGATATGGTTTTTGATTATACGATGATTTGACCATGAAGACCTTGCAGCCAAGATCAAAGTAGTTGCAGGCCAATGCCAGCGCACTTCCCCACTGTCCAGCGCCTGTTTCGGTTGCCAGCCGCTTTACTCCTTCAAGCTTGTTGTAGTATGCTTGAGCAACTGCGGTATTCGGCTTATGACTTCCAGCCGGGCTGACCGATTCGTTCTTGTAGTAAATGTGCGCCGTCGTCTCGAGAAGTTCTTCGAGTCCAAATGCACGAACAAGAGGTGTGGGACGCCACTTTAGATAAATCTTCAAGATTTCTTCAGGTATTTTTACAAATTGCTTGTCAGTGACTTCCTGCTCGATCAACCGCTGCGGGAAAATGGCAGCCAGCTTGTCGGGACCAATGGGTTGTCGTGTCTGCGGATCAAGAGGCGGAAGCGGCTTCTCCTTCAACTCGTGCGCGACATTATACCACTTCTTCGGTAGCTCTTTTTCAGTCAAGTAAATGCGATTTTGAAACTGCCTTGATTTCATTTGATTATTTCTCACCAGATTTTTGGTTTACCTGCGTTCACCCAGGCTGTGTACCAGTATGAGGCAACTTCTCTTATCGATCGCCTCATCTGCGATTCCACCATTCCATTTAATTCTACATTGAATCTAACGTAATACTCCTCAGAATAAATATATGTGTTGCGGCCATCTTTTTTCTCTACACGATAAAGTGAATCGCGCGGAATCCCGCTCTTTGCCAGACTGTCCGCTCTGAAAATTTCGGCAATCAATGAATAGCTATGATTCAAAATTTCAAAGGCGTGTTCAACAGGACTCTTAATGTAAAATGCGCTATCGATCCCTGCATAATTATATTTGTCTCCAAAGCGCTCAGGAATTCCACTCTCCCATCTCGAATGAACGCCGATGTTCCCGGTCATTTGTCCATCATAGTTTTGAGTCGCGTGCAATGGCACATTCATATCTCCGACATAGTGGCCAAGATCGGCGGAGAGGTGGAGAATCAATGGTACATCGTCCGCTTTCATTGCCGCACTCAAACTGTCCACATCGATGCCAACTCTCCATGGAACAACGCCGTTCTTCAGCACGACATCTTCGCCATATTTTTTTACCGCTTCTGCGTAGGAATGGGGAATATCGAAGTTCGGATAAGTGCCGTAGCGATCAATGTCAATATAATGCTGGTACCCTTCATTTTTGATTTCATCCCTTCTAAGATCCGGATCGGACACGTGTGCAGCCACATAATCGATATTCTTCTGGTAGAAATCCTTCAAAGGTTCGGGAAGTATTCCTACAGCCTCCTTATTGATGACTTTATGAGCCCAAAATCCCCAGCCGAAAGCGGCTTGCGAAACTAATACCAGGAATGTTGAGACAAAGATATACAAAGAAACTCGCCTAAAGGTTTTCATAAAAATTGTGCCATGTTAGTTAGGAATTCAAGTAGGCCTGCAAGGATTATGGAACTTCAATCCATCATGGCTTATCAGTGCCAAACCCTCGCAGGTTAACGCTTAACGAATCTTTTTCTTATGACGCATCTTGCGAAGACGTTTTTTCCGCTTGTGGGTCGCCATCTTGTGACGTTTCCTCTTTTTACCACTCGGCATTTCTTTAATCACCTCCTAATTCTTTATGTTTGCATACTGTTGAAGAATCTGTTGCGCCTGTTTGCCGACATCACTCTTGGGATCGATCGAGACACATTTCTCTAGAGCATCATTCGACTTCTCGAATTCGCCATCATGTAGATAAACTATCCCTAGATTGAAGTATGCTTTCTGATGCCTGGGATTCATTTTAATTGCCTGGTTCAATTCATCGATTGCTTCTTGCGGGTGTCCACCATCATATAGAGTTACTCCATAGTCAACCCGTGCGTCAACATTGTCGGAAATTTTATCAAGATATCTTTTATAATAAACCGCAGCCTGATCGTACATGCTGTTATCCTGGAGCATATTTGAAAGTTGAAGCGTCGCGACAAGATCAGATGGATTCTTGTCTACAACCTGTCTCAGATGGTCAATCTCGTTCAGCACATCGGCACTCGGTTGGCTCGTGGTAGTCTGTTGCTGCGGATCTCCGCTCGATGGCGGATTATCCGGCTGCGGGGCCGCAGATTTCGTGCTCACAATTCTGTAAACGAAGATCGACCCAAGGAGCAACGCGGCAACGATCGTGGTTATCTGGACGGTACTTAGTTGAAATTTCTTTTGCGGGGGTTTCTGCACAGTTGGAGCTTTGACTTCTTTGCGTTTCTCCTTCTTGGCAGGTTGCGATTTGACTCGAACATTTTGTGACTCTGCAACACGAGGTTCAGCAGCAATCGACTCGGATTTTTCTGACGGCCACTCGACGTGACTCTCCGTTTTTTCAACGCCTTTAAGAAACGATCCGCAGGATTCACACGACTTGGTTCCAACTGGATTTTGAAAACCGCAAGTCGGACAAACCAGAACATCTTTAGTGGAGGTTGAAAAACCTGTTGGAATGCCTCCACTTTGTTGAGTAGCGTGCTCGAGAGAGATCTCTGATTTTGTTTCATCGGAGTTATCCGAAATCATTGCTGCTCTAAAAGACTCCGGAAGTTTTGTGCCACAGTTGGGGCAGAAATTATATTCACCCGATGCTTCAGCCCCGCAATGCGGACAAAACCGCGCATTCATTTCTGCGTCGCCTCCTCACCCGCCATATGCGGTGCTGCTTTTTCTAGCGGAAAGTTTTTGCCGAGATGATCGTCGACGAAAGCTTTGAATTCCTTTGACACCTTGAAGTATGGCACAAACTGTTCCTTGACGGGATATGCTTGACCCGTTTTCGGATTACGCGCCATTCTTCCTTTTCTCTTCCTGATCTTGAAACTACCGAAGCCTCTTATCTCGATGGTTTTTCCCTGGGCGAGAGAATTCCGAACAGAAGCTAGAAAACCTTCGACCACGGCCTGCGTCTCAATTTTTGTCAGACCAGTTTGAATGGCAATCTCTTCGACAATATCAGCTTTAGTAACGCTCATCATTCCTCCTTAGTAGCTGTTGGCAATCAACTCTTAGCAATCAGCTAATATTCAAATATTAATAGCTAAAACTCTCAGTTTAGTTTATACTGCAGGACTGGTTGCTCGATAAAATCTTTCTCAAAGAAATGAATGTTCGAGAATAGGTCGCCAAACAAAACATCGGCAAGCGTCCTTTCCTTTCTTGGCTCGACAACAACTGGCTTCCCTTTAATTCCACCGAGCGTTGCGGCGATATTTACTGCATCCTCATATGATCCAAGAGTATCGATAAGGCCAAGTTTCAAAGCTTGAACTCCAGTAAACACACGGCCGTCAGCGAATGTTTTCAACTTTACCAGAGAAATTTTCCTCTCGGATGAAACTACGTCAAGAAATTGCAAGTAAGTGTCATCGACGACATTTTGAAAAGCCATCTCATCCTCCTTTGTTGCAGGCCTGAAAGGTGAACCCGAATCTTTATACTTACCGCTCTTTACGACATTCATTTCAAGACCAACTTTCTCCATCAACTTGGAGAAATTCGGAAACTCAGCAATGACCCCGATGCTTCCGGTAACTGTACCAGGATTGGCGACGATCCGAGTTGCACCGCAACTGACGTAGTATCCACCGCTGGCTGCGAGGGCGCCCATCGAGACAACGATTGGTTTCCCTGAGTCGCGAATGCTTTTTACCTCATCATAAATTTCCTGACTCGCCGCAACTCCGCCGCCAGGAGAATCGATACGAAGAAGGATTGCCTTGACACTTGCGTTGTCTGCCAAGCTTTTGAGCGCCGAGACGGTTTCTCTTGAAGCCAAGATCGTGCCCGTCAGATTCACCAAAGCGATCTTCTGTCCGGATCCTGAGAGGTCATATTCACTTTCTTCGTTTCCGCCTCCAGCCATGATAATGACGACCATGAGGATACCAAGGGCGACAACGATACCAAACAACCAAACAAATACTTTTGTCGATTTCTTCATCATTGTAAGTCTTAATTACTCAACATTTTAGCAATTCTGTCCGTCAAAATCAATTTAGGGAAGAAATAGATAATAGGTCGGAATTAAAAAATCAAGCTTTGATCAAAGATGCGAAACTGATGTAGACCCGATTTCAATTTGCGAGGATTTCTTCTGACCTTTGAGTGTCGACTTGCTTATCCCACGTTTATCTTAAAAAGCATTCCAAATATCACACTGACAATAATTACACCGAACACTATCATGGTCACAAATACAAACTTCATATCCTTCTCTTTCCAGAATGCAAAGATCGAAATCAAAACTCTGCCTACCGGCGTTAGAATAAGACTAATTGTCCCAAGATAAAGAAACGGCCGAGGATCCAGCGAGAGAAACTCCGACATGAACGATCCGAAGGAGTGGAAATATTGTTTTGAAATCTCCGGGACGCCATCTCCTTTCGCAAAAAGCAAAATCAAACCAAATAAGTAAAATCCTACGGTTGCCCAAATACCCGCGGCAAGGATAATACCCACAACCTTGTTTATGAATTGCACTTCCAATTTATCGGGTTGAACAATTTTCTCGCTTTGACGAGTCTTTGCTTTGCGAGTATGCAAAATCTCTTTCACAACAGTCCCGGCAATTTAATATTGAAACCTGATGACAATCCTTTCGCAAACATCTGATACCCCAAATAAATCATTAGAAGAAAGAAAATCGTCTTGATTAGTCGACTGCGAAGCCTATTCATCACCGCACTCCCGAATGTGGCACCCACCATGGTACCTAGCGCGACTGGAGCAACGATGTAAAAATTAATCCCGCCCGCCAGGAAGTATACGACCGCGCTAATTGCCGCCGTGACCCCAATCATAAATTTGCTTGTCGCGACGGCGACCTTCATCGGAATTTTCATAAGCGAATTCATCGCCGCAACCTTAATCACGCCGCCGCCGATTCCCAACATCCCTGATCCAACACCTGCAAGAGACGATATCAGACTTCCCTCAATCGTGCGGGTAGCTTGATAAGTAACCTCAGTCTTGAGCGCGGCATCATGGTAGGTGCCCGCCAACTTAAGAGATTGAGAGATCCTGTCACCGGAAATTCCATCTTCATAGACGCCAGTTTCAATCATCAGGTCCTCAGTCTTGCGAGTTCTGAACGAAAATATCGCCATATAAAAGATGAGTACCGAGAAAGTTTCCGCGAGAATCCATCCATGCACCATGACTCCGATAAGGGCACCGACAAGCGCACCGAAGGTCGTCGAAATTTCGAGGAACATCCCCAGACGGACGTTCGTGATTTGCTGGTCAACGTAAGACCGTGCGCCGGCAATGGAGGTCGCGATCACGGAAACGATGCTTGCTCCGATCGCTGTGTGGATGGGAAGATGGAAGACGACTGATAATGCGGGAACGATTACGATTCCTCCGCCGATTCCGACAAGAGCGCCGAAGAATCCGGCGAAAATCGCAATGAAAAACATCAGGATATATGAAATTAGCATGGCAAAATATATTTTGGCAAAGCCAAATAACAAAGGGATGAACTTGTTTTAAGGTTGTAACACATCGCGAGTATTCGCTAAATTATACCTACAAAAACCACGCACACAAAATTTGCAACGCGGAATCCACATTGATGAAGAGAATATCTGATTACTTAAAACTGATGAGGCCCGAGCAGTGGATCAAAAACGTCTTCGTGATCGTCCCCCTCATTTTCTCGAAGAACCTTTTTAATATTTCCCTTTTCTCCGGCTCACTTCTGACATTCATCTCGTTTTGCTTCGCAGCATCATCCATTTATGTAATCAACGATATCGCCGACAGAGACCTCGACAAAATTCATCCTGTAAAAAAAAATCGACCCATCGCCGCGGGCACAGTAACCATCTTTGAAGGATGGATAATTGCAGCGACGCTTGTCTGCATGTCTTTCATTCTTATGTTCTTGGGCAACGTTCATCTGGCTGCAATGATTCCTATAATTCTCTACATCATCATAAATCTTCTGTATTCGTTCGGGCTTAAAAAGATCGTTCTAATAGACGTGTTCGTGATCGCAGCAGGATTCATCCTCAGGATAATCGCCGGCGGTTACGCGATAGATGTCAAGATCTCGAGCTGGCTCATAATGACCACGCTCTTCATTTCCATCTTTCTCGGAATCGCGAAGCGAAGAAGTGAGTTCGTCCAAATCAACAACGGTTTAGATAAGATTAAACTAGAAGCTGGGCACTCGACAAGGAATGTCCTCGAAGAATATGATTTAAGTCTCATTGATCAGATTCTGTCCATTTCGGCGGCGAGCGTTATCATTGCTTACGCTCTTTACACGGTTTCGGAGCGGACTTTGCAGGCTTTTCACACCGAAGCTCTGATATTTACAACCGTGTTCGTCGTTTACGGAATTTTTAGATACCTGTATCTGATTCACAAGCCAGGGTTAGGCGAAAATCCGACGAGTGCACTTATAAGGGACATGCCCATGGTCATCAATATCATCCTTTTCATGGTATCTGTCGTGGCGATCATATATAAGCATGAGCTGATTCTCTTCATTTCTCGTTATGTCCCGATTCAGTAAAGCGGAATTAATTCTTCTCTCGATTACTTTTGTCTGGGGAGGAACCTTCGCAGTCGTCAAGTTTGCGCTCAACAGTGCATCTCCTCTTGCTTTCCTCGCGATAAGATTCGGAATCGCGTCGATAATTTTTCCGTTGGTTTATCGAAAAAATTATTTCTCGATGAACAAAGCAACCCTGATAGCCGGATTATTCCTTGGCTTCTTGTTGATGATAGGATTTGCTTTCCAGACAGTCGGTTTGAAATATACTACTTCGTCTAAGTCGGCGTTCATCACCGGACTTCTCGTCGCGTTCACCCCGATCGCGCAAGCAGTGATCGAAAAGAAAATGCCTTCGAGAGGAAGTTTGATCGGAGTACTTCTCGTTGCGGTCGGACTTTATCTGCTGACATCGCCAAGCGGTCAGGGTTTCAACATCGGGGATATGCTCACTCTCTTCTGTGCCATCTCGTATGCGATTTACATCGTTTACTTGGACATTTTCTCGAAGAAACATGATGTCTCACAGTTGACATTTCTCCAGCTCGCGGTTACTTGCGTGCTCTCGACTATCGCCGCTCCATTCTTTGAAAATGTCGAAGTGCATTTCACGACCGGCCTGATTTGGGCGCTCCTCTATACGGCGATACTCGCGACTGTCTTTTCGACTTACTTGCAGACGAAGTATCAGCGCGAAACGACACCGGTTAAAGCAGCGATAATATTTTCGATGGAGCCAGTACTCGCAAATGTGATTGCATTCTTCGCATTCGGAGAATTCGTTGGATATATCGGTGCGGTTGGCGGGATACTGATTATCGCCGGATTGCTCACGTCAGAGCTTCTCGATAAAGCTCAAGCGCCCTGTTAGGTATCATTCGAAATTGAGTTCCCACTTGACATAAAAACCTTGTGGCACTGCGTCGATAAACCTGCTCGGCTTCGTGAATATTCTTCCGCTTTCCCTGTCATAAACATTCATCGGATATGTGACGTAAAGATTGTCCTTTGCTCTCGTGGAAGCGACATACATGAGCCTCCTTTCTTCTTCAAGCTCGTCGTCATCTTCGCCGGCATGTAACGACGGGAATTTTCCGTCGAGAGCCCAGATGATGAACACGCTGTTCCATTCCAAACCTTTCGCGGAATGGATTGTCGAGAGTGCAAGCAGTTCTTGTTCCTTGTCGATTTCTCCCATATCGACTTCGCTCTCTGTCGGCGGCTCCAGCGCGAGGTCGGCAAGAAAATTCTGAAGTGAACGATAGCGTTCGGCAATCGAGGCGAACATCACGAGATCTTTTTCGCGCTTTGCATAATCATCATACTTCGAGCGCATCAAAGGTTCGTAATATTTTAGAACGGATTCCACTTTCTCCGCCGGCTGATTTTGCTTTCCGCCTTCTTCATTGATGAACTCGATAAGCTCGGCGGTGTTCGATGGAATTTTCACACCCGGTTCTTCGGCGGCTTCAACCGTTCCACCACCCGTTAACCGGTCAAGAATTTTCTCGGCAATTTTCGGCCCGACCCCCGGGTGGAGAAGAAGTATGCGGTGCCAGCCGACCGCGTCTTGAGGATTTTCGATGACCCTCAGAAAAGCGACGACGTCCTTTATATGAGCCGACTCGATCAACTTCATTCCGCCGAATTTTGTGTAGGGAATATTTGCCCGCGTAAGCTCTATTTCGAGATCGAACGATAAATAAGATGATCTGAAGAGAACGGCGATGTCGTTCAGCGGAATGCCGGCCTCGCGAAGCTCAAGTATCCTCTGGACAATGAACTTCGATTGGACATTTTCATTCTCTGTGGCAATTACCGCCGGCTTTTCGCCAACTTTCTTTCGTGAGTAAAGTTCTTTCTCATACTTTTCTTTCGCAGCATCTATGACTTTATTTGTGAAATTGAGAATAGCCTGCGTCGAGCGGTAATTTTCAGTCAGCTTTATGATCTTCGTGTCAGGGAAAAAAGACGGGAAGTCGAAAATGTTTTTGAAATTTGCACCGCGAAAAGAATAAATACTCTGCGCATCGTCCCCGACGACCATGACATTATGTTTGTCGGTCCCGAGAAGCCTGACTATGTCTCCCTGCACCTTGTTGGTATCCTGAAACTCATCGACCATGACAAAGCTGAATTTGCCTGCCACAGATTTTCTTACCGACTCATTCTGCATCAGCAAGCTCACGAAGATTCTTCAGGAGGTCATCGTAATCCATCAAGTTGTACTTGCGTTTGTATTCCTCGAATTGTCTTTTAAGCTTTTGGATATCGTCAAGCTGCTCGATGAACCGTGGATAATTCTTGAAGACGATTTCCTCAATCGGAACCAGAGTGTTTTCCGATTTGCTGTATATGTCGACGAGCGTTTCTTTTTTTGGAAATCGCTGACCTTTTTTCTCGGGACTGATTCTGGTTCGAAGGAGATTTACGACATCGGCGGCATCGGAGTCGTCAAGAATGGTAAATTGCTCTCCGTAACCCAGCACTTTCGCAAAACGCCGCAAGGTGGAATTCGCAAACGAATGGAATGTTCCGCCTGACGCTTGTTCGGCGGAAGTCGATTTCAATAAAGACGCCGCCCGTTTCAACATCTCGCTTGCAGCTTTGCGTGTGAAGGTGAGGAGCAAAATCGATTGTGGATTTCCTCCGAGCTCAACGAGATACGCAACTCGATAAGTCAGCGTCTTGGTTTTTCCTGTGCCAGCACCGGCAATCACGAGAACGGGGCTATCGACAGTTCTGACTACTTCAAGCTGATCAGGATTAAGATCACGCTCGTAATCTATTTTGAAGACGCGCCGCTGGGCTTCGCCGACGGTGCTTTTCTTGATAGTGTACTTCATTTCTTAAGATCAAAAGTTAAATGTCAAAATTCAAAATTTTGACCATCGATTTTCTATTGAGGAATCGTGAAGAAAAATTTTGAGCCTTTCCCAATTTCACTCTCGACCCACACCCTGCCGCCATGCAATTCGACGAGGCGCCTCGTAAGCGCGAGTCCGAGTCCCACTCCGCGATATTTTTTCGCGTAAGGATTTTGCGTCAACTGCTCGAATGGTTTGAACAACCGTTCAAGATCTTCAGTCTTAATTCCCATCCCAAAGTCTTCCACGCAGAAATGAATCGAGGTCTCATTCCTGCGAACGAATAAATTTATTTCCCCGTTCAAATTGCTGAACTTAACGGCATTGGATAATAAATTGATGACAATCTGTCTCAGCTTTTGCGGGTCGGCATAAATTTCACCGAGCGATTCGTCAATCTCCGTCACGACATGAATCTTTTTCTCCGCTGCCATTGGCTCGACAATCTTCACCGCCTGTGCCAGCTCGTCGCCGAGGCGGAATCTGGACTTTTCCAATTTCAATCTGCCGATCTCGAGCCTCGACAAATCGAGAAGATCATTTACCAGCTCAAGTAGATGCCGCCCGCTGTGGTTTATGTTTCCGATGAATTGGTGTGTCATATCGACGGGCATATCGTTAATGTCCGTGTCCAACACTTCACTGAAACCTATGATTGCGTTGAGAGGGGTCCTCAATTCATGACTCATATTCGCAAGGAACTCTGTTTTGGATCGATTTGCATTTTCAGCTTTACGTCTCTGCACTTCAAGTGCAATCGTATTTTGCTGCATGTCGTCGAAGAGTTTTGCGTTCCGCATCGCAAGCGAACACTGATTTGCAAATAGCTCAAGCAATAGCTGTGAGTAATCCTGCGATGAAAAAAGGCAACAGAGGATTCCTTCCGACGTACTGTCGATGTTCAGCGGAACCATCACAAATTCTTTCACGTCCCATTGCGTAATGGCTTCAGGAATCTCTCCATCACCGATATAGAATTTAAAAATCTCGCGACTGTTGGAACTGATGTATGGTTTTCGACCAGCGGCAAGTCTTCTAAGAAATTCCAGCTTGTTTTGCGGAAGCTCGATGTTCCGCAGATCGATGTTATAAATCTCGACAAGCTTCTCGATTGTTTCCCGGCCGCTTCCCGAATAATAGCTCGAGTTCATCGTGTTGGAACGTTGATTGAAAAGGAATATTGTAGAGAAATACGCCCCCGTTATTTCTTGAGCAATCGCCACCACGCGCTGCAGCACATCTCTGACGCTTCCTGGAGAAGCCAATGCCATCCCGCTTTCTTGAAGCTTCAGGAGATGTTTTGTGAACACCTTGCTCTGGTCTAAATATTTTTTCTCTGCGAGAATATCCATGTATTCCGATATGCCCGGAATCAGCTTCGTCATCATATATCCAATACTCGAAATCCCTGCAAGATACAAACAGAAATACTGGACGAAATTGTAAAAAGAGATGAGCTTATGTGGGATGAGGAATTTTAAATTGCCCGATACCATTCCAACGGTAATCATTACCAAACCGATTGGGAGAAATCTCCAGCCATCAAGCACATCATATCCGCCGCGCTTTCCCTGGTAAAGGGTATAAACAGTGACGGCGACCATGACCAGGAGTGCCATGGCTTGATAGATCGTAAAAATCATCTTAGCTCAGATCGTCCTTGAATATTCCGAAGTGTCAAGTCTCCAGACAGGCACGCCGCAATAACGCTTCCCTTCAGGACAATACGGCTTCGTTCCAGCCATCATTCGTATCGTGCACGGAGGGAGAAGGAATTTTCCGAGATTCGGATGAACTTCCTTTATCTGTTCCACCTCATCCAGAGAAGCTTTCCAGATTTCCTCTTGCGCATTATAACAGAGTCTCATCTCTGCTTTATGATGAAGATTTAAAAGATCCGCTGATTCGGTGAACCGGATTGGGAATGCGTTCGGAAGAAGATAGGCGGCATATTCTCTGCTGACATTTATCGACAGAAGTCTGTTTATCGAATCCCACGTTGAGTCCATGGTCTCGCGGAAGAGTCTTTCTGCTCCACGATCCAATAGTGCCAATTGCGGAATAATGTAATCCGGCTCGGTTCGCAAATGATCTGTGAGAACCGGCCTTGATGCCGGCGTCATTCTGTGCCGCTGATCCTGCGAATCGGCTGTATGACTCAACTTTTTCTTGAACGTATATGATGCGTGGTACAACGCCCGCGATATTTTGTCGTGCGTTGTCAGAACGAGAGAATTGCCGAGGACTTTGTTGCGCGCCGGGTTGATCGCAAGCTCAATCGCTTCGCCGTCAGAAAGTTCAGATTGACTCTTCCCAAAAATTTCCCGCACAGATTCCGCCACGACCTTCTCGGAGTTTACTTTGTAATCGACCAACTTAGAAGTATGATCACCGATCTCGCGGTCAAATTCCTCAATAAAATTGTCTCTTCGTTCTGCACCCGGCACTCTGCGATTCTCCGCGAAATTCTCGGAAAAATACTCTTCGGGCAGGGCGTCCTCCAGAACCATTTTATAATTTGGGTCGAAGTTCAGAGAGCTCCTGTACCATCATGCCGACAACAAGATTCTGTTCGTAGGGCGTGTCCCCGGCATTGCACATCTTCGCGTACCTTAGAAGCGTAATCCCGCTGACGGTATGATACAGATAAGAGAACGTTGCCACGGGAAGCACATACCTTGCAATCTCCTGCGCTTTTTTCTTGATTTCCCCGGCAAACCGACGATCGTTCTTTCGATTCGGAAATCTCGCATAATATTCTTCCGCTGCCGGTTTTATCAAAAGCTCGACGAGTTTCCGATACGATTCGATTTGCGTCGAGGCAGTCTTATTGAAAATTTCGAGTGCAACTCCTTGCAGCGGAGGGACGAAATAATTTCCATCCTTAACCTCCACGTATCTCTGACTGACCTGCTCGGAATTATAAAATGGATGCGAATGCAAAAATGACCAGATGAATTGCCGCGAAATATTTGAAAGCTGGAATTGGAATGTTGCATGCTGAAAAGTCGTGTGATGCCCGGCTTCGTAAATGCTTAACGCAAGCTCGCGATATTTTTCCAGATCGACGGATTCGTCTTCGATGATACCTTTGGGAGAATAGCAAGTTCGAGCCGCCGCGATAACATTTTTGAAAGAATTTGCGAACGCCTTCACAAGCTTCACTTTTGGAAGCCTGCTCAATCCTTCGATTTTTTTATTCTCGGCTGCAATTGCCAGTTCAGACATTACTATGCGACCCTCTTGATTACGACCACCGTTTTATCGTCAGCATACGCAGACGACGCTGAAAATCTCTGCACGTCTTCCATTATTCCGTAACAAATCTTTCGCGGTTCTGAATCCGCGAACTCGATTATTTTCTTCTTCATCCTTCCTTCACCATAAAGAGAGAAATTTGCGTCAGTGGCTTCAGTAATTCCGTCAGTATAAAGAATCAGTATGTCACCCTTCTCAAAATTTACGTTTCCGATATAGTATCGTGCATTCGGAGCAATGCCGAGAGCCGGGCCTGTTGGATCAAGCTGAGAAAACTCGTCCTTAGATTTCTTGTAGAAAAATGGCGGATTATGTCCGGCGTTTACATACAAGAAAAGTCCACTCTTGCCGTCAGTAAACTCGCCGACAAAAAGAGTGACGAATCGCGAATCAGAAAATGTCCAGTTGACGAGATTATTTATTTTTTTTACCAGCGAAGCCATGTTGGTCTGCAGCTCGACTCCCATCTTCAAAGCACCCGAGACATATAGAGCTTCGACTGCCGCACTCAATCCTTTGCTTGCGGCATCTCCCACGGCTACGCCGAGTCGCTCGCCTTCTTCGCCAGCCGGCAGGTAATCGAAGAAATCTCCACCGACAACTCGTTCTGGAACAGAGACGCCGAACATCTGGAAAGAGCCGTATTTCTGTTCGTGCTCAGGTAAGATGCTACGCTGAATCTCGCGAGCTTTGTCAATGTCCTGCTCAAGCTGCTTCGTTCGGGCAAGAGCATTTCGTTCACGCAAAACTGCAGTGACAGCACTTCCGACCACGTTAAGAGTGTCAAAAAGTTCCGGGTTATCACCGTCGGTGTTGAATGCCAGAATGTACTGATAAAGTGGTACACCCTTGACTTTAATCTTCTCGCCGACGCCAGTAGCCGAATAGTCTTCAATCCCCCTGCTGCGGAGATCCTGGTTCTGCTCCGCATCGAGAACAGTTTTCTGACTGCCAATCTTGACGAAATCGGGATATTCGGAAACTTTTAGCATGAAATCATCAGGCAAAGATTTGACTTTACCGATCTGTTTTACGATCACGTAAGCGTTTTTTCTCGGGAGTAATCGCCAGATTCTTCCACCTTTTATTCTCATCTCGTCGGAGCCAACGATTTCATGGACGACTCCAAGGAGCAAATCTTCGTCGGTTCGATAATCCTTTGACGCCGTTTTTTCTATTGCGTGGTAAAGCTGCCTCTGGTTCACTTCGTTAAATTCTCTTCAGGTTTGTGCTATTTTTGATAATCTATTCGCCTCCACCGCTCCACGACACCGGCAACGTCCACCGCCGGCGGCAGGATGCTCCACTTTGTATAAAACTCAACGTCCCTGCTGCGAGGGAACGGATCTGGCGGATCGATCTTCGTCCGTAGCGGTATGATGCAAGCGTCTCCCAATAAAAGTCCTTCGCCTTGCTTCAACACAGGAACGATGTCGAGAAGGTCTCTCATGGATTCTGGAACAAGTCTCGCAATGTACTCCTGATCGTCTGGGTTTGAAAGACGCAATGTCACGAAATTGCTGCACTGCGAGAGAATTGATTCAGCAACGTCAATAGGCCGCTGACTGACCACCATGCAGCTCACGCCGTATTTTCTTCCTTCCTTTACGACTCTCTCGACAGTTCGGCGAGCAGTCTGTGCCACCTCGCGCGGATTGAGGTAGTTGTGCGCCTCCTCGAGGACAAGGAGTATCGGAAGATTTGCCCGATGCGGATTCCACATGTTGAAATCAAAAACCAGTCGGGAAAGAAGCGAGACGATTGCGTTAATTACTTCTTGTGGTATGTTATTTAAGTTGAGTACAACAATTGATTTACCAGATTTCAGGCCAAACAACGATTCCAGAAATTGAGAGAAACTATCGGTGGTTCTAAAATTCTTTGGCTTGAATAGAAATTCGTACCGCTTATCATTATACTTTGTATCGAACTTGAAGAGGAAACGGGTAAAATTGCCAAAAAATGGTCCTTCCTTGCCATTTGGCAGGCGTTCAGTGTCCAGTGCCTGCATTCTTACTTTTATATCTGAGATATCGAAATAGACGGGGGCATCGACAGTGAGAGAATCTTTATAAGAAAGATTTTTCATCCTCTTGCTGTTCAATATGATATCTGACATCGCCACCGCTTCGGTTCGCGCAAAAGGATCCTCGGGATCGACGAAAGTTTCCGCCAGCTCGTCGAAGTTCATAGCCCAATACGGCACCTCGAATTCACCAACGTTTACTCTCTCGGCAAGATCCCCGAACGCCTCGCCATATTCATCATGGAGATCAAGCAAAATTATTCTGGCGCCGGGAAGTTTCGTGACTTTCTGCAATATGGAAGCCACCGCGCACGATTTCCCGGAACCCGTCGCCCCGACGATTGCGATATGCCTGCTGAAAAATTTGTCCGGATCTATGTAGTTTTTTTTGTCTCTAAGAAGAGAAATATTACCGAGAGAAAAATTATACCTTCGGTAAGTATTGAAAATTATGTCGAGCTCTGCATCGGATGGGATTTCGATCGTCGCGCCCGGCCATGGAAGCTCCTCGGTCCCTCTTTCGAACTTTCCCAGAGTAGATTTTCCAAAGAGGTTCGCCGTGAACGCGATTGCCGCGTTCGGAGCTAACTCAACCGCAGTCACGACCCCTAATATTTTCGAGTCATGCACCGTGATCGAGATGTAAGACCCGACGCTGAAACTTTCGGCGGAGCCCGTCTCGCCTCTAATGGTTGAACCATGAACTGAGATTACACGACCCGTTGCTTCCATTTATTTTTCCTTTTCAATGATCTTTTTAATTTCGACAATTTTATTGAGTGCTTCAACAGGAGTCAGATTATTCACGTCAACGCTTCTGATCTTTTCGCGGAGTTCCTCATCGCCAAGCTGAAACATCTCAATTTGAAGATCGCCCTCCCTATTTTTGGAGACGACTCTTCGAGGCTTCGGCATATTTTTCCCGAGAACCTCCTTGGATGATTCCCCATCGGAAATTGATGCAGCCGCCTCGGTCGCTGAAAGCTCAAACGATTCTAAATTCTGCAAAATTTCTTTTGCGCGAGACGTAACGCTCTTCGGCAAACCCGCCATCTCGGCGACATGAATTCCGTAGCTGTGGTCAGCGCTTCCTTCCACGACTTTGTGAAGAAAAACCACTTTGCCGCCGTACTCGCGAACGTCGACTTTGAAATTCTTCACTCGCGGATAGAGTTCCGAAAGCTCGTTCAACTCGTGGTAATGAGTCGCAAACAACGTCCGCGCACTCCGCGCAGGATTTTGATGAAGATACTCGACGATCGACCAAGCAATCGAGACACCGTCGAATGTGCTGGTTCCTCTTCCAATCTCATCGAGAATGACAAGGCTTCGCGGCGTTGCATTGTTCAGGATATCTGCCGCTTCCTGCATCTCGACCATGAAGGTGCTTTCACCTGCACTGATGTTGTCAGATGCGCCCACTCTCGTGAAAATCTTGTCGACAATTCCGATTCTCGCCCGCCTTGCAGGAACGAACGAGCCCGCCTGCGCCATCATAATTATGAGAGCAACCTGTCGGATAAAGACAGATTTACCAGCCATGTTCGGCCCGGTAATCAGGGCAATTTGTTCTTTACCTTCGGTTAAACGAAGATCGTTCGGCACAAAGCTTTCGCCGCTCGGCAAAACTTTTTCGACGACCGGATGTCTGCCTGCTTCGATTTCAATGTCACAAGTATTATCCAACACAGGTCGCGTGAAATTGTTTTCTCTCGCGACCGCAGCAAATGAAATTAGTACATCGGCAAGTGCAAGAGCCTTCGATGTCGAAAGCAATGAAGCCGAATGCAATGCGACCTCATTTCTCAGGTCTTCGAAAAGCTGCGACTCTAACTTCTGAATTTTTTCTTCGGCGTGAAGAACTTTCTCCTCATACTCTTTGAGTTCCTGCGTGACGAAGCGCTCGGCATTCACCAGCGTTTGTTTTCGAATGTAATCGGATGGAACACGGGCGAGATTGGATTTTGTGATTTCGATATAATATCCAAATACGGAATTGTAATCCACCTTGAGAGATTGAATGCCGGTTCGCGTTCGTTCAGTGGTTTGCATGCGGGCGATCCAATCTTTTGCATTGAATGCAAGTCCGCGAAGCTCATCTAATTCCGCGTTAAACCCTTTCTTGATCACTCCGCCGTCGGAGACTTGAGGCGGGAGATCATCTGCAAGCGATTCAGAAAGTCGCTTCAGTAACGGAGCTTCGAGATCAATTCCTTGCTCTATTTCGTGCCAAAGGCCATGATTCGGATCGTGGGCTAAATTGAGCGTCGCCGATTTTATATCCGGAAGCCTCTTCAACATGGTACGCAATGCGCCGAGTTCTCGGGGCGATGCCCGCTTGGTCGAAATCCTGCCAACCAATCTTTCCATGTCTCCAAATCCATTTAGCAGAGACGCAAAATTTTGTGTTTCTGCTGGAAGACCGACTGATGCCTCGACCGCATCCAGCCTCGCGTCGATTTGTTCGATTTCTTTCAGCGGCCGGAGCAAAACTCTTCTTAAGAGTCTTGCACCCATCGCTGTTTTTGTCGAATCAAGAACAGATAGGAGCGTTCTGTTTTCTTCGGACGTGCTTTCGATGATCTCGAGATGTTTGTAGCTTGTCCGATTGATTTCAAGAAATCCCGATAGGCTGAATTCCGACATCCCGACAATATGAGAAAGATTTCCATTCTGTGTCTCGGCAAGATAATCGAGCGCGGCTCCGGCAGTCCGGATCGCCAGAACTTTCGATTCAACTCCGAATCCTTTCAGGTTTTGGACATTGAAATGATGTACCAGTTTATCGAACGCGTAATCGAAATTGAAAATGTAATCGTCCCTGTGAGTCGTTATGGATTTCTTTAGAATTGATTCGACAATAGGCTTAATGTTGTCGGAACTGTTTCGCGGGAGAACAACTTCGAGAGGCTCGACTCTGGAAAGATATTTTTCTAATTCTCCGAGGCTTGCTTGCGTAAAGTTGAACTCGCCTGTCGTGGCGTCGCAGAAAGCCATTCCGAATTCGCGGTCATCGGAGACAATCGCCGCAAAATAGTTGTTTACTTTTTCTGACTCGGCGGAAAAATTTACACCAGGAGTGACCACATCTACTATGTCGCGCTTGACGATTCCTTTGGCAAGTCTTGGATCTTCAAGCTGCTCGCACACTGCGACACGGTAGCCAGCCTTCACAAGTTTTGGAAGATAGTGGTTTATCGCATGATGCGGAAACCCTGCGAGCGGGACCTCGGAAGCTGCACCATTCGCACGTCTCGTCAATGTCAACGAAAGAACAGAGCTTGCAATCTTCGCGTCGTCTTCGAATGTCTCGTAAAAATCCCCCATCCTGAAAAGAACGATCGCGTCAGGATATCGATCCTTCACTTTCCGGTATTGCAGCATCAAAGGCGTGATTGAAGCGACCTTGGACAAATCTTCCTCTCTTGAGTCTGAAAATGAAATATACTTGAGGTGGGAAAGTTTATCAAGATTAACTGAGCCCGACTTCCGATAGTCAGACTACAATGGCCGGTCCGGTAATGGAGTGGTTAGTGCTTTACTTCCTTCTCAAACAGGCTGTCGCTCAACCCGGAGTTTACTAGATAATTTGAATAATAAATAGTAACGCTCCCGGTCATCCCGCCTCTGAACCGGCGGTTGGAATTAAAATTCTCTTGAGTTGAATCTGCTTTGGGGAGATTTAGGTTCACATCGACCTCGGTGGGAAGTTCGAATCCTCCGAAATTTCCGTACCTGATTTTAGCATCCATCAGACTGCCTGCAGAAGGCTCGATAGAAATTTCTTTGATCAACCATTCACTTTTGTCTATCGTAAGAATTATGTCTCGGCCTCTGAAGGATTCCTTTTTCGGAGATAGCGAAAGTCTTGCAGCCGGACGACCATCATACTTCAGGGTATCAAGGATATTGATATTATAATCATCGGGATTGAACATACGTGGATTAAATGCACCTACTTCTTTAGGCAAAATTGAGATGCTCCTCGAATCCATCTTTACCTTGTCCGGGCTTTTATAATACAACTCCGCGGTCATATCCTGGGCCTTGAAATTTTCGAGATCAGGATGAACCCTAATGTCGACCGTGTAATCCTTTATCTTTGAAAATTTTTCCGTGACATTTCTCAGATATTTCGCACCGTCATCCTTTCCAGGAACAGGAAACAAAAGTGCAAATCCAACCAAAATCTCCAGGAGGCTCATCAACTTTTTATATCCTTTCTCAGGAAAACAAAATATGAAATGACAAAGAACAAGGCATCATAGCCCATCAGAGCAAGAGAATACTTTCCGACTTCTCCCCAACTGATCGGTTCATCTAGAAAGAGCTGCCAGATGCTCATATAAGTCGTGAACAAATATGGCCGAATCGCTTCGAGCGATTCAAACGGGAGGTTCCCGACTATCAAGAAGATTATGACGACCGCCATCGAACCGATGATGGGCCCAATGGAATTATCCACGAGTGTCGAAAACAAAAACGCCAGCGACCCGACTACTGACATCGAAAGAATCGCAGCGACGAATGCAAGAAAAGTTCTGGACGCAGCAATATGTTCCGGCAAGATAACGATGTGCGGAATTCCAGACTGGAAACGAATCACGTCTCCACTTCCGAAGAATACGAGACCGATTCCTATGCAGAGCACTGCCAAAAAAACGATCAGAGCCGCTGTGTAGAAAAGCATCGTGAGATACTTTGAAAAAATAATTCTAGCGCGCGATGGAGGCCTGATTAGAAGGAACCTAATAGTTCCCGACGTGCCTTCGCAAGAGACCATATCGCCTGCCACCAGAGCAATCAGGAAAGGGACATGCACGTAAAGAGAATTCATGACGAACGTGGTGATAGTCCAGACATTCAAAATATTTCCCGACACGAGAAAATCCGTATTTAAGTTTCCTGCGAATCCCTTCGCCATGCTCGCTTCGTTCATCTTGATAATTATTTCAAGCAGGATAACCGCGCCTGCAACCGCCGCGAAACCGATGTATGTCCGCCATCGACGAAAAGTTTTCTGGACTTCGATAGAGAACAGTGTCATACCTCGGACGCTCCTTCCGTAATTTTCAGGAAGTAGTCTTCGAGAGTCCGTTTGGCTGCGAACGACGAAACATCAATCCCGTTTGTGACAAGCAGCTTGTTCAATTCAGCCGCTCTCCGCGATTCGATTTGAACATCGATCCCATTGGCAATGGAAATTACTTCGACCCATCCTGTTTTCTTCAAAAGCTCGACTGCCTTATCCTGCGGTGACAACTGCAGAGAATAATATGATGAATCTCCGTTCAAAAGTTCAGACACGGCGCCTTGCGCAATCAGCTCGCCGTGATTCAGGACAGCCATCCTGTTTGCAACGGCTTCAACTTCGGTAAGCAAATGTGAAGACAGAAGAATAGTCGTACCATGTTCTTTTGAAAGTTTCAGAACAAGCTCGCGCACTTCCTTCATCCCCTGCGGATCGAGGCCTGAAGTCGGCTCGTCGAGAATTATTAGGTCGGGCTTCGTCAAAATCGCCTGTGCGATTCCAAGCCGCTGCTTCATCCCGTGAGAAAATGTCTTGACCTTGTCGAACGCTCTCGATCTTAGTCCGACTATTTCAAGGACATTGAAGATTTCATCTTTTGTGACTCTACGCGTGAGCGAACCAAGCAGTTCAAGATTCTTGTATGCCGATAGATAAAGATAAAAATCTGGTTTCTCGACTATACCACAGACTCTTGAGAGAACAAATCTGCGATTGTCTTTGACCTCTTTACCGAAAACCTTCACGCTTCCCGCAGTCGGCGACAGAAGTGTAAGAATCATTCTGATGGTTGTACTTTTACCCGCGCCATTTGGTCCGAGAAATCCGAACACGTCTCCCTGATGTACCTCCAGATTCACGTCCTTCACGGCCCAGCGGTCACCGAATTTCTTGCTGAGTCCGGATGTAACTAAAATTGTTTCTGGCATTTTTCCATTTTTCGCTTAATGTTACAGGTCGTTGTTGAATCTTAGTTCACCGATTATCACGCGCTGACTTCGTTTTTAATATTACTAATTGAAGTGGACATTTGTTTCAAGGTTTTCAAAATATTTATTCAACCACATTTAGGGCGAAAGCACGGCATTTCTAACGTCTCTCACAAGAAAATACACTGCTGTTCCTACCGCTCCGCAACAGGAGATGACACCAAGCGTGAGCACGATACCCGATATGGTCTCGGCAGATCCCATCATTCCCGCATGATTGAATATCCAGTTCCAATCATGGATGGCGCTGTCCGAAATCAACTGAAGTCGCTTGTACGGTGCATCGCCAATATACACAGAAACGTTTATCAAATTATGACCGAGCCAATAGAGCGTTCCGATCAAACTCCGAAAACTTGACTTAAGGAAAACATAAATAGCGAGCGACGGAAGGACAATCTGCATCAGCGACCCGCCCATGAAATAAATCATCTGTCCCATGAAGCCGAAGAAGAAATGTCCGCCTTCATGAATGAATAGGTCGATCGTATCGATTGTCCACAAAACAAACGGCATGTGGTATCGCCCCTGAAATGTCTGGTAGTCGGTGGCCATGAACCAGGTGAAGTATCCCACTACTGCGATGAGAGCTATGTCGAGAAAGATGATAAATTTATTCAAGCGATCTGATCCTAATTCAATAAAAGATAGTTGATATTCATTCAAGATTCATGACTTCACGTAAGATGGTCTGTGTTTTATCAGCCATTCTTTGCTAAATTGCCGGTGAAGAAATTAGATGACTAAGCCGATCACAGATTAGTAAGGTATTGAACAAAACAAGGAGATAGACCGATGCCAATAATAGAATGGACTCAGAGTTTAAGTGTCAGCGTCGAAGAACTCGACAGACAGCACAAGAAATTGGTAAACTTGATAAACCAGACTCCATGATTCAATGAGAGTCGGAAAAGGAAGAGATGTGCTTGGGAGTATCCTGAATGATCTGACGGATTATACGGTCTATCACTTCGAAACCGAAGAGAAATTGCTGCTGCAAAATGCTTATCCATCCTACGCGACGCACAAGAAGGAGCATGACGACTTAGCGAGGCAAGTCAAGGAAATAAAAACAAGATTTGAACAAGGGGACACTGCCCTCACCGTGGAATTCATGGGCTTCATGAAAGAATGGTTGAACAATCACATACTGCAATCCGATAAGAAATACTCAGACTTCCTGAATTCCAAAGGAATCCACTAGGAGTACGAGCACAATTTCAACTGATCTAAATTTTTCGCATTACTTCCCGGCCAATCCACGATCCTCTATCAACGCCCTCACATTTGGATCCCGTCCGCGGAATGCGCGGTAAAGTGCGCCGACATCTTCAGATCCGCCGCGTGACAGGATCATCTTCTCGAACCGCTCGCCATTTTCGCGGGTCAATCCGCCATGTTCCATGAACCACTCGAATGCATCGTCATCCAGGACTTCGCTCCATAAATACGAATAATATCCGGCAGCATATCCGTTGCTCCAGATATGCGCAAAATAAGTCGAACGATAGCGTGGTGGTACGAGAGGATAATAGACCTTGAAATGCTTGAGCGCTTCCGTCTCGAATGAATCGACATTCGTCACTTTTTTCCCTGGTAGGAGCGTGTGCCACCCCATGTCAAGCAATGAAGCTTCGAGATATTCAGTCATTGCAAAGCCCTGGTTGAATGTACGGGCCTTCTTGATCTTGTCGACCAGTTCCTTCGGCATCGGTTCCCCTGTCTTATAATTCTTCGCATAATTCGCAAGCACTGCCGGGTAAAGCGCCCAGTGCTCGTTGAACTGCGACGGAAACTCGACGAAATCGCGTGGCACATTTGTACCGGCAAGCCGCGGATATTCCACGGTCGTCAGCATCGAGTGAAGCGCATGGCCGAACTCATGGAACATGGTCGTCACATCGTCATAAGTGAGCAGCGCCGGTTCGCCCGATGCGGGCTTGGTGAAGTTGGCAACATTATACACCACTGGTCTCTCGTCCAGCAAACCCGATCCATCGACAAAAGTGTCTTCCCACGCACCGCCGTTTTTGTTGTCACGCTTGAAATAATCACAGTACCACAGCGCAATCGATTTACCATTCTTGTCGAACACTTCGAACACCCGAACATCCGGCTCGATAAACCGGAATATCCTTTCTCTCTTTGAAAGTCAGACCGTAGAGTTTGTTCGCGGCAAAGAAGACTCCATCCTCCAGAACGCGGTTCAACTCGAAGTACGGTCTGATCTGCGACTCGTCGAGGTCGTATTCCGCTTTACGAACTTGTTCGGCGCAATGCTGCCAGTCCCACGGCTGAAGTTTGAAGCCTCCTTTCTGCTTATCGACCAAAGCCTGTATCTTCTTTGCCTCGCTTCGTGCTTTCGCCAATGATGCCGGCACAAGATCGGTGAGAAGTTTAATCGCAGCGGCAGGAGTCTTCGCCATCTGATCTGCAAGCGAGTAAGCCGCATAGTTCGGATAGCCGAGGAGCTTTGCTTTCTCTGCCCGAATCTCTGCAAGCCGCGTGATGGTCGCACGAGTATCGCTACTGTCGCCGCGCTCCGCACGCATCGTCGAATTTTGGAACAGATTCTCCCTCACAGAGCGATTATTCAATGAAACCTGCGACGGCTGCTGTGTAGTGTTCTGGAGCCGGATAAGCCACTTGCCGTCAAGCCCTCGATCTTTGGCAGCCTGCGCCGCGGCCGCAATTCCTGCATCGCTCACCCCATCGAGGTCACCCTTGTCGCTGATAACAAGAGCACCCTCTTTCGTCGCGGCGAGAAGCTTATTTTGAAAATCGGTCGTCAGCGTCGCCTCTTCCTGATTGAGTGCGCGAAGTTTGGTCTTATCCGCTTCAGAGAGCAACGCACCTGAGCGAACGAAATCAAGGTAATAGCGCTCAACCAGAAACTTTTGCACTGGATTGAGATGAAGCTTTTCCCCTTTGTCGTAGATCGTTTTCACTCGCTGAAACAATTTCGCGTTGAGATAAATCGCGTCGTTATTCGCTGCAAGCTTCGGCGCTTCCTCGGACTGTATATCCTGGAGCGTGTCGTCGGTGTTCGCCTGAACTATACCGAAGAATACTTTGGAGACGCGAGTAAGAAGCGAGCCCGACCGCTCCATGGCAACGATCGTATTGTCGAACGTTGCAGGCTCTGGGTTTAACGCAATGCTGTCGATCTCCACAAGCTGCTGGCGCATGCCCTCTTCGAGCGCGGGCCCGTAATCGGCGTCGTGGATCATATCGAAGTCCGGAGCCTGAAACTGAAGCGGGCTCGGACTCGCGAAAGGATTCGCGATTGAGAATGCCTGCGAAGTCGTGTCCGGGCTATGCGGCAGCGCGGCAGAAGCCAGCGCCGGCAGTGAAGTGACGGCAAGCAAGGCAATTGGAATGAAAGAGAAAAGCTTTATCATAAATCCTCCGATACTATTTATGGGACGCTTGATCGAAAATTCCGCGAGACAGAGTCATCGGGAAGAAAACTACTCTTTTGGAAGGAGAGTTTCAATAAATATCGTCAGGTATCGCCGCCTATTCCCTCTCGCCTATGAGCTATTAACTATCCACTCTTCACTATTCGTTTTTCACCTCCCCGCTTGACATTAAAACCACAGTGGCATAAATTAACCACGTGAGATAACACAGGAGGAATTGGCTACTCGTCAGTCGTTACATTTTCAGTCTTAACCATTAGTTCTTTGATGTCGACCGTCTATTCGATCACCTGGATGAGATCGCGGTTCTTGACATTCACAAACATTAAAAATGGAGGTTGAAAATGTCCTATCTGAAGAAATCATTTCTGATCGTCGCCATTTCTGTTTTATGTTTCGGTCTTGACGCAAACGCCCAGCTCCCGCAATTCGGTGCAAAGGTTGGGCTCAATCTTGCCGACGTTTACGGGTTTGAAATGCCCAGTGATTTCCAGTATACGAAGGAAGTGAGAGAAGGACTTGTCGTCGGTGCGTACATGACATACGACATCATGCCATTATTTAGCATCCAGCCCGAAGTCCTTTATTCGATGAAAGGAACAAAGTTCAACGTCACGTCGCCCGTGCCTGCCGATTATCTGTTTTCTTATAACTACATCGAGGTCCCTGTTCTTCTGAAGCTGAATCTTCCCATTGGGACTGTAGCTCCATTCAAGGTGAATGTTTTCGCGGGCCCCGACTTCGCATTTAATGTGACCGCATATGAGAAAGTTACAGATTCGGTTCTTCCGAACAACTCGACTACTTTTGATGAGAAATTCGAAACGAGCTCGTTTGACTTCAACCTCGCCGTCGGCGCCGGGACAGGGCTCGATGTTGGTCCGACAACTCTGGGTCTCGAATTGCGGTACACATTCGGGACACACACGTTAACAAAAGGAAGCGGCAGTGGTGATAGGAACGGCGTCTTTGCGGTGATAGCAAGCGTCGGTATCTGAGCCGCAACCGGTGGAATGGGCCGTGGCTCGCTGCACATCCGGATGACAGACCGATATTTGCCGCGAGCCATGACCGATGAACTTTTCGCTTTTCACTTTCTTGCTTCCCCCATTGACATTACAAACGGGGACATATATATTTACCACGTGAGATAACTTAGGAGTGCATCATATAATGGGTCGTATTGGGTATTGCCTCACAAGGTGAATCTAATAAAGGTGCGTGCTTGATTTACTATTCACTCTTCACGATTAGCTTTTCACTTCTTTCCGTCCTCCGGAAGGGCGGAAAGGAATCAGAGAATGAAAGTATGATTGAAAAGTCAGAGGTACCAGTAATTCAAATGGAATTGGGTTATATTTCAAACAAAATATGGCAACCCACCACAAAATAATAATCGGCGACTCGCGGAGAATGCCAGAGGTTCCCGACGAGTCCGTCCATCTCGTCATCACTTCGCCGCCTTACTGGCAGCTCAAAGACTATGGCGATGAGAACCAATTGGGTTTCCATCTGACATGCATCTTGAAGGAAATTAGACCATGAAAGAAGCATTGGTTCAATGGACACTTTTAAACAACAACAATTATCTATCGAAATATTTGCAATTTCCTTTTGCAAGAAAAGTTGGGCAAGAAATATCTACTGATTATGGAAGACTAGATTTTGTGTTAGAGAATCGAAGTCGCCATCATTTGGTTGTTGAATTGGAAACGGTTTTGGATACTTCTGCTAAGCTGAAATATTGCTTTGACCAAGTATTAAATTATAAAAATGTTAGATTCACCGAAGATGCTAAAGACACCAACTACTGTATTCTTTATGCAGATGAAACAAATTCTAAGTCGCGAAAGCAGGTAGATGATTTTGGCAACGAGCACAATGTTCTGATAAGAACCTATCCTTTTGATGAAATCAGAAAGCTTTACGCTGAAACTATTGAAAGACTGAGCCTGAATGTTGGGTTAGCTCTTCCAAATCCTAAAAACTATACTATCTGTTTTTTGCGATGGCTAAATAAAATTCTTAAACCGTTCCATGATCTAAGAAAAGAAATCCTAACTTTCAGGGAGATATCAACCTCTTTCACGGGAGCGACAAATTTTAACTGCTACAAAAGATTAGCCTTAGATTTTGAAATGATAGAAGAACGAAATAATAGGTATAATCTGACAAAATACGGAAAAGAATATATTGAAAACCTTAGCCCCTACATATTCCAAACCGGCAATATCCCGTCGGTTGATTTAACGAACGAGCAGAAGAGACTTCTGCTTAAGATTTTAACCGACGGTAATTGGGATGGCAAAGTCCACAAAATGAATATCTATTGGTTTATGAGATTTGTTGAGGTAACCGATGGAAACTGGCTTCCGACCCGATCCCCATTTGACAAAGAAAAGCTAGATATTGCAAATGCTTTATTTAAAGTTTCATACAAACCTAAAACGATGAAGCAGTTTCTCAATTGGTGTTGCAACTACTGCGAAGAATTAGGGCTGATAGAGAGAATCAAATCAACTACCGATTATGATAGACTTTTACTTACCCCACTGGGTGTCGAAGTCAACAACATTTTTAGTTTGGACTTATCGCTGAAGAAAAGTAGAATGAATCTGAGTTTCAAATACTCTGAATAGATGGAACGGATCAACGGTAGATTTGCATTTGACAATAGTTTTAGATGGTTATTGCAAAATGGGTATTCCCGCGATGAGGCCAAAGAATTTATCATGAACAATTATTCTTTAAGCGCCTTAGTCATTCAAGAAAGAATAGAAAATCAATTTTACAAAAATATACTACCGTTTGAAAAGGTATCCAAAGACTTGATGAAGCTAAAGGATGAGATCTATGGGAAATTTTTCTGCAACAAGAATTAGCGTTTCCAACTCAATTTTAAGAGAAATGTCGGGGCGGTTTCAGAGGCGATACGAAAGTGTGCGCCTAAGAATCTTGACGAGTGGAGAGATTATTATTTCAAAAACATTCGAACGAAGGAACAGATCGAAGAACTTGGCAGAAAACTTTATGTTAAGGTCACTGAGGTAATTGCTTCCGAAGTCGAGCAGGTAACTGAGGAAGATTGCATACACTATCTCTTTCAATTGGTGATCGACCGAACATACGATGGATACACAACCGAAATTCGCACTGTCTATGGCCAATTAGAAAAAGAATTGGGTGTCAAGATTGAGCCTGCCCCAGACAAATGGGACAGACTCTACAACGTCGATTTCTTCATCAAGGTGAGAGACAAATACATCGGTCTACAGATTAAACCTGCCAGCGCGGTCTCTCACATCCCGGAAATATTCAAAGAACGAAACCAGCAAGCAGAAACCCATAAGAAGTTTACACAAGAGTACGGTGGCAAAGTCATCTATGTTATTTCGGTAAAAGAAGCCGGAACCAAAGTCATTGCGAACAAAGAAGTAATCGATGAGATTCGGGCTGAGATAAAACGCTTGAGCTGATAGACCGTTTGTTCTTTCACACTCAATAAATCACGGGGCTGTAGGGCGAGTGCTGGCGCACGCAACCTGCCGCTCCATAACTAATCTCTAACAAAACAATGGAGGCATTACTATGGCACATCTGGCGCCTTGCGCCATCCCGCATTCCATATTATCCAAATAATTGAGCGGGACAACACCCGAAGGACTGGAACAGGAAGAGGGCGCACTGTGCATCCTCACAACAAACCACCTAACCGACCTGCAAGCGCGCGGCATAACCAGCGATTTCCTAACCGGCTACGCCGCCAAACTGCAGGCCATGAAGGACGCGTTCGCCGCTCACACAGGCAAGACTTCCGATAAAGAGCAGCTGACCGTAAGCGAGCGGGTCGCTAAGAACGAGCTTCTCGCCGACGTCCGCATAATGCAGCAGGGAGCAAAGCGTACGTTCCCCAAAGGGAGCCCGCAGCTTAAGGAGTTCCACGTCGGTGAGAAATACAACCACTCGACTGCACTTCTCGGCAAGTGGGCGACCGACATCGCAGCGGCATGGACCAAGTACAAGACAGACCTGATAGCGAAAGGGAGGCTGCTGCAGAAAGACGTTGACACCATGGTCGCCAACGCTTCCGTACTTGCAAGTACCGATGCGACGCAGGAGAACGCGAAGCACGTCGACGCACCCGAGGCAACTGCCGCGGCTTTGCTGGCGATGGAGGAAGTCGAAAAAGCTGCGGATGATATTTATGGAGCCGCAGAAGCGGAGTATGCGAAGAACCCGCAGCTCCTCGGCGAATTCGAGAAGCTTAGACCGCTGCGTTACGCGGTACCGCCGCGCCCGAAGGGCCCGAATCCTCCGCCAACAGATACGAAGAAGTAGAATCTGAGAAGATAAGAAAGAGAACACGAAACAGATGAACTGCGTAGGCACATCAGGACAAATAGTCAGAAGTCTATGTGTTCTATGTGCCTATGTGTCTAATAGGCTGAGAAGAAGAAAGCCACATAGTCACATAAGGGCGCATAGTAAAGCGCTTATGTTTTCTGTGTGTTTAATAACCCTTCCCCTTCCGCCAAACCTCTAAAATCGCGCAAAAATCGACATTTGCCGTCGTCCCGACCACCAGTTCCGTTTTCCCAACGATTAGATCCATGTTCCCGACAATCAGTTCCATTGTCCCGACAATCAGTTCCGTCTTCCGAACCATCGGTTCCATAGTCCCAGCCACCAGTTCTGTCTTCCCGATTACAAGTTCCATCATCCAAACCATTAGTTCCGTCTTCCGAAGGATTAGGCTTGCTGTCCATCTTGCCGGACCAGTTATCTATTCTATGATGCGCGCGAGACCGGGCAACAAATCCTTCGCTTCAGAAAGCCTCGCTCACCATGATAGACCATCGACGCGACGATTATCTACATAACTCGACTCATTGCTCTCCATCTCTTTCCTCCGGCAACCATGTCCTGACGCATTTACCCGGCAAGTTTGATTCTTATTCAAGTTATGATTAATCTATTCGCGAACGCAAGAAGTGCTCTCCGTTGAACGTCGTGGTACGATAAACATGACTCGACATGGAAAGCTGGATTCATCCTCCGAAGGAATTCTTCGGACAATTATCATCAAACAAGAAAGGAGTGATTTATGATTGGAATGGATTTCATGGCATTCTTGATCCTCCTCATCATCAGTGTCGTGGTGTCGCTCTTTCTTCATTTTGCATTGAAGATGCAGGTAAGAGCGGGACTTGAATCCCTCATTGGAAAAGTGATCTGGGGATGGATCGGTGCATGGCTCGGTTCGCCGGTCTTCGGTTGCTGGTTCCCCGGATGGAATTACCAGGGAGTGTATTTCGTTCCCGCAATCCTTGGTTCTTTCGCGTTGCTGCTCTTAATGATCGACCTCGTGAAGACCATCAAAGCCACCTCCTAAACACCCCGTATGAGGACAGCCCGCATCAACGGTTACCTCAAAGGTGCGGGCTGGTGAATCAGACTCTCCAATTGACTTGACAATTTCATTGTCCGAGCATTCTCCATCAGTCTTTGCTCGAACCCTTCGGTACATAGTCGAAGAAACGTTCCGTGGTACCACCTGAAGTCCATTCTGAACGCAGTCGGGTCTTGCGCTCGGCACGACGCAATGCGGAGAGCAGCGACTTGTTCAGCTCCCGTGCACTCTCACCGAACATCGCCGCTTCGACAAGAAAGCCTTCGTCTGTCGAAGTGATCGATTCTTTCGGAACGAGTTCTTCTAAGATTGGCTTGATCGCCTTACGATTGTCCGTGCTTATGCGGGCATGGAGTGTAAATTTCTTCTTTATCATTTGAAAACGATACACCTCCTTAGACTGACAACATGGCACCCAGCACGCATGACGTTTGCGCACATTTGTCGTGAAAAAATGGATTGTTTATAATTCACGCAACAATTCTATTGCTGAATGACCTTCATGTCGTAAACGTGTATGAAATACCTTACTCTGTCATCAAAAAGCCTCGAGTAAACCTTGCCATTGATTGTGAGCCGCTTCCCAATGTACCAGGGGTCGAGCGGTCCTTCAAAATAGAGAGGGACGGCCGTTCCTTTTCGCTGCTCAACCCACCAGCAGTCTCTCAGGATGAAAGCGGAATGCACGTCCCCCTCCATCGCAACGCCATCAACAGTGTCCACTTTTCCTTCGACCTCGAGCGGATCTCCTTCCATTTTAAGCACCTCCGAGCACCCGAAGAAGACAGAACATCCGAGGAATACTATGATTATCGGAAGTACCCTGGCAAGGTAGTAACTCATCGCTGAATTCGTTTTCAAGCTCATCGAACTCTCCTTTAACGTGTGTGTCGGCTAATTACTCGAACAACGACATTAATTATTCTTTCACACTGCTTTCATGGACACATCGATGTACGGAGCCTCGCAGACGAGCGAAGAAAGTGAGATAAAATTGACACCCGTCTCAGAGACTTCTCTGATCTCTTCTCCTTTTATGCCGGAAGCCTCGACTATATAAGTCTTGCCGGAGTTACTTATCATGCCTACGGCTTTCTTGAGCATATTTACCGTCATGTTGTCGAGCAAAATCGCATCGACACGTCCGTCTTTCAACACGGCCTCTAGATCGTTCAGGTTTCCGACTTCGATCTCGACACGCGTCAGAAGCTTTTCTTCGCGGAGTCTCCTGTCAATAGCTCCGCGAATCCCACCATAAATGGAAATATCGTTGTCTTTAATCAGGATTCCATCGAAGAACCCGGCCCTGTGATTCTTTGCCCCTCCGATCCTCACCGCATACTTATGCTCGGGTCTCATAAGCGGGTCGTCTTTTCTAGTATCAAGCAGAAAAACTTTCTTAGCTGACGATTGGTTATTGATCGCCGACAGCCTGGAATTCACATGTGTTGCGATCCCCGAAAGTCCCGAAAGCACATTGCAAATCGTCCTCTCAGCTTTAAGCAGAACTTCCCCGTTACCAGAAATTTCTACCGCGACTTCTCCACCTTTTATGGTCCCGCCGTCCTTTTTCAACACCTTTATCTGCGGTTTAATATCTCGCTCAATCGGTTCGAGGAAGAATTCTTCATCCACCAATTTCAAGATTGTCGGGACGAAAATCATTCCGCAGACCACGGCATTTTCTTTGAATATCACGTTGAACTTAGACTGTGGTGCACCATCCTTCACGAAGAAATCGAAACCGAGATCGTGATGGATGCGCTCTTTGAGAATGTCTTTGAATGTCATCTGTACATACTCCTAAACTAAAGCCCCGCTGGTTTTGACCGAATCTTCTCTGAAATGGACTCCACGGCTGACTCTATTCCTGCGAGCATGAGTCGTAATCTCCAGGGCTGCCTCAATTCCATTGCGCAAGCCGACGAGATCATCAGAAAGCTTTGCTCGCCTATAGAGTTCTTCTACTTCGATATTGATCGAAGAGAGGAGCCTCCACGCTTTCGAGAGACTGTGCTCCGATCTGACGATGCCGACATCTTCCCACATCACTCTCTTCAACTCCTCTAAGTATTTCCAGAGAGTCTCTTTCGGCACGAGTGAATCCACGACATAGCTCTCGTCCCAATCCGGGATCATCCATTCGTCGAAATGCTCCTGCTCGTAACTCCCGATAATATTTTCCGCAGATCTCATTCCCCAGACAAGTCCTTCCAACAGCGAAGTAGATGCAAGTCGGTTCGCACCATGGAGTCCGGTGCATGATGCTTCACCCACAGCATAAAGCCTCAGTAGATTTGTCCTTCCCCATTCATCGACTCGAATTCCGCCGCAGAGAAAGTGCGCGGCAGGTGCGATTGGAATCGGCTCCTTTCGAATATCAACTCCAAAGTTCGTACAGTTGGCAAAGATCTGCGGGAAACGCCTTTCCAGATCGATTCCTTTTTGAATAATCGGGCTGCAATCCAGCCACACATTTTTCGATTTCGTTTTCTGTATTTCCCAGAAAATACCTCGTGCCACTTCATCGCGTGGAGCAAGCTCCAATGCTTCGGGACAATACTTCGTTATGAATCGATAGCCTTTGTCGTTCAGAAGGATCGCACCTTCACCTCGCACTGCTTCGGAGATAAGAAAAGAAGGAGTTCCTTCTTTTCGGAAAGCGGTCGGGTGGAACTGGACGTACTCCATGTTGATAACATGGGCTCCTGCTCTTCCTGCCATGGCGATCCCATCGCCGCGCGCTCCTTCGGGATTTGTCGTGTACTCATACAAGCCGCCGACACCGCCTGTAGCAATGATCGTGTACGAAGCAAGTATTCCTTTTACCTCTCTCGATTTCCTATCGAGTACATAAGCTCCGAGAATTCGTGTCGGCTGATACACCGAGCCGCGCTTGCGCGAATGGTGGGTCGTGCTGATCAAATCGACTGCCGTATGTCCGGCAAGTATATGAATGTTCGGATGCGATCTAGCTTCTCTGCTCAATGCCTCTTCGATCGCAGCGCCAGTTTGATCGCCGACGTGTATTATTCTTCGTCTTGAATGTCCGCCTTCGAGTGTTCGATCCAAATTCCCGGCAGCATCCCTGTCAAAGTTTACTGCGAGACGTTTTATCAAAAGTGAATTAACGAGGACCGGGCCTTCCTCGGCAATGATATGAATGGCAGCGGTGCCGCCGACTTCGTCACCGGCTTCGTCAATATCCGATTCTATCAATTCATAAGAATCGTCTTCGCCCCACCACACAATTCCGCCTTGAGCGTATCGAGTGTTCGATTCGTCGGGATCGAACGCGCGATTTATAACGATTACATTTTTCCCGCGGTCGGCGAGCTGGATGGCTGCGGTAAGCCCGGCAATGCCAGCTCCAATAATCAGGACATCACAAGTGGTTCTGTCAGAATTCATCCTATTGCCAGCATCCTTTCGATTCCCATCTTCGCGAGCACAGCAGCGGACTTAGGTATGTGCACCACTTTATCGTCCTGGTACGGCGACTTTGGTTCGCAGCAATCATCGCAGAACACGATTTCAAGGCGATCTCTCTTCAGAGAATCGAGCAATTTATCGAATGTATTCGCCTTCATGTACTGGCACACTGCATTCTGTGAAATCGGAAGAAATTCTTTCTCAGGCATTTCTTTTCTTAGGCGATAAACCATTCCCTTTTCGGTCGCCACAATAAATTTCTTCGACAGTGAAACTTTCGCACGCTCAATCATCTGTTCGGTAGAAAGAAAATATGCTTTCTCATGCGGGATTACGCCGGTTTGGACTTTGTAAAGGCATGATGAGGCGCACCCGCATTCCGGGTGAATCATCAATTCGGCATCGGAGTTTTGCAGGAGAGCAATGTCGGCTGCATCAGGCCCGATCTGCTGGTGGACATGGCACGCAGCCCAGTACTCTCCCTTTTTTTGTTCATATATTTCGATCAGGTCGGGATCGATTTCAATTTCTTCCTGGCGAAGCAAATCGAGCGCCCTTGCCTTCATCACGTAGCCGAGAAATTTGTCTGGCAGCACGAGAATTTTACTGCCTGGAAACATCTTCACGGCGTGGACAATGATTCTATCTGTGTTCCGCGAGGTGGAAATAAAATCGCTGATCGACTTCGTGTACGCATCGCTGTTTACGTAAGTCACGAGAATGCCATCTGGATTTTGTTTCTTCCAGTTGTTCAGCCAGTCGTAATCGATTCCGAAAACAAGTGAACAGCCGAGAACTTCCGGATCGTCAGAAACAAAAACACGCGTTGCATCACCCGTGATTATTTTTGCTGTCGCACCCATGAAGAACACGCTTTCGAAATCAACGCGCGGAGCTTTCTTCTTCTGAACATAAAAACTCAGTCCGAGTGAGTCGCCAACTTTCTCGGCAATCTCATGAAATTCCGGGAAAAGATAATTATGCGCAACTATCGTGGATTTTTTTTCTTTGGCGAGCCTCAGGATTTCACCTGCCTGCTCAGCTAATTCGAGACATTTATTTAGTGTGTACCGCCCCGGGTAAAGATCTTCGGCATACTTAGAAAAAAGTTCGTACCACTTGAACCCCAATTCTTTCGTATTTTTAGCCAGAGGCTGATCCGCCTTCGACGGAACAGAAACAAGCATTCGTTACCTTCCTTAGACCAATGTCAACTTATAATCTTTGACAAGTTAACAATTTTTAATTGAAATTTCTTCCCCAAATAAATCTAAATTGGAATCATAAAAGGGTGTTTTAATCCCCCAAAATTGCAACGTCATCATGACACACCAACAGCCTTGGTGCGTGTTGGCGTTCTTTGCAGTTAAAGTTCTCTCGAGATTATTACGCCGCGTTTTCCTCTATACCGTTTCCGCTCATCAGGAAGTTGTGCACCGACGCAGCGCACTTCCTTCCTTCGGAGATCGCCCAGACAACCAACGACTGTCCGCGCCGCATATCCCCGCACGCAAAAACTTTTTTCACGGTGGTTGCATGTGCATCCTCTGAATCACCGAACTGCGCCTTAACATTTCCACGCTGATCGAGCTCGAGCCCGACTTCCTTCAACTCATTGATAAGACCATCATGGACCGGGTGAACAAAACCAGCTGCAATGAGAACTAAATCGGCTTTCAATTCGAAGTCGGTTCCCGTGACTTCGATTAACTTCCCATTCTCGAATTTTACTTCATTGCAAAGAAGCGTCGTGACTTCACCTTTTTCATTTCCCTTAAACGCTTTCGTGTTCACGCTCCACTTTCTTCCGACGCCTTCTTCGTGGCTGGAAGAAGTCCTGAGAATCATCGGCCAGTAAGGCCATGGCGTGTTAGAAGGGCGATCCTCCGGCGGCATCGGAAGGACTTCGATCTGCGTCACCGACTTCGCGCCCTGCCGGTTGCTTGTTCCGACGCAGTCCGAGCCTGTGTCGCCGCCGCCGACAACCACGACATCTTTTCCTTTTGCCGAGATTTGATTCTTTATCTTGTCGCCGGCGTTGACTTTATTCTGCTGCGGCAGGAACTCCATCGCGAAGTGAACGCCTTTCAACTCTCTTCCGGGAATCGAGATGTCTCTCGGTTTTTCGGCACCTCCTGCCAGAACAACTGCATCATAATTTTCCACAAGCTCCTTTGCGGAAATATCGACACCGACATTCATGCTGGTTCGAAATTCGACACCTTCAATCGTCATCTGCTCGACACGGCGATCTATAACATTCTTTTCCATTTTGAAATCTGGAATTCCGTATCTCAGCAATCCACCTATCCGATCATTCTTTTCTAATACGGTCACAAAATGTCCCGCGCGGCAAAGCTGCTGGGCGGCTGCGAGACCCGACGGGCCTGAACCGACGACCGCAACTTTCTTTCCGGAAAGAACGTAGGGCATTCTGGGTTTCACCCAGCCTTCTTCCCAACCTTTATCTATGATGGTACGCTCAATTGCCTTTATCGAAACCGGCTCCTCATTTATTCCGAGCGTGCAAGCAGTCTCGCACGGTGCCGGACAGAGTCTGCCGGTAAACTCGGGGAAATTGTTTGTTGACTGAAGATTTTCAAGTGCATCCTTCCAAAGACCACGGTAAACCAGGTCGTTCCATTCGGGAATGTAATTTTGAACAGGGCATCCGGTGTCGCCATGACAAAACGGGATACCGCAGTCCATGCAGCGTGCCGCTTGAATCTTCGCATCCTCGCGGTGAAATCGTTTCTCGAATTCCTTGAAATTTTTCAGTCGAACCTCGACGGGTTCGTGTTCAAGCACGAATCTTTTATATTCCTTGAATCCAGTGGGCTTACCCATTAACGACCACTCCTTCTGTAATATCTTTGGCAGGCGCCGTCACGGTTTCTTTTTCCTTCGCCAATTTCGCAAGGGCTTTTCTGTACTCGTCAGGAATTATCTTCCAGAAATTATCTTTTTCAGTACTCCAATTTTCTAGAATGTGCTTAGCTCTTGCCGATCCGGTATAGTCGAAATGTTTCTGTACCATGTCGTGCACCTCGGCGATGTCTTCGTCATAAATGAGGTACTCGACGTCGACCATTCCATGATTTATGTATTTTTCCGCAACTTTGTTCGGATCCCAAACATAAGCGATTCCACCGGACATTCCCGCCGCGAAGTTCCGGCCTATCTTTCCCAGGACCGCTACTCTTCCGCCGGTCATATATTCGCATCCATGATCACCGACGCCTTCGATAACGGCAAAAGCTCCCGAGTTGCGCACGGCGAACCTCTCGCCAGCAACTCCGTTGATATATGCCTCCCCGCTCGTCGCACCGTACAAGCAGGTATTACCGATGATAATGTTCTCTGACGGCTCGAAAGTCACCTCCGGCGGAATCTTCACGATAAGTCTCCCGCCTGAAAGTCCTTTGCCGGTATAATCGTTCGACTCGCCTGTTAAATTCAACTCTATGCCTCGAGCAAGAAAAGCACCGAAACTCTGGCCGGCAGTGCCTCTCAATTCAATTTTTATAGTTCCTTCAGGCAGACCTTCATCACCATAACGTTTCGCAATTTCAGCCGATAGCATAGTTCCGACTGTACGGTTAACGTTCCTGATTCTCCTCTTAATCTCAACCGGTGTACCATGTTCCAGTGCAGGTTCCGAGAGTTCTATAAACTCATGATCGAGCTGATTTTCAAGTCCATGATCCTGACCTCGCGTTCTGTAAAGGTTCGTTTCATGGATCGGAGTCGCTTTGAACAGCGGCTTGGAGAGATCCAATCCACGCGCTTTCCAATGATCATTCAGACGGACAGGTAAAAGCTTCTCGGTCTTTCCGATCATCTCGTTAAATGTTCTGAATCCCATCGCCGCCATGTATTCGCGGACTTCTTCCGCTATATAGAACATAAAATTGACCACATACTCAGGCTTGCCATGGAATTTCTTCCGCAACTCAGGATCCTGTGTAGCCACTCCTACCGGACAAGTGTTGAGATGACATTTCCTCATCATTATACATCCTTGTGTGACCAGCGGCGCGGTCGAAAATCCGAATTCATCTGCACCCAACAAAGCCGCAATGACGACGTCTCGACCTGTCTTCATTTGTCCGTCTGTTGCGAGATAAACACGATCTCTTAGTCCGTTCAACACGAGAGTTTGATGTGCTTCGCTGAGACCCAGTTCCCATGGTGTACCAGCATATTGGATCGACGAGATTGGACTCGCGCCTGTGCCACCATCGTGTCCAGAAATCAAAATGTGGTCGGCATGTGCCTTTGCGACACCCGCAGCAATAGTCCCGACCCCGGTCTCGGAAACAAGCTTCACACTAATTCTTGCTTTCGGATTGGCGTTCTTCAAATCAAAAATCAATTGTTTCAAATCTTCAATTGAATAGATATCATGGTGTGGAGGAGGACTTATCAAAGTGACCCCGGGAATGCTATATCGGACTTTAGCGATGTCTTTGCTGACTTTGTGCCCGGGAAGCTGACCGCCTTCACCAGGCTTCGCTCCCTGTGCCATCTTGATCTGAAGCTCGTCCGCGTTGACCAGATATTCTGCCGTAACGCCAAATCTTGCCGACGCAACCTGCTTAATTGCAGACCTCATGCTGTCGCCGTTCGGAAGCCGCTTGAATCGGTCAGGCTCTTCGCCGCCTTCACCGGTATTCGATTTTCCACCAATCCTATTCATAGCAATTGCCAGCGAAGTATGAACTTCGCGCGAGATCGAGCCGAAACTCATCGCGCCGGTTGCAAACCGCTTCACGATTTCTTTTGCGGGCTCAACCTCTTCAATTGGAATTCTGCTGCCGTTCGCATCCAATTCATAAAGGCTTCGTAGAGTCACCCGTTTCTTGTTTTGATTATTAATAAGCTCCGTATATTCCTTGAAAGTCTTGTAGTCTGAGCGCCACGTACTGAGTTGGAGTTTCGAGATCGTGAGCGGGTTCCACAAATGGTATTCGCCGTCCATCCTATAGTGGTACAATCCTCCGACATCAAGAGCGCTCTGGTCGATCTGCGGATCGAGCGCGTGAACATGCCGCTTGATAGTTTCTTCCTCGAGCATCTCGAGACTTAATCCTTCGACTCGCGTCGGCGTGCCAGTAAAATAGTTTTCCACTATCTCGCTGTCAAGTCCGACCGCCTCGAAGATTTGCGCACCGCAATAAGATTGCAGCGTGCTGATTCCCATCTTGCTGAAAATTTTAAATAGACCTTTACTGGTTGCTTTGACGTAATTCTTTTTTGCTTGGCCGTAATCCTTTATGTCCGTGAGAAAACCTTTTTCGGTAAGGTATGCTAGAGTCTCATAAGCGACATACGGGTTAATCGCATTGGCACCATAACCGCATAACAACGCAAATTGGTGCACTTCTCTCGGCTCTCCGCTTTCGACGATAATTCCGGTTTTGGTTCTTAATCCAGCACGAAGCAATGCATGGTGGACACCCGAAGTCGCAAGCAAACTCGGAATCGCCGCGCAATTTCTATCGACGCCTTTGTCAGAGAGGATTATCAGAGAAATCCCGGACTTCACTGCTTCAACTGCTTCGGTGCAAATCTGGTCCATCCGCTCGCGCATGTTGTGGCGGACGCTCGGGTTGAACAAAAGCGGGATCGTTACGGACTTGAAATGTCCTTTCGCAATGTTGCGGATTTTTTCCATCTGAGAATTTGAAAGGAGAGGATGTTCAAGCTCCAATCTGTGCGCGTGAAGCGGGGTCTCGGAAAGCAAATTCTGCTCCGGGCCGACGTATGTCGTCAATTCCATGACAAGCTCTTCGCGAATCGCATCGATTGGCGGATTCGTCACCTGCGCAAAAAGCTGCTTGAAATATCTGAACAACATCTGTGGTTTCTCGGAAAGAACTGCCAGCGACGCGTCACTTCCCATTGAGCCGACTGCCTCTTCGCCTTTTGTCGCCATCGGCAGAATCACATCAAACAAATCCTCCTTTGTATAGCCGAAGATTCTCTGACGCATATGAAGGGTCTCAAAATCGGCGTTATATATTGCATCGGGAGTAGGAAGATGGGACAGATTTATCATGTTGTCGTTGACCCATTTCCGATACGGCTTCTTTGTCGAGATTTCCTTTTTCACCTCTTCGTCTTCGACAATTCGTCCCTGCTTCAAATCGAGGATGAACATTTTTCCCGGTTGAAGCTTCCCCTTCTTTGCCACATTTTCCGCGTCGACACTGAATGTACCAGCTTCTGATGTCAGGACGACCAAACCATCTTTAGTAACAACATATCTCGAGGGTCGTAAACCATTCCTGTCAAGCGTTGCTCCAATTATGTTCCCATCGGTGAACACCATTGCGGCAGGACCATCCCACGGTTCCATCATGGTGGCATGATATTCATAAAATGCCTTGCGATCCGGGTCCATCAAATCATTCTTTGACCATGCCTCAGGTATCATCATCATCATTGCATGTGGGAGGCTTCTTCCCGTCATAACGAGAAGCTCAAGTACTGAATCAAATGTCGCGGAATCGCTCTGACCCTCCATAATTACCGGCAGCATTCGTTTCAGGTCTTTGCCGAAATAGGGGGACTCCATCACCGCTTCCCTCGCCCGCATCCAGTTCTTATTGCCGCGAAGGGTATTGATCTCGCCGTTGTGAGCAACCATTCTGAATGGATGAGCAAGGTCCCACGTCGGGAAAGTATTCGTGGAAAATCTTAGATGAAGCATTGTCATCGCGGACTTCATGTCTTTATCGCTAAGATCTTTATAGAATGCTGTCAATTGCGGCGCGAGGAGCATTCCTTTATATACAAGAACCTTGCTCGAGAATGATGGCACATAATACTGGCTGCGGTCGAGATCAAGCTCAGTGCGAACTCTGTGATCGATAATCCTTCTAATCAAGTAGAGTTTTCTCTCGAATTCTTCCTGCAGGTCGATACTCTTATTCGCACCGATGAAACACTGGCGAATAAAAGGCTGAGTCTTTTGTGCGCCCTTTCCTGGCACACTCGGATCAACAGGCACATCTCTCCATCCAAGAAATTTTTGATTTTCATCAATAACAATCTTTTCAACAAGATTCTCGACGGCTTTCCTGAGGGTCGGATCTTGCGGAAGGAACATCACGCCGACACCATACCTTCGCTCAGGCGGAAGTTTTATTTTTTTCTCTGCAGCGACTTTGCGAATAAACTCATCAGGCATCTGGATTAAAATTCCAGAACCATCGCCAGTTTCGGGGTCGGCCCCCACTGCTCCACGATGCTCTAAGTTCTTTAGTATATCGAGTCCCTTATCTATGATGGAACGCGACTTTCTTCCCTTAATATCAGCCACGAAACCCATCCCGCATGCGTCATGCTCGAAAGATGGATCATACATTCCCTGAGGCTTTGCGATACCGCTATATAGCTCGTCTTGTTGATGTTCCTTTTGTTTCATGTAGAAATTTCTCCGTTTCAGCAACTATACATTATACAAATAAATCCGTTCACACGAGCGTCAAAATCGCCGCAGATACTTTTCATCTCTTCCCTAACTTAATAAAGCTAAATCACCTTTAATTAAAACTTCTTAAGTAATCTAATACAATTTCTGGCAATGTCAATAGTTAATTAAAGAAGGATGCAGATATTCCGGCATCAGGAATAATCTTTTGAAGCTCATACGCAGACAACGAGAAATTTTCTCCCCTCGATTTTTTTTATTACTTTAGAATAAACGTTTTTATGAATTGCCCATCCCACATCGAACCAAATTTGGAAAGACGCAATGAAAACGACGATGCTACTCTGCTGGATTACGCTGGTCTTTTCCTCAGTAATGTTTTTTGGAATTAATTCACCGAGAGAAAAAGGTCAAATTCCGCCTTACCAAAATTCTGAATTGTCAATCGGACAGCGAGTTGAGGATCTTCTGAACAGGCTCACACTCCTGGAGAAGATTTCTCTCATTGGAGGGACAGGATTTGACACTAAACCCATCGAGCGGCTTGGACTTCCAGAATTGAAAATGTCTGACGGCCCGCTTGGCGTCAGATGGGATAAATCGACGGCATTTCCTGCGGCGACCTGCATCGCAGCATCGTGGGACACTTCACTGGTTCGCAGGGTTGGAAAATCCATTGCAGAAGAATTGAAGGGAAAAGGAAGAAATGTTATTCTCGGCCCGTGTGTTAATATCGCGAGACTGCCATTAGGGGGAAGAACATTCGAAGCCTACGGCGAAGATCCATATCTGACTTCAAGGATAGCCGTGAGCTACGTCGAAGGCGTGCAAAGCGAAGGAGTCGCCGCGACCGTAAAACACTTTGCTGCAAACAACCAGGAGTACGAGAGGATGTTCGTCGATGAGAAGATAGACCACCGTGCATTGAACGAAATATATTTCCCTGCTTTCAAGGCGGCAGTCGAGGAAGGAAAGGTTCTTTGCGTGATGTCGGCATATAATAAAATCAACGGACAATACTGCAGTGAAAACGATTATTTGCTGAAAACAAAATTAAAAGATGAATGGAAGTTCGACGGGCTTGTCATGTCAGACTGGGGAGCGGTTCACAGCTCAATCCCGACGGCAAGTAACGGCCTCGACCTTGAGATGCCGAGCGGTGATTATTTGAACGAGCAGAATTTATTGGATTCGGTGAAAGCAGGTGTCGTTAAAGAGGAAACCATCGATGACAAGGTGCGACGTATTCTAGAAGTAATGTTTAAACTCGGCTTGTTTGACAAAAAGGCGGCGGCGGATTCGACACTCATCAATACTCCTGAGCACGAGCAAGCCGCATATCAAGCGGCCGTGGAAGGAATCATATTGCTAAAAAATCAGGGGAACATTCTTCCACTGGATCTCAATAAGATAAAATCAATCGCAGTGATCGGGCCAAATGCTGCAGTGGCCCGAACAACCGGCGGTGGAAGCGCCATGGTCAATCCCGTTTACTCTGTCAGCCCATTAGAGGCACTGAAAAATAAGTCAGGCGGCCACGTGAAAATAAATTATGTGGAAGGCGTGCAGCTTGGAGTGGATTTCAAAGCAATCGACCCGACTCTTCTTTTCTGTCCGGATAAGAACGAAAATGGATTGACGGCGGAATATTTCGACAACATGAGCCTCGCCGGCAAGCCAAAGATCATCAGGCAGGACAAGACCGTGAATTTCGATTGGACGGGCTCGGCTCCACTGCCCGGTATTCCTTCTTCTCACTTCTCGGTCCGCTGGACAACGCGACTCAAAGCATCCGCCACAGGAGATTATTTCCTTGAAGTTGCCAGCGACGACGGCGCGCGAATGTACGTTGACGGGAAAATGGTGGTGAATAACTGGACCGATCATCCGGTAACTGTCAACTCCGCCAAAGTCCATCTCGTCAAAGGCAAGCTCTATGGCATCAAACTAGAATACTTTCAGGATGCCGGGGACGCCGTTGCGCGGCTCGGTCTCAAACGCGCCGAGGATGATTCGTTCAAGAAAGCGATTGAACTTGCAAAACAATCCGATGTTGCAATTGTGTTCGCAGGTACCTCATACGAGTATGAGACTGAGGGCAAGGACCGGGACAACCTGAGTCTACCGGTGAACCAGGATGCGTTGATCCGGGCTGTCGCGAAAGCCAACAAGCATACCATTGTGGTAATGATTACCGGATCGCCGGTGGTCATGAGCTCATGGATTGGCAAAGTCCATGGCGTAATGCAAGCATGGTTCGGTGGAGACGAAGCCGGAAACGCAATCGCCGATGTTCTCCTGGGAAACCATAACCCATCAGGAAAACTTCCGATAACCTTCCCCGTCCGCTGGGAAGATTGTTCCGCACATGATTCATACAAAAAGCAGGACAGCATATCCGTTTACAGCGACGGAATCTTTGTTGGTTATCGCTGGTTCGACGAGAAGAATATAAAGCCGCTTTTCCCCTTCGGTTATGGATTGTCATACACAACTTTTTCGTATAACGACATAAATGAGAAGCAAGTCGGCGATTCTTATCAAGTCACGTTCAAAGTGAAAAATACAGGTATGATCGGGGGAGTGGAAATTCCCCAGCTTTACGTCCATGATCCTGACAAAGCAATCATTTCGCCTGTAAAAGAATTGAAGCGTTTCGATTGCTTGCCCCTTCAGCCGGGTGAATCCAAAGAAGTGAAATTTGTTTTGAGTAAAACAGATCTTGCTCACTACAATGCTGGCACGGAAGCTTGGGAAACACATCCTGGCACCTATGAAATACTCGTCGGCAGTTCGAGCAGAGACATAAAGCTGCGGAGTGAAATTCAGATAGAATAACAAAACAACGTTTCAATTTCTGAAAGGAGTCAGATGAAGATCAATTCCAAAAATTTCCTCGTGAGCGAAGGTAAAAAAATTGAGCTAAAGAAGTCACTCACTAAAGTAAGACCCTTCTATGTCTCTAAGAAAGAATACCACGAGATACAAGAGAATCATATCCATCAATTAAGCTCGCTTCAGAACATACACTATGCTTCTAACCGTTACGCCGTTCTTTTGATTTTTCAGGCGATGGATGCCGCAGGGAAGGATGGCACGATCAGGCACGTCATGTCCGGTGTGAATCCTCAAGGCTGCCAGGTCTTTAGTTTCAAGCAGCCGAGTGCAGAAGAATTGCAGCACGATTTTCTCTGGCGCACGACGCGATGCCTCCCGGAAAGAGGTCGAATCGGAATATTCAACCGATCTTACTATGAAGAAGTTTTGATATTGCGCGTACATCCAGAGCTCCTTGGAGCAGAAGGCGTCTCCGATGAGGAGGCATCTCACAAAACATTCTGGGAAGCCCGCTACAAATCGATCGTACAATTCGAAAAGCATCTTCATCGAAACGGCACCCGCATTGTCAAATTTTTTCTTCATCTCTCGAAAGAAGAACAGCGAAGACGATTCCTAGAACGGATCGACGATCCGGAGAAAAATTGGAAGTTCAGCGAGACGGACATTAAAGAGAGAAAATTCTGGAAAGGTTACATGGAAGCATACGAGGATTGCATCGGCGCTACCAGTACATCAGATGCACCATGGTACGTCGTTCCCGCCGACGACAAAGATAACGCGCGGATTATCGTCTCGCAAATCGTGGTTGATACGCTGAAGTCGTTGAAGCTCTCTTATCCGAAGACATCGCTGAAGCGCAAACAGGAATTGGGTGCGATTAGAAAACTTCTCGAGAAAGACGTTTGAAACTTACAGGCGCCATTCGTCATTCCTTTCCTCTCATCGAATCCCACAATGCGTAACCGCAAAGCAGGAGAAACATTACCAGTCCGACAGTTTCACCATGTGTCGATTCCGCCCACCGCCCATTGTACCAGCCGCTGTAACCGAACGCCCACTGCTGGTCAATAAATTTCAGGAAGGCGTTTAAAACACCGAGCAAAGCTCCACCAGCAATGAAGCCTGAAGCGATAAGCGTTCCACGATGCAAACGAGCCGTGTTCAGCTTCTCATTCCTGCTGCGCGTCGAGACAAACCATGCGAGGATGCCGCCAATCAGGAGCGGCGTGTTGAGCTCCTGGGGGATATACATACCAAGGGCGAACGCAAGCGGTGGAACTTTGAGAATCACGAGAAGTAAAGCAATCATGGCGCCAACAATATATAAGATCCAGGGGGTCTCGGCATTTGACATCAATGGCTTGATGACCGCTGCCATGGCATTTGCCTGCGGGGCAACGAGTGCATTTTCGCCGGTGAAACCGTATGCTTTATTCAGAACCAGTATGACTCCGCCGACCGTCGCCGCCGAGACGAGTACACCGAGGAATTTCCAAGTTTCCTGCTTCTTCGGCGTGGAACCAAGCCAGTAGCCGATTTTCAGGTCAGTGATAAATGAGCCTGCCACGGAAAGTGCCGTGCAAACGACGCCCCCAATGATCATTGCGCTTAGCATTCCAGCTGCTCCGGTCAATCCTATCTGCACAAGTATAACCGAAGAAAGGATCAGCGTCATCAATGTCATGCCAGAAACCGGATTCGTCCCGACTATGGCAATCGCATTCGCCGCGACTGTAGTAAAAAGAAATGATATGACCATGACGACCAACAGAGCAACCAGTGCCTGTCCGACCGACGGAACGACGTCGACAACGAAGAATGCAAACGTCACAATCGCCAGAAGAAGTATCAGAGTCACCACCCAAAGCATCCTGATGTCAGTCTGCGTACGCAAAACATCTTCGTGATCGCCCGATTTACGGCGAACTATTTCATTGAATGCAAGCCCGAAAGCGCCGGCAATTATTTTTGACGATCTTACAATTCCGATAATTCCCGCCATTGCTATCCCACCAATACCGATCTGCCTGACGTAGTTCCTGAAGATATCTTCGGGACTCATTTGAGAAATCAACTTCGTCGCCGTCGCTCCAACCGGAATCGTCAGGTATTGACCGATCTCCTGAACGAGCGGAACCAGAACGAACCACGATAGGAACGATCCTGCGACTATAATCGCTGAATATTCCAGACCTATAATATATCCGAGCCCAAGCACCATGGCGGAGACATCGATCTTCAACACCATTTTGAATTTATCTGACAATGTCTGACCCCAGGAAAACATCCGCGTCGTGATGACTTCGGACCACAAGCCGAATGCGCTGAACATGAAATCGAACGCGCCGCCAATCACACCACTAACAACAAGCACCATGGCTTCCTTCCCGCCTTTTTCTCCTGCGACCAATATCTCAGTCGTCGCGGTCCCTTCAGGAAATGGAAATTTGCCGTGCATGTCTTTAACAAAATACTTTCTGAACGGGATGAGGAACAGAATCCCTATGAAGCCGCCGAGCGCCGATGCCATGAACATCCTGAAATAGCTTGCGGGCAATGCGAGGATGTACAAAGCGGGTATCGTGAAGATTGCGCCGGCCACGACGCTGCCGGAACACGAACCAATTGATTGGATGATTACGTTTTGTCCAAGGCCGCCCGGTTTCCGAGCGAGTCCGGTGACGCCGACGGCAAGTATCGCAATCGGGATTGCCGCTTCGAACACCTGTCCAATTTTTAATCCAGAATAAGCAGCGGCTGCCGAGAACAGCACAGCCATAACAAGTCCCCAACCAACCGACCACGGTGTCACCTCAGGATACGTTTTCGTCGGAGACATTATCGGCTGATATTCTTCGCCGTTTTTCAGTTCTTTGAATGCATTTTCGGGAAGAGATGTCTGCATCTCCGCTTGACCCTCTGACTGTGTCATGATATCTCCTTTTGATTTGGGAATTTCATAAATGCTTCAATGCAGCCACTTAATCTTTATAAATAGGAACGAATCTCTTGAGTCTTGTCACATAAGTCATGACAGGCTCATTCGACGCCGGTGATTCCATGAATGTCGTCAGTGTGGCAGCGTGATTCATTATTGCGTTTGCCAATGAATCAATGATTGCCCTCGCATCATGGTCGTCAAGTCGGCATGAATCCCTGAGGAATGGATAAGTGACGCTTCTTGTCGTATCAGTCATCCACACTACAAGTCCACTGTCATTATAATCTTTTGGTTGAAGAATACTGAGACCAAGCTCGTCGTAAAAGAATTTACTCTTACATGTTGCATAATCACCTCTGTCCGCCTCAAAGCCCTTTTCTGCGAAAAATCTATCCCAACCCGAATCGGACCCTTGCCTGTAAAGTATAGTCTCACCATGTGATCGCAATTCATACGTCCAAGAAAATGACGAGTCGAAATCCTCGCCAGTTATGTACAAGAAAGAAGTGTCTCTGATGCCATCCCCCGTATAATTATGTATTTTTATTATTGTAGTGTCTATTCGTGCAATTCTCTTTTCCTGCAATTGTCCATCATGGCACGACAAGTTTCCAATTGTTAGAATTGTCACCAGGCTAACGAAGAATTGAGACTGTTGAAGCTTTGTGCCCCTATAGTCTAACCCTGAGCTTCTAAACTTCAAATCTTCCGATTTTTCCGCCTCATATCTCATTGACTCTTCTCCACCCAGATCTACACAAGATTCAAAATTGTCTCCACGGCTTTCTCCATCCCCAAACGTTCACCCATTCGGCGCGGCTCTGGAAATTCGCGCCGCCGGTAAAAATGCTCGGAGTAGGAAGACCAGCTTCGGTAAGATTCGAACCGACGCCGATCATTAAGATTTTTCCCGCAACCACTTAAACTCAGCCGTTTGCTCCCTGCCTTTTTTTCGTTACACGATCTCCACGTTACTTAGTAATGAAATTTACATGAAAGTATAATTACTTCTTGGTCGGTTGCCTTGTAAACGAGGCGATTCTTTTCATCGATTCTTCGAGACCAAAGTCCTTGTAGCTCGTGTCTCAGCGGTTCTGGTTTTCCGATCCCTGAAAACGGGTCACGCTGAATAATTTTGATTAATTCTATTATTCTTGTATAAGTTTTCTTATCAGCCTTCGACCATTCGGTAAAATCTTCAAATGCCGCGGGGACGAACGCGATCCGTCTCACAGTTTATCCGGATCGACATACTTGTATTCACCCCTTATTTCGATCTGCCGCACAGACTCTCGAAGGTGCGCTCTATTAGCCTCCGTAGACAGGAGATATTCGGTTTCATCCTGTTCTGGATTAACAAGCACAATAATCTCAACCGTATCTCCCCGATGAAGGTCGGGAGAGTTTATTTCAACCCTTCCTTCTTCATTGATGACCATTTTTTTTCTCAGACCATGTATCACTTCCGTTCCTCCTTATTACTCGAATAATTTAACAAAAGTCTCAGCAATTTGCGTTGCCGCCGCTCTTTACTCCGTGCATCTTGCTTTTCGATCTTCATTGACTCTTCTCTACCCAGATCTGTACCAGCTTCAATATCGTCTCCACAGCTTTCTCCATTCCCCAGACATTCACCCATTCGGTGCGGCTGTGAAAGTTCGCGCCGCCTGTAAAAATATTCGGAGTTGGAAGACCAGCTTCGGTAAGCTTCGAGCCGTCGGTTCCACCGCGAATCGGCTTCCACTCGGCTTTGATTCCCGCTCGGTTGGCCGCCTCGAAAAGATAATCGGCGACGCGTGTGTCCTTTTCGACTCCCTCGCGCATGTTCCGGTATTGCTCCGTTACTTTGATTTCAATCTTCGCCTTCGGAAACATCGGCTGCACTTCCGAGATCGTTTCGTCCACGATCTTCTTCAATTCAGATAAGCCTTCCGTCTTGAAATCGCGGAAGAGAATCTTCACAGAAGACCTTCCGACGCCGCCTTCGAGGACATAAGGATGGATGTAAGGTTCATATCCTTCTGTCATTTCCGGCGAGATATTTCTTGGAAGGCGAGAAATAATTTCGGCGATCACGCAGACCGAATTCACCATGATGCCCTTTGCTGTGCCGGGATGGATGTCACGACCATGAACCATAATGGTACACGAGTTTGCACTGAAAGTTTCTTTGTTCAGCTCGCCAGGAGTGTCACCATCCACCGTGTATGCGAACTCAGCGCCGAATTTCTTTATGTCGAAATATTTCGTGCCTGCACCGACTTCTTCGTCTGGAGTGAATCCTATTTTTATTTCACCATGAGGGATATCCTGATTAGACAACAGTTCCTGAACCGCTGTCATAATGGCAGCGACGCCAGCTTTGTCGTCCGCGCCCAGTAATGTAGTTCCATCACTCGTGACAATCGTTTTCCCGATGGCAAGTCTCAATGAAGGATTCTCTGATTCACGAATCACGACGTTCGGATCTCCAGGCAAAACGATGTCACCGCCTTCGTAATCTTTGATAACCTGAGCTTTAACATTCGCGTCGGTGACTTCCGGAGAAGTATCGACATGAGAAATAAGTCCGATTACAGGAACCTTCTTCTTGACATTTGAAGGAATCCGTGCCATGACATAACCGTAATTATCAATGCCAACGTCTGAAGCACCGAGTGATTTCAATTCAGTTACGAGAAGGTTCAGCAGGTCGAACTGCTTCGGTGTACTTGGATATGTGTCGGAGTCTTCTTTGGATTGCGTATCGATCACAACATAACGAAGAAATTTGTCGAGAACTGTTTCTGCCATGATGTTATCCTTTCTTTGCCACACCGAAAAGATAGCACACAGATTACACAGATGAAACGGACACTGAGGGGATGAACGCTTGGCAGAAGAAAGTGATGAGTTTCACTTGCATTAAATCGGAATGGTTTGTAATATGACTGCGGTTGAGTGAAGAGAGTATCCGTAAGGTCAAGAGAAATCGAAAAAGAGCACACCACAACTTGACAACGGAACTTAACCTGTGCGAAGAACGTTCGAATAGCAGGGGCGTCCAAGAGAAAATAAATATAAGGAGTGGTCATGAGTAAAATATTTATGGCTGCCGCATCCTGCTTGATTGTTGTAGCTATGCCCGCTTTACGCAGGCAAGAAGTTTATGGACAGATTACTTCGCCTGCCGACAATTCAATCCTAACTGCGGGAAGCGATCAGGTGATATCTTGGAAAGCCAATGGCAATTCTGCCGGCACTGTGCTTCTACAGTACTCTACAAACGGCGGAACCAGTTGGAACCTCATCGCCAGCGCTGGGATGGTGGCACGCTCATATGACTGGATAATTCCCGTCAACATTAATTCCTACTATTGCATGGTGAGAATGCAGCAATACAACGGCATAACATATACAACCGTTGCATCGACAGGATTTTTTTCAGTCAGCAGCTTAGACCAGGTATCGACTTCCAGCGAGGTGTTCTCCCATCGAGATGTAGCTTTAAGTGGTTCCAAAAAGCAGCATCTCCAGCATTAACCGGCTCCCTCGTCCATAGAAGATATTAAAGTTATCTTACGCATTGACGCAGGCTAGATTTGAAAACAATCTTTCTTATCAGCTGCGTTAGGATGGCCGCCGGCGAACGGAAAGATCTCCATAATATTCGATGAAAACTTCTTTAAGTGATGCAAGTGTTTTTGGGGGCGTGGAATGAGACAAGAATATGCAATGTACGTACTTTTCTGGATCACCCGTAACAAAATCCATTAAAAAGAGTCACCCGAATTCGCAGTTGAAGTCAATCGATTCGTCGGAAAAAAATGCGGTAAGGTGTTTCGCCTCCAGCAACCATGGCATTGGGAAACCTTGACGATGCGAACTAGATAAATCTCATGGGCACAGGTCAAACGTTACTCACAATCGGAGCCATAATGCTGCTTGGTGGCGTGATTCTCAATGTAAATAGAGACATAGGGGATACCAGCACAATACTTCTTCACTCGAACATCGGGATTGAGGAGGTTTCATTGGCATCTTCCGTAATTGAAGAAGCTCAAGGGCTGGCATTCGACGAGTTTACCGACACGAGCACGGTAAGCACTACCAGTCAACTTACAAAAGCCACTTTACTAGGACAAGAGAATGGCGATTCCACGGATTTGGATGACTTTGATGACTACAACGGATTGAATAACGCGGGACGCCTTGAGATCGACACCCTCGAGACTGGAATATATTACGTTTATACGAAAGTCTGTTACGTCAATTCAAATGACTTAACGACTAGTTCCTCCACTCAAACTTGGAACAAGAGACTCGACGTTCTCGGTTTGGAATTCATCGAGCACGGACACAGTTAAGATGCAAACGATATTTAGCTATTGGCCTTTTTAGATTCAAAACATGGGAGCCACGACACTCATCGATCTCGCCGGATCAATCATCATTAGCGGACTGCTACTGCTCACGGCGCTGCGTCTAGATCAGAAATCGATACAGACCACCTTTGATTCTCAAGCTGGACTAACCGTACAACAAAATATTGTTTCACTAAGTGAGGTCCTGCAATACGATTTTCGCAAGATAGGCTATTGTAAAAACGCAAGCAAACTGCCGAGCTCGGCTGCGAACACTTTTATCCAGCATGGCGACACGAGTACGATTTGGTTTCTGACCGATGCATCAAATTTAGGTAATGTGGACACCGTGAAATATTGGTTAGGCACCGCAACAATTCCCGGCTGTCCGAATTCACAAGCGAGATTATTGTATAGGCAGATCAATAACGGCACGCCTTCGGCATCGAATCTAGGAGTAACTGAATTTAAGATCCAATATTTCGAAGCCTTCGGGGCACAGATCCCAACTCCATTCGGTGCGCCGAATCAAGCTCAAGTTATTGAATTGACTGTCCGATTGGAGCCTGTCGCTGCCATCGACACAGGTTACAGCAGCAATTTCGTGATATGGAGACAGACACGAATGGTCTCCAGAAATTTAAAACGATAAGAGATTATCATGGCCGGAAGAGGTACTTTATTAGTCATTATCGGTTTCACAATTTTGTTTGGAGCCGCCAGCAGGAATTGGACTCGAGTAGGTACGAATTCAGTAGATAACTTCCTTCAATATTATGACGAGACCACGGCACATTCGATTGCAATATCGGCGGCAAATCTCGGCGGAAATCAAATTTTCGTAAATCAGCCCCGTAATCTGGGCTTCCAGTTATCCGGTTCTCTGTCCGGAGGCGTGTACCACGTTGAAGTGGACTCGGTAGGTCAATATCAATTGCAGTTGACTGCTACCGGAACCTATCCCCTTAGCGGCGTGAGCGGCAGCGTAACAGACACGGTGAAAGTAACTTTCGGACCTGATTATTTTTCGACTTTTGGTTTGTATACTGGAACGATGAACAATGTTTATTGGTCCACCGGTGATACGGTCTGGGGATATTTTCATAGCGAGGGGACATTTAATGTGGAGGGTACGCCGGTTTTCTATGGAAAAGTGACTGCCAAAAACGGCATGGTGGGCGGAGGAACCCCTATCATCTACGGCTCCTTCCAGTCTGGCGTGAGTATTCCGATGCCCGCCTCAGGTGCCTCAAATGTCCTAGCGGCGGCCACCGCAGGCGGAAAGGTAATCAATAACCCCAACAACCCGGCACCGTTTGACGTTTACATGACAATTAACTCAAATGCAACCGTGACATACCATACAAGTGCGCATTCCGCAGATACCACAATTTCATTGTCATCATTCGCTCCTAACGGAGTCATATTTATCAACAATGGAAATCTTCATTTTCATGGCACGGGAAATGGGCAAGTAACCGTTGCCGCCGGAGGCAGCTCCAGCTTCGGCCAGGGAAATGTATATATCGATGGAAATGTATTATGCAATTCCGATCCCACTACGAATCCCAGCAGCTTAGACGTTGTCGGCATAGTGGCACAGAATAATGTTTGGGTTGAAAGCGACAACGCCTACTTGGGCAACAACCCGCCGAATCCGCCGGTCAATCCACTCATTGAAGCGGCAATTTATGCGCAGGGCGGCGCCTTCCAGTGTTATTACCAATCGAACAACAGTAACTACAAGAATTTAGGTTCTGTCCGAGTCTATGGATCTATCTCAAATGGTCAACTTGGCGTGACCTCCGACGCGACCGGGAAATATGGGTACAGTGCAAATTATAAGTTTGACCCGAGATTCTCGAATATCGCTCCTCCTTCGTTTCCTGCTACTGGCAGTTATATAATACTTTCCTGGTACGAGTAATGGGCGACAAGTTCATGGTCGCGTGGTCCTTTTATTGTCGATGAAACTTCCCCAATACAGAAATCGTCAACCGCTTGAATATCGTCCGCACATTTATGTCAATGCCAAGCGGGCCGGCGACCACTATAGACGTGCTTACGTGGCGAAAAGAAAACGGCGGAAGCTGCCCGGTATCGTAGTCGGAACAAACGGGATCGTGCTTATGATTGCCAGCGAATTCATCCACGATAGTTTTGGTATCCTGCTGTTCGTGGTCGGATTGGTACTAATGGCAACAGGGGCACATTTCGAGATCGTTAACAGAGTCCATCTCCAGCAGAAATATCTGATGGTCCCATCCATCGCTGTCATATTGCTTCTCATTTATTTGATTCTGCCTCAATTTTTTCGTCTTATTCTTCCCCGGCAAAATATACCACAGGTTGTTAGTTTCTCTCCTGGATTTCCTGTCAGTTCGAACAGACTCACCTTTGCTATCGGCGGAGGGGGAGAAACAGCAATTACGTTTACAAGGGATGAATTGGACCATGCTAAAGTCGACTCAGCTTTCGGCACGGAGACAAAAATTCCATTCAAAGTTTATATAGACGCCGGGAAACTCTTTCTTGACGCAGACATTTTTGCTGGAGCCGATCTGAGGCCGGTCAGGATTAGACGGAACATAGTTCGCGAATTGCCATCCAACTGGGATGGAAACTACAACAGCCGCGCTCTTGAAATTGTGAACGCCGATACGGTGCCAGTGTTTCAGTTTTCGTACGTGTCGAGTGACAGCATACTCGTCAGGGGGATCTTCCCACTCCAAGGTGGATTAGCGATTGCAGACGAAAGCGGCCTGACGTATGTTCAGGGAAAGCGAGTGCTGTTCTATGGTTCCAGCCGGATTTTCAAATACCCTTCATGGAAGTATCCAAATCAACGCACGGCGCGTTCCGATTAAGAGTATACGGCGGCTCAATCACCGGCTTGAGTAGTGAATCCATCTGAGCATGAACCCCCATTCCCGAGGGTGGAACGCAGTTCCAACACGTCCCCATAAAAAAAGCTGATGAAACCATCGGGCACCTTGCCGCTCCATGATCGGAAAAATGACTCGAGAATTTTTCATCTTAATTTTCCAATAACTTGCGAGAATATCGAGAAAGGAGAGAACGTTTTCTATCTTGATTCAGTTAGGAGAGATAAATATTTCGATCTAAGAAATGTGGCCGCGGAGATATTGTCAAATTCCCTTTGCGATAAGGTCGCTGGTTGGCGGACGGAAGGTCACTCGGTGAACAGAATGGATCCAGCGAAGCGGCCGTTGAATATCGCTCACTATTCGTGAGTGGAATTGTCAATGACCAATCTGAGCTTGCGGCATATCTCGGGAAAAGCCGGGCATGGGTAAGCGAGGTTCTGAACGTGCTCAAGCGAGTGGTAAAGTAAGTCCCAGATGCGCCAATACAGACTTTCGCCATTGCTTTTCCAGGGCATCAAATCAATTCTATTAAACTTCAGAGTTTAACACGTAAAAAACTATCATACATTGGCACGTAACGACGAAGGAAAAAACAAAACGCCTTGAAATTATAGATGATTTGATATATGACTTTGACGACGCAAAGCCAATTGCTCTTCTGAATGATGGTATTGTTTGATCAGGACTTTCCCAAGATCATTTCCGGAGTCCGCCTAAGACCCTGCTTTGTGATACCGTGGATTCCGTTAGCGAAGTTGTTCCGCGTATCGCTAACGTAAGTTTGACAGTTGAGCCTCCAAAAGAAGTTTCTTTCTGGAAAGACAGTTGCGGTCAGAGTCCTTGGCCAAGATGTTCGCGCAATGAGGACATACTTGGCGTGTGCCATCTTGCCAGATTGTAATATGGCGTGTTAAATTATTGAGTGCTAATTCTCTAAAGTATTTATCAGTCAAATTGGAACGTAGCTAGAATTTGCGGTGAAAACTTTGACACTATTAATGCACTCATCGCAATAGAACGAAGTTTGTTCCCCAACTCTCGAACTTGGGCTAATCCAATTTACCATATTTAGTTTCATTCAATGTCGGAGAAGTTTTCGATGCAATCATTTTTTTTATCGGCGCAAATTCTGTTTCCGTGTTTCCTGTTCGCTTTCGTTTCGTTGTCAACCGCGCAGAATGTTGTTCGCGTGAAGAATAAAGAAAACGCGGAAGATCGGTACAAATTCTATTTCCATCAAGCCGACGATGAGATGGGAAAATTTCAGTTCCATGAATCCATCGGCAGTTGCGAAGAAGCGCTGAAGTACAAGCCGGACGATTTTCTCGTTCGTGCAATGGAGTGTCTCGATTATTACGAGATTGCGGAAACGTTGGATGTTAAGAAATCGGATGATAAGGAACAAAAGATCAGCATCTACAATAAGATGATTTCAATTGCCAACGATGGGATTCGTTACGCGCCGGAGAAGGGAGAATGCTATTTCATGCGCGGTTTGGCAAACGCGCGGCTCGCTACAACGAAAGGAATGTTCTCGGAGCTTTTCACGGCAAAAAGCATTGAGCGGGATTGGCTTGTCGCTGTTGACTGCAAATCAGATTACACAACGCAGCACGGAGAAAATCTTCAGGCGTCCGCCAATCTTGCGCTAGGTGTATATTACCGGCTCTGCCCGACATTCTTTTTGCTGAGGTGGATGTTCGGCATCAGCGGTGACCTGGATAAATCCGTGATATACTGCAAGCGTGCGTACCGGCTTGATTCAACACGGATTGAGATCGTGAAAGAATACGGCGTCGCACTCATCACGCGCGGACTCGACAGAAACAACGACGCCGATATTGAAGCAGGCAAAGCGCTTCTCCGAAAAGTGCCGACACTTCCGCTCCGCCTTAACACTGACAAGATTGATATTGAGCACAGCAAAATGCTCCTCAACGATATTTCTCTTTGCCCCGGCTACTCCCGCGATGAAGAGCAGGATAATTCGAAGGAAGCGTTTGAGAAAGAACAGAAGAGATAATCTGCGAATTGACGTAAAGTTCTTTCGACTCGAAGCGTCAACCAAAATATTCCTACACAGAGTGCGTAAATGAGGGAAAGAAATTCTTTGCGACATGTGCGCTGTTAAACATTCAGATCATATAGTACGATATCTCGACGCTAATCCCTTTCCCGTTGCATTGTGATGCAACAGCCTTACTTCTGGAATTGACGACCATCCCTTGTGGCAACAATCTTCTGCCCTAGAGCATGTACACCCAATATCCTTACATGAAAAAACCGATCTTCAGACCGGTTTTCTTTCCGCTCCTCGGGCAGGACTCGAACCTGCAACCCATCGGTTAACAGCCGATTGCTCTGCCAATTGAGCTACCGAGGAATGTAAACTCAGAATTGCCCATAAATATATTCCCCCAGACTGAAAAAATCAAAGGCTTTCTTAAATCAGGAAGCTCATGCCGCCAAATGGAGTCGCGATTCCGAAGCTTGCAGTGTTTGTTAAAGCAAGAACATAAAGGCTTCCTGAAAACAAAAATATGCCAGCGATATAAAAAATTCCGGCATATTTAAAGAATCTTTTTTTGTCTACGAGAATTGCGACGACAAGAAGCGCAATCGAATGGTAGATCTGGTACTTTACACCGGTCTCAAAGACAGTCAACATTTCCGCCGGGAGATGCCCCCGAAGCGAATGTGCCCCGAATGCGCCCATGCCTACTCCAAGAAACAAACCAATTGATCCCGCAGCGCCGAAAAACTTCATCCGTTATCCGTTTTATCTCTGGGACGACTCAAGCTGCTCGCTGTGCTCAGCAAGCTTCAATTGCTCCACAAGCTCGTCCAGATTGCCATTAAGAACTGATTGAAGATCGTAGATCGTGTAGTTGATACGATGGTCGGTGACTCTGTTCTGCGGGAAATTGTACGTGCGAATCTTGTCGCTCCTGTCTCCGCTTCGAACAATTGTTTTCCTTTTCGCGGCAATTTCTGAATCTCGCTCCCGTACCATGACGTCATACAGGCGCGCCCGAAGGATCTTCATCGCTTTCTGTTTGTTCTTGAACTGACTCCGCTCGTCCTGGCATTGAACGACTATTCCCGTGGGATTGTGAGTGATCCTGATTGCGGTTTCAACTTTGTTCACGTTCTGCCCGCCATGGCCGCCTGCCCTGTAAACATCTATTCTCAAATCGTCCGGGCTGATTTCAACTTCCACATCCTCTGCTTCCGGCATAACGACGACACTCGCCGCCGACGTGTGAATTCTCCCGCTTGATTCAGTAGCCGGCACTCTCTGCACTCTGTGGACACCGCTCTCGTACTTCAAATCGCCGTAGACATTTTTTCCGCTGACACCGAGAATGACCTCCTTAAAACCTCCGATTCCGGTTTCGTTAAAATCGAAAATCTCGACTTTCCAGCCGCGCTTGTCGGCAAGCTTGCTGTACATCCGATACAAATCGGCAGCAAACAGTGCCGCCTCCTCTCCGCCGGTGCCCGAGCGAATTTCGAGTATGACATCCTTGCTTTCATTTGGGTCATCTGGGATCAGAAGCGACTTTAAGTTTTCATTTCTCTCGGCGATTTTGGTCTCAAGTTCTTGCTCTTCCTGCCTTGCAAGTTGACGCATCTCGGCATCTTCGGTCGAAGTTGAAATCTCGCGAGCTTCTTCAAGACTCCTTTCCAAACTCAACAATTCCTCGTATGCCTTCACAATTGCGGTAATCTCGCTCAGCTCCTTCGTGAATTCTTTATACTTTTCCTGATTTGAAATCACTGATGAATCCGATAGAAGATTTGTAAGCTCCGCGTAACGTAATTTTATCTTTTCAAGTTTTTCTCTCATGCCTCACTCTTTTCATGATTCTACGGACCTGATTTATAAAGTACAGCGAAATGATCAGGCTTACGGCTGACCACAATATCGAAGCGATTGTCACAACAATTCCAAGCGATGAATGGTGGTCAACCATTAACGCCTCGAAAGAAACTCCGAAGCCGATCCAAAGGGAGCCGATGATCAGATACATCGTCATCATCATCGTAAAACTCCCCGTAATCAATATTTTGGACGGATGGTGGTGCATTTTCCTCAATTCATTTGATCAGGTTTACATTAAAGATAAAGTCAAAACCTAAAAGGCGAAAGTCAAATAGAAACCGCCATTGTCTCTCATCGATTGGTTTAATCCGGATGCTTGGAAATGGTTTTGAGTACTGTCCCTTGACTTTATTTTGGAACACCTGAGGGTTAACTTTTTGTTGTCATGATAACGCATCTGCGCATGGAGAAATTCAATGAATAAGATTACGAATATAGATATTGGATTAATAAAGAAATACGACAGGCCCGGTCCGCGCTACACAAGCTACCCTCCCGCGCCAGCTTTCACATCGAGTTTCACTGCCGACGATTTCTTACAATCTTTGAAAGAGAACAGTACCGTAAATACAGAAATATCGCTTTATTATCACATTCCCTTCTGCGACACACTTTGTTATTTCTGCGGCTGTAACATGCTGATAACTCACAGTCGCGAACGGATCGCAGAGTACCTGAAATACTTGAAAAGAGAGATGGAACTTTCGGCGCCATTTTTCAATAAGAAAAGGAAAGTCGGACAACTCCATTGGGGCGGCGGCACACCTTCTTATCTCAACCCGGACGAGATTACCTCGCTTGCCAATTCGATCAAGAAACACTTCACTTTCTCTGAAAACGTCGAAGCGGGAGTGGAGATCGATCCACGCGGCTTGACATTTGAACACATGCAGGCATTTCGAGAATCCGGTTTCGGCCGAGTTAGCATGGGGGTACAGGATTTCGAGCCGAAGGTCCAGGAAGCTATAAACAGGATTCAGCCCGAAGAAATCACTCGCGACGCGGTCGATTGGAGTCGTAAACTTGGTTTCAAAAGCGTAAATCTAGACATGATTTACGGCTTGCCTTACCAGACGATAGAATCTTTCGAGAAAAGCCTGAAGAAAATCATAGACATATCTCCGGAAAGAATTGCCGTTTTTAATTTCGCCCATGTGCCATGGCTGAAGTCTCATCAGAAGTTGATCGATAAAAATACTCTGCCGCTTCCGGAAGTAAAGTTGGAAATTTTGAAGATGACAATCGAGCTGCTGACGAATTCCGGATACATTTACATAGGCATGGATCATTTCGCGAAACCGGAAGACGAACTCGCTGCCGCGCAGCGAGAGAAAACGCTTTACAGAAATTTTCAGGGCTATTCGACTCACGCCGGCGCGGACCTTTACGCATTCGGAAACTCGGCGATCAGCCAGTTCAATCACGTCTATGCACAGAATTATAAATCGCTCAACGACTATTTCAAAGCGATTGATTCGAACCGCTTCCCGACTGTGCTGGGATATAAAATGACGGACGACGATATCATTCGACAACATGTTATTATGCGGCTGATGTGCGACATGGAGCTGAACAAACGCGATATTGAAGAAAAATTTCAAATTAACTTCGACGAATATTTCGCAAACGCGTTCCCAAAATTCGAGGAGTTTGTGAATGACGGCCTCCTTGAATTAGCCGACCATAAAATTATAGTCAAAGGGATGGGACGGTTGGTGATCAGAAACATCGCCATGGCATTCGACGCATATCTTGAAAAAATGATGAAGGAGAAACCGATCTTTTCGAGAACGGTGTAAAGAGTTAAGCGTAAATAGCTGACAGTGAAAAATTGAATTTGAATTATTTTTCACTGCGACCTTTCGCTCTTCGTTTTTAACTTTTGAAGGAGGAGAAGTATTGCGGCTGACAGAGGAGACACCTGACCGCGGGCAAAAACGTGCGGATGACCGATCCCTCATGGAAAGAGTGGAACTCTTTCGCAGCGCGTTTGAGAATTCCACAGATGCCATACTGGTTACAGACGTTGCCGGGAAGATTATAGACGTCAACGAAGCGTTCACAAGAATCTACGGATATTCGCGCGAAGAGGCGATCGGAAAAACCACCGCATTAATTCAATCCAAATACTCCACGCAGGAATTTTACAAAGAAATGTGGAGCGGGCTCACAAGATTCAATCAGTGGAAGGGGGAAATTATAAATCAGCGGAAAGATGGCACAGAGATACCGGTGTGGCTTAGCATAACTCCGATTTTGCTTGACGGCACAAAAATCGGATATATGGGAATCGAAGCTGACATGAGCGACAGGAAAAATCTCGAACAGCAGATCGTCCAGACAGAAAAACTTGCCACAATAGGACAGCTTGCCGCAGGAATAGCACACGAAATTGGAACGCCGCTCAACATCATCTCTGGAAACGCCGAGTACATTCAGATGGACTTGAAGGAATCAGACCCGGGCTATAAGGAGTTGACAACCATTATTGAACAAACCAAGCGCATATCGGTTATGATAAAGCAGCTCCTCGATTTTGCACGACCGAAAATTCTCTCGCTTCAACCTGTCGACATAAGTTCAGTTATCACAAGTGTTCTCGACTTTGTGCGTCGTCAGTCGGAAAAAAATGGTATCGAAATCGAGACTACCTTCGAAAATGGATCGCCAAATGTCTATGGCGACCCTGCTTTGCTCTATCAGGTATTCCTTAATGTTATTATCAACTCATTTCATGCGATGACAAAAGGAGGTAAGCTTTATCTGAAAACCTTTATTGAGGATGAGGAAAGAGAAAAGGTAGTCATAATGGTGAGGGATACCGGCGAAGGGATATCGCCAGAAAATCTCAGGAAACTGTTCACGCCATTTTTCACGACAAAAGAAGCTGGTAAAGGAACGGGACTCGGATTAGCCGTGACCCAGAGAATAGTTCAAGAACATAGCGGTTCAATCGAAATCCAAAGCGAAGTTGAAAAAGGAACTACCGTAACGATACGATTCAACGCATTTAAGCAAAAACAATCTTGATCCTTCAAAATATTGGCAGCCTAAGAAAACACCTTCACATGTACCACATTGCTCTTGACAATTCTTCCATTCTTTTCGCCGACTAATTGGAAGGCGTGGTCACCTTCCTCCAGATTCCATTCGTAAGAACTTGCCTCGATATTTCGTGACAAAGCCTTGCCGTCCACGAAGAGTGCGACACCGCGATACGATTCACCAACAGATATAGTGAATTTGACGGTTTGATATTCCCTCCGCAGAACCGGATCGATTTTAAAAACGGCTCCATCTTCCGGAACAGTTATCGCGAAATCAGCGTCGAGCATCCTAAAAGGATGATTTGTTTCGCTGCCACCAACTCCGCTGCGACCGTCAGTCATTTTGTTCCTGACAACCGACTCAAAAATTGGTCTTGGAATTTTTTCTTCCAATATCCACTGATCAAAAATTGGTGGGAAGACTTCGAATAGTTTTTCCTGAACAAATTGTTTAGGAGTATAACCATCGGCGAGAGAACCAGTCCGAGCATCAACCCGATAAAGTCTGTGGACACTGCAAGTATCTTTCGGCTCAGTTCCCTGGATAAAAATCTCTTTCATAACGCCGGGACAATTTTTGTTCGGCAAACAACCCGATGCCGGGCAAACACTCACTTCGACAAGTCCGGGTGGACATTTGAAATCACCACCTGTTCCACGTTGTTCAAGGTAAAGCATAATATCCCTGAACAGTGGACCGGCTCCGGTTATTCCTGAAGCCTTCCGCATCGGTTTGCCGTCGAAGTTTCCGACCCAGACTCCAACCGTCCATTTCGGTGTGAATCCAACAGTCCAGTTGTCCTTATAATCCTTCGATGTACCAGTTTTCGCTGCGCAGGGAAAAGGAAGATTGATTGGAGAATCGACACCAAATGACGGGATGCGGGCATCGTTGTCGCTGAGAATGTTAGTAAGCAAATATGAAACCTGCGGAGAGAAAATTTGATGGCTACTGTCCGGAGTTACAAAATTCGTAGTATCTCCAGAAAGATCTCGCGTGTCGAGAATAATCTTCTCATTTCTGAACTCGCCACCTCTTGCAAGAGCCATGTATGCACGAGTAAGCTCAAGCAATGTTACTTCCCCATCTCCGAGTGTCAAAGCAAATCCGTAATATGATGCTGGTTTATCAAGCGAGGAAAAACCTGCATCATGAAGTCGCGTCAGCAATGCGTCGATTCCCACTCTTTCCGCTACTCGAACCGCCGGGACATTGTACGAACAGGCAAACGCTGTTCGCAAGCGGACGGGACCATGAAATTTCCTATCATAATTCTCGGGACTGAATCCTGCACCTGAGACATCCTGTCCGTCAACAGAATACGGTAAGTCCGGAAGAATATCCGAAGCCGTCAGCCCGCTTTCGAGTGCAAGACCATAAGTAAAAGGTTTGAGAGCCGAACCCGGTTGCCTGAGTGCAAGTGCACCGTTCACCTGACCATCACGCAGTGAATCAAAAAAGTCGACCGAACCAGCCAGAGCCATGACATCTCCCGTTGAATTATCGAGTACAACGGCCGCGCCATTCGTAACATGCTGGCGACGGAGTGATGCGACGTGACCTTTCAGCAACATCTCGACTACATTCTGGACATTGAAATCAAGCGTCGTTCTGATCACGGAAATCGTCTCGCGCTTCGATTCGGGAATCGCCTGCAGAACCATCTCTGTGAAATGCGGCGCAAGTAAATGCCGCTTCGGTTCGACAATATTTATCGGCTCTGCCATCGCTTCATCAAAATCGTCTTTACTAATAACGTTCTGCTGGTACATCCTTTTCAAAACGAATTGCTTTCGCTCAAGTGCACGCCGCATTGAACGATATGGATTGCTCGCTGATGGAGAATTAGGAAGTCCCGCAATGAATGCCGCTTCAGCGAATGAAAGATGTGCAGCCGGCTTGTCGAAATACAATCGCGAGGCTGCCTCAATCCCAAATGTCCCGTTTCCGTAGGGAACGCGATTGAAATACTGGAGCAGTACTTCCTGCTTTGACAGCGTTCGTTCGAGTCGGAGCGCGTACCATGCTTCTAAGATTTTCCCGAAAATAGAATGGGGAATGCGATAAATGTTTCGGACAACCTGCTGAGTTATCGTCGACCCGCCGGAAACGAACCGCAACGATCTTACATCCTGGTACGCAGCTCTCAGGATTGAAAGCGGGTCGATGCCGGAATGAAAATAGTAGCGCGAATCCTCGACCGAGATTGTTGCCTTGACTAGATTTTGTGGAATCTCATTCCAGTGAAGCCAGTATGCGCGGCCTTCCTGATCGGAAAGGACCTCCCGGAGAGTGACTCCATTTCGATCAGTAATTCGCAGCGAGACAACCGGCAATGGAGATAATTTATCTCCAGGGATCGGAATGAAAATGGAAATTAGCAATGCGGCAAAGGTGGCCGCCAATGTCCATTGCCACGGATGCTTTGGAGCAATTAACTTTGCAAAGGTCATTAAGCAAAAGCTCCGCGATACCTTCGCAAGACTAACTTATCCGTTTCATCTCACCACAACCGTCTTCGTCGTTGTCCGTCCGAACACATCCGGGAAATACATTTGCTCAGCGTACGTAGCCGGCATTGAAAATGTGCCATACGTCGTCGCGCGGACGAGATAAGAATAAGTATGAACGCCTGAAGAGAGAGCGTCTGCAAAAAGGAGAACTCGATCGTCTTTCTGCTCGACATGGTTGAAGCCTCCCCACCAATAATAATCGTCATCGCCCTGATCGTTTCCAAGCTGCCTGCCGAGTTCGGAGCTTTCAGTTTCAAAATTGAGATTGACGGCCTCAAAACCAGCAGGAAGCGGATCGTCAACGACGACGAAATTTCTTTCCTGAGGAGCAATTACAGTCAATGTCACTTTGAATGACGAGCCAGCGTCGAAGCTGCTATCGTCCTTCATTTTCCCGGCTAGAGGTGTAATGGTCTTGAGCAGCGTTATTCCTTCATCTCGCGGAATGGAATCTTTTATCGGATAGTAGTTCATTCGGATTCCGTAATAAAGGATTCCAGGTCCTACTTTCCTGATGTCAATAGGAAGTTGTTCGCCCTGTTTGAATGACGTAAGTTTCTCAGTTTGACTGATCGTATTGAGATTGCGACCCTCGAACATTTGTTGAAGTATCTGTTTCCCCGCAACCGATATCGTCGCTTTGAAGTTGGGATTCTCCGATTCAAACGTTCGGAAATATGTCGAAAGCGCATCGACCACGTAAACATTTTCCTGGGTCGATCTCCATCTCCCGACTTTCTGTTCCTGCATAATCCATCGTACCACTTTACTTTGAACCGGATCCCGGGAGCCAGTCTCAAGAAGTGTTTGCAAAATAATTGCAGTTGTCCTCGTGTTAGAGCTATAAATCCATTCGAGGCCTTCCCAATCGGGTTCTTCGAAATGGGCGGTCGTCGATGTCACCTTGATCTGGTTCATCAGGTTTCGCGTCAGCTCGGATTCCATCGGCGCACTCTTCGTCGAAGCATGTATAGCTTTCAGCAAAAGCGCTCGGGCAAAAATTGGAAGCTGGTCTCGCACCTGGAAAAGAGTCTGCATGTATGCCGGCTCCGGTTGATTATTCAAAGCAAGCGCATAAACCATCAGTGCCTCAGTGCCATACCACGCGTGCATTCCGTAGGGACTTCGCGAATCATAATTACTATGCAAATAACTTTTACAGTAGGAGACTGCTTTGTCTGCAACGTCTTGATCTATTTGATATCCATGTGCTTTCGCTTCAGCCATGACATAAAGCGTGTAACCAGTTATGTAAGGTGAAACCCAGCGATCTCCTTTCCAGATCGAGAGTCCGCCGCCTTCAGTCTGGTACTCGCCGATTTCATCGAGTCCTTTCTGTGCAATTGCATGTGCATCTTTGCCTTTCAGAATCGAAAGGTGGAACGCATCCACCATATCTTTTCCAAGAATTATCGGAAGGATTCTCGACATCTGCTGCTCTAAACAGCCGTAAGGATATTCGAAAAGATAATCGACACTTCCTTCCAAGCCTCCGAGCGCCGTCGATGCAGTTGTGAATTCAAGCTCGCCAAGATTTGAATAAATATCTTTCGGAACGATCAATGCTTGATTCGCGGAGTCGGTCGTACTTTCGTAAAGCGCCACCGATTCCTTTGAGCGCGGCACTTCGACTGGAAGTGTCAGGGTAAGACCATCCGTGACTGACGAATCGGTTTCAGTTTTCTTCATCTGTCCTTGGAAATCGAACTTCGCCGACCCGATTCCGACCGCCAAGTAGTTAAATCTGAGTTCCTTGCTTTCGCCGGGTGCAAGATCGAATTCGACAACATCTTTCCCTTTCAGTCTCACTTCACCCGTGGCGGTCGCCTTCAGCGAAACGTGACCCGGTTTGTCCGTGTAGTTTGTCGCAACAACTCCAGCTTCAAAAGAATCGCCGAACCGGGCAAACCGCGGAAGCGCCGCCTGCAGCAGGAAATCTTTATTCACCCGGAAGGTGCTGCTCCCTCGGCCGAATTCCGAATCTTTAAATTCCGAATCCTTAGTTTGTGCCACAGCCATGATCTTAAATTGCGTAAGATTGTCCGGCAGCTTGAACCGGACGGAAACTTCGCCACTATCATCAGTCTCGATTGAAGGTTTCCAATAAGCGGTCAGGCGAAAATCTCCGCGCATCTCGATTGAAGAGAGACCTGCGCCGCCGCCGCCAACGTCTTCTCCTTTCTCGCCATTATCTCTTTGTTCAACCAGGTGAGATATTGTCTCCGATGTGCTAACACCTAACGGCCGCGGGCCAAAAAACAATTGAAACGGATCAGGCAGTTCGTATCCGATTAAGTTTAAGACTCCAACATCGGCGACACTTATCGTCACATCGGACTTTTCACCATCGCCGAAAGCATTCTTGACTGCAACCATCGCCGTTACCGAATCGCCAGGATGATAGGTCGCTCGATCAGAAGTGACATTCACTGTAAGATGGTTCGTGCCAGGATCGACTGGAAGATTTATATAACCGATTTTGAACGATGGTTTCCCTATATCGTCGCTTTCAGTCGGCGGAATATTAGACAGCCGTCCCTGAACAAGAACGACGGAGACAAAAACGTTAGGCAAACAGACTTTTGACAGAGGAATGTCAATCTCAGGCGCACTTCCAACTAAATCCATCGTCCACTCTTTGAGAACGCCGTCTCTTTCCATCGTGACCATTGCTTTTGCTTTTTCATACGGGGATTTCACGATCAGTCGGGCCAGATCATCTGGCTTGTAACTCTTGGCGTCAGAAACGATTTCAATTCTGTCGTCATCGGAACGTTCCCATGCTACGTAGCCGGAGCCTGCGACATAAAAATACGCGCTCGACTGGATAGCGTTCCCGCGGGCATCGCGTCCATCAGCAGTCAAGAAGTAAAGTCCAGCTTCCCGAGGAATAAACGTAATGGAGTCCGTCGAATAACTCGTCGTGAATTGGCGCTCGTCGAGCGTCGTATCGGTTTTCTCCGTGACCCAAACCCACCTTCCATCTGCGCCCGCTTTTCTCACCGAATTCCATTCACGTTTCACGACTTTGACATCGAGTGTCTGACCTGTGAGCATCGAGCCGTCTGGACGAACAGTAATCAGCGAGTAATGGAGTGCTTCATCAGTTTTCAGAAACGTGGAAGATCTTTTTATTCCTATGTAATATTCCCCCGCATGGACAGTCGAGCCGGTCCTTCCGGAAATCGTGCGCCTGCTTGGAGACGTAACATCGGCTTCTAGCATCAGAGATTTTGTGCCGATGATTGTTCCAACAGGTAGTGGTACAGACACCGAAAGCGCTCCCTCATTATCAAGAGTCGTGGTGTTCGACGACAGGAGCTGGCTCTGATCGGAATAGTTCTCGTCGTTCCAGAACCACCAATCTGACCCGAACGAGTAATCTTCGTGACCCGGCGGCTGGAAATCGTCCGGCATCGTTCTCAGGCGCCACTCGACTTTTTCATTTCGCATCGGCGCACCGAAAAGATACCGTGCATTGACAACGCCGCGGCAGGTGTCTCCGACGATGTAACTATCCTGCAAGAAACGGTTCGTCACTTCGAACTCCGCCGGTCGAAAAGCCTCGACATCGAATGATCCGGAAGCAAAAACATCATATCCCTTCAATGATGGCCCCTGGTCTTCGTCTTCGTAATCATTGTTATTATTCGAGGCACCTGTCGAAGGTATCAAAGCCTCGATCCGATAATCACCGAGATGGGCTGTCGCTTTCAACTTTAACGAATCGGTAAACGCTCCATAATCCGACAACGAAACCGTGTCAAGCAAGGCCACTTCTCCTTGCGAGTCGGTCACGCGTGCCAGGATGCTTTGACTCTGCGGAATCCTCCAATTGTCCTTCACGCGTTTTCTCACGATTCCTTTAATGAACACATCTTCACCCGCGCGATACAAACCTCTATCGGTAAAAACCGAGCCGCTCCATGGCTGATACTGAGGTCTCCAATTGTAGTCAATGTTGAAACGATACGGCTCGATGCCGGTTCCTTCTTCGGTTCTCGTGAATGCAACATCGTCATTGTATTTGACAAATATCCAAACATCCGGCTGCTTCCAACCGCTCGGTTTGATTCCAAGTTCTCCCCAGCCCGGAGTCTCAACCAAACCATGCCAGTCGGTTTTTCCTGTCCAGAGAACTTTATTATTATCGTCGCGCACCTGCACTTCTGCGTCCGATACAGGCATAGCATCCTTCAAGCGAGTCACCCAGACAAGATTATTGTCCGCAGAAAATTTCGCAGTGATATTAAGATTGGTAATCTGAAAAAAAGCTTTGAAAAATTTCCGATCCTGTTCTGGCTGATCCAGTGTATTTACCACCGCAAAAACAAATCCAGTCTGGCCGCCAATAGCTTCACCCAAATGAATGGGCCGTCTCGTTATCTTATTCTTCGGAAGTTCCAATTGCCAGATCTTATCTACATTGAATTGTCCGATTGGGATATTACTGCCATAATACAAATCATTATGAGAAAGCAACGGAATTACATCGTCCATGGTGATCGAAGCCATCCGCAGTTGAACTGCGTCAACGTTTCGAGCGCTAAGCTGGCACGCCTTCGGTCCGTAAGCTTCGAGTATTCCCTGCCCTGTTACCATCGAGACAAACGGAGTGAACGAACCCGTCGTGAAAGTGAAGGTATAATCTTTTCCGAGTTCATTACCGAACACGTCCTTCAATGAATGATCGATCTTGACGGTGTATTGTGTATCCGCCAGCAACGGAAGATAAAGGTTAAGTTCATCGTTCTTTTGGTAATCATTCTGGGCATACTCGGGAGGAATCACAACATGAGGCTGGAAATCAATATGCGCGGCAAGATCTTTCAGCCAAACAGGATTGGAAAAAGTAAGATGGATACTTTCGTCGGGTCGATGATCACTCATATCATCCATGCCAACAAAAGCAAAATCACCATACGTCGTAAAATAAAACGTTGCGTCGTTGACCATTCCAAGAGGCCCGATGCTGCTCGGCAATCCCGCTTTCAACTGGACTACGACGTTAGCACCTTTATGAAAAGAATTTGATGGATCGATAACCAGAACGTACTTCGGATTAAAATCCCATTGATACTTTGTCATCTCCTCTTGTTTGGGATAACGAAGAGTGAAACTTACCGACTGGGAATTTTCCTCGACGGAGACGAAGGCGGCTGCACGACTTGGATCGATTGGCTGGTTAAACTGGAGATAAAGCAGTTGGTTCACCTCTACAAATTTTGCTGCGTTGTAAGGTGTCGTTCTCACGAGGACTGGCCGCGGAGTCTGAAATGTCCACTTGTAATCCGAAGTGAGCGTCGAACCATCAAGCGCACGAGTTCCTGCCGGCACTTTTGCTTTGTATTCGGTTGCAAATGGAAGCGTGTCTGCAGGGACAAATGTCAGCGTGCTTGTGCCGAGCCACCTATATTTTCCACCAAGTTGCGGCTCGAAAGTAAGCGGACCTTTCTCTTCGAACTGCGGCAGCTCTTGAAGCGGAACCATCGGCTTGTTGAAGATAACGACAATCATCCGTGCCTGATCCCTTGTCTCCGTCAAGCCGTTAGGAGTTGCTGAAATAATACGAAGCGAATCTGTCTGGGAATTTACGTTTGAATAAGAAACATTGACAAGTAACAAAACGGAGAGAAGCGCAAAGCACGATTTCATAACTGTCCCTTTCAAACTTAGATATTGCCGGTTATTCTAAATTACCGAAATACTATGAAGTTGAAACTGAATGAAAGTAAATGTTGGTTGAGAAAAAAACAAGCGGGGGTCAAAAGTCAAAAGGCGAATTCATGTCTCAAGGCTCAATGCCATCCTAATATTTTCTTGCATTAGAATTGTAGCTTACGATTTTGATCTTTGACTCTTGAGCACTTTTCAATCTGTTACTCTTTCTATCAGGGCAAAGTTGTTTTTAAGTTATGCGGCAAATAAATTGCAAAGCGAAATTTAAATGGATTCCTCTGAAATTCTCGACAAAATAAAACTTTTTTTCAGTCAACAAGCAGAATTATATGGCGATGGGTTTTTCATTTGTAGCCAGTGTTCAGCGATTGGTGATCAGCAACAAGAAAAGGAAATTGAGAAGATAAGAAGTGGAGAAGACAAGAAGGGGAGCACTTTAGAAACTTTGCATCAAACAGAAATTGAAAAAGAGAAAGAGTTGGGAAAAAAGCCTAAGACCATAAAAGTAAGTGAAGATGCCGGGCTTTTTGACGGTGCGGTGCTGAAGTCCGAATGGAAGATCGACCGGCAATGGCATGAAAGCGATTCGCTGGAGACTTTGAATTCGAGAGTCTCAAGTTGTTTGAAATGCCGGCTCGGTTCAACAAGAAAGAATTTTGTCTTCGGTGTTGGAAATCCAAATGCGAAGCTGGTTTTGATCGGCGAAGCTCCCGGTGCCGACGAAGATGAGCAGGGCGAACCGTTTGTGGGCCGCGCGGGACAATTGTTGAATAAGATTCTGGTTGCCGTTCAGCTCCGACGCGAGGATGTTTATATATGTAATATTCTCAAGTGCCGGCCGCCAAACAATCGTGATCCGCTTCCAGATGAAGTCGATGCTTGTGAACCTTTTCTGAAGAAGCAGCTTGAGATCATCAACCCGAAACTCATTCTGTGTTTGGGCAGGATTGCCGGACAAACGCTTCTCAAGACAAATGCGACGCTCTCCGAATTGCGAAACAATGTTTATGTTTATCAGGGAATCAAAGTCCTGGTCACTTTCCACCCCGCGGCACTTTTGAGAAACCCCAACTGGAAAAGACCGGCTTGGGAAGACGTTCAGAAAATGAAAAAGATTTACGATGAATCAGCAAATTGATCTTGAATTTCGGATTGCGGATTGCGAATTTATAAATCCAAAATCCCAAATTCGAAATATGAAGTAGAAAGATGTCCACTGATTTTGATCAAAGACGGGTTATCGATTCCGACAGTCTTGTAGCTGGAAAAATTCCTCCGCAGGATGTCGAAGCGGAAAAAGCCGTGCTCGGCGCAATGCTCCTCGACAGACATGCCGTCTCCCCGGCAATCGAGCTATTGCAGCCGGATTATTTCTACTCGAATGCGAACCAGAGAATTTTCGACGCAATGCTTGGGCTTTACACGAAGAACGTCGAGATCGATGTTATCACACTTCGTGAAGAACTGAGACGAGTTGGAGATCTTGAAAATGTCGGCGGCTCGGCTTACCTAAACGATCTCGTCTCTTCTGTCGTATCATCCGCGAACATAGAAGCTCACTCTCAGATTGTCGCGGAAAAATATATGCTGCGAACCCTGATAACTTCGATGTCGCAGAACATACAGAAATGCTTCGACAACCGCGAGGACGCATTCGGACTTATAGATGAAGTCGAAAGAGATATCTTCAAAGTTTCCGAAGCGCGCCTGAAGAAGGCGATGGTGCCTCTGCAGCAGGCGATCCATAAGACCATGGAAGTCCTCGAGCGGCTTCATGGCTCGAAGGGCGGCGTCACAGGTGTTGCGACGGGATACACCGACCTCGATTCCATGACTGGCGGATTGCAGAAATCCGATTTGATCATCATTGCGGCGAGGCCGAGCGTCGGGAAAACCGCGTTTGCCCTGTCGATTGCCAGAAATGCCGCAGTGAAATATGGAGTTCCGACCGCGGTCTTCAGTCTTGAAATGTCGCAGCAGCAATTGCTGATTCGTTTGCTGTCTGCGGAAGCTCAGGTAAACGCACACGCCCTCCGTACCGGCACTTTGCCCGAAGACAAGTGGGCGCAGATCTCGACGCGAATTCACAAGCTCGTACCAGCACCACTTTTCATAGACGATACACCGGCATTATCGATACTTGAGCTTCGTGCACGCGGACGACGGCTTAAAGCCGAGCATAATATCGGACTTATCGTGGTCGATTATCTCCAGCTGATGCAGGGACCTGCTCATGCCGAAAGCCGTGAGAGAGAGATCTCCATGATATCGCGTAACCTGAAAGTGCTTGCTAAAGAATTGGATATACCGGTCGTCGCGCTTTCCCAGCTTCGTCGTTCGGTCGAAGAGCGCGGAGATAAGCGGCCGATACTTTCCGACTTGAGAGAGTCGGGCGCTCTCGAACAGGACTCCGACGTCGTGATATTCATACACCGACCGGAGTTGTATGGACTTAAGGAATATCCAGACGGCGAAACAACCGAAGGTGTGGCCGAAGTCATGATAAGCAAGCAGAGGAACGGGCCGACTGGTGAGATCAAACTTACATTCATAAAAGAGTATGCCCGGTTTGAAAACTACTCACCGTATCGAGTGGGGCTGGCAAATCCGACCGTCGAACCGGACGAGAAGGTTCCGTTCTAGTAGCTAACAGCGATTAGCTTTTAGCAATCAGCTATTACCTGCTGGAGGAAGGGCTTTGGTTTGGCCAAATTTGAGGCTTGGAAGGGGATACCTCCACCGATTTCTGAATTCGCGAACTAATTTTTGTGATTCCGGGAGTGAGTCTTGCAAATTCGGGGTCAAGAAAAATTGTTCCGGATGCAAGGTCTGTAATTTCCGATTCAAGTTTTGCGATCGGCGGTGTAAGTCTTGTAATTCCGGACTCGAGTTTTGCAATTGTCCGTATTAGTTATGTAATTCCCGAATTGAGTTTTGCGGTCGCCGGGGCAAGAAAAATGGTTTTGAGTTTGAGTTAAGGGGTCCTTATGACTAATCGGAGGGGCTTGGGTTTCAGTTAAGAATTTGTAATGTTACGGAAAATGGTCGTCGGTATTGGAGAAACCTTGAAAAAGCCAGTGGAAACACGCCATTGGAATTTGATCGTGTCAACCTGTGCCCATGGAATCAAACAGTGTATCGGAGTTCTGGTAAACTTCTAGATCAAACCCTCCGCCATGTTTGACCTCTGCATAAATTTCCCTAACCCTATTTTTGCTAACGCCTTCATCAACAAATCGCAACGTCGAAGCACTCACATATTCAATCCTGGTTTCAATACTAATCCACTTTCTTCCTAAACGTTCAGCGACTGCTCCAGTCGTATTTGAACCAGCAAATATATCAACCACAAGGTCCTCAGAATCGGTAAGCATTCTGATAAAAAAATCGGGGAACCTCTCAGGAAATCTTGCTGGGTGTCCCATGATCCCAAGCTGCTTGCAGCGGCGCAGATACAAACTGTTTGATTCTGAATTCGCAATCTGCAAAAGATTTGAAGGAATTGCGCCACCGTTATTATTGCCAAAATGAGAGCCAATGTTGTGACCAGACGGCCTCTGTTTAGGGGAATAGTATTTGGAAGGATCTTTAATCAGCTTCTGCATTCTTTCGCTATATGGGACAAGGACATTTCTAATATCAGCTTTGGGGTTTTCAGATTTTGATAACCACCATACGGTGTTAACTGAGTCTTTGGCCCTAACTTTCCTTTTGTTTACCCATTCAATTGGACTGGGAAGTTTAGACGGATTGTACCAGAAAAATTCCTCAGCAAGATGAAAACCTATTTTATCGCATAGCTGAATCAGTAAGCGAAAATTGTATAGACTCCTGACTGGAAGCCCCTTCTTATACGCTCCACCAAGATCAAGAACAAAGCTACCGTTGTTCGTAAGTTTGTCATAGAGAACTTCCGCGAAGGATAGCAACCAGTCTATGTATTCATCTTGATCTTTGTTACCATATTCCTTCTTCCGCTGAAGCGCAAACGGCGGACTTGTAAGGACAAGATTTACGCTGTCGTCAGGAAACAAAGAAAGAACTTTCAAGGAATCTTCACAAATCGACAGCCCGTGCTTCGTACGATAACTGTAACCACGTTCCAGAAGAATTTTGAAGACAGCGTCAATGTTACTCATTGTCTGTAGACTCATAGTGTGCACCAAAATACATTTAGCATATGAAAAATACAAAGAAAAAAGCAAGAACCATACTCTCAAGAAATTTGAAGAGATTGAGAGAAGAAATGGAGTTTACTCAGGAAGAACTGGCTTTTCGTTCAGGGCTTCACAGAACATATATAAGTTCGGTTGAGAGAGCTGAACGAAACATCTCGATAGATGGATTAGAGAAAATTGCGGAAGCATTCAACATACCTATCAAGAAATTATTGGAAGAATCGAATGAAACCCCATAAGGATCTTGCGAAACTAAAAAGTCTGTTTCCAAAAATACTTGAATATCAAAGACTTGCCACAAAACATGGTATCAATGACATTTTTCAAGATAATGGCGGTAAACTACTGCAGGTGGCACTAACTACTGGCCTGACTGTCATCTCCAAGCGCGAGGGTAACGATGCTAAGGACGATAAAGGCAAAGAATATGAGTTGAAATCTGTAAACATAAACCTTACGGAAAGCTTTTCAACGCACCATCATCTAAATCCAGAAATAATAAAGAAATACAGAAAAGTGGATTGGATTTTTGCCGTGTATGAAGGGATCAATTTGAAAAAGATCTATAAAATAACTCCTCAACAATTGGAGCCGTATTTCGAAAAGTGGGAAAAGAAATGGAAGGATGATGGGGATAAAGACATAAATAATCCCAAGATACCTCTGAAATTTGTCGAGAAAAAAGGGAAGTGGATTTATCCTTAATATAAAATTTATCGACATATCGAGTGCATTCTCTAGAAGCAATCAGCCCTTGGAGCTTCGAACTTTTGCCCGCTAACTAATCTCCTTTGCTGTCGGCTCGATCTTGAAAACAAAATTTGCCATATCAGTTCGCTCAGCCCAGCCGTGCTTCTGGTAAAAACCGCGCTGGTACGACTCGCGCCCGCGGCTGTTGAGCAGCGAGAGCCTGGAGCAGTGGCGCTCTTTTGCGTCGTCTTTCACTTTCTCCAGGAGCTGTGCCCCGATTCCATGACCACGATTCAAATCGGATACGACCATCTCCGAGATGTATCCTTCAAGTCCTCTTAGGAACAGAAACGGAATCCAGTGCACCGAGACATATCCTTCGATGACTCCTCGCTCTTCCGCGACATAGACCGTGTGGCTCTCGTCGGACATACAAAGTGCTAGATGACGGCCGATCTGTGCTTGAGCGGCTTCCAGCGGCGCGTGTGAGAGCTTATCAAACCATCCAAGGTTCCTCAAGATATTGGTGATCCCGGGAATATCTCCCGTTGTTGCAGGGCGTATTGTTACGGACATGCGTTCCTCCTTGTACTTCGAATGTGTTCCTGCGTGAATTATTTCATTTCACGACTCGATAAAATATATAGGGAGGCGATAGAAGAAACAAACTCAGCATTAACCTTCAAATGTTCCAAGTACTCAGGAATTCCCACAACGAACCGATGAAAAAAATCGGGATCGCAAGGCTTCGTCATCAGTCTTTGAGTGGAAAAGCCGATCAGGTGGATTGCTTTATCTGCTTCAGGTGATCTATATGTCTTTCCGTGTGCTTGATCATTCGCTCGATCAGCTCTTTCATATTCATAAGGCCATACCTTGAGTGCACGGCTTCCTTCGAGCCCGACTTCTCTAGATGCATCTCGATCACTTCGATGATCGAATCCCGCGTGAGCATAAAAACATTTTTAGCGAGCCCGATGTCCTGTTTCATGTACTCGAGATTTTTCTGCCAATTATCCTCCTCGAAGTACCACAGGATGGGGTTGCTTTCCGATATTGTTCTCCTCAGCCTTTCGTAGAACATTGTCTCGGCGTCCTTAAGGTGAATGAGAACTTCCTTCCCGGTCCATCCGCCTTTTCTGTACCTCTTGTTGTAAATCTCCTTCTTGTCGAAAAGGACATCGAGAATCTCTTTTTGCTCTTTCAATTTGGCAAAGTATTTCATAGATTTCTTTGCTCTTTCAGTTATGACTAATCAGTACCATGCTACCGACAGAACATCAGTAATATTGGCATGTACCATCTTCTGCGGGGCTAAATAAAATATATGTGGGGTTAACGAAAGAAACAAACGAAGCGGTGTCCCGGACAGTCAGGCTGTTCTAACTTCATTTCTCGCGGGTGGGCATTCGAACATTCGTTCATAGTAATTCTTCAGCCATGAGTTGGACCAGCCGAAAAGAGTCGTGTCGCGAACGATTTTCTTTACATCGCTCCTCGTGATCTTGGTTTCATTCAGGACCACGTCGAAGTTATTTCTGCTGATCGCGATTGTCCGCGCCGCAAACAGAAGCGGCCACATGCACGCGAGACGTATTCCATGGAGCCACTTCGGGATGCTCATTATGTAATCGAGACCATAGAGCAAATGTGTCTCGGCTTTGTCGGCAAGCTGGTCGATTATCTTCAGGACTTTTACGGCATTTTCTGTGGCGAAAAGATTATCGCGCGTCAGGCCCAGCGGCTCATAAAAAGTTCGCGGTATGTACACCCAGCCGCGTTCGTAATCCTTCCGCATTCCACGGATGATGTTTACTGTCTGCAATGCGAGTCCAAATTGTCTTGACAGCGGAAGAAGTTTTTCTTTCCGTTCCCTGATGACCGGTGAGTACCATGCGAAGAGATCGGTCAGCAAATAGCCGACTCGGCCAGCAACCTGGTGCATGTAATCATCCATCTCCTCTTCGTTGCGCACTTCGGGTCCATTTTCCTGCCACCGTGCCATGCCGAGCGAGGTTTGGTTTACGTGACTCGTGATGATTTCCTGGATCGGCCGCGGGAAACGACGCAGTCCGTCGAGCAGCTCGCCCGCGTGCTGCGCGACATATACTTCAGGGTCGCTTTTATCGAGATGGTTAATCTCGCCGGTGAGTGATGAGACTGGCATTGAATCCGTGAGTACGCGCGCCCAAGTTCGGAGCAGCTCCGCCTTGTGGTCTGAGACAAGCAATTCATTGTCCTCAAGACAATCAGAAACTCGGAATAGAAGGTACGCCGTCGCAACCATGTCGCGCAGTTCCGATGGAAGTCGTTCGATAGAGAGCGCAAACGTCCGGCTTACTGCCCGCAACATTTCGCTGTAGTGCATCTTGCCGGCTTCCCTCCGGTTCCTTTCCCGCAAGCTTTCATCGTTAGCTGCCATTGTTCCAGCGAATCTCTGCTCCGATTGATTATTCATGCATAATTCTCTATTGATTTAATGTAATATAATAGTTGGCGGATTTTAATCCTTCATTACAAAAGATAGATCGAGTGAATTTTAAATCGGATATTAGCCGCGCTTTCAAGCGGGCGTGTAATGGGAGTTGTTGAGGAAATCCATAAGCCTGCAATCAGCGTCTCCGCAACTCTTTCCGTAATTCTTCAGCCAGTCACCGAGAATTTCACAGGCACGATCTATCTATTTATTATGTGTATCGCGGATTTGACTTCTTAAACCATTTATATTTGGCAAAGCCTGTGCCACCCAATCATCTCAGTGCCGAGGAAATTGATGGATGTTGTGTCGAAGTTTGTCCAATATTTACCCCACCGCAAAATATTCCCAAATTACGGACTCAAAAGTATGAAATATGTTCTATCTTTTCAGTCCTACATTTTGAATTGGAAATCTCTCACGGCTCAATTCAAAACTTAGAATTCATCACTTAAGATTTTATTCCTGTGCCAGCTCGCGAAGTCTCTTCAGGTTCGTGACGAAGATTTTTTTCGAAACCTCTCTGATGATCTTCTCGTCTTTCAACCTGCGGAACATTCGAGAGAGAGTCTCACCAGCAATGCCAAGATGTTGTGCTAGATCTTTTTTGGGAATCAGTAAATTGAAAACGGGCTCTGGAAGCTTGACTGAGTTGTTCAGCTGAATTTCGTTCAGCAAATAACGAGCAATTCTTCCTTCAGCTCCATCGGCAAGCAGATCGAAACGCTGGTTGAGTTCCATGAGCCTCACAGCGAATGCTTCCGATATCCTGATCGCGAGGGCGGGATTTTTTCCCAGCACTGATGCGAACTCCTTGCTCGGAAAGAACATCAAGCTGGAATCGTCGATCGCTTGTGCGCAAGCAGAATAATAACGGGAACCCGAATAGAGTGACGACTCCGCAAAGCTCCTGAACGGCTCCAGCTTGTTGAGAACTACTTCCTCGCCATCCCGGTTCAGCTTGTAAACTTTAACCAAACCGTCCAGGACGACGTAGAAGCCCGAGAAGACTTCACCTTCAAGAAATACGATCTGGTCTTTCTTGTAGCGTTTTGTTTTCGAGATATCGGTAAGCAGCTTAAGCTCTGTCGGAGATAGTTTCTCGAATATCGGTACATCATGAAGAGTACGTTTCTTTTCCGTCATCTTTAAATGCCTGAGGAAAATTTAAGCGCAACAAAGACAATTTCAAATTTCTTAAATGAAAAAAGATAAAGTTCCGTACACGGATCACAAAGACAATGCTGATTCTCACCGATTGCGTCCTTAAAATTCATAATTGAGAATTCAACGTTTAGAATTTCTTTTAATTGAAAGTGAGAATAGGCAAGAATAAAATGAGTGACGCGATATTGGACTAAAGGATGGAAAACCTTGTCAAGGTTTTTCCCTTGACAAGGTTTGTGATTACAATCCTTGAAAGCGTTACTTCAATTCGCTCAGGTTCTTCTTCAGCATGTCGATGTTGCCGACGGGTGTTGGATCGACATTTTTCTTGATTGCAAGATAATAGCTCGTCCAGTCGCCAAGATAGATCAAGCTGAACATCCGCGCCAGAAGTGATTTTCCCTGAGAACGAACTTCGATAACGTTTGAACAATACGGACGAATAATTTCCTTGACGAAACTGAACCGAGCTGCCACACGCGGGTGATCTCCTCCATCGAGGAGATAGAGCACGACAAAGCGAGACAAAAGATCCTTTAGAGTCGAGTAACCAACGATCTCATTGTGGTTCATCTCAGGAAAGAAATTTCCGTAGGCGACTGTCTTCGCATTTTCTTCAATTTGTCCGCGCCATCGCAGGTTGACCGCGTCGAATCTTTCCGTCGATGAGTAAACGATCGGAAGCATGTTCACCAACTGATCGGCGAGTCGAAGCGGCAGGGGATTTTTTTCGTAATCGGAATATTCATCGCTGAGTTGCTTCAGCAATGCTAAAGTCTCACTTGTCTCCGCATGTTTCGATTTTAAGATGCCAGCTTTTTGAAACGCAGTCAGCATAGAAAAGAATGAATAGCCAAGCGCCGCACGCGGCGGGAGTCCACCTGGAATTTTGACCCAGTTATGGCCAAGCTTCGAAGCTGTGTTGCCGATTTTTCCACCTGAACTTATTACAAGTATCTGTGCACCATTCTTTCGCGCCTGCGAGTAGGCAGAGATGGTTTCTTCAGTCCCTCCAGAATAACTCGATACTACCACGAGGGAATTGCCATTGGCGAACTTCGGCAAGGTGTAACTTCTGTTTACAAACAAAGGGATCTTGATTTGGTCCGCGGAATAACTTCTCAAATATCTCCTCCGATCGCAGAGCCCCCGAGTCCGGTGACGACAATATTTCTTATCCTTGATAAGGAAAACTTTATTTCTGTCTTTCCCCCAATCTCAACTCCTTCAGCCGCCTGCCCTGGAAATGACTTTATCAGATCATACATCCCTGAAAGGTCGATGGTTTTCAATCCATTTTCGCTAACCAATATTTTCCTCGCTTATCGTTGTGTAGTAAATCCTTTCGAAATGCGTTTTCAAAAATTCATTCAGCTCTCTCTTTATTTCCTCTGTCGAATCCAACTTCAATAACCGCCTCGCAAACTTCCGCGATGTTTTCTGGTTTGTTTTCCTGATTATCGTTTTTAGAATCGGCAACATGGAGCTCACCGCACTGAATTCGTCGAGTCCCAATCCAAGGAGCATCACCGTGGCAAGCGGGTTTCCCGCCATCTCGCCGCACATCGCCACTTTTACGCCGGCTTCGTGTCCTGAGTCGATAATAAACTTAAGCGTTCGCAGAACAGCCGGATGAAACTCTTCAAACAAATTATCGACAAGCTCGTTTGTCCTGTCGACGGCAAGCAAGTATTGCGTGAGATCGTTAGTTCCGATGCTGAGAAAATCGACTTCCTTAGAAATTTCTTTACTCAAAAGCGCCGCGGACGGTATTTCGATCATCACGCCGACTTCGATATTCTTGTCGAAGGCGACCTTTACATCAGTCAAAGATTTCTTCGCCTCTTCGAGAATTTTGTTGGCGCGGACAACCTCCTCGACCGTGGCGACCATCGGATACATAATCTTACATTTTCCAAAGGCACTGACCCGAAGGATGGCACGCATCTGTTCCTTGAGTAATTCCGGCCGATCCAGCATCATTCGAATTCCTCTCCAGCCCAAGAAAGGATTGGCCTCGGAATAATCGTCGAGGAAAAGTTTATCACCGCCAATATCAAAGGTTCTGAAAATCACTGGATTTGGCGCCGCTTCCTCGACTGCTTTCCTAAATATTGCGACCTGCGTTTCTTCATCGGGAATGGAATTCGTGTCAATTATAAGCTGCTCGGTCCTGAAAAGGCCTATGCCATCGGCGCCATGCGGTTTCAGAAGCGGAAGCTCTTCGAGAAGCTCTATGTTCGCCTCGACATGTACTCTATGGCCATCGGTTGTCTCCGCCGGCTTGTTCGCCTCGGCAAGGAGATCCGAATCAAGCTTCTCGCACCAGGCTTTTCTCTCCACATATTTTTTTGCGGTTTCGTCCGAAGGATTTATCACAACGACACCACGATAGCCATCGAGAATCAGGTCTGTGCCATCATGGACATGCTTCGTGGCTTCTTTCAGACCGACTGCCGCCGGTATTCCAAGCGATCTAGAAAGTATAGAAGCATGAGAACGCGACCCGCCGAAATCACTTACGTAACCAAGTACAGCATTGCGGCTGAGAAGTATCGCATCAGCCGGGCTGAGCTCGCTCGTAACAATAATAGGATTCCCTTCAAACCTTGATTTCAGCTTTGTCTCGGCAAGATTTCTAATAATTCTATTTCGCACGTCAGCTAACTCGAGTGCACGGAGCTTGAACATGTCGCTGTCGCTTCGCTTCAACTGCTCGATCTGCTTGTCGAATTCATGACCGACAATGAATTCGGCGTTTTTCTTCTCCTTCACGATCCTGTGTTTTATTTCATCGAAGAAGATCGGGTCTGATATCATCAGCTTTTGAGCTTCAAAGATCCTGGCTTTATCATCACCAAGTTTTTCAAGTGTCGCGTTATAAACTTTATCAAGTTCTGCGGAGGATCGCTCAATAGATTTGCGGAGTCGTTCCAGCTCGGCAGAGGAATCATTTATTGTCAGCTCTTGAATTATGACTCCGTCCTTCTTCAGGACGATTACTTTGCCGATCGCGATTCCTGGAGATGCGGGAATCCCGTGAAGGAAAGTTTCCTCGCTAGCGCCGTGTTGCTCCACGGACAAATCCGGTTTGGGTGTTAACCGTTCATTCACAGAAGGTGTGCCTCCATTCTTTGACGGGTCATAACTCCGGTTCATCGAATCCTCTGTCAAAAAAATCCACGAGTGTTGTGAGGGCTTCTTGTTCGTCTTCGCCGCTGAATTCGAGCAGAATTCTCGCGCCTTGCTCCGCAGCAAGAGTCATTACACCAATGATACTTTTGCCGTTCACGCGATATCCATCTCTTTCTAAAAAAAACTCCGACTTGAATTTTGCCGCTAGTTTAACGAGTGTTGCGGCCGGACGGGTATGAAGCCCGAGACGGTTTTTTACGACGACCTCTTGTTGAACCATTATTCTTTTTTTGAACCACTCTGTTCCATCTTAGCTGGGAAATTCCCGATGGTATTGTTCATATACGGCTGGGTTCCATCTCCATCAAAATTTCCTCAGCACAAGTGAATTTGCCAGCTCAACAAGAGCATTCTTCCCGTCCGACTCCTTAACCATATTCAAATTTGACAACGCGCGAGATGTGTAATCGACGACATCTTTCTTCGCTGCCTCAAAGATTCCACACTCACGGTACGTCTCTCTCACCGCTGCGACATCGCCCTCGGTCACCAAAGGCTTTTTATATGTATTATTAATAATGGCAAATTTGTGATCATTTATCAATTGTTGAGCTTTTAAAAATAGAAAATTCTTTTTCTTTTCAATAATATCGAGACCCACTGGTTTGCCGAATCTATCTGAATCGCCTTCCAAATCCAGCGTATCGTCTAAAATCTGAAATGCGATCCCGAGATTCAATCCAAAACTCCCAAATGATCCGATATCTTCTTCTGTTCCCCCGCCGAAAAGAGCTCCAAGACTTGCAGCCGCCATCAACAGCGCTCCGGTTTTCTTTGAAATCATATCAATATAGCTGTCCATTGTAGCACCGTCGCATTTGCTCAGGCTTTCATCAAGCGCCTGACCATCGCATACTTCCTTCACACTCTCATTGAAGATCTGGAGACCTCTCCGCAACCGATCCCTGCTGCACTTCTCCAGACAATCATATGCAAGAGCCATCATTAGATCTCCGACTAAGATCGCAGTGTTGATACCAGAATTGACGTGAACCGTTGCTTCGCCTCGCCGCGTGCGCGCATTATCCATTATGTCATCGTGGACGAGTGTAAAATTATGGAGAATCTCGATCGCGACTGCACCGCAAAACGTGTCAACATTCGATCCACCGAGGGCTTCCGCAGAAAGAACAGTGACCAGCGGTCTAATCCTCTTCCCTCCCATCGAAAAGACATATTCGACTTCATTCTTCAATGGAGAATCCGCAATCAAGTCGAGCGAGCGTGATAGCTCATTCTCAATCTTAGTACGCACTTTATCGAAGTATCCCGTGTAGTTTGTCAATCTATGACTCTCATGATTTCTGGTTTCTTCACACTTTTATTTGGCTGCCGGATAACATGGGACACTAGTTGATCGAAGTCAACTTTGCTTTCTTTAATTGTTCCAGGTTCACACTGCCTGTAAGAAACATTGCGCCTTTCAATTCTTCGACCCAGACTTCAAACTCCTTCATCAAGCCTTTCATGCCACCTTTGTCGAGTGCCTTGAGAAACGGCTGCGCCGCCGAACTTATATCCGCTCCGAGAGCGATCGACTTTGCAACGTCAACGCCATCGCGAATACCGCCCGATGAAATGAGCATGATGTTCTTCCTTGCCGGAAGCGCATTCACTTGAATCAGCGCCTCGGCCGTCGGGATTCCCCAATCCCAAAACTTGTTGCCGATGACACGTCGAGTTTGTCTAAGCGTCTCGATCGCCGACCAGCTTGTCCCGCCTGCTCCCGACACGTCGATGGCAGAAACTCCGACGTTCGATGAGTTTTCTCGCAGCGTCAGCGCCAATGCCGGCTCCGGTCTCCTTCACAATTACCGGAATTCCGGCTTGCTTTACGAGTTCTGAAATTCCGTTCAGTACACCACGAAAACTTCGTTCGCCTTCAGGCTGAATGAATTCCTGTAATGCGTTCAGATGAACTGCGATTGCGTTCGCTTCAACCATATCCACTATCTTGTGGAAGTTCTTCAAGGCAGATCCATCTGCAACCTGAGCGGCTCCGATATTGCTCATGACGAAAATCTCTTTCGATACTTTCCTGACGACTTTGAAAGTACCGAGATAATGAGAATTTTCGAGAGCTTGTCTTTGACTTCCGACTCCCATTCCAATATTTTTTTCTTTGCAGAATTCAGCCAGCGTCGAATTGATAAATCCCGCGCGCTGAAAACCGCCGGTCATCGACGACACAATAATCGGTGCGGAAAAATTATAAGAAAAAAACTTAGCCCTTGTGTCTATCTCTTCGTAATCTATTTCTGGCAAAGCGTTGTGGACAAACTCGTATCCTTCGAAACCCGTCGATTTATGATAATCGGTCTTTTCATTTAGGACTATATCTACGTGACTTGACTTGCGCCTCGCGGTCTGATTCATTCCCGAATGATTGGTATCTCGTTTCGAAAGTGGCATGATTATGTAAAAAAATAGGCGTAATGGCGAAAATAAGCAAGGTTGGGACGGGAAAACAAATTCTGATTTCTAAAACCGATCGAAGTGATATCTTCGGAAGGATTTAGAATTTATTCTTTAACCGGTACCAATAGTAGCGGGATCTTGCTCGACTTACTTATTCTAGGTGTGACGCTCCCATTCCAAAAAGCCTCGGCCCCTTTCTTCCCATGAGTCGCAAGAATAATTAAATCCGCACTGACTGCTTTTGCAGTCTTCGGAATGGCCAAGCCAGGTTTGTTTCTCGACGTGCTCGTTGAGACTTTTAATCCCTCTGGTTCGATTCTCGTCTGAAGAAGGTTAAGATATTCTTCAGCATCCGGCACTATCATATCCATCATTTTCGCTGTTGTACCTGGAAGGAGACGATTGGTTGGAGTCAACTCGCCGGACATGGTCCCGAACTGTGGGATGGCAATCAGCAAATGAATTCTCGCTCCGCACATTTTTGCAAGCTTCGTCGCGTAAGTGAGAGATTGTTCATGATCAGGGTTGCCATCGAGTGGAACAAGGAAGTTTTCAAACTTATAAGCAAAATTCTCAGAAGAAGGATTAATTAACAAGACCGGCACGTTACCAAAAGAAATCACCTGCTGGGCAATCGATCCATACAGAATGCCTCGAAGTCCGCTGCTTCCGTGCGTGCACATTACGACTAAGTCCTGACCCAATTCTTCAGTATGATCGGAAATACTTTGGGAAACATCTCTCACGCCGGCTTCGTGGAGGTGAAAACTCACATTTATTCCCTTGAAAATATCTAAGGAAGCTGTGGCACGAAGATAACTCGCCGCCTGTTTGGAGTTTGTCAGATGTTTTTGCCCGTGAATTTTTTCCGGTGGATATTTTTCGACGACATGAATCAGAGTGACAACCGCATTGATCTTCCTCGCAAGCTGCCCAACGACCGGCAGCACAGATTCAGCCAACGACGAACCGTCGAGAGGAACGAGCAACTTCTTGATTGTTGAGTTATCCAACGAACACCTGATAGATCAAATAAAGATTCAATAATATAATAAGAACCGCGATTATGGATACTAAATAAGTGGTCAATCTTTTGTTGACGAGGACTCCCATGATATTTCTATTTTGTGTAAAAATTATCAGCGGCACTATTGCGAAAGGAAGGCCGAAGCTCAAGACAACCTGGCTGATGACGAGAGTACGAGTAGGATCGAGTCCAATGGCAATAACTGCAATTGAAGGAACCATGGTGACCAGCCGTCTCAGCCATACAGGAACATGTCTGTGGAGAAATCCTTGCATGATAACCTGGCCAGCACTCGTTCCAACAGTGGAAGAAGACAAACCGGAAGCGAGAAGAGAAATTGCGAAAATCCAGCTTGCAGCTTTACCTAACAACGGCTGCAAAGTTATGTGAGCTTCTTCGATAGTGGCGATGTTGGTCAATCCATGCTGGTAAAAAGTGGCCGCCGCCATAATCAGCATAGCCATATTGACGAGACTCGCAATTCCCATCGCGATCGTAATATCTAGAATTTCGAACCGGAAAAGTTTGCGGAGTTTTTCTGGACTTTTGACTACGATCCTCTGCTGAGTCAATGCCGAGTGCAAAAAAATCGCATGAGGCATGACAGTGGCACCAAGGATTCCTGTTGCAAGAAGAACGCTTTCAGTTCCTGAAAACTCAGGAACAAACGTGTGATAAATAAGAATATTTAGATTTGGGCGGTCAAGGATGGTCTCCAAGAGATAGCTCACGGCTATCACGCTGACCATCAAAGTGATCGCAATTTCCAATGGACGGAAGCCATACCGTTGCAAGCCGAGGATAAGGAAGGTGCATATCCCAGTCAATATCCCGCCGATAATCAACGGGAAACCGAAGAGAAGATTGAAACCGAGTGCCGCACCTAAGAATTCCGCGAGGTCAGTCGCCATCGCGACAATCTCCATCAGCACCCACATGCCCAAGACAACCGGTCGACTGAAATTGTTCCGGCAATGTTCGGCAAGATTATTTCCTGATGCAATTCCAAGTTTCGCCGAAAGGGATTGTATGAGCATCGCCATCAAATTGCTCGCGAGTATCACCCACAAAAGTGTGTAACCGAACTCCGAACCGCCTTGAATATTTGTCGCGAAATTTCCTGGATCAACGTAGGCAACACTCGCGATGAAAGCGGGGCCAAGAAATGGGAGCAATTTCGTAATGAGCTTCTTCTTCGAGTCGTCCGATAAAGCGGCCTGGGCAGAATCCCTCGTTTTGATATTGGTCTGGCCAATCGATGTCGTCAGAAAATCTCTAAATTCCTTTGTCGTGAACTGCTCCTTCACAAGATTCCTTTGTTCAATATAAAGCCCTGTATTTCAAATTGCACCTAAAAAGGAGAGTGCCGCACCCCACTTCCAACAGGAAGGATTAGTATTAGTGCAAACTCTGTTATTCCCCTATTATTTTTACTACCACTCTTTTTCTTCGCCGACCGTCGAACTCGGCATAGAAAACTTGTTCCCATGGACCAAGATCGAGTCTCCCTTTCGTTATCGGAAGCACAACCTGGTGGTGCATCAGGGTACGCTTCAGATGTGCATCGGCGTTATCTTCGCCCGTGCGATGATGTTTATATTCCGGTTTGAACGGAGCAATCTTCTCGAGGAACTCCATCAAGTCATCCTTAAGCCCGGGCTCTTCATCGTTCACCCAAATACCGCTCGTGATGTGCATTGCGCTGACAAGGCAGAATCCTTCCTGTACCCCGCTTGCTTTTACATTCTTCTCAACATCGAAGGTGATGTTTATAAGTTCTTTTCTATTCTTTGTGTTGAACCAGAGATATTCAGTGTGTGTCTTCATCAGATCCTCGTATCCTAAAACGATTACTTTTCGGAGCTTAAAATCAGGAGACCATAGCCCTTCAGTGAAACGCCAGTCTACACGTTTTTAAGTTGATTATCAATTACCGATATTGCTTCAAGAATTCTAAACGATCTTTTAGCTGCGAGGCGGGAATGAGAAGCCGATCCTTTCCGTAGATCGCATCCTTCGGATCTGTGAATGTGAGCTCGAAATCCTTGCTCATGATTATTGCTTCCTCGGGACAGACCTCTTCGCAAAAACCGCAGAAGATGCAACGCAACATATTTATCTCGAATAACTCCGGATATCTTTCTTTATCGAGTTCGGTCTCGGCTGCCTGCACTTGGATTGCCAGCGGCGGACAAACACGGGCACAGAGTCCGCAAGCAACGCATCTTTCCACACCTGTTTCATCTTCTACAACAAGCACCGGTCTTCCGCGAAAAATCGGCGGAGGCACCCAGCGCTCTTCGGGATACTGCCGCACAAACTTCGGGCGGAAAAACGCGCGCATCGTTATCGACATTCCCCGGATTATCTCCGGAAAATAAAGCCGCTCCCAGAGCGACATCTTATGTTTTATTCTTCCATTCCCATTCTGTTCCATCTTAACCTAACAATTCTTAAAAGTATTGTTCCTGTATAATTGGATTCCATTTCCATTTGTTGGCATTTGCAGCCTCTATCTATTTAACCGCCAGCATTACGGCGCCGGTTCCAAGCAGATTCAGGAATGCAAGCGGCAGTAAGACTTTCCAGCCTAGATTCATCAACTGGTCGTAACGAAAACGCGGAAGCGTCCATCTTATCCACATATAAATGAATATGAAAATTCCCGTCTTCGCCATGAACGTAACGACCTGAACCAAGGCCGCAATATTCGGCTGCATGGCGGAATAGTTTACAAAAGGAAGCGACCAGCCCCCGAAATATAAAGTTGCCATCAGCGCACTCGACACGATCATGTTCGTGTATTCGGACAGGAAGAAGAGTCCCCATCTCATGCCGCTGTACTCAGTATGATAACCACCTACGAGTTCAGGTTCAGCTTCGGGCAAATCGAACGGCAGGCGATTGGTTTCCGCGAACGCCGCCACAACGAAGATAAAGAATCCGACAGGTTGATAAACAATATTCCAGAATCCCTGGCTCTGAGCAGCGACGATCTTGTCGAGCTGCAGTGTACCATCGACCATCAACACACCGATTATACTGAGCCCAAGGGACAACTCGTAACTGATCATCTGAGCAGAAGAGCGAAGACCACCCAGCAAAGAATACTTATTATTGGAAGCCCAGCCGCTCAGCGTAATTCCATAAACTCCCATCGATGACATTGCAAGAATGTAGAGAATGCCGACGTTCACATTCGCGATCATGAGATTGATCTTTTGCCCGCCGACCATGATATAACTACCGAACGGTATCACTGCAAGTGCCGATAATGCCACGGTAATCGAAATCACCGGAGCGAGTGCATGGATGAACTTATTGGCCTTTGCGGGGACTATGAGTTCTTTCAGAGCCAGCTTTAAAATATCAGCGAATGGCTGAAAAAGGCCTTTCGGACCGACGCGGTTCGGGCCGATCCTGTCCTGCATGTAAGCGCTGACCTTGCGCTCGAGTAATACCAAATATGCGACGGTCCCAAGAATCACCAGAAGTAGAACGACTATCTTGATCAACGCTACTATTGCAATCATAATTCTTAATTCAAAATTTAAAATTCACAATTCAAAATATTCAGACCAGCGCTTCTTCTTTTGCTTTCTTAAGCGACGCTCCATGGTAGCTTAGCTTCGCGTACGACAAGCCTTTGAAGCTTGGGACAACCTGGGCGACTTCCCCGAACACTTTTTCCGCAGACTGGTATCTCATTTTTCCGCCGAGCAGATTTCCGATAGCCGAGACAATCTCCCACGACGATCGAACATTCCGACGTGTACCTTTGTTCCATTTGTCGAACGCACTGCCGAATTTATCCAGCCGGCTCATATTAAACCTTCCTGGTACACGCTCCTGCTCAAGTGTCGAAAGAGCCGGTCTCGCTAACTGCACTCTCCCGAGAAAGTTGACATAGGTTCCATATTTCTCTGCAACTGTCGCACTCGGGAAAACTACATCCGCTAACTGCGTCGTCCTCGTAGCAGCCCAACTACTAACGATTAACACTTCCAATTTCGTCAGCAATTCCTCTAACTCTTTCGACGCAGCAACTTCGTCGTCCATGACGTAAAGCGCTTTTATTTTTCCCGAACCAATCAGCTCGTAGATTCTATTTGTATCAATTCCCTTTGGAGAAGCAACGCCGACCTCGCGAGCGCCGTACGCATTCGGAGTTTTGTCCGCTCGAATTAGAAAATTGTCTTCATCACCTTCGACAACATGCCTAATAAAATCGATATTCGCCGTCCCCAATATCTGCTTCGCAAATTTCTGGAGGAGGTAATTGTCTTCGACAGATGAATACGCTGATCCAATCACCGCTACTTCGTCTTTCGAAAACGGTTTCAAGGCATTTGCAGCGCGGGCAAGCGCCTCGTCCCAGCCGAGTTCCTCCAAAACGCCATCCTTCCTCGCCAAAGGGGAATTCAACCGCGACTGCGAATTAACATGCTTGAATGAATTCAATCTGCCGTTGTCACACATCCAGAAGCTATTTACCTCGGCATTATGGCGAGGCGTCAGGCGAAGTATTTCATTATTCCTTACCCAGATATTTATGTTGCAGCCGCGGGCACAGCCCGGACATATTCCTTCCGTGGAAGAAGTCTCCCAGACGCGTGCCTTGAAACGGTACTCGCGATTGGTCAACGCACCGACCGGGCAAACGTCGATTACATTCATCGAATATGGATCATTGAGTTCCTTTCCGGGAAAAGTATCGATGAAGACTCTATCTCCCCGTTCCACGAAGGTCAGGGTTGGATTCTTGACAATCTCATCCATGACGCGAATACATCGGGAACACAAGATGCATCTTTCGGCGTCGTAAACGACATTCGGTCCGAGCGGAACTCGTTTGGGCTTCTTGTTTTTCTTTTCCGTAAATGCACTCTGACCTGGGCCGTGAGAATAGGTGTAGTCCTGGAGATTGCACTCGCCTGCTTCGTCGCATATGGGGCAGTCAAGAGGGTGGTTTATCAAGATAAATTCAAGAATCGCTTTCCTCGCCTCGATTGCCTTCGGGGAGTTCACATGTACCACCATGCCGTCGGCAACCGGGGTTGCACATGATATTGCCAGCTTCGGCATTTTCTCTATTTCGACAAGACACATCCTGCAATTGCCCGCAACCGACAGACCAGGATGCCAGCAGAAGTGGGGAATCTCAATCCCCGCTTGCGCAGCCGCACGAATCACCGTCGTGCCGTTTTCGACTTCTACGCTTTTTCCTTCTATGGTCAGCTTAGCCATTGTATTCCATCTTCACTGTATCATCTCCAGAAATGTTATCCATGTATAATTAGGCTCCATTTCCATTTTATCTTCACTTATTCTATCGTAAACAAACTAATAAATATCTGCGTTTCATGAAACCCCGAAGCGGTAAGTCACAAATAGAAAACGTTATACCGCTGAGACGCAAAGGCGCTAAGTTTTTCATCGATCGTTTTCTTTGCGACTTGATGTCTCTGCGGTGAAATTTCTAGTTCAAAACTTCTTCCACTGGCGTGTATTCAAGATCAAATGCCTCGGCGACATGTCTGTATGTAACTTTGCCGTAAGCCATGTTCAGACCAAGCTTGATTTCATTGTTGGACTTGACGGCTTTTTCCCAGCCGCCTCCGGCAATCTCGATGGCATAAGGAAGAGTCGAGTTTGTAAGTGCGACCGTAGAAGTGAAGGGTACCGCGCCGGGCATATTTGCTACGCAATAATGTACAACGCCGTCGACCACATATGTCGGATTCTCGTGAGTGGTCGGGTGGCAGGTCTCGATACATCCACCTTGATCAACCGCGACATCCACGATAACCGATCCTTCCTTCATATCCTTCAACATTTCTTTAGTCACAAGCTTTGGAGCTTTCGCGCCGGGAATCAGGACGGCTCCGATCACCACGTCCGCGCGTAAGACCGCTTTTCTAATATTATAGGGGTTCGATGCAAGCGTCAGAACATTTCGCGGCATGACATCATCGAGATAACGAAGCTTCTGCAGATTATTGTCGAGAATCGTAACTCGTGCACCGAAACCTGCGGCAATACGCGCAGCGTTCTGTCCGACGACTCCGCCGCCGAGGACAACCACATCAGCCGGCTCAACTCCCGGCACTCCGCCAAGCAATACGCCTCTTCCGCCCATCGGCTTCTCGGCGTATTTTGCTCCTTCCTGCGGGGCCATCCTTCCGGCCACCTCGCTCATCGGAATCAAAAGCGGAAGTGAGCCGTCGGACTTCTGGACCGTTTCATACGCGATGCAGATCGCATTCGATTTCATCATCGCATCGGTCAACTCTTTGCTGGCGGCAAAATGGAAGTATGTAAACACAACCTGATTCTTCTTGATCAATTTATATTCCGGCCTTATTGGCTCCTTCACTTTCATAATCATGTCGGCCGCGCCGTAAACTTCCGCCGGATTGGAGATAATTTTCGCGCCTGCCTTTTTGTAAACCTCGTCAGGAAATCCACTCCCGAGTCCGGCGTTCTTTTCGACGACCACCTTGTGACCATGTGCAACAAGCAGCTCTACGCCAGCGGGCAGAAGGGCGACACGGTTTTCATTAGACTTAATTTCTTTCAATAGTCCCACTATCATTTTTAATCTTTCCTTTCATGCGAGCGGGATCTCCGCTCTACTTTTGATTGCTTAGGAAGTATTTTCAGCGAGGTCAAGCGTTCCTTTGTAAGGTACTTCTTAGCGGCCTCTGCAATGTCAGCATCCGTTACTTTTTCTATTGAAGCAAGCGATTCGGATACATTAGATCGCTCCTTATAATAAAGCTCATCCCTCGCAAAGAGTGATGCCCGATCCCAGAGGTTTTCCAGGGAGAAGACTACGCCGGCTTTCAGCTGTGCCTTCGCGCGCGTCACCTCTTCTTTTGTCGGACCGTTTTTAACAAACTCATCGATCGTCGAAAGGATTCTCTCTTCCGATTTCGGAATATCCTTCACGGCAGTACATGAATAAATTCCGAGGATCCCGGAATCGCCATAAGCAGAACCGTAAGAATAGATCGAGTAAGCAAGTCCGTCTTTTTCCCGGACACTTTTATAAAGGCGCGAGCTTGAACCATCTCCGAGGATCACGCCGACCATCGAGGTGGCATACCTATCGGGATCATTCAATCCAGACGCACGGTTGCCTAAGAGCAGATGCGCCTGCTTTCCTGTGTCACGATGAATAACAAATTCTCCACTGGCATTTATGGCTGGTTTTCTTCTTATAAAAATGCTTGACGAGCATTCCATCGGAGAAAGATATTTGCCGACAAGACCCATTAAGCCTGTTCGATCAAAATTGCCTGCGACACTGACAACAATTCGGTCAGCGGTAAAATTCTTTGCATGAAAGGATCTCAAATTACCCGTGCCGAAACTCTTCAACAAAGATGCAATTCCGATTATCGGCATGGAGAGAGAATTAGAGGAGAAAATTTTCTCCTCTATGAAATCCATTCCCCAATCTTCAGGGTCGTCATAGACTTCCTGCATTTCCGAGAGAACGACCTTTCGTTCGTTTCGCAGGTCGCGTTCCTCAAACTTAGGATACAATACCAAATCGGAAAGGACTCGAATCGTCGGCTCAATGTCTTCCTTGAAAACTTTCGCATAATAGCATGAGAATTCTTTTGTCGTAAATGCGTTTATATAACCGCCGCGTCCCTCGACCGTTTCGATTATCTCTTCCGCGGTAAAATTCTCTGTCCCTTTGAAAACCATATGTTCGACGAGATGAGTGAGACCATTCTGTTCTTTCTTCTCGTCGCGCGAGCCGGCGTTTATCCAGAAACCGATTGCAACACTTTCAACCGACGAGATGCTTTCTCCAACGACAGTTACTCCATTGGATAATTTCTCGCGGAATGGTTCGCTGAAATAGGATTGCTGAGCTTTGACGGCAATTGTGGAAGGACTCGTCCGTGCCTGTCCTTTGGGGATACGTTTCTGCATTTTTTGTGGGAAAAATATATCATTGAAAACTCAAAAGTTAAAGGCAGAATAGCTGGTGGCGAATAGTCCATAGCTCATAGGTAAAAGCAAAACCGTTTCCTTTTTCATTTTTCGAGTTTAACTATTAAATTTAAATATCGCGCCGTTAGCTCAACTGGATAGAGCATCAGCCTTCTAAGCTGAGGGTTGCGTGTTCAAGTCACGCACGGCGCACAAAATTTTTCGGCGGGCTGAAGCTACCATACTATCAAGAGAAAAGTCAATCAAGAATCCGAAGACGTGCCAATGATGTTCAGACAATTGAAGCTGAAAGACTACGCTGATTCGCTGCACTTTTGGGAATCGGCTACCTGTTTGATGTCGCCCAGAAATATTTCATTCCGGATGTTGTTCTGATAAGGACTCTCGCGTTGCTGATCGTCTCAATCGTACTCTTCACGATTTTCTTTTTCATCGTTAGGCCAGTCTACCCTGCAAGGTTAAGCAAGACATCGGCCTTGCTGCTTGGAGTCGTTGTCAGCACGATTATTGCGGTTCAGCATTTCATCATCACGTTTACGCCGTCGTTCAAGAACTTAATAGTCCTGGCGATCTCGATCGTCGTCCCGTTTATCCGGAGATTAGTTCACCAAGTATTTCCACGGACTCACAAGAAGGATCCAGCAACGCGACCAGTTTCCCGCAGGAAATCCGTTCATTCCTGCCAGACTAACGTCAGGACAGATTCGTAGCCCGGCATAGGAAGACATTGCTCCATCAGCATGTGGTTTGGGCGGAAGTTGTGGTCGTTCAGGAACCAGGAATCCGCAAGCACCAGATGTGGTTTGGCGTCAATTTCCTTCTCTGCGAAAAAGTTATCCGCCTCCGAGGAGCCATTCACGGGATAACCTTTGCCAACATATTGATACGGAAAGGATCCGCTGATGGCCGACCACGATACTTTTCTGTTGTGGCTCATTATGACCGCGACCGGGAAATTGCCCGCCTCGGAATATCTTATCGCGGCGGCGCTCAAGGAGACGCCGAAGTAACCTGCGGCCTGTTTGATCGTGTCGATGCCTGGGTCTTTGTCTTTAACGAAGTCCACGTACCATTCTTTCTTCATAAGCAGGCTCTACGGCAAAGGCATTGGCATCGTCTTCGCTGACTTTCTTCTGCGCCAGAGGCGCATCACCCTGAGGATGAGACTTTACAGGGAGCATGTCTTGAGACGTACACCTAATCAGCTTAGACTTTTCGTTGAAGAAGTGTCCCATCTCATGTGCGATGACAAACCTTCTTGTTCCGCGCTCACGAATTGCGCTGCTGACTTTGATGAGCCCGTAAGATCCTTCGTACCTGATTTTTCCCTGGCAATTGTCAAGAGGCACGTCTTCGACAATCAGCCCTTCTGCATTGGCGATCTCTTCGAGGTTTCTTAAGCCGTCGGGGTTCGAGATGCAGTATGTTCTTAGAAGCTCACGCGCTCTTGATTTAGCTAAGGTGGTCATTGTAATCCTCTTGAGCGGGCGAAACCTTGCGAAGGTCGCCGCGCCATCTCAAATAGACCTTCGTAAGGTCGCGATGATTCCTGTGTCATCCACAGTCATTCGTGGAACGCCGACCTCGCAATACAATCTATTCGTCTTTGTCTCCATCGGATAGGGATTTCTTCGCCTGTTTGATCATACGAAGCTTCTCTGCTTCTTCTGCCGATTCTTTTTCGTTCTCTTCACCTTCCCCTTCAAGTTTCCTGTATGAAACGCCAGCGCTATATGCCTCGCTCTTATTTACGATTGTCTCCCCTAATTTCGAGGCCCTTCGTCTCAATTCTTCGTACGCTGATTTGAATTTTTTCCCTTCCTCTCGTTTGAGTTCCGCTTTTCGCTTTTCTACTAACTCCAACAAATTAGCCTGAAGCCGGTCAATATCAATTCCGTGTGCGACGAGATACTCATGAATATACTCCGGGTCTTCATCGCTAAAGTCAGAGTAGAAATCCATGAAACTTTCTCGTTCCATCATTACCTCCTTTTAGTTTATTGTTCCTTACGGACACCTGTCCCATTAGCTTTTCATTTTCGTTGTAATTTGCTCTCGACGACTAAACCAAGACAGGAGTGCTTATCGGCTCTACAGCATGGAGAGCCAATTAAATCCTCATAATTGTTATTCAACTGAAAAAGCTATTCGACTCACAAACCTGAACCATTGGACCGAACACCAGCATGGTCAATTAAAGTAATCTTTTCCAGAATTAAGACTAAAAATTCGGCGGCCGGTACGCCTGATCCTTTTATTAGCATTCTCAACATCGCTTATGCCAAGCTTAAATTCAGAAGCAATCTCCTTATTTGTTCTCCCTTGCAAAACGGCCTCGAGCACAAAGACCGCTATAGAATCATCATTCGTCTCAAGCTCGTTTCTTATTGCATCGATCGCTTCCTGGTTTTCATAATCCTTTACGTGATCGCAATCAGAAGGGATATCAAAACGTTTTTCCCTTACCTCGTTCTCAAGTGACACGTTCAGGTTTTCTTTCCGTACTATGTTACGCCTTCCGTTCCTGAACATTTTTAAGAGACATTCCCCGAAGTCCAGTATGTTTTCCATATCCCATAGACCTGGCTCGCAAAGAACCCTTTCTGTCAACGATTTCAAAACCTCCGCACCATCGATAATTCTTTCCCTTTTTTCATAGAGTCTAAACCGAAGCTCGCTATCAATTATAGCAGCCAGCTTTCCTACTTTGTCTTTATTCGACACAAATAACGTAATCTGTTCAATTTTCTTACATTCATCCTCTTTTCCCATCTTTTCTCCTAGAATTTCTTGATGACATGCATGTCAGAGAACCCATTTGCTCAACTCATTTACATGTTATGTTCATCAAGAACCTAATTTTGCCACGAACCACGAAATATTTTTTCCCATGGCAAAATCTTTTCAATGATAAACAATACTCACTAAGAGACAAGAAGTCGGTACGGATAGCCCCAGGTTCATTCTCGGTTAAGTCGGCTCTATCTCCGCATTAAGCCTGCATAAGGGAAATGAGACCGGCGAAAGGTGAAACGGACTGACGCCTGCGACCCATGCACCATGACGTACAAGTTACCATGGCTCCCTGACTTCAACTCTATTTAACTGATTTGCCATTAAAAACCAAACAGAAAGGATAACTACAATGGCACAACTAACAAAAGCCGTATTAGGCAGATTCAGCGGAAGAATCGGCGACACTGTATTCCGCCAACGCAACGGTAAGAACTTCGTCGGGACGCGCCCAAGAAGCTACACTCCTCCGGCCGACAAGGGCTCGGTGGACCGCAGGTCGCGGTTCACATTCTCGACAAAGTTAGCTCAGGCAGTCTACTCCATCCCTGAGCTTGCGGCCGTCTGGAAGCCGAAGACACCTGATGGGATGACGACTCCTAATTACATCTTCCAGAAAAACGTGCTGGTCGTGAATCCGGCCTCCGTTTCGGACCTTACCACGATAACCCCGGAACATGGCTTCCCTGTCGTGTGCAGCAGCGCGGCGCTCGCGGGAAACAACGTGGCGATTGCACTGGCAGCGATAGGCACTGCTTCGGGAATCGATGTAACCAAAGAACCGAACGGCAAGGTGGCATGCGTGCTATGCCTCTCGAACCCGTCGAATGGGACGTACCCCGATTTCATGTTCGTATCGGGAACCTCGGACACGAAGCCGCTCACGCTTGACAGCGCACTCTCGTTCAACATCGCGCTGTCGGGTCAGGACGCGGCGAGCGTTGGAGCTTACGCAGACAGGAAGATCCTGCTGGCGTTGGTGACGCTTAACGCGGCGAATGCCCCTGTGGAGTATTCGGGAACCGTGGTAAGCACGGTTTCGGTGACACCATAGTGGCAAAGGAGAGGCGGGGCCGAATGGCTCCGCCTCTAACTAAATATGGACGCGCGTGACTAGATCGCCGCGGAGACGGAGAGGAAAAGTCCAATAAGGTTTTGACTATTCACTATTCGACTTCGCGATAAAGCCCCCCTCTTCAAGATTCGGGTGGCGCTTACTGGTCCATGGAGTTAAGTCCTGTTCCCTTTCACTTTGAACATTCAGTCAGGTGACAGGTGGCACCCTGTGTGGGCATTGACAAATCTGAATGCAGCGAATATATTCCATCAGTTAGCGAAAGGGCGATGTCATGAAGCTGATGACTTCCTTATTCATTTTAGTGGCCGCCGCAGCCTTTATCACCGGTTGCAACAACACCGGTAACCCTCTCGGCGCCGGGCCAACATCTACCGGGATAAGCGAGACCAAGGACGGGATGCGTTATACCTTCGCGGTGGCAAAGGATACTCTCAGTATACTGGACGGATTGTCGATGACCCTGACCGCGCTCAATCAGACCGACACTCCGCAAACGGTACTCGTGAGCGATTACTTCTACAAATGGTCGCTTTGCGACAGTCAAGGCAATTCCATTGCTTCAGGTCCGACTGTTATCAGCAACCTCATCGAGAGGGAAACTATCGGTCCAAACCAATCGCGCATACTTTATGGCGAGGGGTATTCGATGGCTGACCTCTTCGGCAAGCCGATTCAGACTGGCATATACAATCTCACGTGGAAGCTTTCGAACGGCTTCACGTTTCAAATCCCCCTTTTGTGTGAAGGTCAGACAGCCGGGCCGGGCATTAACTCGCCAGTCTACCCGCTGAAGGTCGGCAATGAGTGGACATTTCTCAAGACGTATTCAGTAAATGGACAAATCATGGGAACAGATACGGTGAGGGAACAAATAGTCGGCGAGGAAGAGATCAAGGGGGAGGAATGGTTCCTATTGAAATCAGACGACTATGTCGACCAGTACATTACTTCAAGGCAGGGTGGAATCTACAAATATTTTCCCGATCTTGATACCGTGGTCATTCTGTATAAGTATCCTGCTACCGCAGGAGATTCATACAACTCCGGCTACGAGCTTGGGTGGAACGACAAATTGACAATTGTTCCGCTTCCCATGACCGTCGACTCGACCAGTGAGACGCTGTCGGTCCCGGAGGGCAAGTTCAGCTGCTACAAGTACACGCAGCCTGAAGATACAATAAGCTCCCCGGGCGGATCGACGATCATCGTGGGTCAAGTGACATATCTTTCTACGGTTGGGCCAGTGGCGCGCGGCGGCACCGGTATATCCAGCGTACTGCTTTCGGTAAATTTCAAATAGCCTGGCAAATCAAGCCGCACCCCTTTGACCTAAGAAAGCGCAACCCACCCAGCGTTTGGCGAATCTTTCGGCTCGGGTGCAGGGAGAGGATATTATGGAAAGAGAGAGGTCTATTCTTTCGTGAATAGGAGGCCGGGGCGGAAGACCTCGCTTCCATCTTTTACCAACCTTCTCCCCTGTCAATCCCACCTCAGCGGGATGAGGCCTCTCAGGTATGAATGATCCTGACTGTCCGACGAAGAAGTGAAATCAACCGTCGTTTCTCGAACCCAACAGAGCCTTTCTCCTCCATTGTCTGAACCGCTGATAACTATGATCCCGCTGATCGCGCTGACAAAACAAATCTCATCCACCCCGTTGAGAGCCAACCACATAGGCACAATAGAAGAGACGGATTTGTTTCCTATGTGTTCTATGTTTCTATGTGGTTCAATCTTTCTAACCACATAGGCTCAATAGAAGAGACAGATTTGTTTCCTATGTGTTCTATGATCCTATGTGTTTCAATCTTTCTAATCGAGTGAGTTATAATATCGCCGACAAAATCAAACCTGCCCCGATAATTCCAGAAGCATAAAGTGAACATATCCATGGTGTATTCACACCCGTCTGAACGTGCAACTTATAGTTAAACAAGGCGAGCCCAAGGCAATATAAAAGCGAAATGATCGGAACGGCATACTGCACAAAAGTATTGTTCCCAGAATAGGCAGCGAGCGGAAAAACCATCAACAGCAAGGCGACCACAAGGAACCCAAGCCCTGAAACTCTCATCAGGGCTATTATAACAGATTGAAGCCCCTTCTCAATTTCATTCCACGACTTCCCCGCCGCCCTTTCTTGAAAAGCGATGAGCCTGTTCGAGAACATATTCTTGTATGCCATGGTCATGGAGACGACCCCGATAATCATGTAGAGGCAAACTGGAATTATTCTAACAGTAATGGTCATATCAGGTATCCTATCTTTTCATGAATGTTCGTGCAGCTTTCTCGCCAGCATTCGTTCCCGAAGGTATCCCTTCGGCACAGTCTATCCAGCGCGCAATTCGCGAATCTATATGGTCTGTTTAAGTTGGGAGGCGAAGATCCTGTATGTGCGAGATCCTTACGGACGGGGCCTGCCTCTGAAAACAAAGAGAAGGGATTGCGTTGATTCCAAAGGGCGTTGCTCGATGCCGTTTGGATACTGAAAAAGGATGGATGCAGCGCAGGATAGACGCTCAAATCAATTGAAGGTACTTGGCATATTGAGCGAGCTTCTTCAAATCCTCTTGAAACTCTTCTGGCGTATCCACCCCCGATGTAAAGCCAAAGAATGGACCATCGGGCTCATTGTAAAGAAAGAAATCTCCTTGGAGAGCGTCACAGTGTGCGCAAACATTTGCCCAGTAGTTCTCCCTCACTGTCTTGGAATATGTATATTGAACAACTCTTGGCCAAGGCTGCCCATTGGGAATTATCCCCTCCTGTTGACCAGGCCAGGTGAAGACCGGAGTCTTTTTTTTACACTTCCAGCATTGGCAAAAAGAATACCTGTAGTAGGAAGTTGGGACTGAAAGATGGACATCAGAGGCGATCTCTAAAACCTTCGCATTGAACATTTTCACAGTATCCGCACAAATTTGACACGCAAAAGGTTTGAAACTGTCCACAAGAGGTACCCAAAAATTCGGATGCTCTAGCACTTCATTACCGTCAAGTTCAATAAATGGAATTGACATCATTGCAGCCTTGACTTCATCGACGGCATGGAAGACTCGTATTTCAACCGCAGCCGTTGGTTGTTCGTTGACCATCAACGCAACATCCACCACAAACTGATCTGGGAGTCTATATTCAATTCGAGCTGAGGTGACTTTGTCCGGCAGCGATTGATCTATAGACGCTGGGCAGATTCTACACTGTCTTCTGATGAGTGGTGAACCTGCTTTACCGGATTTCCAATCGCTTACTGCCTTGAAGACCAAATACTTTGCAGTTTTATGGATGATCGTCTCTTGAGAACAAACATCGCTATCCTTGTGGGCAAAGTGTGCAACTTTGACTTCACCCTTCTTCAAAATCACCTCATCATTGCACGCGGGGCAAAAATATCGACAACCCCTCTCAGCAGACTCCGCGCTAAAAAGAACCCGTGCTTCATTGAACGCGAATGGTACCTTTAGTTCTGTCATATCATTGGTTGATAGCCTGAACCTTCAATAAAGTGAGCCACCAGTAATCACGGTTGGTCGTTGACGACTCCATCAATGACCTTCCCCACCTCTCCAGTATCCGTTGCGATCCTGTATTTCCACTTCCCGTACGATCCATCCGCGTTCACCGCATTCACCCACCGCTCGGCAGCCTGGCGTTTGACTTCCATGAGTGGGTCATATCCCTTTGTTTCTAAGATCAGATGCAATGGTAGATCACCTTTCAGTCTGATTATAAAGTCAGGTATATAGTCATGTGCCTGACCACTGAAGAGATACGGAACTGCGAAACCAAGACCGCTGTTTTTTACGAACGCGTCCGTAGAGGGATGAGTGTCTATTGTGTACGCGGCAGATTCTTCCCATACTCGTGTGTCCGCGACGACATAATTGAGATGGCTGTGTACCACTTCCCGCACCTCACGGCTTGTCCAGAAATCCACTTCGGTCGTCGAACCAGGACCACGATTGATTTCATATCGCGGCACCTCCGGTGATTCTCCCAAAGCCGTATCTGGCTTTATCGCATTGACCAATCTTTCGAGTACCCATCCGTAGTACGGCGACATAAATACATCCATTATGTCAGCGGAACCTATAGGTTGAACTTTCTCATTGAGATACTTTCTTACTATTTCAACTAGCTGAGGAAATAAAACATGAGATGGAGCGTTGCATCCAGGTTGACTTACATATTCGCGCGTTAAATCACGTGCAAGGTCAAATACGAGTTCCTGAAATCTGCGGCCCTGTCTATATGGGTTCATCGTAACGTCCACAATTTTCCCGGGTCCCATGAGAGAAGGCCGACCCGAATTTGCGGGAAGCGCCGCCTTCATCTGGACTTCTGGTGGTATCTTCAAAGGATCAAGGCGAAGAGGCGCCACCGATTGATCGAGCACCACTCTATTCCTGATAGCTCCTCTATAACCTTCCACACGCGGAAATATAATTTTGTATTTGTCTTTTCCCGGGACGGCGTAAACATGGTGACGTTTCACCGGCGGAGGTTGCGGCCCCGATTTGTTTTGCTTGAATGGAATCACTTCAAATGGTACTCCGAAAACTTTCGCAACCTCCTCTTCCATTTTGCCGTCGCCTAATGGCTCATAAGATCGCCGACGCAACCCTCTTCCCACAACCTGCTCGCATAGCAGCTGTGACATGAAAGGTCGAAGACCAATTATGTGAGTGACGGTACTGCAATCCCACCCCTCCGTCAGCATGCTCACGCTCACTATGCACCGGATATCTTTTCCCGGAGGATGGAGCGGCCGCTTCAGTTTCTCCGCTAATTCTTCGAAGCCTTCAGGATATATGGAGCGTCCGAGTTTGTCTTGCGGCCAGTCTGTCCTGCCGACAGTATTCAGAGTGTATCTCATCCACTTCGTTTCATCGCTCTTCGATTCGTCGGTCTCGCTCTCCATTATAACTTTGGTGTCAACTCGAATGGTATTTCTCTTTCCATTGTTACGAAACGCCTCGATTGCGAGCGGTGGGATTCCGTAAGGTGGTTTGTTCTCACCGATCCATTCATAAATGACCTTTGCAATCTTCGTGTTCTTGCATACGATCACAAAGACCGGCGGCCTCGGATCATCTTTCTTTTCTTCCCACTCAAGCCGCATTTGTTCCCAGAGCCCTGAGAGCATCGCTATCGGAGGGTTGGCGTATTTGAGGATGGCTTCCGGTTTGGGGCTTTCCTTCTTTCCACCACGTTCCGATGGAGTAAGTTGAGGAAGAATCCATCGCCATATATTGAAATAGCCGGGAATTTCTTTTCCGGTAGTATCTCTCACTGCAAGCTGCGGTATCTTCACGAGTCCCGATTCGATTGCGTCCGTAAGCCCAAAATCGCTGACGACCCACGGGAATGGTCTATTCGTCTCGCGTCCAACGCGAGCTAGAAAATATGGCGTCGCAGACAGATCAACACAGAAATTTATGCCACGACCACTGCGCCCATGCATCTTGTCGAGCCCATCCATCCAGACATTTGCCTCTTTGAAGAATTCTTCGCTCTCCTCTTCTTCCCCGAATACCTCTTCTTCTTCCGAGGTTTCCTCTTTTTCTTCAGCCCGGCGAATCCTGTAAGCATGATGAGCCTCGTCGTTGAAGACCAGTATGTTTCCTTTCTTTCCAATGTCCCTTCCGAGAACCCTGTTTATTACAGACGCATCACTCTCTATATACTTCACCGACTCGACGTACACTCGCTTGAGATTACCGGACTTGTCCCGCTCCTCATTCAATACCGTAATCAATCCTGCAGCAACTTGTTTTGACAAATCATCGGGAGAGAGGTATCGCTTCCCGCGAGCGGTGGTGGTCTTGGGTCCTATCGTGATGTAATCTTTTGATCGCCGTTCCACACCTGCCTTACTGACTTTTGAGCTTGTACCACCAACCTGCATTGTCTGCGCTTCAAACACATGCCAGTTCGTCACGATGACCCGCCCTGATGTAAGTTGCGGCATGAAGTTAGGTGGGACGAGATCTCTAGTACGGTATAGGCTTCCCTCGCCAAGCTGTGGATCAAGTTCCTGCAGCCTGTTCTTGATCGTGATGTTGGGACAGACGACCAGGACCACATCTGAGAATCTGCTATTGCCATGGTCGTTCACTTTGTTCAGGATGCTCCAGGCGGCAAGCATCCCCATCACTGTCGTCTTGCCGGTGCCCGTAGCCATCTTGCAAGCATAGCGAGTAAAGGCTGTTAAACCATTCTCTTTGCCATCTGGGCCAGGCTCATCCATCGGAATTTCCATCCCTTGCAAGAAATCGTTTCGCGCCTCCCTCAGAAAAATAATAGCCTCGGCCGCTTCGAGCCTGAGCAAAGAAAAGTCTTGTTTCCCTGCCATCGCGTCTCCAGTAATTCAGCAGCTCAAGAGTCAGACGACTGACACCGGGCCATCCCTGTGACCGCCATTCCTTCACGCGTTCACGAATACGATTTATTATCTTCAGCTCGATCAGTGTGCCAAGGTCTTCCGGTCCAAATAAGCTCGGTTGTGAACCAGGCGGCTTATAGAAGTAAGACGACGGTCGTCGGCCCGGCAAGAGCTGTGGTGGTTCACCTTCAGCAATCTTCCAATATTGCTTTGGTTCTTCGTAAGGAGAGTTTATGATCGGTTCGGGGACTTCAAAGTTGGTCATAGACCAAAGGCTTTTTGAATCAGGTCGAGCTTTTCTTTTACTTCGGGGTGAATCTCGGTGGGCTGCATTTCACTTGCCAATTCATGAAACCTCTGATATGGAAAAGCGGGCAGGCCTCCAGCCCGTAAGATGGGTGGAAGGACTTCTGTTCGCGCCTTCCTTTTCTCAAGATAGGCTTCGACAAGCGGGTGATCTGCTAAAGGATCATCGACAAATTCAGGAGTAAATGTTTTGACCAGGTACTCACGTAATTCTTTTTTTGCTTCTGCCGAGAAGCCCCCCGGGCCAAGCTGTTTCTCAATGAACCTTCCCAGAGCTTCAGGGTGAATCAGATAGCTTTCGATTTCGTATCGTGTCCACCTAAGCCTCTGTAGACCATGACCAGTAATGGGTGTAGATTTCTTTTCTGGATGGGCATCACCATCTACTAGCTCCAAGCCCGGCAGATCGCCTCTCACCAGCTTTAACGCCTCATAGTGTTCCTTTGCTGAAATCCCTTCCGCGCCTTCGCGCGGTTGAATGACTGTCCGCTCCCAGAATAGTCTTGTAGTCAAGGTGGTATATACCGGATGGTTGAGCACCTTGGCCCATGCTCGCAATATTTCTAGATCAGTGTAATCTTCCGTGTACAGAATTCCTGGCGCATCGGCGGCAAGCATAATATCGACGTTGGACAAGCAGCCTAAGGATCTTATCAGGTTTCGCTGGTCTTCGCTGGTTGCAAGAAGTCGTGGTTGGTTTACCATCGCATAGAGAAGCGTCGGCTCTACTGCATTAATGATCTTTTCAGAATGTGTAGCAATGACGAGTTGAGATTTCTGTTCCGCAGCAACTCTTCTGAGTTCACCGAAGATAGCATCCTGAAGAATTACATGTAGATGTGCATCAGGTTCGTCGAGGAGTAACACCGAAGCTGGACGGGTACTCAGGAAAGTTAACAGCATTAATATCTGTTGAAACCCGCTGCCTCCACTTGCAATATCAAGGTTAGGTCCACCAGCTCTTTCCCGGTACTCTGCAATAATGTATGCGCCTCTTCCGTTAGGTGGAAGCAATTCGTAGCCAAATAGATCCTTGATTGACTCTTGCAGTTGCTGCCAGCCACCCGCCGACTGATGTGCAGTTAGGAGGAGATTCCTAAGAACTTCTCCAGGCCGTGCCATTCCAAGACGCGCCTCAAGATATGGCGGTTGATAGACCGGCTCGTCTGTACTAAGACCAGTCATCGGCGGAACAAAAACCACGTCGAGAGTGGCGCTGCGAAGCATGTCCGGGTCGGCTGTAGGTTTTGGACGAACCAGAACTTGTTCGGTCGTGTCCGAAATCAATTCCATGGTCACGTCCCACCCTTCGTCGCTTTGAACTTGAATTTCAACTGAGCCATTATATACTCGCTCTTTCCAGAGAAGTTCAAATGTGCTAAGCGGGACGGCCGAAAAAGTCTGCCGGGTGATAGGCTTGTAAGGATATGCGCCCTTATGCCTTTGGAAATCGTTTAACATTTTCCACTGATTTAATGAAAGATGCCATGTCGAGATTGCTTGCAGGAGGGTTGTCTTCCCCGTGTTGTTCGGACCAGCGATAACAACGTGCCCCGGAAACTCGAATGTTGTATCCTGAAACCTCTTGAATCTCCTGATGACAACTTTTCGTATCATCACTTCGCCTCGCTGAGCTTCTTCACGACGAGCAACTCATTTCCTCTATCGTCAATTACCTTCACGGCAACCTGTCCATGTTCGCCGGCTTCGAACGGTGCGCTCGTCGTGCCTGCGAGATGATCCCAGACAGATTCTTCGTAGCTTGCTTTCAACGCTCTCTTCAAGTTATCCCATGCGCTCGTCCGCGGGAAAAATGCTTGAGAAACATGGAACACTTTCTCGTTGTAATCGGTATCGAGGAACCATGCAGGAACGTCGTCACCTTTGCGATGCTCAGTGTCCATGGTCACGGGATCAAAGACATCAAGTCCGACCAATTCGACTTCAAATCTTTCTCCATGCTCCTTAGTCTTTGCCCCATGCTTTTTCACCTTTATCTCCGGTAACCCGCACACGCTGAATATCTGGCTCGACCTCATGTTCTTGAGCAAATCTCCCATCATGAGATCGGGAGTTGCCTGCACGTAAGTCGCGGCGATTCCCATTACCTTCTCGCAGTTATCCACAAGCTGGCGGGCATTCGCCTGGACTGCAAAGCCAATGACATACAAATGGCTGTAACTCTTTGCAGCCGCTTCCTTGGCGGCTTCGTAAACTAATTTCTCGCTTACTGCACCGTTCTCCGGCCCGAAGACCAGAGCAACATGCTTCTCTGATCGTCCTCCCTCTCCTTTCAGGAGAGGGTCGGGGTGAGGTCGTTCACCGCTGTCCACGAAAGCTTCCGCCGAGAGTGACAGCGTCTTCGCGGGCGGACGCACGTTCCTAAACTGGATTGTCTTCCCGCCATCAAGATGGAGCACCGGCGACTTGCGTAGAATTTCAAGCATCCGTTCGACGAAAGAGCCGTAAGATTCCTGTGAACCGACACCGGAATCCTCTTCGCCATCACCCTCCCAATCAACAGGAGTCGGTATCGTGGCTTCCACGCAGAATGGACCGCTGACACGAGTAATATTCTTGATTTCTTCTGGCCTATCAACCAAAACTTCCTCTTGCGGCGGCTCGTTGTTGGCTATGCTCTTCAGAGTGATATGTGGTACGATACCGCCGACTTCCTCCCCTTTGGAGTTTTGCTTTCGCTTGAAAACAAATCCGCCAACCGGGCCGCGGCTTTCTTCTTTCAGTTCATAATAAGTGTAAGTCGCCGTGAGAAGCCTCTGACGCGCAAGTGCAAGTGGAACACGCGAAGTGTCTATCGTGATCCATCTTCTTCCCCACTCCTCGGCGACGTAAGCTGTTGTACCGCTGCCACAAGTCGGATCTAAAACCAAATCACCAGGATCTGTAACCAGCATCATGCAGCGTTCAACAACTTTTGTATTCGTCTGGACAGCATAGATCTTATCCTCTGTAAAACTTCCTGTCATCGTATCAGTCCAGATGTTGCCGAGTTCTATGAAAGGGAAATCGTCTGCAAATCTACGGTACTGAAGACTATTTTCAGCAATATGAATACGTCCAGCTTCAGCAAGTCTTTTCATTCCCTCAGGATAATTCGCTTTCCAATGGGAATCTGCACGCGGGTTATAGGTCTTGCCCTGAAATACAAATGGTTGAGGCTCGCTTGATCGTCCTTGCGATTGTAATCCTTGAGGTTTGTATAATCTTGATTCTTTCGGTAACGGGTTCTCACCCCTTACCTCTGCCTTTGTTAATCCTCTGTAAGTCCCGTCCGGGAACAGAACCCACCTTGCATTTCCTTCGCCCAAGATGAGATCTCTTTTCTCATAAACCTTTCTAACTTTAACGCGATCTTTCTCTTTTGCATACCATAGTAAGAAGTCACCCTGAGACGAAATCGTAGTCGTTTCAAAGCCTCCAGTGGTCTGAAAAACAACCTGAGAAATAAAGTTTTCTTCACCGAACACCTCATCCATCACCTCACGGACATGATGCACATTCTCATCGCTTATCTGAACAAAGACACTTCCAGTTGGTGAGAGAAGATCACGTGCGAGGAGAAGCCTGTCGCGCATATAAGTAAGGTAGCTATGCAACCCGAGTTCCCATGTGTCGCGATAGGCCTTCACCATCTCCGGCTCGCGAGTCATATCATCGTCGTCGTTGTGGCTCACGTCGCGCTTGCGAACGAACGGCTGGAAGTTCGAGCCGAACTTGACGCCATAAGGTGGGTCGATGTAAATCATTTGAACCTGTCCGCCGAGCCCTTCATAGCGAAGCAGTGAATTCATCACGACAAGCGAGTCCCCGAGCACCATACGGTTCACCCACTTGTCCTGGTACTCGTAAGCCTTCAGAACCTGGTCTGTGACAGAATGCTGCGGGTCGCCGAACAAATCGAACATATCGATCTGCTTATCTCGCTTGTGAGTTTGCAAAGTTTCAATAATAGCCTTGGTTGACAAGCGCTCATGGACGAACAGCGGAAGCGTTGGGACATCAAATGAAAGTCGCTCGGCTTTCCCTGCCCAGTTTAGAAATGGCTTTTGAATACGCTTCAGTTGTTCGACTGCCTCGGCAAGTCCAGCGACGGTGGCAACGATCTCACCGCTTGAGTTCTTAAATTCGCGAGGGCTTTTGAATTTGTGTGGGTCCGGGAGACGGCTTGCCTCTTCAACACATGTGAGGAGCCACTCGCCAAATTCGCGTGTAGCATTCTGGCCGTCCCATGAAAGCTCCGGAGACAAAGAAGAATCGTAACGATACTGCTGTGGAGGTTTCTTCTTCCTGAACTGTGCCTGGGTGCCAACTTCGGGCCGCAAGGGGCTTGTAGCTTCCGGATGCCTATAGACTTCTGTTGAAACTTCCCTGACTGGCCGTGGTTTTTGTTTCTTACGTTTTGCCATTTAAGCCTGTGATTATTAGAAAGTTAGCGAATATCGGGGTGAATCTCAAAGGTAAGGCCACACTTCTTTTTCTGCCAAAGGCATCCCTTCCGGGCAACTCGAATAAAAGTACGAGACATCGGGGAGAGATGCAAATTAGCTCATAGCAATTTGGCTCATAGGTGATAGCAAATTAGCCCATAGTCCATGGCAATTTAGCTCTCGGCTCTCCCGCGTCCTTTGGACTTCGGCGGGCAGGCTGTCAGTACCAGTATTTCGTTCTTTCGGTCCACTCGGAGTCGGGATAGCGCTTATGAAGTATGTTGAATGCTTCTTTCTCTCCGCCCTGCGAACTGGGATCAGAACAACCGACGCGACAAACCTCCACAACACGGTGAAGCGCTTCAGGAACGCGCGGATCCTCGGGATGCGCTTTTGACCAGCTGTTAACTATGCCGGCCAGGTACGTCGCTGCCACTGGGAGCGAGTATAGGTCTTCCACTTCTGTCTCTCCCTCCCGCTGGTCTTCCTTAGAGATAAAATCAGGTGGTTGAACTGAATCGGGTTCCTCGTCTCCATTGAAATAACATCCTCTCATGTATATCGACCTTGCCTTTGCTACATATTCCAGGTCCTCAGGATACCACCAGTTGTCTCGAAAGTCGTCTTCATCGCCCAGTTCGCTGAGGCGTCCCTCGCCAATTCGTATGGCAGGTTGAAGTCCCGGGAACTTTAGCAGGATGTATGCACCCGTGAATTGTCTGGAGCCTTCATCTTTTGCCGAATCATATTGATCGATAAACGGTTTTAACTCAGGATTTAAAGCTGTGAGAAGAGAACCGAGACCAAGGGTGATATTTTCTCTTCTCAAAAGAAACGAACGAGTCCATGTCGCTCTAAGAAGTTCCGCGCGGAGGTTTGGAGGAAGTAAAGTACCATGACATGCGGAATCCAGGAGAGTCAGCGGGACATATTTGTTCATTATTGCCGCAGGAGCCGTGAAGAGTTGTAAAGTGTCCGTTTTTATGGTGCACCCAGCCTCGTCTTCCTGATATATGCCGCATGGCTTCTGGTAACAGTAACGAAGGAATTCATTAAAATCATTTACCAATCGCGTTCGCTCCAAAAGTACCAGGTTCGTGCTCGAAATCGAAGCCTTGACCGTCTCGTATGCAAGAAGAGTATCGACGAGTTTCATCGCCTGTTTATTCTGCCTCTCCTCGATCAGCAGATGAGTCCGCCAATAAGTGGCTGTAGCATATCCGCGCTCCTCCGGAGACATTGCTGCCGCTGCGTCAAGAAGCGACTGAAGTCCAGGCGTCATCGGACCTGCATCAGAGAGGGCTGCAATGAGCCAAGCGGATGAATTTGTCTTCCGCCAATAACCATACGCTTTAGCAAATGCGGCTGAATCTTCCCGACCGAGATAGCAGGTGTTCCAGGCTGCAAAGTCGGATTTGCCTTCGAAAGAGGTGTCCGCAAATTGCCCAAGAAGATTTGCATAATCATGCCACTCCGCCGAAAAGTTCGCCTCGATTCGTGGAGCATTGATGCGATGATCAAGTTCCTCGAAGAGGTCTTCAGGGTCTGTACGATAGTTACAGAAATTCACTAGACGCCGGGCTGCGGGATGGAATTCCTCCATTGCCGGATCCTTCAGGAGCGAGTCGAGATATCCCTCGACGAGTGTAAGGAGAGAATCTTCGTTCGATGACAAAAGTGTCGCCTCACGTATCATCGATCTTGCAATAAGAAATCTCGATGTCTTCTGCCATGGAGAGGAATCGTCCCTGGCTATTAATGCGAACAACGATTCAGCGACAGAGTAATCACGCATGTAGAAGTGCGCCGCAGCAATCTGGTAATCACGATCTGCATGAAAGATCGGCGGCGCAGACGCATCCACCGGAGATGGTGCTTTTCCTGAATCCGCCGCTTCGAAAACCATATCCTGAGCGTGGACCCAATCGACAACATAAGGATTCTGCACACCGAACTGATTTATTAGATCGTCAAGGGTATTTGCGGCCGTTTCATATGCATCACAATGAATGTTCTCATAGAATTCAAATAGATTTCGGATTTTGTCACTAAAATAGTTACTTGGCCAGAAATAAGAATAGGGATTTGATCCGAGAACCTTCTGTCGAGAAGACATCCAATCGTCATGAGCCGACGAAAGCGAGTCACGGATAGAGTCGGGTGGGTTAATTGCACTAATAAATTTCTGCTCATCACTTGACAAATCGCGACCGCTAAGATATCGGTATGCAATGAATAGATAGATACTTGAAAACCCCGGCTGGACAATGCCGATATCCCCTCGGAGAAAAGTTTCCTGCGACATGTCAGGTTGATGATGGAACACGAAAACGGCCTGCGGGAAAAAAGGTCCACAGCTGAACACATTTACTGGAGAAGCAGTGATGACGATTATAATAATCACTAATAGAGCACAGCGAGCAGCGATCTTCATGGGTTAATCTTCTTCATTATAGACTGGAATGATTCTTTAGTCCACGGTTTCGGACTGAATGCGTAGATCCTTCTTTTGTGAGCCATTATTGGAAATGGCTCGTCGGTCGAGACGCCGATACTGCGTCGGCACAAAGGGATTGTGAAGTCATTCCCCGCCTTGAGATATTGGAGGACTTGAAGCCGGTCGGGGCCGAGTCGAAAGAGCATAGGTACGGCGTCGTCGACGGGAAGATCGGCGATCCACGTATCGGATATGCACCACGATGCAAGTGCCGTGATTGAAAGAGAAATAGAATCAGGAAGCCGACTTCGCAGTGTGTCGAGGAGAACGCGATAGAACGTGCGATCCGACTTCTTTGCATCGAAATCGATTTGAATTCCACAAACCCCCCTTACGCGATCTGTGCTCAAGATATTTTCTACTGTCGTTTCCATTTGTTGTCCAGAAAGAATCGGAGTCTCGCGGGAACTCGTCGTCAATCTAGCCACGGCGATGAGTTTCGTTCCATCTGGAATCGCGAGAGGCTGAAGGCGGGGGTACACGGACACGCGGTCTCCCGACAGCTCTATCGACTGAGCAAGAAGAGCCACGGCCACTTTTTGGGGGTCGATGAAGCTCAGGTTCTCTGGGCGCTCCCATGCCCATAGAACGACATCAGGGAGCTTGTCAAACGATGTATCGGTATGGTGGGTGAGCAACGCGGCGAATATCGCTCCAACAACAAGCGTCAATAATATTGCAGGAATCTTGTTTGGGACGACCATCCACCACTTATTTTCCAGCGCGTCCCTACATATTGGAAATTTCAAAACCTATTTCCTTCGCTTCACTCCCCCTGCAACTTAAAGGTCCAGGGTATGACCACCCAGACTCCGATTGGCTCTCCCTCGAATGATGCAGGCGAGAACTCAGTTTGCACGGAAGCGTATAAACTTGACGTGTTGAATCCGGAAGTTCAACGTCTTCACAATCGAGGCGTATATCACTTCCCCAGTTTTTGAGACATACATCTTGACCACTACGCGCCCTTCGATCCCGAGGACTTGAGCATCGCGAGGATATTTGGGCTTCACCAGCTTCGTGATACTAGGCTGCACGGATACCCCGGATTTTTCATGGCCTATCACCGGGTCGGTCTCAAACTCCGGCACCGAATATCCGGCCCTCAGTGCACACGTGTCGTTCGCTACGAAGCTAAGCGACTTGAAGTCGAAATCAGGCGAGTCGAACCTTGGATCGTCTCCAATCAGCTTAAAGTCAAAGCGAATCGTCTGCGCGTAAGGAATCGGCTTGCCGTTATAGGTTGCGGGTATGAAAGTCCAGCCCATTCCAGCACGTAAAGCAGCCCCCTCAAGGTAACCGTTACCGAGCGTCTCCGGCGTTCGTTCCTCTGGGACAACCATGGCTTTTTTCACGAGTCCGTCGCTGCCAACCCATGCCCTTATTACCAGTTCGCCCTCGACTCCGATTCTGTTCGCCAGGCGGGGATACTGCGGCTCGACTCGCGTCTTCACGACCGGCAGCGTGAATGAAAGGCTGTCGCCCGTCGTCGTGTCGCTGAGTGCCGTCGCGCCTACTTGAAATACACCCGAAGTGTCGCTGGCATAGTAAGCAGTATGGTCTTTTATGATAATTTTATCGCCGCCAAATGAACAGCCTGACAAGGTCGCCGCGAGAAAAATGATCGTGAGGTAGAATATGTTTTTCATTTTTTTCCCTGACTTGTTTCATCAAAAAGTAAGCGCCATGGGGGAGAAAAGCAAGAAGGGAGAGCGATTAGCTGATAGCTCATAGCCCATGGCAATTTAGTCACTTGATGAGTGGGCTCACCTCTGTCCCCCGAATTTCGGTGATGCAGGCAATCGGCGGCCACTGACAAGAGTCTATTGAGACTGTCGGGCGTCGATCATGATTATCAAGTCATCAAAGCATTGCGCAACGAGTCCATGATCGCATGCAAGGTGCCACACATCGCCAGGTTGCCGCTCTTACGCCAAAGCCAGGACAGGATCAGCCCCAAAAATAGCTGTACCCCGATCAGTGCAAGGATAAGCCTCATGGATAACGGCCCTATGATAGGAGTGTGCCAGAGACCCCAGAGGGCAGATACGTAGGCCGCAGATACCAACCCTGTACCATGTTCGTCGCGATGCAAATAGGAATCGAGCGCGCCCCGGAAGAACACTTCCTCGACGACGAAGAGTGCAGGCACATAGAAAAGCAAAGATTGAGCCTGCGTCCAAAGCCGCGTCAGAAAAGCAGTGTCGTGGAGCGCCGCACCGGGGACAGAACGCCGGATCAAAAGGAGGACAATGACGGTGGGAATCGACAGCAGTAACCATAGGCCGAGTCTGCGCAAGTTGGCAGCCCCAAGGACTCGAAAGGCGAAAGCGGCACCCGCTGCACCCACGATTGCAGCAATGCCATAGATGACAACCGGCCAGTTATGGAAGCGAACTCCATTTACAATGGCCTGGATCGGACCGATCAAGAACAGGATCAACCATACTGCAGTCCAGTGGTCAAATCGCATGTTTTGACCAAATCGCAGCCACAGCTCGCGCAATGGACGGCGAGCAATAAAGACCTGGAAAAGGACAGTGGTGGGTATTCCAAGGAGGAGGTAAGAGTTTGCATCAGGACGGAAAAGGAATCCGAGCCCAATGTAGATGCCTGTCACAAATGCGACAAGAGCGTATTGAATAAGTCTGGGTTGCTTGCTCGCAACTTCAGAGCCAGTGAAAGTCATCAATGGTATGTCTCAGTAAACGGTCTCTGGCAGGCGTTGTAGATAGATTGTTTTATCCGCGTTTCCTGACCACGCTTCTTTTGCTGCCAAATGCATCCCTTCGGGACAAGTTGAATAAAAGTAAGCGAGATAAGCCGAAGAATCAACGGGGATAGTATATAGCACTTTAGCTCTCGGCTCTCCCGCGGCCTCTGGGCTTCGGCAGAGCAGACTCTCCACCGTCTCAGGACTTCGGTGAGCGGACTTGTCGGTTGCGGGACATACATTCGACCTCTCAAGAACCAGGTTGTGCACCATCACCATTATGTTCACACTTGATGTTCAGATGTCTCGATTTCTACCCGACATGTTACAATCTTGTGCCATCATACGTTGCACCTGCAGCTTGAATTATCATTTCGGGGTGATTTCGCCGTATGTTTGTGGCACAAATGTTGAGCTTACGACCTATTGATGTGGTTTGCCAGCAAGCTCTTTCTGCGTCGATGATTATGTGCTTGGCGGTTTCGATGGTTCTCAGGCGATATTGAATCAAATCTTTATGTATAATTAAGACGTAAGGATTAAGGATTTTCAATTTGAACCGATATATATGATGACTTAAGCCAGGTTGTTATGGCAGTATTTAGTCGAGCGCCGAAACGGTCATGGTGGTACGGGTGTAAACAGCATTCGTTCAATCTCCGATTGCAAATCCCGTCTATTTTATATTCGCGTATTGCCTTCAGTATACGTTTATTTTGGTTTTGTTGCATTGATGATATCTTCATACAGTAAAATGTCCTTCTTAACATAGAATAATGAGGCATCTATTTGCAGAGTCGGCCTCATCTTAGGTCGATTCCGCAATAATCGTTCTTCAATTAAAGGAGCGGCCATGAAAGCTCTTGAGTCAATTAAGAAATCGATACGCTCGCAGATCGTCGCATCAGTTACCCTAATTCTAGCTGTGATAGTTGTCTTTGTTGCCATTTATTATCCGATGAGGCAAAGATCGGACAGCATGAGAACGGTTGAATCGCAGGCCTCGACGCTTAGTGAAATGTTATCATTCTCTGTCGGAATGGGGTTGGGCGAAAGCAATTTCAATTTGGTTCAGATCGCATTTGAGTGGGCGCAGAAGGACAAAAATGTAATATATATTTCCATTCGAGACGATAAGAATTCTGAGATCGTTACTTATAATCCGACCAACATAAAAGTTAATTCGGTAGCGATGGAGGATCCTGATCAAGTGACTGAGACCGGCAATGGTTTGATGGCATGTTCTACAATAAAATACAAAGACACTCCACTCGGGAAAATCATTTTAGTTTATTCTCTGCACGAAGTGAACAACGCTATCCTGATGAACTTACTCCTGTCCGTAGCAATAATCTTGTTGATATTCATGGGAGGTGTATTCGCAATTCTCTGGCTTACGAGAATCATAATACGACAGGTAGACAAGCTTAACAACGCTGTGAAACAGGTGGCTGACGGCGACTTGAAAGTAGATTTGGATATCAAGAGTAACGATGAGATCGGGATACTGGCGGCATCTTTCAAAAGAATGACTCAGAGTATAAAAAATGCAAACGACATGTTAAATAAAGAAAAGGACAGTATTTCACTGAGAGTCGAGGAAGCCATAAGAGACTCGGAAGAACAAAAGAAATATTTGTCGGAATCGGTTGGAAGAATTCTTCAAGAGATGGAAAGGTTTGCCGACGGTGACTTGACCGTCTGCCTCGACGTTGAAAAGGATGACGAGATTGGGAGACTTTACGGTGGATTTAATAAGGCCATAGAAAATATTAGAACAATGCTAATCAAGGTGTCTGAAGCGGCAGCCACAACAGCAAGCGCAAGCAGCGAAATATCTTCCAGTACGGAACAGATGGCCGCGGGTGCGCAGGAGCAGAGTGCGCAAGCCTCCGAAGTGGCGAATGGGGTCGAGGAAATGGCAAAGACGATCCTTGAGACAACTAAAAACTCTTCCACTGCGGCGGAAATTGCTAAGGAAGCAGGCGGGATCGCAAAAGAGGGTGGTAAGGTTGTTACTGAGACCATACAAGGAATGAATAGAATTGCTGAGAGAGTGGAAAAATCCGCCGAGACTGTTCAAGCGCTGGGCCAGAGCAGCGATGAGATCGGCAAGATAATCCAGGTAATCGACGACATAGCAGATCAGACGAACTTATTAGCATTGAACGCAGCTATAGAGGCAGCGAGAGCCGGCGACCAAGGACGCGGATTTGCTGTGGTTGCCGATGAGGTGAGGAAATTGGCCGAGAGAACGACTCAGGCGACCAAAGAGATAGCGACCATGATTAGACAGATTCAACGGGCCACTTCGGTTGCGGTTGGCTCGATGGGTGAAGGCACAAAAGAAGTTGAGAAGGGGAAGCAATTGGCTGACAAGGCGGGAGAATCTCTCCTAAAGATCATAGAAGCTGCTGAGCGTGTAGTGGATGTAGTAACACAGGTTGCAGCGGCAAGTGAGGAGCAGTCAAGCGCAGCGGAACAGATCGGCAAGAACATCGAAACAATAAGCAATGTGACTTATGAAAACGCAAACGGCGTGCAGCAGATTGCCCATTCATCGGAGAGTCTAAGCAAATTGACTCTGAACCTGCAGGATTTGATTTTGAGATTTAAGATTGAGGTGCCATCAAGTCCTCTTCCCACTGAAAAGAAACCAGGGAACACGAAAGGCGATTATATGGTTCGTTCAAATGGCAAGATAGTAAAATCGAAGTAAGAGGAGAGACTCTCTCAAACCCGCATATTATGGAGTTTCTTGGGAAATTGGTTCACATAAATTAAGATTTAACCACAGGTATAATGGGTATAATTGCTAGAGTTGACCGAAGGAGATTTGCTAAAACTTGTTATATTTTGAATGTCCTCTAAGTCTATTTATCTTACAATGAAATATTTCTAAATATTTGCATAGGAGAATTTGGGTCATGGAAAAAAATTTTTCTAAAGGAGTCTTCTTAGTGGCACTTCGGTTAGTTGTGCTGACGGGGCTTCTCATCTTCCCTCGGATGTCAGGTGCACAATATAAAAATATTCGATTCAAGCATATCACCGTTGATGACGGACTTTCAAATAGTTGGGTGCATTCCATTCTTCAGGATAAATACGGTTTTATTTGGTTTGGAACCGATGACGGTTTGGAACGATTCGATGGAAATTCTTTCCGTGAGTATAAAAACAACTTCCGGGATACAAATTCGATCAGCAGCGCCAGCGTCATGGCCATGTTAGAAGATAGCAGGGGAGAATTATGGATTGGCACGAGGCAGGGCCTCAATTTATATGATAGAAAGAACGACCGGTTCATTAAATATTTCAGAGTCACACAACAACCTGTATGGTCAATCGCGGAAGATAAAGATAAAAATCTCTGGGTCGGAACAGATCTCAATATCTGCCGCTATAATTTAGAAAATGACAGTGTTTATGCATTCGGCTCAAATGATCTCCCGCTGAAAAGCAATTTCCCGTCTGTTCGTCAAATATTGAGTTCCTCAATATTTGTTGACAGTAGAAATAATGTCTGGATAGGCACCGATTATGGTTTGCTACTGTATAACAGAGAAAAGAATTCCTTTACTAATTATTACCACGATGATAACGATCCCGCCAGTTTAGGAAATAACCGCATCTATTCATTATTGGAGGATAATGCCGGCAGACTCTGGATAGGTACTCAAGTTGGCTTAGACTTGTTCACGAACGCACAGAACCTTCCACAAAAAGGCATATTCGAACATTATCTGAACGACAGTAAAGATGAAAGCAGTATTTCCAAGGGTGCTGTTCTGTCTCTCTTAGAGGATAATAAACATGATATGTGGGTAGGTACAGAAAATGGCGGACTGGATATGATTAATCTTACTAACTTCCAAAACAACGTCAATACCTTCATCCATTTTAAAAACGATCCGAGTAATGGAGCCAGCTTGAGTAATAATTCCATTAATTCTCTTTGCCAGGACAAGCAGGGCGACATTTGGATTGGCACCTATGGTGATGGAATAAATAGAATCAATTTACAGGAGGATAAATTTATTCTTCTCAAGAGTGAACTCGGTGGTAAAAGATCATTGAACAATAGCCAGGTAAATACTTTCCTGGAAGAAGAAGACTATCTTTGGATAGGTACCGAAGGGGGTCTAAACAGATATAATAAAGGAGAAGATACATTTACACATTTTGTTTACAACCCTGGAGATGAAAAAAGTATAGGTGCCAACGCAGTGTATGCTATTTATAAAGACAAACTTGGAAACTTATGGGTGGGGACATGGGGCGGCGGTCTCAATAGGTTCGATTATCAAACTGAAACATTCGAACATTATTATAACGATCCTAAAGACACAAATAGCATTGGCAGCAACAATATTTTCTCTATCTTTGAAGATAGCAGACGAAATTTATGGATCGGAACCATGGGTGGCGGATTGAATATGTTTGATAGAAAAAAGAAAATTTTCACGAGGTACAATACTTCAAATTCAGGAATATATACGAACTATGTCTCGGCAATCCTTGAAGCAAAAAATGGCGATTTATGGCTGGCAGACGAGTCCTCGCTCGAGCGCTTTGACATAGTAACGAAACATTTCGAGCATTTCAGCCATTCTAGGAATGATACTACGAGTTTGAGCAGCAATAAAGTGATATCAATTTTCGAAGACAGTAAAGGAAGTCTCTGGGTTGGGACAGATAACGGGCTAAATCTGTTTAATGAGTCCACTAAAGGATTTACATGTTATCGAACAGAAAATGGACTGCCCGATAATTCTATCAATAGCATTGCTGAAGATGATCATGGAAATCTTTGGTTGGGCACAAATAAAGGTATATCAAAATTCAACGATGCAGTAAATATTCCTGCAAAACCCGAGTTCAATAATTATACACATGAAGACGGTTTGCAGGGTAACGGATTTGGCCGACGGTCAAGTTGCAAAGGCTCCGACGGGCTAATGTATTTTGGAGGCTCAAACGGGTTCAACGTATTCGATCCGGACAATGTACCGAGAAACTCATATATCCCACCGATCGTTATTACTAGTTTCCAGGTATTTCATAAACCTGTCAACATCGGCGAAAGAGGATTGGGAAACAAAGTCGAAGAGGAGCTGGTTCTTTCTGATACGCAGTCTGTTATATCAATTGATTTTGCGGCTCTTAATTATATTGCACCTTCAAAGAACCAGTATGCATATAAGATGGAAGGATTTGATAAAGACTGGTATTATGTTGGCACAGAACACACTACGACTTATACAAATTTAAGTCCGGGGAAATATGTTTTTCGAGTCAAGGGGTCCAATAACGAAGGTGTGTGGAATGAGGAAGGCGTTGCTTTACCGATAGTTGTCAAGCCTTGATTTTGGCTCGACTTATCGTTCTGGCTTCTGTGGATGGCAGAAAGAATTATTTTCTGGGATTATAAGTGCGGGTGAAAGTCGGAGATTTATCAAAACGATGAAGGTTGAAAGTGCTTCTGGCGAGGGGCCACAATCTTCTAAGAACTGTAATTAATCATCTACCCGCTTGAGAACTTGCCCACTTCAATTTGTAGCAATCGAATAGTTTGAATATTATTCGATTGTTGCAACCACTTTCAAATCATCATTACCCTTAATCGCCGATGCCCTGACATATCCAATTGCTCCTAAGGTTGATGTAACCTCTTTGATCATTTCATCGTCATCAAGGAGAGCTTCAGGCGCTTTTGCTTCACCGGATAACTGCAACTTCATCCATAGCTTTCTAAGGCCAAGAATATCCACACCAATGAAGTCACACAATTTCTGCAGGAGGGACTGATCTTTGCTCATATACACAATAATTTTTGTGCCATCAGACCACTTTGTATTGTCCAAAGCATAAATTTGTTTCAGGGAACCCGCCGTTATTTTCGATACGGGGGTCGATTTATTCACGATCACTGCCACCTGTGCCGATCCGACCGAAATAAAAATCGCCGTTAGAAAAAGTACGTAATAAAAGTATTTCATCGCTTCTCTCGTTCCTTATAACTTTAGGATCCTACACCGATAACGAGGAATAGACCCAGTCTAATTCTCACGACAATACCTGCCTTTTATTTGCTTCTAATTGTTGTCTTTAAAACGCACAACTTGTTTGCAATATAGTCTATACATATAATAGTTTCAACTAATTTCTGTCATGCGTGCTGGTTCGTAAAATCCGGAGAACATCTTGACTTCGGCAGCAGACTATCATCAATCAGCAAGCAGTTGTCGTTTTTCAGTTATCAGGTTACGGCCGTCGGGACGGGGACGCATCAGCTCTTCCTCTGCGTTCGCTGCGTGAAATGGTTGCAGGCTGGTCGAATCGAGTATTTATCTAGAGAGGGAATGCACAAAAAAAAGGCCCGACACGAACCAGTGCCAGGCCTTCGTTTACATCAACAGGAGGCGGAGATAAAAACTTTAATATGTGACCGAAAGTGTCCAGGTGCCACTGTAGCTTCCTGGAGTTTGATTTACCGGCAGCGCTGACAATGAACCGCCAATCCAGAAGTAATAATTTCCCGTTGAACCGGATGCGCCGCTTAGATTCACGGTTCCATTTGTTGCAACCTGAGTAGAAGTTCCTTGCGCTGACGAAGAACTTGCTCCGTAAACACTCGGTGTAAATGTTATTGCCGTCCCTGTGCCCGTGAGGGTCGTAGTTCCAAATGTAATATGTATTAATTGACTGCCATTCCCAGTAAGGGTGATCTGTGCTATATTTCCAGTGCTTGAACCTACTGTAGCAGTTTGAGCATTCAATGAACCTGGAGTCGTTCCCGCAACAATAGTTCCAAAGTTGTCTGCGCCACTAATCGCAGTGGATAGACCCTCAATTACAGTCGCGCTGAGTGGAACGTTTTGGCTTGCGCTATTTTGCGCAAACGAAATTCCAACTGCGACAAAAAGGAGAGTCGCGACGAGGATCATCTTTTTCATATTCATTTTAAAACCTTTTGATTTCATCTTTTTCATGTTCAATCATTCAAATAACAAGACTCGTGCCGGGAAAAGTGTAACATTTCAATCGAAAAAAGGCGTTTTGAAATGCCATAGATTAGGTAATTACGGTTCGGTAACAAAACGGCTTTGCCTGGTTACATCGTAATGGTTGATTATATACTTGAGCACACAGACAAAAGTGTCACTTCAGCAGTGTGACTCTTAGGCCAATGCATTGAGAAAGCCCGCTCAACATGAATACTATTGTAGTGCGTCCACCACTTCTTTACATAATAATATTTCGCACAAAACTTGAAATATCATTCCCGAACGCTTTCGCCTGGAATCTAAGCCTAGATTCCCGCTTGGAGCATGTCCCGACCGAATTATTTGGATGTCGGGATCCCACGGGGCGGCGAGGGGAATGACGGGTAGCAGTGTTTTTTCTTTTTGCTTTTGAGACATCGTGCCTCATTCATTAATTCCAGGATCTGATTATGATGATTTGCACTAGTACCAACAGTACCAACGAAGATCAGATAAGGTGAGCAAGCAAGTCTTTCAGTATAGAACAAGAACGTCTTACCAAAAGGCATTCCGTGGGGTGATCCCTCGAAAATGGTCCAATGGAACAAATCTCGAGATGAGATCGGACAGCAACTCACAAAATGAATCTCGGGCTGATTTGTTTTTCAAATTTCAGATCCGTTTCGACAGATGCTTCTTCGTGAAGAATTTTCATACCTGGAATGCTCCCTGCTTCATTATTCTGCTGAAAAAATTCTACCCCATTTGTAAAACTTACTCCGTGATTGGCGGGAATCATGGGATTCTATCTGAAATGAGCCACTTTCAACCGGTATGATGATTGTTTATTAGGTTCGGAGAGCGTTATGACAAAATTTCATTATTTTTCCAAGTCCGAACTACGCTTTAAGGAAATAAGACTTTCCCATCTCTTGGTGGCTGTCTCTTCCTTAATAGTTTTCACATCGCTGCTAACCAACGCCATCGCCTACTTTGGCGTCGATCCTTTAGGAGTCGCCAGGCTTCAGTCGAATAGTATCGTAAGAGATAACAACATTTTGAAAGCGCATCTCGCATCATTGAACAAGAAGCTGGACGACTTTCAAATGCTGATGAACAACCTGGCACAGAGCGATGATCAATTGAGAACATCGGTAAACTTGCAGTCAATCCCCGGAGACCTCCGTAAAGTCGCTGTAGGTGGAGCTGAGATGAACAATGACTTTGGCGCATCAAGCGACGTGAACAAGTCAATCGCAGGTGCAATCACTTCGCTCAACGTGCTGAACAGAAAAGCGGCACTGCAGGAACAGAGTTACGCGAATATTTTAAAGAAGTACAGAGCAAATCAGGAATTGTTCAAGCATATCCCTGCAATCGATCCAATCCGCGACGGATCTGAGACGGATGGCTTCGGAATGAGAATGCATCCCATACTTCATATCCGCACCATGCATGAAGGATTAGATATAATTGCAAATGTCGGGACAAATGTTTATGCGACGGGCGACGGCACCGTCTCTTACGTAGGGAAACGAGGCGGCTACGGAAACGTGGTGGAAATCAATCATGGATTCGGATATTCGACTCTGTACGGTCATCTTTCGAAACCCCTTGTCCGAAGTGGACAACGAGTTAAGCGCGGCCAAATCATCGCCCTTAGCGGTAACACCGGCCTTTCGACCGGCCCACACTTGCATTACGAGGTCAGAAAGAATGGCGCACATGTCGATCCATCGGAGTATTTTTTCGAGAGCTATGACTCATTCGCGCTCTACAAGGATTCATCTCGCAAATAAACGGACGGCACTTCTTTTCGATAAAATTCCATGTGAATCCGGAATTTGACGCCCAAAAATCTTCGAAATTTCATATTCTTTTCACGTCACCTTAACATTTACTTCTTTAATTATTCAGGTTAATTATATTGGGAGAAAGCAGATGAAAGAAGTATTTGGAATAGTAATAGGGATCGGATTAGCGTATTACATCAGTCTCGTGCTTGCGCTGGTATACAAACTTTTCGCTCGCAGATTTCGACCTTTAGACGAACACGGGATTGAAGGAGCCGATGCGGGTAATAGTTTTGACAACGATGACTTTCTGCCGCAAGTTTCTGTGCTCAAACCTGTTACCGGCGTCGACGGAAACCTCCGCGAAAATCTTCTCTCGTTCATCAACCAGGATTACCCTGATTTTGAAATCATAATCGGAGTACAGTCAGCAGACGACCCAGCTATCAAACTCGTCGAACAGCTCAAAGAAGAGTTCCCTTCGAGGAGAATTCAACTTGTGGTCAGTAACCATGCGCTGGGTTACAATCCAAAGGTTAACAATCTCTACGGGATGATGCCTTCGGCGAGACATGATTACATGGTTATAAGCGACAGCAACGTGATCGTGGACAAAGATTATTTGAAGGCAAACATCGGCTACTTCAAGAATCCGAAAGTGGGTCTTGTTTCAAACTTGATAAAAGGTATAGGAGGAGACACCGCTGGTGCTTTGTTCGAAAATCTTCATCTCAACTCTTTCATAATAGCCAACGTGAGTATTGCCGAATTAGCTATTAAGCGGAAAATAGTCGTCGGCAAATCGATTTTCTTCAGGAAGTCTCAATTCGATGAGATGGGCGGACTCTGGGAATTGAGAAACTATCTGGCGGAAGACTATCTGATGGGAAGGCTGTACGAGCAGAATGGCTATGAAGTTGTGATTTCTCCTTATCTCATCAGCACCGCGAACCACTCGTGGACCATGAAACGATTCATCAATCGTCATACGCGATGGTCGCAGCTTCGATGGAAACTCGACAAGCCCGCATACATCGCGGAATTGATCGCAAACTTTTCACTGTGGTCGCTGGCATACTTGATCGCATCCGGTTTCTCTTACGAGTCTTGCGTTGTCGCCGCGTTATGCTGGGCAGCGAAAGCTACTGGCGATTCACTGATGAATTCCATCCTCAAGACAGGACTTACCTTTAGCCAGTGTCTCGCCGCGCCATTCAAAGATATGTTGGTCGGATTTCTCTGGATCGTACCATTGGTAAATAGGAAAACGAATTGGCGGGGAAAATCAGTCAAGATTGCGCGGAACACTCTTCTGTTACCGACAGACTGAATGGCGAATTCTAAATTGTAAGTTCTAATTTTTCCTTCAATTGGGATTGAGAACTTAAAATTTAAGATTCTATTTATCCCCCCACCAATTCATCGATCACGACGCTGCCATTCTTTGGAAGACTGGTGAAGCCCTTGTCAGCAAGTTCCAACAGCAGTCCTTTTCGCCTGCTCTTTTCGAGCCAGCGTGGAAAATCAGATGAAGGTACCATGTTCACTCCGCAATTATTTTCGAAGATATAGTCCCTGTTTTTTTCTTCGTGAGCCCCAATAGGAGGCAAGAAAATGAGCGGTATTCCGAGCGCCGCATAAAAGACCATCTCACTCGGTTTCGTAATAATAACGTCGCTGGATTTCAATGCCGAATTAAATCTATCAAAGGCAGCGAATATGTCGTTCTCGAAGATTATTTCCGCATATTCCAAATCCTCTATACCGTAGTTGATGAAGAGATTTTCCGCGCTCCTCAGCGCATGCGTGTTGTTGCCGCATGAAACGATAAGCCGCAGACTTCCCTCTTTGAGATCCTCGTGGATAGATTTAACCAGATCAGAAAGTAAATTTGAGTATGCACCTGCCCCACTGAAAGGAAACATTATCGTCAAAGGTGAATTGGAATCTGCCTTCAGTCTCATTCTCCTCGCATCGAAATCGCGCTCCGAAACTCTGAGGTCGTGTCCACCCGTGTTTATATTTGGAAGTGGGAAACCCGTCACAAAGATTTTTTCTTTCTCGACTCCATAGGAAATCAGTCTGTCTGCTGAAGATGAAATCGGAACACAATACTTCAAATCATACTTCTCCGGATCAATCGGCGCCCAGACTCTATGAAAATCCGTGTCACAAAGCAGAAGAAAATCCTTCCCACGGTAGCCATGATACGCCGACAACATTGCGGGTAGATAAAAAGTATGGAACAGCGTTGGATTAGTTTCATCAAATTCTTTAAAGAGTTTATCTCCTGCACCTAATTTCTGCATCACATGAACAAACTTCGATGGACCTAAAGAAGGTGGTGTCCCATTTTCTGGAATTGCCATTAGGCTTTCGAACCAATTATAGAAAAAACCGATCTTGCTCTCTTTGTCACGGGAAGCGTGAGTGTGAATCGCCTGGCTGGATTTCCAAAGAAAGTCGTCGACATGGTTCGTGTACGGCGGCTGATCAACTCGCAATATTGGACATTTACCGTACGACGCAATATTGTGAGCCGCCCTGAGATGCCCGAATCCCATGTAGGCAGTCGTGATCAAATATTTGTAGCCAGATAGTTTCTCGGAAGTCATCATAAATTCAAATTGTTTTACCGGAAAGCAAGTGGGTTATTATGATTAAGAATATAGGCACAGTGCCCCGAGTTTCAAACGCACAAAACAAAAAACAATCTAACTCAGTGCATTTGTTGCCACAAACGTTAGTCTGGCGTATTCACCGAATATCGCTTTATCTTCTGAGTAGTCGTCTTTGGAAACTCCTGATCTCGCACGTAGAATTTCTTTATTTGCTTATAAGTCGACAGCTCACGGTTGACTTTTCTAATCTCGCCATCGATTACATCATGGATCAGCTCGGGATTTATTTGAACTCCTTTTGTTTCAGAAAGCTCGATGAACGCTTCGGCGTCGACGACAATTTGTGCTCCAATAATCTCACCTTCCTTTTCGTCGTCCTCGCCAAAGACCATGCTTTCCATTATGAAAGGACTTCTATTCAAAACGTCTTCGATCTCTTCAGGAAAGACATTCTTGCCGCTCTTTGAGATAATCACATTCTTCTTTCGTCCGCTGATATGGAGGAATCCATCGGCATCAACGAAACCGAGATCGCCTGTCTTGAACCACTCGCCATCAAATGTATCCGCAGTTGCCTTTTCATTCTTGTAATATCCTACCATGACGTTCGGACCCTTCGCATACACTTCACCGATGCCGTCTTGATCGGGAAGTGCGATTCTCAGCTGGACATGCGGCAGAGGCAAACCAGCGGCATCATCCTTGAAATTCGTAGGTTTGTTCAACGCAAGTATTGGCGAAGTCTCAGTGAGCCCGTAGCCCTGAACAAAGCCAAATCCAAATTCTCGAAGTCCTTTCGCTACCATCGGATCAGGAGCTGCGCCGCCTGCAATGAAGCATCGGATCGAACCCCCGAAGCGATGATGAATTTCCCTAAATACGATTTTCTTCGAACTCTTCCACCCTATCTTTTCGAGAATGTCGGTCGCTTTTATCAAGGGACGAATGATCGGTGCGACCAACTTCTTTTCCTTTATACCGCGATATATCGCCTTGAACATCTTGTCATAAAGAAGCGGCACGGCAAGAAGAATCGTCGCCTTCGACCTCTGCAAATCTTCGACGACAGTTTTCAGAGACCTTGCGTAATGAACAGACGACCCGCCATACAAGGGACATAACATACCACACGTGCATTCATAAGTATGGTGCATGGGAAGTATCGAAAGGAACCTATCTTCGGGGAAAATTCCACCGAACAGGCTTACCATGTCCATCAGGTCTGACGCGAGATTCTTCTGGCTGAGCATCACGCCTTTTGCTCTGCCGAGCGTCCCGGAAGTGAAAATAAGTTCGGCCATCTCATCGGGATTGATCCGTGGCAGCTTAGAAAGTTCGATGCCAGAACTTCGATTGATAAGGTCCGTCATGGAATGGAATCCTTCCTCATGCTTCTTCAGATCCATGCTTATGTAATGTTTGAGATGTTTCATTGAAGATCTTTTTTCTCTCAGCATCGGCTCGAAAGTTTCCGAGAAAATGATGGCGCTCGCTTCAGACTCGTGGAGTATGTTCAGGATTTCGTTAACACCCAAATTCTTATCGACTGGAACAACAACAAGATTAAAGGCCATTGCCGCCAGGTAGCTGATCGACCACTGCAAGCGATTTTCTCCAATCACGGCAATATGGTCCCGTTCTTTTATTCCGAGACTTTTTAGAGCAACGCCGAGGCGCAAGACGTTATCGAGCAGTCCATTGTAGCTTACTTTCGAGATTGGGGTCTCATTGTAATCTTCCAGAGCCAATTTGTTTCCATATCTGCCCGCAGACCCGATGATCATATCCTGAATCGAATCGATACGCGGAACGTCAAAAAGTGAATCGTCTTTTTTCATGTGCGGAAATCCTTTCTTAAAAGAAACAAAGAGGCAAAGGCACATATCAAAAGGAAATAGCTCCATATGTGAGTTTGCGCTTCTTCCTCGTGGATTTGATTTTTGAGCTTGCGCATTGTCCCTTTTCAAAAATATACTTTTATAGTTGTCACTGAATTTTTCTTCGTCATAATATTTACGTGATTCCCTTTGAATGAGACAGGGTTGCCATCTTCTTCAAGGAAATTCGACTCAACAATTTTCTTAGGCGTCATTGGCAGAACCAAGTCAGCATTCGAATCCTTCCCGACCGCATCATACCACTGAATCACCCAGGCGTCAGAATTCTCCGCCACTTTTGCAATCGTCAGAATCAAATTTGACGGCGTCAATTGGAAGAAAGAATGATTCTGTGGCAGCTTCCCTTTGTGAGCTGTGCCGATGCAAGCTATCAATGGATAATTATATTCATAACCTCGCTGCACCGTACCACCATCTCTCCATGAACCATTATGAGAATAGATTGCATATTTTATTTCGTGTTCGCCGCGATCTGCAGTCGGATCTGGCCAAACGGGCGAGCGAAGAAGGGACAACCTCATCATGCTCCCCTTCGTGTCATAACCATATTTCGCCTGATTCAGCAGACTGACACCAAACCCATTGTTCGACATATCAGCCCAGCGCTCTGCAGGAACTTCAAATTTCGCTCTTTCCCAACTATCTGTCGGGATTGTCTGGCGAACGATCGAGCCATAAGGGATCTCGTAGGTCGCGACCGAATCCTGCACGTCGAGCGGAAATGCAACTTTCAACATTACATGCGTCTCCCACCAATCTGCGTCGAGGCCGAAATCAACGCGATCAATCCCGTTGTATAAGACGATATCCTGTTCGAAAAATGAGGACGGAAAATTGTCTGTCGGAAATGAACCAACGCTGCCGGGCTTGAGAAAATCGCGATAGACTCTCAGTACGACTCGGACGGGCCCCTTCTCAACAATCTCAATCTTTCTGAATTTGGACGGATACTCGACGCCAGTGAAACCAATGTTCCAGGCATCCCAAGCTTTTGGTTTGTCTTCGAGGAACTGAAGGCGATTACCTTCTCCAGTCAAGACTTCCTTGCCGTTCTTCTTATCATAAATACTCTTCACCCAGCCCGAGTCCGGATCTACGACGACTCTATAAAATTGGTTTTCGAGGGAAGCGCCGTCAATCTTCAATTGTGGAGACTCAAGTTGTTGTGTCTCGACTTTTGGCTTCTCATTTCGGAGGTCGTAAATTCTGTAACCCAATGATGGAACATTTTCGGCAACAAACATAATCTCTCGTGAATATTCGTTCTCCTGGATAATTTGTGACGGAATCTCTTTCCCGTTAGAATCATAGATCAAGCAGTCTTTCAGATCGCCCTCTGGCAATTTTACCTTTACGACATCAGTTCTCTCCCACGAAAGCGGATTATAAACCACGACCGGCTTCCCTTTCAATGTTGAGGTATTGATGTTTTCCTCAATACGTTTGAAGGAATTGTCCAACTGGTAATCGCCTATTTCATAGACTTTAGCGTATCTCTTCGCCGCGTCGATGTAGTTTTCGCGAATTCCGGAACCGGGGAGGATGTCATGAAACTGATTGAACATCACTTCCCGCCATGCTCTTTCCAAATCTTCGTTGTCATACTTCCTGCCATACATCGTGGCGATCGTCGAGAATTTTTCCGCGTCAGTCATCATGACCTCCGACATTCTGTTTCCTTTCTTCGTCTCAGACTGAGTCGTGAATGTGCCACGATGGTACTCCAAATAGAGCTCGCTGTCCCAAACGGGAAGCGACGATAAATCTTGATTCTTGAGCCATTGTATATAATTGGTCACCGTTCCGAACTCGACTTTGGGATAAATATCGAGTGTCTTCAAGTGGTCGATCCTCTTCATCATCTCAACAGAAGGCCCGCCGCCATGATCGCCGATTCCAAATAGTACCATCATATTCGTGAAGCCGGTGTTAGCCTCGAATTCACGCATCCAATCGGCGAGACGGTACGGATTTGAAATTTCATTCACGTAATCGAACGGGAAATAGCTTAGAATCCTCGATCCGTCCGGAGATTCCCACCAGAAGACACGGTATGGAAAAACATCCGTGTCGTTCCAGCCAATCTTCTGCGTAATAAATGCATCGATTCCCGCATTCTGGTAGAACTCAGGCATATTCCAATCGTATCCAAAGGAATCCGGGTTCCAGCCGATTTTAGCCTCGACGCCTAAATTTTTCTTGAAATAATTCTGCGAGTATAGGAGTTGATGCATCCACGATTCACCGCTCGGCAAGTTGCAATCGGGTTCGATCCACATCCCGCCGACCACCTCCCATCTGCCGTCTTTGACTCGCTGCTTTATTCCATTGAATACTCCAGGATAATCTTTTTCCATCCAGTTGTAATACGCGGCAGCGCTCTGCGCGTAAGTCAGATCCGGTCTGGCGTCCATCATATGCAGAACAGATGAGAATGTATTTCTGCATACCTGAACCGTCTCGACATATCTCCACAGCCACGCCGCATCGATATGAGCATTTGAAACGAAGTACAATGTGAACTGCTTCACGAAATCTCTAATCGGCTTGAGTTGAGGACGAACGGAATTCACAGAGGCAACAAACTTGGTCTCGTCACCAGTTTTCAAAGCATCGACATCGACTTGTCCTGCCAATTTCTGTAGGAGATCGTTCAACTTAACCTTCTCATCGCGATTCATCTTAGACCTGTCGATGTGAGGATCGACTTTGACCCTTGCGTTTGTCTGATAAGTGTCGAAGCTCAAGATCTTCTGTCCCACCTTAAAACTCAGGGCAAGATCGCTCATCATGTCTGGCAACTCACTGATAATATCGCTCCGCAGCCCCGCATGAAGGAGATGAACCATGGCGCCGCCATTCACCGCTTTGATCGCGACGACGAATTTCATTCCCGGTTTTGCATTGTCCGACAAAACAAATTCTTTCGTGAACGGGAAATAACCTCTATCTTCACCATTGATCCACATGTATCCATAATTGTCAAGGGTCACATTCAAACTAATTTTTCCATGAACGGGTCTCCCAAGAATACTTTCCGGAAGCACAACAACTTTCCTAATCCAGCATGAATCGACATCGATCTCATCGCCAAGTTTCTCGTTGTCCCATTTCGAATCGTCGAAATCGGCTGACGTTGGATTGCCATTTGATATTGCGGTGCTTAGATCGGGACTGACCTTCCAATTGTCAACGAACGCCGTCGCTGCGACAGAATCAAGAGTGAAAGAAAGTTTGTCAACATTTGTAGGCACTGGAGATGCGGGTGAATTCATTTGTGCCTGTGCAATGGAAACAATCACCGATAGTGATAAGAAGAGCGCAAACCGGGAAAGAAATTTCATCTCACGAACCTCCATTTGAAAAAAGAGGAAACAAGAACCAAGCCAAATTGCAGACTGAAAACTGCGGATAAATTTCGCTTTTTTCCCTTTTGAAAACAATTTCAATGTTAGAAAGATATCAGTAAGATTATGTTCTGGTCCTTCCAACAACTTTAACTCCAGTCAAATAGAATAGTTTTTACATCTCAAAATGAGCCCGTACCGCTCCGATATTCACCGGCCCTCGGTCTTTATTGTACGCTGGATTGGCAACGAACTGATAGTCCAGGCTAATCCCCAACATCTTGTCGAGCTGAAATAGATAGTACGCCTCAATAATACTCTCCGCTCCATAATGCGGCAACTTTCCATCTCCTATTATAAAACCATATCCACCACTATTCAAGTATGCCCGGTGAGCCGCCGATATTCCGTTGAATACAAAAGCAAAGCCGCTATCATCGTCTGGCCGCTCCTTCGAAAACAAATTAAATGTTACTCCACCCGAAATGGTCTGGTCGATTTCAGTATATGCCCACGTCTCGTTTTGCCCGTCGTTCCATCCCGCCCTCATGAATGCGCCCGCATCTTTGCTCAGACTCTGTTCTATGTTCATCCCGAAACCGTATTTATCCCGGCCATATTCTCTTGTGAGTTCGATGTCATGATGGTACGCAGTATCGTTCGTTGCTTCGTCATAGTTTCCCATTTTCGCGGAATTGTACCACAGCAGAAGCCTTACTTTCCCTCCCAGGTCCAAAAGAGAGTACGCTGTCTCTTCTTCCAATGCTTCACCGTGAGCTTTTGAGATGTTCATGTCGAGGTCGGGACCGTTTGCTGAACTCGGCTCCGTAACTGCAGCAAATCTCATTGCCGACTGTCCCATTTGGTATTGGGCAAAAATTCCGTCGGTATATCCACGTATATTTGCTGGATAGTCCCACGAGCCGTTATTCATCAGCGCCCAGTTCATGAATTGAGTTCGCGCGCTGTTGCTGTAAGCGTTGACGTTGAAATAATCAGCCATACTGAACTTGCCCGCGACAATATCGAATCGGCGTGTCGTGTCAAGTAGAATAGTTTTATGCAAATACCCACGGTCTAATTCTATTTTGGGCGCCACGTCGCTTACTCGATATGCTTCTCCATTTGGAAATCCTGCGATTCCCGTCGAGGCACTTAGACCTTTTCCACCGGCTAATTCGGGATCCAATTCAACATCGATCCAATCATTTATCGAAGCGTGGACAAAAAGTGTGGAGGTCACAGTGAGCGCTGCTGGTTCATCCGGAACAAAACTGTTTCTGCCCGAATACGGAGAAGGAAACTTGCCGTGGTTCTGAATTATTACAGTCTGCTGAAAATGGAAGGTCACGGTCGTACTGTCGCGATCCTGCCCGAATGACACGGCCGTAAAAAGGAAAACCGCAATTGAAATACTATCCAGGAAGTTCTTCGGGCAAAATCTCCAATTCAAATCCAGTTCTTCCTCAAAAGCAGCGTCTTCACAAATTGCGTTAGCGCGACGTAGCACAACAAAGTCGCTAACAAGATTGGCCAGTATAACGGCGGGAGTGCCACCAACCCAAGCGATGGCGCAAACGGCGAGAACGGAAGCCAGATTCCGACAACCATGATGAGTCCCGTGGTTACCATCAAAGGAATACTTGGGCGGCTCTGCAAGAATGGTATTTTATTGGTTCGGATAACGTGGATGATTAGAGTCTGAGTCATCAGCGACTCGACGAACCAACCTGTCTGAAACAGCGATGCTCGCGCAGGATCCCAACAATTGAAGATGAAGAGCATCACAAAGTAAGTGGAATAATCAAAGATCGAACTGATTGGCCCGATGAAGACGATGAATTTCCTGATTTCATCAATAGACCATGGTCGCGGTCTCGTAATTTGCTCAGGATCCACGCTGTCGGTGGGGATCGGTATCTGAGAAATATCGTACAAGAAATTGTTTGTCAGGATTTGAATCGGAGCCATCGGGAGGAATGGAAGCATTGCGCTCGCGCCAAGCACACTGAACATATTTCCAAAATTGGAGCTCGCGCCCATCCTGATGTATTTCAGGATATTGCTGAAAACTTTTCTTCCTTCTAAAACGCCTTCCTCGAGAACCATCAAACTTTTTTCGAGAAGAATGATGTCGGCGGATTCCTTAGCGATATCAACCGCTGTGTCAACCGAAATGCCTACGTCTGCCGCCCGAAGAGCCGGGGCATCGTTTATGCCGTCACCCATAAAACCGACGACATGTTTTCGATGTCTCAACACATCGATGATCCGTTTCTTGTGCGCTGGCGAAAGTCTTGCGAACAGCGTCGTTTTCTCCGTTGCCTCGGCTAACTGTTCGTCAGACATGTTTTCAATTTCATTTCCGATCAATGTGTTTTCTGTAGAGAGACCAACTTCATGACATACTTTTTTCGCGACGAGGTCATTGTCGCCGGTCAACACTTTGACTGTTACTCCATGCTGCTGGAGAGCGGCGATGGCAGGGGCGGTCGATTCTTTCGGCGGATCCAGAAATGCAAGATAACCTTTCAGAACAAGATCCGCCTCCTCGTCTTTTGAATATGCCGGTTTCTTTTCAACATCTTTGAAAGCAAGGGCGAGAACACGGAAACCGTCCATGCTCAACCTCTCGTATTCTTCCTTCAAATCTTGAATGAGAACTGGATCCATCGGCATGATATCGCCTTCCAGCTCAAATCGCGTACATCGCTTGAAAATTTCTTCGGGCGCACCTTTCGTAAGAAGTTGATACTCCCCTTTGGGTGAACAGACGACCACCGACATCAATCGGCGAGAAAAGTCGAACGGTATCTCGTCAACTTTTAAGTAATCCGAAATCGGTGCTGTCTTTTTTACTTCTTCATGCTGAAGTACCGCACGATCTAACACATTCCTCAGCCCCGTTTGAAAATGACTGACAAGGTAGGCATCTCTCAAGACTTCGTCATCTTCCTTTTGGATTACGTCGCAATGTTGTTCCAGTATCACGTGGTCCATTGTAAGAGTGCCTGTCTTGTCTGTGCAGAGTACGTCCATGGCTCCGAAATTTTGTATGGAATTCAATCGCTTGACAATCACTTTTTTCCGAGACATCAGCATGGCACCTTTTGACAAGCAGACTGACACGATCATCGGCAGCATTTCCGGGGTCAATCCAACAGCGACCGCAAGGGCGAAGAAAAATGCTTCGAGCCAGTTGTGTTTCATCAGACCATTTATGAGGAAAACTGTCGGTGCCATAAAGAATATGAACTGTATCATCAAGACGGTAAACTTGTTGACGCCTTTATCGAAACTCGTCTCGACAGGCCGCGCCGTGATGCTTTTTGCCATCTGGCCGAAGTAAGTGTCAGAGCCGGTGTTTACAACGACTGCCGTAGCACTACCACTTTCGACGCTCGTGCCGAGATAGCAAATATTGGAAAGCTCCAGCAGTGAATCTCTTGTCTCCGGTGCGTCGAATTTTTCCACGGGGAGAGATTCCCCTGTGAGCGATGCCTGGATAATGAATAAGTCTTTCGAGGATACGATCCTGACATCTGCCGGAATCATGTCACCTGCCGCAAGTTTTACGACATCGCCTGGTACGACTTCCCTGAGTGGAATTTCCACCTCCTGGCCATCTCGAAAAACTGCGGTGGTCACTTTGATCATCGCCTTCAATGCGGCAGCAGCCCTATCAGCACGTGATTCTTGTATGAACCTTAGCGCGACGCCCATAACAACCATTCCAAGCATCACGACCCCGGATCTTATATCTTCCGTTGCGAATGACACCGCCGCGAGTGCTGACAAAAGTATAACGAGCGGATTTCTTATCGAATCGAAGAACCTTGCCCAAGCATCGTGCTTTTTTTCCTGCGCGACTTCGTTAAATCCATGCTCTTCAATTCGCTTTTCAATTTCTTCCTGCGAGAGACCGGAAGACTGAGTGGACATCATTCCATAAACGTCATTTGGTTGAAGCCGCGATGCTTCAATGAGGCGCTGCGTAGAAGCGGACTTAACATTTAGTCTGGGTGGACTCCCCACTCCATCGGTTTTGTTCTTCCTGTAGAGCTTCAAGGAGGACATCAGTCTTCCAAATCTGGAAGAGCTTGTCTTGTATGTTTGATCCGTTTGTGCCATGATACTCCTTTTTGGGCGGCGAGGTTTGAAGTCCCGCAAAATTTAACTCCGCCTTTCCAAAGATTCCACATATTTTGTCGATAGGTTGAACTCGTGAGACAATACAACTATTTTGTTCTCAATGAGAATCCAAGCTCCCGCGAAAATCAATATCGGACTCCGAGTTGTCCGCAGGCGATCCGATACCTATCATGACATCGAGACCGTTTTTTATCCCATCCACCTCGCCGACGAGCTGGAGATCACGAAATCCGACAGGCATGAGTTCTACTCGAACGTTGATCTTGAGGCCGACGCGAACCTTTGCCTTCGGGCTTTGCACTTTTTCTGCGAACGAACCGGGATAAATGCAGAAGTCAAAATAGTCCTCGAGAAGATTATCCCTATCGGCGGCGGGCTTGGAGGTGGCAGCTCCGATGCGGCCGCTGTTCTTCTCGCTCTTCAAGAACTATATGGCAAACCTCTATGCGAGATCGAGCTTCACGACATTGCCGCCCAGCTTGGCGCCGATGTTCCGTTTTTCCTAAAAAGAGTGCCATCTTTCGCGACCGGAAAAGGAGAAACCTTGGAGCCAATTGACCTGCATATCTCAAGCTATATCCTGACAGTCACCCCTGACGTCTCAGTCTCGACCCCTTTGGCGTACTCGTTGGTCAAGCCGACTGGGACAAAAGACAAATCATTGCGGGATTCTCTAATGGAGTTGGGCAATCGTTATGACGATTACAAAGAGATCATCGTTAACGATTTTGAGGAGGCCGTAATGAAAAAATCTTCGGTCATTGGAGAAATAAAATCTGAAATGTACAATCTGAGCGCGCAATTCACACTGATGTCTGGAAGCGGAAGCAGCGTTTATGGCCTCTTTAAAACAGAATCTCAGGCAAGAACGGCATCGGAAACCCTGAACCGGAAATTCACCCTCCGAATGGTGGATGTTACTCCCCCACGGAATGTTATCTAATCGACCTCGTCTAAATTCTTAACCATATCACAACACTTCAAGAACAATGATTTAACACGTTATGAATAGATTGTGGCGTGACATTTCAGAATTTCGAAGAAGAGAACGTACAATCTGTATTCAGGGTTGCTCACATCTCCGATACGCATGTGAGCCCGGAATATAACAGAAGAAACATTCTCAAACTCAAGAGTCTTCTTTCAGCGGTGGTCGATGAAAACTACGATCACGTAGTAATCACAGGTGATATCGCAGGCCATGGTGAGGAACGTGATTTTAAGTCGGTACGGCGGATATTGAAATACTTCGGATTACTTGAGTATGAGAAGCTGACTGTCACAATTGGAAACCACGACATCTTCGGTGGAGTTCACCGGGCGGAGGATCTGCTTTCGTTTGGGAAGCATTGCCGGTCGGTAAACTACGCTGAAAAAGTTGGCCTTTTCGAAAGAGCATTTAGAGAGACGTTTCCTACAAAGGCATTCGAGACAGAAAGGATATTCCCTTTTGTAAAAATCATAGGTCCAATCGGCTTCGTCGGTGTAAACTCAGTCAGACCGTTCCATCCTATTCTCAATCCGTTCGGGTCGAATGGTCACGTTTCGGATCGCCAGCTCCAGGCGATTGAGAGAATTTTTAGTCACCCGTCAATTGACGGACTCTCGAAGGTTGTCCTGGTCCACCACCACTTTAACAAGTACAGGCCGTATTCGTCTTCAATGGCGGATAAACTTTACCATATTTTCGAATCGCAGTCGCTAAAACTCCACGAACGACGAAGAGTGCAGAATATTTTCAAGACTCTGGGAGTCGATGGAGTTCTTCACGGGCATACGCACCTCGAAGGGATTTACTCAGATTCCGGAATTGTTTATTCAAGCACGGCATTAAATCCCGTCAATAGCAGGATCGATGATAAATTGGCAACCGCAGATCGTCTTGGCCTCAATGAAATCCTCGTGGACAACAAAGGAAAAATTACGGTACGAAAGCGACAGTTTAATTTCTCTGACCGCATCCCCGCAGGACAGGAAAACTAACATCGCTTTACATCAGTTTGACTGATGCAATAAGTTCCGGCAGAAGAGTTTGACTCTTAATCAACGACTTTCAGAAATCTACCGCAACATTCAACTGAGTTTGATAGGCCACTACACCCTGCAAAGGCACCGGGTATATTCCTACACTTGTCTGGATGAATTTGTTGTGGCCGTGAGCCCAGATTGCGGCTTCGATCGCTGAGGCGAAATGATTTGCGATCAGTACGCCTATCGCAGTTCCTGCAACTCCGTAAAGATTGTTTGCTTCACCCCGCTGTCCCATGTAATAACTGCTCAAATTAGTAACGTTGTTAAGCTGGTCAGCAGAAAAAAAAGTCGGATTCTCATCATTCCATCCTTCTCTGAATTCGGGATACTTCCCGATCAGTTCATAGTACTGCTGATCGCCATGCGGGGGAAGTATGTGAGTGAAGTATCCTCCCATATTAGCTTCTACCAAATTCAGTTCGTCCCAATTTACCTGGAGCCAGGGAGCCTCTGAAGGATTAAATGTGCTGTTCTTAAGAACGCCGCCGATATGTGCTTCTATGATTGCTTCTCCGCTTGGCGTCGTGCCAGCCTGGGCTTCAATAGCCGGGAGGTTGTTCACAATCCATTGAGCATACTTGTACACGTTGTAATAATGAACCTGAGAATTCCCCGTGACATAACCATTGGTTCCGTACTGGCCCCACTCTGAAGCTGTTCCATCGGCATAATTCTGGAAGTAAGTGGTCTTGTTATTCCCCTTGTTTATCCAAATAATATTGACGGCGATTGCGGCAGCTTCGATGGCAAGAAAACCGGCTGCCTTGATGTAATTGCCTGTACCACCATTGTAAACCTGCCCTGCACCCGGAACAAGCAATGAAAAGAGACCTGCTTTCAACGAAGATCTCGTTTCAAGCCTCAAAAGCGAGTCCCTATGCGAAAGGCCTTCCGTCTGCACATAAAAAAGGTCCTGAGACAGAACCCCTGTAAGCATGCTCGCGGATTGATTCGTTTCTAAGAAGGGAACCTTGTCCTGAATAGATCCGTTGGAAGACTGAGCATACGCCGATGCTCCAATCATCAATAATAAGATCATTAAACTTTTCATTTGCGAATCCTTCCATTGACTGTTTTTGTTATCCGTAACCAGTCTTCCCTTTATCTCTCCTCAACTTCCCGCTTCTGTCCCATCATTGAATTTCTCTGAGTCCTTGCCTCCCGAAATCTATGATATCGAATGAAAATGTCAGCCCGAAATAGAATCTCCATTCCTTGCCATAAGTGACGCTTGTTTGAAAATCACGAAGCTGAGTCGTGAATTTATCCAATCCGTAGCACGCGTCGAAAAAGATGGCCGTTGGATAACTGTAAAAAGAGAACCCGCTCGTTCGCAACTCTCCGCCTAGATCCTTTTTGAACTTATCGCCGCTTATGCTCCCGTTCCAGCAGTCACCGATGTCACCAAACGCCGAGAGATAGACGTCACTCAGATAATACTGTAGAATTTGTTTGTTGACATCTCTGAAAAGCGGATACCTGTAAGTGAGATTCAAAGTGAGGAGTTTATTTCCGCCGATTGCATAAAACGGATAACCTCGCATTCCGATTAAACCCCCGGCATAGAAGTCGAAGAAATTATTTATTTCCGGACCAAAGGTATAACCAGCATGCAGCTTCGCAGCGAAGGCATCATCATCTCGAAATAGTGGCACGGCCAAATAGTTCATAAATTCCGCTTGAACAAAATTGTAATTAATATAAATCGGAATAATTGGAGGCGCATTCGGCTCGAATTCACCATTGTTCAGCTTGTCGAGCGCTGCGGACAATCTAAATCTTGAGCGAATCCCCAGTGGATTAATCCACGAATTCCTTGCTGGTGCGATTCCGTCAAAGTCGAGCTGTGAGTAAAATGTCCTGCCGATAAAATACGTGTACCCAAACGACGAGAATAATTGTCCAGTCTCCGGCGAGGTAAATCCGGATATTGTCGATGAATAACTATCGAACGTGAACCCGACTGACAAGTTTAACGTAGACGAAATAATTGGCCCGCCAAACGATCCATCCACTTCGATCAAGTTATAACTCACAGGAACGTTAATTGTATCCTGTCCAAGTCCAATGTTCCCATTTGTCTTCCGCGAAATATTATATGCGGACAGTGTGAATTGCGGATAGATTCCGAGCGATGAAAGGCCGGGGATTTTGTCATTATAACCGAATTGGAAAAAAATATCCCGCTCGAGAAGTTTGTTCAAGGTGACTCCGCCAAAAATGTCGTACTTGTCGATTACGTCGGATGACGAGAAATACACACCTGCTTTTATCTCATCCAGAAAACTTACGTGAGGATTATAATTATCGAACAAGAGCACGGGATAAAACGACATGCTCGTTGTCGTGCTCTTGTATGGCTCAGGCTTATAACTTGGAACGTCGTTATCCTTTTCTACCATACTGTCAGGAGTGTTTGCTGGCTGCGCAATTTGCGGCAACGGCGCTATCTCTGCTCTGTATACCGGGGGCGATTGAATTGGCTGCGCTTTTTCTATGCTTGCGATCTTGTATCCATTCCAATCGTAGGAAGAATAGACAAGTCTGCCATCTTGTGAAAGCGCCGGCATAAAGGCACCGCCGAAGACATTCGTCAGCGCGACCGCAGAATCAGCATAGAGATTTTGTTTGTAAATGTTAAATATCCCGGAACGATCGGAAGAGAAAACGATGCTACTGTCATGGTCCACGAATATCGCGTCCCGCGAATCTTCGCCGCTCGGTGTTACAAACCTCACCAAACTGTCTGCAAAAGTATAGACACCTACCTGCCTTGATGAATCTACTGAATAGTCAAAGACAATCCTTGAGTTGTCGTCTGACCAGCGTGATGAATAAACTTGTTCACCGTTTTTGTAATGAGTCAATTCTTTGACGCCAAAGATTTTGCCGTGCATCAGATCCACGCTGGCACAGAAGAGGTTTAAAGTCCCATCACTGCCGGAGACAAACGAGACTTTATTACCATCGCGAGACAGCGAAGGATAATCTGCACGCAGCCCGCTTGTAAGTCTCGCCTCCTTATCTTTCTTGATGTTGTATGAATACAAATCGTACAAATCGTCCCAATGGTCGTTACTGCGAGTCAGTTTTGAATAGACAAGATAATTGCCATCCGGTCGACCAAGAAAGCTCGCTCGCAACTCGATCCGACAATTCTTTTTCCGAACTATCGGCAAAATTGTAGACGTAAATTGATGACGTACCAAAATAATCATTATCCTTATTGGAGCAGTAAGCGATTTTACTTCCATCGGGAGAAAAAACCGCGAAGAGATTTGCAAACCCGACATCGCGGATTATTTTTCCCTGATGCAACGTTTCTTTTATCTTCTGTGTCTTTGTTTCATAATTATTCTCAAGATAAGTCTTCCATTCGTCATACACGTTATCACCGGACTCTTTAGAACTTTCTTAAATGCCTGATCGATAGAGACGTTATCGATAGAACTCATTGCGTCCGATAAATCTTTCAATACGTTGGGTCCATATTTTCCCGCAAGGTAGCTGACGAATGCAAGACCCGAGTTGTAGGTCGACTCATTGCCGAGACTCGTCTTTCCGAATCCGCCCATTTCTTCAAGCGACAGCATCTTATGATCAAGCACGTACATCCTCAGGATCATATCACGATGAGTATCCCACGTATCGTGCTGGAACGGCATGTGTGGTACGTTATATTGCGCGACGCCTTCGGCGAACCACGCGGGTACAACGATGCCGCTCAGTGGATAACTTACCACGACGTTCGGATATCCATAAAGGACGTCCGGTCTCCGCTCGGCTTCGTATCCGAGCCATTGAAGATAAATCGCGGGAAGCTGCCTGCTGAATTTCATCGCAGTCTGCATCTCGACGTCGTGAGTGAATTCGTGTGTAACGACATTCCGAAGCCAATTATGCGTACCGCGCAAAGAAAAATCCAAATTGGATGCCCAGATCTCGATTTTGTTATCGAAGAAGTACGTTTCACCGTTCGAGTAGTCATCGTTATCCCAAATGATGAAGGAGACCTTTTGAGTCGGCTCATGATGGTACAGAGAAGTTACTGGTCCATACATTTCTTCCGCAATCTTCGCGACCATCTGTGCAGTCCGTTCTTCACCGTCATGGTAATCCACATAAAAATGTTTTGTTTCGATTGTGTGCCATGTCAGCTCGGGATGAATGAAATCATCCTGGGCAAAAACTGAGGGGGCGTACAAGCACAACGATAAAAAGGCACAAAGGAGGAATGATGAAATGGAGAGACACTTTGATCCTTTCACTTCGGGTTCTTCATTTTTCACTTAACAACTGCGATCTTGATGATGGCAACGTTGCGTTCTTTCGTCTTTGAAGAAACAGCCTCAACTCGTGCAAAATAGATCCCACTCTGTACCCCGGCAACATTCCAATCGACTTCGTTGGCAATCCCGCCTGTACCGTTTGTCTGTATATCAGTGACCTTGTGACCCGCGAAGCTATAAATGCCGATTGAAACTTGTGCATTGTCACGCAGGTAGAAACGAATCTTCGTCGTTCCGCCCGTGACCGGATTGGGCCAGTTGTAAACCTTCGGCATCAAAGTTTGAACTATCGGAGCCTGGACAGTCTGAAGTGGTTCTGTAATTGAATTCGAATGACGACTATCGCCAAGAAGATTACCCCACAAAACTGAATTCGCAGAATAATTTCCTTTGAAGGTCCAGCAATATAGATTCGAATCAAGACCGATCGCAGCGAGATACAAATTGTCCGATTGAGAATCGTATGTTATCGCCGGACTTCCTGCGAGCCCACCGCCGATGCTGATCGGGAAACCTGAGTCTACCTGTCCGGTAACTCCATTGAAAGCGTAGAGTGTTCCACCTTTGGTACCAAAGATCACGTCGGCAGTATCGCCGGTCAAAGCGGCTATTACAATTGAACCCACAATCGCGTTTGCATCCGATGAAAGAACTTCGCTCCCAGCAGTTGAAATCGGAAAATTGTTCAGAACTGCACCGGTATATGAGATTGCATAAACTTTTGTTTGAGTGGCGAAAATTATATCGCGGTTTCCATCGCCATCGAGGTCGGCAATCACGGGACCGGAGGTTATTGTGTCACCGGTAAAACCAGTGAAGATTTTTTGAGGTGTATTCCCAGTGCTATCAACATAGACCGACTGCGAAGTTAGTTTAACAATTTGAGCCGTTTTATTAGGCGATAAACTTGCGTACGACATTGAAATAGGTGGTGAATTGGTAGGAACAGTTGCAGCTATTTGAGTTATGTTTGATGAGGAGTTGAGAAACTCCTGCAAGCCGACGCGAGAGAATCCATATCCTCCTATGTATAGATAAAAATCATTGGTATCGATAGCCGCAAATTGCGGGAGACCTATTGAAATACCACCGTCCGCAGTCAACTGAACTTTTCCCGAGCTTACGGGGACAGGAACCGCCACTACGAACGAACCATCATACTTCCCTGATGAAGTAAAGACAGAAAATGCGCTAGAAAAACCCGGGAACATGACTATCTTACTGCCCATCAAAAGCAATGGCCCAGCAGCAGGAGCAAACGATGACGACGCTTTCGCTGTAAATATCGTGTCCGCTGTTCCATCATGGTTATTATCGAGATCTACCAAGCCATAAAAAACCGAATCATCCATGGCGTATATCGTGTCGCTCGCGCTTGCAGACGAGATTACCGGCTGATATTTTCCGCCAACTTTTGAGAAGAACCCCGTCGAATCAAATCCTGCCGAAGTTCCGTCCAGATTGAAAGCGTATAAAGCTCCTCCGTTGTTGGCGATCAATTGTAATTTCCCATCTAAACTCAAGTGCCCAAATACTGGAGAAGAGTTCTCCGTTGCACCGTGAATGTCTTTGGGGAAACCTGCGGTAGTCTGGAAATTGGACTCGCCAACTCTGACGCTGAAAGTCATAAGACTATCGTGGCCGCTGAAATTGCTGATATAAATATGCGAGTTTGCACCGTTGTAGCTATTCGAGCTTGGCAGGGTTGTGGGATTGAAATTGTTTCCGCCAGTTTTCATGGAAGTTGCACGGTCGGGATTGCCGCCGTACCAGAAATCGTACGGAGAGCCGTCATAATAATACGAGCCAAAAACTGTCTGGATGAAATTGCCAATCTCATTTGCACCAACGGCCTCCATCAATGCAACGCCTCGATGCGCTGGGTTCGCATTAATCATATTTGACGCGATGTTTTCGTCGATTATGCTCTCATCTATATGCCATATCAGAATCCCGCCGAAGTAGCTGGTGTCCTGCGGAAGGGCCCAATCGTATTCATCGGCATCGGTTACAACTCCATTGATATTCTTGATTTGTGATCCATCAAAATACCCGGTATCATTTGCGAAAGTTATCTTGATAGTTTTGATGACGTCATTGTAAATATTGGTAATATTCTCGCCGTCGTGGTGCGCGTCGCCTTCACGATTTTCCAAAAGGAAATATTCAGTGGCGCTAATCGGCACTTTGAGGACGGAATATTTCCCTGTTTCATTTGCATAAAGCTGGTACTGCGTAGCCACCGCGGGAGAAATTTCGACAGGCGTTGTCCAGCCAAGGTAAATTTTTTCCCATGCTGACGGCTCCGGCGGAAAAATTCCGCCGTATGCGAAGATGGCCTGACCATCCATCAAGCCGAACTTGCCGATGCCGGTCACTCCAGTTTGCGTGTCAAACAGATCCGGCAGTCCGAGAAAACTACCAAAGCTCGCCGCGAGGAGACCGTTCGTACCGAGAGTAAGCTCGACAACCGGATACGCCTCGGTTTCGGGCATGATAATAGAATTTGTGATTGTGTCCCGCCCGTTAGCCACGATCTGGCCCGGATAATTGGCCCCGAACATATTCTGCAGACTCTGCTTGCCGAGATAAATCGAAGGAATGTTATAAGGAAGTGGATCATATCCAAGCGTCGATGTGAAATCGATGTCGCGTCCAGAACCGGCATGAAATATTACGAAGCATTGATATTGATTGAACGGGAACGTGCCACCATATAAAGAATCTGCCATGTGCCATGAATCCTGAAAAAGGAGCCCAAGGTTGTTCCCAGTGCCGGTTTTCGGAGGTGAATAATATTTCATTTGATGCGGCAAAGTCACAACGGAATCAAGCACCGTATAAGTAACTTTTAGCAAGCTGTCAGAGACTTTTCTAAAATAATTTTTCAGAAAGAGGAGGTGATTCTGGAAATACAATTTGTCATGCGGAGGCGAATCTAAGCCGCTTCCCTGGCCCAACACAAATTGTCCGTTCCCGCTCGTCAGACTGTCGTTGTCCGTTTGGAATTGCACCATCACGGCAAGCACGTTCACCGTTCCGATTGCGGATGTCTTTTGCGGCCTGGCACCCTGCACTGCCGTGAGAGGATGACTCAACTCCTGACCCGACAGAGGTTCGATTTGAAGAAACAGTGCCGCGGACGAAATCGCCACGGCGACCGCTAGAAATTTAGAATTCAGATTGCCCGCCCAAATCTAGAGATAGCGAAAATCGCAATTGATTTGACAGAGGATTATTCGGATCGAAAGTAGATATGTAACTGAAGTCGAAACCATATATATCGTAGCGGATGCCTGCGCCAAATGTCATGAAGTTTCGTCCGCCAAAATTCTGGTTCTCTTTGAAGTATCCCCAACGAAGCGCGATAAGTTTCGGCTGCCCGTACCAGTATTCTGCCCCTAAGCTGAAAATAATTCTCTTCAAACCGCTGCCGTCACTCCAAGTGGTTATCAATGACTTTGGCAATGGATCGACAACACGCTCGCTGTAGATAGTACTTGAGTCTGCCGAATTTACGCCTATCGAATCCCCGCCTCTGACGCGGACCATGGTCCTGCTCAAGTCTAAGACAAAATACAGATTGTTGTAATCGCTTTTCACCAGGTGCACCGATAAACCCAATCTAAGATTCGTCGGGAGAGGATCAGCTTGAGCCTGGTCGATGTAGTAGAGATTGGGGCCTAAGTTAGTGAGGGTGATTCCCAAGCCAAGTCTATTATCAAAATTCCCCAGAACCGGTAGATCAAGCTTCTGCGGCCTGTACAAAAGACCCAGGTCAAAACTCACATCTGAAGCAATTCCCGATCCCGCCTCTCCTCCCTGTCCAAACGGCGCAAGGTCGCTCCTTATGAAACGGAAATTTGCTCCAAAGCCTAAGCCGTCGGCGATCTGAGTGCCATAACCCAAAGTCACGGCAACTTCGTATGCTGTCCATGTTTTGAGAATTGTCGGATCATTTGTGGTGTAATTGAATTGGCCAAGGTTGAAATAAGTTATGCTGGCAGCAACACTGCTTTCCCAGTCTTCTATATAATGACTATAACTCAGAAAGTTGTAATTCAAATCAGAGCTAAACTCCGGCAGCCATGGAGCTTCGGTAAGAGACAAGTAATCCCCCTTGAAAAATGCAAGTCCGCCGACATTCCAGAAAACGGCTGAGCCATCGTCAGCCAGACCTGTTTCTGTCTCCCCCATGCCTCCTGAGCGTGCGTCGGGCGCGATCAGAAGGAAGGGAACGGATGTTTCGCCCTGAGCGAACGCACCCGAACTCAATGTAAGAACGGAAGCCATCGCCACCGTGGCAAAAAAGATCATTTTCATCGAATATCACTCCTCATTTAGGTCTTAATTATAAAACGTTATTCTAAAATTTTCTATGCTCTTACGCGAACGGAATGCTTCAGGGACAAATCCGTGCCGGAAGCCTATTAATGTTCGGTTCATCTTACCACTGCCATTTTGCCGATTACCTGGCTGGTCTGTGAACCGTCAACCGTCGTCACTACCACCTCATAAAGGTAAACTCCGTTTGCAAGTCGGTTCCCGTCGTCATCAAGTCCATCCCAGTCTATCTTTACAAACGTTTCGGTCTGCCCATACGATAATATCGTCTTAATCAGCCTTCCACTTAAGGTGAATACCTTTATCTTTACATTCACCGCTTCTCCCGCTCCTCCTGCAGCCGTCCGTCGAAATGTGAATGCAGTATTGGTCCTGAACGGGTCTGGATAATTGTAAACATCGGTCAATGTCAGCTGCTCGGATGATTCCAAATCAAAGTTTGCACTCGCCTCCGATCCATTGTCGAACACGTCAAATGCACTCACCGTCACCGAATTTTTCCCGGGCGTAAGCGACATCGTCACAGGAAAACTCACAGTACCATCTTGGTATGAATCTGTTGCTCCAACATAGTAAGGACCTAAATCCACCGATTGTTGTTGCCCACCAGGTGAAAAAAATGTCGCCTGCAAGTTGTGTCCAACGCCGGCATCGGAAAGGTTTATTCCATTGTCCGCGTGCAAATCCACGATCAATGTTGGATTCTCTGAAACTATGTCGCCATCTTTGAAATTTCTTGAATCAAAATATATCTTTATTTCCGGTGCATGATGGTTGTTGACAACATTGCTATCGGTACCCCCGACGTTCACGTTCCTCGAGTATCCTGCCCCGTCGGAGCCGTTTGCCTGGAAATACAATTCTATCTTCCCTGTCGTATCGCTGTACGATATATCTTTCGGCATCACCGCTTTTGCGTCATACAATCCATTCTTGACAGATACCTGACCACGAAATAGTATCGATCCCTGAGAACGGTATGAAAAACCCTCCGAGGGAATATCAATGTTCTTGTCAGAATCGTATATCGTGAGCAATGCTGTGCCATTGAAGTCGTTCCAAACCGTCATGTTTGGATGATAAACCGTTCCTTTCACATCGATCTTGTCGAGAGCTCGTATCTGCTGGGTCTGTGTCGCGAGGGAGTTCCCATTCAAGCTGTCCACCGTCGCCTGATACTTCGGAAGAGCCAACCGGACTGTCGGGTCGCCAATGTAATTGTACTTTATGTCGTTGCCCCCGAAGCTTTCCAATTTAGTTAAGAAAAACGCGTCTCCAATGGGACGCGCATTACGGAGGCTGTCTTGCACAAATAGCTTCGAGAAAAATTTTGTGTTTAAATCCTGGTTATACGTGTCCCAGACAGTTCTCGTTGAGCTTACGACACCTATGGCGCCGCCTTCCGGGGATAGCAAGAGTTCCTCGGCACCGCTCCGCGTTGTTGGATCATCATCTCTGCCAAAATCGCAGGTGGCTGCAACAAAGAGCGCGAGCTTAGTCGAGTCAGTAAACTGCGGGATGGTCACATTGTTATCAAATATATCAGTATAAGACCAGAGAGTTGGCGCCCCATGTCCCGTGTAATTCAAAACAAGTGTACCCTGGTTGACCTGGTTGATGATATCAGATGCGGCATCGGGCTTTCGTATGCCTTGAGTCGAGACAATAGTGGGATATGAACCCAGGTAAATCTTCCGCTTGTCAAAGCCTGGAGGAGTACAGGAATTTGCCAGCTCCTCCGCATCGCCCATAAACTCAGTATCTATGTCGCTGATATTGTTGCTATTGTGGTCGTCTCCCACAAAGGTGACAAGATTCCGCCAGCTTCCGTAGGTAGGATTCTGCTCGTATTGTTCAATCTTATTTACGATCGTCAAAGCATCCTGTTCGTCCCTTACCGGCAGTCTCCCAATCGACATAGAGATCGGATAATCTGTAATGTCCCCGCTGAATTCTACGAAATAATCGTCAGAAGAATATGAACCGGGCAAGGAGGTGTCAATTTGCAGAAGCGATTCATCCGATTCATAAGCTGGAACATATTCAGGCAAAGATGAAACCCTGTTCTTATAATCGTACGACCCTGAACCAAATAGAATCACATAAAAAGGCATCGTCTGGAAATTTGAATATGCATACCTCAGATAGTCACGTATTGCCGACGGATCAGGGATACCGCAGCTAAATTCGTCATATATATCGGTGGTCTTCACTACGATCGTCTTCAACCCGTCGAAGCTCTGTTTGAAGCTTGCTAGTTGATTTGCCTGAGTAATAAAATCAGGAGGGGAAATGATTATTAAATCCTCTCCTGATAGCTGACTTCTAATGTCCGAATTTGAAATCTGAGAAATGCCAGTAACGGACAAGTATCCATTTTCACCCACAGCAAAAAATTGTCGCGATGTGCCGGCTTCAGTTTGTATGGCAAAAGATGCCGTTCCGTTATCTACGGCAGGCTGTACCATATTGACATTTGCGAAATCAGCTACATCGAACACTTTTACATCGTTATTGGAAAAACCCTGAACGGAATATTGAACCGCTGCATTTGTGTCAGGTCCGTAGAAATTCAACACATCGTTTAATGCTTGAAACTTCCTCTTATAAAGTATCTCAAACCAATCGACATAGCCCTGAGCGCTGGTAGCGCCACTATAAGTGACAGTCAGTATGTCTGTAATCCCCTGTAGATTGCCGGTGCCCGTGTAATCTGGCGTAGGCGTGATAACGGAGTCAGCATATGCACCAACGTCGCTGTTGGGGCCAGAAATATCGACTGTACCCCCGGGAATCGTCGGCCCAAGTTGGACACCATTTGCGGAAACCGTAAAGGAATTGCTCTGGTCAGTTCTCGTTATAAACTTTGCTCTATACGTTATACTCTGAGTTTGGTCCAGACCGTACAATGTGTTAGGATAGGCAACGGAGGCCTCATATGTCGGTGATGTTGGTTGCACTCGGCGCCGTACCAGTCTTTGCCCGATCCTTGAAGAATAACAAGTTCACTATCGCAAGCGATTCCACAGGTAAAATTAGAAGGGGTATAGTACGATGATGCCTGATAGCTTGGAACTGTCTGCATCCTCTTCCCGGCCTGACCTCCATACGTCAGGAAATAATAATTCGTCTCGGTATAATGGTTCAGATAGTGGTGATATGTTTTTGCCGATGGATCATAAGTCCACTCGCGGGGGGACTTTCCGTAGAATAAGATGTAATCCCCTGTCTCAAATTTGTCCGTACCATCCGTATTCCCGTTATAAACGTAAATCGCATTTTCAGTTGGATCGCTGAGTCGCGCTGCGTTTGGATCTTCAGGCAATACTGTCCCTCCGTTGTTAAACACTCTTATCGTGTTTAAATGTATGCTGTCAACCGGAACTTTTGCGTTCTTAAGATTCTGGTATGTCAGCTTGTATATCCCGCTCTGAGAAACTGCGAGGCTGTACCATGGCCCCTGCGCTAGAACGCTTGACGTTTGGACACTCTCAAGCCGTTTAGCTACATTTTCAAGTGATGACCTACCACCTGTGATTGCATTCTTCACTTGGGAATAGTTCACTAAACTCTCAGACAACAAACGATCCGTACCGACACCTTGGTTCACTACACCCATCCCTACCGACGTAACCTGGAAAATCACCCTTTTCAAAATCCTGTATGAACCAGAAAGACTATCATACAGGAAAGGATATACTCTTATCCGTGATACTATATGTCTCCTCTGCTCAAACGGCCCATCGTATGACACAAACTCTGACGCTGCAATCGGTGGCTGAACTGAAGATCCCCTCGGACTTCGCAACGGCTGCATCATGGATTTTGTCTCATAATCCATCTGTACCGCCTGCACCTGAATTTGCTTTGAAAATACCCCAACCATCACCGGTATAAACTTTTTGAGATAGTATCCCTGAGAATTTACTTCCGACACTGCGTCTCTGAACATCAGTTTCAAATATGGAGCACCGTCCACCTTGATGGTATCTATCCTCAGGAGTTCCGGCGTCACCTCTATTGATGTCGTGCTCGCCCCTTGGGACAAGACTTTGATGCTCTGGGCAAAACTCACGCGAGTTATTGAAAATGCCAGCAGGATAAATATTATAGTTCGAATCTTCATCTTCCAATAATAAAAAAGCCGAATACAGACCTTTGCGCCGTATTCGGCATAAAAGCTCGTCAAAGGTCTAACGACACCGCTAGTTTTAAACCTTTAACGAACTTTCTATAAAATCTTCCTTCTTTTTATCTCGCCAAAATATAGCAGGAAGGTTAAACTCTGTCAAGCCGTTATAGATTTTAGGGACGTTGGCGAGCATGTTATAATTTCATCTTTTCGGAAACGATTTCACCAAACATTACCCAGTCCCCCATCGGACTGTATAAAGGAAACTTCAAGTTGGCAGGCTTGTCCTTTCCGAAAAAGAAGTGACCCATCCACCCAAAACCATAACCGAAGACCGGCACTGCAATCAGCCATCTCCAGTCTATCGATAAAATCAACGCATCGTATGCCAGCAGAACCAACGTGCTGCCGATAAAATGTAGTCGCCTGCACATGTTGTCTTGTGTTCAGGAAGATAAAACGGATTAAACTGAGCAAAGTTTTCGAAATGGTCGCTCATGCTACTCCTACGGGAAAGTGAACGTCGACTCGGAAAAAAATTCGAGGGATATCTGGAGTTCAAGAGTGGCGTCCCCAAGGGGATTTGAACCCCTGTTACCGCCGTGAAAGGGCGATGTCCTAGGCCACTAGACGATGGGGACAGTGAGTTCATGGTTCATAGTTCTGTGTTGATGCCATAAACCTCAAGATATAGACTTAAAGGAATAAAAATCTAAATCTTATGCGGCGATTTTACAAGAGACATAAACGCTCATAATCCATCGCTCGTAGATCATAGTAAAAACATATTTTGCTGTTAGCTATCAGCTATGAGCCAAGAGCTACTTCAGATTCTTATTCAGAAAAGCAAATATGGTTTTCCATGCCTTCGCAGTTTCTGCCTCATTATAAGCTGATGGATTGTTAGGATTCATGAACGCATGGTTGACGCCGGGATAAACATGGAACTCTATCTTCTTTCCGTCTGCCTTCATAGCGTTCGCGAATGCTTCGCCCTTTTGCGGAGTATACGTTTTATCTAGTTCGGCAAAATTGCAGAGCACAGGACATTTGATTTGCTCGACAAGAAATACCGTAGTATCGACATTCCCGTAATCGATAACGCAAGCAGCCAACTTCGGAAGCACAGTCGCCGCCTCGAACGAATAGGAACCTCCCATGCACCAGCCGATCACGCCAATCTTTTCCCCATTTACATTGTCCATTGAAGTGAGATACTGGAACGCGGCCCTGAGATCCGATACTCCACGGACTTTTGGAACCGACATCATTAACTTGTATGCGTTCTGCGAGGTGGCAGCGAGTTCTCCACGATACAAGTCAATGGCTAATGCGACATAACCCTTTGCGGCAAAGTCTCTCGCATCCTGCTTTATCCAGTCTGCCAATCCCCACCATTCATGAATTACGATCAGCGCTGGATGTTTTCCGCCACTGACTGGTTCTGCCAGATACGCGGACAGTGTATCGCTTCCGCTAACATAGTTGACAATACTTGTCTTAATGCTTGAGGCATCGGCTATAGAAGCAAACGCGATGCTCAATAGCACAAGAACAATAATCCTCCTCATTGACTCCTCCTTTGATTGGTTCTTAGCTCATTGCTCATAGCTTTTAACTTTACTGTGGGCTATCAGCCATGAGCTAATTGCTGTAATCTAGTTCCGTTCCAGGACCCTCGCAATTTTGTCGACCAGCATCGACTTTGGGACTGCACCGACAAGCTGGTCGGCAACTCTTCCGCCGTTGAATATGAGAAGCGTCGGAATGCTCATTATTCCAAAAGTGGTTGCGATATCCTGGTTTGCATCGACGTTGACCTTGGCAACCTTCAATTTGCCATCATATTCCTTTGCCAACTCTTCTACGACAGGTGCAATCATCTTACACGGCCCGCACCACGCAGCCCAAAAATCCACGAGGACAGGCAGGTCACTTTTTACGACTTCCGATTCGAAATTCTGTGAGCTAACAATAACTGGTTTCATTTTCCCTGTTTTTCCCTTCTCGAAGATTGACCCCGCCGTTCAGATAAGGGGAATCGCATCTTCAAATAAATTTCGTTTATGAAATAAGTCTTACGTTATCTTTTCCAAAAAGATCATACAGAGCATCCATGAACCGGCGATTGGGTTCGACGTGCCCGCTGGACCTGAGAAGTTTCGGTTTATCATTTCCATTCGTAACACTAAAGATAATGGAACAATTCCCACGAGAGTAACTTCCCATCATTTCCTTTAGCGATGACAAACGTTCTTTCGAGCGGTCGCTTCCGTCGAGGGAAACTGCGATGCTCTTAGTAAATTTCCCGGCGGCTTCTTCGAGTGGCATGGCTTCACTGGCCATGATACGTACCGAATCGCCATTCGATTGAGCTTTCCCGGAAATAAGGACAACCGAATCAGCGAACAGGATGTTTTGGTATTTCGAGAACGCGTCGGCAAAAAAGATCACCTCGCCTTTCCCGGTGAAATCTTCAAGCTGGACGAACGCCATGGTGCTCCCACGCTTGTCGATTTTTCGCCTGACGTCCAGTACGATACCGGCTGCCCGCGCACTCATGCCTTCGACGATGGAGCTGGAATCACCAAGTCTGACATTTGTGAACGAGTTATACTCCTGCTCGAACTTAAGAAGCGGATGTCCGGAAATGTAAACTCCGATCAGCTCCTTTTCCCGATTTAGTTTCTCTCCCTGGCTCCATTCCTCAACTTCCGCCAGCGAAGGATACGTTACGAGTCTTTTCTGGTCACCATCCAACAAATCGAAGAGTGAAGATTGCGAGCTCGATTTGCTTTCTTGCACAGACTGGCCGAATTGAACAATCACTTCGAACGAATTGAACAACTGCGCCCGTTTGTGCCCCATGGAGTCAAATGCACCGCATTTGATAAGGCTTTCAAGCGCACGCTTGTTCACGGCTTTCAGATCTACGCGCGAGACAAAATCGAAAATGCTTTCAAACTTTCCTCCTTCATTTCTTGCACGCGCAATTTCTTCTGCCGCACTGACTCCAACGTTCTTTATCGCGCTCAGTCCGAGACGCAATTTCCCATCCTTTGCGGAAAAATCAGCGAGACTCTCATTCACATCCGGACCGAGGACGGTAATGCCAAGTTTCCTGCATTCATCGAGAAGGAGCGTCGTTTTATTAAGATCGCCGATTTCGCTCGTGAGGGTCGCTGCCATAAATTCAGCGGGAAAATATGTCTTCAGATAGGCAGTCTGGTAAGCCAACACCGAATACGCAACGGCGTGAGATTTGTTGAAACCATATGAAGCAAACTTATCTATCAAGTCGAAAATCTCGCCGGCAAGTTTCCTGTCGATAGAATTTTTTCCCGCGCCTTCGACAAACATTTTTTTCTGTTCCGCCATCAAGACTTTGTCTTTCTTTCCCATGGCACGACGCATCACATCGGCCTGCGCGAGAGTGAAACCGGCGATCTCGCTCGCGATCTGCATAACCTGTTCTTGATAGACAATAACTCCGTAAGTCGGCTTCAATATCTGTTCCATCTTAGTGTGCAAATACTCGATAGGTTTCCCGCCGACTTTGCTGTTGATGAAAGTGTCTATGTTCTCCATTGGACCGGGACGATATAACGCATTCATCGCGACGACATCGTCGATCGAAGTTGGTTTTAACTTCTTGAGATACTCCTGCATCTTGGAACTTTCAAACTGGAACACGGCTACCGTTTGTCCTGCAGCAAAAAGCTCGTAAACCTTCGGGTCGTCATAGGGAATTCTGTCGAGATCAATTTCCTTCCGGCTGTTCTCTTTTATACGTTCAAGTGCGTTCTCGATTACCGTCAGAGTCCTTAGTCCAAGGAAATCCATTTTCAGCAAGCCGATTTCTTCGAGGCTCTTGTACTCGTATTCGGTGATTATCTCCGTCGAAGGCGTTTTATAAAGTGGTACATAATCGGTAATTCTTCCGGGAGCAATCACGACTCCCGCTGCATGCGTGCCGACGTTTCTGTTCGTGCCTTCGAGAACCAGCGAGTATTCTATGAGCTGTTTTATTTTCGGATCGTTGCTCTCTTTGACCCAGCGGAGTTCGGGAATGGTATCGATCGCTTCTTTCAACGGAGTAACCCGGCCGAGAATAACAGGAATCTGCTTCGTGATCGAATCGATTGTCGAAAGGGGAATACTCAAAACCCTCCCGACATCCTTTAAGACCGCGCGTGATGATAGAGTTCCAAATGTGACAATCTGACAAACGGATTCCTCGCCGTACTTTTTCTTCACATAATCAATGACAAGATTGCGCTTATTGTCGGCGAAGTCGATATCTATGTCGGGCATCGACACTCGATCGGGGTTTAGGAATCTCTCGAACAGGAGTCCATACTGCAATGGATCGACGTCCGTAATGCCGAGCGAGTACGCCACGATACTTCCTGCTGCACTGCCTCTTCCAGGTCCGACACGGACACCCATCTCCCGCGCGCTGTTTATGAAATCCTGCACCACAAGAAAATATCCGGCAAATCCCATCTTCTTTATGACAGCAATTTCGTGGCCGAACCTCTTTTCAATCTCAGGCGTGATTTCATGATATCGCCTCGCCAAACCTTCACGTGAGAGCTTCTCAAAAAATTCTTCCGGTCCCGACACTCCTGAGTTTTCTGGGATTGGAAATCGAGGCATCAGGTCTCTTTTCAATTCCAATTTCAAATCGCATTTGTCGGCAACCTCCATGGTATTCTCTATCGCGCATGGGCCGAAGTCATAATCCACAAACGCCTTCTCCATCTCCTCCGCACTCTTGAAATAAAATTCGGAGACTTTGTAGCGAAGCTCGGTCGGGTCTTTCGTGCCGTTGCTCGATTGGGAAATGTTGAGGAGAATATTATGCGGAATCGCATGTTCTTTTTTAAGATAATGGCCGTCGTTCACCGCCACCATCTTTGCTCCGATCTCCCTTGCAATCTTCGGCATATTCTCAAGTACCCGCCTTTCATCGTCGAGTCCGTGACTATGAACTTCGAGATAATAGTCTTCGCCGAAAACTTCTTTGTACATCCTCGCAGCTTTCCTTGCGCTTTCAAAATCTCCATTCACCAATGGCTCAGAAACCGGCCCGCTAAGGCATCCGCTGAGTGCAATCAATCCATCATGATTCTCTTTGAGAAGATCAAAATCTATTCTAGGTTTGTAATAATAACCTTCGAGGTGTGCGGTGGAAATGAGCTTGACGAGATTCTTATAACCCGTATAATCCTTTGCCAGAACTGTCAGATGATTATATCCGTTCTTCTCGGTTCGTTTCCCTTTCGCAACGTACATCTCACATCCGACGATCGGTTTTATCCCTGCCTTTTTCGCAGCCTTGTAAAGTTCAATCGCTCCGAATAGCACACCATGGTCGGTCAGCGCGAGCGCCGTCATTTTGAGTTCGACGGCACGAGCAATCATGTCGCCAACTTGAGTCGCGCCGTCTAAAAGGCTGTAATGAGAATGATTATGTAGATGAACAAACTGGGGCATATTAATTCATCAAAATGGGATAAAGCGTTAACTCGGTTATCGTATAATTGTCAAAAAGAGTCCGGTAATAAAGGTTGACGTTATCAAGTGGACTGTATGTTTCAATCGTGTGCCAGCCTGCATTGACCGAGATCCAGGTCTGCCGCGAAAATCTGCTGTTCTCGGGTGGCACGTTTTTAACTTGTTTGCCGTCGAATCTTAGTATCGGCGCGCGAGTGCATCCGACACACCTCAGCGACAATTCAGGGACAAACGAGAATTGCATGCTCTTATCTTGCTCCACCATGAAGAATGGCCTCCCGTCAACGTCCAGATAATTGTCGTCAATGTCCAATGAAACCGTGTCGCCTCCGCTTAAATAAACCGGCAATCCACGAACCCACGTGCTTGTGCCGATCACATCGATGTAAAACCAACCGGGTGAAACTCCATCCGCCAAGAATCGCGAGAAACCGGGATGAATTGAAATTCTTTTTGACCCCCTCAAATCGAAATCAAAATTTATTTTAGAATCAACATCGAGAACTGCCTTCGTGGTGTCATTTTGATTGAGCTGGTAATCGTCGGAGATCCTGGAAAGGCCTATGCTTATCGACGGCTTCAACATCGCGCACGATGAAAGGGCAACAGCACAAATCACCACGAGTCTCATGGAATTCACAAACACATCACGGATGACAATTTAACAAAAAAAGGTCTGAGAACTACTCTAATCACATTTAGAATTTTTCACGACTTCATATTCATGACAAGCAATTTAGGTTCAGTCATTTCCTCCATCGCATATCGCACACCTTCGCGGCCAAACCCCGAATCCTTCACGCCGCCGTACGGCATGTTGTCGATTCTGTAAGTCGGATAGTCATTCACAATGACTCCCCCAACTTGAAATTCTTCAAACGCCTTGAAAATTTTCTTGGAGTCATCGGTGAAAATCCCGGCTTGAAGCCCGAACCGTGTGTCGTTCACTTTTCGAATGGCTTCATCGAAATTGGAATACTTGTCCAGAATTGCAATCGGGGCGAACGCTTCTTCGCAGTACAAGTTTAAATCTGTCGAAACATTTTCAAAAACAGTGGGCTCAATAATGTTTCTTTCCCTTTTCCCGCCTGCCAATAGAGTTGCACCAGCTTCCTTCGCTTCTTCGATCCATCTGAATGCACGGTCGGCTTCACTGGAATTTATCATCGGCCCGACTACCGTGTCATCTTCAAGTGGATTGCCGATCTTCAGCTTCTTAGCGTGTTCGATAAACAATTTCTTGAATTGTGAGTACACCTCTTCGTGCACATATATTCTTTGAACGGAAATACAAATTTGGCCCGCGTTGGAGAAGGATCCGACCGCCAAACGTTTCGAAACGAAATCAAGATCGGAATCAGGTTCGACTACAACTGCAGCATTTCCTCCTAGCTCCAGCAAGACTTTCTTCTTAGTCGACTTCGATTTGAGATACCATCCAGTCTTCGGGCTCCCCGTAAAACTGAGCATCTTCAGTCTGGAATCCGTAGAAAGCATCTCAGCCACTTCATTCCCGCAAGAAATAATATTGACTGCACCATCCGGGATGCCAGAGTTAGAGAGAATTTCCGCCAGAACAGCTGAAGTTATTGGAGTTTGCGGCGGAGACTTGTGTACCACGGTATTGCCCGGCGGCGAGTGCAGGAGCAATCTTGTGGGCCACAAGATTTAGTGGAAAATTAAAAGGTGTAATGCTTGCAATGGGACCGATAGGAAAACGCCTCACAATTCCCCAGCGATTCTCGGAACCTGCGGCAATATCAAGTGAAATGACTTCGCCGGGAATTCTCGAAGCCTCCTCAGCGGCGACGGAAAAAGTCAGAACGGCTCTGTCAACTTCAGATCGAGTATACTGGATCGGCTTTCCTGATTCCAGCGTCATGGTACGCGCAATTTCTTCCTTTCGGCTTCGGAGTTGATCGGCTGTTTCCCGGAGAATTTGTGCCCGACGGTAAGATGGAAGCTTGCGTGTGATTTCAAATCCTTTGTCTGCGGCACTAATGGCATGTTCCATCTCCGCCGGCCCAGCCTGAAATACTTCGCCGACAAATGATCCATCATACGGGTTCGCGACCGCTACGAGCTCGCTCGTCTCGATCCATTTTCCGCCGATAAACAATCTATGCTTCATTCCTCTCTCCCATAGATCTCAATGCTCGACAACGCTCATTTGTCTTCCGAATGCAAGCATGCCCGCCTAACGAGACTCGGTTATCCCGCTAATTCTTCAGAAAAGAATTGATTTCATCAATCACGCAGGCAATTTCAACGACTTTTCGGTCACCGGTTTTCCTGAATTTCAACTCGATTTTCCCTTGCTTCAAATTCCTTTCACCAACAATTACCTGAACGGGAATACCGACAAGGTCGGCGTCTTTGAACTTGAAACCCGGACTCACACCCTGCCTGTCGTCATAAAGGACTTCTACGCCGGATTTAGATAACTCGCTAAACAATTTTTCCGCGGTATCTACCACCTCCTTGTTATCCATGTTGACTGAAATCAAGTGTACCATGAAAGGCGCAATCGCCTTATCCCAGATTATTCCATTCTCATCGTGATTTTGCTCGATGTGGCAGGCAATAATTCTTTCGACTCCGATGCCGTAGCTTCCCATCACGATTGGCTTCTCGGCTCCAGCCTCATTCAAGTATGTCGCATTAAGTGCAACCGAGTATTTTGTTCCCAACTTGAAAATATGGCCGATCTCGATAGCGTTGACAATTCGCAGCTTGTTCTTACAGTTGGGACATGGTTCACCGGCTAAAATCGTACGGAGATCGTAATATCCATCGACCTTCACGTCGCGCTTGAAGTCTATATGCGTGATATGATAATCGTCCTTGTTTGCGCCGCTGATCAGTTCGTTAGCATCTTCAAGCCGCTTGTCGGCGATGATCCTGAATTTTTTTAAACCGATTGGTCCAATTGAACCCGCGTTGGCACCTGTGTGCTTCGCCAATTCTTCAGGGTCCATCGCTTCAGCGCTTTTGCCAAGCGCTGCGGTAAGTTTGGTTTCGTTGAGCTGATCATTACCCGACATCAACACGAGTACCGGCGAATCGTCCACTTTATAAACGAGAGACTTCGCCAATCTTTCGGTTGATATTTTCAGGAATTCTCCAAGCTGATCGATGGTTTTTATATTCGGCGTGTAAATCTCTTCGAGTTTCTCCGAGCCATCAGACTCTGCCGAGAGGTGCGATCAAGCTCGTTGCGACTTCAAGGTTCGCTGCGTAGCCGCAATTGTCACAAAGCGCGCAGGTATCTTCTCCATCCGGCGATTCGACCATAAATTCCTGCGAACCTGTTCCTCCCATAGCGCCGCTCGACGCGCCAACGATAAAAAATTTTAGGCCGCTTCGAGAATAAATTATCTTGTATGCCTCGCGGTGTTTTTCGTAACCTTTGTCAAGATCTTCGAAGCTCCGGTCAAATGTGTAAGAATCTTTCATGAAGAATTGTCTTCCACGAATCACACCTGATCGGGGACGGGGCTCGTTGCGAAATTTCGTTTGAATCTGATACCAGATTTGTGGCAAATCGCGATACGATTTTATGTGGTCTTTCGCAATCGTCGTGAATATTTCTTCATGCGTCGGAGCGAGAACGAACGGACGGTTCTTGAGATGGAACAGCGTATCCCCGAACGATTCCACTCTTCCGGTTTGCTCCCAAATTTCTATTGGGTTCAACGCCGGAAGCTGGAACTCCTGTCCGCCGATCGCGTCCATTTCCTGACGGATTATTTCCATAACTTTCTTCATTACGCGCCAGCCGAGCGGGAGCCATGAAAATATCCCGGCGGATAGTGGACGTATAAGTCCGGCTCTGATCATTAACCGGTGGCTCGCCATGGTTGCGTCCGCGGGGTTTTCTTTTAACGTCGGAAGGAAGTATGTACTAAGTCTCATATCGGCAATTAGCCTTCAGCTGTCAGCTTTTAGTTTAGAAATTCAAAAATTTAAGATTTAGAATTGAAAATCAATTTGTGCCCCTGGCGTGACTCGAACACGCGACACAGAGTTTAGGAAACTCTTGCTCTATCCAACTGAGCTACAGGGGCATGCTGCAGTCTAATTTAAAATCCTATGCGCTATTGAACAATAGTAAACCAGGCGCAGGTGAAATTGAATAGGCAAAACTGATTCCTGCTGATGACTCCGACTTATCTTGAAACTCTCCATCAAAAAAGGCAAATTGTCGTTCGATCATTGTAGTACAGCCCGCAAAATCAGAGAGAGTATTTGATGCAAACAGAACAAACCGCGACGACACAGAAAGAATCGACGAAATCCCACTGGGAAAAATTCTGGTCCGAAAAGAGCGAGGTGCACGAAGTCTATTCGAACGACGACAGAGTTTTGCGGAATGTCCTGAGCATCACCGATCTCCGAGGGAAGAGAGTTCTTGAAGTTGGTGCGGGTACTGGCCGAGACAGCTTTGGCATGGTGGAACAGGGTGCATCTGTTTTCATGCTTGACTATTCGGCAAATTCGTTGAACATCATAAAGAATATCGCCTCAGAGGAGAAAGTCGATGTAAGCCCGGTTGGTGGAAACGCTTTCTCACTTCCCTTTCCCGATGGATCATTCGATCTGGTTTTTCATCAAGGTCTTCTCGAACACTTCCGGGAAAAGGAGGCGGAGAACCTACTCAAGGAAAACATCAGAATTTTGAAAAGCGGCGGACTCCTTCTGGTTGATGTTCCGCAAAAATACCATATCTATACCTTGATGAAACATATTCTTATCGCACTCGACAAATGGTTTGCCGGCTGGGAACGAGAGTTCTCTGTTCCCGAGCTTGACAAACTTCTGCGATCCCTCGGAGTCACGCCGGTTTACAGATATGGCGAGTGGATGTATCCGAGTCTCATCTACCGCGTCACGAGAGAAGGACTGAGAAAAATCGGGATAAAACTTCCGCTTAATCCTACTCCGATAAAATCGTTGACGAACATTCGCAGGAAAATTCGAGAATCGCTTCGTGGGACACCGCTTGCGATTCACACCTCGCTTTCCTGCGGAATCATTTGCCGAAAACCGTAGCAGAATTTAAAATCCGAAATTCGAAATTGAGAATTCTTATAATTGCTCTCTCCGGAATCGGGGACGCTCTTCTCTTCACTCCCGCCGCCTCACTCATCAGGAAAACATTTCCGACAGCTAAGATGGATGCACTTGTGATGTTCAAAGGGGCACGAGACATTTATCTGCAAAGCGGACTCTTCGACAACATTATATATCACGATTTCTTAAATGCCCCCCTGACAACATCAGTCGGCATTGTATCTATCCTTCGCAAACAATACGACGCGTCCATGAATGTATATCCGGCAAACCGGAAAGAATATAATGTTATCCAATTCTTAGTCGGTGCAAAAAAACGCGGCGCCATCAAATATCTTAGACGAAGTTTCCGCGAGCTTGGATTTTTAAACAATGTCATCGTAAATGAAAACGACTTGCTCCATAACGTTCAGGAGAATATTCGTCTTTCTGAAAAGATCCTTGATTTTGCGGCCAATGAGGAACCGGACTTAGTTTTGCCTCTAACTGAAAATGATTGCGAATATGCAAGAAAATTCTTGAACGATAACGGGATTAGAGAGACCGACATTGTCATCGGATTTCACGCGGGCTCCGCAACTTTCAAGAATCAGATCAAACGCCGCTGGGAACCGGCAAAGTTTGCTGCACTTGCAAAAATTCTTGTGGAGAAGAAGGGCGCTTACGTTCTTATTTTGGGTGGACAGGAAGAAACCGAATTGAAGAAAGAAATCAAACAGAGTTCAAAGTCACCGAGGGTTCTAATTCCACCGTCAGGTACAATCATCGAAAGCGCCGCGCTCATGAAGACATGCAATGCTTTTGTCACGAATGACTCAGGGATGATGCACTTAGCGGCTGCAACTAAGACGCCGACGGTTGCAATTATTGGCCCAACGAATACAAACTATATCCATCCATGGCACACCGAATATGAAATCGCCTCTCTTTTCCTGGAGTGTTCGCCCTGTTTCATTTACTCACCTCGTCCTCTAATTTGCTCCAGAAATAACGTCGAGTTCAAATGTATAAAAGAGCTGACTGTCGAGATGGTATTCCAAAAAGTGCTTCACCTTATCGGTCGCCACCAGACCCAATAGGCTTCACATTACCAATCCTATCACCGAATTGTTATCACGAAGTTTCACTTGACATATATTCACAAAGGAGTTAACATTTCACAGGCATCAGGGATCATTGTTTTGAATTGATGATTTGCCGCTCAACTATTTCAGGCAAAAATACATGTGGAATTAAGCAAGTCACTCACTAAACTGAAACATGAACACAAAAAAGGAGGCTCCAATGTCTAAGCAAGTAAAGAAATCTTCTCCGAGGAAGAAGCAAACTCACCGTTCGCAGGCTACTCGAAAGCCAAAATCTATTAAACCTGGTTACGGCTGGTTGCCTGACCTGCCGGATCATCGGGATTTCTTGTACAGCCAGATTCTTCCGATGGCCGCAGCGCTTCCACCTTCCGTCGATCTGCGTCCGACCTGCTCACCCGTTGAGAATCAAGGTCAATTAGGAAGTTGTACGGCAAATGCGCTTGTCGGCGCGCTCGAATTTCTGGAGCGTAAAGATAACGTGAAGTTTGCCGACCTCAGCAGATTATTCATTTACTATGACGAACGTGCCATCGAGCATACGGTGAAGTCGGATTCCGGCGCGCAAATCCGCGACGGCATCAAGACTCTCGCTAAACAGGGCGTCTGTCCGGAAAAGGAATGGCCTTATAACATCGCTAAGTTTGCAGTCAAGCCGTCCGCAAAGTGTTACAAGGATGCCGCTCAACATCAGATTACTACCTACCATCGCATCTTGACGTTGGACGAAATGCGAAATTGTCTCGCCAGCGGATTCCCATTCGTGTTTGGATTCACAGTCTATGAAAGCTTTGAGTCACAAGAAGTGGCTAAGACAGGAGTTTTAAATATGCCACAACCTGGCGAGAAAGTTCTCGGCGGACATGCGGTAGTCGCGGTCGGCTACAATGACTCAGAAAAACGTTTCATCGTCCGGAACTCGTGGGGAGCAAGCTGGGGACAGCAAGGATATTTCACGATGCCATATGAGTATCTTAGCGACCGGAACCTTTCCGACGACCTCTGGACAATTCGACGAGGCGAAAACATATAAACGGAGCCGCACTGCAAATAAAAAAAACGCACTGCTCGCGGCATCCAGCTTATTATGTTTCAATGGTAGCGAGCTGAAGAGTAAGAGAATTTGCTTCTAGCTCATGGTTGATTGACCAAGATTTACTGCCGTCAATTACGAGCTATTAGCTCTGAGTTGATTCTGAGAATTCCACTCATCAAATTTCAACAATGGAATTCAAACACCCGACGGAGAAGCCTCTTCTCTATTCGATTCTTCTAAACGGATTGATTGTCGTTGTCGAATTAGCAGGCGGTTTCTTTTCAGGAAGCCTCGCCCTTGTATCCGACGCGATGCACAACTTCGGCGATTTCATCTCGCTCATAATAAGTTTCATCGCGACGAGAATGATGAGCTGGAGCGGCAATTCAAGAAAATCCTACGGCTACTTCCGCGTCGAAATATTGGCCGCATTTATCAATTCCGTGCTCCTTGTGATGACGGTAATCTACATTATCTATGAGGCTCTTGCACGTTTTTCTCATCCGTCCCACATCGATTCGAAATTGATGTTGACCGTTGCGGTATTCGGATTTGCCGCAAATCTTCTTTCTGTGTTGCTCATATGGAGACACAGCGAAGACAACTTGAACATGAAAAGCGCTTTTCTCCATTTGACAACAGACACTCTCGAATCAGTAGCGATCATTGTCACGGCGATCGTCATATCCTATTTCAATTTTGCATCGCTCGATTTAATTATCTCCATCATTATTGGAGTTGTTATCATAAAAAGCTCGTGGGACTTGCTCCTCGAATCCGCGAACATTCTCACTGAGGGCTCACCGAAAGGGATCGATCTTAACGAAGTCGGAAATTTTATAAGGAGTTTCCCCGGGATAAAAGGGGTGCACCATCTTCACATCTGGAGCCTTTCATCGAACTTCCGTGCTTTATCAGCCCACATCGTTGTCGATGACATGCGACTCAGCCGCACCGTGGATATAACTGGAGAATTGGAGGAACAACTCGCGACGAGGTTCAGCATCGAGCATCCCACTTTCCAGCTAGAGTCCCGCCCCGGTCGTGACTGCGAAGAAAATCTAATTGCTCAATACAAAGACGAAAATCGAGCGTCAAGAATCGCCGATTGAACATTCCTTAATGAGTTTTGATTCCAAAAACATCGGCCATGACCTCAGGGGCAAGATTTCAGGTGAGGTTTTATTCGACGAAATTTCGCGGACACTGTTCAGCACCGATGCCTGCATGTACCAGATCAAGCCGCTCGGCGTCGTTGTACCACGAAGCATAGAAGACGTTATTGAGACTCTCCATTATTGTGCGGAACGGCAAATCCCAATCACGAGCCGCGGAGCTGGCACAAGTCTCGCGGGCCAGTCAATCGGGAACGGCGTAATTCTCGTCTTCAATAAGTACTTCCGTGAAATTGTCAGCGTTAATCAGACAGAACAATTCGCAAGTGTGCAACCTGGTGTGGTATTAAATGATCTCAACAAGCATTTATCCAACCACGGCATGATGTTTGGTCCGGATCCATCGACAGGAAAACAATGCGTCATCGGCGGAATGATCGGGACAAATGCAGCAGGGCCACACACAGTCAAATACGGCGCGACGAAAGATAACGTCCTTGAATTAGACGTAATTACTGCGGATGGTGAGCTCCATAAGATTTCTTCCAACTCGTCTGACTCCGATCTCGCACGAAAAGTCAGCGATCTTCTCACGCCTAACAAAGAGATTATCAATGAAAAATTCCCAAAGACTTCGAAGAATTCTTCCGGATACAACCTCAACGAGACCATTGCCGACGATTCGGTTGATCTGACGAAACTTTTTTGTGGAAGTGAGGGAACACTCGGTGTCGTCGTTGAAGCGAAATTGAGATTGGTTCCATCGCCGAAGGAGAGGCGAAATCTGATCGCCTACTTCCCTTCTTACGAATCCTGCGCACTTGCAGCAAGAGAATCGCTGCAATTCGGTCCGGCAGCGGTCGAGATGCTGGACAAAACCTTCGCGAATGCCGCACTCGGCATCGATCCGACAATCGACGAAATCCTCAATCAAAATTTTGTGTCCATACTTATCTTTGAATTTGAAGAGACGGAGCCCGGCCTGGCAGACGGAAAGATTACCAAGCTTTCCGGGCATCTCAGAATCCAGGACCTAAGTCGTAGGTTGATCATGCCGCGCGATGAAAAGGAAGCCGCCAGACTCTGGCGAGTCCGAAAGGAAGCCTCAGCGATTTTCTACAAAATAGAAAAACCGGGCAGGAAGACTTCATTTGTCGAAGACGTTGCTGTCCCTGTCGAAAAACTCCCGGCATATCTCGACAATGCCCAGAAGGTTTTCAGAGAATACAACATCCAGTGCGCACTCTATGGCCATGCTGGAAATGGAAACACTCATGCGATTCTGCTTGTCGATCAGAAGGACACGGAGCATTTATCAAAGATCGATCCGGTTGCCAATGAAATCTATGATCTTGCAATCTCGCTCGGCGGGACATTGAGCGGTGAGCATGGCGACGGACTCTTGCGGACTCCTTTCCTTTCAAGACTTTACGGCGAGGAAGTCTATTCGCTCTTCAAAGAGGTGAAACAGATTTTCGACCCAACCGGCATAATGAATCCCGGGAAAATCATCGGCGAACAAGATGCGTCCGTCGTTCACGATTTACGATACGGCGAAAGCTACAAACGGGCGGAGACAGGCACGACTTTAGACGAAGACAAGATGGCACATGAAATCGAGAAGTGTCATGGCTGCGGCGTTTGCCTGAGTTATTGCCCAACTGCACTCGCAACTTTTGACGAGCGGGCAACGCCGCGGGCAAAAGGAAATCTCCTTCGGGCGGTCATTAGCGGCAATCTGCCGGGCAGACCTTCTCGGGAAAAATGAATTCAAGGACGTTCTCGATTACTGCTTCAACTGCAAGCTTTGTCTGACAGAATGCCCGACGCAAATTGATATTCCCGGAATGGTGATCGAGGCAAAGACGATATTTTTTGAAACGACAGAAAAATCCCGCCAGGACAAATTCATTAACCTGCTTCCGGCATTCTCAGCGGCCGCGTCGGTGAGTCCAGCAATTGCAAATCTTACATCCAGCTTGAAAATATTCCGCAAGCCGCTCGAAAAATTATTCGGCATAGACAGTCGAAGACAGATGCCCCTTTTTCATAAGCCGCTCTACAAACGCTTCGGAATAAATAGGAAGGTCGAAAATTATCAGCGCAAGGTCATTTATTTTGCCGGCTGCTTTGCAAACTTCAACGACGTCTCAGGCGAAGGTATCGCGACAATAGAAGTGCTGAGGAGAAACCATGTTGATATCAGGTTACCCGACTCACTTCGCTGCTGCGGAATTGCTCGCATGACTACAGGCAGTAAGAACGAAGTTATTCCTGATGCATCATGGAACGTCGAGCAGTTAGAGAGATATGTCAACGAAGGCTTCGATATAATCTTTTCCGCACCGAGCTGTGCGCTGGCAATAAAAAATGATTATCCCGGTTTGCTTGAGACAGCGGCTTCGCAAAAAGTGGCGTCGCATTCATTTGAGCTGTCGGATTATCTCTGGCAACTTCACAAAGACGGCAACCTGAATTTGGATTTCGGTCCTGTGAAGAAACGAGTCACTTATCACAATCCATGTCATTCGATTCCACTTGGCGTGAAGAGACAGCCAGTCGAGTTGATGAAACTCATTCCCGAATTAGAGGTTGTTGAACTCGACGAAGACACCTGCTGCGGGATGGCAGGCACTTTCGGATTGAAGAAGCAATTTTTTGATCTATCGATGAAAACTGGCGCAAATCTCTTCGAGCAAATAAAGGAAGCGAAAGTCGATTCTGTCGTCACCACCTGCGGAACTTGCAATATCCAAATCTCACAAGGAGCGAGCGCAAAGGTGGAACACCTTGCTGGAATTTTGTTGGAAGGTTACAGACGGTATGATGGAGCAGCATCTGTAAATTCCTACGAAAAATTGCCAGAAGAAGAAAAGTTGCAATCAGGAATTGAGAGTCTGATAGAATGAGAGCAACAAAATTCGTAACCTGATAGAAATTCATTCCTTGCGTTCTGCCTTTCTAAAATTCTTTTCAAAGTAAGCCACAGACATTTCCCCTCACGACAAAATTCATCTGAGATTTTCCTCTTAACAATTTGTTTCCTCAAAGGCATTCTTCCCTTAACCTTCGCTTAACACCCTTTCGGTAATTTTACACGTCGTTCGGTTAACGAACGGCCTCGATAATTCAGGCGGGAAATGGTTCGAGCGAGTTGCAAACATCTTTTTATTTATGAGGTGTCATATTGAGAGTTGCTTACGCACTATTTTTCTTATTTACTTTTGCAATGACACAGGAAGCATTTGCCGGAACAATCAGAGGGCATGTAAGGGAACCGAAGACGAGATCGGCAGTGGTCGGTGCGGATGTCTTCTTAGCAGGGACAAGCTTCGGGGAAATAACTGACGCGAACGGGGATTATTTCATAGACGGCATACCCGTGGGGACTTACAAGATTTCAGTTTATGCGATTGGGTACACCAATACCGAAAAGGAAATAAGTATTGCGAACGATACGACAGTACTTGTTGAAAATTTTGAGATAAAAGAAAGACCGATCACGTTAAGTGAAACTGTAATAGAAGCGCGAGCGAATAACGAGCTCGAGACCGCTGCAAGGGCAACAGAAAGAAGCTCTGAAAATATTGTCAATGTCATTTCCGCGCAGGCTATTGAGCAATCTACAGACCTTTCGGCCGCGGATGTCATGCAACGGGTTTCCGGGATGTCCTTGGTTCGCCAACAGGGTGAAGCGCGCTATGTCGTGATGCGCGGACTCGCGCAGCAATACAATAATACCCTTGTTGATGGCATAAAAATACCGAGTCCTGAATCCAAAGACCGCTTCGTGCCGCTGGATATTTTCCCGTCGTCACTTTTTGAGCGCATTGAAGTTGAGAAATCATTAACGCCGGATATTGCGGGAGATGCAATAGGCGGATCGACGGATCTCATCTTGAGGAAAGCCCCGGAGAATTTTACATTTTCATTAGGTGCCGCAAGCGGTTCCAGTTCCGGCGTGGTCGGCAACTCGTTCAGCACCTTTGACAGAAGTACGATAGACGATCTTGACCCGGAACGGTTGCATGGAACCGTGGATGCGGAAAATCCAACGACACAGATCAAACCCCGATACAATCCAACGCCTGCCGACTTCACGACCGCGAATTTAATATTCACAAACAAGACTGCCCTTCCCGACGGTATTTTCAACGGACTCATCGGAGATCGGTTCTTAGACAATAGATTAGGTATCATGGTCGCCGGCGCCGTCCAAAATACTTACGTTTACGTCCCCGTGCTATTTTATTCCGTCTCATCAGACATCAACACTTTCGACAAATCTGGCCATCTAATTCCGTACGAAGCCGATTCCACCAACCAAAACTACTATACGAACAGGACTCGTGGCGGCGCGGTGGCGAACGCAGATTTCATTGCTGCCGAGGGCCATGAACTCTCTGCGACTTATCTGTATGTTATCCAACAGGAAGCTCAAACTCGTCACGAGACTCAGGTAACGGTCGATGGGGAACGCGGAGCCGCGGATTTTACTTATTCGCATCGTTCTGCGCTCCGAACTCAGGATATCTCCAGCATTTCTCTCGGGGGCAAAGACTTTACCAATTCGCCACTGTTCTTAACATGGACACTCAACTATACTGACGCATTGCAGGATCGACCTGACGAGGCTGAATATTCAGTTTACCAAAACTACAACGCACAGCATGTCCTTTCAGGGACGCTCGGATTGGCTGACATAACACACGACTGGAGACGGAATGATGATCGCCAGTATCTCGGGAAATTGGATGGGACATATCACTTAACATCCGATGAAGCGCAGACAATTCAGGCTGGTGCAGTGGTACAAGGGCTGAGGCGCGCAAATTATGAAGACGACTACAAATTAAATCCGTATGTCTTTACCAGCGGCCCTTATGCTGGACACACCGAACCCTTCACCACTATCGATAGTGCGGTTGTAACTGTGTTTGGCTATGGAACAACTTCGGGCACATCTGTATATGGATACCAGAACTATAAAGCGAGTGAGGTTCTTCTCGCGTCGTATTTGGAATACAAGGGAACATTCGGGCAGCTGCAGATTCTCGGCGGAGTGAGATGGGAGCAGGCGCATGACATATACAATACCATGGCGAATCCCGTAGACAGCCTTCGACAGGCAAATATTTACATGGTCAACATCCTTCCCGGTATTCACTTCAGATATGAACTTACGTCAGAGCAGCTTCTTCATTTCTCAGTTACTCAGAGCATGAGCCGTCCAAGTTATTTCGATCTTGTTCCTGCTGTTGATCGTTCAGACGAAAGCTCGTCAACGGGAAATCCGAATCTTCGACCGGCTGTATCTACAAACGTGGACCTTCGTTATGAGTATGACCCAAACGCAACTGACGTTTACTCGGCCACGGTTTACTACAAAAGAATAAAGGATCCTATCGAGGACCAGTTTAACTCCGTTGGAGTAGTTCTTAATACGACAAAAGCTAACGGCGATCCTGCAACGGTATACGGTATTGAAGGTGTTGTTTCAAAACATTTAGGTAATCTTGGGATCACGGCTAATTACACATACGTTGTTTCAAAGATAACGAGCGTAAAGCAGGTCACCGTCGAAGACATAAACAGCGGCGATCTTACACAAACCTACTACAAGGAAACGGGGCCGCTTCAGTCACAATCACCTCAAATTGCAAACATCATTCTCTCATACGATAACCTAAGTTGGGGAACGAAGTTGGAACTCGCATATAATTATACCGGAAAGCGGCTGCGCGCGGTTGCCCAGTTGGATGGTTACGACACTTACGAGGAAGGGATTGGTCAGCTTGATTTTTCCGGCGAGCAAACCCTGTTCTACAACCTGAAGGTGGACGTAAAATTGACCAACCTCACAAATGCTCAGGATGTCACTGAAATCGATTCTGGGGAGTATCTCAAGCACACACCAATAGTCATTGAGCGTGACTTTAACAAGATCGGAGGCTCGGTTGGAATCAGCTACAATTTTTAATTTCACAAGAACAAACAACCAATAAACAATCATTACCAAAAGGAGAAATCATGTCAAGATTCCTAACAGTTTCGCTGCTCATGTTTTTCGTAGCAGGAGCGGCATTTTCACAAGCTACTTTGCCTGACACGTTGTCGGGCAGCGTAAAGGGAAAAACAGCCCCCAACCACAAATATGTTATAAATGACAGTCTATATGTTAATGTCGGCGATACTCTCACAATCAGCGCCGGCGATACGCTTTTGATGAAGAACAATCCTTCGACGGGTGCGGCATGTTGGATCGATGTTCTTGGTACGTTCATTTGCGAAGGAACAGCTGCAAACCGTAATGTCATTACAACAGCCTTCGTCGACTCCGCAAAGCATCCGGGTATGTGGGGAGGAATCTTAGGTGATTCCTGCCAATACATCAGCGTCAAATTTACAAACATCACCTGGGCAGGAGGCAATGACGTATCGGGTCACGCCTATCGAACATTCGACATTACTTCTGATTACCAAAACCATACTAACACGGTTTTTACGGATAATCTCGTGGTGGGCACCGTTGATGACTGTATTGGACTCCATGGTGGAAACGCAAGCGTCCTTCGAAATGTCATAAAGTGGTGCGGAGCTCCGGATGGCGACAATATCAACATCAAATCCGGCTGCGTAGGCGAGGTCGCTTACAACATCATCTGGTCGTCCGGTGGTAACGGAATTAAGATAAACGGAAGCACTACGCTGCTCCGCACGACAAATATGTGCGTTCATAACAACACGATTGTTGCTGGAGGCTGGCGCCGCATTGACGAACTCGGCTACGCTATTCTCGTAGATGCCAGCGCACGCGCCCAGATATACAACAACATCATGGGCGATATGTACGAGGAACTTGAGATCACTGTGGCAGCAGACACTTTGAGAACTGTCCATGACAATAACCTCTTCTTCTATTCAATCGACAGTTTGGGCGGAATGGCGCGGTATTATCCATCCGATGGAGTCGGCAGACCTGCGCCCCATGATATATTTGACGTAAAAGCCAGCAATCTCTTCGTTAGTTACCAGCCATACTTCTCAAATGACTGGCTCGACCTCGATGGCTCAAATAACTATCACCTGCTTGCTTCATCTCCCGCTCTAGGCCATGGATTCACTCCACCAGCCCCTACGTCCGCCAATCATTGGTGGAACCCGTACTTCGTAAGTGGCACGGACACGATGCAATTACCGGGTGATGCAAACATCGGAGCACTCGGTGTCGTTACCGCGGTGCAGAATCAGAATTCCAAAGTTGCTTCCAGTTTTACACTGGAGCAAAACTATCCGAATCCTTTCAACCCGACGACAATTATCAGTTATCAGCTCCCTACAAACAGCCTTGTGATTCTCAAAGTCTATGACGTACTAGGTCGTGAAGTGAAAACCTTAGTAAACGAACACGAAAACGCAGGACTTCACGCAGCGACGTTCGACGCAACTAATTTGCCAAGTGGAGTCTATCTGTACCATATTCAGGCTGGCTCATTTTCCTCAATGAAAAAGATGATTCTCGTCAAGTAACAAACCATGGTGTAACACGCCTTAATTCATCTATCGGTGCAATCCGTCCGCGGGTTGCACCGAGTTCATTCGCAATCACCCAGGAGGTTTCATGAAATCAAAACTGCTTTTGCTCCTAACTATTGCACTTTTATCCGTCGGTGCCGTGGCTCCGCTTTCACCGCGGGAGAATGCCGCCCCATCTTCCGCGCGTTTTCTTATAATCGGCGACTGGGGAGGATTTGCTTCAGAGAATCAGAAAGCAGTTGCCGCCGCAATGGGCAAGGAAGCTCAAAGGAATCGCGACCAATTCGTTGTCACGGTAGGAGATAATTATCACGGCAAAGGAATTGGAAGCGCAACAGACCCGCGATGGAAGACGGAATACGAAGACATTTATTCCGATTCTTCGTTGCAGGTACCATGGTATCCAACTCTCGGCAACCACGACTACGAAGGGAGTCCCGATGCCGAGCTTGACTACTCGCATTACTCAAAGCGCTGGAAGTTCCATCACCGGTATTATGCGCAGAAAAAGAAGATCGATGATTCGACTAAAATACTCATCGTCCATCTGGACACTTCCCCGTTTGTCACAGAGTACAAGCAGCAGGACGATCAATACCATGTCAAAGGACAGGACATCGCCGGACAAACACACTGGCTCGATTCACTATTATCTGCATCACAAGAGCGGTGGGTAATCGTGGTTGGACATCACCCTATTTATTCCGCCGCACCTAAGCATGGAGACACACCAGAGTTGAAGTCTGCCATATTGCCCATACTCGAAAAGCATCATGTGCCCGTTTATATTTGCGGACATGATCACGTCATGCAGCATCTCAAGGATAATGGAATGGATTTCTTTGTCTGCGGCGGCGGAGCGGAACACCGCGAAGTTAACCAGCGCGGCGACGACGTGTTCGGCAAAGGCTCGCTCGGCTTTCTCTCGGTCACAGCGTATCGAGATTCGTTAGACTTAAGCATGCTGGATGAAAACAACGCGCTTCTCCACCAGACGACAATCAAGAAGTAGATTCGGCAGCATGGAACAGACAGTCGAACCGAAGTGTTATTCAATTTGGTTTCAGAAATTCAGAGGAGTCATTATGAGACGGAAAATCATCCATAGATTCACAACGCTTGTCGTTCTTGCCATCGCGCTCTTTCAACCGGTTCTCTTCGGCCAACAGAAAATAAAAATTGCTCTTTGGGGCGACTCGCGGGAGAACCTTGATAATGCGTGTTCTGACATTGCCCACATACTGCTGTACAAGATCACCGATTGGGACTTTCAGATTCACTGCGGAGATCTCACGCACGATGGCACCGATGCAGCATGGCAGAGAAGTCTCCACTATCCTGGAGTCGATAGCATTTTCGTCAAGGGAAAATTCTTCATGTGCACGAGCAACCACGAATTCAAAAGCAAAGACGGAGAAAAGAATTTTGACAAGTACACCGCTGGCATTTTGCCGACAAATTCAGCTAACGGCTCAACGCATTTTTATTCTGTGCATGTCTCCAACGTCGATGTGATTTTCTGTGATGGGTACGCCACCCCAAAGGACGTGATGCAGCGCTGGCTCGACAGTTTGCTTGCCACGATCCCGAGCACCGACTGGATCATCGGTGTCTGGCACAACCCGACTTACGGCGACTTATCTTACAAAGAAAGCTACGAATCCACGTGCATGGGCTGGGTAAAGAGTCTTTACAAACATCATTGTAAATTTATATTCAACGGTCATGCGCATATTTATCTCAGGACAAAGCCGCTGCGTCCCGACGGAAGCCTCGATAAGAAAGATGGAATCGTCCATGTTATAAACGGCACCGGCGGTGCGAGCTTCAAGGATCCTTCGCCGAAGAGCCCTAAGACTGCATTCACTCCTCACGAGAAATCATTCCCTTGCATCACGTTCATAACGATCGACGGAAACAAAGCGGATCTTGAAACTGTCGATGCTCGTCCGGAACATAACCTTAAGGTTATCGATCAGTATAAAACCCAGAAATGATCCATCAACGGAACCGAAGATTTAAATGAGAAAGTTTCTGAATCTTTTTCCGCTAATACTTTCGCTCATAATAATGCAGTCAAATCTCTTTGCTCAATCGCAGGTCTACAAGATCATAGATAAGATCGTTATCGGCGGCGAACTGAAATGGGATTACCTTTCCGTCGACACCTCAACTCACAGACTCTTTGTCTCCCACTCGTCGGAAGTTGACGTTATAAATCTTGACAACGATTCGCTGGTCGGAAGAATCACAGGACTAAACGGCGTCCATGGCATCGCTTTCGCGGCCGAATACGGAAAGGGATTCATAACAAATGGCAAAGGAAATACGATAACGATGTTCGATCTGAAAACCCTTTCGAAGATCAACGAAATTCCAAGCACTGGTAACGATCCAGACGGAATCGTTTACGACCTTTTCACGCACCGTATATTTACATCCAATGGACACGGCTCAAACATGACTGCTATCAATGCTGAAACAGGGAGCGTTGTTGGTACGGTCACGCTTGATGGAGCCCCGGAATCATGCGTTTCGGATTACGCCGGCAGGATGTTTGTCAATCTCGAAGAAGAAAACGCAATTGATGTGTTCGATCCAACGTCACTGAAGGTGATCGCGAAGTGGCCTATCGCGCCGTGCGGAACTCCAACCGGCATAGCAATGGACAGGTCGAATCACAGATTGTTCGTTGGCGGCAGAAATAAGATTGCAGTGATATTAGATTCCGATTCTGGAAAAGTTATCGCCAACTTCCCGATTGGGTCCGGAGTTGACGCTTGCGCCTTCGATCCAATGGCTCGCCTTGCCTTCTTTTCCAATGGCGATGGGACGAGTGCTGAAATAGAAGAGAACTCGTCATTCGATTTCGCGTTGGTCGGAAACATCTCCACATTGCCGAGAGCCAAGACCATGGCCCTTGACGAGACAACCCATCGCCTCTACACTTCCACGATGATCGAGACCGCCAATGGTGAGAAAACTTTTGGAGTATTGATCCTAGACAGGAAATAAATAGATTATTTCATGTCGTCTTAAATCAAATCGAGTGCAGGTCAGTATCCATTCGCAATTCCGGAATTTCAATTCTGACGATGGTTCCAACGTTCAGCTTGCTTTCTATTTCTATTTTGCCACCATGCTGCTCCACGATACGTTTTGTAATTGAAAGTCCGAGACCGCTTCCCTTTTCGGCGCCGCCTCGAGAGCTTTTGGTTCTATAAAACTTATCGAAGACCCGCGGCAATTCCTCGTCGTTTATCCCTCCACCTCCGTCTTCAATAAGCACAATCGCTATTGACGACTTCAAGTCAAGCTTCCCCCTTACCCAGACTTCTCCTCCAATTCGGCTGAACTTGATCGCGTTATCCACTACGTTTGATAAAGCTCGTTTAAGAAGATTTCTGTCTGCCATGACAACAAGCTCAGAGTCATGATTCGAAAGAAGATTAATATTCTTTTTCTTCGCAATAGTTAAGAAGTGGCCAACCACCTCGTCAAGTATACCTCCAAGATTTACCGGTTGAATTTCAACGACCGTTGATGACTCCAGCCTGGACAAATAAATGAGATCGATTGCAAGTTTTGAAGCATACTCAACCTCTGACAAAAGCTGTTGTAGATTGTCGTGTTCTTCCGTCGTGAGGCCGGGTTTCATCAGAAGCATTTCAATTTCTGTTTGAATAACTGTCAGCGGAGTCTTCAACTCGTGAGAAGCATCCAGCAGGAAATTTCTTTCGGCATCGATGAGTTTCGCAATTCTCTGTACCAACCCGTTAAACGACTCGGCGACTTTCTTTATTTCATCGCTCGTCTGCGGGACTTCCAGCATTGTCAATGGTCTATCAACCTGTATTTCATCCATCCCCGATGCAATTCTCTCTAATGGACGTAAAGCCTGGCGCGCAATTAGAACAGATAAAGTACCGATGAACAAAATAGTCAGCGGGACAACGATAAAAATAATGGCTCGAATTCTATTTGTGGACTCGCGCGTGGAAGAAAGCGAACTCAATGCGACAACCGTCCCTTGCAAGCTATCGGCGATTTCAAAATTCGCGAAAGCGCCCCGAAACTTCTGGTTGTGTCCTGGTACATTTGTGAATTCTTTGCGGCCTCCCTTCTCTAAAGCATCACCCTGTTTTACTTTGCTCGTGACCGAATCATTGTCATTGTAAATAAAGACTTCTCGCCACGATGGATCAAAGACCCCGATCTTTATGACACCAATCCTGTTTTGGAAATTTGAAATAGTCTCCCCGATGTCCTCATCGAGGTCCGAAACATCGGTCTGCAAATTCTCCTTCACGAATCGATTTGCAACGCTGCTTGCAGCCGCCTGAAGGGTCACATCAAAGGACCGGTAGGAATATCGTTCATAGACTTCCATCAATACAATGCTGAGTGTCACAATCACGGCTGCGAAGGTGAGGGTCACATAGAGCGCAACTCTAATTCTAATTGGCATTCTCATTCTTCGTCGGAAATCGTGTAGCCGACGCCCCTAACTGTTCTAATGATTTTGTGTTTTGTCCCCTCACCGATTTTCTTTCGCAATAGCTTTACAAAAGAATCGATAACATTGCTCTTTGGATCAAAATTAATGTCCCAGACATGTTCCGCAATTTCCGCGCGAGTCACAATTTTGTTTCTATTAACAAGCAAATATTCCAACAGAGCGAGTTCCTTCCCGGATAACTTCAAATCTTTATCGTTCTTGAATGCTTTTCTTGACGCTGTGTCCAATTCGATGTCCTGAATCTTGATCACAGATGTCTTGTCGTTTACCGTTCTCCGGGACAAAGCTCGAACTCTGGCAAGCAGTTCCCCGGCATGAAACGGCTTGGATAAATAGTCATCTGCGCCACTGTCGAGACCCTTGATCTTGCTTTCTACTTCATCCAATGCGGTCAGCATCAAAATGGGTGTCGGAAGTTTTTCATCACGAATCTGTTTGCAGACTTCGAAGCCGTCGATATCGGGGAGCATCAGATCAAGCACGATCACATCGAAGTCGTTTGTCTTTGCAAGAAACACCGCTTGCCTTCCTGACACCGTTGCATCCACCGCAAAGTTTTGCGTCTTGAAAAGCTTGACAAGCGTCCGTTGCAGGCTCCAGTCGTCTTCAACAAGGAGGATTCTCATCTTATTCTCTTCAGAAAAACATACAACATCGGCAACTCAAAAAGCAACAGGAAGCTGGAAAGCAAGAACCCTCCGATCACTGCCACAGCAAGCGGCTGCTGCATCTGTGCGCCCGCACCGATACCCAGTGCAAGCGGCATCAATGCAAAGACGGCAGCGAATGTTGTCATTAGAATTGGCCTCGCCCTCACTTTTGTCGCCTCAATGATGGTCTCTATCGTATATCCTTTCTCCTTTCCAATCTCCTGGATCATGTGTACAATGAAGACACCATTCTCGTGGACAATTCCGACCATCATGATCATGCCGACGAAGCTGGAAATGTTAAATGTTATTCCCGTTATCACGAGAGCCAGGAGAACACCGAAGAGAGATGTCAGGTTAGTTGAGAAAACTGCAACCGGGATTGTGAAACTTTCAAACTCTATTATCATTAGTGCAATCACCAAAAGCGACGCTGCGATCAAAACGAAAAGAAGACTCCTGAACGATTCCTGCTGACTCTGGTAAAGCCCGCCGAATGAATAAGTAACTCCTTGCGGAAGGACGAGCTTCGATTGGAGAACTTTTTGGATGTCGGCGATTGTGCTTCCCAAATCCCTTCCTGAAATTCTCGCGCTGACCGGAAGAGTAAGTTTGAGATTCTCACGGTCTATTTCGCTCTGCCCCTGTAGGATATCCACCATCGCAAGATTACTAAGTGGTACATAGAAACCGTTCGGAGATTTCAATCTCACGTTCTGGATATCTTGAAGCACGCTGTGATACTGGTCAGGGTATCTTGTTCGCACCCCGATAAGCTTTTCGCCTTTAAGGACGTACGTGTCAGCATTTCCTTGCATAATGGTACGGAGCTGTGATTGAATCTCATCCATGGAAAATCCGGCCCTGGCTGTGAGAATTGGATCGGGGTGAATCACTATCGACGGGCCGCTTATGATTATGCCATTGAATACATCCACGACCCCCGGTGCGGTCTGAATCAGGTCGGCAACTTGCCTTGCTTTCTGCTCAATGACACTTTGATTCGGCCCGAAAATCTTTATTTCAATCGGAGCCGGCGAATTGGTGAGATCTCCAATCAAGTCCTGCATTGCCTGGCCGAAATCTATCTGGAGTGACGGTTCGGTGGACACGACCTTAGTCCGCAGCTCATCAATTATTTTAAACACCGACCGTTTGCGGTTTGCCTTTAACCTGATCAGGAAATCGCCATTGTTGGGTTCGGTAATGAAGAAGCCAAGCTGAGTACCTGTCCTTCGGGAATATGAATCCACCTCCGGGATGGACATAATGATCTTCTCGACCTGTATCAGCATCCTGTTGGTCTCATCCAGCGATGTTCCGGGCGGCGAATTGTAATCAAGGACAAAAGAGCCTTCATCCATATGTGGCATGAAGTCGCTTCCGATGCTCCCATAAAGGAGGAAGGTGCCTCCAAGCATTATGATCGCGAACAATGGTCCAAAGTAACTCCTCTTTAGCAGCGCTCGCAATACTGCTTCATACATCCTCCCAATAATATGTTTGGATCTCTCTTCCCTTTTCAGTTCAAGTTCCACATCCTTCTCACGGATGAGGGCTTCAGACAGAAGCGGCACAAACGTCAGAGAATAGATCATCGAAACACCTAACGCCACTGCCATGGTCACTGCGAGCGGCTTGAAGAAAGCTCCTGTCACACCATAAAGGAACGCAAACGGCGCAAATACTATGATCGAGTCGAGACTCGAGCCGATTATCGCGGGAAGAATTTCCCTCATCGACTCCGACACTGCTCGCGCTACGTTCTCCTTTTGGTACCGCATGTTCCTGAAAATATTCTCTATCATTACGACGTTATCGTCGATAACAAGGCCGACCGCCGCTGCGATGCCGCCAAGAGTCATTATGTTCAGGGTGTAGCCGAATATGTGTAGAAAGAGAACGGTCGTCGCAAACACGGCGGGCACTGTTATCACTGCAACCGAACCAATTCTGAAGCTCCTCAGGAATGCAAAAATCACCAGGATGGCGAGAAAGAGCCCGACAAGTATGGAATCTCTTGCGCTTCCAATCGAGCTGCTTATGAAATCTCCCTGATCATAGAAATATTTAAAGTGCACGTTCTGCGGAATTACGTCTTTAAGGCTGGTCAACTCCGCGCGGACTCGTTTGCCTATTTCAACGCTGTTTCCACCTGGTTGTCGAATGATGTTGACAAGCACCGCCTGCTTTCCATCCGCAGTTACCCGTATGTATTCAATTTTCTCGGAAGGTTCCACCGTTGCAACGTCTTCGACTTTTATTGGAATCCCATTTTTGAAATTGATTACGCTGTTCCTTATGTCGTCCAATCCGTCATACAGACCATCAACGAGCGAGAGATAGATTTGATAGTTCCTTTCGACCAGGCCCGTTGCGGAAACGAAATTTGTCTTGCCGATGGAGGACGAGACATCAGATATGTTCAGCCCGTAACTCTGAAGCTTCGCCGGGTTGACTTCCACAAGAAACTCGCGTTCCTTTCCGCCAGTGATCCTCACCTCCGCAATCCCATTTATTCTCACCAGAGCAGGCCGAATAACGTAATATGCAAGGTCGCGAAGTTGGACCTGGTCGAGCGAATCGGACGTAAGGCTGAATCCTTCAATCGGAAAAACTGAAGCATTCATTCTTTCAACGTCTATTGAAACCGTCGGAGGAAGTTCATTTCGAATGCTCGAGACTCTTCCCTGCAAGAGTTGAAGCGCCTGGATGATATCTGTTCCCCACTCAAAGTTAACATCTATCTGGGAAGAACCTCTGCTTGTCGCGGATTTCACCAACACAACGCCCGGAACAGCGCGCGCCGCTTCCTCCAACGGCCTGGTCACTTCGATCATCATTCGGTCAGCTGGTTCCTCACCGTTGTCGGCAATCATTACGATGCGAGGAAAATCTATGTTCGGGAAGAGCGAGATCGGCATCTGGAACAATGAAACGATGCCGCCAATGCTAAACACTGCGGCCAGGAAGTACACTGCCTTCCGGTGAGAAGATATCAGATTGAATAGTCTCATCAGATCAACATTTCTCTAATTTGCGGCAACGGTTACATCAGTTGAATCCGGAAGACCATACCCACCAACAGTAGCCACGACGTCACCCTGCCTTAGTCCAGAAAGGACCTCGAAGTGCGCCGAATCGGCCAGACCAACGTGAACCTGAGTCAGAAGTGCAAGGGAGTCGCCCTGCACCCGCCAAGCAAAATATTGGTCAAGCTCATCATCATGGTAAACCGCTTGCTTCGGCACGAGAACCACGGATTTGCGCTCGCCGATTTTGATTTGCACATTTCCAAAAGTTCCAGCGGCAATTTTCGGCGGGATCGATTGAAGATTTATTCTCACTTCAATGCTCTGACTGTTCGGATCCGTCGATGGGTTGATTGCCTGAACAACGCCCCGCAATAGTGGTACATTCATTCCAGGAATCGTGATGAGGGCAGACTGACCCGGTCTGACGGACGCGATGGAGTTAATGGGCAGATCAGCGACAAAGTATTCAGTAGACGGATCTATAAGTTCTGCGAGATCGGTCCCCTGCGTAACAAGCTCTCCCTCAGTAACAAATCTGTGGGTGATAGCACCAGAAAATGGCGCAGGTATTTTCGCTGACGTTGCAGTGGTCTCTGCCAAGTGGAGTGCTTCTTCGGCTTGCTTCTTTTCCATTTCGGATGTCGCCTGATTGAGAAGCTGAGTGGCTCCCTCAATCGCGGCATAAGACTCCTGGGAGACTATGGTAACGATCGTCTCCCCTTTCTGGACTTCTGTACCTTCGAGCACAAATACTTTTTCCACTTTCCCGGCGATTGTGGATTTTACTTTTTCATCGCGAAGGACTTCAAAAGACCCAGTCGCGCCCACCATGCTATTTATGTCGCCCATGTAAGCCGAAGCGACTTTAACCACAGCACGCGGTTTGACATCGGCAGCATCATTGCTCTCTCTCGAACACGCGACAAATAGAACTGGCACTATCAGACCCAAAATGATTTTCCAAATCAGCTTACTCTGCATTTGAAACTGCTCCGCTATAATTAAGCCTTTGCATTTTGAATGCGCTCACGAAAAGTATGTTTCTCGTTTCTTCCATCGACATCTCAATTTGATTGGCCAATTGAATCGAATTAAGAACTTCCAGGCTCGGCCCTCCACCACCAGCATACTTCGCCTTCGCCAGCATGAAATTTTGTTCAGCGGTGAATAAGTTGGACTGCAATGATTCAAATTCTTTGTTTGCCAGCCGATAATCATTTCGCGCTTGATCGAACTGCGTTGTCATCGATCTTCTCAAGAAGTCGTTTTGCTCCGATATGCTTTCCGCTTTCAAATGCGCCGACGTGTATTGGTTGTCGTAATATCCAGAAGTAATAACAGGCAATGTGAAATTGATTCCAATTTGCGCCCCTAATACATTAGCAAATCCTCGCTGTAAATTCGGCAAAGAAGTCAAAGCCCCGGCGTCCGCTTCAAGCGACACAGCCGGCTTTGATTGAGTCCTGATCATCTCAGCATCAAAATCGGCGTTCTGCTTTTCATACTCGGCAGCTGCAAGATCGACATTCTCCGTTGAATTGAAATTCGTGTCCACACTGACGGCTACAAGCGAAGTGTCAACGTCGATCACTTCGTCAGACGGAACACCAGAAGCCTGCGACAAATCGAGCAATGAATTTCGATATCCGTTCTCCATCGACTCTTCTTCTATCATTGCATTGTTCAGTTGAACTGAGGTATTCAACACGTCGCTCTCGCTTCCCTGTCCGCTTGCGTGAATTTCTCTGACAAGAATCAGGTAATCTTTTAAGACCTCCACGCTTTGCTGGAGCACGGTGAGTTCCCTTTTTTCCTTGACCGCGAACGAGAACGCAACCGAAGTATTGTAGAGAACATCCGCCTGGACTTTTCTCATGTTCGCGGTTCCTTGAAGAACTCCGAGGTCTCCTTTTTGCATCTGGAGATTCTTCAGGCCGCCATTATAAAGGACATAACTCGCGCCAAGCTGCGCACCAAATTCGCCGCCATTCGTAACAGCAGGATCATAACCGACCGTGGGCGCAACCACCAACTGAGAACTGATTCCAATCTGCGGGAGATGACCCTGACTCACAGCCTCGCTTCCGTAAACGGCCGACCTTCTTTCAAGTCTTGACGAAGCGATCCGAGGGCTCATCTTCAATGCCCCGTTGAGGTAATCGTTGAGTGTGAAAAATCTTGTTTGAGCAGGCAAACTGTCAGCAGACAATAATGACGAGCTTACCGCTAAAGAGAAGACAGCTAATATCTTGAAATCCATGATAACACTTATTTGTTCTGCATAATTTACAAGTGCAGTATGAAAAGAAAATGAAAGTGCATTAGTATCTCAATTTAATTGTGCTGGGTATTTTCGAAAAGGACTTGTTTTTCGCCGCGGTTCAAGGAAATCTTACTGTACATAATGTAACTAATGCGTCCTGTGAGCAAGACATGGTTTTGTGGAGGGATGGTTTCGCGCATTGACGGGCTTAACAATATGCGAGCCCATTTGAGGCCTGCAATATTTTCATTTTCCGATCAGGATCTTTCTAATGAGTCGTCGAATTCTGAGGGAGACTATTCTCACGAGGACACTTCCATTTCAGAGCAACTCAGAAATCGCCCCTGTATTTCTTTAACACTCACTTTGCCGCTTCCCGTTGCTGATGTGATGGTCTCCATCATTTCCTCGGGCCTGAGTCCCTATAAGAAACGCTCGGCTGTCCTTTTAAATCAATACATGCTGCCTGTCATGGTTCGTCGTCTGTGCCATGATTCCATCACAATGCACAACAAGTTGCATCTGCTCCTAGCTGAGCCATTCAATTTCAGTGAAGATGTAACTTGCCGCCGTCATTCATCCAATGTTCTGACTCTAGCTGATCCTTTTGGCTCCCACTTCGATGGTCTTATTCCCCAGGGCGCGGGTCGTCATAAAGGTTGAATTTTCCTCGCGCTTTATTGTGGCGAAGAGCCGCCTCCTATCTTGGCGACTGCGGCTTTATTCCTCCTTACCTTTATCAAATCCGCCCAAATAATGCGTTTCCACCGGCATAACCCTTGTATTTATAGATACAGGTATGCAAGATCAACCTGAAAGAACATTTTCAATTGGCGAAGTCGCAGAGATGCTGAAAGTCTCTGTCGAGACCATAAGGCTTTACGAGCGGCGAAGATTACTTTTGACGGTCAAAGCCGATAACAGCCAACGCATCTTTTCGGAATCGGACGTTGAGAGGATCAAGTGTATCCGCATTGCAATCAACGAGCACAAGATCTCCATCGAAGGAATCCGCCGTATCCAGTCATTAGTCCCCTGCTGGGACCACATTCAATGCCCTGCCGAGCAGCGGGAGAGATGTCCTGCATACCTGAGAAGCGATGCCGGCTGCTGGACGTATAAAGACAAAGAGAATGATTGCACAACACGCGATTGCCGAGGCTGCAAAGTGTACCAGCTTTCCGGCAACTGCGATAACATAAAATCATTGATTCACCACGACGTTATGTCTACACTTAGCTTACCAGGCAATGGGGAAACTAAATTATGAAAAAAATCTTTCTACCTCTTTTTATGGCAGTGATCTTTGCCGGAATGGTCTTCACTGCGCTGCATAAGAACAGCTCCGACACTCCACCACTCACAATTCTGAAACAACAATACGCCGTCAAATCCAAACCATCTGTCGATCACTCATTATTCCCAGAATTGAAAAAGAAATTCACGACTCCGCAGGAAGTAACTGCAGCCTGCATTTTATGTCATAACGGGCGCGCAAGCGAGGTGATGCACTCGACACACTGGAACTGGGAGCGCCTGGAGTTTGTCGAAGGAAAAGGAATCAGAGAAATCGGGAAAAGAAATATCCTGAATAATTTCTGCATCGGCATCGCGGGAAGCGAACAAAGCTGCACAAGGTGTCACGTAGGTTACGGCTACGAGAACAGCACATCTTACTTCAGCGATTCGCTCAACGTCGACTGCCTCGCGTGCCATGATAACAGTGGTACATACCTGAAAGGCAATGAGCGTGCAGGTATGCCAGATACATCGGTCAATCTGAACTTCGTTGCCCAGCACGTCGGTAAGCCGACGCGGACAGACTGCGGCTTGTGCCACTTCTTCGGAGGCGGCGGGAATAATGTCAAGCATGGCGATCTCGAAGAGGCGTTGTTCGATCCGACACGCGATGTGGACGTTCACATGGCAACGGACGGAGAGAACATGCAATGCGTGGATTGCCACACCGCTCAGAAACACCAGATGCTCGGCAAGATGTATTCTGTTTCATCGATGAACAGAAACCGGGTCGAGTGCCAGACATGTCATGGCACCATGCCGCACAATGACGACGTCCTAAACGAGCATACTTTGAAAGTCGCCTGTCAGACCTGTCACATTCCAATTTACGCCAAGGTAAATCCAACAAAGCTTTATTGGGATTGGTCTGCGGCTGGAAAATTGAAAGACGGCAAGCCTTACGTGGTCGAGGATTCCGACGGCACCGACTCGTACATGTCCATTAAAGGCTCATTCAAATGGGGCAGGATGTTGAAGCCTGATTATGTCTGGTTTAATGGAACAGCTTCCCATTATCTCATCGGGGACCAATTCGATCCTTCAAAAGTTTTGCAGATTAATAGGTTGTACGGAAGTTATGACGATCCCGATTCTAAGATTTTCCCCGTGAAGATTCACCGCGGCGACCAGATCTATGACACACAATATGATTACTTGATTCAACCCAAGCTTTACTCGGCAAAACCTGGCGATGGCGGTTTCTGGGGAGACTTCAACTGGCAGCGCGCCGCGGAAGAAGGGATGAAGCAGGTTAATCTTCCCTACAGCGGCAAATACGGATTCGCGCAGACGGAAATGTATTGGCCTATCAACCACATGGTTTCATCGAAAGATCAAGCGGTCCAGTGCAACGAGTGTCATACAAGAAACGACGGACGGTTGGCAAGCTTAGGCGGCTTCTATCTTCCAGGAAGGGATTACAATCCGACGGTGGAACACACTGGCGTAGCATTGATTCTACTTACGCTCGTGGGAGTCGTACTGCATGGCGGTGGAAGAATCGTGATGAGCCGCAAAAGGAAATGAAGAATCTTGAAACACATAGAAACGTAGAACACATAGGAAATAATTCTATGTGGTCTAATGTGCCTATGTGGTTAACAAATTTGAATGGAGCAAACTGACATGAAAAAAGAATTCATCTATAAGAAATTCGAGCGGTTCTGGCACTGGACTCAGGCGGTGCTCATAATCTTTCTCGGTGTTACAGGGTTTGAAATCCATGGCTCGTTCACGTTCTTCGGATATGATCAAGCCGTAAGATACCATGACATTGCTGCGTGGAGTTTTCTGACGCTGATTGCTTTCGCAATCTTCTGGCATTTCACAACGGGCGAATGGAAACAATATCTGCCGACGTGGAAAAACATGCGGGCGCAAGCTGAATACTATGTCTTCGGAATTTTCCGCAACGCTCCCCATCCGACGAAGAAGACCGTACTGAGTAAGCTGAATCCTCTTCAGAAACTTATTTACGCTGGCTTGAAAGTCCTCGTGATTCCTGTAATGGTTCTTACCGGGTTCATCTACATGTTCTACCGTTATCCGCAAAGATACGAGGTGCTCGGGCTCAATATCAGCAGTCTTCAGAAAGTTGCCGTCATTCATACCGTCGGCGCATTCCTTCTGGTCGCATTCTTCATAGCACACCTTTACTTGATCACAACGGGCCAAACTGTGACATCTAATTTGAAAGCTATGATAACCGGGTACGAAGAACTGCCGGAAGACAGCAAAAACTCAAAGATAAAAGTTGATACACCTAAAATGAGTGAGGCGGTGAAATGAGCCGTGCTTCACATGAAATGAAAAAGGAAGTAGGATAATTAAATGAATACGAAGTATATGAATCCATATCTTGCCGGCTTTTTCCTCGGCATTGTCTTGCTGGCAACGATTTTCATCACGGGTCGTGGACTCGGTGCAAGCGGGGCAATCAAGGATACTGCGATTGCGATAGCCGATGCAGTTGCGCCAAAGAGCACAGAAGCGAACCCTTTTTTCGGAACGGTCGTCGGGCCCGGAAAGGACAGCCCGCTCAAATCATGGCTCGTCTTCGAAGTCGTAGGAGTAATTATCGGGGGATTCATCTCCGGTTTAATTTCCGACCGGTTGAAATTTGTAACTGAGGCGGGCCCAAAAGTTAAGCCGAGGGTCCGCTGGATATCCGCGGCGATCGGTGGTGCGTTGTTCGGCATCGGTGCAGAGTTCGCTCGCGGCTGTACAAGCGGTGCGGCCCTGAGCGGAATGGCAGTACTCTCGACAGCCGGCTTCGTGACAATGGTGGCGATCTTTGGGACCGGATATGCCGTTGCATTCTTCGGTCGAAAATTGTGGATTCAACAATAAAGTCAAAAGTAAAAAGTCAAAGACCAAAAATCATAGGTGAGTTATGGGACCATTTGTACCCGATATTATTTCCGATCAGCTCAATTTAGTTGTTGCGCTCATACTCGGAATCGGATTCGGATTCGTGCTGGAACAGGCTGGTTTCTCTTCGTCGCGGCGTTTAGCGGGACTTTTCTACGGCTACGACTTCACAGTGCTGCGTGTTTTCTTCACTGCAGCAATAACCGCTGCTTGCGGAGTACTGCTGCTTGCGCACTACGGACTGCTGGACACTAGCGCAATTTACGTTAACCCAACATGGCTTGTACCAGCAATAGTCGGCGGAGCGATCATGGGCGTCGGGTTCATACTCGGCGGGTATTGTCCTGGAACAGGCGTTTGCGCTGCGTCCATCGGAAAAATCGATGGGATGTTCTACGTCGGCGGAGCGCTTCTCGGGATATTTGCATTCGGTGAGTTTTTCCAGCTCTATGAAACATTTTACGAGTCAACGTCCCTCGGACCGATAAAGATTTACGACTCTCTTGGCATGTCCCAGGGTTTGTTTATGTTCCTGTTGATCGTGGTTGCGGTCGGCGCATTTGCGGCAACGACGATTATTGAAAAGCATGTAAACAAAACCTCCGCTCCTTCGTTGCAATTCAAACCCATGAAGCATTTTGCAGCAGGAGCATTTGTTGTCGCTCTCGGAGTCCTGTTCATTTTCATGCCTGATAGAAAGACGAGCCTTATCGAAAAGGTTACTGATTCAACATATGTTGTATCACATCCGACGGCAGCAATGGATGTCGACGAACTGGCATTTCGCATCGTTGACAACGAGCCTAATGTCCGCATTATCGACGTTCGCTCTTCTGCGGAGTATGGGAAGCTTGCATTGCCGGGTTCAAATAGCATTCAGATAAGCGATTTCTTCAGCAAGGATGCTGGTGCACTTCTGTCGCAGCGGCAAATAAAGAAGGTCATCGTTGGCGATAATGAAACGCAGGAAAGAACCGTTTACCTGCTGTTGCAGGAGCTTGGTTATGAGAATCTCGCGATGTTGCGCGGAGGATTCGATGCGTTCGACAAAACGATCTTGAATCCTTCGATCTTTGTCCCCACCGGTGGGAGATGGGATGCTGATGTGAAAGAATTTCGCCAGAATGCAAGAGTTGAGATTTTAAAAATGATTGAGGCAAATAAAAACAAGGCTCCGAAACAAATCGTGAAAAGGAAAATTCAGGGCGGATGCTGAAATGACAACCATGCGGAGGTTTGGAAACCTTCGCTTGCCTCAAACTAAGACAACTTCTGCGACATCCGAACAGTTTTCTTACTAGTAATCAATAACAGGAGGATAATATGAAAACTGCAAAATCAATCTCTGGGATGGTGGTGATTGCATCGTTCCTTGCAGTCACAGCCTTCCAGAGCAATTCAATCGCCGGGACCAAACCAACTGGACAAACGAAGCACATAGATCTTCGGGTCTCAGGTATGATATGCTCGCAATGTTCGAAAAGCCTGGAAATGCTAGCCTTGACGTTCCCCCAACTTCGAGAGTCACAAAAGACCAATTGGTGAAAGCCGTCGCTGATGCTGGTTTCACATTGAAAAATATTAAGTTTACGGAGAAGCTGATTAAGACCTCCGCTCCCCAGCAAGTGTCACAGTAAAGTATCCATGATGCGTCGAGGAGCTAATCTTGAAAAAGACTGGCTCCTTGCCCGTGATCACATGTCGTCCGTGCCTCTGGCGCCGAAATCCAGTACCATCTTCCCGCCCCTAAACCTCAGAGCCATATTGTCTAAGTCCTTCATCGAGTATCTTCCAAACACAAAAAGCACCTGAGGACAAGATGGAGCAGGATCAATTTGTTCAGAATATGCTAACCCCAATGAAAACAATTTGAAAATTTCTATTTGGAAGGGTCTGAAATTTACAGTAGAAGATGATTGGAATAAAGCGCGACTCTTTACTTAAGTGTCAAGGAGCGACCAGACCTTCACAATCTTCTAACCTTGTCAAGATTTTCTTTCACTTGACAAGGTGAGCTTCTTATGCTTCCTTCAATTTCTCAGTACTTCGTCGTTCTCGATCTTGAACTGTGCAGTCGAAGCCTGAATGTCGTCTGCCATACCGGGCAAGCCCCGCGGCAATTTTGCCCACTTCCTGAGCTTCCTGTGTGGCTTTCTGTGTCTTATCTGAAATTTCGTTGATTGTCGCCGCATTTTCTTCGCTGATGCTGGCAACATTATGTATCATCTCGACTGTGTGCCTTATGCTTGTGCTCAACTCTTCCGTGGCGCTCATGTTTTGGTCGACGACGGCTGAGATTTTTTCTATAGATTTGAGCAGTCCTTCCATATTCGTGGAAACGACACGGTTTGCAACCATCATGACGTTCGACCTGTTTGCTGACATTCTCCGACGACGAGAGCAGCTTGCTAATCGCCTCTCCAGAATTTATTGCGTGAGACGTTCCCTCCTTAACCTTTTCAACTATGAGTTTTACCGACTCGCTCGCATCCGAAATATCACCCTGAACTTTGTTTATCAAATTTGAAGTCTGCTTTGTCGAAGAAGCAGAACGCTCGGCAAGTTTCCTGACTTCGTCAGCAACGACTGCGAACCCTCGACCATGCTCTCCCGCGCGGGCAGCTTCAATTGCCGCGTTAAGCGCGAGAAGATTCGTCTGCTCTGCAATCTCCTCGATCGTCTCGATTATTCCTTCAATTTCCTCGGACTGACGCGACATAGTCTCGATCTTCGATGCAAACAGTGCAACCGTTTCTTCTATGCGTTTCATCTGCCTCAGATTTTGCATAACTGTATCTGCGCCAGCCTTAGCAGTCACTATCGCATCGGAAGAAGCGGCGACAACAGTGTTTGCGCTCGAACTCGCAGAGTCGATTGCTTTGGAAATCTCAACTGCAGACGTAGCAACATCTTCTACCGAGACTTTTTGATCATGAGAATCCCTCGCGATGGTTTCGATTGCGGTAGAAATCTGTTGCATGTTCGTGCTCGCAGTAGTCAATGAAACCGCTTCCTCATTCAAGCTCTTCGCCATCTGTTGAATCGTATCGGCATTCTGGTTTGCGTCCTCGATCGTCCTAAGTGCCGTCTTCGACAGATCGCGACTCAGGTTCAGAAGTCTCTTCGCACGTGCCGCCAATGACATAAATATTCCCCGGAGGCTCAATGGTTCGCTGTTGAAAGTGGCCACCACTATACCGTTTTCGACTGCACGGTTTATGCTTGGCACAAGATCCTTATCGAAAACTCCGACGCTGATCGCATGATATCCCTTCTTAATGCATTCGTCAATCGCATGTCCGTAAGTTTTGGCGCTGACATCGAATTTTTTATCGCCGTTGCCTGAAATTTGAGGAATTATCCAATCGACTGCCGCATTGTAACTCCACAACTCTTTCGTCGCAGCTTCGACTCCAGATCTAAATGCGAACCAAAAAGGATCGTCTTCTCTTCCGAAGACCGCTATCTTGATAGGCCGCTTGATTTTTTCTCGGGCTTCGGCCGCTTGGCTGCTGTTACTTCCGTCTCAATCACGCCTCTTCCTTCCTGCCAAAACTGTGAGTGGTTTTCTTTAGACACAATATCCATGCTCGTTAACAATCTTGAATGACTCGGATGCCAATTCGCGACGATATTATTGAACAGGAGTACTACCGGATCATGTCCCTGTGCAAAGGCATCCTGTGAAAGTGTTGCCGCGATGATCCCATCTTTAACGTACCTCATCGTCTCATCAGCGAGATCGTGACATACGATCTTAATTTGGCCGGCCTTCCCCGCTTCGACAACTGCCTTTGCTGCATCAGGTCCTCCAAAACCAACATATATTCCAGATAAATCAGGATATCTCCTTATGAAAGCTTTTGCCCTGTCATAACAAGTTTGTCCTTGTGATCCCGTGTCAGCAACATCGAGCAAAACGATAGATGGAAACTTTTCCCTGACTGTGTTCTCAAAGCCTTTTCTTCTCATCTCTTGGGCTATGTTTCCGAATTTCTCGATAATAAGTACGACCTTCCCTCTTCCACCGAGCACTTTGCCCATTGCCTCACCGCAAGCCTGACCTTCGAGGTATGAGTCCGCACCAACATAGAATAATCTCTGGCAAGGTTTGTCAGTCGCGGAATTAAATTCGCGGCTCGCATCGCTGAGAGAAGTGATTATGGAATTCAGCCCTTTTACCATTTCGCCTACATAGCCATTAACCGAACTGGAGATTGTTTCAACTTCAACTTTGACTTCGGAAGTCAAGTTCCCGTGTGCCATCTCAGTCAGAGCGGTAGAAAGGGAAGTGAAATCCTTTTCTGCCATCGCTTTGATTTTCCCAGACAGAAATTTTAGCGGTCCGTATAGGGATACTGCTTGATGGCCAATCATGATTGCAATCGCCGCGAGACTTCCGAGCAATCCAATTGCCAAGAGTTCCTTGCCCGCTAAATGAGAGGTCAGTTGAAAATACCCGACAGCTTCCAGCACAGTAAATACAAACAAGAGAACGATTGCCAAAAGCGATACGTGCTTCTTAATGAACCTCAAAATGCCGTTCATTTTTCTCTCCCTTCCATCGACATGACGGAAATCTTTTTTCAGTTTCAAAACGCCGGCAAGTATGATCTGTCATGCCGTTCAAAACTTGACCTATCAACTGCCTGCATGAAAAAAGAGACCGCATACTGAGATACTTATACTATTGGAACTTCAGTATGAGCCTTTGCTGCCTAAAATTAGTTCGAATTTCGGGCATTTTCTCAGCCTTCTGCCTTCGCTTTCCTGTTGGGCGATAATTATAAATGCTGCCCATTTAAAAAGCAAGTCTTATTCGAAAAAAATAAGAAAAATCTTTAATGATAAGACGCTGAGTCTCAAAGGCTTTTGGTCGGTATTTTGAAGGATAAACTTAACGATTAACCCCGACAAGCGTCGGGGCTAATGACACCGGAATGATTTTCACCTGCGGTTATAATACAACCGATTTTTATCAGGCGTTTTTGAAAGCAGACTTCCCGGCAAACCGAGAAGCCTTTCCGAGTTCCTTTTCTATTCTCATCAACTGGTTGAACTTTTCGATTCTTTCTCCGCGGCAACCACTTCCGGTCTTGAGATGACCTGCGTTCACGGCAACAGTCAGGTCGGAAATTGTCGAATCAACTGTCTCGCCGCTACGATGAGAGACGAAGCAATTGTAATTGTTCCGGTATGCAAGCTCGATCGTTTCAAGAGTTTCAGTCACGGTCCCGATCTGGTTCAGTTTTATTAGAATTGAATTAGCGGCCTTCTTGTCGATTCCTTTTGCAAGTATGGATTTATTTGTACAGAACAGATCGTCGCCTACAAGTTCTATTTTATCGCCGAGAATCTTTGTCAAATTCACCCAGCCTTCCCAGTCATTTTCAGCGAGACCATCTTCGATAAGAACAATCGGATATTGCTTCACCCAACTTTCCCATTGCTTTACCATCTCGTCGCTCGATTTGGTTTTCTTTGTGCTTTTGAAGAAAAGATACTTGCCGTTGTCCCACATTTCGCTCGCCGCAGGATCGAGGCAAATGCTTACGTCATGTCCAGGTTTATAACCCGCTTTTGTAATTCCTTCCAATATGGAATCAACAGCTTCTTCGTTCGATTTCAAATCAGGAGCAAATCCGCCTTCATCACCAACTCCGGTGCTGAGTCCTTTGCCATGAAGTACAGACTTCAGAGCATGGAACACTTCTTCTCCCATTCGGATTGATTCCGCGAATGACGTTGCATTATGCGGCGCAATCATGAACTCCTGAAAATCGACGGTATTATCGGCGTGCTTTCCGCCATTGATAACGTTCATGCACGGAACTGGCAAAAGGTTCGCGTTAACTCCGCCGATATACTGGTACAGCGGCACCTTCGCACTTTCAGCGGAAGCTCTGACGTACGCCATGGAAACTCCGAGGATTGCATTTGCTCCCAGAACTGATTTGTTGTCGGTTCCATCAAGCCCAATTAAGAAGTAGTCGAGCTCTCTTTGCGAGCCGAATTCACGCTTAGTTACTTCAGGAGCAATTTTCTTCATTACGTTATCGACTGCTTTCTTTACACCTTTTCCACCATAACGCTTCTTATCGCCATCGCGCAACTCTGTCGCTTCCTTTTCACCCGTGGATGCCCCGCTCGGAACCATCGACCTTGCCTGCGTTCCATCTTCCAAAACAATATCGACTTCTACTGTGGGGTTTCCCCTTGAATCCAATATTTCTAATGCGTCTAAAGATTTGATTTTCATTTGATCTCCATGTTTGAATTGTTGAATGTTAAAATTTAGAAAAAGCAGAGGTGTATATCAATCTATTAGCCTTCAGATCTTTATGGTGATGAAAATTTGTCATGGATTCTTTCCATGAGTGTAGTGGATGACATTCACCTTCTCTTCAGTAATCATTCCGCCACATCCTGCCTTTTCAAACAACTCTTCGACCACCGGAAGAAACTTGTCAACCTTCTCTTCGATGTCCACAATTTCAATTACGAATGGGAGGTCCTCACTCAACTCAAGAAGTTTCGCTGTGTGTATTCGGCTCCCCGCGCCAAAGCTTTCAACACCGCGAAGAACCGTGGCGCCAGCCATCCCGAACTCACGCGCTCGTTTCACAAACACTTCGTAGAGCGGCTTCCCGTTTATGTGATCGTCTTCGCCGATAAATATGCGGAGGAGTTTCCCTGTACCTTCTAATTTCATTTTTGCCTCCCTTAAATTACTCTCCCGGCTATTGCTCCGATCCATGTCGCCGAGAGGCCGATTCCGACCGACGCTCCCACATTCAGCAGAGCAAAACCAATTGCGCCATCTTTCAGAAGCTCGAGCGTCTCAAAGTTAAACGTGGAGAAAGTGGTGAATCCTCCAATGATTCCCACTGCGACAAACGTTCTCACTGAAGGACTTATCAAGAATCTACCTTCTGCCATCGTCAAGAACAATCCGATAACAAAGCACCCAAGAACGTTCACGACAAGGGTGCCATAAGGAAAGTCACTTCCGATTACCTTGTATATCCACCCGGCCAACAAATATCTGCAAACGGCTCCGATTCCGCCGCCGACGAAAACCAAAAGGATTCTAAACATTTCCTTCCATCCTCTGTCTTTTGATAACTCCTGTCGCCGCACAATTTCTTTTTTTAATCTCTGCAGAAAACTGCAGATCGTCACCAGCACCACTCGTTTCCAACTTTATTCTTCTTTTTTCATTCATTTTCTGTATTCTCCAGAGAAAAATTTCACAACATCAATGTGGCTCTGAAACTCATCTTCACTATAATCATGCGCGCTTTGATAGTCATGCTTCTTTATGAAGCTTGATAGATCCTCTTTCATCTTCCTTACTTTCTCCAGAGTCGTCCTGACAATCTGACTATTAACTTTCTCTTTTACCAGCATCTCGACATGTTTGAAACATAGAATCGCTTTTGACGATTCATAAGCTATGGCGAGCTCCGTATCGTTCGAGAGATATAAGAATCCATGGACGGCAATTTGTTCTATCTCATCTGCAAAATCGCAAACAAAACATTTTGACGCGCGCATAGAGTGGATCGGTTTCTTCTTTTTCCTCTGGTTCTTCTCTTCACCGAGAATCTTCAACCTTTCGACCTGGTCCCTCAGAATCCCGACATTTTCCTCGATGACAGATTCGAACATCGTAGCAAGATGAAGCCCATCGCTTTTCAGTTTCCTTTCTGCTTCGAGCGCAAACTCACCATGACGCGTGCAGAATCCGTGCGCGCCGTGAAGCTTCTTCCTGACTCCTGCATCAAGCACATACTCGTAAAGTAATCCTTCCATATAATGTCTTTCGGTCCTATCGATTTCCGAGCAAATTGGACATCCTTCATCATGAAGCGCCTTTTCTAATCCTAACCAAGTTAAGCCGCGCTTCGCACGAGTCATCTCGTCTTCGATGTTTACGTTACTCATAATTCCTGCTTCATCCATTTTCAGTTTTCAAGCTCTGCAAATTTCTTTTCAAGCTCAGCGAGCTTGGATAGCTTCTCTTCGTATTCAGCAATCTGTTCCGAAGCCTCGGATGTGGTTTTCTCTCGAATCGCCATGGCATCCGCAATTATGGCCTCAATTTTTTCCAGATGCTCGTTTACTGTGTCGCCCAGGGTCTTGCCAAGCTTCATCATGCTCTTGTCAATCCGCCTTATGAAATCGTATCGCACTCTTCCGCATTGCCTGTCGAATTCCACCCTGAGAGTATCGATCTCTTTTCTGTGGATCAAACGTTTGGCAAGTCCTCTTGGAAGCATTTTCACAATCGCATCGGAAAGCTCTTCGAGTGACGGTTTTATGTCTTCTAGGATGAAATAGTAAAATTCGGTCTCGTCGCTGAAAAGCGGGTAGCTTTCTACTCTCTGGAATTCAACGCTAAACAACGACGCGGCATGCTGGTATACATCGTCTATAAGCGAGTTCATCCTGTTGAACAATTCCTCGACTCCTGCGTTGAACTTATCTTTTACCTTCGCCTCCTCTTCGTAACGCCATTTATCAACAAATTCCGTTACAAGTGAGACGATTGCTTTGTTAAGTGCATCTACAAACCTGATGGAACTCAAATGTTTTTCTCTTGCAGCGATCTCCTCAAAACGTCTTTCAACCTCAGGCTGGGTCCTCTTCTCAAAGATCACGGTGTCTTCATTTATCATCGTCGTGATGTTATAAGCGGCATAGATGACTCTGGAAATATCTTCTTGTCTCTTCTGGATTTCTTTCTTGAATGTCCTGAACCCGTCGATCTTTTTCTGCAGGCTCTCCATGGATTCCGAATACGCTTTCAGTCGAAGCTGCACGAGAGTGGATGCTTCAATTACGATTCTACCAGCACGCCGCGACGCAGTGTCCATGAGAACGGCACTTTTTTCTGTCGACAGGAAATTCGTTAAAGAACTCTCCAGGGATTGAAACCCGCCTTCCGCAAGCGTTTGGCGGGCAGGACTGTTCTTTTTCTCCAATTCTTTATCTCGGGAAGTTCGCACGAGAAGAGCGGACTTTGAGCTGACCAGAAAAAGTTTTATGGCCTCCTGCGGGATTGACATTTCTTTCGAAAGCGATTCTCTGATGAAAGCAGCTACCTCAGTGATTTCTGCTTCGGAAAGTAAATCGACTTTATTCAAGACGAAAAATATCTTCGTCACATGTTCGCGGACATTACGAAGGAATTCAACCTCACCTATGCTGAGCGGCTGGTCGGCTGTCATGAGAAAGATCGTCGCATCGGACTCGGGCAGGAACTGGTTTGCTGCATCGGTGTTATGGGCGTAGATCGATCCAACGCCTGGAGTATCGACTAGATAAACACCGCTCTTGAGAAATCCGCTTGGCAGCTCGACATCCACCTGCTCGACGCTCTTTACATTTTCAGGGTTCAATTTCTCAGTAACGTATTCCGGAAGCTTTTCGCGCTGGATAGTTTCTTGTTGTCCGTCCTTGAAACTTGCCGTTATTTTCTCTGCTGTGCCATGATGCAAGATTGTTACAATTGAAGTGAGAGGGACGACAGCCGTCGGAAGGATATTTTCTCCGACCAACGCATTTATGAGAGTTGACTTTCCCCGCTTGAACTGGCCGACTACGACAAGGTTAAATTTCTCTTCGGAGATTTTTCCGACGATGTTTTCCACTCGCGGCAATAGATCAGGGAACGTGGATGATAATTGCTGACGAAGCTCCTCAGCTAATTCGAGAAATACAGTTTTATTTCCGTTCCAGGATCTGGCCCCTCGCATATTCACAGCCGTTGTCATAAAATGAAAAACTCCTACTTTTGATTTAGTAGGAGTTATTAACCGCTAAAGTCTGCGATAGTTCTTCGGCGAACTCCATCGCCTTCACACATTTTAGTAACAAAAAAGGAGTCAAGCAAGCGATGGAAAAAGCTATTAGCACATAGCAAATGGCTGAATGCTGTCAGCTTCAGTCAATTGTTCAGTGCCCCCTGGTCGATCCAGTTTTTTATTGTCTGAATGTCCGAACTTTGAAGGGGAGCTTTTCCATAAGGCATCTGCGCTCCACTTATCCCTGATGCCCCGGTTATCTTCATATAAAGATAGCTGCTGTCAGAGCTGAACGGTTTCACACGGACGTAACTCGGTACTTCATAGCTTTTGACATTTACAATGTTATTGTATGCCTGCCCCGCCGACAAATTCTGATTTCCTGCCGATGTACTTGCAGTCGCATGGCAGCCTGAGAGTGCACAGTTTGTTGTGAATATTTTCTGAACGTCGCTTGAAAAACTCACGTTGCCCCCTGACGGCGATGTGGAATTACTTGAAGACTTTGAGCATGCTGAAAAAAGAAATGCCGATAAAATGATTACCGCTGCTTTCATAATTCTCCTTTCCAGTCTTTAACAAGATGGATTCCTCCAAAAGTTTCCACAAAGGTGTGACACAACTATCGAAGCATCCGAGACACAAGGACTCCCGTTATGATGAAACGGATGGGAACTCGGATCGGCATGGTGCAGCGGCGCAACCCTACAGTAATAAGCCAATTTTCCACGGCGTGAAGTGGATAAACACAATCATAGCAAACATTTTTCACGGTAGAAAATCTTAACACATGATTCCAATGTTCGACAGATTTGGACATCGGCGTCTAGGAAGTTTGAGGAGTTTTTGAGGCATTACATAAACTATGGGTGTGGGATCGAGCGGCCTCGATTCGACATTCGAGATCGCAAGATAAAATGTCATAGCAAGGAAGAAAATTAAAACTTTCATTGCGTTAATTTATGCGGCGGTTCAGTCAATTGAAAGGTCAGTAAAGTGGATACCGATTCCTGCCATTGATTCAACACGGACTATTGTTAAATTAAATCCATGAAGATCGTATCAAGGATTACAATCACATTGATAATAGCCCTTTCAATTCCATTCACATCGTGCAAAAACACGATGACGCCGGGAATAGATCAAGTAGTTTTTCCCGCGACCGGTGCCGTAAGCTATGGCACCGTCCAACAACTCTTCAACGTCGCTTGCCTTTCTTCTGGTTGTCATAATCAGACCGACGATGCCGGAGGATTGTACCTGACATACTACGATAGCTGGTTGAATGACCCGCACGCAGGTGTAATCATACCAAAAGACACGACAACCGGCATAATGATCCAATATTTAGACGGCCAGGGTGTTCACGATCCTCCTCTCCCACTCGTTCTAACCCCCAATCAAATTCAAGGTATAAAAAGGTGGATAATGCAGGGTGCGGGATCTAATTAAACTCTGAATTAACTATAGAATTAATCTTTGCCGGACAACTTTGGCCAAAATCAGCAGAACATGTCGTTCATCTCTTCGACAATCTTCATCTGTGCACGCAATTCACCAAGCTGTCTTGTGAGCTGATCTTTATGATCGTGCTCCATCACTGCAAGCGAAATAAAAAATTCCTTAATCTTTGTGTCGCACGCCATTTCTGCTCCGTGCAGATATTTTTCTTCAGACTCGATCTCGCTCCTAATTGCCTCTTCAAGAATTGAGATTATTGTCTCTGCGGTTTCTTCACATGACTTTCTGGGTAAATTCATAATTCTTCTCCCGTTATCTGCTTGCGAAAATTTCTTCTATGATAAATAAAAGTTCCTTAGATTTTTTCTGATGCCCCGCAACATCCTCGAGCGCTTCTTTCGGAAGAATTCCTGTAATCTTCGATGCCATGATTATTCCAGAGAACGCAGCACCTGACGGCGTGAACTTCTTTCGAAGCGGCTCCATGAGGACTTTTCCATTGCTTTGCGGAATCTGCAGAGTCTCATCGACTATGAAGAGTGTCTTCTCGTTCGACCTCTGAAACGCTCCCTGCGATTCTATTTCATTCAATCCGTCTTCCGAAACGACAATCACAATATCCGGCGTGTCGATCCCGGTATGAAATATCTCATCACGAGACAGAACGACCTCCGACAAAGAATAGCCGGTCCCTTGAGTGACCGGATTATCATTTTTCTGTGTTGCGTTTGCGCCGGACAGAACTGCGGCTTCAACCAGCATGTAAGCGGATGATTGAACACGCTCACCTGCTGTGCCGGCTATAATCAGACGAGTCTCTTTCTTAAGCGAATTTTCATATCGTGGAACGATGCCGCCGGGGCTTTCAAACTCTTCCCTTTTGAGAGAAGCGAATTTGCTTTTATACGCACTGCCGAAATCGACCCTATCTTCTTTTCTTGAAATGATTCCCATCTCGAGAACTTTTCCTGAAATGACTTCAGCAAGTTTATTTCCGCGGATGGAATTCCCTCTCGTCGCGTATTCCGTGCACAACTCGAGCACTTCGACCAAAGCGAAACCAGGATAGGCAATTGCTTCGGCAATCGTATCGGCGAGATCGGTGTCGGTCGCAGTCTTTCTCGCAAGGAATCCGGCGTTTGCACCTTCAAGGAGTGATATTAGATCAATAGGGGGAATTATATTTCCGTAAGGAGTCGTGGCAGTGACAAAATTCGTCGGCGAGAAGCTGGAATTTTGTCCGCCAGTCATACCAAAGAGAAAATTATTATAAAGGACCACTGTAACATCTACATTCAGTTGAGCCGCATTGACTAAGTGCAGCAGCCCGATCATGGCTCCGCCATCGCCTATTACCACGACGTTCTTCAAAGCAGAATCGGCAAGGATTGAATCGGCTAATTCAATACCGGTGGCAAATGCAGTCGATCTTCCGTGAGTCGTGTGGAGCGAATGGACGCTGTCGAACAACGCATCGATGAGCCCGACGCAGCCAATGTCGCTCGTGATATTCACATGGTTGGGTTCAAGCTGAAGTTTGATGAGTGCCTCGTCAATGGCGCGAGTAATAAGATGGTGACCGCATCCTTTGCAATAGAGAAATTTCGCTCCGGTTTTTAGAAATGTCCTGCGAGGCTCAGTATTAATAATATGTGACGTCGGCTGAATCACCTAACACGCACTTTCTATTTCTTCCGGCATTATCATTCTACCCACTCCATTGACAGCAACGACTTCTTTACCGTCGAATAAATTTTCTATCTGACTCTTGTAGAGTCCGGTCATGTTCTCTTCAACGACGACGACCCGCTTAACTCCACGCGCCGCATCCATGATGTGTTTCGCTGGAATTGGGAAAAGCGTCTGCACATTCATGAATGAGATTTTTTCGCCTTTTCGTCTAAGGTTTGAAAGGGCTTCCTTTGAAGTGCGAGCGCTGATCCCATAACTGAGAATAAGAGTATCGGCATCGTTAACCAAATCAGAATCTATGCGCGTGATTTTCTCCGCATGTGAAGCGACTTTTTCCTGCAGGTGCTTCAGAACTTCAATCGTTTCGGGAGAGTTCTTCTGCAGCCTTCCTGACTTATCATGTGCAGAACCAGTTGCGGTAACTCGATCGTCGCCGCCTATGCAGGCAAAATCGGGGATCTCATCACCGTTCCCGAAGAAATAAGTTGTGAACTTACTATCAATTTTTGGAGAAAAATATTTTCTATCAATTATTTCCTGGCTCGAGAGTTTCTCGCAATCCACGTTCTCGGATGTCATTGCAACTTCTTTATCCGTCAGGAGGACAACCGGTGTTCGAAGCATCTCTGCAACATTGAATGCGTGGATCGTAAGCTCGTACGCTTCGACGGCGTTCGATGGTGAGAAGACTGGAATCGTATATCCGCCAGCAATCGAATGCCCGACGAAAAGTGTATCGCCCTGTCCACCTTGAGTCGCGCCGCCCGTACTTGGCCCGAGCCTCTGGACGAGCGCGATGACGACCGGCGTTTCAGTCATGACCGCAAACTGGAGAGTCTCCGTCATCAAAGAAAAACCAGGACCCGATGTGGCCGTCATTGCTTTGAATCCTCTCAACGAAGCGCCTTCACAAAAGGCGAGCGCTGAAATCTCATCCGGAGAACTGATGGCGACATTCCCACGTTTCGGAAGCGAGTCGATCATAAACTTATAGATGCCCGACGCCGGAGTAATTGGATAACCCGCAAAGAATTTGCAACCCGCTTCGACTGCCCCCTCGGCGATCATCTGGTTCCCGGTTCTGATTTTAAACAAGGCCATCAGCTTTCAGCCATCCGCTGTCAGTTAATCTTCCTTTAATTTGTGAGGTGAGGCTTCCGAGCAAGAGGTCTGTCTGCCATCCGCGGGGATTCATGATTTCTAATCTTTGAACTCAATCTTTCCCACTCTTCATCGACACTCTTCTGAATTTTCTCCAGATCCTTTTCCTTCAGATACTTGAATCTCCCTTGGGTTTTCAAGTAATCCTTAACTGAAATTCCAGAGGGATCATGCGATAATCTGAAATCCACGCCATCGAAAATTTCCAGCAAAGGAAATACTCTGCTCTCAATCGCCAAACGGGAGATCTTTATCGAATCCTCCGGCTCGAATTTCCATCCCGGTGGGCACGGAGAAAATACATGAATAAATCTTGTGCCATGAATTCCTTTCGCTCTCTTCAACTTTGCGATCATGTCATCAGGATAAGCGACACTTGTCGTTGCAATGTATGGAATGCGGTGAGCGGCTAAAGTTTCAATAATATTCTTTTTGTGTTCAGCCTTCGGAGATTCCTTCGGAGTTGTTGTTGTCCACGCTCCCATGGGAGTCGCCGAACTTCTTTGAATCCCGGTATTCATATACGCTTCGTTATCATAGCAGACGTAGATGAAATCCTCATTTCGCTCCGCTGCACCCGAAAGCGCCTGCAAACCGATGTCGAAAGTGCCTCCATCGCCTGCGAACGCAACAACCGTCGTTTCATGGTCACCCTGCATTTCGAGTCCGGCTTTTATTCCGCTCGAAACAGACGCTGCTGTTTCGAAGGCGGTGTGGAATACCGGAACCCCGGCAGCGGAGTACGGAACCGGCCCATCTATTACCGACCAACAACACGCCGGAATAGCCAGCACTGTTTTTTTACCCAAAGCCTTCAGAAGGTATCGCATCGTGAGTGTCGCACCGCAGCCCGGACACGCATAGTGTCCCGAAGAAAGTATTTCTTCAGGCGGCAGCTCGTATTTTATTTGTCCCATATTTTACAGTTCTCCATCATGGTGGATTTGGTTTAATCCAATCCAAATAGTCTCTGAATCCGGTGAATCATGGTTCATAACGAAAGAGAAAATATCTTTGATTGTCTCCGTCGTTATGTCGCGTCCGCCGAGACCCGCTATGAAACCGAACAATATCGGTTTAACTGGTGCGTTATAGAGGACCGCTTTTGCTTCCTGGTAAATCATTCCGGTTGCTCCGAAAGAGACGTTCCGGTCCAGAACTCCAATTTTGCCGACACGTTCGGAAATAGATCTAATTTCCTCAACCGGGAACGGTCTGAACGTCCGGAGCTTTACCATCCCGACGGGAAAACCGAGACTCCGTAGTTCATCTACGGCGACCCGAGCGGTGCTCACCGCGGTTGCGGATGTCAAAAGGACCACTTCAGCACCCTCAGTACAATATTCTTCGATCAGTCCGCCATAAGAACGTCCAAATTTCTCCGCGTATTCCGAATCGACCTCACGAATCACTTGGCGCGAATCTTCCATGGCCTGAAATAATTTGTACCTCATTTCCATATAAGCATCGGGGCCTACAAGCGCACCGAAAGCATGAGGATCTTCAGGATCGACTTTGAATTGTGCATCACGCTTCGGAAGGAACCCGTCGATAAGCTCCTGCTTTGGAATCGCCACCGGTTCCGAAGTGTGACTCAACACAAATGCATCAAGGTTTATCATCACGGGCAACAGTACCTTCTCGGCAATCCTATACGCGTGAAGAACCGTGTCAAGAACCTCCTGGTTGCTCTCAGCATAGAATTGGAGCCAGCCGGTGTCGCGCTGTGAAAGACTGTCGTTATGGTCGACGTAGATCGACCATGGTGGCGCCATGGCACGATTTACATTTACCATCACGATCGGCAGTCTGCTGCCGGATGCCCAGTGGAGAAGCTCGTGCATAAGAGCAAGACCCTGCGATGAGGTTGCGGTAAATGCTCTCGCACCGGTTATTGATGCGCCGATGCAGCATGCCATCGCGGAATGTTCGGACTCGACTTTGATAAATTTCGCATTCAGTTCATCGCCGGCTCACTATCTCCGATAATTCCTCCACAACTCCAGTCTGCGGAGTGATCGGATAGGCAGCTATGACTTGAACACGGGCCAGCTTGACGGCGTAAGATGCCGCGTGAGTTCCTTCGATTACTAGAATTTTGTCGGTCGATTGATGAACCGAATTCCTCTTCTCTTCGATGTTCATCGATTTTCCTCTCCCATTACGGAGGGATGGAACTCTTCGGCAAATCGCGAAGCCTCGGGAACAAGTTCCATTGCCTCTCGTGGACATTCATTTACGCAAATCCCGCAGCCTTTGCAGTGATCATAGTCGATGAAGTATTCTCCGGCATCATCTTTATGAATGGCAACGTCCGGACAAAATGTCAGGCAAACGTCGCAATGCATGCAGGCACCGCAGTTGAAACACCTGTCCGCTTCCTCCAATGCCCTCTCTTCGTTCAAAGTCTTAGTGACTTCCGTAAACGAAGATTTGCTTCTCTCCACAGTAATTCTTGGAATTTTCACTCGCTCACGGTGAGGGAAATAGAATGTATTTAGATCGTGGAACTCCACTATTTCATGGCTCACGCCGTCAGTCCTCGACTCCCAGCCGAGGAATTCGTCTATCGATATGGCAGCTTCCTTTCCTGCCTTGATCGCATTCACTACGGTTCCGTTTGGGTTTGCAGCGGCATCACCGCCCGCAAAAATTCCCGGGACACCGGTGGCATGCTCCTCGTCGACAATTATCCTGGCAGTTTTTTTCAGGAATGAATATGGAAGGAAAGACAAATCGGATTCTTCTCCGACTGCCGTAATCACCGTGTCGGCGGGCATGACAAATTCCGATCCCTTTATGGGAACGGGTCTTCTCCGCCCGCTCGAGTCAGGTTCGCCAAGCTCCATTCTTTGCAGTTCAATTCCAGAAACTCTTCCACGATTGCCTATTATTTTCGCCGGTGCAGCCAGAAATTCAAACTTGATACCTTCCTTTTCCGCTTCTTCAATTTCCTCTGGCACTGCAGGCATCTCCGCGCGAGTTCGGCGGTAAAGAATAGTTGCTCTCCTGCCGAGGCGGAGTGCACTCCTTGCTGCATCAATTGCGGTATTCCCACCGCCGATAACCATAACTCTGCGGCCAGTTTGCGGAATCGCACCGGTATTCAGCTCGATGAAGAAATTCAACTCCACTCAAAACCCCCTTTAGATCTTCACCATCAACTTCCAACGCCTTGCTTCGCATGGCACCTACGGCAACGAACACCGCGTCAAACTTCTCAAGCTCGCTCCACGAAACGTTGCTTCCAATCCGGGAATCGGTTCGAATTTCGACCCCAAGACTGACGATATCGCCGACCTCCTTCTTAAGAATATTTCTCGGCAAACGATAGCTGGGAATTCCGTATCGAAGCATCCCGCCAGCTTCGTGTTCAGCTTCAAATATGATGACGTGATATCTTTTCTTGGCAAGGTGGTACGCACAGGAAAGCCCCGCAGGCCCGGATCCTATTATCGCAACTTTTTCACTTTTCGACGAAGCGAATTCGACTGGAAGATTCTTGTTGTGAAAATTCTTGTCGGCGATGAATCTCTCGATACTGTGAATTGCAGCAGCTCCGTCAAAACACGTGCGGTTACATTTTCCTTCGCAAGGATGGTAACAGACTCGACCCGTCACTCCGGGAAGTGGATTGTCCTCTAAAATTTTGTGCCATGCCTCCTCGTATTTCTTCTGTCGAACCAGATCGAAATAGATTGGGATTTTTTCACCAGCCGGACATCCGGCCTCACATGGCGAAGTCTTGTTCTTATAGATCGGCCTTACGGCCCTCCAGCTTCCAGTTGGGATTTCTCGTGTTGATTTGAGTGAGAACGCCAACGGCGGCATCTCCTCGACAGTAGTAAACTTATATTGCGACATGTTAATGCATCTCCCCCGGCGATTCTTTTGAAAAATTGACGCCGACCTTTTCCAATCCTTCGAGAGAACTGTAAGCTTCCACTGCGGCTTCAGCATTTTTATCCCGCATGATCGGGACTCCTTCCCGAATTGCTTCCACTATCGCATCGATTCCAACAATGCCGGTGAACTTTGCGAATGCCCCAAGTATCGACGTGTTTACGATAGGCATACTCTTCGTTCCTATGTTGTGTTTAACCGCTATCCCGGCCGCATCGACCGCGGCGGCAGAGTATTCCTCCGGGAAATTGAACAGATCAATCGGACTGGAAGTATTGACCAGTATCGTCCCTCCCCTTTTCAATCCGGAAAATACGTTTGTCGATTTGATCAAAGTGGCATCAAGTACGATGAGATGATCTGGTTCATATATCGCCGACCTCAATCTGACGGGTTTATCATCGACTCTCGTGAACGCAAGAACGGGAGCTCCCCTTCTTTCGACTCCGAACGATGGAAACGACTGGGCATATTTTCCTTCCTTGAACAAAGCGGAAGCGAGAATCTTCGCGGCAATGACTGCACCCTGACCTCCCCTGCCGTGCATTCTAATTTCAATCATCCTTTTTCTCCTCGTAGCTGACTTCTGGAGATGAAATCATATCCAAGGTGACGTTGGACTTGGCTCGCATCTTGTGGAACGTTCCTTTCGAGTGGTCACTTTCTGCAGAAGGATCTCCTCATCGCCTGAACAAATCTATTTTGGCTGAAGGACTCACGGTTCACTGCGTCAAATGCCGTGCCCGCAAAAGCCTTCAATTCAGAGTGAATTAACTCGCATCAGGATAAATATTCCGCAACTCGGTGTGACAACATGCCACATAGGAAAGTCAAAAGGGAAAATTCAAATGTCAAAGGACACATTGATCTCTAGTTCACAGGACGCTGACTTTTGAGTTTTGATTTTCAACTTCCTTTAATCTGACCTCCGTAATCACGAAATTCACTTACAACATTTAAAATTCACAATTTAAGATTTAAAATTTCTAAGATGACCTATTTAGTCGACACACATTCTCATTTGAATCATGAGAAATTTGAAAATGTCCAGGAAATTCTCGAAAGAGCCGCAGCTGCGGGCGTAGAATATGCAATAGTCCCTGGATGGGATTTGCCTTCGAGCGAAAAGGCAATCGAGCTTTCCCAAAGATTCGAAAAGGTCTTTGCCGCTGTCGGTGTCCATCCACACGATGCCTCGAAAGCGGATGAAGACTCCCTAAGAAAAATCGCTGACCTTTCATCACACGAAAAGGTTGTTGCCATTGGCGAGATCGGACTTGACTATCACTACAATTTTTCACCGCCTGATATTCAAAGAAAGATCTTTGAGGCACAAATTGAAATTGCGAAGTCGGTGAGACTCCCGGTCTCAATTCACAGCCGGGAATCGGATTTGGATCTCATGCAGATTCTCGAAAGACAATCCAAAGACAACTGGACTTTGCAGAAACGATTCGATTATCAGGTAAACCCGCAGCCGCGAGGGGTACTTCACAGTTTCAATTCGACTTACGATATGGCACGGCGCGCAATCGAGCTTGGCTTCTATCTCGGTATCAGCGGGATGGTCGCTTTCGGCAAAAAGGGATCCGAATCGGAATTACAAAAGGTTGTGAGGACAATCCAGCCCGAACATTTTCTTGTCGAGACAGACGCGCCATATCTCGCACCATCACCGCATCGGGGCAAAACAAATGAGCCAGCCTATGCATCGCTCATTGCCAACAAAATGGCGGAGTTACAGAATTTCAGCGACGAAGACATACGTCGCATCACTTCTTACAATGCGTACAAACTTTTTGGCGTCGGTGAAAAGCCTGAGCCCAAAATTACTTATCAAATAAAAGATTCTCTCTATCTGAACCTGACTCTGCGGTGCGATTCCAATTGTATCTTCTGTGACCGCAAGGGTGAAGCAATGGTAAAGGGTCACAACCTCCACATTGAAAACGAACCGACCGCCGAAGAGCTGATGAAGGAAATTGGCGACCCGAAGAAATTCAAAGAAATTGTCTTTTGCGGTTACGGCGAACCAACGATCAGGTTAGATGTTGTGAAACAAGTGGCTCAATACGTAAAAGATAACGGCGGCAGAACTCGGCTCGACACCGACGGCCATGGCAGCGTGATTAACCACGGAGACATTTTGCCGGAGCTTAAAGGGCTCATCGATTCTGTCTCGGTCAGCCTCAATTCGACTGACCCAGCTGAATATCAGAAACTGATGGGGACAGAAAACGGAAAACAATGGGATGCCATGATAGAATTCGCGATCTCGGCAAAAAACTTTGTGCCTGACGTTTTCATGACAGCCGTCGGCGTGGATGAACTTGACATCGAGTCGACCAAAAAATTCGTCGAGGAAAAGATCGGTGCCAAGTTTAGATTTAGACCGCTGTTCTAAAGCATCCTTCACCATCTAAGATGGATGCGATAGGAGTATTCTTGGGAAACTGCAGCGAGTTATTTAATTCTGAGTTCTTAAAGTGTCAGGTAATGGACTCAGTGTCTGTTCCCACTCATGAAGTGCAACAGGGAACATTACTGGTTCGCGCTTTCACCTTTGAGGTGCTTCCTTCCACCATTTTGGTGGTCGGTTATGCCTAATTCTGTATTCCCTTTTACTATCTCGGTGCTCGCTTCCACCCTCCGAGATGCATCCTTGAACCTTTTCGGTTCAAGCTTTAACCCTGGAGGTGCTTCCATTTATCGTTTCGGCCTTTGTCTCCACCCATTTAGGTGCATCGTTCCACCATTTTGGCGTTTCCTTGCACCATTTTAGGTGCTCCGAAGCGTCAAATACCTGCTCCGGAGCATATTTTCATTCTCTTACTTAGCCGCTTGCTGCTTAACAGCAGTCGCCGGAGTCGTTCTCTTCGGTTTCTTAAAATATCCGGCCATCTTCGCGGCGATCGTGTCCATTCCTGGAACCTTGTCTTTATTCGCCTGAACGGCCGCATATATCTCAAGGGCTTCGCACATGGCATCGCTGCCCGCAGCGAATACCGTGTCCTGAACCGATTCCGCAAGCTCATTTAATTGGTTGAGGATTGGAACCAAATCCTGAGACAGCGAGTAGTCCTTTTTGAATTCAGCCACATTGAAAAGCGATGACATTATTTCGGGATGGTCACATATCACCTCGTATGCGTCCTTGATGAAGCCCGAGTGGATGGTGCCGACTTTCATAAGCTGGTTTTTTTGATCCGGTTGAAGAATAATTAAGAAATTCAGTTTCGACTTGACGTCGCCGAGCGACTGAGTTACTGCGGTTTGAACGTCGGGTGTCAACACCGCCGACACGAGATTTTGCACTGCCATAATAAAGCCTCCATTTTTTAGTTTTTAATTATTTGTGAACCACATAGGCACATAGTCTTTTATGTGAACTATGTGTCTATGTGTTTAATGATTTATTCTTTACTTCGTCAACAACATTTTCTTTACCTGATTAACACCGGGTGCCGTGAGGCGGTAGAAGTAGACTCCGCTCACTAACCTTGATCCATCAAACGTTGCCTGATGGACGCCGGCCTCCTGGTTTTCATTCACAAGTGTTGTTACCTCTCGGCCGAGTATGTCATAGACCTTCAAGCTGACAAAGCCTGAATTGGGAACGTTGAACCTTATAATGGTGGTCGGGTTGAAAGGGTTGGGCACATTCTGTACGAGGGCAAACTCCAGAGGATGTTTAACAGACTGATCGGCAGCACTACCATACGCTCCGGTGTAATTGGTTGTTATATTTGAGTTCACAGGGCCATAAGTAGTACTTCGCGGAGTGAACGAAAAATTAGACAAGGTTGGCGTTACTGTGCCTGTCCAGCCGGCTGGGACCGTTGCAGTGTAATTTCCACTTGAATTTGTGGTAGGACTTCCCGGTAATCCATTCATCATCACACCAACACAAGGAGAGCCCATAAAACTAATGTGGCCGGAAATCGTGTACCCAGGGACACCAGCTCCGCTTACTGCTACATATTGTGTCGGAGCTCCACCGCCTGAGTTGGTAATATTCCCGTTGTAACTCTGCACTGCTGTCGGAGTAAATCGTACATACACATTCTTCACGTTTATTGAGCCGCCTGTATATGCAACCGAGATTGATGACGCATACCCCGAACCACTCGTAGTTGATACCTGAAATCCGCCTGGGGCTGTAACTGTAACATTTCCATTTATCGGTAATAGATTCGCCGCACAAAGTACATATCCATTTTGGCTAGAGTTCGTATTTACTATCACATTACCAAACGACGCTACGGTTGTTGGTATTACTGCCATTGTTGGCAGTCCAACACCACTCCAGTTAATTCCTCGCTGGTTGAGATAATTCTCTATTGTTGAGACATGGGTACCATTGTTTAATATTATATCAGCTGCAATAAGAGCCGCACCCTCTTGTGCAAAAGTTGCATTGCCATTTCTGAGATAAAGGGCTTCTAGGGCGAGATTATCAGTAATGTTGGCCCCAAACTGACTCCTTATATCCCACAGGAGTCCAGACCAAATCATCCCGTTTGCGTGTGGATCATTATAGGTATTGATATACCAAGGGTTCCTACCATCCCCCTTCTGTGTGAGGTCTATTGCATATTCGACAGAGTTATAATTAATGTAATTGAAATAGTTTGGATCGTTCGCAACATTTCTTGCATCCCCTGTGCTTGAAGCTGTACTAAAAGTAAATCTACCAATATGTGGGTCTTGAGCGAAAGAAGCTGCAAAGTAGTCGGACAATCCTTCATGAAGAGCGGCTGCTTCTCCTGCATACTGCAAGCCAATATAATAGCTGACTCCATGTTGATATTCATGATAAATCCAATCGTCCTCTTTAGCAGCGTCGCCATAATTAACTCCGTCGCCATCACCTAAAAACACGCCGTTACTCCAGTCTCCCGGATTGTCACCGTGACCCGCATGGCATGTGGCTGCTACTTGCCCCAACCCGGTGAAGTCCAAATCGGTAGCAAGGTGTTGTGCATATAGATTGATGTGGTAGTAGACGTTCACCTCGTCGAAATGCGTATTGTCAAGCTGGAAACCAGGCGGTGGAGTATAAAAGAATTGCCCATTGGAACTGTAGACTCGTGATTGAGCTGCATTCAACACATTTGCGTATGTACCTTCAAGAATATCCTGTTCCATCTAAACCAGAAAGTGCCACAGTATCGAGACCGCTGTTTATTGGATCTTTTTTATACTCAGAGCCAGAACCAACAAAACGAGCCGTAATGTCTTCCGAGTAGATCACCCTGCCAGTTCTTGCGTCTACCATCGTGAGCCAGTCCTGAAATGGCTTTGCATTTTGCGTTGTCACTTTGTAAGCCAAGACGTATTTTCCATTCATTGGCAGAATGACGAGATCGCTCGACTGCGGTTGCTCCAAAGATTGAATACTGAGAGATTGCAGAGCCGATTGTTCAGATTGCGATGAGGTGATGGACGCCTTTGCATCGATCTCGATTCCAGGAAAGAATTTGCCGCATACCATTCTGAGCGAACCATCCGAGGCGACACTGACATCATACTCGCCATTGTAAACCGTAACGCCGGAATAGGTTTGCGCAAAGTGCATATGATGCATGCCGCGATGCATCAATTCTTTAGTCATGTGAAGTTGATCGACGTTAGGGCGTAATTTGAATAATTCAGCATTTGTCTGGAAAAAGCTATTTGCGATTACCGAAGCTCCTTTTGAAATTTCATTTGAGGGCTCCGATCTAAAGCCATAAATGGACTCGGGTGTCCCTGTTCCCTTCTCCCATTTGACAATCCACCTGCCGTCATAACGATTGTTGAAATTATTCCAGACAGCAAGCCGAGTTGAATCCTGAGCAAAGCACACAGCCAAATTAAGTCCTATGGCTATGAGACAGAAAAATGTTTTTTTCATTGTGATTTCCTTTCATGACTTTGAAAAGTGGGGATTAGTTGATTAACTGTCTTTGACAGATAAAAAGGTAAACTCATCCGTCAAAGGCGGATTAGCACGCTGTACCAATTCATTTGCCATTAGTGCTGTGGGCGGCGCTGCAACGCCTCCCATGGTTATATGAACTTTATCATGTCATTTCCCTTTCAACTTACGTAAAACATCGACTTTCTCGGTGTTAGACATTCCAGGCAGGTAGAGGAGCGGAAAGCGCCAAACACTTCCCCCACTATTAGAGAATAAATAATTCCCGTTCGTCCAAAGTGTAGTGGTCGCTCCACCAAAAGAATCTCCTATCGAGATATCCATCCATGTAGCGCCGAGATCACTTGAGGCGAAGATGGCAGTATCCGTTCCAGCAAAGAGGTATGAGCCGATAGCGCAGATAGCGCCGACTCCATGATCAGGCAAATCCGCGTCCGCATGGTGCCAACTCTCCCCGCCATCTGACGAAACAAATACCCCTCCAGTCTCCGGATCCACCCCATCATAGAACGCTGCGGCAAAAACCTCTGAGCCGACTGTCGCAAGATTTCCGAAGTTATAATCTGTCGTATCGACTGTGACCCAACTCGTGCCGCCGTTTGTGGAGCGATATATCCCAAAAGCCGAGGTAGCGGCAAAAAGCGTATCCCCTATCGAGGCTAAACCGGTCACAGAGGGACAACTGCCAGTATATATCACAGGGATACCGACGTTGGAGGGATTCCAACTCATGCCGTAGTCGGTGGAAACGAACACGCCATGCCATGTACCAGCAAAAATCTTGTCACCCGAAAGGCAAAAGCAGTTAAAGTCTTCCCAATGATCAGTCGTATCATTTTCAGGCCAACTTATACCCGAATCGGACCAGGTAATACCATTATCTGTCGATCGGTATAGAGCACCCCTATACACATCACCAACACCCCCGAGAAGATTCGCTCCATCCGTAATAAACGTGAAGGGTGCTGCAAGATAGAGATAGTTGATGAACCCGCTGTCGTTAACAATGTGATTGTCGACATGAAAGACAGTGTCCGGTTTCCATGTTAAACCCTCATCTGTCGAGAGGTAGATAGCAGCCTGCGAGCAAGAAGGGCAGTATGTGCTCGTGACCAGATTCCCGCCAATTGCACCAAAGCCACACTTCCAATTTTCACCATCCAATCCCACGCCCTGCGTCCAGACACCGCCAGGGCCTGTTGAATCGGCGGCGAAATTAATCGTGGTATCGTTTCCGACTGTTACACCTGTTATTTCGATAGGAGCTATCCTGGGCACTGTATTAAAGACACACGCTACTTGAACCGTATATGTAGTTGTCTTCACTGAGGACAAGTTTCTTCCCGGCAGATTCTCAACAGAAGGAGATGCTATGCTGGCTCTTTGGAAAACGATATTCTCATTACTATTGGCTAAGAGCATCATCTTTCTGATCGCCGTTTGATTATAGGTCTGAAGCCGACAGAAGTAAACTCCGGGAATAACCTTTCTTCCAAAATTGTTCGTTCCATCCCACACAATGCCGTGGATTCCTGCTCCCTGTGTGCCTGCTCTGAATTCTTTAATGACTTGACCCAGAACATTATATATCTTGACGGATATGTTTGACTGGTCGGCGAGTTTGTATGAGATGGAGGTTGATGAAGAGAATGGGTTCGGATAGTTCTGCTCCAGCTCAAACTTGGTAGGCAGATTGTCAGGAGGCTTCACCGATGTAATTATGCCAAGTGTGTAGTTCCCTGATGTATCTGTTAATGCAGAGAATCTTTTTGTGGTATCGCTTTCATCAACAAAAGTGACAGAAGCAAACCTCACCGGCTCAGCTGATGTTGACACGTTGCCTTTGACAGTGAAGGTCTGGCAATAAGCACTGACCGTGAACGAGACAAGAAGTATTATAAATTTGCTCATTTCAGCCTCATTGAAACAGTAAATGAAACTGCACTGGATTCCGCCATTAAGAAAAGAGCACAATCCATCCTTGACCAAGAATCTCCATATTGAAACCACTCGCCATTATCTCTTCCCTCTTCAGACTGTATGTACCAGAGTGAGGTGCCACTGACTGTTGTTAAGTTGGGGAACTTCGATACGAAAGTAAAGGCGGCATTTATCATGGCTTCTCATTCAACAACTGTAGTGATTGTGCTCCTGTACTTGATACTCGATTCAAATGCCAACACGCCATAATGCCCGCAAGACGTGTGCCACTATTTTTGCCCTCAAAATGCTAAGATTTCAAGAGTGACAATCCTTTTGGGCAGATCATTGCCCAAATGATGGGCAGTTGATTGCCCAACTTGATCTTGAAACCGCCATGACTGCGAGGGCGCGCCAATCATTTTAATATTTTTTTCCAATCGTATCCATCTGCGCGACTCGACGTGCTTGCTGTTGCATCTTTCATTTTTCATGCGTGGAGATCGCATCGTAGTTGTCTCTTCTTGATTTGCAAAATTGGTGGTAACATCTCGTTTGAATCTTATCCAAGGCTGCAATAAATTCATATGTCAGCAGTTGTTGCGCGTGTGCATCTCTGGCAGTTTCAGTCAATATGGATGAAAGTATGTCGAGTCAAATACTAATTGATAGATGAAAACTCAATCAGCATCCCGTAAATCTGGTTCTTCAAAAGGTAAGTCGTACCAATCCAAATCAAAGCCGCCTCATAAGATTGCAGACGGCATTCCCGAGAAAACAAATCCCGAGTCTAGTTCAGCAACTTCTGGAAAACCCCTGCAAGGAGATTCAATCCTTGAAGCGTCGAATCAGGAGCTGAAGCTTCAATCACAACGATACGAGAATTTCATCAAGAATAGCTCCGAGGGGATCTGGAGAATAGAGTTCACGGAACCAATCAGCGTCAATCAGCGCAAAGAAGAAATCGCACGACAGATAACGGAGAGAGGCATAATTGTAGAATGCAACCAGGCGCTCGCCCAGATGTACGGTTTCGAAAATCCCGACCAACTCGTGGGGAAGCATTCAAGCGAATTTATCGTTGAGATGGATATATACATCGCATCGAAAGTGGAATTTGCCGAAAAGAATTTTTCTATCACCAATGTCGAAACGATAGAAAGGGACCACCATGGTAACATTCACTATTTCGAGAACTCCTACATCGGAGAAGTCTGTGACTCGCACCTCGTCCGCATGTGGGGAATCCAGAGAGACTTCACGGAAAAGAGACGACTTCAGGAACAATTGCGAGCTTCTGAAAACCGTTACCGTAATCTTGTAGAGCAGGCAAATGATCTGGTTATACTCCTGAACGAAAGATGCGAATTCATATTTGCAAACAAAAGATTTTTCGAGCTGACACAATACGTCGCGAATGAAATTTTTGGGAAGCCCATTTCGATTCTTGTTGCAGCGGATGAAGCAGGAACCATCATGAGGCAGGTTCAGGAACAGCTCGATTCACAGGACCAGAATTTACGATATACTATAAAGTTGCTGACCAAGTTCAACGAGGAACACATCGTCGATTTTAGCATGACTACTCTTTCCGACGCGAACAAAATGGCCGGCATTCTAGCAATCGGGAGAGATGTTACCGTCGAACAATCGGTTAAGACTGCTCTGCGCGAATCGGAAGAGAAATATAGGAGCCTTGTCGAGCATTCCCTCCTGGGAGTCCTCGTAATCCAACACGATGCGATCATTTACGCCAACCCAACATTGAGCAACTTATTCGAAACCGATCTTGACTCGTTGGTTGGGATGTCGCTGGACAGCTTCGTTCACCCGAACGATTACGGTCAGCTTTTTGAAAAATTCTCGGAAGCGGCACTTTCTCCGAACAGAGATGTCAAGTTCACAATTCGCATCATGACTCGGTCTGGAAACATGAAAATGGTTGAAGGCTGGGCAGCCGGCATAACTTACATGGAAAAGCCGGCAATTCAAGCTGCTATCGTGGACGTGACGGAGACCAAAAAATTGGAGGAGCAGCTCATCCAATCGCAGAAAATGGAAAGCATTGGTCAACTCGCAAGCGGCGTTGCCCATGATTTCAATAATCTACTCGGCTCAATTTATGGCGTGATCGGAATTCTAAGGGACAGATTTTCGCAAACAGATCCGAAGTTGAGAAAGTATGTCGATATTCTAGATTCGACATCCCAACGTGCCGCGGAACTTACTTCTCAGCTTTTGACTTTTTCTCGCCAGCATGAAGCCAACATCAAGCCTGAAAGACTCAATGATATTGTCCATGACGCGATAAGAATTCTCATTAGAAGCATTGGGAAAAATATAAAAGTCGAATCTGTATTAGATCCCATGCTTTATCCCATAGAAGCCGATGCCGGACAAATCGAAAGCGCTCTCATAAACCTCTGCATTAATGCACGCGATGCTATGCCCAGCGGCGGAACATTGAGAATCGAGACTTCTAACACAGAATTCACTGCCCAAAAGACTATCAATATTCCGGACGCGCGCCCCGGCAAGTACGTTTGCATGTCGGTCTCAGACACTGGAATCGGCATGACTAAAGATATACAAAAAAAGATTTTTGAACCGTTTTTCACGACTAAGCCGATCGGAAAAGGAACAGGGCTCGGTTTGTCGATCGTTTATGGTATTGTGAAAAATCATGGCGGGCTGATAAATGTTTACAGCGAACAAGGCCATGGTTCGACGTTCCGGCTTTATTTCCCTGCCTCAGAAAAGGAGCCAATTGACGAAGTAGCCACAGGCCCCCCGGAACTCCCACGCGGCGACGAGACTGTCTTGATCATAGACGATGAAACCACGTTGCTGGACTTAACCAAGGAGATTCTCGAAGGTCTCGGTTACAAAGTGATAACGGCTGAAGGAGCGCGGGCGGGAATAGACATTTTCAGGAATCGGCATCTGGAAATTGACCTCGTGATCCTTGATATGCTGATGCCTGACATGACTGGAACAGAAGTCTACCCGATTCTGAAAAGCATAAGACGTTGGTGTCCTGTTCTTATTGCTACAGGGCTCAGCGTGGGGGAAAGAGTCGACGGCATGATCGCAATGGGCGTGAATGGCGTTGTAAGCAAGCCATATTCAGTAAACGATTTAGCGAACCATGTTAGAAAGGCAATCGACGGCTGGTAATGCTATTTTCAATTCATGATCTACAGTTTATCATTCTCGATATCTGATCTCTTTCTTAAATCGTAAATCGAAAATACTCGAACTTAAATCTTCAATTCAAAAATTCCCAGTTAACCCCCAAAGCAAGTTCTGTGTTAAGCGCTGCGTAAACCGGAGCGAGGACATAATTCTGCCCGGTTATGTTGAATATCGAAAAATAGATAACAGCATCTCCGATTTTTCCTTGCAGAAAGAAATCAGAGCTGCCCGAAGGGCCAAAACTATTTAGCGTACCCGGATAGTAGATCAACGCTTCGGGATAAAACTCTTCTCCGTCGAAAGTGCTCTCGAATTGCCCGCGGACACCTATCTTTAGGTTTAAGTGTCCTGTGAAAAGTATATCGTGGAAGTATAATTCACCGGAAGCTGAAACCTTTGGCAATATATATGCTTGGTTGCCATCGATTCTTTCGTCTACGTAATTAAGATTTCCATCAGCAACAAATTTCCACAGCGACAATTTTATGCTTGCATCGAGTCCGTAAATTTTTCTGGTACTCAGATTCGTGACTGATATCCTCGGATATTCTGGCTGCCCGGCATAAGACTCCGGATCAACCTGGAAGTAAATGGGATCATCGATAAATCTCACGTATGGCTTTATCGAAAGATCTAGAGTTTCCCCGATTCTCAAGCTCGTCTTTACTTGAAAAGTGTTGTCAGTCTCAGCTTTCAGATTTGGATTCCCGACAAAGTTCCTGGTCACGAAATATTTTTCGGACATAGATGGAACGCGGCTGGAAACATTTCCGCCCGCTTCGAGGTCAAAGACGTCATTTCCTAAACCGAACAAGGCACCGAAAGCCGGATAGAATTTATCGTCCACCATGTCTCCCCTTCCAAAGACTCCGGCTTTCACTAAATTGAAAAGATATAACTCATCATCGGCATAAGCCGAAACTCGACTCCTCGAAGGAATTCTCGTGTAAGAATTAGATGGATTCTCTTCCTTTACCACTTCAAGACCAAAATTCAGATGGTTATCCAAAAAGTTTGTGCTTCCTCTAAGATTTGCTCCGACTCGCTGGCTGACGTTCGTGAGATAGTAGGAGGTGTCAGCATTTGAACTCACCGATTCACCGAATTCGAAATTGTAGTAATCGTAAAATCCCGACAAAGTATAAAACTGAGTCGAGTCCACCGGATCCGATTGAGAATACGCAATCTGGAGATGATGCTGAAGCGAAGTTAAGTCGGCGCTCGTGCTACGAAGGGTAACAACACTTTGATCGAAAATGCCCACATCCACGTTGTATGGCGATGCCCCGCCATTCTCGCCGCCTTTGGTTCGATAGTACATTTCAGTTGCGGAAATCTCGCGAGTGGAGTCGATGCTGTAGCGATACTTCGCCCGAATATTGATACCATCGTAAACTGCGTTTTGAAATCTCCCGTCGGTAGTCTGACGCTCAAAGCCAAGGTCGATGTTTGACTTGAATCCGATATTCTGAGAAAACACACCGTCAGTTATGAGATAATTATAAGGCTCCTGCATAAACCTGATTTTAGAGTATGGTACTTTCTCGCTGTAAGATTGAGTTTGAAAATTTACGACGCTTCCAGTCGCATTGAATTGATAGATCGGCGCGCGAAGAGCATCGATATATTCGACGTTCTTAACAAATTCCATAGGAACATGGTACAGATTCATCGCTGCCATGGTCGGGTCATTCAGCTCGACTCCATCGAGCAGGTATCTTGTCGATTCACTTCCGAGTCCGTCGAAATAAATCTGCGATGGATCACCGGGCTGAAACATATTTGCGAGAAAGGATCCGGGAATTTTATTCAAGACTTCGCCGGCAAAAGTATAATCGTTCCATGTAATTTCTGAATCGGTAATGGAATAAGATGGCCTTTGAGTAATCTTTCCCGCATTAAATACTGGACTTACGAGTCGGCCGAAGACTGGCTTAGTCGAATCGACCTTAGCCGCGGAGAGATGAACAGAATCGCTTTGAGTCGTTAAACGGCGCGTGGTATCTGGAGAAGCAGCGGGATTTTGAGAATTCCCCTCGTGCAGCTCTTGAGCTTGAGAAATCGAGATCGACCACGACAAACATGCCAGAATTGTAAACAGCGGAAAACCACGGAAGCTCGTCAAGTGAAATGTCATTTATTCTGCGGAAAATTGGAATAGATCATGGCAATCGTTACGAAATATGCTGATGCATCCAACAGACTTCAAGGGGGAAATTGAAGGAATCGCTAAACCCCGCAAAAGTTTCCGGTAAAACGGAATAGCTAACCCTGCAAGACCAGGTTTGCAGTGTAGTCCATCACGCTTTTGCGTGCAAGCATCCATGCCGCAAGAGTCATCCCATCCCAGATTTTGCCTTTGTCAACCGCAGTCAGAAATTCCGGAACAGACATCTTCATGACTTCAAATTCCTCCGAGGCGTCTTTTTCTCCTCTGGATTCGCTCAACCCTGATGCAAAATAAACTCTTGCTGTTTCGTCCGTTGCGCCATTGAAGGGATTATATTCACCGACGAGTTTCCAATTTGTCGCAGCCAATCCCGCTTCTTCTGCAAGCTCATTCCTGGCAGTTACCAAAGGATCGCTACCTTTCATCCCTCCTGCCGGAAATTCTACGCTCTCCTTCTTCCAGAGGTAACGGAACTGTTTTATAAGAATGAGCCTGCTTTTATCATCGACGGAAACGACCATGGAAGAACCGGGACTGTGAACATAGTGGTACTTCCCGTTCTTCCCATCGGGAAGAGTATAGTTGTCGATCTTATATTCCCAATAAGGATTTTTATGGAGTAATTTTGTGCTAAGTGTTTTTAATCTTGTAAGCCGCAATTTTACCGAATTTCGACCAATTCACGCTCGGAGAAGAAAAACGCAATTTCTCTTGCGGCGTCTTCCACATGCTCTGATCCATGGACAATATTTTCCCGTTTATTCTCCGCAAAATCCCGGCGAATAGTCCCTGGCAATGCCTCCTTCGGGTCAGTAACTCCAATTAACTTTCTAAACTCTCTGGACGCGTTCTCTTTTTCAAGAACCATTGCGATACAGGCTCCTGAGGTCATGAAATGTACCAGTTCGCTGTAAAACGAACGCTCTTTGTGAGCACCGTAAAATTGTCCTGCGGTTTCCCTCGTAAGGCGTACCATCTTCATGCCGACTATTCTGAAATTCGCCTTCTGTATTCGGGTAATTACTTCCCCGACGAGATTTCTTTTGATACAATCAGGCTTTAATATTGCGAGTGTGCGATTCATGTAATCATTTCTCTATTTTAAATCTTGAATTCTAAATTATTAACGATCTATCTCTTGGTTTTCTTTTTCATTGAAGATTTCCTGGCATTCAACTTCTTCTGAGACTTCTTCGTAACGGTGATACTTCTTTTGCTCTTTGATTTCTTCCCTAATACTCTCGCAACGGCATCACCAATCAACGCCGGGCTTTCAACCACAATAATCCCGGCTTTTTTCATTGCCGCCATTTTCTCTTCAGCGGTGCCATGACCGCCGGAAATAATCGCACCAGCATGACCCATCCTTCTTCCGGCAGGCGCCGTACGTCCGGCAATGAATCCGATAACAGGCTTGTCGAAATTTCTCTTGATATATTCCGCGGCTTCTTCTTCTGCAGTCCCGCCAATCTCGCCGATCATTACCACCACGTCAGTCTGGTCATCGTCCTTGAAAAGCTGAAGCACATCGATAAACCTAGCACCGATAATTGGATCGCCACCTATTCCGACGCACGTCGATTGTCCGTAATCTTTTGCCGTAACCTGGGCAACTGCTTCGTACGTCAGCGTGCCGCTGCGCGATATAAGTCCGACCGTTCCCTGCCTGTGAATAAAGCCGGGCATTATTCCGACTTTTGCCTTCCCCGGAGAAATTACACCCGGACAATTTGGGCCGACCATTCGGACATTTTTCTTTTTTAAATAATCATAAACACCGAGCATATCACGGATCGGAATTCCCTCAGTAATACACACGATCAACCGGACACCGGCGTCTGCGGCTTCAATAATAGCATCGGGAGCAAATGGAGCAGGGACGAAAATGACCGACGTGTTTGCTCCTTCTTTTTCAACCGCATCTGCAACTGTATTGAAAACTGGAACTTCCAAATGCTTCGTGCCGCCTTTTCCGGGCATCACACCGGCAACGACTTTCGTTCCGTATTCGATCATCTGGCCGGCATGAAAGGAGCCTTCGCCTCCGGTAATCCCCTGAACAACGAGACGAGTAGATTTATCAACTAAGATGCTCATTGTGGTTCTCTTAGTTTTTCACGGAATGTTCAATGAAATTTGCCAACATCAAAATTTTCTCTTCCTCAAATTGTCTTCCCATAAGCTGTAACCCTATCGGCAGGGATTTCGAGTCTTTTCCTACCGGCACCGAGATCGCTGGTATGCCAGCAAGATTTGCCGACACGGTAAAAATATCTGACAGATACATTTGAAGCGGATCGGATGTTTTTTCACCGATTTTGAAAGCCGTAGTGGGAGCAACAGGAGTCACAATTGCATCGACTTTCTTAAAGGCTTCGTCGAAGTCCTGCTTGATAACTCTGCGTACTTTTTGTGCTTTGCGGTAATAGGCGTCATAGTATCCAGCCGAGAGAACAAATGTTCCAAGCATAATTCTTCGCTTCACCTCTGGCCCAAATCCTTCCGTCCGCGAACGAACGTACATTTCTTCGAGATCTTCGACACCCTTTGCTCTATGACCATATCTCGCACCATCATACCTTTCAAGGTTTGATGAGGCTTCAGCAGTAGCAAGGATGTAGTAAGCGGGAATGGTATAATCAAGATGGGGCAGAGAAATTTCAATTATCTCTACACTCGAAGAGCGAAGATTATCGATTTGCTTTTCTATCGATTCTCTAACTTCATTATCAACGCCGGAGCTCAAAGTCTCCTTCGCAACTCCAACTTTTAAATTTTTTACATCCTTGTCGAGGAAGGAAGTGTATTGTGGTACAGACTTCTCCGCCGATGTAGAATCGCGGCTATCATGCCCGGCAAGGACTTCCAAAATCAGGGCGATGTCGTAGACGGAATTCGCAAATGGTCCAATTACATCGAACGACGATGCAAAAGCGACAAGCCCATACCGTGACACACGGCCGTAGGTCGGTTTCAATCCGACGACTCCGCAAAACGACGCAGGTTGCCTGATCGATCCGCCTGTGTCTGTTCCGAGTGCGGCATGGCACAGCCCGGCGCCAACTGCAGATGCACTTCCACCGCTCGAACCGCCTGGCACCCGAGTATTATCCACAGGATTGAGAACTGGACCGTAGGCGCTGAACTCTGTCGAAGAGCCCATTGCAAACTCGTCCATGTTCGTCTTGCCAATGATGATTGCGTCTTCTTCTTCCAACCGCTCTACGACTGTTGCATCATAAGGCGAAACAAAATTTTCAAGAATCTTCGAGCCGCAAGTGAGACGTTTATCCCTGATTGCAAGGACATCCTTTATTCCTATCACAAATCCCGCAAGCCTTCCGGCTTTCCCTTCCTTTATCTTTTTGTCAACCTTTTCCGCACTATCCACTGAATCGTCAAAGAGCTGGAGAAATGCGTTCAGATGCGAGTTTGACTTAACTCGTCCGAGATAAGACTCCGTGGTACCTTTGCAGGTAACTTCCCCCCCGAGAAGACGTTTCCGAAATTTCTGGTATGTGTCCGACAATCGCTCTTAGGGCTTTGGTTGTGGAGACGTTTGTGTATCTACCTTCGAGGCTTGAGCAGGGGGCTCGATTGACTTCTGTGACGCAGCTTTGGGTTCATCGTTGATCGGCTTCTGCACTTCGTCCGATACATCCTTCATTGCTCTTTTGAATTCCCTTATTCCTTTTCCCAATGACTGTGCCAAATCCGGAATTTTCTTCGGACCGAAGAAAATAAGGATCACCACAACAATCAAAAGGATTTTTCCAATACTTAGATCTTCAAGCATCTTTCATACTCCAACGTCTCGTGTCTGAGACCCATTTCTAGTTGATCCAAATTTATTATTAGGATCCGTTCATTCAGGGAAAAACACCGAACCGCATTTAATTTAGAATTTTTACCCTTATCTTCAAATCCATCGGCACGCACCCCTTTCACCCACCAAGTGCGTATTCGACTCAAGTAGTACGCAACTGGAATAAAGCTATTCTTTCGGGAGATCGTTACTTTTTCTCTTCTTCTTTCTTTTCAGGATCTTCCTGGACATCTTTGACAGCTTTCTTGAACTCTTTCACTCCTTTGCCAAGGCTTTGAGCAATTTCGGGAATCTTTTTCGCCCCAAAAAATATCACGATTACCAAAACTATCAGAAGAATTTTGGCAAAACTCAAATCCTCAAACATAACCGCCTCCGTTTTCTCTCAATTTAAACTTTCAATGACCGACTTCAAAACCATCGCACCGCCTGCGCTTCCGAGAATCTGTTCGCTTGCCCGCTCCGGGTGCGGCATCATGCCGAGGACATTTCGCTTCTTGTTTACGATACCTGCAATATTGAGAATCGATCCGTTCGGATTCGCTTCTTTTGTAATCTCACCCGATGGTGTCGTGTAACGAAAGACAATGCGGTCATCGTCTTCTAAACTTTTTAGAGTCGTTTCATCCGCATAATAATTTCCATCACCATGCGCAATCGGCACTTTCAAAACTTGTCCCTGCTTTAGTGCTAGTGTAAACGGAGTCTTTGTCGTCTCAGTCTTCAAATAAACCTGCCGGCAGACAAATTTCAATTTCGCGTTCCTGAGCAACGCTCCCGGCAATAGGCCTGACTCGACAAGCACCTGAAAGCCATTGCATATTCCCATCACAAGTCCTCCGCGCTCAGCGAACCTCACCACTTCATTCATTATCGGCGAGAACCTTGCAATTGCACCCGAGCGAAGATAATCTCCGTACGAGAAACCACCAGGAAGCACGACAACGTCAACCCCATCGAGACTTGTCTCTTTATGCCAGAGAAATTCGACCTTCTGATTCATCACGCTTCCAAAAGCATTGAAAGCATCCCGGTCGCAATTTGATCCCGGGAAAACTACGACTCCTACTTTATGCTGCATTTCAACTAACCCGTTCTTTTGTCTGCATGTGCTGAGTCGAAAACTGACCGACGATCGTACCATCATTGCTGAATATTTCGTATTCAAATTCTTCCGTGACGGGATTTGCTAGAAGTTTCTCACAAGCAGATTGAATAAAACTTTTTGCCTGCTCAAGATCATTCTCGTTTATCGAGATCTCAATATTCTTGCCGGTCCTGACTCCCGCTAGGCTCGTGAAGCCAAGATTATGCAAACTGCTTTCAATAGCTTTTCCTTGAGGATCCAATATCTTTTTCTTCAAAGTAACTTTTATGATTGCTTTATACAATTTTCTCTCCTCCGAAGGTGGACTTCGGAATTAAGTATCGAAACTGCTGAACTCAACGTCTTCCTCTTCTTCATCCTGCTTGGGCGGGGAGAGGAGAGCCTTTACGTGTTCAACTACCCAACGAATTAATCCACCGATTATATATAGAACGAACAGCCAGAAAAGCGCCTTACCAAGTGTAACAATGATAATAAGCAACGAGATCATAAAAACAGTAAACTTCAACGGATGCTGACGAATCGCGCGCTTGCCGAACTTTGGAATCGTGTCGTACCGGATAGTACTCACCATAAGAAGCGACAAAGATACGGCAATTATTGGAAGTACCATTACATCCGCATCGAGTGCGCCCATAGCCCTATCATAAAATGAAAGGACAAACGAGCTTATTACAATTGCGCTTGACGGGATAGGCAGACCCTTGAAATATTCTTTGTCGAAGCCGACAAGCTGAACATTGAAGCGAGCAAGCCGCAATCCTCCGAAGACCATAACCATCGCACTGGAAAGCGTACCAATCGGACCAAGAGTGTGCAGTCCAAGCCGGTAAATCATGAACGACGGGGCGACGCCAAACGAGACGAGATCGGAAAGAGAATCAAGCTCAACTCCAAACTCGCTTGAAGTCTTCGTCAACCGTGCCATGACACCATCCAGTGTGTCGAAAATTGCAGCAAGGATTATCAGCCATGCGGCCGAAATATAATCTTTGTCGGCAGATGCCAGGATCGACATGAAGCCGGAAAACATATTGAGAATGGTAAAGAAGTTCGGAATGACCGCACGGGAGATGTGGATATTGTACTTTCTCTTCCTACTCATTTTGCATCACTCCGATAACGGTCTGTCCACCAACAGTCTTATCGTTCAACTTGACTTTCACGTTACAATTTAATGGAAGAAGTACATCAACGCGAGACCCAAATTTAATCATGCCGAACCTCTCGCCCGCCGTTACCACCTGACCTTCCTTGAGATCGCAAACGATACGCCGCGCAATGAACCCGGCAATTTGCTTAAAGAGGATCTTGTTCCCTTTGTTCTCAATCCCGACAAGCATCCTCTCATTTTGTTCGCTGGATTTATCATTGAAAGCAACAAGATATTCGCCCTTTATGTATTTGAGAAATTTCACTGTGCCGTTTGCAGGAATCCTGTTGACATGAACGTTGACCGGAGACATGAATATGCTAACCATCTTGGAACGGCCCCGAAGAAACTCGTTTTCATCGGCTTCGCCGCAGAAAACAATCTTTCCATCTGCGGGCGAAATCACTACACTGTCGCCGGACATTTCAGGAGTTCGATCCGGATCGCGAAAAAAGTAAAGCGAAAATCCACCAACTACCAACGCCAATAAATCAAGAATAATCTTACTAACAACGCTGTCAACAAAAAAAGAAGCGAACACAATTATGATGCAGGACAGCACGACGACGGCGACTACGTCGTGGCCATAGTGTGCCAACTTGGGAAACATGTTGTTAAGCCTTGCGCTTCACAGAAGGTAAGATCCGGTCGTAGAGCAGTTGATAATGCTTAGAAGCCTCGCGTGAATCGCGCGAGTTAGCGACAGAGATTTCTTCGTCCGTTGAGTTATCAATTACGGTTATATTCTCAGGAGAAATTTCATCTCCAAGCATTATTACGCCCTTGTACTTGCCAAACTTCATCGTGATATCAACAAGAGTGAAGCCGCGTCTTTCAAAAAAACTTTTCATTACGGCGTCGACCTTACTCGCGAGTCTATTTATCGTTCGGAAATCTTCAGGCAACAAAACCTGGAGCGCATACAAATGCGTATCGTTGACGAAGAATTCTCCGCTCTCATCTGCGAGGAAATATTCAAATATCGGAAAGTCTAATTGTTGTCCCGACTTGAAATGTTTGAATCGTTTTGCAAATGCTTGCGATGCTAAATTTCTCACGGTTATTTCGACGGGAATAATATTCAGGCGCTTGACGACAAGCTCGCCGCCAGATTGACTGAAGAAGTGCGTTGGGATCTGATATGTTTCCAAGAACGCATAAATAAATGCCTGCATCTCCGCTCCTATCTTCGGCCTATCCTTGATCTTGAAAACTTTTTTTCCGTCGATAGCTATTTCGGGACGAAACTCCGTGAGGAGTATATCATCTTGCGGGAGAGAATAAAGAATCTTTGAACTCCCCTTGGAGATGACGACTCTCTTTTCTTTTGTTGCCAATAAACCTCCGCTGAATTCTTAAAATAATAAGAAAAACACGGGCAAAAGTCAAGATGCTAACTTGTTGATTTTGTGGAAGTTATAAAATTTCTGACGGTTCGATTGTTTCACTAAAAATTTGGAGAGGAATTTGAGCGATAACCCACTGTCTGAAGTGATATTGGTCACCCAGTCACACGGAAAAGGTCAATTCTTTACAATATTCATCCCGGTAGAGCCCCCGAATCCACCCACCAAACCAGTTTTCCATTCTTGGGACGAATCCCAGCAGCTGGATATTTATAGAAGTCATCCGTGCCCTTCAAAAGTTCCTCCATAACTTCCGACTTGTCGTGTCCCACAACAAGATAATGGATGAGAGCGGATCGGTTCAGAATCGGGTACGTCAGCGTTATCCGCCGCCGCGGGACTGCATTCACTTCAACACCTAATGCCCACTTTTCTTTTTCATCGAGTGCGGGCGATCCGGGAAATAGAGAAGCTGTGTGTCCTTCTTTTCCGATCCCCATTATCGCGAGGTCGAAACTATCTTCATCAGCCGAAAAAATTTTCCGAAGTTCGGACTCATAATTTCGAGCCGCTGCCTGCAAATCCAGATCACCTGTCGGAATAGGATGAATATTCTTTTGTGGAATTGGTACGAGATCAAGAAGAGTCTCCTTCGTCGTCCCGAAATTGCTAAGAGGGTCGCCATGCGGAACAAAACGCTCGTCACAAAAGAAAACATGCACAGACTTCCACGGGATCGATTTGTTAAAAGTTGTTGCGAGGATGTTAAATAAAGTTCGAGGAGTATTTCCACCGGACAGCGCCAAATAAAAAATGCCTTTCGAAGCGACAACATTATTAATCAGGATGTTGATCTCCTGTGCAGCAGAAGCGCTAAGCTCTTCAAGGTTTTGAAATTTCTTCAGCGCGCCGATCAAATCGTGCACCACTTCTCGCCGTCGAGCAGTCGTTCAGCCTCGACCGGTCCCCATGTTCCCGAAGCATAATTGTACACGTTAAGATTATTAGACAAAAGCGGAGTGTATAATTCCCAGGACGCCTCGACTTCATCTGCGCGGACGAATAGCGTCTGGTCACCTTTCAGCACGTCAAGCAGCAATGTTTCATATGCATCCGGAATTCTTCCAAAAATTTCCGAATATTCGAAGTGGAGGCTCTGTGTTGAGAGCTTGTACTGGTCGCCAGGTTCTTTCACCTTGAAAAACAAATCAAAGCCTTCGTTTGGTTGAAGTGTAATGATGAGCCTGTTCGGTTGAATATCTTTGATTGAAAATTGTTTGAATATCGATACTGGCGGACGATGAAAAGTAATCGCTATTTCTGTCGCCTCTTTGAACATTCTCTTTCCAGTACGCAAGACAAAAGGAACACCCTGCCACCTCCAGTTTGAAATATTCAGCTTCACTGCAGCGTAAGTCTCGGTTCGCGAATCATTGCAATTGATTCCATCTTCTTCGCAATATCCAATGACTTCGTTACCGCCGACTGCACCGCGTGTGTACTGGCCTCGGACTACATCGGTGTGTGAAATCGGCGACACGGAACGAAGGACTTTGACTTTCTCATGGCGCACTGCATCCGCTTCCAATGCGGTCGGTACTTCCATGGCAACAAGAGTCATGAGCTGAGTCAGGTGATTTTGTATCATGTCACGCAAGGCGCCGACCTTATCATAATAACCCGCACGATGCTCGAGGCCGAGCGTTTCGGCAACCGTTATTTCGACTCTCTCAATCCTGTCGCGCGACCACAACGATTCGAACATCGCATTGCTGAATCGAAAAGCAAGCAGGTTTTGGACCGTTTCCTTTCCGAGGTAATGATCGATACGATAGACCTGAGACTCATCAAAATACTTGTGCACAAGCTGGTTTAATTCCTTTGCCGATTGCAAATCTCTGCCGAACGGTTTTTCGACCACGAGTTTTGTCTCGCCACAGCTTTTGTTCAAGCCAACTTCGCCAATATTTTTTATGGCATTCGGAAACACCGAGGGCGGAACTGCAAGATAGAAAACCCGATTGCCAGTAAGATTGAGATCCTTTTCCAGCTTGAGTACGCGGTCTGCCAGAACCTGGTACTCTTGCTGAGTTCCGCCGCCGACAGATTGATAATAAAGCCAGTCGAGCGATTCAATATGGCTCGTGTCAACGCCTTCCTCTTCAAGCGAGTGTGCCACAAAATCTCGGTACGTGACGTTGTTGTGTTTTTTTCCACTGCCCGCACCGATCAAGTAAAATTCAGAAAGATTTTTTCCCCATAATCTGCATATTGCAGGAAGGAGTTTTCTCCGCGCGAGGTCGCCGGTTCCACCTACGATAATGAATAAATATGGTGGTACTTTTCTACCGTTCATTTTATTCTCCCTTTACTGCGTGTCCGCCGAATTCATGACGCATCATCGCCAGCAGCCGGTTTCCATACCCTTCGGTATCTTGACTTGCAAAACGCTCGTAAAGTGACTGCGCTATGATCGGGAGCGATACTCCGAGTTCGATCGCTTCCAGAGCTGTCCAGCGTCCCTCTCCCGAATCTGCGACATAAGGAGCAACCATTTTCAAGTCTTGATCGTCCTTCAATGCGGACGCGGTCAGATCAAGAAGCCAGCTTCTTACCACGCTTCCATATCTCCAGATTTCCGCAACCTGATGCAAGTCGAGCTTGAACTCAGCTTTCTTTTTCATCAGATCAAAACCTTCGGCGTATGCCTGCATCAAACCATATTCAATACCATTGTGTACCATCTTAACAAAGTGTCCCGCACCGTTCGGGCCAACATGTCCCCAGCCTTTGTCTGTTCCGGGAGCGAGTGTTTCAAAAATGGGTTTTAAGTAGTCCACAGTTTTCTTATCGCCGCCGACCATCATGCTATATCCTTCTTTCAATCCCCAGATTCCGCCGCTCACGCCGGCATCGACCATGTTAATACCATGCTCGGAGAGTTTATTGGCGCGACGAATCGAATCCTTATAATATGAATTCCCCCCGTCGATAACTATATCGCCATTTTTCAATTTTGCAATAAGCGTTTCAATCGTGTCATCAACTGGCTTGCCAGCGGGAACCATCAACCAGACAATCTTCGGAGTTTTTAGTTTTGAGACAAGTTCGTCCAGCGAAATAGCGCCAGAATTTCCCTGCGCAACGATTCCTTTTACTGCTTGAGCATCACGGTCGTAGCCGACAACCTTGTGTCCACCTTTCAAAAGACGCTCTGCCATATATGCACCCATCTTACCGAGCCCGATTAAGCCTAACTCCATCATTTCTCCTTATTCGATTATAACACAAAAATTTGTTCCTTCCCACTTCTCTGAATCCCTCCAATAATATGTAAACAAAATTTCGGCGTTGTGGTTCAACACGGGCGGACTACATCAGAGATTTCCTTTTCTTAAAAACACCGGCACCATTAAGATTCCCGCAACAAATCCGCCGACGTGGGCCCACCACGCAATTCCTCCCGTTGCACTGAAACCAAGAGTCTGAAGCCCACTCACAAATTGCAGGAGAAACCAAAAGCCGATAAACACGAACGCAGATATATCAATAACGCTGAAAATGAAAAAGATCGGAAGAAGAGTCACAACTTTGGCCCGTGGGAACATTACGAAGTACGCCCCCAGGACGCCGGAGATTGCGCCACTTGCGCCAATCGTTGGCACCGAGGATCCGAGACTTGATAGCAGTTGAACAATTGCCGCGGCAACTCCGCTCAACAGGTAGAATGCCAGATAATTACCATGGCCCAGTCTGTCTTCAACGTTATCTCCGAAGATGAACAGGAACCACATGTTTCCGATAATGTGCATCCAGCCGCCGTGGAGAAACATGGTTGTAAAAAACGGGATGTATCTTGTTATGAAATGTGTGTGGTGTTCCACATCATAAAAATATCGAGATGATACCAGACCATATTTTACAATGAAGCCGTCGAGCTGTTGTCCGAGGGAGAGTTCATAGATAAACACGACAACGTTGACTGCGATGAGTAGGTAGTTCATGAACGGGAACGTGCGGGACGGGTTTTTGTCCTTAAGAGGAATCACTTGGCGGCATCCTTCTTATACAACCTGTTTAAAACCGTGGCAGGATGAAGTACCTCAACATCCAATCCTTCTCTTTTGATCCCGGAATCAATTTGGGCCAGGCAACCGGGGTTGCCGGTTATGACCAGATGGGCACCGCTCTTTTTTATGTTGTCGATCTTTCTATCGAGAAGCTTGGCGGCATCATCATATCGCAGGACATTATATATTCCAGCGCTTCCGCAGCACCAGTTAGATTCGTTTAGTTCGCGAAAGTTGCCGCCACAGATTTCACTAACGATCGCTCTCGGTTCTTCGCTGATTTTCTGCGTGTGAACTAAATGACATGGCTCGTGGTAAACTGTGGTCTCACTAATCTTGCTTTGAGGTCTTTTAAAACCGGTCTGATAAATGAACACGGAGAATTCCTTAACCTTCAAGCTGAATTTTTGGGCTCTTTCCGAAAACTCCTTATCATCGGACAGCAACTCACCGTATCGTTTCATGAAGGCGCAACAGCCTGCGGAATTTATCACATAATAATCGGCATTGGATTTTTCGAACGCTTCGATATTTTTTTTCGCGAGCCGCTTTGAATATTCCGCGTCGCCATTGTGTCCGCCGAGTGAGCCGCAGCAGATCTGCCCCCGCGGAACCACGACGCGCCAACCGTTTTCGACAAGTACCTCGACGGTATCACGATTCACGTCGGCATAAAACACATCCATGACACAGCCGGTGAGAACAGCCACAGTGCCCGTCGGTTTTTCTGCTGGCTCATTTGTTTGCGGCATCGATCCAAACACAAAGTTCTTCGAAACACGAGGCATCAATTTGGCCCGTCCGTACAAACGCGGAAGAAGATTCTTCATAATCGTCAATGCAGCTTTTTCAAGAAGACTTTCTTGAAAAAGTCTTATCATCGACGCAATTGCCCGCAGAATCCTTCGTCGCTCAACAATATTTCTTATAATGAAAATTTTCAGTCGCAAGTGTTTTTTGTTTTCAACGAGTTCTCTCGCCGATTCGACAAGCTCTCCATATTTCACTCCCGCCGGACATGCGGTCTGGCATGCTTGGCAGTCGAGGCAGAAATACATCTCGTCCATGAACGCATCGGAAACAGGTAACGAACCATCCATGACGCTTTTCATTAATCGTATTCTTCCTCGTGGCGAATTCTTTTCCAGCCCGGTCAACGCGTACGTCGGACAAACTGGAAGGCAAAGTCCGCAATGCATGCACTGTGTCAGAAGATCGTCTGAAATTCTTGTTTTCAAAAATAAGCCTCGGACGGATTATCCATCTTGCTGACGATCTTCTCGATTTGCTCCCGGCTTTTTGGCAGAGCTCCCTCGCAACGCGGTTCGACAGAAATAATCTTGCCGGGATTCAGGACAAGATTCGGATCCATCATTCTTTTGGTCTGCTTCATCATCCTGATAAAAGGTGTGTCATACAACTCTTCAAAGAATTTTTTCTTTGCCAGCCCAACTCCATGCTCTCCGGTTATCGTACCTCCAAGATCCACTGCCTTCTTGAATATTTCCTCAAATGTTTTTTCAATCCTTCGGATTTCATTTTTGTCGCGTTCGTCGGTGAGACCGGTCGGGTGAAGATTTCCGTCACCGGCATGACCAAATGTCCCGATCTGAACGCCATGCTTCCTCGCGGTCTCATTTACGAAATCGATCATAACCGGAAGCTCGCTTCTCGGGACGGTTGCATCTTCTAATATCGTGGTCGGCCTGATTCTCGCGAGTGCCGCGAAGGCAATTTTTCGGGCTGCTTTGAGTTTCATGGTTTCGGATTCATCTTTTGCAATCTTTATTTCTCTTGCACCGGAGTCTTTACAGATTAATTCGATTGCGGCAGCGTCTTCTTCAACTGCGGAACGAGCGCCGTCAACTTCTATCAAGAGGATTGCCCCGGCAGCAGTGTCCAATCCAAGATGGGCAAAATCTTCGACAGCCCGAATCGTAGTGTTATCGAGAAATTCAAGCATCGCAGGCATAATACGTTTTGAGGTTATCGCCGAGACCGTTTCGGCTGCTTTGCTTATTGAATCATAAAACGCGAGAATAGTTTTGCTGGCTTGCGGCAACGGAATCAATTTCAGAAGTATCTTTGTAAATACTCCGATCGTTCCTTCGGAGCCGATCAATACATCTTTAAGATTGTAACCCGCGACATCCTTTGTATTCTTGCCGCCGACGTGCATGACTTCGCCGGTCGGAAGGACGACTTCAAGTCCAAGTACATAATTCTTCGTGACACCATATTTCAACCCTCGCAATCCGCCGGCATTTTCTGCGACATTCCCGCCAAGAGTACAAATCTGCGAGCTGCCAGGATCTGGAGGATAAAAAAGTCCCTCGGACTCAACCAGTGATTGAAATTTTCCAGTAATGACGCCCGGCTCCACCCATGCCATTAAATTGTTCTTGTCAAGTTCGAGGACTTTATTCCACTTCGACATCAGCAGCACGACAGAATTTGCGGACGGAATTGAGCCGCCACTCAGCCCGGTCCCCGACCCGCGCGGCACAATGGCAAACTTTTCCTCATTCGCCAACCGCACCAGTTTGCTGATTTGCTCGACAGACGATGGAATTACAATGGCATCAGGAAGTGAGCTTATGAGCGGCGTGCCATCATAGGAGTAGGCGATCCGGTCTTCCATGGAATCAAGGAAGTTTTTTTTGCCGAAAATTTCCTTTACCTGTTGTTTAATGTTGTCGGTTATCATTCCGTGTAATTTAACACCAAATCGAAGAGAAGGAAATTAGTAACCGGCGGAGAAGGATCAGGCGATTATTTAGCCCTGCAAATAAACAGGATACTCACTTCGTTGGGGCCACGATGTAAATATATTCCAATGGTGACGAGCCGGCGCAATAAACATTGTGTTGATTGTTCGGCGGTATGTAAAGGACCATTCCCTTTTCGATGCTCTTCCTTCCGAGGTCCTGCGCTTCGACTTCTCCGCTGCCGTCCAGAATGACGAGAAGTTCTTCGTGCTGTCCAGTATTATGCGATCCGACATTTTCGCCCGGACGAAGAGTCACAAATCCTGATCTCATCCTCACGCTTTTTGTCGAGTCGAGAATTGCAGCAACTTTCTCCGTCCCACCTTTAGGAAGACTCATAATAAACGGAACATTTCTTTGTCCGACCTTCTCTTTTGAGCTGACAAAAGAAGCTGTAAGAAATACTGACAGCAGCAACGTCGTCACAATAAAAATCGATGAAGCATTTTTTCGATTTGCCATTTTAATGGTTCCTCATTCGTTTTATTTGATTATGAATCGTTACTTAGCTCCGAAGCTCAAGTTCAACCCTGCGAGCAATGTTCTTCCTGGCATCGGGTAATCGTAAATAGTCTGGTAGCTGGCGTTGAAAAGATTTTCCCCGGACACATAGATGCTGACAAACTCCGCCGCCTGATAGGATACTCGCGTACCAAGCAATGTATAATCAGGAAGTTTTTCCTGTGATCCGTCGGCTCCGTAGAGAACCGCGATATGCTGGAACGTCAGATTGAGAGTCGCGCGTCCGTAAGCGTAATTCAGTCCGATATACAATTTGTGTTTAGGAGTCTCATAGGTTTCTTGCCCGGGTTCGACAAAGCTGTAATTCGCATTTATCCTCAGACTCGTCAATCGGCAAGTAGTGACCACCGAATTCAATGCCTTTGTGAGTAAAGCTGCCGGAGTTGACGAACGGAGTAAACGTGCTATATCCCCCTTCAATTAGGTTGCTCCCTTTCTCGACAAATCCCGTAAGTTCCAGACCGATCCGGCTGCTTATGGCCTGTAGCAAACTGGCTTCGTAATCCCACATGTTTTCAGGTATCAAGTTCGGGTTTTGTAGAGGGTAAAAGATGTAGAGCTCGCCGATGCTCGGATTTCGATATCCTTTCGAGACCGTGGCTTTCAGCGTAGTGGAACTCGTCGCATTCCACGATGCTCCGACAGACGGGACTACCTGCCCGCCGAACTTACTATTCACGACATATCTGGCTCCAGCATCAAACATTATCTGATCCATGAAGAACTGCTCCACCATAGCATAGACGCCGGATTCATCTATGTAATGGATGCCGTAGTCTGATCCGGAGTCATAGGCGCCTCCGCCATAGTGTTGGAAATCCGCACCTACCGTTACTATGTTTCCTTCAAACGGCCTAAAGTTTTGATATACATCAGTCCCCAGGTTTCGGTCATCGGAATGAAAGTCGCCATAAGTCAGATGGTGTCCGTAGCTGTAGAATAATTTCAGTGAACCGTCCGTCTGTGCGAACTTATCGTCGAGAGAAATGCTGCTCGAACTCCGAAGAACGTCGAACCAATTGTCAATCAATGGCGCTGATACCGGCCCGGGATCGTACGTATTAAACCTGTTCGCGCTCCCAGTAAGATGAAGATTGAAATTGTCGTCGATGTTATATCCAGCGTTCAAGTAACCATCGTTTGCATTGAAGCTCGAATAGGGCCGGGTTCCGTTAGTTTGATCATGGTCGCCGGACACAAGGATATTGAATCCTCCGTCATTATAACCGAGGCCGCCGTTGTATTCCTGCGTGTCGAACGAGCCGTAAGTAGCTCCGCCGGTGAGCTCCACTCCGTTTTGTTCCGCTCTCTTTGTAATAATATTGATCACGCCGCCCATGGCGTTTGTTCCATAAAGCATACTCCCCGGTCCGCGGATCACCTCGACTCTTGCAGCATCTTCGCTGAGATACGAATCGGATAGCGGATGGCCGTACAACCCCATGAACTGCGGGATTCCGTCGATCATCACAAGTACCTCAGTAGTGGGATTTCCGCCCAAACCACGGATACTGATCGTTCCCGCAGAATTCTCTATTCCATAACCAATCACACCTCTTTGTGGAACAAACAGCCCGGGTACTTCCTCGCTCAGCGCATCTAGCAAAGATATTTGACCGTTCGATTGCAGATCAACGGATGTAACGACCGAAATGGATGCCGGTACATATTTCCTGCTTAAGCCCTCCTGTGTGCCAGTAACCACTACTGGCTCGGTGTAATAGGTTTTTGACGAGTCGGCTTTCTGCGATTGAGAATATGCCGATGAAAGACAAACAACTAATGATAATAAAGTGTACCTAAGATAATTCACGTTTTATCCTTTGTCGACGTTAGAATTCTTTTCCGGTAAGTGTTAGACTCAAATTGCCATGCTTAACTCCCTTGTAGCTCAAAATCTTGCTGGAGATTTCCTTTATTTCTCCCGCTTTGTCCTTGACTATTATTACTTCGAGACAATTGTCATGGTCGATATGAATATGGGACGTTGAAACGATGCTTTTGAAGTGCTCGTGCTGGAAATCGGTAAGCTTTCCTTCGAGCTCCCTGACGTGATGGTCATAGACGAAAGACAGAACGCCGAATGCGAGAGAGTTTGCATTGTGGATCCCTTCCTCCACTATCTTCTCCCTGACAAAATCCCGGATCGCCTCCGAACGATTGGTGTAACCTCTCTTGTCTATCAGTTTGTCGAACGTATCGAGGAGATCGTTCTCCATAGAGACACCGAACCTGATTAGTTCATCGCTTTTCACGTAGCACCTTTTCAATAAAAGTAACACGACACGTCGAGATAATCAACCGTGCAAAATGGATCCTCGGAGTATGACGCCTCAGTGTTTTCGTGATTGAAAACACCGTTCGAGCTGACAAATGTGGTTGGAACTTGAAACAACGAAATCTGTTATAACAAAAAAAAGGACACTCCATGAACAAAGGAGCCAGAATTATCATGGCAATGGTAACCTTAGCCCTATGTTTGCCTGCTACGACGCTTGCCTGCGCTTGCGGGTGCAGCGTTTTCTCCGTCGGCGCAAGGTGGATGCTGCCTATTTCACCAGGGTACAAGGTTTCCCTGCTTTATAATTTTATGAACCAAACCGAGGATTGGAACAATTGGGGGGGTGCATCGCCGGATTCAAACGGTGATAAGCAGATCCGGACGAATTTCTACACGCTGGGTTTTCAGGATATGATGGACAGGGATTGGGGAGTGATGGTTGAGGCTCCGATCTGGAACAGATACTTCAAAACTATTGACGATGAAGGAGATCTTGCATCAGTCGATCACATGGCGGTCGGCGATGTAAAGATAATGGCCATGTATACGGGAATTTCCGAGGACATGTCAACCGGAATTCAATTCGGCGTGAAGCTGCCCACCGGACCATTCAACGAATCGCTCATGGATAGGGACACACAAATTGGCAGCGGAACCACCGATTTGCTTCTTGGCGGCTATCAAATGGGTCAGGAAGATGGATGGGGTTGGTACGCACAGGCACTGTGGCAACATGCCTTTGACTATCGTGAAGGCTATCGACCTGGAGACAGCTTCGATCTGAGTGCAGGCGCACATTACGACAAACTACAGCAAACGTACAGGATTATTCCCATGCTCCAACTTATCGCGTCATTCCGCGGTTTAGATAGCGGGGTCAATGCCGATCCTTCCAACACAGGATACGAAAGAATTTATGTTTCACCGGGCATCGAATTAAACCTGGCCCGGCAGCTCGACCTTTATGCAGATTTGAGAATTCCGTTAATAACTCACGTCAACGGCTATCAACTTATTGCTCCATCGCTTGTCAGCGCAACGATGAGCTTTGGCTTCTAGGACGAAGATTTACTCGGTAACATCCCCATCCATTCTGACCAAATGGGTTAAGTACGGTGCCGTTCAATCTATCCTCTGAAGACGGCCTTCGTTAAAATCCATAAGACAATTCACTACGAATGATAAACCCGTTGCTCTGCGGCAAGGCTCTCAACGCACTGCTGCTTTCGGGACTATAAGTCGCCCTTATAATGGCTCCTCCTCCGACGTCCATGTTCCATGGTGTTCCAGGAAAAGCTAAGCTTGCGTCGGGGCCGACAAAGACAACAGCCCCTCCTTCTGCTTCATCCGGCGTCCAGAATCCCTCAAGGTCCTGTCCTACTGCTTCAACGCCCAATCGAACACCTTTAGTAATCTCTCGTGAGAAACCAAGAGTTGTAGTCAAATCAATGTCGTCGCGATTCGCGGCAAATGCATGTTCGAGAATCAAGTTCCCGTATGCATCCCATTGGTTGAACCGCCTTCCTACGATAAATCTACCAAGAAGGACATCCGTGCCACTATACTCGTGACGGAATCCTAGTCCCGCGGAAAAATCGACGCCCGCATCGTCAGTTCTCAAAACACGGCCAAGCAGTTCGGCCTGTTGAGTCGTCTCGCTTGCTCCACTGTTCAAAGCCATGCCAAGGTACGCAGATAATGTGAACGTCTCTCCAAGGTTTGCCTGGAGACCAAGATTCTGCTCGACGCCATCCGATCCGAAAGGCTCAAAGGTTTGGCGGCCGTAAGCTGCATCATAATGGACAAAGGATGGCTCGTTCGGCCCGGGCTGAGCCATTGTAAAAAGGAACGAGCGCTCTTGAGCATATGTGGATACAGAACAAAGAATGAACACAAATAAGGTGTAAATAATTGTATTCGGTCGCATGTATTCTCCTCAATATTTTATTTGCCAGTAAACTGATATTTGTGATGCCAGTTTAGCGGTACAAACTTTCAAAGTCAAGCTGCAACCAACCGAATCGCAGATCACATCTTGCACCGATGCACTTTTAGTGATACAGATTTAGCACTCGTATTAAACTAGAATAATTGTGACTGAACCTGCAAACAGATAATTTAAGACGTTAAATCGGAGCAGAATTATTTTATGCGGAAGAAGACAGCGGAGGTCTGGAAGTCAGCGGAATTAGCAAAAATGTACTTGAGCGATATCCGCGGTGCGATCCCCATGGCGAAAGAACAGATTCAGGTATTGATGAAGCTGATCGAGATGATGGGACGCGAAGTGATGCACTTCCTTGATTTGGGATGCGGCGACGGAATCTTAGGCGCATCCATTTTGCAAAGATTTCCAAAGGCGCGGGGAACCTTGTTGGACTTCTCAAAGCCCATGATCCAGGCTGCGGAGATAAAGCTGAAAGGCCATTCAAAGAACCTTGAGTTTATCTCGTTCGATTACGCCGATCCCAAATGGACAAAATTGGTTTCGCACCGGGCGCCTTTCGATATAGTCGCCTCTGGTTTTTCAATCCATCATCAACCAGATAACACGAAGAGGCGGATCTATTCAGAAGTTTACAAACTGTTGCAGCACGGTGGAATGTTCATCAACATGGAGCATGTCCTGCCGAAGTCGCAATGGGCACATGAGGTTTTTAACGAAACGTTCGTCGATTCAATTTACGAATTAAAAACGCGCCAGGGCAAAAAGTTCAGCAGATCTAAAATAGCGGATGAGTATTACAACCGCCCCGATAAAGAGGCGAACATACTCGCGCCTGTCGAGAAGCAATGCGAGTGGCTCCGAAAGATCGGCTTCAAGGATGCCGATTGTTATTTCAAGATACTGGAGCTTGCGGTGTTCGGGGGAAGGAAAAAGTGAAAGGTTTTAAGTTACTGAAATGAGATTCACATGATAAAAAGTGTTATTGCCTTGCTCTCGTTCTTATTCATCGAGGGCTGCGTTTCATTTGCGCCCCCTTCACCATTGGTCACGTATGGTGGACCCGCGGTCGTTGACACCAATCATTCTGAAGTAGGGCTTGCCGTCGGAACAGGCGGCGCACTTTTTCCGGGCGCTCATTCAGGAGGTCAGGGATGGTTCGGAAGATACAAACGAGGCATAGCGCCTGATTGGGACCTTGGGATAGACGCAATTGGAATCGTTCGAAGCGATAAAGAAACTCTGACGGCAAAAATCGTGGGAAGATATCAAGTGTCGAAAAGAATTCGTTTGGAAGGCGCACTCGGATTCGCCGACGACTCCGACGGAAAAAGTGCAAACGGCGACTTCGCGGTCACATTCGGGACAGTCAGGGAGACAACATGGAACTATTATGCATCTCTCCGATTAGGAGCCGCGAAAGGTTATCCTGGAGATATATTTGGGACGGGCACACAGATTCCGGCAAACGCATTATTTCCAATCATTAATCTTGGGACACAGGCAAAGGTAGCAACGAACGAAAGGTTCATTTTTGAAGGTGGGTACGGATATATAATTCCAGAACACGAGCGGGCTGGCGCATCTATTTATCTTTCATGTGGATTGCTGTTCGATATCTAAACGTCCCGGTCCAGTGCTCCGTTCTATCTTACCTCATCGTGTAAGTGAACGTCACCAAAACATATCTGGTCAATACTTCGTTCTGAGTATCGTCGATGTATGTGTCGGTCACGGTCCGGCTCACGCTCTTGTTTTGACCGAGCAGATCGTTCACGGAAACCCGAAGCTCGCCGCTCTCATTCGCAAAGAATTTTTTGGCGAGGCTGAGATTCCACAGCAAAATATTCTGATCGTACCCCTGTGTAAGTCCGCTGGTGACCTGATTGCCTAGCTGATTATTCAGGACTATTCCATTCCAGAATTCCCAAACCCATTTCAATGACGCGGTGTGCGAATAATAATCACCCGTACCAGTCGTCGTCTGCTGGGAATTCATGGCAAAATTATAATTTCCCATATATGAAATCGTAAAATCGAAATCCTGGCTGATGTTGCTTCCGATAACAAAGCCTGCGCTTGGCCCGATTGTATTCGCATGGCTCACGACGTTATTCAACATTCCCGGAGTTCGATTATAAGTCGCACCCGCACTCAAGTTCAGTGCGCTGCTGATAAGATCGAACGGCAGACCGTAAGTGAAGAATGAGCGGACGTTCCAGTATCCATTCATATTCACCGGATAAGTCAATTGCGTTCCAGGGATCAACGTCGTACCGTTCGACAGAACGGTGTCCCGCGATGGGATTATCGTCGCATTAGCAACGTAATCCTGCGTGTATGTGGCGAAGAGAAGAAGGAACATGCTTTTCGCCTGACCGAGCGTCGTGAGATTGTATCGCGCGAGAAGCGTGTGCGAATATGATTGTGCCAGATCTGGATTTCCTGTCGTGAGCAATGATGTATTAGAATTGTCTATCACTTGCTGAAGCTGAGTGACCGCAGGCGCGGTAGTCGAAGTTCTATAAAATATCCGCAGGTTCCTGTGATCTTGAGACATATAATTGATCATCATGCTCGGGAGGAAATCCCAGAATTTCTTCGTGATGTTCATGCTCGTCGAAGTCGAATCATCTCCTTCCAATTGAGCATACTGATAAGATAGATTCACCATAATGCTCCATCCCGCTTGCGAGAATCTATTTCGCCCGCCTCCTCCGTATGTGGAACTCATGGGGGAAGCGCTGTACCATCGATAACCAAGGCCTATTTTCTGCGTCATGTAATTGTCAGAATAAGAATTTGAAAGCGGTGCGTAGAAATCAGCGTAACCTTGCGTTAAGGGATCAAAGTTGTATGTGTTCTTGTAAGCGGTGTTCCGAGTAAACGATGGGTTATATGTAAGCTCGGCCATTGCATTTACATCGGTCGGCTCCGTGTAGATTAGATTACCGCTTACGGTTTCGATGTTTGATAAGTAGTCCGATTGCTGGTTGACACTATCGATTGTCGGTGTACCATAATATTCTTCATCCGAAGAAAGAAATCCGTTGGTATGCTTTCGGTTAGCGCCGACGCCGAAATCAAAAGAGATGGTACGCCCCGGCAGATCGAATGCGTGTCTATATATTGCATGCGCAGTTAAATTGTACCCGTTATTAAGGTTATTGGTGTTTGACGTTGATTGCGAGTTGGCGCCGGTTTGAGTGGTCGTATCATCGAGAAGATTGTTTGCGCGATTGGATTGAAAATACAGAACCGGAAGTACCGTCAGCTTGTTTGAAGCATCCGCTGCGTAGTCAAGACGGCCGTTGAGACGATTGTTGTAATTCGTGCTCGCTACGTTGCTGCTTTGGTCCAATAAACTCGTGGAATCACCACCCAAAAGGGTTTGTCGATGATCGAATTGATTATTCTGATTACCAACCCGGTTGAAGAAATAATTTCCCTGTGCGAAGAGATTATCTTCCAGACTGTCGGATGCATTTGTCCCGATCATGCTTGTGTTGTTGATCCCTTGCTGTTGTCCGAGGAACTGATTGTTAGAGCTTATCCCGCCCGATCGTCCGAAAGGGTTCACACGACGCTGACCATTTCCTCCAAAGGCGCCGCCTGCTCCGGGCGTTCGAATCTGACTGTTGTTCGAAATGACCCCGAGAATATCCTGTGTAGAAAAATCTTGCTGGTTGACATTGTTCGATGAACCGAGAAATGAAATCCTGCTGTTTCCGTCGAACATATTCATGTTTGCCGCAGCATCGTACCTCCCATCATCATCTCCGTAACCGGCGGTGATTTTCCCAAAATTCAGATTTGGTCTGTTCCTCCTCGTTATGACGTTGATAGCCTTTACCGACTGCCCGTCATCGAAGCCGGTGAATTGCGCCTGATCGCTCATCTGATCAAATACCTGAATCCTGTCGATTACTTCGGCGGGAAGGTTCCGAATCGCGAGAGTCGGGTCATCGCCGAAATACGGCCGACCATCCAGCAGAACACGCTGGACAGTCTCGCCGCCGACAGTCACTGTACCATTATTCACGACAACACCCGGCAGCTTGGTGAGCAAATCTTCCATCGTGGCATCGCGATTCATCTTGACAGAGACTGCCTGGAATTCCGTTGTGTCTCCATTTTGTATGGCCGATGGAACGCGGCCCTGAACCGTTACTCCGCGCATTGGAATCGCAGATTCCTTCAATTCCACAGTGCCGATGTCCTTTATTTTGCCGGTCACCTGGACAGTCGAAGAGAAATCTTTCCTGCCAACTGCCGTCAGTTCGAGACGATAATTTTGCAATAGAATACTCGCGAAGAGAAAGGTTCCATCCAAATTTGTCGATGTCACATAGGATTTGGAGGAATCGGACATATTCGTCAGGCGCACTAAGACTCCAGGCAAAGGCTGATTGTTTTCATCGACAACTTTTCCGCGAATAGAATAATTCTGGGCGAATGCTGCTGATGAAGACAGAAAGCCAAGCAGAAGTGCAGAGATAATGATAGAAACTTTTTGGGTAGACATACAACAATTTGACATTCTATGGTCTTCTAAAGTTTAAGAATGATTCGTAAGTCTTGTCGATTGCTGAATCATAGACGAATAGGAGCAAGAAAAGGTACGTATTCCTCCAGATTGGCGGAGATCTCCGATTCTGAAAAGAATCGCGTTGCGTTTTATCAAACTCCATAGTTATGTTACAGGCAATAGAATCTACTTGTAAAATGAAAATTGCAATCACTGGCGCTACCGGCTTCATAGGAAGAGGCACGACGGATTTTTTTCTTAGGGAAGGAAATTCTGTTATCATTCTCACTAGAGACCCGGACCGAGCTAGGTTCTTGTTTGGAAACAAAATCCAAGCGTTCAAATGGGCAAGAAACAGCAAGAATGAATTACTGAAGGAGCTTGATGGCTGCGACGCAATTGTCAATCTCGCGGGAGAAAATATCGGTTCTTCCCCGTGGACAAAAAGGAAACGGAAGAGAATATTAGAAAGCCGAGTAGATGCCGGACAGTTAGTCAGCGAGGTAATACGGCTTATGAGAAATCCGCCGCAGGTTTTGATTCAAGCTTCGGCGGCGGGATATTATGGCACACGCGGCGATGAAATTCTCTCAGAAGAATCCGAATGCGGGGACGGCTTCCTTCCAGAAATTGCAGTCGAGTGGGAAAAATCCACTGCGGCAGTCGAAGCGTCGGGTGTGAGGTGTGTTCTAATAAGAAGTGGCGTCGTGCTTTCTAAGGATGGTGGAGCTTTTCCAAAGCTTGCATTACCGTACAAATTTCATCTTGGAATGATGCTCGGCTCCGGCCAGCAATGGCTTCCATGGATTCATTACCAAGATGAGATAAATGCAATTTACTTCTTGATCACGAACGAGGCTTCGAACGGCATTTACAATCTTGTAGCTCCTGTACCAGCAAAGATGGAAGAGATTTGCAAACAACTTGGCCCTACCTTACTTAAATTTCCGGGCAGCGTAGTAAAGTTTCTTCTCGGTAAAATGGGAGAAGAGACGATCCTCACAAGCCAGCGCGTGATGCCTGAACGATTATTGGAAGCTGGCTTTCAATTCCAATTCGCAAATATTGAAGAAGCCATTAAGGATTTTTATTGAAGGACGAACCGCCAAATATGATAAGGTGGTCTTGTACAAGAATCCCAAATTACGGCGAATGCCCGCCGAGCGTTGACTCATCTAAGATTACCCCGCGACCTAGTGTATTTTCCATCGCCCGCGGCCCGACAGAATCGTATCCTCTCTGTTAAAGGTCAATAGGTTTAAATCCTTAGGACGGATTTCAATTACCTTAAAAGAGACCGTCGGTGGATGTAACCGTGTTGCCGGAAAAGGTAGGCCTTTCGGAACAGGCTATGTATTATATAATGACGGATCGAAAGAAACTTCTTAGTGTGGAAGTTAAAATTCAAACTTTGGGAACTAAAAAAAATGAAAGCATGTCGTAAATAAATTTTATTTCGTTGAACGCCGATGTACCAGTGACCATAAAATGTGAAATGACTGCTTACATGATTCGCTTTAGGCTCATCCAAACAAAATTATTTCTGTAAAATCATCCATTCGATTACTCACTAAGGAATGCCTGAGAAAATGAAGATTGCCATATACACATCTGAAAAATAACGCTCATCGTTTTTTATATTCTGATCAGCCCTCATCTCTCGCAGCGGTTATAGTTTTAGGAACAGTAAACCCTGAATAGTCTTCTAATTGGCTCAGATATTTTTCTGGATCATATTTTAAGAACGGAAATATTCTAAACAATCCTCTGAATACACTCCTCTCATTCATTGCCAGGCCGTACTTGACATAGTTTGGATCCTGAGATAAATGGCGCTCTTCGGTGACTGCGCGGAAGTAGTAGATTATATTCAAAAGGAGTAAAAATACTGATTGTCGAATGGCATCCCATGGACTCGCCTGTGATATAAAAGGTACGGATGATAACCACAAAAAAAGATTCAGGCTTACGTAAGCTGGGTGCATACAAAACCGGTAAGGACCATGGGTCAAGATCCCTCTATTGGCCAAGTTGGAGAAACGAATGCCGAAGGCAATGTCTGCCCACACATAGATAAATATCAATATCAGAGTAGCCATTCCCCAGATAATGTATATGAATCCGTTGTTGGCAGGCCCATTGATCCCCCATATGTTTCGCCAATAGAAGGTACTATCGTACTTCAAATAATTACTGGATGAAAAGCCCCAAAATGGCTCGAAACATATTAATGCGACAGTCCAGCCTAAGATGGTCGGTTCAGCAGTGCGGATATGTGAATCAAATACTTTCATGGTCATTAAATATCCCACACACGCAAAGCCCATCTCTATTGTAAACATAGTATTTAGACTCAAAGCATAAAGATCGGGGAAATCGCGGAATGCTGCTGAAAAATCCAACTGATTGGCCAGATTAATTCTACCAACCAAAGAGCAAAACATCAGTGGCAGGAAAAACAGTTTTATTACCCAGCCTAAGATATGCTGCCTAACGATTTTGGTACTGATCTTCTTCCATTGACCTAACACAGCCATACCAAAATGCCAGTAGCTGTCACAGGGTTCCACTAAATATCTATCCAGAACGATAAAATACGGAATACCACCTACCAGCAAGATAAGAGCGATATATTTAATGAAGATCCAATAATTGTCATAAAAATCCGACCGGTAAATGGGAAATAACCAGTAGATCAGTGCAACGAAACCTATCGTACCATATAGACCGACAATCTTAACTGTTATTCTTTTAATGTTAGCAGCATTCTTGATTTTGAAATTCAGTCCTGTTGAAGGACGGTTATATGTTTTCAAAAAGATATATTCAAGAATAATTATAGGAAGTGCCAATGCAACCATGGCGAATACTGCCGACTCCACATCAGGCATATTATAAACTTTAACCACGGCAAGACTGCAAACAAAAATGAAGGTAGCAATCCAGTTAATGGTCATGGAAGTCGGAGATTCAGGAAGAGTTTCCTGATGCCTGGTAAATATTTTTTTCAGCATGCTTGAACCGAATTTTGGTCAACGATGATTTATAATAAACATCCTCGCCGCAATCAGCGAGGTATTTGTTATTTGTCATGCCAGCGTACGCTGGCATCCAGATTCTGGATTCCGGCTTTCGCCGGAATGACGATGCAAGCGTCGGGGTATTATACCCGATAGAGAATAAATCAGACTATGAAGTATATACCAATGATCAATCCATGAAAGCAAATGCCTGTGAGAATGAAGATTCCCATATGTGAAAAGGATAACGCTCATTAGATTACTTTACCACGGTCTGATGGGCCATCACCTCTTGTGGTGGTACAACTTTCGGAATAGTAAAGCCGGAATAGTCTTCTAATTGTCTCAGATATTTTTGCGGATTATATTTTAAAAACGGAAATATTCTAAAAAATCCTCTGAACACACTCCGCTCGTTCATTGCCAGACCATACCTCACATAATTTGGGTCCTGAGATAAATGGCGCTCTTCAGTCACCGCTCGGAAATAATAGATGATATTGAGAAGCAGCAATAGCATAGATTGCCGAACTGCTTCCCACGGACTTACCTGTGATAAGAAAGGTACAGATATTAGCCACCATGAGAGATTCTTGCTTACATAAGCTGGGTGCATACAAAACCGGTAAGGACCGTTAGTCAAAATTCCCCTGTTGGTCAAGTTCGAGAAACGAATGCCGAAGGCAATGTCTGCCCACACATAAATAACCAACAATATCAGAATAGACACTCCCCAGATAGCGTATATAAATGCATTGTTGGACCACAAGTTTCCCCAATAGTAACCAGTATCGTAATGTAAATAGGTATTATATGAAAAATCCCAGAACGGCTGGTAACATTGTAATGCCACAAGCCAGCCTAACATGGTCGGTTCAGCGGTACGTACCTGGGAATCAAATATTTTCATGGTCATCAGATATCCTACGCCTGCAAACGCCAGATCCACTGTAAATATGAGATTATAGAAATAATCATACTGAGAGGGGAAATAACTCATCGCTGTGGAAAAATCCGTCGTCCTGATAATACTAAGATTGCCAACCAAAGAGCAAAACATCAGTGGCAGGAAAAACAGTTTTATTACCCAGCCTAAGATATGCTGCCTAACGATTTTGGTACTGATCTTCTTCCATTGACCTAACACAGCCATACCAAAATGCCAGTAGCTGTCACAGGGTTCCACTAAATATCTATCCAGAACGATAAAATACGGAATACCACCTACCAGCAAGATAAGAGCGATATATTTAATGAAGATCCAATAATTGTCATAAAAATCCGACCGGTAAATGGGAAATAACCAGTAGATCAGTGCAACGAAACCTATCGTACCATATAGACCGACAATCTTAACTGTTATTCTTTTAATGTTAGCAGCATTCTTGATTTTGAAATTCAGTCCTGTTGAAGGACGGTTATATGTTTTCAAAAAGATATATTCGAGAATAATTATAGGAAGTGCCAACGCAACCATGGCGAACACCCCCGCTTCCACCCCAGGTATATTATAATGTTTGATTACGGCAAAACCACAGATGAGAATGAAGGTAGCAATTAGGTTAATGACCATGGAGGTAGGAGATTTAGGAAGAGTTTCTTGATGCCTGGTGAATATTTTTTTCAGCATAGATGGATTCAATTCTGGCTAACTATTTTCCATTATGAAGCTCTGAAAATATGTGACTTATAAAGCCCGATCCTCAAGAATAAGTATTTGAATGAAGTCCCCAAAACACCTAAACCATATTTGACACTTCTCACGAAATTAATTGATGATGCCTCCTGAAAATATTTGGTCGGACAGGTGATTTCTGCAATTTCAAATCCCGAATAAAAAATCTGGGCTAACATCTGGTTATCAAATACAAAATCGTCACTGTCAACTTCAAAATTAATCGACTCCAGTACCCTTTTTGAAAAGGCTCTATAGCCTGAGTGATATTCGGAAAGTTTTTGGCTCATCATCAGATTTTGAACAAAAGTCAAAAGTCTATTAAAAAAGTATTTATGCAAGGGCATTCCGCCTTTTAATGCTCCTTTACCCAGGATACGCGAACCGAGAACGACATCATAAACGTCGTTGGCAATAAGGTATGTCATAGAATGAATAAGCTTTGGAGTGTACTGATAATCGGGATGCAACATTACTACAATGTCGCTTTTTAACTCCATGGCCTTTTTGTAACAAGTTTTTTGGTTGGCTCCATAACCTTTGTTTTTATCGAGTGCAATTATGTGCTCTATGCCAAGCTGTTTTGCCAATACAACAGTATGGTCACTGCTGCAATCGTCGACCAAAATAACGTGATCAACTATGTCAAAAGGAATTTCATTAAAAGTAGCTGCCAGCGTCTTTTCAGCGTTGTATGCAGGCAAAACAACTGTAATAGTTTTATTTTTAATCATTTGTTAAAACCGGCGGACAACCTTCAGTCGCTGTGGGTGGCATATTTGTTCTTTAATTTTTCAAACATTTTAAAATTCTGCGCAGCTTCTTTCAACATGCCTTTCGCTTTATAAGCATTACTCAGGTTGCCGTAAGCATTTGCGTCTCCCGGGTTTAATTCTATTGCTTTAGCATAGTCCTTGACTGCGGCATTGAGATCGCTTTTTGCTGAATAAGCGATTCCCCGGTTGCCATATGCCTCCGCATAACCAGGTCTCAACTCAATAGCTTTATCATAGTCTTTGAGAGCACTTTCAAAGTTGCCTTTGACTAAATAATAATTTCCTCGGTTGTAATAAGCCTCCGCCAGGTTACGTTTCAGCTCAAGAGCCTTTTGAAAATTTCCGATAGCGCTTTCAAGGTCACCCTTATCTTGAAATGCCAGTCCTAAGTTGTTATAAGCTTCCGCATAATTGGGATTGAGTTCTATCGCTTTATCATAGTCGTTGATGGCACTTTCAAAAGTACCTTCAGCCGAGTAAACATTTCCCCGGTTGTAATAAGCCTCTGCCAGGCTAGGTTTCAACACGATAGCCGTGCCATAATCCGTGATCGCGCCTTCAAGGTCTCCCTTAGCTTGACAGGCAAGTCCCAAGTTGTTATAAGCTTCCGCATAATATGGATTCAATTCTATGGCTTTATCATAGTCTTTAACAGCACTATCCAGGTTGCCCTTCGCTGAATAAACAGTTCCCCGGTTATTATATGCATCTGCAAAAGCTGGATTCAATTCAATGGCTTTATCAATATTTAACATGGCTTGATCATAGTTTCCGGCATCATGATAAGCCCTTCCCCGGTTATTATAGGCATCAACATAATTTGGATTCAGTTCTATGGCTTTATCAAAGTCTTCGATTGCTCTTTTGACGTCGCCTGTCGCTGAACAGACACTTCCGCGGTCGTTATAAGAAACAGCATAATTTGGACTCAACTCTATAGCTCTCGTAAAATCTTCAATTGCTCCTCGAAAATCGCTTCTACTATCTCTTGCATATCCTCTGTTAATATACATTAAAACATTATTCGGGTTTTGGGAGATAGCAGAATTATAAAAAGTAATCGGGTCAGAATAAGAACGAGACTTTATGAAAGTCAAAGAAGAGAGTAAAGCAAGGACACAAAAATAGCCGCCATTAAGTGCTATCTTCCTTTTCATGTCTTTTTCTTCAAGCCATTTCCTGGGAATGCTGAATAGCGCAAATAACAGTATGCCGATCAACGGAAGAAAAAGACGATGACTTAAGTAATCTATAAATTCTATTTTTATTATCAGTGTCGGCAACAGTAAGACCAAAAACCATGACAGACAAAACACCTTTTCCTTTTTTGTTCTCTCTTTATTAATGAAGAATATTACGACAATTAAAATTATTATTCCGAGGCCGGTCAGAGTTTTAAAAAGAGAAAAACTCGGAATAAGGGCAATGTCAAAAGGTAAAAAAAGGTTTACTAAAGATTCGGGTACTGTTTGCAGGTTTGATACGAATATTCTTAATCCGACATCATTCCGATTTGATACATTTCCCGTCGCCATGGAGCGGAGCCAGAACCAGATTATCCCTGAAACAGCGTAAAGGACAATATTGAGAAGATGTTTTCTTTCAAAGCGTTTGTCAAATGAAAAAGCGAAGTAATATAAAATGAAAAGAAGCGGCAGAAGCGCTGCAGTCTCTTTACAGAACAGAGCAATTGTGAACGTCAGCCAGTGCAGGAACAGGTAGATGAACTTTTTCTTTTGGAGATGCTCAATAAAAAACAAAAACGATAATAATGCGAAAAGTGCCAGCAGCAAATCTCCTCTCGCCGGTATCCATGCTACGGAAGAGATGAAGAGCGGGTGAGCACAATAAATCAACGTGCTTAATAATGCTAACTTTAATGGTACTGAAAACTTTCTGAACAAAAGAAACAGCGAGCAGGCTATCAACCCCCAGAGCAATATGTTAGTAAGGTGGTACATCCAAATATTATCTCCACCCGACAACTGTACGTCAGCCATGTACGATAATGTTTGCAGAGGACGGTAAAAGTGACTATTCTCTCCGAGAAATGCATCTGTTAGGAATGCCTTGGGTGCGTTTCTGAAATCAATTAAGAAATTAATGTGCTTTGAGATTATTTCATGATCATCAAAATCAATAAAACCAAATCTAAGTGTTTGCAAGTAAAGCAAAACAGGAAAACAAAAAACAACAATAACCGGAAGAATTATATCTTTCTTATTCTTTAAAACAGTCAAAAGTCTTTGCTTCGATTCTTTGTCGGTGCTTAATTCTTGCATTAATTCTTTTGTCAGTTACTTCATACAAAAAATGTAGTCGTTGAGATTATTTTCCCTTTAATTCTTCGTACATTCCGAAATCTTGCTCGGCTTCTTTTAACATGCCTTTATCTTTATAAGCAGTTCCCCGGTTGAAATAAGCATCTGCCAAGCTAGGTTTCAACTCAATAGCCCTATTATAATTTGTGATAGCGCTTTCGAGATCTCCCTTAGCTTGGCAGACAAGTCCTAGGTTGTTAAAAGCTTCTGCATAATGGTGATTCGACTCTATGGCTTTATGAAAGTCTTTGATGGCATTCTCAAGGTCGCCCATAGCCGAATAGGCGATTCCCCTGTTGTCATAAGCAACAGCATATCCTGGACTTAACATGATGGCTTTTGTAAAATCTTCAATCGCTCCTTGAAAATCACCCGAGTTTTCTTTTACATATCCTCGGTTATTGAACACTAAAGGATTATTCGGGTTTTGGGAGATAGCAGAATTATAAAAAGTAATCGGGTCAGAATAAGAACGAGACTTTATGAAAGTCAAAGAAGAGAGTAAAGCAAGGACACAAAAATAGCCGCCATTAAGTGCTATCTTCCTTTTCATGTCTTTTTCTTCAAGCCATTTCCTGGGAATGCTGAATAGCGCAAATAACAGTATGCCGATCAACGGAAGAAAAAGACGATGACTTAAGTAATCTATAAATTCTATTTTTATTATCAGTGTCGGCAACAGTAAGACCAAAAACCATGACAGACAAAACACCTTTTCCTTTTTTGTTCTCTCTTTATTAATGAAGAATATTACGACAATTAAAATTATTATTCCGAGGCCGGTCAGAGTTTTAAAAAGAGAAAAACTCGGAATAAGGGCAATGTCAAAAGGTAAAAAAAGGTTTACTAAAGATTCGGGTACTGTTTGCAGGTTTGATACGAATATTCTTAATCCGACATCATTCCGATTTGATACATTTCCCGTCGCCATGGAGCGGAGCCAGAACCAGATTATCCCTGAAACAGCGTAAAGGACAATATTGAGAAGATGTTTTCTTTCAAAGCGTTTGTCAAATGAAAAAGCGAAGTAATATAAAATGAAAAGAAGCGGCAGAAGCGCTGCAGTCTCTTTACAGAACAGAGCAATTGTGAACGTCAGCCAGTGCAGGAACAGGTAGATGAACTTTTTCTTTTGGAGATGCTCAATAAAAAACAAAAACGATAATAATGCGAAAAGTGCCAGCAGCAAATCTCCTCTCGCCGGTATCCATGCTACGGAAGAGATGAAGAGCGGGTGAGCACAATAAATCAACGTGCTTAATAATGCTAACTTTAATGGTACTGAAAACTTTCTGAACAAAAGAAACAGCGAGCAGGCTATCAACCCCCAGAGCAATATGTTAGTAAGGTGGTACATCCAAATATTATCTCCACCCGACAACTGTACGTCAGCCATGTACGATAATGTTTGCAGAGGACGGTAAAAGTGACTATTCTTTGTAAGAGAGGCATCTGTTAGGAATGCCTGAGGCACGTTTCTGAAATCGCTTAAGAAAGCAATGTTGTTTGCGATTATTTCATTATCATCGGCATAGGTAAAGCCAAACCTAAGTGTCTGCAAGTAAAGCAAAACAGGAAAACAAAAAACCACAGTAACCGGAAGAATTATATCTTTCTTATTCTTTAAAACAGTCAAAAGTCTTTGCTTCAAGCGTAAGCCTTCATTGCTGGCATTCAAATCCTTCATCAGTTCTTTTTTGTCATTTATTCATACAAAGAACGGTGGTTTTTGAGACTATTTTTCCTTTAGTTTTTCACACATTTTAAAATCTTGCTCGGCTTCTTTTAACATGCCTTTATCTTTATAAGCAGTTCCCCGATTGCAATAAGCATCTGCAAAATTTCTATTCAGTTCTATGGTCTTACCATAATCTTTGATGGCCTCCTCAAGATCGCCTTTAGTTCTATAAGCATTTCCCCGATTGAAGTAAGCTAACGCGAAATTTGGATTCAGTTCTACGGCTTTATCATAGTCTTTGATTGCCCCTTCAACGTCGCCACTGGCTGAATAAGCAAATCCCCGGTTGCAATAAGCACTAGCATAATTTGGATCCAGCTCTACGGCCTTATCATAGTATTTGATGGCCACTTCATGGTGACCCTCATCGTAATAAGCATTTCCCCCGTTGTTATAAGCACTAGCATTTTGGGGATCCAGTTCTATGGTCTTATCATAATCTTTGATGGCCTCCTCAAGGTCACCTTCAGTCCCGTGAGCGTTTCCTCGATTGAAATAAGCCAGCCCAAAATTCGGACTCAGTCCTATGGCTTTATCATAGTCTTTGATTGCCCTTTCAACGTCGCCAATGGCTGAATAAGCAAATCCCCGGTCGTTATATGCTAGTGCAAAATCTGGATTCAATTCTATAGCTTTATCATAATCTTTGATGGCGTCCTGAAGATCGCCTTTAATTCCATAAGTATTTCCCCGGTTGTTATAAGCTAGTGCAAAATTTGGATTTAGTTCTATGGCTTTATCATAATCTTTGATGGTCTCCGCAAGGTCACCTTTAGCGCTATAAGCATTTCCCCGATTGAAATAAGCTTGTGCAAGATTCGGATTCAGTTCCATGGCTTTATGAAAGTCTTTGATGGCATTCTCAAGGTCGCCCATAGCCGAATAGGCGATTCCCCTGTTGTCATAAGCAACAGCATATCCTGGACTTAACATGATGGCTTTTGTAAAATCTTCAATCGCTCCTTGAAAATCACCCGAGTTTTCTTTTACATATCCTCGGTTATTGAACACTAAAGGATTATTCGGGTTTTGGGAGATAGCAGAATTATAAAAAGTAATCGGGTCAGAATAAGAACGAGACTTTATGAAAGTCAAAGAAGAGAGTAAAGCAAGGACACAAAAATAGCCGCCATTAAGTGCTATCTTCCTTTTCATGTCTTTTTCTTCAAGCCATTTCCTGGGAATGCTGAATAGCGCAAATAACAGTATGCCGATCAACGGAAGAAAAAGACGATGACTTAAGTAATCTATAAATTCTATTTTTATTATCAGTGTCGGCAACAGTAAGACCAAAAACCATGACAGACAAAACACCTTTTCCTTTTTTGTTCTCTCTTTATTAATGAAGAATATTACGACAATTAAAATTATTATTCCGAGGCCGGTCAGAGTTTTAAAAAGAGAAAAACTCGGAATAAGGGCAATGTCAAAAGGTAAAAAAAGGTTTACTAAAGATTCGGGTACTGTTTGCAGGTTTGATACGAATATTCTTAATCCGACATCATTCCGATTTGATACATTTCCCGTCGCCATGGAGCGGAGCCAGAACCAGATTATCCCTGAAACAGCGTAAAGGACAATATTGAGAAGATGTTTTCTTTCAAAGCGTTTGTCAAATGAAAAAGCGAAGTAATATAAAATGAAAAGAAGCGGCAGAAGCGCTGCAGTCTCTTTACAGAACAGAGCAATTGTGAACGTCAGCCAGTGCAGGAACAGGTAGATGAACTTTTTCTTTTGGAGATGCTCAATAAAAAACAAAAACGATAATAATGCGAAAAGTGCCAGCAGCAAATCTCCTCTCGCCGGTATCCATGCTACGGAAGAGATGAAGAGCGGGTGAGCACAATAAATCAACGTGCTTAATAATGCTAACTTTAATGGTACTGAAAACTTTCTGAACAAAAGAAACAGCGAGCAGGCTATCAACCCCCAGAGCAATATGTTAGTAAGGTGGTACATCCAAATATTATCTCCACCCGACAACTGTACGTCAGCCATGTACGATAATGTTTGCAGAGGACGGTAAAAGTGACTATTCTTTGTAAGAGAGGCATCTGTTAGGAATGCCTGAGGCACGTTTCTGAAATCGCTTAAGAAAGCAATGTTGTTTGCGATTATTTCATTATCATCGGCATAGGTAAAGCCAAACCTAAGTGTCTGCAAGTAAAGCAAAACAGGAAAACAAAAAACCACAGTAACCGGAAGAATTATATCTTTCTTATTCTTTAAAAAAGTCAAAAGCCTTTGCTTCAAGCGTAAGCCTCCGAAATACCTGCTTTCCCCACTTTTGACCTTATCCAATGTTCGCAGAAGATTGATTTTTTTCACCAATCAATATCATCTATATATACCGATCCTCTGAAAGAAGAGGAAGTTCCTTTTTTAGTCGCAATCTTGATTCCCATAAGAACAATTTTTCGTGGATCAAAACCTTGCTCAGAGTGTCCTCGTTTAGGTGTTTCTAAACTTGGGCTTAGAGTTATTTCAAACCATGAACCTGCTTGACCCGACAAATCATACCATTCGCCATACTCGCTAAACCATTGCTCATTTGGTTTGCCTTCATTCTTAACTGACTTAACAAATAATTGAACTCCATTATGAGGGTCACCGATCACGTCAGAAGAAGGAATCAGTATCCAACATCTTATTGTTTTGCCTTCTAAATTCAATGGTCCATTAAATTCTGCTCTTAAATCAACGAATGCTTCCTGTTTACTATTTTTGGTACTATCACAATCCAGCACGAGAGCACAACGACCAGATTTTGAATATTCTGTCGTTTGTTCAACACCAGAACTTCCACGAAACTCTTTCCAGTTTTCGGATTTCCACCCTTGTGCATCAGTTTCAAAATTAAACTTAGCTGTACTATCGTTTGAGGTTACTTGAGGATTATCAGCTTCTGAAGTTTGAGCAGCAGCCTTGGTGTTGGAGATACATGAAAGTGCAAACTGTATTGAAATCACCAAGAAAAGCAGGAACACTCCTTTAATTAATTTTGATCTCATTTTTATTTTCTCCAGTTTAATTGTTAATTATTAGGATGAATTACTTACTGCGACACACACGAAGACCTGTATCGTTATACTTTGTATCCGCTGCATTGCTTTCTCGGTAAGACGACGCGCAGCAATAGTCGGAACCGAGCCAACCGCCGCCCCTCAAAGCACGGTCAGAGCCTCTATCATTAACTAGCGAATCTCCAATCCAGTCCCAGCACCATTCCCTTACATTACCTGACATATCGTAAAGCCCTAACTCGTTTGGTGCCTTCTCACCGACACGTTTTGTTTTATCATGGTTGCCTTCAATAGAAGGGTAGTTCCAGAATCCTGTTAAGAAATTATCACCGGAGTTTTGCCAATACCAAGCTACTTTATTAACGTCATTGCTCCCGCTGAAAGTGTAATTCTTGCTCAATTGACCTCCACTTGCTGCGTACTCCCACTCCATTTCTGTCGGCAATCGGTAGCCATTAGCTGCCGGATTGATTGTTACCGTCCATTTTATGGTATCAGTTTTACTCTCATTATTGGGATCTTTTTCATTTTTGTCTATGTTGTAATACGGTGCCAAGCCTTCTTCTATACTCCTTTTGTTACAGTACTCAACACAGTCGTACCAGCTTATCGTTTCTACCGGCAAACTGTCGCCTTTGAATGTTGATGGATTATTTCCCATTACGTCAGCCCACTCTTTTTGTGTTACCTCATATCTGCCCATATAAAAGCTCGATATAGATATGCCTTTTCCGTAGAGGTTGGATTGTGTGTTTTTGAAAGTCCCCCCTTTGATTAATACAAATTCACCGGGCGTTTTTTGCGAACAAGAAGTGATAACGACCATTATTTCCGTCAAGAGGAAAATTAACAGCCTTCTCATTGAATTGTCTCCTTTACAGTGATAGTAAAAACTATAGGCCGCGACGGCATTAAAATAAATCCGGCGAGGTCAAAGGCCCCGCCGGATTCTGGAAATCTCGATATTCTCGTTTAACGGAATTACTGGATCGAGAACCAGTGGAGTTCCGCGTTACTCAATGTCCCAGACATCTTTATATAGACCGTATGAGTTCCAGACGGTTTCGAACTGACGTTCTGAGTAGCGGTTTGCCACGAGCCATTTCCGCTAGGATAGGCGGTCGCGAAATTTGTGCCGCTCGGGCTGTCAATATAGAACTGTACCTGGAAAGCGCCCGAGTTGGCGGCTCTGACCGTAACGCTGGATGGATTGTTGAAATTCCAGCTGTTGAAATAAATATAGCTTGAGGTCGACGAGAACTTGACAACCGTTCCGCCGTCCGCGCTGACGTTGGATGTACCGCTCTGGCCCGTGTAGCCTGTAGCTTGGACCTGCGTACCACCACCGCCGCCGCTGCTGCTTGAGCTGCTGCTACTGCTGCTTGAGCTGCTGCTGCTAGTTCCACTGCCAACTGTTACGTTAGCGTTGCCGCTGCTCCCACCCCATGCCTCTACAGATACGATACAGTAGTTTGCACCGCTTACGCTGTGTCCAAGGCTTCCCCACTTGGACCAATGGTCACTCGGAACTATGCCGCTTCCACCGTTGCCGCTGGCATTGAACTGTTGAAAAGGACCATTGCCATTAATGTTAGCTCCGTTGCAGCTTACCGTTTGTAAAGTGTATGAGCCGGTGCTAACACTGTACGAGCCTACGCTAGTACCGCCGCCTCTTCCGATGTAATATTCCGTGAGCGGACTGGTCATCCACCCATAGACACCGAAATAATTAGCGCCGCTCTCGCTGCCTGACCATGTCATTGATTGACCACTAGGCATTGGATTGAAGCCTGAACCGACGACAATATCACTCACACCGCTCCAGCTGCATGAGAAATGTCCACTGCCTAAATTCGAGGCGTTCAATGTCCCGCCTCCTGCAGTCCAGTCTTGATAGTAGTTTGGCGTCGCGGCAACTCTGTCCCATGTGCTTCCTTTTACAAAGGGTGTTTTTGCAGACGTGGGCGCCGTTGGATTGTTCACATCCGAACATCCGACAAACAATGCTACCATAAACATGAAAATAAGTGTAGATCGCATAGTTACTGCCTTCTGTTTTATGAAGCACACAGCGTTTTGCCGGTGCCTCGTGTGAAAGAATGTGTTAATTTGAAACGACGATTGCACGTATTTTCTTTCTGCCGATTCCCTCCTTTCTGAAATCATTGAGTGTTGATATGCCTTAAGGTGTGAACACCACCGTCGAAACAATCGACCCGTTGAGAAACGAAAGCGTCCAAAGCCTTCCGCCTCAAATGATTTTTGACTATTTCTTTGCCTATCAAATGCGCTCAAAATGTTCTTTCACTAAAATAGATCTATTGATTTCCCCTTTGATCTATGATACTTATTTACTTAGTCAGTGTCAATACCAAACTTATTGAGATAGGCGGCGGCTTTATGTCCATCGTAATTCAGAGACAGATGCGACCGAGCCCCTGGCAGTCGTGCTCTTCTGGTTCGGTCAATCATTTGATTTCGACTTGGTCCACATTTTCGATCACCAATGTCTTTCTCAATATTGAGGGCGGTTGCAGACCCAAGGACGTTGGCTGGTCCGCGTTTATGATAGTCTGCCATTTCCCGAACCGATTACATATTGTTTACTTTATGTGCCATGGCTTATTTGGTCAACACACTTTCGGTCTGCTTAAGTGCTTGGTTAGGGCGCAGTAAATTACAGAACAACAATTTCCAATCGACCATTATGAACATTTACTTCACGCACATCAGAAAATTCGCAATATTTCAACGCAGTTTTGTCTGATTGAAAAATTTCAAGTCTGGAAAACCAAATAGGTAACAACTGATTGATACACTTGGTAACGTCTTCAAGCCAATCTTTCGGGACGGCATTGACTTCAATATTTTCGACCCTGATTTGAGATTCCCCTAAACTCCTCTTTGCTAAGAAACATGGTGCGACTTCGGCGGGATTTTGTAGCGGAGGAGGGATTCGAACCCCCGACACGTGGATTATGATTCCACTGCTCTAACCAACTGAGCTACTCCGCCAATCGCAAATCCCGCTGCACGGGATGGACAATAATTTAACGGACTCCACTACGCGATTCAAGGTAATGCGAAATCTGGAATCTCATTCCAAATATTTCTTGCTGATTACCTTCTCTCCGCTGAATTCATAGACAAGCGGAACGCCGGTCGGAATGTTCAACTCGAGCACCTGCTCTTTAGTCATGTTATCAAGGAACATAACGAGTGAACGCAAGCTGTTTCCGTGTGCCACGATCAAGATTTCCTTGCCGGCTTTCACGTCCGGATAGATTTTGAATTTCCAGTAAGGAAGTACCCTTGCCGCAGTATCCTTCAGACTTTCGCCGTTTGGAGGCGGCACATCATAGCTTCTTCTCCAGATATGCACCTGCTCATCGCCATATTTTTTTGCGGTCTCAGCTTTATTGAGACCCTGAAGGTCACCATAATGCCTCTCGTTGAGTGCGGTATCATATTCAATGGGAAGATTGGTTTGTCCGTTCTTCTGCAAAACAATTTTCAAAGTATCGATCGCCCGTTTGAGTTTAGAACAGTAGCCGAGATCGAATTTATAAGTCTTCAACTTTTCGCCGGCAGATTCAGCCTCCTTTATGCCGCGGTCAGATAGGGGGACGTCGACCCAGCCCGTAAAACGGTTTTCAAGATTCCATTGCGACTCACCATGACGAATTAAGACAAGTTTCGACATTACTACTCCGATATGATTTTAAGCAGTCATTCTCTATAATTATGTTTATGTTATTTTCTCTGTACCATCTTTTTCCGTGTCGAGGATTTTATCGAAAACTTCGACATGAATCTTGCTGTTCAGCAAAAGCTTGGTGATTCCTAACCTCGCCCGCAGTTCGGAAAGATTTTTCAATTGTGCCCCGACATCTGACTTCGCAGATATGACTTCCATGAAATATTCCGGCTGGTTCCTCTTCTGAACAATAGATACCACCCCAAATTGCTTTGCTTCCTCAAAATATGGGGGTATTTGGGATTTATAATTTTCAATGGAGAGGACGTGGTAGTAAATAAAAATCATAAGATCATCTCAAATTTTGTATGCGACCATTACCCCATCACGGACTGGGACAATCGATGCAGCAAGTTCCTTGTTAGAGAAGATTCGACGGTTAAATTCTTTGATGCTCTCCGTAGAAGCATCGCCTTTCTTTTGAGCAACCTTTCCAGACCATAACGCATTGTCTGCGACGAGCAAACCGCCCCGACGAATTCTTTTCACCGCCTTCTCAAGCGCCACTGGATACTGCTGCTTTTCAATATCGATAAATATGACGTTAAAGTCACCGTCAGTTTTATCAATAACTTCGAGAGCGTTCCCGACCTGATACTTAGCGAATTTCAATAATCCTGCCCGCTTGAGATATACTTCGCCTTTATCTCTATTTGTCTCACTCTTTTCTGTCAAGAATATTTCGCCGCCGCGCGATGTAGATTCGCTGTCGTTCATCGCAAGCGCCCACCAAAACGCGGAATAACCAAAACCAGATCCCATTTCGAAAACTCTTTGCGCATCGATCATCTTTGCAAGCTGGTACAGCAGCTTACCGACAAGCGGGCCAACGATAGGAAAATCCAATTTTGCGGCCTCGGCTTCCATGTCCCTTAAAACTTCGTTCCTATCGCCGTAAATCGCTTCTAAGTATTCTTCTATTTTAGGATATAAAATTCCCATGTCAATTAATCACAACCTCTAACAATCATAACTCAAGATAGTAAATTTGCAGTATCCCTTACAACATTACCAACCCGTCGGTGCCAACTAAATCGCACCATCTTAGGAAAAAGGGCCGTCGGAGTAACGATCTATGAATATCCCGCTGCCAATTTCTCGTTTTCGATTGCGATCAATCGCTCAAACTGCAACGTGGTAAGAATAGTATTGACGTTTCCGCCATTCCGCAAAATGTTTTTGAAATTTTCGAAATCAATCACCCCATTGACAGCAAGCGGGTTTGACCCGTATGAATGCTTCAATAATCTTGTGTGCGACGTGGATCTCCTAAATTGTTCGCGCATCGAATCAAACACGGAAGGCCAAAGGATTGTGGATAGCCCATCCAAAACCTCAGCGAATTTCCGGGAAGGGAACACGAACTCCGGGACGCTAACCTTCATTGAATTCTCTATTGTTTTTACATATCCCCTATAGAGTTGCCTTCCTTTTAGGAATTCGAGAGGGATTTTTTCCCAAAAAGCCAAAAACTCAGTGTCCCACCATGGAAGCCACCATGAAAGACCGAAGAATTCATATGCCCTCACCGAGTTTATTATGAATTTCGCCTGTCTTTCCTGCCACTCCCAACAATTATACAACTCCAGCGGCTCACTCTCAGTCTGAGGTGAATCAATTCCTAAGACTGTTCGAAAACGCTTCAGGAGCTCACTCCTAAGCGTCTCAGGAGTCAGTCCAACTTTTTCCGCTGCACCATGGAATGTTGTGAGATGGTAGTGATGCCGGCAAATAACGCGCCATAGGTCCGGTTGCAATAGTCTCAGCGGTCCAGTCAATTCGTGAGGAAGATGAGCGCCACTTAGAAAATCACCTGTATGACCAGGCACGACCACTGAATCCTTACCAATAATTCCGAGATTGATCAATCTATCTATGGCAGGCCAATCTTGGATCAGAGCTTCCGAAGTAAGGTGGCCGGCAAAATCGATGTATGATCTCATTCTGTCGGAACTGTACCATTTCTGCCACTCCTTTTCAGAATAAGGTATAAAGTTCCATTCGAACCCAAGCGCTTCAGCAACTTTTTCAGAAATAAGTGATTCGGAGTTTCCTGGTTTCCCGTACGTAAAGGTTATAACCGCTTTGTAGCCAAGTCGTTTTAAAGTAAGAGCGATCAACCTTGAATCGAGTCCCCCACTCAAAGGAACAACGATCGGTCGACCATCCGCAAAACGAATCAGTCTTTGGATTGCATTCTCAGCGACGCTATCGAGCTTGTGTGAAAGTTCTTCACTTTTGGCTGTGCCAGGTCTTGGCTTAAACTCGTAATAGCGTCTCGTTTCCACCAAGGCTTCTTCATTTCTATTAGAAAAAGCTATAGCTTCTCCTGCCCGCAATTGAGAAACCGATTCCGATAATGTGTGTCGTCCAGTGACATATCCTGTCAACAGGAATTCGCCCGCCGAAAATCTGTCCAGGCTTACCCCGCCTGCTTGATCTGCAACCCATCTTGAGTTGTCGCTCAGGAGAATCTCAGTCTCTGAAACTGCATAGAATAGTGGCATACTTCTCACATGATCTACCGCGGCGTAAACTTCGGACTCCCCCACAAAGACAACAGCGTAGAATCCGTTTACCCTCAATAGTCGACTCACAAACTCATCGAACGAATTCACATCCGAAAATTTTGTGGATAGAATTTGTGCGGGAGCATTCTCACCATCATAGTAACCAGTACCAAGACAAAAGATTCCTGACCCTTTTACAAACTCCTTGCCGATGAAGACAGAAAGCTTCTTCCCCCCAATCATTGTTCGGCCCTTACCACCAATGCGTAAAGAAGAAACGCGGCGGCACCACAAGTGGATATAGTGATTATCGCTGCGGAAAAATATGAACCTGCAGCGAATACCGTCATGAGGAAGAGGATGGCACACACGACTGCGGCAACGGCAAGAGGTCGGGCAAATTCGACGATTAACCTCCTAACCGGAATTCCAACAAGTTTAAATATCCATCCATTGAATCCCAACCACCAAATAGCGCTGACTACCCCAAAGGAACCGATTGCAAATTCAACACCTCCTATTAAATATCCGCCATATACTGCGGCGACTCGGACAAGAAGAAGGGATGCCTGAAAGACGACGTCACCGTCTTGCCGTTTCAGTACAATTGGAACCATTGACAGCGGAGAATTTACAAAGACGAGAAGAATCCATGGAATAAGAATTTGCACATAGTAACCGGACATTTCCCAAGTACTGCCGAAGATCAGCGAGAACACAATAGGAGCAGTAATAGCTAATGGGGCAAAGATAGAGAGCCCGATTCTAAAGAGAACACTGTGAACCAGCTTCACCTTTTCAGAGAGGATTCCATGTCTATGAGCTTCTGATGCGTCTGAGAAGAAAACCTGGGCGACGGCTTGTCCCAGAAGAATCGAAGGCGCTTGTATTACCCGCACTCCGAGTGAATAGAAGCCAATCACAACTGATCCTGCCATGCCCGACAGAAGAAAAACAGGAACCTGCAGACTTAGATTATTCAAGATTCCATCCCAGGTAGTAAACAGAGGGAACTGCCTGTATTTGCTTGCGACTCGAATCAGAGAAATATCTTTCTGTCCGTCAACATTGATCAGAAGTCTTGGCGCCGCTGTCTTTCTGTAAGTAACCCACGATCCAACTACCTGACCGAACAAATAGCCGCTCAGCAAACCTACCGGGCCGGATCTCAGGAATCCCATCCCAATTTGAGAAACCCCCTGTGTTAGAGATTGAGAAACTCGACCCTGAGCCACACCAGGAAATGCCTTTTTCCTGACGCTCCAGTATCCGATGATCTGACCCGCGCCGCTTACCAGGAGTGTTACAGGAACCAGCCAAAGGTAATGCAAAAGGGAATCAGCATTCAGCATTTTTGTAATCGGTCTTCCAAAAAATAAAAAGACAAACCCGACAATTGACGCGATGATCAAGACCAAAAGGAAAGAAAGCCTCATGAGGGAGATCGCCTCTCCGTCCTCCGCCGGGATGGGAATCGCCACTTCATACCGCAGCGAAACAACTGACAGGAGCACTGAAACAAAAGCAAGATACAAAGCAAGCACGCCAAATTCGGCGGGAGAATAGATTCGAGTGAGAGCTACCGACGCGAGAAACGCAATAAGCTGCCCGATCGTTGATCCAGAAAGAAGCTGAAGGACGTTTTGAACAAAGCTGGAAGAGGTCGTTCTATCTTTTAACTTCTCCAGAGTAGAACTTACTGTCACAATCCTAGCACCTGCCTCACCAACGAAGTTGTCAATTTATGTTACGTCCATCAAAATGGTCTTGAAATTCCTGCCGAATACTTTGCTGAAATCTAAATGCCGATGCATTACAACTTCTTGAATTGCGCCGCTATCCGAGTAGGGAAATTGTTTGCCTTCCAGACCTTAAAATAAAGAGCCAATCGCGGGCCGAACGCAGATTTAAAAAGATTGATCGAAGGAGTGTTGGCTCCACAGAAATCGACAGAGCATTTACCGAGCTCTTTTTCGGATTTTAGGATTTCATGGTACAGAAGATGCGAAGCACCCTTCTCGGCGCTAGCCCTTGTACCGGTCACATAAAAAAAGGAGTTCTCGTTCATGCGAAGCAAGGTCATTGCAGAAATAACGTCGCCATTCTTATTTCTTATGCATTTGATGTCAAGGAGGCGGGCGGAACTTAGAGCATTCAAAAGTTTGATCAGTTTGTCAGCAGGAACAGGCGTTCGCCGCGAATGTCGTTCGTAACTGATCTGCTGCAATCCAACTAATTCTTCGATGCCACATCTTCCAACTTCCAAGCCGGAATGCTTTGCCGTCCGCAGAACCTCTTTCAATGACTTTGTATAATTCTCTTCGGAAAAATCTGACAGGTTGATTATGTAAGTGTATTGTGGAACAACCGTCGCGCCCGCCCACTGGAAAGACCTGAGATCCGAAAAACCGGGCTGAAAAGACATTTGATGGAATGCAAAATTCTTCTCAAGATATTCTTCCAGCGCCTCCAGCGCGAAAAGTTTTTCGTGTTCCTGTTTTTGAAACTTAGAGGCCTCAAGTCCCCTGAAATGAACCCCATCATAAATTCTCATTGGCATTAGTCGAATTACCGGCTGAAGAAATCTTCTTCCCACAAAGAATGCCGTCGAAGCAACCGTGATTCCATTTCTCAAAATGAACAGCAATTGGAAATCACACGAGGACGCATCTCTATATGCCTCCAACAAAGGGAAAAGCGAATATGGATTGTCAGGAGGATTATCTAACAGGAATCTTGTGTAGGAGGATTCGTCAGTGACTTCAACTTTGTAGTCAGCCATAGGCTAAATCAAAATTCAAATGTCATAAATCAGAGGTATGATTTTAAGTTTGAAAATGCCACAATGAGTTCTGGCCTTCGCCTTACAGTTTTTATTCTTGAATTTTGACTTTTGAATTTTCATAAGATGTACTTGCTGAGGTCGCGGTTTTTTACAATCCTGCTCAATCTCTCGTGTACCATATCGCGGGTGATCTCCACCTTGTTCGACACAATCTTATCCGGTACGTCGAAGAGAATTTCTTCCAAAAGAGTCGTCATTATTGTGTGAAGCCGTCGAGCACCGATGTTCTCGACCTGATCGTTTACCTCCGTGGCAACTTTCGCTATCTCGTGTATTGCATCGTCGGTAAAGTTTATCTCGACGCCTTCTGTGGCAAGCAATGCGGTGTATTGCTTTATCAAGGCATTTTCGGGCATGGTGAGAATTTTGTAGAAGTCTTCTTCGTTTAAACTGCTCAATTCGACCCTGATTGGAAATCTGCCTTGAAGTTCGGGAATGAGATCGGATGGCTTGGCCGTATGAAACGCTCCGCTTGCAATGAAAAGGACGTGATCAGTTTTCACCATACCATATTTTGTCATCACGGTCGAGCCTTCGACGATCGGAAGAAGATCTTTCTGGACACCCTCGCGAGATACATCGGGGCCATGGCCTTCACCACCTGTACTGGCGATTTTATCTATTTCATCTATGAAAACTATACCGCTGTTCTCAACCTTACGAAGAGCCTCTTTGACGACACCGTCCATATCTACCAGCTTCTGTGCTTCTTCTTGCTCGAAAATCTTCAGGGCTTCCGGAATCGGAACTCTGCGGGTCTTGCTCTTCTTCGGCATAATGTTGCTAAGCATATCCTGGAAGCTTGCACCAAGCTCTTCGGAGCCGAAAGGACCGAAGACCTGCATCATCGGAAGCACTTCGGTTGTTACTTGAACTTCTATGGTTCGTGAATCAAGCCCGCCGCTTTGCAGCATCGCTCTTAGTTTCTCTCGAGATTCTTTTCTCTGCGCATCTTCTTCGCCGTTTTCCGGGCCTTCGGCTTTGAGCCTCTTTGGAGATTTCATCGGAATAAGTTCATCAAGTACACGTTCTTCGGCGAGCGCTTTCGCACGCTCACGCACTTCAGAAGTTTTCTCCGACTTAACACTCGCCACTGAAATCTCGACAAGATCGCGTATCATGGACTCAACGTCCCGCCCGACGTAACCAACTTCCGTAAACTTCGAAGCTTCGACTTTAACGAACGGCGCATTCGAAAGTCGTGCGAGTCGTCTGGCAATTTCGGTTTTCCCAACTCCGGTGGGTCCGATCAAGATGATGTTGTTTGGCATTATTTCTTCGCGAAGATTCTCCGGCACTTGCTGCCTCCGCCACCTATTGCGAAGCGCAATTGCGACCGATTTCTTCGCTGCGTCCTGTCCAATTATATATTTATCCAATTCGCGCACCACTTCGCGAGGAGTTAATTCGGTTTTTATCTTAGCCAAAGTTAATTGTCCTAGACCGATTCGTTCGGACTTTGAAAGTTTTGCCATTTAGATTTCTTCTATTGAAAAACTTTTGTTAGTGTAAATGCAAATTTCCGATGCGACATCAAGAGACTCAAGAACTATTTCTTTTGCCGACAGGTTGGTATGTTTCAAGAGCGCTCGTGCAGCCGCAAGCGCGTAGTTGCCCCCAGAACCTATCGCGACAATTTTGTCATCAGGTTCTACGACATCGCCGGTTCCCGAAATGAGGAGAGTTGTCTCCTTGTTCATAACCGCAAGAAGCGCCTCGAGCCGATGCAAATACTTATCCATCCGCCAATCTTTTGCGAGCTCAACCGCCGCCCTGCTCAAATTCCCGTGATATTGTTGGATTTTGTCCTCGAAACGCTCGAACAGAGTAAATGCATCTGCCGATGCTCCCGCAAATCCGGCAAGAACAGTATCATTGTAAAGTTTCCTGACTTTCTTGGAATTATGCTTTACCACGGATTGGCCGATTGTAACCTGACCATCGCTGCCAATCGCACACTTACCGTCCTTAATTACGCCAATTACTGTGGTTGATCGAATTTCCATTTCAATAGGCTCTTAGCTTCCAGCGTTCAGCTATCAACTTTTTCTTTTTGACTTTCAAGTTACAGTTTTGACTTTCCGAATCATGTTGCACGACGCATACGTGCAGGAGGAATCTTAAGCTGTTCTCGGTACTTCGTAACAGTTCTGCGAGCCACCTTATAACCTTGCTGATTCAGAAGTTCCGTAATTTTTTCATCATTGAGCGGCTTTTCTTCAGACTCTATCATGGCTTTAATCTTATTCTTGATCTCTCGAGTTGCGACTTCCTCTCCATCAGTGGTCTTCAGGCCTTCGCTGAAAAGCTCACGAAGCCTGAAAACGCCGTAATCGGTTTGTACGAACTTGGCGCTCACCACACGGCTGATCGTGGAAATATCAAATCCCGTTCTGTCCGCAATATCTCTGTAGATAAGTGGATGAACATTGTCGGGACCCTCGGTAAAAAACTCACGCTGGGATTCAATGAGTGCCTGCATGACGCTGAGCATTGTCTGTCGCCGCTGCTGCAAAGCATTCACGAACCACTTGGCAGATTCGAGCTTTCTTTTTAGAAAATCTTTTGTTTGCGCGTCGGTTTTGTTCCCGCGGGCGCGCTTCATCATGTCGAGATAGCGGGGACTTATTCTGACCTGCGGCATATCGCGCTCATTCAAAGTAATAATTAACTCACCTTGTTCATTCTCTGTGACCACAAAATCTGGAACGACGACAGTCGTCTCTAAAGGAAGAATAAACCCTTCGCCGGGTTTCGGGTTTAATTTCCGTATAACAATATCGGCGACCTTCACATCTTCATGGGTGATCCCTAGTTTCTTCACCAGTTGATCGTACCGATGATTCGAAAAATCCTCAAAGCCTTCTTCGATAATTCTTATGGCTATCGCGCGGTCATGTGGCTCAATATCATTCCGAGTTTTCAGTTGCACCATGAGGCATTCGCGTAAATTTCTGGAGCCCACACCAACCGGATCAAGTGTCTGAATGCCGGCGAGCACCTTTTCAGCATCCTGGATAGTCAAATCTAATTGGAGAGAGAGATTTGTATCTTCAACAATTTTTTGTAGATCCTCGCGTAAGTAGCCATCATCGTCAATGTTTCCGATTATTTCTTCTCCAAGCCGCTTTTCTTTTTCGTTGAAATCCAGAAGAGATAATTGCTGGAGGAGGTGATCGTGCATCGTTTCCAACGCGGGCGGCGCAAACTCATATTCTTCATCATCCTGGTTGCGACTCTTCAGTCGGATTTCTGTGCCGTCATTTCTAAACTCGTCAAGATCGGTGTCGCTGAACTCCGGTTCGTCGATCGGATTCTCCGGACTCTCATCAGAGTCCTTCAGACTCAATTTCCGGCTCTTCAATTAATTCTTCCGTCTCTTCCAATTCGAGAACGGGATTTTCATCAAGCTCTGTTCTTAGTCTCTGCTGCAGCGCAAATATCGGCTGCTGCAGCAAATCATAATAAAGGATCTGCTGAGGCTGCAATCTTAATTCTTGGCTGAGCCGTTGTGTCTGACTAAACTTCAGCATCTCAGTTAATCTCTTCCATCAAATCCGCAAAACTTCTCATCTAAAAATTCTCTCAAGATTCATCCGCATTGACATCTATCGCGACCAATTTGTCATACCACTCTTCACCATACTCTCTCAGAAGCGCAGGCTTGACAAAATCGACGACGTTTATATCTTCAGATTCGCCTCTTTGGATTGCAGACTTACACTCAGGTATTTGGTGATACCGAAGAATGTCTCCACCGAATCTGCTGATGCGAATCGGATAAAGGTGGCAAGAGATCGGTTTTCTAAAGTCAACTTTCCCTTCGTTGAAGGCACGCTCGATGGCACACTTTGCGATTCCATTTTCTTTATAGACAAAAACGCAGTCCTCTTCGTCGACGCAGGTCGTTGCATAATTGCCGGGTTCTCCCTCACAGAAGCCGAATTGTTCAATCGCTTTTCTTTTGTCTTCGGTCAAATTTGGAAGAACCGCGGGGAGAGCCTTATGAATCTGTTCCAATTCTGAATCAAGAAGCGGCGCACCTCTTCCGCCAGGCAAACTGCAGCAAGCGCCCTTGCACTTCAACAGGTCACAGGCAAATTTGCGGGTCAAGAGACTCCCTTCCACTGCAATATTATCTATTACTAATAATTCCCTCATGGGATACTAAATTAACAACTAGTTGACTAACAAGAAACAAACGTGGTACAAAATTTGTGGCGAGATGATATCGAAGATTGAATCAGAGACTTGAATTCGAGCCGAATACCACATCGGGGAAATCTGCTTTGCGAACAAGCATCAAAATCGAAGAATGACTTATTATGAAATACTTTTCCCCTTCAAATTCAATTTCTACTGCCTGATCGCGCAGAAATAGGGCATAGTCCCCCGTTTCGACCTGAAGAGGAATGTATTTTACCGGTTCGCGTGGAGCTGACCATGGTTCTTGGTCGATGAAATTTGGATTTGCAATTGCATATCCGGGTCCTGCCTGAACGACAGTCCCGCCCTGTACTTTCTCCTTGTCCTTCACTCCAGGTGGCAAATAAAGCCCATGCTCCGTCCTTTCCTGATTCTCATCAGGCGAAACGAGAACTTTGTCGCCAACGAGTACTATTTTTCTCCGAGTTTTGACTTCCATAAGGCCATGTAAATATAATTGATTTGCCGAAAAGAATTCTATTCGAACAAGTTTGATTTTAAGGAGATGAGTTGTTAAAATTTGCTCGTGTCTAGCATCTCAACTTAAAAAAATCCCAAAAGGAGGAAATATGAATAAGAAAGTGTGGCTTGGTGCATTGGTAGTCTTCATCGTTTTGGAGATACTCATGTTCCTTGTGGATGGTGTAATTCTTAGCAGCTCTTTTCGAGACATCGCGGGCGTGTTCAGATCCGACATGGCTTCGAAAATGTGGATGTACCATGTTATCAACGTTTTCAACGCATTCTTTTTCACTTTCATTTTCTCAAAAGGTTACGAGAAAAAGGGAATCATGGAAGGCGTGCGATACGGGTTCTACATCGGCGTCTGGCTCAGTATCGGGATGTCACTGGGCACAGATGCGATGATCGCACTCGGCCGTTGGCTCACAATTCAGTGGTTTGTTTACGGAGTAATTGAATACGTCATCGCTGGCGCTATACTCGCCATGATATTCAAGGAGAAAGCCCGAACGGCGGCATAACTTTTCAGAAAGGCGACGTAATTAGTTGCGTCGCCTTTCAATTGTAACTAGTCACCCACTTTATGGTACAGCGATTCGAGGTACTTTTCTGCGTCAATCGCCGCCATGCAGCCCGTCCCGGCAGCAGTCACTGCCTGTCGGTATTTCTTATCGGCGACGTTGCCGGCAGCGAAAACCCCGGGAACACTCGTTTCAGTTGAAACGCTCTTTGTAATAATATACCCCACTTGATCGGTTTCGATCTGACCTTTGAAGATACCAGTGTTCGGTTGATGACCAATTGCGACAAAGACTCCGTCGCATTTCATTTCACTCTTTTCTCCAGTGGCAACGTTCTCCAGCATTACTCCTCGAACGCGTTTGTTTTCTTCGCCAAGAATTTCATTCACAACTGAATTCCAGACAAATTTTATCTTCGGATTATTGAAAGCCCGCTCCTGCATAATCTTCGAAGCGCGAAGCGAATCGCGCCTGTGCACCACGGTGACTTTGCTCGCAAACTTTGTAAGAAACATCGCCTCTTCCATTGCGGTATCCCCGCCGCCGACGACAATCACTTCTCTTCCTTTGAAGAAAAATCCGTCGCACGTCGCGCATGCGGAGACTCCATAACCCATTAAAGCTTTTTCCGATTGAATACCGATCAGTTTTGCAGATGCGCCGGTGGAAATAATTATCGAATCCGCTGTATAAATTTCTTTCTCGAGTTTAACGACAAACGGCCGTTTAGAAAAATCAACTTCGGTGACATCATTGAACATTGCTTGGGCGCCAAATTTCAGGGCCTGCTTTTTCATAACGTCCATCAACTCCGGACCCATGATACCCTCAGGGAAACCCGGATAATTCTCTACTTCGGTAGTAATTGTAAGTTGTCCGCCAGGTTGACTTCCTTCAAAAATTATCGGTTCTAGATTTGCGCGACCAGTATAGATTGCTGCCGTCAAACCTGCAGGTCCAGAACCGATAATAATCACTTTCCTATGACTCATACATTCACCTTCTTCTTTGATGGAACAATCCTTGTCATTTCTTCGTCGAGAAAATCCTCGATGAAATAGTCAGCCGCTTTGAGAACTTCACGAGAACTCGTCGTCAGCAGTGCAACACACGTCGCCCCTGCTGCTTTTGCGGCAGTGACTCCAGTGAGTGAATCTTCAAATACCAGGCAGTTCCTCGGATCCTCACCCAGGATGGATGCGGCTTTCTGGAAAACTTCCGGATCCGGCTTACATTCTGAAACATCATCGCCACATACTTCTGCATCAAATACCCCGCGAAGCGAAAATGCATCGAGGAATGCATCAACATTTTGCCTCCGAGCCGAAGTTGCAAGCGCAACTTTCTCACCGGATTCTTTTAGCGACCGGACAAATTTCATGGCTCCACGGATCGGCACACCTGCCTCTGGTACTGCCTTTGCAAAGTTTGAATCAAGATCGCAAAACACCTTCTCCTCCTCTTGCGACGAAAATCTTCCTTTTCCAAAAATTATTTCGATAGTCTCCTCGTCACGCTTGCCGAAATAATTGTTTCGAAAAGTCTCATAATCCAAGTCTCGATTGAAACCGCTCAAAACTTTTCTCCATCCTGCGAAATGAATTCTCGAACTATCGATTAAAACACCATCTAAATCAAAAATAAAGCAACTATATTTCAATTCTTGTCCTCTGCAATTTTATTATTTTTCTTCATCTCAGCATATTTCAATATAACATCGGCATTCCGCCGAAAGCCTTCATACTTCGCCCTTTTTACCGGACTTTTGTGAAACCTTTCCGAGAACTCTACTCTTGTCATTAGATGGGCTTCTTCGGCTTTCAGATTCAAATTTTCTTCACGCGGAGCGAATGCCGGATTGTCAGTGGGCGTCTGAAACTTTTCGTTCCACGGACAAACATCCTGGCAAACGTCGCATCCGAAAATCCAATTTTCGAGTTCGCAGGCAAGTTTGGCCGGGATTTGGTCGTCTCGATTCTCAATTGTCAAAAACGAAATGCACTTGCTCGCGTCGAGCACAAATGGCTCGACAATCGCTTGAGTGGGACAGGCGTCGATGCATTCGCGGCACGATCCACAATGATCGACTGCTGGAATGTCATACACACACTCAAGGTCGGTGATTACCTCCGCAAGAAAAATCCACGAACCGATTTCCTGGTTTATGAGGTTTGTATGTTTACCGATCCATCCTATTCCCGCATGTTGCGCCCAAACTTTATCCATCACCGGTCCGGTATCGCAATAGCACAAGAAATTCTTAGCGTCAAATTCGTCCTGTAATTTTTTCACATAACTTTTCAGCATATTTCCAACGACGACATGATAATCGTCTCCCCAGGCATAGCGTGAAATCTTTGCCGAGCCATCGAGATGCTTCACCGGTGAATAATAATTTTTGCCAAGCGAAATCACCGATTTTGCTCCAGCGAGAACTTTTTCCGGATTAGTTCTTTTATCAAAATTTCTTTCCATCCAGCTCATCGTCGCGTGATAACCGCGGTTCAGCCATTCTCTAAGATGTGAGGATTCTTCATCAAGCTGATTTGCTTTTGTGATGCCCACGAGGTCAAAGCCTTCCCCTATCGCTGTCGCCTTTATAAAGTCCGTGGTCCTATTTTTTTCTTTAATTTCCAAAATTTCTTTTCTTTGGCTTAGACGATCACCAACTCCGGTTCCTTACAATTTTTTTAACGAAGACACTTCCGTCTTCAACCTTGACTTCAAGCATTCTTAACTTCCCGCTCTCGTTGATACACTCACCCGTTTTAAGATCATAGGTCCATCCGTGCATCGGGCAGGTTAAGTTATTTCCAGCGATCTGTCCTCCATATCTGTCTATGAGAGGAGTGTGCTGGTGAGGGCAAACATTTGTAAAAGCATGAACACTTCCCTCTAATTTCACTAAGGCAATTTCGTCGTCTTCAAGTTTGCGGGTGATTCCTCTATTATCGATCAATTCACGGAGTTCCAAAACTTTTACAAATTCGTCCGTCATCGCATTTCCAAATTAAGTTCGACCGGTTTACCTGCGACAAAACCTTTCTCGGTTTCCTCCACAAGAGTCGCAGCGTGCTTAGGATCATGTTCAAAGAAAACTGTCCATTTGCCTGCGACTGCACGAGTCAAAATGCTCTTCTTCTCTTCAAGAGTAATGAGTGGAAAATTATCGTATCCCATAATGAAAGGGAGCGGGATGTGCGAAGATGTCGGTATCATATCGCCCGGATGAAAGAGAGTGCTCTTGCCATCGGTAATCAAAACTGTCTGCTGCGCAATTGTGTGCCCGTCGGAAAGCTTTATAAAAATTCCCGGAAACAATTCAAATTCTCCGTCGAGTAATTTTAATCTTCCTTGTTGATAAAGCGGAACGTATTTGTCTTTCACGAAACTCGCCTGATCCTTTTCAGATGGCTTGGTTGCCCACTCGTAGTGTTTCTTTTGAATATAGTAAGTCGCATCCGGGAACGTCGCCTTGATCTCGCCGTCGTCATCGAGAAACGTCGCCCCGCCGGCATGATCGAAATGAAGATGGGTTATGATGACATCGGTTATATCTTCAGTTGTCAGATTGGTCTTCCTGAGAGAATCTTCAAGGCTGCCTTGCGAATGGTCGACGCCATATATGTCTACGAATTTCTCATTCCATCCCTCGCCTATTCCGGTATCGACCATGATGCGGCGCTTATCATCCATTATGAGAAGCACTCTCAACGCAAGCTCTATTCGATTCCTGTTATCAGCTGGATTAGATTTATTCCAGATGACCTTCGGTACAACCCCGAACATTGCACCGCCGTCAAGACAAAAACGACCCGTTTCCAGAGAGACTAAATTGTAATTTCCTATGCGCAATTAAATTCCCATGGATTTTTCTTCAAGTTCCATATTCCATCTAAACATCTGAGCGGGCGTGAAAAGTTTTCCAAAGCTGTCTCCAACACCGGCAAAAAGGCTGTGGAGCACAAACAAAAAAGGTCGGGTAATCAAACCCGACCTTTTAGTCTCTTCCGCTGAAGTCAAGCTTATCAGCTTACTTGCGGAATCTTGAAGTATTCGCAGAGAGCTCGAGTCCCGCAAGCTCGGGATTCAATTTTGCTGCGCGGGCAAAGAGCACCTCTTCTGTCTCAGTGTTGTTCGGATCCGGTATACAGCAATCAACCGGGCAGACTGCAGCACATTGTTCCTGATCATGGTGTCCCACGCACTCGGTGCACTTCTCTGGAACGATGTAGTAGAAGTCATTCGAGACCGGGGGATGCTTTTCGCCGAAGAGTTCCCACTCGACACCGCCTGCGTAGATTGCCGTATTCGGGCATTCTGGCTCGCAAGCGCCACAATTGATACACTCTTCAGTGATGATCGTAGCCATTAATTTTCTCCTTTTTTATTTTTCGTTACCGGCGCATCCGGGCAAAACTGGGAAGGATATGCCTCACGGCCAGCAAATGTCTGCTGCCGCGACTTGATACTACCGGTATCGTTTTTAGTCATTTCAGAGTCACTGCCATTTTGTTAAGAAAATCTATCACCTTACGAAAGCCCGCCGACGGTCGGATAAAAAACATTTTAATTGCCTTCGTATCTCGTCATAATCTTATCAAACACAAACAACATCCTTAAATCTTACATTATTCAAACTAACGGCAATAATATATTCTTCATGAGAAATAAATTCAACCAATGACAAAAAAACCGTCCTGACGAAAGCTCAAGAGATCGTCAGAACGGTTAATGATCACGCCTTCTTCCCGAAATAATTATTAGGACGGATTTTAACTCTATATTTTATTCCCCCGAATATATCCCAAGTATTTTATTATGTTCCCTCTAAACATGAAATAGAGTCCAGAGAAAAATACAGAAAGGAGCAAAATAGTAATAAGCGTCACAAACCTCTTAGGCCCGGCTTTTACGATTGGGTTCTTGGCATAGTCCCTTACATTCACAATCGGAGTGTCTTTGATCTGATCGATCTTGGCGAGTTCACTTTGTTTGCTAAGCTCGACAAAAACCGCATCGAGTATCTCTACGTTTCGTGTCAGCCGACTCTGTTCAAGCAATAGTTCAGGCGACTGTACCACCACCCTGTTCTGTTCTCTAAAATCTTTCAATTTATTTTCGGCGTCTGCAAGGGAATCTTGAACTTGGGCCATGCGCTTCTGGATGTACTCCATCTGGTCAGTAGCAAAGGACTTGCGTTTGGTACGGATGTATGAATCGAGAGAGCTCACAATATTATTCACAACGTCAGATGAAAGGCCAGCTTCCGGCATCTTAACGGATACGGTCAAGATATTCGTCATCTTGTCAAGATCAGTTGTGATTCGTGATTTTGTCAAAGACTCAAATTCCTTCAAGAACATATCCCTGTCCTGCAAATTTGCAGATAGAATCTCGTCTGGTTTGACTTTAAAATATTGGATCAAATTTACGGAATCTCTAAACTTTTCCGTTTTGTAATTTGCATAGATCACAGGATAAAGAACCGCTTCACTCGTCAGAAGATTCTGATAGACACCCGTTGGAGATCCTTGCCCGACATTGACTCCCGCAAGCGAAGCCAAGCTGCTGAGTTGGTTCAGTGTTGTCTCTTTGCTCCCATAGTCTGGCAGGATAGTCACCTCGCTTACGTAGTACGGTTCGACAAGAAAAAGCAATACGGTCAGTGCAATCAACAAAACCGCAGCGTTGAAGTACGTGAACTTTTTCCTTTGATGCCAAAGACCGATGAAATGAGGACGTAGTTTCTCAACAGTCCTTCGAAACCCTTCTTCGAAAGAAATCTCTTCTTCGTCGTCGATAATCGTTCCCGACTGATCATTCAATTGATCACCGCTCATCAAATTTTTCCTATCTTAAGAATCTAGAAAGCCTAATTGCGCTATAGCTTGGTCACTGTAAGTATCAAGACTGCGGTAGAGCTTACCACCGTAATTACGTCTCTTATCAAAGGCCAAACGTCAGCTGAAGGTTGTTTAATATAAGATGGCACATATACCGTAGAGCCCGAAAGAATCTCAGGGTTGGGAACCAAGAAAAATCCCGATGTTTCCCATTTCTTCCCGTTGGGAAGAATCACCACTTCATCCCCTTCCGCAGAAGTTGTGGTGTAACCGCCAGCCTGCTTTATGTAATAGGCGAGGCTTCCACCTTCCTTATAAGGCACAGTGGATGGAAGTCCGACGTCGCCAACTACGCTTATCGTACCAGGATTCTTCGGAACCACCAAAGTATCGCCTGGTTTCAACTCTAAATTATAGATCGACAATGAGTCCTTTTTTACATCATCCCATGATATTGGAATTCTGTTGCCGAACTCTGCGTTGAACTGCGTCCTGTCGATCAAAGGTTGACCCTGATAAACTCTCATCATCGTCGTGTCAGAAATCTTGACGGGACGCAGCGCGGTCAGAAGCGGATTGGTCCTCAGCACATACATTCCTTCTTTGTAAGCGGTACTCTTGAATCCTCCTGCTCGTCTTATGAATTCTCCAAGTTTCTCGCTTTGATGAAGGATCGTATATACGCCCGGAAAGACGACTTCTCCTGAAATGAAAACACTGCGCTCAAATGTCTTTGCTGTGTCCGCCTTGACTAAAACCCGATCGTAATCTTGAAGCTTGAAATCGCCGCTGTCGTTGACACTCCAATAATTGTTCGGCAAGTCGACGGTAAATTTTGAGGCGTAAACACCTGAATTCAAAGTATCGAGTCGCGTCACTTCAATGTTTTCTGTGGTCGCCGAATCGTTGATCCCTCCAGCGAGAACCATCAAATCAGTCAGCGACATATTCTGATATCTTTCATATCTCCCCGGTTTCTTAACGCTTCCAAATATTTCCACACTTCTCGTCGGGGAGAAAGTCGTGTCCTTGAAAACATAGAGCGAATCCCGATTCTCAAGTGCCAGGTTATTATCCGGATCCCCTTGAAGCGCCTTCCCAAGGTTCAAAGATAAGATTGCTTTCTTCTCAGTAGGAAGTATTCTTATTAAAAGTGCTTTGTCAAGAAATGCGTCCGGAAAAATACTGTCGGCGCTTGCTATCAAATTTCTAACCCTCATCTCATGACTTGTTAACTCATAGACACCCGGTTGTTTAACATCTCCGCCGACGCTTACTCTGTTCTCTGGAACATCGTTGATCGAATCAACCGTGACAACATCGCCATCATTCATCGGAAAACTGCTCTGAGTAAGTGCCTCAACGGATTTGAAGTTCAAGTCGATATTGAGAATGTTGTTCCTGTAATCGGCCCGTTGATTGAAAGGAACAACACGGTCGACATGAATGGTCTGAAAATAGGCATTGAACGTAATACCGCTCGAGAACTTGAGGAGATCACGCAGAGTTTCTCCTTTCAGCAATTCGTATATCGCTGGCCTAAAGACACTCCCAATAATTGCAACCCTCTCTACCACAGGCGGGATAAATACGATGTCACCATCGTTTAGTCGCGCGTCTTGTGACTGATCCCCCTTTATGAGATAGTTGTACAGATCGATATTCGAAATGATCTTCCCGTTTCTCAGGACTTCAACGTTTCTCAACGAGCCGTTAATTGTCGGTCCACCTGAGTAATAGAGTGCAGTGAACGAAGAAGAGAGAGCGGGCAGAGTGTACCCACCAGGTTTGCTAACCTCGCCAAGCACGTAGACTTTGACGCTCTTCAAAAGTCCTGTGGAAAGATTCATATGCGTGGCCGCTCCGCTTTTGACATTTGCTTCAAGTGAAGAATAAACTCTAGACAATCTCTCGTACAACCTCTGCCTTACTTGATCGAGAGTCAATCCGTTAACGGCAACCAGTCCAACATTCGGTATATAGATATCACCATTCTTAGACACCACGAGATCGTGGACAAGCTGGGTCTCGCCCCAGAGTGAGATAATTAGTTCATCACCGGGTCCGATGACATAGTTTGTCGGAGTAGGGACGTTCTGGGTTGGCTGGAAAGTCGTCGGCGAATAACTAAAGACGCTATAGCCAAAAGCAGGAAGACTGTCGGCACCAGCTCTGCTCGCAAAGGCAGGAACAAAGTAATGTAGTTTAGGGAAAGACGGGGATGGTACAGACAACGATTCTGGAGGTGCAGCCGCAGGTTTTCCAAACATGCCTGCGGCGGACTGGGCTTGTTCTACTTGCCTTATTTGTGTGGTGTCTACGTTGTAGCCCATCTGCGCAGCACGTTGCTGAATTTGCTGGGGAGTAAGATTACTGGGAAGATTTGTCTGAGCGGTTGACACGATGGTCAAAGTGCCAACGAACAACAGTGCTGCTAAGTAGTTTTTCATGATTCCCTTGGATTCAAGAGGTTAGTATCAGAAAAAGAGATGATGGATGCAACAATCCTTGAATACTGTTTCGCCATTATTCCATCAATCAATCACAACTAACCTTCCGTTATTTTTTATGGATTTTTGCGACGCCTCAAGTATTTTCACGACGTTCAAACCAGCTTGTCCATCTGTAATCGGCGTTTTCGAAAGACGGATGCACTCCACAAAATGCGATGCCAACAATGAGAGTGCTTCTGTCGCATCGAGCTTCGGAGAATACATGTCGCCAGTCCGGTATTGAATCAAAGCTTGATAGATTCCTTCCTGTGAAGTGATCTTCACGCCCTTGTCGTAGATCTTGACCTTTTCACTTGGCTCAACATCATTGTAAACAACCATTTTCTTACTACCACCGATTAGTATCTGCCTCACTTTGATGGGAGAGAGCCAATTGACGTGGAAATGAGCTATGGTTCCGCTATCAAAATTCACTACAACATAGGCGACATCCTCGACACCGTTGTAATGTGTCGCTCCTAAGGCGGCAACTGCAACCGGTCTTTCCCTGATCAAATAATCCATTATTGCTATGTCATGGACAGCCAGATCCCACACCACGTTTACATCATGCTGAAACAAGCCCAAATTTATTCTTACGGAATCAAAATAATGTAATTTTCCCATCTCTCCGGACACAATCAGTTCTTTGATTTTCCTCACAGCAGCGGTGTAGATAAATGTGTGATCAACCATCAATGTCAACTTCTTTTGTGCAGCAAGATTTACGAGTTCCTCAGCCTCAGCAATTTTTGATGTCATAGGTTTCTCCAATATCACATGCCTACCACTCTCCAACGCTTCCTTTGCCAACTTAAAATGGGTTGAAACGGGAGTCGCGATCACAACGGCATCGACGACAGAAGATTTCAATATGTCGTGGTAATCTTTAGTGAAATGAACGGTTGGGAATTTTTTTGACGCAGTTCTGATTCGCTCATTACTCAGATCCGCCGCATAAACAGCATTCACGCCGTCAGTCGCAAGGAAATTCCGGACCAGATTTGGTCCCCAGTAGCCTAGCCCAATAATACCTACTTTCATTTGAATAACTCTCCTCTGCTAAACATCTCAAAGATTTCCATAAGGCACCCGCCACCTCCCCCTCTTTGGAGGACAGCATAAGCTTTTTCACGAATGCTATGTATTGCATCGGAAGGGCAAAATGTGAAAGGCAATGATTCAAAACAATCCAGGTCCGGCATATCATCGCCGACATAAATTACCTCGTGCAATTCGATCTTTTTCTCCTTTAGCACTCTATTGACAATTGCATACTTTGAGTCGAACCGTGAATGAAAAAACTCAATCCCTTTTGAAACAGCTAACGCCTTGTTTACTCTGTCATCTGCAGATACAAGAACTGTCTCTATACCTCTTTCTTTGAACAATTTGATTGCAGTGAAATCTTTGTCACAGAAGGTCTTAGAAATAACGTTGCCACTCAAATCGTAGGTTTTTCCCGAGTTTGTGAGTACACCATCAATATCGGCAAAAACACACTTTAATCTACTGTGACTCTGAGAAGAACTCATTCCAATACCTGTACATTTTCACCAATCTGTATTCTAATTCTGAAGGAGCTATCTGATTTTCTCGCAGTAGATGAAGGAGCAGCAACGGCATGTTCAATCCAGCACCAATTGTACAAGCCAATGCTCCAGAAAACCGAGGGTTGAGGTCGAAAAAGTAATCTCCTGAACCCACTTTGAGAAATTGCATATTTGCTGGTCCAATTATTTTCAGAGCGTTTCCAATTTCATAAGCCTGACCCAGAGCTTGTTTGTCTATCACAACCTCAGCCTTGTAGGCCAATCCCCCTTTAGTCTCAATCCGTCTTCGAACCAAACCAGCGACGGGCTTAGATTCAAAGTCGAACATAAGATCAATTGTAAACTCCTCTCCTTTCATGTGTTCCATAAAAAGAGGATCTTGGACCTGTTGAAGATAAAACGGTACATCACGCTTTGACTTAATTTTGAAAACGTCAATTGATCCTCTCCCATTAATCCGCGGTTTTATAATCATTTCTTTATCAAGAGAACGAGCCTCTTCCAAGGAATATATGCGAGGAGTCTTTATTCCCAATGAAACAAGAAATTCGTTCATCCGCAATTTGTCATCGCATATTTCAATTGCGTCGGCTGGCGAGATCACGATAAAGCACTTAAGCCTGTCTAGAAAATCGGTTTGTGATGCAGCCAGCTTTCTAAACTCCCAATCAACGATCGGAACAATAGCGTTAATCCGATGCTCTCGAACAATGCACTCTATTTCGCGCATGAATTGTTCGTCACTGGCTGCGGGGACAGTGCAGAAGTCGTCACTCATAAATCTGCCGGCATTTTCAGGGTTCATGTCATAACTAATTATCTGGATGTCGGTGTAGCAATTTTGCTTTCTCAACCCTTTTATTACTGATTGACAGGTTGCCGTCCCGGCACCAGAGATTAAAATCGCATAGCTGTTGTCGTTCACTATTCTCCCCCCTTGTGAAATATGATAACTGGGAAGGTCTTTAATAAAAGTTGTACGTACATCCACGGAGACATATTCTCTATCATGTACAAGTCCATCATCACCATGTCATCGAAAGACGTGCGGCTCCTGCCATATACCTGCCAGAAGCCAGTGCAGCCCGGTAGGACACTCTCTCTTTCGTGATGCCAGTCTCTCATTGCTTGATGTTCGTATGGTAAGACCGGCCTCGGACCTATGAGGCTCATATCACCCTTGAGCACATTTATCAATTGAGGCAATTCGTCAAAGCTCGTTATCCTCATGAGGCGGCCAATTGGAGTAACGCGAGATGGGTCTATGACTTTCTTTGCCGCCTTACCATTGCCTCCCTTCATGAAATCAAGCATCATCTTCTCTCGCTTCTCATCCCGCGAGGCAGAAGAGTACATCGATCTAAACTTGAACATCTTGAAGGGCTTACCCCCCTTGCCGATTCTATCGTGTAAATAGAACACCTTTCCCTTTGAAGTGAGCTTTATCAATACTATGGCAACCAAGAAGAACGGCAATAAACACGCGAGGGCAATCCCCGAGAGAAGAATATCACAAATCCGCTGGTATAGGAAAGTCACGGGCGAGTACAGTCCACGAGTGACAGTCGCGGTGGGATGGATAGTGTATGCTTCTGTAGTCGTAACTTCACCAATGCTACCGAAATGGGTGGAAATCACTTTTACGGTACAACCGGTGGTCTTCGCCTGGTTTATCAATGAAAGAAGTTTAGAATGTCCTATCCTATTGATTGCTATTATGATCTCATCGCACCCGTACTCCTTGCTTATTGAATCCAACGACCGGGTGTTTCCCAATACTTTGTAGCCATTCAAGATCCCGGCTCCAACCGGCAAGGAGTCATCCACGAAACCAAGTATTTCAAGTCCGAATTCCTGATTGGACCCAATGCGGCCGCAAATTCCCGTGCGTGCTTTCCAGCTCCTACAATTATTACGCTGCGTTTGTGGATACCAAACAACGACAGATTCCTGAAAACAAAAGGCACCAGCATGATTCGATAGAATGCAAACGAGAGGATCATGGAAGCGGTAAAATACAGAAATTCGAGCCTGCTTGGTGAGACCCATACAAAGTTCGAGAGAAAAGCTCCAAGAATATAAACGACGCCGACCTCGACCAGACATTTGAGTAGCTGGACGGTGGATGTTGATCGAACGAGGAAAATGTTTATTTTGTATAGATCATTATACTGGAGGATAAATCCGGCTGCGAGTGGCAGGAAAACCGCAGGGAGAGACTCCTGAAGTCTCAAGTTCCCAAACCGCAACCATGTTGCGCCCACGTACGAGAGGTACACCAACGAAATGTCAACAAGCAAAAGGACTACTTTGTATTTAGCAACCCTGAAAATAGTCCACCTACCGATTTACTTTGAAGAAGTCATGTATCGAAGTTGATACATACTCTATTTGTGCTTCGGTCAGTTCTGGAAACATAGGCAAAGATAACCCCGTTTCTGCCAACCTTTCTGTGATGGGGAACTCACCTTTTCTATAGCCGAAATTAGAAAAACAGGGTTGCAGATGGAGTGGGCCGGATAATGCAAACCCGTGGCAATGCCCTTTTCTCCTAAGTATTTCTGCAATTTGTCCCTAAACTCACCCTCGCTCTTTGACATAAGTCCCTTTACTTGTATGACAAACAGGTGGTACACATGTTTGCTGTACTCCATTTCTTTTGGAAGCTTAATTTCTTGTACGTCAGAAAGTAGCCCCCGATATTTTGCCGCGACTCTTCTCCTCGCGTTATTCCATTGCTCCAAGTACTTGAGTTTGACACCTAGGACAGCCCCTTGAATTCCTTCCATCCTATAGTTGTGGCCGAAAATCTCATGAATGTACTTTTGAGTGGCGCCGTGATCTCTGATCATCCTGCACTTTTCCGCCAATTCATTGTCGTTTGTAACGACCGCTCCAGCTTCACCGTAAGCGCCAAGGTTCTTGCCCGGATAAAAGCTGAAAGAACCCGCTCTCGTCAGAGCCCCTACTCGTTTGCCATTGTACTCGGCAAAGTGTGCCTGTGCCGCGTCTTCAACTAGAATCAATCCATGTCGATTCGCTGCGGCCTGTATGCGATCAATATCTGCACTCTGTCCATAGAGGTGAACTGCCACAATTGCCTTTGTCCTCGGTGTTATCGCGGCCTCGATTTTCTCAGGGTCAATATTATAGCTATAGGGATGACAATCTACAAAAACTGGTTTGGCTCCACACAACGTCGCTCCCCACGCTGTCGCTATAAATGTGTTCGAAGGAACTATCACTTCGTCGCCTGGACGGATTCCCAAAGCCCATAGAACAATGTGATTCCCCGCAGTCCCTGAACTTAATCCGATACAATGTTTTGCCCCGATCGAAGAAGCAAAGGCTCCCTCGAAATCTGAGACTGACTTGCCGAGAACAAATGAAGAATTCTCAAGGATGTTGAGAATTGATTCGTCAACTTCCTTTTTAATCGAATAGTACTGTTTCCTTAGATCAAGAAATGGAATTTTCATAGAACCCTACGAGTAATTAAATGAAAGCATGGCAAAGTTAATTATCTTAACAATAACATCTTTTTGACAGCTTTGTATGATCCCCCATTCTCAACGGAAGTGACTGTCAATTGATAATAGTAAACGCCAGCACAGACGGATTTGCCAAAATCATTTTCACCGTCCCAGACAAAGGAATGACGTCCTTGTTCCACGATGTCAATGTCTGCGATCTTTCTCACTCTTTGGCCTAGGACATTAAATACAACGAGCGCGACCTTCCCCCTTTTAGCTAGTTCACAGTCTATTGTGGTAGTTGGATTGAATGGGTTAGGATAGTTTTGAAACAAGTCAAACGATGGCAGAGGATTACCCCAGGTTTGGTCCGCAATACCAGTCAAATGAGCATCACCTGAAGGCTGAACGTTGAAAGGATCCAATGATAACCAGAGATTGTCTTTGACATTCTTAGGTGTTGGAACCCTAATCATGACGGAGTCGTGGGCATTTATCCAGATTCCGTTGATTGCAAGGTATTTTGATAAAGTGCTATCAATGACTGTTGCAAAACATGCGACCGATGAATCACTTGAATTATGAATTTGAAAACGAACACTATCTACCCCCCATCTCATATCATTGGGTGCGTAGTGAAGGACTACGGAAGAATCGCTATGGACGAATTCAATCTTCGTTTCTGAATTTGGGGGAAGAATGGCTGTGACATGTGCATAGCCATTAGACACTGAAAACGGCACAGAGTGTCCGCCAATAACAACCGAACTTACAGGCGGCCAGTCGTTTTCAAGTTTCAATATATAAAAGAGTGTGCTTTGGGAAGAATCGTTCCGGACATAAACATTACTGGTCGAGAAAATCCAAGCGCTATCTGAGCCGTCTTCATTTGCCTTGACCAGATAAACGCGGGAAGCTATGGAGTCCAGGCTTGACCAAACCGGAGCCACCACGAGCCCGTTGAGAGAATCAGCAAAGTTATCGAATCCACTTGCGGGGGGCATTATCTGTCCCCCATGCGAGAAGAATAGTGCCGGTTTCCCAACAAACAGATTGAAGACTGCCGTGGAAAAATGAGAATTGGTATGTGTGGAATCAACGTCATAAGGAGTCGTTCTCGAAAGGAAGGCGAAAGAGGCATAATCAACGTTTGCTGGACGCATCCACCAGTCGTAAGCGTAATCTACCGGTGCCAAGAGGGGGGTATTCCAACTATGGACTGTGGCATTGTAACCATATCTCTTCAGCAAATTAAGCGTAGGAACAGGGCAAGTACCATATGGGAAAACCATGACACGCGAGGGAGCAAACCCGATTTTGTTCGTCAAAGCTTCAAGCTTAGCTTTCCCATCCACTACTAACCATTCCTGTTGAGAGTAAGGTGTAACTGGGTAGCCACAAAGCTTCCACACCCCATTACATAATCTTGCTGAATCAGACGAAGTGTACGCAAAGAACTCATAGTTGAAATGATTGTCACCGTGCTGAACAATCGAATAATAATCTGAATTCCCCTTGAACAGTTGCTCAATAAGCGAATCGTCGAGCCCCGTGACAAATGAGCGGGGAATGTATGCTATCGTCGTACGAAATTTGTGGTTCTTCATCTCATTCAACAACGCACTAAAGTCTATCCCGAACATATTACGTAGGGGAAGATCGTCTATAGTAAGGTTTGCAAACATATAAGGAGAATGCCACGCCTTACTGCCAAACAAATATTTCAGCAACATCATGGCGGGAAGCATCGTCGAACCGTACCGCACGTTGTAACCATTTTGCAGCTGACGCCACGCTGTTGCGATAGTCGCGCTGGAAATGTAGACATTCCCTATTCCAACCGAACAGCGCGCAAAGAAAGAGAAAGGTATTCCCGAGCGATCGACCGCTCCAACAATTGAGATTGTATCGGCGCCATGACCGAAAATGAGCGCCTGATCAGATCCGGCTTCCGTATAGGCAAACTTAAGCCCAGTAAATACACCAGTAAATTTAGGAAAAGCTGAAGTGAAAACAAGTAGTTTTTGTGGCTCCCCCCGGAGTTGAACTCCTATGACCTGACCACTTGTAAGTGCAACCAAATTTGTGTGTGCCACTTCGCTGCTATCGGTCAAGACATCCTGAATAAAAATATTTCCTCCACCCATTGCGTAACTCTCCAGGAAACTCAAGCTCAAGGTATCAAGCATTTCAAGTGTGCGACCGCTTACAGTTACACAAGTGTATGGGCGACCCAAACGATCCAAGAAAGTGGTCGGATCCAATCCCCCGGCGACTTTTATGTCAAATTTTACTCCATAGTACCAAGCGAGCGACTCAAAATTGGATTCGGACGGAAGGAACATAGAGGCATTGTTAACAAGTAGAAGCACCGAGTTCGATGTTTGAGCCCTTACAGCTATGGATGCTATGACTATAGAAAAGATCATTCCCAAACGAATTATTGTAGATCTCATATAGATTCCTCAGTGGTAATCTCAGTATAAAGTCTAGATTGATTTGTGGTCTTCATTCCTCAGAGAGATCCTAAGATCCGACAAAACCCACCAGAGATCTACCTGTACTAAATCTCCTATAGGATTCTCCCCGACGACAATGACCAAGAAAACCGCCGGCCCTTGAAAGTACGGCTTTAGATCTAACGACGATCTCAATCAACTTCCACTACCTCTATCATAGTTGGCCAAGCCGCCTGAAGAATATCAACGAAATTTGATGAGAATAGATGTGGCTCATATTGCTTCATCAACATCGCCCTTAATTGAGAAACTCTGGGCTATGAGATGTAACAATCTAAAGCATATGGTTTCTCTAACATTGTTGATCGAATACCCTAATGTATTGATTGGTAACGGTTTCCCAACTGAATCTTTCGATAATGTCGTTCTTCCCTTTCATCGAAGACAAACCAATATTCGAAGGATACTTTAATGAGTATTCGATTTTTTCCTTCAAATCATTTGTATTCCCTTTTTGGAAGTATACAGCGTTATCCCTCGCAATAAATTCGTTCTCCCTAATATCGCTGCAAATCAAGGGCGTGCCTATTCCCATTACCGTAAGGATCAGCGGAGAAAGCCCTTCAATATCAGATGGCTGTATATACGCAAATGCATACTTAATTAATACATTTGCATCGTCACCATAAATATAGCCAGGGAAAATTATTCTTTTGTCTTCTGTCGAGCGAAGATCAGATTCGTATCTTGATGGATTGGGTGAACCACCGACTATGACCAGTTTCTTCGCTGTTTTTGTTTGCTCAAAAGCTTTAATGAGGTAATGGATCCCCTTATCCGGAATAAATCTACCGATAAATAAGAAGTATTCTCTTTCATGCAAGTTCAGCTTTTGTAATATTCCCATTTCCTTATCGTCAAAGTTGACTTCTGAACCATAAGGTATAAATTCGAATTCCCCTGAGAATTTTTCTTCAAATAATTCTTTGGCAAAGATATTATCAAAAATTACCCTGTCAGGAAGGTAGGCAGTTATGTAAGACGACAGGTATAGAAATATCCTTCCGTACCATGGCCATTTTTTTCTTTTCCAGTCGACACCATCTTGACTTACGTATACTCTCTTTCCAAAAGTTTTTAAAAGGATAGCCCAAATGCTATTCCCTCCGTTATGAATGTGAACAACTTCTCCAGAGTTTGTGAGAATGATATGCACGGTGGTCTTGAATGAATGAAACAAGGTATCAAAGCCCTTCTTTCGGACAGTTCTCAAATTGACTATTCTGATACCGTCATATTGGCACTTCACATGCTGGTCACTGGATTCATAGACACGATTGTAGGCGGTAACTTCATGTCCTTTTTGAACCAAACGTCTATACAATTCTAAGGCAAACTTATCGGCACCCGCCGATCCCTCTGTCGGAGGAATCGACCTGAATCCGAATGCCGCTATTCTGAGAGGCTTACCAATCACAGGTATTCACAATAGTATTCTTCCAGATACTCCTTCAAAGCCACTTTCCAGGGTCGCATAATATTGATTCCACGCAAGGAGAGCCTTTTGTTTATCAGCCTTTCGCTAGGGGGGCGGTCTGCAAAGTATTCTTTGCTAAAGTAATCCGATGTTACCTCAGTTATTTTGATTTCATTTTCCTTTCCAATAACTTTGATCAGTTCTTTTGCGACTTCCAAACGACTCGTCTCACCACTGCAGACCATGTTGTACAGTCCCCAGTACTCTCTCTCCAATAACAACCTCACGTTCCGAGCAAAATCGTGGGTATAGGTCGGAGTTCCATCCTTGTCGTTGACAACAAAAAGCTCCTTCTTTCCTTCCTTCAATTGCTTCATTATTTTCTGCACAAATTTCTTATCCTTCTTCGGGCCGCCCCCCATCATCCAACCCGCTCGACAGATCAAGTACCGCTTGCTGTTCTCCACCACAAATCTTTCTCCCATAAATTTGGAACGCGCATAAACACCCAGCGGATTGGGAATATCCCAATCGTCGTAGGAACTCCTGTTCCCTCAAAGATCCCAGCGGTGCTTATATACAGCAAAGGGATGTCCAGCCGGTTGGCGATATAAACGGCGTTCTCGACAGATAGAGTATTCGTAAGATAAGTTTCATCTGGGTTTTGTTCACAAAACTCAAGATCTGTATATGCTCCAATATGGAAAAGATAATCTGGTGAGAAACTGAACACGTCCTCCTCATAGGCATCAAAGTCTCTGAAATCAAGATATGAGAGCCAACTCTCATTGACATCTTTGTCCGTGCATTTTAATTCATATTCACCCTTGAATTGTTTGTAGAAAGCTTCACCAAGCATCCCGCCGCAGCCACCGGCATAAATTTTTCTCACAACATTCCTATTCTATTTTAAAATTCTTCGTAGAAGATTTCCTTCAGGCGCGATGCGCTTGAGGACCAACTAAAAACCTTTGCTCGTTCCAAACCCCGCCTTATCAAGTCTTCACGTAACTTTTCGTTGTCAAGCACACTCACCATAGCGGAAGCCATCCCCTTCACATCATATGGATCTACCAATATTGCAGCCTCGCCTGCAACCTCAGGGATTGAAGAAGTACAAGACGCCACCACAGATACGCCGCAAGCCATGGCTTCAATCACCGGAATCCCAAATCCCTCATAAAGCGATGGGTAAACAAAAAGATCGGCGCCAGAAAGGAGAACCGGTAGATCTTCTTTGGGTACATAACCCAACCTCTTCACGACCTCACTAAGACCAAGGTCTTCAATCTCCTGGTTTATTACTTCGACTCCGAAGCGTTCGGGACCAACAAGAACCAAGTCGTAATGATGGGTACCCTTGTCTAATACCAGCTTGAATGCCCTGAAGAGATTAACAAGGTTTTTATTCGGATGCTCTAATGCACCAACATATATGACATATGGACTAGATAGACCATACTTTTCCGAGATTCTCTTTCTGCTTTCTAATTTATCGTGTTGATGAAATATGGAGTCCACCCCATTGTATACTATAGAAATCTTCTTAGGATTCACTCCTAAGAATTCGATAATATCTTTCTTTGTATTTTCAGAAACGGTCACGATTGCATCAGCTTTACCTACACCTAATTTCAGCATTACTCGATGGTATATTGTTCGCCAAATATCGTATTTCCTTGAAATCCTATAGTCGGCTAAGTCATGTATTAACAGGATCGTCCTCTGCTGCCCCCAAAAAGGGACCCTATTATAGTTTGCAAACACTGTATCTATGCCGCGATAGGAAAACAAGAAAGGCAAAACAATCTGGGTCCAAAGTATGTTTAGGATGGGATTCTTCAACCAATTTGGAAACCAGATCTCATGAAAGTTGTCACTATCGATTTCGTATATCATTGAAAAAGCTTTTTGGAGAACTACGAAGTACTCGGTTTGGGGATCAATCTTTGTCAGTTCCTGCATGATTTTGATCGGCATCAATTCGGCCCCGGTTATAGGCATCCTCACATTCATAACAAAAGCAACTTTCATATCACTTCTTTTCTTGGGCGGACGACAGGAGTGGTTCTCCGCCTTGTCGTCAATGCTTTCAAGAACCTTGCTCGACCGACCGGAATTTCTTTCGAAGCGGGGCGCCGATATTTCTTCACCTTTGCCGGAACGCCTGCAACAATGGAATAAGCAGGGACATCGTCCCTTACGATACTGCCTGCGGCGATAACTGCTCCATCATGGATAGTAACACCATCAAGAATAGTCGCGCCCGATCCAATCCAGACATCGTTGCCGATTCTAATTCCGTTTCTAGCGACGCCTTGATCTGCTATGAGGACATCCGGATCGGAGAAAATATGGTTTTCAGAGTAGATGGTTACCCTCGGACCAACAAGAACATTATCTCCGATTTCAATGAATCCTCTTGCTCCGATGAAAGCGAACTGACTTATCCCGGTTCCTTTTCCAATTCTTATTCCTTCTCCAATATGCCTTAGCACGCCGCTACATTCGATAATCGACCCTGACCTGATAGTTACGTTGTCTCCCAACTCGACTCCTTTGAAAGAGAGAGCATTTATGGTGACATTCTCATCAATAGTAACTGCCCGGCCGACCGAAAGAAGGCCGGGGCAATATATTCTTGCCCTTCGTCCCACAAAAAGCCATTTCTTCGACGACTTAAGTCTTAAACGCCAGAAAAATCCCCTGAGCAATGAGAAAGATCGCATCAAGAGAAATCGGACAAAGCTACTTCCTTTTACACCGGTGGGATAGAATAGTCCGGATCAGATTTCACTAGTCGGATCAGTCTAGTTATGAATTCGTTCACCACAACTTATTCGCATCTCCTCTCATCTCACGGGTCTTGTTTCGATCCGTCGTCGGTGGTTCAACTCATCACCTTCTTATCAAACATCAGCCTTGCTGTGAAGCCTAAGAACAACCAGTTCAACGAACTCGATTGAAATCCGATCCATTGTTCTGTAGGCACAGATGCCAATGCAAACACGAACATCGAAACAAAAAGAATTTATGCAACAGGATCAGGAATTTTATTAAAGCGTGTTACGATTACAATCGGGATCAAGACAAATGCCACCAACCCAACAAGACCTATTGAATTCGCGATAGTGAGATAGAGAGTTCTCCGCCCAGAGTTTGACCATTTACGTTGAAGAACGCAATGGGACTCACAGTTCCAGACCATGTCCCCACGGATTTTGCAGAAAAGCTTCAAGAGACTTTATGTATGCCAATCCATCGCGCACAGACGACGGATCCTCCAAACCAGTTGTCGATATGAATATTTGCCTGATCGGCAAACCAAAGACAATAAAACAAGTAGAGATACCAATCCAAGAACAACCCGCAACTTTTTTCTTATCGCCATGGAATATAGGAAAATTGCCGGCGCAAATGGAATTCGACGCCTCTCGTCACGCTAAAAAGGACATCGATGACAATAAGAATCAAAAGGATCTTCTCTTCTGCCCGTATCCGCCTCTCAAAGAATTTCATCAAATAGTAACTCATCGGCACGATCGAAAAATAAGGCAAGTGCCAAAGGCGACAAGAATGTGCTCATCATTCTTTTCACTTCTATTCCAGCAAAGGAGACCATGTACGAAAACTCATTGCTAACACCTAAAAAATCGCTACCCTTTAGAGCCATGAACTTCACGTAACCGGATATCAAAGCATATCGGTCAATAAAAACCCATTCAATGGCACCGAAAATCGTCAAAACAAAGAGTGGCCTTTCAACTTTGTCATAAAAGTCTCGACGGAACAGATTTTGAGAGCAGCCTGCCAACTGAATAAAGCAGAAAAACTATAACAAAGAGTCTTAGATCTAAGAGTCGGGCAAAGAATGGGACCTCCATCGTACCTCGGAAATGAAAAGAAATGCAGCCGAGATCACGAGATTCAGAAGCAACAATTTGTCAAGCAGTTATATTTTACTCTCTTTCCGCGATTAATAAATAAAGGAAAAGAAAAAGGAGAAATAAGATCCTTCAAACGATTATTCCTTGGAGGATAAACCTCGGGATTATCCCTCCCTGGGCAAGAAAATTGACCACTATGTTCTGGAGCACAACATCATAGATTAAAAGTTGAATTATGAAGACAGAGAAATAGGTACTACTGCGGTTTCTATGAGTTGCATTATTCACTTTCAGATCCAACGCACTCTCTATAAACATGTACCAGTTCTTCAACGTGTCGAGAAAATGTTACCTCATTCGAAAACTGGAAAGACCGATTTGAAAATCTCTTCTGTAATCCGTTATCTGCGAGAATCGATCGAATAACTCTCAACAAATCATCAACGGAGTTGGGCTCAAATAGTGCACCGTTGATTCCGTCCAGAACCAATTCGGGAATTCCTCCAATCCTAGTTGCAATCACCGGGACTCCCTGAGAAAAACTCTCATATGTTCCATCGGCGAATTGTCATACCAAATCGATGGCAAAACCGATAGTTAGCTCGTCTGAAAACATCTACCTTCTGCTCCTTAGACACGAATCCGAGGAACTCGATTCTCTGATCGAGTTTTCTTGCGGAGATGACCTCGCTGACAAGATCACCATCACCGGCAAACAGAAATCTCAGGTTCGCTCCCGCTAATCTCTGTATTGCATTTAGCCACAGTCTTACCCCTTTGTGCTCACTTAGAACTCCCATATTCAGGAAACTGATTTCACTTTTGACCTCTTTCTCCTCATGCCGAACGCGATGTTCGAAGCTTCCAAGCTTCAGTACTCGAAGCTTGGAGCCAGTGAAAAAACCATCGTCTTGGTGTTTGTTCAGGGCAAATTGCGAGGGCGATACACGACATCATAGACCTGCGCCGTCAAACGCTTCATCATGCGTCTGTGGATAAGACAAATTCTTTTCGGGCGAAGTGGCCACAAATGACTGTCCTCTACTTTCTATCGCAGATGCGGCCACGTCTATGCAATAGATTGAGTCTGGGCAAAGGAGATAGTAATCGTGAATAGTGTGAACTTTTTTCCCGTGATAAGCTTTTAGAATTTTAAAAATGAACGGTGAGAACCCGTGCAAATTGTGGGTATGAATTATGTCAGGCTTTTCCCTTTTTAGTATCCTGCTTAAGGGTCTAAGAGAAAAAAACGGCAGGAAATAAGCCAGCGATCTCCAAATAAATTTCTGATAGGGCTTTTTACGTGGGAAAGAACTTTCATGGAAAATGTTGAGGTTGGTAATGTTGTAACAAACATAAGTCCCCTGTCCTCGAATTCATAAGAAAAGATGCGACGCATCCGTGAAAGAGGCCTGGAACTGACGACTGCACACCTGATCTCTCTGGGTTCCAGGTTCTGGACAAGATTCCGAAGATAGCTCTCGGCCCCACCAATTTCGTAAGGATCAAAAAGGCTGCTAACGAAAAGAACCTTAATCATGATTTGTCGTCAAACATGGATCACCTCTGAAACATGCTAATTTGTGAATATTCTTTCGACACTCTACACGCTCACTGCCATCCAGCTTTTTTGAGCAAGTTGGGATTCATCCAAGCATGTGGACATTCCCCATAGGCACCCTTCCCAAAATCAACTATCCCAGCAATCATAGCTTTTGCTGCGAGCGATCTACGTTTGGCAAGTCTCAGAAATTCAGCAAGCCAGTGTGGCACAAACTTCAAAGCAAACAAGGCGTTAGCGCCAAAAGAATAGTGGTCTTTCCGAAACAGTAAGGTGTTCCTTGTAAGATAATATTTCCCTAAAGGCTTGTTGTTCCTGAGAGCCATCGAGACCTTGTGCCAGACAACCACATAAAGATTGACAAACAAATCATATCCATGTTTTGCTATTCACACAGAATATTCAGTATCATCGATGTTGAAAAAATAACGGTCGTCCTGGCCACCGACCTTCATCAAGATCTCGCGCGGAATCAACATTACACATCCAGAGACAACCTCAGTTTGTCTTACACCCGAAAACTCTCCTTATCTTTTTCCCTTTGCCATCGGGCACAGACTCACCCCAAGTCTTGTTCCGGCGGCGTCCCAGATTACATCTCGCGGATCCGCGTAATATATCTTTGATCCAACAACCGCCTTTCCATCTTTAGATTCTTCCGTCGTAACCATCTTCTCAAGGAAATCGGGATCAAGTTCAGTATCATTGTTTAGAAATAATAGTAGTCGCAGCCAGCTAACAGAGCCGGTTCAATACCATTTTTATCACTCCTGTAAACCCTATGCTTGAATTTGAAGCTACGACCTAATATTTTCCTTGGCCGAACTGCCGAGCTAAAGTGTCTTGAACCATAGTCCTTATAGCTCATGCCTTTCTCATCTCAAGTACCTCACATTCTATACCTTGGCCTTTCGCCAAATCGGATACCCCTTCCACAGTTCCATCTGTCGATCCATTATCCACCAATATGACAACGAACTTCATGTAATTGATTTTGTATAGGGAGTCAAGAGTCTCAATCGTCAGTTTCCTTCCGCACTAATCGTTGATAAGAACGTAAATTAAAGGACCCCTTGAGGCAGCAATTCCTTCATTCTCCAGCTGATCTTTCCATTATCGACTAGTCCACCCTTCGTAAATTCTTAAGTACCTGAATTTTTCTAATTCCTTGGATTGTTTGGCGCCCTCCTTTTTGACCCATTGGCCATTCTTGTCAATCCTTGATCTAGCGAGGTTTGTCCCTAATGACCAAAGAACTCAACCTCTTTTTCATGACTACTGTAAGCGTGGACTACTTCCTTCCTAGCTTCCAAGTGCTTGATCCCGACCTTCTTTCCCATAGCTTCCATAACTCGTGCCGCCAGTCTCATTTACCGTGTATCGGGATATCTGCTCCGACGTTAAATGTTTGGCAGTAGGCACTTTCGTTATGAATCGAACCCGCAATTATAGGAGCAACATCCTTGATGTAAGAAAACGCCCTGGTTTGATTTCCGTCGCCAAATATAGTCAATTCTTTGTTCTGCAATATTTGATTCATGAATATTCCAATGACATTTCTGTATTTGTCGCCGATGTTCTGCCGTTCACCGTAGACGTTGTGTGGTCTAAACACAATGTAGTCCAAATCAAACAGACGCTTGGAGGAGTGCAAATCTTGTTCAACTGCATACTTTGCTATCCCATACGAATCTTCCGGAGAAGGAATCATCTCCTCAGTCATCGGAAGTTGATTTGCCCCGTAGACTGCAATCGAAGAAGTGTACACGAAACACCTTGCATTATTATTGACCGAGGCATTTATCAGATTTACCGAACCCACAAGATTATTCAAATAGTTGAACCTTTTGATAAAGTGACTAAGCCCCTCGGCGGCATATGCTGCAAGGTGGAAGACATAAGTGAATTTGTTTTCAGCAAATATACGATCCACCAAATTATGATCCAGGATTGTTCCTTCCACGAATCGGGCGCCCATCCGGTATGTTGCACCGGAATCCGCCAGATAGATCATCTAATACGACGACATCGAAACCGTCCTTGACTAGCTCTTCGGCTACATGGGAACCAATAAACCCAGCCCCGCCCGTTACCAGCACTTTACCTTTCATATTCTCCCTTTTATTAAAACTTGTTAAGTGTTAATTCAATTTTGGAAATTCTCGTTTAACGGCGGCGCCCAAATGGAAAAAGCAACGTAGCAGACCATTACCGCTACTTCCGTCAATAATTCTGTAACCGCGGCTCCGACAGCACCCATAGAAGTGACCAGGAAATAATTGGACACGAGGCTGATGAGAGTACCTGTTATCACTGAGAAAAGCAGCGCTCGATTCTTTTTGAGCACGATCAAATAACTATAGAATGGGACATTCATGAGGAGCGCCACCATTGCGACGATCAAGAGTCTGAAGATGACAATTGATTCCCCAAAGCTCGATCCGTATATCGTGTTGATTATGTACCCGGAGAATACGAACAATAACGTACCTAGCGGGACAGCAAACGCGAGGATTCCAAAGAATGACTTGCGTACCAACCTTTTGGCTCTATCTGGAGAAGAGACAAACAGATTTCCAAGTCGAGGCAAGAGGGCTTCACCGAATAATGCACCGAGGGTTGTAATACCAAAGGTTATTTTTGACGCAGCTGCGAAGTATCCAATTTGGTCGGGAGTTGAGAATCCTTTTAAGAAAAAGAATCCGCTGTTCATGTAGGATTGTGAAATGAAACCTACAAGCCCTAGGGGAACAGAGCTTCCGAAGAAGCACCTTGAATTTGTCAGGAGAGAAGACGAAGCGGGGGACCGCCCTCAATTGATAAACCCCCCAGAAGATCAGGAGAGTTGCAATAGCATACCCGATCAAGTAACCCACGCCGACCAGATCCATGTCCTTAGATGACTTGATGAAGAGCACGCTCATCAGAAGGTATGGAGCGGCCTTCAGAATCTCCGCTAAGCCGACATTCTTGAAACGCTGGCGACCTTTCAATATCCAATCAAGATTCAAGGCATATAAGGGAACCCCTAACGCAAATATCAGAGTCAGTCGGCCCTCGTCCCCCTTTAAAGCTGTGCTGTATGCCACCATCCCAGCTAATGATAACACACTTATGAGAACAAGGAATGACCAGGAAACGTTGAGTACCTCTTGATCTGTGTCCGCCTTTGCCAAGGAGATGTTACGCACGGAGACGATTCGGACTCCGAGATCAGAGAAAATCGTAGTCACAAATAGCAAGACAGTCTGCGCAAAAATTATCTGACCGTACAAGCTAGGGGCGAACACTCTTGCAAAATACGCGTTGAGGAGAAACATGATGAGCCTGCCACCTAAATAGCCTGTAGCAGTCCATGAGAAATTTCTCAGCACTTTGACGTCCGTCTATCTTGCCGATCTTTCGTGCAAGAACTGTGCGGTATGTCTCTATAGGCACTTCAGACATTCTCTAGTATCCCGGTAACCATAGCCCATTATACTGACGACATCACTACGGGCTTCATAAAAGGTGATCCGAACATTTGGCATAGATTTTCCACAGCTTCGCTATCTCAGTCACAAACTGACTGGGCACCTATTTAATTCGCGGCGACAAAAACCGCTCTTGCCGACTTCTCTCCGCGAACACACAAGCCAACCCACGGGAGAAGTCTTGAAGGCTATTTTTCTACTTTGCCTTCACATTGTAGCATTTTTTTTCAGAAGCCTGACAACTGCAAATCAATACCGCGAGCGATCCTGATTTCGCTCACGATGAAAACTCTTGACATCCACGTTCGAGACATCCCTATTCTACTGCTCCTGCATCTCAAATCATGAAATAGTATCACATTTCCATTCCAAAGCTTATTGCGCTCCCTTCAAAAGCTCATTGTTGAAAGGTCACCGTCGGCTTCCTACCTTCAAGCATGAAGTTAGCGTAAGGTACGAAAATTGTCAAGGACACTACCCGGCAAGAAATCCCAAGCTTAGCTATCGAGTCCAGACAATCGATGCAGTATAGTCTCTTCCGGTGAAAGCCGCCACGATAATCACCAAGATCCAGATTTCGGCAGTTCATGCGAGCCGCTAGGCAAGGCAAATACCTTCCATTAATCGGCATTTTCGACAAACAAAAAAGCCGTTCTGACAGTCTGACAACTACTGTCGGAACAGCTCCTTAAGAAGAAAATCGCTTGCTATTTGCTAAAGACTTCGCTGATTACGCATTCTTTTCCGCAAGAGAAACCTTCTTCTTGAAGTACTCAAAGGTCTTTTCCAAGCCTTCCTTTCTGGAAACCTTCGGCTCCCAACTCAATATCTCCTTAGCCCTGGAGATGTCGGGCTGCCTGACCTTGGGATCATCCTCAGGCAACGGTCTAAACGAGATCTTGCTTCTGCTATTCGTGAGCATGATTATCTCTTCCGCAAGTTTACGGATAGTTATTTCATCTGGATTACCAATGTTGACGGGCTCATAATAGTCCGACTTCAAGAGACTAACAATCCCTTCCACAAGATCATCGACGTAGCAGAAGCTGCGTGTCTGTGTCCCGTCACCAAAAGCGGTGAGGTCTTCTCCGAGAAATGCCTGTTTCATGAAAGCGGGAAGAACTCTTCCGTCATCGAGACGCATCCTTGGACCATAGGTGTTAAATATCCTGACGATCCGAGTATCCAATCCATGGTACCTGTGATATGCCATGGTCATCGCCTCGCTGAACCGCTTCGCCTCGTCATACACGCCACGCACTCCGATCGGATTGACATTCCCCCAATATTCCTCGCGCTGTGGATGCATGAGTGGATCTCCATAAACTTCACTCGTCGACGCCAACAAGAACCTCGACCCTTTTGCTTTCGCGAATCCGAGAGCCTTATGTGTGCCAAGAGAACCGACTTTCAATGTTTGTATAGGAAGCTTGAGATAATCTATCGGCGAGGCAGGGCTTGCAAAGTGGAGCACTGAGTCCACCTTACCTTCAATATAGATAGACTCTGTTACATCATGTTCAATAAACTTGAACTTCTTATTCCCGATCAGATGAGCGATGTTGTCCGGACTTCCGGTGATAAGATTATCCATGCAGATGACATTGTCCCCTTCGGCGATAAACCTATCGCATAAGTGAGAGCCGATGAAGCCGGCACCGCCAGTGATTAAAACTCTGGACACAAAATTACTCTAATCCTCTCCTTAGAATGTTCGATCTTCAATTGCCGATTGTAGATTATCGATCAATCGTTCGTTTAGCTGTCTTGTGAGATGCGGTAAATATTGCGAGAAGTTCTTTCGCTTCAGATAGAATCGGGGAGACCAAATTTTCACTGACTAATCCTGACTCCCAAGTAAGTTCGAGCCAATATACTGTTTCGCTGGCTTCTTTTTGGACAATCGCAATCTTATGGACAAAATCTGCTTTTGATTCACCTCGCGATGCTTCACGATAGTTCGCCCCTATTGAGGTACCACATTTCAATAGTTGATAACCAATAACGTCCGTAGCTTTGTTCTTGGGAAAAGAGCTTACAAGTCTTATGACATCGATTGCAAAAGTCTTTGTCCTTTTCTCCAAATCTTCTCTTTTCATAGATCAATCAGATCGTAAATTGCAGATCTTCAATCCTCAATCTTGTATTGTCACTTTCTCCCTATTCCATAGTATTCAAACCCCATCGCTCTGGCTTTCTCCGGATTATAGATGTTTCGTCCATCAAATATCACATAATGTTTCATGAGTCTTTTCATCCTGTCAAAATCCGGTTCCCGGAATTCCTGCCACTCGGTGATTAACAGCAACGCATCTGCGCCTTTCAACACATCATATTGTTCTCTTCCATAAGAAATCTTTTTGCCGAAAATCTTCTCGGCGTTCTCCGTTGCGACCGGGTCGAATGCGGACACTGCTGCTCCGCTATGCAGAAGACTTTCAATTACGACTATCGAAGGAGCTTCTCTCATGTCATCGGTCTTGGGCTTGAAGGATAGACCCCATACAGCAAACTTCTTACCCTTCAGATTCGCACCAAAATGTTTTTTGATCTTTTGCGGCAGAACACCTTTTTGAATCTCATTAATTTCATAAACTGCCGAAACTACCGGCGTCTCCAGCGAAGCTTCCTCGCCAATTTTGATCAGCGCCTTGACGTCCTTTGGAAAGCAGCTTCCTCCCCAGCCAATTCCGGGGAAAAGAAATCTCTGGCCGATCCTATTGTCATAACCGATCGCCATGCGCACCTTATCTACATCCGCTCCGAGCTTCTCACAGAGTCTCGCAATTTCATTCATGAAAGAAATGCGGGTCGCGAGAAAGGCGTTGGCGGCATATTTCACCATCTCCGCACTGCGGGTGTCCATTACGAGGACAGGCGCTGCGGTGCGGACAAACGGCTCATAGAGTTCGCGGAGAATGTCTTCCGCCTTTTTATCCTCGACGCCAAGAACGACACGGTCAGGGAACATGAAATCTTGTATCGCGTTTCCTTCTTTCAAAAATTCAGGATTAGATGCGACAATGAAACCGTCTTTGCCACTCGACCGAAATATTTCACGAATCTTGTCGCCGGTCCCGATTGGCACGGTGCTCTTTGTAATGATAAGCTTAAAACCGTCTGCCAGCTTTGCAATATCAATTGCCACTTGGATCACATGCTTCAGGTCTGCACTTCCGTCCGCGCCAGGTGGAGTCGGTAAGCAGAGGAATATCACTTCGGGTTCTTCGACGGCCTCGCTCAATGAGGTAGTAAACGAAAGCCTCTTTGCCTTAATATTCTTTTCAAGAATTGAATCGAGCCCCGGTTCGTAGATCGGCGACTTTCCCTTTCTTAGCTGCTGAATCTTCTTTGCATCGACGTCCATGCAGACCACATTGTTGCCTGTTTCTGCAAAACACGTCCCGGTGACGAGACCGACATAACCTGTACCAATTACTGAAATGTTCATAAAAGAATTCTCAATTCTAAATTATGTGAGCGCCTTGCGCCATGCCGCACACATTTTCAATAAATAATTGAGCGGCAAATTTTGAATCAATGGAATAAATTTCTTTCCCCAAGACACTTATCCAAAAAAGGTCAAGAGTTTACCTGAGACTGTTCTCATTTCCGTAGAAAATGTCCTCGGCAATACGCTCGAATTCACCTTTGATTGGTGAGTGGTCAAAGCCGTCGATCCAATTGATTTCTTCAAGGCGCTCAAAAGGGAATGACTCGATCAGATTGCGAACTTCACCCGGATCAACGGATGCTTCCTTATACCGTGCCTCATTTAAAATATCTTCCCAGTTGAAATCGAACTTCTTAGACAGCGCCCAAACATCAACATAATCCTTAATCTCAAACCGATATAGCGCCGCTATTTTGTTCGAAAGAATGTTTCTCCAGCTGTCTAACGTTCCCAAAATGCTGTCAAGTTCAAAGCCCCCGAAATGATGCTTCACATCATTTACAAGATCCACTTTCAATTCAATCCCATAGCCACCCACAAAAAATCTCGTGTAATGTGTTGTGGCCACCATATTGGCGCGCAAAAGTTCACACTGCAGCGACACCGTTTCGTCGGAAAGCCTGTCCAGAAGCTTGTCCACGTATGCCGTATACTTTTCATCTGCATTCACAAATAGATCTATGTCATCGGAGAACCTGTGTTTCAAATAATGCCTACTCAGGGCGGTACCGCCAGTCAGATAAAATGGAAGCTCTAATTCTCTTACGATTTTCAGCACTCCATCCTGAAGGGGAAACAGCTTCTCCCTGTAGAATTCTGCGGTAAATTTCATATCTTTCTCTTACTCCCTTTGGCCACATTCTCTGGACGATTTGCGTTGTCAAATTATCACGAAGAAAATCTCTTCCGAACAGCTTCAGCAATTCGTACCATGATAGTGCGCTCCAGAGTCTCACAAGGCACCATTCTTTATTGAACCATCCTATCGGCTCTTTCTTCCCGAGCGCGATGAGATACAGGTCATATGGGTCAATGTTATAGTCCCATACGACTCCTCTCAGTAATTCCCTTATTTCGCTTTCATTCTTCATTGTGGTACAAGTTAGCAAACGAATTCTTTTTCCTCAAGGATTTTCAAGTGCCTCTTCTTATGCATTCACTGATTGAATTCACGACAAATTCGATCTGCTCTCGCGTCAACTCTGGATATATCGGCAGCGCCAGCGAATGCTCCGCTGCAAAATTGGAGTCGGGATAATCCTTGTCATCACATTTGAGGTATGCGAAACACTCTTGCCGATGAAATGGTACAGGATAGTAAATCTCGTTTCCAATCCCGTTTTCTGTCAGGTATTTCTTAAGCTCATCTCGCTTCTCCACTCGGACCACGTACTGATTGTAAATATGGTGGTTTTTATGGCCTGAACCACCATATACAGCCTTCGGAAGGAGTACGGGATTTTTCTCGTCAAATGAAATCGCCCCTTCTCTTTCCGCCAAACCTTTCTCAATGAACAACTTAGTATATGACTCGGCATTCTTGCGTCTCTTCTCCGACCACCCGTCAAGATGCGGCAGCTTGACGTTCAGCACAACAGCCTGGATCGCATCGAGTCTGAAGTTTCCGCCTATCACCTTGTGATAATATTTCGGCTTGCCGCCGTGCACTCGCATTATCTTCAGCTTTTCTCCAAGGACATCATCGTTCGTAACGACCAATCCACCGTCGCCAAAACCTCCAAGGTTCTTGCTGGGGAAAAATGAATAGCATCCTACGTCGCCAATCGTTCCGACTTTCTTACCGTCCCTATATTGGACCCCGATAGCCTGTGCGCCATCCTCAATAACTTTCAGAGAATGCTTCTTTGCCGTCTCCATTATCGGATCCATATCCGCGCTCTGCCCGTACAGATGAACGGGAATTATTGCCTTCGTCCTAACAGTTATCTTCTTTTCTATATCATTTGGATCAATATTGAATGTAACCGGATCGATGTCGGTGAAAACCGGCATCGCATTCATCCTGGCAACAACTCCTGCCGTCGCAAAGAACGAGAACGTCGGGAGTATCACTTCGTCGCCAGGCTTTATGTCAATCGCCATCAATGCAATGAGAAGAGCGTCGGTGCCAGACGACACTCCGATAGAATGCTTGACTCCAAGATAGGAAGCAAGATTCTTTTCCAGAGCTTCTACTTCAGGACCCAGGATGAAATGTTGGGATTCCGCAACTCTGATCAGCGCTTCATCAAGTTCTTTCTTGATTGAAGAGTATTGTGCCTTTAAATCTAACAGTGGAACCTTCATATGATAATTCTCAATTCTAAATTCTTAATTTTAAATTGAACCCTTAATGCTCAAGTTCATTCCAAATCTTCGAGGTCAAGCAAATCTCTCCTTCGTCCGGACGCTCTCTTGTTTCTGATCAGATCTTTCTTGCCGATAAAATAAACTCGCTGTTTGCCATATTTACCGTCGACCTTGTTTTTCCATGCTTTGATGAATGTCACTCCAGAGATGGACGTCAATAAATCGATTCTCAGTGGAGGATATCCCAGCTGAATCGCTTGATCCGGCCTTGTTAAATCTGCGATGGCGATACCTACTCCCCCAAAACCAAACTTGTCAAGCACCTTAACAATCTTTTCTGCATTGGTTTTCTCGGAATCGACAAAAATGTCCATGTCGCCAGTAAACCGAGGCTTTGCATGAATTGCAAATGCGTATCCACCGACTACTAAATAGCGGACATTACTTGAGTTTAGCAATCCGAAGAACTCTTCGAAGTCCTTTGAAGTTTCCATTACTTCTTTTTGTCCCTTTTATTTTCCGGAAATGGTTCCTGAGCAATTCAACGGCTTCGATCTTTTCCTCGATTGTTTTTGACGACCAATACTCTCTCTCTTCGGAACTATCCGCCAAATCGTTGAGACTAACTTTCCTTGCATGAACCATCATAGTTACCTTACTCTCAAATTTTCAATCTGCCGCACTTAATTCAAAATTCAGCATTGAAAACTCATAATTCTGTTACTCTTCCAATCTCGAGTTTGTATTTCTTCTTTGATCTCTCGCAGTATGCAATTCCATCTTTATCAAATATAAGTTTCTTTCCCGCTTCGCTGAACCATCCTACAATCCTGGCAGGATTTCCGACGACAAGTGCAAAATCAGGCACGTCCTTCGTTACGACAGCACCGGCCCCCACAAAAGCGAATCTCCCAATAGTATGGCCGCAGACAATCGTGGAGTTTGCCCCGAGCGAGGCACCTTCCTTTACATAAGTCTTGATGTAATATTTCGCGCCGACTTGCGGATACTTCGATCTCGGGTCGAGTATGTTCGTGAACACCATGGATGGCCCGCAGAAGACATAATCTTCGAGTGTCACTCCTTCATAGACGGAGACGTTATTCTGAATCTTTACATAATTCCCGATCGTAACATTATTTGCGACATTCACATTCTGTCCAATTGTACAATGACGTCCTATCTTCGCACCCGATTGCACATGAGAGAAGTGCCATATCTTTGTTCCTTCTCCGATTACGACGTCGTCGTCGACAACGGCGTGTTCATCAACATAATATTTCCCCGCACTCGATGCGACTTGATCCATTTCGCCTTTCATTCTTCACCTTGCTCCCTTCATGCTCCCTTCAGCTTTTTCGAGTATTTCCAAAACCTCTAATGCATGTTTTCCATCGGTCAATGGTTTAGTACCGTTCACGATAGATTCATAAAAATGTCTCTGCTCCTCAGCAAGAGGCTGCTTGTCTTCGTAGGCGATCACTTCATATTCGCCGTCGAATTTTTCTATTATTCCGTTCAGGTTGTTGAATCTTTTCGGATAAAGCTTAAGTTTCTCCTTCGCCGCACTGTCTTCAAACACTACCATTCCTCTGTCGCCTATTACCACTAACTTGTGTTCTTTGAATGGATGAAGCCAGCTTACAAAAATATGTGCGTGGATATTTTCTGGATAAGTAAGATAGGTCACCGTAGAGTCTTCAATGTTATGCTGCAAAAATGACGCGCCATGAGCCTCGACGTAAACCGGGTTCGACTCTGTCAAAAATTGTAAGATCGAAATGTCATGAGGCGCGAAACTCCACAGGATGTTCTCTTCTGTCCGAACCGTGCCGAAATTCAACCTGTTGCTGTAAATATACTGCAATCTGCCGATCTTGCCCGACTTGACAATCTCCTTCAGCTTCAATATCGCCGGATGATAAAGAAGCAAGTGCCCCACCATGAGCTTTAAATTCTTCTTTTCCGCAATTGCCATCAATTCTTTTGCCTCTTCAGGATGAAGCGTTATCGGCTTCTCAACCAATACGTTCTTGCCATTCTCCAGCAGGCTCTTTGTTATTCGATAGTGTGTCTCCGCAGGTGTGGCAACTATCACCGCATTAATACCCGGATGATTAATGACTTCATTGGCGTCCGTTGAAAATCTTATTCCTTCCGAAATTTTTTTCACGCGATCGCCTGCCGCCGGTATCGGGTCAGAAACCAAAATCAATCTCTCTCCAAATAGCTGATGCGCCGTCCTGACATGATTTATTCCCCAGCGTCCGCAGCCAAGAACAGCTAAACCTATTTCTTTTTTTCTTTCCAATTTTCCTTCAAGCGTCTAAGTACCTTCATATATTAGCAAAACTCGGACTAACGAGAAAAGTTTTCTCGCAATACGCAATGCCGATAATTCCCTTGCGAAAATGGAGTCCGTTCGTCTTTCACAGAATCTTCTACGATGCTCCAGAGGCGATTTTCGGAATTTCCTCTACAATTTGTGAACCACCGCATATTAAAATCGCCTCCCTTCCCGGGCGACGTGACGTTTCCGACCCGCATGGCGGTGTCGGAACCATTTTCGCAGGGCGCCCTTTTCTTTTGGTTCGTTTTCTTTTGGGCGAGCAAAAGAAAATGAACATACATTGCACAGATAAACAGACTCTCGCATATTTGCACTAAACTAACTGTCGATCCGAAAGGATCCCCTTTTTCTGCGTCACATATGTTCCACAAAGTTTCTCACGCCTTCACAACGTTCGTCCCTTTAGCGATATTCCTAGTGTCCAAGACAACACACTTAAACTTAGAAAAGTCAATCGACTTGTATTCATCATGTGCCGTGGCAATCAGGATCAGATCGTAATCGTCCATGATCAGAACCGACTTTTTGCCGGCATATTTGGGAAACTCTCTCGTCATGCCAATCTCAGGAATATATGGATCGTTGAAACTGACGGTTGCCCCTTTTTCTTCCAGATTCTCCATTAGATGAAATGACGGCGACTCCCGATAGTCATCTACATTTGCTTTGTAGGCAAGACCCAGCATCAATACTCTCGCACCCTTGAGCGGCTTGCCCATTTCATTCAATGCTTCCATTGCCCGGCTGACAACGTAATCTGGCATGGCCGTGTTTATTTCGCCGGCAAGCTCGATGAATCTCGTTGAGACACCAAATTCCCGCGCCTTCCACGTCAAATAGAAAGGATCGATTGGAATACAGTGTCCGCCTAATCCTGGTCCGGGGTAGAACGGCATGAATCCGAATGGCTTTGTCTTCGCCGCCTCGATTACTTCCCAGATATCGATCCCCATCTTCATGAAAGTGATTTTCAGCTCGTTGACTAGCGCGATGTTGACCGCACGAAATGTATTCTCCAAAATCTTTGCGGCCTCTGCGACTTTTGTCGAAGAAACCGGTACCGTCCGCACAACTATCTGGTCGTAAAGTGCCTTTGCAGCCTCAAGTGAATCCTCGTTTATTCCGCCGACCACTTTCGGTATGGTACGCGTACTGAATTGAAGGTTATTCGGGTCCTCTCTCTCGGGAGAAAATGCCAAGTAGAAATCTTTGCCTGCTTTTAATCCGGTCTCTTCAAGAATGGCGCGGACTTCGCCGTCAGTTGTACCAGGATAGGTAGTCGATTCCAGCGAAACGAGCTGGCCCTTTCTCAGATATTTCGCAACTGTCTTCGTCGTTTGGAACACATAACTCATGTCTGGTTCGCGGTTCTTGTTCAAGGGAGTTGGAACGCAGATTACAATTGCATCCATTTCGGAAAGTTTCGAGAAATCAGTAGTCGGACAGAACCGCACAAGTGCATTTCTGACAGATTCCGAACTGATGTGTTTTATATAACTTCTGCCATCCTTCAATGCATCAACCTTCGAGCGGTCTACATCGAAACCGAACACAGAAAATTCCGTTTTCGAAAACTCAATCGCCAGAGGCAATCCGACGTAGCCTAATCCGATAATCCCGATTTTTGCTTCCTTGGAGAGAATCTTACTTTTCAATTCCATGACGTATTCCAATTTATTTTCTGATATCCATTCCAAACCGCGCCTGCGTTGTGATACAAGTTATCACACCGAGGGTTTCTGCTCAAGGGGGCAAAGGCTGTGGTAGTGGGCTTCTTTCAATTCATTGAACACGAAATCCAAGCGAGCGCCTTGTGGCATCTCCCGTCAAAATATTTTTCTGTCGGGATCCCGCAAGGCGGTGACCGCATATCCTATATGAATAGTAATGGGCGGGAGAAAACGACACGGATTTTCACTGGCAGATTTATCGGCAATGATTTCATCCGTGGGCATCCCGTATATTTTTCCGTGTAATCTGTGCGCTGTTGTTTCATTTCAAAATAGCCCGCTACTAAGGCCATCATATACTTGACAAAAGAAGAGATATACCGCCGCTAATTTCAAGCGAGTGCGCACGAATTGCAATTTCACTTTCAAAAAGAATTTCTATGTGATCTAATATTCCTGTATGGTTGAGAAGTATTTTCGTGTGGTATAATGCGCTTATGTAGCTCAAGTGAGTTTTCGTCATAAAACAAAAAAGCCCCGGTCAGACCAGGGAAGAATCTCCTCGCGCTTCTTCTCAATTCAAAATTTGACATTTAAAATTCCCTATCCCCCTTGCTTTTCCCAATTCAAAATTCAACATCCAAAATTCACAATTTCTTTTATTTCACAGAGAACGTTCCCCACGCCGATCTTGACCCTTCGTACGGCCTGCCTGTACCATCAAGGTTAAACCGGTCGACCCGCCACTGATAAGAATGACCGGAAACAAGTTGGGCCGTGGCAGTGCTGTCAAAGTTAAAGCCTATGGAGCTTGCAGTCCCCAAAAACATCTGAAAACGCGCAGACACCCAGACATATGCAGGAGGAATCATTCCGGTGTCCTTCACGCGAATGACAGTATATCCTCCACCAGTACCATCTGCCCAATGGAAACTAAGCCCCGTACTATTGACACTGCCATTTATGGGAGGGCCTTCTGAAAGCTGGCCTTGCCAGCAAGTAATAGTTTATTGTGTCTGACGGATCACTCATGTTTCCATCAGAAAGATATGCCCTTAAATAATAATAATACCTTACTCCCGCTGCCAACGAACTGACGTCAACGGCGGAGGTGTCATCTGTCGAGGATGTTGAAGCAACATCCAATACCACCGAAAAACTTTGTGGAGTATTAGTGACATCAATGGTGTCTGACCGGTATACTTTGTATCCCGCAGCACCCAACGTTGTGTACCATTGAAGAAAGATTCCTCCTGTAATGGGATCTTGTCCAATCCCTGTCTCCACAACAGAATCAGGTTGAGACTGAGGGACAAACTTCGGCGTCCCAAGAACGGAAATCGGCGTCCCTTTCGTTGTGCAGCCCTGGATAGACAAGGCAACCCCAAGAGCTATTACAGAACTAAGAATTAGTTTCGTCAATTTCATTTTCACTTTGGATTCAGGCCGCAAGATGTAGAGAAGTAAGTCAACCAGGATGGATTACGTTTACCCTAGGGTCTTTTGCATCGGAGAGTAGTAAGGAGTAAATAGTGAAGAGTCAGGAGTCGTTTTGAAATGTTCAGGTAAAGGAAAAGGTAAAGATTTAGGAATCAATCGTAAAAACTGCAAATCTTCATTTAATCGAAGAGATAATCTTGTTCAAGTCGTTGTAAATCTTTGACAATCTTTCATCGAGAAGTCTGGCATCTTCTTCGGGGATGTACCCGACTCGTTTACCATATTCGATATGATTCTGCGTTTCAGTTACTGAACCTCTTGAATAATAATAGAAGTTGATTTTGTCCACCGTATGATATCTCCCGTACGCTTCTGCAACATTAGCGGAGATGCTCAGCGCTGCCCGCCTCAATTGCGACGTTAGTCCGTAATCTTCTTTCTTGGGAAAGGTCTTCACTCAGTTTGAACACCACTTCCGCGACATCCATCGCTTCCTGCCATACCGGCACCTCCCTGAAAGATTTAAACAAGGACCCATCCACTCTATCTCTGCCTTCACCTTTACCTTAACTCCTCACTTAATATGCGTTCGGATCCCCTTTCAACATCCAAGCAATCGTCATCAATACAATCTTTATATCAAGCCATGGAGACCAGTTCTCTATGTACCATATGTCGTGCTCAATGCGTTTGCTCATCAATTCGTGATTCTCCGTATTGCCCCGGTACCCATTCACTTGAGCCCAACCGGTCACTCCAGGCCTGACGTAAAGTCTTGCGTGGTAATCTTCAATGATTTTCCCGTACATCTCGTCGTGTTCGACCATATGCGGTCTCGGACCCACTACACTCATATCACCTTTAAAAACATTCCAAAATTGAGGCAGTTCATCTAAGCTAGTCTTTCGCAGAAAATCTCCAACCTTAGTCTTTCGAGGATCGTTTTTCTTGGTCTGAATTGCTTGGCACTCTCTATCTGCAATCTTCATCGTCCTGAACTTCAAGCAAACGAACTCCCTTCCTCGGAAACCCTTCCTTTTCTGCCTGAAAAAGACAGGCCCTTTGCTGGAGAATTTAATCAACGGTACAATGACCAAACATAATAATGGAAAAATAAACACAAGGACCGCTAGAGACAGAAGAATGTCGATGGTCCTCTTCGATATCTTATTGTGGAACGTCTTCAGGCGGCTGTTTTCCACCGAAAACATGAACATGCCTGAAAATTCTTCGACATGTAATTTTCGCCAGGACAAATCCCTGCTGTACCCGGGTATAACCTTCACCAAACTATAATGTCTTTCTGCAGTTTGCACAATCTGGTTTATCTTCTTGGTTTCCCTGGTTGGAATGGCCACAATTACCTCATCGATTCTATGAGTCCGAAGAACATCAGAGAGCATGTCGATCTTTCCTCTGAATTCACCGTTGAAGTATATTTTCTTCGAAAGATCGTCGTCAAGAACCGCGACCACGTCATAATACTTCTGATGTCTTTTTATCCTTTCAAGGTACTTCCTACCGATATCCCCGGCGCCTACGAGAACCACTTTCACTCTCTTATTACCCGACAGCACTTTATCTCTAAGGACAGGAAAAGCAAATATTCGGTCTAGGAAATAGACAATCCCAAAGGAACACAAGAAATACAAATGGAATATTCTGGAAAATACGTACCCCTCGGTAAACACCATGACAGCAAGATAGAGTATAGTGAAGATAGCATAATTCACCCTCGCATCGAGTAGCTCATGTTTGCGTAGGTCCAAAGACTCTGCGATCATTTCCTTTCGTCTGGAAAATAGGATCAGCAGGAAAAGGGCATTCACTGTAACAAGAAGGCCGCGATAAGATGAGATTAGACCCCCTCCAATTAAGATGTGGAACCTGAAGAAATAGGCTATGATAAATCCTGCGTTCAGGCCCAACAAATCCAGAACCATTCCCCAGTAAAAAAGGGTCTGGGACTTACGTGTCAACATACTCCACCGATTATTAAAAATTCAGCTTCTCTTCACGTATGGAAGAGTTGTCTGCGGAAAGCTCTCCTCAGAAAATGATCCAAGACAAATCCGAATTAACGCTCAAAACAATTTAGAAAGCAAACACCGTTTCTAAAAGTGCTCAATGTCACTTTACACTCCCCCGTCCAATCTTCATTGCTCCTTTTAGTTCCCCAACTGGGTGCTTCAGAGGGGATTTAGAATCTGTCCTACTTAACAGTAAACGTTCCCCATGCCGATCTCGACCCTTCGTATGGCCTTCCTGTACCGTCAACATTAAACCTGTCAACGCGCCATTGATATGAATGACCTGAGATTAGGCTCGATGAGGCAACACCGTCAAAATTATACTGAACTTGAGGTAGGGCACCATTTAGTTCAAATCGCAGGCTTACCCATACAAACGTTGGGGGAATGATATTTAAGTCTTCCACTCTGATCACCGTGTATTCTGCGTTCGCATTTTCGTTCCATTGAAATGCCAGTCTGCTTGAGTCGACTTTTACATTTGCAATCGGGCTATAAAGTGTCGGTCTGTCGAGAAGAGTATACGTGATCACGTTCGATGGGGAACTGGAATTGCCATCATTGGAATAGGCCACGATGTAATATGAATAAGTAACGTTACTATGGATCGATCCACTATCAGTCATTAACGTATCGATCGCTCCACCGATCCCATTTAGGTCATGAAGCATGGAAAATGCATTCGTGGCCCCTGAGACACCCGAAGAATCCGCTCGATATATCTTGTATCCGACAGCTTCGGGGCCACACCACTGAAAAAAGATTCCCCCGCTGAGCGGATCTTGTCCTATCCCTGTTTCAACGACGGAATCAGGTTCGGACTGAGGAACAAATTTAGGAGTCTCCAAAATTGAGACAGGATTCCCTTTGTCGTGCAGCCTTGTACTGTAGGCAGCATGGTACATAAGAGAGACATCCAGACATACAATGGTGTCCTCTTATTCTCGGAATCACTAAATGGAGCAAACCTGCCTGCTAGCATATAACGCCTGTCTCGGCTGTGTTTCTTGCCTTCCGATTTCCTGACTTCTGATCTCCTGGTTCCCACTATGGTTCACGCCGCTTTTTCGCACGCTACTTGTTCAATGCAGTGTCATGTTCTTTCAGGTTTCCCACTTGTTTCGCTATCCAGGGGTAGGTTCTTGCAAGTCCTTCAATTAATTTCATCGAAGGTGCCCAGTGAACTTTGTCTTTGATCAACTTATTATCCGAGTTCCTTCCTCTTACTCCGAGTGGACCGGGAATATGCTTAATGGACAATTTCTTTCCAGCAACATTCATCACCATCTCAGCAAGATGGTCGATAGTGACCATCTCTTCGGATCCGATATTCACGGGCAGGTAAATCGGATTTCATTAATCGTCTTACTGCTTCTAAGCATTCATCAATATACAAGAATGAACGGGTTTGCTTTCCATCTCCCCAGATCTCGATCGTACCTCCGTCATTGACTTGAGCAACTTTACGGCACACCGCAGCGGGGGCTTTTTCACGTCCCCCGATCCACGTCCCCTCGGGCCCAATATATTATGGAATCGTGCCACGCGGACATTCAATCCGTAATTACTATGGAATGCGAGGTAGACATGTTCGCTGAAGAGTTTTTCCCAGCCATATTCGCTGTCAGGAGCGGCAGGATAGGCGGAATTTTCAGAACATTTCGGGTTATCAGGATCCTCCTGATTATATGCCGGGTACATGCACGCAGATGAGGAATAGAATATTTTTTTCACGCTGATTTCGACTTTGGTATGCCATGTTCAAATTGATAGTTGCTGAATTATGCATAACGTCTGCATCGTGTTCCCCAGTAAATATGATATCCCGCCCCTCCCATGTCCGCTGCAAGCTGGTACACCTCATCAAACGGACGGTCCGTTACATTCTTGCAGACAATGGGGTCGCGCAAGTCTCCGATTACAAAATCGTCCGCCGGGCTTTGGAGAACTCGTTGTGTTTAAGATCGACACCTCTTACCCAGTAACCTTCATTTTTCAATCGCTTGACTAAATGACCTCCGATAAATCCCCCTGCGCCGAGCACTAGTGCCGTAAGCTGTTTCATGAAATCTTCCTTCCTTCAATAGTTGAAATTAGTAAATGAGTCTTAGAGGATACCGAAAAAAAACGAAGATGAACTTCATCGCTCTCAAATAACGAGGCAAGAAGGTCTTGGGATTTGCAAATATTCTTGCCATCCATCCCAGGTAATATCTATCAACCGCCTCGCCTATTTTCGATTGCATCCCGGTCAAGAAAGACAACGCACTCCCGTACATAGAATCGTCGTGTGGACTTTCAGGTTTCTCCTCAGGTATTCCCCAAGCACTTCCTGTTTGCCCCCCGCGATTCCCAATACTATCACCGCTGGACTAAATTCTTCAATTTTCTTTAGCAAAACAGGACCCTCTATCGTCCCCCCTTTGGGATATTTTGGTGCCACATAAGATGCCATTTCATGTTCCACTAAGCAAGTATTGTCGAGCACATATCTTCGATCTATTGCCTAGATTGTCTGATGGGTGAACCAGCAAAACTCTCAAGTGGTTCTCCTTCAAATAAATCAGAAGATCGGAAATCAATCTCAGCCCGCTGTACCTAAAAATCTTCACGAAATGCGACCGCGAAAGGATTGCGAATAATCCGCTGTCTATGATCGAGAAATCTGCTGCACTAGAGCTCTATAATAAGACTCGTTTCGGTGATTCTCGACAAGGGCTGGAGCAGCCGGTACAGTCACAAGGGAAGCTGGCAATATATCTTCCCTTATGGAGATATTTCTGTTATTTATAAACTTCGCATCCCTCCAACTTATATATGCAGGCGTCTTCATCTTCTTCGTTGTTTACCGCGTCTGTTCAAAGAATCGTGACTGTCTCCGCTTAGCTTTGCTGCAAAGAAGCAACACAGCCTACTTATCCTCCAACGAGCGAAGCGGCAATGCAAGATCAAGACCCTTTGCGAATTGGGAAAGGAGGTCACGATTGATTACGATACGATTTGTACCATGCCACAGTCTCGCCAACTCCCTCTTCCAGATTATATGGGTTCTCACCAAAAACTCTGAAAGTTTTCTCCATGGGGGCGGGATTATCCACCGTCATATTCTTGTATCGACTCGAAGTAAGTGGGGCGCTGATTCCGAGAGTTCCCAGCACATCTCCCCCCAGCGTGACTCTGAGCAGCCAGCGGGGAGCTACCGAGATGGGATTACCAGTCAAGGCCATCGAAAATGTGTTGACAAAGATGTAGAGATCGACTGGCCGTATGCCAACATAGAACACTTCCTTATTCACGACATCCTTGGGAGCATCGAGTATTGCCATTAGCTGAAACACCACGTTGCCAACGTAGCCATATGAACGCATGACTGCCTTCTTGCCGGGATGGAGGTAACGTCTCTTCTCAAGGGATCTGAAAAGATTTTCCGTATAGACGATATTCCATGGCCCCCAGATGTTTGTTGGCCTTACAATTGTCCATGTGCAATCTAGATTTGCCTCTCTCGCAGCCTGCTCAGCGAGAACCTTGCTCTCTCCATATTTGCCGAGTGGCCGAAAATCAAAATCCGATTTAGGGATTCCGTCGAATTGGGCGGACATACTGTGTAGAAGTTACAATAACCCTCTCCACACCATGCGTCTGTTTGATTAGAGAAAGCACGTTCGCGGTCCCTTCGAAGTTAGCCTTGTAGAATTCCAGGTCTCTCCCGCCAACTTTTGTCTCTCCAGCAAGATGGATCACCTGCTGAGGCTTAAAGCTTTCAAAGACTTTTTGGGTATTGCAGACATCCAGGATGTCTCCCTTGACCCAATATTGTTCTTGCGTTTTGTCCTTTGGGGGGGAAATATCCATGTTCTTTATCTCCGATCCAGACCGGGACAACGCTCGAATTAGGTTGGTCCCTATGAAACCTGATCCACCAGTCACTAGAACTTTGTACGGCATTCCATTTCCTTAAGAGGTCAAGATTATCGGTGTCGGGATTAGTTCAAACTTCATTTGGGTAACCGATCGTCCGATTTCACTAAGTCGATCCTCGGTGGTCTGCTTCATGCTTTCTTGTACAACATGTCTGATTCGATGATTTTATGGTCGCGTCCCTCATTGTATCCCACCGGACCAACTAATGAGAATCCAATTCCCTTCACGAAAGAGTGAATATCATCAAAAGTAGGCTGGCTTTCATAGAGAGCTTCAAAAGGCATCTCAAGAACCAAATAGTCAACCTGCTTTAGGGTAATTGCCCCTCCCATCAAGACTTCTTTTTCCATTCCCTGTACATCCATTTTCAGCAGTACATCGTGGAACACCCCCAAGTCCGGAATAATATCGTCAAGCGTGACAACTTTTACTTTAATCTGCTTTGATTTTGTCTGATCATAATTAGGATTCTTATTCAACGTCAAATATCTTGAGGGCCCAACTCACTTGTGTGTACTCATTTCTGAAGAAGTCAATTTCGCCCTGCTGTCTTCCCAAAGCGACGTTGTAGACTTTCACACTCTCGTACCCAGAAACATTTCGTCTAAGCGCGTCAAAAGCATCCGGCACAGGCTCAAATGAATAGATGTTGGCGCCTTTGAATTCATTCGCACTTGCGATTGTAAATTGACCAATATTAGCTCCCACATCGATAATGGTTTTCACATCACCGCAGAAACGACGCACACCAGAAACCACTTTGATAGAGGAGAGCGAATACCCCTTTTTAAAGAAAGAATACTTCCCACGCGCATCCAGGCTGGATCACTTCCAACGCTTTGATCAGCTTCGATATGTTTGACATCTAGTCTCCAATCTTGGATTTGACAAATGAATTGTACAAATGCCTATAGTCGCTTTTCAAGCGGCTCGGAGTGAATTTTTCTGCAGTCAATTTTGCAAGCTTCCTTTTTTCCGCGAAACCTTTTTGTCTTGTTATCTCCGCAATCATAACAAATAGAGCCTCGCGAGAGCAATCGCATGCCCATCCGCCGCCGCCCTCAATTATTTCTTTCCACAAATAAACGTTCTTGGATATGACCACGGGCAACCCTGCGGCCAACGACTCGACCATAGCAATTCCAAAGTTCTCGTTCATCGAAGGCAGGACGAATAGATCGCTCCCTGCAAGAGCATCCGCCTTCTCCGGACCACTTAGAAATCCGGCGACGATAACTCTGTCGCTTAAATGATAATAACTTATCCAATCATTAACCTTGCGTAAGTAGCCGTCCGAATCAGAGCCTGCTATCAATAACACAATCCGCGGATTGCTCCCCTCCAGACTGCGACATCACTGGTATGATTAAGTCAAGGCCCTTCTTGTAGTCAATCCTCGACATGAAGAGCATGACAAAATCCTCCTCCATAAAGCGGTATCTCTTTCTGAACCTCGAACGGTTTCCCTGTTCCCCCCCAGTGCTGATTGGCAGAGGCAGAACACTTTTTGTTATGGAGGCGCCATAGGTCTCGATCCTCTCTGCCTCCACCTGCGTAGTGCAGCAGACACATGCAGCGCTACGCAATGTCGAGCGCAACACAAGTGGTCCAAGCAACTTCTTGAGGTGAGATTTCTTTTGCAGATCAAACGGGTCAAGCGAGCCATGAGGCCAGATCATGTAAGGAACACCTTTCTTGAGGAATAGCAATGCTGCTTCTTGTGCAAGCATTGTCCAAACGCTGTGGATTACAAAGAGATCGTAATCTCGTGTATGCTGTTCCAGCCAACGTATCGCACTCTTGGACCGAGAGAACCGAGAGGGGAAGGAGAGTTTAAACAGATGAATTCTCGATGGTGGAGTTATCCATTGGATAGTGTCCTTTCCCAATGACAGAGTTAGAACTTCACTCTGGAAGTTCAATTCCTTTTCCACAGAGAGAATGTTTGACAATGCGTAAGGCAGTCCACCTAACTCTCCCCCTATGCTATGTATCAGATGCAGAACTCTCGTGGCTTCTCCTGAATTACCTTGGATCTCCGACCTTGAGAATCTAATCGCTGCATTGGGAAGTTAACAGTACAATCGAGGTCGCACTGGTCTTTCATTCCTCCGACACAACTGAACCGGCCGAAACAACACATTCCTGCCGTTCCAAATCATAATTTTATTCCGTCGACAATTAGCGAATTCAATCGAATGATGTAATCATTTCTATAGACGACTTCCGAGTCCAAAATCGACCGGTATTCAACCGATGTACTGATCTTATCAAACTCATTGTGAAAAACACCCTCGCGATCCCAAAAGACTAACGGCATTGGATACAGCCCGGAGAGTCTAAGGCTCTCAGCCAATTGGTAAACATTCCATCGCGTCTTGTGCTTGTGAGGATTGTCAAAACTCATCCTTCTATCAGGGAAACCTACCGGTTCCGGGGACTCACTTCTCCTCAAATCTGCATCAGGCACCACGATACGAAGAACCCCGCCAACGGAAAGGACTCTATAAACCTCCCGTAGAAGTGCGACCGCCTCATCGAAAAATAGATGTTCAAAAAAGTGCTCTGAATATACGAATGTGAACATGGTAGCATCAAAGGGTAGTAAGTCCCCTTTGGTATAGAACCACTCTCTGAAATTTTGGGAGTATTGCCTATTCGATAACCTACCGAGTCCGGGTGAATCAGGTAGCCTCTTAAGCCAACGCCTGAAATGGAACTGTCGAATGCGAAAAAAAAGGTATCGAGGAGACATCATCAAGAGTGCTCGCAGTTTCTCTCCAAAACTTTTTTCTTCCTCCTTCGAATCCCCGAGATTCATCCACTCAGGACACATGAACGTTTGTTGAGCGATGAGGGGCAAGCTCTCTAATCTCCCAGCCTCCGATATGTAGCCTGCGCACAAAAGATAAATTATTGGTCAGCTTGTTATCATCCATTTGCATCTCAACGCATCCTCAAATTTCGAAAGTATACTCATCCGAGATATTTCTTAACATTGTCCAATACCTCACTGACCTTTATCGACCTTATGCACCGGGTCTCGTAATCCACACAAACGTCCAAGCCACACCCAAAACAAGGTGTCCTGTTGTAGAGGACCGAATTCGCTTCACCATGTGGATACCATTGCCCCGGAAGATTCCTTGCTGAAAAGATTGCCACTACTGGTGTCCCGACAGCACCCGCTAAGTGCATCGGACCGCTGTCGTGACCGATAAATATTTTGCTGGCCTTCAGAACTAATCCACTTACCCTAGGCGAAGATTTGCCACACAGATTTGCTTTTACACCTCCCCAGAAGTGCAGTATAGACTCCGTCTTTTCCCTGTCATCCGGCGCGCCAACTGCAACCAACGTTAAATCCCTGTTGCACCTGTAAAGCCCTCCTACGAATTCCTCCCAGTTTCTGTCGCCCCAGTCTTTCACTGGAACTTTCGTCCCGACGCTCATGCTAATGAATCCCGGAGAAAGCCCATGCTCTTTCATGAGAGTATCGGCTTCATCTTCTTCCTCTGCGGTGAAACTTAGGTTCCAGTATTTTTCTTCATTCAGGTCAATCTCCCCGAGAGACCTGACTCTGCGGGCGAGGCGCTTTGCCTCCCATTCCCAGAGATTCGACGTTGGGTCAAGTGCGGGCTTTAGATCTTTGCTCCTTATGGGAACACCAATCACTTTTCTTATACCGGCTGATTTAAAAAACAGAAAGTCTCTCAAGCTGTTGACCAAACCTCGCGACTCAGTCAGGAAGAAGAGAGTGTGAATCTTCCTCTCCATGATCTCCTTTCTTAAACCGATAAGCTCTCTGGAATTTCGCAGGCCAACCTCATAGTGAATCACCTCATCATAAAGGCCTGAATGGTTAAAGATGCTGGATATTGGGGCGGCCACCGAGTTCACGGGCTTGTTTGTAAGCAAAGTTATATGAGCAAGAGGGTATTTCTCACGAATGAGTCGAAACGCCGGAAGAGACATGATTGCATCGCCTAAACTCCCCAGGCGATAAACAAGAATATTAGGTTCACTCACTCGGTTCTCATCACAAAACTGTTGTGAGTAACAAATTTCCGGACCTGCTCTATGCATCCAAAAATGCCAAGGCAATCCGGAATATGGATTACCTCAGAAACCATCTGGTCATTCCATAAATAACACCCGAAGTGAAGAAAGCATAAAAAATAAGTGAAACGACTTGGAGTCTTTTGATTTTTCCAAAGGTCTCGTGGTTCCATCCAACAGCCAGCAACAGCAGTGGATACAATACATCTCGGTACCTAACCGCTTCAATTGAAGCCACCCCATACCCGCAGATCCAGATAGTCAGAATCCCAAACATCAAGAAATATCTGTAATTGGGGACGTCCCAGCGATAATAATAAGTGAGAAAGATAGAAGAGATAACAATAGGTCCCATATATGCCCACTCGAGCCCATCAATCGTCCACATGACAACCAATTGATTTATTGTCCCGGCATCCTTTCCGTACAAGAAAGGAATTGGCTGCAGTATTCCAATTATACCCAGGATAAAGTTCGTCAACGCAAATCCTCCTAAGGTCGAAGCGAACACCGGAACATTAGATAACAGACTCGTCTTTTGAAGCGTTACTACCAAAGCATCTAACGAGCGCCCCGCCACTCCGAAGGCAGAAACCGGAATGACCATTGAGACTGCAAAGATAATTCCTCCAACCTTTAGGAGAATTGGGTTCTTTGCCATATAGAGCAGCCCCAAGAGAAGAAGGAAAACTACAGCATAGTTGGGACGAACAAATACAAGACCGAAGATCGCGGCAACTAAGAAGACAAATTTTCTCCTCAAGTAAAATAGCAGTGCCAGTAGAAAGATAAACTGCGCTACGGGCTCCTTGTAGAACGTGCCACTGTAAGTAAAAGCGATTGGAAGACAGGCGAACAGCAGCGAGGAGAAAATTGCTGTTTTTTCGGTCAGCTTCATTTCAAGGGCTATCCTGTATAATAGGATTATCGATAAACTCCCAATCAGAAGCTGAGACCAACCTGTAAAGGAGCGGAACGTAACCGAACAATGAATAGAAGATTCCTATCCAGAAATAGTAGAGTGGGAAATTCAAGTTTGGATTCGTCAGGATCTCACCGAGCAATTCGAAAGCATTCATATCTCTTACCGACTGTACAACCCACACGACATCCCGCCTTTCAGAAGTGGATTCATACGATTCGAAAACACTTCCGTTTACGCTCTTGTCAAATAAGCTGACCTCTTTTTGAGTATGGACGGGAAGAATTCCAGCGGCAATTTGAGCCCCTACGTCTGCAGTCAATTCATCACCATGGTATGCACCGGTCATGTTCAAAATATATGCGTAGAGCAAGCGGATTATTAAACCGAGCAGGAAGATTTTTTTTATTGACCAGAAGTTCTTCAATTTAGCTTACCCATTCTCCGACACACAAAAGCAATATTTGATGCGCGCCACCCACGATGGATCGAAACAACGCCACCTCCATTGTCTAAGATTCTCACTTGCTTTTTTTTTCTAGCTTGCTATCCCTTATTTTTATCTCCCTACCGGATGTGTCCGGACTGATCGACGCCTCCATCGGATCACCAAATAATAAGGCGTAATTCGTAATCTCGCCATTCTTTGCACCATCGAGATCCACGCTGTATCCGACATTCCGCGAGATCCCTCCCATTCCATCGTTTCGGGCAACGCCATTCCTCACAGTAATATCAGAAAAGCGAAAGTATCGCACGCCATATTGACTGGCGCACCTGATGTCAAAAACGGAGTTCGTTTCAAAATAAACGTTATCTATGTCAACTCCATAGGTCATGAGATCCCTTCCGAGGAGTATTCCACCGTTTGCACAGACGTTCACCAGGCAATCTCGAATGGATATATTGTTCCCCGACGCGATTATGCCCGGTCCCTCCTTTTCCATCGATTCCAGCGCAGTGTTGGAGTCGGCAGTTCTGCACATTGAGAACATTACAGAAAAACGGGGAATCATGGGGGCTCTGCAGCGCTTCAATGTAGACATCCACCGAGCTCCAGTCGAATCGGCTCGATTCCACGCGGAGGTTCTCAGACTGTTGTGCACAGACCGCGAATCCACCCTTAAGAAATTGGAACGAGCATTCACGTATCGTGGTCCCAAACGATCTCAATATCAATATTGCGCCTGACACGTCACCGGGCTTCTTCACACTTTTAGAAGTGGTGAACACGGCATCTTCAATCAAGCAAAACGATGGAGGTTCAACCTTGCCTTGGTTAATCTCAAAGATTACGTCATCAGGATTTTCGTTCTCTAAAGCAGCGCCATTCCCTTCAATAATAATGTTCCTGCCCGGAATCACGATCCTTGAAGTAATTCTATAGAGTCTACCGCTCTCCAGCTTCAGTACACCACCGTTCTTCATGCTGTTCAAGACATTTTGTAACGAATCACTTTCACTTGTTCCCTTCGCATCTTGGCTGATCGACTTCGTGGTTATAGCTAAGAAAATTGCCAGGGGAATTATCGCCAAGGCGAAGAACGCTGCAGCGACTCGACCGACTTTATTGACGCGGTGTGTCCCCTCTGGCGGGGTAAGAGAGACCGGATGTTTAGCTTATTCATGTGCACCTCCTCAAATATGTTTCCTCGTAATCCATTTACATACTCCTACAACAACCCAACGTTGCACGACGAGCTCCCGTCCACCAAAAACCCGCACTTTGCGGCGCGTATGCTTCTCCATGTCTTCTCAACAGGCTCCAGAGACTAATCGTTCTTGCGGCAGACTGGCTCAAGTGCAGTCATGTAAGAGTTAAACGCTTTCTCTTTCAGAGACTTCATCGTTTTCTCGTATGTGCCAGCTTGCCCTTCAAGTTCTTCTAGAGCACCGAGAAGGATTTCGATAGTCACGTCGTTGACGAACGCGTTGCCTAAAGAGATCTCCGTCATCATCTTTGCCCGGGAATCGGATCCGATGAGAAAGGCGGGTCTGCCGAAGCTGGCAGTTGCAAACGCGCCGTGCACGCGGGTGCCCACGTAGAACTTCGCTTTCGAATAGAAGCGGAGGAAATCTGCGGCACTCTTTGAGAAAAAGATCTTCGCGGAAGGAGAGATTTGCAGAGTCGCCTTGACTTCATTATCGTTATGGCACACGAAGACTACAGGGAATCTCCTCTCAGCTTCCGACGCAAATTGCAGGAAAATCTTCTTCCATCTGTCTACGCCGATCTCCTGCCAGAGATCATGCTCGGCAGCGATGGGTCTGAAATTCAATGCTATATATTCAGGTTCACCAGGTACAATAGCTAACTCGTCTCTTGCAAATATTGAAGGACAAGGAATTACCCGGAGCATACAAAGCCCAAGTCATTAAGGATTCTCTTTGACAAACCGTCTCTCAAAGTGGTGACAGATGAAATATCAAATAAGTTCTTTATGAATTCACGGCACTTAGTCATTCTGTTGAACTCTGATCCATCACTGTCGTAGACCTGACATGAACCTGCACCAAGGTTGAGAGACACGGAACCCTTTGAGGCATCTTCAAATATCTTTTCTCGATTAATGGCATGAACCACTCGATCTCATGACAACCATGGCCATTATCGAAGCAATAAAAGACCGGGGTTCCTGCTTGAACCAGCATGTCGCATCCTAGAACCTTGTCGCTCCCGGGCCTAAGCGGGAGCCCGTGGATGGAGGGATGATACGCCAATGCGTGCCTTCGGGGGCAATCTATAGAGCCACTTAGAAGCACTGTCCTTCGTCAGCCATTCCCATTCCTTTCTCACAGTAACAGGGACATGCTTATGAATACTGTCGAAACTGCAATCGCCGAACTTCTTTCTCAGGCGGAACTGCAGTCCATATCGAATAAATTCATCTCCCACATTGTGGTTGACAGTAGTGATAAAAGCGATTTTAGTCATGCATTGTATTCCCTGCTTGTCTTAACTTCTTCTTATCTTTGGGCTCAGGAGCCTCAACGAGATCCTATCGCCGATCTCTTCGAGGTATCCGGATTTCAAGATCAAAGCCAGATAACAAATCGCTGCAATTGGGAGCACGATCCATATTGTTATGATCTTCTCTAACCCGAATGTGGCTGCTAACAGGACGATGGCAAATGTGACCGGTATCCAAAGGTCATTGAAACTGATGAATGAAAAATCGTACAGGAAATGCAAACAATATGTAGAGAAACGCCAGCAGAGTATCCGACAACAGGGTAGAAATTGCCATTCCCAAGACGCCATATTTCGGGATAATGATCAGACACAATACCACGAACAACGTCGCTATGATAGCCTGGATGGTCGTTCATGTGGCCTGGTGGTCCACCCCTGTGAGAATCAGCGCGGCGGGAAAACTGGAGAACTTCAGGACAATCATCCATGATACGAACTTCATGAGTTGGCAGAACTCACTGTATTGGTTCCCAAAAACGCCGCCTATCCACTCGCGAGGGAATGCCGCCAAAAAGAGGCTAAGAGGTAAACCAATACAGAAAAGCACTTTGAAAAACTTCTTACTGTATCGATTGAATTCTTCATGGTCCATGCTTCCCGAGTTTAAAGGCTTTCGGCAATATAGCCATATACAACGAGGAAGGTAACAAGTATGTCAATATCACAATTCTATACGGTACCGAAAATACTCCACATCATGCGGTGTGCTTAAGAACGAAAGTATGACGACCCCAAGCTGCATATAAAACGCGGTGAGTATGTTGGATGAGCCGAATGGAAAACTCTCTCTCCATCAGAGCAACGAAACTGGAGAAGTAGATCCTCGGGCTGTAGACCTTCCGGGTATTGAGATAAAAAAAGACGATGGAAACTAATCCGGTGAAAACGCTGATGATCCCAAAATCAATCAGTCTCAGGTGAAAAGCAATTGCCATGAAGAGCAGAACGACACCCAGGATTTGCGTCGAAACCTGGATAATAGAAAATGTCGATAGGGTCCCCTGAACCTGGAAGAACGACAGGTAGAAGCGGTTGACCAAGGCATTAAGCAATACGCTGGAGAATCCGTAGACCGCTATGAATGCAAAAGTCGACGAGTCATACCCCGCAAAGGCCGCTGCTATGACCGCAATGCCCTGCAAAATTCCCGAGGTGAATAGTAAAAGAGTGAAACTCTTGTTGGATCTTCTGACGAGCAGTGCTGGATTTCGTGCTATGTCTCTTACCATTACCTGGCTTATCCCTATGCCGGAAAACACGGCAAATATTGCAAGGAACGAAGTCCCTGTCGAGAACCTGCCTAGTCCCTGCTTCCAGATACCGGGCAAGAAAGATGCTTGCAACCGCCGTTAATAGATTTCCGACTATGGAGGCAACGGTATAATATACGACGTTGCGAGTCTCAGACGTGGTTTTGGGTTTTCGCTGTTCGGCTGCGCTCGCTTCCGTTACCTCTACAGCAGCTTCTCTGTTGCTCATGAGTTTCTTAGTTTGACTTCACAGAAGCTGACTTCTGACTGTCCACTTATCTCATCAAGATTTACAAGACTCAATCCTTCCCTGGTTACAACGATCACTACTTTATCAGCACCATCTTTTTCGTTGATAAAATCAAGAAAACTAACTGATAGAAGTAAACGCCGCTCGGCAAATGTCCGCCGTCAAACTTAACCGATGTTCACCTGGAGCCTCCTTGGCGTCCACGAGCGTTGCGATAACCTCCCGAGAGCATCATATACTCTTAACGTGGTATGGACGGTCTCAGGCACCTGATAAATTATCACGGTCGTTGGATTGAACGGGTTTGGATAGTTCTGAGAAAGGGCGTAGCTAATTGCATGATGGGAACCGTCCGCGCTGTTAGGAGCAGTACCGGGAGGACCGACTTCAAACTCTGCTGTCCAGCCGAATATCAAATTCTTTTTTCCGCTTGGTGGCGGAATCGAGTAGCTGATGATAATATTCTGCAGATCCCCGGAAACGGAATAACTCCCTCGGGGATCTGCCGTGATCGGACTTATTGAGACGCCCGGACATCATATGGTGCATAAAATGGGTCGAAACAACTGAGCCCATGCGGGATATGAAAACAGTCGTCTTTCCATCTCCATCCAGGCTGTCCGTACCCAACGTCTGCGTCGCCCGATAGGCCGTCTCATCTTGTCTATCCTGATATTCCGATGCCGATTCGCCGGCTTCAAGCTGTACTTTCCCGACCCATATTCCATCGCTCAAGCCATTACTGAAATTCGTGTTCTCCGTAACGGGGATATTAATCACGTAGCAGCTTGGAGGCGTCGTAAAAGTCACGGACATTCTCGTTGATGAAGCGGTATTGAGATTCTTCGAATAATCCGTCGGGCCGATGATCGTCTGCATATTAGTGGCGTCGTTAACGCCATATTTGACCGTATTTCCTCCAGACGTCAACGCCGCGTACCATGATAGCGTGTACTTGGTGTTAGGTTGCACCAGGATATATTCTGCGACATAATTGCCTGCGCTCGTCGGCTTGAGAAGAAAGGTTGCATTTGAATCGGGTGGCACCACTCCTAATAGGACTGAGGCGTAAGGCTGCGTGTACGTTTGCACGTTGAAACCGTGCCAGTTATAGTAATGCTGATCGAATGATGCCGGATAGGCGGAAGCGTACGCAATATGATTACTCTCCAGGCAGAGGTTTCTCGGCGAATACCCGTTATCGGTAGATACGTTATCTCTCAGTGTGACATTCGTATCCCCTATTTCATACGTATGGCAAATCCAACATGTCGTCGGTCCATTCAAGATATTGGAGTGAATGACTATGTTAAAGATAGGCGTGTTGGACGGTGTTTCTCCTTCGCATAGTTGTCCATCTCCTGTAGTTAAGGTGTTGTCGTGGATATCTATGTTCATCATCGTGTCGGCAGCGAAATTCTGGTTGTAAAGCCAGATATTCTGTGTCTGGAAACCGTCGTGTTTCTGTCCCGAATATGCAAATGTGCAGTTGCCAACATTGATATTTTTAGCGGAGACAACGTAGAGCCCCTCGCGGCCCGAATAAATCACGCTGCATCCGGAAAAGACCAAATCGCTTGACTGCCCGCGGTTGTAAAGTGTCGTGTCTAATCCTGACTCCACGCTTATTCCTCTGGATCCGGAATACTGGATCTGCAGGTTTGAGAAGACGGCATTTGTGCATTGATCTATAAACAACCCTCCCATTTTTGAGCTATCAATAACAGAATTCTCAAATGTTCCATCATCGCATTGCCTTATATGAGTATTATCGGACGCGGATCGCAAAATGGTGCAGCCGTTTATTGTCCACTGTTTCCAGTTATAAATGAGTATTTGCCCCTGATCTACTCCCGAGGCGCCCGGAACTGGATTGCCTCCGCCTGGCAGCAAATAGTCCAAGTATTTGCAACAGTTGGAGTCCATTATAACATTCTCAATCAACAGTCCATACGCCCAATTGGATGTACTCTGTCCATACGCCCTTATCGCGTTGGATGAGAGATCGTGAATATACATATCCTGGATCGTTATGTTCCCTATTGCATTTGACATGACTATGCCGGCAATGTTTGTCGAATCCGCCCAATGGTCGCGTTCACGGCGATTTCGCCGCCCATGAAGGTCACGTTAGAATCACTGTACCCGATGAACACCTGCCCATCGTGATTCATCCTGTTGGCATCGGCTGATAACACGAATCTCGCGCCATACATATATACGGTCATGTTGCTATAAATCTTAAATCCGTTGGTTGTGTCCACCAGATAAGAGATCGCCGGGAAATAAACGTTCTTTCCGGTTGAATGAGCAAAACTAATCGCCTGTCTGATATACCATACGTAACTCGTGCTCCCACTGCTGTCGAACGCAGCAGGGAAAAAAGTAGTCACATCTACATAGTTCGTATCCAATGCTACTGTCTTTGGATTGAGAGTATCAAAGCGGGAGAGATTTTCTCTTCTTCTCTCCGCCGCTCCCTCTGGTAGCCTAAAAGGTGCTTGAGCGTAAACCACCTGGGACAACTCCCAGAAGAAGCTAAATATTATAATGCATTGTCTCATGTCTCTTCCCACGCAACAATCCTGTCTTGATTAGCATGAACTTTCTCAGTATAACGTCCCCCGAGATCGCCATTCTCTTCTCCCCTTGTCCCCGCTCGTAATTTTCGGCTCCTCACCCTTCGCTTCTTAAAACCTGGCCCACTCAACAAACCTTGTGCCTTCATTCCATTCAGGGCTGGCTCTGAGCGTTCGGCCGAGGCTCACGCCGAGGGCTTGCAGAAGGTACCTGTCCTGAGCCTGTCGAAGGAACCTGTCTCGCACTGAGATCGTTGATCTGCCGGGCATTCTCGTACTCGGTATGGAACTGCGGATAGTCGTCCGCAAGGTTCCTGACCTCTTCATTATTCACTTTTCACCCCTCCTGCTTCTGCCTTTCCTCGCTTTGATCTCACCTTCGCCCCGCTTATCTTCCAGTGTACTTGCGCACTACTTGCGCTGTACTTGCGCTTATCCCCCGGTCAAACCTCAATGAAGGGGGCTTTGCGCGTCGATTGGTCAGGTCACAGCTCATAGTATCTTGAGCTTTGAGGCTTGTTTGGAACTTAACGATTGAAGCTTGGAGGTTAATTAGCATGGCTCGTTTGCACAACTTTCTCACCGGGAAGCTTAGCGGCACCCTCGGAGATGTTGCATTTCGACAGGTGAATGGAAACACAATCGTAGTCCAGAAGACAAAGAGCTTCGTTCCCGGCACGGACGCCGAATCTGTCTGGAGACGACAACGCTTTGGTATTGCCGTAAAGCTTTCTCAGGCGATCTACTCTATTCCAGAATTGAAAACACTCTGGGAGAAATCCACTCCTCCCAAAAAGTCCGTATACAACTTCATACTACGATCCAACCTCAAGCTCATTCCTAATGTGGGATCTTCCACAGAGGGTGCGCTGCCGCTCGATTCCGTGCTTCTCACTCCGGAGTTAGGGTTTCCAGTTGAAGCTTCAAGTGTCGTCATTTCTAACGACTCCATAGCGATAGTGCTTAATCCACTCGGAGAATCGTCGGGGATAGATACTCGCTCCGAAAGCAGCGCAAAGCTATTCATCCTCCTCTGCCTGAGCGACCGGGTAAATATTTCTTTTGACCGATTCAAGTTCATAACATCTGTTTCCGTGCCAAAGGAGATTTCGCTTGACGTTCCGCTCAACTTCATTCTCAACTTCACGGCACACGACTTACCTCTCGTCGCCGGCTACAGGAGTAAGAAAGCCTTCTTCGTATTGGTGATACTGGACAGCGGGGGAAATATCGTCCACCACTCGAACACTATGCACGGGGTATAAGGGGTTCAAGGTTCTGAGTTTAATGCTCAGAGTTTGTAGTTCCGGGTTCGTTGTTCAGAGTTTACGATCCGAACTCCTGAGATACTTAATAAGCCCACCAATCAGCTTCTTTATTATCTCAGCTTGCTCATAATTGATATGAAAGGCGGTTTCTTCAACGTAGTTTTGATCTAGAGCGAAATAAAGCAAAGATTGGACTTCAGAGGCAGACCTATATGCATAGTTTAAAAAGGTGATGAACCCTTTGTTGGAACCTGCATCGAAGCCTTCAGCAATATTAGCCATGATAGACACCGACGCACGTTGTATCTGATCACGCAAGCCAAGGTCTCTGTGAAACCTCTCCATCACTGTCAAACCGTATATCGTAGTGGCCAGCTTCCTCGCTTCCTTCCAGGAATCAATTTCCTCAAACCTCGTAAACTTCATTTCCCTGCCGCCTCCTTTCGATAACTACGAACCACGAACTCCGAACCAATAACCTCCGCTTACAGCTTCGCCATCTCAGTCACAAATATGTCACTGGCTCATGGTCAATGATATGCAACTCGCAGCGAAACAAATAATATTCGCCATGAGCTATCAGCTAACGGCTATCAGCTATCTTATTTTCTTACTTCGGGGTTGCAGAAGATTTCGTAACCGGGATTGGATCTCTGGAGATGCTTATGCTCAATGGCTTGAATAACGAAGCTGGAATGGTGACCGAAAGCACTTTCTCGATGCCGTCGATCTTCATCGAAAAACATTTCCGATTCTTCACATCGACGATCTTGCCGTGCATTCCCATGAGTGGGCCGGCAGTAATTACGCCCTCCGCTCCGACATAATCGGAATCCAACACCCCGACCCTATCGGGATAAAACTCGACGAACTTCCTGATTCCGTCTATTTGCCATTGAGGTACGATGCTCGGTTTTCCGTTCGAAGAAACGAACTTCACAAACCCGTTCAAGAGATATACACGCGCTCTGTCATCGTGCGCCAGGCTTGCAAAAACATAAGAGCTAAAAAGGGGGACATCGATCCATTTCTTCCGGTCGCTCCATTCATGAAGCTCCTTTTTCATTGGAAGGAACGATTCAATTCCCATCTCGAGCATTTCCGAATGGATCCGTTTCTCGTGACGGGCGTGAACATACATCACGTGCCAGCGCTTCAATTCTTCTGCGGCTCCCGTATGCACCTCTTTCGTATTGCCTGCCGAAAGAAGCTCAAGCTGATTCTCCACCAACGGTGCTCTATATCTCTTTATAGTTCTTTTTCGGAAGCTTTATACCTTGCCTCCGGCCGACGATCGCTTTGCCGAAGGTGTACTCTTGCTATCCTCAGCGTGACCATAATAATGGTAGTAGCGATAGTACCGATAATACGCACCGTATGCCTTTGTCACATCAAATTCATTCAGAACAAATCCAATTATGTCTGCCTTCACCTGCCTCAGCGTCGCATACGCTTTCTCCAGCACGTCGAGCTCCGTCTTGTTTGCTAGGGTTACAAAGACGACGCCGTCGGTTAACTTGGAGAGAATCGCACCATCGGTAACAGCCACGATAGGGGGAGAATCGAATATCACAAAGTCGAAACTTGCCTTGAAAATCTCCAGCGTCGCTTTCATGGTTTCCGAGCCGAGGACCTCTGCTGGATTCGGCGGGAGAGATCCTGTCGGAAGGAGAAAGAGGTTTTCGACAAAGGTTTTTCTAACTGCGGTATTGAGGTCGATCTCGTTCTTCAGATGTTCCATCAGGCCCGGTTTCCTGTCGCAGTTGAACAGCCTGTGCTGAACGGGTCTTCGCAAATCCGCATCGATAAGAAGTGTCTTCAAGCCGGCCTTTGCCATGGTAATTGCGATATTTGCAACCGTCGTAGACTTGCCTTCTTTCGGAAGAGCGCTTGCAATAAGGAGAGTCTTTATCGGTTTGTCGATCCTGGAATATTGTATTGCGGTCCTGAGAGAACGATAAGACTCGGAGATCGGGTCCGAAGCTTTATGATAAGTAATCAGCCGGAGCGGGACAAGTTGCCCATCTTTCATGGCCCTTTGCTCGCCCTCTCCTTCCTTACCGGGCGCGGCACCGCTCATTACAGGTATCGATCCTAAGACATTCAATCCCCTCTTCTCTAAGTCTTCCGGCGACTTTATGCTCCTGTCCACGTAATCAAGGACGAACACCAGGCCGACACCGAACGCCAAGCCAAGCAGCAAACCCAATGTAAGGTTCAAAGGTATCTTTGGAGTCACCGGTTTTTGCGGCGGGACAGCCGGATCCACAATCTGCACGTAGCCAAACTGTGACTGCTCTGCAATTTGTGCCTGTTGATAGCTGTCCTGTACCATCAAGTATAGTTTCTCTTTGCTTTCTTTAGTGCGGTCCAATTTCGCTATCTCGATATATTGCTTCGGCATCTTGGAAAACTGTGCGTCATATTTAGCAACGATGTCCTCAAGCTCTTTCTTCTGAGCTTGTATGCTGCTTAACTGAATCTCCTGCTGGAGTATCTGGAGCTTCAATTGTTTATAATAAGCCGTTGGATCGTAACCATTTGGTCCCGATCCATCCGCAGACTGAGCTGAGCCGCCAGCGAGAACTTGATTTTCCAGAAACTTGGTCGTCTTATCCTTGAGTTTTCTCTGCAGCTCAGCTATCTGAGAATCCGCTTGAGCGATTATCTGGTTATAAACTTCTCTGTTTCCTACCATTGGATTTTGCGCCAACGCTACATCTCTGTTCACTTGCAGCTTGGCGACCTGCTGCTGCAGAAGAGATATGTAGGGATCGATAGCGTCAGAAATGTTGGCGGACATCGTGGGCTCAATTTTTGCCAGTTGATCCTTATAAGATTGCAGGATTTGTTGGTTGGATTTTTCCGCGATTACTACGTCATCTCGCTGGGCGACGAAAGTGCTCATCACCTCGATCAGCTGCTTGGATTCATCATCGAGAGAGACTATCCCCTGAGATTGTGTATAATTCAAAAGGTTGTTCTCTGCTACATCCAGATCCTTCTTCGTGTCGGTAAGCTGTCCCTGGAGAAACTCTCTTAGGTTTGTCGCCATGTCCCTGCTCGAGCTGAGGTTCAACTCATAGTATTGCTGGGTATAAACTTGAGTAATATGAGCAGCTTCTTCCGGAAGAATGGCTCCGGACTGAGATGCTTATGATGTCCGAGTTCCTGATCATTAGAGAAATTCAACCGCCTTAAACAAGCTCGTTTTTACTAGCATCAAGCAGCGTGAGATTTCCTGTGCTTTTCCTCAACGACTCCTCAGACCGTGTGACGATTTCCATTGTGTCGGACTTGCCATCTACCGTAATAACCGGAGAGCTCAGAAGCTGGTTCGCAACGTTTGTCCTGAGAAGATTAGTCTGAAGGATATCCATCTCGTTTGTGATTCTTCTCTCATCGGACTCGAACGGCTGGAGGAGATCCCCCATCCCTTCCAAAATGCCCGTCGAACCTGTCTTGCTCTTCTGGATCAAAACCTGGGATGTCGCTTCGTAGGTGGGGCGCTGCAGAAACGTGTAGAGAACCGTTAATGTCAGGATCAGGAGAAAAACAATGAGGACTATATTCTTACGCCGGTAAATCTTCTCGATGATATCCTGGAGGGTGATTTCCTCTTGCCGGCTCTTTAGAAAGTTGTTGCCGTGCAGCAAACCGTTACCGTTGCCGCCAGCACCATTACCGAAGCCATTGCTATCTGAACTCAAAAACTGGTTCTCCTATCTACTTTAATATGCTTGAGAAAGTTAACTAACTATAAAAAGTTAGTCAAGTGCACGAGGACACAGCAACTGTTATGTTTCCGTGAATTCCGATGTGAATTCATCTGATTTCAAAAACTAAGAACTTGATAGGTCTATTTCAAGAACACATTTCGTCCCCTTCTCGTGCCCTTGTCTTTCCTCTCCCTTAGATTTTTCGCATATCCGAACGCAGAACCATTAAGGTCGTCGAGCAGTGAAGGCTGAGGTTTTTCTACGTCCTCGACGACGTTATTCATGAGATATTTTCGTTCGTGAGGCTGGCAGGGATCGAACCTGCGACCCTCTGCTTAAAAGGCAGATGCTCTACCACTGAGCTACAGCCCCATTTTTTTAAAGGGCGAGACATAATTTAACCACGGAACCCCAGACCTGCAAGGAGTCTATCAGCAACTTAGCTCATAGCAGAAAGCTCTTAGCGAAATCGTTGTAAACTATGAGCCATGAGCTATGAGCTAACCTATTTACATTCATGAATTAATTAATTAAACTTCTAGCCAAATGAGGAGACATCTCAGATGAACGCAATGCCGCTTATCATCCTTACTCTTGCCGTATTTGTAATCGTATATAGATTCTACTACAGTTTCATCGCCGCAAAGGTCGCAGTGCTCGACGATACACGCGAGACTCCAGCTCACAGGCTCTATGATGGACACAACTATTATCCGATGAGCAAGTGGGTTCTATTCGGCCATCACTTTGCGGCAATAGCCGGTGCGGGGCCGCTCGTCGGGCCCGTCCTCGCCGCTCAGTTCGGTTTTCTACCGGGCTTCCTCTGGCTTTTGTTTGGCGTAATAATAGCCGGAGCGGTCCAGGATTTTATCATCTTTGCGGCATCGGTGCGCCATGATGGAAAATCACTCGCAGAAATAGCACGGTCAGAAATAAGTCCAACGAGCGGTATCGTCGCATCGGTGGCCATTCTCTTTATCGTTGTGGTGGCGCTGGCCGGTCTCGGCATAGTGGTCGTCAACGCACTCGCGGAAAGCTCGTGGGGAACTTTCGCCATCGGCATGACGATCCCGATTGCCATCTTAATGGGACTATGGATGTTCAAGTTCAGAAGAGGAAAAACCGTTGAGGCCACGGTCATCGGGGTGATACTCCTTACGCTGGCTGTCGTCATTGGAAAATATATTCCCGAATCGGCGTTCGGTCCTTATTTCACGTTCGACCGTCAGACGTTGACCATCTTAATGGCTGGCTACGGGTTCTTCGCATCGGTTCTTCCGGTATGGTTCCTCCTATCGCCGCGCGACTATTTGAGCTCGTTTATGAAATTAGGAGTCGTGGCGTTTCTCGCTCTTGGCATAATCATCGTCGCGCCGACCTTGAAGATGCCTGCTTTCACCATGTATGTCTCTGGCGGTGGACCAATTATCCCTGGCAAATTGTTTCCGTATCTTTTCATTACGATAGCATGCGGCGCAATCTCCGGGTTCCATGCTCTCGTCAGCTCCGGGACTTCGCCGAAGATGGTCTCGAAGGAATCTCACATCAGAACTATCGGATTTTCTGCCATGCTCTGCGAAGGATTTGTCGGCGTGCTCGCATTGATTGCTGCGACCAGCCTTTTCCCGCTCGACTACTTCGCCATAAATGTACCAGTACAGAAGTTTGCCTCCATTGCGGGACAATTGAAAATGATGGGCTTCGATATTTCAAATCTACCCGCATTATCGAAGGAAGTCGGCGAGCAGCTTGCCGGAAGAACGGGAGGCGCAGTCTCGCTTGCAGTCGGAATGGCGCAAATATTTTCGTCGATCCCCGGGTTAAAGAATCTGATGGCATACTGGTACCACTTCGCGATAATGTTCGAAGCGCTTTTCATTTTGACCACGATCGACGCCGGGACTAGAATTGGAAGGTTTGTTCTCCAGGAAGCACTCGGAAAAATCTATGAACCCTTTTCGAAGACAAGCTGGATGCCAGGGACCATTATCACAAGCGCTGTTATCGTTTTTGGATGGGCTTACTTCATCTACACCGGTACAATTGCAACAATCTGGCCAATGTTCGGCGCTGCGAATCAGACTCCTTGCCACCGTTGCGCTCGCAATCGGTACATCGTATATAATAAATCGTGGCAGAGCGAAGTATGCATGGGTGACGATCGTACCCATGTTATTTGTCGGAGCGACAACGCTCACTGCCGGTTGGATGAACATGGCAAATATCTACTATCCGATGATTTCAACACCGGGCGTTGAAGTGCCCGGCTATTTCAACCTTCTGCTTACCGCGCTCATAATGACGAGTGTCGTGATGATTCTTTTCGATGCGATACCAAAGTGGTACCAGACCGTCAAAGGGACAAGGCCGCTGTTGGTCGAAGAAGCATCAAGCAAGTGACTTGTTCTCGCACGCGGTTCGATTTTCAATAAGGAAACCCTCACCGATTAGTTAAACTTCTTTCCCTCCTCGGCGTCAATATGATCGAAGGGTCGAAAAGGGACGGATCAGGTTTGGAGTTCAGCACCCACCTGCAATACTTCAGCAAACGTAAACTATAACTCTGTCATTTAAATGTAGGTGGACAATCGTGAAGATATCATATACTGTTCTATTGCTAAGCTTGCTCTTTTGTTCAGCAGTGTACGCAAGGACTGCCCCGCTTTATAAACCATACGAACGGCGCGCAGAATCTGACTGGGAAAGCTCGGATAGCAACTCTCGATCTCATATCGCATATCTATCGCCAATTCCCGACAGCAAATATATTAGTCCCGGCTCCAACATTATTATCCGGGCAGACGAAGACATAGACGGAAATACGATTCAAAGTGATCTCAACGTCGTCGGAAGTTCCAGCGGAAAGCATAACGGCAAATCGATTTTATCAGATGACCGGCGGACAATACTCTTCCAACCTGCAATGCCTTTTTCATCAGGTGAAACTGTTAACGTGTCTGCAGCGCTTCCTTTTCTCTCTGTCAGCGGAGACCGCATTATTCTCAATCCCTTTTCATTCTCGATTTCTCTAAATAATCTGAACGTCAACAAGGCGCTGATCTCGGAAATGCAAAACAAATTTGAGAAAGAAGACTTCGGTGCTGGCGAAATCACTCGGACCGTCGCTCAAGTCCCAAAGGCGACGAACTCGATACAACTGAAGAATGAAATTTCAGGTTTGCCACCCGATTTCCCACAATTGACTGTAACGGCATCGGATAGCCCAAGCTCTGGATACATTTTTCTCTCAACGTTTAGCAGCCCGGTGGACACAAGCTACGGCCATTTTCTGATAATAGCAGACAATGAAGGGAATCCCGTTTTTTACAAACGCCTGAGTGATCAGAGTACCAATGAGGCATGGGACTTTACTCTACAGCCCACTGGAGTGCTGACATATGCTTATCCTTTCGTAGATCCTACATGGTACGTAATGAACACATCGCTCCAGGTTACCGATAGCTTCCGATGCGGGAATGGATATATTGACGACGGCCATGACATGAAGATTTTGCCGAATGGCAATGTCATTCTTCTCGCCGATGATTACGAGCAGATCGATATGAGCCAAATCGTTCCGGGTGGCGACCCCGATGCAACGGTGCTCGATTGTGTAATTCAGGAATTGGACGAGAATAAGAATGTCATTTTCCAGTGGCGAGCCATAGATCATTTCAACATGACCGACGGCCTCGGAACAACCCTAACTGGGCCCTCTGTTGACCCCTTTCATTGCAATGCAATTGAAATGGATCAGGATGGAAACATTCTCCTTTCGACCCGATATCTTAGCGAGATCACAAAGATAGACATTGAAACCGGCAACATAATCTGGCGACTCGGTGGAAATAACAACCAGTTTAACTTTGTCAATGACCCGATTGAATTTTCCTGGCAGCACGATATCCGAAGGATCGCGAACGGCGACATTACTTTGATGGATAATGGCAACCGACACATTTTGCCTTTCTCACGAGCCGTAGAGTATAAACTAGACGAAATCGACAAAACCGCCACTCTCGTTTGGCAATTCCAGCACGATCCCAGTTCGTACAACTCCTTCATGGGAAATGTGCAAAGGCTGAGCGACGGGAACACTTTAATCGGATGGGGCGGTGCACCCACTCCGTCGGTGACGGAGGTGCGGCCCGATGGAAGCGTCGCCTTTGAAATGAGTTTTCCTTATGACTCCGCGTTGAGCTATAGGGCATATCGCTTTCCATTCCTATTTGTTACTTCGCCGACTTCCAATGACACGGTTTGGGCGGGCAATAACGCAACGCTCAAATGGAAATCATCCGGGATAGACACCATCGACATTGACTGTTCTACCGATGGAGGGAATTCCTGGATCAGTGAAGCCACAAATTATCCCGCCAATATCGATTCCCTAAGTTTCTCAGTTCCGACGGCTGCAAGTTCTCCATTGAAATTTCGAGTTATCGAATCTGGTGAATGGGATAAAGGAGTCGCATTCATCAGCGAACCAATCGCAGTTGGCGGCATCACGAGCGTAAAATCGTCGCCAAATGCTTACTCGTACTTCTTGGCAAACAACTATCCTAATCCATTTAATCCATCTACTACAATAAACTATGAAGTACCATCATCGACGTTTGTGACATTGAAAGTGTATGATGTGCTTGGAAGAGAAATAGGGACTCTGGTTAACGAAGTGAAAAGCGCCGGCCAATACAGCGTGACCTTCGATGGGAGCAAATTGTCAAGCGGCGTGTATTTTTACCGGATGACGGCGGGAAGCTACACCTCAACGAAGAAAGCAATCTTGATGAAATAAGAAATCTTTCAAAAGAAAAGACGTTCCTTGTCAAGGTTTCCTCCAGCCTTGACAAGGTGTCAAAAACATCCTCTAGAGCTTCATCGATACTACCACAGAGTAATTTCTTATTGGCGCGATGTTTCCGATCATCTCGACGTAATAATACTCGAAAGCGTTGTTGACAACTAAACTTACCCCAACAGGATAGCCAACCGAGGTCAGGTCAACTCCCGCCCGCAAATCTGTAATGAAAGCCGGCACCCGTTGATCACCATTTTTCACAATTCCAGCTTGAACCAGCTCCTGATCATAATTCTCAAATTTCGAGAGATACCTGAAGTCAATCGAAGCTCTAAAGATGGATCGAGACAAGTCCGCAGATGCATACAGGATCTCGCGCGAGCGATATTTCAGAATCGCATTCGCTGAAATATCGCGCGGATAGATGTATGTGTAACTCGCGCTTAACGTCAAGAAATCTGTGCCTACTCCGCTCGAAACATCGATTTCATATCCCTGAACGTGTGCCCTGGTGACGTTTTCAAATTGGATCTGCCCATTTGGAGTAAACTCAGGTTCAATCATATTCCAGTAATCGTCCTGGAAAATGGCGGCATCCAAGAGCCCGTACCATGAAATAGGAATCCTTGCTCCAATTTCATACGAAAGACTTTTTTCTGGGAGAAGATCAGGATTCGGAACGATCGAGATCCCGCCAGTCGAGGTATTCGAATAAAGCTCGCCTAAACTTGGTGCACGAAACCCTGTGCCAAGCGAAGCTCGAAGAGACACGATATCCTGTTTCCCTCCACTGCCGATCTCGTAGACAAATCCAAGTTTGGGGTTAAATTGATTGAATGACGGTTTGCTCTGGATTTTTTCGTAATCGTATCGTGCGCCTATCGTGGCACGCAGCTGATCTCCTGCGGGAATCCATTCCGTCAATTTTCTTTCGCCCTGAAAATACAAAGCTCCAGAGCCGCTCGACTCCGTCGAGAATAGATTCGAACTCAGAAAATTGGGTTGGACTTCTGCGCCTAAAGTCAATATCGTCCGCGGGTCAGCATTCAGGGTCCCCTGGAATTCAAGATAAGCCAAGTTTGAAGTCGAAGTGTCGCCGATGCCGCTTGGAGTCTGGCCAAAATTGTCGTACCAATAATTGAAATAATAGCTTCCGCGAATAACGTAGAGGAATTTGTCGCTTACCACATTTGTGTAAACACCGGCTACGTTTGCTCTCGTGGAATTTACCCATTCACCAAGATGACTGCTGTCCGGCTGAAGGGCATGATTCAAATCTTCCCACCAGAGGAAACTCCCGGCATGCTGCGTGAAAATATTTCCGAAAACCTTCAGGGTCTGGTTTTCTCCGACCGTGCCAGCCGACTTAAAAAACAAATTCAAATCGCTGAAGCCATCGTCTTCTATGTATCCATCATCCTTCTTGTATGTCAATGAAGTCGTGAGACCAAAATCCCCGAGTCCAAGTTCACCGGAGGCAAAGGTGTGACTCACAGATCCGCCTTGAAAAAATCTCGGCTTACTTGACCACTGCCACTCACTGTAACGCGGCTGTTCGTAAAGGCCGCCGTAAATTTTCACGCCTGTTGAACTGACATCGAATCCGTTCTTTGTAATCACGTCAATGACTCCACCGAGAGCATTCGAGCCATAGAGAGCGGAACCCGCGCCTTTGACAACTTCCAAATGATCGATGTCATCCACAGGAATCGAATCCCAATTAGCACCACCGGTGTCCCCGGCGAGAAGTGGTATCCCATCGCTTAAGAGGAGTACGCGGCTTCCAATCCCGCGGGCATATCCGCTCGATCCACGGACATTGACTTGGTCCTGCACAAAGTTGACTCCCGGTACGTAGCGCAATGCGTCGTCCAACGAGAGATTGTTTCTGCGTTCAATCGACGTGGAGTTCAATAAGCTCATGCTGACCGGAACTTCCGCCAAGCTTTGTTCGCGCTTGCTCGCAGTGACCACGACCTGTTCAGTTTGGACAGGTAAAGGACGCAGAAATATCTTGATTCTTCTTCGCGCCGAGCTATCAAACGACACCTTCTCGTTCAATTCTTTAAACCCAATCATTGAAACGAAAATTTGATATTCTCTTCCCCTCAGTTTTGTAAACACAAATGAACCGTCAGACTTTGTGAACGCTCCGATCTTTTCCGGGTAGTGAGTGTCACGTAATTCTAAGACGACCGCAGCGCCGGCAATAGAGGTCGAGTCTTCTGCGGATAGAACAACTCCCTCAATTCTCCCGCCAGGTTCTCCGCTGTTAGTTTGCGAAATTCCCTTACTTTGGAGTATCAGTAACAGAAGTAACAGGAGGAGCAGGAGGGGGATTTTCAAAATTGACATAGATATTTATTCCATTTACAAAAGTATTCGCTGGAACTACCACACTTGATCGGTTGCCCGCATCCAATGAATCTCCATAGACGCCGACCACTTTCCAATCGGCAAAGACATTTGGGCCGTACTGCATAGCCACGGCCACATATTGAAAGGTAGAGGATGAGTCGAGATCAAAAGTGTAGGGCAACGAATCAGTAAACAAACGTACCCCGGCTGCACCGATTGGGGGATAGATTTTCGCGCCGCCGTTAGTTACCTCGGTAAATATATTTTGCGTTGGATAATCGTAGAAAGCCACAACACGAATATCGTAAACGCTGTCAGCTGGAGGATGCGGCCAGGGCGAAACATAGTATATCGTACCACCAAATCCGGGCTGAACCGACGGCACTTGCAGCGGCTCAAGACCATGAGTGCATGCTGAGAAGACCAAACCGGATAGGAAAACATAACCGGTCAGAATTCTCAATTTTAAGCTTTGAAGGTGTCTTCCGCTATTATGCATATTTATTTCATGAATAATTTATCGGTAAAATTCAAATCCACGATACAAAATTTCTATTTCCCGATTTGATTCTTTGCAGCAAACAAAGTCCACGGATAAGAGATCATATCATGCAAATATTTCGACTGCCATTTATATCCCGGATGTGCCGCGAAAAATCTTGAGGCTATAAAGCTTTCGCCGCACGGATGCCCCATGTGAGCCATGAATTCCATCTTCGTTGCCATACCAGCCGTGGTGACCTTGCCTTGGACTGCACCGCCAGGGGTGAACGGTCTCCATCCCCATTGTCTCACTCCGATGGAGTCTTCATCGGCATGTCCGCACAGAACGCACGCATTGTCCATTTCTTTTCCGCGTGCCTGGTCGAAACGATCTCCGATAAATTGTTCAGCAAGATTTTCATCTATCTTACCTTTGTGTTCCTGCACTAGTTTTTCCCAGCGTGCTTTTCTGTCATTCATGGAGCTGTAAATGTTGTCGAATTTATAAGTCGTTTCTTCCTTGATCAATTTCTCGTCACTCGGAAAATTTGATCCGACATAGCATCCATCTTTTGTTCGCCAGACTCTATGATTTTTCAATCCGAGTTCGAGACGTGCTATTTCATTCGTTTTCGTATCTCCAACAAGCCAATCGTTCGCGTAACCGCCGTTATTGCCGGTCGTCATGATTCTCACGAAGTCATCGATGCTGTTTGAGTATTGCTCGGCTTCTCGCGCGCGCATGAATTCGGGGACTCCGTTCGGATCGAATCCTCTGAATTGCGCGATCGTGGTTTCTGTTATGAGAATTCCCGCACTGTTTTCAGCAAAGTCGTCGCCGCTGTGAATGAAGCCGGGAAAAGTATCCATGAAAATCCGGTTCCCTTTCTCCGGGACAATGTCCTCGACAATATTCCACCTCTCGCCGACGATATAATCTATCCAGTTGTTGTGTGCCATGACGATCTTTCCGTCGGAGGTATAGCTTCCTGTAGCGATGAACGCGCTGCAGCTCCCGGGTGACTTGTCGATGTCGGCTCCTTTAATCCTCTTCGCTTTCAGCGCCGGCCAATAATACTCGGCAAGCTCTATCCATCCGTTCAGAGCGGTAATATCGATCCTGTCGTATTTCTTCCCTCTGTCAATTAGGCCTTTTGAGATTCCTTCGATTTCATTTTTGTATTCATCGGTCAGCTTGGGCCAGAACATTTTTTCGGCGGCATCTCGATAGAAGTTCCACTCTTTACCGGTGGAATGCCTGAGATAAAATTTCAACGCTTTGATCGCGTCGTCAATTTCTGGTGCGAGCAAATATCCATGCTGGTAGCCTGCTTCGTCCGGTGAGCCTTCGACATGAACAAAAATCCAGCCAGCCTTATCTTCCCGACTAGCATTCTTCAACCGGGAATCTGTGGTAGCATACGCAGCAGAAGAAAGAAAAAGGCAAACAAGAAGTAAGTGTAAAAGGATTCGATTGAACTTCATAATTGCCTCCTTCATTGGAATACACACAGAAAAGAATGTATCACCGAAGATTTGAACCTATCTAATAAATAAATTGAGGATGAAGCTTATTCGATCACGCAATAAAAATCATTGAGATTCTGCTTATTCCAAGATTCGCTACCTGTCACCTTCATGCCGGTTTGCCGGATTCTTGAAAACATTGTCCGGAACAACCCAGGCTTCTGAAAATCCGTGGCCAGAAATCAAGTTCGCGGCTTGAGTCGCATCGTACCTTGCTCGAAAATCACCAGCGCGCACTTTGTAATAAGGCGAATCGTAAATTATATAAACGTTGTCAGCCGGTTAAAAGAGTTTCAGCTTTTACCCTTTCAGCCTCCGCGGCGGAGAGATCCTGAGTCGAACCGATCTGCACTCGAAAACCGGGAATTGTATTCAGACCCTCAGTGCTCATTATGATATCCAGCGTATCCTTCTTCACAGCGACCGTATCTTTTGCCGCTGCTGAAGTATCCTGAATGACAGAGATAGTGCCGGTCTTGTCGGTTAGTGTGTCTGTAATAATTTTGGTCATCGTTCCCTCCCGCTCTCCTCCTTTGGAGATGATCGTTGATTCATTGGGGGTTTGTGCAAGAGCATTTGATGATAAGAAAGAAATCATCGAAGAAAGGAAACAGAGTTTTTTCATGTTTGATAGGGACATTGTTTTTCCGCATTTATAGTTGGAATTTTTCACTTGTCGCTGATCATCAAAAAATTTACCGGGGTTGTAGCTTGGAAACAAGCATTCATTTAATGAAGGCTGTGATCCGCTTGAACTCTCCTGCCGAATAACAAAAAAAAGAGACGAGCGGATTTCTCCGCCCGCCTCCAGGGTAGAAGGGTCGATAGGGACGACTTTACTTCAGCAAAATCATTTTCTTCACCGCGCTGAAACTCGGCGTTGACAACCTGTAGAAATAGACACCGCTTGGCAGAAGCTCGCCATGCTGATTCCGTCCATTCCACACCATTACGTGTGCACCGGAACTCATGTCAGCATCCACAATTGTCGCTACTTTCTGACCGAGTATGTTGAATATTGAGATATTGACACGCTCTGTCTGTGCAATATTGAACGCAATCTGAGTCGTCGGGTTGAATGGATTCGGATAGTTCTGCTCAAGAGAATAGGATGTTGGTTGAACGGTAGGGGCTTTCACTGCTAACGGTAATTCCGGTGTGACAGAAAGGTTAGCTGAGCCAGATGTTGCACTGCCATCTGAGTTATAAGTCGTGTTCGAAGAACCCGACCCATTCGATGTAAATCCTATTGCATCGGTGAACACGTTGAAGCTTCCCTGTGCTACGCCATTAATAGTATAGCTGCCGTCGGCATTCGTTATCCCATAGCCGTTGATATTTCCATTTGCATCCGTCGAATAAACCGCTGCACCACCCACTCCAGAGCTATTAACGGCGGCGGATGTGATCCTACCGCTGATCGAAGCATAGCCGGAAATCGAATCAGGAATGGGCATCACGTAAATATTGGCTCCGCTGATCGAGTTCCCATCGAGCTGCACTGCGGTCGCCTGTTTCCATCTCACGGTCGGACCAGTTTGGCTATAAAATGAAGGCGCATAACTTCCAAGAGGAAGCGCAAGTATCTTATAGTATCCGGGCGGAAGGTCAGTAAACGTATACGAGCCGGTAGTATCAGCGTCAGCGAAATAATACCTTGGGACTTGAATCTTCAGAGTATCTTTGTAGCTCCAGATATCCCTAAAGGCAATCATCCTCGCGGGGACACCTGCTCCGCTGGTAGAATCAATAACCGAACCGCTGATCTGTCCAAGCTCCACCGATGGAATAGTATACATCGTGAAATTAATGTTAGTGGTGTCGCTTGTCAGGGATAGAACATCGGCGGTCAACAGGTTGACTTTATTGTTAAAGAAAGTTTTGTAGTATCCTTTTGCTCTGGCAAAGATCACATAGTTGCCCTCGGGCAACGTATCTTTATAAGTCCCGCTGCCGTCGGTTAATGTCACAAGTACATAGGGTGATTGGACGTTGTCCAGACTAAAACGATGGTCGACATCTCTATCATGGATAGCTTCTCCAAAGAAGTCACGAAAATTTTCATCACTGGTCCAATCGACAAGGTCTTCCTTCGCATCATTGAAAACATATCCCGCTCTTGCAAAAACGACAGCCGCGCCGCCAATTCCTGCACCGGTCGTGTCTGACACAGTTCCAGAAATGACGAACTTCGGAAGATGATAGAATCGATTCTTGAGGGCAAAGGTCGCAGTGTAAGTCGAATCTGTCGTGACGGCAACCGGCGTCGCGTCCTTAAGATTCTGGACATTGTTGTACCACTCAGGCAGATAATTCGGATTGAGAGGTACTGCCTGGACGAAATACCTTCCGGCATCGACGTGTGGTATTCTGTAATTGCCTGCGGAGTCGCTTTCAGTCATATAATCGAAAAATTCCGCCGGCATGAAACTGGCTCCCAAGACCACCAATGGCATCGCTGTACGATAAACGTGGATTATCACGTGTGGAAGAGGATGACCAAGTGTGTCTGCCACGGCTCCAGAAATTGTGGCGTCAAATCGTGCAACTCTGACCACATACTCCTGACTTGCCGCGCCGCCCAAACTTGAAGTTACAATTATCTCGACATCTCTGTACCCAGACAATTTTGGCATCCATGTAATGAGACCGGTAGAATCGATCGTCATGGAATCCGGATGCTCACCCAGGCGATAGTGAAGAACTGCAGTTGTTGAATCCGAAACTGCCTTTACCTTATATGCGTAAAGAGAATCGAGTGTGGCGTATAATGGCGGCACAGATGTTATTGTAACATGGTCCCTGTGGTAAGAAAAAGGGTTGACAAAGACTACCGCTACGCTGCTTGAGATCGATTGCATCGATGAATTGTATGCTTTTACAACGTAAACAAAGGCTGTATCCCTCGCAGGAGTCGACGTATCGACATATCCGGTGTCTTTTGTCGAGTCGATCATGGTCCACCCAGTTTGTGCAGGCGGAAGCATTGCCATGGCGCTGACTTGCGCCTTGAATACTATATAATAAGACACAGAGAAGTTGGCTGGAGATTCCCAGGACAGATTTACGTTATTGTCATTCAGTACAGCATTGAGTATAAAATCGTTTCCCGACATTTGAGCACGAACTGGAACTGCCATCAGGATCATCCCCATTAATCCAAAAAGGCAAAGAGTATAAGTTTTTCTGAGCATACGGTCCTTCCATTTTTGATTCAAATGAAATGTTTCAACGGTCGTGCCATAAAACAATTTTAAAATGTTTTGAAAAAGGCCAGGAAGATCGCAGCTGCAAAGCATTCTGCAAAAGGTGCACTTTGCAGTGCAAGTTATGCGGGAGAGCGTTGAAACTTTAGAAGTGAATCTGAAATCTTATTCTCGCTGTGGATTGACTCGCGGAGTAGTCCAAATCAAAATTTGGCGGAAGCTTTACGAACGCGTCAATTCCCGAATAGACGTAAATCAAAAGGAATGCAGAGACGGAATAATACTCGGCTTTGTAAAAAGAATCATAAATCTTATACCTTGACGCGGCGAATTCAGGAGTTGGAGCATTCAGATAACTTGTTCGCGCGTTTTGTCGCAAGAAGAAGAAGGTAATTGAAGAAAATGCCGTCACTCCACCAGCGCCGAGAAGAATATGGCCTTTTAGCGATTCTCCCCGAAAACTTTGCTCCCAACCAGGAAAAAAAATAGCCCTGAAAGTGGGTCCGCCAGCTTCGGATAGAACAGGTCTTCCCATTGGTGGAGCATCGAGAACTTGCTGAGCCCGTTTTTTTTCTTGATCTGCTTTGAATTGACTCCTGGCAGTTTCAAAAACCTCGAGAATCTTAGGAGAAGTAAGTATTGGATCAAGCGTCAAGGTAGAATCGATTTCCAGAGCATTCTTGAAATGACCGGTGGCAGCATCATTTCTTCCTTGAGCCACGAGCGAGAATGCCACATACTTTTCAAGCTGAATACGAGCAGAGTCGGAAAGATTCTTCTGCTCGAGCACCCGGCGCGCCTGCAGTTCCGCCGAAATATATGAGCCATTATCGTATAAAGACTTGACACCGGCCAGCGTCGTGTCGGTTTTTGCGATGATCTGGGAAAATGCTCGGGGAGTAACAAATTGACAAAGTGCAAAGAAGAGCACTGATCCGGAAAAAATTCCTTTGAGAAAGCGCCTCTCCCGGACATTCATGTGATTGTCAAAGGGGGATGAATCAGCGCCGTTAGCCATTATTTGATTAGAACCATTTTCCTGTAAGTAATTCCGCTTTCAGTTTGTAACCTGTAAATATACGCACCGCTTGGTAAATTCTCACCGGCAAATATGGCTGAATATGTTCCGCCTTCCATAAACCTATCAACTAATGTGGTTACTTGTTGCCCAAGAGAGTTGAAAACTTCCAATTTTACTCTAGCTCCCGGCGAAGGCACCTGGAAGTCTATCGTCGTGGTCGGGTTGAATGGATTCGGATAATTCTGTGACAACGAAAAATCTTGAGGATTTGCATTCTTCGTCCCCTCAACGACGGTAACAGGGGGACTCGGTGGAAATGGTATTTCTTCGACAAAAGGCACGGGCAGTTGACCTTCTTTATAATCTGGAGATAGTCCACCGAAAATATAGATCATTCCGTCGTTTCCCGTATCGGCGACGAATGCAGCTCTTGGCGAAGTTAATGACATCTTCGGAGTCGATTGTGCCACCGAGTTAAGACCTCCAAAACTAAGGAGATCAGCACCTCCGTAGTAATCATCGGTAGCACCCAACCCGGAAATAGCAAATACCGAATCGTTTCTCACTATAACCGCAAAAAACAATCGTGGATTCATCAGCGTGGGACCTATTTGAATCGATCCATTTTCTGGATCATATCGTTCTATGTATTTGATTGGGCTGATGACTCCCCCGAAGATTGATCCAAGGCCGCCGAAAATATAAATGTACTTGTCTATTTTAACAGCATCATGAAAGGCGCGGCCATAAAGCAAAGCATAGACTGAATCCCACTCAGAACCTGCAGTCGGCGAATAAACCTCGACTGTGCGCTGCAAATTGTTGAGAACACCCGCGCCTCCGAAAACAAATATGCTGTCATTATAGACCACTGATGCCGCGCCCTTCCTTGCGAAAAGCATATCCGGGCCTCTATGCCATTCATTTTTTGCCGGATCGTAAAGTTCAACACTTCGTACAGGGATCCCTAATTCATTAACCCCACCCATAACATAAATTGAATCATGAAGTGCAACTGCTGTGGCGTAAACTCGCGGAGTATTCAAAGGAGCAATATTAGTATCCCATTTCATCGTACTAAAATCGAAGCCATCAACTCTCGCAGTACCCACGAGAGACTCAAGACCCTGCAAGGTTTGCGTATCAGGTGCCGCTCCTCCAATCAGAAAAAGTTTGTTTCCAATCCTTGCCGAACACATCCCCACTCTGGGATGTCCCCATGGAGTAACTGAAGAATCCTGCGAAAATGCAACATCGCATAGCATTCCGCACAGACTGACAGCCAAAGCCATTATCAATCTCCACGATTTCATTCCACACCAAACCTTCATAATTCCGATAATAACGTTCAACGATTGTGCCATTAATTCTTCACCTGAAAATTAAAATTCAATCTTAACGTATCGCCCGGAATTACGTTAAGCGTCTGGAAAATATCTTGGAAGGAAGGATTGTGAATCCTTAACCGGCGAGCTCCAGCCGACACAATGATCGGTTTACTCAACGGTGTGGTATCTCTTTTCAGATCATCTACGAAAATATCGCCCCAAGGAATAACCGTGATAAGAACATAGCCGGCATTTTTGAAAAAGTCTGCTTCGACGGTCGAGAGATTCTTCGGCTGCACCTCGACTTCTTTGATAATAGGCACAAAGAAGGGATTTGTGAATGTCACAATGTGTCTGCCGACTGGGAACTTTATCGAGCCGCTGAGAGGAGTTTTTCCTACATATTCGCTATCAATGTTGACGTCGGCCCAGGGATTACAAGCGATTGACACATATCCGGAATCCGTTAATGGAGCCGCAATGGAGTCCTTACTCCTGCCCGATCGCAAGGTAGTCTGACTAAGTGATGCACCATTCAATATCACCTTCTTCCTTGAATCATTAACAGAAGTTGATGTTTCTTCTCCAGACGGTTTCATTTCCGTCGCTTCGTGAACAGATGTGTCGGCAATATTTTCTCTTGCAGCCCTCAAATTTTTTTCTGTCGAATTGATGACGACGTAAGTTAACAATGACGCGATTGCCAGCATAATTCCAAAAGCAGCGAGTGCAACTCTTTTTTTTCTTCGGTTGACGAGCTTTCCAACTCTCTTCATTACCCTTTCATGCCCCGTTGACAAATTCAAAAAATTGATGGCTGCTTCTGCGGTTGAAAATCTTGCATCCCTTTCATGAGCAAGGAGCCTTTTAACAAATTCCAGCATCGTGGGGGAAAACTTCTCTGAAAATTTTTCGATGTACTCTTCCCGGAAACTCTGTATCCTGCTCAAGCATTCTGCATACGAATTCCCGAGAAGGATCTGCTCGCCCGTAACTGATTCAACAAGTGTAACCCCTAACGAAAACAGATCTGTTCTCCCGTCGACAGTTTCGCCTCTTGCTTGTTCCGGAGACATGTAAGCTGGAGTGCCTATTAAACCTCCTTCCATGGTCAGTGACGGGGCATCGGACACCGCCGCAAGTCCGAAGTCGGTGACTTTTATGATTCCGCTTTTTGATACGAGGATGTTTCCTGGTTTGATGTCTCGGTGTACGATTCCTTTGCCATGAGCAAAAGAAAGAGCGTTCAGCACGGAAGTCGCAACATTTATCATGAGTTCTTCGGAGCGTTCTCCATCCAGAAGCATCTCTTCAAGCGACTTACCTTCGACGTACTCCATCACAATCGCCGGAGCTCCGTCGATCTCCGTCAGGTCATAAACCTGAACAATGTTCTCGCATTGGAGAATTGCACAAGCCTTCGCTTCCCGTGAAAACCTCGAAACTAGATTTTTATCTCGAAGGAGATGCCTGTGAAGCACCTTGAGCAAAACGGTTCTGTCGAGGACGCTCTGGTGCGCCTTGTAAACGGTCGTCGTACTGCTTTCGCTGATTTTTTCCAGTATAGCGAAACTATTTTGACTCACCGCCCCATTCCTTTATGCGATATTGAAGCCAGCGAAGGGAGACTCCAAGTTTCTCAGCCGTGCGAGTCCTGTTGCCGCCGGCTTCTGCGAGAGTTTTCTTGACAAGCTTTCGCTCGAATTCCTCCAAAGTCTGGCCGCTCTGGAGAAGTTCTTCTTCAGAATATTGCTGCAACTTAAGGTCTTCCTCTTCAAGTTCAGTATTCCTGGAAAGAACCACCGCACGTTCAATTACATTCTGAAGTTCGCGCACATTCCCGTACCATGAATGCCTGAGAAGGCGAGACATTGCGCCTCCGCTAATGTTTCTCACATTTCGTCCGTGGGATTCGCATGCCTTCTTCATAAAAAAATCTGCCAGAATCGGAATATCCTCGGGTCTATCTCTGAGGGGCGGAAGATGTATCTCCACAATATTAAGCCTGAAATACAAATCTTCCCTGAACTTTCCATTCTTGATCTCGTCCGACAAGTTCTTGTTGCTCGCAGAAATTATTCTTATATCCACTTTTATATTTTGCGCGCCGCCGAGCCTTCTTATTTCTTTTTCTTGAAGCACCCGAAGCAATTTCGCCTGCAGCGAAGAGGGAAGATCGGCAATCTCATCGAGAAAAAGCGTTCCACCTTCGGCGTATTCTACCAGCCCTTTCTTGTCGGCCGTTGCACCCGTGAAAGCGCCTTTTCTGTATCCAAACAGCTCACTTTCTAAAAGTGACTCGGGGATCGCAGAACAGTTGATTGCCATAAATGGTTTTTCGCGCCGCGCACCCTGGTCGTGTACTGCACGTGCAATCAACTCCTTTCCTGTGCCACTTTCCCCGGTGACCAAGACAGAAACATCGGTATCAACAACCCGCCGAACCAAATCCAGAACTCCTTTCCAAATTTTGCTTTTCCCAATAATACCTGGAAAAAGATTTGAGCTGGCGACGAGGTTCTTTAGGCGAGTGTTCTCTGTTTTCAATCTTTCGTATCGACGCGCGTTTTCCACTGCGACTGCGGCAAGATTCCCGAACACAGCGAGAAACTTCATAGTCTCTTCGTTGAACTTCCGGCGCGACTTCGTGCTGTCTAAGTAGATTGCTCCCGTGGTTTTGTCATGCAGACGGAGCGGCACGCAAATTATCGACAGTATCTGCTGAGCCACGATGCTCCGAGAGGCTTCAAATCTTTCATCGCTAAGTGCGTCGAACGTCAAAACCGGGTTACCGTTTGTCAGCACTTTATTGATCACCGAAGACGACGCTGCAAACTCATCCCCTTCTTTATTGCGGCTAAAATTCTTGCTGGCGACGACGCTGAATCCCTGCTCGGAATCTACCATTACAATATATCCGCGTTCCGCGTCGAGATGAGATGCGGCAATTTCCAGCACCTTCTCCACCAAATCCTGCTGATCCAGGATCGAATTAATTTCCTGAGTTATTTCGTATAAAACCGTGAAATTATCTTTGGCTTGTTCTGGCATTTATGATCCTGAATTATTGCAACGGAATAGTAAAAGCAGCCTCTGTAGATCGAGAACTGTTCCCAAATTGATCAACTATTGCAACAGTCCAGTAATAATCCCCTGCGCCAAGTGAATCCCCAGAATTCCGAAAATCATAACTCGTCGTAGATGCCGGAAATCCACTCTGTGACGACCAAACCGGAATCGGTGTGGCCCCGGCTAAACTTACAACTTCCAATTGGAAAGTATATTCAAAAGCGAGTCCGGAGGGAGGAAGATCCCAATCCATCACGGGATAGTGCGTAGCAAGGATCGTATCTCCAACAGGAAACTTCGGAGAAGCCTCAGATTCTATTATCCTGCTTACGTAAAATCCAAGACCCTGACCAACCCCCTTTTCATGATCCATCGCAGAAACAACAAACTGCTTTCCGACAAGCCATTGGAGATTCTGATTAGGAAGCGAATCCGCGTTTATGATGACTTGGTAATTTTTTTCAGTAATATGGCTCATGCCGAATACAAGAGAGTCAATCTGAACATAAACCGAATCAACGTCCAGAAATCCGTCTGGGTCCGTTACGTTCGCAGAAACCGTCGCAGTATACGCCGGCCCCGGATACCAATGATCCACTTTGCTCGTAACGACTTGAGAGTTGCTTATTTGCGGAAGCCCATCCAGGTGAATCAATGTGTCGAGATTCCCGCCGACAGGCAAAGAGAGCTTCAACGTATCGCTCAGGTATGATTCTTTGGTTATCACGATGAAGGTATTTCCGGAGGGTGCGTTTTGAAAGGCAAAGCTACCGTCACTAGCCGTCATCCCTGCGAGATTTGTTCCTTCGATTGTGACCAGGGCGCCGGAAATTCCAATGTAAGGAAGACCCAGCGTCAAGACTTTTCCCGAAAGATTTCCATCCGTTATTCGATTAGGAGAGCCAGGATCAAGAGGATTATCGTGCGGTGCGTCTGGAGCGCAGCCGACAAGATTCAAAACAAAAAGACACAATACCAACCTTATGAGGTTCCTCATTCGCTCCTTCTACTTGATTAGTTTATCAATGAACGGGAGGAAAATCAAGTAAGACTATGGACAGAGCCTAATCCTAAGAATATTTATAAACTGGAAATAAAAATTTATCCGGCGCTGAAGTTGACATTGCGCCGGAAAAGGAGGAGAAATTAAATAGTGCTAAAAGTCGAGTTTACCCGTTTTGTATTACTTTAATGATAGAGCCGGCAACCGAATTCAGTACTTCATCGGAATTATAGAAACCAGTATCAATCTTGTTGCGTATCTCGGATAATTTGCTCTGTATCTGTACATCATGCAGCCGCTTCGCCTCGGTGGAAAGATCCACCTTGTCACTTACATTTTGTGCAGATTGTTTTTCTGAGACATCCACTTTTTTCTTGACTTCCTTCGAGTTTTCGTAGCTCGTGATCGAATCGATGGGACTAATAGCCATAGCGTCCTCCTTGAATCTTGTCCCGCTCACTGACTTTTGAAATGGAATATGCGGGATGCCGCAGGGCGGCATACGCAGCAATTTTCCTCGCGCTTCTCGTACCGGCAAGTCCCGTCAGCAATTTCAGAGACTTTTCTCTGATAGTTTTCAATGCCTCGGAGACATCGTTTTGAATATCATTCATCAATAAATTCATGTCACCTTTTATATCGGAACTTACTATGGAAACTTTAGCATCTCTAAGAGATCTCAATTCTTCAACCAAGCCGGTGTGCGCCCCTACGAGCCTCGCGGATTCTTCCAGATCGTTATCATTTAACGCATCTCTTATTGCAGCCGCGTTTCGCGCCAAATCAAGAAGTATTCTCGAAACTCTCTTTGGATTCGCTATGTCAGATTTGCTATCCAACATCTAAAACCCAATATTCAAGGTTCATAATAGTCCACCCGACGACATCGAGTTCCATATACTGGTCATAGAATTCTGAGTCTGACTTAACTGAATTAGCAAAGATTGATAGGCCATGAACTGATCCCTCATCGCGTCAGCCTGAATGTTGATGCTCGACTGCATTGAGTTGATCATGTCGTTCATCGAATTAATCTGGTCCTGAGCACCGTTTATCTGCTGATCTATTACACCGCCGGTCTGCGAAAAAGACTTCACGAGATTATTAAGCTGAACAGCGATCCCGTTGGAAGAATTGAACAGAGCGCTTACAGCGGATTGGTTAGATGTCAGTGCGCTCGTGAATGCAGACTGATCGCTGAGCGACAGCGTTCCATCATCATTAAGCTTTATGCCGATTGCACTCAGAGAATTCGGATTGCCGCTTTGCACGGAGCTTACCGGACTCATAAGGATGTTTTGCAGCGACATTTGTAAATTCATAAAAGTGACATCTCCCGCAAGTGGAGCTCTTGTGACTGTTGCACCACCGCCACTTGTGGAGCTGCTTGTGGTATCCATCATGTTTTGCTGCAACGATGTAATCACAGTGTTGTAGGAATTAATGAAATTTTGAATCGTGGATTGGACGGCAGTAGTATCCGGCGATATTGTCAGGGTAATTGGATTATCGGTCGCCTGTTGAGTACCGAGAAGATTTATGGTTACGCCGGTAAGTACGTCAGTGACCGTATTGGAACTTCTCGTGATAGGAATTCCATCCAACGTAAAATTTGCGTCCAACGAATTGATCGAGCTATTGACAAAGCCTGCGCTGGTCGCCGTTGAAGCAGTTCGCCCGCTGATAACAGCGCTTGTCCAACCTACGTTCTGCATTAGGCTCCCAGTCACATCGGCGACGCTGATCGCGTTTGACGAGCCGCTGTCTTCGCTCGCAAAGACGAGCCTTGCCGTAGAATTTGTGTCATTGACAACCGAAGCATTAACACCCAGGTCAGCATTGTTTACAGCAGAGGCGATGTTTGCCATTACAGTTGAATTAGAGTCGCCCGAGTTCACGCTCACACTGACTTTTGTCGTCTTTCCATTTATTGTCACGGAGAAAGTCGAAGTTCCGCCGCCAGATGCAGTGGAAATATCTGTACCAGACTGTGAAACCTGACTCGACACGAGTGTATCGTACTTCGCCAGCTGTGTTATCAAGAGGCTGTGGGTTCCGGATGTTGCGGTCGCCTGTGCCGTCGCTGTGACAACAGAAGAATCCGATGAGGAAGTCGTTTTTGCTGCAAGAGGCGAAAGAGAACCAATCGCTCCCAAGCTGGTGGTTTGCGATTGAAAACTGGACAGGTTGGATTTTATCGAATTGTAAGTAGAAATAAGGGAATTAATACTCGATTCTTGAGACTGAAGCTGATAGACCGGCTGACTTATCGAAGTAATATATTCCGAGACAAGCTGGTCGATTGAGGATGTCGATGAAGAATTCGTGTTTAAGGTCACTGATGAAGATGACATTTTTTATTCCTACTCACGGTAATTTGAACGCTTGCTTCCACGAAGAGCGAAGCTCGCTTATGACATATTCGACCTCTTCAAAATCTCCCTTTCTCGCTTCGTCCTGGCAATATTTGTACAGACGGAAAAATCCGAGCGAGATCTCCTTGTAATCGAAATTCAAGGCGGCAATGAGCTGAGTCAAACCTGCGCTCACTTTGGAAAGGTCGCGTCTCTTGCTGTTGACTATAACATAGTCGTAGAGCTTCAAGATCAACTGGACCGGCGTGAGCCCAATTATCTCGTTCTTTTTATATCCTTCAAATGCGTTTTTCGTTTTGTATGCTACAGCTTCCATGACTCCACCTCTGCCCTGAAAAGTCCCGACATGCTTCTCCTGTATCTATACGATTCATTTTCCATGAGTCCACCTCAATTATAGAAAAACAGCACTCCGCCTGTTTGACGGAGTGCTATTTTTCAGATTGATTATTGGAACAGTTTCAAGATTGTGCTCGGCGTGGTGTTTGCCTGCGCCAACTGGACCGTGGCGGTTTGCTGTAGAATCTGGAGCTTTGTTGCATCTACTTGAACCTTTGCAATATCAGCGTCCATTATTCCGCTCGTGGCAGCATCGACGTTCGTGATCGATGAGTTAAGCACTTGCGACTTGAAGCTTAGACGGGACTCGAGAGAGCCAACATACTGCAACTGCGATGAAACCGTGGTGATAGCTGAATCAACACTTGAAAGTGCAGAAGCTATATTGGCGGTGGTCAGGCCGGTCAGGCCCAACGAAGACGAATCAACCGCTGTCGATATGCCTACCGCAAGAGTGTCTCCACTATCTGCGCCAACCTGGAAATTGCCGTTGAAGCCGCTGTCGGCAGTGTGACCCTCGAGCAACTGTTGTCCATTGAACTTCGTCTGGCTGATAGTCTGGTCAACTTCACTCATGTAGTCATTGACCTGCGTAACAATCGCCTGAAGTTCGTCGGAACCCAATCCGGCGTTTTCCTGCCTCGGTAACCAACGTTTTCACGTTGACCAGTATATTGTTGATTGCCTGAAGTCCACCTTCAGCCGTCGAGAGAATGCTTTGCGCATCGCCAACGTTCGTCAGAGCCTGGCTCAATCCGGCAGAACGGGCCTGCAACTTCGTACCGATAGTATATCCAGCGGGGTCATCCCCAGCACTGTTTATTCGTTTACCGGACGCAAGTTGAAGCTGATCGTTTTCAAGCTGTTGGTTAATTGAATCTAGCGCGTTGTACGCGTTCATAGCACCAATGTTGGTAGCTATGCGAAAACCATCCGTGTAGGATGCCATGGTAATTACCTCCATGTTATTTATTTTAGCGGCGTCCTTGCCGCAAAAGGAGTTGATGTCAATCAGGCGTTTGACGGTGCTCCTCTCACCATCGTGCCTACACCCCGCGGTCTCTTCCTACCGACCTTCGTCGGTGGGCTTCGGCCCGCTGGCGTGTCTTAGATTAGTATCGGAAGTTCCCCCGTGAACTTTAACCCTATTTCATGAAGAATATCCCGTCCAGCAGTCATTGGAAACCGAGGAATCACAAACCTAAGACTGACCGGCAAGCGCTTATCAAATGCTCAAGCTGGTTTCCCAAGTTGATATTGGGATTCCTTTCCTCTTTGATCTTAAGTAAAATTTTATAGCCATCCATGATCCTGTTCAACGATAAATAGCCGATGGCAAGAAGGTATTTAGAAATTGTGTTTTGCGGATTGTACTGAAGGCTCTTCTGCGCAAACTGCATAGCTGATCGGTTGTCATTAATTTCGACTGCGAGCTGAGACAGCTTCATGAATAATTTGTCCACCACCGCATCCGGCATTTCTCGAGTAATCCATTCCCGAGACTCTTTTCAGTTCAGAATATGCCTCCGAGCGGTTACCGGTACTCATCAAAGTCGCTCCCACCTGATAGCTCAAGTACGGATCGTTCGGATATTTCAATGAAGCCTCGCGAAGAATTCTAAGATTCCTCTCTCCACGGTTCTCTTTTCCCTGAACAACTTTCTTCGCGTATCCATGATGAAGAATGACCAGACTCGAACCCGCGATTCTTCCGCCAGCATTCACGATCGCCGGCCTAATTTGTTCGTGGATAGGGAGCGAATATCGAAATTCCTTTTTATTCCTGAACAGTCGCAAAAGCTTTATCTCATCAAAACGTACCATATCAGTTTCAGGCATTTCACTCCTGACAAGGACTTCAAAAGCATCCGCGTCTGACGATTCGATCACTCTCCGAATCTCCTCCTGTGATCCTTTGGCAAGCTCTTCATCCGCATCGAGAACGAGTATCCAATCACCCGACGCATTTTCCAGAGAAACATTCCTTGCTTCAGAAAAATCGTTTTGCCAATTGTGATCGATTATCCTCGCTGCAAACCTGCCGGCAACAATTTTAGTCGAGTCCATGGAACCAGTGTCCACGATGACAATTTCATCGACGACTCTCTTTATGCTTTCGAGGCAATCATGAAGAAAGTCTTCTTCGTTCTTCACAATCATGCAAAGTGAAAGTTTCGTCACTGCCGGCTCTCCATCGAAGTGATTAGCGGAAATAAATTGAGCTTATTCTGATGATTATTTTTTTATCAAACTTCGTACGACCTCCTGGGTTATCGGCCTCAATATGATATGATCCACGCCGCTTGATTTCTCTTCCCCTTCACGATTCGTCAGAAGTACCGTGGTGCATTCAGGCTGACTTGTTTTGATTTGCCGGCAAAGCTCTTTGCCATTTATTGAAGGAAGACTGAGATCAATAAACGCGACTGTGAATTTCTCGGATTCAATAATTTTTGCAGCTTCCACGGCATCACCTGCAATTTTCAGATGCGAGAAGATCTGAAGGATATTCTGAGATTCTTCTTCGAGTAACGCACGATCATCCTCGACAAGGATTGCGCTTGCTCCCTTTGCGTCATCGAGTTTTCTTATTTCGCAGATATCCATAACGAGTTCATTACCATGTGCCCACGTGTCGACTTCGTATCCCATCTTCCCAATTCTATCCACTAACATTGCCAGAGTTTGATTACTTCTTGCCTTGTCTTCATGCAGAGTCACCCCTTCTTTTGCCGTGAGTCTCACGCTGATATGTTTCCCTTTGCCGCCGGCGAGCTCGTTCGGACTCGGCTGAGATGTCATCATCAAAACTTCACAATCGGGAATTTCTGATGCGGTGATGAAGTTGACAAAAACATCCTTGATCAACTCGGCTACCGACCGCTCTACTCTGAATTCCGTCAACGCTGATACATCGAAGTTGTGAATTTGCGCGGCAGCAGTTTCGTGCTCCATTACGGCCCGCCCAATGTTCTTGAAGATCACTTCCTGATCCAGATAGATACTCTCAAAGTCCGTCGAAAACTCTTTCGCAGCCGAGGCAAGCCCCATTCTGATTTCTTGAATTATCTTCTCATCACCCTGAACAAATGAGAGCCTTGAAAGTGCCCCATCAATCCCGATGCGTGCGTTTCTCAACGTGGCGGGGATTTTATCCACTGAATCGCGCAGGCTCGCCATGTCTCCTTTCACTTTTTCAAGCTGGATCTTCAAGTCAGCGGATTCATGCTGCGCCACAGGCAACCCCAGCGAAAGGAGGCTTCTGATTTTGTCGACAGCCAAATCCACCATCGTCCTTGAAGTTGGATCCGTGGATGTTCTGATTATTATGTTCCCGATCCCAAAGTCAAGAAAGTTTATCTCGAATATTGTGACCGCTCCCTCTTCTTTGCTTACCATCTGAAGCGGCTTCGCAGAGCTTTTGGGGTTTTCATCTGTCAAGACAGAGACAAATGACTCTTTACTCCTCTGCTGGAGTGAATCTCTAAGTATTTTAAAAACCTCTTGAGGGTCGGAAGCCTTTGAAATTCCCGCCATGAAATCATTCATTGACTTTGATTCAGCAGAAATGCCGGATGCGATTCTCGCGTGAGTCTCCGTCGCTTCCTTGGACTCAAGCAAGTTAAGCGCTATGGACGAGACCGCATTCAGCTCCGACGGAGCCGGAGGAACGCCAACGAACTTAAATACCAACGCCAGGTTTTGCTGGCGCGACTTGAGCAGGAAGCACAATCCATCTACGGAAAATATCCCGGTTCCGCTGCCTTGTGTCTGACCAGTAACAAGCTGAGAGGCAGGAATCATTGTGCCGAACTTTACCGACGGAATTGAAATAGAATTTGGCAGATTCCCGTTAACAGCCAAAGATGAAAGCGCAGGCCCTTCAATCGAATAGACTCCGACCGAATCTGCTCCGAAAACCTGCTTGAGAAGATCAATAGTGCTCCTGGAAACTTCGCCGAAATTCCCATCACTCATGCCGGTCAAGCCTACGAGTGCCCTGGTCACTTTACCGCTCTCCTCGAATTTTTTCTGTGCCGATGAACGAGTATGAATGTCGACTGCGGTCGAGGATGCAACTTTCAACACCCGGCCTATTTCATCAATCAATCCTTGCTCATCAATCCGATCCACGCGGGATCCATGGAAAGACAAGTCTGCCAAACCAATAGAGGCAAAGCCGTGGACATCTCCCACTGAAGTGCTCTCAATCAGGAGTTTGGAGGCTCCTGCTAAAATAATATTTGAGAAAGTCGTGTCCGGAAGTTCGATCTTTGAAAAAATTCCTCCGTGTTCCACGAATGAAGTGTCTGACTGATTTAGGCTCAACGATAATGAAGGCTCGATTTTATCTGTCGAAATGGTCAGCAGGTAAACGTCGGCACTCTCCATTGAAGAAAACAAGATTCCTGTGCAAATCGATTTGAGCGAAACATCATCAGAGAAAATCCTTTTCAGATTGACGAGGATATTTTCGTATTGCTCAGAGTTTGCTAATTCTTTCAGGATATTCTTGACGACGCTTGAGTCTGTCTATTTCGACTCGTTGTGAGACTACTTCACTCACTTCCCTGAAATGAAATACGGTGGAGCTATCTGTCAGCTTGCTCTCTATTTTAAAAAATTTGCCGCCAATTCCCACGGGGCTGTGTCGATCCGAAGCTCCGATCCTTGCATAAAGAGATTCGATGTCAAGAACCCCTCCTAACTTCATCTCAAGTTTGTCTCTTGCCGCAAGGTTCGCGGCGGAAACAATTCCATTTTCTAAAACGAACATCGGTTCTTCTGAGAAGAATTCTATTGAGTTCGCAAGAAGATTTTGTGCATTCCGCAATTCCTGTTTGAGATTTTCCTGCTCACTTATGTCTTCAACGACAACAAAAGTAGAATCTTCCACAGAAGTGAGGCAGACGTTCAAAGACTTGTGGTCGATCGTCCGACATGTCCGTCTAACAATGCCTTTCGACGAAAGCTCCGATTTGATTGCTTCAAGAGGTTCGCTCAGATACCGCAAGAATCCGTCGAGCTTTTTTTCACCAGCCAGAAAGTCTTTCAATAAGTCTTCAAATGCATTATTCCATTCGACGATTTCATTTTCCTTCACTCTGGCGGTAGGCACAACGCCGCCAAATAACTTTTCAAATTCAACCGTGAATTTTCGAAGTGTTTCCTGAATTCTTTTTGCTTCGGTAATTTCATTGAATAAGTAGTAGTGGTATTCACCGCTTTCCCAATGTGACACTGAGAACGACCTCCCGCCGGAGATGTCTATCTCAAAAATTGGATCCGATGCCGGGAATTCCGGAATTTTGTTAGCGCCGGAAAATTCCTCGAACGATTGGCCCTGCGCCACGGAAAAAACTTTTTTTGCGGATTCGCTTGCAAATTCTATCATGCCTCCCCGAACCGCTATTGCCGGTTCAGGCGAGTTTACTATGATATCCATCGAATACTTTTTCTCCGCGGCGATAAGTTTCCCATCGAGCTCATTTTCCTTCCTAAGTGCGTCGATGGTTCTTTCGAGTTCGGCGCGAAGGTTCGCACCGGCGGTTTCATCGAACAGGTACGCGGCAATCTCCTCTTTATCGGACAAGTAAATTAGTCTTACTTTGAAATATTTTTTTAGAACAACGATCGAAAAACTATCTTCAATTCTGATCTTCAAGTTTAGCAGAAGCTCGACAAAATTTCGCCTTGCCTCCTCTTCCATTATCGAAGAAAATGGTTGGCCGATCGCATTTGATTTTCCGCCGAACAAGTCACCAAGTGCATTGTTTGCCTCGATAATGACGCCGCTTTCATCGAGTATTGCGGCAGGAATCGGCATTCCATCATAAAGTTGAAGGTGCGCTCCCTCTTTTTCGATGAATTCATTTTTCATCTTGATGAATTGCTCATCGAATCGCTGCTCGAATTCGAGTAGTTTCTTCTTCAGATTCGAGATGTGAACCGCATAAGTGAGGAGCGCACCGAATTCTCCGATAAAATTTCGAACGTTTGGAATTTTGGCCGGGAGAAGCGATAGGATTAGATAGTCACCCAATTCCGTTTTTACGGAGATTGTAGAAATCGAACCGAACTTCAATTCATTCTGGATTTTCCTGCAGGCGGCGGAAGTTGCCAAATCGCCAATCAGCGGAAATGGATTTTCGAACTCGGCATATCCACCAGCGAAAACTTTTACCCTGCCACCGCGCAATGGAACAGCATTGACGTCGAGTCTGATTCCAAGTTTCACGAGAACGCTGGATATTCGATCAAGATCATTCGCAGCATGGCAAATCAAACCAGCCGACTCCCCTTTCCTGCTGAAAATGAAGACGTTCGCGTCGAAAGTCTGCATCATACCGTCAGCAATTGTCGAAAAAGATTTGGCAAGGTCACTCGATAGAATCACTTCCGACAATGCTGAGAAGAATATTTTTCTGAACTTTTCCCCAAAGGGATCAGCCCCATCCCTATTTGCATGGACTTTTTGCCTTGGGTGAGACCTAAGATAAATGACAAGAAGTATTGCGGCAGCTATAAAAAGAACCGGCAGGAGATCCAGAAGCAGAAGATCGTTCATCGAAATGGATTTTGAATTCTGAATTGTGAATTATGAATTAGCAATTCAACATTCAACATCTAAAATTCAGAATTCCCATGGGTTATTGTTTAGGAAGAGTGAAATAAAAAGTTGCACCTTTTCCTTTGCCCGCGGACTCAACCCAGACAGCTCCGCCGTTCAGCTCGACTATTTTCTTCACAAACGCAAGTCCCAGCCCGCTTCCTTCGACCTTGTCAGTCTCAGCTGTCTTTAGTCTTTGGAAGATCGCGAATATCCTTTCATGAAATTCCTGCGGAATGCCGATGCCATTATCGCGCACAAAGAAAAGATAATGATCCCCTTTGTCATGTACACCCAACGTGATGTGCGGGTCCGCCTGGTCGCCCATATATTTGATAGCATTGTCCAGGAGGTTCGTGAAGACTCTTTCGACATATCGTGCCACGATGTCGAGCGTCGGAAAGACTCCTTCGAGATCAACTTTTATTCGCCTTTCCGCGGTCCTCAAAGAAAGGTCTTTCAAAATCCTGTTGACTAAATCACCGATGTTTGTTTCTTCGAGCACGGCTTCAACACTCCCGACTCTTGCAAGATCGAGTAAGTCATTCACAAGAGAGTGCAGCCTCGCGGATGATGCGAGGATCGCTTCGATCAAAACTTCCTGTTCAACTTCCATCCCGGTGTTTCGCTTAAGTTCTCTCGCGAATCCTTCTATGACGAGGATTGGCGACTTCAAGTCGTGGGTAATGGCATAAGTGAATTGTTGAAGCTCACGATTCTTGCTTTCGAGCAGGCGCGTCTTCTGAATTGTCTCCTCGTGCAATCGGGCGTTTTCTATCGCCGCACCGATGACGGTCCCGATTCCTTCCATGATCTCGCGTTGCCCATCTTCGAGTACCCTCTCTACCTCGCTGAAGAGTGCACCGACTCCAACGGCTTTCCCTTTCGCCTTGAGAGGGAAGACCACGACTGAATCAAAAGAAGACTTCTCCAACGAGCGCGGCAATCCTTCGAAAAACCCGCTTCGATTGATCGACTCAACGAGATCCGATTTCAGGACTTTCCCGAAAACCGTCGCACTCAACTCAGAGCCATGGACCTCAGAGAGAAAGTCTTCGTTAACGTTTGCGCTGGCCGCAACAAAAATTCTCCTTCCGCTTTTGTCCGGCAATAAGATCGCTCCAGCATCGCCGTTAAAAATATCCATGGTTTGCCTGACCGAATATTCAAGGACTTCGCGGAAATCGATCGTCCGATTGAGAAGCGTTGCTATTCTATTTATCGCACTCAGCTGAAGGTTCCTTTGAGTCAGGGTCTCTTCGAGTTTCCGACGGTTGGTGACATCGACGAGTATACCGAGAGTTCCGGTGAGCAGGTTGTCGTCTCCAAAGATAGGAGAAGTAGAAATCTGAACATATATTTCTCTGCCGTCGCTGCGCTTGAGAAGGAATTCCCTTGATGCAACGGAGTGTTCGGTAGTGATAGTTTGATTGAATGGCAGATTTGCCGAATTCACCGGCTTCTTGGAAACCGGCTCGCAGAGACCGCGTAGCAATAAGTCGGAATTCTTGTGGAGGTTGATATCCTCATAGATCCCGAAAATTCGCTCGGCCGCCTTGTTCATCACCAAGATCTCTCCAAATCTGTTGGTGACGACCATGCCCTCGCCGATTCCCTCAAACAGCCTGAGCAAATCCTCAGAAATAATTAATGTATTATTCTTTGTCTCCACGTTCATTTCAGATCCTAACTACCCCGGACAAATGTTATTCGTCCGGAGGAGGAATTCTTTTGTGGTATGAAGTTAAATCCCCGCCCCTTCAGTTACAAACACTCAAATAGCTGGCGTGAGGTGCGACATAAAGACAGAAAAGTGGAGAAGGAAAAAGATTAGATTCGAATGATTACGACTTGAGCATTTTTGGAAAAAGACTTATTATTAGATGGATTTGGTTCTTTTCAATTTTGATATTTACCTGAACAGAAGATATTGCTCTCGTTTTCTTGTTTTCCTATCTTCCGAAGTTCTGTTTCAACCGGGGCTGTAGCTCAGTTGGGAGAGCGCGTGAATGGCATTCACGAGGTCGAGGGTTCGATCCCCTTCAGCTCCACAAAACCAATTCTTGTCAAAACCCATTTCCCAATTCCGAAGTGATTCAAGCCTTTCCCACCATTTGTTTCTTACAAGACCACGAAGTAAAATAAAGCAAGAGGAAAAACTTGCGAATATTGCTAAGCGTTTTTTCAAACCCCTACCGTTCCCCAATATGCGGGAGTCCCGACGAGTCGGGATTGCAAACGGGAGGGATTTTTGTTTTCATCTTGGGTAAATAGGATGCAAAAGAAAACAATAGGAGGTTGAATGAAAATAACACCTTGTCTTTACGTTCTTCTGATTTCAACTTGCCTAACAAGTTGCGCGACATTTTCAAGAATGTTTATCAACGAGGATGGACAGATTATGCAATGTAGTGCAACGGGGCAGGGCATCGTAGGTATGGGAGTAGCATCAAATGCTGAAAGGAGTTGCGAGGATAATCTGAGAGCAGCAGGGTACATCGAACTTGAAAAGGCTGGAGTGATCGGCATAGAATTCAGTGAGACGAAAAATGATACAGTGGTTAAGGTTCTCAAGGTCTATAACCCTTCCCCTGCGGATTCAGCAGGCATAAAACCCGGCGACCGGATAATTGAAATTGCTGGTCAAGAAATCGGCAGCGTCATAGATGCACGACATTTGCTTTTTGGCATTGCGGGAACGTCGGTTGACTTGACCTTGATTAGAGGGACACAGCAAATCCAACTGACATTGGTTCGCGCATCTTATGTTAAGGTTTACGGGAAACCTCGAAAGTAGTGTTCCGTCCAAGTGTGGCATTTGAGTTCATGTGAAACAAAAATTGGGAAGTTGAAATGAAAACAATAGCTCTCGCATCGCTCTTTCTGCTGCTTGCTGGATGTGGCTCAAACAAATCACAGGAAGAAGCAATCATAAAAACAATGGAGAGCGATGCTTCATGCCATCTGATGTATGAAAGCCATGATACTCTGCTTGCTGAATTAAACAGAAAAGCAACTAATGAACTTTGGAGTTCAGAAAAACTTGCAAGTGAGCAAGCCAAACTGCCTTTGGGAGGCGAAATCTTGGTTTTTATTGAAGATTCTACAATGGATGGTGCTAACACCAAATGGTGGACATTTGAAATAGAAACACTCGACGGCAAAAGAATTCTTTATGAGGATGGAGAAAACAGTACTCCGGAATATACCACACAAGGCTCTAAAACGACATGGTGGAACATACATAGAATTCGATTAGGGAACGTACTTTCTTCTCCGATAAACCTTACCGTCACCAATAATCTGGCTGACAAAAATAGCGCATTCATAATTTATCCCAAGGGAAGTAAACCGAGAGAATAAGTCGGAAGCAATATCATGGCACGAACAGAACCTATAATTACCGCCATCTTTGACGCAGCACAACAGGCAACCATTGCAAAATTCGTAGAGACGAGGTACGGTTTTCAAAAACTAACTCGCTGATAAACATCGTGGTACAGTTCAATCCCTCGCTTGTTCCGATTTTTCGGGAGACTGTTTGGCGACAGCCAGCAACAAGCAGGGGATTTTTGTCTGAGGGTGAAATTGTAAATCGTGAAAAAAAACGAGAACGATAGCAAGTCCGCCATAACCACCTCACTTGCCTACTTCTTTCTCCCTGAAAAATCTAATCATGTCCGTGTTAGCTGGTTTATAACCTAACTGTCTTTGCATCGTCACAATTTGCCCGCGGTGATATGTGAAATGATTGAACAACTGCTGCAGTGCCCAGACGCGCGGGTGCGAATATTTACTCCCCTTCATATCCTGATAGTCGAACCGAGCCTGAAGCTTCTCGTCTGCCAATCCTTCCACCAAGCCGGAGAGTTTTTTGTCAAGCTCGCTCCATTCACGCTTGAAGTCATCCAGACTTTTCAGCTTGGAATCGTCGAGCGGCACAGCCGGCTCTCCAGATAACCTTGTTACCCAAATATTTTCGGCGTTCAATATATGAAGCAATGTCCCGCGTATCCCGCCGTGACTGGAGTGTAAATCCTTTTCGAAGTCCTCCTGCTTTATGGGTTCCAACGAACCAAGAAGTCTCTCCTTCGCCCAAAAGCGATACTCCAGAAGTTCACGAACATCCATCCCATTCATAATTTCCTCCTTAACTTGAGAAACCTTGCGAGGATTCCCGATCTTCGCAAGGACCACCTTCATCCGATGGTCAACGGCCGATTACTATCCCTGAGTTTGTGTCGCGCCCAACTTGTTGACAGACTTCGTAAGCTTCGATTTTTGATTAGCGGCTTTGTTCTTATGAATCAGTCCTTTTGAAGCCAGCTTATCTAGCGTCGACACTGCTGCTGCCAACGCAACGGAAGCTTTAACCTTATCCTTCTCACTTCGGACATTTTTTAGAAGCGTCTTCATCTCAGATTTTGCTACTTTGTTTACCCCTCGGCGTCGCGCGCTTTGACGGGCTCTCTTCTCTGCCGATTTATGCTGTGCCATTATGTTTCCTTTTTAAGTTAGATAATATTTAAGCGGGTTAGGCTGCATCCTGCACTCTTCCGCAATTCTAATAAATTCAATCTTCTTTTCATCGCGCAGTTTGTACAAAGGTGGAACCAACCGGTCCCGAATCTCTACCGGCGTCATCGGATTTATATAAATACTCGTTCCACCTTCGAAGCCCGCCGGTACATTTATTCTCCATTTCATCAGAATCCGCCACGGCATTTTATAAACTGAATCGATCGGTGTATAATACCATTCTTCGTTGCAGGATATTCTGAGATCCAGCAGAGGCGTGAATCGCATGCACCATGTTGCTCATCCCGCGGATCTCCTCGTCAGTGTGTTCCTGCGGACGGGACGCATGAGACTTGGAAAATACCTCTATCGTCGGAAATCGGTGCCCGATTCCCACGAAGGCGATCGCGTGTTCGTTCTCGGCAAAAACCAGGTTGTGGTGGCCGGCGAAATTTGGACCGTACTCGTTGAAAATATTTGGATCCTGCCTGACCATTTTCGTCTGCTCGGTGATCGAAGATCCCCATTCATCGAGGGCTACAAGCTGCTTGTGAAGATGATCGACCGACGCACCTGCAGGACTGAGCCAATTCTGGAAAATGCTGATGTAGCGCGCGTAGCGGTTCATTTCGAAAATGTGTACCATCGACTTGATCGTGAAGAGCACGTACTGGTAATGGCATTCAGGTGTCATGTCGCCGGATGAACTTAATTGATCATCATATTCGGCATCAGGCAAGAAGTGTCTGCGCGCAATTATTATATCGTGGCTCCCGCCGAAGAACGAATCTGCCATCCGGATTTTTTCTTCGTCAGATGTCTTTGCAATCTCTTCAGGCGATCTCCCCATCCGGCTCAACTTGAAATTCATTATCTCGATTGCGTGATGCTTCCCGACAGGATTGCCGAGATAACTCTCCCGCCATTGCAGTTGTTCCTGAGTGAGCTTATAGCCGTAATTCCTTTTCCAATAGTCGAGTGTCACGATCTCGAATAAATTGGGAACACGCCTGAAAACAGGAACGGTCTCTTCGTACTTATCGGGAGAAAGATATTGGAAATTCGTGTAGGTATCTCCTTGTTTGACGACTCTTTCTTTTTCCGGCGGAGTCTCGAAGAGTCTCGTCTCACAAAAGCTACAATAGTCCTCCCTCTCCTTCAGTATGATCTTCTGAGGAGGAAGGATATGATTCGCCGAATTCGGCTTACTTCCTCTCCCGGGAACAGCCCATACTTCGGTACCTGTAAAGGGGCTGATCTGCTTCGTCGTGCCGTCGGGCATTATGTAATAATAATTTTCGTAATCCAAAGGGGATTTATCTCAAAGTGATTGATACTTCCGTAAAAAAATACTACAGAATTTAACGCATATCCGAAGAAATTCCAATGACACTCGTTACCTATCAGTCTTTAGCATTTAGCAATCAGCAATTTCAACTCTGAGTTTATTATTGTTGGTGATGTACCATACCAGAGAAATCGAAACTGATTTAGTTGACCATGACTGGGAGCGGTCAATCCCCATCTTTCCTTTCTCTCGACTGCAGATTCGGGATGCCGAGTATCATAGGAGGTGATTTTTGATGAACAGACTTTTATTTTAATCTGTAACTATTACAGAGAAGATGATGCCCTACACCATTACTTTAATTCCCGGCGACGGAATCGGACCCGAAATCACAAAGGCTGCTACGAGAGTCATCGAAGCGGCGGGCGTGAAAATCGACTGGGAGGTTCACGAAGCCGGCTTCGCCGCCATTGAGAAATATAAAGACCCGCTGCCACAAACTGTCATCGATTCAATCGCGAAAAACAAAGTCGCTCTGAAGGGACCTTTAACGACACCTGTCGGCACGGGCTTTAGAAGCGTCAATGTGGCCCTCAGGAAAGAATTCGACCTCTATTCAAATTTGCGACCGGCTAAATCATTTGAGGGAATCAAGTCGCGTTACGAAAACATCGACCTCGTCATAGTCAGGGAAAATACTGAAGAGTTTTACAGCGGCATTGAACACTACGTCGACGCCCGGAAAAGCGCGGCTGAGACAATCGGCATCGTAACACGCACCGGTTCCGAAAGGATTATCAGGTTTGCGTTCGACTATGCGGTGAAACATGGCAGGAAGAAAGTCACTGTTGTTCATAAGGCGAATATCTTGAAGTACACCGGCGGGCTCTTCCTTGATATCGCCAGGAACATGGCAAAGGAATATCCGCAGATAGAAATGAACGATAAGATTATAGACAACATGGCCATGCAGATGGTCATCAATCCGAACCAGTTCGATGTAATCGTCACGACAAATTTATTCGGTGACATTCTCTCCGATCTTGCTTCAGGTCTAGTCGGGGGTCTCGGTCTCGCGCCTGGCGCAAACATCGGATACAACACCTCGATATTCGAGGCTGTCCACGGTAGCGCTCCCGACATCGCCGGCAAGAATATCGCGAACCCAAGCGCTATCATTCTCGCCGCTTCGATGATGCTGGAACACATCGGTGAATTTGAAGCGGGAAAGAGAATCGCATCTGCCGTCGCCGCAGTGATAAAAGACGGGAAGAAAGTGACGAGAGATATCAACGCTGCGAGTCTTGTTACGACAGATGAAATGGCGGACGCTATCATTGAAAAACTCTAAATCCTAATCCTCAAACTTCAACCGATGTCACAATTTAAAATTAAAAACTTAAAAACTTGGAATTAAGTGAAACGCACTCCAATCTATCTTGTCCTCCTCACAGTTTTTATCGATCTTCTCGGATTCGGAATAATAATACCGCTATTACCTTTCTATGCCCAACATTTTGGCGCCGCTCCGACGGTCATCGGACTCTTGAGTTCATCCTATTCGTTCATGCAATTTCTATTCGTGCCATTCTGGGGACGACTTTCTGACCGCATCGGACGCAGGCCGATAATTCTCATGAGCGTAACCGGGTCTTTCATTTCCTACCTGATCTTCGGTTTTGCAGATTCGCTGACAATCCTTTTTGTCTCGCGAATACTAGCGGGCTTCATGGGCGCAAATATTTCCACTGCGCAAGCATACATCGCCGACACGACGTCGTTCGAGGAAAGAGCGAAATACATGGGGCTCATCGGCGCTGCTTTCGGATTTGGTTTCATGCTTGGGCCATTCATCGGCGGCGTCATGAGCAAGATCAGCTATGGCGCGCCGGGTTTTTTTGCGTCGGCACTCTCGTTGATAAATGCAGTCCTCGCATATTTCATGCTCCCCGAATCCGTTAAGAGCAAATCCGCTCCGGCGCACAGATTAAGATTGATAAACTTTATAGCCATCCGGGATGTGTTCCATCGAAGAGGAATAGGCGACCTTGTACTCGTTTTCTTTTTTTATACTGTAGCATTTTCCATCCTTTACGTTGCGTTCCCCCTTTTCAGCGAGCAGGTATTAAAGTACGACGCCGCGCAGAACGGCTACTTTTTCGCCTACGTTGGAATGATTGGAATCGTAATTCAAGGAGGGGTGATCGGGAAACTCGCGAAGAGAATCGGCGAAAAATCGTTGGTAATTGGAGGATTGATGTCCTTTTTAATCGCGCTGCTGCTCGTACCCGTAACGCATTGGATTCTGCCCCTGATAATTTTGGCTACACTGCTTGCGGTCGGGAGTGCTTTTATCACTCCGTCTATGACAAGTCTAATATCGAAGTATGCCTCAGCCGGTGAACAAGGTGGTACACTTGGAGTTTCACAATCATTCTCAAGTCTTGGCCGGGTCATCGGTCCATTCTTAGGCGGTTTCATCATAGGAACGGCCGGCCTCGCCTGGCCATTCTATACCGGCAGTCTTATGATCTTAGTGGCAATCGTTCTCGCTTTGCGAATCCCCGCAATTTCCAAATGAAAGCTAGAGCGCTTTCTTGCATTCTTCTTCACAAAAATAGATTGCTTTTTGTTATTTCTTTTTGAAACTTTAGGCATATGAAGCAAAGTAAGAAACATTCCGTGAGCGAGGGCGGCGAAAAAGATTCTCATCGTCAGTCTCCCAAGAATCCGCGGTCAAAAGCAGATCACAAGTCGATCTGTAAGCGGCAGCTTGCTTTCGAGGTCGAGGTGGCAATCTACGAGGTGGATAAGATCTTTGAAGGACAGGGCGATAAGCTAAGCGACTCGTATGTGACCGACTCGCTCACGAGCTTCGCAAAGGTAATCAAAGATGAAACGTTCGCGCTTTATGCAGATAGGCTGAAAGAAGGTTCAGACGATGAATCAGACCTTCTTCACATCAACATGGTCAACCGTTTGAGCTCTGCGATTGAGGAGCTCGAGCTCAAGTTAACCGATATTGAATTGATAGAAATCGTAAAACAAGTTCTCGCCGAGACAAGGAAAGCAAAATCCGCGAAGTCAACTCGGGCGTACCTCGATCCACTTACGAAACGGCTGAAAGAAATAGGTGTCAAATCTGATTTTCTCACTGAGACTGACGTTGACGGTGAGACGATTTCTCTCGAAGACATTGACAACCTGGACGATTTGAATCTCGACGACGAACTGGATTTAGACGACTTCCGTCCGAAATACTGAGATTCAATATTTTTGAGAATCCCTGCCAGATATTTTTAAACCGATAAGGAAAGAATGGGTTTCAACTGTGGAATAATAGGACTTCCTAACGTCGGGAAATCGACGATTTTCAACGCAATGACGGCTGCCGGAATTGCCGCCGAGAATTATCCCTTCTGCACGATTGAACCAAATGTCGGGATTGTCCCTGTCCCCGATGTACGGCTTGACAAATTGGCGGCGCTATACGTAACGCAAAAGATTGTTCCGACGGCAATAGAGTTCGTTGACATTGCCGGTCTCGTGAAAGGTGCAAGCAAGGGCGAAGGACTCGGCAACCAATTCCTTGGCCATATCCGGGAAGTGGACGCTGTTGTTCATGTGGTACGATGCTTCGAAGACACAAACGTCGTCCACGTTGACGGCTCGGTGGATCCGAAGAGAGATATCGAAGTGGTTGAGACGGAATTGATCATCAAAGACCTCGATACTCTTCAGCGGAAAATGAAGGAAACTGAAGGAAGAGCGCATTCAGGTGACAAGAAAATCAAGGATGAATACGATGTTTACGTTCGTCTTTCCGAACATTTCAATTCGGGACGACTCGCAAAGTATTTGACTTACGAAGATGAGCAGCATCGTGAATACGTTCGTTCGCTGCATCTTCTCACCGACAAGCCGGTGATGTACATCGCAAATGTAGATGAGGCGAGCGTTAAAATCGGCAACAAACACGTCGAGGCCGTCAGCGAAATCGCCTCTCGTGAAGGTGCAAGGGTCGTGGTGGTCTCTGGAAAAATCGAAGCGGAGCTTTCCCAGCTTGTTGCGGATGAAAGAGCCGCATTCCTGTCGGATCTCGGGCTGAAGGAATCCGGACTGGAGCGCGTGATCCGCGAAGGTTACTCACTTCTGAATCTCATCACGTTTTTCACCGCTGGCCCCAAAGAAGTCCACGCCTGGACAGTTGAAGCAAACACTTGTGCCCCGAAGGCATCAGGGAAGATCCACTCTGACTTCGAAAAAGGGTTCATCAGGATGGAAGTGATAAAATATGAAGACCTCATGCGTCTCGGCTCCGAGCAGGGAGTGAAGGACACAGGCCTTTTGCACGTCGAAGGCAAAGATTATATCGTGGAGGACGGCGACATAGTGGTCGTGCGATTTAGTGTCTAAGATGGTTCAAAGTCACAATTCAGAAGTACAACACAAAAATAGAAATTTACTTTGTTAAGTTTTGGCTTATGAATTGTGGCTTTGACTCTTTGCCTTTGATTTTTGACTTCATTTGAATTTCAAGAATCCAATGTCCGATTCGATTTTCAAGAACGAAAAAATCTACTGAATAAAACTCATCTATATTCAGAATTAAGTTCTGCCTCAGTTGTTCCGATAACTATTGGTGACTCACTTTCCGCGAAGGTTTTGGTGCAGGAATGGTGAGGAATCTGCATTAACATCGTGAGATGCTGAATTCTCCGATAATTCCGAGCAGGAAGCTTGGAATATATTCGGAAAGAAAACAAGAAAAGAGCGAATGTCATGGATGACTATAAAGGGACTCCCCGTTCCGAAGATGACGGGAGGCTGACGCACAAGGAAGAAGAAGAATTGTTTGCCGCGATCATCGTTGGCTACTTGAAAGACAAAGTCGATCTTGAAATTTATCCGAAGGGAATTTCAATCAAGGAAAAATCGAATCCCAATTCCAGAGAAATCTTCTTCCCGTTTGCCGAGGACGACGAGAATACTGAGAAGCCTGACTACCCAGAGGATTGATCAGTGCTTAAACGGTTCTATCCGGTTCGTAAAGTCGGGTTTGTAATAATCCTGGCTTTCGAAGTTCTGCATCCATCCGTTTTCTAATCCGTACTTGTCGAGCAGCGCGAGTACTCTGTCATATTCTGATTCCCGGATATGACGGTTTAAAAGCATGATCGACCCTGCCTTGTTCGTCGGATAATATTGAGACATAATCGAGAGACCAACATCCTTTCCGAGTTCTTCCGAAATCCACCTCAGCGTCTCTTCACTTCCCGCAATATCATTCGGTAATACCAAATGGCGGATAAGGAGCCCGCGCTTCAACAGGCCGTCGTCGTCGATTACAAGCTCGCTTCCGACCTGCCGGTGCATCTCCTTGATGGCAGCTTTGGCAAACTTCGGATATTCTTTTACTTTGGAATAATGGTACCCGTCGTATTCGTAGCTGTACTTCAAATCCGGAAGATAGATATCGACGACGCCATCGAGCAGGCGAAGCACGTCAACAGAGTCGTAGGCGTTTGTGTTATAGACGAGTGGCAGGTTCAATCCGTTTTCAATTGCGATATATAACGCTTTCACGATCTGGGGAACGAAATGAGTCGGCGAGACAAGACCGATGTTGTGGCATCCTTTATTTTGCAGCTCTATCATTATTTCCGCGAGCCGTTCGAAGTTCACTTCGTTCTTGATTTCAGTCTTGTAGTTCTGGCTGATCTGAAAATTCTGGCAATACACGCAGCGGAGGTTACAATTGCCGAAGAAAATATTTCCAGCGCCCTTGGTTCCGACAAGCGGCGGTTCCTCGCCGAAGTGGGGACAGTATGAACTTACGATCGGAAGGTAGCGCGAATAGCACCTCGCAATTTCTCCTTCCTTGCGGTTAACCTGGCAATCGAGAGGACAAATATCGCACGACGAAAGCATCTCGTCGAGCATTTCAACTCGCCGTTTCAATTCTCCGCTTTGGTAAAGATTTATGTAAGATGGTACGAACTCAATCACCCTTAGAACCCGTTTCTATTGCGTCGTTTCGGATACTTCGATTCGGAATTTTCCCCGCCTATGGGTTTGTCGCCCACAATTCCACTTCCCGGATAAGTGCACGCGGTGGAAGCTTGATCGCTCCTACCACGACTTCGGCAACATCTTCCCCTCTGAGTCTTGCTCCTTCGCCGCCTTTCAGGATTTGCTGGGGATCTCGCTCGCTTGAATCAACTGAACTCGGCGTCACAACTATTACCCGTATGTTATACTCCCTCACTTCTCTCAATAGCGCTTCTGAAAATCCCTCGATGCCAAACTTCGATGCAGAATATGCGGCCGAATTTGCTTTCGCCCGCTTGCCGGACGTCGAGGAAATCATTACTATCGTTCCATCACGTTTCTCCATCATCTCCGGAAGAACTGCCCGCGTCAGAAGGAATGGTCCGGTGAGGTTCGTGCCGACAACGTTGTTCCACTCTTCCACGGACATATCGGTAATCATTTTCTCCATGTATTGACCGGCGTTGTTGATGAGAATGTCAATCGTACCGAACTCCGTCAGAGTCTTCGAAAGAAGCCTGTGAACACTCTTTTCGTTGGCCACATCCGTCTGCACCGCAATCACCCGTCCGCCCTCGGCTGCGATCTCTTCCTGCGTGATTCGCAAATCGGCAATCGTGCGCCCTGCAATCACCACCGATGCGCCTTCTGCCGCCAAATGCTTCGAGATATATTTCCCAATTCCTCTCGAACCGCCTGTGACAATTGCGACTTTCCCACTGAGACTGCTATTTGCTGGAGCTTGGATCGCTGCAACTTTCTTAGCTTTGCTTAATCTGATTTTCGCCATCCTATTCAAAGTCCCTTTCGAAATACCGGTTAGCGGCAGTGCCTTCCTTCTTCTTTTTCTTAATCGCATCTATGAGAATCTTGTTGAACACTTCGGCCGCGTCGTAATCGTAAGAACGCAGAAGGTGGTTCAGAGCAATGACCTCTGCAATGACCGTGATATTTTTGCCGGGTAAAATCGGAAGCTTAATCAGCGGGGCTTCAACACCGAGAATGGAAATATATTCGTGGTCAAGCCCCGTACGAGTATATTCCTGCTTGGGATCCCATTCTTCAAGCTCCACAACGACTTCGATTCTCTTCCTTTTTCTCACGGCTCGTATTCCAAAGACGCTGCGGACGTCGATCACGCCCATTCCTCTAACCTCCATAAAATGCTGCGCGATCTTCGAGCTTTTTCCGATGAGGAGATCTTCTCCCTGACGCACTACCTGGACGGCATCATCGGCTACAAGCCTGTGTCCGCGTTCAACCAGGTCGAGCGCAATCTCGCTCTTTCCGATTCCGCTCTTTCCCAGGAAAAGTAAACCAATTCCGTACACATCGACCAGCGAGCCGTGTACCACCGTGCTCGGCGCGAATATTTCATCTAAGAATCCACCGAGAATATAAACGAATCGGGTAGTCTCCAACGTGGTACTGAAGACAGAGATGCTGCGTGCGCTTGCCGCGTCGATGAGCTCCTGTTCCAGTTCATTCCTGTCGGTAAAGACTATGCATGGAATTTCAAATTGGAGAATAGTCTGGAAAGCACGGTGCCTTTCCTCGGGGCGGAGCGAGCTGAGAAATTGCACTTCCGTGTTGCCAAAAATCTGGACACGGTTGTAAGTAAATAGATCGACAAATCCCGCAAGTGCGAGACCAGGACGGTGGATGTTCTTGTCGTCTATGAGTTTTCCAAAGCCAACGTCGCCGTTCAGGGAGCGCATCTTCGTCTTTTCATGAGCCAGTTTGTATAGCTCGCCGACGCTGATGTCTTTTCGCCTTATTTCTTTGGTTTCCCAAACACGAGATGCCATGACGCAAGAAATATATGAACAAAACGGTCTAAAAACACCTGAGAAATTATGGCAAAAGCAAAAACTCAAAAATCAGAAAATGCAAAATATTAGCCGCGAACCAATTTCCTTTTGATTTTCGACGTTTGAATTTTGAATTTCTGCCTATTCTTTGCGAAGCTTCTGCTTGAATTTCACTAGCTGGCCTTCGAGTCTATCGACCACCTTGTCTATCGCTTTGAAATAATCATCGGTTGTTTCCTGCGCGGTCAAAATTTTGTTGTGCACCGAGAGTTTTACTTCGACCATCTTATTGGTCCCATTCGGTTTGGAATGCTCGCTGAGGAATATAACGTCGCAGTGCACAACTCCATCGAAGAATCTGTTCAGCTTTGAAATTTTGCTTTCGGCGTATGATTTGAGTGACGCGTCTGCTTTGAAATGTCTGGATGTGATGCTGATATTCATAAGATTCCTCCTATTATTATCCGTCGGATCATCCGGCGAAATCTTTAACCCATTGTCCAGCTATTTCGCCCTCGGATGAGCACTTCTGTATATTTTTTTCAACTGCTCAACGGAAAGATGCGTATAAACTTGCGTCGTGGATAGGCTCTCGTGTCCGAGAAGTTGCCTCACGGCTTCGAGGTCGGCTCCATGGTTAAGAAGATGCGTTGCAAAAGAATGTCTGAGCGTATGAGGACCTTTTCTCTCGACATTCGACACCTCACGAATCCTCTTCGCCACAATTCGATATACCGATGCAGGCAGCATCCTCTTTCCGTTTGAAGAAACAAAAAGATAGGTTCCCTTCCCTTCTAAATTTGTTTTAGCCATGCCATCTCTGACTTTTAGATATTCCCTGATTGCATCGATCGCCCGATCAATCACCGGAATTATTCTCTGTTTCCTCCTTTTTCCCAAGACTTTGACGAGCCTGTTGTCAAAATCAATATCTTCATCATTCAAACCGCACAATTCGCTCACGCGCATCCCTGTTCCATAAAGCAGCTCAATTATTGCCTTGTCGCGAAAATCAACCGGCTCCATCGGAATCTTAGCAAGCATATTCTGAATTCCTTCTTCTTCAATAAAAACCGGGATCGGCTTCGTCGCCTTCGGGGTACTGATGAAGCTCGTGAAATCATGACCGATGTATTCGAACTTTACGAGATACTTTGCAAAGGATCTGATGCTCGAAAGTTTCTTCCGCACGGTCCGTCTGTCGTTATGGCGTTTGTCAAGCTCAACAAGAAAAGCGCGAACGCCATCTTCGGGGAGATTATCGATGGAAAGCTCCACGCCTCCAGAATACTCGAACAAAAAATTATTGAATTCCCTCAACGACTGTTCGTAAGTGGAGATGGTCTTTTCAGATGCGTTCTTTTCCTTCTTCAAATAATCGAGGAAGGAATCTGCGAAATCACGTAGTCTCACTTCGCTGCAACTTCAACCTTTCCATCTGATCCAACTGGCACTTCCGTTTTACTCTTCGGATTTGCTTCCTCAGGTGAAAATTCGCTTTCACACTTCGGACATTTGAAATAATTACCTTTTGCCTTGGTGTATTTCTCAAGCAAGAATGGTGAGTCACCGAGCGGACAAGGGATGTTAGCAGGCTTGTCCCATGTTGCGTACTTGCAGTTTGGATAGTTTGTGCAGCCGTAAAAAATTCTTTTCTTCTTCGTGAAACGTTGTGCGAGTTCTCCTTTGCCGCATTCGGGACATTTTACTCCGGTCGTGATGCTCTTAGTAAACTTGCAGGTTGGATAGTTTGCGCACCCGATGAATTTGCCGAACCTGCTGTTCTTATAAATGAGATCGCCGCCGCAATCGGGACACTTGTCACCAGTCGGCTTATTGTTGTCATCGTGCGCATCGATTGGCTTAGTGTTCTTGCATTCAGGATACCTGCTGCATGCGAGAAATCTTCCGCGGCGGCTCCATTTTATAACCATCGGCGATCCACAAATATTGCAGGCAACCTGCTGTCCGTCGACGTTGGACTTTATCTCATCAATTTTTCCCTCGACCTTCTTCACCGCTGTATCGAATGGCGAATAGAATTCGTTCATTACGTCGAGATATTTTTTGTTTCCGCTTGCGATTTCATCGAGCTCGGATTCCATCTCGGCGGTAAACTTCACGTCAAAAAACTCCGGAAGATTCGCCGACAAAATTTTGTTTACGTTCATTCCCAGATCGGCAGCAAAAAGCTTCCGCTCTTTGAGTTCGACGTAACCCCTGTCTTCAATTGTCGATACGATTGAAGAGTAAGTGCTCGGCCTTCCGATTCCAAGCGACTCAAGCTCTTTTACAAGGCTGCTTTCGGTATATCGAGCAGGCGGCTTCGTGAAATGTTGACGTTGAAGAATATCTTCGAGTGTTACCGGTTCGTCTTCTTTCAGAGTCGCCGGCAACTTGAATTTCTGAAGCTCATCAACATCTTCATCGGGCTTCGACATATCAGCATCTTCCGCAGTTATGTCGTAAACCTGGAGGAAGCCGGCAAACTTTACGTGAGAATCAGTTGCTCTAAAAACAAATTTTCCGCCCTCGACTGAAACCGTAATCTGATCATATATCGCAGGATTCATTTGCGAGGCGATAAAGCGTTTCCAAATCAAATCATAAAGCAGAAACATTTCTCTCGGCAAATACTTTTTGACCTCTTGAGGAATATACTCGACGTGGGCAGGACGAATCGCTTCGTGTGCATCCTGAGAAGCCTTCGCCTTCTTGAAATGTCTCGCTTCCTTCGGGAGAAACTCGGCACCAAATTCTTTCTTGATATAATCGCGGGCCGCGGCGAGCGCTTCGTCGCTGATTCTGGTCGAGTCGGTTCTCATATAAGTGATTAATCCGACTCTTCCTTCGGGACCAAGATCGACGCCTTCGTAAAGCTGCTGGGCAAGCATCATGGTACGCTTCGGTGAAAATCCAAGTCGCGTGGAAGCCGCCTGCTGCAAAGTGCTGGTGATAAATGGCGGCGTCGGGTTCCTTTTCTGCTCTTTTCGAGTAATCGAGCCAATTTTATAGTTCGCCATGCGAATCTCATCCGCGAGCTTTGACGCATATTCTTGATTTTCAATGCTGAAAAGCGAGTCCCGTCCGTTGGAATTTGCACTTCCCTGCGGATCTTTCAAATCTTTACCATCTATCGAATAGAGTTTCGCCTCAAATTCTTCTGAACGCTCCGTTTGGAATTTTCCAAGAATCGACCAGTATTCAATCGATGAAAAATCTTTTATCTCGTTTTCTCTTTGGCAAACCAATCTCAGCGCGACGGACTGGACCCTTCCCGCAGATAGGCCCGGATAAACTGCCTTCCAGATAAGCGGGCTGACCTTGTAGCCTACCAGCCTATCCATCACGCGGCGCGCCTGTTGCGCATAGACGAGATGCGAATCAATCTTGAGCGGCTGTTCCATGGCCTTTTTGATTCCGCTTTCGGTTATCTCCGTGAACAGAACTCGGAAGACTTTCTTCGAGTCCTGTTTCAGTTCTTCTGAAATGTGCTGAGCAATTGCCTCGCCTTCGCGATCTGGGTCAGTCGCAATGTAAACTTGCTGGGCTTTTTCCGAAAGGTCCTTGAGTTTCTTTATAGTTTCACTCTTGCCGCGGATGGTTTTGTATTCGGGTTCGAAACCCTTCTCGACATCTACGCCTAATTTGCTCTTGGGCAAATCCTTTATGTGACCGACCGATGCTTCAACAACAAAATCATTTCCCAAATATCTATTTATCGTTTTAGCTTTTGCGGGCGATTCTACAATTACAAGCTTCTTTGCCATTTAAGATTTCTGCCGGTTCTATTAGAATAATGATGAAGTCATTTATCATGCTTCGTGCGTTGCTGCTGTCCGCGAGTCAATTAATCGTATCCGAGCTGTTAAGCAATATCCTGCTGCCAGGTTTACCCGGAGAATTATACTCAAATAGAACTCCGGCAGCAACTGATTTGATCTCATTGCGGTCTATGACGTTTAATCCCGTCATCAATGATCTCTCGATTATGTTTTCCAGATCGATGTGGTCAATCAATCCCAGCTCGTACATCTCAACCAGGAACCCGCGTGCGTCCTTCGTGAGAATTTGTCTCTCTGCTTCATGAAATATTCTGTAGGATCTCGCGCCCTTGCCCTTAACTTTTTTCAAAGGCTCGCGCATATTCATCTTGTCGTAAATCCAGCTCAGTGCCGTTGATATCTCCGACTGGCTGTAACCATTATCCTTCAACTTAGAGACCTCGATTTTAGAAATATCATGCGTCTGTCTTATCTCGCGCATTAAAAAGACTATGAGTTCTACGATCTTCTCTTGCATTCCGTTATTGATCTACCTTTCCCGCTTATTTCTATCACTAAAAGAATATGCGGTCACCGCTGTGCGGAATCCCGACATATAAATAATTTGGACGGGAGATGCCGCAAGGCGGCACTTTTTCTATTCAAGTGCAGCAAGGTTCTTTTATGTCTTCAAAACAAATATACGTTGAAAATTACCAAAGTCAAGTTACCCCTTTTTTCTTTTTCTGTAAAACGCTTTAATGAATTCGTTTTCACGTTTTCTCATGCGCAATTTTTGTGACCGGGTAGTGTCATCCCATCCGGATAGATGGAGAATTCCATGAATGATCAGTCTCAACACTTCTCTCTCAATTGATGTCTTATATCGCCTTGCCTGAACGCCAGCGCGATCGACGCTGACATAAATCTCGCCGTCTATGATTTCATCCTCTCCAAGATCAAAAGATATGACATCTGTCCTGTAGTCATGGTTCAAAAACTTTCTGTTTACTCTCAACAAATAATCGTCGTCGACAAGGACGATGCTAATATTATCGGATTTTTTCCCCTCTTCCATCAGAATTTTCCGAGCAAGCGGCGCGATGTGCCCAAGCTTCGGAGCATGTTTGTGATCGACAAAGATCCTTAATTTCACTTTGCAGATAATTCGCGCCGATAGGAATCTGCAGGAATTTTGGATTTACTCTTTCCGCCAGTTGATAACTGTGTCTCTGCCAACGACAATGCTATGCTGCTCAAAATGATTTCCGGTCCGAGCCGGGTGAAATCTCCCGAGAGGACGCTCCTGTCGACATTTGCATAAAGCGAACATCCCGCTTCGCGCTCTATTATCAAGCCGCTAATCTTTCCATCGTTTTCAGAATAGAATGTAACCTCACCCAACATTTCAGATGCGATATATCCCGTACATTGATGCAGTTGAAGATGAGAGTTGATTGTATAAACCGAAATCAAGCTGCCGTTGTGCTTGCCCGTCCTAATTGTGGGATAAATCTCTACCGAAAGTCTGCGTTTGGACTTCTTGTCATCCAAATCTAAGCGATAGAAATTTCCCCGTTTTATCGCCTTTACTCTTAAAACGCTGCCGATGTTTTCAACATCTCTGGATTTAAATTCAAAATTCATCATCTTCACAATTAAAGATAGGCACAAAGTTACAGAGTTTCAAAGGCACAAAGTGGTACACACTCGTAAACCTCCAGTTTTTTCTTTGCGCCTAAATGTCTCAATGATTATGAACTCTTCTATTTTATTGTAACGTTTACGGCTTTGAGGCCTCTCGCTCCCTCGACTATTTCGAACTCAACCTCTAAGTCTTTGTCAAGAGTTTTATACTGCTTGTCAGTTTTTATGTCAGTATAATGGACAAAAATCTCTTCGCCATTTTCCTGTTGAATGAAACCAAAACCTTTCTTCCCATCGAACCACTTTACCTTGCCGGTAGGCATCTAATATCTCCTCAAAAAAAATCTAGCGACCAATCGTGGTGAAATCTGTTCTGAAAAGTTCTGCGGCGTACCGGAATTTGCAAGTGATATTCCCGGGCGGGCTCATTGACATATCAAACAATCCTCGGTCGCCACCAAGCCAATCACCTAAGCTTTTATGCAAAACTTCGTCCGTATCAAGTCAAGTTTGTCAAACAAACTTCTTGTTTGAAACAACGTGAGTAGGAAATCTTTGTTACCCTTTTCGCAAACCAAAATGCCGCTTTATTCCCCTGCAGCAATATTTCAATCAATTTTTTCAACACTATTACTACTCAATTTAGCCCGCCATGGAGTCAATGTCAAGCTCTTGAGTCAAGTCGAATGAAAGATACAGTGATAGCCCATGGTGACACATTCTGGCCCGATTTAGGCTCATTTCCCAATTTTGTTCCGGCTCGCAACGCCAAAGAAATTGAGATCAATATCTTTTAGAATTTCCTTCGCCTCTTCGGTTTGATCCTCTGCCACAAAAAACCTCGCCGGTTGGACTAAAGGTCGAACAGCGAGAAAGTCCTCGTCGTACACATAGTAGTCAATGCTTGCATTATCCAGAACAGATTTGATCAGTGCGATATCACTCTGGTTCATGGTAGTGAATAGAAGGGAGTAGTTTTTGTCATCCCAAATTTTAGGAACATCCTTTGTGAAATCGATGAACGCTTTGCACTCAGGACAATGGTATTTCCTCGAAGTCCTGTCTTCGTCTGAAAGTTCCAACTCGCTCGAACAAACCGGGCAAGTTACTGTCGCCGGCAACGGCTCAGCCTTCTTCTCTTTCTTTAATAACTCCTGACATGGCACGCTCTTGCAATAATAAAATTCCCCGCCTTCGCTCAGACATGATTCACAGAAATGTCTCCCGCATCCATGGCAGATAGAGAGTGCTTTTCTCTCCGGATGATTGATACAGTGTTCCATAAAGCTTCTTTTCCTTCGCTATTCCTTTATTGTCGGCCTTTCATAAACCAACTTCAATCCCCAGTCTTGCTCGTCCGGAAGATCCGGCAAATTGATAATGCCGATTTTGCTTGACATGACTTTGCCGTCGCCGACATCCTGCCACGTACCATTTCGCGGATCGAACCACTGTGCTCGATAGATGCTGTTCAGTTTCGCACCGCGAATCTGCGACTGCGGGCAGCATCTCTCGAAATATGCGAGGAAGATTTCCTTGTCGTCAGTCCGAGCGCAATACGCCCAACCTTCGTAGCCAAGTAACACCTGAGTCTTGTCCGGTGAAACAAGATCGGCGTTTGGAACGAGATCCTGATAACGCTTGCCAATAGAGAACACAAAGGTTCGCAGATATTGCATCTCGGCACCGGACTTCCACTGGAATGCATCCCACATGTGTGTTGGCGCTGCCGGTTCAATATCGGCACCCCAAATTCCTTCGGCGCCATAGACATGTCCAGCAAAACCGCCGGAGAGAAAACTTCCGTACATGCCGGACCGTACGAATGCATCGTCAAGCTCCGACCCGCCAGGCGCACCGAGTTTGTAATTGATAGCTCCCGCCCCGCGGTTATCCTTGAGCCCAGCATAGTATGGTTCACCATTCAAAGCTGGTTTTGGATCCTTCAGGTTGAAAATCTCCGTGAGGTACCAATAATTGTTATGCTCACGCATGTTTCCAATCTGGTGAAGAGTCACCCACGAGTCTGTCTCCCCAGTTCTCAAGCGTTGATGGATTGCAATTTGATGAGAGGAGAGTGCCAAATGGGGGTGGACCGAATCTCTTGAAGACTTCGCGGACTGCCTGAGTGTAGTCCGATGGACTTACAGTCTCGTCGATGATATCAAAGTGGATCGGACTCAGCACGTCGTTGTTGGCCTGGTAGCGCGCGAATATGTATGCGATGAAACGTGCGTACGAATCAGGCCAGCCGTAGTATTTGTACCAGCATAAGCCGGCATCGCGACGTGACACCTCGATAAAAGGTACGAATCCGTTGGCATTGAGATAATCGATCTTTCTGTCCAGATATTTAAAGTATTCGGGATTGATGCTGTCCACGTTCGGAAAAACCATTTCATAACCGGGAACTTTCCCCGGGAAAAAGAATGGCCGGCCGCCCTCGTTTTTCATATCTTTCGCGATTCCCGAACCGTAGTCCATCCATGCCGAACGCACGGTAGTATGAGCTGAATCGTCCATGACAAGATGCCATGGTCTACCGTCGGTTTCCCAATTTGGAAATGCTGCGATGACGTTGACCCAATTGTACCCCTGCGCTTTCCTGTAACGGACATAATCCTTGAAACCTGCAGTTGGCCCGATCGGGCGCTCTTTGTTATCATCGTACCATCTAAAATAATTTGTGGCCAGGGAATACCAAGTATCTCCGACGACGAAAAATGGTGTGCCGTCAGCATACTCCAGCGCGTGCTCGTTTAGCGTGCCGCGAATGAAACCGCGCCGCAAAGGGTTTTCTTTCTTCTTCGCTTCGGTCCAGGCAACTGCAATGAAAGAACCTAACTTCCCGTCGAGCCCTTGATCGGCCGGGTTTGATCCGCTCTTCCACGTCCACGTTCCGGTATCTGTCGCGACGAGCCTCACTCGAAAAGTCTGGCCGCCATCCCAGAAGCCAAAGACCCGTTTGCTGAACCCCGGCCCGGCGAGGTCCACCCAGACCGTGACTTCGGTGTAGGCGTTGGTGTATTGGTTAGCGGCAGTGAATGTAAGTTCCTGTTTCTCCCACACATGAACCGTCTCTGCCAATACAGGAAATGCTCCGACCAGCAAAATGAGGAACAACCTGCTGAGAAACTTCATTTCCAGATTACCTTCCGAATTTCAATAGCTCTCTTCTTCCGACGGAAATCTTCCACCCTTGACATCTTCGATGTACCTGACGAATGCCTTGTGCATCTCTTCAGCAAGATTGGCATAATGGCGCACGAAGCGCGGCTTGAATTCCTGAGTAAGCCCCACCATATCAGCATAAACCAAAATTTGACCATCACAATATGGACCTGCACCAATTCCGATAGTCGGGATCTTGACGCTCTTCGTAACCTTCGCCGCCAAGCGTGATGGAATTTTTTCAAGAACGATCGCGAACGCCCCAGCATCTTCAAGCAGTTTTGCATCCGCCAGAATTCTCGCAGCCTCAACTTTATCTTCGCCCCGTGGTCTGTAGCCGCCGAACTTGTTTATCGACTGCGGCGTCAAACCGAGGTGTCCCATGACAGGGATGCCAATCTCCGTCATTCTTCGAATCGATTCCGCAATAGCTTTGCCCCCCTCAACCTTGACCGCGCTTGCACCCGTCTCTTTCAAAATTCTTCCTGCATTTCTGATCGTCTCCTCCGCATCAACCTGGAAACTCATGAAGGGCATGTCGACAACGACGAGAGCCCGCTTCACCGCCCGGACGACGATCTTCGCATGATAAATCATCTCCTCGAGAGTCACCGGAATCGTTGTGCTGTTTCCCTGCACGACATTGGATAATGAATCGCCGACCAGGATTATGTCAATTCCGGATTCATCTAATATGTGTGCCACGATCGCATCGTAAGCGGTCAATGCGGCTATCTTCGTGCCGTTTTTCTTCGATTGTATTATAGTACGAGTTGTTACCACCTTCGGTTTTTCTGTTTCAGCCATAACATCCTCCTTTGACCGATGACACCAACCTGGGTTTAAAAAGCCGTTCCATCTTCTGGAACCTCAGAAAAAGTTGCTCGAAGCACACTTTCGAAGCCGGCTTTTATCGCCTCTTTTATTTCCGCAAGATCGACTTCCCTTTCCAATATTTCTTCCAGCGTCGCCGTGTGGGAATCGAGGTCCGCTGCTGCCTTCGCCTTCGTCTCTTCATCGATATTGAGATATTTGATAATTCGTTTGTGAAAATCTCCAATCAATATCGAGCCATGCTGAAGCAAAGTCTCACCGAACCGGTGCTGCGCGCTTCCGACAATTTTTTTTCCATGCCACTCGACTTCATAAACGGCGGAGGTCGAAAAGCACGGTATCGTCGCTGGATCATGGAACATCTTCCGAAAATCAGCAGAGCTTTGAGATAATTCGAGATCAGGACAAATTGTCCGAAGGCCTTCGGCAAGTGCAGTGCTAATCAAATTATAACTCTCTCGCACCGGTAATCCACTGGTTCCCATTATGACAGAATACGTCAATTCTTCTGCGTGAAGAACGGCTTTACCGCCAGTAGGACGCTTTACGACTTCGATGCCGTCCTGTCTCGCAAGTTCGAAGTTTATATCAGAATCTTTCTGATTTTTCCCAAGTGAAACGCAAAAAGGCTCCCATAAATAAAAACGCAGGATTGGAATGCCGGTCAAATTGAATTCATCCACAAGATGGATATCGAACTCCATATTGAACTTTCCGGTGTGTTTCCCGGTGTCGATGCATGTCCAATCCCGGTCGGCTGATAGCTGATGGCTGATAGCTGACCCCTTATTTTCTAATAATCCCGCGAGTAGAAGATTTGAGAAAACTTACGATTGTGGAAATTTCATTTGTCTGGGGAAAATCACTCTCTATTCTTCTGACGGCCTCGCTGAACATTAGGCCAGAAAAATACAAAACGTGGTAGGCTTTTTCGATGATCTCGATTTGCTCCCGGGTAAATCCTCGCCGCCGAAGCCCAATAATGTTTACGCCTTCATACCGCAGGGGCTCACGGCCCGCAAGAACATAAGGTGGTACATCCTGTACAGCTCTAAAGCCGCCGCCGAGCATGGCGTGCGAGCCGACAGTAACGAACTGATGCACTGGCGTCAAACCGCCGATGATAACCCAGTCGCCAAGTTTTGCATGACCACCGAGTGCCACGACATTGGCAAGGATGCATTTACTCCCGACCCTGCAGTCATGGGCAATGTGAACGTTAGCCATCAGGAGACAATCGCTCCCGACGACAGTCTTCCCGGTTTCTGCCGTACCACGATGTATCGTCACAAACTCTCGTATGACCGTGTTATCACCAATCTCGGAAATCGTCTCTTCGCCGGCGTACTTTAAATCCTGGGGTGCGTTGGAGACAACCGCTGCATGGTGGATGTTGCAGTTCTTGCCAATTCTCGCGCCGTTTGCTATCAGTGCGTTCGCGGCAATCCTGCAGCCATCGCCGATTATGACATCTTCTTCGACAATTGTAAACGGGCCGATGCAAACGTTATCGCCAATTTGCGCCTTCGGACTGACAATGGCCCTCTTATCTATGGATGTCGGCATGATGGATCTATTTCCCGTCCGATTGCTGACCGTTCGCATCGACAATTGCGGCGGTCATTTCAGCCTCAGCGACGAGCGCGCCATCCACAAAAGCTTTTCCAGCCAGCACCGCCATTTTGCTTCTTCGGGATATCATTTCTACTTGCATTATTAATTGGTCGCCGGGCGCAACAGGTTTTCTCCATTTCACATTATTCATTGCCATAAAATAAACCAACTTTCCATCTGGATTATCCAATCCATTCAAGAGGAGAATTCCGCCCGTCTGTGCCATGGCCTCTACAATGAGGACTCCAGGCATTATCGGTTTAGCCGGGAAATGCCCATTGAAAAAAGGCTCGTTGGATGAGACATTTTTTATTCCGACAACTCTTTCATCCAATTTAAAATCGACAATCTTGTCAACCAGCAAAAATGGATACCGGTGAGGAAGTATCCGCTTTATCGCTTCAATGTCGAATATTACTCCGGCAGTTTTGGTAAACTGGTACTTTTTTACAATCTTCTTCTGCTGGTAAAGTTTCCGAATCTTTTTTGCGAACTCGACATTGTGGGGATGTCCAGGTCTGGCCGCGAGTATTTGCGCCTTCATCGGCGCACCAACAAGTGCAAGGTCTCCCAGAAGATCGAGAAGTTTGTGCCGTGCTGGTTCGTTCTTGAATCGGAGAGTCTTATCGTTCAAAATTCCGGTCGACCCGAGAATGATCGATCCATTTATCCCCAACCTGTTTCCAAGTTTTTTTAATTCCTCTGGCTTCATGTCGTCGTCGACAATCACGATCGCATTGTCGAGGTTCCCGCCTTTTATGAGTCCGTTCTCGTGAAGCATTTCGACTTCTTTGAGGAAACAGAAAGTACGGGCGGAAGAGAAATCTTTCACGAACTCATCTTCGAGTGAGAACATGCCGGTATGCTGGCTTCCCAGCGCGGGGTTCTTGTAATCGATCATTATAGTGGCACGGAAGTCGTCAAGAGGGAGCGCCACCATCTGAACTTCCTTCTTCTCATCGAGATACTCAACCGTCTGGTCAATTATCAGATAATCCTTTGGAGCGTCCTGTACTGTAAAGCCTGCCTCCATCAATACTTCGACAAACGGCTTCGCACTGCCATCACCAACCGGCGGCTCTGGAGCATCAACTTCAATTATAATATTATCTATTTCCAATCCTGCGACGGCCGCCAGCACATGTTCGACCGTGTGAACTTTTACGTCGCCGATTCCGAGCGTGGTCCCGCGCGAAACATCAACGACATAATCGGCAAGCGCCGGAATCTCGGGTTTGCCGCCAACATCAGCGCGGCGAAAAACTATCCCGCGATTTTCGGGTGCTGGGAGAAAGGTTACTGTAGAGTCATACCCGGTATGAAGCCCAATTCCCGAATATGAAACGCTTTTTGAAATCGTACGTTGTTGAACAAGCATCTATAATTCTATTCTTTCTGTCTGCGTTGTACTGTCAATTAATCTCATAGCTGCCATCTCATATCGAATAGGTCTGTACTCTTTACTAAGATTCATGAGCTGCCTTCTTCTCCAGTTCTTCAACTTTATGCTGAAGCTCAGTAAACTCCCGGATAATCTTCGGCAGCATTTCCGAAGCAGCCCAAATCTTATGGGTCTCTCGCAACTCTCGGGCGGGATAACCTAAAAACGTTTTCCCCGCCTCCATGATCGACTTCGGCACACCAGATTGCGCGCCGAAATTTGTGTTGTCGGCGATTTCGAGATGGCCTGCAAAACCGACTTGTCCGCCTATCATACAATGCTTGCCAATCCTGGTGCTTCCGGAAATTCCTGTTTGCGCAGCTATCACGGTATCTTCGCCGACAACCACGTTGTGGGCAATCTGAACTTGGTTATCAATCTTAACACCTCTGCTTATTCTCGTCTCGCCGAGAGTTGCACGGTCGATTGTACAATTCGAGCCGACCTCGACATCATCCTCGATCACGACGATTCCGAGCTGTGGAATCTTTTCATATGTTCCATCTTCTTTAGGTGCGAATCCGAAGCCGTCGCTTCCAACGACGGTGCCGGAATGAATGATCGCCCTGTTGCCTATTATCATATCTCCATAGATGCAAACGTTGGAATGAATCGAACAATCATTACCGATTTCTGCACCGTCGCCGATTGAGCAGCCCGGGAAAATGGCAGCCCGGTCTCCTATCTTCGCATTTCCGAGGATTGACACAAAAGGCCCGATTCGAACATCTTTACCAATTTTCGCCGTTGGAGAAACAAATGCAGAAGGATGAATGCCCGCGGGAAGTGTTTCACGCGGCGGCATCATTCTCTTCAACGCAAAGACAAATGCAACATACGGGTCTTTAGCTCGAAGTAGAATAATATCGCTTCGGTTAGTCTTAAAATTTTCCGAGACAATTATCGCGGTTGCTCTGGTTGTCGAGACATACCTCTCATATTTCACGTTTGCTAGAAAAGTGATCTCGCCTTTTTTCGCCTCTTCAATCTTCCCGATTCCAGTAATCTCAGCGTCGGGGTTCCCGTCAACGACAGCTCCGATCTCCCGGGCAATTTCGGAGACGTTCATCAGTGCGGTGTCTGCGGAACTGGCGCCGGCTGAGTAGTCGGCGTGGTGGTTGTTCCAGGCTTAGTTGCCGTCGTGATTTTCAGTTTATCAAGAACCAACTGTGTCACGTCATATTTGTCGTTGGCATACATCAGTAGCACCTGACCACTTTTATCAAGGACGTAGTCGAAGCTTCCATCTTTCGCGACATCCTGGATCGCCTGCATAATTTTTTCCTGAACCGGACGCATGATGGCATTTTGCTGTTGGAAGAGATCGCCATTCTGCCCGAACCTTTGATTCCTGAGGTCCGAGATTCTCTTCTGCATGTCGCTAAGTTTGTTCTCCTCCTGAATCCTCGCTTGCTCCGGAAGAATGAGCCGGCGTTTCTGATAGTCATCCGCTTCTTGCTGCAACTGGGTTTGGAGCTTGTTAATCTCCCCTTGCCACTGTGCGACCAGGGCGTCCAGCTTGCCCTGTGCTTCGACGGCGTCGGGCAGCTGTTTCATAATTTCCTGCGAATCGAGCCACCCAATCTTCTGCTGTCCGAATACGCTCGAAGAAACCATCATGGCACACGCAAGAGGCCATATTTTCGAAATACTTATTTTCATAAGACCTTAATTACCTTCACGATTCAAGATTTTCAAAACATCATAAGTAATATCAAATTCCTTATCCGCATAAAGTATCACCGCTAATTCATCTCGCTTGTCAAAAACGTATTGCATCTTCTTCTCTTTCGCAACCTGACCGATAACTCCATAGACTTTGTCACGAATCGGCTTCATCAATTTTTCCCGAGTCAGATCGAGCTCTCCGCCCTGGGCCACTTTTTCCTGGCGGTACTGCAGAATCTGCTGCTGAAGATTGGACAAATCTTGCTGCGCAGCCTGCTTTGCTTGATCTGTCATCATGGCCGACTGTTTCTGGTAGGAATCGGCCTTATCCTGATACTGCTGGGACATCTGGTTGACGGTATCACTCCATGCTTTCATCAAGGCATCGAGTTTTCTCTGAGCCTGCCTGAGCTTCAGGTATCTGATCGAGAATTGTCGCTGAATTAACGTAGCCGATTTTCAGCGTCGAAGTGCTCGGCGATGCTGCAAACATGAAACCAAGCGCTGATAAGATGACCAATGTCGAAATCAAAACAACCGATTTTTCTTTCACTTCTAACCTCATTTTTTTGTTTAATATAAAATTAATATTCTCATCTACGAATTGCACTAATCATCAATGAACCGAATTCAAGAAATCAATTCTAACAAATTAAACGTGTGAAATCCTTGGCAATCATTAGAATCCTTTTCCGAACTGGAAATCGAAATGCCAGCCGGAAACAGGATAAGTAGGAGCAACTGAATCAAAACCATAGCCGTAATCAAATCCGACCATGCCGATCGGATTGATCATTACACGCGCGCCAAAACCTGCTGAACGTGCTAGCTGGAAAATGTCTGTGTGATGAAAATCCCTATAGACGTTTCCTCCTTCGGCGAACAATAGAGCATACAGCGGAATCGGATCCGTCAGCAGAGAAAAACGCATCTCGAAGGTTTGCTTAAACATGACCAAGCCGCCTAGAGGATTTCCAGTCGGAGTATCCGGAGACTTCGGACCCACGGCCCTATCGTCGTATCCTCGCAAAGGAGTCGTCGCAATATAACCGAGTCCTGTGCCGCCCATAAAAAATTCGTCGTTGATTTGAACAAACGCATGATCGGTTAACGAGCCGACAACTCCGAATATTGTACCACTGTACAAAACAACTCTGTTCGTTCCAAACATCGAAGTGTACCAGTCGGCGGAAAAAACGTGTTTCTGAAAATTTATTTGTCCTGGAAGAAGAGGCCCGCCGGTTAATTCATCTGAAAGAGAAACGTTCGAACCGACTGTCGGAAAAATTGGGTTGTCCGTGCTATTTCTCGAAATCACCTGCGTTACCGAAATTTCGCTGTAATCCCCATCAGAGATATCCATAGGCTTCCCCGCTGGCTACGTCGAGCTTCTGACCAGAAACGATCCAGTCTCCACGGAAATAAGCGTCTGGCCATGCAAACCTGCGACCGACGCTAACAGAAGCCCCCGTCATTCTCAAGTCTACTCCGTAAACCTGCCGGGTATCGTAAATGTTCGCGCCCAGAGAAGTCGGCGTATCCATGAGCCATGGTTCGTTGAATCCGATATTGAAAGTCCTGTAATAAGTGCTGACTCCAAATTGCCAGGTAAAACTCAGCGCTTGGCCCGCCCCACCCTGGAACGGGTGAGCAATGTCAAAATTATTAAACGACAACCCAAGGGACCCCGTGAATCCAAATGCTTCGCTATATCCAACGGAAGCATTGAATGTATCGTTCGATTTTTCGACGACATCGTATGTCACGTTCACCGTGGAATCGTTTACGATGTAATAATCCGGTTTGATTTTGTCGGGGTCGAAATAATTTATTTGTGAGAGCTGCCTCACGCTTCTTATGATAAGTGCTCGTGAGAAATAATCGCCAGGCACGGTGAAAAGCTCACGTCGAATTACCTTATCCTGCGTTTTTGTGTTTCCGTGGATTATTATTTCACCGATCCGAAATTGATTCCGCTCGTATAGCTTGATCTTTAAGTCTATCGAATCAGGCGGTATGCGTATCTCGTCCGGTTCAGCATTGAATGTGAGATAGCCCGTGTCGAGATATAGCGATGCGACGTCGGTTTGATCTTTGTTGCCATGCAGATTTTCGTCAAACTTCTGTTTATCGTAGATATCCCCATCTTTCAAACCGAGCCGCTCATTCAGGATGCTCGCGGGATACTTAGTGTTTCCTTCCCACGTGATGCGCCTGATGTAATATCTGCGTCCTTCATCCACATTCATATGGATGAACATGTCTTTCTTGTCGGAGCTGTACCAGATGGAATCGGAAAGGATCGAGGCATCGATGTATCCATTCTTTCTGTAGAAGTCGAGGATTTTCTGTTTGTCATCTTCGTATTTCTTCGGATCGAAGTTCGCGCTTCTCCAGAACATCCACCACACTTTTTCTTTTGTGTCATCCATTGCACCGCGCAGATCTCCCGCGTCAAGCGCTGAATCTCCGCTGAAGGTAATCGATTCGATCTTAACTTCCTTGCCCTCATCGACGTTCACGACGAGATTAACGGGAGCACCCGCAGTATCTGCAACCGGCGTAAGCTCCGGATCAATCTTTGCAAGGAGATACCCTTTGTCCTCATACTTTTTCTTTATGTTGTAAACCATCGTACTCAAGTCTTGCCTGTTGACAATCTGACCTTTGACAAGATTTATCTGTTCCTTGATATCTTTGTCGCTCAATTCATCGTTACCTTTCAACACAATATCGCTCAGCCTCGGATATTCCTGCACTCGAATAAGAAGATAAACACCGTCTGCGATTTGGTTGTCGATGAGAATCTTAATATCGGAAAATATTCCAAGCGACCACAACTGTTTTATTGCTTGTCGCATTTCGTCGCCACCCGGAGTAAATTGGCCGTCAACCTTAAGACCTGAATATCTTATTATTGCATTCGCGTCGGTAAGTTTGTTTCCTTCGACGGATATCCCAAGAATTTTCAGCGGCTGCGCTTTCTGAGGGCCTTGGGTCTGGGCACTGGCAACAATTGTCAATAAGAAGACTGCTAGAAGAATTTTTCTCATTATTATGAAAATCTTTCCGAATTCTGTAAAATCTAATTGGCCTGCGTTTACTAAAGAGTCTGGAGATGTTTGACTTGTTCGCTTACAAGCCCAAAGCGGCGTTCGCGTTTCTGGAAATCGCTGATCGCTCCATAAAGATGTTTTCTGCGAAAATCCGGCCAAAAGACTTTTGATATATATATCTCGGTGTAAGCAAGCTGATAAAGAAGAAAATTACTCAGACGAAATTCACCGCTCGTTCGAATCAATAAATCCGGATCAGGCATTGATGAGGTGCTGAGGTAGCTTGAAATAAGAGATTCACTTACATCATCTACGGAAATCCTCCCGCTGAGCGCGTCCGCGGCAATCTTCTTTACTGCCTCAGTTATTTCCCATCTTCCTGAATAGCTCAAAGCAAGATTTAGGTTTAACCCGGTATTTCGTTTTGTTCTCTCGAAGGCATCATAAATCTCGCGCTGGACCACGGATGGGAGCGATTCAATGTTACCAATAGTTGTAAGACGCACATTGTTTTCATAAAGTTTATCGGTTTCATCTCTGAGTGCTTTGACAAGAAGCCGCATCAAAGTCGAAACCTCTTGCTCGGGCCGTTTCCAATTTTCCGTGGAGAAAGCGTACAGCGTAAGACACTTCACGCCTAACTGTCCGCATGCTTCTACAATGTCGCGAACTGAACTTACACCCTCTCGATGACCGGCGACACGAGGAAGAGAACGCTGTTTAGCCCACCTTCCGTTGCCGTCCATGATGACTGCAATGTGTTCAGGAATACTTCCATTTTTTTTTAACTCTTCCTGGAGATTCTTGTCATCTAAGCTTTGAGAGATCAAACTTTCCGCCTCATTTTGCTGTGGAATTTAAACGCGCCTGCAGTAAAAATCAAGGTTGCGAACTTCTCACGTCCGAGTTAACGCCTAAATTTCTCGTGAGTTACAAGGACGGCCAAGCATTTGAGTCTCTCAGACCGGCCTAATCTCATATTATTTCCATTGAATAATTCTTGCGGTATCCGAAGTAACGCGAAACAACGCCGCACCCAACGAGTCTGTCCGCCAGACTTGGATTCCTTCGCGTGACATTTCTTCAAGGACATCCCGAGACGGATGGCCAAAACTGTTTTTTGCACCGACCGAGATAACTGTGTAGACAGGATGAATGATTCTTAGAAATTCTGCCGATGAACTTGTGCTGCTTCCATGATGCCCCGCCTTAAGAATCGCTGAAGATAAAAACGTTCCATAGATTTTCGTAAGATCATGCTCGACTCGTTTTTCAGCATCGCCCGCAAGAAGGAAACTTTCTTTCCCAACACAAACCTTCAAGACAATTGACCCGTCGTTTAGCCTCGTCTTGTAAGCAAGTCCGCCCTCGCCAACGTACTTTCGGTTGGGATGCAGCACATAAACCCTGCAAGTCGAGGATGAATCCAGAATCATTCCGGCAGAAGCAACTCTTTGTGGAACGTTGAAAGCATTGACGTGTGCCAACGTGTTAAGCCAGACTCTGGAATCCGATTTCTGATCCGGGTAAACGAAGTTATCGACTTTTAATTTTTCCATGACAGTTGCCGCACCCCCGATGTGATCGCTGTGCAAATGCGTTACCACAAAATAATTCAGCTCTCGAATGCCCCTTCGTTGTAGAAAAGGGACCACGACACGTTCGCCAACGTCGAAGTTTCTGAACTTCAATCCTGCATCTACGAGCATGTTCTTCCCATCCGGCAGTTCGACATATATTGCATCGCCCTGGCCAACGTCCAACACAAACAATTTGGCTTCCGGCGACTTATGTATAATGAATCCCGATGAGAAGAGACTTGTATAAAGGATTATGTTCGCCCCGAAAAGAATGGCGAAGATGATTTTTTTTATGAGAATATTGTCGCCAGCCGAAGTACGCGGGAATGCGATCACTGCTATGAGCCACCCGAAATAGAGTATGGCAAACTTCCATCCAGAGTCGGATATTGTCACGCTGCTGATACTTAACGAGCCAAGCACCGAGTTGATCCTAAGAATTCCCAATCCAATTAATTGGGCGGCTGCACCGAAAATTCCAGCGAGCCATGATGACAACACACTGATGCCGAGAAAAGTGAACGTCATCGTCGTAAAAATTCCCGCCAGTGGAACAATGCATAAGTTTGAAAAGACACTCACAAGAGAATATCCTGTTAAAGTAATAAGCCGTAAGCGGGACAGTTCCGATAGTCGCAGCGATCGTCAAAATAGAAAGAGAAACGATCGAACTGATCAGCGGCCGCTCCACCAAATTTTGATGGCTTTTGTTCGCCAGCGCAAAAATTTTTTGATGAAAGAACGCAATCGACATAACCGCGGCGAACGACAATTGAAACCCGGGCGTAAAAAGCTGAGACGGACTGAATGTCAATATGACGAGCGCGGCAAATCCCAGAGAATTGAAAATCTGCGGTCTGCGCTGCAGGAAGAGTCCAAATAGAATGATGAGTGCCATGATGACAGCTCTTGTCACACTCGGCATCATACCCACTACGAAGGCATACAAGATCAAAAATGGTGCGATGACAAAGAAACGCAGTCGTCGTGGAATTCTCAAAAGCGACAGGATTATCATTAGCATTCCCGTCAAGAAACCGACATGTAATCCGGCAACCGCCAGGATGTGAACTGTTCCAGCGTTTACAAACTGTTCGTTGATCTCTTTGCTGATACCGGCGCGTTCACCGACAATTATTGCTTTTGCCAGCTCTGCTTCGTCACCGCTCATGAATCGGGATATCCTGTCGCGCAGTGAATTTCTTACCGGCTCGATTATGTCTCTAACGAAATTAAATGTGATACCATGACTCACATCAACGACATCACTCTTATTTTTTACATAAATCCTTCCCGCTATCCCGCTTAGTTCGTAATATGATTTTAAATCGAAGTCCCCGGGATTTCTGGCCTCTGAAACGGCGGACGGCTTTCCGACAAGAATGACTCTGTCTCCTGCCGACAATTTCAAGTTGAACGATGACGATACGACAATGCCACCATCGATTTTCTTCCACCCTTTGTTGTATCCGAAACAATTCTCAAGAAATAACGTGGATGCCGAAACTCCTCGTGGTGCTTCTTCCACTTTTCCCGAGAAGCAACAGAAGTTGTTCATGCTCGAGGAAGATGAAGAATAAATCCCTGTACTCATGTAAAAGGCAAACGAAAGAAAAAGCGCAACGTAGACGCAGCCCGTGATTATCGGACCGATCTCATCTCTTCTGACAAAGAACCATGATAGCACTATTACTGAAGCACATATAGCTGTGACAAGAAATAAATAAGAATAGCCTGGGAACTCTCTTCCGATAATTATGCCTCCTGCAGCAAGGAGGGCGGCTTTGAAAGCAGGTACATTCTTCATTTTACACCCTGACTCGATTCAATTAAATATGCACAGATTTGTGAATCAAGTACCCCCGCAAAGATTTGTAACCAGGAACTCACCCCGTGAATTCCAACAGCGACAAGCTGGCAAGCGACGCGTACTTCCACCGGCTTACCGCCGACGGGCGGAGAATTTATGTTAGAAAGATGATCTTACTTAACTAACTAATATAGAACTGCTGCTCACCTTCCGTCCGAATTACCTTATGAAATGGGGGTCGCAGTCCTTTCTACCTTTCCATTTTTTCCTTCCACTTGTTATTTTGTCAAATCAACCAATTTCTGGAGTAACCATGATAAGGCATGTCTTTCAATCAGACGCCCAATCTATCTGCAAGATTTATAACGATTATGTAAAGAATTCGACGATCACATTCGAGGAAATTCCGGTGCAGCAGGATGAAATGATAGAGCGCATTGAAGCCGAGACTCAGAATTATCCGTGGCTCGTCTATGAGATCGATGGAAAGATCGTCGGTTATACCTACGGAAGAAGATGGAGGGAGCGGGGTGCCTACCGCAACTCGGTTGAGACCGGGACATATCTTGACTCAAGATTTGTCGGCAGGGGAACCGGCACTGAGCTAAAAAAAGAGCTCCTCAAGATATTGAAGGAGAAATCATTCCATGCAGTCATCAGCGGCATTGCACTTCCGAACCCGGCGAGCGTTGCACTCAACGAGAAGTTCGGGTTTACTAAAGTCGCACACTTCAAGGAGGTCGGATTCAAATTCAATAGATGGATTGATGTTGGATACTGGGAATTGATTTTGTGAAATTGCCAGTTCAACGAAATGCCAAATGAAGTTTTGCATTGCAGTCTTCGCAAAGCTTCTCTGTCTTTACGTCGATTTCATCCACTCCCGTTGACGAGTGCATGACACACAGATAGTTGCTGCAATGAATCAATCCAAACGTATGGCCAAGCTCGTGAACTGACTCTTTCAGGAGTCGCACCTTGAAAATATTTTCGTTAGGCTGAAGGCCATAAAATTCGTCCCTCAGTCGATGCGACGATACGACGGCAGCTTTCCCTTCAAGCTGGGCTTCGCCGAAAACATAAGTGAGCACTGGCACAAACAAATCGCCGTCCGTAATTCCCAGAATTTTACCTTCGAAGTCGCTGAACTTTTCAAGTAGCCCCGACAAAATCGATGTGGAATTGTACTGATTGCGGGAGAAATTAAACGCAAATGAACTATCCAGCGCCGGCGATTGGATTACTTCGACTTGTTGGGCAAAGGTTTTTCCGATCGACTGGGAAAGAGGAACAAATATGGAACCGTCTGATGGCGTTATTGCAACAAGAAGTATCGGTGGCATTGTAACGAATATCGGAAGACTTTAGTTACGCTCATCTTGATAGAGAGCCGCAACTCTCACGGTTTCTTCAGACCGTATTTTGAAATCTTGCTGTAGAGCGTAACTCTGTCAATATCGAGCGCTCCAGCCGTACGTGTAATGTTCCATCCGTACTTCTCAAGAATTCTTGCGATGTGAACTTTCTCCATGCTTGAAAGGGAATCGCCATTTGTCCCGTTATCATCCTGGGATTGGGAAAGCTGAAAGGGAAGATCCGACGGTCTCACTGCCGGCGGTTTTGCCAGCACCATTGCCCGCTCGATTACATTCTCAAGCTCGCGCACATTTCCTGGCCATTTATTTCGAATTAAATTGTCCATGGTGTCTGGGGCAACCTCGAGCATCGGTTTGTTCATTGATGCCGCATATTTTCTCATGAAATGATTCACAAGCGGCGGAATATCAACCCGCCTTTCCCTGAGAGGCGGAATAAAAATCGTAAAAACATTCAGCCGGTAATACAAATCTTCCCTGAAGCTTCTATCCGCGATTGCCGCTTCAAGGTCGCGGTTCGTCGCGCACACCACTCTAAAGTCGCTCGAGATCAAATCATTTCCTCCGACGCGAGTGAATTGTTTTGTCTCCAGCACTCTAAGAAGCTGCACCTGCATTTTCTGACTGATCGTTCCGATTTCATCTAAGAAAATCGTACCACCATCAGCCATTTCGAATTTCCCTTTGCGCCTGTACTGCGCGCCAGTAAATGCGCCTTTCTCATGACCAAAGAGTTCACTTTCCAGCAGTGTTTCCGGCACGGCGCCGCAATTTACTGTTATGATCGGAAAATATTTTCTGGCGCTGTTGGCATGGATCGTTCGCGCGATGAGTTCTTTGCCTGTCCCGCTCTCACCGCGGATCATCACCGTTGTATCCGTTTGTGCCACCGTCTTAGCAAGATCGACCACTTTTTTCATCTGTGGACTCTCACCGATGATCTCGTCTCCTCCAGCGAGCTCCGACATTTGCTGGCGCAGCCGCCAATTTTCATCCGACAATTTCTTGGTTCGGAGAGCGTTTTGCACGAGATGGGACAGATGCTCAGGATCGACAGGTTTCGTAATATAATCGAACGCTCCTTCTTTCAACGCCTGCACCGCGCTGTCGACTGCGGCAAAGGCAGTGACCATGATGATGGCGGCCGACTTGTCGATTTCTTTCAGGCGCTTCTGCAATTCAAGCCCATCCATCCCGGGCATCTTGATATCAAGGAGTATTATATCCCAAGGACCGTCGCTCATGAGATTCAATGCTTTGTTCGCATTCTCTGCTGCGCCGACCCGGTAGCCGTCTTCCTTAAACCACTTGCTGAGGGAGTCCCTCACTGAAAGTTCGTCATCAACGACAAGTATGCTCGATTGCTGCGACTTCTGATTGTTTGCCATGCTCATATTTTAATCGTAAATTTTAAATTAAAAATTTTGCTCGAAGTACTCAATCCGAGAATCACAAATTCGCATTGGAATTGACCGGTAGAGTTATTGTGAATGTCGTTCCCGCGTTTACCTTTGACTTTACGTCTATTCTGCCATTATGGCTCTCCACAATCCCGTGTACCACGGCTAGACCAAGACCCGTGCCTTTGCCATCCTTTTTAGTGGTAAAAAATGGCTCAAAAATGTGATCGAGATCGTCTTTGTTAATTCCCATGCCGGTATCTTCAACTTTAATCTGCACCCCGTTCACAGCTTCAACTTTATGCAATTCAATCTTAAGGCTGCCTCCTTCTGGCATTGCTTCGATGGCATTTATTTCAAGTGCAATGAGAGCCTGTTCAATTTGCTGAGGATCGCAATTGATTTCAATAGGCACATCGGGAAGCTTGACTTCGCACTTTACATTGTTCATCGTGAGATGGTGCGCAATAAGTCTTAGACTTTGTTCGATGATCGGGGCAAGATTTTGCGGATGGAATTCCCCAACTTTCTGCCGTGAAAACAGGAGCAAATTGGTTACGATATTCCCGCATCTCGCGGTCTCGTCGGCAATCATGCTAAGCTCACTATCGATCTCCTTAAGATTGTCCTCGGAGAAATCTTGCTTGGATACTTTCTTCCGAAGCAACTTGGCATATGCGAGAATTCCAGCCAGAGGGTTGTTCAACTCATGTGCAACGCTCGCCGACAATTTTCCTAGAGAAGCCATTTTTTCCATCTGTACCATGTTGGATAGTGCTCTCCGCAGGTCTTCGGTTTTTCGGTCAACTTTCTCTTCGAGGGTCTGTCCCCATTGGGTCAGTTCGTCCCTTGCTCTGCCGAGCTCTTCGGTCATCTTATTGAATGAAGCTGCGAGGTCGCCGATTTCGTCTTGAGAATGAACGTCGATTCTATATTCGAGATTACCTTTCATGACTTCATGCGTTCCGCGGGTCAATCTCCTCACCGGAATATTCACCATCATCCAGATAAATATCCCAGCAAACAAAGTGACCCCCGCAACCATCAGTGCTGATGTCAAGTAAGTTGCCCCACGAAGTTGGGCAAGGTTTTGGTCCATTACCTTCAGCGGAAGCATGACATCGAGAACACCGAGAACAGTTTGGGAAGCAGAGTGTTCGTGGCAATCTGCATTGTAACAGCTTGGCTCGTTTTTGATCGGGGTGATCACCCCAAGTACACGGTACCCTTTCGGTGAATAAAAAATTCTTGTGAGACCATTAGATAAATCTGATGGGCAGCTGCTTCCCTGGTTGGTGACAGACGTTGCATGCCTCGGCGTTCGTGTTCACATATTTTCCGGCCTCCCCGTTCACGGTCGAGAAAGTAATTTCACCTTTCTTGTTGTAAATACGAATGGCCTCTATGCCAGATTCCGAACCGAGAGTGTTAATTGTTTGATAAATATCTTCGCGACGATTCTCCAGCATGCTGTAGCGTGTGGATCTCATTATCAAATCGCTTGTGCGCAAAGCCCAGTCTTTTGTGATGCTCAAATACTTGTCCGAATGCCAGTTGAGCATTAGTGTGGTGAATATCGCTGTCGAGGCAAGCATCACAAGAAGAACTATTACGAAAAGCCGGAAGGCTAAGAATCTAGTAATCCTCATCATTACCGTTGTTGGAATTTTAAACAATCCTTATGCCGAGAAAAAAAACAGTATGTGGGGAAATTGACGGGAAAAGTGATTGTGCGAGGTTGGATATGGATTTGAGAGGCTAACGAGCCTGGGAAATGTAGGTCAGCGAGGCATAATTCCGCTATCTGACACGATCAAGCTGCCCGATTATCAATAGACCAACAGAGTTACAGACTCGGTGACAATAGCCTTTTAAGAACTGCCAAATATTTTTGTGAGCCGAGGACGTTGTTAAGATTTTTCAACTTTGTTCCGCCATCCATCATGGTCTTTCCAACATGATCCGAATTATGTTCAAGATCTGAAATAATCATCTTCTCCAATTCGAGAAATTGATTGTCGTAGAAAGTCTTTGCGGCCATGTCATCGAGAAAGCGCGATTCTACCTCACTGCGGTCAACTTCAGAGATCTCGCATATCCAACCTGCTTCGAACGGATCGCGGTTCAGAAGAGACGGCGATTCTCTGAGCTGGAAATTACTCTTCGATATTTTCGCGCTAATCGGGGAACGCACAATCACCGTACCATCTTCAATAATGACCCAGGATAACGGAGCGCCACGCTGCGATACTGTACCAGTTTGAGGAAGAATGAGACTCCATGTGTCCGAAAAAAGAGAAACCATATATTTATCCAAACCGATCCGGTAATAATCGTCGCCCATCTTCTTTATCCAAACATGGTTTTTTGAATACAGGCGATCACCCAAGAGGATACTGGAAGTGCAATTCGAAAGGAAACCTCCAACCGTGGTCATAAGCGTATCACGGTAAGTCGAGGAAGCAGTGAAAGATTCCTTTTCATTAACCAAACTTTTTGAACCGGGCGGATTCTTCGAGGTCCGCCGTGATTCCTGACGCATAGCTTGATCGAACTGACAATCTTCACATTCAAAATCACGGTCGCAAAGCTTATAAGAGACTAGACCAGCATCAACCCAGATGCAGTTCGATGCTCCCTCAGGATTCACGCGATTCACAGACTTGCCATTTAGTCTAGACAGATTCTCGGCCATGATACACCTCCTTCTTTCTTAAATTTTCACTTTTGTTTCAACGAATACTGGAGCATCGTTTTTCGGGATATCTATGACAACAACCTCATAGTTTCCGGCAGGATGTATCACCTTCCCTTCTTTCGGAAAGACGGCAAGGTTTTTCGCGGCCCACGCAAACGCGCCAAAGCCAACAGCGACTATCATTAGAGTGACGGCTATTTCCATCCAGCTGGGGAAATAACTCGCACCGTAATAGCGCTCCAACGATGTTATGCTCACGTTCATCCTGTTCAACACGAAGCCGACCGCAGTCAGAAGGGCACTGTAATACAGCCCACGCTTGCTTGCTCTAATCTTCGGTACTACGAGGAGCGCAATCGGCACGACGACACCAAGAATCATCTCGGCCCAGTAAAGGATCCCTTCGAGATTGAAAGCCATTAGGTACGACCCAAGGTTGTAGTTTAATATATCCTCGATCTTAAGCACGAGGTAAACCGAAAGACCCACCGCGGTCACCTTCCCGAGCTTAGACAATATTGGCAGCTCGATTTCCCTATGGAACGCGCGGGAGCTGAGAAACGATTCTATTGTCACCATTGCGGGCCCGACCGCCACAGCGGACACGCAAAAAAGGAACGGAAGATTTCCGGAATACCACAACGGGTATACTTTTTCGGGCATCACAAGATAGAGCGATCCCAACGAAGACTGGTGCAGCGTCGAGAGCATGACGCCGAGTATTACCAAAGGAGCAATTATCGAATGGACTATCTTCCCGGCTTTTTCCAATTTGAACTTTTCAAATACCATCGGACTGAATTCCAAGGCAAGGACAGTTGTGTACAGCATCACGCACCAGGCCAGCTCAAACATCGCCGAATGGGGATTCCACATAACGAGGGGATGCCAGATATTCCATGGCCGTCCAAGATCAAACATCAGAGCGAAAACAACCAGTACATACCCGAGGAATGCAGTCAGCACCGCTGGACGGGATATGGACTTGTAGTCTTCAAGATGAAATACGTAAACAGCGCCCGCGACCACAAATCCGCCGGCTGACAATCCGACTCCACAAAGCACGTCGAAACCGATCCATAATCCCCACGGAAAACTGTCACTCAAATGAGTGGCTGCGCCTAAACCGAACGCAAACCTAATTGCCGTGGAATATAGACCGGCGATCACCAGTACCAGAAACACGCCCTTCCAGAATGTCATTTTCTTAAGCCAGTCCACAACACTTGTGAAGAATCCATCGTTGATCATTTTGTTCTCCAGCATTTTAATATTCGTTTTCGCCATCATTGCGATCGAGTGCTTTGTCTCCCGAGGACTGAGTCTTCGACTTCAACTTCGCCTCGTATTCGGCGACCTTCTTCTTCCGATTAGTCAACCACCAGAAACCCGTCATCAACGTGGTCCCCCAGACAAAATAGTCCGGTATCTTGGACATGATATTCCACGAGTACTCCGGGAGCGCAGTTTTCGGCAAGTCGGTCTTGAAACCAAGTTTTGCGAAATCGACACCCGCGAGGTAAATCGTGGATGTGCCGCCTACTTCTGTTTCTCCAAAGATGTGCTGGACATAATTCTTGGGATTTTCTTTTATTTTTTGTTTTGCAGCATCAAGCAAGTCATCGCGATATCCGAATACCCGAGCTTGGGCCGGGCATGCTTCGACGCACGCAGGCTGCTTGCCTACTTCGACTCTCTCAGAACACATGTTGCACTTTGTTACCTTCGGATTCGGCATGTTCCACTGATACTTCGGTATTTGGAACGGGCATGCCTGCACACAATATCGACACCCGATGCATTTGCTTTCGTCGTAAACCACGGGGCCATCCGCAGTCTTATGAAGCGCTCCAACCGGGCAGGCGGACGCGCAGGTAGGTTCTTCACAGTGCATGCAAAGCCTCGGCACATATGTCTCATCCCATTGCTGTACCACGGTATTCTTCTGGCTCGAAAGCTCGTGTATATCGGTGTGCGGAAACCCCCACTTATCGGCGCACGCGTCCTCACACGCCATGCAGCCTATACATTGCGTTGTATCAACTAAAATTCCAACTTGCTTATTCATCTCTTAGTCCTTCTATCTCTACTTTCTGACAGGATTCAATAAGAAATCCGTTTCAAATTTCTGCCATGCTTCTCTCGAAGAATGTTCCATCGCACCTTCGACAGGTATTCCACCATCCAATAATGTCGCTCCTGCAACAGCCGGTGAACCGAGCGGAGTGTTTCCTTGAACGGTTATGAAGTTCCGAAATCTCTTTATTTCCTCCTTAAGCCACTGGGCAGCTTCTTCTCCTTTTGAAAGGAGTCTTGTTTCTCTTTCGAGATTTGGAGACTCTACTATGGCGATCCAGCCATCGGAATAGGGTTTCTTCCGAAGAACGTCTGGGGAATTAATGAGCTCGTCGTTGAATGATATGATCTTTCCAGAAATCGGAGCGCAGAATGACAGAGATTTCTCTCCCTGTTGCACCGTAAAGAGCTTGTCGCCTTTGGCAATCTCTTTACCGCCTGGAGCGAATGCGATGTCGTCGATCCTCCCGATGATCTTCTGTGAAAAATCATCCAGTCCAATTCGAGCTAAGTTACCAGACAGAAGCTCGATCCATGTGTGCCCCTTTCCAAAAAAATACCCCTTGGGAATAACGAACTGCGCTTTAGTGGATACCGGAACCGCCTGTGCCACTTTATTCTTTTCGGCGCGCTGAACAAAATAATCGATAACGAAGAATACAATTATCGTCGCCACCACAAATATCGCAACCATTTCAACCTCCGATGTTAAATTCTAAATCGTAAATCAATCTTTCACATCTCACATGGTTCAATTACCGTTCCAAACTCCACCTCCCTCTTGAAAATTTTGCGTTCACATAAGTCACAAGCCTGCGGCTACTTAAAACGGCTTGAAGATATGAATAGATTAGGCTGAGGTTTGCGTACAAGCCGACTGCAGAATAATTCAACACGGTAATTGGCGAAATCCCGCGAGATCATTCAATTTGAAGAATTTTCCACGTTATTGATGGGGATATTTTCAACACTGTTTGTTGAGACAATCACCATAATTCCCGCATCGATATCCGCCAATGCCCTGTTTTTGGTCCTTTTACTTAGATTCCAAAACTATCTTGACGCCTGAGCTTGTCCCAATCCTTGTCGCGCCGCTTTCAATCATACTAATTGCGTCGTCGTAACTTCTCACACCGCCCGACGCCTTCACACCCATCTTGTTTCCAACTGTCTTCCTCATCAGAGCAACATCGGCGGTAGTCGCTCCACCTCTGTTAAAACCAGTTGAAGTCTTCACGAAATCGGCTCCGCCATTTTTGGCGAGAAGACATGCTTTCTCCTTCTCTTCATCAGTAAGCAAGCAGGTTTCAATAATTACCTTCACAATCGCGCCATTCGAGTGAGCGACATTCACAACTGCCCGAATATCATTCTCGACGTACTCATGATCTCGCGATTTCAACATCCCAATGCTGATCACCATGTCCACTTCTTGTGCGCCGTTAATAATAGCTTCTTCTGCTTCACAAACTTTCGACTTCGTCGTTGTCGCGCCAAGCGGAAAACCGATGACCGAACAGACTTTGACATTTGAACCATGAAGCTTCTCTTTCGCCACTTTAACAAAAGCCGGATTTATGCAAACGCTGGCAAACTCAAACTCAATTGCTTCCTTGCAGATTTGCTCAACCTCTTCGGGCGTCGCCTCAGGTTTGAGAAGGGTATGGTCAATCATTGATGCCAATTTCTCCGAAGAGATTTTTGTTTCATTGCTCATTTTTCACCCTTTGCACGAGTTGTTATTCTATCAAGGATAAATCTATCTGAAACCGAGAGACTGTCCGATGGAGGTGCGGCTGCGTATTCTGTAAAATTGGGCTCGGATGAAAAAATGCCGAACATAGGTACTGCCATTGCGTCTCCAAAATTTAGCGGATCTAATCCTTGAATCAATTCTATTGTTCGCAACATGCTGAGCTGATCATAACGATCGTCAACAACAGCATTTCTTTTCACAAAGGGCCCAACGGCAAGTGCCTCCGTCCTCGTGGCATCGACATGGTCGGGGCCGTTTTGTGCGTCGTCCTCTTCGACAAGTATCAGACTGTTTTTCCAAATCGGACTCTGAGCAATCGTTTGCACAATCAATCCCAACGCAATATCGTTCTGTGCAACGAGTTGGTAGGGATTCTGATAATTCGGATTTGCCCCTCCCGTGTGATCGTTTGGAAGCCATATATACTCAAACGGAACGACTTTCCCCGATTTCAATTGCTGCTCGAAATCAGTCTTCCATGCTTCGAAGCGGCGCAGGTCAGAATACCAGAGATCCCACGTCCAGTAGTTGAAAGCATAATGGTACAGAAAATTCGCAAATGCTTTTTTGAAACGCAGATTCTTCCGGAGCGCATCATGAAGGGTTTCATCTCCCGTGAAGATTTCCGAAATGCCCTTCGCAAATGAATCGTTACCCAGGAGTTTAAAGGCGTCTCCACGGGTGTTTGCCTTTCCGTAAAATGTCTGAACGAATTCGCTGAACTCTATTCCTCTATCGACTTCCGCGGCAAGTGCCATGCTATTCGCATAGAACTTCTCGACAAATGTGCTGTTTGCGCCATAAAATCCTTCGATGACTCTGTACGCCGCTGTCATAAGGTAGTATGGCTCGCCGTAGATTTTGTAGTCCACTTTCTTGCCATCGAGTGCGTCCCAAATGTATGCTTTCGAGAAGACCGATGGCACAGTGCCAAAAGGATACCCGATATATCTTCCACTGTATGATGCGTTCCCGAGCCATTCGAGAAATGGACTTGCATAACCGCTTGTCGTAAAACTATGTCCAAGTACACTCATCTCACCATCGGCATAGAAGTTATCAAGGTCCACGAAATCGGATGCTGACTTGTGAATATTCGGAGATATTGCGCCGCCAAATATCGTCAGACTCGAATCGCCATTTCCCCTCCCAAGATCTCCCAGAACTTGATCGTAGGAACGATTTTCCTTAATGATGTAGAATATATGTTTAATCGGCAGTTTCAGACCTTCCGTCGGACTGTAGAGCGGCGAGCCGTCGTCCACCGCCTTAGTCCACTCGGCTAATTTGTCTCCGATGGAATCTATTGGAACAATTCCTACCGTTCCATTCAAAAGATTGAGTACATACTCTTCCTTATGACCTTCTATGATAGGAGACGGACCATGCGGATTGGGACGCCTGGGAAGTATTCCCTTTGCACTGAGGCAGAAAAGATTTCGGTCGTCCATGAGAACCTTCGTCGTGTACCAGCCGGTTGGAATGTATCCGAGGAGCCGTCCGTCTATTAACTGATAAACTGCAACGGCATTCAAAGTCGCCTCGCTTACGTATAACTTCCCATCACTAATCGCGCATGAAGTCGGAGAAACACCGGACTTATACCCCTTTTTTCCTACGAAAATCTTTCTGAGAATCTTGTCAGACTTTGTTTCAATAAGAGTGATCTCATCAGAAGTAGTGTTCACGACATAAATGTAATTGCTGTCAACTGTCATGCTCGCTGGTGCGCTCCCAACATTCAACGATTTCAATTCGTGAAGCTGCGAATCATAAATGTTGATTTTGTTTTCCCCCAACAAGCTCACATAAAACTTCCCGTTTACAAATTCCACGGCGTAAGGAAAATAGCCGACGACTTCCTCCCTTTCGACCTTCCCGCTCACGAGGTTCAGTAGCGCGATCCTTCCTTTGACGTAATGGCCGATGCCGAAGGGATCTCGTCGAGTCTTTGAGAAATCGGTTGTAACAAGATACAAAACTGCAATATGCTGCGAATCAACCCGCGCAAGACCCGCCGTGTAACCGTCGACCTTGTATTCTCGTGAAAGTTCGAACTTGTTGTCGATCTTATGAACTGTAGAATCAAATCCGCCGCTGACATACAAGCCGCCATTCACTCCCACAACCGCACTCGGAAAAACGCAGCTGAGTTTCACCGTGCCTTCGATCTCTCCGCTTTCAGGGTCCACCACTGAAATTCCCTGTGGCTCCAACGTGTCATCTCGGATAATATGAGAATATCCGGAGTAGTACCCCGTGTTGAGCACGACCAACCTTCCATTATACATGATCGCCTCGTAAGGAAGATGCCCAACCTTGATTTGTTTTCCAGCAGGGTGGATTTTCCAGCCGGTAGGTAGTTCCATTTCACCTGACATCATGGCACGAGACTGCCCCTGCGCTTTGGCAACGTAAGCTTCCACAGATTCATATGGAGTCCCTTTTGCAAATTCCCACAACTGACGATTGAGAATCTGTTCGCTTCCCGGCTCGTCAAATTCCATGTTGTCTTTATCGTCACCTGCGGGTTTCTGAATCTGAGCTTGAGCGATGCTCATAGACAACACCATTAGGCTTAATGTCAAAACGAACCTACAATATCTCCTCACAAGCATTCAAATCTCCAAATAAATGTTGCCACAATGGTATCCGTCGTTCGTTTAGTTCGTATTAAAATGGAATTAATTCTGTGTTAAAGAAGAAAAACTGAAATCTGTCTCATTTAAATATAGCTTGAAAGCAGCAAGAGGAAAACTTTTAATTGCAGAAATGAAATGGGCGGCCAGTCGACCGCCCCGTTAATCCATCAATCCAAATTTCAGTAATTCGGTTTCTACATCGCTGCCTTCGGTGGTGCAGGCTGATTAGGTGAACCAGAATTTCGAATTGGGAAGTAAATAAGGACCAACGCAAGAAGCAGGAACACAAGCAAGCTGACCCCGAAGCTCGGATTTGCAAAAATGGAAATCCACTTTATGTTATAGAATGCGAGTCCGGCGAATACCAGCCCACAAAGTGCCTCGCCTGCTATCAGACCGGATGAGAGAAGTATCCCGGTATTTTCAACTCTGCCGGTTTGAGCCTCGTTGTATTTGCGGGCCTTCGCAATTAGATCGACGATTCCTCTTATCAACCCGCCGACGAATATTGCAGCGACGGTTCCAAACGGCAGATACATCCCGACGAAAACAAGCATGGGGCTTTTTACACCGCTGATGATGAACCCAAACGCCATCAGAATTCCGACGATGACGAGCGGCCATGCCATGTGTCCGCCGACAATTCCCTGCGCAAGCGCAGCCATCATGCCAGCCTGCGGCGCCGGCAGGTTTCGGCCGCCGAACCCGATTCCACCTTGATTGATGTCGCCCTGATTCAAAATCATGAGCGGAATAAACATAACCGCCGAACCAGCGAAGACGCCGATCAAATCACCGACCTGCATCTTCCATGGTGTACCACCAAGTATATGTCCGACTTTCAAATCCTGCAACATCTCGCCCGCAACTGCAGCGGCAACGCAAACGACCGCCGCAACACCGAGAACAGCCGCAACGCCAGTCATACCGGTCTGTCCGAGGATCACCATGAGAATCGCAGCGATCAACAATGTGGAAATTGTCAAACCGCTTACAGGATTGTTGCTGGAACCGATAATTCCTACCAAATATCCCGAAACCGCAGCAAAGAAGAATCCTGTAACCAGCATGACCACCGTCGCAGTGAGAGCTGCCAAAACGTCATGTGCAAAATAATTATAGATGAAAAATGTCGCGACGCCTGCAAGCAGGATCCCGCCGCCGACATACCTGAAGTCCATGTCGCGTTCAGTTCTGATCTCGACTCTTCCACCGGAAGCGGCTTTCTTTACATCGCTTACTGCTCTTCCGAGACCGACGCTAAGACTTTTTCTCATTTTGTAGAGCGTATATGCTGCGCTGAAAATCATTCCGCCAATTGCAATTGGCCGGACGAGCGTAAGCCAAACGGAGTAGCTCAACGCTATCCATGCATCCTGTGGCGCGGCTACGGGAAGTGCACTCGGCCCGACAAAGTAAAGAAGAAGTGGTACGAACAATCCCCAACTCAAGACTCCGCCGGCAAAGTTCAGCGCGGAAAGGCGCAATCCGATAATATATCCTACGCCGACATAAGCAGGACTGACACCAGGAGTCGTGATAAGCGTACCCCCTCCCGATTGAATCGCAGAAGTCCCCGTTCCGTTCTTAAGCGACAACGAAAGCGGAGTGAATTTTATGAACCTTTCCCACACCCCGGCGAAGAAATTCAATTGTCCAAGCGTCTGAATCGCCGCTCCGAGTCCCATGGCACTGAAGAGGTACTTCGCGCCAGTTCCACCGGTTCTACCAGCTTTGTGAATCTCCGACGCCGCGACAGATTCCGGGAACGGGAGTTCTTTGTCATCGACCATGACGCGTCTAAGAACCGTGACGAACAAAATACCGACCACGCTTCCGACAAGCATGATGGCGGTTGCCTCTAAGTAGTGGGAGCTGTCAAAATGCTGCCAGATGCCGGCTATATAAAACGCGGGGATCGTGAACACGGCGCCTGCAGCAATCGATTCGCCGATCGCTCCGACGGTCCTGGCAAAGTTCTCTTCAAGCAGACTCCCTTTCATTATTTTGAGCACTGCCATCCCGATGACGGCTGCTGGATAAGTAGCCGCGATTGTCATGCCCGCCTTCAATCCTAAGTAGGCGTTCGCCGCTCCAAGTATGACACACATTATCAAACCAAGCAGCAGCGCCCTTAGTGTGAATTCCCTCATCGTGGTTTCGGCAGGCACGAATGTGGAAGAACCCGGATGCGGGGACTGGGTGCCCGAGGACGTTTGGATTTCCTCAGCCATGAGTAGCTCCTTTTTTATTTTTGAGTGATGTCGTTTGCCCCTTTAGAAGAAATGAGTCGAGACTAAATCTGATATTACAATTCAATGGAATTTTCGTTTCGTGAATATAAAAGCAATGGCTTGGAATTTCAACGGCAGGTGAAAGGATTCGCTGTCTTGCTCATGTAACACCAGCGGGTCAATAATCCATTATTTCATAACGAATTATCTAATTATTCCTTTTAGGATCACTGGCGCAAATGAGTGCATATCGAGGATGTATCCACTGGAGGCTGTTTCGGAGAGCCGCCTGCTTTTGAGCGTGCCGCTATAAGATGGTACATGGTCGATATTTTCTTGTGAGGAATGGCTTCCCCAAAATTGCCCGTTGACGAATCCATATGACATCTGTTTCGTATAGGAAAGATCGATTAAATTTTGTTGAATATCAGATGGACCCTTAGCAAGCCAGTACTCCACATCACTTGGCATCGGCTGCTGGCCGCTCGCCGTAATCGTCTGGTTCGACACAATAGTAGGACAATTGTTAAATGTGCCGATCGGTACCTGAACTAAGAACGCTCCTTGTGCGGTTTCTTGATCGGTTAAGACATATGCCACACCCTGGTAAGTAAAAGTTGTCTGCATCGTATATGTCTTGCCAACGATCATGGTATCCGGCGGCGGCGCAAGCGACGAATCGAAAATGAAAGCGTTGTATCCAGACAACTGAAGTCCGGCGTAAGCCGAGGAATCATAAAAATATTCCGTGCCGTAGGCATCAAGGATTGTGGCATAAGTCTTCCCGTTTATCGTTGTGTCCTGATAAAACGATTCCCAGGAGCTGTCGTTCCACACTTTGTAATAGGAAGAGTCAATTGCCGCACCATATCCAGTGAGAGTTATCTTACTCGGGATGCCGACCTCGGTCGCATGAGGGCCGCAGGCATAGAACACTATCGATACGAAAAACAGACAAATGATGAACGGCGTTTTCATTTTACCTTCCAATAATTACCTAAACTTTCTGTTTGACGCGAGAAAAGGAATCTAATTACATTTTTCCGTGAAAAAAGTTAACGGGTTACCCTGGAGTAATTCAATGCCGCTCCTCGCCGACAGCGATGAACCATTCTTTGCTACTTAAATCTGTAAACTTTATTTTATTCAACAGGAATTAAAAGGAACCCCAATGGCAAAGATGAAATTCGGTACCGATGGCTGGCGTGGCATTTCCTTACATAAATCCTTATCCAATCGTCATTCGATTGTCCAACAGTCAGTGACAACTTTCACCTTATCCAGAAAGATACTGCTCAATCTGTATGGACGTTAACTGATATCTGATATGTCGATTCTCATAGGCTTAGCTGTTATATTTTTCAGCACGGCGTACTAATTTAGAAGTAAAACATGGGTTACGTAGAAAACACTGATGGTCCCAAAAAGTTGGAATTCGTCAAAAAGCTTGGCCCGAACTATTTTGGCATTTCAGAGAATGAATTTGCTGAAGAACTACAGACTTTTTTGGACGAAGAGATGTCAGGAGTAATCGATGCGGTTCACCTTGACCCTCGCCAAAGGCCTTTCTTGATTTCCAGCGCTTCGGGAGGAAAGACACAAAAATTTTACCTCGATAGCTTTGGTTACAAGTTGAAAGGAACAATTAAAGCAATTATCAACAACAAAGAAACGGAAGTCAAAATATGAAGCTCAATCTCGACTGGAATGGGATCAAAAAAGAAACAGATAAGGCAATAAGGGAGCACCTAGTTGCGGCTCCACTTGACGATCTCATAAGACAAAAATCATTGTCGAAACAAGGAGTCTTTGCCAATTTAGTCAAATGGATGGAAGATCCAAACATAGATAAATTCTCGCCGCGAACAAAAGAAGGCATCATTCAAGCGATCCATGATCAACGATGGTCGGACATTTCTGAGGCATTCTACACCGACATAGAATTTGGTACAGGTGGGATCAGAGGACGCGCTGTCATCAGCGATGACGAACTGGAAATGCTGAGAGACAGTGGCATTCACGCGCCATTCTTGCGAGGGCCAAATACAATCAACGATATTGTTTTTTCACAGAATATCAACGGCGATCGCAAGATTTGGAAAGGATAGGGGTCTAAAAAGTGTTGTAATTGGGTATGACAGTCGTCTCAGGGGTAAAGATTTTGCACATTTAGTAGCCAGCGTTTTTGTTTCCTTCGGTTTCAAAGTTTACCTTTTTGATGATGTCGTTCCTTACCCAGAGGTTACATTTGCAATTCCTCATCTAAAAGCCGATATGGGAATCCTGATCTCCGCCAGTCATAATGATAGGAGATACAATGGATATAAACTCTCAAGCGCAAACGGGTCACAGTTTTCAATTTCCGATCGTGCCATTATCCTCGAAAAATATCTTGCGAAAACAAGATTCCAAGATATTTCGTTGGCCTCACTCGATGGTGCGGACGAAGAAAGTCTGGTCTTTCTCGGCGGCGGTTACCGTTATCCTCACCTGACATACTACAACTTTAGTGGTACTCCAGTAGATATACATAAGGAACATTTTCGTCATATTCTGGAATTTGTTCTTGACAAAGAGGGAATTCGGAGTTATGAAGATCAAATTCACCTTGCTTATTCGGCATACAATGGTGCAGGTGGACCCACTGTAAAGAGACTCGTCGAAGCGTTGGGAATAATTAAGTTCGATATAATTGCATCCATGTATAAGGTAGATGGAATGTTTCCCGCTTTCGAAGATCTTCATAGCCCAAAAGGATACAAAATATATCAGCAGCCAGATCCAGGAGAGCCGCGGGCTGCCAAAATAGCGTTGGACCAATACTCTAAGGAATACGGGCATGAAAGGCTACAACAGGTTGACCTTTTGGTAGGAACCGATCCAGATGCCGACAGAACGGGAATCACCGTCAAAATCCCCAATGAATTCGGCGAAGTCTTTGGTAACGATGAGTTTACTCTCCTGGACGCAGATACCGCGTGGTCGCTTATTCTTTGGTATCGGCTTGAGAATTGGCAGAAGATAACTGGACTCAGGGAAATGGGATTGACATTGAAAAACTGCTTCATATCTCAATCCCACACAACGACAGATGTAATGCCACTGTTGGCAAGAAAGTACGGACTCGGATGGGTCAAGACTTGGGTGGGGTTCGCTCAGTTGGCGGCAGCCGTTGATAAGGTGTGGACAGGGACCTTGCGCGAGAATTACTTCACGCATCCAAACGAGACAGAAGATTTCAGATCGATCTTCGGATTCGAAAATATCTCGCACGAATCGGTTTTCAACTTCGCTGCACTTGAGCAGTCGAATGGATTCAGCATCCTTGGAGGGAGACCTCACTCGGAGTATGAATTAGGCGAATTTGGCCACGTGCGAGATAAGGATGGCACATTCGCGGCTATTCTGTTTCTTGACTTGCTGGCATATTCTAAAAGGACGGGAAAATCTATTTTGGATCTTGTTAATGAAAAACTCTATTTCGATAATGCAATTGGATTGATCAGAACAGGTTATCGCGCGGCACCACAATATGGACAATATGAAGGACTGGAAGGAAGATCCCTGAAGCTTGAGATAATTCGCAATGCGTTGAAGATAGCAGACGAGGTGATGACCAAGAAAATCACAATCGGCCAGCGTCGTGTCGGTCGATGCGAAATTTACAGGACTGGGAAATATGATACCCAACACGGTCATACCCCTGACCAAGGTTTCGACTATTCAAAACGTGAAACTTACTGGTTCCCTGACGAAGGTGTCCGGTTTTATTTTGAAAATGATTTTAACCACTTGACAATTCGACCTTCTGGAACATCCCAGAGTTTGCGGTTTCACATTCAATTGCGCGAAACTGACATCAAGAGAGAAAATTTGAACAATAGGCGGAGCAAGCTTGAAAAAGAAATTCAAGCAATGTTTGACGAGGTCGGAGAAAGGCTTGGAGTTAATTGGGAAACATGAGCGTTCCAAATACCGATCTCAGAGATAGAGTCAAATACCCAATCCACCTATGATTATGTTCATAGAACCAAGGATCCGAACGAACCTAGAGTCACCCTGTTTTGGTCATCGTCTTGAGAAAATTGAAGTATGCCGCTGTATGTCTTGATGTCTATCCATTTAAGATCTCTCAAAACAAATAATCCGCCAAAGAGGTAGCGATATGAAATCCAGAGAGGTTTTTTCAACTTTTTTTGCTCTCGACGAGAAGGATCGGGAGAATCTGATCCCCATGTTGACGAACTTCTTTCTGATAGTCATCGGCACTATTTTCTGGCTTTTGGTCAATGGCTGGAAAGATTTTGGAATGGGCTTAGCCATCGCTGCCTTTGTCTCTTTGAGCCCGTTGCTGCTCTTCTTTGTTGACAGAAAACTCAGGCGCATGAAGGACATTGAGGGAGTGATGAAGGTTGCCTTGAGAGGGGAACCGCTTTATGTTTACTTGAAACCAGAGCTACACCACGCGAATGAAATCTCGTTGGTCGGAAACGTACTCCGAAAGGATTTCTTTCGCCAGCACGAGTTCTTGGAAATTGTCAAGACGAGAAAAAGTGATGGAAAATTAAGGCTCCGGGTGTGCATTTACCGACCAAATAGATCCAACAGGATGCTGGAAATACGTGCGAGAGATGAAGAATCGGATAAGATTCTCGCCATCATGGGTTGTAATTTAACGCAAGAAGAGAAAACCAAGAAGATTGATGAGCTTGTGAATACGTACATGAACCATATGATAGGCGACATTGACTACATGTTAGATTCTTTTCGTGATTTAAAGGCTGATCCGGACTTATCCAAAAAATTGGAATTGCGGTTTATTGATAGCAACTATATAACGGATTCGGTCCTTATCGCTGGGAATAAAGTCGTCGTTTGCGATTATTTGCATCAAGGTGGGACGAACACTCCATATCTTGTGCTACGCGGTGGCGAAGTTGCAAAAAAGTATAGGGATGATTTCGAAAGGGTATGGAAACTCGCAAGTGCGGCTGACTGACAATCTGCGTATTGATACTGATGGAAGAGAAAATCGATAGGATTCTCGACGCGGTAACTCACTTATGATATATTTTTCACCGCTTGCTTAACCTTGTCAAGGTTTCTTTTTATCCTTGACAAGGTTTTTCTTTGCATCGTTGCGGTTAGTCTCCCAACCAACAAAACTATTTTTCCCGATTCGTTGTTTATCTATGCAAATGACAGGAGAAATAAATGGTTGCTTCAGTTGATCTATTTGTGGAGGATATACGCCGAAAAGTCAGATCGCTTGGCTTCAAAGAATTGCGAACGCCTGATGAAGTCGATGAAACGATAAAGAATGGCAAAGGAACGCTCTTAATATTCGTCAACTCGACATGCGGATGCGCGGGTGGAATCGCAAGACCGGCAATCGAGATGGCTCTCAAAGAGAAAATCATTCCGGATAGTTTAGCAACTGTCTTTGCAGGACAAGACAAAGCCGCAACAGAACGGGCTCGAAGCTACTTTACCGACCAGCCATCTTCATCTCCGTCATTTGTCTTGATGAAAGATGGAAGATTCGTCGGGATGATTCACAGAAGTGATATTGAGGGACAACATCCGCAAGTGGTTTTCGAAATGTTAAAAGTTTTTTTTGAAATGGACAAGCGGAGTTGAATGCGAGACCCTGTGACGATCCTTTTTTCCCCGTCACCCTTCGCTGAGGAACGTGTTACTTAGATTCTCTTAAACTTTGCCTGGAAAAATCTCAGGTGTTTGGGTTCGTAAACCATCTTCATGCCTTTGACCTTCTTGCGATTCTCATAAACCTCGAGGACCGATTCGGCAGTGACATCCATATGGGCTTGAGTATAGACCCGTCTTGGAATCGTCACGCGAACAAGCTCAAGCTTCGGATGACGGTTCTCCCCGGTCTTTGAATCGCGCCCGGCAGAAACGATTCCGCGTTCCATGGTACGCACTCCCGAATCGACATAGATTTCTGCCGAGAGTGTTTGTGCAGGAAATTGATCCTGCGGAATGTGAGAGTAAATTTTCTTGGCATCCAAAAAGACAGCGTGACCTCCAATCGGTTTTACTATCGGCACATCCCAATCCATGAGTTTCTGTCCCAGATATTCTACCTGTCCGATCCGCGAACGAATGTAGGCTTCCTCGACCATCTCCTCCATTCCACGGGCCATGGCTTCGAGGTCGCGACCGGCTAAACCACCATAAGTATGAAGTCCTTCGAACACTACGACCATATTTCTCGCTTTATCGAAAACATTCTTGTCGTTCACAGCAAGGAATCCGCCGATGTTCACGATCAAATCTTTTTTGCCGCTCATCGTACAGCCATCAGTAAACGAGCAAAGTTCTTTCAGAATCGCTTGAATGGACTTCTTCTCATATCCTTTCTCGCGCATTTTGATGAAATAGACGTTTTCAACCGCGCGAGTAGCATCCAACATAATTTTTATCCCATGCTTGGCTGTCAGCTTGCGAACTGCTTTCATGTTTTCCATCGAGATTGGCTGACCACCGGCCATATTCACAGTCGCAGCAATACTTGCATAGGGAATCTTCTTCGCGCCCACTTTCTTTATCAAGTCTTCAAGTTTCTGGAGATCGACGTTCCCTTTGAAGGGGTGACTCGATTCGGAGTCATGAGCTTCATCGATTATCACATCTACAAAAGTCCCACCGGCAAGCTCCTGATGCTCCCTGGTCGTTGTGAAGTACATGTTTCCCGGAATATAATCTCCGGGCTTTATCATGATTTGCGAGATGATATGTTCTGCACCACGGCCTTGATGAGTTGGTACAAGATATTTATAGCCGTAGTACTTTTGCATGTTCGATTCTAAATAATAAAAATTCTTGCTGCCAGCATAAGCCTCATCGCCGAGCATCATGCCGGCCCATTGGTAGTCACTCATCGCGTTTGTGCCACTATCGGTCAAGAGATCTATGTAGACGTCTTCAGATCGAAGGAGAAAGGTATTGTAGCCAGCTTCTCCAATGGCTTTTATACGATGCTGCCGCGTCGTTGTTTTGAGCGGTTCAACGACTTTTATCTTGAATGGCTCCGCCCAGCTTCGTCTGGTTGGTTTGGGGTATGGCATAAAAACACCTTTTTGATTGGAGATAAATTCACAAGCTCTAGAAAAATTTATCCTGTACGATGGAGAGATTCAATATGGAATGGCAGAATAATGAAATGCTGGATATGAAAACCTTGTCAAGGATTCTTCTGACCTTGACAAGGTTCATTATGCTTACTTTACGACTTTGAAATTGAAATTCGGGGATTGGAAAACACCCATCAGCCTCACCCAAATTGGCAGAAGCATCTCAAGTGCGCGAGCGGCTGTTATGTCGCCGAGGTCGATGACAGATTTCCAGCCGAACCATTCTTTCAGAATTTGAGTCACCTTATCTTTCGCCGCCTTGTCATTCCCAGCCACGAAAATATCATGGTCGCCTTTAACGAGAGACGGTTCCACCATCAGTTTACAGGTGACGGTATTGAGAGATTTCACAACTTTCACATCCGGAAATGCGCGCTGGATTTGTTCACCAAGTGAGTCCGTATTGCAAACGTTCAACGACGGCGGCATCCCATTTGAAAAGTCGAGAGGATTTGCAATGTCAACCAAAATTTTTCTACTCATGTTCTTATCGCCGGCAAGTCTCAACGCTTCGATCGATCCCATCCCCGACGTGCAGTTGAAAAGGATTTCCCCGAATACGGCCGCATCAGAAAATGTTCCGTGTGAGGCTTTTGCTCCATTTGATTTTGCCCATTCCGCCGCTTTCGAATTATCGGCAGTCCGTGAACCCATCTTTACTTCATGGCCCAATTGCACCAACTTCGTCCCGATCGTATCGCCGACCATCCCTGTTCCAAAAACACCTATCTTCATTTCTCCTCCTGAAGGTTTTTTAAAATGACCAGATTGTTTTGCGGATATGAGACCCGCGACTCTATCTAACAAATTATTCCTTAGAATGATTCAAAGCCGATGGGAAATAAAAAGCCACACTCGTACACTTATCGGTTCAACAAGGAAACTCAAAAAATCAATAGGCGGGAATCTTACTTACAACCCCTGCTGTATTGATATTGACATGACATTGATGGGCTGATATTGGTGGTTAACTTCATCAGACATCGGGCTCATGGCATTTGGAATGCCCATCAAAAACAGTTGCTGGGACCGGCTGAGTTTCTGTTTCCGTGATATTTTTGTTTGATTGGATTGGCAATTAAGTGCGTGTCCATTCCCGTCTTTCGCCTAGGACACAACCATCTTTTCTAGCTCTTCCAGCGATTTTCCTTTCGTCTCCGGAATGACTTTCCACACGAAGAAGAAGAACGGGATCATCATCACGGCAAAGAACATAAATACGTTCCCACCGCCGAAATTTGCCAGTGCCACCGGGAAGACGAGTCCAATTACGGCGTTCATGATCCAATGAGTGAACGATCCAAGCGCTTGTCCTTTTGACCGGACTTTATTTGGAAAAATCTCCGCGAGGAAGACCCAAATGACCGCTCCCTGTGAAAATGCAAAAAAGGCGATGAAGCCGAGAATAAAAGCGACTACACCTGTGACGCCAAAAAGAGTCTGGCCATAGTAATGGAGGGCCGCACCAGCAAGCGAGAGAAACATTCCGACTGCGCCCGTCAGAAGGAGCGTCTTGCGGCCAAACCTATCGATGAAAAACATCGCGATGATCGTAAACGCCATATTGATAATCCCGACGGCAACCGCCTGCAGCATCGCGGCATTCGTGCTTGCACCTGCTTTTTCAAATATCATCGGTGCGTAATACATTATTACATTTATGCCGGACAACTGGTTGAATACCGCGAGCAACACGGCACATAAGATTGCAAATTTATACTTCCTCTGAAGAAGCTTTGTTATTCCCTGCCCTGATTCTTCCTTCAATGAGTCGACGATATTGTCCAGTTCAGATTCGACGTTCGTGGCCCCGACTCTCTGCAAGACCGTCCTCGCTCCATCAACATGATTTTTCCTAACTAGCCATCGCGGACTTTCAGGAATCCAAAAGAGAAGCACAAAAAATATTGCGGCGGGTATCGCCATCACGCCGAACATCCACCGCCAGTTATCTGAACCGATGTCGACAAGGAGGTAGTTCGTGAAAAATGCAACGAGGATACCGAACACAATATTGAATTGAGCTACCGCAACCAATCTCCCCCTCAGTCGGCCCGGAGAAAGTTCGGCGATGTACATCGGGGCCATTACCGATGCCGCCCCAATTGCAGTGCCGCCGAAAAAACGGGAAACCAGAAGCGTGTACCATCCAGTGGCCATGGCACTGCCCAATGCCGATATCAAGTATAATGCGCCACAAATCATAAGCATGGCACGCCTGCCGAAAATATCTCCAGGTTTGCCCACCGCGATTGCTCCAATTACCGTGCCCCACAAGGCTATCGATACAGTAATCCCAAGGGTGGCATCGTTAAGATTAAAATATTCAGTGATGAATTTAGTGGTTCCAGAAATTACCGCTGTGTCGAAGCCAAACAGAAAGCTTCCTAACGCAGATACGACGGTGGCGAATAGAAGTTTTTTGTTCATTTTATTATCGATAGGTCACATTATGAAGAGTTAGAAGATCATGTTGCCACAATATCAGAACGAGGGAGTCAATTTAAAAGGAAAAAACCTAACCAGTATTCAGGCTTTTGTAATGTACGTCTGACATTTCGCGGAGTCTCGCCGCGGCTGCCTCTGCAGTGATATCGCGCTGTGGATTGGCAAGCATCTCGTATCCAACCATGAATTTTTTTACAGATGCCGATCTCAAGAGCGGTGGATAGAAATGCATGTGAAGATGCCACTCGGGGTGATTCCTGCCGTCCGTCGGCGACTGATGTATCCCCGACGAATAAGGGGATGATATTTCGAAAAGATTATCATATTTGACGGTGATTCTTTTTAAAGCCTTTGCAAAATCCACGATGTCTATGTCGTCAAAATCAGCCATACTGGCCAAATGATCTTTCGGTGCAATCAGAACTTCGAACGGCCAAACAGCCCAGAAAGGAACGACGGCGGCGAAGCGGTCGGTTTCAAATACCATCCTCTCCTTTTGTCTGAGTTCCAATGAAATGTAATCACAAATCTTGCATTTACCCGTTTGCTCCCGATACTCTTCGAGATTCTTTGATTCTTTAGCAGGTTCAACCGGGACTGCACTCTCAGCCCAAATCTGACAGTGTGGATGTTGATTGCTGCATCCCATCAACTCTCCTTTGTTCTCGAATATTTGCACATAATGTACGTCATCGAGCTTCCCAAGATTGATATATTCTTTCTTCCATACTTCGATGACATTGCCAATCTGATCTTCTTCCATCTCAGGAAGAGTCAGATCATGGCGAGGGGAAAAACAGACGACGCGGCAAATTCCACTTTCGCTTTCCGCCTCTATCAATTCATCGAGATCTAACCTTGCACCTTTTTCCTCATGCGTGAGCGCACTAAAGTCATTGTCAAAAACAAAAGTATCGCGGTACCCGGGATTCTTCTTCCCACTCGCCCGTTTATTTCCCGGGCATAAATAACAATCAGGGTCGTATTCTGAAAGAGCAACGGCCGGTATCCTCTCGACTTTGCCAAGCCATGGCCGCTTCAAACGGCCTGGAGAGACCAGCACCCATTCTCCTGTCAGGATATTCTTCCTTCGATGAGTTTTTAATTGGATATCTAAGTTCATCTCTTTAATTAAAAATAGTCAAGTTTCGATCACCGGAAAACGCAGGAAGATTGACACTACCAGATGCCTACTTTCCGTTCACCTCAGTTCCCGGCGCAAGTTTACAATCATGAAATACTGGTTCTTTCCCGATCTTCTTTTGATAGCTTCTTTTTATTCGAGTCTTAAAATCTTGAAGGGAGTCTCTTTGAATAAGATTGATTGTGCATCCCCCGAAGCCGGCGCCCATCATCCTGGCACCGAGCACGCCGTCGATATGAGACGCTGTTTCAACAAGGAAATCGAGCTCTTCGCAACTTACGCTATATTTGTCCCGAAGGCCCTCATGGGACTCAAAAAGCAACGAGCCTAATTTCCCATATTCCTTTCTTCTCAAAGCCTCGCACGCTTCTTCTACGCGACCATTTTCTTCAATCACATATTCGCAGCGATTATAAATAACTGGATCAAGTCTTGGCCTGCAATCTTCCAACATGTCTAAGCTTACATCCCGTAATTTTGAAACATTATTGCCGAGAGATGCGATTCGTTCAACGCCATTTTCACATTGCCGCCGGCGAAGGTTATATTTTGAGTTCGCAAGCTCATGCCTCAGACCGGTATCACAAAGAACAAGACTCAGCTCTTTCATGTCAAAGGGAACGTAGTCATATTCAAGCGAACGGCAATCAAGCTTGAGGAAATAATCATTTTGCGAAAGTAAATTTGCGAACTGATCCATGATACCGCACATAACGCCGACAAACTCGTGCTCGGATTTCTGTGCCATCATGGCAAGCTCAATTCGGCCCATTCCCAAATGGCACAGTTCGTTGAGTGCAAAAGCAAACCCGTCCTCGATTGCAGCTGAGGACGAAAGGCCCGCCCCAATGGGAATGTTTCCGCCAAACAGACAATCAAATCCACACAGCCGATGTCCGCCCCGCTGCAATTGGTCAACAATTCCTATTAGATAGTTGGCCCAACGCTTAGAAGATTTCTCCGGCTTTCTAGCATCAAATTCCCAGCTATCCTGGATATTGGATGCATAGAGTCTGCACTTCGAATCATCTCTTTCTGATATGACAAAATTTATGGATCGATCTATTGCGGTGGGCAGGACAAACCCATCGTTATAATCCGTGTGTTCGCCGATAAGATTTATTCTTCCCGGCGACCTGATAATTAAAAGGTTCTCTTTTCTTCTGAAGTATTCTAAGAATTTCTCTCTAGCTCCATGAAGCAAGTCATGTTCTGGGACACTTGAAATCTCCATTCGAAATTCCTATGGAATTTTACTCTTTTTTAAAATCGCAACATTCCTTCTTGCTTCTCAAGCGAAAATCGACCTCGTGACAAAATAAATCGGTTTAATGCAATACGATATGTTAGCGCTAACATAAATTTAGTCGCTTTCGACTCAAATATCAAGCAGGTTTTCCCGTGCTGTTGTTAGCGATAACAACGATGGGTAAATTTATAAAATGATTGATATCTAAGTAATATTTGAAAGAGCCATCCTTGAAAAGTCAGGTCAATCAGTTCTTGATGAACACATGTGATCCTCCTTCCTCATAATGGGTGCATCGTTTGATGGATAACACAATATGACACATAAGGAAAAAGAAAAAACTTCATCGAAACCTGTAACCGTCGAAGCGATAGCGCGCCGTTTGGGAATATCCGCGATGACAGTCTCACGGGCACTCAATAATCGTCCAAACGTTGACAGGAAAACCAAAGAACGGGTATTATTTGCCGCACAAAAGTGTGGTTACGTACCAAATCATATAGCAAGAAGTCTCGCCACTAAAAAGACAAACACCATTGGTGTGGTGGTACCGGAGATAACCCACTCGTTTTTTCCGGAAGTCATTCGAGGAATCGAAGACGCCGTATACGCCGCCGGTTACCATCTAGTATTGACTCATTCTGCTGAAGACACAAATCGGGAACAAGATGCCATCAATACCTTGCAATCCAAGCGAGTTGACGGCATGCTTATTTCTACAGCACAAACTGTCACGGATCCTTTGCCGTACAAAGAAACCATTCAGCGAGGCACCCCGATTGTTTTCTTCGACCGCGTAGTTCGTCGCATAGGGGCAAGCTGCGTGGGCATTGACGACGAGAATTGCTGTGCCATGGTAACAGAACATTTGATCGGTCATGGTTATAAGCTGATCGCACACCTCAGTGGACCTTCAACTGTATCGATTGGAAAAGAAAGGTTGGCTGGATATCGAAAGGCATTGAGAATGCATGAATTGGAACCTAATCCTGAGTTGGTTGTCCAGTCGGGATTTCATGAGAACGGTGGATATGGAGCGATGAAAAAACTTCTTCAATTCCCGGCTGAAACAAGACCTGATGCAGTTGTCGCCGTGAACGATCCTGCGGCGTTCGGCGCAATGAAAGCTATACTGGAACATGGACTTAGAATACCAGAGGACATTGCGATCGTTGGAATGTCAGACGATGTACGAGCGGAGCTTGCATCGAGTCCGCTGACCACAATAAGACAGCCCGCTTACGAGATCGGGAAAACGGCAGCAGCAACTCTTATCTCCGAAATAGAAGGAAAGTCGAAGCCCGGGAAAAGAGTAGCAGTAGATACAGAATTGATTGTCAGAAAATCTTGCGGGTGTAAGCCTAAATAGGCAGAAAACTTTTTTGTAAAACCGTGGAATTTTTCATCCTATTTTTTTTCTTCACTATCCCTGCCATTTCTTCGATCATCCCAAGCGTGTAACCCAACGGTCCTAACAATACCTCCATCGACTCGAGTGCAAGCTCCGTGTATTTCTCAACATCGTACCCATCTTCCGGTTGATGGAATATAAACGGTTTCGCCTTTGCCGGATTTTTCTTGCCGGTATGATCGATGATAATATATTCTGCGGTCTCGCCGGGCTTTAACGCGATGCCTGCTTCCGACATCGTACGTGCCACGACAGCCTGCATACCGTTGTTTTCGTATTCATCTGCATCTTTCGAAATCGTGCGCCTAATTATTAATTCGTACGAAGGGACTCTGCCAGTCCGAAGTCTCTCCAGATGAGATTGAACCTTCTCCATAATTACCGGGATAAGACTTTTCAGTTCATCGATGCCTGCTGCTTTCGACATTAATTCGATTATTTCGCCTTGCATATTTTGCACAAACTTCGGGACATCGTGCCTTCGCACTTCGAGTCCTCTCACCTTCACTTCACCATTCGTATAGGCTCCGATGTACCGGTTCGCCGTCGGTATGGCAGGATCCATCCTCGATTCAGGAAACAGTATCCATTTATAAATTCCTTCCAACGATATATGGATTCCCGTTTGCTTGAATATCTCATCGCAAAGCTCCTCGTATTCTTCCACAGTTGCACCCGATTTCTTCAGCCACAGACAATCTACAATTCCATGAATGACCGAGAATCCTCTATCTTCCGCAATTTTCTTTGCACGAAGTAATCCTTCCCTCGCAAACGCATTCACTGATTCATGAGCCTCTATTTTTCCGAACCTTGCATTCTTATAACCAAGGTATCCGAACGTCGTGACTAACATCCATTTCAGTGCTACCTGCCGCTCGTGAAATTCTTTTTTCGTTTTTTCATCGGCAGCGTTTCTCTCTCTTTTTTTGTATTCAGCCCTCTTATTCAAAACCGCGCCGATAGTTTCGGGTATGATTCCACGCCGTTTCTTGCAAATCGTGTAATGAAGTTCCGGGACTGAATCGTTATTGCAGCAGCCGCAGTTAACCGTCTCAGGTGATACGTTATGGATGTGCATTATAGTCGGGTACATGGAGGTGAAATCAAGCTCTGCAATTTGCTCGTGATAACCCATTATGGGTAAATAAATCAATCCTCCGCGGTCTGCAAGTAGCAGCGTTGATGCCGATTTGAATTTCTCCCACTCCTGTTTCTTGGCAGGAATTAAAATATTATGCTGGTACGCCCAATTGAGCTGCATCGACGACAGCCCGGTACCGATACTTGTTCGGGCCTGCTTCTGCACCGGTATTCGTGTGATTCTTGCAAGATCCAGGAGTCCGGACAACTCGGACTCACCCAGAATAAAAGAATTCTCCATGTCGATGTGCCATCTTCCTGCAAGCTGGAAACCCGCGGAGCGATGAACTATCTTCCCGTAAGTCCAATAGCTCACTTCAGCGGTCTTCATGTCACCGGCAGATGAATCGCGGTTAAGATAAAGTGGAATTCTTGTCTTGCGCGACCATTCGCTCAGAAGAGGAAAAAGCGTATCATCACCGTACTGAGAAAGAATAACATCCGGATCGCACCGCAATATATGAGCATTTAACTCAGTCAACACTTCTTCTATCGTTTCCGCCTCGATCAAATATTCCCGATTATCATAGCCAACCTCAAGTGTAAGATTATGCTGATATTTCGGAGCGGTTTCAGTGTAACTCGGCTTAAGCGTCATGGTACTTAGCAGCGGAACTGTGTAATCCATTGCATCAAATCTGTCTTGCAGTTCCACCGACACCAGTATATCATTTTCAAAGCCATATTCGCCAAGCGCCAGTGGAAACAAATTTCGCTCGTAAAGAAACATCTGAACCGGCGTGAGGTCTGAATTGAAAAATACATAGTATGGAAACTCAGACTCAAATCGCCGAACGACCTCTTTGAAATGAAGTGTATCTGGCGTTGAGATTTCTAAAACGGGTAATTGCTTACCGGAATAAATTTCAGTTTTGAAAATCCATTCTTTCGAGACGATGCAGCGAAGTTTCCGAGCGACATTTTCCACGTGACGCCTTTCGTTTGTTGCCACGTGCATGAAAAAACGCGGGGTAAATTGCGCGTACCCCTTTGTCTTGCTGCCGTTCTCGTCGATGGTCCAAAGCGTTATCCCCCTTTCGGAAGAATAAAGATCAAACAGCCATCCTCGCAGGTGTTTCAGCATTTTCCGTCTCTAATTTTGCTATCCTTTCGTTCAACTTATCGACGGCATCTTGTAGCATTATCGCCTTTTTATGTTCCTCAACAAGCATAGACATTACGACATTTTCAAACGGTATCGGCTTCACGTCATAAGCGCACGCGGCAAGATGTATCTTGGGAGCGCGAAACAGATCGTCCAGCACCTGCTGATCTTCCTTCCGAAGCGCCTCTCGAAATTTTTTCCAGAGCGACCGCTGCTCCTGTATCACCATCGTAAACGTTTCTACTGTACGTCCCATAAATCATCTCATGTCCTAAATTTATCATAGATTCTCCACCGCAAAGTCGCAGAGGAGCAAAGGATATCTAAAAATAAGCTCAAATAATTCCCTGCCTCTTCGCGCCTCGGCGGTTCAAAAAATTCTGTTGTTATTATTCGGCTTGATAAAGTTGTCCATGGAAAGAAGTGTCTTGCAACAGGAGCTTCGCTTTCGGGTGTTTATCCACTTCTCTTTTCACAACAACAGCATCATGGCAGTCTATATAATTATAATCCACTTCATAAATATTGTCTGCCATCGCTCTCAATCTCGACTGAAAACTTCTTTTGTCTTCACGAGCCGGAATCAAATTCTCTGAGACAAGAAGCATCGAAATGCCTTCCTCTTTCAATCTTTTGAATGTCTCGCCCATTCTCGCAAAACTTTTCTCCGATTCTCTGACAGAAACTTCATCATCGTAAAATAAATCCAACAATCCGAAGATTACCATAACTCTCCCGGCCTGCCCGCTGTAACTGCTGGATAAAAATGTGTCGACTCCCCGCGTTATCACTCCGTCCATCTGAAACGCCGTGAAGATTCTCGACAGAAACACTCTATCGAGTATTTCGCTCGGATTTTCTCCCTCCGCCTGTGCAAGCCGCGCAAGATAATAAGCATCGAACCGGTTCGCGCCATCGACTATTCCGATATTCGGCATCCGTCGCAGCATTTCTTTTATAATTACGAGAGAAATCTTATAAACCGATGGTGTATCACCTCCGCCGCGAGAATACATTCTTCTCTTTGCGTAAGAGTCTCCAATAAGCAGGACCGTCTTCCCGGGCTTATGCTTGCCGATAGTGCGCGAGAGCTCCTTTGCCTGCGTTGGCACAAAATTATGAGCTACCGGCAAGTCAGCCATTTACCTGTCGCTTCTTCAATTTATCGCGGTGAATCACTGCCTGCGTGTGCGAATAATTTTTCATTACGCAAATCACTTTCCCGAGAATATCAAAGCTGTCAACTTCCGTATCGACCGTTATCGGGTCATGAAGAGGATTCTCCGGTTTCAGGATAACTTTTTTTCCCTGCCGGCTGTACCATTTGACAGTTACTCCATCTTCAAGACGCGCAACCACTATGTCGCCTTCCCCTACTTCCTGGATTTTTCTAAAAAACACAATAGAGCCATCCGCTATGCCCGCGTCTATCATGCTATCTCCAACTACGTGCACCCCCTTATCGCCTCGCTTTAATCCCATCGTCGATTTTATGTCGAGATATTCCTGAGGCTCTTCATCGACGACTCTTGGCGTTCCGCCTCTTGCCGCGGCATAAATCGGAATCCGATCATCGTTGACCTTCCTAAGGATTCGAATCGCACGCGATTGCATAGGCTCTTTGGTAATGAATCGCTTCTTTTCCAAAAGGCGAAGAATCTTTTGAATCGCGCCGACGGTCACGCCGACCTCGCCGGCAATTTCGCGAAGACTCGGAGAATAGCCGTTGTCCCGGCCGAAATGCTCTATAAATTCGAGGACTTCTTGCTGCCGTTTGCTTATTCCGTCAGATTTTGTAAGTTGTGTTTTCATAGTATACAAATGTATACCATAAAAAATTAATTGTCAAGGGGGTAAGTATCAGGAGAATTTCACCAACCGGTAGGAAAACCTCCAAGAAAGTGGATGTAATCATTGTGGAATTGGCAACGAACAAAAAGCTGGCGTAATTGGCTGGTCGGATCACTTTAGAAACCCTTACCTGTTGAATCCATCATGCAAGCAGCCCAACAAAGCTGTAAGGGTATTGGCGCTTGTCGATGTTAAAACCTATACTCAGCACTTCGGTGATATTAAACTTTTCAATTAGAGATGCCGCGCCCTCGGAAGCCCAAACATGCCGCTTATCCGCATCGCAAGTCCGATAGGCAAGGAACACATACCCATCTCGTCTCTTTGATGGTCCAGTGCAGAGAAGTACCATGTTTGAATGCCTAGGATCTCTCCAATTCCTACCTACATTTTTTTTGACCTCATTAAATTGTCGCTCGGCCTGTTTCTGATCTTCAAAAGATACACTTAATAACTTAACCGCAAGGTGCAACCAGTTTGGTGTGGCTCTTTCTTCAAGTTTTGAAATTATATCTTCCCACCAGCGAGTCAATTTCAATAAAGGCTTGGTTGTCCGTGGTCCATTTAGCCTTGGTGTATAAAAGTCGTCGATTTTCTGAGACCAATCACTTAGCACAAGTCTCGACCCATCAAATTCCAATTCTCCTATATTGAATCCGGTATCCAGATAGAATCCGAGAAAATCAAGTTCATCCGCAATTAAATCGGTGTTATGCTCAAATTCTTCCCGTCGCATGAGGTAGTGTAGGAATTTAGCCGGGCTGTCCAATACGTCAACCACAACTTCAAGATCAGCAAGAGTCATTGTTGGTGGTAACTTGATAGAGTTCGAAATAAAACCCGCCTTTTGCAATTCGACCGCAGTGGATTGGATAGCGGCAATATCATCCAAAAGAACATTAAGGCGAACAATCCTTGAGACACCTGAGAGATCCACAATATTCTTGAGGCTATGCTTAGTGTTAAAGATCACCTCACCTTTCACCGACGCAATAAAATCAGCAAATCGTTGGGACTGTTCGGAGGAGGCTTGTATAAGTTCTTGAACCGTCCGTCCAAGCCTAGGCAACGCTCCACGCCGTGCAGGACCCGTTACCCGACCACCTTTCGCTTCGACAACAACTGCGTAGCAATCAATAACAACCAAAATGTCGTTTTCGAATTGCTCACCTGTCGCAGGGTCAATCCAAAGATTTCCTTGGTAGACTTTCGCTTCAACAAAAGTCTCTTTAAAGAGCGCAGCAACCCTTTCTTCTAGAAATTTCCCTCGTCTCTCGAAGTAAGCAGACAGAACGTCTTTGTCCTTCGAGAGCAGGTTCTCAATGGCCTCAAAAGGGAAAGAGAACGGCAAAGTGACAATCGGAAGAAAATATTTAGTTTCATCCAGTTTCATTAGAGGTCGACCCCAACAGGGATTATCCATAAAGAAATGCTCTGCGTCCGTTCCCCGTAGATCTCCAAATGAGAACGCGAGTGCATCAAGAGTTGCTTTAAGTTGAGTCAACTTATCTCCGTTCACAGAACCTGCCGCGAACTCCTCCGCGGTGAACATGAACAAATGAAAGGAATACAAACTAGCATCATTCATAACAGCTGTTTTAGCTCCTTCCAAATCAATATTCTTCGATTCAAAGTATGAGATGGCTTCTTGAAGATCTTTTCCTGCCGTTGGAAACTCTCGATAGTAAGCGTTGAGGAGTTGAGACACTTTTTTAGACATCAAGATCTTTCGAAACTTCTTGAATTCTTCGTTACTCTTACGTTCAACTTCTTTGATATGGTGGTAGGCAAGACGAAAAAAAGGCTTAAGCTGGAACCCAATTCGGGTCTCAATCATTGCTTCAAGCGGGTCTAGAAGATCGGTGACAATATCCAGAACACGATCAGGATATCCCCAATTCCGTACTGCTTGAGTACTTCCCCTGACTTTTTCTTGTATTACTTTTCTTGCCTTTTCTGTTTCGCCTGAAGAGTCTCCGATGGTCGCTAACCTTTTTTGGATAAAAGCATTACACACAATGATAGTGCTATCCCATAAATCCTGCACAATCTGTGGCTCCGGCAAAGCTGCTGTAAAGTCACCCTCGTCACATCTAAGCATCAAGGCTTGAAGGAATTTGACATGGAATTGTTGAATCCAATTCTTTCGCTCACGTACCTTACCTAATCGGTCTACGAAGCTAGATAAACCATACTTTGCTATAATCGCCAATAAATGGACCGGAGAGACCTTCTTTATCTTTTCCTCCAACTCTCCAAGCAATTGTGGAAACTTTTTTGATTGTTCTGAGCCCAGCGATTTAAAGTGATCGATGAGTTCGTTTCTGACCTCTTCCGACTGAGGGAAAAGGGGATAAAACGAGACTTGCTGATGACCGTTTAGTTTACGTTTGTGTTTCTTCTTTTTCAATTGGACCCACGTCACTATTACTGCATTATATAAGAGTCAAGAATAGGTATCCTTTCAAATAAATAATCTGACTTCTCTTGCTGTCATATCTCCCCTGTGAAAATGTCTGCTAAGGATCCGCGGCTTTAGCTGAATATTTTAAATACCTTCATGAATTGTTCTCACGATATTATTCGCGCGAATACTTACCTTACACAAACGACCGCTGGTTTTGCTTATCACCGTCGTTCAGAACATCCACTTCAATATTCTTTGTTCAACAACAAGCTTCAGCGAAGCCGGCAAGTACTTACCAAACTATGTGGTACCGCTGTCTTCCGCTTCATCGTGGAGCAGCTTCTCAACCTTCCTTTTCAGCGGAGCGAGCTCGTTTTGAACAATGAACCAAATAATATCAACATCCACGTCGAAGTATTCGTGGATTATCCTGTGACGCAAGCCAATGATTTGCGGCCATTCAATGTCGTTGTGAAATTCACGGTATGGCGTCGGCAAGTTGTTCGCAGCTTCGCCAATTATCTCAAGATTCCTGACAACTGCATCAATTGTTTTGCGGTCAGTCTCAAATGCATCCTGTTTCAATCCCTGGGTGTAACCCTCAATTTTGCTGATGCATTCAAGAATGTCTTCGAGCAGCAAAGATGCAACTCGTTTAGACATAGATAACATCTGGTTCAATAATGCGAAGCAGGCGAGGTTTTATTGCCCTCTTCGACACCAAATCCACTTTAGCGTTCAGCAAACATTCTAAGTCATCAGCCAAATCAACAAACTTGAAGCCTATTGGCCTGTCGAACTCGACCATGATGTCGATGTCGCTGGACTCTGACTGCTCTCCTCTTGAATATGATCCGAAGATTCCCATGCGCGAAACACCATATTTCTGCGCGTAAAGAGCCTTCTCCTCTTTGAGTTTTTCCTTAATTTCATTTAAGCTTGACATATCTTCCTCTATAAAAAATAGCATTGTTCCCTAACACATGAAAGAGATTTTGCTCTAATCGGGTGATGATTTAGTTTCCGTCGAGCGAAAGTCCCTACACGAACGACGGCTGGTCGGTGCTGTTTATAACGGTTGCCCAGAACACGCTGCCGGGTTGGATTTTCTTTGTGAGCCGCCTTCCGTCCGGCCCTTTTTCCTCTGCTATAAGCTTCAGCGGAACCAATACATACTCGTCAAGCCACTGGCTTATCATGAAGTCGGTGTAACCTGCAAGTGCATTGTGTACGGCAAGATCGGCAAGCCGCTGACAGTAAATCTGATCGATGGAGTTCGCAGGGATTGCGCGGATCAGGTATCGTGGTTCTTCGACAAAAACCTGATGCTCGTCTCCCCAGAGCTTTCCGAAATATTCCTTGAACTTATCCTGGATCACGTTCAGCCGCCACGAGCGCATCGCATCACTGACCCTTGGATTTGTCCTGTCCGCCGGATCAAGTCCTCGTCCTCTAAGTTCCTTCTCAATGTCTTGCTCGGTATAACCCCAGGGACAAGCGCCCTCGGCAAGCACGACTAACGCGTGTCCTTTCCGCTTGACAAGTTTGTCGATGTATTCGAGAAGCGGCTCAAGTTTGAACTCCACTTCGGGAACAAGGATGGCATCGACGTGACCACATGCAAGAGCGGCATGTGCGGCAACGAAGCCGGCTTCCCTGCCGAAAAGGGGCAATAGGCAGACTCTCCGTGTCGACTTTGCTTCGTCATGGATCGCGTTCACAATGCGAGCAGCCTCTTCAACTGCCGTATCGAATCCGAAGGAATGCGAAATCCACAAAACGTCGTTATCCATTGTCTTCGGAATTCCCGCCACGACGATCTTCTGCTTCCTCGACTCGATCTCTTTCACGATTGCGTGCGCTACGCTTAGCGATCCGTCACCGCCGATAACATAGAGGATATCGATCCCCAATTGAACGATACTTGTCACGATTGCATTCAAATCTGCTTTGTCACGACCGGTAAATATTCCCGTCCCGCCTTTTTGAAGCCACTCTATTGTTTTCAGCGGCTCCAATTCGACAGTGTGTTGACGCTCGATTCCGCGGAAGCCACCGAGGAAGCCGATTACCCTGTCACGCGTTCCATAGACAGTCGAATGCATATTCACGATCGAATGAATAACCGTGTTGAGTCCAGGCGCAATTCCGCCAGCGGTCACAATCCCGACTCTTACCTCCGATGGGTTGAAAAAAAGAAGTTCACGTGGACCAGCCGCGGGAAAACTTGGCAGGCTCTGATTCGCATTCAAGTAAGCTGTTATGATATCAATATCTCCAGTTGCGCAGACTCTTTTGCCCTTCATGTACGTTCCGATTCGTGATTCAGGTATCGGATTCTTGAAACTTGGATCGCCGATCAGTTGTGGATCATCGCAAAGTCCGCGGCCGTCCTTAAGTCTGTCTTTCAATATCATTTCTTCAGACGGGAAAAATTGAGTCGAATTCATTAAGTGTACCCTTTCAAATTCAAATCCTGATGTTATGTTTTCCGCCCTCTGACAATCCCAACAATTTTCCTGATATATTCCGGAGTCGTCCCGCAGCATCCGCCGATAATATTGGCTCCGGCATCAATCAACGGGCTGATCCACTTTGCCATTTCATCCGGAGATTCTGGAAATATAGTTTTACCTTCGATTACCATCGGCAAACCAGCATTCGCCTGCACCAAAATCGGAACCTTACTATCGATCGCCCGCATTTGCTTCACAATGCCGACCATATTCTCAACTCCATTGCCGCAGTTTGTCCCGATGATCTCGGCGCCGGCTTCGATTAACGACTCCGCAGCAGCCTCCGGAGTTGTTCCCATCATCGTGTGGAAGCCCGTTTCGCTTGCATCAAACGTCATGGTACATATAACTTCGCACTTTGTATTTTCTTTCGCCGCCATTATGGCACATTTTGCTTCCTCTAAGTCAAACATTGTTTCGACAGCGATGGCGTCGGCTCCGCCTTGTTCGAGTGCCTGCGCCTGTTCCTTGAAAACACTGTATAATTCTTCTTCGGTCACATCGCCTGTCAATAACATCTTCCCTGTCGGTCCCACCGAACCGAGAACATAGACTTTATCTCCTGCAGCTTCCCTGGATATTTCGGCCGCGACTCGGTTCACTTCCACCACCATCCCGCCTAAGTCATAATAGTCCAGCTTGAACTTGCTCCCGCCGAAACTGTTCGTCTCAATCATATCTGAGCCGGCAGCGACATAGCTCTTCGCAATATCCAGCACATCAACCCGTCGTTCGATGTTCCATCTTTCCGGACACTCGCCCATTTTCAGGCCTTTGGAATGCAACATGGTACCCCAAGCGCCGTCCGATACCAGGATTTCCCCGGCAGAAACTCTGTCTTTGATTTTTTTCATATTCATTCTTTTAAGTTGATAATGTAGATTTGTGTCTTAAATTTCTATATAAACAATCTTCCTCATCGCATAAATTGCACGTGTACTCGTTGAATTTCACAGACTTCCCAATGCCGATTATTCCGCTGACAGATTTGATCGGCCGCATCAGGCAAGAATCAGTAAGCTCGATCCCACAAAAATTGTTCGGAAGCAAACTGAAAAGTTTCTTTTGTTCAGACACGTCCCATCCGCAATATCCAGGGCTGTAACGGTTTGTGATCTTCAATCCTTCTTCCTGCATTTTATTCCGAAGACTATCATGGATGCGATCCATGGCTTCTTCGACTACCAACGATCCGAAAACGTCATAGACATAACCGGTCAGTAGCTCGCCTTCTTTCATCAATTCTCTGGATTTCTTTATGACATCGTTTCCTGCGGTACATGCAAAGAGAGCGACGCTGTCAGATTTGTTCAACTGTTGGAAAACTATTTTCTTTAGGTTGAAACTTTGGGAGTCGACGATAAGGCTGCAGCTCTCGCGATCAAAATTAACCGGACTTACTAATTCGTAGCCACCTTCAATTTCGCACAGTGACCCGCCGTTCTCGAGAACCTCATCGACGGATTCAACTAATGGAGCCGGCATTGAATCCGGACCATAGCCTAAAGCGGAAGCTAAGCCGTCTCGTGAAATCTTAACTTCATCATGGCGGAAAGAAAAAGTTTCGATATTCACATATATCTTTGACAACTCCGTCATAACCTTGAATTAAACATCCTTACTGCCTGGAAGAACGCTTCCGCATTTTCCACTGGCGAACACGGCGGAGTGTCACAACCGGAAGAAATAATAAAGTTCCTATGATCTGCGGTCTGTTTCAGAAGCTCACTCGTCATATTGAAAACATATTCCGGCGTACCAGACTTAAATACACTTACCGGATCGAGATTGCCGAACACAAGAACATTTTCAGGAATTTCCTTCAGCGCCGCGACTAAATTTATTCTGTTTCCGAAATGCAATCCACCCGCGCCCGTGGAAACCATTGACTGAGTGACATGGCCTGTGTCGCCACAATTATGAAGTATCAATAGGAAATCATGATCCTGCACTTGTTCAACAATGTTTCTCACATAAGCTGAAGAAAATTCATCACACGTTTCAGCAGACAACAATCCGGCGGCTGGTTCTGCCATCACAATTCCATGAGTGCCGAGCCTTTTCATCTCTTTTATGTATGAGATTAAAAACGAAGAGCCCTTCTCGAGAAGCGACTTGATTATTTCAGGCTCAATGAAGATCGAAGTCATGATCTCGGTCATTCCGAACAATCTTCCCGCCAGCGAAAAAGGGCCGATACACCCTGCAAATACCGGTCGATCGTTGATGCGCTCAACCGTAAGCTTCGCGGCTTTGAGATACTCGGGAACGCGCGCCGAACTAAGCGTTGGGATATTCAACTTTTCAATAGACACTTTGTCGGTCACCAATCGTTCCACGACAGAAGGGATTTCATGTTCGGATACGCTGATTTTGGCGCCGAATGCTTCAGCTTCAACAGTCAGGTCCATTATCATGGTCACAGCATCAGGAGAATATTTCTCATGGATCGCTTTGATAGCTTCAAATTGTGTTTCGCCATAGCTCACAGCATCTATAATCGTTTTCCCGATCATCTCAATTCCCGGGTGTGTCATGATGGGAACCGCGAGTCGATTCGGAGAATCGAAAACGGAAGTCCTCCATTCAGATATATTCATACTGTCGATTACGATGCGATTCTGTTAAGAAATTCTACTGCTCCCTGCGGATTCGGCGAATAGAAATCGGCGCCGATTCTGTTGCAGAAATCCATCGACAGCGGCGCTCCGCCTACAAGAATTGTCTTGTTCGGGTATTTGTTTCTTATTTCCTTCACGATTGATTCCATGTTCGCCATCGTGGTCGTGAGAAGGGCAGACATTCCGACTACGCAGTCAGGATATTGGTCCATCGTCTCCAAAAACTTTGCAGGTTTTACGTCGACGCCCAGATCGACGACCTCCCATCCGGCTCCTTCAATCGTCATAGACACAATATTCTTTCCGATATCATGGAGATCACCCATGACAGTCCCGACAACAAAAATACCCTTCCTTTTTATTATTCCGGAAGTAAAGAAAGGTTTCAGATGTTTCATGGCCGCCGTCATCGCCTTCGCAGAAATAAGCATTTCCGGGACGAACGCTTTTCCCTGGGAAAATTTTTCTCCGATCCTGTACATTCCCGGAATCAAGGCTTTGTTCAAAACATCTCCCGGCGGAATACCTTGAAGCAGCGCTGAATTGCAAAGCTCATCTGCGCCATCTTGTCCTTTCATGGCTGGTGGATACGGCGACGCCTTGTTGATTTTTCCGAACTCGATGCAAGTTGTCAGCTGTTCTAATATTTCGTCCATTTAGTTCCTCTGAAAGATTGATTCGATTTGTAAAACAATAAGAGTACTGATGAAAGCCTGCAACTTTATTGCCGACAGCCGAGAAAAATCTTTTCAAATTTCATTGCAATTTAGCACTTTTCTCCAGACATACATGCAAGATTAATTCACCCGAGATTGACCATGTACCATTCTTCCACACAGCAGTCGACAGAAGAACTCTCGAACAACAATTTCCTGGCTTCCATTTGCAGACATCTTCTCGCTCGTCACCTGTTGAAGTTTCATGTGAGACACAACCGATTCTTGAACCAACTACTGAACATTCAGATCATCATACGTATATGGTTGATTTTCAAGCCGTTGTGAGGTAATTTGAACTGTTCAAAAGTTTTAAAACCGATTCAATTGAGATTGCTTCTTGTAAGGCAGAGGGTAAAGTGAAAAGAATAACGATAGACGACGTTGCCAAGAAGGCAGGCGTTTCAAAAGGCACTGTCTCTGCTGTAATAAATACAAAAAATTCTGTGAAGCCGGGGACCAGGGACCACATATTAGAAGTGATGAAAGACTTGAACTTCCGTCCGAGAGGAGTCGCCAGAAATCTGAAGAACGGTGCTCAGGACAAAGCCATTGCAATAATAATAAAGGATCTGAATTATCCTTTTTACACTTCTATAGCAAACGGTGCAAAAGATTACGCATACTCAAAAGGTTATTCGATGATTATCACGAGTTCCGATGACAGTCACGAACAGGAAAAGAGGTTGTCTCATTTTTTTTCTACTAAAGATATCAAAGGCACCATAATAGCACCGGTTGTAGAAGGCACCTCGGAAATCGAACACCTTTTCAAATTAAAAATGATAAACCATCCTTTTGTCTTGTTGGAAGAAGTCAAAGGGATACAGGCAAATGTCGTTGCCATCAACAACCTGAGGGCAGTCAAGAAGGCGGTAAAGTACCTTATAGATGGCGGCCACAAAAAGATTGTCCACTTTGCCGGGCCTCCGCAGTCGTCGCATACTCAGGAACGCATCGAAGGTTTCCGCGATGCTTTCAGTGAAAGCACGAGCGTTTTTAATAGAGACATGATCGTATCGATAGGTTCCCACCATGATGAAGTTTTTCCCAAGACCCTGGAGTATTTCAAGAACTTGAATAGGGATCAGTACCCAACGGCTATAGTGTGCTTCAATGATCACCAGGCGCTAGCAGTTATGATGGCACTGAAAGTACTGAACATCTCCGTACCCAGAGATGTATCTATTGTCGGGAACGATGATATTTATTACGCAAAGATTTATCCCGTACCACTAACAACCATAAGAACGCCGCAACTGGAGATAGGCAGGAAGGCGGCAGAAATATTGATTCGGAATATCGAGGCTCCGGAATTACTGCCCGTTGAGAAAGTTGTCCTTGAAACGGAATTCATAATCAGAGAATCGACAAGAATTCTGAACGACTAAATGTACGTCGAGTTTATGATCGACTTGCATGGGGAAATGAATAATGCCATTTGAACAAGCATGGAGATGGTTCGGTCCGAACGATCCTATCTCTCTAGAAGAGGTAAAGCAAACCGGGGCCGCCGGTATCGTCACAGCTCTTCACCAGATATCGATTGGAGAGGCATGGACCATCGACAAGATCATTGAACGAAAACGAATAATCGAAAAAACGGGGCTTACGTGGTCTGTAACCGAAAGCATCCCGGTGCATGAGGATATTAAGAAGCGAAATGGCAATTACCGCAGGCGCATCGATAATTACAAAGAGACGATAAGAAACCTCGGCAAATGGGGAATCGACGTTGTTTGCTACAACTTCATGCCGGTTCTCGATTGGCTGAGGACCGATCTCCGAGTTGTGTTCAAAGATGGATCGATCACCACGAAGTTTGAAAAAAAAGTTCTTGCGGCATTCGATATATTCATATTGAAACGTAATGACGCCGAAAAAGATTATTCCGATGCCGAAATCAAAGAGGCAGAACTTTATTACCGTGCAATGACAAGCGATCAGCAGGACAAACTACTCCAGACGATTTTACTCGGTTTCCCGGGATCACTAGAAGCTTACACTCTCGATGGCTTCAAAGCTGAATTGACTAAGTACGATGGCGTCGGCCCGGAAACAATTCGGCAGAATCTGCAATCATTTATACAGGAAATAATCCCGGTCGCTGAAGAATCCGGGGTTCTACTTGGAATTCACCCGGACGATCCACCATTTCCGCTTTTTGGCTTGCCGAGAGTCGTCAGCACCAAAAAAGATTTCGAGCGAATACTCGCGGTCACGGATTCACAAGCAAATGGAATTACTTATTGTCCCGGCTCGCTGGCGGCTTTTCCACAAAATGATGTCGTCAATATGGCAGAAACATTTGCCTCGCGCATAAACTTCATCCATCTTCGAAATGTGAAAAGAGATGGCAAAGGTGGATTCATCGAGGATAACCATCTCGATGGCGACGTTGATATGTATGGCGTTATGAAACCTCTAGTGCTTGAACAGGAACGACGCATCAAAAAAGGATTGAAAGGTTCTCGGCTGCCCCTTCGACCTGACCACGGGCATCTCATGATACCGGATATGAATCGAAAGGGTATTTATCCGGGCTACTCTCTGTTCGGAAGAATGAGAGGACTTGCCGAGCTTAGGGGATTGGAATTGGGAATCAGGCGTTCGCTAGGTTTACGATAAATGCTTGCCTTATCCGGCAAGGCTCGCAGCAGGAATCCTCTCTAGGAGATCCATCATCTCATCCTGGCCACGTTGACCAATTGTAAATGCATCGACAAAATCCAGACCAAGGACATACTTCAAGCAATCGTCGCATTTGTCGACAAGTCGACCAGCTCCAAGAATCTTCATTCCAACGACACCTTTGCCGTCGTCGTGCATCTTTCTCAGCACCTTGACGACCGTTGGAACACTCGCATCCATGATAATACCTGCCGGATTGATTCTTGCGAAATCGACCTGCACCCAATTTGAGTCCGCCGCCGCCTCTAACGCTTCGATCGTATGACAGGAAACGCCGTGGGCATGGATTATTCCATCCTGTCTTGCTTTCTCCAAGACTTCCATGGCACCCTGCTTTCGCGTCGGCCAGTCTGAACTGGTCATCATATGCAAAAGTATAATATCGATATAATCAGTGCCGATTTCCTTTCGGAAACGGTCAAGGTCGGACTTCATTTCATCGGCGGTTGTGGATTCTGCCTTTGTCAAAATAACCACCTTCTCTCTCGGAATACTTTTCAATGCTTCCTTCAGATCAGGATGTGTACCATATCGGTCGGCTGAATCCCAAAAATTAATTCCATGATCGAAAGCAGAACGCAGCAAATCCGGTAGACCATTTCTACCGGACATCCTCGACTGGTCTGATTGATAATTGAACCCGTGAGTTCCCGTTCCCATTGCTAGTCGCGAGACCTTAATTCCGGATTTGCCGAGCGTCACGACATCACTTGCATATTTCTTCTTACCTTCATCAGCGAACACTTTCGAGTATGGCGAAAGCGTTAATACCCCGGCAGTAAGCCCAGCGAATTTAATGAACTCCCGCCTCTTCATGTCGACCTCTCGATCCTTAGTTTTTCAAATACATAGTTAACGTATACACGAATATCCAAACGACTTTCTGTTTGAAATGGTCTCGCTGGGCCCTGATCTTGCGAAGGTCTCGTCGAATCGTCGCCGGTACCATGGTAATTTCAAACCAGAAATGACTACGCGGTTTCTTTAACCGCCCTAACAAAAGCCTCTATGTTTTTCGTGCTGACACCAGGGGGCATTCCTCCTCCGCAAGACATCATGACTCTCGATTTATCCTGGAGAGAGTTTATTAAATCAACTGTAGTCTTCGTGACCTGCTCGGGTGTTCCACTTGCAAGAACGTCGCGAGGAGGAATGTTCCCAAGCAATGCCACCTTGTTCTGAGTCAGTTGCTTCAGCTCGTTCAGCGTGACGTCGAAACCCATGTTAAACAAATTGACTCCAATCTCAGGAAGGAACTTCGCCGATTCTCTGCACGGTGCGTCATTATGCAGGAACTTCACAGAAACATTCTGGTTGTACAATTCTTTAAAATATGGCAGGCCGAAAACTTCAAACTGATCTGCCCCCATGAACCCGATGATGTCGTCGAGCATAAAGATGCCGTCGATAGAAGGAAATGTCTCCATTTGCAGATGAAGCCAATCTTTCAGGTAGGTGGTAATCTTTTTCATGAGCGCTTCTGCTTTTTCGGGTTCCGTCATCATGGTTGTCAAGAATTCAGTTGATCCCATCAGATAGCTCGCGACATTCAGCGGCCCTCGCGCGACAGCGAAGCGAATATTATGTCCAGCCGCCTCAATTTTCGGCTGGGCGAGTTTCAGCCTGTTTAACACAAACGGCAACAATCCGTCTGTCTTCGGATTCGGCTGGGGCAGTGAATCGATGTCGTCGGACGACTCGATGACTTTGTGGGCAAAAGGGAATTCGTTAGGTGGGAAAGTGCATCGCACTCCGAATGCGGACGGCTCCGTGCACATGCCAAATTCTGACCAGAAACCAGGAAGGAACGTGACGTCGGGAAAGTCGTTCATTGCTTTCAAGTTTGCGGTCAGCCACGTCTCATCGTTCGAAAAATAGTCCAATATTTTTACTCCGTACCAGTTAGGAAGCCATGGGGAGTCGATGATAAATCCGATGGGAAGAGGTTTAACCTTTTCTCCCCTCACAATCTTCAAGAGTGTATCCCACTGCTGCTGTGTCATCTCAAATTTCCTTTCTTATACAAACACAATTGTTTTCTTGCCGTGTACCAGTATACGATGTTGTGCATGATAGTACAACGCCCGTGCAAGGATCAACCGTTCAAGATCGCGTCCCTTCCGGACTAAATCACCGACTGTATCTTTATGCGATATTCGAATCACATCTTGTTCGATTATCGGACCGTTGTCCAAATCCCTGGTAACGTAATGACTCGTAGCACCGATGATCTTTACGCCGCGCTCGTACGCCTGCTTATAAGGATTGCTCCCGACAAAAGCCGGAAGGAAAGAATGATGAATGTTTATGATCTTGTTCGGATACTCGTCGACAAAAAGGGGCGTGAGTACTTGCATATATCGCGCCAACACGATCGCGTCGATCTGTTTTTCCTTCAATAATGCAAGCTCTTTCTTTTCCTGTTCTTCCTTACTTCTATCACTGATCGGAAAGACAAAAAATGCAACGCCGTATTGATCCGCTAGCGGTTTCAAATCATCATGATTGGAAACGATAAGCGGGATATCGATGTTGAATTCACCAAGCCGCTGGCGCCACAGAATCTCCTGGAGACAGTGATCAAATTTGGAGACAAATATGGCGACTCGCATATTCTTCCCGGTGAAATTTATCTTCCACTTTGCATCGAATTCTTTCGCGAGAGGGGCGAAAGCCTCTGCAGTATCGGCTTCAGGAACAGAAAAATTCTTCATGTCCCACGCCAATCGGATGAAGAAATATTCGCCGTCGACATGCTCATCCAGATCGAGGATGTTACCGCCGCGCTCAAAGACAAAGTGAGAGATCCGGGAAATCAATCCTGTTCGATCCTTGCAGGATAGTAGAAGTATTGCAGTTGATTTATTTTCAGCCACAGCAGCCCTTTCCGGAGAACTTTTAGTTTTGAATTTCCAATTGTCGGTCTAATTTCATTTATATCGGTAGAGCATCACCTTCTGCATCTCGAATGAGTCGCCCGGCAGGTGCATCTGTCGCCCCTGGTTATCCTGGTCGCCGTTCATCCGGCGGCCTGCGACCCATTTGCCGTTGACAAATTTACCTTCCTCCATGCTCTCAATTCCCGCGACTGTACCATCATCCACCGCCGATTCAAAAGTCACTACGATGCCGCTTCCCGCGATCAGGAATTCGTCCGGCGAAAGCATGATTATCATTCCGCCGACTCTCGGAGTGTCGATGCCGTTGCGAACAGCGAAGGGCCAGGTATATTCATGCCTGATGTTAAAGAAATAATTGCCAAGTCTGATATGCACTATCTGACTCAAACTGTCTATCAGGAAGCCAGTTATCTTCTCAGTGCCCTGGTCTTCTAAAATCAACGGCTCCAGCTGATTCAAGATATCGTAGGCTTTTGCGACCGAGCTATTTTCCCGATCGGCAATCGACTCAATTGAAAACGGGCTGTATCCCATCGCACCTTCTTTGGCAAAAGCGTAAAAGGCGTTTGTCATGCTCTGACGGTTACTAACCTCTGGAATAAACAATGGATTATCAGAGCGAGCGTACTTCGTGGACCACTCCCCGAAGGTCGTGAAGTAGATGTCAGGAGAAAGGAAATCGATTGCTGGCGCTGCAAGCTTCCAAATATTGAAAAGGTGAGGCAATGGCCCCGCACTCGGATATTGACCGGGTTTCCAGCCAGGACGTACCAATGCAGCGTTCACATACATGGGCGGCGGATATTCTTTCTTTCCGGCTCCTGCCACGTAGTTCGTATACTTTGCGTAGTACCACGCCATGAAAACCTCGTCTGCCTGAAGGCTCTTCCCGAAAACCTCTTCCCAAGTCCCCGATGATTTGGAGCCAGCGTCTTCCCATAATTTCTGAAGTTCAGGAGTCAAGGTTTCCTCGTTCTTCTCCAGATAGGTTGTCAATTCCGAAGGCACCTCTTTCGAAAACGCTTTGTTAGCCAGGTCGCTATGGTCCCTGGCGTCAGGGATCATCCCGATCTCGTTCTCGACCTGCACCATGATGACGGTGTGCTTTTTCCCGTCTATCGCACGGGTGTGTTTCATCAACGTTGCGAACGCACGTGCGTCAGCATTTCTGCTTTCATCGCTGAATGGAGTAAGTATTTCCTCTGCTCTGCCATCTGTCGTGCGTGCACGGGGGAATCTCTTCTCATTGGTCTTTATCCAGTATGGAGCATAACATGACATGCTATTTTTCCACGTTCCAAACCACAGGTAAATAACTTTTAGACTATTTGCCCTGGCAGAGTAAATGGCATTGTCAACGAGAGTGAAATCGAAATGTCCTTCGGTCGGCTCGATGAGTTCCCAGTAAACAGGAACGAGTACGGTATTCAGGTGCATTTTCTGCAGCTTCGGCCAATTGGGTTTCATATATTCGATATTCGATGAACTCGAATTCCCAAGCTCGCCAGCAAGCATCAGAAACGGTTTGCCATCCACGATGAGTTGAGTAGCTGTTCCATGTTTCTCCAGATGAGGTATGCTTGAAACCTGCGACAGTGCAGCAAAGGACTGTCCGCACAGCAGCAAAAGGATTGCCAATAAAGATAATTTTAGCGATTGCAAAGAAGATGTTTTCTTAATTTAATGCTAATCAAGATCGTCATTGAACCGGAGGAAAGGCTCCGACATGTTGTTGCTCCTTTTTCGAACTCTCGAATAGTGCTCTGATTTCATCCGGGATTTTCGTTCCTAATCTCGCTCCGGGAAAGCTCGCTAACAACTGAAAATTGTCTAACTGAGCTCCTTTGAACAAAGGACCACCATAGTCGGGATAGAAAGTTCCGTTTGCCTCAAAATCAGGATACAGTTTTCGTAAACTCTCCAACGAATCAAACCCCAACTGACATTTCTCGTTTTGTGCCGGACTCCATAGAATCAAAGGATAAGGAACTTTTTCCGCGCCACGAACATATACATTATGATCCAACTCGCTAAGCTCCGGCTTCGTGAGTTGACCGCAAAGCAATGCCGGCTGCCAGATGAACAGAAGAGGCCTAGCAAAATTCTCATCGCCGGTCAGAAGGTTATTGACAAATATATGACCTTCTCGTTTTTCGACATCGGGCCCAGTGCTCGAATGCCAGCCGAAACGGTCGCCCGCCGGGACCCGCCCGTTTCTGCCGATGCAAGCCATACTATTCACAAAAGTGTTTTGGTATATCTTAGCATTTGAGCTGTTCAGTATCATCATGCCATGATCGCAATTAACAAATACATTTCCTGCAACCACGACCCCTTTCGAGATTTCAAAGAAGAATCCGTTGCTGCTCGGCCAGAGCTGATCGGTCGGAGTTGTCTTGGTGACTTTACCAACTCCTTCGACCCAGTTATCGACGAACACACCATCCACTTCGCCAACATCATACCACACACCGTTCGAATTCGGAAGATCGATGATCAGGTTATCACGGCATACTACATCGTGAGACTGGTTGAATATTTTGACTGCGGCAGGATAGTATCCGGTTATGCTGTCGATATTATTGCGAGTGAAAATGTTTCCCTCCAGCAGGACATCATTTGAAGCTATAACATAAACGCCTTCGGTCCTCGTATCACTTATCTTGCAGTGTCGGATGGTCAGATGATCTCCGCGGAAATAGCCGGCCACACGCGAGCAATATGAAATTGTGCAGTTCTCCAACGTTGTACCGATTACGTCCTTACCGTACTTCGACTCATCGGTCACACCAACCGGTTCGGTACCCTCGACCTCGATCGCGCGATATGCATACTGCGTGAATGTGATCCCACGAATAGTGTATCCCTTGTGGTCTGATTCTTTGCCGTGACACTCGCCAGTTACCCTGACTATTGCCGCGTCGTGAGTGGTGATTTCGACAAGCCGATTCGTCGGATCGGTGCCGATGTACAAAAGACTGTCACCATAATCGATGTAGTAAGAATTCGAATCCACGGCTCCTAGCCAGCCGACCGATCTCAAATATCTTCCGTCGATGAAAACCATGTCATTGTTGAAACGCCAGAGCGGGGTTTTTCTTCCATCAATGCCTTGCTGCCACCAACTATCGGGTCTTGATGGGAATAGATGAGTCCATTTCGTGATCCAAACACCGTTTCCGAGATTTCTCCAATTCGGGGCGACCTCAGTTCCTTTGAGTATTGGCTGTTCATTCCCATAAGGCTGGATCGTAATCCCCTGATTCAATTCCATGTTGCCAGTTCGGTACGTGCCGCCACGCATGACAATTGCGTCACCGGTCTGTACATGCACCATGGCAGCTTCGAGTGTTGTCGGTTTGTCCAGCATTTCGCCGGATTGAGTCGAATCTCCATTCGGGGCAACGTAATATATTTTGCCAGTCACTGCTGGCAGTTTATATGTTTCCCGAATCGGACCGTATGGGCCACCGGAAGGTTGTGCATTCGCAATATCCGAAGCTAAACCCGTGAACAGAATAGCAAGACTGAAAAATAATCGAACAGAAAATCTCATGGATTGTACCTATAGTTGATTATGTCTAGTAAATTAGACCCTCATTCATATCTGAGCAAGAGTTCTCTCAAAGCTTGACGGCTAATTCCCCTCGCTCGTCGGGTTGGAGGATACATATTTAAGGAGCCACTGAAGCGCCGGCCTCTCAGTCCCGTCAGTGTGAACCAAATACGTATATAGACGCCACGTCTTCCTTTCAGCATAACCCCATAATGTTATGCCTTTCACCTGCGGGTCATTCCAGAATATTGGAATCTGCTGCTTGAAAATTTCAAGCTGCTTAGTATCGTTGGACTCATCAACGTCATATTCGGAAATATAAATCGGCAATCCGGTCTTTTCCAGCAGCTTCAGATTCGATTTTATGATACTCGTATCCACCTTCTCCAGACCATGTCCTTGACAGCCGATCCCATCGATAAGATTTCTCGCCATCAGAAGATCGATAATTTGAATGTATTTTTCTGCGTTGGTGTCGTTCCCCAGGATGTCGTAATCATTGATAAGAAGTATTGCTCGGGGAAAAGCCTGTCTCGCTTTTTCAAATGACCATATCACCCAATCCCATCCGGTTTTCCCATCGCCGCCAATCGCATTCTTATAGAAAGCCGGCTGCTGAATCGGCTCGTTGACGACATCCACCATTGCTGTTTTCGGGTATCTTTCGCCGCAAAGCCTGATCCATGATTCGACCATTTGCCTTTGCTGGATGGAATCCATGTCGTGCATCCACCTCGGCTGTTGCGGTTTCCAGATCAAGTTGTGGAACTTGAAAGAATAGCCTTTTGCTGCTGCATAATTGTAAATACTATCGAGAATGGACCAGCGCCATGAAGTGGTGTCCGGACTTACGGCGATGTAACCCCATTTACCGGCATTCTCCGGCGTCACCTGATTCCAAAATTTCCCAAAATCGGATGGGACATAGTTCCCGACGATATTCCCGAGAAATTTCGAGCCGCTCGGACCACTTTGACAAAAAGACAATGTCGGCAAAACTAGCAGAGTACAAAGGAATCCAAAGATAAATATTCGGTTGATAGATAAAGTAATTCTTTCCATCTCATGAAACATATTTTTTTCTCAACACACTTTCAATTCATGAAACAAAGCCGGTATGTTCTAACTGTTTATTTCAACAAAAGGAGTTTCTTTACGTTAGAAAAATTCCCGGCCGTGATTCTATAGAAATATACGCCACTTGGCAAATTACTCCCGTTGAAAGTGACGCTGTAGTTCCCCGGACTTTGTTTTTCGCTCACGATCGTTCTCACTTCCCTGCCAAGCACATCGTAAACCTTCAGCGTGATGAATCCCGTCTTCGGAACGGAATAACTGATCACAGTCGTCGGGTTGAACGGATTCGGGAAATTCTGTTTCAGCTCAAACTGCTTTGGAAGCTGTCCGGATTGCGATTCGTGAAGGACAGTCTCAGGGTGAGAGCTGTCCGTAAAGCTCAGCCATTGTATCATGAAAAGATTCCCTGAGTCAGTGCCCTTGAATTTCAAGTAGACATCATGGTTGCCTGAAACAGGAACGAGTATACTGGTCGTAAATGTTTTGTACGTGCTCCAACTTCCAGTGCTGGCGATGGTGCATTCAGCTATCTTGGTCCCCGTATCGATCGAATCGAGCCAAACTTCAACCACACCACCCGAAGAAGCACATGAGGCGGTAATCTGAAGAGAATCAGGATGAATTATGTACTCAGGGTTTCCAAATTCTACGCCGGCATATAATGCCCAGTCCCCATCAGTTATGTTGGTCAGCGAGCTTATTCCATTGACCTTCGCCGATACGGCTGTCCCATATTGGTTGGCGGGGCATTCGGCTAATATCAGTGTATAGGCGTCACGGTAAATATAAAAATCAAAGTTTGCCGAAACTCCTCCATCAGCAAACAGACCCTGCCGGTTCCCGGTCCATGCGTTCCAATTTGGCTGCAATCCGTCCATGTCGGCTACGTTTATGCTGTTTCCTATCTGAATCCAGTTATAACCATCAGTGCTGCAATAGCCTGTAAGAACATGGTCGAGGCGATCTAACTTGAGCCACAACGCACTGTCCCCAACACTTGAAGGATCGGTAAGTGTATAATGAGTTGTTTCGTAACTGAATGTGACCATCTTGTTTCCTGAACTGTCGATGGAGTTGAACAATTTTGCGCTTAGTGTTTGCAAGCCGTTAAAAATCCAGAGCCCGGCGGAATCACCGATAGACTTCGGATCGAATGCTAATCTCGTCATCAGCGAATAATTATGTTCACCGTCATTCTTAATTACCGTAACCAACCTCCCATTTGGGGACAACGTCAACCATCCGGTTCGCTGGGTGAGAGAATACGAATTAGACGGAGTATAACCCAAGAATGACCATTCCGGGTTTAACAAATTGGAATCAAATAAATCAGAGTGTGGTACCATCCACGGAATGCCGCTGCTTGGCATTTTCGGTGCTGTCATTGAAACATTGTCCGGATAATCGGCTGTCGGTTTACCGCTTGTATCGTAATGGACCTGATTCAGCAATCCCTGTCGCCCTTGACCATACCATTCATTGTTGTTTCCTGTGCGCCACACAGGATGGAGAACCCAGCTCGTACTGTCGCCGAGCATCACTGCCGCAGAGCAATGGTTAGGATTGCCAAACAATGACGACGAAGCAAGCGGGTCAGATAAGTTGAAGAAATTTGCCGGCGTCGTCCATGAAGACGAGCTATCCGTCAGTGTTTTACTTCTCATGAAGTATTGTCCTCCAGAAACGTCGTGGGCGAAACAGTAATAGTAGTAGCCATGATATTTCCACATGACCGGACCTTCTGCCCAGCTATAAGGGTAAGAAGGTGCAGGATTAATCCAGCACAAATTATAAATAGCCCCACTCGGTTGGCCATTACTTCCCAACTGTACTACCCAATTATTCACCTGTCCGTTCTTTACTAATAGATACCATGTGCTATCACTATCGATAAAAATGGAATTATCGTAGCCCAGACCGGGAACGCTGGATGGACAATTCATCACCGTTGGCAAAGACCATGGTCCTCTGACACTGTCCGCGGTAACAAAACACATCCCGCTATTACTCTTGAAAAAATCCCACCACTTGTTGTTGTAATAAACCACCTGTCCTCCCCAGCAACCACCTGCAGGTGCATTTCCATATCCTGACCAAGCAGCGCTCACAGGTTGCGCAATTGCTTCCCAATGGACTAAATCGGTGGAATGATAAATGACGGGCGTCGGATTGAACGAGGAGCCGGTTGTATAGAAATCGTTCCCCACTTTTGTCAACGTGCAGTCGGGGTGGTCGCCGGGAATCACAGGATTCATATAGGTTTGAAACGATGACGATTGCCCAAATCCCAGATTAACGAGCAATAATAAACTCCCTGCGATTCTTTCTAAACTATACATAATTCCCTCCTTTTAATATTTTGCCAAGTCTACAAATTTTAATTACTCTTTTTTACATCACTAATCTTGACCAGCTTCGCACCATGTTTCCGGACATACAGAGATATTTCATTTGTGTATTCTCCGATATCCTTTCTTGCCCACAAGTCACGAACCTTATAAGTGCCTTTGAGACCCAACTGATCAATCTTCAAAGATATTTTGATGGAATCCTGTGGAATGGACCCGGTGGGATATTGAGTAAATACATGGAACTTAACAGTTGCGCCCTCGGCGTGACCAACGCATTCATTGTCAAGTCCAGCTAACGCAGAAAGAGTATCGTACCCTTCAGGTATATCGTACTCGATGATTGAGGCAGCATGTGTACCTATCCCATTCGCATATTGTTTACTATCGACAATCAGTTCATTACCTCCTACACTTTTATCTAATGAAGCGCTTCCCCAACCTGCGGATGCACTAAGCCATTTAATGTCGGTTAGGTTTAGTGATCCTTTCTTGCCGATAAGCTTCGGCTCAATCCAATCGGCATGATCCCAGTTGTTCCCATCTCCACCATCCGTGACGACCAAATATAGCTTTTTAGCTCCAGCAATATTCACATCGACTTTTGTACTTTGCTGTCCGGTCTTATAGGTAATAAGTTTACTGTTCCATAAAGCCTTGCTTTCCAAAATTGGATTTTTGTCGGACGTATAAAAGAGAGCAACATATTTATCACCGGAAGTTACATCGTCGGCAACCCACGCAATTTTTTTCCCGTCGTCAAAAAGCAATTTATTGTTTTTGCTCTTTTGCAAGACGGCGAGCGCTTCTTCATTTGTAATCAAATTCAAAGTGAACCCATCATTATCCGGAAGATTCCCGCCAAACATCAACGGGGACCGGCAAATTAGAAAGAGCGACATCAGAGTAATCTGTTCGTCTTCGGTGAACTTAGTCATCCGCGGGTCGCCTTGCTCTGCCCGTATGCCGATCCAGCCCAAAGGAAGCATATCACCATCGGGCCAGTGCCCCGGGCTCATGTACGGAATCCAATTTTCAAAAAGTGAGAAGTGCGCTTCCAGCTGTGACCAGTTGTCCCAGAAATCGTCAACGATGCGCCACATATTGGCATCGGTGATGACTTGTCCTGCGTCTTCTATCGGTGTTTCTCCCGGCGACAGGCTCAAAACAATCGGCCGTCCACAACTATCGATCGCTTCGCGGATCATGTCAATTTCATCCTTATGATAAGGACGGGATATGTCATCCACTTTTACAAAGTCAACGCCCCATGATGCGTACAATTTGAAAAGCGAATTGTAATATTCCTGCGCACCTTCCTTGGTCGCGTCGACGGTGTACATATCGGCTAGCCATGCACACAACTCTTTGGTGCTGTAAACATCTCTACCAGTTGCGCTGCTTCCCAAAATCGGAGTATTCTTTTCAACAGCTGACCTCGGGATGCCGCGCATGATATGAATGCCGAATTTCAAACCCTTGCTGTGGATGTAATCCGCGAGCGGCTTGAATCCTTTGCCATCGGCAGAAGAAGGGAATCGATTGACTGCGGGAATAAGTCTCCCATACTCATCCATGTTAATAGCCGGGTCTTTTTCGTTGTACCCGTGCGCATGAGGATTAGATACGTACCAGCGGATATCGACCACGACATACTCCCAACCGGACTTCTTCAGGTGAGCAGCCATGTAATCAGCATTAGCTTTGACTTCTTGTTCGGTGACAGTAGGTCCGTAGCAATCCCAACTGTTCCATCCCATCGGAGGTGTTGAGGCCCACTTGCCGAAATCCTGAGCGTGAAGGGCCACTGAAAAGAAAATGAGCACCACATATAATATGGACTTTTTAATCATCGACTCCACTCTTCAATGGTTCATCTTGGATTATGATCCTCGTAATGTTGAAGGTCATCTTTAGGTGTTGGTAACATGGCAGGAACGGACGAATGCGAAAAGGTCTGGAAGTAAAGGACACAACCATCTCTCCAGGTTATCGCATCGTCATGCTGTATCTTCAGCAACATTCTCACCGAATTATATTCCTCTTCGTCGATTTTTCCTTCCGTGATATTTCCGATTCAATGCTGCCGCTTTCATCCAGAACCTATCGATGACTTGCCTTCACTTGTTCATTTCATGAGATCCGGCTTCTTCACCGATGAAACTCGGTCACCATTTTCACAACCCGCGCTGAGCCAGCATAGATACGCTCCGCTCGCTAGATTATCAGCATTGAATGCAAAATTATAATTCCCTGCCCATTGCCTTTGGCTCACAAGCGTCGTCTCTTCTCTGTCAAGCACCTCGTGGACATTCAATGTCACGTCACTTTTCCTCGGCAGCTCATAATCGATCATCGTGGTCGTGTTAAATGGATTTGGCTAGTTCTGTTTCAGCTCAAAACTTCTTGGGATGTTGTCCAGATTGTGATTCGTGGAGAACAGCCTCAGGATGAGAGCTATCCACAAAGGTGAGCCATTGGAGCATATAGAGCTTACTCGTGCCACTTCCGCTGAATTTCAAATAAACATCATGGCTACCTGTTACTGGAGCAAGAACCTTCGTCGTAAATGTGTCGTAGCTACTCCAGCTTCCTGTACTAGTAATATTGCATCCAGCTATTTTTGTCCCAGTATCCAGAGAATCCAGCCATGCCTCAACTGTACCTCCTGTAGATCCACACGAGGCGACAATTTTAAGTGAATCAGGTACCTTCGCATATCCCGTCGAGTCTCCGAATTCCACTCCGGCGTATAATGCCCAGTCACCGTTTCGTATATTGTCCAGCGAAGCTATCCCATTGACATTTGCCGATACCGTTGTGCCGAGCTGGTTGGCGGGACATTCGGCCAATATCGGGCTATAAGCATCACGGTAGATGTAACAGTTAAAGTTGGCCGCCGATCGTCCAATTACAAACAAACCCTGCCGATTCCCGGTCCATGCATTCCAATTTGGCTGCAGGCCGTCCATATCCGCCACATTGATGCTGCTTCCCACTTGGACCCAGTTGCAACCGTTGGAGCTGCAATAACCGGTAAGGGTATGGTTGACACGGACCAATTTTAGCCAGACTACCCTGCTACTGTCAACTGCAGGACTAGTGACCGTATAATTGGTGGTCTTATAGCTGAACCCGACTATCCTGTTCCCAGACCCATCGAGAGAGTTATACAACTGAGCGTACAAAGTTTGCAGGCCGTTGAAAACCCAGATACCGGCATTATCATTTATTGTCTGAGCGGAAAAATCCACTTTGGTGATTATCGAATAATTATGCTCCCCGTCGTTCTTGATTACCGTATTGGTGTCGTTCAACCTCGGCGACAGCGTTAACCAACCCGGACGAGTAGTAAGAGAGTGTGTGTTGGCAGGTGTGTATCCTAGGAATGACCACTCAGGATTCATATTCGTGGACGTGAAGAAATCAGAATGTGGTACCATCCATGGAATACCGCTGCCTGGCAATTTCGGTGCAGGCATTGGAAGATTGTCAGGATAATCGGCTGTCGGTTTACCGCTTGCATCGTAACGCACTTGATCGAACAACCCCTGTCGCCCCTGACCGTACCATTCATTGTTGTTTCCGGTGCGCCACACAGGATGGAGAACCCAGCTTGAACTGTCGTCAAGCATCATGGCAGCAGAACAATGATTAGGTTTGCCAAACACTGCCGACGAAGCAAGCGGGTCAGATAAGTTGAAGAAATTTGCCGGCGTCGTCCATGAAGATGAGCTATCCGTCAGTGTTCTGCTTCTCATGACATATTGTCCACCGGCGACATCCCGGGCAAAGCAATAATAATAGTAGCCATGATATTTCCACATGACCGGACCTTCTGCCCAGCTATAAGGGTATGAAGGTGCAGGATTGATCCAGCACAAATTATAAATAGCCCCGCTCGGTTGGCCATTATTTCCCAATTGAATAATCCAGTTGTTGAGCCGTCCGTTCTTGACTAACAGATACCAGTTTCCATTGTCATCGATGAAAATGGAATTATCAGCGCCCAGGCCGGGCACGCTTGGCGGGCAATTCATCGCAGTCGGTGAAGACCAAAGTCCTCTCACATCGTTAGCAGTAACGAAGAACATTGTGAATCTCATTCCAAAAAAATCCCACCACCTATGGTTGTAATAAACCACTTGCCCTCCCCAACATCCGCCCGAAGGTTTAGTGTCGTAGTTTGTCCAGGCAGCACTCACCGGCTGCGCGATGGCTTCCCAATGGACCAAATCGGTGGAATGGTAAATGACCGGTGTCGGATTGAACGATGACCCGGTTGTGTAATAATCATTTCCAACTTTTGTCAACGTGCAGTCGGGGTGGTCACCGGGAATCACAGGATTCATATAGGTTTGAAACGACGACGATTGCCCAAATCCCAGATTGACTGGTAACAGGAAGCAACTTATTATTGCAAATAACTTAGACATAATTCTCCTTTTTCAAGACTTCAAAATTCAATTGCCCGAAATTGAACCTGCAAAACAAAATGAAGTTGCTCTCTTCGATTGTTACATGTGATAGACCGAACCATCAGCTCAATCCACAAGCATCAACTTTTTCACCCATGAGAACCGTTTCCCGTTTTCACTAACTGCGTGAAACGAATGAGTGCCATACTTTTCCTACCTGCTTAACGTATTGTAGGGTCTTAATTCGACACGAACGTCGTGACACTTGACGCCTCAAGTGTGCCGGTAAAACTGCCATTAGACACCGAGATGCTACTCCCTTGAACACAATTCTTCGTGCTAGAAGTGACGTACGGTGTAAACGAAGTCGCTGTCCCACCTTGCATACTAAACGGCAGAGTCACCGCAGTGGAGCCCATATTTAACACCACGATGACCACCTTTGCACTGTCTTTATAAGCTGTCACATATACGTTTGACAAAGGGCTCGTGGTAGCATTGACACGGTAATATCCGGGGCGAACAAATCTAGCAAACTGAGACATGACATAACCTTTATGAGTTACATTGCCAGTGTTGGCGGAATTGAATTGACCATCATCGATTGGACCATAAAATCTTACAATGTACCACCAAACGTACGCGCTCATATTGTAATCCATGCAATCATTAATAGTCTTCGCTGTCTGCATAGCGCCAGCCCAGCCCGTGTCAACACTAGTAGGATTTGTGTTGGAGCCGCTATTTATCAAATATTCCGTCATCCATAACTCTTTTCCTTTCTGCAGAGCAAGGGGATATTGAACTGACGATTGAACGTCACCTTTAGTATCGACATCTCCGTACAAATGTCCACCAATGAAAGCGACATGTGATGCCGCTACGGAATCGTTCAGCGTCGAGTCCGAGAGTGCATGACTGAAATTATCTGTCTCTGGCATAAAGACCGGATAGCCAACTGCGGGGGCATTGTTTTTCATGAAATTGAGGAATTCCGTGCCGTTCCACAGACACGATTGATACGACGCATTAAAATTAGGCTCGTTTTGGACCGAGATGGCATATACTGGAGCACCGTGAATCGCCATGGTATCGCCGAACGACTTTAAATACGCCGCGAACTCGGCATAGTGGCTCGGGTCGAGGCTTCCCCCGGATAGGTTATCGTTGGTTTTCATCCATGCCGGAGGCGACCATGGTGTCGCGATGACTTTTGCCCCTAAATTTTCTGCTGCCAGAGCTGAAGGAACGTCAGCGCTGAATTGCGTCGCCGTGTCCGGAATTGAAACACGCATTATGGTAAGACCGATCTGTCCATTGCCGGTGTCAAAAGCGGTCTGCACTTCGGCGGGAGTCATATCCGGACGGAATATGAGAGTGTTTGCACCGCCGAATCCTTCGATTTTTTGCTGAGTACTGTCAAGGTAGACGATCGCCTGCGGAAGGCTCACACTGAAATTGAGTGTCGTGTCGCTTTGAACCACAACACCAACCATTTGTTTGGGAACGACTGTGGGTGAAGTGCTGTCCGTATTCGATATGGTCACAGCAAATGTCTCTCCGCCAGAAAGAAGCCTGGCGGGAACGCCTTGAATTACGCCAGCTCCCATCTTCGTCTGCGAAGATACCATCCCTGGAAGCAAAACCGAATTCGTATTTTCGCCTGTTCCAAATACCATTTTCATAGTCTGCGCTTCACCACTGGCTTGAAGCTGGCAAAAATAAACTCCAGGCGCCACGACTTTTCCAAAGTCGTTTCTTCCATCCCACATTATTCCGTAAGATCCCGCAGCCTGAAAACCGGCGTTGAATGTTCGTATCTTCCTCCCAAGGACATCGTATATCGTAACCTTTGTGCCCGATTGCTTGTTCAGCGTGTATGATATAGCAGTCGAGGATGAAAATGGATTCGGATAATTTTGGTTTAGCTGAAAAGTCGCTGGCCGCGAACTTTTTTCCTTCACTGCCGTAATCGAACCGAGAGAAAAAGCGCCTGTTGAATCAGTCAAGGCATTGTATTGGATAGAGAAGTCGTAACTGTCTAAGAAAGTGACCAATGCATATCGGATAGGTGTTCCGGATGCGGCCACGGTGCCTTTGACAGTGTATGTCTGCGCATTTGCGTCGAGCGAAACGATCATGAGTATTATTTGAATTGCCAAAAGATTTTTTTCCACAATCTTCATAATTTTTCTCCGTAGGTTTTACAAATGATAGCCAGCACGTTTGCGAGGAGCCCAATCATTTCCTTGGTAACCTCGCAAGATCAAGATCTTCTATTTCACTAAAACAAGTTTTTTGCAGCTGAAAAGTTATCGGCGGTAACTCGGTAGAAGTACACACCGCTCGGCAGACTGACCGCATTTCTGCCAGAGGCGGATCCGCCTACGGCGGAGAACACCAGCGAATGACTTCCTGCAATCTGTCTCTGGCTTACAAGCGTCGCCACTTTTCTCCCAAGCACATCATACCTTTAATGTTACTTAGCTGTTTATAGGCAACTGATAATTGATCATGGTCGTTGGGTTGAACGGATTCGGATAATTCTGCGATAACGCCAACTGTGAGAAGGACTGAGCAGGAAGAAATAGAAACAGTATCACGAATACCGCAAGACACTGCCCACGAGGCCACGAAAAACCGCTTGACATAATATTGTCCTTCTGACTCTTAAAGAGTAGGGCGGTCAAACTGGCCGCCCTATAAAATCCAACTTACTTTAATAACAACATCTTTTTGAAAAAGCTGTTGCGATCAGTATTTAGTACATAAAAATACACGCCGCTCGACAATTTGCTCGCGTCGAAGGTGACATTATAGTATCCTGCACTCTGCATTCCATCCACAAGTGTCCCGACTACTCTTCCGAGCACATCGTAAACTTTCAAAGTAACATGGCTCACAGCAGGAAGCTGATACCTAATTACTGTCGTCGGGTTAAATGGGTTTGGGTAGTTTTGGTCCAGCTGAAAACTGGACGGCAGACTTGAAATCTTTCCCTTAACACTGGTTGGAGTAGCTTCGACTATTTGCAGATTGTCAATATAGATAGCGTTTCCAACATTACCTGCATAGCTACATGAAATAGGTCCACGAATCCAAGTATTATTGTCATTTACTGTAAACGTCATCGTAAATTTTTGCCATGTGGTAGTTAGATTAGCGGGGCGTATTGCTTTGTACTCGGTATATGAATAATTCCCCACCGTAAAATCAACTTGAGCACCTGGCGTTGCTGCTTTAGCCCATATAGAGTAGTTATAGATGCCTCCCGATTTAACGCGAAGACTATCTGCAACTGCCTGAATGGAATATGCATATGTTCCTGTAGCATTAACAAGAACCTTTAATGCACGATGCCCGTCTTCAACCGAGTCACTTACAATTGAAAATACCGGTGCCGTTGTCGCAGTTCCATCTGAATTTATAAACCAGCCTTTAACTTGGTAATTATTAACTGAACTGGCGGTATCCGAACTCTCGAAACTTCCGTTTGTCACAACTGGAACAGACCCAATACCTTTTCCCTTTACAGAAATTGAATCGGGTGATCCTGCTGCATTGTGGGTCAGTATAATAAATCCCGACTGGCTTGAAGTATCAACTGGCGTAAATGTTATAGTAAGCTTTGAACTGTCTGAAGGTGCAATAGTTAAGACAGAAGGAGAAAACGTAAATAATGCATTGGTCGATGAAATTGAAGTAACCTTGAGTGTGTCTGTTCCCAGGTCATAAATTCTTACACTGTCTTTTTTAGCAACGCCTGCGGAATCGCTTCCAAAGTTTATAGAATTCTTTGAAGCCGCAAAAATAGCACTTAGGTTGGCTGCCGGTTTTAGAACAAGTGTGACACTATCGGCATACCAGATGGTTGTAACTCCCGTGCCGCCAACGTTTCCCGTGCCTGCACAGCTTATTCCAAAGGCAATATAGACGGTATCCGTTAAGCTGGAACTGCCGGAAATATTGACAGTGATGTTTTCCCAATTCGTCGAACCCGATTCGGCGCGATTCCAAGAGCCAATTCTAGCAATAGAATCATTGTTAGCAAACGGACCTGTTGGCATAGTTTGATAGGCGTCAACTATAATGTTCTTATATGCTACATCACCCTGCGCAAAGTAACCCTTAAATGTAAAAGAATTAAAATCAGCCAGAGTTTTTCCAGCCGGCAGAATATATTGAAGAACAGGGGCAGCATTATAATTGTTAATTGTATTTTGCAAAACCTTGTGCCCACTATTGATTGGATCTTGAGCAACCACGGCTTGAATGTCCGTAGGACTCCACCCAATGTGAGCAAAAGAATATCCAAGGGTATCGCTTCCAAAAGTCCACGATACCATGCTTGTTTGTGCCTTAACTGTACCGAAGGCAAAAAAGAAGAAAACGATCATGAAATACATAATCGTGTAGGACAGCTTTTTCATAAATCCTCCTAAACGGATTAATTTTAGTTGTACATGTAATTTAATAATTTTTACTTAACTAGAACCAATTTCTTTGATATTGAGATATTTTCGGATTGCAACCGATATATATATACGCCGCTCGACAACTTGCTTGCGTTGAACGTGACATTGTAATATCCAGCATTCTGCTTCCCATCCACAAGTGTTTCCACTTCTCTTCCAAGCACATCGTAAACTTTCAAAGTAATATGGCTAGCAGCAGGAAGCTGGTATCTGATGACAGTTGTCGGGTTAAACGGATTGGGATAGTTTTGCGCCAACTGAAAATTGGACGGCAACTTTGAAGCAGTCTCTTCGACACCAAGCGGGTTGTTCGCAATGTAGTTCGCCATCCATAAAAGCGCCGGTCTTGCTGTACCGTCCGAGCGCACCAAATAGGTAGTGGTGTTCCAGGTAAGACCTTGCACGTATCCCCAGATGGTTACCCCTTTCACTGCAGGATACTGCCAAAGAATCGGGAAATACTTCTGATACAACTGCAGCTGCGTCGCATCGTTAGGAGTCCCGCTATCGTTCAAGTTCCCCAAATCCATTTCGGAAATATAGATTGGTAAGCCGGTCGCCGCAAGCTGACCTAGGCAAGATTTGATCGTGTTCGTGTCCGCACTCTCTATCGTAAAGCGATGGGACTGTACCCCGATTCCATCTATTAGATTTCTTGCCTTTAACAAGTTGATAATTTGAACATACGTGGCGGTAGTCGATGTACTGTTCAGAAGGCCATACTCATTTATCAAAAGTTTCGTGTTGGTTGGCATGTACTCTCTTGCTTTCGTATAAGCCCAGATGACCCAATCCCAACCTGTTGCTCCCGCACCACCGAGTGCCTGGATGTAGTTTGCATTGCCATTCGTCCCATTTGGCGGGGTGTGGATCGGTTCGTTGACGACATCGATCATATCCATCTTGGGATAACGCTGCCCCACTTTCCTGATCCACTGCTCAAGGATGCTTTCCTGTTGAGCAGAATCGAGACTCGATATCCACGTGGGCTGCTGAGCTCCCCAAATGAGATTATGGTCTTTGAAAACCAAATGGTTGTTGACAGCTTCATTATACGCCGCATCAAGACCGCTCCAGCTCCACTGCGAAGTATCCTGTGAAATTCCAACGGAGGCGAACTTGCCAGCGTTTTCAGGTGTAACCTGATTCCAATAATTTAAAAAGTCCGGTTCCTGACCTGGATCATACGCACAGCCAAGGAACTTAGGTTGTCCAGTTGCCAACGCAGGCCCTTTATAGACTGTACCAGTATCTGTCGACTGCATCGTAGATGAACCCGCCAGCACGCTATCGAGATCATGGACGGTGAAATACAAATTGGATTTGCCGAAGGCAATTTTATCAATATCCAATCCGTCTTCTCGGCTGCCTATCTGAAAAGTCTTCGTGAGACTGTCCAAGGTTACAACAAAAGAATCTCCCTTCACGCCCTGGTATGGATTCTTGGTAAGGTTAACCCACTTCCAGACTCCGGATCCAAGTGTCCCTGGACCATCTACAAAAGCTGAAGAGTCGGAGAAGCCAGCGCTTGCAAGTCCGTTTATGAATATCCAGTCGCTAGCTGCTGTATCGTTCTTCTGGCCGAATCCATTGCCGTAGAAGAAGCTGTCATCGTTAAACCCACCTGGCCCGACCCGAACGCGTGCAAAGAAATTATATGATCCTGAATCGGCAAATGTTACCTGGTATGTTATCATGCGGCTCGTATCGCCGGGGCTGGTGAGGCTTGTCCAGTTGGTATCTGTGGAAACGTAAGTGACATTAGAACTATCATAAACCTTGAAATGACTTCCAAGCTGGCCGGATTCGGCTTCCACAACCACAGGCTTTTTGCCTACATTTGGATCCACGATCTGCAGATTGTCGATGTAAATACTACTTCCTGTATCCGCTATTCCATAGAAGTGGATAGGGGCCCTGATGACCGTTTGATTGTCATTGACCGTGAACTGCATCGTATATTTCTGCCATTGCGTGCCAAGGGTAACACCACCAAGGCGATTGTATTCACTATAGGAATAATTTCCCACGGTGAAATTAACCGTCATGCCTGCTTTGCTGGCTTTCGCCCAAACAGAGTAGCTGTAAGTGGTCCCAGGAGTTACATGAATACTATCTGCGACTGCCTGGATATCCCATTGATTGTTGCTGGAAGTCCAGCCATGGACTGTAACTTCCATTGCCCGGTTTCCCTGCTCAACTGTGTCGCTCACAATTTGGAAAACCGGCGGCGGAGTCATGCCAGATGCGACTGAAATAAACCAGCCTTTGACAGATGTGTTGTCATTAATTCCTGCTGCACTGTCAACAATCCCCGTGTTGGAACTCTCGAAGCCTCCGTTCGTGACAAGCTGAGCATTCAGCCTCATCGTAGCGGAGAACGACATCATCAATGTCAGAAAGATCCAACTGCTTAGAGATTGTCTCAATTCTTTAGACATTTTTGCCTCCATTGGTTTTATTTATTAAGAATAATCGAATATTTCATGAGAACTAATTTCCTAGTATTAGATTTGCCGCTTGCGGATAAGCGACAGAAATAAACGCCACTCGGCAGATTGCTCGCATCGAAAGTGACATTGTAAGATCCGGGATTCTGTCTCCCGTTGCCGAAAACCTGCTTCTGCCGACTGCCAATTGCGAAAAATATCAAGATGGCAACAACTCAACGGCAGCTAATATAAACAGCCATGCAATCCTAAAACAATTACCGAGCCATTTGGAACAGACTAACATAACAGTTCTCCTTAATATAGTGCTTGAGCATCTAATTACTAAAATCCTATCGAGTTCCCGCCAATGATCTCCCGATTTCTCGTCAGCGAGAATACCGGCGTCTGATTCGTCTTAATGATGTTCTCATATCCTTCATTCGACACATCGAGCGCATCCTTTTTCAAAATCAATCCTGGCGTTGTTCACCAAAACGTCAACCTCACACATGTTTTTCGCAATGCATGTCACCAGCTCGGGAAGTTGATCCATCTTGCCCAGGTCAGACGGGACAGAAAGAATCGCAGAGACGGGATGGAGTGGCGCAGAGAATAGTTTCTTTCTCCGTGTTCTTCATCGAGCCCTCGGTGTAGCTCCGCGTTAAATATTTTAAAGTCAATCTTCATAGCATCTCCCGGAAATTACAAACCCGAGAATTTCTATTTCCCCGTTTCAAACGGTGATGCCGGCAAGCCTTCCTTGTTGTAAAGGTTCGCACCTACAGGAGTGTCTGCCCAGGCATAACGAACAGCGGTCGGATTCGAGACCGAGTCGCTCCAGACAATTACGTGGTCTTCTTTTATCACAGCTTTCGCCCAAACGTACTTGCCATCCGCTCCACATATCTCGAAGGTCTTCAACTCCCCACGTTTAGCGATCAAACCGCTTCCGATGTTCGTGAAGGAGACGATCGCTTTGTTCCCTTTAATTTCTGTCGACTTGTAAATCGGACCAGAATAAACGATATGGTTATCGCCATAGGCAACCTTTTCGGCAGCGAGTGCAAGCCGCTTGCCGACATCACCCTTGTCAAGCGGATGGATATCATTCCATTCTCCGATATCGATCGTGACTGCCATCCCGGTGTTTGGAACTGAGAGCGTGTGAAGCTGTGCTTCCCTAAGACCTGCCATGTTGCTTTCGGTAGGATGATCAAACGGTTCGCCGAAGTTAGGCAGCTGAACAAACAAGAAAGGGAAATTTCCTTCGTTCCACTTCTCGCGCCAATCGGTGATCATCGAAGCAAATTTCTTCGTGTACCCATCGGGATAAGCGGCGTTAGACTCGCCCTGATACCAAATGACGCCTTTGATTGTATAGTTCAACAGCGGAGCAATCATCGCGTTGAAACATCCGAATGGTTGATAGATAATTGTCGTCTCACTAGGCAGTATAGGCGGTTCCGTAACGCCCACTTTGTATTTCCAATTCCCGGCGAGATTGATCACGTGGTTGCCTATTACCAGCGCATATTGCTTGCCCTTAATGAACCCTCCCCGGTCGCCCGTGTTAATCACTCGCACGATCAAAGCATTCCTGCCTGGCTTGAGGATACCAGGAGCGACATCATACCTTCTTAGGGGGTATTGATATGGAACCGATCCAACGAAAACACCGTTGATATAATCATAATCGCCATCCACGATCCTGCCCATGATGAGTTTCGCAGGTTTTCCTGCCAGTGCTGCCGGAACATTGAATTCTCTTCTGAACCAGACGACACCGTTAGTATTCTTCAGACCTTCGTCCGTCCAAAAAGCAGGCAACTCCATAGTTTGCCACGCCGAGTCGTTGCAAGCTGGATCGTACCATGGTCTATCGCTATTAAGACCTTCGTCGTGCTGCCATACATTACTGTTCCACGAATCACTTATCGAGTTATTCTGCTTTGTGACGCTGTCTCTAAAACCGTCGCTGTTAAACTTTTCGCCCCTTTCCAAAATAGCAGGAAAGTCCTTCAGCGCTTCTTTGCTCATCCATGCTTCGATGGGAGTTCCGCCGACGCTAGCGTTTATCAAGCCGATGGGTATGTGGTATTTTTCGTATAGCGTTCTCGCAAAGAAGTAACCTGCCGCAGTGAACTGAAGGACACTCCATGGATTTGCCGCTCGCCATTGCGTCCATTGTAGATCTTCTTGCGGCGAGCTAAAATCATACATCTCCGGAACCAGAAGCTGTCTTATATAAGGGTTTTCTGAATGCGCAATCACATCTTCATACTTCCACTTTACGCGCGACATCGGTAATTCCATATTCGATTGACCTGAGCAGACCCACACATCTCCGATGAAAATGTCGCTCAGCACAATATGATTGCTGCCATCGATCTCCATGCTGTAGGGTCCTCCCGCCTTCATCGGTGGGAGCAGGATCGCCCACTTCTGATCCGAGCCAGTCATCGCGCTATCGATCCGCCCAAGGAATCTCATAGTTACCTTCTCGCCAGGCGAAGCCCAGCCCCAGACACGGACCACGACGTCTCTCTGCAAAACCATTCCATCGCTTATCAGGTGTGGGAGCCTCACATAACTGTAAGCGGTTTGTGCAACAAAGAGAACAAACAAACAAAAAGCAAAACCGGATATCCTGCGGGCTCTCATGTGAAATCAATCCTTATTTGTTCGACTTAGAAGTCGTTTGTGAAACACCTCTATTTAGAATCTTGAGCATGGGAAACGCTCAAATATTTTTCCGCAAATTTCAAAAAGTATGGCCAGTTCGGACCGACTGTATGTCCATCCTCGTGTTGACGGAATGCGAGAGTACCATCCAGAAGTGAAGTACCAATCGGCGGCATGGTGGACGTACCCAGTCCTTTCTCACCAAGTAATTCATAGACTGGTCCTGCCGCGGCTGTTGCCATAAATTGTCCCTTGTCATCGACCCAGTTTCCTTCGTGCTCTGGTGAACCCTCGCTCACAAGCACGGGCCGTGGAGCGCAGAGATCGATCAGCTCATGTGAATCAACAGACAAATCGTTCGGAGTCAGAATATATTTGATAAAATTCCCTGCAAACCAGTGATACTCGCTGGACGAGCAAATGTTGCCCATATCTTCGCCATAGTCACGGCGGTAGAACGCGGCACCGCCTTTCCCTGAAGAACCGACGCAAACGATTGCAAACCGCTGATCCACGGCCATTGTTAGTAGAACGGCCTTGCCATACCGAGACACACCTTCGAGACCAACCTTCTTTGCATCAACCGATTTGTCGGTTTCGAAATAATCCAAAACTCTGCTCGCACCCCACGCCCACGCACGCAATGCGCCCCATTGGTCGAGTGGTCGCGGCTGACCCTTGTTTACCAGTCCTATAATTCCCTCTGTCAGACCCGCGCCGTTGTCTGCCTGAACGCTTGTGGGTACATAGATGGCATATCCCCAACCATTATCGAGAACTTGCTCCTGCCAGGTTGGACCCTTCTGTTCCGGCATTCCAGGGAATTTAAATCCGGGAGGAAATACAAAACCGAACTCCATTATTACAGGCACAGTGTGCTTCGCTTGGGCTGGGACAGTAAGAGTCACTTGAATATTCACACTGATACTTGTGTCCATCGAATTGTCAACACTTCCCACAAGCTCTTTGGTAACAACCGGAATCTTGCCGACAATCGTATCCTTCGTACTGACAACTTCCCAGTGTACCGCAGGGATGTTCGAGGGAATCTTCCCAAATATCTCGCTGTCGAATTGTGCCATGATCTCCGGTCGCTTTTCCTTCCACCACGTCTCCGCGGTCTTCACTGGCTTCCCATCATCCAATTTCAAAGGATCGGGCAAAATTGGAAACGGATTCGCCTTTGCCTCGTCATAGTTGTTCCATGTTCCCCATGCAGAACGAGTGTATGTGTTTCCCGTGCTATCGTACCAATTATTGGATCCTGCCCGCTGGAATGTGTTGTTGGGACGGTTTGGATCTTCGGCGGCGGGAGGCAGAGAAACCGGCAACTTTATCCCAAGAAGGTCAACCATTCTCTGCCAGTCTTTTTCAGATTCAGCACTGACTTTAGCAAAGTATGCATTGCGCTCTTCCGGTGTCATTTGAAAAATATTTTTCGTTTGAGCTTGTGCAATGTTTGAAAACGCAAAAGCCAGCACACTGATAAGACCCAAGATCCCGATTCTCATTTCTTCTTCCTTACTTTTCGTCAGTTGCAATTCCATGAAAACTCTCCGGCGGGCCAAGATAACTCGGCTTGACTCCGCCACCCGCTCCGACTCGCGCGGAGCGAGGCGAGCAGTTCACAACGATCTTTTCCAGCACGACTCCAGGATCAACCATCCAGATCTTAAGTGTATAATATCCGGGCTTCATAATTGCAAAAGATGCGTGACCATAACGGACGTTATCCATAACGGACATTTCCCAATCTCTGTTCCCATTTTGCGCATTGTAACCCTGCGGTACCAGAGTGACCATCTCAGGCTTTCCGTCATCGAATGAAACCGCATATCCAAGCCCCCGGTCAGGGGCAAAGTTTAGCGTCGCTCCAAAAATCCCTTCCACATCCACTTTCCCCGTATCAAATACGAACATTCCATATTCTAAACACGGAGACCCCTTGCCTGGCGCGGCGGCTGGCGAATCCGCTGCCGAGGTAGCCCTCATGCCAGAAAGTGTATTCCCATAGTCTTCGACCTTGATCCAACGGTCGGTTCCGGCATCCGTCAGCCTGGAATAGTGCTGCGCTTCAATGGAGACAACACCGTCGCCCTCCACAAATCCCTGCAGCTGATCGAGAGAAGGAGCCTTCGGATGAACCACATCAATCCTTATACGAACGCTGCGGCCGGGGCCGGCATATCTATTGTGCCGCTGTCTCTTCCCTCCGGCACTTTATTCCATTCTAAACTTATCCACAGCCGGCTTTCCTTTTCGATCTTGCCTTTTCTGGAAACTATTTTTATCCACGGTTTGTCGGGGGTTGCTGAAAATTCGAACGGGGTTTTCCCGCGATTGAAAATGTCCACGTAGAATGACTGCCGATTGAATGAATCAAACTCCGGCAGCACCGCTTCAGTCTCCGAGCCCGGCCACGATTCGGTAGAACCTTCCACGGCAACTCCCATCAATGCCGAATCCGGAACCTTTATTTCATCAAGATGGATCGCATCCAGATTATTGCTCTGCGGTTGATTCCAACTTGTGTAACCGAGCACTGGTTGATCCATGAAGTGATCCCACTTTCCGTTGGCAAATGCGTGATTGAAATATCCCATCAAGCTCGTATCAGCCTGAAACAGAGAACGAACGTCGGCGGCCTTATCGTTAGCGCTTGCCCGGCCTTGCTTTGCGTAGAGTTGATTTTTCCCAGCATCGACATAAAGTTCGTTTACGATTTCACTTGCCTTTGCGGGGAACAGAACCAGCTCGTAGAATGCATCTCGTTGGTCGTCAGGCAGCTTGTCATAAATGTCTTCTGCTGTGGAAATGACCGAATTGAAATCAGCAACGACATTATCGGCTTCTTGAAAATCAACGAGGCTGTACGTCGTTGGGCTCAGGAGTTCCGGCTTCCGTCGCCCATTATACTTTGTGTACTTTGAAAGAATATCCGCGATCTGTTTTGAGTACTTCGGTCCAAACTGCTGTTCAGCCCAGAGCTGCGTGTATTCATCGATGTTGTTGTTCGTCCACCTGTCTGTGTCCCAGGCGAGATCCATGAAATAGCTGATTGGCAGCTCGTATCCTTTCAGATGCCCTACATTCACGATCCAAATTCTATCCGCGCCATACTCCTTTGCGAGCGACATTTGTTCCCAGATTTTTGAAATCGGGTCTGTGTTGATCCACTCGTAATTTCTCGGGCCGCCATGATAGTCGAAATGGTAATAAACGCCTGCGCCGCCAGTTCGGCTGCGTTCTTCAGGAGTCGGCAGCCGGCGAAGGTTCCCCCAATTGTCGTCAGTCCAAAGAATTGTTACGTCATCTGGCACACGGAAACCAGCGTTATAAAAATCAAGAACCTCTTTATATGGACACCACAACTGCGGCACTTTCGTGACATCCGGGCTTATTTCCTGCCCGATTATTTTCCTCTGCACATCCACTATTTGTTTCAACAAAGCCATGTTTGCTTCCGGCCCGCCGGGCGCCATTGGAGTATCGTTCGGGCCGCGAAGCCCGATTGTTATCATGCTTTCGTAACTCTTATTTCGCCTGATTCCCTCACGCCAAAAATCTGCAACTGTGTCTGGATATTTCGCGAAGTTCCATGGGCCGACAGTTCGTTGGTATCGCCTGTCCCACTCTTTCTGCGCACGCAGCATCGGCTCCTGATGAGACGTGCCCATGACGATGCCGTATTCGTCAGCAAGCTTCGGGTTCAATGAGTCGTCTTCGTTAAAGGCGTTGTTCCACATCGCAGGCCATAAGTAATTGGCTTTCAAACGGAGTAGCAATTCAAATATTCGCTTGTAGAATTCATTGCCATAATTTGCCACTCCCGGAAGCACCGGAGGATTTTGACTCACTGGAGCAAAACCATACTTTGACTGGACCCATTCTGTCAGGTCGGGCCACTCATCATTAAGAAAGATGCCTCGATATTTGACCGATGGCGATCCGTTCACATACCTACCGGGGAGCATGAACACATTCTTATTATGCTGTATGGGAACATCCGCCCACCAGTACCATGGCGACACGCCTATCCGCTCCGAAATATCAAACATTCCATATATCGTACCACGTTTGTCGCTGCCGGCAATTACCAATGCGCGATCAATTCCGGGAAAAGGTTCGTCCACCGTCTGGATCAGCGAAGCCTCCCATTTGCCTGAAATTCCAGACACATCGATTTTCTTCTCAGCTATCAACTCATCTATCAGCGGACTTTTCCCAATCGTGCCGACGACCACAATTTCTTTTGACGAAGGAACTTCGTCGGTGAAGATCTCAGGTTGCGCTCCAGTTACGTTCGCTATATCCGTTTGAAAATATTTTAAAATGAGTTGAACACCGGAAAAATCTTTCGAGCTTACACATAGTGGCACGGACTTACCTGATACCGACAAGGGAAACCCATCCTTAATCTTCTCAAAGCGCACATAGGCTTCCCCGCCGATCGCGGACGCATCGTGAGGAGATGCAATTAGAAACAACGCAAGCCCAAAGATACAGAAATACAAAGACACAAACTCAATTTTACTTCTGGCTTCTCGCTTCTGGCTTATTGTTCCCTTCTTCATACTGGCAACCAATCTACTTCTCACACGCCGGCACGGGTTTGCCGGTCGGGTCATAGATCCTGAAATTTCCGCTCACCTGAAGGAGCGCCATCATATACAACATCCCGTCGTAATACCGATAGAGGCCCGTCGGTACTTTGGCATTCCATAACGCGTTCACGAAGTCTTTTCTGTTTGTATCCGTAGATGCGAGCGCTGCTACTGCGTTCATCGCTACGAGACCTTTGCTGTGGTCGCCTCCGAGGTTCTTCCCATCTAGAGAGAACTGGTTTACATATCCATTTAAACCCTGAGTCGCGAAGAAATCCAGGAGGCGGTTGCATTCGGTTACCTCCCATTCATCCTTATGGAACCATTCATAGTCCAAACCTATATTCATCGCAACTCGCCACGCATCGAAACGGAAATCTTCATGGCCTACACCCCAGAAGGCGTAGGGCTTGCCATCAAAATTTGAGTAATCAGGCGACAAGCCAGTCACTGGATTGGCGGAATTCCTCAAAAGCTCACGGCTTGCTTCCGCAGCGTCGCACCAAAATCGGTTATCATTCTGTGCCCACCGGGCCCAAAGCTCGCAGTAGTGCGGCACCTGGTATGATGGATCAGTAAATTTCGACCCTCGTTGGTCTGGAACAAAAACGACTAAATGCTTCTCGCTATTGAACAGATTTGTAACGCCGTCGTGTCCCGATTCAGATTCCTTGTGGAGCATCGCGTTCAAAAGATCTTGAGCCTGCTCCCGATAATTATATATCCCTTTCCCGTCCCCCCACCTAGCCGAGGCGAAGAAAAGAGACATCGCGAACCACTCTTCGCCGTCGGAGGCTGTGCTGGAAGAAATAACTGACCCGTCTGTTTTGCACTGCCACGCGAAATATCCTTTCTGAGGTCCGTCTTTAACTCGCATATAAGTATTTGCCCAATTCCATAAACGATCAAACACATCCTTGCGATCCATCTGAACGGCAATCATCATTCCATAAGACATTCCCTCGGTTCTGACATCTGCGTCTCCGACATCTTCGACATAGGCCATGTCATTCCCGACCGGATAGTAAACGCGCTGCGTGCTATCATTCCCAAAAAATAAATGGTTAAACGAGGTGTCGAGTTTCGATTTTATCTCTGAATCGTTCTTGCCCAATAACTCGGAAAAAAGATTCCTGTAAACGCCCGTGTAGTAAGCTCCGTTCCTGTCTGAAGCGGTCTGCAATCCGCTCTTCGCTGTCTGGCCATTCAGCGCTACGAACGCTGCAACAACAAAGAGAATCCTGAAGCTTTTCTTTTCCATGTTCTAGCGCAAAATCCTTCCACAAAGTAGGAATTACTATCGAATAAAAAAACCCGTCCACAGATCAAATGTGCTCCTATGGACGGGCTTTAATTCTGCAACACGTTCATCGCTTACCTCATCAAGAACTGGTACGCGATAAATAGAAGGAGAAAAACAACCTGACCCACTCCTTCCCCCTCTCAAATTTCAGAAAGGGGGGCTGGGAGTGAGTAACTTACTTTTACTTCATGAACATAAGTTTCTTAACAGCAGAGAAATTGCTGGAGCCATCGACGCTCCGAGCAGTAATTCGGCAGAAGTAAACGCCACTGCTCAAATTTGCCGGGTTCCAAACAACGCTTTGCTGACTCGCCTGTTGCATTCCATCGACGAGCTTCGAAACCTGTCGACCAAGTACATCATAGATAATAACCTGCACGAATGCGTTCTTCGGTAGGTCATATCGGATCGTCGTTGACGGGTTGAACGGGTTCGGATAGTTCTGGTACAGAGCGAACACTGTCGGAACTGCGTTGCTAGCTTGATTTACACCTGTAACGCCAGTTCCAGTCTTAAAGATCGTGGTGCCCGAGAACACACCTTCTCCGCCCAAGTTGATCGAGCTTATGCGGTAGAAATATTGCGTGCTTATTGCAAGTGTATCGGCGATTTGGATTGTCGTGTCTGAGATCATACTAGTATCAACGACTATGTCGCCCGAGAAGTCATTGCCAGTTGCAACTTGCAGGTGATACCATAGAGCATTCACTGCAGGGTCCCAGGTAAAGGTTGTCTTCCTTGGCTGCGCTGTCGCAACACCCTTTGGAGAGACAAGAATGGGAGCACTCGCCAACTCGATCACGCTCGTGAACGAATCGACCGCGCTGTATGCACTCGGAGCACCCTGGTTGAAGCATAGTACCTTCCAATAATAGGTAAACCGATTGAGCAAGCCTGACGCAAGCGTCCAGGCTGTATCATTCTTACCCATTGTCGTATCAACCGAGAGAACCTGTGCTCCGGCACCGGTGTAAGTCCACAATTGGACAACGTAGTTGCTGTCTCCAGCTTCATGTTTCCATTTTAAAGTCAATGGATTTACCGGTACGTTTGCAAGGTTTGGAGTCGGATACACCTTAGTAGGAACCGCAGGTGTAAACATGACAGTGAACGAATCTTCCGGCGAGAAAGCAGACGAACCTGCAGGATTGTATCCTCGCGCACGCCAGTAATAGGTTTTGCTCGGTGTCAACGCCGTTGCAATAGACCAGGTCGTATCGAAGTCGCTGGTCGAATCGTTAATCACAAAAGATTTAGCCACTCCATCTTTTGCATCCCAATGCCTAAAATTCGAGTCTGCAACGGTGACTTGGAAATGATACGTAGATGCCGTGGACACATAACTGACTACCAGCTTAGGCTTGTTGGGAGCAGTTGTCGACGCGACTGCCGGCAGCAACGTCTTCGGGACTACAGTATCAACCACAGTTTTCGTATGGAAGCTATCGATTGCAGAGTATGGACCCGGAACCAGATTGCCGAACGCTTGCACGCGCCAGTAGTACTTTGAGGAAAGTCCAAGCTGGGTTGTTGTGCTGGTGGTCGACAAACCCGAGAGTGTCTTTACTATCGTAGAGAACGCTGCGTTCGAGGCGATTTGGACCTGATATGTGGTGGTACCGGTGCCAGAAGATACCGAGTGCCAGCTCAACGTATCTGTAGACGAGAGCGCGGTATCGACACTCGCCCATGACGGTCTGATTGTCGCAACTGCAGCTGGGATTGTCGCGCCTTCCTGAATCGTATAGTATGCGTTGAGTGGTACGGAAGGAGTGATGCCGCCAAAGTTGAAGGTTTGCTTCGTTCCATCGGGCCACAGGACATTTACGCTGTCAACCTTCGTGGCTGTTCCGAGACCGAAGAGTGCTCTCAAGGTTCCGCCTTGGCCTGCACTGCCGCCTTCTGCTGTGATCCAGCGGTTCTGCTGCTTGCCTGCAGTCCACACAGTGAACTTCGCTCCGATTGCCGACATGTTATGGCCTGTGCCAATCGGTTTGAAGCCAATCCACTTGTTTGTGTTGCCGTTGTTCTTCAGCAAGGTAGCTGTGCCACCGGTATATATGAATATGTCAAGGAAGCCGTCGTTGTTGTAATCAACCAACTGTCCGGCTCGCCCACCATTTGCCGTCAGGCCATCACCCGACCCAGCTGCGTCAGTGAACGTACCATTTCCGTTGTTAATGTACAAATGTTGGGCTCCGCCGTTAAGGCATGTATATATATCTAGCAACCCATCATTATTGACGTTGCCTATGCTTATTGCGCGTTGACCGGTATTCTGAACCAGTCCGTTGTTGGCAACGACGTGCACTCCGTCCCATTTGTACGTAAACGTGCCGTCTCCCTTTCCGTACAGGATAACATCGGACACTAAATTTCCATTGCCGTCCCTGTTATCGGTTGCACCAAGACCGTTCAATACGAGATCCGGGATACCATCGTTGTTGAGATCACCCCATTGCTCGCCAATGGCAGTGAAGTGGCGGACGGTATCGTCAACAATAATTCCGGTGTCTATATGAACGGTGGCATATTCGATACTGTCCATAGTCCCCGCCGCATTAACCTTTATAGAATCGAGAGCGTAGACCGATGGATATCCTGACGCGGTAGTCGCAGGAGCAAATTTTCCTGTACCATCGTTTAAGAACAGGACGGATGCCTTTCTCGCACCCGATGTACCAGTGCCTAAATTTGAAAATCCATTTCGAAAACTCGGCATCAATAAATCGAGATAGCCGTCATTATTCGCATCGAAGAAGCGCACATCCCAGGATTCATGAGAAAGGGTTGTATCTATGCCAAGATTTCCAGCGGCGGCTCCTTTTCCTATATCAGTAAAGCCGCTTGCGCCTCCCTTAAGAAGCCAAACACCTCCGTTGGTGCCATATGGTCCCGAACCGGCTGCAATATTCGTGAATGTTCCAGGCCACGCAAGGCTAAGGTAATTGCTGTGATCGATAGGTGCCGCAGCCATTCCCTGGAAAACTTCGCCAGTAGCTCCAGCAGTCGCAAGATCGCCAATTCCGGTCGCTGGTTTGAATACTCCGGCTGTGTCGATCAGTAAGGCTGGTGAGCCTCCGTTAGTGGTAAACAGGTCAGGAACGCCGTCACCGTTAAAATCGGCGAGCCCTAGACCCGTTTCGTTAGTGTTCACCGGAACCTGCGCTGTTGCGGTCGTCGCCGCAGCGGTGAACCCGCTGGCGCCACTATTCAGATAGAGAATATTCACCGGGAGAAAGAGATCCAGAAGACCATCTCCATTCAGATCTCCCCATGCGAAGCCGCCGTTTGGGCCGGTCACTCCTCCGCTGGTTGACGGAGCGATTGCCGGTCCAGGTACGAACGACACTCCCTGGGCATACACAGAGCTCAAGCCCATCAGCAACAAGAATATTCCTGCTGAGAGCGAGCGTACAAAGGTTTTCATACTTCCTCCTAAGTTGTTTTGTTATTGGAGCAACTGTTAATTGATTGGATTCGATTACGTATTCCGAAACTTTTTAACAGTTTCAAAAACAAATCCTGTTGACCGAAAAATTTCGACCTGAACCTGACCACCTCCTTCGTTGCTATAAAAATAATAAACTCAAATAAGTCCATCCCGCCCGACGGTCGGGGTCCTGTTCAGGACTCCGACCGGTGGCAGGGGGGAAGTTACTTCATTAGCATCAACTTTTTGGTGATAGAAACATTTGCTGCCTGCAAACGGTAGAGATAGACTCCGCTCGCAAGTTTATTCCCATCAAATGTGGCAACGTAGTTGCCGGCATGCTGGACGCCGGAGAATAAAGTGGCAACTTCCTGTCCGAGAATGTTATAAACCTTCAGTGTCACGAAACCGTTCTTCGGAACTGAGTAATTAATCTGAGTCGTCGGGTTGAACGGATTCGGATAATTCTGATCGAGCTCGTATTTAGAAGGAACACCCGCGCGCAGATTTACGACACTAAGGGGATCACTACCTGTGGTGAGCCACGCGGAAATTCTTGTCTCTTCCGCGGACTGTCCTGCCAGCCAGGTCGAATACTGGCTTGCCCCGGAAAAGGATCCCCACCAATGGTACAAATCTCCAAGCGGGAGACCGCCCATGGCAGCAGTCTTAAGAGTCGCGTTTGAGTACGATAAATCTTCAAGCACTCCGAATATTGGCCATTGCTGCTGAATATCCGCCAAGGTATCGAAAGCCCAACTAAGGTTTAACCCTGTTTTCCACCTGGCGATCAAGTAGGCCTCGATGCCGGCGATGTTCGTGGGTTCCAAGTTAAAGCTAGGATTCGAAGCGGGGTCAGCCACCTCCGATGTATCACCCGTTATGGTCGCCGGATAAAGATTAGCCATGCTGATATAAGGGTAGTGTTTGTTGCCTGTCGAGTCTGGTGCGAAGAAATACCTGTATGTCTTCCCACTCATCATGGGCATCAGATAAGCCTTGTTTGAATCGGCAACACTGCTGTTATAACTATTGTTAGCCAGAAAATCGGTGTACCACTTGTCGTAGCCGTAAGAATTGTTGGCAAACAGTATATGCCGCTGATAGTACGCCGGACCTCCGGTGGAATCTGTGAAAGGTGCTGGAGGATTCAGACTGAAAGTCGCTATGCTGTCGATGTTTATTGCACCGCCGTTGGGAGTTTTTGAGCCGCCGTTTGGGGACAGATTCGCAGTGCTCCCGGGTGTATCTCCGAACAACTGGCAATCCACAAAAACGCAATTCGTCACGGACAACCACCACCAGTAACTCGATTCAAGAGAAAAAACTATGGTGTTGAGGAAAGTGCAATGGTTGAACGAGACATAATCCGCGTATTCCGGAGATTCCTGCATGTATGCATAGCCCACGTTCGTGATGCTGCAATTCTCGAAGCTGATGCTATCTGTGTGCCATGTTGTGCTGTTGTAAGTCCATGAAACCGGTCTGCCGTAATAGCGGTAATGCGTATCGGTCATATTCCGGAAATACGTATTGGTAATCGAGCAACGAAAATGTTTACAAGCCGGTTCTATCGCACCGCCTCCGTTTCCAATACTCATATAATCGACTATGCAGCCATCGAAGCTTGCATGTTCGCCTTTGCCGGTCGCATCTGCCGTAGAATCATCCTCGATCACAAGGCTCGATCCGACCTGAGCGCCGGAAACACTCGCTTCCAGAATCCAAACGTTCTTCATCGTAAGATCGCCATAGCAGTCGAAATTATAAGTCGTGCTCACACCGCTGCTGGTTGTCCACACTATCATGGGCATAGCGCCTCCTTGCGTACTGCCGAGGTCGGTGGGCCCTTCGAGGTAAAAGTGCGAGTGAGGCGGGGTTGTTATCGTCCCGGTTAGAATGTAATAACCGTTATGCTGCAATTTGAAAATGGTATTGGAAAATACATTGGTATGATTGGTTGAATCAGAGGCAATTACATTGCCAACCGCGATGTTAAGATTTCCATTGGTATTGACTATGCCGGTGACGGTATCGGCGTCGCTTTGTACCACTACAATATTTGTCTGCGCACGCAGCGACACCGGTATCATAACTGCTGCAAATAGCAGCAACCAGATAAAATGTCTCATGTTATTTCTCCTTTTGATTATTTTAGATTCGATAAACATTTTTCACTATTCAATTTGTTCACAGTGTGTATCTAATTCCTAAATTGGCGGTAAGCCCATAGTATTGCTCAGAAGTGAAACCGCCAATTGCGTCTTCCTTAGAAATATTCGATTCACTGTTGAGGTTGTTAGTATCGAGGTATAACTGAAGTCCCTTCAATGGGAGCTCTTGTCTCGCTGAAAAATCTATACGAAAGTAGTTCTCCGAAAAACCATCTTGCTCAGGATATGCACCGACGTAAGTAACAGAATTCCCCTGGAAAACGAAGGACAGCCTGGCGGAAAACCCGCGGTAGTCGTAACCGATGTAGGCATTCGCTATGTCGTTGGGCTGATCGATCAGTCGGCCCGCCCGCGAGCTGTCGATAAGTTTTGTCACGCCTTTAGACACGGCAACCTGGTTGAATAATGGATAAGTGGCATTGGACGAAATATGAGTGTAATTGATTCCGAGGACTATCCCATTCAGGAAGCCGGGTAAATACCAGAACCTCGTTTCAAAATCTCCCTCGATTCCTCTTATGTATGCCTTGTATGGGCTGTTAATGAACGTGTTCTCTGTCGCATTGGCATGGGGTTCTATAGGGTCAAATCGAGCCAGGGTATCGACTCCTGTCACTCCCGCAGGAAGGGTCTTAAAGAGAGGATAGGACGTGGCGTAGGTGAAATGACTTATTTCCTTGTAGAAACCGCCGACAGACAAAAGTCCGATTTCGTTGTTATGAATAGTCAACAGGATGTCATGGTTGTAAGCTTGCGCCGGCTTGAGATTTGGATTTCCTGCCCAGACGGTGTTAGCATCGGAGGAAATGACAAAATGCGGAGAAAGCTGAGTATAGTCAGGCCTCGCAAGCGTTTGAGTATATGAATAACGTAGATCAGCCCAATCAGCCAAGTCATATTTTGCTTGCACCATGGGGAGCCAGTAATGATTCTGTGGATAAGCCGTAGTGTCGAAAACCGGCTGCGATTGAGGGGTACGATCGTCCTCCATGTTGTGTACGAAATATAGGTCTTTGTCTTGTTCGTATCGTGCACCACCGACCACCATGAATTTGGTACCCAAATCCAATTCAGACATCAAATATGCCGCATAATACCGCTCGATGTATTTATAACTGTTGGGAAGTTCCTGGTACGGCCCATCGAACCACCCACCCCCATTTTGGGTTTGTCCATAAAATGCCTGCTCGCTGCGCACGTAATTGATTATCGAATTCAAGACTGTTGGGTCTGCAGCCCAGTATACGCCTCCGAAGTCGTTGCCTAAGAAGCTTTTTAAAAGTTTGGAATCGGTGGAGGTGAAGTTGGATCCCTCCAGCAAGTCACCGGCGGAAATAGCCAAATTGGAATAACGAGCCTTTACAGAGTCAACGGCCAGGGCGCCGGGCGTTTCGTCCCCCGGAGTAACACTTTGCTTCAGTTGAATGTACGGTGTGCTCTGAGAGTTTGTATGATAGTTATACCTGTATTGTCCGCCAAACTTAAAGAAGCCGGAGACACTCGGTCCGAAGTTCAACGGAATCTTGAAATCGCCTTTATAGACTTGATCGTTTTCATGATAATCGGAACCGAATAAGCTCGTGGCGTCCAGTACCGTGGTATCACCAGCAGCATCATAGTTCGCGAAGTGTGTCAAATCCTGGGGAACGATATTCGTGTCACCGGTGACAGAATGTAGGTGACTGATGCCATTGTTCTGGAAGAACGTGTAGTACGGCGAAAGCGGGAGGTGATTTCTCGAATAATTGTTCGCTGCCTCAATATCCACAGACATGAATCCGAAGTCGTTCGCAAATTCTAAAGAATTAACTGCAAGGTCGTTGGTGGTGTTTGCTTTCTGGTACTGGAAGTCGATGTCATAGTTAGTGCTGCCGTAATTCAAGACCGTATTATAATTGTCAGCATCTGAATTCAAGCGGCTGAACAAGTTAGTCGACTTGATAAAACCGGAAGGGAGCTTGTAGTCAAGAATCACGTTGCCGCCGTAGCGTTCCCTTGTTTCAATATGTCGATTGAGCGTCACGCCGGTCACACGGACAGCATGGTAGCCGTCGGGATCCAGATGAGTGACGTCACCGATTACATAACTCGCGTTCATGTTATCCGAGCTGCGGTCGTACTGTTCCGCATCTCCAAGTATATACACGCCAAGCAGGTCGTTTATGAAGCGATCGCTCACTGCCGCTACGGCTCGGTAGTTGCCATACGTGTTGCTTTTTTGAGTATATCCCGATTGCCAGAGCACATCCCCATGAATTCCCGATGGGGCTTCTCTCAAATCCATGTTCACATAACCGCCGATGGCGTTTGCCTCCAAGTCAGGAGTGAGAGTTTTATAAACTTCAATCGATTTGATCATATACGGCGTCACCATCGTGAGGTCAACGCTTCTATCATCATTGAGTTGACCGGAAGTGATACCAAGGGATGTCGCGCCGATCTGAGTGCTGCCAGTCGATGCGAGCGTAATTCCGCCGACAGCGACCTCGTTGTATTGAGGAGCTAAACCCCGGATGACAACTTTATTGGCTTCGCCGGAGCTTTGTGTAGTTGAGACGCCAGGCAAGCGGCTTATGGCTTGCGCCGCGTTGAAGTCCGGCAACTCCTGGATCTTTGCATCAGACACGACGTTGACGATTTTGTTAGAAGAAAGCTGTTGGTTGATCGCCTGAATTTGCCCTTGCGCCTGCGCGGTGACTACCACAACTTTTCCCTGTACCGCCGTGGCCTGCAGGTAGAAATCTTGATTTAGAGTGCCGCCATCAGGTATATCAACATCGATGTTTGTCGAAGTGTATCCTATATATGAAACCACCAAGGTCTGCTTGCCCGCCTGGGCGTTGTGAATTACGTAATCTCCGTTCAGGTCGGTTGAAGCTCCAACGCTCGTACCTTTCACGAGGACTGTCGCTCCCGGTAATACATCCTTTGTGTCTTTGTCGAATACTTTTCCTTTTATTGTCCCGCTACCTGCAGCCAGCAATGTCTGAGTCGCAAAAATAAAGAACGCGCTCAAGAGGAATATTGTTTTTCTCATAAAACGGTCTACTTGGTAAAACATATTCTTCTCCCTTTTCCAACATCCTTTTTTAGATTCTGGTAAATAAATTCTTCAAACTCTCAATTTAAATCGATCGTGGATTCGATATTAGCTGTATTCGAAATTTCTCCTCCTCTCTGCCAATTCATCTTGAATTTGCAAATTAAGTTTCTTGCTGATTCCGTAGAACAAAATTGCTACCACGCCGGCAAAGAAAGTCAATGCTGGATATATACTGGAAGCCATTCGGATGCCTAAGATAGCATGAGCGGTCTGCACTGCATTGTTAACGTCGTAATCGTAAGCAGACAAAATCCAACCGCATATCGCACCGCCCAACCCAAGGCCTGCCTTTAACCCAAAAACTATTCCGGCGAATACAAGTCCCGTCGCGCGTCGCTTCGTTTTCCATTCCGAATAATCCGCTACATCGGCCATCATAGCCCACAGAAGAGGAATAGTCGGACCGTAAGAAAGGGACTTGAGAATGTTCAGAAGAAACGCTAGTCCGACCGACTGTGCCGGCAACAAGATGAACAGCGCAGTGAAGACCGCGGTGAAGAAGAGACCGATCGTGAAAACCATCTTCTTTCCAAAGCGTATTGCTAAGAAAGTCGAGGCCAAAACTCCGAGGATGTTCATGACCATGCCCGCCATATTGAACAAACTGAAGCCCACGCCGGATACGTTGCTCCCATCCCTGCTGACAATGAGTCCGAAGGTATTCAGAATTCCATACCACGTACCGCCAGATCCTGATTGAATTTGAGCCAATCCCAGGGACTGAAGGAAATTGAAAAGCGAGTCTTTGTCCACGTAATAGGTGAAGTAATAAAACATACCACTTCCCCACATCGCGAGCGTTATGAAAACAAAAAGGGTCGTGACAAACATCGTGATCCATGGCCCAGTTTTCAAAAGGCCGGCGAGATCCTTCTTCGGAGAAGATTTCTGTTTCGGGTCGGGCTTGACGCGCTCCCTGACGCTAAAGAATGTTATAAGAAAAAATATTATACAAACTATCGCAAACACCCCGATCGTCATTGTATAACCTTTTTGAGCGTCGCCCTGACCAAACTTGTACACCATCGGCAGTGTGAAACCCTGCACTATAAGCGCAGCCATCATCGAAAAGAAAAACCTGTAAGATGAAAGCGAAGTCCTTTCATTTACATCGCCTGTAATAACACCGTTGAGAGCGGAGTAAGGAGTGTTGTTGACGGAATAGAGTGTCATCAAAAGGATGTACATTACATAAGCATATACGATCTTTCCGGTCGCGCCTAAATGGGGAGTGGTGAACACCAAGACAAACGCTACAGCGAAGGGAACCGCCGACCATAGAATCCAAGGCCGAAATTTTCCCCATCGCGTGTTCGTCCGATCTGCCAGGGTGCCCATGAAAGGATCGAACACTGCATCCCAGAAACGGCCGACGAGAAGAAGTGTGCCAGCCGCCGCGGCGGTAATACCAAAAACATTTGTGTAAAAAGGAAGTTGAAATATCAGCATGGTTTGGAATACGAAGTTTGCCGCGCCATCTCCAAAGCCATACCCAATCTTTTCTCTTACGGAAAGTTTAGTAACCGCAGCCACATCCTCTCCTGCAACAACTCCGTTAGCTTTTTCCTGCAAGGTTGTCTCCTTTGTTCACACGTTTAGCCTTCTAACTTATTCCTTCATATCACGGGACGACCCTTCGTTGCTCACGACTCTCGTCACGCGGGTTTCCGTTACAACACTCAGAAGGTCGCTTTCGTTCAATGGTTCATTGACATGATTCACAATCTTCCTGTACAAATATAAATGTTCCAATACAAGAATCAAGTCATTATTTCTTTACACGGTAAAGTTATCGATTTCACTCTTACTTCCTCCGGTCAGCATTGTCCATAGATTTCGGCTGCAACATAGGATAGACGTTGTGACCAATTATAGCCCGTTAATTTAAACAATCGGAAACCAAAGGATTACAATGACAGTGCACAAAAATGGCCAGATGACTTTCCATTCTCCCGTGGAGGCAACCTCTGGTGGCATATTTCAAGGGGCTTCCAACGGAAACCCGGGGCACTAATTCTGTCCTGTTCCGCCATGCAAATCCAGATTCGTCAAACCAGTAAGTCTTGGGACGAACTTTGCGAATCAATCCCATTATGATCAATAATATCTCAATTGATAAAAACAAACATCTCACCTTGCTTCCCAGATCATTTCCAATCCTTGAACGGCTCCAAGTGACGAGCGAAATGTTCCGCCAACAACTTATAGTGAAGATCCTCGTTCTTCTTCAGACATTCGTAGATCCGGTCTCTGAAAAGATACCGGAGCTTTTCATCCTTATCGGTCAGCACTCTCCCGTAGGTGACGTGAAGTGCCTGCCTGACATCGTTCGATTGGAACAGACCGACAAGTTCATCGTCCTCGTATTGATCGCCAGCCCTGATCCTTCCCATATCTGCTGAGACAAGATAGCTCTTTCTTTCGTTCTCAAAGAGGCTAACGGCATGGTCAAGAACTTCTCTGAATAAGTCGGGGTCCTTCATCGCAACCACTTTCAAAGCCTCGAGGTAACTTGTTCCTGCTGTCTTTACATGTATGTGAGTCCGCTTCATGGCACCGACTGCTTCGTATATCCTGAACTTGTCACTCCCGGAATGAAAGCTGATTTTATAAAAACCGAAATAGTCTGCGATCGCCGAGTGGCGGGCGAAATGATCCTTGAGCAGTTCAATGTTTCCCTTGTAATCGATTCCCTTTTCAAAATCTCCGACGAATCTAGGTGCAAGACTCACGAAGGTCACGCCAAGCCGCCTCAACTCGTTCACGATTAAGAAATGTTCGAAAGGGGTTGTCGCAGAATCGGTTTCGTCGATAGACACCTCGATTTCACAATCATGGCTCGGATGCTCTGTCTTCAAGTGATTGTAAATTCTCCAGACATTGATAATAGCTGCGACGTTTTTCAAACATGCCTCAAGGACTTCTCTCTTTGTCGCGCATAGCCCGTATCCACCGGCGATGTCTATCGTCCTCCCCTCGTATCGTGTAAGGAGATCTTCTTCGGTCTCGCCGAATTCGGTCCATGGCAATGCAACAACTCTCTTCGACAACTCGTCCTGACCGAGTTCAGCAACGCCTTTGACGACGCGGTCGCTCGGATCAATCGTAAACATAGTGAAACCTGCTTTCACAAGACGATCAACGTCATCGGTGGTTTTCAAATGGTCGGCATCGGCTCCAAAACCGTTTTTGTATCCTTCCTGGAACACGGCCCATACTGCGGCATCGATAACTTCCTCCGGTGTTCTCTGCGTTCTCGCCAGCTCGCGGATCGACTGCTGTGCCAGCATAGGAACGAAGTCATATCCCTTCAGCGCCCGCAGGTGCCCGGCATTTGCCAGACCCAGCCTGTCTCCAAATCCAAAGGAGTTCTGCAAGCCGATGGTCGTTGGTTTGGTAAAGGGAAAGATTCTCTGAAGCGCCAGCGAGTTGTGACGAGTCAGCAGACATCTCTTGACTCTTTCGCTTCCCGGGATCATGATGATCTCGCCTTCAAACTCGCTTGAAGTGGGATCATCCTTTTTCTCTGAAATTGCGAAAAGAAACTTCTCACCGCCTTGCCGTGCCATGAATACCTTTGTACCATGACTAATATTTATTGAATCTGGATAGATGGAGATGGCGAGTTCTTTCTCCAGAACCGGGGATAGTTCCACCCTTTCCGCTTTGCCGGTTATCTCTCCCATCGTCATCCAGCTGCCTATCGACTTAGTGAAAATGATTTCAAGCTATTCAGCAATCGTGATTTCTTCTCACCCAACAGAGACCAATTCATAATCACCTCAGGGAGTCGCCCTCAATTTCTCGGAAAGCTATCGGCATAGGCATTCCTGAATGTATGGTAGTCAGTACAAACAATTCTTTTGCGTTTCGAAAGCCGGTTAAATTTGTCTCGTTGATCACCGCACTCTTCCACAATGTATTAGGAGAACCGAATATATGTTGCGCTATTGCGCGCCTGTTGCATATGAACCGACCGAACAGATATTAGGCTACGCCTCCGCCACATCCAATCAAGGCTCACTCAATCGGTCACTTGGCCGACAATCTCCGCGCAGTGCGGTTTTGCGATTGCCGGCTCCAAAGATCAATGGACCTCTTTTTTCTTCACACAGGTTTCGCGCAGAACAAGATTCGTCGGAATCTGAATCCGCCTGGGCGCGAAGTCTTCATACTCGCGAATGTGCTCCAGCGTAAATTCCACAGCAGTCTTTCCAAGAATGTCGGTCGGCTGGTTCACGTAGGAAAGTTCTGGTTTAATGAACCTGCCCAGAGCGCTGTTTCCAAAACAAATAAGGTCAATGTCGTCAGGAATTTTCATTCCCACTTCCGATGCCGCATTGTAAATTCCAAATGCGACAGGCGAAGTGACTGCAAAGATGAATTCCGGCATGTTGCCACTTTGGTGGAATTTCATGAAACCGTTATAGCCGCTGTCTTCGCCAAACCCCCCGAAGACAACCCAATTCGGATCAATCGGTAAGCCATATAGCTTCATGGCTTCTGCAAAGCCGGCATATCTCTCCCGGCTTATATTGATTTCTTTGGGACCACCAAGATATGCAATTCTTCTGTAGCCGTTTTTTATCGCCATTTCAATTGCGTTGAACGCACCCCCTTTGTCATCCACGGTGACCTGACTGGTGTCTTCGATCTCAAGAACCCTGTCCATGAAGACTAGGGGAACTCCCCGACTGAGTACCTTGCCAAAGATCGATTTGTCTCTCGTCTGTTGAGAAATTGACACAATCAACCCGTCTACTCTCATTGCCAAAAGGGTCTCGATATGCTTCTTCTCCCTTTCGGAATCTTCCTGCGACACGGTCAATGCAATGTCGTAGTTGCTGAGAAAAGCGGTGTCGTAGATCGACTCGATCACGGAACTGAAAAAGAAATGCGCAATCTTGGGGACGACGACTCCAATCGTGTTCGACTTGCGCGAAGAAAGATTTCTTGCCGCAAAATTCGGCGTGTACCCCATTTCTTCCGCGACCCTCTTCACTTTCTTGGCAGTCTCGCGCGAAATATCCGGATGTCCTCTGAGCACCTTCGAGACGGTAACCCTCGAAACGTTTAATCTTTTCGCTATGTCGTTGAGCGTAACCTGGGTTTTCCTTTTCAATTCTTTCTCCTAGTTTGGTGAAAATTTGTCGCTTTGGCCCACGCGCTCCCATCAAGATAATCTTGCGGAAAAACAAAGCCGCAACAATCCGGATGGTCCACGCGACATCAGAGCCAGTATGCCTCCTTTACAGGGCCATTGGCAAGCACCGTCTCGAATCGCTCGGCCTCCTTCAGATGATTGATTAGTTCATGCTCAAGAAAATGGTACTCATTAAGCATTAAAGCTTTGTCTAACATTCGGATTCTCATCCTTGTTCCTGATCTAATTCGAGGACTTTTCACGATTAAGTTAGCGGTTACTTTCGCTGCGATTAATTTGCGCAATCTATTCTTGAATGTCAAGAGCTTTCCTTCTTTGGTTGCTTCTTAAACTTATTCTTTAGTGTGCCCCCACAGGCAAACCCAAAACTCGAAAAGCAAACACAAACATGCTATTGTAAAAACTTCATGTTCATGGGAAATATGGGTCTCAACCGAAAGGAGGCATCTCCTCCGTTATATCGTTGCAGCTTCAAAACATCTGCCAGGCACGAACGGAAATATTATCGTTAACACGAATCGATTCTGAGGGGTGAAAGTCAAAACATTTTGCCTCGCAAATGGCTGTCCCTGGAGTGAGATGTCTGACGGAAAATTGAAGGGAAGCTTTGCTCTGCGATGCGGAGAAGAACACCTTGGGGCTTATTTGAGAAGGATGGCAGATACAACCAACGTCGTCCACAAACCGTTTCTGGCTCGCTTGGCAGTTGGGTTATGTTGAATGTCCGATAAAAGATAGCTGGCTCGACTCAAGAATCAAACGCGTTCACCGCGGACCGACAGTTGAAGCTCAGCACTGATTTCGAAAATACTAAGTCTGCCTCAATTCTTTCACGCTTTCCCCGGGAATTCTTGTTCCTGGGCTGTCTTTATGAAGAGATCTTTCACAAAGGAATTCAATTGATCCGATCCTATCTTTTTGGCTCCGATCTGCTTCTGAAGGTCCTTGACATGCTGAATCACTATTTGGGTCAACACTGCACCCGGCCTGGGATAGGCAGCCACTATATAATGAGGTCCTTTGGTCGATTCTCCATCTTCCTTTTCCATTTCAGCCCTAAGGTTATCCGGACTTATCAACGAATTTGCATAATCGAAAATTACCTTGTCCATCGCTTTGTACACTTCTTTACTCTCCTTAACAAGGCCATAGTAATCAAGAAGTTGTGCAAAAACATAATTGGATGTTGTGTAAACATCCTGACCCTGCTCCGATTTTACCGCTTCCCCGTTCTCCGTCCGGCACATTGCCCAGCCCATGGTCGTGCGGTTATTTTCATAAATTGTCTTCAGAATCTTCTTGGCTCTCTCTTCCGATATGAAAGGCTCTTCGCCTATTGAGATCATGTACCAGAGGGAATCCAATTGGTTGGTCCAGACATCGGTATTTGTTTTCTTCGTGATAGTATCGTAGCAGGTGACGTAATACTGCAACCTTTTGCCTTTCTTGTTCTTCTTATCCCTCCACAATTTCTCAAAAGCCGCAGCCGCTTTCTCAAAACTTGCTTGATATTGTTTCCCAGCTTGCTCATCCTTCATCATGCCGGCCATTATCATCATCGCCTGGCAGCCAGCCATGAATGTGGTGGCATCATAACTATCCACCCCGAACAGGGTCAAGTTGTCGAAAGTATTCTTGACTTCGTGCGGATTGCCCTCGGGAATGCCGTCTCCATCCAGGTCATGTTTCTGTAAAGATTCAAATCCAAACTTGAGAGTCTCCCAGTTTGCTTTCAGGAATTCAGTATTACTCAGGAACTTGACGTCACGAAGCACTCTCATCACCAGCTTCGGGAAGAGATCCACCCAGTAGTTGTCATTGTACCACGCATAGTCACTCACGTTGCGTAGAGGATGACCCTTAGGCATGGCGCCCAAGTCATGAGACACACTACCCTTTATCTTGGTGGCGTCGCGTATCTGGGTCAGAGACTTGCCTTCGTATTCCTCCGGATGTTCCTGGAAATGTTTTCTCGCCTCAATAAAAGACGAGTGGTAATGGTAATAACGTGGCGTCAGGTCTTCCGCCTGAATCGAGTCGATGAACCGCTGACAAATTTCCTTTTCAATATCCGGAAAGAGCACAAGCAGTACCATGGAGTACCAGTCGACATCCGATGGATCTATATATGCGTAATCAATGCACTCAAGGAATCGGGCTCGTTCATTTCCGTCGTCGTCTTCAACCCACACTGCAGCATTCGACAGCGGGAAACTAAATTCGTTCAAGATCAGCCTCGTCAATCTCAGAGCGCCGACCTTGTCATTCTTATATGACGGAGATTTCGATATTAGATCGAATATTTTGCTTTGTATTGTGATGGTACGGTCAAGCCAGTTCGCATAATTATCCAGAGCAACCTTTGCCATATCCACAGCCCTGGTTTCTTTATTTTTAAAGCTTCTGATATACTTGCGGTCAAATGTCTTTCCGTCGATAAACCGCTGGACCGGGAAGTCAAGAACGATAGCAAACGGTATCTTTGTCGTCGCCTTGGCATTCAGAGTAAACGTAAGGCTGATGGCTGATCCATAATCTTGATTCAGGATAGGCTGTCTTTTTTCATAAAAGCTTCCATCGTCGTTCAATAGCAGATCCTGCTTAAGGTGATTTAAGCAGAAGTAAGGCTGCGTATCTATTTTAATGCCATCCATCTCCGGCACAGCAATTACCATTCTGTCCATGCATTCGTCGCTCGCCATGACCACTCCCCTCATACCTGCGGATCTAAAATCTGTATGCGAATGACCTTTCACCGGCGTCGAGCACAAATAGGCTGTGTCCTGATCGGTCGGCTTTAATTCTTTCTCCTGAAGGTTTACAAGCGAGGGCCTTGGTATGACTAGTGTAATTTGCTGTGCCTCGTTCGAAGCGTTAATGACCTCGTACTCCTCAACGCCGATTGGCATCAGCGTTTCGGAGTTCCCTGAAAGCAAAGGAGAAATAAATCTTCTTGTCACACTAACCTTCCCAAGCTTATAGGAAAACTCCGCCAAGGGTGTAGCGATAGAAATCGACGTCTGCTTTTCGGAAACCGGAGGATGATAATAATTCTTCAAAGCGGGAACATCATCGGGACCTTCCACCACTTTAGGATCCTTCGTGGTCAACATGACCGCTTTATTATCACCGACGCGAATAAATGGTGCAGAGCCAAGTTGAATTGCATTCTGGTTCAATAGAATAAGTCTGCCTGCATTGTTAAGCCTGTTGTACAAACCTTCGGGAGATATACCTATCGAACAGGTGGGAGCGCCATGAAGCGCAATGGTGTGAGGAAACGTCAGTGTTTTCGACATTCCCTGGAAATGAACCGACATTTTATTCTTGTCATAGATTTCAGAAATTCGTCCTCCTGAAATCGTAAAAACGTCTTTTATCTTTAAGCTATGAGATTTCGGCATATGGTTTTCTTCCGGTTAATATTTCAATTTCTGATCTGAACAACTCCCGGAGTTGATGGAAACAAACAGCCAACTCCGGGCTGCATCATGATTAACAGTATGACAAATCTAACGGCTGACCTTTCTTCGACACTGGTTTTTTTACAGGAGCTTCTTGCTGATCACCAAGCCTTATGGGCAGTTTGGTCTTTGACGACGGCTTGATTTTCCCAAAAAGCACTCCCACCGCGGCCTTTATCGAGTCCGGCGTTCCGCTGAAATTGCAGACCACGACATCGGCCTCATTTGTCGTACCTTCTACGTACGGATAGTTCGTGACAACGACTATCTTCTTGCCAGCTTCTTTCAGCTTCTTGACAAGCAGCCGATTGTTGCCGGTCTTCACGATTCTGGCGTAGTAATTTGTCATAACTACAAGGTCCACCTGCTTAGCAAGCTCAAGACACTCCGCAAGCTCTTCTTCGGTGGCGGCAAAGTCAGTATCGGCCAGAATCATATTCTGCGTGTACTCCACCATGTCCTCGCAAAACATATGCTGGTGCATGTAAGGATCTTTTCCGACAAATTCATAAGGAATGCGCTGCTCGATTACCAGCATCCTCTCCTTGGGATTCAACGGCAGCATTTTCTTGTCGTCGCGCATGACAATCAACGCCTTCTTTGCGACATCCCAGGATAAATCTACGACAGGTTTGCTCATCGCATAAGCCTGGGCTTTTTTCGGATCTTTCTTCCCGGCAGTCTCGAAGAGACCCTGGTCGTACTTCATTCTTAAGAGATGCGTCACGGCTTCATCGACCCTCTCTTCGGAAAGCTGACCCGCTTCGACCGCTTGTTTGATTCCGAAGTAGCACTGCGATCTAGATTCATCATCGGCTTTCAAGAGTATCGTATCACATCCGGCCTTGATTGCCATGGCACAAGCCTGCGGAAGAGGCCATTGCTTCAGGATGGCAGCCATGCCGATTGCATCGGAAACTATAACGCCATCAAATCCAAGCTCTTCTCTCAAAAGTCCCTTGAGAATTTTTTCCGACAATGTGGTCGGATATTTATCGTCAAACGCCGGATAGACCGAATGCCCGGTCATGATCGCCTTTACTCCTGCGGCTATTGCGGCCTTGAATGGAACCAACTCCACTTCCTGCATTCTTTGCTTGTCGGCTCTTATTACGTCCAGCACGTCATGAGCGTCTGTCGCCGAATCGCCTCTCCCGGGAAAGTGCTTTGCGGTTGCAGCAATGCCACCATCCTGGAAACCTCTTATGAGGGCGACCGCATGTTTTGCGGCAGTCTCGGGATCGTCGCTAAAGGACCTGACACCGATTTCTGGATTCTTTGGATTGATGTTCACATCGCAAACCGGCGAGTACATTTGAGTTACACCGATGGCACTCAATTGCTTGGCGATTGTCAAGCCGATTTTGTACGTCAGCTTCACGTCGCCGATAGCGGCCATACCCATTGGAGGCGGAAACTGTCTTATACCACCCGCCATATAATCATTTTTAAAGTCACCTTCGAAATCGATCGTCATGTGCAGCGGAATCCCTGAGCGCCTGCCAATAGCGATCTTCTGAAGCTTATTTAGATCCTTTGTGTAGTCCTCCGGCGTTATGCTGATACCAAACGCTTTGCCTGCAAAGTATGTATTTGCTATGGTAAAATAATCCGCGGGCTTCTCAAAGGTTTTATCGATCTGGGAATTGCCCCAATAAAGATTTTTGCAGGTCTCAACTGCGTACGGTTCGAGACAGAGCCCGCCGCAATCCAACCTTGTGATCTGTTCAATTCCGCTCGGCGTCAACATCGCGCCGCGCCGCGTAAATGTCAGGAGTTGGCCGATCTTTTCTCCCAAACTCATCTTCGCAATTTTCTTGGTGACAAATGCGTCTCTTTGCACATTGCCTTTCTTCGTCATTTTGTAATTTCCTTTTTTCGTTTCGTTTATGATTCCCATTTACCACGATTATCGGGCCCGACCCAGAACTCGCGCTCTTTTTTCCAGCCGGCCTCGTCAATTTTCAGATCCTTTGTTTTCCAACCTTTCTTAATGCGTTTAGTCAGGTCTTCAAATCCCTTGTTCCATGAAAGTCCATCAGGGACAGTGACGTTCATACTTCCGGCGGCATTTGCATATCTCAGGCAGGATTCGATGCTGTTTCCGAAAACAAATGCAGAAAGGAATCCTGCAATGGCCGAATCGCCCGAACCTAACGCACCCACAAACTTCTCTTCCTGGTACACCGGGAACCAGAGCTCACGGTTGGCCCAGTTCTCAACATCAGAACATCCCGCCGCGCCCATCTTCATGAGTCGATCCTTATCGGCGGTACGAATGTATAATCCTCTGTGTCCGCATTTAACCATCGCTACCGCCGCACCCATCTTGATGAGCTCACTTCCTAATGTGGAAATCTCTTTCACTGTCATGAGGTCAAGCACAGTCTCTCTCGGACCAAGCTTTGCCTTTTTTTCGAGAAACTTTTCTTTATGGAGAAAATAAAATATTTCTTCCGCGCTCGGCACCATGATGTCTGAAAGGGGTACCCAATCTTTAAGGATTGCGGCCCAATCAACCTGACCCGCGCGGCTATTTACATCGGGGAGCGAGAGATCAAGTGCAGTCGTTACTCCAAGTTCCTTTGTCTTCTTGAGAATCTTCGTCAACTCTTTGCCGGTGTTTTCGTACAACTTCGCCATCCATGGTGGATAACCGAAAAGCATCAGCTTTGAGCGCCGCAAAAGATCGAAGTCCATATCATCATAGCCGAACGTGTCATTGGCGCCAGTGTGATGGAGATAAAAACGATCGATGCCGGGTATGCAGATCGCGATGGTATATGAAGTGGATTCGCCGTCAACCATTTTAATCCCTTTGAAATGCCCCTCATTCCCTTCGTACCAGTTGAGTATCTCTTTGCCGAAATCATCGTTGCCGATCTTGCCAATCAATTCGGTTTTTACACCAAGCCGTCGGATGGATACGCCGGCGTTTGTGACAGGACCTCCTCCAACGACAACACAGTCGCCCATGTTGATCATTTTGCCGGGCACGAGGACATCTGTAAGCTTGTCCACTTTATCTTCAATTGTAAATGCAGGTATCAAATCGAGGCAGGTATGTCCGGCTGCGACGATTTCAATATCTCTTTCGTTTTTAGTTGCCATTCAGAGCTCCTTACAAAATAGTTCTAATTTAATATTGGCATGCCGACGCATCGTAAGACACCGATGCATAAAGCCGCCTCTTTGTTTTTCAATCATGTTTTAATATTGCCTTTCGAAACTCACAACAACCTGACAATTTTTTTCTCCGAGAGCCATCCGATTAAAGTGCCGATGTTCTCCCAGCAAGTTGCTAAACCTAATTTAAATGTTTCTTAAGCTTTCGATCCAAACTTCTTAACGATAACCTCGAATGCCGGCTTTGGATTACAGTGACGGTCAAACAGCATAGGGTAGTCGGCCCTTCCTCTTATCGGTAAGTAGCTGCGCCACGATTGGCCATCATGGACGGCCCAGAAAGTCACCCGGCTTAACTTGTCACGGTGTTTTCGAAAGAGAGAAAACAATTCGGCATAACGATTCGCCAAATCTTTTTGAACAGAATCCGGCAAGGAATCGGCATATGGATTATTCTTCTTCTGCCATTCGGCATCAAAGGAGGAAATGTCCACCGCTGCGGCATCGACGGGATAATAGGGAAGCACGCTTACATCCAGCTCCGTAACCATCAACTTCACACCCAATTTGGAAATGGTCAAGATGGACGACTCAAGCTCCTCAATGGTCGGATAGTCGAGGAACATGTGTCCCTGTATGCCAATTCCATCCAAGTGGACGCTTCTGGACTGCAGGTTCTTAACAAGCCGAATGATGCCCTCGCATTTGGGTCGGATCTCAGAATTGTAATCATTATAATAGAGTTGAGCTTTGGGATCCGCTTCGCGGGCATATTCAAAGGCTTTCTGCACATAATCTTCGCCGATAATTTCCAGCCACTTGCTTTTCCTGAACTGCCCATTCTCATCAATTGCCTCATTGACTACGTCCCAGCCATGGATTCTGCCTTTGTAACGGCCCATCACAGCAAAGATGTGCTCCCTCATACGAGCGAGCAACGACTCGCGGTCAAGTGGGCCGCCTGATTTATCCTGGAACACCCACTCCGGCGTTTGAACATGCCAGACGAGAGTGTGTCCCACGATATGCATCTTGTTCTTCTCACCGAATGCCACATAACGGTCGGCGATTTCAAAGTTGTACGTGTTCGGTTCCGGATGCACCTCTTCCCACTTTAGGATATTCTCGGGTGTGATACTGTTGAATTGTTTTTCTGCAAGCGCCAAGGCTTTCGGCTCATTGCCTAAGATCTGATTTTCACTGAGGGCGACTCCAATTTTGAAGTCGCCCTCAAATATATCTTTCAGACCGGGTTGATCACTCATGCTCGGCCCCGACCATAATAAAGAGGCCGGTAAGTTCAGATGCCTTCATTCGTTCTATCTGCAGATCTCCACGATCATACCACCGGAAGCAAGACATCTTTGCATGAAGGTGATTCCACCTTTTCCGAACTTCACTCACGTTCAATTAGACAATATATGAATTGAGAATATTCTCGAGCATTTCTTGTCGGCCACTTTGCAATACAGGAGCAGCGGCGTTGCGGACATGCTTGTCGATTTCGACGAGACCTACTTTTCCCGACATAATATCGGCGCCGATTCCGCTCTTGAAGCTGCCATATCTCTCTTCAACGAAATTACTCAGCGCCTTGTCTTTGATTATGCGGTCCGCAATTAGAAGTCCTCGCGCAAAAGCATCCATGCCGCCGATATGCGCGTGGAAAAGATCTACCGGGTCGTTAGAGCTGCGTCTTACCTTCGCATCGAAGTTAAGGCCTCCGCTTCCTAAGCCGCCCTGGTTCAATATTATCATCATCGCCATGGTGGTGCTATAAATGTCCGTCGGAAATTGGTCCGTATCCCAGCCAAGCAGCAGGTCGCCGCGATTTGCATCGACGCTGCCTAATCTCCCGGCGGCGGAAGCAACTGCCAATTCGTGCTCGAACGTATTCCCAGCCAGCGTGGCATGATTGGCTTCGATATTCAATTTGAAGTCGTTTATTAGATCATACTCTTTCAAAAAATACAGGGTTGTAGCCGCATCGGAATCATACTGATGTTTCGTCGGTTCGCAGGGCTTGGGTTCAATAAGGAACTGGCAGTTGAAACCAAGCTTCTTCTTGTAATCTACAGCCATGTGCAGGAATCGGGCCATATGGTCCTGCTCTTTTTTCAAGTCTGTATTCAGCAAAGTCTCGTAGCCTTCGCGGCCGCCCCAGAAGACATAATTCACGCCGTCAAGTTCCTTGGTGGCATCGATGGCATTCTTCAATTGCGCGGCAGCGTGTGCCATGACATCGGCATTCGGGCTTGTCCCCGCGCCTTGAGAGTAAATAGGGTTGCCGAAAAGGTTCGCCGTGCCCCACAATAGCTTTACGCCGGTGTCCTTCTGAAGTTTCTTAGCATATTGCACCATGGTTTCCAAGTTCTTGCATGTCTCGGAAAAAGTCTCACCTTCGGGTGCTATATCCCGATCGTGAAAGCAATAATACTCAATACCTAACTTTGTGAACAGTTCAAACGCCGCTTCCATCGTGTCCTTCGCGCGTGATATTGAGTCACTTGCCTTGTACCATTCTCTCTTGAATGCAGGACCGCCAAACATGTCTTGTCCGGTGCCCATCAGCGTGTGCCAGTATGCAACGGAAAAACGCAAGTGCTCGGCCATCGTTTTGTTGCCGACTTTTTGACTCTTGTTGTAATACTTGAACGCAAGCGGGTTCTTGGAATCCTTGCCTTCGTATGGAATTGGTTTCTCAACTTTGGGGAAAAACTTACTTGACATATTTGCTCCTTTTTATGCTTCGCCGCGCAAGAGACACAGTTGGTACCCTCACCGGATACGGATACTTGTCTTACTCGCTGCTTAGAATTTTGATTTATGCTAGATGCTTCAAACTTTGTATCAGTTCAACCGCAATTGAACCGATTCAATATTACAAATATTATCTTAAAATATCAACAACAAAAAGTTAAGCGCCAAATTCACAGCTCAGTCAAGCCGTTTATTTAAAAATAACCCGCTGCGCGGAACCGCAGACATTTTTACCGGATTGCCGCGTCCGCTTTTGACTGTCATCTCAAAGATGATACTACGTCTTCCGGCCGTGCCCTGCACGGGAGACACATTCCTGTCCAGGCAGCGTCTTAGTCGCCCGTTATTTTAGACAGATCACTTTTCCAGGATTTATAGATGGAATTGTATTTAGCCGATAATCCTGGTTCCGGATGAAGCCGTTCGATTATTGTCAGACCCTTAAACGCCTCTTTACTCGATGAATATCGACCGACGCCGATCCCCGCACCTCGTGCAGCACCCTCAGAGCCGTCGGTGCTCAGGATTTCAAGATTGACGCCGCAGGTATTAACAAATGCTTCGCGGAAAATACTGCTTTTGAAGAGATTCGAATTGCCCGCCTTTATCACATCAAGCTCCAGCCCGAGGCTCTTCATGACGTTGAATCCGTACTTGAAGGAAAATGCGATGCCTTCTTGAGCGGCCCGCAGCAAATGTCCTTTGGTATGTATATTGAAATTGATTCCCGAAAAGTGGCCATGGACGTCTTTGTTCTTCAAACTTCTCTCGGCGCCGTTGCCGTAAGGATAGCAGAACAATCCCTGTGAACCGATCTCAGCCTCAGACGCCAGCTTATCCAATTCCGCATAAGAATACTTATTATCAAAGACGCTCTGTTTGAGCCAGCTATACTGGATGCCTGTCCCGTTGATGCAGAGCAGGACGCCTTTGTTCGGCTGATTCTCGGAATAATTGACGTGCGCGAAAGTGTTAATCCTTCCGTCGTTGTCGAAAATATTCTTGCTGGTCACGCCATATATTACTCCAGATGTGCCGGCCGTTGCGGCGGTCTCTCCGGGGTTCAGAACATTCAGAGACAGCGCATTGTTAGGCTGGTCGCCGGCTCTATACGCAATAGGAGCTCCGGCTTTCAAACCTAACTCTTCGGCCGCACTGGAAGTCAAACGCCCCTGCATGCCGAAGGTCGAAACAATTTCTGGAATTACGTTCTTGTCGAAACCGAAATAATTAATCAGCTTATCGGAAATACATTTTTTGCTGAAATCCCAGAATATTCCCTCGCTCAATCCGGATATAGTGGTACGAATCTCGCCGGTCAGCTTCATGGCGATGTAATCGCCGGGGAGCATTATTTTGAATATTTTGGAATAGATATCTGATCGATTATCCTTCACCCATTTAAGCTTCGATGCGGTAAAATTACCGGGCGAATTGAGGAAACTCACAAGGCAATATTCACTTCCCAAATCGGAAAATGCCTTGTTACCGATTTCGACTGCGCGGCTGTCGCACCAAATAATCGACGGATAAAGGACTTTATGGCTCTTGTCGACCATGACCAGCCCATGCATTTGGTATGAAATTCCTATGGCGACTATCTCCGAGTCCGCTAAAGATGCTTTCGAGTATATTTTCTTCGTTGCGGCTACAACGTGCTCCCACCACGAGTCGGGATGTTGTTCAGCCCAGCCGATCTGAGGCGAATCGATTTTCATCTCTCGTTCGGGCGAAAATGCCGACGCGACCAACTCGCCTGTGTCGGCATCTACCGCGGAAGCTTTTATCGACGAACTTCCAACGTCATATCCTAACAATAATTTCTTTGCCATGATGATTTCCAGTGCTCCCTATTAAGTTATTTGGACTTTGATTCGTGCTTGCCGACAACCATGATCATCCTAATTCTTTATGCGACCTAATATCTCTTTCTGTATGCTGATGTTAATAAAGCGGCAAAACCTAAGTGAGAGTAAATCGGTCCTTGATGCTGTTTTGGCAGCTGAACCAAAGATTCTTTGTCTTTCAAATAGTTTTATTATTTCTGAAACGTTCGAATTCTAAAGCATAAACCCAAGAAAATCAATGGCAGTAAACGTCAATCATATGTTCGGGTAGTGGCTCAATCTTATTTCTCCCTCAGATTTTGCGGATGAACACAAAGATCCAACCATCTCATATATTTATTTACTTACGCCTTTCAGAAAAAAAGGCGCAGAAGAATTTCTATTGAACTCCTCTGCGCCAAAAATCAACGTGAAGAGAAGAAGTCTCTTACTTTTTCGCAGAGAATTTGTAAATGGTGGTCTGCTTGTAGGTCTGACCTGGCTTCAGGGTTGCCGATGGAAACTCCGGCTTGTTCGGTGAATCGGGGTACAATTGAGTCTCTAAGGCAAGTCCCGACCTGAATTCATACTTTACGCCGCCTTTTCCAATATCTTTTCCGTTGAGGAAATTGCCGCTATAAAACTGAATCCCGGGTTGATCAGTTAAAACTTCGAGAACTCTCCCTGACGGAGGATCGTAGACTTCTGCAACCTTTCTGACTTTTCCGTTATATTCGTTCAGAACCCAGTTCAAATCATATCCGCCGCAAATTTTCAGTTGCGGATTGGCATCATTTATCCGCGAACCAATCACGGTCATCTTGCGAAAATCAAACGGTGTACCTGCAACGCTCGCGAGTTCTCCAGTGGGAATAAGCGTGCTATCTACCGGCGTGTATTTGTCGGCATTAATCATCAATTCTTCATCGATGATCGTCTTCTTCGGATCGCCTGAAAGATTGAAGTACGAATGATTGCATGGATTAAGTATCGTTGTCTTATCTGTGGTGCCGCTGTAATCGATTTGCAAAGAATTGTCTTTTGTCAATGTGTACGTAACAGAAATTGTAACTGTACCAGGAAAGCCTTCTTCTCCATCTTTGCTGACGTAAGTCAATTTGAGGGTTTCTCCATTCGAGGTCTCGAGAGCTTCGGCATTCCACAGGACTTTATTGAAACCGATCTTCCCGCCGTGGAGAGAGTTTGGCCCATCGTTCAATGTTGTCTGGTAGGTTTTTCCATCAAGAGTGAATCTTCCTTTGGCAATCCTGTTTGCGTACCGTCCGACGATCCCGCCAAAGAATACTGTCCCATTTATATATCTGTCGAGACTATCATATCCTAATGCCACCTCGGCAAATTTTCCGTTTCTATCCGGCACAGATACTGACGTAACAGTTGCGCCGTAATTGGTTATCTGGACAGTCATTCCCGATACGTTCTTCAGAGAATATAAATACGCTTCTTTGCCGTCCGCTAATTTTCCAAATAACTCTTTCGTGATCATCAATTCATCCTTTCCTTTTGTTTTTTCTAAAAGCGTTCCCGTCGAGTACAAGGCGGCCACCTATTTCAAAACGCCCACGATGAGAATAAATATTTCTTATGTCGAGATTCAAATTTTCTCCGATTCATGGAACTTGCCATTGGCACCGTTCCACAAGGGGGTACGGAAGCAAGTCGTGTTACTGCATCCTGCTAAAATTTGATCCTTTTTAGAACAAAGTATATATGAACGGTGCTAGCGCTGAACCTTGAGTCAATACGATGAAGAATCCGAGAAGTAGTAGAACCAGTATGATTGGTCCAAGCCACCATTTCTTCCGCACTCTCATAAACGCCCACAACTCTCCGAAAATTGCCAGCCTGCTTCTTGCTCTTTTTACAGCTTTCATTCCGATGATCCCATTTCTGATTGTACCAGATTCGCTCCCGGGATATATTAGTCCAATTCAAATTTCTCTTCAAGAACTTCTTCGCGATATGATCCCAGTTTTTCTTTTTCCACGATGAAACTTCCCATAATGAGGCAGTCCATCTTTGTACGGATGAAGCACCTCCATGCATCTTCGGGAGCACACACAATAGGTTCGCCGCGGACATTGAAAGATGTGTTGATGATAACCGGACAACCAGTTTGGCGATCAAACTCCGTGATCAGATCGTAATACAGCGGGTTTTGTTCACGTGAAATTGTCTGCAACCTTGCGGAGCCGTCAACATGCGTCACCGCCGGGATCATGCGCTTGTCCTGCCGCACATTTGCAACGAAAAGCATAAACGGGCCGGGGCGGTCAAACTCAAAATATTCTTTAGCTCGATCCTCTAGAACCGTCGGCGCGAACGGCCTGAAACTTTCGCGGAACTTAATCTTCAGGTTGACGATGGATTGATTCTTCGGATTTCGTGCGTCGGCAATTATACTCCGGTTACCTAGGGCTCGAGGTCCAAATTCCATCCTTCCCTGAAACCATCCGATAACTTTTTGCTCCGCGATCAATCGAGCAGTCTCCTGCAAAAGTTCTTGACGGTCACACTGCCGGTAGGTGACATTCTTAGATTTCAGCAGCGTCTCAATTTGTGCATCTGAAAACTCCGGTCCAAGGAAGACATGGTTCATCGTATAGTTCCTCGGATTTCCAAGGATTGTATTGTAAACATAATATGCGGAACCAACAGCTCCGCCGGCGTCTCCTGCGGCAGGCTGCACAAAGATATCGTGGAACGAGGTATTCTCAAGAATCTTACTATTGGAGACACAATTGAGCGCGACGCCGCCAGCCAGGCAAAGATACTTCATATTTGTCTCAAGCTCAACATGTCGTGCCATGTTCACCATGATTGTGTCGGTTGCCTTCTGAAGAGAAGCGGCCACATCTTTATGGAACTGAGTCAGCGCCGATTCAGGTTTCCGAACAGGCTCGCCAAACAACTTGCTGAACTTTCTTCCCGCCATCTTCAATCTGTATTCATAGGTGAAGTATCGCATATTTAGATTGAAGCTGCCGTCTTCCCCCACTGTAACCAATTCTCTCAAGATCAAATCGTAAAATCTCGGTTCGCCGTACGGCGCAAGACCCATCACTTTATATTCTGCGCTGTTGACTTTGAATCCGAGGTAATATGTGAAAGCCGAGTAGAACAATCCGAGAGAATGTGGAAACTGTATGCTCTTCAAAAGCGAAATAGCGGTTCCACGGCCAATCCCATAAGTTGTGGTATCCCACTCGCCGACACCATCTGTTGTGAGAATTGCCGCTTCATCAAATGGCGAAACTAAAAACGCGCTTGCGGCATGTGAGACATGATGCTCGGCAAAAAGAATTTCTCCTTCATAATCGAGTTCACTCTTGATGGTCTGTGGAGTCCAAATTTTTTCCTTGATCCATATCGGCATCGCTTTGAGAAACGATAAAAGCCCTTTGGGCCAGGTGGCAATATAAGTCTGGAGGATACGATCAAATTTCAAAAATGGCTTGTCATAAAAGGCGACATAATCAAGATCTTGCGGTCTCAAGTTGGCATGATCCAAGCAGAAATCAATTGCATGTTTAGGAAAATTCTGATCATGTTTTTTTCGTGTGAATCGTTCTTCCTGCGCCGCGGCTATGAGTTTGCCGTCCTGCACGAGCGCCGCCGCAGCGTCGTGATAGAAACATGAGATTCCAAGGATATTCATTAGATGATTCTAAAACTGGTGGCGGGCTTGATCAAGCTTATGCGAGACAGGCTCTTTCGTTTTCCAGAACGAACCGGAAGATTTACGATGACTAAGCAAATCCTTTCCAAATAGTTTGGAGATTATTGACATCGGCCCGATCACCCATAAATACACAATCGTCAAAAGAATTGCGGCATTTATGACGCCAACCACGCGAGCAAACCCCATCCACCATCTGTATATTGTTTTGCCAAGGGTTTTCAAATGGTTCATGCGGTTCCACTCAATATACTAAATGATAAGGTGCTGTCATCTCAAAAGCTTTCCTACCTAAGGGAATTTCCTTTTAGCAGGTCATCAACTGCATTACCAAGAAATATATAGTCTGCACATGAATTGATGACGCATTCATTCTCGCCCCAGAAAAACGGCCAATCGTCTTTGTTCTCTGGGAAATCCGGTCTCAACATCAGCACGCCTGGAACAACACCGCCGGCAATAAAACTAAAGTCGGCTCTGTTGTTTCCATAACCGATTCTCTTCGAGCGCGTGCCGACTCCGAGGACAAAAGAAAGATTCGAATATGGATGGCATCCAAAGAGATAATCGATCCCGCGTATAGTATATTCGGGTCCGATAATTTGAGGGAATGCCTCGTGCAAATAATAATTTGTCACCGCCCATCTTATAACCTCTTCATCACCCGCCCATGGCCTCATCCCTATCGGCACGCCGTACGGATTTCTTGTAAACAATTCGCTGTTCTCTTTCTTGTACTTCTCTACGTAAGCGGTCAGTTTCTCTTTGTATTCCTTCCCGAAATAGGGCATGGCGAGTACTGCGGGTTCAAGAACATAATCCAGGGCTCTATCGAGTGCGGGCCAGATGAGCTTGTCAAACCTTTCTGCATACTTCTTATCTTTAGTGGAAATCAATAATTGGAGGTCAGCAGGTATTTCCGAGAACTGAAAGAAAAGGAATGCCATGGTGTCACCAACCGCAACGGTGTCTTCGTGCTGCCTCGACCACGATTTCTCGGCTACTGTCAGACACTCATTGGCAAGCGAATCGTCGAATCCTCTCAACGCCCGACTTGCGGAGACAAGGGAAGCTATAGACATGTAGTTCACCGACGGAATGTCATTAGTGAACGCCCATCTGTCGTCTGGCGTCCCGCTCGAATCTCCCTCGACTTCATACGGCTTGAGTCTTGGACTGTAGATCAAATTGTCCGTTATGGTTGACGCATCACCGAGATGGTCATACTCATATAGATGAGCCTGTGTAATTCCGAAAATTGCACGCCCAAACGCTTTCTGTTGCCCAAGCTGCTGAAGAACACCGTGTTCAATTTGCTGGAGGATATCCGGCTTGCCGTCTGGATCATGGATGTCAACGTATCGATGCTGTTCGTCGATAAATGTCTCATCTATCGTCGGCTTGAATTGCTCCCACGTTGCAGAGAGATTGAGTATCGTTTCACATTGCGAAGGCTCATCGATGTCAAAATCACCGGCGTCAAACCAGCCGCCGACGTTTAATCCCGGGATGTGCTCCCCAGGTTTGTAACGCGTGCCCGTCGTAGGCCCCATTCTGTAGCCGTCAAAGTGCTCCTCATTGACAGGCGCCTGTCGCGCATCGTCAAGAAATGGAACTCCGTGCCAGACTTTGTATGCATCCTTGACTTCCATGTGGTCCATCTGCACCGGAAACCAAACGTCGAGAGTCTGGTGCCAAACATTGTCATACACGTGAGGGTCGATCGGGAAGACATCCGTTTTCTCATCGCCATATTTTATGAAATACAAGCCGGAATCTTTCACCGAAGTAAAATCAAAAGTAACATAATTATAACGAAGGAATTTACCCCAGGGTCTTGCATCAGCAGTGAGTTTCTCGACATAATCGCCTTGAGGGGTAACCTGGTACAGCGAAGCAGTCTTGAGGGGCCTATCGTTCTTGTCAAGCTCAACAACTGCGACCTTTTCTTGAACTGGATGATATCCGACTTGAGAGAACTCAATGACAGGTTTTCGAATCCAATTCCTGATCGTGCTGGCGGTCAAATGCCACTCTACAACTTTTCCTGTTTTATTAGCCGGGACGAGACTCCGTACCACGAACCAACCATTCTGTGCCACGTTGCGGCCGTCGTAGAGCATAAGGTTGCCTTCAAGAGATTGAATCTCAACTCGTCGTTCAGGATCCTCGGGTGCAAGTACCAGCGTCGAACCTTCAGCCATCGGCAGAGGATCGACATAGACTCCCCTTCCGCGACCGTCGAAAGTGGAGTGGCCTGCGTGCTGTTCAATCTTAAGAGAGTCCGGTTTGACCATTGTGGGGCCCTCGGGATAGCGTGGGAAAATGCGAGGACTGCTGTCCATTAAATATGTCTTCTCGAAATATGCCGACGGTAAGAACTCGAGGTTGAAGCCCGCGTTCCCCACCAATTTTTCCGGCAGAGGTTTATCGAGATAGACGTCTATCAGGACTCCCTGATCCACCGCCGTGACCACGACCCTCGAGTCAAAATCATATTCTTTGTATCGGAGAAGAACCTCGATGCTATTATTCGCATTATCGACTTTTCTATCCACGACAATCGGGATTGCGTCCCACTGCTCTGGCGTGGACCTTAGCCTCACCGCGCCATCCGTGGCGGTACGAACGCCATGGTGTATTAATTCAATGCCGGCAGTCTTTTCATCGAAGAAGTAGCCGTTATACTCGTTGCTGAACACGAAAACATTAAGTCCGCGGGTTTCAAAGTACCCAAGGTCATTCAAGTGGAGTTTCTGAGAGAATGCCACGTCGAACGCGGAAAGCATAAGGATCAAAGCAAAGCTTTTCCTTAATAGAGAAGTCAAATGCTCCATAATATCCTCCATGAGAGAGCCATTAAGTTTTTCTGAATGTAAAGAATTTTGAAACTCACTTAAAAGATGTCGTAACCTTTTTACCAGACATTACCGGCAGTTGGCAACAGACATTTGATAATTGTCCCCGCGTTGAACGAATACAGGAAATTTCGTCCCACGATAAAGTCATCAAGTACATTTCTCTAGACTAAATCCTCATTGCGGATCACCTCAGCGGAACACCAGCATACGTCCTGAACCAGCCGAAATCGACATACCCACCCAGCGCTTTCGTTGCATAATTAAAGAGACAGAATTTGTTCCCGGTAAATACGGAAAGGTCGAATTTCATTGACAGTTCATTGCCGATGTCTTTGAATGATTTATCGTCTAAACTGTAACTGAAGGACGCAAGGCTTGTACCATAATAGGCGTCTGTTCTCAGAAATATTGTTGAAGAGTCTATCAATACAGAATCGATTTTCGTCCCGTTGTTTATCATTTCAAGATAATTGGCACCGTTCACCCTTTCAACTCCAATAAATGCATAAGGATTTTGAAAAACTGCAAGTCCTGCCACATCGCCATCTTGCATATTGCTGATATCCATTTTTACAGTAGCTGTCGATGGAATGGTTCTTGAGTAGTATGCAAATATCCTTTGTGTAAGAGTATTACGTGCGTCCGGCAGTTTAGATACGACTTTGACAGTCCTAAGCCTTAAAAATCCTGGACGTTCCGTCAACGACCATTTCGTCGAATCCGGATTATGGTTCCATCCCCATTGCATGCCTAAACCCGGGCTATCGAATTCGTCAGAGGTAGGAAGCTCTTTAATCGGATATTCTCTTCCTACATCCGGCTTCTTATATGTCACAACGGCTTTCCCGTCGACGCCAACCATCGGCCATCCGTCCTTCCACGCAACCGGCTGCAGAGATGGGAATCGACCGAACGGTCCATTATCAACGAAGAGCATGGTCCACCATTGGCCGGTTTGTGTTTCTATAAGCGCACCCTGATGTATTCCAAAATTTATTCCATGGGTGGTATCTCTCATGACAACCTTCTCTTCATAAGGTCCGTAAATGTTTTTCGAGCGCAACGCTACCTGGATTCCATCCAGACCGCCATAGGTGCCGTATAAATAATAATAACCGTTGATTTTGTAAACGTGTGTTCCTTCAAGTCCGCGGCGGATGTCGCCCTTGTAAACAAGCGAGTCATCTCCCTTAGGCGCAAAGTTGGTTTCAAGTTCAGTCACATAAATCTCGCTGTATCCATGCGCCACGAAAATCCTTCCGTCGTCATCAAAGAACAAACCGGGATCATAGAACCCTTTGGGTAAATGTTTTATCTCCCATGGCCCTTCAGGGTTAGTTGCAGTGCACAGAAATCCACCTTCATCGAGCGTAATGAAGAGCAAGTAATATTTCCCATCGTGGTACTTCAAGCTTGTTGCCCACTGCCCATGACCGTATCGGTTGCAGCCTTCCAGATCATAACAATTACTGAAATCAAATCGTGGTACGGCATTGCAGCAGTATTGCCAATTTACCAGATCATACGACTTAAGTATTGTTACGCCTGGGAAAATAAACATTGTCGTATTGACCATGTAATAAACGGAGTCCACGCGGATTACATCCGGGTCAGGAAAATCCGAAGCGATCACGGGGTTGGTATAGGTGCCATCTCCATTATCGCTGTGCATTTTTGCGCCGTCCGCCGGAATATCAGCACACAAAGGACCAGATCCCTGTGGAACACTATTGACTATGTTCTGTGCAAAAACAAATAGACTGAGAACCAGCACAGTAGAAAGCGAGAGAATTAACTTATTCATCTTTGTCCAATATTTTCTTATGTGATTAAGTTTGAATGAGATCTCAATCTTAATATCTCAAGGACCAAGGCGAAATCTTAACTCGCACATTGAGACATAATTTATTTATTAATTCCCAATCCACTTGGAATTTCTCATCCATTGGAATATAGGCGCCATCCAATCTTCAGTCTTTTCAAATAAGACAAAGCCATGGCCTCCATGTGGATATAAATGTAACTCGGCAGCGACCTTGCGGTGTCTCAGCGCCTCGTAATAAACTATGCTATTATCGACATCGACTGTCTTGTCATCTCCGGCTTGAGTGATGTAAGCCGGCGGAGTGTTCTCGTCTACCTGCAATTCGTTGGAGAACTCATTGATGACTTCTTTGGACGGATCCTTGCCTAATAAATTTGTTCTCGAACCAAGATGAGTCAGGCTGTCCAGCATGCTTATTACCGGGTAAACCAATATCTGAAAATCCGGGCGCAAATTGGTGTTGTCGCTATTTTCAATAACTACTTTTTCATAATGAGTAGCTTCGGTCGAGGCTAAATGTCCGCCGGCGGAAAAGCCCATTATGCCTACTTTGTTTGTATCGATTCCCCATCTTACAGCATTTTCTCTGACGACTTTGATTGCTTGCTGAGCATCCTGCAAAGGACCTATTTTTCTATCGATCATTGTTGAATCATTAGGAAGCCTGTATTTAAGAACAAAAGCAGCGACACCATTCTTAGCAAATTCCTTTGCAGTTCGTGTTCCTTCCGCTTGATAAACAACTACTGCGTAACCTCCCCCCGGACAAACGATAACCGCCGCACCAGTAGATTTTGCTTTTTCCGGCAGATAAACTTCCAGGGTCGGTTTTGTCACTCCGAGAAACATTCCCGGAGGTGAAGTACTTTCGGTTTCCTTTACATCCGAGTTCTTTGAATTGGGAATTGTGCCAGGATATAGATTTATTAGTTCCTGTGCCTTGGCGGTCAACGAAACTGCAAACAATAGCGCAAGGAAGATTCTAAGGATTCGCATTTGTTCTATTCCTTTATTTCATTTGTAAAAAACCAGATCATCGGCGGAAAAATTGATGTCTTCGAAGAAGATTCCAAAACGCATCGGGGAGATTTCATGTCCCGGCTTATTTACCTCCACCGTTATCCGCACCTGAGCCGATTCGTGTGATTGCGCCAGAAGAAAGTCTGGCAATACGAACATGACTAAAGCCAGTTTCACAAGTTGACACAAGTACGACTGTTCATGAATCGACCTATTGGGGGTTGTTTGAGATAAATCAACCAGCACCGCAGGACTTCATCCACTTCATCTTATTTCTTCAAAGACCATCTTGTCAATGTTGAAGAAATCGCCGTCGACAACCAATTTCAACACGTGCTGACCAGCGTCGAGGTTCACGGTTTTCTTTACGACCACCCAGTTTTGAAATCCTGTCGTATTTGGAATTGAAATGACTCCTGTTTTATCTGTGCCATCGCATTCAAGATGGAGTTTACCACTATCGTAAGCGGAAGCAACATAGAATGAGATCTGGTACGTCGCAGTTTTGCCGACAGTAACCGTATAAGCCATCCATTCTCCGGTATGAGTCCAACCAACATTGTAGCCGCCAGCAGCGCATTTTTCAATACCAATGCCATCGCTCGGACGATATTGGCCACCTTCATTTATGTCAGTTCTGTTGTAGTACGCATCGCCCGGGCAGCCTGCATCGAAATCTTCAGCTTCAATGGTACACGGAACAGTATGCGGCTTGAAGGCTTCCTGCTTTGTCTCGCAGACCTCGATGAGTTTCCAACCAAGAGATGAGCCATTGTCCGAATCCAGCAACTCCGCTTTATTTCCTTCAACGAGGGGAGCATTTGCCGACAAGATCATATGGGGAAACTTCTTATTTGAAATTCTTAACAATCCATTATGCACGTTTTCGATTTTCCAAATTTGATTGTCAGCACCCGCGAAATCTGAAATTACAAGATAACGATTAGAGGTACTGCACTCGAAAACTTTTTCACTATCTTCGCGGTTCAGTATTTTATACAGGCCTTTTCCTACAGATTCCAATTTCCATTGGTTGGCAATGTCTTTTCTTTTACCAGTGAGAGTTAAATCTGAACCAAGCACTAAGCTGCCAATGTTATCGCCGGGGGCAATGTAGTAATGTGGAACGCAGTCAAGGTCGGCATATTTGTCGAGCCTTGAAATCTTGCCATCGAAGCTGAGTTTTAGAACGTATGCCATCTCGCCGAAAGAGCGTTCAGGCAAACTGACGACCAATCCTTCCGCATCTTGCTTGAAAGTTAGCGGCAGATACTTTCCGGCCTTGCCGTTGATTAGTTCAACCGATTTCAGGTTTTTGAGATCGATTCTTTCAGAAGACAACGAAGCAAGTTTTATTTCTTTCTGACCTTTTTCCCAGCCGAGAAGAATCGCATAAAGTGTTGTACCATCTTTCGACCTGGTATAGCGAACATCTTTAGCGGTTCCTTCTTTAGGTGCTGCCATTACTCCATAAGCCGCTCCCATCTTCGTCGGACCTTCTCCATATCTTTCCCACGCGCGCGTCGAGTACACCGCTTCACCATATTTCTTGAGCCATGCACCCATGGCAAGTAAAACGTCCTTTTGTTCCTGAGGTATCGTACCATCGGCTTCCGGAGAAATGTTGAGAAGCATATCCCCATTTTTACTTATCCTGTCCAGGAAGGCGTGGAGTATTTGTTTCGCGGAATAATATCCGATTCCCTCGGTATAGCACCAGCTTGAGGAGCTGACTGCATCATCGGTGAGCCAATAATTGTCGGTAATATCTGGTGGGCCACCGCGTTCATAGTCAAGTACTGCACACTTGGTATTCAGGGCATCTTTATATGTGGCAACTACTTCTTTGTTCCATTCAGCGGCTCGGTTATAGTAGTACGCCAAGAATTGCAGAAGGATAGGTTGCGAAATTTTGCTCAAATTGAAATCCTGATAAATAATATCGGGTCTATAGCCGTCGATAATTTCTTTGAGTTTGCTTAGCCAAAAGGCTTCGTTCTTTTCTTTCCCCTGCTGACCAAAAAGCATTTGAAGTTTCGGATCGTCTGTGTGTGGCACGTGCTCATAATACCCGGTGATATTATATGCGTGATGCAGAGAGACGATTACTTTCATTCCCTTCTTGCGGATGGCATTCGTCAACAAACCAACGAGATCAAGCTTCGGTCCCATCTCTTTTGCGTTCCATGGGTTAACCTTGCTTGCCCACATCGAGAAACCATCATGGTGCTCAGCCACCGGGCCCGCGAACTTAGCCCCAGCATCTGCAAATAACTTTGCCCACTCATCAGGGTCGAATTTACCGCCTTCCGATTTGAGCTTGGGCGCGAACTGCACAAAGTTACCTTGCTTGTCCTTTGCTCCCGTGATGAAGTAGTTGTATGGCCACTCAGACGGATCGCCATAAGTAGCTATATGGTGTTTGTTCTCCGGAGATCCTTCGATGTACATGCTGCGGGGATACCATTCATTTCCAAATGCCGGAACTGAAAAAACCCCCCAATGAAAATAAATTCCAAACTTGGCGTCTTTGAACCATTCTGGAACAGGGTTCGCCTTCTCCAGCGATTCAAAGGTCGGCTGGAAATTTTGCTCTTGTGTCTGGGCCGAGATTTTACTAGTTGTTGCTGCAAAGAAGAGAAATAGAAAAACTGTAATCTTACATTTCATTGTCGTATTCCTTAATTAATATTTTGTAGATCATCTCAATTATCCTTCGCTTGTTGTTCTTTGTAAGGCTCAAGCTCACCTCTGAATTTAATAATCAAATTCTTCAGGGCTTCAAAGTTAACCTCGCGTTGCCTCAACATCCCAATCTGCCACGTGGGAGGTATTCTCATTGCTGTAAGCTCTCCTGCCTCCAACAGATTCGCTTCGGTCTCGGCAATATCCAATCCATCCCTCCATGTCCTGGTCGAATCATTGATCCACTTTTCACTGCGATCAATGGTCATTGAAACCCAGCCTTCCTTATCCGGAACGGATGGTAGTATATCTGCAGAACGTTTACGGAAAAATCCCATGATCGCCGCGGGAATTGACGGATCGCGAACTGTACCATCTTCATAGAACACGCCCTGGACAGACCCCCATCCTTTGCGGACAATCATCAATTCCCAGATGTACCATCCCACTTTTGCGTTCATATGTTCCTGGAGTGTGACATCATACGGATTGGCACGCGCGATACATCCAATTTCACCATCGATCAAAGGTTTATGCACCTTCGCTGCAAATTCTTTGGCCCGTTTGATATTGCTCCTGATCTGTTCGCGCGTCGGCAAGTAATCGTGAAACTGGAGCACGTCCACATCGTCCGCACATTCAATCATGCCATCCACGAAAGCGCACCCGATTGTTACAGGAGTATTATGATCGATTTCATGGAAGGTCTTTGCCATGAACCTGGCATTTTCGATCTTCCTCGCAACCAGTTCTTTGGGCATAGTGGGCCAGTCCGGTTCGTTCATGACGTCCCACATCTTAAGTCCCGGTTCGTTTGATATCGCCTTGACGAGGAACCGAACCCATTCTCTCGCCTGAGACCGCAAAGTTGTATCCCGCAGCCACGGGCCGCTTCCTACAACAACCATAACTCCTACGTGTTTCTTGTGGCATTCGCGAACAAATTGCCTGAGCCTGGCCGGAAGATCTTTCTTGTCCTCGGTGTAAGCTGCATAAGGAACGAAAACGCGCACCTGGTTGAGATTGAGACTTTTCGCCAGGTTAAGATCAAATTCGACTGTAACAGAGTCATAGTGGATCCAGCCATCAATATCTTCTCGTGGAAAAGCCACCTTAGCTGGAGTGTAGTTGAAGCCCCTGATGAGAGATGGATCGTTGGGACCGGTAAAATCAAATTTCAAGCTTCCCTTCTCGGTGCCGGTAAATCCCGCCTGCACCAGGATGCACAAGAACAAAAAGGCAAGAACAATTTTCTTCATAATCAGATAATCTCCCGTTCGACCATTTTAGCAGGTGTGCCGAATCTTCTAATGCTTGATTCTGGTTGTATAACTTCATTAGGATTATCATCTTGCCGCATCATGCCGTGCGCCATTCCATGATATTGACCACATTAATGAGGTCGATAAAGTCTTTATCACTTCTTTTTCTCAGAGGCAAATGGCAGCGGATCGTAAAGGGCACGACATAATCCTTCAGTGTAGTTGCCTTTCGCGGCGAGATAGGCTGAAACGTTCGTGAGGACAACCACGCCGACACGAGTGTTCCTCTCAAAAATCACTCCGCATGTATAGCCGGGAGTGGCTCCGAACGCTCCCTGATGGACTTTCCCCCGCTCGCTGTAAGGCGCCCAACCAAGAGCGCCAGAAAAATGCTCGTCGAATTGTTTTGTCGGTTGTTGGGCAAGATAGAGGTACGTCGTATCGGTCATGTTTGCTCGAAGATATTTTACAAGGTCTTTGGCCGAGGATTTTATTCCACCGCAACCGGTAAGCGCACCGCAATCCCCGTCCCCAAAGGGGAGCAAACCACCATTTGGATACCTTCCATGAACCATCTGTCGTTCCCGATCTGGCGTGAGCTCAACAAACGTGTTGGACATTCTCAACGGCTTGCAGATCGTTTCAAACATAAGTTCCTCGTAAGATTTCTTCGAAATCAGAGTCAATATGTGGCCGAGCAGACCGCCTCCAAGATTTGAGTATATCCTCTTCTCGCCAGGCGTTGATTGCAGAACCAATTGGTGCGACAGGTAATCGTATAATCGTTCCATGCCGTAGTTTTTGTAAGGAGCATACTGGTCAAACGGATTTTTATCATCGTTCCTCACGTTGGTCGGTTCAAAAGGGAGGCCAGATGTATGATTTGCAAGTTGAACAAGCGTCATTTCTTTTCCGTTAAGCGAGGATTGATTCAACGTGATGGGGAGATAATTTTTTACAGGATCATCTTCGTTGACTTTCCCATCATACACGAATTTCGCAAGCATGGTGCCTGTAAAAGTCTTCGTGATGGAACCTATTTCAAAAACGCTGTCGCTGTTATCAACATATACCAGTGAATCGTTACGCCGCTCAATGCCCACATATTTTTCCGAGTCTCCTTTGATAATACAAATAGAAATTTGAGTCCCATTTGGAAAATTCTGCGCACGATCGTAGACGGCCTGCGCCTGGATTGAATCAAGGGAATTGGGATTGTTCGTTACTGGCAACTTCGCCAGCTCTTTTGTGCCAAATAATGAACAAGATGTCATTGCGAATAATACTGACATCAATAAAGCCTTCATCAGGGTCCCTTTAGTTCTTTGCATTCTTAGTGGATTCCTCGGTCATAAGAGCACGTTATACCTTATGATGTGCAAGAAACACTTTGTTATATTTAGAGGGTATGTGAAAATCCGTATGTAAACAAATCTTGATTTTCTTTTTTAGACAGTTTGGAAATTCATCTTCAGATAAACGAATTACCACACACTCTCTTTTTCCTTTGACTTACTCTTTGAATAAAAGCTGCGCTAATTCATGCAGGCTTCGTCTCCAGGACAGGAACTCATGAGCCGTTTCCGGGGAGACGAAAAAAACACTGTTGATGCCAGCTTGTTTCAATGAGTCGGCATTTGCTTTTGGGTCACCGCCAAAGAAATTTGGTCGGTTGCCGCCGAGCTCACGGCTGCCAAAGCTGACGAAAGCCAGCTTAACCTTCTCCTTGAAACCGAGCGTTTTGTTGACATCCTCCATGGAGAATGTCCCGCCGCTGAGGAGACCGATGTACGCAAACTTATCGAGATTAGCCAGGGTAATCGTCTTGGTTTCCATTCCACCCATGGAGAGGCCTGCCATGGCGCGATGGTCACGATCCGACAGCGTCCGGAAGTTGGCATCGATATAGGGGATCAATTCATCTATGAGAACTGTCTGAAATGGTTTTATATCAAAGTTTCTGAGGCCGCCGATCCGAACGTCATTTGTCATGCCGTAGGTCATAACGATGATGAAAGGCTTGATCTTGCCTTCAGCAATCAGGTTGTCCATGATCAGACTTGCGTGACCCTGGTTAGTCCAGGCAGTTTCATCCTCGCCCCAGCCGTGTTGCAAATAAAGCACCGGGTAACGCGTCGCCTGATCCTTGTCGTAATTAGGCGGAGTGTAAACAAAAGCCCGGCGTATTGTGTTTGTGCTCTTGGACGGGAAGAGAATCTGTTCCACTTTACCGTGTGGAACGTCCTTGAGTGCATAGAAGTCCTGATCTGGAGCAGGAATTTCGATACCGCTTTCCCAACGAGTCGAGCCATAGAAGTTCAGTGTGCCAGGATCGTTAAATACTCCTCCGTCAATTATGAGATGATAATAGTGAAAACCTTTATCCAACGGCCCCTCCGTGGTTCCCATCCATGAGCTATCCGCAGCTCTCTTAAGAGTAGTGCCTCCACGTCCGCCCAATCCCAGAGTTACCTTGACGCTATCGAGCCTCGGGAGCCACTATGCGAAATCGCGCATAGCCCTGCGAGTTGACCTGCGGGTATTCCTGACCTGGTTGATTTAGGGTCGAGGGTTTGAAGTCTTCTTTGATCGCAGGCTCTTCCGTCTGCGCTAAACATAACGAACCCGAAAAAGCCAGTAGCAAGATTAAACCAAATGTATACGGTTTCATAATTGTTCTCCTTTAGTTTTTGAATAAAAGTTGTGCAAATTCACGCAGGCTTCGTCTCCATGATTGCCATTCATGAGCCGTGAGCGGAGAAACATAAGAAACGGCATTTATACCTGCTTGCCGCAATGCATCCGCTGCTTTCTCGAGATTTTCGGAACCTCTTTCGCGACTGCCAAAACTCATAAACACAAGTTTAACTTTCGATTTGTCTGAAATGTCTGTCGGGGCAACGCTACCGCCGCTGAAGATACCGATATATGCGAACTTATCGAGATTAGCCAATGCGACCACTCTGGTCACAAACGTACCCATCGATAAGCCTGCCATGGCACGGTCATTCGCGTCAGTTAATGTCCTGAAATGAGAATCAATGAAAGGAATCATGTCATTAAGCATAACCTCTTTGTAGGTGTCAAATGAAAATGTAAAGCGGGGGTGTGAGATGGAATCCGGCGGGGCTTGTCTTTCTCCGGCAGGTCTCGTCATACGCAGCGGTTGAGGGGGAACCTCACCCGGTTTGTAAGCAGCACTAGTTTCCATTACAATTATAAATGGTTTAGCTTTCCATTCGGCGATCAGGTTGTCAAGTATTAGATTGGCTCGCCCCATCTCAATCCACACCCGTTCATCCTCGCCCCCGCCATGCTGAAGATAAAGGACCGGATAACGGGTTGATGTGTTAGTCTCATATCCTGGAGGAGTATAAACATAGATATGACGCCAGGCATTGATGGTCTTAGAAAAATAATTCTCGATGAGTACGTTGCCATGTGGTACATCCTTTAGGTCGTAAAAACTGCCGTCCGGATCGGGAATTTCAAAACCATTGCACATATGACTATAGCCTATGAACGCGTTGGTAGCCGGATCAAGCACGATCGCGCTATCGACAATCATCCAGTAGTTGTGGTAACCTTTATCCTGCGGTTCACTTGTGTAAGTCCACACACCGTCGGCGGCTTTAGTCATGTCATACGGAACGTTGTTGATAGCAACCTGTACCATCTTTGCATCGGGAGCGTTAAAGTGAAAAGTAACTCTCGAATCGGCTTCGATGCGCGGATACTTAGCTCCGTAGAGATTGTAAGGATTGGCGCGCGCTGTATCGATACTAGATCTGATTAGAACCTGGCCTGTTTGAGCTGAACAGATTCCACCAACTGATAATGCAATTAGAAAAATAGATAGCAGTGTTTGTCTCATTTTAAAATCTCCTTATGAGATTGTGGTTAATTTGTGATTACAACTTCATGGTAAACAGTTCGGTTGTCAGCGGCGGTGCGAAGTCAACATAGAGCATTGAATAATGAAAGATTAAATTTGACCTTCATTAACGGTCACCTTACTTAATACCGATTGTTGATCCCATTAAAACACTATTTCCTTTTCTGCTCCATCATATTTCACAACTTTATCGGTCCTCTCTGTCACTCCTAACCCAGTTCCATGATCTGGCGAAACAATTACCACATTGAAAATTCTCGTCTTCATCATGCCGGGAAAGGTTCCATATCGTTTGTCAATTGTGAGAGTGTGCTTGGCATCGTTCCATTTGAATCCGATGGTCGAACAAATCCCTTTCTCATAATCAAAGTTGTCGTTTTCATCTTCGTATAATGTGAACTTGCCGTCTCCACACGGATAAATTCTAATTTCAATCGGGTCACTTTTTTCCGTAGAATATTGAATGAAAGGTCCCATTGCAATGATTGACCCTGCTTTTGCGAAAAGTGGGATCTTATCAAGCGCTGCAACGGTTTCAATTGTTTGGCCTCCATCAAAGCGTTCACCCGTCCAGAAGTCGTACCATGGTGTGAATTTCGGCAAGTATACGTCCCACTCCTTAACATTAGGCTCGGTAATCGGTGCCACGAGAATAGCCTTTCCGAACATAAACTCAGAAGTTTGTTTCAAAGCAGAAGTGTCCTCCTTAAAATCCATAACCAACGGACGCATCATGGTTGATCCATTTTTCATAATCTGCCACGCAGCGGAATAAATGTAGGGAAGTAAGCGGTATCTTAAATCCAGCATCTCTTGCATATTGTCTTCAACTTGCTGACTATAATGCCATGGTTCGGTTTCCGATTGAAATCCATGAACTCGAAAAATAGGATTGAAAGTGCCCCATTGATACCAGCGTGTAAGTAACTCTTGATAATTTTCATCAGAGTACTGCAATTTCCCAGGCCGGAAAAATCCTCCGATATCTGTCGTCCAATATGGCATACCAGTAATGGTATAGTCTAATCCAGCCACAATCTGCCGTCTAAAGCTGTCCCATGTCCCATCAACGTCCCCTGACCAGTTTATCGTGCCATATCTTTGTTGACCAAGGAAAGCTGACCGGGTTAGTATGCAAACTCTTTTTTCGGATGTTGTTTCGCGCTGCCCTTCATAAACTGCCTGGCTGACAAATAGCGGATAAGTAAGGCGATAAAAATCTCCCAATCCTATGTAAGTTTTCGTACCATGCAGAGCATCATTCTCTGGTTCGGTGGCATCCATCCACCATGCATCGACGCCATGGACGAATAGGTTTTCACTCAAAGTATTCCAATAGAGTCTTCTTGTAACGGGATTGAAGTAATCCAACCAGTTACTATTAGGTATAAAAAGATTTTTATTCACGTACTCTTGACCGATTTCCGAATTCTTATCCGGATTTGACCAAATTGAAATGCAGAAATGCGCATTTGAATCATGCAACTCTCTGATAAAGCCCGAAGGATTTGGATAATGTGTTGCATCGAACTCCGGCACGCCCCAGCCGTTATTTCCCCAGTATTGCCAATCCTGTACAATGACATCCATCGGAATTTTGCGTTCACGAAATTCCTTTACTGTTTCCAGAAGGTCGGCACTCGAAGTATAACGTTCACGGCATTGCCAAAAGCCATAAGCCCAGCGAGGAAGCATTGGCACGTTGCCCGAAAGATTCCTGTAAGTGGCAATTACACTGTCAGCGGACGGGCCATAGAACACGACATAATCAAGCAGCTTGGCATTGGGAGAACGGAACGTTGTTTCGCCATTCGCAAGTCTCCATGATACGGTGGGTGTGTTGCTTGATTTACAGACTACCTGCACTCTATGTTCTCCGGCGCTTAAATTTACCAATGCATCTGCAGTCGGAGGAAGCCAAAAATTACTGATGTCGATGCATGGCTTTCCATCGATGACGACATATTGGCGGTTATCCATATTGCCCAAATCAAGAAATATGGAATAAACTCCATCTTCAGGGACAGCAAATCTTCCGAAGTAAAGCGATTGGTTCTGCGACACCTTCTGGGTCCCGGATGTAGTTGTAACTTCAGCTGCCTGGTTGTTGCCTGCGGACGATTGTTCTTGCTTTTCGAGCGTTATAAAACTGTCCGCCGGATTAAAATCGGTAAGCCCGTATTGATGCCAAAGCAATCCATATCCTTTGCTTGAATATATAAATGGTAATGAAATTTGGGAGTTAACCTGCGTCAGACGGCGGGTGACATTTCTTAAATTATAATTTCCATCCTGGAACTGTCCCAATCCAAATAGAAATTCGTCGGCTGGCGACTCAAAACTCTGCTCCGCCATATAGCATGGCTCACCCATAACAGAATCGGGTACTAATTTTCGGGAGCCCGCTTTCTCTCCAAGCAATATTTTCCCTGAATTATTTTCAAAAGACAAACTGCCGGTTTGCTTATCAAGCACCACAATGATGCTCTTCAATTTCATTTCAAGTTTGGAGTGTGAATCTAAAACCTTAAATTCAGGAGGTGGAACACTTGAAGTAAGAATAAACTCAGGGACCGGGGGCTCACCGCCTTTGCAATATTTTATTCGCAAGGCATTTTCAGTTAAAGGACAAATGCTAAGCGTCCCCTCCGAAAGAGTGACTTCCATTCTGTCAGGTAACCGTTTAAAGGCTTTCACATCTTGCCCTTGACAAATAACGGTGAACAGACTAATTATCAGAAAAAACAGGAGCTTCATTCTTGTGCTGATTTCATTTTGGTTTGTCGATCGAAAAAAGTAACTACAAAATTGTTTTGTCTCCGCAAACGGATATCCACAGTCTATCTATTTTACATCAATTGAGACTTTCGCGCCATGGAGACCGTCAGACTCCGCGGAAAGATCAATTGTGCCATGTTCACGTTTCGATTGAACTACTGCTAAACACAGACCATGGAATGCCTTTCGCTCGCTGGCCTTGAAGTTTTCGTGGCTGATAGGGCTGCCGTTGCCCACGCCGGCGATGACGCCCTCGCCTGCAATTGAAAATTTTATGAGGTTGTCGGCGTTGGGGCAGACATTGCCTTCCTCATCCGCAATCTCGACCTTCACATACGAAAGGTCTTCACCGCCAGCATTAATTTTCGTGCGATCCGGCGTAAGAATTATTTTAGCCGGAGCGCCTGCGGTGTGAACTTCGTCCATGCACACTATATTCCCGTTCCTTTTTGCAACGACCTTTAATGTTCCCGGCTTATACGGGACATTCCATTCGAGGTGCAAGTCCTGTGTATCCGTGAATTTCTTTTCGCCGAGAGATTTCCCGTTTAAAAACAATTCTACCGATTCGCAATTACTGTAACACCATACAGGAATGTTCTTGCCTTCGAACCCTCGCCAGTTCCAGTGTGGAAAAATATGGACCATCGGTTTATCCGTCCATTGACTCTGGTAAAGGTAGTAGCGGTCTTTCGGGAAACCGCACAAATCGACAATACCGAAATATGAACTGACGGAAGGCCAGGGAAACGGTGTCGGTTCACCGATGTAATCGAATCCTGTCCAGACAAATTCACCGGCCACCCAGGGCGCTTTTTTGACTGCCTTGAGGGTCGATTCCGCCGTATTGCCCCAATTGGGGGCGATGATGTCGTACGATGTACATTGATTATTCAGCTCTTGCATCACTTTTAGCGAGTCGCCGTCCTGCACAAGGTTGTATTCCCCGCGGGTGCTGATAGCGGATGCTGTTTCGGAAGCAAACAGCTTTGCCTTTCCTTTCAAGATTTTGTAAAAGGGTATTTGATAATTGATGCCTAACACGTCGAGGGGTTTAGAAAAACCGCTTTTGACTGCTTCAGCCGGCGAGTTACATGCTGAGGTAACTGGCCGGGTCGAGTCTTCCTTATGACAGATATCCACAAGCCGCTTAGACATTTCGTAGGCATCGGGGCTGTCCTGTTCAGGTATTTCGTTTCCAATGCTCCACAAAATAATGCTGGGATGGTTCCTATCGCGATGGATCATGTCAGTAAGATCTCTTTTGCTCCACTCGTCAAAAAACCGACCGTACCCGTACATGGTCTTTGAGCTCTTCCATTCGTCAAAAGCCTCGTCCATGACCAGGAAGCCCATGCGGTCGCACAAGTCGAGCAGTTCAGGATCAGGAGGATTGTGGCTCGTCCGAATGGCGTTGCATCCCATGCTTTTCATAATTTCTAATTGACGCTCGATGGCACGTGTGTGTACTGCTGAGCCTAAACATCCGAGATCATGGTGCAAACACACACCTTTAATCTGAACATGTCTGTTGTTTAATAAAAATCCCTTGTCCACGGTAAATTCAAACTTGCGGATTCCGAACGGCGTTACACTGTTGTCCACGGTCGCGCCATTCACACTGACCTTGGACTCAACTCTGTAAAGTTGAGGATTTTCCAGCGACCACAATTTTGGCTTCGAAACTTTGAGGAGCTGATCGAAGACGACGATGCTGTCTGGTTCCACCGTTCGCTTGGAGCTGCTTTTGACTGCTTCTCGACCCGTTGCATCCATGATAACGGTTTCAAGCTTCACCTGCTGAACCGAACTGGACTGATTACGTATCTTCGTCTCGACGCGAACAGTAGCTTCGTTTTTAGACACATCTGGAGTAGTAACATACGTTCCCCAATGCGCAATCTGGACTGAGTCCGTCATCGTCAGACGCACATGTCGGTAAATGCCTGCACCCGGATACCAGCGCGAGCACGGTTGCTGCACACTGGCACGGACTGCAAGGACATTTTTCTCGTTGCCGTATTTCAGGTACGGAGTCAATTCATACTGAAAGCTGGAATAGCCGTACGGCCGGTTGCCGAGATGAACGCCATTAATCCAAACATCGCTGTTCATATACACGCCGTCGAACTCGATGAATACGAGCTTGCCTCGAATATTTTCGGGCAGTTTGAAACCTTTTCTATACCAGCCCGTGCCTGCGTTTATGTATCCCGCTCCGCTTCCACCCGGGCAGGTCGATTCAAAAATTCCCTCCGTGACTTTCTTTCCGTCATCATAAATACCGCCTTGGCCTATGCCGTTGAACACCCGAACTGCAATGATGTTCCTGCCGCCGTAATGGATGATTTCATGAGGGACCTTATAATGCCGGATAATATCCCATGCCGTCGTATAGTTCGGTGGGAAAGATCCCATGCCGCCCACCTTCACACCATTGAAATAAGTCTCATCGGCATCGTCCACTTTGCCGACATTTATAACGACGTCCTTACCCTGTTGATCTGCAGGGATGGTAAGTTCACGCCTGAACCAGCCGTACACATATTCTTTGGTATAATTTGAATGTTCCTGCCATGTCGCGGGGAGCTTTACAGTCTGCCAGGAGCTGTCCATAAAATGTGGATCCTTCCAAAGCGTATCGTCGCCTTCGTTGAATTTCCATTCACCTCTCACAACAGGAAACTCGGTGACATCTTCGCCTTCCGTTTCTGACTTGGCAAGACCTTCAATGCTCCAATCATGGGGCACATCCACCTTGAGCCATGATGAATCGTCGTATTCCGGCTTATCGGCGCCGTTGATTTCACCTGCACAGAATCGCCAGTCCGAATCGAACGACCTGACTTGCCTTTTTTCCCTGATGCCAGCACATTTGCTGGTCGCGACAGGGATCAGAGACGATAGTACCACACAAGCAGTTATAATTTGTTTAAAGTTCAACATGGATAATTCCTTACTCAATATTAAATGTCATAAAAGAAACCATTAAAATTACTGACAATAGATCGTAGGTGCACTAAAATTTAACAACGACTTTCTTCCCATTATAGGTTATTACTTTGTCATACCTTTCAACAGGTTCCATCCCGAAGCCCCTGCTTTTAGAAACCTTCACAATGCTAAACTTCCTCTCATTAAGCATCCCGGGGAATGAACCCCTTCTGTCGTCGATTGTCAAAACCTTTTTCGCATCGTCCCAGGTAAAAGCTATGGTAGAATAAATTCCTTTCTCATAATCATAACTATCGTTCTCATCCTCGTACAATTTGAACTCTCCATCGGCGCCGGGATAGATGCGGATTTCAAGGTTGTCCCATTTTTTTTGAGTGGCATATTCCACCTTAGGACCAATCGGAAGTATGGACCCTGTTCTCACGTACAACGGCATGATGTCAATCGGTGTTTCTTTCTTCACTGTTTGTCCGCCGCTGTATTTCTCACCTGTCCAAAAATCAATCCAATCTGACCCTTTGGGCAGATAAACGCCTTCACTCTTCATAGTGCTGAAGTCTTCGACCCGGTTCGTATCGGTGCCCTGCACACTGATTCTTGAATACATCGGCGTGGTTACCGGGCAAACCAGAAATGCCCTGCCGAACATATACTCGTTGTTGATATCCAGCGCATTTTTATCTTTTGCAAAATCCATCACTAGGGCACGCATCATACTTGACTGATGGGCAGTGACGTTCCACGACGTTGAATAAATGTAAGGCAGCAATAGGTAACGCAGATTTATATACTTATCGATCGCATCATAAATCTCGTCGCCTCTATTACCGAATTGATAAATTTCTCTCGGGGCATCCGTTCCATGCGAGCGCATCATCGGGCAGAACGCGCCGAACTGTATCCAGCGGGCATATAGTTCGCGGTAGTTGGCGTCATCCAATTTCTTGGGGAAATTCCAAAGAAAGAAACCACCTATATCGCTGTTCCAGTAAGGAATGCCGGTGAGTGAAAAGTTTAACCCCGCAGAAATCTGGGCTCTCAGTGCGTACCATGATGCCACCACATCGCCCGACCAGGTATTGGCGCCATAACGCTGCTGGCCCGCAAACATTGAGCGGGTGAGAATAAACACGCGCTTCTTGGAAGTCACCGAACGCTGACCATCATACACCCCTCCAACATGCATTAGCGGAAAAGCATTGCGGACTTTGCGGAACGAACCGAGATAGGTATGATCGTCGAAATCGGAAGGCTTGACCTCCAAATGATCAGGCTCTGACGAATCGAGCCACCATCCATCAATGCCTAATGAGAAGAGCCCCCTGTTCATATAGTCCCAGTAAAATTTACGGGCTTCCGGATTGTACGGATCATAGACTCTTACTCCCGAAGGATGACTGAGGTCAGGCGGCCAAACATCCCTGGACGACAACGGCCAGGTTTTGAAGTCGAGCAACATCCCCTTCTTATCGAGAATGGCATATTGCTTTGTCTTGGGACCGAACGACGCCCATGTCGAAATGATAATATGAGCATGCATGCCATGGATTTCATCCACCATCTTTTGGGGATTTGGAAAATCAGGGTTCAGAAACTCCATGGCGTTCCAATGGAAGTTGTCGCCCCAATATTGCCAGTCTTGAATAATGCCGTCCAAAGGAACTTCCAGCTCGCGGTACTTTTTGACAACACCAACTATTTCGTCCTGGCTTTTATAGCGTTCTCTGCTTTGCCAGTAACCGTAAGTCCACAACGGCAGCATCGGCACCTGCCCCGTCAAGTCCCGCATTTGAGCAATCACCCCATCAGCATTACCGCCGTACATAAAATAATAATCGACGCAATCGCCGACATCCGATTTGAATGTTGTACTGTCCGGACTGTCGACGAAAAGAGTGGGTGAATAGTTATCCCAAAATAATCCGTAACCTTTTACGGATAGAAAGAAAGGTATATAGTCGTCGGTATTTCCCTGGATCATGTGCAAAGTATCATCACGCTGATCCATTTTGCCTTTCTGCTGTTGTCCTAAACCATAAATGGCTTCATCTTTATCCAGGATAAATGACTGACTGACGGTGAATGCTCTCACTCCGGCATCGTTGAAATCTGTGAATGCAACCCCTGAATCTTTCTCACTTAAAAGGCGTTCGCCTCCCGGCGTCGAGTATGAAATCTCGCCGTCTTTGAGGTTCAAGTCCACTTCCATGCTTTCGCTTTTCACGGAGACCTCGTCACCTTCGTTTTCCACTTTGAAAGCCGTCTTTCGCGGAGCAATGATAACCGAAAAACTCTTCTTGGTAAATGTCTTGCCTTCCGGCGATTTCAATATTCTCACAGTGGATGGATTATAGAATTGGACTTCTATATCGACGGAGTCAATCGTGGTCTTAATTCCCAATTCGGTTTTCTTATACGATTGAGCATTAGCAGTAACAACCACGACGCATGCAAGTGAAGCGATAATGAAAACATTCTTGCTCATATCTTCAATCCTATTCGATTAATTTGTGCCGACATCTGGACAATTTTCTTGAGCTCATAGCGAAGCACGTTTGATCTTTGTTTTGTCGCCAGCAATGGTTTTCTATGCCGGAGTCGGATTTGCCAATACAATCATGCTGAAAGGATTTACATACAGTTCTATTAGTGAAGTTGTTATTTTCGCAATAATTATTTTGCCCACGTCTCTCTCTCAGGCGTTCGCCGCCATTTGAAATATGCATCCAGTACCTCAAGTGATTTCGCGCTGGGCACCGGGCCTACATGCGGCGTCTGGCTGAAGTACATCACCACAGGATTGGCGTCGCTGAATGCTGGCCATGATGGTACGCCTTTTCCGTTGGGATCGCCGTACTTAGCGAAATTTGTCCAATAGGTCGCCATGGCCTCCGAGATTACCAGGTCCGTCTTTGTGGTCTGCCGATTCGAGGCATCGAGATGCTCAAAGACGTAAGCTACTTCCTGACCATGCGGCGAGCCAAATCCGTATCGAGGCGAGTCTTTCGGATAATCCGGGTGCTGATCAAAACAATAGAGGAAAACTTTAGACTTGCCAATCTTGGACTCAAGCCGAGCCCAACTCCACGTATGCCACCCGAACACAGCATCGCGCATCAGGTCACGTGCAGTTCTCGGAGCAATTCCGGAACCCGCGGGATACGCATTCAGAAGAGTGTCCGCGAAAGGACCATAGCGCGCTTTAACGCTGGCGATGTATTGTTCAGATGTCTGCTTAGGAGGGGAGAAGCTTGCACCTTCGTCTGAGTTATACCCGACGAGGATCGGCGTGTCATTAAACTTGCCTTCCTCGTAGAGTTTGTACTGATCGTCTGGAATTACCCATCCATCCATGATAGGCCATGCCAGTCCACGTACCGCAGGAAGTTTATCGGCAGGGATTTTTCGCATTTCCACGATAGACGAAACCTTCGCGCTGTCGACATATGCTTGTCCGGCGCGCTCTGCATCTGACAGTCGTTTTAGGTTCTCGCCAGGATAGGTGGTGGCTCGCGGAGGACCGAAGTTGCCACCACTTTCCGAAATTGCGCCCTCGAACAATCCGTTAGCCAGCGGAGATGCACACAGTATGCTGACCGCAATTCCTCCGGCAGATTCGCCGAAAATCGTAACCTTGTCTGGATCGCCGCCAAACGCGGCAATATTCTTCTTCACCCACTTGAGACCTGCGATCATATCCAGAATGCCGTAATTCCCCGAAACATGATGCGGACTTTCAGAACTCAATTCCCGATCGACAAGAAATCCAAGCTGACCGACTCGGTAGGCAATACTAACGAGCACTACGCCCTTCTTAGCCAAGTTCGCGCCATTGTACATCGGGTCGGAGGTAGACCCGAAGTTGAACGCGCCTCCGTAAATCCAGACAAACACAGGAATGCGGTCACTCGCGGATTTCGCGGGTGTCCAAACATTCAGATACAGGCAGTCCTCACTCATATCAGGGCCGCTTCCCGATCCTTGAATTGGAGATGGACCAAACTTGGTGGCTTGCCGCACGCCCTCCCATTTCGCGGCGGCTTGCGGCGCCCGCCATCGGAGATCGCCGACTGGAGGCGCTGCGAACGGAATGCCCTTGTAAACTGTCAACCCGTCTTCAAATACCCCCTGTAACAATCCATCTTCGACTTTAACCGGCGCAGGTTGCTGCGCCATGGCAGGCCCGACACCAAATGTCACATACATCGTAATAAAAAAAATAACGTACCTCACGAACTTGATCCCTTCACTTAGCATTATTTTCTTTGCAACGAGCGCAAAAGGAAACCTAATGTTATATTTCACCAAGCGCCCAATGAATTCATTACCTTCTCAAAAACTATTTTTGAAAAACACCATGAAGAATTTCCGCTACTTTCTCGAGAAAGTCAAATTGTCCTCGCAGAATTATTCTTTTCTCCATAACCGATTATTTAATCGTCTATTTTGATCTGTTTATTTTGCGGGGGTTCGCGGCGATTCTGGTTCAGCCACTTTATATCCAAAAAGAAAAAGCATTTCTTCTCCAAATCGCTTTCCAAGCTCCCTATAACCTTCCGCAGTGAAATGCATATGGTCGGGCGGTCTGGCCGGGCAGCCAGCAGAGGATACAACGTGTGAATTCGGAATTGTCTTCGGCAACTCATCTATGATTTTATTCATGCTCGCACAAGCGCCCTGCTGGTCGGCATTCACGACTTCACCCGCGAGCAGCGGGACTTGCTCAGCATTGAGATTCAAGTCTCTGATCAGGTTATCATATATATCTTTGACTTTTGAAGTCCAGGTACTATCGTCAGGATTTGATTCTCCCTGATGCAAAAGAATGCCTTTGATGACGCCGTCTTTCTGCGCCAGTTTTGCCATGTCAACAAGATATTGATAGGGGTTCCCATCGTACTGCTTGATTATATTCTTCATCCACGATGGAGCCGTTGAGTCATACGCCTGGTATTTGTCTTTCTCAAACAGTTCTATTTTGCACCCAGCCACCGCAACGACCACGACCCCTACTCTAATGTTCTTGGGAAGGCCAGCGACCATGGTTCTGCCAAAATAATCGGCGGGGCAGAGACCGGTGAATGGGCGGCACAACGGAGGAACGGCAGCATACCAATGTCCCTTCTCCCGTCCCAGTTTTGGAAAATCAACACTTGCCAGTACCTGGAAACGATCATCTACATTAGTAGTGTCCTGCGGTTCTACTCCCGGAAAGCCCTCCATGTTTGACTGTCCAAAGCACAAAAAAATGTAAAAATTCTGATCTTGTGAAAAGACCTTTGTGGTCGTTAAGAGTAACCCCATCAAAAGAAAACTTAAAAACCTGTGGTCCATTCTGACTTTCCTATTTTATGTCGGCTGATTTTTCATATCCAAGTTAATAGAAAGGACTGAACAAATCTAATTCCTGTCTCCATCTTGATCCAACACAAATATCAGGACCGCTTCCGGCTCCTTGGATTCGAGAAGGACCAAAGGGGAGGGCACCACCTAATGCTGCGAACAGGCGGCGCAGCGAACGGGATGCCTTTGCAAACTCTCAACGCCTGTTCGAATCTTCCCTGCAATAGTCCGTCCCCGAATTTAACCGGCGCAGGTTGCTGCGCAACGACAAGTCCAATTGCGAAATCATGTTTACTGCAATGAATAAAGTTAGGTTCCTCACAAGAATGCTTCCCTTCATTAGGAGCGGCAGACCCGCCAAGGGCCGTGATCGTGGCATTCAAAATCCTCCGTGCGATTTACAAAAAAAATGCTATATTGACAGAACGTTGATAGTTCATATAGTGAATTCAAGAGATGCTTGCCTCAATCGAGGCTCATTTTGATGGATTGGACGACTATCCATAAACGAGTAAGTTTTTGAAAAACCGTTATGTCCTTACCCGATACCTGGCCAGCGCCGCTTATTAACCAAAAGGAATACATATGAAAAAATACATTTTCTTGATGATACTCCCTGCAATATTCTCTATATCGATGGCGGCTCCTGTCGGTGATTGTGAAAAGGACGTCAGCGATCCGCGTGGAAAAATGGTGCCATGGGACAAAGGAGCCTGGGAAACGGGTAAGTACCGAAACGTGTTTTTGGAAGCCGGGTATAAACAAGAAGATATTGATGCCAAATTAGCCAATGCGTACCATGACGTGTTTGAAGGACCAAACAGAGTCTATTTTGAAGTTGGCGATTCCATGGCCTATGTCTCCGATTTGAAGAATCACGATGTTCGGACAGAAGGAATGTCATATGGTATGATGGTGGCAGTTCAGCTGAATAAAAAAGATGTTTTTGACCGATTGTGGCGATGGGCAAAACAATATATGCAGCATCAGGGCGGACCCCGAGACGCTTATTTTGCGTGGAGTGCAAACCCGCAAACAGGAAAACACAATTCGGAAAGTTCTGCATCCGACGGAGAATTGTACATTATCACCGATCTCCTATTTGCATCCAATCGCTGGGGGAACGAGGCCGGAATAAATTATTATGCTGAGGCCCGAAGGATTCTCGATGCGATGTGGACCAAGGATGGCACGGATGGAGTAATGAATGTTATTAACGTTCAGGAAAAAAAGATCACCTTTGGCCCTGATAAATTCGGATATAACTCGGCAGATCCTTCTTATTTCCTGCCGGCTTTTTTTGAAGTGTGGGCTGAATACGCCAAAGACGGCAGGGAACAATTTTATAGGGGTTGTGCCGATTCTGCTCGCGCTTTTCTTCACAGGGCTTGCGACAACAAAACGGGACTGAATGCGGATGCTACAGATTTCAACGGAACCCCTCGAGGCTGGGGACGATTTAATGCAGCATTTCGCTTTGATTCCTGGAGGGTTCCCATGAATATCGCCATGGATTATTCCTGGTTTGCTAAAGATAAAGAATGGCAGCAAGATTACTGCAAACGAATTCAGAACTTCCTCTTCTGCTGTGGAATTGATTCTTTTAAAGATCAATACAACCTGGACGGAACGCTTCCTGATTTCATTCTTCCTGCAGGTGGACACCGCACATTGCGTCATTCACTGGGATTGGTGGCCACCTCTGCGGCTGCATCCATAATGGGAACACAGGCTAAGAGCTGGAAATTTGTCGATGCAGCCTGGAATGCCAAACTCGAGCCTTACTCAGATGGATATTTTGATCCGTATTATGATGGTCTATTGTACCTGTTCAGTTTAATGCACCTGAGTGGCAATTACCGTATTATCACGCCGCAGATAAATAAGTAAGAATCTAAGTGCATGAAAAATTGAGCCGTGAAATAGGAATCCCCTATCCTCAGTGCGGGGATTTTGTGGCAGAAAACATTTTTCTTATCTAGATGATCTCGCGTCTAACGCTTCGGACGGTAATGCCATACATGCGGTTGCTCAAGTCACTTGAAAAACCATCTCGATTTGCGTACAATAATAATTCAAAGAGAGATTTGTCCTCGTCTCACGCTCAAGAATTGAAAATTCTGCAAAGGGTCCACTATGAACATGTTTCGTAATTTCACGATGCTCGTATTCGGCGTCCTGGTTGTATCGGTGTTTCAAGGCTGTTCTGCTTCGTATGATGGTGTTGTTCGCAACGTCACGCCCAACGATACTACGCGCAGCCTTGCGCCTTACTTCACGCCGGCCACATCGTCCCCGATGGCGCCGGACGACGAAGGCTTTCTCCAGCGCTGGCTGCTTCTCGAGCCGATTAACAAGCCTAACCGCAGCAACACTGTATTCACCGACAGCTATATCTGGAAAAACCTTGATACTTCATACTTTCCTAACCAATTCACCATGGTCCCGCGCGACGGAGAAAAGGTGACAGTTTCTAGTCAGGAACTCACATGGCACGCGTTGCAATCCCCCAATTTCGACATCAAACTCTTTCGCCTCGCCTACGGGCTTAACAAGCCGACATACGGTGTCCTGTTCTATGCTGTTACCGTCGTCAACAGCCCGCGGGAGATGAAGAATGTTCGCCTGGCTGTCGGATCCAACTCCGCATCCATGTGGTGGCTCAACGACAAGGAAGCCGTTATCCTTTCCGGTGATCGACGCATGGTTATGGATGACTGCGTCTCTGAACGTCTCACACTCAACAAGGGGCGGAATGTCATTCGTGGCGCTGTTATCAACGGCCCCGGCTTAAGTGATTTCTGCGTTCGCTTCATCGATGAGAACGGTAAACCGATCAAGGATCTAACACTGAGTCTTGATAACGTCGGAAATTAATCAATCATCCTACTTTTGATCTCAATCGTTTTGTTTCTGGAGGTTTTATGAAATCCCGTATATTAACAGCAGCGGTTTTCGTCCTGCTCTATTTTGGGTTGTCTTTCCCGGCATTCGCTCAGATCGGCAAACCTTACATCCACGATCCATCGACCGTCACATACTGCGATGGCAAGTACTATGTTTTCGGCACTGGTGGCGGTGGGTTGATCTCGGACGATGGCTGGACATGGAACAGCGGGGCCGTGCGTCCCGGTGGCGGAGTTGCCCCCGACGTCATCCACATCGGGGATCGCTACTATGTATCCTACGCCAAAGGTGGAGGCGGATTGGCAGGTGGACACGCAAGCGACGTCCACATCATGTGGACCAAAACCCTCGACCCTAAATCACCCGACTTCGGATTCAAAGGCGACACGGTCGTCGCGTCGTCTAACGGCGTCGAGGATTGCGACGCAATCGATCCGTCGTTCTTACTCGATCCTACCGACAGCCGGCTGTGGCTCACCTACGGAACTTTCTTCGGCTACATCCGGATCGTCGAGCTCGACCCCAAGACGGGCATGCGCATTCCCAACAACCAGCCCGTCAATATCGCCATCGACTGCGAAGCCACTGATTTGATTTATCGCGACGGCTGGTACTATCTTCTGGGAGACCATGGCACATGCTGTGACGGCCCCAATTCCACCTACAATATTGTCGTAGGCCGATCCAGGACGGTGACTGGCCCATATCTTGACAACATGGGCGTGGACATGTTGAAAGGCGGCGGCAAATTCCTTGTCGGTGCCAGCGATCACTTCGTCGGGGCGGGTCACTTTGGCTTGCTGGACCTTGGCGACGGAGTTGAGAAATTCTCCTGCCATTTCGAGGCCGACTTAGAGCAAGGTGGTCGCAGCGTCCTTGGCATTCGCCCGCTGCTCTGGAAAGACGGATGGCCCGTTGCCGGCGATAACTTCAAGGAAGGTACATACGAAATTCAGTCCGAACGCAGCGGCTACGCGCTGGAGTTGACTGTGGACTTCGTGCGAATGGCTGGCGGCATGCGATTCTTTGGGCGTGATAATAATGAACCCGTGAAACCAGTTGCCCCCCAAAGTCTCGCCGAAGATTCAAAGAATTGGCCGACCGGTAATATCGGTGTGCGCATCGGCGATTATTTATTCCGCCCCCATCAGGAGTGGACCATCACACCTGTTGACAGCGTCGGTGGTTATCCTGGCTCACCCTATTTCAAAATTACTATTGCCGGAACGGATCGCGCACTTGCCGCCACCGCAGACTCTGAAGTTGTAACGGTTCCGTCCTTTACTCGCAGTCCCGAACAACTGTGGCGGATCGACCAGTTGACTGACGGTACATACCGCATCATGCCCAAGGTCGTTCCGAATTCCGACGAACCTTTGGTTCTGACCGCTGTCGGCAACAGTACACCCACACTGGCTAAGTTCGACCCAAATAGTGACAAGTCACGATGGAACTTTAGAACCCCGTGAGGAATATTGATCAAATTAACAGTTTTAGATATTTGATGTCTGGATGCTTTCGCATCAAGCTATTCAAATGAATAAATGAATCTTAACACACCCTCCATGGAGGATATTTACCTTTCTTAGTATGTTCATTCAAGTTGATGAGCTTTTTTTCTTAACCACAAAACTGGAAAGCTTATGAAAAATCTGTTCTTCTTTCTTTTGATATGCATGTTATCTTCATCGGTCTTCTGCCAGGATGAGAATTCGAATCCTGTATTGACCATTGAAGGTGGAAAAGTAATTGGAGTGACGACTCCAACGGCGGGAGTTATTGTATATAAAGGTATTCCATTTGCAGCACCTCCGGTAGGCGATTTACGTTGGAAGGAACCGCAGCCTGTTGTACCATGGACAGGTGTAAAAGTGGCAGATAAATACGGTGCTGCTGCTGAACAAGTAACCTGGGACCCAAAAAGTTTTTACGGCAAAGAATGGCGAGCCAGCGGCTCCGTTCCGTTCGGTGAGGACTGTCTATATTTGAATATTTGGACTCCCGCCGCAGGTCAAACTGATAAGAAACTTCCTGTTGCAATGTGGATACACGGCGGCGGTTATCGTGAAGGTTTTGCCTTTGAACCGGAAATGGACGGCGGGGAGGAATGGGCTTCACGTGGTGTCATTTTAGTATCGGTGACTTACCGTCTTGGCATTATTGGTTTCTTCTCACACCCGCTTTTGTCGGCTGAAAGCCCACACGACGTATCGGGTAATTATGGATTGCTAGACCAGGTTGCAGCGCTTAAATGGATCCATGATAATATCGAACAATTCGGCGGTGATCCCAACAACATAACCATATTTGGCCAAAGTGCGGGCGCAGGCAGTGTTCAGTTATTATCGGCTTCACCACTATCCAAGAACCTGGTCAGCCACGCAATAAGCATGAGCGGCGGCGGCTTGAGCACCTTTAAAATGGGCAGCAATTCGCTCGACACTGCCATGATGGCGAACAAAGATTTCATGGACTACTTCAAGAAGACGACTTTAAAGGAAATGCGCGCGCTTTCGTTCGAAGAACTAACGCAAATGGCGAAAGACTATGCATCTGCCACCAAAAAACCCATGTTCTGGGGTCCGGTCGTGGACAATTATTTCATGAACGGCACTTTCGGTGACGAAGCGACCGCCGGTAAAATTGCAGATATCCCCTATATGTTTGGATATACCGCCAACGATTTATTTGATATGACAAAAGCCGTTGGAGATTTCTGCGCCCTTCGTGCGGAACAAAGCAGCAAGCCGGCGTATGCCTATCAATTCGCACGTCAATTGCCTGGGGACAGCAGCGGCGCTTTTCACTCTTCCGATTTGTGGTACGTGTTCGATTCGTTTAGGCACAGCTGGCGGCCTTTCACGGCGGGTGACCAGGCTTTGAGCAACCAAATGGTCGAATGCTACACCAATTTTGCTAAGTTCGGGAATCCGAATGGAAAGAATAATGGTGACTGGACTCCTTACTCTGCTAAGGATCCAAGATTTATGATGTTTGATGTAAATGGAGACAAAGCATCATGCACCATGACCGGTAGTCCCCAATACAAGGGCAGTGCATTTAAATGGCGTTAGATCGGGCTACAGAAATAAAATTAACAGAAATCTTAAAGCCTGGAATCGAAATTCCAGGCTTTTTTTGTCTCACTCGAATTGACCGGAGTAAGAAAATTACTTCTAATCAGTTAATACTTGAAAAGCGGCACCTCATAAATTGCATACCCACAAGAAGTCAACTTGAATTATCTAACCAAGATTATTCAAAATAAAATCTTATATCAACGTTAAGTGCAGAATCATCTCCAGCATTTCTTAGTACTATCCTGCCTGAATAATACATCAATGTCTGAATCATTGCTTTCGTACAAATCTCATCGCATGAAATAAAAAACAGACCAATGAATCAATCATTCTCAATTATTTTTTTATACAATACGGGATCAAACTCTTCCAAGCCGGTGATGCTGTAAAGGTGGTTGGCCGTAATCCACGGCAGCCAGAACCGGTGGCCTCCGACGCCGCGGCCAGGCCCTCCCGGACCCATGCGCCAGCCCTCCTGCTGCCATCCGATGCCTTTCATGTCGTACTGGCGTCCGGGAAGAGCCACCATGGATTTGGTATCATGGAGCAGGATGCGGGCCACGTCCAGGTAATGTGCGTCATTCGTATATTTGTACAGCTTTGCGTAAGAGGTTACCGCCCAATCCAGGTACTCATCCACGCTTCCTGCGACACGTGCAGTTATCCCCTGAACTCCGATGGTCGGTACACCTTTTTTCCAGTGGAGATGCGCGTCGTCCGCATCGACCGGCATCGGCAAGTTCCAAATCCAGATCCAGCTTTCCGTGTAGTCCCCTGCTGCCTTTGCACGTTCCAGCCATTTAGAATCTCTCGTCGATTCATAGAGACTCAGAAAAGCCTCCATGCTCAGCATCCCGGCTTCTTTGTCGGTAATATTCGGATTATCGCTGGCACCTCCGACGTAGAGACCCCGCGTTCCATAGTTCGTCCAGATATATTCTGCCGCGCGAATTGCCGCCTGCTCGTACTTGCGATCGCCCGTCCCTTCGGTCATCATGACGAGTAATGGCACGGGACAGTAGCTTGTCGTTCCCGTCGGCTCCGCTACCTCGTTACTTCCCGGTTTCCACCGCCGGGGGAATGATCCATCTTCCCTTTGTTGCAAGATCAGCCAGTCCACATAAGTTTTGATCCAGTTGAACCATTCCGGATGCTGGCGGCCAAACACACGCTCACGCCGATACGCCCGCATCAACACACGCATGTCTTCTGTGGCATTTCGCAGCCATGGTGCCAACCACTCCTGATGTTCACCTGTCCAGGGTTTCCCGGTTGCAAGATCGTAGCCGGTCGCCTGAAGCGGCACTGTCGGAAGAGCCCTGATCATGGACGAAATGATCGCAAGTCCAATCTTGCGCATTTGCCGTCCCCGCTCTGTACTCTCCCGATCGCCTTCGCGCAACAACTGGTCCGCGCACTCAATGTTCTTGCTCACAAAGCCCATCGCTGCCATGGTCCAATTCCATTGAAGGTGGTTTGTATCAAATGTGGCGACCGCAAAAGGGATGGCGGTTCGGCCGTCAATAGTAGCTGCCACAGATGCCAATTGATCCGTAAGAACACGGCGCATTTGATCGGCGTCAACGGGAAATACCGGAGGGTTTAAAGTGTTCCATGCCCACCGCCATGAGTTTCGGGTTACATCTGGAAATGACTCGCTGACTCCGAATCGGAAACTCACTTCATAACTCTGAGTGAATACATCAGCAATCGGATGGAATCGGCGGAACCATCGTGGCTGTGCCGAAGCGCTTGGGCCGAACGGATACATTGTTATTGTACCAGGGAACTGAAAACCAAACTGAATAGGGCTGTTATCATTCTGCCATGCTCCGAGCGTACCGAACTGAAATCTCGCATCGGTCATTGCGTCCTTCAAAAGTTTCGTCTCTTCGACCGTCGATTCCCCATTCGGTGAAGGATCCAGCATTGTAATCGAACACCCGTTACTGAAGGAGAGGGCAAACGTCGGTGCCGGCAGCATATCTTCGCGCATGAGAAATCGATGCGTCGCGTAATTCAGTATCCCGCCGGGCGAACGGTCACCATCGTTTGAGGGGTCACCGTACAATGCACCCGGAGCCAGGAAATTCACATCGGACCAGTGTACGGAAGAATCAACGTCGAATACGACAGACGAATTGAAACCGCCCGGAGCATTCCCTGCCACATCCACCTTCCTGCGCACCGTGACCCCTGCTGCGTTCATGCTCCAGCGGTCATCCAACCGAAAGACGACATTTTCACCGTACGCAATTTCAGCGTAGGCATCGATGCCTGAGTCTGTCTGCTGTACCACTTTGTAGCCGACCGCAAGATTGCGAATGTCCTGTTCCGATCCAAAAACTTCGAGCCTCGCGGGCTTCGGTTGCGCCAGGCGCAGGTCACCCGAGATTTCGATACCCCACTCGCCTTCCGCGCTGCGGACGAACGAGACTGTCGCACCAGTCTGCAAGCGACCTAGGTCCACCCGATCACCTTGTTGCGCACACGCCGCCGACACTGCCAAACACATGCCGAGCATGATACATTTGACGGGCATTTGAAATTTTTTCATATTTAAAAGGTCATGTCAAGATTTTGACATGACCCACGATTCGTTTACAGATACTGAGAATGACATTAGGCGAAAAGAAGTTCAATCTGCAGGCGGTAGCTCGCGCTACTTCGCCTCATTGTTTGATTCAGGAACTCTCTTCAGGATGATCTGCATAGTGTCTCCTTGCATTCCCGGAACCCTCATGGAGATGGAATCACTCATAAACGTGCACTGATGATTAATGGTCATATCATTGAAACTCACATCGAAGGAGAATTTCTTGCCGTTGACTTTTCCATTAATAATCGGCATTTCTCCCATTTGAGTTGCAACTGTACCATTTAAGCTATCTCCGCTTACCTTGAAATTGAATGTCAAATCCATGGAGCCGTTTGGTCCCTGCATCTCTCCTCTCCACTTACCGTTAATATCCTGGGCATGGCCGATGCTCATTGCGATAAAGGTCGCTGCGCAAAAATAAAAGAAACGTGACATGATTACTCCTTTGATGTTTGTGAATGTATTGTGAGTTAGTTTTGTTGTTTCCGCCGCTACACTGACTTTCTTGGAAACCGTAAGACAGACTTAGGCTTCTCAATTATGTGTCGACGCAGAGGTAAATGATGCATTTCGCTCTTTTGCTCCGTCAACTATTCTATGGTAAGTTTGATCGACTTTAAATCTCTATTATCGGAGCTCGTTCCATACAGCACCTCATACTGGCCGGCAGCCACATCCATTTGGCCGCTTGACCGGTCGAAAAATTCAAACGAAGCGGGCGGCAGGTCGATAGCCACCATGCTGGCCTTGCCGGCACCGACGTTTACTCGTTGGAAAGCCCTCAAAGTCTTAATCGGTCCGTCGGCATCGTTTACCTTGTGCACATAGACCTGGACAATTTCTGTACCATCGCGTTGACCGGTATTGGATACTGGCACAGTAAGCTCAACACTTTCGTTACTCTTCATCTCAGATCTGCTGACCTGGGCATCACCAATTGAAAAAGTTGTATAACTCAACCCAAAACCAAACGGAAAAAGAGGATCGGACATGAACCGGTAAGTCCGGCCTTTCATTGAATAATTTTCAAAATCAGGCAACTGCTGGACGTTCTTGTAGAAAGTGATCGGCAGTTTACCTGATGGATTATAATCGCCAAAAAGGACGTCGGCAACAGCTTGGCCGCCGGATTCACCGCCGTACCATGCTTGAAGAATAGCGTCGCAACTTTCGGTTTCAGGCACTAAGCCAATCGCTGAACCGGAGCAATTGACAAAAATAATCTTCTTTCCGGCCTGCCTTAGAGCTTGAAGGCAATTACGCTGCACTTCAGGAAGTTGGATGTCGGTACGATCGCCTTCCTTGAAACCTGGAAGATCGATAGGCATCTGTTCTCCCTCCAATTGAGCAGAAATTCCACCTGCAAAAATAACCACATCGATACCTTTCAGCTTCTCGATAAGTGCGCCGTAATTAACTGGCACCTCCGTGCCAAAATTTAGATTAAGGCTGGCTGTCCAATTCTGAATCTGCCTAAAATCGACTTCAATCTTATATTCTTTCCCTTTTTCAACCTTGTACGTGACATGCCTGGGAAGTGGTCGCCACATAAAAACTCTGGTGAGTGTATCTCCGTTTACTATAAGCACAGATGCTCCGCAAGCTTCCAGTCTAAATGCAATCTCGCCCGATTGCGAGGGCTTGTAAACCGTTTCATACTTAGCGGAGAAATTCTCCAGCTGAACACCTGTGCTGAATTCATGCTGTCCGAAAGTAGTTAACTGAATGGGGTTGACGATTTGTTCGGTGGCCGCAATCTCACCTTTAGACTCACGGTTGTTCCAGTATGTAGCTTTAATACCTTTTTTTCCGTCGATGGAACATTCACCGAATGCGGGTTCAATGACCGTATTCTCTACTAAGTCGCACCCTTTGTCGTACACTATCCTGTCGGCAGGAAGTTTTGTTCTTATACCATCCAGAATCGTGATCGTGGTATTGGGTGTACCATTGTAGCTTCCCCACATGAGAGGTTTATCATCGGCATTTGGACCGATTACTGCGATCTTCTCCATTTCTTTTGACAATGGCAGAATATCGTTCTTGTTTTGCAGAAGAGCTATTGTTTCCTGTGCCATCTCCAATGCCAGCTTCTGATGTTCATCGGAATCGACTACAGACAATGGAATCTTCGACCATGGGACCAATGAATCGGCGTCCATCTCTCCCAGATCAAACCGACCGACTAAAAGGCGCATCACATGCTTGTCGATCTCATCTTCGGTAACTAACCCTCTTGCTACCGCTTCAGGAAGCTCTTTGAAAGCGTAGTTATATCCACACTCAACGTCAGTTCCGGCCAAGACGCCTTTGGCTGCGGCATGGGTTGCATCAGAGGAAACTTTATGGCTCATATAGAAATCTGCGATCGCTCCGCAATCGGAAACAACCATGTACTTGAAACCCCAATCATCGCGGAGAATAGTCTGAAGCAAACGGCTGTTACCACAACATGGTTCATCATCCACACGTTGATAGGCACACATTATCTCTCGAACATCAGCTTCCTGAACCAAGGATTTGAATGCGGGCAGATATGTCTCCCACAAATCTCTGGGATCTACGTTGTCGAGGTTAATGGTATGACGGGTCGATTCAGGTCCCGAATGAACCGCAAAGTGCTTGCCACAAGCTAAAAGTTTTTTGTACCTTGAATCGGAAGGACCTTGCAGTCCTTTCACCACGGAAATGCCCATCCGCGAGGTTAGATAAGGATCCTCTCCGTATGTCTCCTGACCGCGTCCCCAGCGAGGATCGCGAAAAATGTTGACGTTGGGAGTCCAAACAGAAAGACTAAGGAAGCGGCGATTTTCCTTGCCTTCATTCTGCGATTCATTATATTTGGCTCGTACTTCATCCGAAACGGCGTTAAAAACTTTGTAGACTAATCCATCGTCAAACGAAGCTGCCATGCCAATTGGTTCCGGAAATACTGTGACACTATCATTATTGGCCAGGCCATGCAGGGCTTCGCTCCACCAATTGAATTTTTTTATTCCCAAACGTGGAATAGCGGCAGATTCATCAAGCATAAGAGATGCTTTCTCTTCTAATGTTAACCGGGAAATCAGATCTTTAGCTCTCTCTTCGGAACTTAAATTTGGATTCTGATATGGCATAGTCTGTGCCCACAAGTTCGCCGAGAGTAAAAAGCTTAAGGCAATCAATAATCTCTTTTCCAATTTTTCTCCTGAATATTTGAGTTTTCTCACTTCGACAGAGTTCTTATGACAAACCCGCCGTAAGGATACATTGTTATTTTAATTGGTGCGGAAAAATCAACATTACTCTCTTTAAAGTCCTTCGCATCGACCGCATCGGTGATAAGGATGCCTTCGGATTTATCGCCGATGAATGGGACACTCAGCGTTATGGTGCGCTCAGAGTTTTCTCCATTAATGCCTGCGATGTACCATCTGTCCCCTTTCTTTCTTGCCAACACGACAAACTTCCCTGGAAAACCATCGATAAATTTCACATCATCCCAGGTTTCAGGCAAGGTGCTCATGTATTCTCCGACAAAATCCTTTTGAGCTGCCATCCCTGTTGGCGTTTCAGCGATATGCTGGATCCCTGAAGTGAATATAACTGACAAAGCGATCTCAAAGCCGTCTGTGGTTCTTCGTTTTATGTTCGGTATACCTGCAAAATTCACGGGCGTAAAATCCATCGGATCAAAAAGGTTTCTTGTAAACGGGATGACAGTGCAATGGGAAGGCTGATTATCCGCAAAGTATTGCGCAAAAGTTACATACTCTTCGCCCCTGATACCCTCCATGCTTACCAAGTTGGGATAGGTTCTGTACCATCCCCTCGGGAAAGGACACCCATGAAAATCTACTGCGAGATCATATTTCGCTGCATCTTCCAAGATATCTATAAAATATTTCATCATGGATTGGCCGTCGCCGCCGAAAAAATCCACCTTGATACCGGCAATGTCCATATCTCTCAACTTCTGAAACTCGGCACGTCTCAAGGCAGGGGTAAGCAATTTCCCGCGTGGCGTTTGCGGAGTTGTATTCCAATCGCCGGCCGAATTGTACCACAATAGAATATTCACGTGTTCCGTTTTGGCATAGTCTGCGAGTTTTGAGATCTTTTCATATCCAATCTGAGTATCCCAGAGAGCATCGATGAGACAATACCTCCAATGCATTTTGGACGCGAAGTCTATGTATTCCTTTTGAACATCGTAAACGGTGGAATCATCTTTTAGAATAATCCAACTCCACGATGCAATGCCTGGATGAAGCCATGACGAAACATCATATTTGGCCGGAGTGGCTAAATCGGTTTCCAGTGTGGATTCAACGAGACCCGCAAGGCCTTCGCTTATCGCAATGATGCGCCACGGAGTGTACCATGGCAATATCGATGTCGGGAAGACAGGTTCGCCGGATCTGCATTCCTGCGGCTCCGGGAATTGAATCGAATATTCGCCGTCTGGCGAAAACTGACTCAGACGTGACCCGCAATAATCGGTGTCGACGCCAGTTTCTGCAATGCTAATCCAGTATTTCCCGTAATTAAAAAGGGCCGGCATTACCCAGCCGGCATGATTGGGCGAAGGAGTACCAACAGGTATGTCTTTTTCATAATAATTCTCGTAGGACGGCGAGGCGTAACACCATCCCATTCTCGCATCATCACATTGCTGCAAAAAAGCCTTTGCAGTAAGGTCGAAGTGATAGGATGTGGCTTCTCTGAAAATTGTCAGTGTCGTGTCCGTTTTTCCGGGGAAAAAGTACATGAAAGCGACACCATCATTGGATACCTGGAAGATGATCTGCATAGTTTTTGAGTGCGCGCTCTTCAGAAAGAAGACCCGCTTGTTGCCCGTGTAGCTGCAATTCAATCGCTTGCCATGCAGCAGTGTGTAATTGTCGGAAACGACGCTCACATCTGAAACCGAATCAAGAGTCAGATTAACTGAAAAGTCATCATCGCTTCTGATAATTCCTAGCTTTGACTCCTTCAGAATAGTTGATCCCGCATGAGAGACAGAATAAACTGGTGCACCGGCAGAAGTAAGCCAGAAGTTAACAGAGACTTTCTCGTTTGGACTCGTCAGTGTATAACTCTCTCCACGTGTAGCATGATTGGAAAAAGCTATTGTAAATAGGATAACCAGTACTTTGAAACTGTTCATAGTCTTCTTTCTCCGGGTTCCCATGTTGAATTCACACATAGCTGAAATTCCTTTGGATTTCATTTCCTTCTTCTGTGAAGTTATTTAAACAATAACTGTGCAATTTCATATAGATCATGTCGCCACACCGGCCATGTATGTCCGCCAGGATAGTCATCATATACATACTCAATCTTCATCTCGTCAAGTTTCGCGCGCATAATTTGACAATTATTATAAGCTATATCTTCCTTGCCGCCGTCTGAAATCCAAAAAAGTTTTAAGTTGCTGTTTATCATACCAGCATTCTTATTTATGAAATCGTATTGTGCATCCGCAATACTGTTCTGCATAGGCAGTATCCAGCCGGAGCTAAATACTCCCAGGTAAGAAAATAGCTGCGTGTTATTAATGCCCACGTAAAGAGTTTGTATTCCGCCCATTGATAAACCCGCAAGTGCTCGGTTCTTCGAATCTGTCTCCGCACGATAATCATTTTCGACAAACGGGATGATGCATTGCTTCAGCTCCGCTTCAAACATCTTCAGGGTGTTTTCCCCAAATCCTTGTGAATCCACGTTTCCGTCCGGCATTACCACGAGCATTGGCTTTGCCTTTTTTTCCGCAATAAGATTATCAAGGATCAAATCCGTTTTACCTTGAGTTGCCCACCCTCTTTCATCTTCACCACCGCCATGCAGAACGTATAGCACGGGGTATTTTTCGTTTGTGTTTATGTCATAGCCAGGTGGTGCGTAGATATAGAATTCACGCCATTTATTGAACACTGTGGAGTAATAACGCTTTATTCTTATATCGCCGTGTGGTACGCCTTTCAATGCGTAATAGCCGTCTCCTTTGAACGGTACTTCAATACCGCTTGCCATTCGGCCCATGCCATAAAATGTCTCGCTTGCCGGATCGGCGACGGCCACTCCGTCAATCAACAAGGAATAATAATGAAAGCCTTCGCTTAAAGAATCGGTAGTTACTTCCCAAACCCCGGCGGTGTCTTTTATCATATCGTACTTTTTCACCAAATCGAGTTGAACCTTTTGTGCATCGGGCGCTTTGATGCGAAAGATTGCGCGACTGTCCGGCAGAATCTGCGGATATTTTGATCCCCTTACGTTGGATGATGCAGGCAGTCCCAAAAGGCTGTATTTAGTAAATGTTGAAACATCAATAGGTTTGAAGATAAGTTGCGAAAATATGTATAACGACGTTTTCCAAACATTGAAGTCATGAATACCTGGCATTATGTAAAAGATATGGGGAACATCGTTAGCAAGTAAATAGTTGTGAGTGCGCAGGCTAAATGTGATTAGACCATCGTCATCACCGCATGAAATCCAAAGCAATTTCAATTTCTTTCTTGCTTCGTCAGGATTAGGGAGCAATAATTCAGGTGGCTTAGTATTTGGTGCAGCCGAGAAACTGCCCACCCAGGCAAATTCAGCAAGATTGCCTAATCCGAAATTCAACGATTGTCCGCCGCCCATCGATAAACCCGCAATGGCACGGTGCTCACGATCAGTATAAACCGGAAAAGTCTTGTCAATGAATGGAATTAAGTCATTTAACAAATCCTTTTCGAAAGTTGCAAATGCCTGCACCCTGACACTGTCAAAAATATTTCCAATAGGTCGATCATCCTTCATGGCACGGCCATTCGGCATGACCACAATCATGGGCTCAATTTTATTTTCAGCATAAAGATTGTCCAGAATAACTTGGGGGTGACCTCCATTAAGCCATTCATGTTCATCGCCGCCAATGCCATGTAAAAGATACAGCACGGGATACTTTTTGTCTTTAGAGTATCCCGGCGGAGTATAAATCAGAGCTTTACGTTTTGCGCCAACTGTTTTTGATTCGTAGTATATGGAATCAATCCTACCATGTGGTATGTCAGTCCGTAGAGAGTCAAAGCCCTGCGGGGCGCGTTTGACAATGTCTCGTGCATTCGCACAAATGTTAAACACAATTAAACCGGAGATCGCAAATATTAGCTGCTTCATAGTCACTCCATATTTGTTCAATGTTTATTCCAACGTGAACGATTTCGTCAAGCGGATATCCTTAGACGAGCTTCCAATTTCAATCTCCCATGTCCCCGTCTCCACTTTGAAATCGTTCGTCTCAGTGCTGTAACAGGAAAATTCGGACGACGGTATTGTGAACGATAGCGTCTTGCTTTCTCCGGGGGCGAGAGTGATTCTCTGAAAACGTTTTAACTGATTGATAGGGACTTTCATGGTAGCGTCGATATCATGGACATATACCTGAGGGACTTCATCACCCTTGAGCTTACCGGTGTTTTGTACGGTGAACTGAACCTGTACCTCACCATCTTTCTTGACCGAGTCTGAGCTAAGTTTCAGGTCGCTGTATCCAAATTGAGTATATGAGAGTCCGTATCCGAACGGGTACAGGACCGGTTTATCAAAATACATGTACGTTCGAGGATAGTCAATGAGATCGTAATTGGACATCGGAGGAAGCTCTTTCGTGGAAGCATAGAATGTTTCTGGGAGTTTGCCGCCCGGATTAACGTCGCCGAACAAAACATCGGCTATTGCATCGCCCTGGAATTCTCCATCAAACCATGCTTCAAGTATTCCATTGGCTTTGTTCTCCACGCCAGCAAGAGCAACGGGGCCTCCATTCTCAAGGACAAGAACTATGTTAGGATTAACGGATGCGACAGCATCAATTAAGTCTTGCTGCACTTGTGGCAGTTCAATCGCGGTGCGGTCCAGCTCTTCACGAGAAATAAGAGGAGACGTACCCACTATGAGAACAACCACATCGTTCCTTGCAGCGATTTCCTTTGCCGCATCAAAGTCCCTTGGCTTAAGATCCCACAACAATCTCGCAGCCGCACCTAACTCGTCATCGTACTGATCGACTTCAACTTCATATTCCTTGCCGGGCAACAATTCAACGCTCGCACTGTGCTGCTCTTCAGCATGGTCCCTCCAATCATTAATTAATAATTTACCGTCCACATAGAGACGTCCACCATCATCGGTGCTGATGCCTACATGATGGATAGTATCGGGGGGAATTAACTTGCCTTTCCACCGAATTGAAAAGTGATCTTCAGGCAAGCCCGGAGTCGGAGAACCGGTACCAAAATTGAAGTTCACCATGGAGTCGATGCGGGTCAAAACAGGTTTTCCTTTCAGGTTCATGTTGTCAAAATATTCACCCTGCATGCCAGTTTTCTTAGTTCCTTCAACTTCGCCGAAGTATCGTGGTTCAATTGGCCTCAATGCCCCGTTGGCGATCGTCGATCCCATCGAATATTCCACTTTGATTCCGAGAGAAACAGCCCTGGCTTTTATCCCTTCAAGAGGACCAGTCTGGATATTAGGCCAACCACTGTAATTCCCGAGTTGAGTTTCGGCGGCATTCGGACCGATTACCGCAATCGATTTTATTTTATCTTTCTGTAAAGGTAATACGCCATTATTCTTGAGGAGTACTATTGCTTTCTGTGCAACCTCAAGTGCCAGGAGCCGATGTTCTTTTGTATCAAGACTATCCGGTGTAATTGAACTATAGGGTACCATTTCAGGAGGATCGAATTCGCCAAGTCTGAAACGCGCAGAGAGAACTCTCGCCAATGCGGTATCGATATCTTTTACTTCCAACAATCCTTCTGCGAGAGCCGGCTTCAGAAATTCACGATACTCCATCCCGCAATCCAGGTCACAGCCGGCAAGGATGCTGCCTGCGGCGGCTTCAGCACCTGTCTTATAGAATCGATGCGGAAATATCTCGTCACCAATCGCGCCGCAATCGGAAACCACGTAGCCTTTGAATCCCCAATCACGTCTCAGGAGATCTGTCAATAAAAATGGATTTGCATTTACGGGAACATGGTTCACTTCATTGTATGCACCCATGATGGAATAAGCTTTGCCTTCAACAATTGTCGCTTTGAATGCCGGCAAATAATATTCAAACAAGCTGCGCATATCTACATCGGAAGAACCTGAATGCCGTCGCGCTTCCTCATTATTTGCTATGAAATGTTTCGGAGTGGAAACGGTCTTCAGATAATACGGATCATCACCCTGCATACCCTTCACAAACGCCACACCCATTCGAGAAAGGAGATAAGGATCTTCGCTGTACGACTCCTCATTCCTACCCCATCGTGGATCACGTGCAATATTGAGCGTCGGACTCCAATAAGTCAGCCCTTTACCCTCGATAACATTTAAAGCACGCGCTTCATCTGATATGGCTGAACCTACACGACGCACAAGCTCAGGGTCCCATGTTGCCCCCATCGCAACTGCCTGCGGAAATGAAGTGGCTCCACTCGCAAGCACACCATGCAAAGCCTCGCTCCAATAGTTGTACTTGGGAATTCCCAATCGAGGAATTGAATCCGTTTCGTTGGTCAATTGCGCAATCTTCTCTTCGACCGTCATCAAGCTTATCATATCAGAAAGCCTCTCTCTATAGGAGTGAGGCTCGAAAACATTTACTATGGTGGAGCTGCTTGCCGAGTCCTTGTCGGTTCCTTTTGTAGAAAGAAATAGCAAGTAGTAGCCGGGACGTGGGAAAGTAACTTCTGAAACAGGATTGGAAGAATCCTTGAAAACAACATTTGGATTCTGAGGACACGACCACTCCACTTTTACTTTATCCGAAGACACGCTTCCCTTTAGATGTGTGGATTGTGTCTCCTTCCAATTTATGATTTGACTTTTGCCGGCATTAATACTGATTGTCTGAGCGAAAAGTGAACCGTAGAATAGAAGCAAGAGAGCTACCATTCCCAACAACGGTTTGATTATTTGCCGTCCCATTTAATTCTCCTGTGATGACGTTAAGTAAAAAGATTTAATTAGATTTATTTTCGACAACTATCTGTGTTATGGAATGTGCCGGGAAAGAACAAGTAATTTCATTCCCCTCGACTTTAACATCCTTCGTAACAGGGATATACTGGTCTTGCTTATCGAATGTAAATGGTTCGGTAAGCGAGCCGTTGTCAACTATTGTCGCTTCTGCTTTCCCCGCAAAAGTTCCCGAGTTGTTAATTATGTCCGCAGCGATCGCTTTATCCTTATTCCTGTTGACGACGTTTATGATGATCGAATTTGATTCTTTGTTATATACGGTCGTGACATCGAGATATGGGATGCCTTTGTATTGATCGGTATTGAAAGTATCGCACTCGACATAGGTGTCAACAGATGTGCCGCGGCAATTGTTTGAAAACAATTTGAATGTATAAAACAATGGCGTCTTAAAAGTCCTTTTCACACTGTCGGCACTAAGTAATGAAGTCATCATGGTGAAGTTGGCCATCTTGACAACATCGGCATGACGTATAAAGGAATTGAAACATTGCGCTATCGGCAGAACGGATAAAAAGTTTCTTCCGAAAGTCCCCCACTCATCGACTGAAATATAGATTGGGTTTTTAAAGTCCTTCATTGATCTCACTGCATCGACTTCATCAGCCGTTACTCTAATCGTTTTTTCAAAATCCATTGCGCTCTGTCCCATGAAAGCATAATAGTCGGGGGAATTTTCCCAGTAGTGGTGAATGGAAATATACTTTATCATATCTCCCAGCCCTTCGAGCACTTTCCGATTCCATTCAACCCACTGACCTGTGCTCTCAAAGTATGACGATCCCGAAGCCACGAATCCTATTGTGTTGTCTACGGACCTCATAGCCTTAGCGGCTTCTCTTGCAATTTTAACGTAGTCATCAGCGTCTTTATGACCCAGCTCCCATGGCGCGCCGTCGACTTCATTTCCTAAATCCCATAATTTTATATCATAAGGATTTTCGTGTCCGTTTTCTGCACGTATGTTGGAAAAGTATGTTCCCTTTTTATAGTTGCAGTATTCCACCCAGTGGCATGCATCGATTATTGTGCCGAGCCCAAGATTAACGCACACGACGTTCTCGCTCCCTATCGATTTATTCAGTTCGACCCATTCATCCGTTCCCACATTATTATTATCGATTCCGCCCCAAGCAAGATTCAAGGTAACAGGACGTTTGTCCTTGGGGCCGATGCCGTTCTCCCAGTCGTAACCCATCACGAAATTTCCGCCCGGCCAGCGCATGTCGGCTATCTTCAGCTCTTTCGCCGCTTCAACATAATCTTTCCTGAACCCGTTCGCGTCTGCAAGCGGCGATGATGGATCGTACAAATTCCCGTAAAGTGTGTTGAAGTTTGCCGTATCCGGTAAACCCATTCTCCTTCCGCTGAAGTGAATAGGTTCCATAAATACACCATAAATCTTAGGATCAATCTCTCCTACCGTTCTGGTAACGTCTATTTTGATTTTCGCCGTTTGAGCAAAAACCAAAGAAGGAAGAGCAATCAACAATGTAAAAAGTATCTTTTTCATGGCAGTCAATCCTTTGTTATTTATTGGTTGTTTAATTGTCATGTTTCTTAACATCGTTTAAACCGCTTATGCTATTTTGATTTAACGACAACTTCAACATTATCGAACAATACATGGGATGTTGAATCTTGGCCCCATGAAGTGAGACTTACTCTTAATTTACTTAGCTCAATATCATGACGAAATAAAGTGTCAGCAAATAGAGTCCATGAAGTACAATTTACCATGTGACCTATATATTCTCCTCTATCTGACGCATCTAAAGAAAGTGAAGCGCTACCTTTCCCTTTTGCCCAAAATGTCAATACATAATTCTTTAATGAATCAGAGGGAGAAAGGCCGATAGTTGTGTCAACCCAAATTTCAGTATATTTTACCCCTTGAAGCCGCAGTGACCAATCACCACCATCAATAGGAACGTCTTTCGAAAACGAATAGTTAAGTGTTGAAAGTGAATCCCAAGGTCTCCAACCTTCCAAGTTCGCCCTCCCATTAAGTTCAAATGATGATAGAAGAATAGCATTAGTTGTATCACCAAAATCGATCAGATTGATATTAGGATTAGTAATATCGTCATCATTCCTTGAACAAGAATTTATTACCAGAAACGAAAATATTACTACGATATATTTGATAATTTTAACCATATAATTACTCTTTAATCTCTGAGTAGCATTTCTAGAACCCCATATAACAATGCAGCCTTTTACTATGTAAAAACTTTAATGTTATTCACGCTCATTTAAAACTTAACCAGTCTACTTCAACATGCGTATCATTTTTTAATACTATAACCAAGTTATGAATTCCTTGCGGAATTTTCGACACACGTGACCTGACAATTCTCCAATTCTCGCTTTTTGGAATTCTTACCTGAGCGAAGATAGGACCATCCACCATATCCAACCGAACTTGCAGTGTGCCTCCGGTTTTTGATAAGGCTCTCACTTCGACCATTCCTGGCTTACTGTGTCCGAAATCGACACTGTTGTATTGTATCCACGCACTTGCAGTATCGAGTAGTGTTTTCCATCCTCCAAACGTATTGAGCGTATCGAGAAAAGCTATCGATGTACCATCATCGCTTTTAAGACTGTACCTGTCAATCTGTATTTCGCATGAAGAGTTGGTTACACCTACGCCCCGTAATGTGGGAATTACTTTTTTGATTGTACCATCTTCGTTGAAAAACAGGCTGTCAATCCTTACGGATCTGTTCTTATCAAAATGCGGAGACAAATCATTATGATGGTAGAACAGATACCATTGGTCTTTGAATTCAATGACGGATGCCTGATTAGTCCAGCAACGGGGTGTTGCATCCATTACAACTCCTGCAACTTTGAACGGACCCATCGGACTATCTGCCATTGCGTATTCGAGCCGTTCGGTCGTATCTGCTACATGCGGATAAACCAAGTAATAAATCCTATTCCGCTCAAACATGTACGGACCTTCCTTGAGTCCTTTTTCGGGCAACCCTTGGATCAATTGCGGCTCGGACGCAAGTTCAAGCATGTTCTCTTTCAACTTCGCTGCATAAAAACCTCTCCCTGTCCAGCATAAATAAGCCTGTCCATCTCTATCGACAAATACGTTGGGATCAATTCCATGAACATTTTTGATTGGTGCAGGCTGCGGAACAAAGGGCCCATAAGGCCTATCCGATACGGCGACTCCAATTGAAAACCCCCTTCCGTATGCGGTATCCTTAGCGGGAGCCGGGAAATAGAAGTAATACTTTCCATTCCTGTAAATGCAATCCGGGGCCCACATGGCATATGCTTTTGAATTAACCCAGGGAATTTTATCCTGGCTCAAGGTAACACCATGGTCGATCCAGTCGGTAAGATTCGCCGATGAGAATACGTGATAGTCTTCCATACAGAACCAGCCGACACGTCCGCGGCCTTCGCCAGCGGGAATATCATGTGAAGGATAAAGATAAACACTGTCCCCAAAAACCCGTGCAGAGGGATCTGCCGTGAACTGATCCCTGATAATCGGATTTTGAGCGTAAAGATTGTTTGCGATGGCCCCGGCCAGAACTATTAATATGACCAGATGAAAACTATAGTCTCGCATGATATAGGTCCAGTTAATTCGTCTGGAAGTATTATTTCTTTCGCTCCTACTCTGAAACAAAAATATATTCTTCTCCCGGTTTTGTGTCGATGTCATACAAGAAAGTGTCTTTCAACTTAACGGTTTCGAGCTTTGCCTTCGGGGAAATCAGTGGCTTCTTTATTTGCGGTACCTGGTAAAACGGATTACTGTTCTCCCCTTTAGCTTGAACAAATATCGCATCGCCTTCAGCCTGCAGCTGTGAGTAGGAACGGATACGGCAATTGCCTCCCAAATTGGATTTGATTACTAACTTGGAGATCGTTCCGTTCTTCCATTTCATATCTTCTATCTCAAATCCGCCGCGAGCCCGAAGGCCCTTTACGTTTCCATTTTGCCAGACGTTGGGTAACGCGGGAAGGACGAAGATTGAACCATCATCGCTCTGCAAAAGCATTTCAGCAATGCCCGAAGTGAAACCAAAATTTCCATCAATCTGAAAAGGAGGATGTGCGTCGAACATATTCGCGTACGTTCCGCCTTTTTCAAAAGCTGGTTTTTCGACAAGATTTATCTGGTTGGTTATCAGCTTATAGGCATGGTTGCCATCGAGAAAACGAGCCCACAAATTAATTTTCCAATTCATCGACCATCCAGTTGATGGATCGCCACGAAATATGAGTGACGTTCGCGCCGCATCGAAAAGCTCAGGAGTACGAAATGGAGAAATCTGGTTAGAAGGATACACACCGTACAAGTGAGAAACATGCCGATTGTGGTCTTGCGGGCTGTCCCAATCTTCAATCCACTCCTGCAATTGTCCATACTGCCCGATTTGCATTGGAGGCAACCTCTTAAGCGCATATTCAATTTTCGGAATGAAATCCTTGTCAACATTGAGAATTTTGGCCGCCCTTATTGTCTTGGTAAAAAGATCGAATAGCAGCTGATTATCCATCGTGGTTCCGGCGGAAATTGAAACATCGGGACGGTATGATGGAGCGTTCTCCGGAGAAACGGAAGGACAAACGACCAACCAGTCATGTCCAGGATATTTAACCAAGGAACTAAGATAAAACTCTACAGCGCTTTTCATAACAGGGTATACAGACTTTAAATATTCCTTATCGCCGTTAAATTCATATTTTTGCCACAGATGCTGGCACAGCCATGCACCGCCCATCGGCCACATTCCCCAGAATGAGCCATCGATCGGTCCATTAATGCGCCAGATATCTGTATTGTGGTGCAGCACCCACCCCTTTGCGCCATACATATCTTCTGCGGTCTGTCTTCCAGTAACTGAGACATCCCTCACAAGCTGGATCAGCGGCTCGTTCATTTCACTAAGGTTGGTAACTTCCGAAGGCCAGTAATTCATTTCCAAATTTATGTTGACTGTATATTTGCTCCCCCATGGAGGGAAGAGCTGATTATTCCATATTCCCTGCAGATTTGCGGCCTGCCCGCCCGGCTGCGATGAAGATATAAGCAGATAGCGGCCGAACTGAAAATATAAAGCCACCAACTGCGGGTCGTTGTCCTCAGCAAATTGTTCGATACGCACGTCGGTGGGATTTTTTACGGAATCGGTAATCCCCAAATCGAGACTCACCCGATTGAAATACTTTTGATACGCCGCAATGTTATCGCTCAACGCTTGGTCATAATTCTTCTTCAAAGCATTCTGCAAATATGCGTCTGCTCTTGCACCAGCATCCGCGCTTATATCATGATAGTTCCTAAAGTTGGTCGCAATGGAAATATAAATGGTAGCAGTGTCTGCGTTAGATACTTGCAGGAGCGTATCTGAAGCGGAGACAGAACCGCCGTCGGCAAGAATCTTGACTTGTGCCTGAAATTTCAAAGCGCCTTTTACAGAATCGTAATCGCTGGTCACGCCCGACATGATGAGTTCGTCATTACCTTTCGTGGAGATATCAACTTTTGACGGCCTGTCCATCGTCGCGGAGAAGTTAATCGAACCGGGGTTGTCCGCAGTAATTCGAACAATAATTACCCGGTCTGGAAATGAAGCGAATACCTTGGTCTGATAATGTACTCCATCGACTTTGTAGCGCGACGTTTCCACAGCCTTTTCGATATTGAGCTCTCGATAGTAATCGGAATAATCTTCATGACCGGGAAAAAAAAGATTAAGGTTCCCGACCGTCTGGTATGGGCACCCCTGTGAAGTCTTGCTGATAAATTTTTGATTTACCAGATCCTGAGCTTCTTTGTATTTACCTCCGAAAATTAGATTTCTCACCTCAGGCAGCGCTTGTTTGGCGTTAGGATTATCGTTACGATTTGGCTGTCCAGCCCAGACTGTACTTTCATTAAGTTGAATTGTTTCCTTGAAAGGATCTCCATATACCATGGCACCCAAACGGCCATTTCCCACTGGCAATGCTTCGACCCACTGCTTGGCGGGATGGTTGTACCATAACTTTAGCAAAGCATTATCTTGGGCTGATAGATTCAGTGCTGAATATAGGCTGATTAGAAAAAGTAAAAATATTCTTTTCATAATTCTCAATTACATCTTTACATATTTATTTTTATTCTTCGTAATATAGACTAAACCTGCAATCAAAATCATAACTCCCCACCAAATATTAGCATGTAAATTTGCAAGCCTAATATCCTGAGCAGAAGGGAAGTATAAATCATAAATTCCGGCTAAAACTTCTATCAGACCGATTGCAGACATTATCAATCCAACAAAGTACCAGATGCTTCTCATTCCTTTTTTGTCGGGCTCCATAGATTCTCCTACCAAAGGACAATGTTAATGATTATGAAAATTACCAGCGTAACTGCTGCCCAAAATTCCGGTGTTTTGTAATACACGACCTTTTCTTCGACAGCTTCATTCTTATCAACCAGACCGTAAACAAATCCTCTCAATTCATCGTCGGTTTTCTTTTTTGTGAAAAAGCTGACAACTATTGCAGTACTTGATGAAATTAACCATGCCCACACAGCACGCCAGAAGTTTGCTGCCATATATGATTGAGCATCAGAGCCGCTGAAACCCGGAATTACAAAATTCACCGGGATCAATTTTATTTCCTGTGCGATGAACAGCGCAACCGCAACCAGCGTTCCGACAAGCATTCCCCACAATCCGCCTTTTGGAGAAATAAATTTCCAAAACATGCCGAGAATAATCACTGCAACAGAAGGAGCCAGAAACATCGAACTGATGGCCTGAAGATAATCAATCACAGTAGGCATGCTGCGTGCGATATATGCTCCGACAACGCTGAGAATAATACCTGCGACCGTTGCTATTCTCCCGATTTTCAAGAGCTTCTCCGGTGAAGCTTTCTTGTTTATGACCGAGTGATATATATCGTATGTCCACACGGCATTGAATGAACTCATGTTGCCAGCCATACCTGCCATAAACATAGCCACCATCGACGTGACGCCGACACCAATCAATCCTGACGTAAAATATCTCCGCATCAGCAGTGGCATTACCGAATCATAATTGATTCTTCCGTTTTCGACCAGCAAGCTAAACCCGCTTGAGGGATCGTTTATCAAAACAAGAGCAATCAACCCGGTTCCAACAACGACAGCGCCGAGAAGTAATTTAAAATATGAACCGATAATCGGCGTCATCCTTGCTGAACGTAAATCTTTTGCAGAGAATGCTCGCTGAATAATTAGAAAATCGGTAGTCCAATAGCCGAATGCAATTGCAAAACCTAAACCGAGTACCAACCCGCCCCATGTTACATACATCGGGTTACTCTGCGGACTTCCCGATGTTGACCAAAGAGTTTTGAATCCCTCCGAAAGAGAATGTGAAATTGCTGCTGTGCCGCCAACATCTGCCAATCCTAATATTGGGAGAATTAAGATGCCCGCCCATATTAAAAAGAACTGAAGGATTTCTGTGAACATTGCCGAAAGCAAACCGCTTAGTGTAACGTACAAAGCCACGAAGCCTGCTGAAATCCAAATACTCAGATCCCAGCTCCATCCCAGAAACGTATGAAAGATTAAGGCTTGAAGATAAAGCGCGATACCGGAAACCAAAATCATATTGACAACAAACATCGCGGCGTTAAAAACACGCGAGCTTTCATTGAAGCGTGCTCTTAGGTAACCCGGGATCGACTTTATTTTACTATGATAATAAAACGGCATCATAAAAACGCCGAGAAACAACATTGCCGGAACGGCCCCGATCAGATAAAAGTGAGCTGCATACAAACCATACTTGACGCTTTGTCCCGCATAACCTATTACCTCCATGGAGCCCATGTTGGCGGACATAAACGCTATGCCGCACACCCACATGCTGTTTCGTCTTCCGGCGAGAAAAAAATCATCGTCTGTTTTTGTGAATTTCTTGAGATAGAAACCTATCCATGCGATAAAGGCAAAGTATATAATCATTATCGCCCAATCGAAAGGCGAGAGAGGAATTGAGACCATGGCTGATTCTCTTAATTATTTTGATTTGTTCGGTTATTGCTAAATACTCATTTGTTCGACATATCCTTCTTCAACATTGCATTCGACATCTTGATCGAGTTTGAAGATTCTTTCAACTAATTTCCATTTTTCTCTTGCCAATGTTGAAGCGGATGCCTTCTGGAATTTGGAAACAAGCGCTTCCCATTCCGACTGACGCGGTAAACCGCCTAGGATGTTCAGATCTCTTTCGTGATCGAAATCTTCTTCGGTATCCATTATCATAAACAGTGTCGTCTCTGACAAATAAATTTCCATGTCAATTATTCCAACTTCTTTGATCCCTTGAGTAATTTCCGGCCACGCTTTGCCCATTGCGTGCAGCTTTTTATATTCTTCAATCAATGAGGGATCGTTTTCAAGCTCAAGTGTCTTACAATAGCGTTTGAATCTTTTTATCAATTAAAACCTCACTTTGATTTTGATTGACCCCTCTATTTCAGTATCCGATACTACGACAGCGTAACCGCCGCCGCTACCGGAAGTGGTTGCTCCAAAATACTTTGGCAGATATTTCTCCTTCATCTCAGTCATAACAGAAATAGGAACTGTATAGGGAAGCATTTTTTCCCATGTAAGAAAAGTCTTTGTCAACGATTTGCCTAAACCCTCGATATTTTTATGAAGAATGCTTTCCCAGCATTCTTCCCCTCCATCGGCAAGTTCTTTAATAATTTGTGGAGAGAGATTTTTTTCTTTGAGCGGATCGTAGCCCACCGGTCTGGGTTCAAGCGGGATCAAATGGAGGACTTTCGAAAGCCAAAGACAAATATCTTTATCTTTTCTGGAATCAATTCGCTCGGGCCAGTATCCACCATTATAATAAAGTCGGCTTATGCCAGGGTTAAGCAAGCCAATTTGGTCCTGTGAACCAGAAATATATTTTGAGCCGGGAGGATTTTCAGACTCCGAACAAAATCCTTGCGTTCTTCAAGGAGTCACCGTCAGGATATTGATTACCCCAAATATCTATAGCAACCTTCCTGGAACTTGTGGCCATACCGGCACGATCATGAAATTCTACTGTCGGAAAAAGTTGAGCTACTACAACGCTGCCCGGGCAAATTTCAGAAACCCAGGGCTGATCCAGCCAGCCTCCTGCCAAACAAATTCTGTAAGGAAATTGTAATTCCTTTTTTATTGACGAACTTGCCCGACTTGGCAACCCTTCTTCAGGAATTCTCTCCAATACTTTATATTCAATTCCGTATTTCTTGCACAATTCCTCTTTCTCGATCGTGTGACCATCGTTATTAACTACCAAAATATCCGGCTTAATTCTTTCGATGTCCGGTTGAAAATCCAGAACACCGGAACCTCCTGCAATAAACGCTTCTTCGACAAACCGAATGGACTTAATAACGTACAGGCGTTCTTCTTCAGCGAAATATGGAGCTTTCCCTTTGAGCAACAGGAGATTTTTATCTGCGCCGATTGCTACATATAGTTTTCCAAACTTCGACGCAGTTTTAAGAAAAGCAATGTGTCCGCCGTGAATTAGATCGAAACAACCACTCACCAAAACTTTCTTATCTGGCATTAGCTTGATCCCAGAGACTAAAACTCATTGAAGACAACCTTTTGAGAGTCTTTCCCTTTGTTCTCGACCATTTGTTCCTTTATCCAATCATAAGTTTTCTTTAATCCTTCCTTTAACGGAATGGACGGTTCCCAGCCAAGATATTTTCTTATCAAAGTATTCTCGCTATTCCTTCCGCGCACACCTTTCGGAGCGGTTGGATCATATTTTCGAGTCAGCTTATGACCGGCAATCTCCTCGACATAATCCACGAGCTGATTGATGGAAACCATCTCAGCACTGCCAAGATTTATCGGCTCTTGAATATTGCTGTACATGATATTGAGTATTCCTTTAATGCAATCGTCAATATACATAAAGCTCCTCGTCTGATGGCCGTCTCCCCATATAATGATTTCCTTTTTGTCGTACATTTCACCTTCAATTACTTTTCTGCAAATTGCGGCCGGAGCTTTCTCTCGCCCGCCATCGTAAGTTCCGAACGGACCATACACATTATGAAAGCGTGCAACACGAGTTACCAAACCGAAATCTTCACGAAAGTGCCTGCACATTCTCTCGCTGAAAAGTTTTTCCCAGCCATAACCGTCTTCAGCAAGCGCGGGGTATGCATCGGATTCTTTCAATCCCGGATTATTCGGATCGGTTTGTTTCTCTCCATTATAAACACAAGCCGAGGACGAATAAAAATATCTTTGTATTCCCAGGTCACGAGCCGCCATCAACAAATGTGTGTTGATAAGGACGCTTAGCATGCAATCGGCCTTATGCGTTTCGATAAATCCCATCCCGCCCATGTCCGCTGCAAGATTGAAAACTTCTTCATAACCGTTAAGTGCCTGATAGCAGTTCGCTTTTGTTTTTAGATCAAGAACAAGGTTATCAACACCGGGCGTTATCTGATACCACCTCGTGAGCGGTTTAATATCAACAGCACGCACAATATGTCCTGATTCTTTCAGAGCTTTTGTTAAGTGTCCTCCGATAAATCCGCCGGCTCCGGCGACCACAATCTTCTTCATTTTCATATTCCTCTATGTCTGATTAATCTTTATTAACTGGATTTTCTCTTGATTGAACTGTTCCAGAAAAAATCTTCTTCAATTTTAATATTTTGTAAATTGTCTGATGCTTTGCGATTAATTTCCTGAATAAGCATATCTGCTGCGGTTCTTCCGAGTTTTCGCGGATCCTGATTTATGATCGCAAGCGGAGGTGTAAAATTCTGTGCGGTCTCGTTAAAACCATACGCGACGATACCGATATCGTCGGGGATGTTCACACCAACTTCCCTGGCGGCATGATATGCGCCGAGTGCGGCGCGATCGTTGACCACAAAAAATATTTCCGGTAAATTGTTTTGCCGATACAATTTCATGAAGGCATTGTAACCATCTTTAATTTCAAATCCCCCTTCAATAATCCAATCTGGTCTGAAATCGATCCCGTTTTTTTCGAGAGCAAGTCGGTATCCAGATAAGCGTTCCTTTCCAATGCTGACACCTGAGTAACCAGCGATATGAGCTATCCTCGTATAGCCTCCTTGTATAATTTTATCCAGAGCAATAAGGGCTCCGCTTTTATCGTCGAAGACTACACTGCTGCAATGGAGTCCTTCGAGCTTGCGATCAAAGAAGACGAGAGGTGTTTTTTTCTTTTTAATAAGTTGAAAAACGTCGGAGTTATCAGTCTGTTGAGAAATACATGCGAGGATGCCGTCAACTCGCATTCCGATAAGATTGTTTATGTTTAGTTTTTCATTCTTTTGATTCTCTCTCGATACCATTACGAACACATTATAGCTCTTCTCACTCGCTGCATCGATTATGCTATCAGTGACATATGAGAAGAAACTATTTTCAAGATCAGGGATCACGACTCCAATTGTGAAAGTTCTCTTGATGGTCAAATTCTTTGCTATAAGGTTAGGGGTATAATCGAGCTCAGCCGCTAGTTGACGGACCCTATTTTTCATCTCAATCGAAATATCAGAATGATCCCGCAAGGCCTTCGAGACGGTTATACGCGTCACTTTTAATCTTCTTGCTATATCAGCTTGCGTCACATGTGCCATAAAAAGCCTTACTTACTCGGTAACGTTGACATAAAGTTTAATGATATTTTCTGATAAAAACAAAGCGCGTATCAACTTGACAATGGGATAATTTGAACCCGGCTGGAATTTGCTCGCGACTTCAGGACCTTCCCGCATTCCCGAATTAAATAATTGGGCGGAAGAGACAGAACGTACGTCAGGAAAATTGTGTCTCCATAATGAAATTTTCCATGCCGCCAATTCACATACAATCTACGGTTGAAAGAGGATCTATTTCGCATCCTTCATCAATTGTCTGCGCATATCGAGCGCTTCTTTATAATTTGGATCCAAAGCCAAAGCCTCATCGACTAACTGGAGCGATTTGTTTTTGTCAGTGTTTGAACAAATCGCCGCCAGGTTGAGCCACACCTGAGCGTCTCCATTATCAAACGCAAGACTTTGATTCAAAAAAAGACCCGCGGAATCCAATTGGTGATCATAGATACCGATTATGCCAAGCCACTTTGTTACGTAGGCATCCGGCTCGATCTCACAAGCCTTTTGCAGATAGTCCCGAGCCGTTTGAAAATTTTGCATTCGAATCAGGGTCTGCGCTGCAAGCTTGTAGTAGTCGGTCATATATGGGTACTGGTCTATAAGAACATTCATTTCACTAAGAAAGCCGTTCAAGTTTCCCCCATCGATGTCTTTCTGTGCAGCGAACAAGTGGGCATTTTTCCAGCTGACTTTTTGCTCCACGAATTGGGCCGCAAGCGAATCGACTGCAGTTGCCGGGCGAATGAAATCAGGATATGAGAACCCCATGGCATTGTTTGCAAAGGGCCAATTGTTTTTCAATACGATGATTTTGTATTCAGCTATTACCGAGTCCAACCTTGAAAAGGGAAAATTCGACAGGACCAAACTGTCTTGGACGCCGTCGGGCAAATTTCTTGGCTTTGTGTCGGGCAAGTATTTCACCCGTTCCATCTTGTCAAAGAATAACTTGCCCATAAGCTGGTAACCATGTAATGTCGGATGCAGGTGATCCACCATAAGATTATTTCCGGTTATATGATCGGGGCTCGAGGCATCGAAGGCAGAATCTATGTCCAAAATAGGAATCTCATATTTTTGTCCGAGATCGTGAATTATGTCATTCATTCCGCCCGGAGCTCGGAATCTAAGCTCATCGAGGTCCCTTGCGCGACGAAAAAGTGAATCTGCGTCCGCAAAATTTTTCTGCGACAAAGCGCTTTTTCCTTCCTCGTAAATTCTTTCCGCCGCAGGATAACCGGTTGACGAATCGGACACAAACGGGGGTTGGTCTTTCAGATTGCATGCCAACGTACCTATGATGACCGGGACGTTAGCTTTTTTGATCATCTCAAGTATGTCAGCCATGTTGCCTTCAAACTGAGATAATCCCTTTTCATAAACCACGGATTTGTATGGTATGTATTTGTCCCTGACCATCTCCTCCATCATAGTGCCGGAAGAAGTCTCTTTCCCGCCGGAAACAATCCCTCCTATCCATCCGAGAGCATTCCTCATTAACTGGTATGTCCTGTACTTCTCAAGAGAAATCGTAAAGTTGACAAGAGGTCTGAAATTGCCAAGCGATTCTACCGAGCCGGCACCGAGTGCTCCATAATATTCATTATGTCCGGCATAGATCAGGATCAGGTCGGGTTTTTCCTCAAGTATCCCCGGAATCAAATTCCTGAGGGTGTAGCTGCTTATCGCTGTCATGCTGCAGTTGATAACTTCAATTCTGGAATCGGGATACGCGAGCGACAACCTGTCTTTGAGATATCTTGAGAATGAGCCGTTAGGTTCGTAAGGAAAGCCTGCCCCGCTGCTTTCACCTAACACGAAAACTCTGAACGCATTTCCCTTTTTCACTTTATCGAAAGCCTCTTCGTTGGAAACGGGAATGTGCTTCAGGGTATGGAAATACTTTCGAGCAATTTCTGGATTTAGAATCAGATACTTGCCATGCTCGGAAAGCCATTGACCATTGGGTGATTCAACCCATTGCTTATAATCTGCTCCGTAGTTGAAAAAACGAAGGCATAACTCCAACAACACGAAAAATAGGATCGGCGCGAGAACCATGATGAAATAAAATATCTTCCTATCGACTTCTTCTGGAAGTGCGACGGCGGGATCCCTTTTTTCCTGTTTAGCCCATTTTGATTTCTTAACCATTCTTAAAGCTGATAAGTTTTTTTTTTACACGTTCAGTTGTTGAGCTTCAAATTTATTCCGATAAAACCCGACGAAAACAAAAACGACAAAATAGAAAAGAAGTCCGACGAAGAAAGTCATTGTGAACCCGATCTGCATCGACAGAGTTATCGCCATGACAGAGCCGAGGACGGACATAGCCCCGTTCACGCCGTACATCCACGGGACATATCGTTCCATGTTATTCCGCTTTAACAACTGGATGGCGGTCGGGAAAGGGATTCCGAGTAGAGATCCAAAGGGAAGCAGCACAATGAAACAAACCAAAGAACGAAACACCAGGCCGAGAGCGAGGACGCCGTCCAGTACAGATGGATAAACCACGAAGATGAGACTGCCGACAATTGCGATGAGTGCGGTCACCACATACAATCTCTTATTCAAATCGTTCACAAACATCCTCTCGCCCAGGAAACTGCCGACGCCCATTCCGACCAATAATGAGCTGAGAAGAATGGATAGCGAAACAGTCGGCGAACCTAGATACAGGACAAATTTCTGAAACAGTGAGACTTCTAGGATCATAAAACCTGCGCCGATGCAGATAAAAACGATCAATGGGAGGACAAGTGCATTAATTTCGTCCTTCTTCGCCGTCTTCTTCACCCGCCAATATGGTACACCGACTACAAAGATGTCAAAGAAAGCAACCGCTGCCAGCAGCCATGCAAAGTTTTGTGAGACTCCTTTCCTTTCCTTATAAAAATATGGGCTGTCATCCTTGCATGGTGCAACATTAAGGCTCTGCTGTTTCACAAAATCAGACAGCGAATTCTTCCCCGCTGTCAAGTTTGTCAGTAATTGATTTACAGGCGTGTTTTGCAGGTCGCTCCAGTGATACGGAAGATAGGTGACCTGAGGAAGATCCTTCGGTAAAACCTTCATGACGTTTTCCGCATGCAGGACTTCCTTGAACGTATAAGGAGTCTTTTTTATCACCAGTGTTGGCGCGAGTTCATCGTCCAGTATCATGAAACGATCCAGGATATCATGGATATCCTCTCCCTTCTCCTCGAAAGCAGTAACCGCCGTTACGACCAGCCGGATCAATTCCCATCTGTTGTGGAGCGTGAAGATCAAACGCCCCTGTGGAGTCAATATTTTGAGATAGTCTTTGATTGCCTCGACTGTGAGAAGATAGTTTTCGTTCATCGCGAGATTGTCTATATCCTGAAGCTGTTTCGTTGAGGGAAGCGACATGACAATCAGATCATACTTCTTGTCCGACGCTTTGGTGAAATGTCGTCCCTCTCCGACCACGATATGCACGTTGGGAAAATCTGAATAGATTCCCCCGTCAAAACTCTTGTGGTCCTTGACTATCTTCACAAAATCCGGATTGACTTCGACTCCTGTAATCTCCTTGACCTCGCCGAACATGCCTATCAGGACTTCCTTTCCACCTCCGGGTCCGATGATCGCCATGCTGTTCTTCTCACTGTCGGAAAGAAAGAAAAATGGGATGGATGTGGAAGTATGGATGAGAAGGTTGAACAGCAGCGGATCGGCGTTCTTTATCCGGCCATTGAAGTGGTACATCTGCGTACCCGCGGCCCCGTCGATGAAAAGCTGCCTTACTACATTTTGGTGGCTGTAACTCACGAGGTCCGATCTGCCATAAATGCTCCAACGGCTGTCTATGATCGTCGCCCTCGTGTCGACGTTGGGATATACATGATAAAAGTCTTTTTCGAGAAAATCTCCAATATGTATGCTCCTCAAAATTTCCGTATTGCCATTCAGCAGGAGCAGGATAAAGCCCAAACCGAGAACGGAAAAAGATGTCATCAGCTTCCATTTCTTGATCCGTCCGCGTGAAAAAATCAATGCACACACGAGAATGGTCACTGTCAGAAACAGAATCGTGTTTGGCGCACCGAGATAGTTCAGCGCACCAACGGCTCCGATCGAACCGACTGCTGCACCCGACAGATCTGATGCATACAATTTGAAGCTGTGTTCAGCGAACAATTTAAATAGCTGTGCGTAAACGATGCCGGCAAGAAAGAACGGGATAAACAGCAGGAAGAAATAGATGAAATAGCTAGTAAGCTCAAGTTCAGCGGTTACAGTGATAAACAATGATATGGAAATTCCAGTGAGAAGGAGTAATATCGCAATTCCTTTTGGCGCCCTGGAAAGATCCGCCATCTTAACCCAGTAGTATGAAAAGACACCGCCTGTACCCAGTCCTAGGATCGCGAGCGATAATATTATAAATGCATAATCATAAGCGAAAATCAGCGAGGTGATGCGAGCCGAAACAATCTCAAGACATACCACCGCTGCCGAAATAAGAAATAAACAAAGGTAGACCAGTCTCCTGTCGATCATCGTTGAGAAGAAGTCACCCCACCAGGTAAGAGGTACTGCCGCAGAACATCCTCATAGATTGTAACGGGATATTTCCTTTTAAGCTCCTCCGCCACAGATTGAGCGATCTTATTTCTATAATAGTCCGCAAAATCATTGGCGATAGAGTTTTTCACATCGTCGTAGGTTAATTGTTTTTCCCCTCGTTTCTCCATGCATTTTATGAGAGCATACTGTATCCCGCTGGCGGAATCATGGTACTCGATCGGTCCGGCAACTTCATCCAAGTTCAACTTGAAGGCAGCTTCACCTAAGTATGGCGGCTCAATTGAAAAATACGAAACTATTTTGCCGTCACGCGTTCTGACAAATGTTTTCACGAAAATTGTACTGGCCAATTTATTGAAGGGAACACCTTGCTCTAGTTTCTTCTTCGCTTCCTCAACGGTGCTTCTGCTTGAATCGATGACCGCATATATGTTCACCCTTGCCAGCTGATAATACAACGAGTTCATGTTTGCCCGGTAAAAAGCCTTGAGAGCTTCTTCTGTAGCCGGCGGAACCTGTTTCTCAATTACTTGCTCATAGTAGATCCTGATGATCCAGTTCATCAGAGCTGGATCCTTCGTCTCAGGATTTAAGATGTCTTTCACGAGCCCTAGCTCACGAGCTTTCTTGACAATTTTGTCGGTCCGTACAGCTTCTAGAATGAATTGCTTGAACTCATCTTCCTTTATCCCAGCAGCATTTCTCAAGGTCAAGACTTCTTTTACCAACCGAAGAAACTCTTTGACATCGACTTTACCCTTGGAATATTTTAAGATCAGAAAATTATTCCCGTGAGAAATCGCATGACTGAGAGTATCCGAATAACCGCTATCATAAAATTGCGGAATGTTCGACCAGCGCAGAAGCTGTTCCACTCCTTTTTCATTCCACTGCAATTTTCTCTCATTCAGAAGATTCTTCTTTGCCTGATCAAACTCGTTGCTCGCTACATACATATATTTTTCGTTGAGGGCTTTTCGAATATCTTCTTTTGCCTGTGAATATGGTGGAACACCGACCGTGTCAATCTTATCGGCTCTTACAATGTGGAAAGCTTCCTGACTCTCCACCATTTTGGGGTGATTGATGGCAAGATGAAAAACCGTGTCGTATCCGGCCCATGCGATTGCCATCTTCCAGGTTACGGGAGGCATTAGCCCTCCTTTGCTGGAAGATTCCGCATCCTGAGAATAGCGCTCTGCCAAACGTGAAAAATCCTCACCGCTATCCAATTTCAATTTTATTTTATTTGCAAAAGATCTCAACGAATCAATGGTCTTGAGGGATGCATTCTTCGGTATTCGCAAAATAATTTCCCTGTATATGACTTCTTTTCCAAATTGCGTATATGCCTTTCGCACAGCATCTTCGTTGACGTACTTCTGGTAAAACTGTTTGTTGTAATATTCGATTACCAGTTCTTCGTTCAGTGTCCGCATCATGCCTTCAAGGAGTTCTCTTTTTTCATTGAATCCCCTTTCAAAAAAATCAATTATCTTCATCCTGTTGACGATCATATCCGCCAATGCCGTATCCGAAGCCTCGACAATGTTTTTATGATACCTGTAATAATACATGTAATCTTTCGCGTATTGCGCTAGCTCAGGATAACTTATCGTGTACTTGTCTGCTATTCTTGCAACGGTGTCCTGCTGCTGAGAATAAACCGGTTCACAATCGAAAAGGAGGCCGAATGTTATCAAAAGGGGAATTAGAAGTCTGGTCATGATGGGTCTCTACAAAGTTAATTTAGAAAAAACGCGTGGCGCGCAGTCCTTTATTTAAAAAGCAAAAACCTGATAATTTCTTACCAGGTTTCTGCATTGTGTTTATAGGGAAAAGCGGATCCCTATTTACTATCTCAATTTTCTTGCATCGTGCAGTTGCACCTCTTGCTGAAAACTATCCCCCGCCGAAGCGAGGGATAGTCTCAACGAAGGATCTATTACTTAAGGAGAAGCATCTTCTTTGTAATGGACTGATCACCGGATCTCAGCGTATAGAAATAGACTCCAGTGGACAGACTGGACGCATCAAACTTTACATTGTAAGTCTGAGCTGCCTTGACACCGTCCACTAAAGTGGCTACTTCCTGACCCAGCACATTATAAACCTTCAATGTGACATATCCAGTCTTAGCAACTGTGAAGTTTATTTCTGTACTCGGGTTAAATGGATTCGGGTAATTTTGGCCTAGAGCAAATGCTTCGGGCTGTGTGCCGGGATTCCTGACACCGGTTGTGTGTAACGTGCCATGTGTCAGCATGTAGTTAAGATCAGTATGTTCCGTAGCTGCGACACTTGAGGTCCATGCTGCCTTCGATGTTGGGAACCAGTTCAGATCACCGACAGGTTCACCCTCTGTTCCACCTGCCATCAAATCGGCATTCGTGTACGCGAGATTAACCGGAATCGGCCAATCTGCATAAACATAATTGGTCAAGCTGCTTGCAGTATATGTATTTACCAGCCGCCAATCCGTCAAAACGGCGCCGCCACCGTTGCCCTGGTCAACCGTATTGAGTGCAAACGCGTGCAATGTATCAACCCAAGCTGTCAAGAGATTCTGGGAATTGACAAAGGTGGGAAGTTCTTTGTACCATGTGCCTTCAGTCAAATACGGAAAGGCCGTATTGCCATTGAAGTGTGCTTGTGTTGAATCATTCATTGTGATCGCCTGTGAATACCATTTCTTCGTGCCATCAGCGGTGTTCGCAATCAAAGTGGAAACCATATCACTGAATTTTGGATCCCAATAGACAACGTTCCTGTCAACCAATATCTTCCTCGCTACTTGCGTGAAGGTGTCAGGCAACGCGTTGCAATTGACAATACCCGTGGGTTGAAGGTTCGGATCGGCCTCACCAACGTCCCAAGTACAGATACTGTCACATGTTGGCTGCAAATTGCTATTCACAAAAATATTGTTTGTAACGGTTAGATTGCTCTCATATCCTTCACTCTCGAAACTGCTTCCAGCGCAATCGACAAACGTATTATGGTTGAAGAAGAGGCACGGGATCTGGAAATTTCTAAATTTGTACATGCTTCCTTGTGCCATAACATGTGTCGAGTTCTCAACCCACATCGTATCGGTGTTGTTATTTACGTTGTCATAAACGCCGCCGTTACGCCTGCAGGGCTGTCCATTCATGTTCACAAAATAGCAATCATGGATAAACAAACGCGTTCCTGCATTGGCATTTGACTCGATAAAGACCCACCAGTTGTGCTCAAACAGATCATTATTTAAAACTACTCTGGCATTCGAGACACCTGAATTCAAGAAAGCCCAACCGTTGGTGCCATTTGTCGCGCCAGGAGTCATCGCACAGTTGCTGATGGTCAGATCGCCGCCCCAATTCATTCCGCCGGCATTGGTGCCGCCAGTCGTGACTGAGCCGCATATAATCGGGGGAAAATTTGCTGCGTTCTGGTTTTGGACTAACGCGGTAGGATCCGATCCAACAATCACAACACCGCGTGCTGCTGTTGTAGGATTCGAAGTCAGAGGAAAATAACTTCCCGCCATCAGTTCGTAAACGCGATCTGCGGGGACACTGACAGTATCTGAATTCAGCGCGTTCGTAAGACTATTGGCCACCTGGCCCATATCATTGTAGTCTTTGAGAACTGCCGTGTCACCGTGCATCACCTTGACGTAAGTGCTAAACTGTGCGCTAGCAACACCGCACACAGAAAGGAATGCTACACCTATAAGTAACAATGTCCTTTTCATTTTCGTTTCTCCTTTTAGAATTTTGAAAATAAGTTGATTGTATCTTGCAGAATTACTTGCATACTTTCCGAATTTCTCACGTCCTCCTTTCTCGTTTAACAAGATTAATGTTTTAATATAAATCATCGACTTATAAGTTCACAGACTGTATCTCAAATTAACCTCAAAATACCTTGGCGAATAGATAGTGCCAACGACGTTGTGGAGAATAGGCCCGTCGACTACCCTGGGGAAATCCTGATATGTGTATATCGGCTGATGGGTCAGGTTTTGGACGTTGAGTCCAAGACTTAAGCCCTCGAGAGGTAATTGCTGTCGTATGGCAATATCCCACCTATAAATGTTTCCTGTATATTGATTTGCCTCCGGGTTCGATGGTGACACACTCGTGATCACATTGCTCTGCAGGTTGAATGAAACACGTCCAGAGAAGCCTTTATAGTCAGCTCCGATTGAAGCATTGAGGACATCATTGCTCTGGTCAAGGAGTCTGCCGCTGCCAACATCATTTTCCGTCCAATAGACATAATCGGTGTGACCGTTTTTCGGATCTTTGTACGTTGAATCTTTTTGTACGACCAGCTGATAGTCCATATTAGACCACACGTGTGTATAATTCAGGTCGAACACCAGATAACTAAGTGGTCCCGGCAGGTACCAAAAACGCGTTTGCCACTCAAGCTCCGCGCCATAGACGTGACCCGGATAAGGATTATTCAAATATGTCTGTATCGTATATGTTCCTGTCGGCCCGCCGCCCGGTATGGTTGGACTCAGCTTAGCGAGGGCTGCCCACACTGCAGAATCAGGGAACGAGACATTGTAGTATTTTAGATCCTGATAGTAAATGCCGGGCGACCCCGCAAAGAAAAACACATTGTCCAGATGCTTGTAAAAGCCATCAACGGTTAGCAGCCCGATCTCATTGTTGTAGAAAGATAAGCCCGCATCGTAGTTCTTTGCATTTGTCGGCTTCAGTCTCGGATTGCCGGCTTCCCCATTGTTGGTCGGATCGATTAAAATGTTCGGCATGATAGCGTTATAATCCGGACGCACTAAGGTATTGGTATACGCCAATCTTAAATCACACCAGTCCGTAAACTTGTAGCGGGCTTGAACATTGGGCAACAGGTTGTCGTCGTTCCGATTTGTCTTGGCTAAACCCATCGAGTCAACATAAGCCCTTGTTGCGCTCGCTGTATCCAGTATAAGTGAGTTACCGTCAACAGAATGAGTCACGTAAACGAAATGCGCGTGGTAGTCCATGTTATAATGTTCGTATCTTGCCCCGCCTAAGATTGTCAACCGCGGGCCGATGTTAAATGTACCCATCAAATAGGCTGCACTGAATATTTCCGCGCCGTTGAAATTATATCGGGTAGAGTTTTCAACATGTGGCTGATCCACCCAACCGGTCGATGCTTGTGAAAGGAGCTGGTCCATTCGACTGACATCGATCACATCTTGCATATTATAGCTGCCATTGAGAAAATAACTGCCTCTTTTGAAGTTATTGTTAAAGATCTGGTCGAAATATAGAGGATGGACCGGAGCGTCCAAAGTATAGCCGGGAATAAAGTTTGCTACGTTTGCGTACATATCAGGATCTCCCGTTCTCTTGTAAAGCTCGAGAAGATTATTCAGGCGAGTTGTACGGGAATACTTTCCTCCAAATTTAAATGTCGCCGACACATCCGTTGAAAAGTCCACAGGTGCTGAAAAATTAAGAGCCGAGTTATAGAAATGTTGAGTGAAATTATTTCGCCGCATTGTCGCCCAACCCTCTAAGTCTGAGCTGTCAGCATAAGCCGGATTAACCAGCAGTTTGTAAACATCGTCCGGTGTGGCCGTGACTCTCCAATTCGAAGTCAGGTTAGTCATGTTAACAGGACTTCCGTCTGCATTCAAAAAGGGCTGGTTATTACTCGAATTATAAAATCCGTAAGCATCTCCTGGATCTCCGTATCGGATGTCCGTCGTTTGATTAGTAAATGATTGCGACAGGGTAAGATCGGCTTTTATCGGACCAAAATCGTTTTCAGCATGAAGACCATTGATGTCTAAGTCTCTGTCATACTTATTGCGATCTACCGTGTAGGTCAGCGCGTTTAGCTGTGCAAAATTCATCGAATATTCGTAATCGATATCATCGTTGAGATTGCGAGTCAATGTATTTTGGAGAACTATCTTACCATGAGGAAGAGCATAATCCAGGATAAGACTGCCGCCATAGTTCGTGGTTATATAAGCCTGCTGATCCATGGTAAAAGTGTTCATCTCATAGGTTGAAGAATCTGCAAATCGTGGATTAGGGTTGTTGAAGCCATAACCAGCGGTGGCCTGATCATTTCCTCCATTATCACGATCTGCACTTCCTTGGAGAAAGACACCAAGCTTATCGCCAAAAAATCGATCACTGACGCTTCCCCATAATCTATAATTATCTGTCGTATGAGCCTGTGTGTTGTAGTTACCCTGTGTAAGCACATCCATGTGGAAGTTTTGCGGTGCCTCCACCAGTTGTAGATTAACCACTCCACCGAGCGCGTTCGCATCCATGTCCGGCGTAACGGCTTTTATCACCTCAATACTCGAAAGCATGTTCGAAGAGAAAAATCCAAGATCTACCGTACGAGTATTTTGATCCGTAGAAGGAAGCTGGACACCATTCACAAGAATGATGTTATCTTTAGCCTGCATTCCGCGAATAACAATTTGATCGCCATTCATAAGAGAAACGCCGGGTAACCGGCTCAACGCTGCTGAAGCACTTGCGTCGGGCAACTGCTTGATTTTGTCAGCGGAGACAACATTGATTATTGTGTTGGAGGCATTCTGTTGGTTTATCGCCTGCATTTGCCCTGCAGCCTGCCCGGTAACTACAACGGTTTTTCCCTGTATTGCCGTCGCAGTGAGGTAAAAATCCTTTTCCAATGTCTGGTCACTGGGCACGTTGACTACCTCGTTAGAAACGACGTATCCGATGTATGAGACCACAATCGTCTGATCACCAGAAGGGACGCCGTGAATAACGAAGGCTCCGTTTAAGTCCGTAGACGCACCAATGCTGGTACCCTTGACGAGAACCGTGGCGCCCGGAAGCGGATCCTTACTATCAGCATCGAGCACTTTCCCTTTTATCGTTCCAGAACCAGCGGCCATCAGGGGTTGACTCAAGAAGCAAAACAGCGTTCCTACAAAAAACAATCTTCTCCAAAATGGGTAACCAAAAGACTTCATTTTTCACTCCTGTTTTCTGGACAATGTCCTATTGTGATCGAAATACTTTTTACATCCTGCAGCAGTTGGGAATTGGAGACGGCACGAAGAAACTGTGTTCATTTGTGCCCATTAATCCGAATTGGGGTACTTTCTTGATCTTACCACTGGTGCGAATCACAGTCCTACGTCTCCCTAATTTTTCTTTTTTAACCTGACCTAGTGACTTCATTGTGAGTCAGTTCCATTACACTCGAACCGTTCCAACGTTATAAAGAATCTTCTCAAAAGTCAAGGGGGAAAGTAAAAAATTAACGAGACAGCGCGGTTCCGATCACCTTGACTGCTGACCTGAAGCGGAGACCACCTTTCCAATTTCCCACGTTTTGGGGGACTTTGATATGAAATTTGTGTCAGTGTACTTCTCGATGCGCAACGGAAAACTTAGATGAGCCCCGAATCAAGTTTATCATCCTGAATCTGATTACTCAGCTTATAAAGAATCAACCTGCTATATTATAATGATTGCTTCCATAGTGGTTGCTAACATTGCGTAAAGTCAACATAGAAGTACTCTCCAAGCTTCAGGTAATCCGAAGCAGATGGATTGTCAACCCATAATTCAATGCTTCCAGCCGGAGTTGCTTTAGAAAATCGCTTGTGTTCCTCTATCTCAGCGTCGTAGACTGCAACCAGACTGACACACAAGGTTCCCTCAACGGTTCTTGTAACTTTCGTTACTCTACATTTTGCCCGTATCATATTATCTCTCCTTGTTCTCGGTTTTATTCGCTAACGGGTGAGTTTTCTGCCGAATCGTACTCCTTTGCGCTTGGAGAAGTTTTTTCAAAACTTCTGAAAGCGAACGCGTGCTGAGAAAAGTAATTTTCGGGGAAGTTCACACCCACGAGGCCGTACCCCGATGGCTTCGACTTAGGAAGGTATTTTGTGCCGAATAGCCAATCCCAGACAGCCAGCTTGGTGCCAAAGTTGATTCCGCCTTCCGTTATTTCTATAGCATGATGCCAGCGGTGCATCTCGGGTCCGTTGATGAACCGTTGGAGCTTACCGGTGTGAACGTTCAGATTAGAGTGAATGTACATTCCCCAGACTGCGTCGATCATTCCTTTTACAATCGGCACCGCTGCTCCGGCGCCAAGCAGTGTCATCGGCATGAATTCTATCGTCTGATTAATTAGAATCTCCAGGGAATGCGACCGCGAGCCGGCAAGCCAATCGAACGTCGCGGACCGAGTGGTGCGCCTCGTGAATACGCCAAAGAATTCTTGAATTATGCTGCAGACGATGAAACCAATAGATGTAAAAGTCGTGAATGACAAAGAAGAAACAAATCTGCAAACCGATCGACCAACCGGAGACTAAGTGAAAGCGAGACAATCCGGTATGGTTGTCGGTCCACACAATAATGGTGCTGATCACAAGTGCCAGCACATAACTCTGTACTATGGTGTACCAGATTAGGTCTGTCCAGAAGCCCTGTCGGAGAATCCTCTGTCCTTTGTTATAAGGAAAAACTCTCTCCAATGCGATAAACAAAACTGCGGCCGAACAGATAACAAGCGGAGAGACTATTTTCACTTGCATAATGGCACGGATAATTCTTCCTATTAAAACTTGCTATGCAGTCTGCGTTGACGGCATTCGACGAAGCACTTTGCGTTTTTCGAGCTCTTCCCGATAGACGCGCTTAACACCGTCGCCAAGAGCCTGCTCCACGTCGCGTATGTTCGAAACGAGCCGTCGAAAGCCGCCGATTTCCACCGAGGCAGCCTGATCGCTTCCCCACATTGATCTGTCGAGTGTTATGTGCCGCTCGACAAAGGTCGCCCCAAGAGTCACCGCAGCCCATGTAGGCGATAGTCCGACCTCATGGCCCGAATAACCAATAGCGCAATCGGGATACAATTTCTTCAGCGTCTGGATCATGCGAAGGTTCAATTGTTGTGGCGGGCAAGGATAGGTGGAAGTGGAATGAGCAATCAAGAGATTTTCTAATCCCAAGGATTCCACCGCGAAATCGATTTCTTCCTGCGTTGACATGCCTGTAGAAAGGATCAATGGACGACCCGTGCTGCGCTTCTTTAGCAGCATCTCGGTGTCCGTTAGGGACGCAGAGGCGATTTTGTAGCAAGGCGGATCGAACTGTTCCATGAAATCCACAGAGTCCTCGTCCCAGCAAGAAGCAAACCAAATCATCCCGTGCTTACGACAGTGAAGATCGATTTCGGAGTACTCTTCTTCGCCGAATTCGACTTTTCGCCGGTAGTCAATATATGCCATCCGTCCCCATGGAGTATCTCGTTCTACATACCACTGTTCCGGGGGAACGCATTTCTCAGGGGTTCGTTTCTGAAATTTTACCGCATCCGCACCAGCAAGCACAGCCCCGTCGATTAGCTTTCGTGCAAGATCAAGCGACCCATTATGGTTGATACCGATTTCAGCGATTACAAATACGGGCTGCCCATCGCCTACCAGTTTATTCCCTATCTCAATTGCAGCCATTACATACTCCTTTGTTTATTGTATGAACGCATTTTTGTGATAAGGGCAAGAGTTATTCTCGAAGTTTAATAATCCAATCCGCAAAATCCCGGAACGCACCGTACCCCGCATTCCTTGTGCAACGGTAGTGCACTTCCGATGAGACTATCGGCATGGCATCGGCCGGAGCGGCAGTAAGTCCGGAGTTACCGATTGTTTTGATGATTGAAAGATCATTTACGTCATCGCCGATATAGCCGAGCTGGTCGACGGCCAGATTATTTTCTGCCGTTATTGTTTCCAAATATGAGAGCTTGTCTTTTATCCCGATGTAAATTCGTGACAGCTTCAGCTTCTCCGCTCGTCTCTGGACACTTGGCGAAATCTCACTCGTGATAATTGCCGTCTCAATTCCATTCTCTCTCAAGAGCTCGACCCCCATGCCGTCCCTTATCGAGAAACGCTTCAATACTTCTCCTGATTCGGAATAGTACACGCCCGTGTCGGTTAAGACACCGTCATTGTCCGTTAATACTAATTTCAATTTTCTCGCGCGTTCTCTCAGTTGAGACAACTTTAGCTGCTTATACTCTGATGCATCCTCGCCATAAGCTCTTTTATGTTTTAATGTTTTCTTCACCATGCTGTCCATCCACCATCCACTATGACATTTGCCCCCGTCATATAACTGGATGCTTCACTTGCAAGGAAGATCAACGCTCCCTTATAATCTGTCGGGTCGGCCATCCTGCCGAGCGGGGTGCGCTCAGAATAATTCCTGATGAAATCTTCATCCTGCCCGTTCTCGACGCCGCCCGGTGAGATGGCATTGACGCGAACTCCGGCTTTACCCCAATACGCGGCGAGGAATTTCGTGAATGCAATGACGGCACCCTTTGTGGTAGGATAAGCTGCGGATTTATAAAATGCCTGAGTACCATCCGGTTTCCTGTATATGGACTGGTCTGGTCCCACAATTCCATAAGTAGAAGCGATATTAATGATGCTCCCTCGTCCCTGTTGTGCCATGACAGATCCGATGGCCTGCGAGCACAAAAAAGTCCCGGTCACGTTTACGTCGATCGATCTCTGCCAGAGTTCGAGAGGGTAGTTCTCGAATTTTGACAGCTCGATTGCTGCCAGTGGATTTTCAAACATATCATTGATTGCGGCGTTGTTCACCAGCACGTCGATGTGTCCGAATTTTTCCATGAGTCTGCCACAAAACGAGTCGACCGACTCTCGCCGCGTAATATCGATTGTAGACCCGAAAGCATCGCGTTGATATGTTTCTTCGAGTTCGGCGGCAAAATTCCCGCACGACGTGTCGTCAAGATCCGCTACTGCAACGTTGGCACCAGCCCCGGCAAGAGCATGGCAATGATGTTTGCCCAGAAGCCCGAGGGCTCCAGTTACCACAGCCACTTTATCTTCAAGAGAGAAAATCGAATAACCTTCCAATGATTGACTCGACGAAAGTTTTTCGTTGGATTGCGCTGAAATATGCGGCATCACGATGCCTTCTCCATTTTTCTGCCTCTCGGTTTCACATTAAAACTAGTCGTCTTCCGAAAGACCGGTTCTACCGGTTCGCCGAGAAGAATATCCTTTCACATTTTTTTCCTCGACCGCTCGTTTGAGAATCGGAAGAACCTCCCGATAAGCTTGAAGCGTGTGATCAATATCCGCGTCGTCGTGAGAGAAACACATGTTGTGGAAACCACCCCAGAGCACTCCTCTCCTGATCATTTCCTGCTGTACCAGTGATTTCATCTCTAAAGGATTGCTCGCAGATGAATTGAAGGTAACGATGCTTCGGCAGTCGAAGCCGACGCAGGAAGTGTAACCGAGACCAAGTTCGGTTGCGATCTGATTGTAGCCATCCTTTAGTTTCTTTCCCTGACGAGCAAGGTATTCTGGAACTCTTTTGTTTCGCAATTCAAGCATGGTTGCCTTTGCCGCCGCAAGAGAAAGCGTCTCTCCACCAAATGTCGTATAGAAAAAAACATCTTTCTCCAAGAGTCTCATTATATCGGCGCGTCCTGCGAGAATCGACAGTGGCATTCCATTGGCGACAGCTTTGGAATAGCACATCAAATCTGCCTGAACCCCGAAATACTCCTGTGCACCGCCGAGAGCAAACCTGAATCCCGTCCACATCTCGTCGAAGATCAAAAGTGTTCCATTTTGGCGACAAATATCTTTAAGCTTGTGGAGAAAATTGTCACGAGGTTCTTCGAATACTGCAGGCTCGAGAATCACGCATGCGGTGTCTTCGTCTATCGAGTTCGCAACTGAGTCGATGTCGTTATAGTCGATTGTGAAGCTTAAATCCTGGATTGGCAGCGGGATACCCTTGTTCCTGTCGGTGACGCCGATATACCAATCATGCCAGCCATGATAGCCGCAGCATAAGACTTTCGACCGACCGGTAAACGCGCGCGCGAGTCGAACAGCGGCAGAAGTAACGTCCGCTCCAGTCTTACTATACCTGATCATTTCCGCATTGGGAATAATTTCACGTATCAGTTCCGCCACTTCGACTTCTAATGGATGCATCATGGAGAACGTAATCCCATCCTGAAGCTGTGCCCTGATAGCATCGTCCACTGAATCGTAGCAATATCCCAACGAAATCGGCCCTATTCCCATATTGAAATCGATGTACTCATTCCCATCCACATCCCAGACATGCGATCCCTTACCTCGCTGCAAATATTTCGGGGCTACACCTTTAATGTATTGTCCCGGCCCCTTCGCAAGGGTCTGGGTTACTCCCGGAATTAGATTAAGTGCGCGCACATAATATTCATCAGAAACTGAAATATCCGGATACGATCCGTTCATCTTTATAGAATTTGCCATTGTTTTCCTTTCGTGGTCAGAAACGGCTCGACTTTCTCAAGGACCGCTATTACTCTCTCCGCAATTTGCTCTCCAGTAAATCTCTCGTAGCTTAGCACATCTGAAAGAAGTGCAGGCTTGAACCAATGGTCCTGGAGCGAGACAGAATATACTGGACACCTTGCGCCGCGCTCGGCAAGGAGCTCGCACACTATCGAATACAAACCACCGTTCCGAAAATGATCCTCAACCGTGACTACCAGATCAGTGTCTCTTGCCGCCTGTAGAATGATCTCATTGTCAAGAGGTTTAAGCGTGTGAACATTGATAAGCCGTGTACGATGTCCTTCCTCCTCCAATATCTCTGCCGCTTTCACTGCCTCTTTGAGGAGAAATCCAAATGCGATGAGTGTAACGTCGTTCCCATCCCGAAGAACTTCAGCTTTGCCGAAGTGGAACCTTTCGGTATGTTCGACGAAAGGCTCCGATGTGTTGTAGCGGACATAACATGGATTCGGGCGATTGACAATTTCCCGGATTCCCAGCGTAAGCTCCCACTCATCCGCCGGACAAAATATCTCCATCCCGGGAATCCCGCGCATCAGCGAAATATCTTCGATTGCCTGATGAGTCGGCCCATTTCCATCCGACAGAAATCCTGGTACTCCTCCGATCAACTTGACTGGAAGGTTTGCTATACCAACATCTGTCCTTATAAACTCAAATGCACGCATAGTAAGAAATGTCGCAAGTGCGTGCACGATCGGTACACGTCCGCGCAACGCGAGGCCGGCGGCAGCACCCACCATGGTCTGTTCGCAAATGCCGAAGTCAATGAATCGATCACCAAGCTGTGCGGGAAGATTCCTGATCGCCGCCCGGTTCTCCGCAGTCAGTACAACAATCTTGTCATTTTCTTTTGCGAGCTCGAGGAGCGTCTGTTCGTAAGTCATTTCATTTTCCCCATCATCTGACCATCAGCGCTTCCGACGTCAGTTCCGTTGAGCCTTCACCGTGTAGTTCTTTCAGAAGCTGTTCCACTTCTCGATGTGTGAAATTGACGAACCATCGGTCTGCTCTTTTCTCGATGCTCGGCAATCCTTTACCACGGACAGTGTCAGCAATGATGACACTCGGCTTTCCGATCCTGAACGGAAGCTTGCGAAAGCCTAATTCGAGCTCGTCAAAATTATGACCGTTGACTCTGCGGGCGTTCCAGCCGAACGACTCGAACTTTTTTTCAATACTTTCGAGCGGCAATAATTTTTCAGTTCTGACATTCGCTTGAAATTCATTTCGGTCAACGATCGCAGTGAGATTATCAAGTCTGCGAGCGGCTGCGACAAGACAACCTTCCCACACCGAGCCTTCGTCCAATTCGCCGTCTCCAACCAACAGGAACACTCTATTATTTTCTTTTCGCAGTTTGATGTCCAATGCGACTCCAACGGCGACAGAAAGAAGATGCCCGAGCGACCCCGAATGAAATTCGATCCCTGGAATATTTCTGTTTGGGTGCCAGTATATGTAATCATTTGTCTTTAAGTGATTTTGCAGGCGGGAGGTATCAATGAAGCCGAGCTCTGCAAGTGTACCATAAAGCGCCGGGACGTCATGTCCCTTCGACAGAAAGAAATAATCCCGACATGGATCTGAAATGGTCTTTGGATTCACCCGCAGGACTTCGTCGTATAGATAAACAATTATGTCCGCACACGAGAGTGAAGCTCCAATAAAGCATCCGCCGTCAGTGGACATTCGGATAATGTGCTCGCGGACTCGCGTCGCAAGTTGTTCCAATTCAATTTTCCGAGATTGATTCATAAAGATGCCGTCGATTCGATAATTCTTGTTTGCGCGGGAGTGATGGTCTTAAGCTCATTTAGATGATTTCTGTACCAGTTCACTCCTGCATATTTTGAGTTGATAGAGCTAAGATTAGGTTTCGCATCTAGGAGATTGAGAATATCATAAAGTGAAAAGATTGGATGCTGCTCATTATGAAGCTCATCGTAAATTGTTTTGATGAATTGATAATCTTCCGGATAATCGATCGTCCAGCGGTGTGACATCGAGTAATCGAGTCCCGTCTCCCAGGCGACGTTGCCGATACGATATCTATCGGGACGTTCCCAAATAAATGGCGTGGTATGTTCGAGTTCATACGGAAGTGCCGCTTCACTCCACGCTTCCTCCAGGGTATCGAATGGCATTACTTCGACGTTGTTTCCATCGGGGTACGTTGCCGGATGAAGATTGCTCGCGTAATCAAGACTTCCTGAAAAATAGAATTCCAGAACCCGGTCTATGATCTGCGGGTCGATCAGCGGACAATCTGACGGAATTTTTGCCACGACCTCCGCCTGAAGTTCCTTTGCCGCTTGAAAATGTCTGTCCAACAAATCTGTCGGGTTTCCACTAAAGCATCGTATTCCGATTTGCCGGCAGAGATCGCGAATCCTATCGTCTTCAATGCCTGTTGTGGTTGCAACAATAATCTCGCAGTCAGACTTTATCGCGGCCACTCGTTCGACCATTCGTTCCAGCAAAGTTCTTCCGGCAAGAGGCAGCAGAACCTTCCCCGGAAGCCTGCTCGAACCGACACGTGCCTGTATGATAATCGCTGTCTTCTTCATTCTACTTCGGTGATAACTTTTTGGGAAACCGCATTAGACACTCTTTCTAAAAATGATGAAATCTGACTGAACGAGTCCGCTTGCACTTTAGAAGCCGCATTTTGTTCAAGGAGACCTCTGCATACGTTTGCGATGTTCGAAGCAGCTAACCCATTTTGCATTGGTACCAGCGTTTTGAGATGATGAAGATCAAAATCAGAATACACCTCTTTACCAAGTGCGAGGCCCACGTAAACCGTCGTTGAATATCTTGTGATAAGGACATCGCAGTTGGCGACCATTTCCTCCGCCTTACCATCCGCGCAGACAAGCGCGCGAGGAGCATGACGATTTATTTCGCGGGTTGCCCGCTTTACATTTTCATTCGGATGGAGTTTGAAAATAAGTTGGCGGCCATCAGCAATCTCGACAGCCTTCCGGATAAACTTCTTCCTGTTTTCATATGCGAAAGTCTCGCGTGAATCGGACGTACAAACAAGGACAAAATGTTTGTGTGGAAAATCGTTCTTGAGAAACCGATCACAGTCATCGAAGTTCGGGATTCCTGTCACCTCGATCTTCTCCGGCCGTACCCCTTTCCGAATAAAAAGTTCACGGTAACCTTCACTTGCAACGCAGAAACGATCATAGCGATCGCTCAATCCGGTAGTCGAGGTACCTGCTATCCATCGGGGAATGAGTGGAAACAAACGCACGAGCTTGAACAAAAAAGTCTCAGGATCTGTCATACCTTCCTGAACGAGAACTATTTTTCTTCCACGAATATTTCTTGGGATAATCAGGTCTTGACAGGTTACAACAAGGTCATAGTTACCACGTTTTCCCTGGTAGTCGAGTGCGAGATCGTGGGCTTTTAGATAATCAAGTGAACGTTCCACCCATTTGTTTCCGAGGATCGTCCATTCAAGCAATCCTCCTCTCTTGGCCAGATCTAGGAACCCATTCGCATAATATGGAGAGAATACCGTTTCATATTCCGGTAGATTGGATGCAATCTGATGCATCTGAGTGGTTTGGTTATAAGTACCACAGATAAATAATACCCTTCTTCGTGTCCCGCCAGAACGAACCTTCGGCGAACGCAAGGAAAGGCGCGACTCGTTTCTCACGCACAATAATAGCGCTTATACATTACCGGCCTTTTACGTTTCTGTTAAGGATTTGTTTCGGAGACTTTTTATCCGGGTCATTGATAAGTGCTATCACGCTACTGCTCCTGTCCAAGTTGAATGTGTGCGCCGACAAGAAGTCTTTCTGTAAATAGTTTTTGACCGGCGCGATAATGATTGCTCTGAGAGAAACATGTCGATAATCCGATAGGACAAGCCAAATTGTTCCAGCCATTCCGCACCGTGGTCCTCTGTTTTTGAAGACCAAAGGGATTAACCTGCTACTATCAGGGTACGGTGCATTGAAACTAAAACAGTCAAAAAGGCGGGAAGAGGATTCGAAAATGGAGAAAAAGTGCGGGGTTGACGAGGCTCGAACTCGCGACCTCCTGCGTGACAGGCAGGCGCTCTAACCAAACTGAGCTACAACCCCTTAAAAATTTACCATTTTCAAAGAATTTTGCGACCGAAAACACAACTTCGGAACCTGCGTTAGATGTCGCGTTAGATGTTAATATCGCAGACCAAAATTTATCGAACCGCGTGGCAAATATCAAGTAAAGAATTATTACCGATTCGAGCTTAACGGTCACCTATATATGATCGGAAACCATTCAAGGAAGGACCTCCATGCCGTCAAGATACTCGCTTGATAACCCTCGCCCTTAGGTCGAAGTTTTTCCATCCAATCGTCTGCCCTTCGTCTCACAAGTGGTAGTCTCATATTTCGTGATTGAGATCGTTACTGTCACAATGCGACTGGAAAGAATGATAGCATCAGCCTTCTAAGCTGAGGGTTGGGTGTTCGAGTCACCCACGGCGCGCTGAATTCAAAGGTTTTTCGGGACTTATCACAGATTTGTCACATCATGGTACGCATTTAGAACACGTGTTCTGAAAACCATTTGCTTCTGATGACGGAGAACAATCTCAATATTCTGTGTGGCCGGACCCCATATTGCATACCACACAATAAGTCAGTAATCCGGCCTTTGCACAAAGATAGCACTGGATCAATTTTGGGGGAGCAGGTCAATGAATGGAGCATCTTTCTCGGGGGTCCTAATCAGGCCTACTTTCTTCAATGCGTTCTGTTCCATGTATTTACACTCAACTGCCTTACCGAATGCAGTGTGCTCACTCGGGTCCCATTGCGCAATTTCTGTCTATCTCTTCTTGAGAGGTCGATTTTGAACCACTCTCTTTAATCGTGTCCATCTTGTTTTTCAACTTATCCGCGGCCATTATAATATCATCTGCAGTTTTTTGTCTGCTGGATGAATGATCATAGGTCGCATGAGGGTCAAAAGAGTGGTTTTCAACCTTTTCAATTTCTGTCAACAGCCCAACTCCGCTTACTTCGAACCTGTCCAGTAACATCGAAAGCCGTTCTTGCACTGATTCGATAAGGTGGTTAACGTATGCAATTTGCTGGGAAGTAATGTCCTGAACCTGAAGAGAAATCATGATATCGTTCGATTTAGTTCGTATGTCTTTAAGATTACGGTTCAGTTTTTCCATATTTGATCGTACCGAATTGAGATAGCTCCGTTTCTGTTCATGCAGGGAGACAATCTCATGGTCGAGAGCCTCGTTGCTGCCATTTGTCGCGGCACCCACGGCTTCGACAGTTTTAATATCGATAGCATCCATGGCAGCAAGGTACCTTCTCGTGACTTGGAAATGTGTCTCAATTGCATTTAGTCGCGAAAGAACTCGATCCAGGTTGTCAAGGATTTCGTTCGCGGCGAGCTCGGTAGCCTTGTTGACCTTGTTTAGCTGCGAGGAGACATGAGGCATTTTGCTCGCGCTTTCGCGTATCGAAAGGTTAATATCTTCCATAGCAGGAACTATATCGTGAACAAAGTGAAACAACTCCTCCAAGAACGGTATGACGCGTTGTCCGAAAATGAACAGCGCCTGCAATTCATCTATTTTGTCCAGGATTCCGCTGAGATTCTTTGAGTCCATTTTGGCCTTCCTTACACGGTTTTCAAAACGAGGTCTATTTTTTCCTTGAGTACCTGCGGAGTAAACGGTTTCACCACGTAGTTGTTTACCCTTGCATTGAGCGCTTCCATAACATCTTCCTTCATGCCGCGTGTTGTGACCATCAGTATGGGCATGCCGGAGAACTGTTCGTCTCCACGAACAGCTCTCGTGAATTCGAGCCCGTTCATGTTCGGCATGTTCCAATCGGTGATTATGAAATCTATTTTATCCGCGTAAAGTTTTAAAACTGCATCTTTCCCGTCTTCAGCTTCAATTATATCTTCGTATCCCAAACTCTTCAAAGCATTGTTCACAATTCTTCTCATCGTCTGGGAATCATCAACCACGAGAAACTTCATCTTATAACTCCTTATTTTATATGCTTCGCAACGTACTACAGATTTAAGTTATTGAGCATGAGATCCGCGTTACCAGAAAAAACTGCTCTCGGCGGACGCAAGGAATGGACCTTCACGCCGCCCCTCCCGCTTTCCTGTACAATTGTCCCTCGGACGAAACCTGGACAAAGATGTGTGCTAGTTCCTCGGGCATTTCCTGGGTTCGCTCCGTAGCGAAGAAGCCCCCAGGTGCAAGGGCGGAATAGAACATTTGGATTACCTTTACACGCTCGACCGGATGAAAATGTAAAAGCACATTCTTGCACATGATCAAGTGAAATCCATCGGCAATAGGCTTCAGGGAAAGTAGGTCATGTCGCTTATAGTGGATGGATTGCCTGATGGTATTGATGACCTTGAAGTTTCCGTTTTCTTCGGCCGGTTCGAAATACTTGGCAAATATTTCCGGGGGAACCCGCCGCAATTGATCTGCAGGATAAACTCCCCTTTCGATGGTCTTGCCGAAATTCTCCTGCTCATCGATGTCCGTGGCATCAATGTCGATATTTCGAAAAGCGAAATGTCCCATGGTTTCAGCAATGGTAATTGCGAGTGAATAGGGCTCTGGCCCCATGGCACAGCCTCCATCCCAAATGCGAACCTTGCTGTATCCGGCAAGATTCGGCATAACATGCGCCGCTATCAGGTTAAGGACGGTGCTATCGCGAAAGAAAAACGTGAATGCCATGATGGACCTTTTTGCACGTTTGTCGGCTTTGAATTCCGATTTCTGTTATTTTACTTGACAATTCAAACATATTTAGAACAGTGTGATGTTTTTTGAATCCAGAGTTGACAGTTCTTGTGTTATCCTATTGCAGAATTTGATTTCTTCTTCCTCTTGCTGTTTGTATCGATCAGTCGAAACTGGTTTGATGAAGACCTCAAACGTGTGTGCTACATAATGGACTATTAATCCTTCATGCCCGCCAAGACGTTCGTTTAGGAGAGGGATGTTTTCCGTTGCTAGGAATTCTTTGATAAACTTGATATTCTTTTTCCCTACCATCATCAGCGTATGATTTGTCTGAAAAATATCTGCACCTCCAAAAACTTTTGCCCGGAGCCGCAGTCGATTGGCTCCGAGTTTCATCATTTCATTAATGAGCATTTCCATGGCATTGACTCCGTATCGGGTGGAAAGATCGAGACTGCCAAGATCGCCCGGAAGGAGGAAATGATTCATCCCGCCGATTCGTGTCGATGGATCATACACGCAAGCGGAAATGCAGGATCCCAAAATCGTCTTAATTCTGACCGGTGTATCACTCGCATGAATATCACCGACATGGATCGTCACTGACGGAATCGGGTTAGCATTATGCATGACATTCCTCAGTGAACTCTTCATTAGTACCTCTTTCCTGTTCTACGCATGACGCAACGCTTCAAGAAGGATAGATTGCAGCGGGAGGACTTTATCAACTCCGCCGAGCTTTATGGCTTCCGCGGGCATTCCAAAGACCACGCTGGTCGCTTCATCCTGCGCAATTGTGTAGGCCCCGGCATCTTTCATCTCTTTCATACCTTTTGCACCGTCGTCGCCCATCCCTGTCATAATAATACCAATAGCATTCTTACCGGCGTATCGGGCTGTTGAACGGAACAAGACGTCCACGCTTGGGCGATGCCGTGAGACCAGTGGGCCATCACGAACTTCCACAAAATAGCGGGCGCCGCTTCGCTTCAAGAGCGTATGTTTGTTTCCCGGCGCGATGAGCGCGCGGCCGCGAATCATTGTATCATTTGTTTCAGCTTCTTTCACGGTGATGGCACAAAGGGAGTTCAATCGATCAGCAAAGGAGCATGTAAAATGCTCCGGCATATGCTGCACTATAAGGATTCCCGGAGAATCTAGCGGCACCATTTCTAAAAACACACGCAGCGCCTCCGTGCCGCCTGTCGACGCTCCCACAACAATGACTTTTTCGGTTGTTTCGGCCATGGCATTGGAAGCCGCTTTGGACAAAATCACGTCAGCGCTAAGCTTCGGCGCGACCACCTCCATGACATGCGCTTTCTTCAAGCGGGCTCGCGATGCGGCCTTCACGGCATCACAGATCTGAATGCGCGATTCTTCAATGAACTGCTTCGTCCCCAGCGACGGCTTAGTGATGACATCGACGGCGCCAAACTCGATAGCCTTCCAAGCTGTCTCCGTTCCTTTCCCGGTAAGACTCGAGATGATAACCACTGGAATCGGATGCTGGGACATTATCTTCTGCAAGAATGTGATGCCGTCCATACGCGGCATTTCCACATCCAGAGTAATTACATCAGGGACTTGTTTGGCAATACGATCGACTGCAACATAGGGATCTGAAGCGGTAGCCATCACCTCGATGTCCGGATCCGACGAGAGAATCTCGCTCAACGTTTGGCGGACAACCGAGGAATCATCGACAATGAGAACCTTGGTTTTCGTATTCATTGTTCCTTCGATTTCTTCTGATAGATCGTGGTACCTACGACATCATATGGAAGCAAGAATCCGTTCAGGGATTCTGAATGTCCGAGGAAAAGAAAACCGCCGGGAATCAGGTATTGAGTAATCTTCTTCAATATGTCGAAAGCCGTCGCACGATCGAAATAGATGATGGCATTCCGGCAGAAGATTACTTCAAATTTTTGGCCCAATTCATAACGCTCTTGCATAAAATTAAGCTGTTGGAATTCAATGCGCGACCGCAGCTCCGGTACAATTTTGACCAGCCGTTTGGTTCGATCCGAACTGCGAAGAAGATATTTCTTCTTTAACGGGATCGGGATCGGTTCAACGTTTTCTTCACTGTAAGTGGCTTGCGATGCCTTTTCCAATACACTCGTGGAAATGTCCGTTCCAAGAATAGACCATGAAATTCCATGATGGTTCTCTTCATATTCCGAAAGCATCATGGCGAGTGTATACGGTTCCATTCCTGTCGAGCAGGCCGCACTCCATACATTGAGATAATGATGTCGGATAAGCCCATGGTGCTGGAGGAAGGGAATTGCGGTGTTCACCAGATACTCGAAATGGTGCGGTTCACGGAAGAAGTCTGTTTTATTTGTCGTGACCACATTTATGAAGTTGCCAGTCTCCTCCACACCATCAGGACTGAATAAATACTTGCAATATTCGGAAAAGTTGTGCAAATGGAGTATCCGCAACCTTTTTTGAAGCCGTGCCTGCAGCATCGTCTTTTTTACATCAGACAAGGCAATGCCGGTCTTTTCCTTGATAAAAATACTTAATCGGAGAAAATCGTGATTTGATAATTTCTGACTTTCCCTGGAAAGGGTACCAGTATCTTCTTGGACTTGGGTGGATCTGACATCCACATACGCTTCTTGTCCCGACGAATCAGTTATGTCGCGTACCACTTTGTCTCCCTCTTTAAGCTCAACGACCGATTACCAGGAGTATCGCAAATATGGAAGCAAGAATTCTGTTGAATGTTCCTGCTACACTATCTCGAATATTAAGAATATGCTTTTTTAATGTCGGGCGATGCGTTGCCTCTGCAATGTTTCTGATTATTTGTATCTCCGCAATGTTTCTCATGCTAATCATCATCTTGGCCACCGCATTCAGATCATTTTTCATGTTATTAAAATCGCCGTTGTAATCGTCTGTGATTATCGGCGGAATTAGTCCTTTGCTGAGATCTCCAATATACTTTTCAGTAACATTGAGCGGCTTCACAATTGCATCAAGCATGTCATTGACGCGCCAGAGAAGTGTCCTCGATTCTCCATCGACTTTGCTAAGGTCTGCCCGCTCAGAAAGACGGCCTTCTTTGGCGGCATCCCTCAGCCGCGTGATTTCCGACATGATTGCATCATTGCCTTCGAATGTTCTCCTGTGTAACCTATGTTTTGTTGATGCGGTCGATTTCATCCGGTGTCTCCTTCCATTGTTGAATAATTGAGTGTCCGCTGACTATTAATTTCAGCTCTGAATTCCGTCGGGAGGATTTCCGGCTTCTCCGAAAGAAGCCGGAAATCAGTTCTTTCTTGAGAGTCTTTCTCTTATGCGGTTGCCATTTCCGGATCCGTCACCGTGTCCCTTACGGCATCCAGATTTTCGTTCGAGAAAACCTTGTCAATGTCCAGAATGATCACGAACTGCTCATCACGTTTTCCCATCCCGCGGATGAAATCCGTGTTCAGCTTAGTCCCGATCTTCGGCGCAGGCTCAATCACCGATGGATCAATCTCGATGACTTCCTGTACACTGTCTGCGAGGGCTCCGATGACCATCTTGTCGCCTTCGACGTTAACTTCTACTATGATTATGCAGGTGTTCACAGTTTGTTCCGTGCGGTTCATCCCGAATCGGAGCTTCAGGTCTAAGACCGGTACTACACGACCCCGTAAGTTGATGACGCCACGCATGTAGTCCGGGGTTCGAGGTACCTTCGTGACCTTCGAGTACTCCAGCACTTCACGTACTTGAGCTATGTCGGTTGCATATACCTCATCTTCCAATTTGAAGGTCAGATACTGCGTCGTTCCTGATATGGTTGTGTCCATTTGCTTCTCCTCAGTATTTCTCGAACCCGGCATCCTCATTACCATTCTGCGGATGCTCGTCGTCTAATGTGATGAGATGTCCATTTGGTGTCGCTGCCGTCGCGGAAGATGGGTCTTTGGCAGCCACTGGCCTCTTTGCCAAGATTGCTTTTTTTGCGACATGTGCGACCTTAGATGGCTGAACATGTTTGGGAACAGCTTCCTTTGCATGGTGGGCGGTGGCGCTCAGCTTGAAGAATCCGATTGCCTCTTTCATTGTTTCCGACTGCGCAGCGAGTTCTTCGGACGTGGCCGACATCTGCTCCGACGCGGATGCATTCTGCTGTATCACTTGATCGAGCTGCTGAATAGCCTTGTTAATCTGTGCTGCTCCAGTACTCTGTTCTGCACTGGCACTCGAGATTTCCTGGACAAGTTCTGCTGTCTTCTGAATATCAGGAACAAGCTTCCCGAGCATTTCTCCGGCTTTCTCAGCGATCTCGACGCTGGAGCCTGCCAGCTGATTGATCTCGCCCGCGGCCGCTTGGCTGCGTTCAGCAAGTTTGCGGACTTCCGAAGCAACGACCGCGAATCCTTTTCCATGTTCCCCGGCGCGTGCGGCTTCGATAGCGGCATTGAGAGCCAACAGGTTCGTTTGTCTTGCGATCTCCTCTATGATGGAGATCTTGCCGGCAATTTGCTTCATCGCGTCCACCGTTTGTTTCACAGCGTCGCCGCCGGTTCGTGCATCCTGGGCAGACCGTGAGGCAATGCTTTCCGTTTGGTGGGCGTTATCAGCATTCTGCTTGATATTGCTGACCATCTCTTCAGTGGAAGAGGAGGCTTCTTCGGCGGCGCTAGCTTGCTCTGTAGCTCCCTGAGACATTTGGTCAGATGTGGAGTGAGCTGTTGACTTCCGGAAGCGACATTTTCTGCTGATGCGCTGATGTCGACCATCACCTTATCGAGCGCTTCACCAAGCTGATTAATGCTGTTTTTGATGTTTGAGAAGTCGCCTTTGTAATCAGCGGTTATGCGCGCAGTCAAATCGCCGTTCGCCATTTCCGACAACACCGTGCCGACGTCCCCTATCGTTTTTTGAAGCGACTCGCCGACAGAATTAATGTCCTTTTTGAGCTTGTCAAAATCGCCCTGATAATCCGACATGATACGGGCGCTGAAATCGCCTTCCGTCGTTTTCGACATCACACTTGCAACCTCTTGCAGCGGCCCGATTACTGCGTCAAGAGTATCATTCACGCCCTGCACGATCTTGCGGAAACCTCCCAGATGTTTTGATGCATCAGCCCGTGTTGCCAATTTGCCTTCCACTGCCGCCTTCGAAAGCATGTTAACATCGGCTCCCATCTGTTGTATTGCTTCCATCATCCGGATGAACGAAGGAACAAGCTGGTCATTCTCAGATCGTCGGCCTGTGCCCTGACCTATCTTTTTATATTCCTCCAGATCACTGAGATCGCCATTGGAGATGTTTTTGGCCGTGTCCTGAATGTGCAAGATGCGCGTTTGCACATCATTGATAGCTTTACCTACTTCTGCAAAGATCCCTTGATACTTTCCTTCAACTTTGCGAGTGTAATCGTTTGATGACATGCGCTGGAGCACCGTATTGCTTTCAACGAGACCACCCAAGCCGTCGATACACTGGTTCAGATTATTCTTGATCTCGTTGAAGTCACCGTTGTACTTGTCTGTAATCTTCGCAGGAATATCTCCTTTACCAATACGATCAACGTATTCCGCTGCCACATTCAACGGTCCGATCACCGCGTCAAGAGTGTCGTCCACGCCCTGCACGATTTTGCAAAAGTCTCCACGATGTTTCGATGCATCAGCGCGCGTTGCTAATTTACCTTCCACGGCCGCTTTCGAAAGCACGTTGACATCGCTTCCCATCTGGTTTATTGCTTCCATCATCCGGATGAACGCTGATGTAAGCTGGTCATGCTCGGATCTTTGTCCTGATTTCTTAAGTTGCTCAAGTTCGCTGAGGTCACCATTGGAAATGCGGATGACGGCGTTCTGAACATGCATAATCCTATCCTGCACATTGTTAACGGCATTTCCGACTTCCGCAAAAACCCCCTGGTATTTTCCTTCGACCTTGCGAGTGTAGTCGTTCACGGCCATGCGTTGGAGCACCGTATTACTTTCAACCAGACCACCTAAACCATCTATACACTGATTCAGATTGTTCTTGATCTCATTGAAGTCACCATTATAGTTGTCCGTGATCCTCGGAGGAATATCTCCCTTGCTGATACGGTCAACGTATTCCGCTGCTACATTCAACGGTTTGATGACGGCGTCGAGCATGTCATTTATGCCCTGGAGTAATGATCGAGTTTCTCCGACGACTTTGCTCAGGTCCGCCCGCTCAGAAAGGTGGCCCATCTTGATTGCATCGCTGAGTCGGAAGAGTTCCGCTATGACCGATTGTCGATCATAGCTCGATTTCCTGTCCGCGCTTTGTTTTTTCGCTGAGTTCGATTTCATGTCGATATCTCCTTCATTTCTAATCGAATGTTTGTTAGCTGTTATTTTTAATTTCGTTTGTTGTTAGTTTGTCCAATCTTACAAGCTGTTCACGCTCGCGTTCTGCGGCGGAGATTATTGGAGGAATGTCGATAATGAGAGCAACTGTCCCATCGCCGAGAACTGTCGCCCCTGAGATTCCCTTGACGTCTTTATAAGTTCTCCCGAGGGATTTAATTACGACTTGCTGGTCCCCAAGTATAGCATCGACGGCGAATCCGCAGCGATTGCCCTCGATCTCCAAAATGACCACATATTCAATGGCCGGCAAATCTCCAGTCATCCTGAAATAATCACGCATCCGTACGTACGGGATAATCTCGCCGCGAACATTGATAAGTTGCCCTCCATTGCCGCGGAGCGCATCCGGCGGCGGCAACTCTACACACTCCTTGATTGATGCAAGCGGCAGGACAAAAAGGTCCGAGCCTACCTTGACTAACAAGCCTTCAATGATTGCCAGCGTGAGCGGGAGTTTAAGCGTAATCGTCGAACCTTGTCCCTGTCTGTTCGAGACTTCGATCCTTCCACCAAGTTCCTCCACGCTCCTGCGGACAACGTCCATCCCAACTCCACGCCCGGAGATGCTCGTGACCTTCTCAGCCGTAGAGAATCCTGGTGCAAAAATCAGTGCGAGGAGTTCCTGTTCCGTGGGATGAGCATCCGGTTCTATCATGCCTCGCATCACTCCTTGAAGCCGAATCGCCTCGAGATCGAATCCGCGGCCGTCGTCATAGATAGAGACATTTACATTAGTCCCGGAATGCGTTGCTGAAAGGCGTATCGTACCCATTCGTGGCTTCCCGGCCAGCTTCCCGGTTATTGGGCGTCTCGATGCCATGGTCGATCGAATTGCGGATCATGTGCACAAGTGGATCGCCGAGGCGTTCGATGACGGTTTTATCCAGCTCCGTGTCTTCGCCTTCAGTGACGAGCTGGATTTCTTTTCCGAGTTCGATAGAAAGATCGCGTACAAGCCGCTGAAAGCGCGCAAAGGTGGTGCCGATCGGAATCATTCTAATGCTCATTGCATTATCGCGAAGTTCGGAAACTAACGATTCCACTTCCTCGGCGATTTGAGTAAGTCCCGGATCGGATAAATTCACGGCTGACTGCGTAAGGCGTGCCTGTACCGTAACAAGCTCTCCGACCAAATTCACTAACTTATCGAGACGCTCAGATGGAACCTTGATGCTTTGAATTGCTTTTTGATCTGGATGATGGCTGACCGCCGGACTTGCCGCCGCATCGCCTTTCACTCGCTCTTGATGGATCCGTGTTTCGTCGATAAGTGCCCGCAATGACGATGCCGGCGTATCTATGGATGCACGTAGGGCTTCGAGCAATGACTGCCATTTTTCTTTGCCGAGCAGGGTTTCATCGTGTATTTTTTCTATCCGGAGCTCGCTGTCTTCTTCGACAAAAATGAAGACATCCCTGATTTCTTCAAACGGTTTTGTGGTTGAAAGTAAAATATCATAGATTGAGTGACACAGATCTCCCCCTTGTCCTTCATTTGCAGGAACATTATCAATGTGATCAATTTGTTCCATCTCGCCCATCGTCGCCAATTCTTCAATAAGATTTAGAGGATCCATACCGCGGAGGAAAATATTCTCCGGCGGTTTAAAATGGATTCTGTACAAGATCGGTTTCTGATCGCCCGTGCTTACTTCAGGCATAATTTCCGCTGGGATCTTCGAAGAGATGCCTGGCTCGGAGACCTTGGGTACCAAGGTTTGTAACCGTTGGAGAATCGTGGTTCCTTTTGAAATGAATGCTTCATCTGCCGTTCCGCCATCGGCAACGAGATTGACGAGGCCCGCAATATGGTCTCTGCTTTCCAACGTCAGTGTGATTAACTCTGGCGAAACTTTTACGACACCTTCGCGGACGAGATCAAATGCTGTTTCAATCTCATGTGTAAAGGAAGCGATGGCGTCATAACCTACCATTGCGCTCGATCCTTTGATAGTATGCATAGCCCGGAAGATTCGTCCGACCAGCTCCATATTCTGCGGATCGTGCTCAATAGCCAGGAGAGCTTCTTCAAGATCCGTGAGGAGTTCTTTGGTTTCTTCGGCGAATGTTTGTTGATTACGGTCCATCATTTGAGCAGTTTCCTTACTACGTCGACAAGTTGGGTAGCACCGAATGGTTTGACGATCCAGCCTGATGCTCCCGCGGCTTTCCCCTGCTGTTTCTTTGTTTCCTGGGATTCCGTGGTCAACATCAGAATGGGTACGAATTTATGGCGCGGCTGGGTGCGGACGTTCTTGATGAGTTCGATTCCATCGAGATTAGGCATATTCAAATCGGTTATGAGCATATCGATGGTTGCTGAGTCGCCCAATTTTGAGAGGGCATCCTTGCCGTCGCAGGCCTCGACAATTTGATATCCCGCATCGGATAAGGTAAAGGATACCATTTGTCGAACAGTCGTGGAATCATCCACTGTCATGATTACTCTTGCCACTGTTCATCCTCCGGAATTATAAGTATCATAATAGACCCGCTCCATTAGAATAATTCTATACTGCCAGCGTCACCCGACGACGGCCCTGTTTGAGACTGGTTTCCACTCAAGACTGCATTGTGAGTCTCGCGTTCGATTTCCATCGTGTAGCGCTTGCGCATTTCTTTCAATCGTTCGTCGATGGTTGCCCGGGCAGAATCCGGAACGGATGCCCTGGTTTGCACAGCAAGTTGTTCCAGCATATCACCTGTTTTGATCAGCGACAGAGCTATCTCTCTGTGCCTGCCGATTTCCTTGGATAGTAACTTCAGTTCCCCGGCTATTGCCTTACAGACGCTCTCTGTTTCAAGGAATATTCTAATGGTCATTGCGTTATCCGAATGGAAGACCTGTATAGCATCTCTAAGCTTTTCAATAATGTTCTTCGTTTCAATTTCCGCTCGATGCGTTACAATTTCGATCGTGTGATTGTTCGTCAGATCGCAGGAGACCATCACCATATGCGACATTTGCTTGACCACTCCATCGACTTGTTCCAGCGCAACGAGTGAGAGATGCTGGATGGATTCCGCAATGACGCCCAATGCTGCACCATTGCTCCCTGCTCTTGCTGCTTTGACTCGAGAATTGAGCGCCAGTAACTCAATCTCCGAACCAACGTTCGCCATTTCATCCATAAAGGACTTCATCTTCCGGATGTTTTCGCTGATTTGCTCCAGCGAGGAGATGAGCTCCTGGACAGCATACCAGTCCTTCATCATCGTAGCGCTGACTGTCTCAACCCCTCGTTCCACATACTCGAAGAAAGTGGTTCCGGAATCTTTCGTAAAATTGGTCATCTGCTCTGATTCGGAAAGCATTGTCGTAACAGCGTTAGAGAGTTGGCCGAGAGCGGTAACAATCGACAGAACTGCGTCTCCGAATTCTGCGCCGACCCGTCTAAGTTGTGCGACTTGAATTTGGCAGATTGGCACCGCTTCAAAGACGGAGTTCTGCTGTTGAATGCTTTGAAGCGCTTCAATAATATGATCGACCTGTTGGCGCGTGATGTCGTGATATTGAACCGATTGCACCACGACATGAACGTTGCGAAGAGCATCTTCGGACTTATCTGAAATCCCCGAGGTAATTTTTTGATACAACTCATGTTTTTCATCCAACACCCGCAAATTCGATTTCATATCATTGGTGACAAGCTTAGTGATGTTCTTGTGTTTTCCGATTACCTGTTCCATCTTTCCTTTGTTGAGTGCGATGACTTCACTGGCTCCTTTGATATAGGTGCGCACTTCTCTTGCCTTCGCAGAGATTTTTTCGCCCAACACCGACACCGTTTCTGTCAGACGGATAAAATCCAGCCCTTCGTCACCAATACGCGCCGCTTCGATGCGCGCGGTAATCCCCATCTTCCTCAGGCGCGACACTAGCCGGTCGAACTCATGCAGCGACTCCGGCAATGAAGCAAGAGGGGATTCAAGGTTTTGCAAATCCGCTACGGCCCGCATGGAAAAATCATTGAACGAATCCAGCTGCTTCGTGGAGCGATCAGACATAACCCGTAATGCACTTAGTGAATTTGCGTTGCTGTCCGCCGAATAAATGTTTACCAGCGCCGCCAATTTTTGTGAAACATTTCGAGCGCTCAAATGAATTTCCCGCAGCTTCGAACCGATAGAAAGAAAACCGTCCTCGCTCGTTTGCATCACAGCCCGAAGCTGTCTTATATGATCGGCGATTTCGCGATTCCATATGGTCGATAGTTCTACCTCATTAAAATCGGTATTGCCGCTGGAATCTGAGGATTGGGGTCTTTCCGCAGGCGGAAAGTCACGATGCTCAGCACCATTGAGTTGTCGATCGATCATCTGTTCTTCTCCGACAACTCATGTGTTTTGTTCAACGTGAAATATGTTATTCCTAAGTAGCCATCCATGGTAATAATAGAAAGTTTCTATGTCTTATTCTCGTCGCGTTTGCTGTCTCTTTTCGACTTTGTCTTTTATGAGCCTCATACTATCTGCATCGGCAAACTGATCAGTCGATGACATCGTTGGGAATATGATTTTTTCATCGAACAAAATACGATGGTGTATAATCAAGCGATTGGAGGAGAACATCAGATACTATCTGAAATGCGATTTGCGAAAACTTAAGGGAGTATACTGTGTGAATTTGGAATGCGAATTCTGCGACACCACCAAAATCATTCTTAACAGCGGGTCAATGATTTGATATTGATAAGGTTTATCAAATATCCAATACTTCTCTTACTTTAGCCAATAGATCGTCTGGAGTGTAAGGTTTGGTGATAATGTCCTTTGCACCGCTCTCCATTACTTCCGATCTCTCTTTCGAATCAATGTATCCAGTTGAAAGAATAAACTTCACTTCAGGGTTAATCTGCTTAATAGACTTCAAGACCTCATCACCCGTGTGTTTAGGCAACCCGAAGTCTGAAAGCACGAGCGCGATTTCCCGATGATGGAGCTTATATACTTCAACGGCTTCGTTGCCATCGTTAGCTGCAAGGACACGGTAGCCATTTGACGAGAGGATCGTTATTGCCAATTCCTTGAGCAGGGCTTCATCCTCCACCACCAGTATGGTTTCCTTGCCGCCAGGAACATCTTCGACTGGTGTCCACTGGGGTTCAAGGTTTTCAATCGGAGAGAGTTTGATCGGGAAATAGAGTGAGAATCTCGCTCCTTTTTCTAATTCGCTTTTGACATCAATGAAGCCACCATGGCTCTCCATGATACCGAACACGACGGCCAAGCCCATGCCAGTACCCTTTCCTGGCTCCTTGGTTGTGAAGAACGGCTCGAATATATGCTGCAGTGTGCTTTCGTCAATTCCCCTCCCCGTATCGCTTACCTCCACTACTGCATATTCGGGAGAAACTGCCTTCTGAAATCGTTTGCGTAACGTCTTTCCGGCTTCCAACCCTGTCGAAATCGTCAAAACCCCGTTCCCGTTCATTGCATCGCGAGCATTCACGCAGAGGTTAAGCAGGACTTGATGTATTTGTGTGGGGTCAGCTGTGATTAGTGGAAGGTTGTTATCTAATGCGCTAACAACGGTAATTGTCTTTGGAAACGTCTCTTCGATGAGTTTTCTTATTTCCAGCACGCAATCGTTCACTGAAACAGAGGCGAACGATATATCGCTTTTGCGAGCAAAGGTGAGCATCTGTTGGATCAATGATGTGGCTCGCTGCCCGGTTTTTATTATTGCTCTTGTATTTTTTAGTATCTTATCATCCAAATTGCGAGACTTTGCTATCAATGCTGAGTATCCTAAAATGATACCAAGGATGTTATTGAAGTCATGGGCAATTCCGCTCGCCAGTATTCCGATGCTTTCCATTTTTTGGGCTTGCATGAATTGCATCTGAAGTCTCTTGTTCTCCGTGATATCCTGAACTACGCCGACTACTTTCAAGGGCTTTCCCAGCTCGTCTGTTACACGTTCAGCCACTGTGCGGATAAAGCGAGTTTCGCCGTCATTCACTCGTTTGATTTTAAATTCATAATCAAATGTTCTATCCTCTGAGTGTGTGAGACGCATGGCTTCTTCATGCGACGTTCTATATTCCGGCACGAAGATTTGATCTACAATTTCATACTGCAAAAACGGAGACGAGAGCTCGATACCACAAATTCTGAGCGCTTCCTCGGAGCCCCAAAATTGCCGGGTCTTCAAGTCAAGCTCCCAATTCCCCACATGGGCCATTGCCTGTGCCTTTATCAGCCTATCCTGACTTTCACGCAATGCTTCTTCAGTGCGCTTTCGATCAATTGCTTTAGCAACCTGTTCAGACACATATTCAAGCATTTGCAACTCACGTTCGCCATAAGCATTCGGGTCTGTATAGTGCTGAACGACCATTACGCCTATCGTCTTGTTCTCGACCTTTAATGGTACACCAAGCCAGATGGCAGATGGATGGTCCATTAATTCGATTTCTCCTAGGTTGCTCAACTCTCTACGGGTAAATTCATCGCACATTAGAGACTCACCGGTCCTGATTACATACTCTGTCAGGCCCCGATGATCCCTATGCGAAGGGAACGGAGGATCAATTTCATCAACGAAGTAGGAGAAGCTGACTATGTCTGCTTTGATGTCATAGAGGGCAATGTAGAAGTTATTCGCCGGGATGACAGTACGGATAAGTTTGTGAACTTCCAGATAGAGGTCATCTAAGCTTTTTGACTGATCGGCAGCTTGGGAAATCTTATAAACAACTTTCTGAAGAACTTCTGCCCGCTTAATATCCGAGACATCTCTGATGAAGGCTTGGACTACCGCTTTGTCTCTCAAATCCACACGGCTTAGGGAGACTTCAACATCGAGGAGGGAACCATCCCTCTTAGCTTGTTTCCAACAAAAACGCTGCGGCTTGCCTTCCAACGCGGCGTGGATCAGCAAATGTGCCTTTTCTTTGGACCACGTCCCATCAGGCTGTTCTTTTGGACCAAAATCCCATGGATAATGGCCCACAATAGATTCCTTTCCTTCATGGTCGAACATCTTTGGTGTGACTTCGTTACAATCAATGATTTTGCCTTCGTTCATGATAATGATTGCCTGACTCGCTCCTTCGAAAAGAGATTGGTATCGTTCTTTGGATTCTCTAAGATGGTCAGCCTGAATCTTAATCTCTTTTTCATCGTTTAAAGCTCTGACTAGACTCTTGACAAGGTTCTCGGAAAGCAAACGGACTGTGATTGCAGTGATGGCGAGAATGATTACAAGATCAACCAGGTCAACGTAATCCGCCTCAATGGGAACAGTCTTCAGGACAACTCCGCGGATCTTCAAGTATCCAATTAGACCAATAGAAATTATGGATGTGAGCGTGAATACGACAAAATGTCTCTTCTTTAAAATGAGGCTTCCAATAGCAAGAACTCCCGGAATAGCAAGAAGGGCATTGTCATGGGTAGCACCACTTTTCCAGAGTAAATAATCATGAAAGGCAAGCAAACTCCATAGCAGAATATTGCCTGATAAGTTCAAACATCCATGACGGAGTACAACAATTGACACAGTGACAAGACAGCAAGTCAATAGGATTGGAAGTGCTGAACTGAGTTCGCCGAAAGCTAATCGAAGCCCAAGGAGAATTAATAGTCGGGTGAGGATCGCAAAAATGAAGAAGTACAGAATAGCTGCGGTCCTGCTCTGTTCCTCATTGTGAAAGTCTGGACTCTTAATAAGATTATGAATCTGTTTCATATAGAGTCGTCTCGGCTATCAATGATGGAGGCTATCGAAGGATTCGAAGCACGAATTTTGAACTTACTCGGCAACATTTGTATTTTGCTGATTCAAAAATAGTCTCCACCAAATCTCCAAATCTTGCAGTCGGTCAGAAGCAATTTTCCGCTTCATTAGTCAGACATTCTATTTGGCATCTTGACTACGAGCCAATGATAAGATGATTGCAAGTGGTTCAGGTTAAAGTCGCTTCCTTTCTCACGAAATCGTGACCGCATGTCGACAGGTTACTGGGCTTAACGCGTTACATGGCATCGATCAACAAATGCACAAATTGTGTCTTTGTTTGGGACAGGTGTTCAAGAATGATTGTCAAATCTACCCTGGGCCACAGGCGACAAGTGATGCCATAGTATTCAATCATCGCTCAACATCTAATATCGGCACTCTGCCCAATTACAAACATCGCAAGGAACCTGATTCTCCTATCAAATAAAATACGATGGATGATAAGAGGGTCGACGGTGATTATGTGATTGGAATAGTGAGAGAAAAGGAATGGGTGGGCGAAAGAGAGTTACTCTTCAATGTTAACTAAGTTATTGTCGAGAACATATCTTACCAGTTGGGCCGTGGTCCGCATGTTCATCTTTTCAAGGATATGAGCCCGATGGGTGCTGACGGTTGAAAGGCTTAAGGAAAGAGTTTCAGCAATTTGGGAGACCGTTTTCCCTTGCCCCAGCAAACAAAGGATTTGAAATTCACGCTCTGAAAGTCTTTCGTGGGGCGCTTGTGAGATATTTGTCCCGATTTGCGAAGTCAATAGATCGGATAGTGAGGCGCTGATATAATTTCTGCCGCCCATTACCTTTCTTATTGCCATCTTTATTTCTTCCGGGGCGGTGCTCTTTGTTACATAACCTTTAGCTCCACTCTTCAGGCACCTGACTGCGTATTGCCTATCAGGGTACGCGCTTAGTACAAGCACTCTAACCTGGGGCATCTCGCTGTTGAGCACCTTCAAAACTTCCATGCCATCTTTTCCAGGCAGTGCAATATCCAGGAGCACCAAATCAGGGTGGCACTCCCGTGCCTTCGTGATTGCTCCATTGCCGTCTGATGCCTCAGCGATTATCGTGACGTTCCGGCATCTTAGACAATTCAGTAGCCAAGCCTTCCCTGAAAAGAGGGTGGTCATCTACAATAAGAACTCTTACCACAAAGCACCTCAACCAATTTGCTTCTTCGGAATGTGAACCTTTGCTTCTGTACCACCCCTTGATAGGCGCATAATGTTGCAACTGCCGCCGAAAGGATATAATCTCTCACGAATGCCGAGAATCCCCAGAGAATTGGGGTCGTTCAATTTATCTTCCGGTATTCCAACTCCATCATCAGCAACGGTCATGCTGAATCCATCTGGAGACTCCATGAAATTCACTTCGACACGCTTCGCTCCGGCATGGCGCGCCACGTTGGTAAGCAGCTCCTGTAGAATCCGAAACAAAGTTATTGAACAATCACTATCAATTTCCGGCTCAGACTCTGGCAGTTGTAACGCACACTCGATTTTAGTATGTGCCTCAAACCTCTCCGTTTGCCATTCTATCGCCGCGATTATTCCCAAATGATCCAATACTCCTGGTCGCAGGTTCGCCGATATATCCTGCACCGTGACAATAAGTCCATCTATCAATTCAATTATCGATTCAGTTTTCCTTTTGAACTCGGGATCTCCTTTTGAATAAGAATCCCGAAGAGCGAAGAGATTAAATCTGATTGCACTTAGTCCGGTACCCAGTTCGTCGTGCACTTCAAGAGAGATTTTCCTTCTTTCTTCCTCTTGAATAATCTCTTTTTGTCGCGCGAGCGAGTGGAGTCGATCTATCGTTGTCTTCAGCACCTCTTCCATCTTCTTGCGCTCGGTAATATCTTGATCGACGCCGTATGTCCTGACCGTCCGACCTTGATCATCTTTGACGATGAAAAAGCGAACACTGATATAGCCAATCTCGCCGTCGGCATAGACGATGCGGTGTTCAAATTGACGACTGTAGTGGGAATCAGTTGCCTCGATGGCTTTCTGAATCTCGGCGCCAACCAGCGGCGCATCATCAGGACGCAGAAAACGCTGAGCGTACACAGCGGACCGCATGGTGTACCCGCCGACTTCTTCAGCCGTCGTTCGGAAAACAGCATAGAAGGGATCGTTGAATGTGAACTTGTCGCTCGCGACATCATACTCCCAGGGACCGAGGTGCGCGATCTTCAGAGCGTTGGAGAGTTTAGCTTCGCTGGTACGCAAGGCATCCTCCACCCGTTTACGCTCGGTGATATTGCGAGCAATCACCAAAATTTCATTCCGTCCGGTAAGAAAAAGGGTAGAAGAAGTGACCTCGACATCCACCTCGGTACCATCCAATCGTACCCACCTTGCCTCCATTCGGGGCGCCGTTTTGCCGTCCATGACTATCTCCGTACGCTGACGAACGGCTTCGTGAAACTCTGTGGCCACGAACTCGAAGACAGATTTTCCGAGCAACTGAGATGGGTTCTCTGCACCAAGGAGGCGGCACAATGCCGGGTTAACCATGATAGCTTTGCAGTCGCGATATACGCAGATTGCATCGGTAGAGGAGTCGAAAAGTGCCCGATAACGTTGTTCACTTTCGCGAAGAGCTTGTTCTGCACGCTTACGCTCAGTGATGTCCGTTGCCGCCACTAAGATGGCATCGCGTTTGTGGTATTCCACTTTGTAGGAGATCATAGCAACGTCAATAATCCGACCATCCTTGAGAGTATGGCGGCACTCGCTGAAATCCTCTCCCGCCGTTTGCACTTTCGCTGTGCCATCGAGCAAGCGAGCATTGTACTCTGCAGGTTGAATATCTTGGATTGACATCTCCAGAAATTCGTTACGTGTGAAGCCATATTTTTCCATAGCTGCAAGGTTAACGTCAAGAAAGGTAAGTGTCGTAAGATCATACACCCACATGGGGACATGGTTATGGCAGAATAAGAGTTGAAAAGTCTTTTCGTGGGGGTCAAGTTGCGAAGACGTTGCCCTAGAAGGGTCTTTTGTTTTCATGACTTACCTACAACTGAACCCCTTCAAATTTAATTCTGTATATCATCGATTTTCACGGTTTGCACTGGGACTATTCCAGATATTTCAGCGACGGCGTCGTTGAGAGCGCCCTATATTTATTGCCTAACAGAACATCATGGATGCCGTACCATGTTAGGCGCGGCACCACTCAGTAAATCTGTCATGAAGACTTATCTCGGCTGGGGGTTGATGGTTCACTTAACCATTCAAAGACATCTTCGAACGAAGTAAACGCTTGAACATTAAGTCCCTGATTCTCCGCACAAAGTTCAAAAAATTTTGCATGATCGAAGCTTTCAACCGGACATAAAATGGCGATTTTTGCTGTAAATCCTTTTGGTGAGCCCGAGTGCACTGCAGTGGCAAGATCCTTTGCAATTTCCCAAGTATCAAAAACTGATAAATGAGATTCTGTGCCACGCGTGTCAACGAGAACATCATGATCTACGAATGCACCAGGCACCGATGCGATTTCTTGGATGCTTTCTTTCATTTTTTGAAAATCGAGGTCGCCTTCTGGACGGACTTTTATGAAATCTCGCAGGCGGATGATTCTTAAATTAGTCGGCATAAATATCTATCATTCCAGTTTCGATATTCATTGTATCACGACGTAGAACATTTCGCTACGCTATATCCATCTTTCTCTACCGCATCGCATGAATTTCTATTCCTTTGTTCTTTACCAATTCGCGAACGCAGCGTTTATGTTGGATATGCGCTCGCGGCTGGCGGCAGTGATTATCTCCGTGAAGAATAATCCCGCCTACACTGTTGCTTCAAGTGCACTGATTAAGCTTGACAACGATCCTATAATGAGCGCTCCGCTTACAAACAGTCCAAGCACTTAAATAATCCTCACATTCTCGGAGAAGAACGCAGGTCCGATAACACCGGACAATATCAAACTGACAACGTTGCTTGCAATGGGTCATGTTTTCATCTTGTTCCTGGTTATAAATTTATTCCTTTCATCGGTTAGGTGCAATTCGATTCTACGTTAAACCGCCTGCGCTCATGGTGACGGACTGGAATGCGTACACAGAATAAATTCAATAATGATGAATTCTGCGGTCAACTGTTATGGTGCAGGTCCTGTACTCCTCGAAATGAGTTGGTGTATCACGGAATTGCCATGCACATGATATGGGAAGGAATTTTTCCGAGGAATGATTTTGAACCTCCGCCTCCAACTCCAAATCAAAGCTATGATTTGCCCCGTTGAATTTGATGACATTCGATTATTACCTTTAACCGTGGCAGCGAACAGAAGTCTTGCTGGAAGAGAAACCAATTGACTGCCGCTGCAAAGTTGAAGTGAGTTTGCTTTACCGATTGACCCTGAGCGGGCAATAATAGCAATTACTGTTTGAGGAACTTTTTGCATCAACACGGTGGATAAGGAGCGTGTGAGTGTCTACTCCACGCCCTTTTGCTTGACAAGAAAAGTCCGATAACAGTAGAAAGACTAATGTCATTCGCGACCAAAGATTTTGAGAAAACATCTCTTGCCGGCGTGGTGAAGAACGCAACTGGCGTCTCAGTACAGCGATGCTACCAGTGCGGCAAGTGTTCGGCCGGATGTCCGGCTGCGAGCGAAATGGACGATCCTCCAAGCGTCCTTCTGCGCCTGCTCCAATCCGACACGGAAACTGCCGATGTGCGGGTGTTGCGAAGTTATGCAATCTGGCTCTGCCTCATGTGTCATGAGTGCGTTGCGCGTTGTCCGATGGAAGTTGACTTGCCGAGAATCATGGATGCACTCCGCGCGGAATCCATGCGTCAGAAGCTGGTACATCCCAGAGCGAGAGACATACTCGCGTTTCACAAATCATTTATAAACAACATTCGCCTCTTCGGCAGGATGTGGGAAATCGGAGTATTTGGAGAGTACAAGCTCCGAACACGCCACTTCTGGCAGGACCTTGTCCTTGCGCCTTCGATGATCAGGAAAGGGAAGCTCTCGCTCTTGCCTGAATTTTGCAACAAGCTTGTTGGTGGAATCTTCGCACGCATTCGCGGAAATCGAGAGGAGACCTGATGAAGATCGGAATGTATCCAGGCTGCTCACTCGACGGGTCGGCTCGTGAGTATGCGGAATCACTGCGTGCGATTGCGCCGCGGTTGGGGCTGGATCTGCAGGAAGTGGAAGGATGGAATTGCTGCGGAGCGAGCTCGGCGCATATTGTCGATCATGATCTTTCGCTAGCGCTGCCGGCTCGTGTGCTTGCCGAAGCGGAACACCAAAATATAAATGAAGTGCTTGTACCTTGCGCCGCATGTTTCAACCGACTCTTATCCGCGAAAAAAGAGCTGGCCTCTGACCAAAACAAACGGGAGATGGTTTCCAGCATGATCGACATGCCTTATGATGGCACAACCTCCGTGCGAAATATCCTGGATGTGCTTGAGCAGGCACTGACACCTGAGATTCAGAAATCTATCCCAAACTCTTTTTACCACAAAGTAGTGTGTTATTACGGCTGCCTGCTTGTCCGTCCTCCGAGTGTCGTTCAAGCAGAGAGGTCAGAGGATCCTTTACAAATGGATGAACTAATGAAACGGATCGGAGCGAAACCGCTCGATTGGGGAATGAAGACCGAATGCTGCGGAGCGAGCCTGTCAATTGCCCGCACCGACATTGTCGGAAACCTGGGCGGAAAAATACTGGAAGACGCCACGGCGCGAGGAGCTGAAGCCATCGTTGTTGCTTGCCCGATGTGTCATTCCAATCTGGACATGCGACGTAAGGATATAGAGCGTACGGTGCGAAAGAGATTTGCCATTCCAATCATATATATTACCCAGGCGATCGGTCTTGCTCTTGGTTTGACTCCGAAGGAATTGGGCCTACAGCGGCATTTTGTTCCAGTTGCATTGGATGTGAAGAGTAAAATCCAACAAAATCAGCCGGTACGCACTGCCGCGGCAATACAAAGTTAAAAGCCATGTCACGAATCGGAGTATTTGTCTGTCATTGCGGCGAGAATATCAGCTCGACGGTCGACTGCGAAAGAGTAGCGAAGGCATGTGCTTCCATTCCGGGAGTCGCACATAGTGTCGACTATAAGTATATGTGTTCCGACCCGGGACAAAACCTCATCCGCGACTCGGTTCGTGAGAAGAACCTCACTGGTGTGGTCGTGGCTGCGTGTTCGCCGCGCATGCATGAGCCGACGTTTCGCAGAACTTGTGCCGACGTTGGAATGAATCCCTATTTGTGTGAGATGGCGAATTTGCGCGAGCAATGTTCGTGGGTACACGCCAAGAGCGATGCCACGACTCAGAAAGCGATAGATATCGTCTCGATGACGGTCGAGAAGGTTAAGCGCGACAAACCCCTCCATCCGATCAAGGTACCCGTCACGAGAACTGCACTTGTCATCGGTGGCGGCATTGCCGGCATTCAGGCTGCCTTAGACATCGCCAACGCAGGACGGAAGGTGGTACTGGTCGAGCGCGAGCCGTCTATCGGAGGACACATGTCTCAGTTATCGGAAACATTTCCCACTCTCGATTGCTCGCAGTGCATTCTGACTCCTCGAATGGTGGAGGTGGCACAGCATCCGAACATAACTCTATACACTTATGCAGAAGTTGAGAGCCTGAACGGATTTGTCGGCAATTTCATCGCCCGGATCCGCAAGAAGGCGAAGAGCATCGATGAAAAAGCTTGTACTGGCTGCGGCGACTGTGCTACGGCGTGCCCCATCAAGAAGATTCCGAGTGAGTTCAACACCGGGCTTGGTTCGAGAAGCGCGATATATATTCCCTTCCCGCAGGCGATTCCAAATAAGCCGGTGATCGACCGCCAGCATTGTTCATATTTCAAGAACGGGAAGTGTAAGTTCTGCGTCACAAAATGTCCGGCGAATGCAATCAAGCTGGATCAGAAAGATGAGTTTGTCGATATCCCCGTTGGCTCTGTCGTGGTCGCCACCGGCTTCAATGTCGTCGACTCATCGTTCTTTCCTGAATATGGTTACGGCAGATATAAGGACGTGGTCTCTGGATTGCAGTTCGAGCGCTTGCTCTCGGCCTCCGGCCCGACGCTGGGCGAAATGAAACGTCCATCGGACGGAACAGTCCCGAGGAAAATCGTTTTCATAGCATGCGCAGGTTCCCGCGATCCGGCAAAAGGGATCGAATATTGCTCCAAGATTTGCTGCATGTACACCGCAAAGCATGCTATGCTGTACAAACACAAGGTCCATGATGGCGATGCGTACGTGTTCTATATGGATATTCGTGCGGGAGGGAAAGGGTACGACGAGTTCGTGCGGCGAGCAATCGAAGAAGATGGCGTTAAATACATACGCGGGCGGGTCGCAAGGGTCTACGAACGAAACGGAAAGTTGATCGTGCGTGGAGTGGATACGCTTCTCAATGCGCAGCAAGTGGAAATAGAAGCCGACATGGTCGTACTGGCGACAGCGGGCGTTTCTAACCAGGGCGCGGAAGAACTGGCACAGAGGCTTCACGTCAGCTACGATGCTCATCATTTTTTCTCCGAAGCTCATCCAAAATTACGCCCCGTTGAGACAAATACGGCGGGAATTTTTCTCGCCGGGGCATGTCAGGCGCCGAAGGACATTCCTGAAAGCGTCGGCCAGGCTTCCGCAGCGGCAAGCAAAGTGGTTGGAATGTTCTCGAGCGAACGAGCTGACACGCGAGCCGGTAATTGCGGTAGTGGATCGAAGTGCCCCGCCGGTCTTTTCCACATGTGCCGGCTGCTTCATGTGCCAGTCAGCTTGCCCGTTCAACGCGATAGAGCGAGAAGATATAAAGACGCGAGACGGCAAGTTGATCAAGACCGTGGCTAAGGTGAACCCGGGATTGTGTCAGGGATGTGGAACGTGTGTCGCGTTTTGCAGGTCGAAGTCAATTGATTTACAGGGATACACACATGAGCAGATTTTCGCGGAAGTGATGGAGCTACTGAACTGACATGAACGATAACTTCGAGCCAAGAGTAGTCGCCTTCGTTTGCAACTGGTGCACGTATGCAGGCGCGGACCTTACCGGGACGAGCAGAATCAAGTATGCTCCCAATGTTCGAATCGTCCGTTTTCCATGTACGGGTCGAATCGATTACAATCTAGTCTTGAAGGCTTTCGAACAAGGTGCCGACGGGGTGATTGTCTCCGGTTGCCATCCGAACGATTGTCATTACACCTCCGGAAATTTTCACGCCCGGCGACGGTGGATTGTGTTCAAGCAGCTGATGGAATACATGGGGATTGACATGCGCCGCGTGAAGTTTTCATGGGTTTCTGCGGCTGAAGGGGCAAAGTGGGCAGACGTAGTCAACTCGACAGTGCAGGAAATCCGTTCGCTCGGGCCATCGACCGAATTCTCGGAGATGAAGGGAGAAGGCGTTGCCTGAGCAATCCGGTCCTCCTCTAGCGCTTTGCGATCAAGCCATTGAAAGAATATGAACATGCAAGCGTTACATAATAAAGCGAAGGAGCTCCTGGAATCCGGGAGAGTCCGGGTGATTATAGGGTATGGTGAAGGAAGCAACGGACGTGTCAGGCCAGTCTTCATTCGTAATGTCCCAGAAGTTGAGAAACTAGTCTGGGACAACAGATGCAAACAGAATCTGGCCGTCTATCTTCTCAAGCCTGAGATCAAGAAAATGGGGAAGCCTGCCATGGTGGCTACGCCGGCGGCAGTTATGAGTATTGTCCAATTGATCTCTGAGAACCAGTTGAAGAGCGGAGATCTGGTTACTCTTGCCATCGAAGATGCTTCTGTGACCGAACTATCTGACGATGTCTCGCTCGAGACTTACGCGCAGAGTCATCCCGTAATCTTCCCGCCGTCTGTGAAAGAGGAAATAAGAACGATCGCCGAAAAGTCACTTCAGGATCGGCTCAAATATTGGCAGGATGAGTTGTCTCGCTGCATCAAGTGCTATGCTTGTCGCGCCGCTTGTCCGCTATGCTATTGTGAAAGATGCATAACCGACGTCAATCAGCCGCAGTGGGTCTGTGTCGCTTCGCATCTGCAGGGAAACTTCGAGTGGCACATGAATCGCGCGATGCACCTCGCCGGGAGATGTATCGAATGCGGCTCTTGCACATTAGCATGTCCGGTCGGGATTCCGATCGGCTTGATCACTATCGAAGCTTCAAGAATTGTTGAAAAGGAATTCGGACAGAAAGCCGGTCTACGCTGCAACGCACCGTCCGCGATGTCGACGTTTAAAGTCGAAGATGTGGAAACGTTTATCAAATGAACGATCAATCAAAAATCATTACACATGACAATCTGCTGAAGTTTCTCGATGCATTGCGAATCGCAGGAAAAGATCTGTTTGCGCCCCAGCGAAAGGCACAGAAGACATTTTTCTTGCCCGTGGAGAATGTACAATCAATCGTTTTCGACTACGTGCAGACGACCGAATCACCAAAGGCGCTCCTATTTCCGAAGGTTGAAAGGCTCGTTTCATACGAGTATGCGGACGGACAAGTCCAGGTTATGGATCATGCCGAAAACAGAAAGGTTAATGAGTGCATTTTGTTCGGTTCCCGTCCATGTGATGCCTTTGCGCTTAAGACGTTAGCCGATTTCTTCAGTCGTGATGTCCCGGATGTTTTCATGCAGCAGCGACATGACGCGCTAACCATCATCAGCATAAGTTGCACAAAAAAGGATGAGAATTGCTTTTGCACATCTGTCGGAACATCACCCGGCGACACAACCGGCAGCGACATTCTGTTGACGCCAATGGAAGACTCACGTTATTACGTTGAAGTATTGACCGAAAAGGGTCGTGGTCTTGTAAATGCGTTGCCAGAATACTTCGAGAAAAGCGGTCCTGTCGAAAAAGGAAAATACGTCGCAAAGTTAGAAAACATATTTTCATCGGAAGAGATAACTTGGCGCCTTTCGAAGGCTTTCGAAGATCCAATGTGGAGCGATGCATCTTTGCGATGTCTCGGATGCGGCACGTGTGCCTACGTGTGTCCTGTATGCTCGTGCTTTGATATTCAGGATGAAGGGAACAACAAGAGAGGCGATCGTCTGCGTTGCTGGGATTCATGTGGATTCGTGCTTTTCACACTACATACATCGGGACACAATCCGAGGCCGACACAGAGTGAACGATGGCGTCAGCGAGTGATGCACAAATTCTCATACATGCCGGAGAAGAATGATTTGCTCGGCTGCGTAGGATGCGGCAGATGTTCGCGGGCCTGCCCGGTAGACATGAACATGAAGGAGCAGTTGGAAAAAATTGTTGCCGAAATCAAAGACATATGATGAAAATGGACCTCAGGGAAAAACCGTGAATCCAAATAATATTTACAAACCTTACCTGATGCGGATCGAGAAAGTGACAGACGAAGCGCCTGGAGTAAAGACCTTCCGATTGAATTTCATTAACGACGTTGAAAGGGAGTACTTTACGTTCAAGGCCGGACAATTTGGCGAGTACTCCGTTTTCGGCGAAGGGGAATCGACATTCTGCATCGCTTCCCCGCCCACGCGCAAAGACTACATCGAATGCACGTTCCGACAAGCAGGACGCGTCACTTCGGCGCTCGCGATGCAGGAAGCCGGAGACGTGATAGGGTTTCGTGGACCTTACGGTAATGTCTTTCCCCTGGAAGACTGGAAAGGGAAGAATCTGCTGTTCATTGCAGGTGGAATAGCTCTTCCTCCGATGCGGTGCGTGATCTGGAATGCACTTGATCAGCGTGACTGGTTTAAAGATGTCACGGTGTTATACGGCGCCCGTACGGTCGCGGATCTTGTTTATAAAAATGAGCTGGATGAATGGGGAAAACGGACTGATATGCGATTGGTCACCACTGTCGACCCTGGTGGAGAAACACCTAATTGGAAAGGAAAGATCGGATTCGTCCCGACAGTGCTGGAACAGATGGCACCTTCCTTTGAGAATACGATTGCAATCGTGTGCGGCCCGCCGGTGATGATAAAATTTACTTTTCCTGTGCTGGAGAAGTTGGGATTTAATGCGGATAGAATGTATACGACTTTGGAAAACAGGATGAAGTGCGGCATCGGGAAATGCGGGCGCTGCAACGTCGGACCGGTTTATGTGTGTAAAGACGGGCCAGTGTTCACTTACGAGCAATTGCAGGCTCTTCCTGTAGAGTACTAGCCGACGCAGGAGACTGCAGATAGTGGGTACACGCGAAAAGTGACCGGCTACCATGTCATGTAGGAATGCTGAGTTAGTGATCCCACTTTCGTCCCAATACGATGGTGGAGTCTCTGGGCAAGCACGTCAATCTCATTCATGTGCCAATACGTGAGGTGTTTTATGCAGTCCCTCCAACTTCTTAAACAATTCAATTTCTTCCTTACTGAGATGGTCCGGCAACTGAATCACAACTTTTGCATACAGGCTACCAAACTCATTCTTCTTACCATAAATCGGCATTCCGAGTCCGTGAAGTCTAAGCACTTTGCCGTTTGGCGACTCTTTAGAGATAGCAACTCTGACTGTGCCCTTCAGGGTTCTAACCTTGGTTTTGCCTCCGAGGACAGCAGTGTATAATTCAACCGGCAAATCACAGTAGAGATCATTTCCCTTACGTTGAAAATCAGGACGCTGTGTGATCCTGACCGTGAGGTAGAGGTCGCCATTTGCGCCACCATTGATCCCTGCAGCTCCCTTACCCGGAAGTTTCAGCACGTGCTGGTCCTCGACACCTGGGTGAATCGTCACCCTGATTGTCTGATTGCCAATCTCGATGAGTCGCGTTGTGCCATGATATGCTTCTTCAAGCGAGAGCGTCGTCTCGGCTTCAAGGTCTTCTCCTTTGATTGCGTAAGCCCTTCTTCCTCGTCTCTGACCGCGCTGTTGTCCAAAAAGGAGTTCAAAGAGATCGGCTTCACCCTCCTGTCCAAACATCGCATCGAAATCTTCGCTGCTCATCCGGTGTGTTTTCCCACTCTGAGAGCTTGCATATTTTGACCAGTCGAATCCACCTGGTTGTGCTCCAGCTTCCTGATAATGCTTCCAATCTTCGCCGAATCGATCGTACTTTTTTCTTTTTATCGCATCGCTGAGAACTTCATTTGCCTCGTTGACCTCCTTGAATTTCTCCTCGGCAGCTTTGTCTCCCTTGGTTCTGTCCGGATGGTACTTGAGGGCAAGCTTTCGATATGCACTCTTGATTTCCTCTGGCGTCGCTGTCTTTGCGACGCCCAACACTTGGTAATAGTCTTTGTAGTTCATTCTATTCCGATCTAGAATTTATTTTCCACTGATACAAACGACCCGGTGATAGCAATTCATTGTCACAAGGTTAGGTTCTGCGCAGTCCTTCAATTATGGTTCCCGATTCAACACCTTCCTTTTCCGTTACTGCTATTGCTTCATCCGGACCAGGAGTCAATAGCTTGCCAACGCGGTCGAAAGAATAACTTGCTTTTCCATTGAAGCAACAATCTAACGAAAGATATCATCGCTCATCGGCTGCTGTCATCCTCTTTGAGCAGTGTCTTAAATTCTTCTTCTCCGAGCGATTCGACCTCCAACAGCCTTTGCGCAATCTTCGCGATGGTCACTTTTTTCCCTTCTAGAAACTTGACTACTTTTTCATAACGGCTTTTGATGATCCGGGTGATCTCTTCATCAACGTACTGTTGGGTCGATTCGGAATATTCCCGCTGTAAAGGAGCGCTTTCTCCGGGAACGAACGTCGGGCTGCCTTGAGAGGGAAGGACCACGTTCTCGAACTTGTCGCTCATGCCGTAGTCGCAGATCATCTTCCGAGCAACGTCGGTGGCCCGGGCGATATCGTTGGATGCGCCTGTCGAAATTTCCCCGAAGAACAGTTGCTCGCTTGCGCGGCCTCCGAGCATCACATCGATCTTACCGAGCAGCTCCTCCTGCGTCAGGAGGAAGCGGTCCTCGGTCGGGAGCTGAATGGTATATCCCAACGCTCCGATGCCACGGGGTATGATCGAGATCTTATGGACCGGATCGGCTCCCTTCGTGTATGCGGCGACCATGGCGTGCCCTGTTTCATGGTAGGCAACGGTCTTGCGTTCCTTCGGATTGATCAGCCGGTTCTTCTTCTCCAATCCTGCAACCACTCGCTCGATCGCGTCTTCGAAATCCTTGGGCAAAACCCGTTCACGGCCTTGGCGGACAGCGAGTAGCGCCGCTTCATTGACGATATTCGCCAGATCGGCCCCGGAAAAACCTGGCGTCCCACGCGCGACCTTTTCCAGATCGACGGAGCTGTCAAGGTTTACTTTCTTCGAGTGGATTTTGAGAATATCAATCCGCCCCTTCAGGTCGGGTTTGTCCACCAACACCTGTCGGTCGAAGCGACCGGGCCGTAGGAGTGCGGGATCGAGGACCTCAGGTCTGTTCGTCGCTGCAAGGACTATGACGCCAGTACTCGAATCGAAGCCATCCATCTCAACGAGAAGCTGGTTAAGCGTTTGCTCGCGCTCATCGTTCCCGCCGAGTGCATAGCCGCGGCTTTTGCCGATGGCATCGAGTTCGTCAATGAAGATGATACATGGTGCCTTCTCGGGCCTGCTTGAACATGTCGCGGACACGGGCGGCGCCGACGCCGACAAACATCTCTACGAATTCGGCTCCGCTGATTTTGAAAAAGGGAACCTTGGCCTCGCCAGCGACCGCCTTAGCGAGAAGGGTCTTTCCCGTTCCGGGTGGGCCGACAAGGAGAACGCCCTTGGGAATCTTTCCACCGACGGCTTCGTATTTCTGAGACTGCTTGAGGAAATCCACGACCTCCACCAGCTCAGCCTTGGCCTCATCGACGCCTGCAACATCATTGAATGTCACGCCTGTGTCCCCTTCCGCAACCAGCTTTGCCTTGTTCGTCCCGAAAGACATAACTCCCTGGCCAGTCTTGCCGATTTGTTTGCTTAAGTAATTCCAGACCACCACCATCAGGATGATTGGGACCACCCATGACAGTAGTGTAGTCAGCCAAGAATTGTCCTCCGAGACAACACCATAATATTCAATGCTCTTTTCGTCCATCAACTTGACGAGGTCGGGATCGACGATCCGAACGGTTTGATAGCTCTTCGGAACTTCCGCCGGCTTGCCTCCATTCATCCGTGTACTGTCGTATTTTGCCATCTGGGCCTTCGTCAAAGTGAAACCGGTCAGGTACTTTTCGCCTATCTCGACCCGATGGATCGCGCCGGAGTCGATCTTCGCTTTGAAAGCACTGTAATCGATGGATTCGACTTTGGGGCTCATGAAAATGGAATTGAAGAGGTAGAGCGTGACTAGCGTGATCAGGAAGTACCATATTGAAAAATGGAACTGCTTGCGATTTAGAGGTTTAATCAGGGGCTCGTGCTTCTTGAGACCCGGTTCTTCTTTTCCCTTCCCGTTACTGACCTGCAAGACTTCTTTATTGTCATCTGTGGTTGCCATTTGTTCCTCCTATCTATCGATATCATTTTTGAGATGAACTGGTTTAAGTAGGTTCTGATGCGATCCGATCTCTTTGATTTCAGCTAAAACATTTTTGCCGCCGCGAATATTTCTTGTCATTCTATATTTCCTATATTTCTTTCGTACTGTTGTCATATAATTTCAAACATATCTGCAGTCAGTCAGAATTCACCTGGCCCGAGACTCCATATCGAGCAACGGATCCCGAACCTTCAGTGCTTCCAACAGCGAATCATGGTTTCGATAGCTATTCATTTTTTGTGTCTCTTCCGCTTCTGAGAATAGATGTCAGAAGCCAGAGCCCCCAAAACGGCCGCAACAAGAAAACCAGCAAGACCGATGAGCGGCATCTCTTGCCACTTCGGAGGAGTTTTTGAGAGGACAATAATGGATGAACCAACGATCAAAGAAGCCAGCACGATCGCAGAGGCGATGCGGCCGCTGATGAGATCCAGTCTGTACAGAGCGCGGTCTAAACCATGGTACTCAATTCCTATTTTCAGTTTCCCTTCCACGGTCTTCTTAAGAACTTCACGCAACTCCCCAGGAATCTCTTTGAAAAGCCGAAGCAGGTCTGTTCCTGAATCCACAAAGTCGCGGGCAACTCTTTGAGGGGTGTAACGGGTAAGTTTGATTTTTCGGATGAAAGGTTCGACATGGTTCACCATCTCAAACTCCGGATCCAGGGACCTGCCGAGTCCTTCCGCAATGCTTAGCGCCTTCACCATTAGAAAGAGATCCGGCTTCAAACTCATGCCCTGTTTTGTGAGAATCTCCACAATACTCTGAAGCATTTTCCCGATTTCCAGTTCCTTCAGAGGAAGATATGCATACCGGTCAACGAATTCCATCAGGTCTCTTTGCAGCTCACTTCTATTTGGATCCACAGTGGAATTGACGAGCTTTAACAATGCGTCCACCATCTTGTCTTCGTCTTTGTGAATCAACAACTCCACGAAATCTGTAACGTCTTCGCGCTCCTGCTGGCTGACCCGTCCCATCATGCCGAAGTCGATAAAACAGATGACGTTATTCGGGAGAATGAAGATGTTTCCCGGATGGGGGTCCGCATGGTAGAAACCGCAGACGCAAATCTGTTTCAGAGTCGAGTCGGCACCACGGCTCGCTAACTCTTTGAGGTCGTGTCGGCCCTTTTTAAGACGAACGAGGTCTGAGGCTTTTATACCGTCGATGAACTCCATGACAAGCATGCGCTTGGTCGTTAAATCGCGATAGACTTTGGGGACGTAGATCGTCTCGTCTTCAAGGAACTGGTGAGCGAAGCGCTCGATATGCGAGGCCTCCACCATGTAGTCCAGCTCGTCTTCTATGCTTCTGGCGAATTCGTTGACGATCTTCGTCGGGTGGAAGAGTTCGAGTTCTGGCACGTGCTTCTCCATGAAGGATGCCAGATGAAGCATGATCTCCAGGTCAACCTCTATGGTCTGCTCAATGTTCGGACGTTGAATCTTTATTGCCACACCCTGTTTAGTGCCCTTCAAGATCGCCCGATGGACTTGCCCTAAAGAGGCGGCCGCGGTAGGTTTTTTGTCGAAGGAGGAGAAAATAGCCTCAGGGAACCTGCCAGTTTCCGATATTATGATTTTTCTTACTTCGTCATAAGGGAAAGATGGCACAGTATCCTGCAGCTTTGAAAATTCTTCAACATATTCGAAATGAATGAGGTCCGCGCGAGTGGAAAGTATCTGGCCCAGCTTGACAAAGGTCGGTCCAAGCTCTTCCAATGCCATCCTGACTCTCTCAGGCCTGGACAATTTCGCTATTCGCTCCTGCTGCTTTCCAGAGATTTTTTCTGCGACAATGTCGAGATGCTGTTTTATGTTCAGGGAATCAACCAGATCTCCAAAGCCGTATTTGATAAGAACGTGGAGTATTTCTTGGTAGCGTTTGGCGTGCCGATAGGTGCGGCCCATGATGTCGATCTTTCTAATACTTATCATTTGTCCTTGTCCTCCACTATGCTTTCGCTCTGGTTAGATTTCCAGGATCAGCGGCCCACCGTCTACCGCAGAACATGGTCGGGTGTGAAACCGGTTCGGCTGAGGCCGAACTCGCAACTGTTGACAGAAGCATCATCTTCGCCGAGACCTTATGTAGAACCGACTTGTCGATATTGAGGTGCGCCAGGTTTGATTACTGTCAGTAACATGACTAATTATTCTATTCGTCGATGCGCCGAAAGCCCTCAAAGATTCGTGCAGTAATCGCACCAAAGATGAAGCCGCCTATGTGAGCCATATAAGCGACACCGCCACCCGAGTTTACATCGGCCACGGCGCCGACCTGGCTGAAGAGTTGAATCAGAAACCAAAGTCCGATCAGGAGCGCCGAGGGAATAAAAGCGGTGCGGAAGAACCAGCCAAAAAAGAGGAGCGTTCGTATTCGATCGCGAGGGTAGGTGACCAGAAAGGCACCCATCACACCGGCAATCGCCCCACTGGCGCCCAAGTTGGGGACAGTGGAACTGGGCGCCAGTGCGATCTGCGCCAGCGAAGCCGCCAGACCGCTGAGCAGGTAAAACGCCAGATACTTAAACGGCCCCATCGCGTCTTCGATTTCCGGGCCAAATGCCCAGAAGAATACCATGTTGCCTATAATGTGCATCCAACCGGCGTGCATGAACATCGCCGTCAGGATAGTGATCCAGTGGTGGCCTGCGACAATAGTGGCGGGTATCTCCGACCACTGCATTACAAATGCGTCACCGCCTACCAGTTCCATAATGAACACAACTGCGTTCACGGCGATAATTGTCGCGGTGACGACGGAGAAACTCCTGGGCTTCCGAGATTCGTCCGATAATGGAATCATACCTGCCATGCTATTTTCCTCCGCTTCTCCGGACATAGGTCCGCTACAACCGGTTGTTCACTGCCTCCGTCCCTCCATTGTACGAGAAGTCCATCTTCACGGAGGACTTCCCGGCGAACAGGATCCTGCTGGCGATGTGCACACGTGGCGCATCGTCGAATCAGTTTTACGAGCTCGCGATTTGCCCGCCGAAACTACGTGCCTTGAACGATAGGATCACAAAGAGAACGCCAAAGATAATGGCGTAGGTGCCGATCAGCCAAAGCACAGCGAGGGCACCCGCTGCCGGCCGAGCCATGAGGAGAACGCCGAAAACGACCGAGGCAAAACCGGCCAGGATGAGCCACCATTCACTCTTGATCTCCTTCCGCAGGTAGATCGCGGCCACGATCTCGAGAACACCTGTGGCGACTGCCCAGATCGCGATGTAGAACAGGAGTGCGAGTGCAGTCAGGCCGGGGATGACGAAAGTCATCACCCCGATACCCACACCGAGCAGCCCGCCGATAAGCAGCACTACCCAATGTTCATGTCCCTTGCGTCCCGCGATGGCGGTCCAGACAGCAAGGATGCCGTCCACCATTGCGTAAGCGCCGAAGAGCAACACAAGTGCAAGGAGAGAAATCCCGGGCTGGACCCAGATCAGGGCGCCGAACGCGATGGCGACGAGGCCACGTAATAGCAGTATCCACCACCTGCGAAGGAAAATGTTAGAAAATTTCTTTTCGAAGGAGTTCATGTTTGTTCCTTTCCTCTTGATTAATAGTTCATGGTCAACTGACTACAATTATCCTGCTGCGCATCCCGATAATATGCCGCCGATTTAGGCGGCGCGCACACCGGCACTAAAAATATTGTATGGAAGCTTGTCTCGCGTTCCAACGGAATATAAATAGGGGCTCTCGAAGAAACAACCATCTTCACGAACCTTGATGCCTGATTCGCACGATTACGGGTGAGTCTCTACCGTGGCAAAAGCACTCTTGCTTCTCACTGCCGCCGTGTAGAGGAGGAGCACGTCAGGATCTATGATCAGTCCAGCGAACCCGGTGTCACGGGTAACTTATTGTTAATTAAGATGCCAGCTATTATACTCAAAAGAGTAAATCTTCCGTCGTCAAAAGGAGAAGCGTATGGCCATTACTTCATTTGGAGATCTCTCCCGCCGGCTCGCAGCACATCCTGAAAACCTTGCAACCGAAGTCCTGCATCATGTTCTTTCAACTTCGCTGACTGCAAAGAACTCATTGCTAAGATATATCGAAGGAGCAACTGTTCCTTTCGACGAAAGTTTTCATTTTGGTTCTCAAGTTCAATGGGAAGATCAAGCGGTGCCGAACATAGTTGGAATCAACGAGAACAACAAATCGGTCCTAATAATTGAAAGCAAGTTCTGGGCGGGGCTCCCAAATCATCAGCCTGTAAACCACATCAAAAAGCTTCCTGCTGGTTCTAGGGCAACACTGCTTTTCATTTCTCCAAATGATCGGCTCGAACCTCTGTGGAACGAACTTATTCGGCGATGCGAAGGTGACTATTGTGTCGAACAGGTTAATGGACTACATCCGAAAATCCGTGCCGCGAAACTTGGGGGATTGCACTTCCTGGTACTCGTCACGTGGACATCCATCATAAATGCCATGCTGCAATCGACAGAGGAAAGAAACGATCTTCAGGTATCAGCAGATCTCAGACAACTTCTAGGCTTGTCTGAGTTGATGGACTCCGAAACATTTCAGCCGTTGCGTTCGGAGGAATTGGCGCCCGAGATTGGAAAACGAATCATTCAGTTTATACAAATTATTAATGAAGTCACCGAGAAACTGGCCAACGAATCAGTTATAGATGTAAGCAACTCAAGAGCGCCTGGTACTGACAGGTACTACTCTCGATCAATGACAGCCGGCAATTTCGGGCTTGCCATTCAATTGAACTATAATAATTGGTCAAAATTGGGAGAAACACCGCTGTGGTTACGTGTGAAGAGTGTCGAGGGAACAAAGTGGCTTAATTCTCCTGTCGTGCTCGAACGACTTTCAATTCTCCGAGAAAAGGTTCCACCGCGACTGCTACAGATCGACGAAAGGACCTGGGTCCCGTTGTTTCTTCCCTTGGGAGTTGAGAAAGAAGCCGTCGTCCAGAATGTAGTTTTGCAAATCAAAGAGATCTGTAATTTACTTCTCAAATAAAGATGACTTCGCCAGAAGGAGAAGTTCCTGCCTTTTTGGAAAGCGAATAGGTAAATTCTTTATTCTCACGAATATCGATATCGGCATGCTTTAGAGTTTCCGGGAACGGCTGCATCTTGTCTTGAATGCGGGATTGGAGATTTTCTTGGAAAACCAAGCCATGTTCCGCACATCGGTACTTCTGCGCGCCAGGAAGCATTGCCCAGTTTTCGGAACTGAAAACGCAACGGTGAATTTCAATATCGGATTCAGCCAATTGGAATTTAATGGAGTGGGAATCGTAATGTGTCTGTAAAGCTCTATATGATTCTAGATAGGTCATCGGTTTTGTTCAAGAAAATCTATTTCAGATATGTCCGCAGAAAAAGAACGCCTGACGCATGGCAGCCAAGCTGCGATATTGACAACTTTCAATGTACCACTGTCCAAACCGTGGTCCATGTTGTTTACTTTATGTGAGGACAGCGGTTGATTTCGGCGACTTGTTAGGCCAGACCATTTCGTATTAATCCTATTTTCAAATGTCTCATTGACCCGGCTCGGCCAAAACTTGCTTACGAATCTCGTCACGTAGATATCCCAGCAACTCTGCTTGACTCAAGCGCCGTCGTTCCATTTCAATCTTGACCCATTCCAAGAATTGCCATTGCTTGGAAAGCGACAGACCCCTTGTACTGACCAACAGTGTGGTGCCACATGGACAGTTTGCCATTGCTATGGTTCCGAATGGGTGTGGGGGACTCCAATTGCCCATTTCCGCATCATACGACATGACCGGCTCAAGACGATGTGTAATCAGCATAAACTCCCGCAGAGTAGCAAAACTGTGTTTGCATCGGGTGCAGGTCATAGGAAAAAGTCCTTCCATATGCTTGCGCAATATCTGTACGACTTCAGTTTCGGTCATAGCGGAAAGAGAGTATCCTATCGCTGATTATCCTTCCACATATCGGCTTAGCAGTCAGGTAGCAAGAATGTTTTGGGCCATTTTGATTTGGGCATTGACATAATTTAAGAGGAGCCATCCGAGCAAACAACCTTACCGGTGACTTCAAGATTTGAATTACACTTACTGGATCATCCTTACAAGTCAGCGCATGCCATTTTGGGCTCATCAGAATTTCAGGTTCTTGAGAATTCGCATCTTCGCTTTCGAGTCCTTTAGTGCTGATAGATAGGTTTTCATGTCATGGTTCTTCACAGGATCGTTATCTTGGATAGTAAAATCAATCGGGGTGTCCACATGGGAGAAGTATCCACCAACCCCTCCTGCAAGCGGCGCAGGCGGAGGAATTAATCCAACCATGTCTGATGTATTTATGATTCGAAAAGATTTTTCAGCATATCTGCGATTGAAAGACGTCATAAACGCATTGTCACCAACCCGAGGCGACCCGTACGTATACAGCGCGATCGTCTTTCTTTCCGTCCGACTCCAATATCTGGCAACGCAATAGTTGCCAAGGCTCCGCCCAGACTGTGTCCTGCAATAAAAAGTTTGGTCTTGGAGTCCATACCATCCAAATTTTCCTTTATCACCGTACGGAATAGGTTATAAGTCTTGAGGAAACCATCGTGAACTTTTCCAAAATCTGGGAGCAAGTAAGGTGCTAGACTTATCTTGAGATTATGAAACCACTCTTGGTCAGATATGGTCCCACGGAATATGAGATAGATACACTCTTTTCGTTGCACTATAAACCCCATAGGTACATGCTTTACATTTTGCTTGCTTGCTCGAGGAAGACCGCGCAATTCCATAGCTAAATAGCTGCTTACCATGATAGTGATTTTTCCAATTGGCCTAAGATAGCTCAGTTCCTTTATTAGGGTATAGTCGGTCGGCAGCTTCCAGGGCTTTCCCGTATAAGATGCCTCAAATTGAGTGTATGCCTGCTCTACGAGCTCACCAAGTTCAATTGCTCGATCGATATCAAATCTTATTGGGAAATACATGGCTTTGCCTCCGTATCGTATGACGATATGTTCTTACATTCACAAGTGCACCGAGCGATCTAAACTTGAGCTATCACCTGAGAGATCACAGCAATGCAATGACGATAACCGAGTTTCATGTCCCGATTAAAAACTGCAAGGACTGTGGTGGTTGGTTCCAGTGCGGCATCCGTCTTTTCACTTCTGGTTAAAACCGTTCATTAATGGATTACCATCTTTGCCAGTAAATTGCCTAGAAGTTTGCTGCCAGCAATTACCAATAACGCAATCGCTAAATTCCATGCTACCGTTCGGAAGCGATTTATCTTTTCGCTCTTTGCGATTAAATAGCTTAAGATGGCGAGTAATACCAAACCCCAGACAGAAGAAACAATTAGAGCGGCGCTTGAAGAAAACAAAAAGACTATCAACACGAACGTGAATACAAGAAATAACCTGACTATAAAATTCACAGAGGTATATGAACCGAGTTCGTGCCTTGAGGCTCCTTCCGATTCTTTATACATGAGAAAACTGAACGAGTCAGAAATGTTATCCGCAAGCCCAACGATCAAAAGACCTGTAATTATGCCTGCTCTTGCGTTGTCTCCCCGGTTCAATCCGGCAATTAACCCCATACTGGTAATAATTGCTGCTGTCCCGCCGAGGCTGTACTTTTGTATGTTTATCATTGTTCTTTCTGATATTTCCGAAGTGACTTATGATCCGCCACCATCGTGGTCCTGGCATAGCTGGAACGAAACGTCTCAGTGGTCCACGATGATTCGAGAAAGACATGGAACAAAAAAAGCAGCCGCACACTCACGAACCAAGCTCCGATGACCGTCATACAAAAGCTTCAGCGTGTAAAAGTTTTCACGAGTGCCGGCGATGTTTAACTAAATTTGGCCTGCCATAAATCCGCATGACAATCCGCCTAATAAGTGGTGGGCCGGCAGAAAGAATGTTGCGCGCCATCTTATTTCGCACCAGGGTGGAATTTAAAAGGAGGTTCTCGAAGAAACAACTATCTTCGTAGTCTTTGAAACTTGATTTTACATAACTACGAATGAGTCCTTGTCAATGCGAAAGGATTCTCGCTTCTTGCTGCCGTCGTGTGGGGGAGGGTCATGTTTGAATTTATGATCTGTCCGGCGAAGCGGGTGTCATGGCTTTTCCGAATTTGGTATTCCAGCTCCGAATTGTTACTTTGATTTTGAATTAATCTGGAGTGAGTGTCCCCAAATGGTGCTGAGTTTCGACCGATCAGTTCTATCGCATCCAATTTCATTCTGAGTTGGCATAGATTTATGAAACGCTTTTTCATAGAGGTGTACGAAATTTCCGTCTTCTCGATGAGGTTCTTCAAAGAACTATTTATCCCTCCTTATGAGATTGACGAGTTCGCTGGACACCTTGAAAACTTTGGCTTGCGTTCGTTGCCGTTGGTCAGTGTTATCGGGCTGCTGATGGGGCTTATCCTGTCTCTTCAAACGAAACCGACTCTTGCGAGATTCGGGGCAGAGTCCTTCCTTCCAGCCATGGTCGCGATCTCTGTTGTGCGTGAGTTGGGACCGGTCATCACCGCAATTGTCGTCGCGGGAAGGGTTTCAGGCGGAATCGGCGCTGAAATCGGATCGATGAAAGTGACGGAGCAAATCGACGCGCTTGAAGTCTCCTCGGTCGATCCATATCGCTTCCTCGTCGTGCCGCGTGTGTTCGCCGGGATCGTTGCTCTTCCGCTTCTTACTACTTATGCCGACTTGCTCGCCGTGATCGGAGCGTTTGCGATCATGTACACTTCAGGAGGTATGGGCTGGCGGCTGTTCATAATTTCGACCTCGCTCTCGATCGCAGATATTGTCCCGGGCATTGGAAAGACCTTCTTTTTTGGGTTCATCATTTCGATGCTCGGATCTTACTTTGGTTTTAAGGCAGAAGGCGGAACGGCGAGCGTCGGGAAGGCCGCCACGACCGCAGTCGTTTTCTCGTCTTTCCTGATACTGCTTACAGACTTTGTGCTCGTTAAGGTTGGAATACTGATTTTCGGATGAACCCCACGGCAATGATCGAAACAATCGGGTTACATAAATCCTTCGGCGGGCCGGAGGTGCTCTCAGGATTGGATCTGTCGGTAAATAAGAGCGAAGTATTCTCAGTACTTGGCAAAAGTGGCACAGGTAAAAGTGTTACTCTGAAATGTATTGTCGGACTGCTTGTCCCGGATTCGGGTCACGTTGTGGTGGATTCAGTTAAGGTCGATGTGAATAACCGGACAGCTCTTTCTCAGGTCCGGCGAAAAATCGGATTCTTATTCCAAAGCGGAGCACTTTACGACTCGTTGAGTGTGCGTGACAATCTCGTCTTCAATTTGACAAGGCACCGCAGCCTGGACCGAAGCGAAGCAAATGAAAAGGCTGAACACTATCTGACGCTTGTCGGATTGAAAGATGCGATTGACAAAATGCCCTCGGAGTTGTCCGGCGGAATGAGGAAGCGCGCCGCCCTCGCACGCGCACTCGTTATCGAACCGCAAATTCTTCTCTACGACGAGCCAACGACGGGACTCGATCCGATAACCTCGGCAGAAATCAGTGAGTTGATGAAAGAGATGCATGAAAAATTCAATATTACGGCAATCGTTGTTACACACGATATACTTTGCGCAGGCATTGTCAGCGATATGGCTGGAGTTTTGCAAGATGGCATATTAAAATACATTGGGACATTGAATGATCTTGTCAAGATCGAAGATGAAGAAGTTGCGGGTTTCTTCCGCAGCCCTTTGTAGTTTAAACGGGAGCTTAGAGGCATGAAGAAATCATACGCTGCATTGCTGGGTTTGTTTGTGACGATTGGAGTGCTCATCGTAGTCCTCGCAATATTTCTTATAGGCGAGCGAGAAGGGATATTTACAAAATCCATCGAAATCCTTGCAAGATTTAATTCAGTAGAAGGGCTGAAGAATGGAGCAGCGGTGAGACTTCTTGGGATAGACGTTGGATCAGTCTCAGAAATAAGAATCTGGAATAATGTTGCCCTTGTGGACATGAAAATCTTTTCAGACTCGCGGAAGTTCATAAAAACAGATTCGCGCGCAATGCTTGAGACGGAAGGATTGGTTGGAAATAAATTTGTCACACTGACTCCTGGCTCCGAAAGCGCTCCTGCGGTTCAGCCGCTTGATACGATAAGCACGATCGAGGAGCCGCAGCTTTCAGAAATTATCTCCCAGACCAGCGCCACGATCGCCAGTGTAAAAGCCATGGTCGATCAGTTTGCAGAAATCCTGAAAGATGTCCGGCAAGGCCGCGGGACGCTCGGGAAGCTCGTGACCGACGAAGGTGTATATAATGCTTTAAAGCGTGCCACCTATGAAGCGGACTCGAGCTTAAAACAGGTCTCCAACAAATTTACGGATATGGCTAACGTGGTCGCCGATCTGAGCACGTCGTTCAAGGGCGTTGTAGACAAAACAGATTCGGTATTGTCGAATGTGGATCTTGTCGTAAAGAACTTTGACACAACTTCTTCGGGAATAAAATTGGCAGTAAGCCAGATCGATACCGGCAGCGGCCTCGTCGCATCACTTATACACAATCGCTCAGTATATGACACGACTCTGGAAGTGGTATCCACAACTTTGTCCGCAGTTAAAGAAGCACAGATAGGCTTGCAAAGGTTTTCCGAGAACATGGAAGCAATGCGTCACAATTGGTTGTTCAGCGGCTATTTTTCCGAGAAAACCGAGGATGAATATACGAAGAAACAGGAACAACTTAGACAGTTGGAGGTTCAGCTTAATTCGCGTCTAGAGGTCCTCGATACGGTCGAAACGCGGATAAGAGAACTTCAACAGAAACTGGACAAGCCTGAAGGCAAGTAAGTTTTTGTGGCGAATTGAGACCGCAGAGTTATCGATTATGAAGTATTTTCCTCTCAGAGTCTCTTCAGTCTTTCTCGAAAGTAGCGCGTTCTCGCCACCATAAGCCGGACGAAGGCAAGAACCCACTGCACGTCTTCAAAGTCAACTGGACAAATCAGCGATTTTGTTAGAGACGGTTTTTGAGTTGTTGTTTGTGATAAGTTATGCAATATTCTTGCTCTAAGCGTTCTTTGTTTGATTTTTTCTCTCCGGTTTAATACCTTCTCTCTCCTGCCGCAATGCACATCAGCCTTCTAAGCTGAGGGTTGGGTGTTCGAGTCACCCACGGCGCACTGAATTCAAAGGCTTTTCGGGACTTATCACAGATTTGTCACATCATGGTACAGATTTAGAACACGAGTTCTAAAAACGACTCCTCTCTGATTACAGAGAAAATTCTCCGTATTCTGTGTGGTCCGACCCCATATTGCGCACCACACGATAAGTCAGTAATCTGACTTTTGTACAAAGATCGGGTCACTCGCTTATCATTGGCACAAAATATGGGGGCAGGTCAGTACCGATCTGTGGATCTTGAATATGCACAAACGGTCGGTCCTTCACCTCAGGAACGCTAAAGAGCACGCCGCCGCGACTGCTGTCAGAAGCGATGTTATGAGAATCCCGAAAACTGGTATCAACATCAAGCTCGCCGCCAGCGATCCGACACATCCGCCGATCAAATCGGCCGAATATAACCATGTCATTATCTTCTGCGGTCCATTGACTCTTTTAAAGCTGGCAAAAGCAAAGATCGCAGACACAAAGGCTCCATCGAGGATCAGCATCAACGAAGTAGGTAACAGATTGATAAGTAACTCCAATTTGATTCCGTAGTATACAATGACACTCAACGCTCCCAATCCAAGAAGGAACGATGCTCCCAACAATCGTCGCTTTTTCGCGGTTGAGCCCCATCTTCCGAGGGATTTCTCGGCAACTAACGCTCCGAGCGTGAGGCCAACCATGAAAGTCATGAGAAGAATACCGATATCCTGGTACAACACCCCGCTCTTGCTCTGGTAATTGAGGACAAGCAGTGTCTCCGAAACCATTCCGGCAAACCCGGTCACTGCCATTATGATGAACAGCCTTAGTACGACAAGTTTTTTCCCGACAGCCACGATCAATGCAGCAAGTATCGCAAGCCAGAGGAGCGGTAATCTTATTAGTCCGACAATCTGAAAAGAGCGTACATCCGGCAGCGCAAACTCACTTAGAAACTTCGACAGCCAAATCGATAATGTGTACCCGTAACACGCCGGTTGAATGTCGGAATTTGGAATCGATGCCGCCGTCGAAAGAAGTCTTCCCACTTCCCTGAATCTGTCATTGGTGTAAACGTAATTAACGTACTCGGGAGTCACCAGCTTGGTTTGGATGTTCCTAACGCGCAATCGGTCGGAGAGAACTCCCGGATTCGTCGTCAGTTCAGAATCCGACGCAATGAAAATATTCGACACCCCCGGTATAACTACCACATGGGGGAAAACAGATTTCAGCGCACTGTAAATGCTCCCGTTTCTTTTCTGTAATTGAGGCGTCCACAAATTCTCCGCCGAAGGAATTCTAAACGCCAGTAGCCCGCCTCGTTCCAATTCAGCGGAACACTGTTCAAAGAATTCTCTCGTGTAGAAGCGGTTGTTCTGCACGGACATCGGCTCGGGCATGATTACCAATATTACATTGTATGAGGAACCGTGAAATCGTCTCGGATCCTGATAGATGATTCTCACCCTTTTGTCGTACATGGGATTACGAAGTTCATCAGGCAAATGGTTCAAGACAGTTTCCACTATATCCTTGTTTATATCGACGTAGTCGATTCTCTCGACCGGCAACTTCAGGAGTTCAGATACAATCCCCTCAAATCCTCCGCCCAGGACCAGGACCTTTCCCGGTTTATTCGTCTGCAGCGCCGACAGCTGGACGAACTCTTCAGCCTCCGTAGTTTCGGTTTCATAAGAAAGCGCATCGTTTTCAAAAACGCTTACCTGTTCTTCCTGTGCCGTGACTGTAATTCTACCATAAGGCGTGTCGGCAGACTCAACCATATCCGGATGATTCCATGTCGTGGCCCATCGATCAATTCGCCCTTCAAACGTGAGCAGGACAACCAAGAACGCAACGCCTATGATCGATAAATATTTTTGCGGGCGGAGCCTGGCTCTCCATGAGTAGAAGGATACAATTCCTAACGACCAGACAGAACAAAGCAACCCGGCAGAAAGATTCTGCAAACCGAGAGCCAACAAAAGAGTGGACAACAGACCGCCAAGCACACCGCCCGCACTCTCGATGGCGTACGCTTGTGCCAATGTTCCACCTTCCGACAAAAATCTCTTCGCCCCGGCCTGAAACAGAAGCCCGGTTAGCAAGCTGAGAGGGATGGTTGCCGCCACCAGCCCCGTAATCTGGAGATCGAACGGAAGATAACCACCTGAAACGCCTCCGAATATTCTCCTGATATCCCGAATGAATATTATATCTATCAACAGGGCGGCGGACATTAGAATAAGAAGCGTTTGAATACTTCTTTCTCGCGGTACGTGAGCCCTGAGTCCGACTGAAGCTCCGATTGCCGTACCGAGGAGCCAGATGCCAAGCGACAAAATATAAATGAGCTCTATTCCGTAGAGCGCAACGCTGAGTTCACGAAGGATCACCACCTGTCCCAAAATCGAGATAAGACCGATGGTAATCAGGTACGCGACCGAGGAAGAAATCTTCATTAGACTCAGGGTTGTCTTAAAACCCGTTGAAACAAAAAGAGTCCGTGAAAATCTGTCCGTCCCGTTCCATCTTCCGCTCAATTATTCTATACGGGTACCCGCGATGCATCTTCGCGGCAGGTGCGCTACTTTCTGATGACATCTTATTGCCAGTCTAACGAATCTGTGACTCGCTGAAAACAACGGCCTGGAACGTGAACAGTTGAGCGGTCTTCCAATCGCCCGCCTGCAATCCTGCTTTATGGCACAGCTCATCCAGGAAAACTTCCTTGCTCCATCCGGTTTCGGTGGCCACTTGCGGAAGAAAAACTCCCTGTTTGTCCCCTTTTCTGATGATAACTCCGTCTCGTCCGAGGACAATGTCGTCTGCGCTGTCTACCTGCTTGTAAGGAGTCAGGACGGAAATCTCGATCTCCACTTGCGACAATTCCTGCTCGGTCAGTGGATTAAACCTCGGATCGTTGAACGCAGCCTGAAGTGCCATTGCACCGACTAACGTGCTCAAGGGGCGGTCCTCTGTCATGGTTCCAATGCACCCGCGCAATTCTCCATTCTTATTCAGTGTGACAAATGCACCTCTTTTCAAATTCAAGAGAGGGTTAAAGTCGCGCGGGAGAGGGACGGTTGACGTTGAAAAGATTCTCTCAAGAGTTTGCCGCGCATATTTAAGAAGGGATCTTTTGTCTGACGAACTGAGGACGTAAGAAGAATCGACAACGATGGATCCCGAATCGACCATGGTGCTTGCGCTCCCTTTGCCGAGTACGACTGCGCCGTAGCCTACAACGCGATCGGCCGCACCTGCGGGAGTGTAGCCGGAATTCGTGTAGCTGACTATCGACGCCCGGTCTGCACTCAGTGCTTTTGCAGCAGCTACAGCGGCTAAGATGGGAGCCTCTCCGCAAGCGCACGTCACAAGCTGAGGAATATTGCGATCGAGCTGTCCTTCCATCTCGGATTTTATTTCCGTGATGTCCATCCTCGCAATTGTCTTGAGCGTAGTATTGTCAACTTTTATCGCGTCGTCGAATCCCGGGTAATGTGAAAGATCCGAACTTGCGACTATCAGCGCTCGCTTCCCTTTCAGAACCCCGGCCAGGACCTTTCCGAACTTTGCACACATGTCTATGTCCGGCGATCCAACGATCAGCGGCAATATTTTCGCGCGGGGAAACAGATATTCTATGAAAGGCAGTCTGTACCTCGATGGAGTGCTCCTGAGCGTGAACGGCGAGGTTTGTAACCACATCCGCGTCTTCCTTCATGAGCTCATCCGCCAGCTTATTATCTATTACGGACATTCCAATCGGGGTAGCAAATGCTCCCTTCGGATATACACCGATCTCTTCAAACCCTGCGGTCGTATGGTTTGTCCCAAGGACGACAATTACATCGTACTCATTTTCTTTTACCTGATTATATGCATCCGCAATGATCTGCCCGGCGAAGATATATCCCGCATGCGGAACAATGATCGCCATTAGAGTGTCAATTGCTCGGGGTCTCGCCTCATTCAGGAATGCTTTGATTGCGTTCGTCAACTTAGTCGAGTCGCCAGGATAAAACTTATCGGCAAACACCGGACGTCTTACCAAATCGGCTGAGGTGTCACTTGAATTTGATTTTTGGCCCTCGCAGGAATTAACGAGGAACAGGAAGACTGCAAACCAGAAAAGCTTTTTCATAGACTACCTATCTTATTTCAACCACGATACATTTTTATCGTTCTTGCTGAACCGCTAAGCGATGCAGCTTATTTCCACACACCTGCGATCCGGTACCCACAATATTCGCAGCAACCATCCTTCAGGTGGTTTTCTAGCACAAAGAACCCGCTCCGTTTTATAACTATCTTACCACAGCCGGGACAATATGTGGAATTACCCGGGTGGCCTGGGACATTACCAACAAAAGCATAATGGATTCCTTTAGACATTGCAGTTTCTCTTGCCCGCTCCAAGGTGGAGATTGGAGTCGGCGAAAGATTTAACAGCTTATAATCAGGATGGAATCTGGTAAATTGGACGGGCACATCCGGACCCAGCTCACCGATGATCCAGTCTGCCAGATCGTTCAGCATCTTGTCGGAGTCGTTAAGAGTTGGAACGACGAGGTTCACTATTTCAAGATGGACTTTGTTTTTCGAGACTTGCTTTATGCTTCGCAGGACCGGCTTCAGTTCCGCGCCGCAAACTTTGTGATAAAAATCTTCGCTGAACCCTTTGAGGTCGATCTTTATGGCATCCAGGACCTCGCACATTTCCTGGAGCGGCTCCTGGTTCATGAAGCCGCAGCTTACGAGGACACCCTTCAATCCTTCCTTTCTTGCCTGACGGGCTATGTCCGTCAAGTATTCGACAAACACTGTCGGTTCATTGTAAGTAAACGCGACTGTCGGCGTGCTTTGCGATTTGGATTCACTCACAATTTCTTCAGGCGCTATAAACTTCACCTGGTAGTCTTCGGGTTTCGCTTGAGATATCTCCCAGTTCTGGCAGAATTGACATGATAGCGGACAGCCGGCTGTCGCAAGAGAATATGCCTGAGTGCCGGGGAGGAAATGAAAGAAAGGTTTCTTCTCGATCGGATCGACGTGAATCGCTATCGGTCTTCCATAAACGAGGCTCTTGAGCTTCCCCCCGACGTTCGCTCTCGCTCTACATTTTCCATGGTCTCCCTCTTGATGATACATCCCTGTGCGCACAGAAGACACTTTATGATTGTTTCTTCGTGATTGAACCCGCTCTTGCCATCGACCTCCTTTGTGGTATGACATGTCAGGCAGTCGGCATTTTTCATCTCCGTCGAGAGCCAGTACCGAGCAACGGGCGATTGCTCATAGAGCTGCTTCTTATAATCGTCTTCGGATTTCCGAACTGTCCAGGCAAACAATTTTTCCAGAACAGGCGGGCAGGACAATGCGGCATAAACTCCCCCTGCGATTAACCCTGACTCGGTAACGAATTTTCGTCTGGATAGGCTCTTCCCGTTCATATGATTGGCCCGTTTGTTTTATGGATCATGCGGGAATAAGACGGATTTGCGTAACGATGTTCTGCAACATCGCCTTCACGAGCGGTTCCCCATCTCAAAACCACTTTCCCTAAACAACACGCGATGCAGATTTTCTCCACTGACCCTTCTCGCTGATAGTATTCAGAGCACTATGCCCGGCATGCGGCTGGGTTTCGATGAAATATAAACCCGCTTCCCCGGGTTTTCAAGCAAGTATTGGAGAGTGCATTGGTCAGTTAAAAATCAAAATGAACGCCTGTCAATTTCTCAGAAACCGCCCACAAGTCTTTTGCTAATTTAGTGTCGTGAGACCTGTCGCTGGATTTTACTTCTTCAGGATAACCTCGCATCTCAGCCATCTTGGTTGGCCCAAAATATTCTGCTCCGACTAGATTTTCTTCCGTTGCTGCTCTTAGTATTGGTAAGGCCCCTATCTCCACCTTTTGTGCCACTATCTTATTCATAATACCGACGATAAAGCCCGAAGTCTTTTGAAGATTCGTATTGGTGTACCCGGGATGAGCGGCCGTGGCAATAGCATCGATTTTATGGGCTTTGAATTGGCGGTCTAATTCATAAGTGAACAGTAGATTTGCCAATTTACTTTGTGCATAAGCCTTGTTGCTATTGTATGATTTCTCCCAATTCAAATCATCAAAATGAATATCGGCTCTCATTTTATGCATTAAGCTACTTTGCGTTACCACTCTTGAATGAGGCGTTTTCTTAATTATATCTAAAAGTAACCCGATCAATGCAAAATGTCCTAAATGATTAGTGCCAAATTGAATTTCAAAATTTTGTTTTGTTTCTTCCCTTTTTGACGGATGCATAATACCCGCATTGTTGATTAAAACATGTAAAGCTGAATACTTGGCGTAAAGTTCTTCTGAACATTTATGAACCGACCTTAAGTCTGCCAGATCCAACTGAATTAGGTCCACTCTTGCATCTGGGTTCTCGTTCTTAATTCTTGCGGCAGCTTCCCTTCCTTTTTCAAGATCACGAACAGCCATAATTACGTTTGCACCTTTTTCGCTTAATACTCTTGCTGCCTCAAGTCCAAGCCCACTATTAGCTCCTGTTATTAAGATATTCTTCCCTTTCTGGTCAACAATGCTTGCCGAAGTCCAATTGCCATTTTTCATTTTTTATCTTTCTTAATCTTCTCTTTGTGACCTAACAATGATTACCCTGCCACACATCCGCACGACATTCAGGCAGTAACAATGTTATGTCCCATCTTATTTTGTGCACGACAGAATTTAAACGGAGGTTCTTGAAGAAACAAACTTATCGTTGAACACGCACATAAAGACTGTCATTCCAAGAATAGTTGCCAACCAATTGAACAACATTACTTGTATCAACGGTAAAAAATGATCCGCTCAAGCTCCTGAAAATCTTGACACTGTCCTCCCCGATCAAGCTATCAGGAAATTCATACGTGTAACTGAATCGATTCGGGCCAGAAATATTCTCTCCGGTATATCTAATAGCGTAATCAAAGAAAGTTGTTGTTTCATACGAGTTTGCCATATCGATTGAAATGGCATCCAAAATCCCCGGATTATTTTCATAGTGATAAACTAACGAGAATGCTATGAAAGTTTGTAGCCTGTTCCTGGCCGTATCTTCCTTTACGGCGACAGTTGTTCCAATACTATCTACATAGAACTTTCCTGCTACAGTTGATGGTCCAGTCAAGTTGTCTGATTTGTGACAGGCAGGCGCTCTAACCAAACTGAGCTACAACCCCATTCCGAAAAGTAATTTAATTGCCGGCGTCCGAATTATCAAGCTCACAAATCTATATTCAGCGCCCTCACTCCAAACGTCCGCGCCAACATGGCACAGACAATTGCGATAAAGCTCAAGATCCAAACCGCGGACAAATCCATTCGAAAGATTCCCCGAGAATTAAAATAAGAAAATGTCTGGTTGAAAACTATCGAGCTTAGAACGGTCATCATACCGATGGAAACGAGAAGCGATACCGTCGCTCCATGCGAAGAGGAAATCCGAACCGCATTCCCTTCTTTGTAATCAACGAATGCTCCTCCAAACGCCATGACTACCGACGGAAGAATTATTCCTCCGGCGAGTCCATAGACAATACTGATAGGAATCAATCCCCGGAAACTCCTCAGCGGAGCCGGCGCAGCATATCCAAGTGCTATCCCAATGAACGAAAGAAAGATCACGCTCGTCAGAAACTTGGAATAGAAAACTCGTTTCAATTCGACGGGTGAAGACCGAAGCAGCCAGATGGTCCCACCTTCAAGGCTGAGCATTGGATACACGAACCGAACAGCGAGCGAAACGATCAGAAAACTGTTGAAGGCGAATATAAGCGTAAATGCTGAGGTGGCTATGAAGGTGTCCACCAGATATATTTTCATCGCGAAGAGATTGAACAGGAAAATCACGATTAGTACGATCAGGACAGCAAAATGGAAAGTCTGACTGGGCTCGCGAAAGAAAAGCAAGAAATCTCTCCGCAGCAGAGAAACCGGTTTCCTTCTGATAAAATCCACTTGAAGATTCGAATCATTTCTACCTTCCGCATACGACGCCGACTTCCCGATCTTTCTCTCAAATAGTTTGTGTCGAGCAGTCCAAAAAGCATCTTGATAATACTTATCCGCCAGCTTGACCATTAACACAAACAAGCCGACGGCTATGCCGCAAACTATCAGAGCGGAAGCAGCCGCCCCCGCAAAATTCTTCGTTGTCGCAAAGTAAAAAAAGTTCGCCGCCCAAAAACTAGGTGCAAAATAGTCTGGCTTCGGATCCAGCGCTCCAAGGTATCTGTCAATGTGCGGATAATATTTCATCACATCGTTGAACAACCTGAACGGATTGTTCAGGAGTATGTACAAATATGTTCCGCCAGCATAGAGAGCGATCACGATCAGCACTGCCGCTCTTACAGAAATCTTGCCGGAAAATTTTAATACTATCAATAAAATTATCGAACCGATGCACGCAGCAGAAAGTATCAAGGGAAAAATTGCAAAAACTATTCCGAATATTGCCACCAATCCGTTTCGGAAATATCCAGCGTAACCTGCCACTGCGGAAAGTATGAGTATCAGCATAAGCGCAGAGCTGTATAAAAACGAATCGAGGAATTTCGAAATGAAGATCTGCACGGGCCTAACCGGGAGCGTGTGAAGAAATTCCGCCTCCTTGTTTCTAAATATCGTTGCGAACGCAACGAGAATATTAGCGACGCTTATGATCGCAAAGAAAACGAATAGCCCGAGCGCAAGAAGTCTATGGTAAAGAAAGAGACCGAGCCTGGCGTCTTTTATGATGTACCCTGACATAAATTTTACCGAGGTATATGTGAAATAAGCAAAGATCGAGAAAGTAGCCACAGAGAAGATCGATCTGACAAGATGGTGGCTGATTCGGTCGCCACCTTCTAAGTACAGGAGTCGCAGCTTTGTCCTTATAAGCTCTTTAAGCATTCCATCTTCACGCGGTCAATTCGATGTATTTTTTTTCTAGGTGCCCGATTCCATCGCCTGAAAATTCCTTCATCGATCCCTCGAAAACGAGTTTACTCGCCCGAATAATTCCGATTCGAGTACAAACATCTTTTGCCAGGGAAAGCTGATGGGTCGTCAAGAAAACCGCTGTACCACTTTGTGCTGCAAGTCTGGTTTGAGTTTTAAATGTCTCGGCGCCTCGCGGGTCGAGTCCAACCATCGGCTCGTCGATGACGATGAGTTTCGGTTTGTGCATGAACGCCGCCGTCAATATCAGCCGCTGCCTCATTCCCTGGGAATAATCTTCGATTCGCTTGCTCAGCCATGGCAGTACTTCAAATATTTCTGAGGCTTCCTCAATATTGCTGGCAGCTTCATCTTTTCTCATGGCATACAGATGAGCAACGAACGAAAGGAACTCGAGCCCACTCAATTTTTCGTAGAGAAACGGCTGGTCGGGGACATAAGAAAGGCATTTCTTAGCATCTTGTGGAAATTGATGAGCGTCGATGCCGTTAATCTTCACGCTGCCGGATGTTGGCTTCAAAAGTGTCGCGATCATTTTTATCGTGGTAGTTTTTCCAGCCCCGTTAGGACCGAGAAAGCCGTAAATATCGCCCGCTTCTACTTTGAGCGATAAATCTTCAACCGCCGTGAATGCGCCAAAATTTTTCGACAACGAAATCAATTCAAGCATGGTACAAAAGTTTCTTGTTTTGTTTCTAGTCGAGCACCGGCCGTTTCACCTGCCGCAGTCTGCGCCTTGCCCTTTACGCTTTGCCGACTCATTTTTGTTTAAACACTAACCTTATCGGCACGCCCTCGAACTTGAATTTTTCCCTGAGCTTGTTCTCCAGGAATCTCTTATAGGTGATGGAAACTTCTTCGGGCAGATTCGTGAAGAATGCAAATGTAGGAAGTTTGCTCTCGACTTGTGTCACATATTTCATCCTTATCTCCTTGCCGGTTTTGGAGAAGGGCGGAGTCCTCTCAATCAACGGAAGAAGATAATTATTTAGTTCACTCGTTTTTATCTTGGACTTCGACGATTGCTCGATCTCAAGTGCCCTCGAAAGAAGTTTTTGTATCCGTTGTTTTTCCAGGACGGAAATAAAAATCATTGGTACGAAATTATAAATCCGCAATCGAGTCTTGATCGCAGTCTGATACTCTGCAATTGTGTTGTTCTTTTTATCCACCAGATCCCATTTATTCACTCCGATGACCGTCGGCTTTCCTTGTTCGATGGAGTACTCAACTATTTGAAGGTCCTGCTTCTCGACTCCGATTGAAGCGTCGAACAAAACAATCGCGACATCGCATCGCTCGACTGACTGAAAAGTCCGCAAGGCGGCGAAGAATTCCACAGACTCCTTTATCTTGCTTTTTTTCCTGAGACCGGCAGTATCAATGAGTACAATTCCATGATCTTGAAATTTCAGATGTGAATCGACGGAATCCCGCGTCGTCCCGGGAACGTCGGTGACTATCGAACGATTTTCCCCAAGGAGAAAATTTACAAACGATGACTTGCCGACATTTGGCTTGCCAATGATTGCAACTTTTTTCTCCGCCGAAATTTCAGCCGAGATCTTTCCTTCCGGCAAAAGTTTGACAACCTGGTCCAGAAGATCTCCCGTGCTTCTGCCGAGCTGCGCTGAGACTCCCATCACGTTCTCAAAACCAAGCTCGAAGAATTGGCCGATGCTTTTCTCGTGTTTCGCATCGTCAACCTTGTTCACTGCAAGGAGAACCTGCTTGCTTTTTTTGCGGAGAATGTTCGATAGCTCTTTGTCAACCGGATGAACTCCCATTGATCCATCGACAACGAGGATAATTGCATCCGCTTCGTTTACGGCATATTGTGCCTGTTCCCTGATAGCCTGCTCGAAAATATTTTTTGAGTCCGGTACAAACCCGCCTGTGTCTATTACGGTAAATTGTTTCCCCTGCCATTCGAAGGCTCCGTAATTCCTGTCTCTCGTAACACCCGGCTTATCATCGACAATCGCATGCCTTCCACCGATTAGGCGGTTGAATAACGTTGACTTCCCAACATTTGGCCTGCCGACGATTGCAATGGTTGCCATTCTAAAAAACCTAAACTCTAAATCCGAAAGTCAGCATGAAAAAATCTCGACCCCTTTATTGACAGGTTCAAAGGTCTCCGTCCGCCAATTGAGCTTCAATTTCCCGATCAACTTCTCAAACGATTCTCGAATCTTTTCGCTTTCACCCAGTGAAAATGCCACGCAGCTGCTTCCAGCTCCGCTGACGGCGAAAGCAAGCGCACCATTCTCAAGAGCTTCATTCTCAAAATCGTCAACGTGAGGAATGAGTTTCTTTCTGTGTTTCTCGTGCAATTCATCATGGATGGCATGCCGGAACATTTCATAGTTCCCAGAAGCAAATGCCGCGACAAGGAGTGAGCTGTGTTGAACGTTCCATACCGCATCCGGCAGGGACACCGACCCCGGAAGAATTTTGCGAGCGGCAGAAGTCTCAACCTTTGAATCTGGAAGTACGGCGACAAATTTCAATTTACCATCGACTGGAATTTTTATATGAGAATAAATCCCGTTCTTTCCGCGTGCGTTGACTATGAGTCCGCCGAAGAGCGCGGCGCTGACATTGTCGGGATGACCCTCGATATTGATTGCATCATTGTAAATCTCTTCCGTGCTATGCTTCTTTTGTTCGGATGACCCCATTTGGGGAAGCAGCTCGTTGCCAAGAACCAGCCCGCCGATGATGGCGGCACCGCTTGCGCCAAATCCGCCGCAAGAAGGAATATCATTATGAATTCTGATTTTCGATTTCGGCAATTCGCCAAGGATTTTCCTTAATGCGCGTACCGTCAGATTGGATTCATCAGTTGGTATTTCATTTGACCCCTCTCCGGATATTTCTACAGAAAAATCTGATGAGGGTTCAACTTCGATTGTGAGGTACCTATTGACTGCGAGCCCGAGGGTATCGAATCCCGGACCCAAATTCGATGTCGATGCAGGGACAACTATCTTTTTTAAAATTTTCGTAGACAGAGTAATACTCCTTTTGCCGTTCGGTTGTTTGTACTTTGCAGGGCATGGCGCCAAAAGGGCGCGTATGAAATATAATCTTTGGAGCGGAGATTTTATAAGGAAAAGCTGAACAGCGTATTGATTTTCAAACCGCGAAATAGGATTTTGATTGTGTTATGATTCCTGTTTTGATTTTCTGGATGCACATAACTGCCGGCGTCTATTTATTCGTAAAAAGATATCACGAGGAGATACTCAGTGAAGCTTTTCTCTCACTCGGATTCGCAGGAATCATTTTTACCGCTGGCTGGACGCTATCGTCATTTATAATAAGAGTTACGTTTGGTCAAAAAGGAATCGACGAGATTTTCAACGGCGACTCACTTTCACTTATACTCCTGACCATCTTCGAGACTATTTTCTATAAGATCTGGTTCTCGAAGAGCCCTTCGAACAAGAAGCCTTCATCCGGCTCTTCTCCCTCTGACCGAGCTTTTAATGCATAAGCTTTCCCATTCTGAAATCTCCTCGCGCAGACTTTCCGTCGAACAGGCAACCACGGCTGCGCGTTCCCCAATTTACGGGCTTCTCGAAAACGTGCGAAGTCTTTACAATGTCGGCTCGATTTTCAGAACATCAGACGCGGTTCTTCTCTCGAAACTCTACCTGACCGGTTTCACTCCTTATCCGCCACGACCCGAAATATCGAAAACCGCTCTCGGAGCCGTGGAGAGTGTGCCATGGTCATATCATAAGGAGCCAATCCAAGCGGTCGAGGAAATAAAATCACGTGGGATTAAGCTTGCAGTGCTCGAACAGACAGACGAAAACATTCCTCTCTGGGAATTGCCTCCCGATTTCTTTCCGGTTTGTATCGCGGTCGGAAATGAAATCGGAGGAATGACAAAAGAGTTGGTAGATGCTGCTGACATAGCGGTAGAAATACCGATGAAGGGCGTGAAGCATTCACTCAACGTCGCAGTAGCCTACGGAATTGCCGTGTACAGATTGTGCGAGATGTGCGCCAAAGCAAAATAGCCAATAGTTCTCGATTGGCAGCTAAATGCCAAAAGCTGATCGCTAATTAAAACGCCGACGTGAAATATTCGAACTTCTCTTCAGTGTGGATCCTTATGACTCCGGCCCTGACGAGTTTGACGAGGATTCTCGAAGCTCTCCGCTCGCTGATGTTGACAAGTTTCGCAAATTCTTTCACCGTGACCCGCTGATTATCTTCTAGAAATTTGAACAACCGGCGCTCACATTCGCCGATGATAATTGAAAGAGGTTCGCTGTGCGGATTTTCACTCTCCAATATTTTCACGACTTCCCGGCTCGCAATCACGGATTTATCATTCACGCGAATATAGACCTTTGCTTCGCGTGAGATTATATCTTTGTAATCCTGAAGCCTGTGGGGTTTATTCTGACCTTCTTCGACAATGGCAACCACAATGTCTTTTCCATTCAACTCGATCACCTGGACGATCGGCTCGATCGGCGGTTCGCAGTACTTCCGAGAGGCTTCATATATCAAATCCATTTCCGACTTCTCGCTCTCAACGCCATATATTGTACCATCATCATCGACGCCAAAGAGAATCATACCGCCCTTCGTGTTTGCAAATGCGACCATCTCCTTCGCGATCTTCTCAATCCCGCTGAATTGTCTTTTGAATTCTATCTTAAAATTTTCGCCCTCGGAGATGAGAGCCTTTAATTCTGAAATATCCACCTTAAATCAATTCTCAATTTTAAATTCTAAATCTAAGGAAAAACCTGTCGTTCAATTCAACATTTACAATTTAAATTTCTAGTTCTCCTACCATCCTCGCGATTCCATTCTCATCAAAATCGTGCCGAGTCGAAAAGAGACAAATCTTGAGTTGGAATTCGGCGAATATTTAATCGGACTAGGTATGATTGCCACAAGCTTTGCTGCATCATCGCGGGATAGCTGAGATGCAGGCTTACCAAAATATAAGCGGCACGCCGTCTCAACGCCGAAGACTCCTCGTCCCAATTCGATCTCGTTCAGATACAATTCCAATATGCGATCTTTCGTTAAGTAGTGCTCCAGCATATACGCGGCGAAAATCTCGTTCAACTTTGTCAGCGGATCACGGCTCGTCGAGAACCACAGATTTTTTGCAAGCTGCATCGTGATCGTGCTTGAACCGCGAACTATTTTCTTTTCCTCCCAATTTTCTTGGACAGACTGCTGAACTTCGTACCAGTCAACACCTTTGTGCTCAAAAAAAGTCCCGTCCTCCCCAACAATCACCGCGTGAATCATTGATTCGGAAATTCTTGAAAGCGGAACATAAAGGTGACGGATTTGGTAAGGCTCTTCTTTGGCTTTTGCTTCCTTGATTCTTTGCCGCATCAGTGCAGTTGTCCCAGGACTGCTTTTTCGCAGGGCTGCGACACTCCACGGAAAAGGAAGCATCGCAATTTCTATGACCAAAAACGCCGCAACAAGAAAACAGAAGATCCTTCTGAGAGTCACACTTCTCGGTCTCGGCTTTACATCATCGCTCATCTGTGTGAATCAAGATAGCTTTGGAGAATGATTTGAGATGCCATTCGATCCAAATTGCCTTTCTTTTGCCTTTCCTTCTTCTTTATGCCAAGTTCAATTTGTGTCCGTTGAGCGATGGTCGTAGTAAACCTTTCGTCCCATTCGACGATTTCTACTTTTTCCTCGTAACCCTTGGTTATTTTCTCCTTCAGTGTTTCGGCAAGTTTTGCCGCCTGAATTGCAGACTCTCCTTCTTGCCCGTTTAATTTAAGAGGCTTGCCGACAACAATTTTGGTCACCGACATTCTCTTCACTAAATCAAGAACCTTGTTGGGCAGGTCGCGGTCATTAGGAAAAGTATCGATGCCCTGTGCAATAATCCCCATCGGATCGCTCACAGCTATGCCGACTCTTTTTAAACCATAGTCGATTCCCAAAATGCGTCCACTCCCAGGCATTTTATCCTTGCCCATATGAAGCTGCGGACATTCTGTCAACGCGAGTCACACCTTCAATCTTCTTCAGCTTGTCGAGCAGCCGTTCCAGATGTTCCCTGTCTTTCACATATATAATGATCTGCCCTTCAAAGATTGCGCTTCTCACTTCGGCCGAAACGCTGCGGATATTTGTATTTTGATAATTCGTGATTGCGTGAGTCACTTCGGTCAGAATCCCGGGGCGATCCAGACCCGAAATCGTCACACCCGCGACGAACAGACCGCCGTTCTCACCGGGCCACGTGGCTTCGACTATCCTCTCCTTTGTTGGGCCGTCCATCCTTCCGACATTTTGACATGACTTACGATGTATTTTTATCCCCTCGCCAGTCGTAACGAAACCTACAATTTCATCTCCAGGAATCGGGTTACAACATTTCGCGTATGAAACTTTCCAATCGGTTCGCGAGCCATCCACGACGATCCCTTCCGACGCTTTCCTCGCTATTTCCACAAAAGTCTGCGCAGGCTTCGTGGGTTCACCGGCTTCTCGCAGCGACTTTTGTTGTTTCAGCCGGGCAATCAATTTTTCAGGTTCGATCTCTTCGTCAGAAATCGCCGTATAAAACTTCTGCAGGTTATCGAACTTCAAATCATGGAGCAGCTTAGTAAAATCCTCCTCGGAAACTGAGAACTTGTTTTTCTTAAGCCTCTTGGTCCAGATTTCTTCGCCTTCAGCCGCTTTCTTTCTCGCCTCCTCGTTCAACCAACGTCTGATATGAGATTTTGCTTTCCGCGATACGACGAATTTTTCCCAATCCGGATTCACATTTTGGTTCGATGAAGTAATGATCTCGATCTGGTCTCCGCTATTTAGCTTTGTATTCAGCGGAACAATTCTGCCATTCACCTTTGCGCCAACGCAGTGAGTTCCCACCTGCGAATGTATTTCAAATGCGAAGTCAACTGGAGTGGCACCCTTCGGAAGAATTTGCAGCTCACCCTTTGGAGTGAAAACGTAAATCTCATCCTGGTACAGGTCGAGCTTGAATCCCTCAAGGAAACTAGATGCAGTATCGTCGCTTGAAACCGTTGGCTGCTCCAGTATCTCGCGCACCCATGATATCCACTCTTCAAGATTCCTGTCGGACTCCTTCACGCCTTCTTTGTATTTCCAATGGGCGGCGACGCCGCGCTCTGCAACTTCATCCATTTGTTTTGTGCGAATTTGGACCTCGACCATTTTTCCTTCCGGCCCGACGACCGTCGTATGGATGGACTGGTAACCATTTTGTTTCGGGACAGAGATGTAATCTTTAAATCGTTCGGGAACCGGCGTATATATTTCTGAGACGATTCCATAAACCGAGAAACAATCGTTCTTGTCTTCGGTGTCCAGGATAACCCTGACGGCAAACAAGTCGTAGATCTCTTCGATCGGCTTACTCCGCTTCACCATTTTGTTGTAAATACTGTAAATGTGTTTTGGTCTGCCAGTGATATCAAATTGTTTTTCTTCGTCTTCGAGGCGCTTCTTTATAGGCTGAATAAATCTTCTGACATATGCTTCGCGCTCGCGTCGCCTCGCTTGTAGCTTCCTCGATATATATTCATAATCGGAAGTATTAAGATGTTTAAATGCAAGATCCTCGAATTCCCATTTGACTTTTGCCAGCCCGAATCGGTGTGCGAGCGGCGCATAAATCTCGAGTGTCTCTTTAGCGATTCTCTGCTGTTTTTCCGAAGTAAGAAACGTAAGAGTCCTCATGTTGTGCAGCCGATCCGCAAATTTCACGAGTATGACACGCACGTCTTTTGCCATTGAAAGAAGCATCTTACGGTAATTCTCCGCTCGCGAAATGTCGTGGCTCTCGACCGCTCCGGAAATTTTTGTGACCCCATCGACTATCTCCGCAATTTCGTTTCCAAATTCCGCTCGGACTGCTTTTAGATCATACGGCGTATCTTCTACAACATCATGGAGCAAGGCCGCGGCCACAGAAATGTCGTCGAGGGGAATTTCTTTCGCCACAACAAGTGCCACCTCAAACGGATGAGAGAAGTACGGCTCACCCGAAGCTCGAGGTTTTCCCTTTACGTGTGCATTCCAGCTAAATTCAAAAGCGCGCCTAATCAACTCTTCATTGTACGTGTACAGATTTGACCTGCACACATCCAGGAGATGATTCAGTTTCTCGACGCTTCTTATGTCAGCTAGATATGACATCTTCGATTTCCTTAATAGGATTCAATTGCCTAATAGGCAAGGTCCTATTTCAATTTAATGGCGCAGGAACAATTTACAAGACTTCGGAAAGAAAGGTTGAAAATTTTCGTGAAAAATCGTACCGATTCATGGAAGCTCACCCTAAAATCTTTCAAAAATCGACAATTTCAACCAATTCACGTTGACTTTCATACGACAGGTGCCTAAATTAATCAACCCCGATGATGTTCGGAACAAGGCTGCCGGCGTAAATCGCCGGGGTGGCGGAACTGGTAGACGCGAAGGACTTAAAATCCTTTGACCCCAAACGGGTCGTGCGGGTTCAAGTCCCGCCCTCGGCACGACTTTCGGGCGATTAGCTCAGTTGGTTTAGAGCGCTACATTGACATTGTAGAGGTCAGAAGTTCGAATCTTCTATCGCCCACTGAGAAAATTTAAATAGTTGACAAGGAAGTAAACTCCAGCAAATTGAACACAAAGAATATTCTGGAAAATTGGCGGAATTAGTTCATCAAGAATCGGAGACTTCTCCGATTTTTTGTTATAAGATTGAAAGCTTGTATGGTCAAAGTAAAATTGCCGGATAAATCAATTATCGAAGTCGAGCAATCTGTTCCCGCATCAGAGATTGCAAAAAAAATCAGCCGCTCATTGGCAGAGGAAACGCTTGCGGTAAAAGTCGACGGGAAAATATCCGACCTCAATACTCCAATTACTCGTGATTGCGAAATAAAATTTCTAACTTTCGATGACCCCGAAGGCCGCGAGGTATATTGGCACAGCAGCTCACATTTGATGGCACATGCAATCCAATCCATCTTTCCAGAAGCGAAGTTCGGCGTTGGGCCTGCGATCGATGAAGGATTTTATTACGACATAGACATAAATAAGACCTTGACTCCAGCCGACCTCGAGTCGATCGAAAAAAAGATGCACGAGATCGCCGAAAACGACGATCCTTTCATACGGAAAGTCATTCAAAAGGAAGATGCGCTGAAATTCTTCAAAGAGAAAAAAGACCCTTACAAAGTCGAAATCATCGGCGCACTCGATGAAGCAATAAGTTTTTATAGTGAAGGCGATTTCACTGACCTCTGTCGCGGTCCGCACGTTCCATCTGCAGGAAAATTGAAATACTTCAAGCTCCTTGGCACCAGCGGAGCGTACTGGCGCGGCGACAGTAAGAATAAAATGCTCCAGCGTGTCTATGGCGTTTCCTTTCCGAAAAAGAAAATGCTCGAAGACCATCTCAAGATGCTCGAAGAAGCAAAGCTACGCGATCACCGAAGGCTCGGGCGAGAGCTTGAACTCTTTGTGTTCCACGATGTCGCGCCTGGCGCACCATTCTGGCTTCCGAAGGGAATGATCATTTTCCGCGAACTTGAAAAATTCATCCGCGAGGAGCTCGACAAGCGGAATTATCTCGAGATATCAACCCCGATGCTCGTCAAGAAAGATCTCTGGGAGCAATCCGGCCATTGGGGTCACTACAAACAAAACATGTTCGTCCTTGAAGTCGAGGAAGAGACCTATTCTTTGAAACCGATGAATTGCCCCGAGAGCAGTTATGTTTACAGACATAAGACTCGAAGCTACCGAGATCTTCCGCTCAGATATTCCGAAATAGGAAGGCTACATCGGAACGAAATTTCCGGTGCACTCGGCGGAATGTTCCGCGTGAGGCAAATAACTATGGATGACGCCCACATTTACTGTCGCCCTGACCAAATTCTAGCGGAAATTGACAATATTATCGGCTTGGTTAAATATGTGTACGGACTTTTCAAATTCGAAGTCTCGTTCAAGCTTTCGACAAAACCCGACGACGCGATGGGTGACCCAAAACTTTGGGAGCAGGCAGAAGATTCGTTGAGACAGGCTCTCGCAAATAACGGCATCAATTACGGTGTCAAAGAAAAAGACGGTGCGTTCTACGGACCGAAAATAGATATTCAAATCAAGGATGCAATCGGCAGAGACTGGCAGGTGGCGACAATCCAGCTCGACTACGTCATGCTTCCCGAGAAATTCGATCTCTCTTACATCGATGCTGACGGCCAGGCCAAGAGACCGGTTTTAATTCACCGGGCAATCTTCGGATCGTTCGAGCGATTTGTTGGAATATTGACCGAACATTTCGCTGGAGCATTTCCCACATGGCTGGCCCCTGTTCAGGCTGTCGTCATCCCGATTACCGACAATTTCCTGGAATATGGAGACTCCGTAGCAAAATCTTTGATGAAAGAAAATGTCCGTGTTGAGCTTGACGACCGCAACGAAAAAATCGGCTACAAGATTCGTGAATGGGAAACGAAGAAAGTTCCATATATGTTGATTGTTGGACAGAAGGAAAAGGATTCAGAAACAGTGTCTATCCGGAAACACCATGAAGGCGATAAAGGCACAAAGTTAAACAAAGAATTCGCCTTTGAAATAAAAAAAGAAATCTTAGAAAAAATTTAGGAGAACTGCCTATCAATACACCTAAACTCAAGATCAACAGCGAGATCAGAGTCCCGAACGTCCGTTTGATCGACTCTGACGGCAAACAACTTGGCGTCATGCCTCCGCGCGAGGCATTGAAACTTGCAGAGAACAGGGGGTTGGATCTTGTGGAAATCGTTCCGACATCTAATCCGCCCGTCTGCAAACTCGTCGATTATGGAAAGTACATGTACGAGGTAACGAAGAAAGAAAAGGCCAAAATGAAAGGCCAGTCTTCAGCGCAGCTTAAAGAGGTACGCTTCCATCCGAACACCGATGAGCACGACTTCCTTTTTAAATCGAGACATGCAAAAGAATTCCTTGAACATGGCCATAAAGTCAAAGGAAGTGTTTTCTTCAAAGGGCGTGAGATCACATACACTGCGCTCGGCGAAGATCTTCTGAAGCGGTTCGTCGAATTTCTTGACGAAGTCGGCAAAGTCGAGCAGACGCCGAAGTTGGAGGGAAAAAACATGTCAGTGATCATAGCCCCCGATAAATCAAAAAGGAAACCCGCTCCGCCCGCCCGCTCCGACTCGTCGGAGACGAGGCAAGCGAAGCGAGGCGAGTCTGCTCCGAAAATCTCAGAAGGTTCCCCAGTTACAAAACCTCAAGCGGTTTCGACTGAACCACCAAAGCGAGATCAGGAACAAATGAAAGTTGAAAAGAAGCAAAAGGACATAAAGGAGAATTAAATGCCTAAGACAAAAACAAATCGTGCGATGGCAAAAAGAATAAAAAGAACTTCGAGCGGCAAATATCTGCGCGAAAAAGCGTTCAGAAGCCACATTTTGACATCCAAAACGCGGAAAAGAAAACGCCAGCTCAGAACTGCATCAGTTCTCGACAAGACCGATGTGAAACGCGTTCGCGAAATGCTGAACGAATAACTTTTGGGTGAATCTTTTTCGTGATAGTATTATATTCAAATGTTAATGGAGAAATTGTAAGATGCCACGTTCAAGAAACAAAGTAGCTTCACACAGAAGGCGCAAGAAAACACTTGAGTTAGCAAAGGGATTCTGGGGAGCGCGCAGCAAGGTACACACAATTGCGAAACACCATGTCGAGAAGGCACTGCAGCATGCCTACAGGGACCGCAGGAAAAAGAAACGCGAGTTCCGAAGTCTGTGGATCGTGCGCATAAACGCCGGCGCGCGTGAAAACGGGACGACATATTCACGTCTGATTGCCGCACTCGCGAAGAAAGAAATTACAATCAATAGAAAAGTTTTGGCTGACCTCGCCGCGAATAGTCCTGAGACATTCAAGGAAGTCGTCCACTTCGCTTTTAATTAATATAATCTTCCTGCGCTCGTCCGAAGGATCCCTTCGGGAGAAATTCGGTCTTTTCCCGTGAACGGGATCTTCGACTGAAACGCAGGAAGATTTTTTATATCTAGACTTTCAAAAAGTAGCACACTGATGACACGGAAAAAATTTTTCTTCTCGGATGAAGATAGACTGAATGAATTAGTCGGCGGAAACATGGCTTGTCCGTGTAGTCCGTGTTCAAATTTTGAGGGAATTGCTTGCTCGACGTAATTACAAAATTAAGAGAAGAAGCGAATGCTGCAATCGGCCAGTTGAATTCTATCGAAGACTCTGAAAATTTCCGGCTGAAATATCTTTCCAGAAAAGGTCTCCTCGCGCAGCTCTTCGAGAAAATGAAAGATGTCCCGCAGGAAGAGCGACCGGCGGTTGGGAAATCCCTAAACGAGCTCCGCAGGTTCCTAGAATCTGAATTCGAATCGGCGCAAAAGAGAATCACAGATCAGAAACTAATTTCAAGCGAGAGAATTGATCTATCGATCCCGGGCAGAAAAAGATACGTCGGCAAAAAGCATCCACTAACTCAAACTCTCGAAGAGATAAAGAAGATTTTCATCGGGATCGGTTTCGGGGTCGCCGACGGTCCAGAGATAGAAGACGATTATCACAACTTTGGAGCACTCAACTTCCCTCCTGACCATCCCGCGCGTGACATGCAAGATACTTTCTTCGTAAAAAGTGACTCTGGAAAATATGTCCTGCGAACGCATACCTCAAATGTCCAAATATGGGTGATGGAAAATGAAAAGCCGCCCGTACGCGTCATCATGCCAGGAAGATGTTATCGAAACGAAGCAATCAGTGCGCGGGCACATTGCATGTTTCACCAGATCGAAGGATTGTACGTCGACAAAAATGTCAGCTTCGCCGAACTTAAAGGAACAATTTCGTTTTTCGCAAAGGAACTCTTCGGCTCAGGTGTAGAACTTCGTTTCCGTCCAAGCTACTTCCCATTCACGGAACCGAGCGCGGAAGTCGATGTGAGTTGTTTCATCTGCGGCGGAAAAGGATGCCGTGTCTGCAAACATTCAGGCTGGCTCGAAATAATGGGCTGCGGGATGGTCGATCCGAACGTTTTTAAATCTGTCGGCTACGCTGCAAACGAAGTGAGCGGCTACGCATTTGGAATGGGAATCGAAAGACTTGCAATGCTTCGTTACGGCATCGATGACATCAGACTTTTTTTTGAAAATGATCTTCGTTTCTTGAATCAATTTTAATCTGACATGAAAATCTCTCGCCGTTGGTTAGAACAATTCGTTGACTTGAGCGGCATATCAGATGGAGACATTGCTTCCCGTTTGACTATGCTCGGAATCGAAATCGAATCTTTTGAAAATCTCTCAGAAAAATATAAAGGATTCGTAATCGGTTCCGTTCTGGAAGTCGAAAAACATCCGAATGCAGACCGATTGAGCCTGTGCAAAGTTGATGTTGGTACCGAAGTTAAATCCATCGTATGTGGCGCGCCAAATGTCGCCGCCGGACAAAAAGTCCCGGTGGGACTCATCGGTGCATTTGTCCCTCACAACCAGCATGATCCCGATGGTAAACCGTTCGAGCTTACAAGGGTGAAGATCCGTGGAGTCGAATCCGAAGGCATGATTTGCTCTGCCAACGAACTCAATCTTGGTGAGGATAAAAGCGGCATCATGGTTTTCGAAAACGATGCAGTGACGGGCAACCCTCTTGCAGAGCATTTAGGTTTGGGTGATACCATATTTGAAGTAAGTATTACACCGAATCGTGCGGACTGCCTGTCTCATTTGGGAATTGCTCGTGAGCTTGCTTCAGCATTTGCGAAGAAGCTTAAACCGAAGAGAATGAATCCCAACGAATCGGAAGAGGCGATAGCCGGAATCGCAAAAATAGATGTGATTGATGCCGACTTGTGCCCACGTTACTCTGCTCGTGTTATCAAAAATATAAGAATTGTTCCGTCACCGCCGTGGCTGAAGACAGCTCTGGAAAAAGTTGGGATGAGATCGATCAACAACGTGGTCGATGCGACAAACTATGTGATGCTTGAACTCGGACAGCCTCTTCATGCATTTGACTTGGATCTGCTGAAAAGAAAACACGTCGTCGTTCGCAGACCAAAGCCGCAAGAAGAAGTTTTTACCACGCTTGACGGCAAAGCGCGAAATATTGGACCGGATATGCTCATGATCTGCGACATCGAGAAAATCGTTGCAATCGCCGGTGTCATGGGCGGGATGAACAGTGAGATAAATCCGGAAACGAAAAACATTTTGATCGAGAGCGCAAACTTCTCACCCTCTTCAGTTCGCAGGACATCAAAGACGCTAGGGCTTTCTACCGAAGCCTCATACAGATTCGAACGCGGCGTCGATCCGAATTTGACATTGGTTGCGCTTGATCGAGCTGCCGAAATCATACAACACACATCTCCAGAGGGAACAAGCGAAGTCGCGCGAGGAATCATAGATGTTGCCGCGGCAAAATTCACCCCGAAGAGAGTGGAGCTCCATGTCGAGAATGTGAATCGAATTCTCGGAACTCGCCTCGCTTCCGGTGAGATAAAAAGATATTCTGGATTCGATCGAGATAATCACCAACAAGAAATCTGAGACGGTTTTGACATGCTCAGTGCCGACATTCCGTGGTGACATCGAGCGCGAAGCCGATCTCATTGAAGAGGTCGGTCGAGTTTATGGATACGAAAAAATCGTCGAAGCTTTACATTCGAGAATAATCTTTGATACGCGCTTCAAGGAAAACGGAGTGTTGGACGACCTCAGGAATTTTCTTGCCGGCACCGGCTTCAGTGAGATCATTACGAACTCGCTGCAGCCGACGGAGACAGCTTCGTCTTTTGGAATCAACCATGTCTCCGTAGCGAATCCGATCAGTGAAGAAATGGCGGCAATGCGGACCTCGATGCTGCCAGGAATGCTCGACACGATCAAACGAAACCTCTCCTTCGGCGCCAAGAACATGAAGTTCTTCGAGATCGGCAAAGTGTATTCATTGAGCGAAGCAAAGCAAAAAGTCGGTAATTTCCTCGAAAAGGACGTGTTTTCGATCGCCCTTGCCGGCAATGCCGATCCCTCATCGTTCGACAGGAAGGAATTTGAATTTGACATTTTCGATCTGAAATCTGAAATCGAGCGAGCGCTGGAGCACCTTAACCTTGACTCTTGGGACTTAATTTCTTATGATAATACGAAAGAATATGAGCAATCGTTAAAGTTAGTTGTAGATGGCGTAGAGGTCGGTAGAGCAGGACGAGTTGCTTCAGAAGTTCTGGAAAAATTTGTGATCGAGCAGAATATATATTTTGCGGAACTTGATTTGTCCAGAATCATCGCGTCACGGAAGACGAGCATCAGGTTCCAGTCTCTCCCGAAATTTCCTTTCGCTTCGATTGATCTCGCATTTTTTGTGGATATTGAGACTAAAGTTGGTGATCTCGTGGATTCACTTAAGAGTGCTGCTGGCAGCCAAGTGAGAAATATTTCCGTGTTCGACATATACTCCGGCGAAGGCGTTCCGGAAGGCAAGAAGAGCGTTGCGCTGACCGTTTCTCTTGGCAGCGAAGAGAGAACTCTGAATGATGGCGACATCGGGCGATTCATTAAGGATGCTGAACAGACTCTGAGCAGAGAATTTTCTGCGACATTAAGGAAACAAACCGAAAATCAGTCGCGGGATTCCGTGGAGAAGAACTAATGAGCATTGACACAAGTATGTCGGATGAACAGACAGCCTTGACGATGAAGAAGCAGCTTCTCGGAGAGCTGTGGAACGAGATCCGAAGGGCTGTCGAAATTCTAAATGTGGCACGCGGCGAGAACGAATCTTTAAAACAGAATCTCGCCAAAGCAAATGCGGAGATCGAAAAACTGAAGTCTCAAATATCAGATCTTCAAAGGATGGTGACGGCAAGAGAAACAACCTCATCGAGCGCGTTTGAAGAAAGAGAAAAGAACCGCTTGATCGAAGTCGCCAGAGAATTGATATCAAAGATCGATACTCAACTTAGTTTGTTTTGATTGCGGAGCGGACAAGAAGCCGTAAGGCACATGAAAAGAAAAAGACAGTAAGATAATTCGATGGAAAAGAAAAGTATCCGAGTAACGATATTAGGCAGAGAATATCCGCTTCGCGTGGAAAATGAGGAAAAGGCTCTTAAAGTTGTAGCTTACGTAGATTCTTTATTAAATGAATTGATAGAAAAAAATCCTGGTGCACCGACTTCAACTGTAGCCGTGATTGCGGCACTCAATATAGCCGAACAACTATTTGATTTGAAAGAACGAATACAGAACGAAGGGATCGAGATTGCGGATCTGGTTGGAGTGCTGAGCTACTTAAGGGAAAATTTTCCAATAGAAGCAAACTAAGTTCTTTAAAATATTTTTCAATTTAAGCCGTAACGTCGCCTCCCGACTCAGTCGGGATGAGCCTTTGGCTCAATGGTACGCGTGAAAGAACTGCTAAGTAAAAAATTATGGGAGCCCGGCTCGTGAACGAAAAAAGCAGGCCTCATCCCGACTACGCTTCGTGTTGCCGGGACGGTTCCGAAGAAGTTCGGAAACCACAGTGGAAGCATGACTCGTTCAGGAGGGCACCCACCGTGTTAAGATGGGGTTCTTTCCTATCTGCCATGTGCGCGTTACGGCTTGTTTTTATATAAACATGGAGGTCCGCATGACAACTTTGATGGTCGCTGTGTTGAGTGCAGCGGCGGCGTTCGTTGCGGGATGGTTCGTTCAAGTTGCTTCGGCAAAAAGAAAACTAGGAAGCGTCGAAGAACGATCTAAACAAATTCTTGAAGCAGCTGAGCGTGAAGCCAACTCGATCAAAAGAGAAAAGTTAGTTGAAATAAAAGACGAATGGATAAGAAAAAGGCAGGAACTTGATAACGAATACAACTCAAAGCAGATAAAATTTCAGAATATTGAAAAACAACTAAACCTGAAAGAAGAAAGTCTCGATCATAAAGGAGATCACCTAAGACAACAAGAGAAAAGTCTCAGAACACTCGAATCTGAACTGAGGGAAAAGTCAAAGACAATTCAATCCAGGGAATCGGAAATTGCGCGTTTGATCCAGCTCCAGACGGAAAAACTCGAGAAGCTGGCGGGCGTTTCACGGGAAGAAGCAAAGAAATTTCTGATGGAAAATCTTGTCAATGAAGCAAAAAGCGAAGCTTCACTCGAGCTGAGAGAAATCCGCGAAAGGGCGCGCACCGAAGGAAAAAAAGACGCACAAAAAATCATTGTTCAGGCAATCCAACGGACAGCCGCCGACCATTCTGTCGAAACGACCGTCAGCGTCGTGAACCTGCCAAACGAGGAGATGAAAGGAAGAATCATCGGCCGTGAAGGAAGAAACATCCGCTCATTCGAAGCAGCAACAGGCTGTGACATTATAGTGGACGATACGCCGGACGCAGTCGTAATTTCCGGGTTCGACCCGCTCCGTCGCGAAATTGCAAAGATCGCGCTTGAGCGGCTGATCCTCGATGGAAGGATACATCCGACAAAGATCGAAGAAGTGATCGATAAAGTTCGGAATGAACTTGAAGAGGAGATGGTACAGATCGGTGAAGATGCCCTCCTCGAAGTAGGAATTCATGGAGTCCATCAGGAAATTGTCAAACTGCTCGGAAGAATGAAATACCGGTCGAGCTACGGGCAAAACGTCTTGCAGCATAGCATCGAAGTGGCATTCCTCAGCGGGCTCATGGCGGTCGAGATCGGTCTTGATTCGACTACGGCAAAACGAGCCGGACTCTTCCATGATCTTGGCAAGGTGGTCGACAAAACCGTCGAAGGCCCGCACGCACTATTAGGATACGAAATTGCGAGGAAGTATGGAGAGAATCCGGTCATCGCTAATGCTATCGGATCGCACCATGAAGACATTGAAATGGAGACCCCGATCGCGGCACTTGTCCAAGCAGCCGATGCGATAAGCGGCGCGAGGCCTGGTGCAAGACGGGAGTCTCTTGAAGGCTACGTGAAACGGCTCGAGAAATTGGAGGGAATTGCCAATTCGTTTTCCGGTGTCGGAAAGACATACGCGATACAGGCTGGCCGCGAGGTGCGTGTTATCGTCGAGCCTGAAAAGGTGAATGATATTTTCGCCGATCAGCTTGCTCACGATATTTCTCACAAGATTCAGGAAGAGATGGAATACCCCGGTCAAATAAAAGTGACGGTGATACGAGAGGTTCGCAGCGTCGCATATGCAAAATAAAAGTGGCAAAATGATGATTCGTCATCTGAGAATCGGACTGACCGGAAATATCGGAAGCGGCAAGTCTACGGTCGCAAGGCTATTCGCCGAACTTGGCGTGCCCACATTCGATGCCGATCATATCGGTCATGCGCTTCTCGAATCTGCCCAAGAAGTGAAGAAGAAGGTCGTTAAAATTTTCGGAGAAAAAATTCTCGTCGATCAAAAAATCAGCCGTCCCGATGTCGCCAAAATTGTTTTCGAGGATTCGAAGAAACGGACTCAACTCGAAGAGATTCTACATCCAGCGATTCTCAACTCGATTAATGAACGCATAATGGATCTTCCGGATTTACCGCACGTTCATTACTCCGTCGTGGAAGGCGCCCTGATCTACGAAGCTGGTCTTGAAGAGGCTTTTGACTACATTATTCTCGCCACCGCAGACAGGAAGATTGCTATAGACAGAGCCGCAAGAAATCTAAGCATGAAAAAGACTGACGTTATAAAAAGGATGAATGCTCAAGTACCGCAAGCCAAGAAAGAAAAGTTGGCTGATTTTGTCATTGTTAATAATGGAACAATGGAAGAATTAAAGTATCGAGTCAATCTCATCCATTCCATTATTTTATCCTTATCAAAGCAGCCGGCGGAAATATGATAGAAATAAATTTCACAAAGATGAACGGTGCAGGAAACGATTTTGTCGTCATCAATGATTTTGACGGTAAGCTGAAGGTGGATCTTCCTGCTCTGACTCAGGCTGTATGTGCAAGAGGATTTGGCATAGGCGCCGACGGAATTCTCTTTCTACAAAAAAGTACGCAGGCTGATTTTGAAATGTACTACTTGAATTCCGACGGCAGCGAAGGCGGAATGTGCGGCAACGGTGGAAGATGCATCGCGCGATTTGCCGTGTTGAATGGAATCAGCAAACCAATGACAAATTTTATCGCGCATGCACACAATTACTCCGCTGAAGTCTTTAGCGCAGATAAAGTAAGACTTCATTTCCCTGTTCCTGAAGAGATTGTACCATCAAAGAAAATTCCCGTAGATGGAAGATTCTTTGATGCGACCTACGTTCATCCAAACACTGACCACACGGTTCTGACGGATGGCTTTGACAAAATTGATGCAGTCGACATAATAACTCTCGCCAGAAAAATTAGATACAATTTTGATATCTTCCCGCGCGGAACCAACGTTAACCTCATTGAGAAGAGAGGCGACAACAAAATAAGAATGCGGACTTATGAGCGGGGCGTGGAGAACGAAACGCTTGCCTGTGGCACCGGCGCAGTCGCCAGCGCAATAGCTGCATCGCTGCGCTATGATATGCGTTCACCCGTTGAAGTCCTTACAACAAGCAAAGAGATGCTGATTGTTTCCTTCGAGAGAAACAAAGACAAATTCTCAAATATCGCGCTCGAAGGAAGCGCAAGAGTAGTTTTCGAGGGAAAGGTTTCGTACGACGAAAAGAATTACAGGATCATGGATCTGCACTTATCCGCGGAGCAGCCATTGAAGCGCTTGTGATAAGTTGAGTTTGCTAAAAGCTATAAAAACGCTTCAAGGGTTTACTCATGGACAAGACAAGATTTGAGATGCTGGTAGAAAGGGTTTTCGAACAGCTTCCACAGGAGTTCAAATCAAGAATCGAAAATGTGCACGTCGTAGTTGAAGATTTGCCTGATGATATCGATCTGTCAGGCACAAGAGTGAAAAATAAATACTCCCTTCTCGGATTATACTCGGGAATTCCATTGGGAAAAAGAGGTCCCGATTACGGCGTATATCCTGTCACGCCGGACAGAATAAAATTGTTCAAGGAAAATATAGAAAGAATAAGCAGCAACGATGATGAAGTCGAGGAAAAGATCAGAGAAGTATTGATACACGAAGTGGCACACTATTTCGGAATGACCGACCCAGAGATCAGAAAAGCCGGCTACTGATTTGGAAACTCTGTTAAACCAATACGGTTACCTGGTCATCTTCGTGCTGACGCTATTTGAAGGCGAGACAGTTCTCATCGTCGCCGGGATTTTAGCCTCGCAGGGACTTTTAAATATTGAGCTTTCCATTCTATCGGCATTTCTTGGATCAACAGTCGGCGACCAAATGTATTTCCATCTTGCCAAGCATGAAGGCTACCGGTTCGTAAAAAGATTCAAATATGTATTGAGAGTTCTTCCACGGGCTGAAACGTTTGTCAAGCAATATGGTACATACGTGCTTCTCTTCTCGCGTTATCTTTACGGTTTGCGTTTACCGCTGGTCGTAATGTGCGGACTGGTAAAAACGTCTTCCTTAAAATTCACTATATATAATGCCGGTTCAGCATTAATTTGGGCTGTTTCTTATGGTTTTCTTAGTTATTTTTTTGCTGAAGCAATCGGGTCAATTGCCGGCATGAAAAAAATAGAGTTTATATTCGCGGCAGTAATCACGATTGCGGCAATTATTTTTTGGATTTTTAGGACGGCGCGAAGTCGCAAGATTCCTGCGGAGTCCTCGATGAACTCCAAAGCAATTTCAGAGGAACCAACTGGCGCCGAAGACGCCAATAAACAGGAGGAATAAATGTCGAAAGTTTTACTGCAAATCAACTACGAAGTGCAGGCGCCCAAGCGTGAGGAATACCTTAGGCTGATTGGTGAACTAAAGTCAGGTTATGAGACTTCTGAAATCGCCAAGCTGGAAATATTCGAGGTACAGGGTTCTCCGAATAATTTCTGGGAAATATATACCTACGATAACGAAGAAGCTTTTCAAAGTGCCGACGACAGCTCGTTCGATGAAGCCGTTGCAAAGATCAACGATTGCCTAGTACCGGATAAGCTCCGATCTTATACGCTGCACCAGATTTAGCTCTTAGTTCATGGCTCATAGTAATTTTGTCTATGAACCATGAGCTATCAGTTATGAACTAAGATGGTTCTCACCGCGCTAATTATCTTCGGGATCACCTATCTAACCATTTCCATACAAAAATTTCCTTGCTTCCATTTAGACAGAACGTCAGGTGCGGTTGCCGTGGCAAGTCTGTTCGGTAAATATTTGAGGGGTTGGGCGTTGATTAAATTGCCGCGATGAGATTCAGTTTGAGACTTTCACAATGAGATTCCTTACGCTCAGAGTGCAACCACTTCGCGGCACAGGATAAATGGAAATTCACATTCTGAATTCGTGATCTGTTTTGATTTCATTTTGGTACTAATGTAGATTCCGTCTGAAGAAAACTTTTCAGATCCATTTTTTCTGCACCTTTTGAAACAGAAATTGAATCAATTGTTTTATATAAGCATCTAAATTCAACATAAATTGTCGAATCTTCTTGAATTTCCGATCGGATTAATTTGGAACCTCCCATCCAGTAACCTTCTATGTCATCAGAGAATTCGGACCAGACCATTTCTTTGTCTAAAGCATCGCGACGGACCATTAAACCAACGGTTTCAAAAAAATCCATTATATCATAAATATTATCGTCTTTGGTATTGTTCTTCAAAATGGCTTGAGCGGCAAGTTTCCTTTTTTGTTTAAATCTCGGTTCGTCAAATTGTGAATCTAATCTCATTAGTACCTCAACACTGATGCGAAAATGATTCTGTTCTCTTTCTTCGTTTGCTGCAATTCGAGCACGTTCATTCTCTTCGCGTATACTGTGCCACATCATAAGAACTGTTGCCAAAGTTCCGACGGCAACCACTATAGTTGCCCAAGCCGTAATTCTATTACTAGGATCGAATTTCATACATTTTTAATTCCATTTAATATTTTGCAGAGTTAAAAATATGCGACCTAACTCAATTAGCCTGCCATATATCGACACAATATTCCTGCCAACAATCGGCGCCCTTGGCAACAGCAAAAGCATCTGTCCCATCTTATTTCGTGCCATGGCAAAATATATTCGGAGGTTATTGAAGAAACAACCATTTTGCCTGTGGTCATAGGGAGCATTTGTTAAGTAAGTGCTCGAAAGGTATATCTTGCATTTCTATAATCATGAATGCCAGAGTTTGATGTCATTCTTTGATAAGCACCGAGAGCATCTTAAAACGCTCTACTGCTTTTACCGAATGGGGAATATTGGCAGGAATGATTATAAATTCGCTCCTGCCGACTTTGAGATTCCTGCCTCCAACAACAAATTCTGCTTCACCTTCGAGAACTTCCACAAAGGCATCGAAAGGAGTGTGGCCACTCAATGATTGACCCTTGTCAAACGCAAATAGAGAAACCGTACCCCCTCCGCGCTTAATCAACTGTTTGCTGACAACCAGATCTTGGGAGTATTCAATTGAATCGGCTGCCTTCATTGCTTGTGAGCTAAAAGGGTTCTTCTCGTCCGTCATTTATTCATTCCTGGGATGTTTTACATTTTTAGAATTATCTGCCTGCCGTCTTTCGCGTGTCCCATCTTATTTCATGCCACGACAGAATATATGCGGAGGTTATTGAAGAAACAAACTTACCGTTCTATTTGCGGAGATCGTCGCATCGGTCAGTGAGCGCCGAAGGTATGACTTGAGTTGCCGGTTTGGCAACACCGCAACTATTTCTGGTATGATGCCTTGCTTTGTGTGCTATCATCCTTGACGCATCGAACAGCGAAACCGTATTTCTTATTGAACTTAATATTATAAATAGCAGCAAGACCATTCGGATGACCTCTGTGACAGGCATTTGTTGCCCCACTGGAAGTATAAGCCCACCAATCGCCGTAATCTGGATACTCAAAACCTCCATTGGCGTTACGACTACCGGTGGCGACAAAGCCGCCCAATTCCAACTTACTTCCGGCAGCACTTTCGCCCCCAAGATAAGATGTCAATGTTGTCCATTCTGAATCTGTAGGAACATGCCAACCAACAGGAGCAATGTTCCTTTTGTCATTTACTGAAAACCAATTGTAAAGAGTTGTTTCGGTTGAATCGTTAGCATAATGGCAATATGCACTTGATGAAAGATTATTCCACTGAACACTATCTGTTACATAAGGGATTGGGTCTCCATTTCGATAATGGGTGACTTTCAAGTTCTCAGCCATCCATGTTTGTTTACCTATGGTAATAAATCCGTATCTATTGCCATCGTAATCTGTTAAAGTTTGCGCTTGATCCTTCAGTGGAAAAATAATCATCAAGCTCAGGAGAAAAATATTCCTGTTCATTTTACCGACCTCAATAATTTCCTTTCCTAAATTGATCCAATCTTATTTCGTGCCACGATAGAATATATATGGAGCCTTAAGGCACATGACAAGAAAAAGAAGGTGGGATAATATATGGAGCCCTCAAGCACATAACAAGAAAAATGAAGCAGGATAATTTACCGAAGTCCTCGAAGAAACAAACCCGTCGTGAGCTTCAAGATTTAATTCGCACGCCGTGAAGAAGTCAGAACTTCTCACAGCATGGTGTGTCCGGTTCTACGACAAACCGATTAATTCATTGATTACTAATCGGGCTCTGCTTGAAATCAAATTCAATCGTCGTTGTATCGATAGGAACAATTAGTTTAAATGCTTGAGCGTATGGATTGACTGGGAAGCAGACTTTTCCTCCGATCGCGGTGTTCGGAAAAAGAGTTGTCTTCCGCAGCGTTGCGCTTTGCCAATAATCTCTTTCATTGTTGAGTTGGTTAATTCTCGACTCATAGTTTATCTGGTTTTCCGTTTCAGATTTCTCAACTGAGCGCTGTTGATGCTCTTCATTTCTTTGCTGTTCCTCGGTCTTGTTCTTGCCGATAGTTGCAACGTCGCCTACTAAATTGAGCAAAGCCGCGGCTGCGTTCAGAGTATTGTTCGTCGAGTAAGTCGCATTTGCCTGAGTAACCTGACTGTTGATAGCGGCCAATTGGCTCTCAGGATTAATTGCATACGTCGTATCAATTCCTCTAGATGTGTCGTACTCAGTAATACCTAGTTGATATATCCATCTTCCACTAACCTTTTGGTATGGACCATAAAAATAGAATCTTTCCGGTGCAGCCAAGACTGTATCAGGCCCCAAATTCCCGACCACCATGTAAAACGTTAAGGCACCGCCAAGTTCGTTCTCAAATGCAATGGATACTGTGAGGCTATCCTTCGTCTTGGTTTGAAATTCTTCGCCCGATTGCCAGACCGTATTTGTCGAAACGGGATCAGCACGATAAAGCGTTTCTGTCTCGACCATGCATCCCGACATTTGGACCGCGATTAACGCAGTTCCTATTATCAGCAATCCTTTGTTCATACAACCTCCAGCATTTATTTATCCTAACTGACGAACAGCCCATATGTTGGTTCACGATAAGATCGCTTCCGGGAAACGATTTCCCTGCTTGGAGATCCTTATTAGGATCTATTGCATAGTAAAAATACGCTCCATCACTCTCTTTTACAATCCGAATGCTGTCAGGTCGCCTTTCTCGTCTGTGATAAATATAACACCGTTATCGACTATGGGACTTTCCCAGTGAATTCTTCCAATGTTCCCATCATGCCACAAGGCTTTTCCGTTAACCGGGTCGAGCGCTCTGATGCTTCCGCTGACCGCACAAAACAAAATACCATCTGCGATAATCGGCGAGCTGCTGCCATCGGACTGCTTCCACTCGAGTTTCAGACTCGGCATTCCAGATTTATCAACTTCCAGACGAAATGCAGCGAGCCCGTTATACGTTCCTACAAAAATCCAAGAAGTCTTATCTTGCGGGTTCACCCATACTGCAGGGGCCGTGAAAACCATTTCACCGGATGGAACTTCGACAAGTTTACCAATTTCTCCCCCGGCGTGCCCTGGTCCGCCATGTCCGCTGAGATCGGCAAGATTGACAAGCCGCAAAACTTTGTCCTTACCTCCTTGGACTGCAAGATCTTTGATGGTGCAGTTTTCGGGCGTCGGAATTATCGCTGGCGCAGTGCTGCCGAGATCCAAATCCTCTCTGTCCAGCTGTTCAAAATTTTCAGGTGTGTAACTGTCAACAGGGTCACCATTATGCCCGGTACCATCGGGATTCAACGAGAAGATCGTGTCGCCCCAATTGTGTTCTTTAGGATCAAACGAACCATTTCCGGTGGCCATATATATCTTGTCTGTCGTAGTATCATACACAACGCCCACCCTTGCCCAGATTGCAGTCTGGAGTGCAGGCCAATCAGGCCTACCGGGACGTTCTACGAAATGAACGGTTTGATTACTGCCGTTTGCGTTGAACACATACTGCGTACCATTATGCAGATCGATCGTGGTCAAGTGCCCTTGATAATCTCCTCGGTCTCCAAGGTATCCGCCGTTTGCGACGTAAAGATATGAATTACCATCTTTCGCCGTTGCGATGGCAAGTGCCGACGAACCTTTCTCATCAAACGGTTTGAGCGTACATAATTCCGGCCAGCCGCCGGTTTTTATTTCTTCACCATCGGCAACGCGATATTTGTGAGCATAACCGTCGAGTCCGTAGCTGTAAACAAATTCCCGATTGGGATCAATTGCAGGAGACGAGGTAGTATAAGTTCGCTGGAATCCATTATTTATTCGATAGTCACCCGAACCATATTGATGAGACCAGATCACGTTTCCATTCGCGGCATCGAGAGCGACGATATGAGCGTCTTTCGTCGTGACGAATAGGATATTAACTATTCCTGCCGTCGTCTTGACATTACTGAGATAAGCCGGAGCACCGTCGGCGGTCGATGGCAACGTTACCTTGAAAAGCTGATGTAGGCTTCCGACATTTTGCGGAGTTATCTTTGTTTCTTTAGTATTATTCCCGCTGTGTTGCGGGTCGAAATTGAATTGCAGCCAGTCATAAGCATCGCGGTTAGCGCTTTGCGCAAAACCGACGGAAACTGAAAATTGATGCACACCGAATAACAAAATAAAGACGGGCAAAATAATTGTGCGATTAGTAATCCTTTTTCTATCCATGGTCGTCTCCTTTGCCTTGTAAACAAAGACCATGAAATAAAGATTCCGAAATTACTGAAGTAGCGTCGAGGTGACCATCATTATTAAGGGAATGATCACCCGACGAAGATATGAGTTCATTCTCCGCTTTCCTTCTTACTCAACGATTCAATTGCTCTCCTCGCCGCTTCTTTCAATCGCCCGTCGGTCTCGACATTTTCTCTTTCCTGCAATAGTGGAACAACACTCTCGTCTCCGATCCTTCCGAGCGAACTTATTGCGACCATTCGAGCCCAAATATATGGATCATTCACATATTGCCTGAGTAAATTCAACGTCCGCTCGTTCTTCGGCCGGAGCTGCGTCATCTCGACAATTGCCCGAAGTCTGAGCGATTGTGGTTCACCATATTTCGACAAGTCGACTGCCACATCATAGGCCTTTGAGGAGTCTATCATTTCGAGCGACTGCAGTCCCGCAATCATTATGACCTGCTCGTATGAATCTTGTTTCAATGCATCTTCAACAATCGATCTTGCCATTGCACCTTCAATGGAAGTAAGAGCTTTGACTGCGGCAGCCCGAACAAAATAATTCTTATTCACGTTGTATTCATTTTCTACTAATTGCGCCAACTCCGAACCTTTATACTTTGCGAGACCGTTGACCGCGGCTTCCTGAACTCGTGCGTCATTGTCCTTAAGAGCAGATTCAAATGCTTTCTCGATTTCTTCGCTATTCAAATGTGACAGCGCATTTACGCATTCGAGTCGGACTCCCCAAAAATCATCCTTGAGACCACTAACCAAAGCATCTACGGCTTCAGAAGTGTCATCACCGCTCAATTCTTCGGCGGCCCAGACACGTCCTGCAACACTTGGATCGTTCTTGATTTGATAGGCAAGCTCGCCGACCGATTTCTTAAAATTCAATTCTTTCAACACATGATTGCCTTCATCGAAATTCACCATCAAAGGTTTCTTGGCAACTTCGAACGTGTAAGAACTGCTCAGGGAATCTACCCAAATGGTTTTCGTAATCTTTTGTGAAGGCGTGACGACGCAGATATCGACAGGCATCCTGTAAACAGGAGTTAAACTGTCAACCTTCTGAGTCTGTACAACATGGAGCGTCAATAGATGCAGGCTGTCGTTGTAGTTGTAATTCACATCGAAAACCGGATGGCCGCCTTTGTATGCCCATTCGTCGAAAAACCAGTTGAGATTGTAACCCGTCGCCTCGCGTATGGCATTCGCAAAGTCATGCGTGTCGACATTCTTATGCTGGAAATCGTGGACGTAGTATCTTATTGCTTTGAAAAACAATTGATCGCCGAGAATTCCACGAAGCATGTGCAGCATGTCCGCACCGCGGGGATAAATGTAAACGCTGAAAAGATCTACCGCATCGTTGTAGCGATTATAAACTGTCGGCTTCCTCTCGTTGCGATCGGCGTTGACGACTTCCCGTTGATTGTTGCGCATTTCATAGTTGAAATGATCCTCGCCGAACGCGTGTTCTCCATAAAGTGCTTCGAAATAAGTTGCAAAGCCTTCATTGAGCCACGCATTTGACCACGTGCGGCACGTCAGCAAATCTCCGAACCATTGGTGGGCGGTTTCGTGGGAGACTAAATCTGTACTCGTCACCTGCGGCTCTGCATTGACATCATGCATTGTTCCATCAGTGAGCGTAATCGCGGAAACATTTTCCATCCCCCCGAACGTAAAGTCGGTGACGGCAACCAGTGAAAGTTTCTGCCATGGGTACTCGCAGCCGGTGACATTAGAAAAAAATTTCAAAATATCCGGCATGTTTGCGAAGTTTTCTTTTGCATATTTAGCGTCGTCAGTAGATACATAATAATAAATTGGAGTCGTACCATAATGATCATCGACGATGGAATATTTTCCTGCCGCAATCGAAATGAGGTAGATAACATGCGGTTTGCTTTCCACCCACTGAAAGGTTTTTGCCTTGTCCTTTCTATCTGCCGTGACTTTTTCAAGAATTCCGTTTGAAATCACTGTCCAATCCTCAGGAACTGTGGCAGTGACGGAGCTTGTCAGGAAATCGTCCGGATAATCGTGGCACGGGAACCAGTATCTTGCATCCTCCATCTCGCTCTGACTCCAAACCTGCGGTGCGCGGTTGGGGTAGGCGCTGTCTGCGCTGACGAAGAAAATTCCTTTCTTCGGAAACGTCGAATAGACAATCGTGAATGTTAACGTGTCGTCAAGACCGTAATTTCTGTTAAGGCCAATCGACAGCGTATTTCCATCATACCTAAAGCCGAGGTTTTGGCCACTCACAGTGACTTTGTCGATGGTCATATCCACCGCATTAAGATGAACTGAATCAAATTGGGCCCGCAGTGGAACAATCTCCTCGACTGCGGTTCCGAAGACTTCCTTCTTCTGCAAATCGAACTTGAAACTTAGGTCGATGTTCACCGCGTGGAATTCTCTATCGGGTGCGTGATGAACAGGCGGAAGGTTGCTTTGGCCGAAAGCAATCGAAATCGCGCCAAATATTGCAGAGAAAATCAATGGAATTTTTTTTATCACCGCGATCCTCATGGACATAGCCACTCCTCCTTATATGGAGATTGAATATAATATCGAGGAGAAAATTGAAAAAGCCTAGCCCAACAAAACCGCCGCTAAGAACTATTTCAGCACAGAGATGTCAAGATATTTAACTACTTTTATTCTCCGTGCCTTTGCGTCTTCTGGTAAAAAGAATTCTACTGCCCGATCCTCAAAGTGTCTGATATGGATTTAACTACAGCAGTGCTGTCGTTCAAAAATGGCGTTACAAGTATGCTGACTCTTCGATTTGAAAAATCATAAGGATTTTCCGGATCGCGCAGCCGCCTGTCGGCATACCCACGGACTTCGAGTATTTGATCTTTCTTCAATCCCCCGCTATCCAAAATCTTTCTTGCCGAGTTTGCCCGATCAGTACTCAACTCCCAATTTGTGTAATCCGTCCGGACGTATGGCCGTGCATCGGTGTAACCTTCAATTATTATTTTGTTCGGCAAATTCGACAACTCTTTTGCAATCATTTCAAGCAAGTCGACGGTCGTGGATTTCAACGTGGCACTCCCAACATCGAAGAACAACCCTTCTGAATTCTCGATCAGCTCGATCCGGAGCCCTTCTTTTGATACGGAAATTTTGATCTGGTCTGCAAATTTTTTGAACTGGATTGTGGAATCGACTATGTCTTGAAGTCTCTTGCTTTCTCTGACGAGCGCCTGAAATTCGGATGACTGATCATCCAAGGGAACCCCGATTTTTGAAAAGCTGCCGTTCTCCACCGGAACAAGTCCACCTGACAGGGCGCCGTCCCTGGTTTTCTCACTGAATGCACCGGGGTCCTTGAAATATTCTGCGACATATTGCTTCACCTGCTTGCTCTGACCAATAATCCAGAGAACGATGAAAAGCGCCATCATGGCTGTTACAAAATCGGCGTAAGCAACCTTCCATGCACCACCATGACTGTCTTGACCCGACCTCTTCTTTTTCTTGATTATGTTAATCGGTGTACTGCCGTTTTCCTCCGTTGCCACTACTTAGCTCCCACAGCCGATGATGACTTTGCTGCAGATGTTCCCTTCAAAGCATTTTCCATCTCCCTGAAGCTGGGACGATAATCATGGAACACCGTTCTCCTGGCAAACTCGACTGCGATCAAAGGCTGCATCCCCTTCGCAAACGCAACAACGCCCGCCTTTATGGCTTCGAACATTCGCGACTCTTCTTCTGTTGCTATATCGATATTGGTTGCGATGGGTTGAACAAAACCGTACGAGAGAAGCACTCCGAGAAATGTTCCAACGAGAGCGGCGGCAACCTTGTGGCCGATTTCCTGGGGCGGGCCGTCGATAGCTTGCATCGTGATTACGATTCCCAAAACTGCGGCGACAATTCCAAGCCCTGGCATGGAGTCGCCGATCTTCTGCAGAATCATACCGGGTTTCGATCCTTCATGGTGATGCGTCTCTATGTCTGCATCCATTAATCCCTCGAGATCAAACGGTTCCGCTCCACCGACGATCAGGAGCCTCATCGTGTCAGTAAGAAAATGCAGAACTGGCTTATCACCGAGTACGTTCGGATACTTTGCAAATATTTTGCTCTTCTCGGGACTTTCAACATGCTGCTCAAGTCCAATGACTCCATCCTTCTGTCCAACTTGAAACAGCTCGTACATTAACTTAAGAAGATTTAGATATGTCGCTTTTGTGATCTTACCGCTTTTAAACGTTGCCGAAACCTTCTTGAAGATCTTCCCAAGAAGTTTTCCCGGGGTTGAGATGAGAAGTGCACCGGTCGATGCGCCGATAATAATTAAGAATTCCGCATACTGCATTAAGACCAGAAACGATCCTCCCTCGATTGCAAAACCGCCCAGAACTGCGACCAAGACGATGACGATTCCAATCAAAACAAACACTCAACCCTCAACCTTTTATATGTTTTCACCTTCATTTTCGGAATTTTCTGGGACAACTTTAGACTTGCTAAAAGAAAATTAAAAATCATTAAGGAAGAGATTTCACTTAAACTTGGAGTTTGCCGGTACGTTATATTAATAAAAAAAGCACTGGAGGTCGATATGAAGAACATATTAATTGCGATGATGATTGCCTCCGCCTTGGTCTTTGTCCCACAGAAATCAAGTGCTCAAGAATTATCGTTTCAAACATTCTATTCGTCGTTGTCTCCTTATGGAGAATGGGTTACCGTCGGCGATTATGGAAAGTGCTGGCGACCGGTTGGTGTCCCATTCGGCTGGCGTCCATACGTCGATGGACACTGGATCTGGACAGATTACGGCTGGACCTGGGTATCCGATTATGATTGGGGATGGGCACCGTTCCACTATGGCAGATGGGAATTTGATCCACAATATGGATGGGTCTGGATACCAGGATACGTTTGGGCTCCTGCATGGGTCGAATGGCGCTGGGGCGGAGGTTATGCCGGTTGGGCACCGATGCCGCCAGGATTTCATTATAGAGTCGAACGTTGTGGTTGGGCCAGATTATAATGACTTTGGAGTTGGAATCGCCAGTTGGAATTTCATCCGCGCTAGTGAAATGGGAAGACCGCGGTATGGGTACGTAGAAAGAGAAGGTATTCCAAGGGTAATTGGTAGTACACGGAACGTGACTCAATTCAGATTTACACGCGATGGTGTCTACAATACCGGCCTGCCGAGGGAGCAAGTTGAACGCGTGATCCACCATCGTATCGAGACTGTGAATATTGTGCGCACTTTAAACGTAGGCCGCACACGCGTGGAAGGAAATCGATTCCTCGTCTATTCTCCAGCCCCGCTCGAACCTCGAGTCAAAAACGAGGGCCAGGTCATTCAGCGGGAACGTGGTTACCAGCGAAGGCAGCAGTCATCACAGAACCGTCCACAACCGAAGGCTCCCCAGCGAGTCCGAACTGAGAGAAGTTCCTCGCCTTCATATAATCCCGGCAAGCAAGGGCGAAATGAAAATAAGCCGAGCAATCAACCTAAGCCGAAAGAAAATAATAAAAGCAGAGAAAGAGATTCCAATTCAAAAGATAATGGACGCGAGAGAGGACACTAACTCTGCATCCTTAAACTTCTAAAGCCCGTTGCAATTTTGCGGACGGGCTTTCTTATCAGAACCGAACCTTCGCAATGTTATAATGACTTTCCGTAATATTAATTTGTAAATTAGTTAGCCTATGAAGACGCTTGTTATCGAAGACGAAAAAAAGGTTGCTCGTTTCCTTAAGCTCGGTCTCGAAGGTGAAGGCCATACAGTGGATACCGCATACGATGGTGAAACCGGGGAGAAGTTCGCCCTAACCGGAAAATATGATGTCATCGTTCTCGATTTAATGCTTCCTAAGAAATCAGGAATCGAGGTTTTGAAATCGATCCGAAGTAAAGGAATTTCCACACCTGTTCTCATACTCACCGCAAAAGGGAGCCTGGAGGATAAGGTTGATGGTCTCGACAAAGGGGGCGACGATTACCTGGTGAAGCCTTTTGCCTTCGCTGAGTTCATGGCAAGAGTCAGGTCACTCGGAAGAAGAAGAAGCATTGAAAAAGCAACAGTGCTCAAAATTGCAGACCTGGACCTCGACACCATTACCCGGAAGGCGAGGCGAGACGGAAGAGAGATAGAGCTTACGAACCGGGAATTTGCTCTCCTCGAATATTTCGTTCGCAACGTCAATCGAGTTCTCACGCGCACCGTTATTTCTGAACATATTTGGGAATACGATTTCGATACCGGGACAAACATAGTAGAAGTCTACGTCAATAAGCTGCGCAATAAAATCGATTCTCAATCGGAGATGAAACTGATTCACACTATCAGGGGCGCCGGATATATGATGTCAACCGAAAGTGGAAACCCCTCTGGTGGAAAGATGGATTGATGTTCAAGTCCATAAGGCTGAAGCTGACAGTCTGGTACTCGATCGTTCTCCTGATAGCACTGAGCGTTTTCGGAATTACCGCTTACGTTTACACGGGCGAAAATCTTTCTAGAAATCTAGATATCTCATTGCGGAGTGAAGCAGATTGGCTGCGGGAAATCCTTGAAGGGAGATTCGAAAAGGAACGAGGTAAAACAAGAGACCTACGGAAGGAATTTCTTGATTCCCAGTCTAAGGTAGACACGAGTTCTCAGGGCGAAGATCAGGGCGAGTCTGCCGAGGATTATGAGGTTTGGGACAAGATCTACGAACACTCCTTACTGAACTCAAAGAAACAGTTTATCTATGTTTTCGACAGACACGGGCGCACTTTCTACAAATCGTACAACTTAGGACGAGACACTCTTCCTTCGCCAGAAAATCTTGTTCCGTACCATGTCACAATTTCAGAATTCAACCTCGGTGATAGAGCAATTCGATTGGCTTCACTCAACACAAGATTCTACAGAATTCGGGTTGCCTACCCGGAAGACGAGATCACGGATGTTATTCAAAACCTTTTCTCGATATTCCTCCTGTTAGTCCCAATCGTGCTGCTGATCTCGGTAGTCGGCGGGTACTTTCTCGCGAAGCAATCGCTGAAACCGGTCGATGAAATTAACCAGACGGCCAGAAAAATTACTGCGATAAACCTGCAAGAACGCATCCATGTTATTAATCCGCATGACGAAATTGGCCGTCTAACAGAAACTCTCAACGACATGATTGGCAGGCTTGAGGAGTCCTTCGAGAAGGTGGCACAGTTTTCAACTGATGCTTCTCACGAACTGCGGACACCGCTGACAATCATGCGCGGCGAGATTGAACTGGCACTTCGTGGGACACAGACGGCCAGATCTTACAAAGAGACTCTGGCAAGCCTCCTTGAAGAAGTCGTAAGGATGACAAGCATTATCGACGGGCTTATTCTCCTTGCAAAGTCAGACCGCGGCAACGTGAAATTGGAACGCAAACCTACAAGGCTCGATGTCCTTGTCAATGAAATAAAAGAAGATGCTGAAGTGCTCGCCGAGCGAAAGAAAATCAAAGTCTCGATTGCAAAATTGGATGAAACAACTGTCCTGGGGGACGAGATCAGGCTTCGTCAATTGATGTTAAATTTGGTTGACAACGCAATAAAGTATACTCCTGACGGCGGCAAAGTTACACTATCTCTTGAAAAAAGTAACGGGAATGTACGCTTCACCGTGGAGGACACCGGCATCGGAATTCCTCTGAACGCCTTAGACAAAATCTTCAACAGATTTTACAGGATCGACAAAAGCCGCAGCCGTCTTCCCGATGGGCTCGGCTTGGGATTATCAATTTCCAAATGGGTCGCCGAAGCGCACGGCGGTAAATTGCTCGCGGAAAGCAAAGTCGGCAAGGGAAGCAAGTTTACAGTCGTATTACCGGCCATGACCCAATCTGCACCGAAGGCGCATCAGCCTCTGGCTGAGAATAAGTAACTTTTCCATTGTGATTTAATTGCTTGGATCGGGGTTCATAGCGTAAGTTTATCAGAAGATGAAAATAAAATGGACGACATATAAAATGAAAAAGCTCGTTGTATGCTCTTCGTCGCATCTTTTGCAGCTTTAGGTTCCATCGCTATTATTTTATTCAAATGCCAGTCTACCGGGTCGACAGCATTTAGTGTCTTCCCACTTCTGTCAATTTGTAAGGATCCAAAATTTCATTCAAAAGTTTCTCATCGAGGAGATCCATTTCCAGAAGGACAGCTCGAACACCTTTATTCTTCTTAACGGCTTCCTTCACGACCTCGGCAGCTTTGAGGTAACCGATGTGGGGGGTGAGTGCGGTAACGATGCTGACACTTTTCTCAGCGAACTCTTTGCAGACGGCTTCGTCGGCCTCAATTCCATCGATGCATTTCAAGCGCAGCATATTCAAAGCATTCTTGTAAATCTCCAACGCAAATGTCAGGTTGAATCCGATAACCGGCATCATGACGTTGAGTTCAAGCTGGCCCGCCTGAGTCGCGTAAGCCACAGTCGTGTCTAGCCCGATAACCTGGTACGAAACCATATTTACCATCTCGAGAATGCTCGGGTTGACTTTACCGGGCATGATGGATGAACCGGGTTGAACAGCGGGCAGTTTTATCTCGGCAAAACCGGTGCGCGGACCACTGCTAAGCAGGCGAAGATCATTAGCGATTCTCGTAATGTCGAGAGCAAGGTTGCGCAGAGCGGCACTCAGCGAAACAGCTCCCGCCATGCTCTGCATCGCTTCGAAATAATTCTTGGACTGCTTGAAACCGATTCCCGTCAGTCCGGATAATTCTTTCACCATCAACTCCCGATATTTAGGATCGGCATTGACACCGGTTCCGACTGCCGTTCCACCAATGCCAAGGTAAATCAGATCTTCCCTGATTGATTTGATCCTTTCGATGTGCCCGTGCACGCAAGCCGCGTATCCTGAAAACTCCTGTCCAAGCCTGATTGGTGTCGCATCCTGGAGATGAGTTCTGCCCGATTTTATTACATGGTCAAATTCTTTTGCTTTTTTATCGCAAGATGCAGCAAGTTCATCGAGCACAGGAATAAATCTGTCGATCAATAAGATTGCCGAAATCCGGATTACCGCTGGTATAACATCGTTGGTCGACTGTGCCATGTTTACATCGTCGTTCGCGCCGACGACTGAATAATCGCCGCGTTTACCACCGAGAATTTCTATGGCTCGATTAGCAATCACCTCGTTTGCATTCATATTGTGCGAAGTGCCGGCTCCCGCCTGATAAACATCGACGACAAACTGGTCGAGATTCTTCCCGCTCAAGATTTCATCGCATGCCTGCAAAATGGCCTCCGTTTTCTTTTTGTCAAGGAGGTTCAATTTATTGTTTACTATCGCGGCGGCCTTTTTGACAAGGACCGTTGCTTTTATCCAATCCGGATGTGGCTTGATTCCACTGATAGGAAAATTCTCTACTGCACGCTGAGTCTGAACGCCGTAGTAAGCATTCGTCGGAACTTTCAGCTCACCCAATGAATCTTTTTCAATGCGATAATCCATCTCCATCCCTTTCGAATTTATGAAATCGACCACTTGCTGTTGATAGGCAGTTATCACAATTTTGGCTCGTAAATTTAACGACGCTTAACAGTATCCTTCAACTCAGGCTGGAATCCAGAACCGCAATTTGTGACGAATCTGATTTACTTTTTGTCAGCCGACTTAAATGCTTCTTCCAGCGTGTGCCATGAAAGCGTGGCACATTTCACTCTGACCGGAAATTTTGAGACACCCTTCAATGCCACGGCGTCCCCGAGTTCTTCGTCCACTGCTTCATCTGATTGCTCCTTGCCTTTGACCATCGCATAGAATTTGTCCGCAAGCTGCTTTACTTCATCCATTGATTTACCTTTAACAAGATCGGTCATAATGGATGCCGAAGCCTGGCTGATCGAGCAACCTGCACCGGAAAATTTTGTGTCTTCTATTATCCCATCTCTGACTAGCAACGTGATTTCAATGTCGTCTCCACAGGATTCATTGTATCCTCTGGAATGCTGGGTTGCATTCTCAACAACGCCGTGGTTGTGAGGATGCTGATAATGATCGATAATTATTTCTGTGAAAAGATCATCTAACGACATTTGCTTTTTCCCTCGGCTTGAAGATCGCGGCGGCTTTCTCGAGTCCGGCGGCAAGCATCTCAACGTCTGATTCATCATTATAAATATAGAAGCTTGCGCGCGCGGTCGCTTGAACGTGAAGTGTCCTCATTAGAGGCTGGGCACAATGGTGTCCGGCCCGGATTGCAATTCCTCCGGAATCGAGTATGCTCGATATATCATGAGGATGAGCGCCAGCAATTGTTAGTGAAATGACTCCTGTTCCATTTTCCGGCGGCCTGAAAATACGGATGCCCTCCACTTCAGAAAGTCGACGAACGGCGTAATCTCCGAGTCTCACTTCGTGCTCCTGTATGTTTTTCATCCCGACTTTCTCGAGATATTCAACTGCCGCTTTCAAGCCGACGGCGCCAGCAATATTCGGTGTCCCAGCCTCGAACCTGTGAGGCGGCCTCGCATAGTTCGAGTCCGTCGGATAAACCTCGTTAATCATCTCACCGCCGCCGAGGAACGGTTCCATTTTCTCAAGAATTTCATAGCGCCCATAAAGGCAGCCGATCCCAGTCGGTCCGCACATTTTATGGCCGCTGAAAGCGTAGAAATCGCAGTCAATGTCTTTGACGTTGACAGGCATATGAGGAACTCCCTGTGCACCGTCAATCACACTAATTGCACCGGCTTCATGCGCAAGCCGCGCAATTTCCTTGACAGGATTGATCGTACCGAGTACGTTGGAGACGTGTACAACCGAGACGATCTTGGTTTTACGATTCAAGTTCCGTTTCAATGAGTCTAAATCCAACTGGAGATCATCTCTCAACCTGATAAATTTTAGAACCGCACCTGTGTGTCTAGCAATGATGTGCCATGGCACAAGATTGCTGTGGTGCTCCATTTCAGTAAGGATGACTTCGTCGCCTTCGTGAAGGTTATTCAAGCCCCAGGCATACGCGACCAAATTTATAGATTCGGTTGCATTTCTCGTGAAAATCAGTGACTCGGGTTTAGATGCGTTAACAAAATTGGCAACTTTCGCCCGCGCTTCCTCGTACATATCGGTTGCAATCTGACTGAGCTCATAAGCGCCACGGTGTACGTTCGCATTGAAGTTTGAATAGTACTCGTCTATAGCATTGATTACATGCTGCGGCTTTTGAGTGGTCGCCGCGCTGTCAAGGTAGATAAGCGGCTTTCCTCTTGTGGCCCAATTTGAGAAGATCGGGAAATCTTTTTTAAGATTTTCAAAAACCATAATTTCTTTCCTCTTTTCCTGCTTCAATGCTCAAGAGAGTTTCTTCCAGATATATAAGCCAACATATTTCAGTCGGAAAAGATTCATTGCCGCATTTTCTGTGGAGATAATTGTCCATCGCCAGACTGTTCAATAATAATGGACTGCGATCAGGAACGTACCAATTCCGGAAAAGATTAGCGCGACATCGCGAAACAGCGCAAAGAATTCCTCCAAAAGTGTGAAGGTCGAACCAGGCACGATGATTGTATCACCCGGCACAAGAAGCGGAGTCTTTTGACCGGTCTGCTGGTAGTTCTTGAGATCCACGGGAATCACTTCCGTTTGGTATGTCGAATCCGGCTGCATTATCTGTCTGACAATTTTAACTCCATCAAGCTGGGCGTGCTCCAATGGCCCGCCGCCAAGAGATATCAGCTGTACCAAATCGGTCGAGCTGGGGACTTCATATCGGCCAGGGTTTCTCACGAATCCCCAGAGATTTACTCCGATAGTCAATCCTTCTTTGCCACCGAGATAGTAATATGAAGGAGCATTTGAACCTACTGAACCACTTTGCAGATTGAATAAGTCCTGCGCAAGAAGAGAGCCGGCAGTAGTTGCCATGAAGCATAACGAGAATATCGCTGAATATTTTAAACGCATTTATTTTCCTTTCTAATTAGCCGTAAATTCTTGCCAGGAAGATTTTGCCTGCCAATCGGTCCCCGGATTAAATCTATCGACGCGCCATTGATAATTATGGTTCGACATCAGCAGTTTGGCAGTTCTATCAAAATTGAATTTTACACTCATCATTGAACCGAAAATCAGAGTATCCGAGCTGACCCAGACATAATTCGAATCGCCTTTCACGCGGATTATTGTGTGACCTCCCTGGGTACCATCGATCCAAGTAAAAGACAAACTGTCCGAGTTTATTCTCGCTTCTATTCCCGGACAAATGAGGCTGGGTCTCGCCACCAGCGTGATGCTTGCAGTATCCGAGGACTTACTCGTGCTTTCGTCCATTATGTAGGCATTTATGTAATAAAAGTATGTAGTGTCGATCTGTATTGAGTGATTATCAAAACCTGAAGTATCATTCAGCATGGAAAAAAAACCAGTAATTTCTTCAAACGCAACAGGTTTTCTTTTCCCGTCTGCGCCGACCGTAGTTGTGTCGGACCGAAAAATCCTGTATCCTGCCGCTCCATGGACTCCATACCACTGAAGAAAAACTTCTTCGCCTGCGCCATTCGAATATTGGCTTATCCCGGTTTCTATGACGGCGTCAGGCTGTGACTGCGGCACAAAACGAGGAGTGCCTAATGTATACACTGGAGCATCAATCTGAGAACAACTTCCAGATACGATTGCGAAGAGGGCGATGATTGCATTTGTGCACGATGCTTTCATCTGAAAATCTTGTCCAAATAAAATGAAGCGCTCACTCTATTTACATTTCCCAAATCCTGTGCAAGAAAGGCGTAATCAACGTGCATAAAATTCAAGTCGATTCCTGCTCCTGCTGTAATGTTGGAAGCGTCCGAACCAATTCTCAGGGATAATAGGTTCTTATAAACATACTCACCGCCGATGAGAAAATCACCGTACCGAGTATCGCGATTGACTGTAATCACCAAATCGCCGCTGATAATATTAATTGGTGCATCATAAGATACTCCCCAAACAAGAGTTCGCGGAATTATCTCGTTGGTCTGGGTGTCCCATGCGATGCGGGTATTCGTTACGTCGCGGACATTCATTCCAAAAGAAAACATTCCCGTATTTTCTTCAGGTGTACCTCCTCCTACGGGAAATCTCAGCATGAAACCGCCGTCAAGTCCGACTCCCGACGCTACTCTGCCATCAAGTGAACGATGTATGATCTTGAAATTGATCCCAACCGGCAATTTAAGAGGAATCTTAAAGAGTGACCAGCCAAAATCGATATTGAAATCAAACATTCTGGAAATATTCAGGTAAATGGCGTCGTCGGCACTATTAAATGAGCCATTGTTCGCCAACCCACTTTTTATTGAATCCTCTCTCAAAGTGGGCGACTCGACTAAAGTCAGATCCGATGTTGAAGGAATGTCGTCGACGCTTGACCTTACCCAATCAACGGAGACATTTAAATCCTGCAGCTTTTGAGCATAACCTATAAAATAGAAATTTGACAACGGTGAAAAGAGCGACCCATATTGTGATGAGTACATCATGGATAGTATTTTTGAATCTATCAAAGCTGTTCCCGCTGGGTTGTAATGAAATGCTGTGCCATCATCCGCGAGCGAGACGAATGCATCACCCATTCCAAGAGCCTGGGCCCCGACTGGAATCTCCAGGAAACTCCCCACGTATTTGCTTTGCGCCAGAGCAACCGAACTCAGCACGAAGAACGCCACAAAGACTTTTTTCATTTTCCCAATTTCTTATCTTCTCAACTTCTTATCTTAATCTTGCCATCTTACCGATATCTTCGAGCGTTTTTCCGCCGCTGCTCACGCTGATTTTGTAAAAATAGACGCCGTTTGCAACCTGATTTCCGTAAGTGTCAGTACCATCCCACCATGCCTCGTGGTAACCCACTGCAGTTGGAGAGCCTGTGCCACCCTGCAGAAGTCCGACGGTTTCCTGCGGATTATTGCTAGGATAACGAATTGTTTTTACGAGGCGGCCACTCACCGTGTAGATTTTAACCTCAACGCCGTCAATCGGATTTGCAGATGTCACCTCGAACGCGATTAGAGTCTGAAAAACAAATGGATCAGGATAAGCACCGTAAATTTTCAAACTGAAGTCAGACCTCACGGTGAAGTCAACTGAAATAGGCTTCGATACATTTCCGTTGGCATCTTCGGCCGAGACCTGAAGCGTATGTGAGCCATTCGTCTTCGCCTGTAATTGAACGGTAGCCGTAACAGATGTCGGATCCGCGACAGTATCGGGAAGCAATATTGTCGAAGTATCGACCGGCGCGCCATCAAGCTCTACCCCAAGATTTCTTTTGTTCAGATTCACGCCGTCTTCATCGTGCATCAGAAAGGAGAATCGTGGATTTGGTGGAACGTAGTCTCCGCTGGAAAAGAATTGATCGCCGACCGATATTGTCACCTGCGGCGGAGTATGATCGGTTGAGTAAGCGGCGGTGAAAATGCCAAGCTGATTCACGGTGCCGACCACCTTACCGTTTTCGTAGTTTCCTCCAACGAGGTTCAATGTCCTCGTCCTTGGATCGTACAAATACAAATGAAGCCCTGAAAGATTCGCTCCAGTGACAGAGTCTGGGTTGGAAATCAGAATCGAGAGCGAGTAATTCCCGGATTGCGAACTATTGACCAAGACGAACTCATAGAATTGCGCCGACACATTTTTGCTCTTAGCCGGCGCGATAAATGGCTGTGAATACAGAGAAGGCAAGGCTCTTTGAGCCAAAAAAATTTCTCCTGTTGATGCGCCGGAAAGAGAAGCAGATGAATCGATGGAGACAAGCCCTGAGGAATTTGCTGAAACAAGACTCACCACAACTGTGTTATATGCATAATTATTTTGAGGATTCAGGTCATAGCCTGCCGTCAGACTATCAAAAACCAGATAAACATAAATCGTATGACTCCCCAGAGAAAGATTCGCCGGAATTGCTGCAAACTTTTGGGTGGTCGTATCGAAACTCACTCTTGTACTCCCCAGAAATGTTCCAATCGCCCGCGTGCCATCATAGAAATCCACACGCACGTTCTGTACGGGAACGGAGTTCCAATCATAAATGTCAGCCTCTAGTTTGATCATGCTGTCGGCGACGACTTCTATCGAAGAGTTAATGTTTTGAAAGCCTTGTTTCGAAAACGCCGAAATATCCGCTGCCCCAGGAACGGTATACGAGATTTGTGCGCTGGCTGAAGAGGTTCCGTCGGAAAGTATTGCTTGTACAGCTCCAGCAATTATTTCTCCGGGCTTCAGCGTGTCCGCTCCAATCAAGATCGATCCGGAATATTCATCTTGGCTTTGTTGAACCTGAAAGAGCGGTATACTCAAAGAAGCAACCGCTTGGCCTCCGACAGAACTTGGAGACGAATATATTTTTGCTGCGAAATATACCGAAGATATGCTTGAGCCAGCGGAGACGAGAGCGTTTATTGTGGTTTGAAATTTACTCCCGTTGTAAGTGACACCAAGATTTACTAATTGAACAAATGCGCTCGCGGTTGAAAAATCTATGCTCGATGAACTCTGCATTGAATTATTATATGTATACGCCTTGACGTGACCCGGTCCAGAGAATCCACCTGGAAATTGTGTGCTAAAGGTCCCTGACCCTGAATTATTCAAAGTGACGTTGGTTTGTGCCATCACGTCGTCACCGGCGTCCGTAATTTGAATCGTTCCTGAACCGCCGGACGGCCCATTGGATATACTCCCAGAGACATTTTGACCGGCAGAAACGGTATATGAATTTAATCTGACCGTCGAATTGTCTGGCGGAAGTTGAATGACCAGCGCGGGATCGCCAAGGAGATTGTACTGGTTCAACATCGTCACCGCCTGCGGCCAATAATAATATGACGCATAGTACTGTGCCTTCGCAGGAAGGAGATCGAAGCCGATACTAGAATTGTAAGTAGTCGAATCGAAAATCAAAGGAATAAATTCGCCATCCATGAAGAAGTCGTTATACAGCCAGCCAAGACCGGCGGACGCAAGAACTCCGACTGCTCCCTTATTTTGGGCGAACAATAGAGTCGACGACAAAGGTTGCCCTTCCTGTCCATCGAATGCTCCAGCAAAGCACGTCATGCTTGTTACAAAAGGATATTTGCCATTGTTTGATAAACCGGATACTTCATCATTGGTCAGGATTCCGTTGTCGGCCCAGATAGCTCCACCGCCGTGTCCCATGAAATTCACGAGCGCCAATCCCTGGTTGAAATAACTCTGGAGATCCTGTGTAGTACCATAATATTTAGTATCGACCTGAACATCCTGGATGCTGGTATAAAGTCGTTTTACGAAAAAGTTTGCAGGGATCATCGAGCGAACGATCGAGTCGGTTTGAATATGAAATTCATTCTCTTCTCCCGCGATGAGCAAAGCGGTATTCTGCCAGCCGAACGTCTTGTTAGAATAATAACTCAATACCTTGTCAACGGTAGTTTTCAATTGGTCGCTTGTGGTTGCAGGAATTCGTCCCACCGCGATGTCGGGGATCGGATCGTCGCCATCGATACAAGCATAAAAATTATCTGATGCCGTGGCTCCAAATGTGTAAGTCTGCATCATCATCACAGGAATCAGGTTGGTAGCGTCATTGCCGTTCTTTGTATTCCAGCTCCCCCTGCCTGCAAGCAGAACGTACTTTGGTGCCGAGGACCAATTGTGATATGCATAAGACAGGAAAGATTTTATTCCGTATGGACTCTTTATCCCATAGCTGAAATCGTCGTAAACCTCCTCGGCATCGACGACAAGCGTCCTTGTCCCATGGGAATTGTACCATGATGCCAGTTGTGTCACCGGATTGTTCGGATCCTGGTTCTTCGTGACATCATCGAGCTGCTTGTTGACGATCATTATATAATCCGCCGAATAATCGTAAGACGACAGACCGGCATTGGGGACCTGCTCGATTTGAACCGGCTTAAGCTTTCCCCCGTCGCTGACCGCGATAAACTGATCTCCCGTCGATTGGACGTAAATCTGGAATAGTGCGGCATTACCAGAAACAGAACCCTGGGCAATCAAATTTTGAATCGTCACATCAGTGATTCTTGAGACATTTAATCGATAAACAGAGATTGACGAGTTATGGAAATTTTGAACGGTGAAGTCGTAATATCCCGGTTGGGCATTGTCAGGGACAGTGAACCTTATGTAGTCTTTATCTGCGACGTAAAGTCTCTGGTATTTCAGCTCTGCCCAGTTGAAAGCGAGTGTTGCCACGGCAATGTTCCCTGGATTTGCATCATAAACCTGGAAATTATTTGCCCCGTTATGCAAAACGCTCTGTGGAACACTTGCATCCACACCGACTTGCGACATCTCCAAATTCTGACCGTCCCATGTTGCACTCAGGACATGAGTTTGATTTACAAAAAGCTCCGCCTGATGTTCATTGGGAACATTCGGCGACCCATTGGTTCCATCTAGATGAGTTATTCCATGAAAGGCAGCAGTGATGATGAGCGGTTGGATTGAAGTCGTGTCAGGATAAGAAAGAGAAAATGGTACGGTTGCCATTTGGTTGCTCGAGACTTCTGTCCAGAACCAGTGATCCCTTTTATCATAAGTCTGATCTTGATCCACATTGTCGAGTCGCTCGAATTTTTCGTCCTGCTCGAGATGTGCTACCTGCGTGAAGGAATATCCAGCGAGACTTGTCGCATTGCTGACACGATCCAATGCACCGGATTCTGTCACGAGGCGCTGGACTTGTGCGGTGGAATCCTTCGTCAAGAAATAAACATTATTGTCGGTAAAAGGATCGAGATATAAATCCGGCCTGGTGTCAGAATAATTGACAAGATTAGGCGTTCCGTAAAATTCAAAGTAGCTGTCCATCGTGAACTGTATGCCCGACGGAGTATAAACATAAATCGGCATTTGCTTCCCGTGATTCCACAGAGTCATGTTCTGCGATGTGAAGCCTGAAAGGTTAATCCCGGCAGTGTCAAGATCGTACCCGGTTATATGATAAATCCCCTCGCGGTTCACCACTATCCTTATGTAAGATCCCGTCGGAAGAGGTTGCGAGCCGTTTACTTTATTTATCACTTTTGACTGGATACTCTGGACAGGCTTATCAAAATTTGCCGGAAAGGAGCGATCGGAATTCAAAGTGATGGTGACGGTTTTGTAGTAAGTCAATTTGCCACTGGTTGAATTAAGATCGTACGGAGAAATGGTAAGGGAAAAAACTTTCTTACCGCGCATTACACCGACTTGCTTCAATAAAACGCCGCTCGCCAGGCATCGAGAAATTTGCTCGCGCAGTTCCGGTGCTTCCTTTTGCGGAATCAATCCACGGAGAAATTGTCCCCTTGAACGAAATGGTCTCAGGATTCCCTCTCTGAACGTTGAGAGTAACATTTCCGTCGGCGATGAATGGGAATGCGATGAAAGGAGATTCGCGACGGCTTACCAGCAACCGCACGCTCTCTTCGTCAGAAGTTATGGTCAAGACTTTTTGCGTTGGTGATGATGTCAGAATTTTTACAGAAGACCCTGACCCCCGACTCGAATTTTTATTTGATGCCAGCGATGGGGAAGATAATGACGCTACAAGAACAGACAATAAGCACGACAAAACAAAAAATAAAAACCGATTATGCTTCGTCACTTCCCGTGGCAGTTCTTATATTTCTTTCCGCTTCCGCAAGGACATGGATCGTTTCTTCCGACTTTTTCCGCGACTCTCACCGGCCGTCGTTTTATTTGTCCTTGTGCCGCAGGTTCACGATTTGCCTGCATTCCAAGACCGGTACCGGAATCGTGCTGAAGCTGCATTTGATCTCTTCGTGGAGCTTTCGTACGCCGCTGTGGTATTTCCTCTGGAACTGCCGGGAATGCTCGGAACACTATCTGTAACACTTCCTTGTTGATGGAACTCAGCATCTCCACGAACATATCAAAGGCTTCTCTCTTATACTCCACCAGCGGATCCTTCTGTCCATAAGCGCGTAAATTTATTCCCTCTTTGAGATCGTCCATCTCGCGCAGATGCTCTTTCCATTTCTCGTCGATCACCTGAAGTGTTGCCATCCGTTCGAGGCGGCTCATGATTTCGACGCCGAGCTCCTGTTCTTTACGATTGTAAAACTCGACCGCGGCAGCGTGACCCCGTTCCACGACACCGTCTTTTCCGAGACGGCGGAATTCATCCGGCGTAAAATTTATGTCTACAAGGAAAGTCCTTCTGAGTTCGTCGACAAGGGCGGCGATGTCGCCGTCATCGTAGTAATTTTCTATGACACCATTAAGATGTTCACGAAGCATATCGAAGATTTCATCCTTGAGACGTTCGCCAACGAGCGCATGCTTTCTGCGGTCATAGACAACTTCGCGCTGCTGGTTCATCACATTGTCGTATTCGAGAAGCCTCTTGCGGATTGCGAAGTTGTTTTCTTCTACTTTCTTTTGCGCGCGCTCGACGCTTCGAGTAATCATCGGGTGCTGGATGACGTCGCCTTCTTTCATCCCAAAGCGATCCATCACCTTTGCAATCCTTTCGCTCCCGAAGAGCCGCATCAAATCGTCTTCGAGAGAGAGAAAGAATTTTGTCGACCCTGGATCGCCCTGGCGCCCGGAACGTCCTCTAAGCTGCCTGTCGATTCGACGAGCTTCATGTCTTTCGGTGCCGACGATGTGTAAGCCGCCCTTTTCAACGACGCCAGGACCTAATTTGATATCGGTTCCGCGGCCTGCCATGTTCGTCGCAATTGTAATTGCGCCGGGCAATCCGGCGCGAGAGACAATTTCTGCTTCGCGCTGATGCTGCTTCGCGTTCAAGACTTCGTGGCCAACTCCGCGCCGCTTCAACATCCTGCTCAGCGTCTCGCTGACTTCAACACTTGTCGTGCCGACGAGGACAGGACGATTGTTTTTCTTCATTTCCTCAATTTCAGCTATGACCGCGTTATATTTCTCGCGCTTGGTCCTGTAAATCACGTCGTTGATGTCGTCGCGAACCATCGGCCTGTTGGTTGGAATAACCACGACATCCAATTTATAAATGTCGAAAAACTCTCCGGCTTCTGTCTCGGCGGTTCCGGTCATACCTGCCAGTTTTTTATAAAGCCTGAAATAATTTTGCAGAGTAATCGTAGCAAGAGTCTGAGTGTCGCGCTCGACTTTGACACCTTCCTTCGCTTCGATTGCTTGGTGCAAACCTTCGGAGTAGCGGCGGCCTTGCAGTATCCTCCCGGTGAACTCATCGACGATCAAAACTTTTCCATCCTGGACAACATACTCGACATCTTTTTCATAAAGCGAATATGCACGCAGAAGCTGAGTAACCGTGTGGATCCTGTCGCTTCTCTCGGCGTAGAGCCTGTACAGCTTCTTCCTTCCTCCGCTGCATCTGGCCTGGCTCAAGAAACTTGTCGCTTTCGATTGCGGCGACTTCAGTCCCGATGTCCGGCAAGATGAACATGTCTTTGTCGGCGCCTGCAGACGCCAGATGTTCCCGGCCTTTCTCCGTGAGATCGATGACGTGTGTCTTCTCATCTATGGCGTAATAAAGCTCATCGTCGATCTCGTGCATCCGCGAGCCCTGGTCTTTCAAATACTCCATCTCGGTTTCCTGCATCAGACGTTTGTTAGACGGTTCGTTAAGAAGTTTCGTCAGCCTGTTGTTTTTTGGCAAACCATGATATGACCTGAGTATTAAGACGCCCGCCTCTTTTTCTTTTCCTTCAGACAAAAGTTTTTCCGCGTCAGCAACAAGCTTGTTGACCAGACGGACCTGTTCGTTCACGAGCCTTTCGATGCGCGGTTTCATATCGTCGAAAGTATGTTCCGTGGAACCAACCGGTCCGCTGATAATGAGCGGTGTTCTCGCCTCGTCGATCAAAACCGAATCGACCTCGTCAACTATCGCGTAATAATGTTCCCTCTGGACCATATCTTCGGGACCGACGCCCATGTTGTCGCGGAGATAATCGAAGCCAAATTCATTATTGGTTCCGTAGGTAATATCGCACTCGTACATCTTCCTGCGCTGAGTCGTATCCATATCAGACTGGATGCAGCCGACAGTAAGCCCCAGGAATTCTAAAACCTTTCCCATCCATTCGCTGTCGCGTTTCGCGAGATAGTCGTTGACCGTAACGAGATGTGCGCCTCTTCCCGGTAGTGCATTGAGATAAAGAGGCATAACGGCGACGAGAGTCTTTCCTTCGCCGGTTGCCATCTCGGCAATCTTCCCCTGGTGCAAGACGGCCGCGCCCATGATCTGAACGTCGAACGGAACCATATCCCATACAACTTTGTGTCCCGTTATATCCCAGCTCTGCCCGACGAGCCGGCGGCAGGCTTCTTTGGCGACCGCAAATGCTTCGGGAAGAATCTCATCTAATATATCGGCGATGACATTATCGCGTTCTTCTTCAAGGTCGTCAAGACGCTTATAGATTTCTTTGCGTTCTTCGCCCTGGACATCCTCTTTGAGTTTCTCGTTCAGCCCGGCAATTTCTTTTTCATACTCTGCCGTTTCTTCCTTGATCCTTGCACGAAATTCCACCGTTTTGTTGCGGAGTTCCTCGTCGGATAAGGTGCTGAGTTTTGAGAAAGCTCCATTTACTTCTTCCGCGATTGGAACAAGCTTCTTCGCATCGCGCTCATGCTTAGAGCCGAAAATTTTCTTTAGAAATGAAAAAGTCATTATTTCTCGCTAAATATGATAAAAAATATAGGCAGGCTGAGAAATGTAATCAAGGTAACGGGAAAAGGAGGATATCGACTCAATTCATGGTACACTATTCGGATACTTCCCTCCGGCAAGGGCAAATCACAGATGAGAATGGCTGACAGAATTTGTGTGACAAAAAAAGAATCCCACCAAGTGCCATAATTCGGTGGGACTCTTTTCCGATTAGCAAAAAGTTTTTACTTCTTGCCTAACACAGCATCCTTGCAGGCCTTGGACACTCGAAACTTAACAACAGTTTTGGCGGGAATCTGAATCTGCTCGCCAGTTGCGGGATTTCTTCCGAGGCGAGCTTTTCTATTCACAAGCACAAGCTTTCCAATTCCAGGAATTGTAAATGAATTTTTTGCTTCACGATAAGCCAAGCCTGCAAATTCATCAAGAAATGCAACGGCATCCTTCTTCTTCAACTCGATTTTTTTGGCCATATATTCTGCCACCTGGGATTTTGACATCGCTTTTCCCATACTTACTCCTTTCGTTTTCAAATTGATATAATGTTGATTAACAAAATAAGAAAATGCGGTCATGAAACATAATTAGATTGGTTCGTCCGACCTGATTCCAAGCGAGCATGCGACGGATAAGGGATGAAAGATTCCAAAGTCAGGAGCGGGCCGTTCCACGCCGCGGGACAGGCATGAGTTCCCCGCGGCGATGATGGTGAACTTCGGCTCATCTCGAACCAACCAAAACCATATTGCTGCCCACACATTGCCGGTCATGGCATACAGGAAAAAAACGTGAGCCATTGTCGCTCTTCCGGAAATGATGCTCCCAATGCCGGGAATGCGGCCCGGGCAAGAGACATCACGAGAGCTGGAATCACTCGCAGTCTTTCATCCTCAACACAAGTCGCTATGTCCGCTTCATATGCCAACTTTTTCCGGAGCGGTGTTCCAGAATAACCCGCCATGTTTCTTAATTGCTTCCTCTCGCCCACACATTATTCTCCGCGTTCACATCGGGCAGAATCTTGTCGGGATCAACAATCACCGAATCGATCTCACCTGTCGAATTATAGTGGAACGTGAACAATCCGCCGCGCTCCCATGTCTCAACAGGAAAATTCATTCTTCCCGATTTCCCGTTTGATTCTTTCACTTCGACGGTCACGGGCATGACCATCTGATCTTTGTTTTCAATCGTAATGAGCGAGCCTTTTGCCGGGTCACCATCGATGTATTTCACGCTGTCAACTGCCTGATCTAATTTGTAATTCTTTACGAACCAACCTTTCCAGAACCAGTTCAGATTTTCTCCCGAAGCATCGTTCATAGTTCGGAAAAAGTCAATCGGCATCGGGTGCTTGTACGCCCACCTTTTTATGTATGCGCGAAATGCATAATCGAACCTGTCATGTCCGAGCACATTCTCACGTAGCATATAAAGCCCGAGAGCGGTTTTGTAATACTCAAGGAAATGCGAGTATTTTCCGGGAATCGCATCAGCATAAGAAAGTATCGGCTGCGATTGAGAATTCATTAAATATGGTACGATATCGCGAGCGGGATTTTTTCCCTGCGGATCGAATTCATTGTCGCGCTTCGGTGCATACTCTGCATGATTGAATTCATCAGAAGCATAAACATCTATAAACGTATTGAAGCCTTCATCCATCCACCCGTTCGCGCGTTCGTTCGAGCCGACGATCATGGGAAACCAAGTATGACCAAGCTCGTGTGCAGTAACATACCACATAACTTTGTTAGACATTTTCCACCAATCGAATACAATTCCCGGATATTCCATCCCTCCCACCGGTCCTGCAACGCATATGGCACAGGGGTAAGGATATTCAAACCAGTCCTTCGAAAAGATCTCTATGCTCCCCTTGGCATATTCCGTTGAACGTCCCCACATTGAATCCGGCGCGCTCTCAATCGGATATACTGACATCGCGAGCGATTTTTTTCCGCTCGGCAAATTTATTTTCGCAGCATCCCAGATAAATGCGCGTGAGCATGCCCAAACAGCGTCTCGAGAGTTGTTCATCTTGAAATGCCAAGTCAACATGCCATGACTTGCCGGCCGCGTTTGTGAACTTCCGATCTCTTCCGGTTTCACAATGAAAACACTTTTGTCGCTTTTTCGTGCCGTATTTAGACGGTCGATCTCTGTTTTTGTCAACACAGCTTTTTGATTTACGAGTTCACCCGATCCGACGACGATCATGTCTGCTGGGACTGTCACGCTGTAATCGAAGTCGCCGTAATCACAGTAAAACTCTCCTTGTCCGAGAAACGGTAGACTGTTCCATCCATTCACGTCGTCATACACTTCCATGCGCGGATACCACTGCGCGATATCGTAGATCGCACCGTTCTTCGTGTCCATCCAACCGCTTCGTGCAATGCTGCCAGTGGGAACGATAAATGAATATTCAATTGTGATTTTTATTTTGCCGCCTTTCGGTCTAATCGGCGATGCGAGCCGAATCTGCATTCGAGTGTCCGTGATTAAGAAGTCAGCTTTATAGGTTTTTCCATCCGCGCTGAGGAGAATAGATTTTACGCTGTCTCCGCCATAAAATCTCTTTGCAGGATTTCCCCCAATCAGCATGGCACGCGAGTTTTCGCTGAACTGATTCTGTTCAAGCTGTAGCCAAACATATTGAAGTTCATCGGGGCTGTTGTTCGTGTACGTGATTTCGACCTTGCCAATAATACTCTTTGTCGCAGTGTCGAGCATTGCAGCGATTTTATAATCAGATCTGTTCTGCCAGTATTGAGGGCCCGGCGCCCCGTTAGCGCCGCGGTATACGTTGCCGCCTCCGTTGTCAAAAGCAGGATCGAAAACCTTATGTGGATCATATCCTGTTTGCGAGATTGCCTTTTGAAAGAATACTCCCGACAACAGACTGAACAACACAAAATAAGATGAAACCTTATTCTTCATTCGATTACCAGTTCTCCATTTCGCATTTATTTATGGACTCGAGATTTGTGAAGGCAACTTTTTCACCGTAAAACGTATATCTAAACGTGAACTTGAGAGTTGCTTTTCGTCAGACATTCAGAATATACTTTTGTGGGATATTAAACGCAAAGGCGAGTTCTAATCCATGGGTTCCATATTTCTATTTGCAATCTTGTGCCACCAATACTAAATTCATTCAAAGATGAAAATCACAAAATCGGCAATATTCCTCAGCACAGCCGCAATTATCGGGGTTGCTGCTTTCATTTACTTGCTACCCTCCTATTCTCCACTTTATTCGTTTGACAGCAGGCTCGACCGCTCTCAAGTCCAACAAATGTCAAAGGATGTTGCATCGCAAATCGGATTCGACATGCCAGGCGGGCTCATGGAAAACACAAGGCTTGCCACGGACGAAATGACGATGACTTTTCTCCAGACTCGAGTAGGTACTGAAAAAGCAAACAGCTTAGTTAGAAATGATTCTATCCCGATAAATCAGTGGACCGTGATCTGGTTCGACCCTTCGCAGCAGACCATGGAAAGCGAAAGATTCCGCGCGTCATTCTCTCAAACCGGAAATCTGATGTCGTATAAGATCTTGATCCCGGATTCAACGGGAGGAACATATCTGCGGGAGCAGGAAGCGACGGACATATTGGATTCTTCCTGGTCGGCCAGCCGCCTTAATACTGTCACGGGGACAAATCTTTCGGATTGGAATTTGAAGACTTCCGAGCCCATTCGATTGGAACGGCGGCAGGACTGGACATTCACTTTCATCCCGAAGGACACAGGTGTGTTTGGCTTGACTGAGCATGTTTCGATCCGCATCAGCGGAAATCGGATAGTCTCTTACGAGAAATCTTACCAGGTTCCATCAGAATTCAGCGCTCTATACAACTCCAGGAGTATGCCATTCGTTTTTCTCACTTTTGCGTCATCGGTGATCATATTCGTTCTCTTTGCAATCGGGCTGGTGATCTTTCTAAAACGATACAATGAAGGCGAAGCAGGAGTCGGCTCGTCCCTTCAAGTAAGTTCGACATATTACATTATGGCGGCGGCATCAATCGCGCTGAATGTTCCGGGCATTTCGAGTGGTGTCCAAATCGGTCCGCTGAATCTATTTTACCAGAGCATCGTGGTTATGGTTGTTTTGCTCCTTCTGTGGACTCCGCTTATCGGGATTCTCACATTCTCGGCATGGGGAATCGGAGAGTCGTCGGCCCGCGCACAGTGGCCAGAAAAGCTTTTCACGTTCGATGCCGCCTCGCATCTCAAATTCTTCAATGAAAATGTCGGCGTTTCAGTTCTTCGTGGATTTGCATCTGCAGGGACCCTGCTGGGAATTTATGCGGCGGCACATCCGCTGTTCCATCTTCTGCCTGTCAATATTGGTGTCGGTCAGTCGTTAGATACATACATGCCATCGATCCAGGCAATACTCGGTTCTTTTGCTGTTGCGATATTCTGCGAGACATTCTACAGGTTTGGCGTTCTCTCATATTTTGGAAAAAAGCGTGTAGTTGTTGGTGCGATCGTCTCTGCAACTCTATTCATACCATCATTGTTCTATCAACTTCCTTATGGCGGATATCAAGTGTCATCTTATATTCCGTTGTCTCTTGGTTTGTCGGCGGCAATGATCTTTTTGTTTTTACGATATGATTTCCTGACGATCCTTACAGCAAGTTTCCTGCTTAACCTTGTGTCCCGCTTGATTCCAATTTTTGGATCGAACGCACCGTTCTTCGAAATGAATTCCATTATAGCAGTGGTGTTATTAGTCCTACCGATCGCAATATCTTTCGTCGCTCTTTTGAAAAAGCAGCACTTCGAGCTGACTGTCGATCTTATGCCGAAGCACATCCGAAGAATAAGCGAACGCGAACGGATGACGAGGGAACTGGAGATCGCAAAGAACGTACAGATTAATCTTCTTCCGCGAACAAGTCCATCGGTTCCACATTTTGAGTTCGGAGGAATATGCATACCGGCACTGGAAGTCGGCGGCGATTATTACGACTTCGTGCAAATGACCGGCGGAATGATCGGGGCAACGATCGCCGATGTCTCAGGTAAAGGCTTGCCTGCTGCGATCTATATGACTCTTACCAAGGGAGCACTCCAAGCTTACGGCGAAGAAGAGCCGTCACCAAGAAAAGTGTTAAGCAGGATCAACTCGATAGTCTATCGCTCGGTCGCACGAGGGATTTTCATCAGCATGATTTATGCGGTAATCGATACGAAAACGAAAAAAGTCCGCTTCGCCCGCGCTGGACACAACCCGCTCGTTTATTTCTCGACAGAAAAGAAAGATGTGAAGCTCTTATCGCCGAGCGGTCTCGCACTTGGATTGGACAACGGCGATAAGTTCGATTCCAACCTTGATGAGATGGAGATAGTTCTGAAACCGGGAGATTCTCTTATCTTTTACACTGATGGATTCAGTGAAGCGATGGACACGAAATCAAATGAATTCGGCGAAGACCGACTGGTTAAACTTATTGAATCGACGAGAATCTTGCCCGTCAAAGAGATGCTGACAAAAATAGAAGCTGAGGTAAGAAAATTTGCCGGCGGCGCCCCGCAGCACGACGACATGACGATGGTAGTGATAAAAGTGAAGCCAGAAAACTAACTAAGAAAAAATCGCCCGCCGATTCCATGGATTTTGACGGATTACCGGTCATCTTCGTGTCATCTAATTCTTATTTCCTGGATATCAGTTTTTTCCGTGCTCAGCAGTGTTCAATTTTTGTTATATCCTCTTAGAGTTGTGACAGCTTTCTCAAAATCGCTTCGCGAATATAAGGATTGGCGGCAATTCCCGTCTTGCTGTAAATCGTTGAATCCCCCTCAAAATCTGTAAATATTCCGCCAGCTTCTTCGATTATGATTTTAATCGCTGCAACGTCCCATGGGCTCACTATCGGGTCAAGCATAGCTTCCGCCGAACCATTTGCGACAAAAGTGTAGCCGAAACAATCGCCGAATCCACGATCATGGTACACAGATTTTATGATCTCTCTGAAACCTTCCTCATATCTCGTTCCCAGAAAAAAGTTTAGGCCGCCGAAGACAACCGTCGATTTCTCCAAACTTCTGACTTTGCTGACTTTTATTTTCTTTCCGTTTCGATAGGCTCCATGTCCTTTGGAAGCGCAATAGATTTCCTTCAGCGCAGGGAGTGCCATGATACCCGCGACAATCTTGCCTTCATGTTCGAGTCCGCAAAGCGTTCCCCAGTAGGGAATCCCGCGGGTAAAATTTCTCGTACCATCAATCGGATCGATTATCCATCTCGTTTCGTGCTTTGCTGACACTTCACCAAACTCTTCGCCATAGAAACCATGATCTGGAAATTTCTTTGACAATTCCCTTACGAGGAACTTCTCGCAAGATTTGTCAGCCATGGTAACCGGACTCTTGTCGGATTTATAATTTATCTTAAAACGGGAGTGAAAATATTTCAGCGTGATACGCTCCGAAGCCTTCACGACTTTCAGAGCGTACTCTATTTCCTTCTGGAAGGATCTCAATATTTCTTTATTGGGCGGCTGCTTTTGCCCTGTTTGCCTGAGACCGGCGGGCTTTTATCTTGGCTTTAATCTTACTCACTTTTTTGTGATGCTTCTTCACTGCTTTTTTTCTCTTCTTGTTCATTTCTTTCCTGTGGTTTGTAGTAGGATAAATTTACATCAATTTTAACAAAGGTGTGAAGAAAATACAATCCTGCTTGAACACCAAAACGAAACGAAAGCCATGAAATAAAAAAGGGCTGACCTGCCCTTCGGCCGATCAGCGCCAACTCATCTTAGAATTCTAAACGTCAGTTCGTGCTTACGTCAGACAGGTTCGGATCCTTTGTCTCCGTTTCTGCCTTGAGCTCGGAGAACTTCAGTTCGCCGGTCCGCTTGTCGATCTTCACTTTTACCACCATGCCTTCAGTGAATGTCCCTTTCAGCATCTCTTCCGCAAGCGGATCTTCCAAATATCGCTGGACTGCCCGCCGAAGCGGTCTCGCTCCGAATGCGGGATCGAATCCTTTCTCGGCAAGGAATTCTTTCGCGGGCTTCGTGAGCTCGAGCTTCACTCCGAGAGTGCCAAGCCTCTTGCGCAGACTCTCCGTGTGAATATCGATTACTTCCTTTATATCGTCAGTCGTAAGCGAACGGAAAATTATCACGTCGTCGATCCTGTTCATGAATTCCGGATTGAAGAGTCTCTTCATGGCTTCTTCGATCACATTCTTCATCGAGCTGTATTTATCTTCGCTGCTTGATTGTCCAAATCCAAACGCTCCAGCGGTTTTGATGTCGCGTGTACCGATGTTCGTTGTCATAATAAGGATGACATTCTTAAAATCGACGCGTCTTCCCAAACTGTCAGTTAAAATTCCATCATCAAGAACCTGCAGTAAAATATTAAACACATCTGGGTGTGCTTTTTCAATTTCGTCAAGCAAGACAACGCTGTAGGGCTTTCGGCGAACTTTCTCGGTCAGTTGTCCGCCTTCTTCGTATCCAACATATCCCGGAGGTGCACCGACAAGTCTGCTTACGTTGAACTTTTCCATGTACTCCGACATATCGATTCTTACGAGAGCTTCTTCGGAATCGAATAGATACCTTGCGAGCGCCTTTGCCAACTCGGTTTTTCCAACACCGGTCGGACCTGCAAAGATGAATGATCCGATCGGTCTCTTCGGATCCTTCAATCCAGCTCGCGCCCTTCTGATCGCCTTCGTCAACTTCTCAACGGCATCCTTCTGTCCAACGACCACCTTATCCAGCTCATCAGACATCTTCAGAAGCTTCACGGATTCGCTTTCGGCAATCTTGTTCACCGGAATTCCCGTCATCATCGCGACGACATCAGCGACGTGATCTTCGGTCACTTCATGGACGGTTGTCTCTGCCTTCAATTCCCACTCGCGCTTCGCAATTTCAAGATCGGAAAGAAATTTCTTCTCGAGGTCTCTGAGACGTGCTGCTTCTTCAAAGTCCTGCGTCTTTACGACTTTGTTCTTCTGCTGTTTTATCTTCTCGATTTCTTCTTCAAGCTCGACAATTTCTTTCGGGGCGATGATGTTCGCAAGATGTATTCGCGATCCAGCTTCGTCCATGACGTTGATCGCCTTGTCAGGCAAAAACCTGTCGGTCATATAACGGTCACTGAGCTTAACAGCAGAATCTATCGCAGCATCGGTAAATCGAACGTTGTGGTGCTCTTCGTATTTCTGTTTAATATTATTCAGAATCTGAATCGTTTCGTCGACGGTCGTGGGCTCGACCATGATCTTCTGGAAGCGCCGGTCGAGAGCGCCGTCCTTCTCGATGTATTGCCGGTAATCATCGAGAGTCGTCGCACCGATGCATTGTATCTCCCCTCTTGCAAGTGCAGGCTTGAACATGTTAGATGCATCGAGTGAGCCCGATGCGCCGCCAGCGCCAACGATCGTATGGAGCTCGTCAATGAATAAAATTACATCTTTCGCTTTTTCAAGCTCATTGAGAACGGCTTTCATTCTCTCTTCGAACTGGCCGCGATATTTTGTTCCTGCAACTAATGCGGCAAGATCTAGAGTGACAACTCTTTTGTTATGTAAAACACGCGAAACTTTTTTCTGAATTATGCGCAATGCAAGACCTTCCGCGATTGCGGTCTTCCCGACTCCGGGTTCTCCGATCAAAACCGGATTATTCTTTTTCCTTCGTGCGAGAACCTGTGCGACCCGCTCAATTTCCTTCTCGCGTCCAATAATCGGATCGAGCTTATCTTCCATCGCTAACTTTGTCAGGTCCCTTCCGAAATTATCGAGCACTGGCGTTTTAGATTTTTCGCCCTTGCGTGTCTCGGTGCCAGAACCAGGCGCATGCTGTTGGGACTGTGCCGCTGATGGCTGGGATGGCCTGCCGTTTATAATGTTGTCCAATTCCTGGCGCACGCTGTCGTAAGTCACATTGAATTGATGCAGTATCTGAGAAGCGACGTTGTCGTCATCCCTCAACAGAGACAGCAGCAAGTGTTCGGTCCCAATAACATCAGACTTATAAAGTTTCGCCTCTAAGTATGTTATCTTCAAGACTTTTTCCGCCTGCTTCGTCAACGGTATGTTGCCGATGGTGAGAGTGCCCCCGGAGGTGCGGACGGTATCCTCGACAGCTTTTTTCAACTTATACAAATCCACGCCAAGATTCCTAAGAATCTTGACGGCGATGCCTTCACCTTCTCGGATTATGCCTAAAAGGAGATGCTCCGTGCCGATGAAGTCATGGCCCAATCGCAAAGCTTCCTCACGGCTGAGCCTGATTACATCCTGCACTCGATTAGAAAAGTTACCTTCCATTTCAAACCTGGTATTTTAGTTTCATACTACACTAAACGCTTCCGAGTCCCAGCGAGTTTCACGCCACCTGTCGTCGTCGACATCTACTCATACTAAATTTAAAATAGCTTCAGACCATTATCAACCGACCTGAAACCGTCAGATTCCACTGTTATTTCCTCCTTTAATTTCGGAATACTCCAGACAAAATCAAGTCAACGATATTCGCGGTTGATTCCAATCATTCTAAATCGATGATAAACAAAGGTTATTGCCTTTGTTTATTCAACCGGGACAATTAAATTTTATCGCTTCGGATCCTCGTCCCGGCGGATTTTACGACCCGCGGGACACTCACGAGGACAAATTAAATCAACGAACGGTGGCCTTTAGGTGAAAATTGACAGACTAATTCAAATTCTCTTACCTCACGACGAAAAGTTCTACAAGTTATTCGAGGAAATGACGAGGCTTCTGCTCAAAGCTTCAATCTCTCTGAAAAAACTGCCCGACGCGGATGCGGCTACGACCCACACTCTCGTCAAAGAAATTGAGAACCTTGAGCATGAAGCGGATGAGGTTACGCATAATATTTTCGGCGAGCTGAACGCAACATTCGTTACGCCGTTCGACCGTGAGGATATTCACGAGCTTGCATCATCTCTCGACGATGTGATGGACTTCATCAATGGCAGCGCATCTCGTTTGACATTATACAATGTCAAGGCAGATTCTCAATACATGCGGAAGCTGATGGAAATAATTCAAAAACAGGTCGAGGTTATCGGGAAAGGCGTTTCATTCCTCAGAGACTTCAAGGATTCTACCTCTCTTCAGGAAGTTCTAGAACAGATCAACGAATTCGAGAACGAAGCGGATTCCGTATTCGAGCTCGCGGTGGCAGACCTTTTTGAAAACGAGAAAGACGTAATCACGATCATCAAGAAAAAGGAAATCTACGTGGGCCTGGAAACTGCAACGGATCGGTGTGAAGATGTTTCCAACGTTCTTGAATCTATCCTGATTAAACATGCCTGATCCTGTTTTCGTCTGATGCTCACACTTGTCATATTCGTTATAATCGTCGCGCTCGTCTTTGATTTTCTGAACGGCTTCCACGATTCGGCAAACTCGATAGCAACCGTCGTTTCCACTCGTGTGCTTTCACCGCGCAAAGCAGTGGCTTGGGCGGCGTTTTTCAATTTCGTTGCCGCATTTATGTTCACCTTGAAAGTAGCAGGCACGCTTGGCAAGGGGCTCGTTCAACTGAATGAAGTCACCGTTTATGTTATACTTGGCGGGCTGTTTGGCGCAATTTTCTGGGACTTAATAACATGGTACTACGGCCTGCCGACAAGCTCGTCACATGCTTTGATGGGGGGATACGCCGGGGCCGCCGTTGCGAAAGCAGGGTTCTCTGTGATAATTCCAAATGGATGGACACCAACTCTTATATTCATAGTGGTTGCTCCTGTCATGGGGCTGGTAATCGCGTTTCTACTGATGACCGGCGTCATGTGGCTTTTCCACAATAAGTCTTCGACAAAGGTAAACAAAGGTTTCAGAAAACTGCAGTTACTTTCGGCGGCGTTCCTCAGCCTAGGCCATGGCACAAATGACGCACAGAAAACAATGGGAATCATAACCGGACTTTTGGTCACTTCGGGTTATCTCAGCACTTTCCACGTACCGATCTGGGTCGTTCTCATCTGCCATTTCGCAATCGCGATGGGCACGCTATTCGGCGGCTGGCGAATTGTAAAAACAATGGGACAAAAAATTACCAAGCTGCGTCCCGTCGACGGCTTCTGTGCTGAAACTGCCGGTGGTGTCACGCTCCTCATCGGAACATTCCTCGGCATTCCGATCAGCACGACTCATACGATCAACGGCGCCATAATGGGCGTCGGTGCAACAAGAAGATTGTCAGCGGTGCGGTGGGGTGTCGCGGGAAATATAATTCTCGCCTGGATTCTTACGATTCCAATGTCTGCGTTGATTGGGGCCGGTGCTTACAAACTCATATCGTTATTCATAAGATAACGCCATGGCAGGCTAAACTGCTTGCTCAGTGTGCATCCAGCCAATTCGGTCCTGTCCCGATTTCAACATCGACTGGCACGTCTAGCTTCATGGCTGTTTTCATTTTGTCGGCAACAAGTTCTTCGAGCTGCTTCAACTCACCTTTCGGCGCTTCGAAAACCAGTTCGTCATGCACCTGCAATATCATTCTCGATTTCATATCTCTCTTTTTCATCTCGCGGTGAATATTCACCATTGCAAGTTTGATCATATCCGCGGCGGTTCCCTGGATCGGCATGTTGATCGCCTGCCTCTCTTCCGCCATTCGCACAGCGGAATTTTTGCTGTTAATATTGGTGAGATAGCGGCGTCTCCTGAGAAGTGTCTCGACATACCCATGCTTGCGGGCAAATTCGATGGTGCTATTTATGTATTCACGAACGCGAGGAAATCTTTGAAAATATGTATCGATTACTTCTTTTGCTTCGCCTTGCGAAATTCTGAGACGGATCTTTAACCCGTACGGACCTATTCCATACAGCAATCCAAAATTCACTTCCTTGGCTTTGCGCCGCATGTCGGAAGTGACTTTATCCGCAGGCACGCCAAAGACTTTTGACGCTGTGGTACGGTGAATGTCTTCGTGCTTGCTGAATGCCTCAATCAAGCCTTCGTCCCTGCAGATGTGTGCCATGATACGGAGTTCGATCTGCGAATAATCCGCCGATACCATCACCCAACCTTTCTCACCGGGTACGAACGCTTTCCGGATTTCCTTTCCCATTTCGCCGCGGATCGGGATGTTTTGTAGTCCGGGATCGGACGAGCTCAATCTTCCCGTCGCTGCAACCGTTTGGTTGAATGAAGTGTGGACTCTTCCTGTTCGTGGATTTATCAATGTCGGAAGCGCGTCGACATACGTACCCTTGAGCTTCGTAAGCTTCCTGTAATCGAGAATTTTCTCCGCAATTGGATGCTGTGCGCTCAATTCTTCCAGGACAAAAACGTCTGTCGAAAATCCAGTCTTTGTTTTCTTGGTGGGCACGAGTTTCATTTTGTTGAATAAGATTTCTCCAAGCTGCTTCGGAGAATTAATATTGAATTCCCCTCCAGCAAGTTTATAAACTTCGCCGCCGAGATTTTCAATCATCCGTTCGAGCTCTTTTGAAATTTGTCCGAGAATCTCCGTATCTACTTTTACTCCAACTCTTTCCATCGAAGCGAGGACTTCAATTAGTGGAAATTCCACTTTCTCGCAAAGGCCGAGCAAATTCAATTTCTCCAATTTCTTTTGGAGGACACCCATCAATTGCAGAGCGACGTCTGCATCCTCGCCTGAATATTCCGCGACGATCTCCGGCAGGACCTCCCGCATGTTTTTCTGATTCCTGCCTGTGCCGATGAGTTCTTCAATTGCCACCGGCTTGTATTTCAAGTATTCTTTCGCAAGAGCATCGAGATTATTCTGCATGTCCGCATTCACAACGTAAGCGGCAACCATGGAATCAAACGCGACTCCTTGTGTCCAGACACCGTAATTGGAAAGTACCAGCATATCATATTTCAAATTCTGCCCGATTTTTTTGATCTTTGAAGATTCAAAAATCGGCTTTAACAATTTGATCGCCTCTTTGACATTTACACCTCGTCGTCCTTCTATGCCGGAAAAGAGGTCGCCGGCTTCAGAGGCGATGCTGACGTAGTATGCCTCATGCGGTTTCACTGACAATGAAATTCCAACTAGGTCAGCAAGCAGCGGATCCGTGCTCGTGGTCTCCGTATCCATGGAGATTAAGTCGGACTTCTTCAATTTCTCGACCACTTTCTGAAGCTCCGACAACTCAGTCACAAGTTTGTAAGAATGTTTTACCGTCGATATAGTTTGATAATTTTCCTCCTCAACAGATTCTTCAAACACATCGGGAGCTTGCTTGCCTGATTCTTTCTCTTCCTTATTTTCTTCCCCTTTCTGCTCACCACCTCGATGCTCCACCATCTGCTGTGCCCTCTTAATGAGAGAACGAAATTCCAACTCGTTAAATATCTTTGCAATCTCATTAGCATCCGAATTCTTTTCCTTCAGTGTGTGGAAATCGACACCCAGAGGAACATCGGTTTTTATCGTGACGAGGTACTTCGAGAGAAGCGCCATATCTTTGCCACTTTTCAATTTCTCTCGAAGCGCCGGCTTTTCGATCTTGTCTGCGCTCGAAAGTACCTTTTCGATGGTTCCGTACTTTTGGATAAGAGGGATTGCAGTTTTATCACCAATGCCTTTGATGCCAGGAACATTATCCACAGCATCGCCAGTTAGAGCCAGCACATCAATGACCTGCGATGGTTTCACGCCGAACTTGTTTGCGACGCCTTTTTCATCGACGATCTCGACTTCTGTTCCACTTTTTCCCGGCTTGTACATTTTTATCTTCGGTGTCACAAGCTGCATAAAATCTTTGTCGCCTGTGACCATGAAGACATCGATATTTTCTTTCGCGGCAAGTTGAGCCAGTGTTCCGATAACATCATCGGCTTCATAGCCTGGTCTCTCGACGGTGGGAACTCCGAAAGCGCTCAAGAGTTTCTTTATGTGCCCCAATTGACCGACCATCTCTTCAGGCATTCTTTCGCGAGTCGCCTTATATTCCGGATATTCTTTGTGACGAAATGTCGGCTCCGCTGTGTCGAAGACGGCGACCAAGTAATCCGGCTTCTCGTCGCCGATGATTTTCATCAAATAATTTACAAATCCGAAGATGGCGCTCGTGTTCTGACCTTTTGAATTAATCAACGGGTGGCTGATCATCGCAAAATAAGCGCGATAAGCAAGCGCAGTTCCATCGAGTATAAAGAATCTTTTTACTGGCACGGGAAACTCCTCTTTAAAATAATTTAGCAAAGATTGGTGTTCAGCGTAAGCCAAACGATATTTGAACTTCAAGCATGGCTAAATTATCTTATCACAAAAAAAGGAGGACTGATGTCAGAACAACCTGTTACTTCTGAGCAAACACCGTCCGGTCAACCGGATGAACAAGAGAAACTTTCCTTTATGGACAAAGCCGCGGGTGTTTTTTATGAGCCGTCGAAGGTTTTTGCGTCGCTCAAGACTTCCCCCGTAAAAATTGCAGACTGGCTTGTGCCAGTATTGCTGCTTGCAGTTGTCATCGGCATCTCCACTTATGTAAGGTTCAGTTCGCCGGATCTTCGTTTCCAGATGGCGCAGCAGCAGGAGCAGCGATTCGATAAAATGGTAGCCGAAGGCAAAATGACGGCTGATCAAGCCTCACAAGCAAAGGAAAGAGTGGAAAGTGGTTCATCCACGTTCATGGTAATTGGAATAATCGGTGCAGTTGTGATGACGTTCATTATTTTCTTTCTCGCCGCCGCAGTATGGCTCATCATTGGGAAAGTTTTCCTAAAAGGCAACGTTAATTATTCACAGATGATGGGAGTCGCTGGTCTCTCGAGCTGGATATCCATTGTTGGAGTAATACTGTCGATTGTTATCACCGTTCTTCTCTCGCGACTCGACGGCGGGTTGCATCTCGGAATGCTCACGCAGATGAGTTCCGACAAAACTTACTCGCTATTGCGAAGCGCCGACCTTTTCTCCGTCTGGAATCTTGCAGTGACGTCAATCGGTATCGGAACACTTGCAGGCAAAAAAGGATTTATGACAACGGTGTGGGTGTTTGGGATATGGATTGTAATCGTGTTGGTAATGGTGTTTGCATTTGGAGGGATGTACGGAGGTTAATCCTGCATTCACAATTTCAAAGGTCACAAGGCAGGAGGATTCTCCTGCCTTTTTTGTTAACCGTCTCAATCTTTAATCAGACCCTTGAAGGAACCGGCCCCGAATTTCTTTTTCGACTTTATCAGTTCGCGGGCAGCATCAACTCTCCCCCATGTGTTCCATAAAAGCACTCCTCTTATCATGCCGTCTTTGCAGTAGTAAATCACACCTTTCCGAAACTCATCTTCCCAATCTTCGAATATCTCAAGCCGCGAGTCAAGCTCTCCAACCGCTTCGTATCCAAGCTCGAACAAATCAGAATAGAAAAATGGAAGATGGTGGTACGGCTCCGAATTACCTGCCATGTTTCGTCCAGCAGTTCTTCCCATCGTGTTTGCGTTGTCCTCATGCTCTACTCTGATCCTTCGTTCAAGTGCGGGGCTGAAGAAATTTGCCGCATCGCCGGCTGCATAGATATCCGGATTAGTCGTCTTCAAGAATTCATCAACAATAATCCCGTTGTCCGTCGGAATGCCGGCACCTTGCGCAAGTTCAACGTTCGGAATTATCCCAAGTCCGGCAACCACGGCATCGGCTAAGACCCCTCCTCCTTTATTGGATCTCACCGAAAATCTTCCGTTCCTATGCTCGATCCCCGCCACCGATGCGCCCGAAATGACATTTACTCCTTTTTCCCTATAATACGATTTAAGAAAAGATGAAAGCGCATGGGGATACACTTTCGATCCGATTCCATCTTCAGGAAATATCATTGTCACGCTCTTTCCGTTCATCGTCAGGGCCGCCGCAATTTCCGATCCGATAAACCCGCCGCCTATTACGATAAAATCGGAAAGACTTTCGGAAAGCGCACGAAGCCTTCTATAATCCTCAAGTGTCCGGAAGTAGATGACATCACTATCACTGAAAGAAAAGGTTCTTGGTTTTCCTCCCGTCGCGAGAAGCAATTTTTCATAATTATGAAATTTACCATCTACAGTCTTTACGGTTTTCAAGGAAGTTTCTATCGCAGCAATTCGGGTTGAGCCGAAAAAATCTACTCCGTCATTTTCAATTCCCCTCCAGATTGAATCAATCGGATCACCTTTCCAAAGAGATTTTGATAATGGCGGGCGATTATAAGGCGGGTCTTTTTCCTCGGTGAAAACTGCTATGGTTCCCGATTTTTCGATTTCCCTGATACCCTTCACTGCAGAATCGGCGGTCATCCCACCACCGATGATAAGGTATTTGTAGCCACTCATATAACACCCATTTATTAAGCCATGGAACAGCTACTATTTCAAACGTTATTAGCGCGAATAAGTTCCGAAATTGTCGAAACACGGAGGCTCAGACATTCAAACATTGTCGGAAGGAAAGTTGCAATTTTCTTCCGCTAATTCTAAACCACTTCACATTCTTATGACGCCAGAATTTATCGAACGCGCCGACCAAATCGCGGCAGACAATGTCTCAAGCCAACAGCAAATCCTGAAGGATATGGTCGATTTGCTATCGGCTTTTTCATCCGATAACTCTTCAGTTCCGAATTTTGCGCGTGACATCAGATTGCTTTCAACTGTAATATCTAAGGCACAGTCACAGATGTCCGCTCTATCCAACGCATCCCGTTTTGTGATTTCATTTTCCGAAAAGCTGAAGCCAATGGAATTTTCCGCTTATCTGAAAAGTCTTCGAGACAAAATTGAAACCGCTTCTTCACAAGCTGCTTCCCAGGCGTCGAGATTTATCCAGGATGGAAAGAGCTATGCCACGATCAGTCAAAGTGAATTCGTGATAAAGACATTTGAGCACGCGGCGCACGAAAACAAGCGCGCTACTGTTTTTGTTATGGAATCGCGCCCATTGTTCGAAGGAAGACAAACCGCAAGAGCCATGGCCAAGATGGGTCACCGCGCGGTCCTTGTATCCGACGCATCGATAGGTCTTTTCATAAACAAAATCGATGCGGCTTTCATAGGTGCCGATTCAATTCTCTCCGATGGTACGGTTGTCAACAAAGTCGGTTCCTATCCTCTCGCAGCATGCTGTGCATTGGCAAAAAGAAATCTATATATCGTGACCAGCATTTTGAAATACGATTCGGAAAAAACCTCCGTAGACTTTATCAATAAAGAACAGAGCGCAAACGAAATTTATCCCAATTCAGATTTTGAAGTTAAGAATTTCTATTTTGACAAAGTCGATCCGAAATTTGTCACGGCAATAGTGACAGAAGTCGGGAGCAATTCACCGGTTTTCGGCATTGATGAATTAAATTCAACGATGGTGGAACTATACGGCCGGCCCGGCTGAACCAGCGAAGCTTCTAAAACCTCACTGGCTGGGGCAAAAAAAGAGCCGGCGCCACCCAGCGCACAAATGGGCAGCACCAGCTTGAGGGGGCGAAAAACAAATTTGCCTAAGAAAACTTTTGAGACACGCCAGGCATGCTCCTCGACACTTCAGACGACTTGCCTGTGTTTGAAAATTTATATTCCGGCAAATAGACGACGACCGTTGTTCCTACCCCAAAAGTACTGTCGATCCAGATTGCTCCGGAGTGTAGTTCAACCAACCTTTTTGTGAGTACGAGTCCCAAACCGGTTCCACCATTTTCTCCCGAGAGTTGAACAAACGGTTTGAACAATTTGTCCATGTCATCTCTCTTGATTCCAATTCCATTGTCAATCACCTTTATCTCTATTCCGTTTGCAGATTTCACTATCTCAAGTCTGACAATGTCATTCTGGTTGCTATAAGTGATGGCATTATTCAAAAGATTGTACAGGATCTGTTTGAACTTCACCGGGTCAGCGACAAAAGTCTGGAGACCTTCCTGTATTTTGACCTCAAGGCTAATCCGCTTCGAGTCGAGCAGGGGTTTCAACACTCTGTCGGTGCTCTCCACGAATTCGCTGATGGAAAATTCCTGCGGATCTAAACCCATCTTGCCGGTTTCCACTTTTGCAAGATCAAGAATGTCGTTTATCAAACTGAGCAGATGATTTCCTGCGGTCACGATGTTGCCGCTGAATTCGTGAAGAAGTTCCGGCGTAAGCTCTGGTGCCTCATCGTGAATGATATTTGCGAAGCCAATCACCGAATTGAGCGGCGTCCTTATTTCGTGGCTCATGTTCGCAAGAAATTCCGATTTCGATCGATTCGCATTGTCCGCTCTCTGCGCTTCTGAGGCCACCTTGGCAATTTGGAAATTAATCTCATGGATTTCCTTTTTGGTTATTTCATTCGCTTCTAGGATTCTAGCGCCTGCGACGACAAGTTCTGTCTCCTCTTCACTCGGTCTCAAAGCAACCAGTGCGCCGGTAACTTTTCCATGGTGCTTTGTCGGGACTACTAAATATCCCTGATAATTTATCAGATCGCGGGTAGCCAAGTCCTCGAAGATGAGTTGCGGAACGTTTATGACAAAGCCTGCTTTCTCGGTGAGCTCAAAGGACAGCGAATCCTCACTCTTCTTTGCCAGCGTAATTCCGTCGGAACGAGTGGCTTTCCTTAGACTTTCAAGGTACGAACGCACGTCACCGGTTTTGAAGAGAATCTGAGCAGCCTCTATCAACTGACGATAGGAGGAGGTCAGAAGCTGAGAATTCTCTACCGGCTCGAACACAACTACAAGGGAATTTTCTTCAGCCTTTACCAAAGTCAACCTTGCCCGCACTTTGATCCCATCCCGTCGCATGTAAAAAAAGTCGGTTGTTGGAGGTTGCACTGACAAATCTCTTCTTTCATCGGGTCTCACCGCGGTCGAAAGAATTTCGTCCACTTCTTCAAGCTGAGCGTTAGATCCCGCGAGACCGAATATCCGATAAAAAGCTTTGTTGATACTTACGATTTTAAATTCCTTGTTCTGTTTATGGTCATCTTTCTCCAGTACTACCATGCCGAGGTTGAGATCATCGATTGCATGGAAGAGGAGGCCTTCAAATTTTCCAGCCGCGACTGAAGAAACCTGGACAGGTTCACTCGATGAGACTACAGAAAACAACCCTTCCTCGATTTTCTGAATCATGACCTTCCGCAGATTTTCGCCTTCCGAAGGGTCGGAATCTTCTTGAGGAACCGAGACGTAATCTTTTTTCGACTCGGCTAACTCCGCAATTCTTTTTGCCAACTCACTTTCATCTGAATCATGAAACCTCTTTGTGAAGGATTCATTCTTGTAGAATATTTTTCCTGAATCGGCCATGATGGCACAGGGAGATGCATTGCTTTGGAACGTTGCTTTCATCACTTTGCTTGTTTTATCAAGCAAGCAGCGGGATATTTTGTCCTTTATCAGTTCCTGGACGTTTTGATATTCACCATGGGAAAAGGAATCTCTCGTGGACAACTCAATACGGCAAGTGAAATCGTCACCGTCAACGATGAAGGAAACTTGTCCTCCTTTGCTTTCGTTGTTGTTATTTCTCTTCCTTATACGGTATTGGGTGAATATGCTCCCCGGGCCCTGAAGAATGTTTGCTGAGTTAGAACCCTTTTTATCTATGCTGGATGTATAATCGCCAAAGATTTTTCCGTGGAATTCAATGCTCCCCTTTGGAGCCTCATACACACATGAGAGAGTTTCCAAAATGCTGTCCAGAGCTTCTTGGATTGATAACCAATTTTCTACTCTTAATTCGGCTACCGAGTTAATTCTTCGCACAACCCGAAGCCCGGATTCAATCCTGCTCCACTTCCTGACGAATCCGTAAGCGAAAGTCAATAAGAGCGAAAGAGCAATCGAAAACAATAAGATCTCGCTCATGTCATGCCTCCTCTACGCCTAGTGGCGTATCCCGCTGCGCGGGAATTTTTTTGGTTCAACTGGTATATTCTAGTGCGTCTATGATCCAGTTGAAGTAATTCTTGCGGAGAAGCTTTTCCGCAGCATTTCGGATTTTTTCTGATTCTTCGGTAGGATCGCTCTCTTCACCGCACGCCAATGAAACTACACTTCGGCTGCTGACATACTCGGGTTCAATAACCACCGTTGGCAAATGGTGCTTAATCGACGCAATTTTCCTGTCGTTCAGTAATTTTGAATCGACGATGAACAAGTCGACATCGTTTATTGGGGGGATTACTCCGCTCAAGTTTCCAACAAACTCAAGTTCAAATTTGGGACGCGGGAAAGCTGCACTGATGATCCGCATCGTCTCCGGTCTTTCGACATACACGAGTGTTTTGCAAACGATTGGCATTTTATTCTCTCACCCCTTCCTCTTGCAAAAACGTGCCGCCTCACCTGAAAGACGGCAGAATAGAGCCAAAGCGTTTAACTTATTGAAGATACTGTGGTTGCGGTAACGGATGAGTTGGAGCAGGACAGGGAGAGCCAGGGATAACGAGTAAACGTTACAGGGAAGCTGAAAATATTACCACGTGAGGGTGATTCGAGAAATGAAAAACACAAAACCGTTAGGCTAAAACTCCGCGGTTATTGTTGCCTTTCATCTGGGGATTTCAGGCTTAACAAAGATCACTTCTTCGCGGTCGAGAAAAACAGCGCCCGGTTTTCCTTTTACCTTTTTGACAAACTTCTTCATGGTGTACGCCACTGGAACAATATTGCTTGTTCTTGCTTTGCTGTAATGTCCTGCAATGCTCGCGGCAAATCGAAGAATCTCCTTTTGTGGATATTCACGGGAAGAATTTCTAATTATGACGTGGGAACCGGAGACACCACGGGCATGGAGGAAAACATCGTTGGGCTTCGCAAATCCAAAAGTCAAAGCATCGTTATTCTTCGCATCTTTTCCCACGTAAATCCTATATCCGTTTTTTTCGAACTCTCTGAACGGAGAAGGAAGACTTTTATCCTTTGGAATTAGTTGCGAGGCCGTTCCACTATTCTTCATCGTCCTAATAAGACCCGCGTCACTTTGCTCCTCTATTCTTTCCATCAGAGCTTCTGCAACCCGTAACTCTTTTGTGAGTTCTTTTTTCCTTTGCTCCGCTTGTTGGATAGAAAGCCGAGCATGCTTGGCTTTGTCAAAAAATGCCTGTGCGTTCTGCACTGGCTTCAAGGCCGGATTGAGTTTGATCTCGGTTTCACTTTCGTCATTGGAGATCGAAGTGTCGCCCTGTTTGATACTGCCAAGGTGGGACATTAAATATTCACCCGAAGCTTGGTATTTTTCGGCGCGACCATTGGACAAATCGGATTCGATCTTTGCCAGGGTTCGTCGGATAGAATCGATTTTTTTATTCACGCTTCCGGTTAAATCCGCCTTTATAATCCGAGTCTTTTTGCTCCTGTCGAAATTGATCACAAAATCGCGAATACAGTCATTCACCGAATTATATCTCTTGAACGTCTTTACTTGCAGCTGTCTCAGTTCTATCAGTCCAAAAGCAATCGGTGCTCCAGCTTGCTCAGAAACATATAGTCTTGGAGATGGGGACAGAAGTTCATTTCTCAATTCCGAAAATTTCTTGTACAGTACCTCGAAATCAATTCTATCGTCAGATTCACCTGCTGATAAGTGATACCTAAACACAATCTCACGGGCAAGCGCGGAATCGACAGCCGGGATGCACTTTGATAACCGATGAACCATATCGCCTGTCATATTTACGAACTTCGATTGCAAATCGGTGCTGTTCACGGGAAAATCGTCCGAGTTAGGACCGATTGGAAGCTTCCTGCCGATATTTACTGCCCGGCTTCAAAAAGGAATTGATCACAACTCCGTCGGAATCTGTGTAGTATGTGTTTGCCGCCGACCCGAAGAGATTGATCCGCAGGAAACTATGACCCGAAAACTCGATGGTGAGTTGTCTCTCATTGGGAACAATGCCGACTCTAGCAACTACCTTTCCTATGATTTCAGGAAGTACATTGGCACCCCTCGGTTTTCTACCAGGAGAATTTTCCATATAAACGAAATTTTCCTGAGGTAGGCAAGAAACCACGAGTACCACCATATTTTCATCGGTGCCATCAAAAAAAATTTCGAGCTTGTTCTTCGACCTGGTCAAAGGCTGCAGAATTCTCGCGCCCGACAGTGAGTCGTTGAGCTCAATTGAAAGATGAAGCAGCGTGTAATAATTGTTTAGCATGATATAGAATTCAATTATAAATTTTGTGAGCGCCTTGCGCCATGCCGCATGAGTACATATATATAATAATTGAACGGCAAATTTTAAACTCTAAATTGCAAACTTTGATTGCTTCCAATGGCCAAGAAAGAAAAAAGTCTTTACGAAATAATTTACGCGATGATTAGGAAGATACCGAAAGGGAAAGTGGCGACTTACGGCCAGATTGCAAGGTTGTGCGGTTTTCCGGAGCATGCGAGACTTGTCGGATATGCCCTTCATAATCTAAAGTCGAATTCGGGCGTTCCATGGCAACGTGTAATAAACTCAAAGGGAATGATCTCGCTCCGCAGAAATACTGGAGCTTACAAGCGTCAGAAGAAGATTCTGGAGCTGGAGGGCGTGAAATTCAGGAATGAAAAAATCGACCTGGTAAAATATGGATTTGGGAGTTCCATGAAGGCAAAACAAGAACGCGGTCCGGAGGAGGCCAGACCGCGTTAAGGAGGAGCAGTCGATTTCCTGAACATTGCATTCAGGAGGAGGATCGTGCTCTATGTGCAAACATCAAACTGCGAATCGACTACTGGCATTACTGTGCCCCTTCAAGTTTCACAGCCGCTTTCGCGATAGTCTGGAAAAATGTCTCAAGCGGACAGCCAAAACTGTCGTTCGTATAGCAATAACCTGATTCGCTCTTCTCACCGCACGCGGCGCATACCTCAGTTCTTAAAGACACCAAATAATCGTTCACACTTCTGCCGTGTGCAGATTCCAGCGCTTTTGTAACTTGAGGAAGGTACCGCTCAAGCACACACTCCGTCCCCGGAGTCGCGACACACTTCCCGTTTGCGTCACTCTTTGAACAATCTTTACAAACTTTCAGCCGTATATCGTCGATGAACTGAAAATCAACTTTCGACATTTTGCACCTCAACTTTATTGACTTCTTCCGTCTCATCCAATCCTGATCCCGCTTTGGCCAATTTCATCGAAGACAAGCTTCCTTGATTTGTCTCCTCCGTAAACCGCCTATACATCGAAATCGCAAGTCCCAGGAAAAGAAGAATTGTGCCAGCCCAGAGGAAACTGATCAGAGGTTTCTTACTAATTTCTGCTGTCAAGACAGGCACAGAGGCATCCTGCATCGCTCCCGACGAATGGACAGCCAATCTCACACTTGCCGTGCTGTTCCCACCCATCCCGACATTCATATCCATCACGATCAACATGTGCCCAAAAGCCTGCGCTGGTACTGGAGTCGGTTTACCACCTGCGAAATTCAGCTCAGGCGAAACCTCAATTGCTTTTCCATCTTTAGAAGCATTGATCACCGAAGCAACACCAAAGCTTCCGCCCTGTTCCATGGCGGCGTGATTCACAGAGTTCATATCGAACCGTATGAGAGTAAGCTCCGTGCCATCATCAAGTTTGGTCGGCTTACCTTTTTCGAGCGTTACCACATCGACGTTCCCATTCCCGCTTGAAGTTGCATTTTCGTTTTCAACTGCCATCGGGCTAAGGTAAAGATCATAATCGAAGTAGCTCTTGAGATCGGGCTCACGCATTGTCCCTTGATTATATTCGCTGTAGTACATTACCGGTTTCAAATCCGAACCCGTGTTTCCATTCTGAAGATGAACCACGAAAGCATCTTTGCCATCAACCTTTGTGTTGTGTGAGTAGGTCAACTGATTGCCAAAAACAGTCACCGGCTTTCCTTGTCGAAGTTGTATTGTGGTTTTCGATTCCAGCGCAGTCGACGCCACGATTCCGATGAACATTAGGGCTAGACCCGCGTGAGCGATCGGGCCGCCGATATACTTTGGATTCCCACGAATTATTCTGACAAGCGCGGCGAAATGTGCCACGAAAGCAAAGGACGAGGCGCTCATTATTAAAATGGCAGCTATGTCTTTAACCGAAAGCATCAGTGACACGATTGCCGTTAGTAATGCTGCGGCAACAGGCGGAACTAAATTCTTGATGAATACTTTTTTATCGAACTTGTCCCACCAAACAAGTTGAGCATAACCGATTAAAGCAATAATAAGGAACCCGAGCGGGAGGCTTGTCGTCACGTAGTATGAGGAATCAACCGCAGTTGGTTTTCCCTGGAGCAGTCCAGTGATTATGGGAGAGGAGGTTCCTACGAGGGCGAAAAGCGACAGCACAGAGAGGGAAGCTGCGCCTACGAACAACGCGATTTCCCGCGACAACAAATTGTGGATTACCCCCGCACTCGGGATTGAAACTCTATTCCTGAAAAATGGGACAAAACCGATAAGCAAAAACGTACCGATCAAAACTAAAAGAAGTATATAAACACTCTTGCCCGGATCGACGAAAGCATGAACCGAAGTATCTCCGAGCACTCCGCTTCGAGTCAGGAAAGTGCTGTAGAGAACAAGAACAAAACTTATGATTACTAATACAAAACTAGTTTTGATAAAATTTTTCGTTTTCTTGCCGATCAAAATTGTATGGAGCGCGCCGGCAGAGAACAGCCATGGAATCAGTGAAGAATTTTCGACTGGATCCCACCCCCAAAATCCGCCCCAGCCAAGAGTAACGTATGCCCAGTAGCCACCAATAATTATCCCGGCGCCCAAGGTCAGCACGTTAAATACCAGCCATGGCATCATGTAACTCATCCAGTTTATATAATCTTTTCTAAGAAGTCCTGCAACCGCATAAGCGAATGGAATGATTGCAGATGCAAACCCGAGAAAAAGAATTGGCGGGTGGATCACAATCCAAAAGTTTTGAAGAAGTGGATTTAATCCACGACCATCTTGCGGTGCGGTCCCGACCGGAACGTTCGCAAAAGACTCCCACACTTTCGCAAAAGGACTCTTCAAAGACAAAATCGCCAGTACAAAAACTTCAAACAGGAGAATAATCGGGATTACAATCGATTCATATCGATGCTTTCTCGAATATCTCAAAACAAAAACACTGATGATTGCAGCGTAAAATGCCCAGAGGAAAAGACTTCCCTCTTGTCCAGCATAAGATGACGAAAGCAAAAGCGGAAGCGAAAGGTCATTTGAGCTGTAACTCCAGACATAAGTGTATTGATACTGGTGGGAAATAATCAGGTAGATAAAGTATGCGTAGAGGACTAAGATCGAAGCCACGTTGACCAGGAAAAATAAACGAGCTGGCCGAATGAAATTTTCCGCCTTCTCTGATAATCGGTAATACACGATACATGCGATTGCGGCAAACAGCGGTATTATTGTCAGGTACTGTTCCATCACCAATCTATTAATCTATTTGTAGACTGCCTCATACGTTCTTTGTAGTTTCAACGGCTGTGCCAACAGACCTACCTGAAAACCTACCGTTTGGACGATGTTGAATAGCGCGATAGGAGACGGGAGGCAAATCGGAACAAAACGTCGGTTAAATTGCCACGACTTCTAATTTTTTCGTCGCTAAAAAGCACATAATTCTCTCAATCTCTTCTATTATTGGGATTCAGGAATTATATTTTCAAAAAGGAAAACCTCTGGACACACTAAATGTTCTTTTCATCGGTGACATTGTTGGGAATCCCGGGATCGGGATGGTCACGAACTTCATCAGGAGTTTCATAGACAAATACAAAATAGATTTCGTAATCGCAAACGGTGAGAATGCTGCCGACGGAAAAGGAATCACCGATAAGATCGCGCAAAAGTTCTTCGCAACCGGTGTTCACGTAATCACGAGTGGCAATCACATCTGGGACAAATTCCAAATTCATGAATACATGATGCAGGAAAAAAATCTGCTGCGGCCGCTGAACTTCCCCAAAGGATCTTATGGATCAGGGTATGTTATTTACAATCTTGGGGAAAAAGGAAAAATCGGCGTGCTAAATCTGCAAGGCAGGGTTTTTATGTACCCGATCGACGACCCATTCCGAACTGCCGATTGGGCACTGGAGAAAATCAAGATTGAAACAAATTTCGTGGTCGTGGATATGCACGCCGAGGCAACTGCGGAAAAAGTTGCGATGGGATGGTACCTGGATGGAAGGGTCAGTGCCGTCATCGGAACACATTCACACATTCAGACTGCTGACGAAAGAATTTTACCAGGTGGAACCGCCTACATCACCGATGTTGGAATGACCGGTCCTTACGATTCCATTATTGGTATGAAAAGAGAAAGTGCAATGAGGAGATTTCTTTACGTAACGCCGTCGAAGTATGAAGCAGCAGACAGCGATGCGAGACTCGCAGCTATTGTTTTCTCAATTGACAAATCAACCGGCAAGGCAACCAGCATCGAACGAGTTTTCTACCCACCCTTTAACGAAAAGCCATGACCGCAAAAATTATCGACGGGAAAGCAGTATCGCAGGAAATCAGAGAAGAAGTAAAAGCTCAAGCAGGCAAACTCAAGATGGAACGCGGCGTTACTACTGGCCTTGCATTTATTCTTGTCGGGAACAATCCTGCATCGGAAGTTTATGTAAGAAACAAGGCAAAAGCCTGCGAATCACTCGGCTATTATTCGGTGACTGAGAAATTGCCGGAAGATACTTCTGAGGAAAATGTACTTTCGAAGATCGATGAGTTCAACCACGACGACAGAATCCACGGCATACTTGTTCAGATGCCTTTGCCAAAACATATTGACGAATACAAAATCATCGAGGCGGTAGATCCATCAAAAGACGTGGATGCGCTTCATCCATATAACATCGGGAAATATTGCGAAGCTAAGTCATGGCACGAAATAATGGAAAAGAAGCTGCTCCTTCCATGCACGCCCTACGGAATGATCATCCTGCTTGAAAAGTATGGCATCGAAATCTCAGGGAAGAAAGCTATCGTGGTGGGCCGCTCAAACTTGGGGGGCAAACCTGCGGCGATGCTCCTCCTTTCCAAGAATGCGACTGTCACGATGGCGCACTCCAGAACTGAAGATCTTCAGGAAGTCTGCAGAGAAGCAGACATACTTGTCGCCGTCATTGGCAAACCTAATTTCATCACGAAGGAATTTATCAAACCGGGTGCGGCGGTTTTAGACGTGGGAATAAATCGCACCGATAAAGGAATTTGCGGCGACGTGGATTTTGAAAATGTGAAAGAAGTTGCCGGATGGATAACACCTGTTCCGGGGGGCGTCGGTGCAATGACGATTATGATGCTGATGAAAAATACATTCATGGCGGCGGAAAGAAAACTCGAAGCACTGAGCTCTAAACTCTAAACAATTTCAAATGATGAAAATTCAAAACCCAAAACATTTCCCTCAAAAAGACAGAAGATTGTCTCGCGGTATTCAGTGCTTAGAGTTTTGAACTTTATATTCGTTTAAAGTTTGTAAATTCGAATTTGAGAATTGCCTGTGGAAGATGACGCGAAGCTGATCGAATCCGCCAAGACCGGCGACAAGATTGCCTTTGGAAAACTCATCAGGATGTACGAGAAAACCGTCTACAGTTTTGCGTTCAAGATTTGCCGCGACAAAGAAAAAGCGGAAGAGGCAATGCAGGAAACCTTCATCAATGCTTACCGCGGACTGAAATCGTTTTCCGGGAATTCAAAATTCTCGACATGGCTGTACCGCATCGTGACGAATAATTGTCTCATGATGCACCGGAAGAGGTCAAATGAACCCGTCGTATCGCTCCAAGACACCGAGCTATTCCGTGAAACTGGCGAACTTCAGGTTCCTCACTGGGGAGAAACCCCGCATGACGCAGTTCTCAACAAAGAGTTGAAAGAAATTCTGGATAAGGCAATCCAGAAACTTCCGCTCGATTATCGCATCGTATTTGTGATGAGAGATGTCGAAGGGCTCTCGACGGAGGAAGTCGGAAAAACGCTGAAGTTGTCCGTTCCTGCAATAAAATCCAGGCTTCACCGGGCAAGGTTGTTTTTGAGAAACGAACTCAATCCATACTTGACGAAATGAAATTGACAGATCATAAAAAATATTTGCTCGAGATGTGCGAGAAAGTCGATCGCGATCTGACCTCGCCGACGTGTAAAAAGCTGAGAGAGCATCTCGCAAAGTGTCCGGATTGTGCCGCGTATTATGATTCCCTAAAGAAGACAATTCTGCTCTACAGAAATTACGACGTTGAATACAGAGGATCATGCTGCGAGGAAGTCTTAGCCCGTCTCGAATTGGACCGGGCGATCCAGCTTACCGTTCCTAAGAAAAACCGATCAAAGAAATCGCCTCACTCCTAAGAACGCCTATCTGAACTATACCATGTCAGAATCCTTGTCGCCATTTTGGCATCATACCTTTGACAAAAAATGGAGAACAAAATGAAAAAGAATATTGGAACACCCGACAAATGGATTAGAATAATCCTCGGACTCTTTCTGATAAGCCTGATTTTCTGGGGACCGGAAACATTATGGGGATTGATTGGAATAATCCCGATCGTGACCGTTTTCATCAACTTCTGTCCGATCTACGGAATACTCGGACTATCGACGAGAAAGACAGAGCAAAAGGCCGCCTGAACCACGCCCGGCTCTAATCCACAAAAATAAAAATCACCAAATAATTCTCGCTAAGAAATAATATGTTCTTAGATCGGCAAGCGCAAACGGAAATAAGATCCGGGTGATAAACAATTTCGCGATTTTGAAATTATTCCCCGTAAACCGTCACGACAACTTCTCTTTGTCGCGGCTTCACATCTAATTCTATTAAGAAAACCTGCTGCCACGTTCCAACTGCGAGCCGTCCATCGCTTATCGGAAGAGTCAAGCTTGGACCGAGGAGCGACGCCTGAAGATGCGAATGGCCATTGCCATCATGCCACGCCTGCTCGTGGCCATAACTGCGACTTGGCGGAATAAGCCGGTCGAGAAGCTCCGGCAAATCGCGTTCAAGTCCCGGTTCAAATTCTATCGTGCTTATTGCCGCTGTACTGCCGATGACAGAGACATTCACCACACCAGTGGCAATCTTTAATTCACCAATGATTCTCTGAACCTCATTTGTGAGATCGTGCATCTCGCCATGGTTCCGAGTGGAGACTCTTATTTCATGCTGAAAAATCATGATCAGAAGTATTCTTCCTCTTCTTCAAGCTTCTGGAGTGCACGGTCCTTGCTGGACACGATTGGCTTCTCGACTTTCCAATCTATTGCAAGACGCGGATCGTTAAAGACTATTCCGCGTTCGCCTTCCCTTGAATACAGCCCGTCAACCTTGTAAACAATTTCAGCTTCGTCTGAGATCGTCGAGAAACCATGGGCAAATCCCGCAGGAATATAAAACATTCTCTTGTTGGAAGCGGAGAGCTTTACTCCGAGCCACTTGCCGAATGTCTTCGACCTCCTTCTGAGGTCAACCGCCACGTCGTATATCTCGCCGCGAACACACCTCACAAGTTTCGACTGCACATGAGGCTTCACCTGGAAATGCAAACCGCGGATCACACCCTTCACCGACATGGAGTAATTGTCCTGGACAAACTCGTCTTTGATTCCAGCTTTCTCAAATTCGTCGACGCGGTAAGTCTCCATAAAAAAACCGCGTTCGTCACTGTGGGTCAGCGACTCTATCAAGACCAGCCCGGAAATTTCTTTGACATAAATGAAATTAAATGATGACATCTTAATTAATTCTCAATTCTAAATTTTAAACTTTGAATTTATTCTGACCAAATTCAGAATAAGTAGGCCGAATATTCAATTCAAAATCTAAAATTCACAATTTAAAATTTTCGATTAGCTTTTCATGTTTACGAACTGCAGAGGAACTCCAAGATCCTGACCTCGCAGCATTTTAATAACCTCTTGCAGGTCGTCGATCTTTTTGCCGCTCACGCGGACCTGCTCGTCCTGTATCGCCGCCTGCACTTTCAGCTTCTGATCCTTGATCATCTTCACGATCTTCTTTGCGGTCTCAGTCTCGATGCCTTCCTGAATGTTTATATCCCGCTTGACGTGACCCTGGGAGGTCGGTTCAATCGCTTTCGGCTTCAACACCTTCGGATCGACTTTTCGTTTTATCAGGTGAGTCATAAGCATATCCATCACAGCGTCCATTCTCATTTCATGTTCCGCCACGACATGGATCACCTTTTCTTTCTTATCGAGATTCACTTCAGCCGGCGAACCGCGAAAATCATATCGGGTCGCAATTTCTTTCCGTGTGTTGTTGATCGCGTTATCGACCTCCTGCAGATCAACATGGTTGACGATATCAAATGATGGCACATTCACTCCGTTCAAATTCAAAAGGCAAAAAGAAAATCCTGACGTAAAATTCAATAATTCCGGACTCTTTTGATTCTTAGCCCTTTACTTTTGATTTATTAGTTGATAATTCTCTTCGAGTTTCGACAAGTTTATTTTCATCGACTCGATTTTTATTTTTTCTTTTTCGATAACTTTAGCTGGTGCGCGCTTTATAAACTGCTCATTGCTTAACTTCGATTCAATCCCGGCAATTAGATCTTTCATTCTCTCGATCTCTTTCTGAAGCCGGCTTCGTTCGGCGTCAACATTTACCAAACCTTCTAACGAAACGAAAATTTCCGTGCCACGAAGGACGGCGCTCTTTGAAGTCGCTGACTTGTGGAGATCGAATCCAACAGCGAACGTCTCGACCTTTGCAAGCCGTCTGATATAAGACTCGTTCGTCGTAAGTGTCTCAAGAGTGTCCTCATCTTTAGGTTTCACTACAATGTCAACGGCAACGCTCGGCGGAACATTCGCTTCTTTTCGCATCGCTCGAATCGAAGTAATAACTTCCTGAACCAAATCCATTTCTGTTTCAATCTTGTCATTAATGAAACGTGTCTCCGCTTCAGGGAATTCAGCGGCGGTAATGCTTTCATTTTCATGCCCGACCATAATGAGCCCATGAAGCTCTTCAGTAATGAAGGGCATGAATGGGTGAAGAAGCTCGATGGCAGATTCAAAAATAGAAATTGCATTTGCCAGAATTATTGCACTCGTCATTTCGCTGGAAACCTGACTGAGCCGCTCCTTCACCATCTCGAGGTACCAGTCGCAGTAATCGTGCCAGATGAAATCGTAAATAATCTTAGTCGCCTCATTGATTCGAAAATTTTCCAGCGCAGAATTCAGGTCGCGTATCGTGCGATGCAATTTGCTTACGATCCACTTGTCAGCAAAATCGAAAATTGAATTATCGGGTGCCGCGGCAGTCGCTATTTTGTCCTGGTTCATCATCAGGAATCTTCCAGCATTCCAGATCTTGTTGGCGAAATTTCTCCCGATCTCGCATTTGCTGCTTTCGAACAAAACATCCTGTCCGAGCGGCGCGAGGTACAGTATCGTAAACCTCAACGCATCTGCGCCATAATCTCTTATGACGTCGAGCGGATCCGGCGAATTCCCGAGCGACTTCGACATTTTTCTTCCCTGCATGTCTCGGATGACACTCGTGAAATAGACATCGTGGAACGGCACATCTCCGCGGAATTCTATTCCCGCCATGATCATCCGCGCGACCCAGAAGAAGATAATGTCTGGAGCAGTGACCAGCGTATCCGTCGGATAAAAATATTTCAGGTCGGGAGTCTCTTCAGGCCAGCCAAAAAGCGAAAACGGCCACAGCCAAGAAGAGAACCAGGTATCTAAAACATCTTCATCCTGGCGATAAGACATACCGCCACACTTAGCGCAAGCGGCGGTTGGTTCACTTAGACTTACAATTTGCTCACCACAGTTTCTGCAGTACCAGACAGGGATCCTGTGTCCCCACCACAACTGCCGGCTTATGCACCAGTCGCGGATATTTTCAAGCCAGTTCTCGTAAGTCTTCACCCAGCGTTCGGGATAAAAATGAATCTTCCCGTCGCGCACTGCTTTCAGTGCCGGCTCTGCAAGCGGTTTCATTCTCACGAACCATTGATCGGAAAGATACGGCTCAATGATGGTATGACAGCGGTAGCATTCACCGATACTCAACTGATAATCCGTAATCTTCTCCACCAGACCGAGTTCTTGCAAGTCCTCAATAATTATCTTCCGTGCTTTAAACCTGTCGAGCCCGCGATACTTTTCAGGCGCATTTTCGTTGACCTTACCCGAAATGTCGAGGACGATCACTTTTTCAAGATCGTGTCGTCCTGCAATCATGAAGTCGTTCGGATCGTGCGCAGGCGTAATCTTCACTGCCCCGGTCCCGAATTCTTTATCGACATATTCATCGGCAATGATTTTCATTTTTCTTCCGACGAGCGGGAGGATCAGGTTTTTTCCGATCAGATGCTTGAATCGTTCGTCAGATGGATTAACCGCCACCGCGACATCGCCTAACATGGTCTCGGGCCTAGTGGTTGCAATGGTGAGCTGGCCTGAACCATCCTCAAAAGGATATTTTATGTAATAGAGCTTGCCGTTCTTTTCCTGGTATTCCACCTCGTCGTCGCTGATCGCAGTGTGATCTTTCGGGCACCAGTTTACAATATATTTCCCACGGTAAATCAAACCTTTATGGTACAGTCGCACGAAAACTTCACCTACGGCGTGGGACAATCCTTCGTCCATCGTGAATCGTTCGCGCGACCAATCGCATGAGACTCCAAGTTTCTTCAGCTGCCTGATTATTGTTCCACCATATTCGTCGCGCCACTTCCAGACAAGGTCAACGAATTTCTCCCTCCCGAGAGAATGCCGGTCCTTCCCTTCCTTTGCAAGGCTTTTCTCCACGACGTTCTGAGTTGCGATCCCGGCGTGATCGGTACCGGGCACCCAGCACGCCTCGAAGCCTTTCATCCTTTTCCATCTGACGAATACATCCTGGATCGAGTTATTCAAAACGTGACCCATCGTTAGAATGCCGGTTATATTCGGCGGTGGAATTACGACAGTGTAAGGTCTTTTCTGTTTATCAACATGTGCTTCAAAAAGTTTCTTGTCGAGCCAATTCTTGTACCACTTGTCTTCGATCTCAGACGGCAAATATGTTTTAGGTATTTCTCTGTTCATTTATATTCTTCTTGGGAATTTTAAACAATCGGTTGCTCAACTCAAAAATCAAATGTCAAAAGACCATTGTTCTGAGTTCTTATCTTTGAATTGCGACTTTGATATTTGAGTTTTGACTTTTGAATTTTCTTCTATCTCTCTAACGCAATCCCGAGGGCGGTTGTCACTTTCAGCAAGTCGTTATTCGTCTTGTTGAGCCTGTCGCTCAGCGACCATGCGATGTTCAGAAAAGTCCTGTAGCCGATTTCATAATCCGTTTCGGAAAGTCTTACGAGATCCGCGAGGTCAATGACCGCAAACTTGCAAGGTGTGACAGTCCTTACCGTCGCATTGCGAGCGCTGTTCTTCTCGAAGAGGGACATCTCCCCGAAAAAAGGAAAAGTCTTTGCGCTTAGCCTGATCAGCGATTTGTCCAGCGGATCGAGGGAAGCGGCGCCCGAACGGAAAACGAGCGACTTCGTAACTTCGACTTCACCGCTCAGCAAAATAAAAAGCGTGCTTCCGCTTTCTCCTTCCTTCATGATCAACTGATCGGCAGGAAAATTCTGCACCTTGACAAGTGCAACAACTCTTGAAAGTTTTTCATCGGGGATTCCTGCAAAGATCGCAGTCCTGCTGAGATCGATGTCAAGTGGAGAGGGTTTCATCCGATCACAATCGCGTCTTCTTTTTCCTGAACAATATAGTCAAGAGGTGGATTCAAGTTGAGGCGCAACCCGCCCTTCTCTTTTAGATCGAGACCGGCCGCCTTGAACTTTCTTTCTATGAACGTATCTATTGCCGTGTAATCCGAAGAAAGTATGTCAGCAATCTTAACCGATTCTTCCTGCGTGACAAATCCGATAACGATTATGTTCCGCTGGCTCTTAAAATATTCCTGAATTTCCTGGAATTTTTTTCCGACAAACTCGACCGGCAACTGTATTCTTTTGAGTGAGATTCCTTTTTCAGGACTCAGAAGCGTCTGGATCGTCTGCGCAATTCCCGGCGAGGAAATATCGGATGCGAGAAGATAGCCGACATGCTCGTCGCTCACGATCACATCATCAACATCCGCTCGCTTCAAGTGAGAAAGATTTTCCCTGTCAATTATATGAGCATAAACTTTTATGTCACGCTTCATGGATTTGATCGCAAGCGCCGCGGGAAGAGTCTTGTCATCGCGTGGTACCGAAGTCAGAGACATATCGGGTACAATTATGACGGCACGAGCTTCTTCTAAATTAGCGCGCGCAAGGGTCGGCTCTTTCGTGTAGTCGCCGCTGACATATTTCAAATCCAGATTTTCATAATCCGACCGCACTTCTTCCATTCTTGCCGGTGGCATTTCATTTATGAGTACAACGCCGTCCTTTCTTCGTGTCGAACCCATCGAAGAATGATCAGACGAAATGTCGTTTAACCTCTCCAACAGACTGTCCAGCCTCTGGTTCCAGCCGCAAATTATCGTGTGTTCCTTCAATTTAATCTGCTGCAAACCCTGACTCTCCCTTATTCTCTGTGCCACGAAGACCGATGAGATTGTTGCCGTCAACAAGGAGATGACGGAAATACCCGACAGCATCACGAACATTCCGACGACTCGACCGAGAACCGTCGACGGTACGACGTCGCCATAACCAACTGTTGTGATCGTGACAACGCTCCACCAAACCGCATCCCACAACGAATTGATGCTTCCCTGACGTGCCTCGGCAAAATAGACCAGGATCGATCCGACCGCCACTAATCCTAAAAGCGCCAACACTGGCGGGAGCAAATTTACATTTATTCCACTTCGCTGAGTTTTCCAAAAGGGCTTCATCAAAGTTTAATTTTAGACACAACACTTCTCTCGTTACCTGCGTTATCTCTCACGATAACTTCGACTCTTTTTTCGCTTCTCAATTGATCTATACCGATTTGGCAGATCGCAGCATGTTTGTCGATGTCATACTCACAGAGGTATTTTTGTGCGCCAACTCTCAGGAAAATATCGTCGGTGTTGACTCCAGACAGCCGATCCGACACTTTGAAATATACAAAAACTTGTTTAAAATCTCTCGGGGCAACCGATCTATAGAACGGATTTCGTCTCGAAAAGCGTATTCTTCCGACAGTCGGGGGCGTCTTATCGCGCAAGAGTGCAAACACGCCGGTTCCGAAACCGATCTTCGCAGTCAAGAACCTTCCATCGTTGCTGCTTGCAACGTAGCTCCACCTTGTTCTTGACCTCCTGAAGAGTTGTAATGATGGATCATTCACTTTCCATGTCAGCTCAGCTTTTTTCCGTAACATTTCGTTTCCAGATCTAACTTCAAAGCTGGCCGGTGAAAGCAGTCTTGCTTGGACGCCAATGTTTCGGGCAAAACTGTTTTCCGGAAATCGCAAGGTCAATGAAGGAGAAAGATTGAATATCTTTTCCTTGAAGGGCTGAATAGTCAGGACGGAATCTGCGCCAGACGACTTACCCAAAGAGTGAGAAACATCGAGTGTAAATTTTCCACTGACAGCGGCTCGATTTCCGTCTTCATCTTCGACCGAAATTTCATAAGTATGCACGCCTTTGGAAAAATTGTCGCCGATCAAACCACTCAGCGGATTTTCTGGAGTAAAAACTGAAAACGGTATCGCCCGATTTACGCAGAGTACATAGTATGTTTTTAACCTGCGCGAAAGTCCGAGATCCACCAGCGAAGCGACGTCAAAATAATCGTCGGCATCGAAGCGCGTCAGATTTAACTTGATGACATCTTTGCCATCGACCTGAAGGAGAATGTATTTGGGAGGTCGCTTAAATTTTCCTCCGTACGAATCAGCGCCGTGTAAAACGAAATAAAATGGTTCGGTCATTCGAAAAGTCTGCTTTGCTCTGTAGTTGTGACCGGAACCAACAACCTTGCTGATTTTCGCGTCTCCGGAGAGAAACCCCCGAACAGCAACGCTGAAAATTCTCGGAGTTCTATAGTCGGATACATCGAGTGTCTCAAATAAAAGCGGATCAACAAACGAATAATCCTTGTCATGGATTTCAAAATGAAGATGCGGACCTCCGACTCCTGTAGCTCCGGTATATGCGATCACTTCACCGCGGTCCACTTTGATTTCACCATCGTTCAACCGAAGATCTACGCCGTATTTGCCTTTCTCCTGCTGGATCGCATCGACTCTCCGCTGAATTTCTTCCGAGAAGCCGGATAGATGTCCATACAAAGTAAACGTCGAGTCGTCATGTTTCAGTATGAGCATCTTTCCGTACCCGAATGGCGAAACCGAAATTCTGTAAACATAACCGGATTTTGCCGCAAAAACCGGATATCCGATTTTACCGTTTGTCGAAATATCCATTCCGCCGTGAAAATGAGACGAACGATAATCTGCAAATCCGGAATTTATCTTTCGTGAGGCGTCGGTCGGAAAGAGATAACCATCATTTGGAGATGTTTTAGAATTTCCCGCACGGACATTTCCGGAACAAACGCCGATGGAAAACGAAAATACGAGAGACAGACTCAGTAAAAATTTCATTTCGCTGAACCTTCTAACGGACTCTGACCCGACGTGGGGGAAGAATCTTGAGATGAAATATTTTCACGTCGAGCTGAATCTGAAACCGGTGTCCCCATCAAATCATTGAAAGCCTGTTCACGAGAAATTATCTCGGTGGCAAGCTCGAAATAGGCTTGAGCTCCTTTTGAATTTATGTTGTAGAGAAGCACGGGTCTTCCGTAGAAAGCTGCTTCGGCAAGAGTCGAATTTTTTGGAATGACAATCTTGAAAAGAAATTTCGAATAGCGCGCACGAAGTTCTCTGCCCGGTGATTTCAGAAATTTTCGTGTTCGGCTCGAACATTGTAAGGAGAATTCCTTCGACATAGATTTTCGGATTTGCGACTTCTCGCAACCATTTCAAATATCGCATGAGCCTCATCACCGCATCGAGCGAGAAATGGCTGGCGCGCATTGGTACGATCACGGAGTTGGATGCGCACAAAGCATTCGTCGTAATTCCACGAAGAGTCGGCGGGCAGTCAATTATGACATAATCATAATTTTTCTCAACGTCGCGCAGAGCGATTCTCATTATCGTCCTGTTTTCGCTAAGGCGAAGGAGGCGCTCTTCCATCTGGACCGTCGAGATGTTCGACGGAATAAAATCTAAATATGTCAACTCGGTCTTATAAATCACCCGGTTTAACGAGTGAGTATAATTAAAGACATCGTAAAGACCGCTTTTGACTTGATCCGCAGTGTAGCCAAGAGAAATTCCGCTAGCACCGAGCGTGTCAGCATCGATGAGAAGAGTTTTCTTTTCTGCTGCGGCAAGACTGGCTGCAAGATTAACTGCAGTGGTAGTTTTGCCTTCGCCTCCTTTTGGAATCGCGATAGAAATAACTCGCATCGTTAAATAATCTCTACATCCAATGAAACATAGCCGACCAGTTCAGCGTGAAGCTTGTCGCCAGACTTCAGCTGAGCGACTCCTTCAGGTGTCCCGGTAAAAATCAGGTCTCCCCGTTCAAGCGTGAACAAATTCGAAATGAAGAATATCACTTCCTCGATTTTGAAAATTGTGTTTGCATAGCTTCCATGTTGTCGAGGTCTTCCATTCACGGAAAGACTTAGTTCAAGGGAATTGAAATCGACACCGTCGACAGGAACCGCATCCGAGATCGGCGCAGAGCCGTCAAAACCCTTTGAGATAAGCCAGGGATTTCCTTTATCCTTCAACTGGGTCTGGATATCCCGGAGGGTCAGATCAAGTCCTATTCCCATCGCACCCACAAATGATCTTGCAACTTCCTTCCTAATATTTTTCCCTTCCTTGCCGATGACGAAGAAAATTTCCATCTCATGCTGAAAGTCTTTCGTTATCTCCGGAATCTTTATTTTCGCACCATTGTGAACAATTGCACTCGATGGCTTCATGAAAACGATTGGCTTCTCCGGGACATCGGATTTCATCTCGGCAGCATGCTTCGCATAGTTCTTGCCAAGGCAGAATATCTTGGGAACAATGACATCTTCACTTGTCTGAGAAAGGTGAACACTTTCCATGCACGAATATAAATGTGGGTGAAGTTTTATTCAAGAATGGTCAAAGAAGAGGCGCCATTTGCCGAATTCCACCAAAGAAATCCAAGGTATACAAAGAGAACAAAGTTGCCAGAACAAATTCAGTAACCCTGTTAATGACGAAATCTCATGACCTTAACGAGGTAATCTTAGACCACTACTCTTTCAGTTTCCAATTTCGACAACGAATTGAGTGTCTCTTCCTCCGCGCTCAGTACCATGGCAACAAGAGAGACGCCGTAGTACATAAATTCGTGCAGAAGCGTTTTCCCGACAAATTTATCTTTGTCCGAGGCACCGAGTGCAATGTATAGAGGATTCAAGTTTCCTTCCGGTGCCGCTGCATTGAACAGAGAAGGATACTCTTTCTGAATATTCAGAATCTTTCCATTGTCACCGCTCGAAACTGCCTCGATCAACTTTTCGTCAAACCTTTCCCCGGGTTCGAACCTGTCTGCGCCATAATATCCGTACCGAACTAAATCAAGCCTGTGCACTGGCGACCCCGTTCCGATAACTGCTGCTTTGCCCTCAATCCTATCAACTGCCGATCTTATGGCAGAGCCAAATTTGAAATGACCTTCAGGACTCGTGCTTGTTATCGAGACTGGAACAATCTTCACTTCACGCTCAGGAAACATGAAATATAAAGGGAGCCACGCACCATGATCCAGTCCCCAGGAATTTGAGCCGACAACATCGATACCCCTCATCTTCGATTGGTCCACTATTTCCGCAACAAGTTCCGGATTGTTCTTAGCCTCGTAAGAATATCTATATAGCTCATCCTGGAATCCATAATAATCCTGAATGCACGGAATATTCTCCCTCGACTCTACTTCAAATTCACCACGCGAAAAATAATGTGGGGATGAGATGACGACCGTGTCAACCTCACGCCCCTTCAGCGCTCTCCCGAGATTTTTGTAAATCTCGTGAATCCTGGTCCTCTCGACTAGCGAGGTCGGTGCCCCGTGAGAAATGTAGGCTGTCAAAACTATATTACCCATGATTCTCCAGAAATTTCTTTAATTCGATTTTTGCATTAGCGATGAGCCAGCGGCCGCCATGACCCGCCAGGATGTATTCAAAATCATAATCCAGAAGTCTGCGCGCATTTCTGATCTGGAGTTTGTAATCGTACGTCCACGAGAAGTCTTCCGCCACGGGCTTCCCGCGGTCGGCAGTGATATGGTCGCCAGTAAAAATCACTCGTGCGTTCGGATAATACAGGCTTGAAGAGCCCGGCGAATGACCCGGAGTATGAATTATCGCCGACTCTTCGATATCGTGGAAATCGCGGAAAATAATATCCGGATTCCTGACGGCATACCTCTCCGACTCATGAATAATCAACTTCGAGCCAAACCTTTCTCTGAACATCTCCGCATCTGCAACATCGTCTCTGTGAGTCAAGAAAATAAATTCGGGCGACCCACTTTGTTCGACGAACAGAATATTCTCCTCGATGTATTCCGGCACGTCGACCATGAAGTTCCGACTTTCGCCTCGTATCAAATATGAGATCCCGCCGAAACTATCAGGATTCGGCGCGAACGCAAAGATATCTCGCAAAAGTTCTTTCGGTGAAAGCAGGCGCTTCGATTGCGCAACCTTAGTGGATGCCATTAGTAAAATACATTATCATCAGGGCGCCACCCGCAAGTGCCATGTTCTTCATGAACATTGCCTGCTGGATTCCTTTCATTCCAGGATCCTGGACCTTCCAAAAAGCGTGCAGCATAAACGTCGTCGGTACCAAGAACAGGAAGACCAGGAGCGCGCCATAAAACGTCTCGAAGTTGAAGATAATCAGGATCCCACCGACGAATATCATAACTCCCGTAAGCACAGTCATGAACTCCGCGGCGGGGATTCCCATGCTCTTGGCGTATCCGCCCATTGCCTTTGCCTTTGTGATATGATTGAATCCGCTCCCAACAAAAATTGCTGAGAATAAAACTCTTCCGATAAAATACATGATTTGCATAGCTTTTCCTTCTGCTTAGTCTTAATGTTTAACGCGTGTTTTTCCAAATTTAGGTACGAATTGCTCAAGCACCGCCATATTCGGCTTCATGTAGAAATGGAGACCTTCTTTCCGCACCTCGATCAATCCCGCATTTTCCAGAATCCGGTAATGATGGGACATTGCCGGTTTCGAAAGCTTGAGTCTGCCGTCAAAGTCTGCGCATGAAAGCTCACCTTTTTCAACGAGTAACCTCAATATGCTGTATCTATTCGGATCTCCAAGCGCCTTGAAGATTTTTACAGCTTGCTTGTCAAAATTGTTTTTCATTCGATTTCCTAAAAATGTCATTAGTCTTAACGCTGCACATATTTAAATAGTTCCAAAATTTTAGAACTACTTAATTAGTGGAAATGGCGAAAAGAAGTACGTTTTGTAGTCTTATTAAATCAGTTCGCCACATCCATGATCGCGAACCAAGGAAGTGATCTTCTAAAAAAACGCCCTGACTTCGGCGGTCATTGTATTTATCGGTGTACCACTTGCTTGGCTTCGACCGATATAAGTTGCGGTCGCCTGTATAAAGGAATTTATCCTGTATTCAAATCCAAGCTGGACGATATACGTTTGCCCCGGCAAGAAACCCTGGGTGAGTTCGAAAGGCAAATAAACATTAGGCTGCTGATGTTCGATGAGCACTTCATCGCGCTCGAATTGAGTAGTCAATCGGCCCCGCGAGAGAATCGAATACGCTACCTTCAAAATCTCCGTGTTCATTGAATTCGTAAGATCGGACCGAAACGCATCTACCGCTTTCGAAAGTTCAACGCTGAAAGATGATTCTATGTTCACGTCCGGTTTGTAGGAAAGTGCAGACTCGACGCTGGTTGAGTTTATGTCATGGGCGCGGTCGGTATAAGTTGTCGCGTCATTGTCTTGGTTAAGCGAAAGATCAAGCTCCTCGTAGAAAGTGTCAGTGAGCTTGGTGCGAAGTCTCATGCTCTGCTCGCGCTTGTACCCGCGCTCGGTCGAGACTGAATATTGGTTCAGAGACATATTCTGCAGGAACCTCAACCTAAGAGAGAAATCGCGATTGTTTTGAAGAATGTAAAAATCCTGCTGGAAGATCTGCGAGCCGCTGAGTGTAAGACTATCATTTAAGAACTTGGAAAGATGAAGAAGATAGATATCGCTGACATTCGTAGTTTGATTGTTTTCCGCAATCTGCCAAAGCGTCACCATCGATAGGGAACGAAGGATTGTGCTGGTGATAGTGCCATCATTTTGTACAAATTTCTCCGGCGTCAATCCCAATCTTACATTCGTCTGAAGGTCAACTACTGGATAGAGCGTCGTGGTCGGCCGTGTAAGCAGGGTGTAATCGCCGTTGAAGTTAACTTGCTGGAAATCGGAAGGATTCGTAATATCGACTTGTCCATTGTGGTTTCCATCGACCCAAATATACTGCCCTTGTCCCGGAAGCACCTTCCAAAAAATCTGTTCGAGCCGGGCGTCTCGTTCGGTCGTAACCTGATAAAACAAATTTGTTTCGATGCCGCGGTCAAGAGGTGCATAGTTCGTCTCCCACTTTGATAAAAAGGATTCATTGTCGGCATTACCCAAATCCCTGAAGCTTTCGGTATAATTCTTTTTTCTGTAAGTCAGCGTCAAACCAGAAGAAAAATTATTCGAGGCATTCAGTTTCATCGTGAAATCGTTTGTCAGCGATCTCGACGATGGCAACATCTCACCGCCGATAATTCCACTCTCACTTCTTACGTACATATCTGTTGAGAGATCAATCCCGAAAATCTGCGAAACAGAAAGATTCGGCCCGTATTCTACGTAGCGGTATGAATTTGCCCAGAGAGAATCTGTACCACTTGTCGCAAGCCTGCGATCCTCACTTGCAACTCGAAAACCTGGGGTGAACTTTCCGATTCTGATTTGGGCAAGACCGGCTTCGGTAAACCACGTCCCGAAATTTGAAAACGCAGTGTCTTTGCTATCGACCAGCGTGGCATGATAGTCAATCGATGGTATCCAGCTTTGCCCCAGAGGCGCATCAGCCTTCGGCTGAGAGTCAGGGCCGAGGATAACGAACGCGCCATATCTTCCGGAACTAAAGCCGCTCCCGCGAGTGAGGCTGCCTATATCACCGCCAAAGGTGAAACGTGTTTTCTTTATCAGCGGAGAGAAATCAATATGTGCCTGATTGAGAAGCTCGTTCCCGGCAGTCAGCGTGTCAATACCCCACTCGCGATTGAACTCGACATCGTTCGTACGATCCATTGGATTGAAGTTGGCATCTTCATACCGCGTCATCTCATTGAATGTCAATCCTCCGATATCTGAATCTCCAAGCCTGAGATGCCTGGGCGCATAATCCAATCCGAATTTCATCCCATAGCCATCGGTGGTGACTCCGGGAAGAGAAGACAACTCGTTCGCGTCGAAACTACTCGCTGCATACTCAAGACTCACAGATCCCTCTTTGTCAAAGTGATATCTTGTGTAGAGATCGGCGAGCTGCTGCGACTGAGGCATGGGGAGCACCACAATCGGCGCGTAATCGCCTTGATCGACTCCGATAAAATTGAACTGTCCGAACCCGACGGACTGGTAATCTCCTTTTCCCTGACCAACTTCGGAGAATGCAACGCTGTAAACTGCATTCACAAGATTTGCGGTGTCGGTGGGCTGCACAAATCTGTATATCGGATGTCCTGGTACAGTCGTGGTATCAAGCCGGTATTGTCCTTTGCCGATACCAGTAATCGAATCCCTACCGACATAGGCAACCCCATTCGTCGATGCCGCAAGCCTATTCGTCCCGGCGTTGCTCAAGAGAGTTTTATCGGAATCAGTGAGCGTGACGCCGAAGGCGCTGTTCGGGTCGTCGCCCTCCTGATAATAGGAGACCCCCACATCGATCTTATTGTCCATGACCGAGGTTTGCGTGTTACCGCCGAAAAACGTTCTCTGAAATTGGCCATCGGAATATTCGAAATCGACAAATATTCTACTGAGGTTTGTTATCAGATGTGTTGCTGTGAATGTGACTTGCGCATTCGAGTAGTCGATCACGTAATCGTTAGTTTCGCCGCGAACCATCTGCACGCCGTCCAAATACACTTTCTCTGTTCCGGCAATCACGATAATATCCGAGCTCCCGTCTGTTCCTACTAATTGATACGGGCCTTCGCTTCCATCGATGGGCGCTATCTCCTGTGTCCGGAATTTTCCCCTGCTTACTGCGCCGCTAAGCATGACGGAAGTTTGTCCGTAGTTTGCATTCCCCATGGCACCTTGAAGCTTCCTGTTCACCACACCGAACTCCGTGCCTTGTTCCAACAACTCAAAGTCGCCAAGAGTCCCGGAGATATGCGGCGATTTTATCGTAATATAAACTTTATCGAACTCCTGGAGAGTTTTTGTATTTCCTTCGGGTTGAATCGGACTCGACTCATCGGTCAGGGCGGCGGCAACGCTCACGTCGTTCGTGAGGTTTCCCGCGAGCTGCATTCGAAATCCAGAATTCAACGTCAGGTCTTGATTAGAACCAATGGTGAATCCTCGCACAATGCTGCCGCTTTTTTGCATATTGCTGCCGAAAAATTCATTTGTAGTGAGCGGAGCGTTTTGCTCGATCATGGTGACACTCTTTTTTGTTGCAGTGTCGTACTTCACAATTGCAATGTTACGTTGATACTCTGTAGGAATGTCAAGGGGAAAATTCCGATAGGAGATTTCTACACGATATAGAGAGTCCCTGCGATTCAGGAAGAAGCTGCCGTCCTTTTGAAAGTGAATTGTGCCCGCTGTGTAATTTATCGTGTAGTCCGAATTCCGTTTTAATACTGTGGAATCACAAACGACATAATCGGAATTTTGAAGAACAAATTTTTGATGGAGCTGTACCAGTGTGTCTGGCGAAACAATTTTCAGGACGATGGAGTTAGATGTCTCTTGTGCGTTAGTGCTGGTTGGCAGAGATATTTCACAAACAGCGATCAGCCATATAAGAAGGAAGGAACCGAACTTGACATTAGACATCGTGTCAATAGTGCAGCAGCAGCCTCAAACTAAATTATCTGCAAAGACTCAAAAGGCGCAAAGGACGTGGTGTCAATTGAAAAACTTTGCGCTCTTTGCGCCTTTGCGGGAACAGAAATCTCCGTGCGGTGCATGGGACTATTTTGCAGGTGGCGCACTCTTAACGATCTTCGCGAACGAATCTGCCTTCAGACCTGCGCCGCCTATCAGTCCACCATCAACGTCGGTCTGGGATAGAAGCTCCGCCGAATTTTCTGGCTTCATGCTTCCACCATACTGGATTGTCAAATCCTGAGCAGAGTCATTCCCGAACAACTTCGCCACAAGATTTCTGATAAAGGCATGAGCCTGTTGAGCTTGCTGCGGGGTTGCATTCCGGCCGGTTCCGATTGCCCACACCGGCTCATAAGCGATCACGACCGACTTGAGCTGCTGCGCCGACAAACCATCGAGTGCTGCCTTCACCTGTCGCTCCAAGACTTTTTCAGTGATATTATCGTCGCGTTCGCTTAGTGTTTCGCCGACGCAAAGGATAACTTTCAGGCCCTCGGCTAATGCTTTTTTGGCCTTTTTTGCAACGATCTCATCTGTCTCACCGAAATATTGCCGACGCTCGGAATGGCCGATAATCACATACGGAATCCCAAGCGACTTTATCATGCGGGCAGAGATCTCACCCGTGTATGCACCATCGTTTTCATAGTGGAGATTCTGTGCCCCGATCTTAAACGGAGTTCCCTGCGAAGCATTGACTGCGGCTTGAAGTGCAGTGAATGGCGGACAAACCACGACTTCCACTGTACCATTATAGCCTTTCAGTCTCTTTCTGAAGTGCCATAAAAAATTCCGATGTTTCATTGATATCTTTGTTCATTTTCCAATTTGCTGCGATAATTTGCTTTCTCATATTTCCTCTCTGCCGGAGGCTGACGCGCTTCTGGCGCAGTTAGTCAACATTAATGTAATTGAAGTTAAATGATTTTTAATTGAAGAATAATGAAAACAATTAGCACACAGGTAACGCTGATGAAACGGATTTCCGCGGATGAAGTCGGGACAGATGATTCCACCGCTGCAAATTTGTATTTTTCAGTGTAATCCGTGTGCCATCTTTTGTCAGTTTTTCATCTTCTCCAGCTTTTGTCTGAGAAGGTCATTCAAAACTTTAGGGTTCGCTTTGCCCCGCGTTTTTTTCATCACTTCGCCGACGAAGAAACCGAACACTTTATCTTTGCCGCCAATGTACCGCCGCACTTCTTCAGGATTCGATCGGAGGACTTCTTCAACGACCTTGTCAATCTCACCCTGATCTGAGACTTGTCGCAAACCTTTCTTCTCGACGACGGCATCCGGGGTTTTGACCGGAATGGAGCATCTCTTCAAAAACATCCTTCGCAATTTTCGTCGAGATCGTTCCTTCATTTATAAGGTCGATCATCCTTGCAAGATTTTGCGGCTCAATCGGAAATTTATTTAACTTTATGTGTTCTTCTCCAACGACACGAAGCACATCAGTCATCACGTAGTTGCTTGCCTGCTTGTAGGCATCTTTCGATTTCAATTTCAAGTTGGATGTGACGCTCTCGTAGTAATTGGCGATAGCTTTATTAGCTGTTAAAATCTCCGCGTCGTATTTTGGCAGCGAAAATTCCTGCATGTATCTGTCGCGGCGTTTCGCCGGTAGCTCAGGCTGTGCAGCTTTGACGCGCGTGATCCATGGCTCGTCGATAAGAACGGGAACAAGATCCGGATCGGGGAAGTAGCGGTAATCGTTCGCCTCTTCCTTCGAGCGCATCGGCTTCACGGTGTTCGTATCGGCATTGTAGAGAAGCGTTTCCTGCAAAATTGTCCCGCTGTGTTCCAAGATCGCATACTGTCTTTCGATTTCCACGTCGAGCGCCCGTTCGACATTGCGGAACGAATTCATGTTTTTGATTTCCACCTTAGTTCCAAACTGCGGGGCCCCGCGCAGTCTCAGCGAAACATTCGCATCACATCTCAGCGAACCTTCTTCCATATTGCCGTCGCAAATCTCAAGGTAGGTGACAAGCTGTTTAATCTGCATGAGATAAAGATATGCCTCTTCGGCAGAACGAATATCCGGCTGGCTGACGATTTCCAGAAGCGGAGTGCCGCACCTGTTAACGTCGATAAGCGTGTCTGCATCCTGGTCATGGATCAGCTTGCCAGCGTCCTCTTCCATGTGAATTCTGATGAGGCCGATCTTCTTCTTCGTGCCATCACTTTTTTCGATGTCAAGGAAACCGTCGATGCAGGTTGGCTCCTCGAATTGCGATATCTGGTAACCCTTTGGAAGGTCAGGATAAAAATAATTCTTGCGCGCGAATATCGAGTACGGCGCGATGCGGCATCCCGTCGCAAGTCCCATTTTTATTGCGAACTCGACGAGCTTTTTGTTCAAAACCGGAAGGACACCCGGCATTCCGAGACAGACCGGGCAGACATTCGAGTTAGGAGGATTTCCAAATTTCGTCGAGCACCCACAGAATGTCTTCGTCTCCGTAAGCATCTGTGCGTGAACTTCGAGACCGATTACTGCTTCGTATTTATTCCAATCCAATTTTCACTTCGTAATGTTAAATGTTGAATCCTAAAGTTTAAATTCAAAATTTAGAATTGAGACTTTAAAATCCTCATCTAGTTTCTCAGTGCCGCTACCACTTTTTCAGCGGCGTCTTTCAATCCTGACGCAACCGTAAAATTGAGCCTGGAGTTTTTCAAAAGCTCGGCTCCTTCTTTCGCATTTGTTCCTTCAAGCCGTACCACGACAGGTAAATTCACCGAAACCCGTTGTGCCGCTTCGATCACGCCCTGCGCAACGCGGTCGCATCTCACGATGCCGCCGAATATATTTATCAGGATCGCCTTCACGTTCGGGTCGGAGAGAATAATCTTGAAACCGCTCGAAACGGATTCGACATTCGCCCCGCCGCCGACATCGAGAAAGTTCGCCGGCTCGCCGCCGGTGAGCTTGATGATATCCATGGTCGCCATGGCGAGTCCGGCACCGTTCACCATGCAGCCGACATTGCCATCGAGCTTGATATAATTCAGATGAGACTTTGAGGCCTCAACTTCTAACGGCGACTCTTCATCGAGGTCTCGCATTTCGACGATTTCTGGATGGCGGTAAAGCGAGTTGTCGTCAAAGTTCATCTTCGCATCCAGTGCCATGATATAACCTTCTTTGGTCAACACGAGAGGATTGATCTCAGCGAGACTCGCATCCGTAGCTTCGTAAGCTTTGTATAGTGCGGTAAGAAACTTCACGCCGTTCTTGTAAGCATCTCCTTCGAGTCCGAGACCGAATGCAAGCTTCTTCGCCTGAAAAGGCATCAACCCAAGTCCGGGATCGATCGTTTCCTTCAATATTTTTTCTGGAGATTCCGCGGCAACTTTTTCTATCTCGACGCCGCCTTCGGTGGAAACCATGAAGACATTTTTCGAGGTTGACCGGTCGAGGACTATTCCAGCATAAAGCTCTTTTGAGATATTGATGCCTTGCTCAATCAAGAGTCGTTTAACGACTTTTCCTTCGGGACCGGTCTGGTGGGTTATGAGAGTCATTCCAAGCATCTGCGATGCAAGAGTTCTGACTTCATCGATGCTCAATGCAAGCTTAACTCCGCCGCCCTTGCCGCGTCCGCCAGCGTGAATCTGCGCCTTGACAACCCAAACGCCACCGCCAATTTCGATTGCAGCCTTGACTGCCTCGTCAACACTTAATGCTGCTTTCCCTTTCGGAACCGCAACGTTGAATTTCTTCAGTATTTCTTTCGATTGATATTCATGGATTTTCATATTGAAAACTCAAATTATCTTCTAAGCAATATATTAAACGGTAGGTTGTGACTCAAGAAACCCAGCTTAGCTTGTCACAGTTGTACCATCACGATTCCTGTCGGCCCAGTAAGCCCAAGCAATTATCAGCCATTGGGAAACGCCAACGAATCCGAGTGCCTTTACCGATGGCGGCGGCGGACCTATTAGATTCATCACGTAAGCGAAAACCAGAAAAGCTATCAGGCTCCAGAAGATAATGCTTCCCTTCATGTTCTTCACTTTCGTTGACCTGACATACAAGAATATTCCAAAAGCGAATATCATACCTTCCACGATAATCGCCCAAACTGTCGAGTCCCATAATCCCAGACCAACTCTTATGCTGCTCCCCGGAAATAATTGCAGATCGGGAACATGAACAATGAAATCCAGAACCCAATGACTAAAGACAAGCGAGCCAAGCAGGATGGATACTTTGAGATTCCTTTTGATCAGATAATAGATAACGCCAAACATGACAGACCAAAGCAAAGCCGCTGCTAAACTGTGCGAGAAGGGATACGATGTGAAGTGTAAAGTCAGGAAAGTATTTGCTATTGGTTCTATCTCGACCTTCTCCCAGCCGAGAAGAATGAAAATCGGCCATAGAACATCTAGAAATTGCGCCGCTAAAAATAGAGTTCCAAGTGAAGGTCTGCCGTCAATTTTTTTCGCGGCCATTCCAACACCATAATGTCCGATGAACATTCTTGAAAATCTCCTTATGTCATTTGAATTGAACATTCCAATTTAGGAAATGAAAAGTGCACGCACAAAGAAATAAACCGGCGTGCAGCTGCGTGCCCGTTCGGATTAGCCACTCTGCACCAAGGTGTAAAAAAATCTTGATTCTCAGCAACCAAGGTAATATTTTGGGTTCTAATGGCAGTCCTATCAAAGAAGTTATGAGTTCTCGATTCGCTAATTGGAGGTGAAATGAAAGACGTAGCTCTTCGGTCGTTTGACTCAGCGAGAGCACTCGATCAGGCAAAACACATCGCGCTCTTTGCCGCTCTTATCGTGGCCGGCGCAAAAATTTACATACCGCATGAACCCGTACCGTTCACCCTCCAAACCTTGTTTGTAGTTCTCGCGGGCGCCTTTCTCGGCTGGCGAAACGGTGTCATCAGTGTGTTGTCATATCTTGCCCTTGGCGCTGTGGGGCTGCCAGTCTTTGCCGGATAGGTCGCCGGAGCCTCCATATTCGTAGGCACAACTGCTGGATATCTTTTCGCTTTCGTGGTCGCTGCCGGCATCGTCGGCGCAATCATAAAAGCAAATGATTCATTTCTATGGACAACGCTGACGATGCTCATCGGATTCGTCATAATATTTGCGTGCGGTGCTTTTTATCTAAATGTTGTCTTCATCCATAACTGGGCAGTCTCGATGACACAGGGGTTCATGATTTTTTCTTATTGGGACTTGATCAAGCTCGCAGCTGCGGTTGGGATCTATCGGTCCTATGCAGTCAAATCACGTCATTCAAGTCAAACCTGAACTCGATGGATCTTTTTCACATCGCAATCCATTAGGTCCAAACCGGAGAAGCAATGGCTAAACCACTTTTTGCTACAAAGTCTCTAGAGACATTACACCAGGAAGCTGCCGACACAGAGCATGGTCTGCGTCGAACTCTCGGCCCACTTAATCTAACTACATTAGGGATCGGCGCCATCATCGGCGCGGGTATCTTCGTCCTCACCGGTCAGGCGGCGGCTCAATACGCAGGACCGGCAATTGTGCTTTCGTTCATCATCTCGGGACTTGGGTGCGCATTCGCAGGTCTTTGCTACGCGGAGTTTGCGGCCATGATACCGATTGCGGGAAGCGCTTACACTTACGCGTACGCAACTCTCGGCGAATTCTTAGCATGGATCATCGGGTGGGATCTGATACTTGAGTATCTCTTCGGAGCTTCAACAGTAGCCGTGGGATGGTCGGGATACGTTGTAAGTTTCTTCAAAGACTTCGGAGTAAATATCCCCTCATATCTGTCCAGCGCTCCGGTGAACTACGTCAACAATGGAGGCTGGCAGATGACGGGTGCCTTCTTGAATTTGCCGGCAATGTTCATAGTAGCGGTAATAACAACTCTACTCGTCATTGGGATTAAAGAATCTGCAAATTTCAATAACATCATCGTCATAGTGAAAGTAGCGGTGATTTTGATGTTCGTCGGATTCGGTATCGCATACATCCATCGCGGGAATTGGATACCATTCATTCCACCGAACAAAGGCCACTTTGGTGAATTTGGATGGAGCGGCATTCTTCGTGGTGCAGGTGTAATATTCTTTGCGTACATAGGTTTCGATGCGGTGTCCACCACGGCACAGGAGGCAAAGAATCCACAAAAGGATATGCCGATCGGTATTATGGGATCTCTTGGCGTTTCGACAATCCTATATATAGTGGTCGCACTCGTGCTGACAGGATTGGTCAGCTACAAAGAGCTTCTAGTTCCAGATCCAATTGCTGTCGGAATTGACGCGGCTGGACAGGGATTGTTCTGGTTGAGACCGCTCGTCAAAATAGGCGCTATAGCCGGATTGAGTTCAGTGGTTCTTGTAATGCTTCTTGGACAGCCAAGAGTTTTCTACAGTATGGCAAAGGATGGGCTTCTCCCGCCGAAGTTCGCAGCGGTACATCGTAAATTTAAAACGCCATACATCACAACCATTGTGACCGGAACTGTCGCCATGATAGTCGCTGGTCTTTTTCCCATCGGAATTCTTGGAGAACTCGTTTCAATCGGAACTCTCCTTGCATTCGTCATTGTCTCACTTGGCATTCTTGTCTTGAGATATACCAAACCAGATGTTCACCGACCGTTCAAGGCACCATGGGTTCCAGTGGTGCCCATTCTGGGTGCGCTGCTGTCCGCGGCGCAAATGATCGCACTGCCATTGTCCACCTGGTCCAGACTTTTAGTGTGGATGCTGATAGGCTTCGTTATCTATTTCTTTTACAGCCGGAAGCACAGCAAGGTCAGGCTCGCAAATCAAACTAAGGGTTGAATTTTCATTCGGGCTTCGCAACTCGACGGAATCGTTCTTTCAGACATGACGCGATGCCGCTTTGCTGAAGTACCATAGACTCAACTGTTGGGAAAACTTGAGGAGGAATTATGAGCGCAGGATTTGAGGCATCCGAAGCTGGCGGAGCCCAACATTTCAAGCGCGAGCTGAAGCTTCTCGACTCAACCATGATCGTCATCGGGTCAATGATCGGTTCGGGAATTTTCATTGTCAGTGCCGACATCGCGCGAACCGTGGGCTCGCCTGGATATTTGCTTCTCGTCTGGCTGATTACCGGAGTGGTCACTGTAATCGCGGCTTTGAGTTACGGCGAGCTCGCCGGCATGATGCCGCATGTCGGTGGTCAATACGCTTATCTGCGAGAGGCTTACAACCCGCTCATTGGCTTCCTGTATGGATGGACGCTCTTTCTTGTGATTCAAACTGGCACAATCGCAGCGGTTGCTGTCGCATTTGCAAAATTCACGGCGGTCCTCCTTCCATGGTTCGGCGAGACAAACATACTTCTAACAATCCTTGGCTTGAAAATCTCTGCTGCACAGATTCTCGCTATAGTAAGCGTTGCCTTTCTTACCTACGTCAACACTCGCGGTCTCCGTGAAGGAAAAATCGTGCAAAATATTTTCACGATTACCAAAACCCTCGCCCTTGTAGGATTGATCCTGCTCGGAATAATTATCGGGCGGAATGCAGTGGCAATTTCCGCGAACTTCTCGGACTTCTGGCGAGCGAGCTGGACTCACGTCCAAGGCGGGAAGGTCGTAATGATCGAGTCGCTGTCGGGATTTATGCTCGCGGCAGTGATTGGAGTTGCCATGGTTGGATCGCTTTTCTCCAGCGACGCATGGAACAATATTACATTCACCGCTGGCGAAGTTGTCAATCCGAAAAGAAACATCCCGCTCAGCCTCGCACTTGGAACACTTACCGTCACTATTCTCTACCTTCTCGCCAACGTTGCCTACATCTTGGTGCTCCCCGTTATCGGAAATCCGGCTGGCAGCGATGTGGTCAGCCGCGGAATTCAGTTTGCAACGAACGACCGGGTCGCGACCGCAGGAGCAGCGATGATATTTGGAGCACCCGCCGCAATCATTATGGCGGTGCTTATAATGATCTCGACCTTTGGCTGCAACAACGGGCTGATACTTGCTGGCGCGCGGGTCTATTACGCAATGGCGAAAGACAACGTTTTTTTTCAGAGCGCTGGCAAATTAAACGGCAAATCGGTTCCGGGCGCAGCTTTGGTGGTACAAGGAGTTTGGGCAAGTCTCCTATGTTTATCCGGAACGTATGGTGATTTGCTGGACTATGTAATTTTCGCCGTTCTAATCTTCTACATCATGACCATTGCCGGTATTTTTATCCTGAGGAAGAAACGACCAGACGCCGAGCGTCCTTACGAAGCTTTCGGGTATCCGGTAATCCCTGCTCTTTACATTCTCGCTGCCGCCGCAATCTCAATTGATCTGCTTGTCTTAAAACCACGATATACATGGCCCGGCGTGGTAATCGTTCTGCTTGGTATTCCGGTTTACTTCATTTGGAGAAAGATCGCTGAATCTAAGGTGTAGCGAGTAAATGTCAAGCGGGCAATACACCAGTTGAGATTAATGCCGATCTTCGCGGTAACCCAATGGCTCATTTGAACTATCGCAGATATGGCAAATCACCGTACTCAGTCGTAACCGTCCATGGTGGTCCCGGTGCTCCTGGTGAAATGGCCTACGTCGCAGAGAGACTCTCTGAAAAATGCGGAGTCATTGAACCTTTCCAGACATCACGAACAATTCGCGGACAAATCGAGGAATTACATTCGCTGGTAAACGAAGCCTGCGATTTGCCGGTTGTAATGATCGGACATTCGTGGGGTGCGTGGTTATCATTCATGGTTGCCGCGGAGTTTCCAAATGATGTGAAGAAAGTAATCTTAGTCTCTGCAGGACCATTTGAACACGGTGCCGACGTAACGAAAACGAGATTGAGCCGACTCACCGACGTTCGAACGAAATGAAACTTTGAAAATAATTAATCGTTTGAATAGTCAATCGGACGGAAAACTCGATTCGCAAACATTCAGAAGGTTTGTCGAGCTCACCTCAAAAGCCGATTCATTTGACCCGATGGAATTGGGCCAAAACGATTTCGATTTCCAACCGGACATTTATCAGTCGATTTGGCCGGAGGTCGAGAGACTTAGAAATAATGGTACACTCCTCAAATTCGGAGAAAAGATTCGGTGTCCCATCGTCGTGATCCATGGTGACTACGATCCTCATCCCGCTGAAGGAATCAAGAAACCGCTGGAGAAGGTTTTGACGAATTTAACATTCGTCCTGCTCAAGAACTGCGGCCACTATCCATGGAAAGAGAAAAGGGCAAGCGAACAATTTTTCAGGATTCTTCGTACGGAATTGGGCGAGAAATAACTCACGACTCAGCGTGAATTTTGAGATGTTTCCTCATATATTTTAAAAAAGAAGAAGTAATGCATCGATTCAGAAATATTCTACAAGAACGCAACACCATCGTCATCAAGATCGGCACCAACCTGCTCGCCCAAAAAGAGCGCGGGATCAACGCTGACCAGATCGGCTCAGTCGCAAAGAGCGTTTCACATCTGAGATCTCAAGGTAAAAATGTCGCAATCGTAAGTTCCGGCGCCATCGGGGCAGGCATCGCCATGATGAAACTCTCCGAACGCCCAAAGACGATTCCGGAGAAACAAGCGACCGCTGCAATCGGGCAGCCTCTTCTTATGGAGGCTTATGAAAACGCATTTCGCAAGGAGCACCTCACCATCGCGCAGATTCTCCTGACAAAGGACGACTTCGTAAACCGCGGCAGGTTCGTAAATGCGAAAAATACTTTCGCCGCACTTTTCGAGAAAGGCGTGGTACCGATCGTCAACGAGAACGACACTGTGGCCATCGAAGAAATAAAATTCGGCGACAATGACAATCTCTCGGCCATGGTCGCGACCCTCATCGAAGCAAATATCTTGATAATCCTCAGCGACGTTGACGGTTTGTATTCCGAAGATCCAGCAAATAATCCTGGTGCGGAGCTGGTGCGGATCGTGGAGAAGATCACTCCTCAAGTCGAGAAGTTTGCAAATAAAAGCAAGAGCGAACTCAGTACAGGCGGAATGGTCACGAAGATTCAGGCGGCGAAACGATGCGTCAAAGCTGGCATAGCAATGGTCATAGCTAACGGAAAGAATCCAGAGGTGATAGACGAAATATTCGCCGGCGAATTTCGCGGGACGGTTTTCCTCCCCGCAGAAAAAAAACTGCCGATGAGAAAACAATGGATCGGATTCGTTTCGCACACCGCCGGTGTCATCGTGGTTGATGACGGAGCTAAGAACGCTCTTCTCAAAAAGAATAAAAGCCTTCTTCCTTCTGGCATTCTTGAGGTGCTCGGGAAGTTCAATGAACAGGAAATCATTTCTATTTTAGATGTCAGCGGAAATGAGATTGGGAAAGGAATCTCGTCGTTCTCTTCGATCGAACTCAACAAAATCAAAGGGAAGAAAAGCGCAGAGATCGAGCTGGTCCTCAAGCGGAAAGCTCCCACCGAGGTGGTACACCGGGATAATTTGGCGACGATGGAAATAGAAGAATGATGGAACGATTGAAATGACAATGGTAGAAACAAAAGCGCAATCTGTAAAAAAGGCCAGCGGCATTTTATACAACGCGACGACGGCGAAAAAAAATGCACTGCTGAAAGCGATTTCCTCGCAGCTCCAACACGAGACCGGTGCAATCTGCAAAATCAATAAGAAGGACCTAGTTGCTGCAGAGAAAGCCGGAATTTCGAAAGTCCTGCTTGACCGTCTGACTCTCAACGAAAAAAGAATTGATCAGATGACCGCTGGCGTGAAGGATGTGATCGCATTACCCGATCCTGTCGGCGAGGTGCTCGACCGAACGAAGCGCCCAAACGGACTTGTCATTGCGAAAGTGCGCGTCCCGCTCGGTGCCGTAGGAATCATCTATGAAGCTCGCCCGAACGTCACAGTCGATGCCGCTGCACTTTGTCTGAAGGCTGGAAATGCCGTTCTTCTTCGCGGCGGCTCCGAAGCAATCCACACGAACAAGAAGCTTGTCGAAATAATAAAGAAAGCTTTAAAGAGAGTTGGACTTCCAACGGGTTGCGTGGAGTTCATCGATACGACAGATCGTAAAGCAGTTGCACAAATGCTGAAGCAAGACCGTTACCTTGACATCATCATACCACGCGGCAGCCAGCAGCTTATCAGATATATCCAGGAGAATTCAAGTGTACCCGTCATCGCACACGGCGAAGGAAATTGCCATGTGTTTGTCGATAGTTCCGCTGATTTACGGAAAGCGGAAGAAATTGTCTTCAACGCAAAAGTGCAGCGGCCGTCTGTGTGCAACGCGGCTGAGAAGTTGTTGGTGCATGAGAAAATTGCCAAGACCTTTCTCCCGCAAGTCGCAGAAAGGCTTAAGAAAGCGAACGTTGAATTACGCGGCGATAAGAAATCCCGTGCCATTGTGAATGATATCATTCCAGCGGACGAAAGCGATTGGTACCGTGAATACTTGGATCTCATAATAGGGATCAAGGTGGTGAAGGATGTTGACGATGCTATCAAGCACATTAACCATTACGGCTCGCATCATTCCGATGCCATTGTTACTGGCAACAAGTCGAACGGGGAAAAGTTCTTGCAGGAAGTCGATTCAGCTGCGGTGTATGTCAACGCATCGACGCGGTTCACCGACGGATTTGAATTCGGCCTCGGCGCGGAAATCGGAATCAGCACCCAAAAACTCCACGCGCGCGGACCGATGGGACTCGCCGAGTTAACCAGCACAAAGTTCGTAATACATGGAAATGGGCAAGTAAGGAAATGAAGCACTCGACAGAGTAGGCGGTCGGAAATATCGACCAACCGCTTCTCAGTTCTGCATGGTGGTTCTCCTGTTTGAAGTTGTTCCGGATATCAATTAGATAAAATTGCAAGAAGTGTGGGATGAAATGATAGACAGCCAGCTTATATCGTGGCTCCTTGAAGGTGACGTCTCGATTCAATACCAGACTTACAGAGACTTGATGGACGTCGACAAGCCGCAGCTCAGGCAAAGAATAGGAAAGGAAGGCTGGGGAGCGAAGTTTCTTTCGTGTCGGAGAGCCAACGGACATTGGGGTGCGGAATTCTATCTTCCGAAGTGGACGTCAACACACTACACTCTCCTCGACTTGAAATATCTTTCTATCCAACCAAAGAACAAGGCTATTACTGAAACTCTCAATATTATTTTTGAGACTGAGAAGGGGCCGGATGGCGGATTGAACCCATTGAAGTCGGTAAAGGTCAGCGATGTGTGCGTAAACGGGATGGTCTTGAATTATGGGTCGTATTTTCAGGTCGAGGAGGTATACTTGAAGTCCGTCATAGATTTCCTGTTGTCGGAGCAAATGGCGGACGGCGGATTTAATTGCTATTCCAACAGAAAGGAGAAGAACGCGGTACACAGCTCTTTGCACACCACACTTTCCGTTGTCGAAGGAATTCTCGAATTTCAGATGAACGGTTATACTTACAGATTGGGAGAACTACAAGAAGCTCAACGCGAATCACAGGAGTTTATTTTGAAACATAAATTGTTTCGTTCTCATAGAACAAGAGAAATCATTGATCCGAAATTCCTGAGACTTCATTATCCGTGCCGCTGGCGGTATGATATTCTGAAAGCTCTGGATTACTTCCGTCTCGCCGGGGCGAAGCACGACAAAAGAATGGACGACGCCATCAACGTTCTCATGGAAAAAAGAACTGACTCTGGAAGATGGAAGTTCGCTCGACACCCGGGGCTGACTCATTTTGAAATGGAAAAATCGGTAGAGCCGAGCCGGTGGAATACATTGAGAGCACTAAGAGTGTTGAAATATTTCGGGAAACTGTAATAAACAGTCGTGGTTGTCATAGCAGATCTTCAATTTGATTTTGTGCCATGATTTAGCTAAAATAAATTGTTCCGCTTTCGGTGAATATAAAAGTGAGGTTAACCCATGTCAGACAAAATCGAAAAAGGTCCACGCGCGGAGCAGGCAGTGGAAACATTTTCAAAAGGATTCAATTGTTCGCAGGCTGTGTTCTCCACCTATGCACCACTCTACGGAATCGATGAGAAGCTGGCGCTGAAGATCGCGACAGGATTCGGCGGGGGGATGGCACGTCTGCAGGAAGTTTGCGGCGCGGTGACCGGAGCCTTTATGGTCATCGGCGCAAAGCAGGGCATGACCGACCCGGCGGACAGACCGTCGGTAGGAAGAACCTATCATGGCGTGCGGAGATTTGCGGAGCGCTTCCGCGAGCTTTATGGCACGATCATCTGCAGGGAACTCTTAGGCGGTATAGACCTCAACACCGACGAAGGACAAAGAGTACTCAAAGAAAAGAACTTGACAGAGACCGTTTGCGCACAATGCGTCCGCGATGCGGCGAACATTTTAGAAAAGCTTGACTGAAAATTCTAGATCTTGACTCGGTTTAAACTTGCGTTTATTTACCATTACAATTAAAATGAAACCGCAGCGCGTCTGGAAGGAAATCAAAAGGAAAGATTGTTATGACAACAAAGAATAGACTTGACCTGGTCGCGCCTTGCGGCATAGATTGCGGCACCTGTGAATTGTACACATGCGGGCACGACCATGATCTTTTCAATAGATTGGTTGCCATGAACATGCCGAAGGAGAAATTGCCCTGCGACGGATGCAGATCCATTGAAGGGGCATGTCCGGTTATCGGCAGCGCATGTGAGACGTACAAATGTGCGAGGGAAAAAAATGTGGGATTCTGTTTTGACTGCCGCGAATTTCCCTGCGAGAAGCTTCAGCCCGCCGCGGACAGGGCGGAGGTTCTACCTCACAATCTGAAGGTTTTCAACCTATGCACAATCAAGCAAACGGGAGTGGAGGCTTTCATTGCAAAATCGCCTGAGATTAAGAAGAAATATTACGTCGGCAGGATGGCGATAGGAAAAGGACCACAATTATAGAAAATTTGAGATTTTAAATGTTGAATTTTAGAACATTGTTCCTTCAATTTAAAATTGATAATCTAAAATTTAAAATTTTGCTTTCCCATGCCTAGCTGGAATCCGGATCAGTATCTGAAATTTGCGAGCGAAAGAACGCAGCCGTCGATAGACCTCGCCGCGCGGATCAATGTCGGGAATCCTGAATCCATTATAGACATCGGGTGTGGTCCTGGAAACAGTACGCAAGTTCTACGTCAAAGATGGCCGGGTGCGAAAATCTCAGGACTCGACAGCTCTGTCGACATGATAAACAAAGCCAAAGAAGAGTCTCCTGACATTGATTGGATAACTGCCGATGCTTTATCGTTTCCGTTTAGCAAGAAATATGATATCGTCTTTTCTAACGCGGCAATCCAGTGGATACCTGACCATGAAATACTTCTGCCGCGTCTCTTGAAAATCCTTAATGAAGGTGGTGCACTCGCAGTGCAGGTGCCTGAGAACTTTGATTCTCCACTGCATCAGGCGTTGCTGGCGGTTTCATCAAATCCTAAATGGTCGCGACTCACTTCCGGAGCCGAGAAGCTAATCACCTATCATACTGCGGAATACTATTACGACATCTTATCATTAACTTCCGAGAAGTCCGATATCTGGGAGACCACATACTACCATGTACTAAGCTCTCATGCCGCTTTGGTAGAGTGGTACAAGGAAACAGGTATGAGACCGTTTCTCGAAAGACTTCCGGATGAATCAAGCCGGAAAGAATTCGAAAGCGAAGTGCTTGCGAAGTGCGTCAGAGAGTACCGGATTCAGAATAACGGCAAAGTAATTTATCCATTCAAAAGAGTTTTCTTTATTAGCTACAGGTAAATAGCTGCGGATTTATTAAATCAGAAAGTCGATTGCAAGCATTGATCATGGCTGACAACTGGCTGCCGTCAATTAATTCAATTTCGAAGAAGAGGCAAGATCATGAAACGTGTGACAGGAATTGGAGGGTTCTTCTTCAGGTGCGAAGACCCACAAAGTATTCTTGAGTGGTACAGCAAACATCTCGGTATTTCCCCAGTCGGGGAAAGTGCCATTTTCGAATGGAAGCAGAGAGAGCATCCCGACAAATTTGGACACACGGTGTGGGGTCCTTTCGCAAAATCTACGCGATACTTCGATCCATCGAAAAAGGATTTCATGATAAATTACCGCGTCGAGGACCTTGAAAACTTGATCGAGCAGTTAAAGAAAGAGGGAGTCGAAGTCGTCGGCGAGATCGAGAGCTACGATTACGGAAAATTTGGCTGGATATTGGATCCAGAAGGAAACAAGATTGAATTGTGGGAGCCGGTCGACGAAACTTTCAGGAAAGCAAACGGGCTAAATATCTAATCAAGAACACACTTAAGCATCTTTTTGTTTTTCCAAAACCCTCCTCACTTTTTCCACGAGGTCATTGACGCGATATGGCTTTCCGATAAAACCCGCGACTCCTTCACCAATCAGTTTCTCCTCAACGTTCTCGTATCCGCTCGACAAGAGCAGCGGGACGCTAAGGCCAACTTTTTTCAATTCATGAAACGTCTCGTCGCCCGTCATTTCCGGCATAAACATATCCAGAATCACCAGACCGATTTCCGCTTTCCTTTTCTTGAAGGCATCAATCGCCTCCTTACCGTTTGTTACGGCAATTACGGAATCAGCCGGCGGATTCAAGAACTTCGATCACCAGCTCGCGCATCCCTTCCTCATCTTCAGCCACCAGAATTTTTTGGAATTGATTTTCAGAACCTTGTACCACTTTGAACTCCTTCTAACGACCTCAGTTTTTTTTTGTAAGACTCTCACTGATTTTTCATGATTAACCAGGAAAAAGATGAAAATGCAAATTTCCGCTTGGCCTACGTCTTGTAATAATAAACCGTCCTTAGTTTTCAAAAATTTAGTCAGAATGGCAAGCATTTTCTAACTAAAATTGCTGAAATGTTGGGCATTTCTTTACAGCTATCTTGTTGGGATTCGATTTGAGCCGATTTCCGAAGGAGGCACACCTTCCTTGCTTGATATTTACTGAAGGCTTTGATATTTTTTTCAGCGCTTGACTAATTAGAACTTATGGAGGTGCATATACACAGATTGCTAAAGTGTCACTAAATTCAGTCATCGAATAGTATCGTTTAAGCAGTCTGCATAGTGGAAAGCCTAAGAGCCAATACAAGTCGCTTCGCGCTGCCAGCCGTTCTTATTTGCATAATCAATGCGGGGTTATTGTCATTTGTGTTCACCGGATGTTTCCGACACGCCACGAAGGTGGGGAACATTCGGCCAGGGTTGTCGCCGCGTGATTCGACTTCAGATCATACTTCAGCACTGAGTAACAATAGGATCGACAGCTTAGGTCGTGCGGTAAACCAAGATACGACCAAACGCGGCCGTATATTAACCGACAGCGTTTCGGTGAAGCATGCCCCCGACTCACTTTCTCTAAGAAGCAGACGCGATTCAACTTTATCTCGAATAGATTCTTCCGGGATGAAGTCGGATTCAATTTCCCTCGATTCGTTAAAGCTCTCTAAGTGGCTTTCAGAATATCAGACACGATCATCTGCAAGCTCAGATTTTTCCGGATTATCGTTATCCTCTCTTCCTGTATTCAGACATAGTGCAGAGTACCACTGTCATCGATACGACAGGAGACTATGTCGAAGCACGCGAAACATTGTTGGGTAAAGACATAAGGACCCCGATACAGGTACCATTGAATGAATACGTAAAATTGGAACAAGAATATTTTAAACAGAAAACATGGCAGGACCTGGCACACGCTTACATTTCAAAGGGAGCCGCCAACCAACTCGGCTCGCTGATGTCTGGAATCACCAACATAGACATACCTATCCCAACTAATCCCGTACTCAGCATTTTTGGCCCGCCGCGGATTAACCTGAAAATTGCGGGTGCAGTCGACGTGCACGGTGCATGGAGAAATCAGAAGACCGACCAACAAACTGTCTCTGCCCTCGGCAACGTTACAAACCAGCCGGATTTCAAACAAGATGTCCAGATAAACATTGATGGAACGGTTGGAGACAAGTTGAGCATTGGAGCAAACTGGGACACTCAAAATCAATTCGACTATGAAAACCAACTGCACATAAAATACACCGGTTACAGTGATGAGATCATCCAGAGCGTAGAGGCGGGGAACGTCTCGATGTCGACGCCGTCTTCCTTTGTCGGAAGCAGCCAGGCGCTTTTCGGAATTAAGGCGACTGCCCAATTCGGTCCGCTCACGCTTACCGGCCTCGCCAGCCAGCAAAAGGCACAGGGAAAAACGATTACATACAGCGGCGGTTCAGCGAGCCAGACATTTGCGCTTCATGCCTATGATTATTCGACTCAGCATTTCTTCGTGGACACAAACTACATCGGAGAATACAAAAATTATTATCTGATAGCGGGACACCCTTACAATCCAGATCTCTACATAACTCAAGCCGAGGTGTATGAATCGATTTTCAATGTAGCCGGAAACACGAACATCAGGTCTGGCGTTGCCATAATGGATCTCCCAGCCAATAACTCAGCAAACCAGAGCTATTATGCACCCCTTCAAAACTTGAGCAACGGAAACCCGGTTGCTCCCAATCCTGGAAAAGTCGAGTATGGAAACTTTATCAAATTAGATCCTTCGCAATATACCTTGGACCAAAAAAGTGGCGTCCTGACTCTCAACAGTAATTACTCCCCTGATCAGATAATCGCCATTGTGTATCAGACCCAGCGAGACAGTACCTACGGTACCTTCTCTTTCAATGACACATCAAAGAATCGACTTGTCCTTAAACTCATAAAACCGGCGAACTTAGTTCCAGGCGGAAATTTTGCCGAGGCATGGCGGCTGATGCTTCGAAACATCTATCCTATCGGAGGGCTGAATCTCAGCCCGACCTCGATAAAAGATCTAAAGATACTCTATACCCCTCCTGGTGGAACAGCGCAGGATAACATCAACGGCATAAGCCTGGTGCATTTGTTTCGCATTGATGGCAGCGGAGGTGTCGGTTCGCCAAACACCTTTTACTATAACGAGGGCGTCAATATCGATCCCGCGCGTGGCGAGATTATTTTCCCATTCGTCGAACCGTTTGTCGATGCATTCAAACAGCCCGATCAAGGATACCAAATTGATACAGCGAATTCATACATATATCAATCCATTTATGATACAACATCAGATGCCTATACCTCTGATATTCACAATTTCTATTCGATAACCGGCTCATATGTCGGGTCAAGCTCGTCACTAGTCCACCTCGGATTTAACCTCGTCCAGGGAAGCGTCAAAGTCTTGTTGAATGGGAACCCGCTGACTCCCGACCAAGACTATTCGATAGATTATATTACCGGCGATCTGACCATAAAAAATCAAACTGCGCTTGTCCCTGGTGCAAATGTACAAATCCAGTACGAGACAAATGACCTCTTTCAGATCGCTTCCAAATCGCTCACCGGACTCCGTGGTGATTTAAAAATCAGCGACCAGACCGGTCTTGGATTTACGTTGATGAACTACTCTCTGCAATCACCGAATGACAAAGTTCAGGTCGGCGAGGAGCCGATGAGCAACTTGATCCTCGGGGTCGACGGACAGACTTCCGTTGATCTTCCTTTTGTCACGAAGGGTCTCGATGCGCTTCCACTGATTCAGACCGCGGCTCCATCGAAATTGACTTTGCACGGAGAAGGAGCCTACATGCTCCCAACGCCGAACACAAGAACAAGCCCCATTCCAGACGACAACGGACAGGGAGTAGCATATATAGACGACTTCGAGGGATCTAAGCGGACTATCCCTCTGCCGATAAATTACGCTTCATGGACCATCGCAAGTCCTCCGAAAAACACTGCTATCGATTCGGCATCGAACCAGCAGGTTCCCGACTCAACTAAAAACAATTACAGAGGGTGGATGTACTGGTTCAATATCTCCCCTGCCACCACGCCATCGAAAGAAGTGTGGCCGTTCAAGGAACGTCGCGGCTAATCAAAACGCGGTAACAGTATTAGACTTAGGATTTTTGAACTCCGTGAGAGGGCAGTACAATAGGTCAAGTGACATCGGTAACACCTTAGATACCAATAACACTCACCCGGATCTGGCAAAGTTAGCCTGGGGCGGTATGATGTTAGACCTCTCATCCAATGCAAGCGATCTCGTGTCGCAAAATATAAACTATCTCGAGATTTGGATGAAGGACAGTCTGACGAATACCAAAGGGACGATGCATGTCGACATCGGCCAGATCAGCGAAGATATTTTCGGAAATGGGAAGTTTGAATCGGAGGACACGACGGGAAATGGGGTACGCGACAATGACCTCGGGTTGGACCAGCTCACGATTGCTCAAGAGAATGAGTCGACTTATTTCCCCTGGATTGCAAAGAATCCAGACCGACCTTGGTGGAATCCTAATGATAGCATCAGCGCAGATCCGGACGGCGGTGCCTGGTTCGCTGACGTTGCCAAAGGCGATTACTATCGGGTAAACGGTACTAAATATAATGCTAGCTCGGTAAATGGAATTCTCCCAGACGGAGAGGATCTGAACCACAACCGCTTCCTGGATCAGACAAACAGCTATTATGAGTACGACATAAAGCTGGATACATTAAACAATAAATATATCGCTGGCGGTGGCAACAAAGGGTGGTACGAATATATAGTCCCATTGAAGGATACCTCCAAAATTGTGGGAAGTCCGAGTCTCTCTGTTGTGCAATCGGTCAGACTCTGGATCGATGGAGTGACCGCACCAGTTTATGTCCGCATAGCTGAAATGGATCTTGTCGGAAACTATTGGCGCACCCCTAATGTAAAAGACACAACACTGCAGTCATCAGTTGTCAATATTAACGATAATACAAGCCAGGGATATCTTCCTCCTGTACCGGGATTGGCGCCGATTGATTATTCAAATCCAACAACGCCCATCACGCTCAACGAACAGTCCCTCGATCTAATTCTTAACGGATTACATGGCGGAGACTCAAGATATGTCTTCAAGAATGCTCCGACGCCGCTCAACGTTTTCCATTACAAATATTTGAAATTCTTTGTCCATGGCGACCCCGGATTCAGATATGTCGATTCCACCAATCATGACGCTGATATCTATATGAGATTTGGGAGTGACTCACTGAACTTTTACGAGTACCGACAGCCATTGAGATATAAAAACGGAAACAAACCACCATTGAATCCCGGCTGGGAGGATATCACAATCAATTTCGCGGACCTCACTGCAATCAAGCAGGCACGCGATTCATTGAATCAAAATATTAACCCGGCAGCAGCTGACAACGGCATTCCGGGTTCGACCTATTGGCTCCAGGGAAATCCATCGTTGATGAATATTTCATACTTCCAGATCGGAATTACAAACACGCGACCAGGGAGCGCAATAATACTTAACGGATCGGTCTGGGTGGACGAGCTGCGTCTCACGGATGCCGATAATACTCCGGGCGGTGCCTACAGATTCGATGCAAATCTTCAGCTTGCAGATCTCGGCTCTCTTGCATTCAATTTTTCCAAGACGGATCCATACTTCCACGGATTGACGACGCAGTTTGGATCTTTGAATACTCAGCAGAACTGGGGAGTAAGTGTGTCGCTGAGTCTCGAAAGACTTCTGCCGCGTGAATGGCAGGGGACGACAATCCCATTTGCCTATTCGCACACCGAGAGCTATTCAAATCCTCTGTACCTTGCAGGCAGCGACATACTCATTTCAGAAGCGGTATCACAAAGGACAAAGCTTTTGGAGGGCCCGGGATTCGGATATTCACCAACTCAAGCCGCATCTCTTGCCGACAGCCTGCGGGTCAGCTCGCAAGTCCTCAGGGTCCAGAATTCTTGGTCGATTCCAACGATGCGCCTCGGAATTCCATCAACAAAATGGTACATCAAAGATATTCTTGATAACATTAGCATGGGGTATAGTTGGTCTGGCTCGAACTACAGAGACACCCAGGTCAAAACAGGAAATCAGTGGACGTGGAATTTTTCCAGCGGCTATTCAGTCCAATTCGATCCGGCGGCGTGGTACACTCCGTTTCCATCAAAGAACACAACCACCACGAGCAATACGCCTGTTTATAATCCTACTGTGCCGGGACTCAATCCACCGACAGAAGGCCGGGAAGGAAGTAATTCCCCGACGATGAACACTCCCCCTTCGACGGCACCTGCCGGACAGGATTTCAAGATCAGGTACCTGCCCACTTCGCTGTCTTTATCCATGAGTGGTTCCAGGTCGCTTACCACCGAAGATTACTGGACTCAGACGACGACGAGAATAGACCCGACTTTCGGCGCGCAGCGATCCGGAGGTTTCAACTGGCAGCTGACAAGCAACGGATTATTAAATCCGACGATCGATTATCGCTTCAATGTAAACAGTCTCTCTATGGAATCGACGTCGATACCACCAATGGTGGAACAGTACCCCGACCATCATCGTATGTTTTCAGACAAATATTCTTCAACAATGGATTGATAAACTTCGGCACGGATTACGATTATTCACAGCAATTCTCGTTAGCAACTCAGCCAAAACTTCCGTTCAAACTGCAGCAATATTTCGATGCGCAGGCAAATTATAATTCTTCGTACCATTGGACCAACTCTCTTCAGCAGGCACAATATGGAAGAAGCTCCGGTGTAAGCAGCACCCTGACATTAGGCTCCGCCATTCGCCTGAAGATGCTCACCGATCCTTTGTTCGCAGGTGGATCAACTGCAAGCTCAACGCCAAGCACTCCTGCAGCGACAACTCAACCGGTTCAGCCCCCATCAAGTGCTCGCGGACGAGGTAACGGAAGAGAAGAGTTTGAAACGACGACTGATACGACATCGACCACCTCTACTGCCTCTTCATCAAATGGAAACCAAATCGGCAACGTCGCAAACTTATTGATAAAGGTACCCTTTCTGGATTTTGACAACATCTCGATAAACTTCTCTTCGGCAAATTCTTCCCAAAATGGTGGGTTGCCGTCCTTAAGGCCGGGCATGAGTAACTTTTTCGCAGTACCGTTCATCCAGGAAAGCAATCCGGCACTTGGGCCTTCACAACTGTACCAGCTTGGCCTTACTTCAGATCCTTACAGCAAACTGGTTTTTTTCAAGAAGAGTGGCTTCCCATTTTTCGGATTCGAGCAAACTCCTACCAGAAGGATTCCAGGCCCAGGGACTCAAATATCCGATAACTTCAGCAATACAAACTCACTTGACATCAAAACCTCCAGGAACCTGTGGCAAGGCGCACGAATCGATCTGACGTGGCATCTTGGATGGAATTACACCCGCAGCATCTCATATCAGACTGATGCCATGGGCTTCCCGGTAGACAGCACGGTGAACCTTACTCTCAGCGGACAAATCAACCGAAGCTTTTTTACGCTTCCTCCCGTTTTCGTATTTTCCGCTTTAAAGAACGGGATAAATCAATTCAACGTCGATTACCAGAATTTGCGTGCTGCAGATTCAAATAACATTCAGACGACGGATCAGCAAAAAATGTCGGATGCGTTTCTCAAAGGTTTCGAAACGCTTCCTTTCCTCGACAAACTGTTCGGACAATACGTGCCGCGAATGAACTACTCATTCACTTGGGATGGTCTGGAGCAGCTTCCAATATTCAAGAGTTTTGCGACACATGTAAGCTTAAGCCATGCTTACCAATCCACATACTCTGAAAACTGGTCCATCACGAATGGTGCTCCACAAGTGGTCGGCGCGCAAACGATCTCCTATGGTTTTCAACCACTAGCGGGTTTGAACATCGCATTCAAGAGCATCGGCGACGCCACGATATCCGGCTCGATTCTTTACAACACGAACACGCAATTCAGTCTGAACCCGACGGCTCGCTCAATCGCGCAACAGTACACTGGCCAGCTTACTATCACGGCGGATTATGCCAAGAGAGGATTTTCTCTTCCGTTATTCGGCTTAAATCTGCAAAACGATGTTGACATCAGCGCGAGTTTCTCTAGTGCGGCGTCCACTCAGTCCTCATATAACATCGACCAGTTTAGCGAGAGTGGCACGCCAATCAGCGGGACAAGGCAGAACACGTTAGAAATACGCTTCAAGTACGACGTTAGTCAGCGCGTGACGGCGTCCATTTACTACCTGAACACGAGAATTATTCCGACGATTCCTGCTTCACAGATCCCCGGTACTACAACCAATGAAGCCGGGGTCGACGTGCACGTTTCGATCTCAGGGTGACAAGAAATTTTAAATTTTGAATTGAAAGTTTTGAATTACGAAAGGTGATAATTTAAAATTAAGAATTTAGAATTTACAATTTTCCATGGATGACCACCAACTCTTCATGACTGCCGCTATAAAAGAGGCAGAAGAAGCTCGCAAGAAAAACGAAGTCCCCGTCGGTGCTGTAATCGTAAAAAACAGCGCCATCATCGCGCGTGGGTATAACCAGGTGGAAATGCTTCAGGATCCAACTGCTCACGCCGAGATAATCGCAATCGGCTCTGCGGCAAATCATCTGGGAAGCCGGCGGTTGAAAGGATGCACGCTGTATGTTACGCTTGAGCCGTGCCCGATGTGTGCCGGAGCTATTGTTCTCTCAAGACTCGATAGAATTGTATTCGGATGCTTCGATCAGAAGATGGGCGCATGTTCCACTCTATATAACATAGTGCAAGATGGGCGCCTGAATCATCGGCTGGAAGTAATTTCCGGGGTATTGGAGGAAGACTCAGGGATTCTCCTAAGGGATTTCTTCGCAAAGAAAAGGATCGACTGAAAGTAGTCGTGAATCTCAAGCGATTTTGAGTTCAGAATTTTTTTCCACAAAGTACATCTCGACCGCATCCATATTTTTTATCGCCAAAGCACCACGCGGTTCGAGAGAGTACCGTCCAGTCCTGGTAAGCTGGTCAAAAACCTGCTGTGAGACGTTTATCTTGTTCGGCAGCGATGCGGCTTCGAGCCGCGATGCTATATTTACTGTCGGACCCCAAACGTCGTAAATAAACCTCCAGCTTCCGATAATGCCGGTGATCGCTGGACCGGCGTGAATTCCGATTCTCAACGCCCAATCGTGCCCGGTTCTGGGTTTCAGCTCGCAAGAAAATTTCTTCACAATTTCCCGAATTCCCATCGCAGCCTCGACCGTATCGAGAAGCTGATTTTCCTCAGTGAAAAGCCCCCCCGCGAACATATAACAGTCACCGATTGTTTTTAGCTTTTCGAGCTTATGCTTCCTGACCTCTTTATCAAATGCATTGAACATCTCTTCCAAAATCTTTAGGAACGTCCCTTGCATCCGATGTCTCGGCGATCTTGTAGAAAGAAACGAAGTCTGCAAAAACTATCGTCGTGGAAGAGTTGTATTCCGGCGGCGGATAACCGGCCCCGTTGATTTGCTTAACGATACTTTCCGGCAAAATATTCTTAAGAATGGATTCGATTTTTTCCTTTGCGTCTTCAATTTCAATTTTCTGCCGCTCAATCGTTTTCGTGTTCAAGAATTCTCGCACTCTCGCGGAAAGGACTAAACGCGACAGAACCCATGCCACTACTGCGAGCGCAGAACCATTTATGTAGTTTCCCAGCAGCACATTAGGGTTCGTTTGTGTTTGGCTAATACCAACCAGAAAACATGCGTGTGCCAAGATATACATAACAAAGCTGGTCGCACCCGTCACGTAAAAAGCAACTGCGACTCCGAACACGGCCATGATGTACACCGTAATCATTCCATGGATCATCTGATCCACTGACGACAACGCCGCACTCCAAACCAAAATGAAAAACATGAAGAGCACAGCAGTGGCTATGTTTGAAAAACGCACTTCCTTGACGGACGCCGGTCTGAAAATGGTAATCAATAATATGAAAACGAGCAGGATCACCTCTAGTATAACGTGCAAATAAAAGAGGTACAGATAACCCGGCATCGTCACCCACAACCCAGCTGCTTTATGCTGTAGGTCAACGTATAAAAGAAATATGTGGATTAAAAAAATTGCTACGGAAAAGATTCTCGCGCGGTAGTAATTTGTAAAATACACTTCGCGCAAAAACTCAAGCTTTTGCCCTTCAGGAATCGCTCCCAGACTATTTTGCCAAAAGCGCAGCACGGATTTATTCAAGACGCTCTGCCATTTCTAGATTTTCCAGCCTTCATCTCTATTCGAGAACCAGTCTAGGTCGCCGCAGGCAGACCTCCCTGCTCTCCAATAAAATTACGACGCTTTCATCAAACTATCCAATATTTTATATTCTTCTGGATCGACGTTCTAACTTTTCAGGAGATAGTATGTTTATAAAGACTCCGGGTGGAAGAATCGCTTGCAATGTATCTGGCGAGAATAAAAACCGTAGTGTGATTTTCATTCACGGTTTTCCTTTCGACAAATCGATTTGGGATGGACAAATGACTCTCCTTTCAAAGGACCATCTCGCAGTCGCATTTGATTTGAAGGGACATGGCTACAGCGACCCTGGCAGCGGACAATACCTTATCGAGTTCATTGTCGACGATCTCTTTGCGGTGATGGACCATCTCGACGTGGAAAAGGGAGTGATATGTGGACTTTCCATCGGAGGTTATGCCGCAATGCGGGCAATTGAACGTGAACCATCACGTGTCTCGGGATTAATTCTCTGCAATACCAAAAGTGCAGCGGACACAAATGCGGCCAAACTAAACCGCGCAAATCAAATAAAGATGATTCTTGCCGGAAAAAGACACCAGTTTGCAGAAGATATGGCGCGTTCCTTATTCGCCCCCGAAAGTTTTGATAAAAATAGAACAGCCGTGGACAGAATCACTGCGATCATGAAATCGACCAGCGAGATTGCGCTCATCGGCACACTGATCGCACTTGCGGCGAGAATGGATATGACCGAGAGCCTAGAAAACATTTCTGCTCCGACACTCATCGTTACGGGAGATAAAGATAAGGTTGCCACTCAAGCCGATGCTGAGCTTATGAAGTCCAAAACACGAAACTCAAAGTTCGTGCTGATCCATGGAGCAGGGCATCTATCCAATCTTGAAAATCCTGCCGAGTTCAATGCGGCGATTCTGGACTTTCTTGAAGAAAATAATCTGTAAGAGAATTGCTAATCCTAGATCTCAACTTGCGGTTGGCGATCCAAAATTTAATATTTACAATTTGGATTTCTTTAGTACGGGTTCCTTATGAACAAATAAAAGAATCCTGAGACAAAGGCATACTGGACAAGGCGGGAAAGGTTATAGTTTCTTTTTTTCAGCGTCGACCAAGAGTAGGCGAGTACGAACATTGCAACTGTCAGTCCTACAAATATCCCAAAGCACTGCGGATAGTCCATGGTTCTTCCAACTGATTCCACGAGGGACAGGTTTTTCGCGCTCGATCCATATATGAAGAGTACATGCGCAACATACACCAGAAATGATTCGCGCCCGAAAATCTTTACTGCCGACCAGCCAAACTTTCTTTCCCCTTCATACCAGATGATTCCCTTCAGAATCCAGAGCAATATTCCGAGTCTGAGCAGAAACCATCCTGGTGCATAATCATACAAATTCACCTGAGGGTGAAGAATTTTATGGGCGAAAGCCAGCACGATTCCGACCACGACTAATACTCCACCGATCGGAAACAATCTTTCTTTGAGCCTGCTTTCTTTTTCAAATGTAATCTTTTGCGAGGCAATTATACCGGCTATCAGAAAACTCGACCACGGAAATAGCGGGAAGAGTGAGCCATGAAGCCGATTGAAGTACTGTCCAAAAAATTTTGGCGTCGCTTGAGATGGGTCGAAGAATCCGACAATTGGAGCAGCAATTATGAAGAACCAAAACAATCCCCATAAGATCGCATTAAAAGCCCGGTCGTTCTTCACAAGCACTCGAACGATATGTACAAAGATCAGCGTCGTTGCAATGCACTGAAGTATGTCGATGGCAAAGAATGCGGTCATGTCTTCCGGCGTTGAGCAGTGGACAGTTTTGAGAAGCGAGAAATACGGGATGTGCATCAGGTAACCGGTGATCCAAATGAAAATAAGCCGCTTTATGTGGCGAAACAACTCGGGGGAGAATCTTCGGTAAGCATCGCCCTTCCTATTCAAAGCCAGCGTAAAAGAAAATCCAGCCACGAACAGGAATGACGGTGCAACGAAGCCGTTTAGGAAATCGAGCGAAATGTAAACAAAACTTTGTCGCAGTGAATTGAGAAGGAGCGCATTGACCACGTGTGTCTCAACCATGAAGATGGTTGCAAGACCCCTGAATTGGTCGATGTAACCGATGCGCTCTTTAGCCATCAGCCGAAGAATGCTTCGTCTGAGAATCTTTCTTTTAATTCGCGCATGCTGTCGCCGCCAAATTTTTCCAAAACGGCATTCGCCAACACTGGCGCAACCACATTTTCAGCGACGACTCCGGCAGCAGGTACGGCACAAAAGTCGGAGCGCTCCCTCCTCGCCTCCATCGGTTTCATCTTTGAAAGGTCGATGCTCCGTAATGGTTTCATCAATGTTGAAATGGGTTTCATTGCGGCGCGGATCCAGAGCGGCTGGCCATTTGTCACGCCGCCTTCGAGCCCGCCCGCCCGATTTGTCGGCCTGACAATCTTCTTGCTCTTCAACAAAATTTCGTCGTGAACTTCGGAGCCAAATTTGGTTGCATTCCTGAATCCCTCGCCGATTTCCACACCTTTTATTGCGTGTATCGACATCACTGCCTGGGCGAGCTGACCGTCAAGCTTCCGATCAAATTCAACGTAGCTCCCGAGTCCGATGGGCAATCCGGTAATGTAAACTTCAACGACCCCGCCGAGTGTATCGCCCGACTTTTTTGCTCGCTTGATTTGCTGTACCATCTTATTGGCGATAATTCCGTCGAGGCATCTTACTTCAGATTTGTCTGCTTTATCTGAAATTTCCTCCGCACCCTCTTTACTCGCAAGCAGCTTAACCAGAACGGAATCAATGGATTCTCTATCTCTATAACTCGCGTTCCCGATCGAAAAAACATGGCTCCCGATTTGTATTCCCAGGTCATTCAAAAGTTTCCTCGCGACTGCGCTGAGTGCTACTCGCATCGCAGTTTCACGTGCGCTCGCACGCTCGATCACGTTTCGAATATCGTCGAACGAATATTTGTATGTTCCGACCAAATCTGCGTGACCAGGACGGGCGATAACAACTTTCTCGATTTCTTTGTCGATGGCTTCCACTGCCATTTTTTCTCCCCAGTTTTCGAAATCGCGATTCCATATCACGAGAGAGATTGGTGAACCCATAGTCTTACCGTGCCGAACACCTGTGAGGATTTCGACCTTATCGGTTTCTATTTTCATCCTGCCGCCGCGGCCGTATCCCTGCTGGCGACGGAAAAGCTGGCGGTTGATGTATTCTGCGTCGAGCTCCATGTTTGATGGAACGCCTTCGATTATTCCCACGAGCGTTCTGCCGTGCGATTCACCTGCGGTAAGTAGTCTTAACATAACGGATTCAATATAAGAAAAATCGATGTGGCGTGGAAATTAAAAAGCCCATGACCTTAGTCATGAGCTTCAAAAAAATGTCTTTGTTTTATTCGCCGATTTCCACCGCGACGAATCTCGAAACGAAACTGCTTCCCTGTTTTGTGAGCACTCTCAGCATGACCGCATCGCCGGTTTTTTTGTTTTTTAATGTGCCCGCGAAGTCCTTTGGCGATTTGACCTCATGACGATCCACCTCGGTGATAATGTCGCCCTGCATCAGAGTTCTGTCCGCCGCTGGCCCGCTCGGCGAAACACTTGCAACGAGAACTCCCGATTCAACATTTGCCTGCTTCCTCGTATCTTCATCGAGAGGCTGGACAGAAATTCCAAGCTTGGCAACATTTATCTGCCCATTTTCGCTCGGAGTCTCATCCTCGTTCTCATTAACATTCTCCTCGGTGCTCGCCAGATTTTGGTCGGGCAATTCATTAAGCGTTACGTCTCTCTCGATTGTGCTTCCGCTTCTATAAATCTTCACGGGAACCGTATCGCCTGGCTTGTGTTCGGCAATTATCGTTTGAATTTCGTTTGCAGCATTTACGTCCTTCCCATCCACAGCGAGAATGACATCGCCAGCTTTGATTCCTGCTTTCTCGGCAGGAGTTCCGGATATCACATCCTGAACAAGTACTCCTTCAGGTTTCGACAACCCTAGTGCCTGAGCGTCAGTCTCATCTATTTTTTCGGGCTTCATTTGTATTCCCAACCATGGCCTCTTGACCTTGCCATAAGAAATCAAATCCTCCGCCATTTTCCGCACAAGATTTATCGGAATTGCAAAACCATATCCCTGGTTATAACCGGTTCTAGTTGCAATTGCAGCATTGATGCCGATGACCTCGCCGCGGATGTTCACCAGCGCTCCGCCGCTGTTGCCGGGATTGATCGCCGCATCAGTCTGGATGAAGTTGCTTATACCGTACTTTTCCTGCGAAGTGGCAACGTCTATGTTTCTTCCGAGCGCGCTGACAATGCCTGCGGTGACCGTCGAAGTAAGCCCGAGAGGATTCCCGATGGCGAGTACCCACTGTCCGACTTCGACGCTGTCCGAATTTCCGAGCGCTGCAATGGGAAGATCTTTAGCATCGATTTTGATCACCGCGACATCCGTGGTTGGGTCCTTGCCGACCACTTTGCCGCTAAACTCGCGATTATCGGAAAGCGTGACCTTGATCCCATTCTTCTCGGCATCATCCACAACGTGGTTGTTCGTCAGAATATATCCATCTGCGGTTACGATGACGCCTGACCCCATCCCTTGTTCAGGCTGAGGCTCAGGAAGATTAAATTGAAAATTGTGGAAAAAGGGAATGCTGGTTTTCGGCTTCGTTGTGACAGTAACGCTGACGACAGTCGGGGTTACCGCTTTCGCCACAGCGACGAACGCTTTCTGCGTCGACATCAAATTCATATCGGTGTTCACAACAGGGGCAGGTCCGCCCAATTTCACCTTCTCGCCCTGAAAGCTGAAGCTTGTGCCTACACCATTAAAACTCATCACGAGAAACGCCCCGAACACGATTCCGACTGCGACGAGCAGCGCCGCTCCAAGTAACGTCCTTCTCCGCATAGTTATTCCTCCTCTCCCGAATGAATCTCTTCGTTGAGGAAAGAATCCATCGGGTAAATCATTTTAGTGCATTCAGAAATCTTAATGACTTTATGTCTTTCATGGTTTCCGAATGCTTCTTTAAGTAAACAAAAATAAAATTCGAAAGTTCATGTTGGAGCGCTACCTCCATTTTCGACTTTGCGGCGGCTCCAGAACTTAGACGGACAAAGCTTCGTAAAATTAAAAATGCTGGACTCAACAACAGAAAAGTATTATTGACTTTGGACGAACAATCTTCACAAAGAGGTCCGCCTTTCTCTACGACGTAGCTGATTCTTTTTTGTTTCTCAGCATTAATCAGTTTATGGCAAATCAGACAATTTTCAAAATTCGGCGCAAAACCGAGGTCGATGGCAAGGTGGAGTCCGAAATGGACGAAAACATTCAACGGAGAGGCATCCTTATCCACGACAGAGATCTTGTCAAGTTCTTGAAGCGAGTTTACAAGGAGTCTCAAAGAGCTGTTCGTTCTCTTCTTCGTCGTGCATGACAAGATTCACGATCTCTATGAGCGAGATCGCGACCGAGAGCTTCTCCATGCTCGTCGTCAACGACTTGAAATATTTCACAAAATCGCTGGAAGAAACATACTGAAGCTGGCGATTTTCGCGTCGATAGAAAACTATCTGCAAATAATTAAGTGGTTGAAAGAGAGAACCGAATTTGCTTTTCGGGTTGCGTGCCCCTTTCGCAATCGCACTCATCTTCCCATAACGTTTTGTATAGAACGTCACGATCTTGCTCGTGTCGCGGTAGTTGACGGCTCTTAGTACTATGGCTTCGGTTTTTTCAATTGACACGGATTAATTTAACACCCACAACACAAAAGCTCATAACCCATTAGCTCCGATTCAAATCATGAGCTAATGAAGTCCGATCACCTTTGCTATATTTTCCCCGAACGGCTTCCTGATTATTCCCCGTTCTGTCACGAAGGCAGTTATGTTTTCCGCTGGAGAAACATCGAATGCAGGTGCATAGACAGAAATATTTTTTGGCGCCGAACGAACACCATGGAAGTGTGTAACTTCATCCGCACTTCGTTCTTCGATCGGAATATCGTCACCGGATTTTGCCGTCAGGTCGAAACTTGAACTTGGGGCAGCAACATAAAACGGTATCTTGTTTTCCTTGCAGAGTACCGAAAGGTTGTACGTGCCGATCTTGTTTGCTGTGTCACCATTCGCAGCGATTCTGTCCGCGCCAACGACGACGAGATCGGCTTTGAACTTCCTCATGGCGATCCCCGATGCACTGTCAACGATCAGCTTGAATTCTATTCCGAGTTTTTGGAGCTCGTATGCGGTAAGCCTCGCTCCTTGTAGGAGCGGTCTGGTCTCGTCGGCGAGAACAAAAACCTCTTTTCCCGCTTCGTGCGCGGCACGAATGATTCCAAGTGCCGTACCATATCCCCCTGTGGCGAGGCTGCCGGTATGGCAGTGCGTAAGGATCGTGGCTTTATCCGGAACAAGCTCAAGTCCGAATTGACCGATCTTCTTGCAGGATTCAATCTCTTCGTCCAGAATTTTGTGGGCTTCATTCAAAAATATCTCACCGACATTTCCGCTCAAGGCTAAACCTCTGAGACGGTTAAGAATATTTTTCAAATTTATGGCGGTCGGGCGAGTCTCTTGAATTTCATTCAACGCTCGCTCGAGATTCGCGTCGATCTTGTTCTTCGACCCAAACTCAAATGCGGCAAGTGTACCAGCATAAGCCGCGGCTATCCCGATTGCAGGTGCGCCACGAATGCGGAGCGATTTGATCCACTCGCAAACATCTTTGTAGTGTTCCGTCGAGAGAAATTTCTCCGTCTGCGGGAGCTGTGTCTGATCAATGATCACGACTTTCCCGTTTTCCCATCTTATTGGATCGGGTAGATTACTCACAAATTTCACAAATTGAATTGATCAAGAAGATCAGCGTGACTACCGACTGACTATTCTTATTCATCGAATTTCGATAGCTCCACGAAGTCGCGGTATCGCCGATGAACATCTATGTCGGACAAATTCTTCAATGCCTCGGTCCCGAACTTTCCGACTCCAAACGACGCCATCACGCTTCCGCATACGACGGCTTTTTTCAAATTGCCGTCCGACAAATCTTCGGTCCGTGCTAAATGTCCAATGAACCCACCAGCAAAGGTGTCGCCTGCACCCGTCGGGTCATAAATAAATTCGAGTGGATATGCCGGCGCCGAAAAAATCATGTCGGCTGCGAACAGGAGTGCGCCATGTTCGCCTTTCTTGATTATCACGATCGGCGGACCAAGCTTCATGATTTTTCTCGCCGCTTTTACTAAGTTCGGCTCGGAGGTGACCAGCCTCGCCTCGGAATCGTTGACGATCAAAACGTCGACTCGCTTTAGAGTCTCCAGAAGCTCCTTGTTCTTTCCTCTTATCCAGAAATCCATGGTATCGCAGACGATAAGCTCCGGCTTTTTATCCAACGAATCGATCACTCGAAGCTGCAGGACCGGATCAATGTTCCCAAGAATCAGGTAGTTGCTGTTTCTGTATGAGTCGGGTAGAACCGGATTAAAATTTTCAAAAACATTCAACTGCGTGTCAAGTGTGTCGCGCTCGTTCAAATCATGATGATAACGCCCGCTCCAATGAAATGTCCTGCCGCCCTCAATAATCTGCAAACCTGCAAGATCTATCCCGCGGGATTCTAAGAATTCGAGTTCCGCCTTCGGAAAGTCGGAGCCCACGACCCCGACAAGCCTGATTGGAGCAGTGAAATAAGAAGCAGATGCGGAAATATAGACTGCACTTCCGCCGGCAACTAGCTCTGCACGGTCGAATGGTGTCTCAATGGTGTCCAGAGCGATCGACCCGACAACGAGCAAACTCATAATTTCTTTCTCCATTGTGAGTGCTTTGTGCCATCTCCCGTCAGAATTTTTGTATGTCAGGATCCCGCTCCGCGGTGACCACATACTGGCACATTTAAATAACTAAACGGCAAATATCAATCGTGATTGATAATTTAACATGGAGAGGAGCAAGTTCAAACATTTCTAAACATGGCTAACTAATTCCAAAAGAGCTTTACCTCAGCAAGAAACACAATTGATTGAGCCTACAGTCCAATTCCAATCCGTATCAAATTGACCTTTACTTTCTTCGATGAAAGCCCGAGCGTCGTCTGAGCAATCATGGGTGCAAAAGGCAGAAGCATCAAAATATTCATGGAGCCGGAAAAATGGAGCAAAACCACCACGGCCACTAATATAAAATGGTACGCGACCAGCAGTGTTCGCGATTTCCGTACCCCTTCGGTCAATGCTCCCTTTGACCAAAGAAGCTCGATTCTCGCCTTTAAATAAGAACGCTGTTGCCAATCTCTTTCGAAATATCTGCAGCGGTCTTATTCGCAAGCATCTGATAAACACGATCTCGTAGTTTTTCATAAACCGAGTATTGTACCCAGAATGACGGCAGAAGGTTCCTGGCCACCAGCATGGCCAGCAGCAAAATGAAATTGTTGGAGTTGAAGTTTTAAATGATATTTATTAAAGTTGGAATAACAGGAAAAATGCGAAAAACGGGAAATGCTCACTGAGAAAGAAATAACCGCGAGGCCGTTGGGTGTGGGACAAGTTGCTCAGGTCTGCCGAGTCACCACTCGAACCATACATAACTGGATTAGATCAGGAAGGTTAAAAGCGTATGCGACGCCAGGTGGGCATTTCAGGATCTGGCCAACTGATTTAGAAACATTTCTAAAAGCACACAAAATGGATATTAATTTCGATTTTAGGGGAGAGCATCCTAGACGAATTCTTATCGTTGACGACGACGAGGCTTTTGCAGAAATGATCAAAGAAGTGCTTCGCGACAAGCTGCAAGACTGCGAGATATCTACCACGCAGGATGGGTATGAAGCGCTGATATTGCTGGGAGAACTTACGCCAGACCTTGTCGTTCTTGATCTAATGATGCCCGGAATTGATGGGTTCAAGGTCCTCGAACTAATCGCAAATCGAAAAACACGCTACGATTTGAAAGTTCTCATTCTATCTGGAAATCTGACCGCATCGGCCATTGAACGACTCAAGCGATCAAGGGCTGACAGGTGGCTGGCAAAACCGATCTCATCGGCGGAGCTTGTTCATTCGGTGCTTGATCTACTATCCGGCGAGCAACTAGGTGGATGGGGATTTTCTTGAAACCGGTATGCTTGGGTTGCCATCCGATGGATCTATGTTATCCCTCTTCTTAGGTATAATGTCCTTGCAACAGGCGGAGGCGAACTGGAATCTCTTTGGAGATTATTTCATTTACTTCGTGGTTGGCCTCGTAGCAGGAGCCCTCATCACCCTTGTTATTTCTAACTATTTTACTCAGAGAAAAGTACGAACGCTGTCTTCTCAATTGGACCGCTTGACGAAGTCGCAGCAATTGGAAAGTGTGAGGTCGCCCGATGCACGGCCGAACGATATTAAGTCAGCTAAGGACATCACGAGCAGTCAATCTGACAAAATGTTGTCACTTCACGAGAAAGAAATAGAGTCCTTAGCGAGATTAGCGTCGACGCTTTCACACGATCTTAATAATCTGGTCGGAAGCATAATGGGCTACGCTTCACTTCTCATGAAAAGGCTTCCGCCTGGCACAAAGGAATTTCATTATTCAGAAATCATAGAGAATTCATCAAAACAAATTTCGCAATTGGTAAAGCGCGTGCTCGGCTTTTCGCAGTTGGACACCAAGACGATGAAGGTGGTGGACCTTAACCAATTCGTTAAGATTGTCTCCGAAGAATTCTCCAGCGTCAAGGGAGAAAAATACAATGTTACTGTTTCTGTTGATCCTCGACCAGCTCCTGTCCGGATTAGTGTCGACCAGCTAAACCAGGTTCTCCTCGCTGTTCTCGACAATGCCGCGGATTCAATGAAAGCCGGAGGTACAATTGAATCCTCAATCCATGTTTCAGAAAAGCCGGGCGAACAAACCCAATGTTTGCTAGAGATTGAGGATCATGGCACGGGAATGAGTGAGGAAATCCAGCGAAAAATATTTGAACCTTTCTTCACAACAAAGAGCGATAGAAGATATACCGGTCTAAGTCTCAGCCAGGTCTTCAATATTGTAAAGCAGCATAATGGCACCATCTCGGTTGATTCCGTTGTTGGTGTTGGGACAAAAGTCAGACTTTATTTCCCTCTTTATCAGGAAGAAATGGGCCCGGCATCACAAGAAGCAATTTCCCAAGATCTTGAATTGAAAGGCGTAAAAATATTGATTGTCGACGATGAGGAAAATGTCCGCCAGCTTGGATTTGATATTCTCACGGAGCGTGGTTTCCATGTCATCACGGCAAACGATGGACTCGACGCCCTAAGAAAGGTCAAAGAGTACCCCGATATTCGACTTGTAATTTTGGATATGATTATGCCAGTAATGACTGGCAAGGATGCATGCATAGAGATCAAGAAGATGGAACATCCGCCAAAAATCCTGATATGCACGGGATTCAGCGAGCTTTCCGATCTCAAAACCATTCTTGGAACTTACGCGGAAGGACTAATTCAAAAGCCATATAGCACCAGTGAACTTGTTGCAGCAGTGGGTAATCTTTTGAGAGACACTGCCTGACGAATCGTTCGATCTAAGTTCGCCTTCCCCCTCCTTTTTCAAATAACCGCAAACTGTCACCATGGAGCATTAAATCTCTATCAAGAAACACCTGTGGAAATATGAAATGCGATCTCTTATTTCATTGCCACACTTAAACTAATTTCTTGACTCCGAAGGCGTTCGAGCACCAAAACGTCACAAAACCCCAAACAAAATTTGAGTTAAAGTCAATTCTTGGGCTTAAATCCTTGACTTTACATGCTTCTGAAGATAATTTGCACGTCGACTCTCGTTATCTAACGAGAGGTCTTTATCGGTGCTGGCGTTGGCTTAGAAGGTGGCCTATCCTGATGAGCCGTTATTTGTTCAGACGTTTTATGGTCTGCAATGGTTTTACTTTAATATAAAAAGGAGGAGTGGTCAATGGGATATACAGACGTTTTCATTTCAGAGGAGACGAAAGCTCATTTCAAATTGGGAGGGCTCACGTTGCAGCGTCGCTTCACCAAAGAAGGGGTCCATCCATTCAATGAGATTAACTGGGAAAAGAGAACTGCCTCCATTTCGAATGAGAAAGGGGAGGTAATATTCCAGCAAGATGATGTGGAGGTCCCCGATTTCTGGAGCATGACTGCGACTAACGTTGTGGTGTCAAAATATTTTCATGGACAGCTCGGAACACCGCAAAGGGAAACGAGTGTAAGACAACTTGTGGATCGAGTGGCAAGGACGTTTACAAAGTGGGGAATCAACGGCGGTTATTTCGGGTCAAGTGAAGACGCGGCCGCATTCTATGATGAGCTTACTTACCTCTTGGTAAATCAGTATGTGTCTTTCAACAGTCCGGTCTGGTTCAATGTAGGCATAGAGGAAAAGCCGCAATGTTCAGCATGCTTCATCAACTCCGTGAAAGACACCATGGAATCGATTCTCGACCTTGCGAAAACAGAAGGCATGCTGTTTAAGTGGGGTAGTGGCACAGGAACAAACTTTTCTACCCTGAGGTCATCGAAAGAGAGGCTTTCTGGTGGTGGTACGGCGTCGGGACCGGTCTCGTTCCTCCGCGGTTTTGATTCATTTGCAGGAGTGATCAAGTCCGGTGGAAAAACGCGCCGCGCTGCAAAGATGGTTATATTGAACGCAGACCACCCCGACATACTCGAGTTTATCAAAAGCAAATCAGATGAAGAGAAAAAAGCTTGGGCACTTATAGATGCTGGGTATGACCCCGGCTTCAATATCCCTGGCGGTGCGTATGACTCAGTTCAATTCCAAAACGCAAATCACAGCGTTCGAGCTACTGACGAGTTCATGCGCGCTGCCCTGGAAGACAAAGAATGGACGACGAAGAATGTTCATGATGGAAAGCCGGCAGGTACTTACCGCGGTAGAGATTTGATGCGCAAGATTGCGGATTCAGCCTGGATTAGTGGAGATCCTGGAATGCAATTTCACACAACCGTAAACAACTGGCACACCTCACCAAACACCGCTCCCATCAACGCCTCGAATCCCTGCAGCGAATACATGTTCCTCGATGATAGCGCGTGTAATCTCGCTTCGCTTAATCTGATGAAATTCAGAGAGGAAGATGGCTCCTTCGATGTCGACTCATTTTTGCACGCGGTCGAGGTCGTAGTTACCGCGCAGGAAATCATCGTAGGCAATGCAAGCTATCCGACAAAGTCCATCGAGAAGAACAGCATTGCCTTCCGTCCTCTTGGGATTGGATATGCAAATCTTGGGGCACTTTTGATGTCACTCGGACTTTCTTACGATAGTGATGCCGGAAGAGCGTATGCCGGCGCGATAACCGCATTAATGACCGGCGAAGGATACAGGCAAAGTGCATTGATTGCTAAGACAATCGGGTCTTTCGAAGGTTATGAAGTCAATCGTGAGCCGATGCTTGGAGTGATCCGGAAACATCGCGCCCACGTAGATAAAATCAACTCGGAGCTTATCCCGAATTATCTTGTGGATTCCGCAAGAACGGTCTGGGACGATGCACTGACCATAGGAAAAGAATACGGCTACAGGAATTCACAGATCTCCGTGCTTGCCCCCACCGGCACGATTGGATTCATGATGGACTGCGACACGACCGGTGTCGAGCCCGATATTGCACTCGTGAAATACAAGAAACTTGTCGGCGGAGGTTATCTCAAGATTGTCAACAACACGGTGCCGCTTGCATTGAAGACTCTCGGCTATTCCGAAAAACAAATTGAGGAGATTGTCAAGTACATCGATGCAAAGGACACGATTGAAGGCGCCCCGCACCTGAAGGACAAACATCTTTCGATTTTCGATTGCGCATTCAAGGCGGTCAATGGAAACCGGTCGATTCATTACATGGGTCACATAAAAATGATGTCGGCGGTTCAACCGTTCCTGTCGGGCGCAATTTCCAAGACTGTCAATCTGCCTGCTGATGCAACAGTTGAAGACATAGAGCAAGCATACATCGAAGCATGGAAGTTGGGATTGAAAGCGATCGCAGTCTATCGTGATGGCTCAAAGAGAACACAGCCGCTCAGCACTAAAAAGGACGACGGAAAATCTGCGGCAATGCCGGAAAAAGAAGTACCGCGAGTCAGCAGACGAAGACTTTCCGACGAGAGAAGAGCAGTTACTCACAAGTTCAGTATCAGTGGACACGAGGGCTACATTACAGTCGGACTCTACGAAGACGGAACTCCCGGCGAAATTTTCATTACGATGTCCAAAGAAGGCTCGACGATCAGCGGACTGATGGATGGATTTGCCACAGCAATTTCACTTGCTCTTCAGTACGGTGTTCCGCTGAAAGTCTTGGTGGATAAGTTCAGCCACATGCGGTTTGAGCCATCCGGATTTACAAACAGCAAAGAGGTTCCTATTGCAAAATCTGTCCTTGATTACATTTTCAGATGGATGGGATTGAAATTTCTTGCTCGCGAGGAACAACCCGCCGAAGTCGTCATGGATTCAATCGCTGCCGAATCGAAGGCCGAGCAAAAGACCGGATTCAACATTTCGTTGGAGCAGACGGAAAAGAAAGTTTTCCAGGAGCAGGCAGATGCACCACCTTGTCACGAATGCGGATCGATCATGATCAGAAGCGGCTCATGTTACAAGTGCCTGAACTGCGGATCGACAAGCGGTTGCTCCTAACATAAGAATTCAAAACCTTTGAGAAAGCCGCCGATTTGAGGCGGCTTTTTTATTTTGTTGTCATTTACAATCTTATTCCGCCAATGCTCCTGACAATTATCATAAGCTTTCTAATTACCGGATTGACGGGAAATCAATCTGCACCTTGCAGCCAACTGAAAATAAAAGACAACTTAATATCGTGGGGTCACAGGATCGGAAACTCTCCGAGAAAGATCGAAGCAATAATAATCCACTCGTCGTATAATGCACTGACCCCCGATTCTTTCGACATCGATGGAATCCTGAAAGAATACAAAAAGATAAATGTATCTCCTCATTACATCATAGATCGCAGCGGGACAATCTATAGGTTAGTCTCTGATCAGGAAATCGCCTACCACGCAGGCAGTAGTCGTCTGCCAGATGGAACTACCGAAGTAAATAAGGTCTCGATAGGAATAGAATTGATCAACACCGAAAATGGTCCGCCTACGGAAGAACAATATGTTGCACTCGCGCGACTTATCACCTGCCTAAAAGGAAAATATCCGGTCAAGTACGTTCTCGGTCACAGCGACATTGCTCCCCGGAGGAAAACAGATCCGTGGAAGTTTGATTGGAAAAAACTCGATGCGATGCTAAATCAACCTTGATCCTTCCCGATCCATTACCTTGCGCCTTCGCCGTCTCATTTTATTCCCCGTTTCTTGAACTCTTCAAACAGCTTCTCGTTTCCAACAAACTGGACTGCCTCCCAGCCCAACGCTCTTGCCGCTAAGACGTATTCCAAAATGTCATCGATATAAATGTGTTCATGAGATGGCCTTTGTGTAAATGCCTCAACAGCCCTATAGATTTTCTCTTCAGGTTTGACAGCACCAACTTCGTGGGACAAAATCAGTTTGTCGAAATGTCTCAGAAAGTCATAACGTTCCCAACCATATTTCTGGTGAATTGCATTCGTGTTAGATAAAAGCACCAAACGAAAATTTTTCTTTAGTTCCGGCAAAGCCGCGGTGAGCTCTTCGTTGATAGTAAATATGTTCGAATAGATTTCGTAGAAAGTTTCTCTGCTGACCTTGTGCTCAAGCACGGTCAACATAATCTCGGTGAACTCGTCGACCGAATACTCTCCCCGTTCAAATCTTCGATGAACCTCGTAATTGTCTCTATAATACTCGAAGAATTTTGACCCCAGACCTTTTTCGATCTGGTCGAAACCTTTCATCACGACGTTGTAATCAAAAGGTAAAAGTACATTGCCCAAATCGAATACGATGACAGAATATTTTTTCATGTCAGAATTTTCTACGAACCTTCTAAGCTGATGGAACATAAATGAGTACACTACCCACAGCCAGTACGGAATTCAAATCACCTGCTGGCTAACAAATATTACAACTTGAAGGATAAATATAAAAAGCCAGACTTTTGTTCGCGCAACCGGCGTCGATCTCAGCCAGCGGATTATTTGGAATTATCGAAGCTAAATGGCATAACCCACTTCAAAATATAGGTATGTCACTCCAGGGAATATTGCGGAGGCAGAACCGATGGTCGATTGTCGCGCCCGACCGAAAACGTCTCTCGAGATTTTTGTTCCCACGGAAAATGATTTCGACACCTTTGTGCTAGCAGCCAGCATGAGTCTCATCCCATCTCCGTACATCAGCGTGTACCGATTCATTCCTGGAAGATCTCCTTCGATCTCATAGAATGCTGAGTTGTACGATCCGGTATTGTAAAAGCACACTCTCGAACTGAATGAGGATACACTGGGCGACCATGTGGCATCCAATAGAAACAACTCTCCATTTTCTCCCGAAGATAGAAAATTCTTCTCGAATCTGGCGCGAATCGAAAATGCCGAAGAAAAATTATGTCTGAGATCGACTCTAAAGTTTTGTTTGGAGCCGGCAAGCGTAGACTGCCCCGTCGGAAGATCTGTCTCAGGAATGTAGAAGTCTTCCTTTGTCTTGTATTTGTAGCGCAGGTAAAATGTCGTCGCAGTACCGTCAAATATCTTTTTACCGCCGATTGGATCTATATCATGACTCAAATTGATGCAGCAGTCAGAAAAAATCTCCTCACCGTTTCTGTCGGGATCATTCGATATTGACATAATCCTAAAACGATCATAATAAAAACCCAATTTGATTTCTTTTGCAGGATCAAATGCCGCCCCAAAATAAATTCCTTGCTCGGGCGCCGTCGGGAAACTTTCAGAAAGAGCACCGGAATAATTCGGTACCACCAGCGAACGTAGATCGCGAAGCCCAACGGCAAACTTCGCTTCATCGTAATCAAGACAGGTATTTGCGGAGAATGACACCATCTTGTCAGCGAGCAACTCGCCGGAGAATGCGATTTTCTTGGACTGCAGGCGCATGAACGCGTCGCCGACCAGTTGGTTTTGTCTGTAACGATCAGCAAACGGGCGGTCATACGAAAAGTAGACTCCATCTGCTCCGAAGTCAGCATAGGACGAATTGAATCTCAGAATCGCGCCCGAAATTTCTTCTTTCAGATTTATGTACGATGGACTCGCGTATAAGTTCAGACCCGTGTAATCAATCGATGTCACAAACCCAGAATCATTTACGTGAGCAACAAGGTTCTTATTCGAGGCAAAACCCGTGAACTCAAAATTCTTGAAGGGAATTGAAACCGCAGCTCCCCTGAGAAATCCGGTCTCGGAACGAGAACGGTTCGGTTCCAAGAAGTAAGCGCGTTTTATGAACAGAGGTGAAATTGCACCCGCAGATTTTGAGACTGCAAGACCATCAGAGAAAAGCATTCCGTTTCCAAGACTTAAGTTATAGTCTCCAATGTTTACGGCGGAGAAAATCCACATTCTCTTCACAGATAAAGCAAGCGAATAGAAATCGAGATAGTTCTTCTCACCCGCATCCTTATCGGTAACCGCATCCAACTCGAAATTTCGGTAATCGACACATAGCTTTTGAAAATTCATAACGCCACTTTCGCTGTACGCTTCCTGGTACAGTGTCGCTCTTTGCGGTGAAAAGCTTGTATATGAGGTTGCATTTATGGAAAGTCTTTCGCTTGGATAGATTCTTGCATGAGCCTTTATGGATGATAGAAGCTCCGGAGTCATTCCGTCCAAAGTAGAAAGCTCATCCACGCTGAATATAAATTTTGCATTCCTGCGATAGGCAATAATAGATGAGGCGAGCCCGGAGGTCATCCCGGGAATTAGGAGCAAGTCCTCTGGCGAACTGTCGTTCAAATCGATGACCGTGAACACCTCCGAGACATCATCTGAATAGCTCATCACCGATTCCAGAATGTTTTCATTTTTTATTTTATCTTCTTCAGAGGTGGTGTCAAAAGAGAACGTCTGTGCTGCCACCGATTCTGAAATGACTGAAATTATGGAGAAGAAAACGAATGAAGAGACGCAAAGTGGGAACAATGGAATCTTAAAGTATCCCGTCACTTCCTTCTCAACTCCTCCCGATACTCCTTGATTTTCTCAAACTCTGACTTTTCGTCATGCGAAAAATCGAATGAAACTCCAAAAGATTGAGTCACCCCAAGTACCTGATGAAAGGCAGCACCATATTCAAACCGAAGGGACTTAAACCTGACCGCGATTCCGGCGTTAAACGTGTTTGTGCCACTCGAAGATCCGGCGCGGAAACTGATGAAGTCCATCGGTGAGTACTCGGCAGCTATTTTTATTGACGATGGAAACCCCAATTCCTTAAAATATTCTAATCCAACATTCAACTCCTCAGATTCGTACGCGATTCCTCCTGTGAGAGTCTGAGGCAACCTGTCATTCGAGAGCGTTTCCGAAGCTGAGTTCAGATTCGTCGTCGTAATACCAATTGCAAAATTCTGCGACAAGAACATCTTAGCCCCTGCATCTACGCTGAACGAAAGATCGGTACCGTAATCTTCTATGAAAAGATGATTAGCATTGACATTTACGCCAACAAAAAGGAAATCATAGACTGGTACAGAAAGGTTCAGTGTAAAAACATTTTCGCGATAAAGTTCAAATCCGAATGTCTGTGCCGCCCCGCTGAAATCGATTCCCCATAAGTTATCCCTATATGCAATCCCTGTTGACTTCACTTCTGGGATACCTAAGGTGGATGGAATGAAAAAAGCGTTGAGCTCACTGATCTTCGCTGCATGTGCAGGGTTGTAATAAAACGACCATGGATCTTCACCAAATGCACACAAAGTCCCGCCAGTCGATAGAGACCGAGTGCCGGAGTATCTGCGTTCGAAGCCGGCATGTACGTCGCGAGACGAAATCAGTGCAAGGAATATTGATGCAAAACAAACGAGAAGGTAATCCCGCAGCTCAATTGAAGTAAATGTGCACCACCGAGACGAACCGCGTCTTGGGGTTTGAAGATAACCCACCTGACTCACAACCGCTCCTAAAGTTGTGTGGAATAGACTGCCTTAACCTAAGAAAGAACTCTATTTATTCACTTAGTTCAAATACTTCGAATATGTAGATAGATGTGCCTGATCAGCAATTGATAATTTCTGAAAAACCCCTTTATCCCGATAGTCTTTGAGCGCATCCGCTATTTCAAGATACTTCGCGTCAAAAAACATTTTTACAAGTGCGCTGCGCATGCCTGACTGAATGACTAAGTCCGAGATCTTGCCCAACGAATTCGCAATTACAGCTTGCGCGGTATCTTTCTGCGTAGAAAGAAGATCAATTCCATTATACTGATAATCGTAAAATGCCCTCCAGAAAAGCTCATAATTCCCAGAAAGAGCATCGGTGACCAAAGCATATCTTGAGTAGGTGCCCGATCCTCCCTGCTGCCATCCTTGCGGGTAATCGCTGTTCTGGGCCTGAGCATCAATGTTAGATGCACGTTGAAAATATTGCGTTCCATCAAGCGGCTTGAAAGAATCAGCGTCAAAGCCAAGAATCACGTACATGTAATAATCAATGAATCCAGCCAGAGGATCAAAGCGAAACTCATCATGGTGCAGCGGCTGATCCTTCTGATAGCCAAATTCCCATGAGTTGTCTATAACACGAACCATCGGAGATGTGTTGGTGTTACCGGGCGGATAAACTGGACGCTGGCTGGCAACAAAAGCCTGCGCATTGTAAACCTGCCCCGCACCTGCCGACGGAGTTGAAACCGACATCAAATATACCGTCATGGTCACCTTTATTTTGGGGCCTTTGAATCCTCCGCCAGTCCATCTATAACTATTTACATAATTCTGAATGTCGTTTCCAAGATTTTGAATGTTGACACGGTCTGATGGGTTTAGTGCATCGGCGTTAAGCGTTACCGTACAATCGATTTCTTGCGCCGTGGCGACTGATACAAACGCCCAAATCAACCAAGGTGTGAGCCATTTCATAAGGTTGTTCTCCTGAGTAAATTTAGCTTAGTGGGTCTTTGAAGGCAAATCAAAACGGAATAAAATCAATCCTAAGAAATATTTGAAATGTGATGAAAATCGCTTGCCATTGAGACCCACAAATCTTACTTTAGTCTCTAAACATACTGCGATGCTGACTACGAACCAATCTTAAAACAACCAACAAGGAGGAAATTCTAATGATAAGAAATTTAAAGGGTGTCGCCATATTGCTGATTCTGGCGGCATTTATCGCCGGCTGCTCGAAGAGCAGCAGCACATCGAGCGGAACCGCCCCAACTCTTACATCACCCACCTTCTCCGGACCGAGTTCGACATCCGCAAGCGCCGATACGAGCGCCGGAGCTATCGCGGCGAAGAGTTCAGCGTCCATATTCAACGCGACTGCTGCATCATACTTAGGTTACTATTCTGGTGCCGGAAAGCAAAATGGAAGCAGCTGGACGTGGACATACACCATACAGAGTTTCACCGCGACATGGACAGCCACATCGAGTTCCAGCGGCTATAATTGGAGTCTTGTCTACAATGGTACCCTCTCGAGCAACGGATCGAGCGCTACATTTAATAATTGGACTGCGATAAATGGGTCTGAAAGCAGCGACGGCAAAACCGGAAGCTGGACAATTTATTATCCCAACACGACAATTGTTGCAGACAATGTCAGCTGGTCAACAAGCAGCTCCGGAACTTTGACTGGCACAATCATTGCGAACGATACTACCGGAACACTTCAGGCAAAGTATGTATTTACCAACAACTCAGACAAGAGCGGTGAGGTAAAGATATATACTGGCACACAGTTGACACTCGATGCAACATGGACTTCAAGCGGATCGGGTCAGTACACTGAATGGGACGACCAGGGAAATCTCATTTCCAACGGCAGCTGGTCCTGAGTTAATCCAAAAAATTCGTTTCAAGAAAAAGCCCATCCTTCATGGATGGGCTTTTTTATGTTTACGGATTCCTCAACAACCATCCTACTTCTTCGCATCCACTTTCTTTCCAAGGAATGGCGCGAGCAAATCTATCGGCACTGGGAAAATCGTCGTAGAATTGTTTTCCGTAGCAATCTCACGAAGCGTTTGCAGATAACGCAGCGTCAACGCGCTCGGTTGGTCACTCAAAATCTTCGCTGCATCGGCCAAACGCTGTGAAGCCTGGAATTCACCTTCCGCCGCGATAACTTTTGAGCGGCGTTCGCGCTCTGCTTCGGCCTGCTTCGCCATCGCACGCTGCATCTCCTGCGGCAAATCAATCTGTTTGACTTCAACATTCGATACCTTAATTCCCCACGGCTCCGTGTGACTGTCGATAATACCTTGCAACTCCTTGTTTATCTTGTCACGCTGCGATAGCAAATCATCGAGCTCCGACTGACCGAGGATGCTGCGAAGAGTCGTCTGCGACATCTGACTCGTGGCGAATAGATAGTCCTCGACCTCGACAATTGCTTTCTTTGCGTCGATGACTCTGAAATAGATTACGGCGCTTACTTTGATGGAAACGTTGTCGCGGGTGATGATGTCCTGAGGAGGAACATCCAAAGCTATGGTCCTCAAACTCACGCGTACCATCTTATCGATTATCGGAATAAGAATGATTAAGCCTGGCCCTTTTGCATCGATAAGCCTTCCCAATCGGAAAATGACAGCGCGTTCATATTCTCTCAGCACGCGTATCGCACTCGCAAGGAAGAAAATTGCAAAAATTATGATTATCAATAATGTGACGTCCATATTACCCTCTACTTTTTTGATTTTACTTTCAAAATCCAATTCGAAAATGATTCGACTTCAACTTTCTCGCCTGCCTTAAGGGCTTCGTCTGCCGTCGCTTTCCATATCTCTCCATGAACGCGCACTTGGCCAACTTCTCCAGCTTTGATTCCGGAGATGACCGATCCTTCTTCGCCAATCATTCCCTCAACGCCCGTTGTTGATTTCCGTTGTTGCGCTCTCAACCCGAGACCGATTATTCCGAGAAAGAAAGCGGCAGCCACGATGACAGTCGTTATTATGACGCTCAAAGAAATGCTGGCGATTTCAAACGGCGAGCTGATCAGCATTACTGATCCGAGAAACAAAGAAATGATTCCGCCGATGGCAAGGAGTCCATGACTCACAATCTTGATTTCAGCGATGAAAAGTATGATGGCAAGAAGTATCAAAGCCAGCCCCGCGTAATTTATTGGTAGAGTTTGGAACGAATAGAATGCAAGTATGAGCGAGATCGCTCCGACGACACCGGGTAATATTGCTCCCGGATTAAAAAGCTCGAACATGATTCCGAAAATTCCGATCATCATTAAGATATAGGTAATGTTGGGGTCGCTGATGGTGCCCAAAAATTTTTCTCTCCAGTTCATCAGAACTAGTTCTACTTGTGCACCTGCGGTCTTGAGCACAACGGACCCACTGCTTGTCTCAACCGTCCTGCCATCGATCTGTTTCAGGAGACTGTCTAAGTTCGGTGAAATCAGATCTATCACTCTTTGTTTTAGAGCTTCAGTCTCTGAATTCGATATGCTGCGCCTCACCGCATCTTCAGCCCATACCACATTTCTGTTCCGCTTCTGCGCAATCGCCCGCACAAAGGCAGCCGCATCGTTGGTCACCTTCTTTGACATGATGGAGGACGTGTCGTCGGCTCCTCCGCCGACCGGATGTGCAGCACCAATATTAGTACCCGGTGCCATCGCAGCAATATTTGCAGAGAGTGTTATGAAGACGCCCGCAGAACCAGCGCGTGCTCCGCTCGGTGCAATATAGACTATGACAGGAACCGAAGAACCGAGAATTCCCTGAACGATTATTCTTGTGGATTCGAGCAGACCGCCCGGTGTGTCCATTTCGATCACCAGCGCCGAAACACGGTCGGCTTCGGCTTTGGAAATCGAATTAATTATATACTCGGCCGTCGCGGGATTGATTGTTCCATCTACATAAATCAACATGACTTTTTCGCCGCCGTAGACATTGCAGAAGAAAAAAGCGAGTAAAAACGGAACCAGTTTCATTTTCATGAGAATATCTTAACAAATGCCGCCACAATTATCAACCACGGAAGGTTCACCTTCGTAAAATCTCACACCATGAATTGATTTTATCAGGTAGAAATATCGACACTATTGTTTAAATTGAGCAAACCATGAAACACTTTCCCACAAGTGAACTCGAAAAAATGCTGCAACGAGAAGGCGTTAAGTATATCGCGGGAGTAGACGAAGCCGGACGTGGTCCTGTCGCCGGGCCGGTAACCGCAGCCGCAGTGGTTTTTCCCGTCCAGCAAATAGAAAACCTATCCGGAGAACCCATCAAAAACGTCCGTGATTCGAAGCAGATACCGGAAGCCGAGCGAGAATCCATAGCCGCGGCAATCAAAGAACGAGCACTTGCTTTCTCTGTAGCACACGTTCCCAACGAAAAGATTGATTCAATCAATATTCTGAACGCAACCCGGCTTGCGGTGTTGAGGGCAATCGAAGCCCTGAAGATCAAGCCGCAAGTGATTCTCATCGACGGAAAATTTTTGAACTTGAACAACTTCACCTGCATCTCCATCGTCAAAGGCGATGTAAATATATTCTCGATTGCAGCAGCATCGATTCTCGCCAAGACTTCACGAGACGCATTGATGCGTGGCTATGCTCAAGAATTCCCGAATTATTTCTTCGAGAAAAACAAAGGCTACCTGACAACGGAACACTTGCTGGCAATCCGTGCCCACGGTTTTTCACCAATCCATCGCAAGAGTTTCTCAATAACACTTTAGCAGTTTTCTAAAGGTGCGTTATGCGGAATAAAATTTTGGGCGCAAAGGGGGAGCAACTTGCGGCGGGATTTCTAGAACAACTCGGATTTGAAATCATTGAGAGAAATTTTAGATATGATCGCGGTGAGATAGACCTGATTGCAAAGAAGGAAAAACTTATTTCCTTTTGCGAAGTTAAGACGAGAACAAGTAATACCTTCGGCAAAGGGGAAGATGCTGTTGACGCTAAAAAGCAGCAGCAAATTCGGAAAGTCGCAGAGGGATTTATCTCCGAACGAGAACTCGATAATTATGATTTCAGATTAGATGTTGTCGTCGTGGAGATCAGGAAAAACGAAACAAAAATTCGGATCATTGAGAACGCTTTTTGAAGAAGATTACTCACACATTTCAAATAAAAAAGGTCGTCCCGATAGACTCAAGACGACCTCATCTCAACGTATCTAATTCCTGACTTACTTCAACAATACCATCTTCATCGTGTTCGTATAATCTTTCGTAGAGAACCTATAGAAGTATACTCCACTGGCTACATGGTTTCCTGAACCATTTGTACCATCCCATGATAACTGGTAGGTCCCGGGCGTGGGAACATAGATGTTGTCTGCCAACACTTTGACCAGTTGTCCGATTTCATTGTACACCGACACGTTAACCAATCCCGCCTTCGGGATGGAAAATCTTATCGTTGTCGTCGGGTTAAACGGATTCGGATAGTTTTGCTCCAATGCGTAGGAACGTGGATAATTAGGAGCACCGCTCGCCATCTTTATGCCGGTAACTTGTCCAAGCGCTTTTGTCAAAAGGGAGAAGGTGTACTTCGCGTTGTGTACGCCATGGCTGCCGTCTTTCTGGACCAACAAATAATCCCAGTAAGCTCCCACTTGATCCTTCGTGAGTGTCTTGGCGCCGCTCGTGCTTATCGTGCCTGCAACGAGAGAGTCTGGCAGTTTGGAAGCAAGTTTGCTTAACAGCGAGTCAACTTCAGTCTGAACGCCAGGAATTGTTCCGCCATTGGCGATGCCTGCATAATCGACGGGCGGAGAAATCTGATCGAAATCGGTAATTGGTCCGTGGCATGATTGGCACGCTGTCGTATTGTCAACAACGGCTCCCGTGCTATCGGGACCACTCATCTTCCATGTGTGACCGCCGAGAAGATTTGTTGCCTTCTTGTCAAGCGTGTCGGAAACCATGTGACAGGTCACGCATGCATCAGTTAGCTGCGTATGCGTATTCTCTCCTGTGATTGTATTGTCTCCGAACTGATATCCGTTCTGGCCCCAGAACATATCAGTCTCTGGACCATTATGAGGTCCAAAATGTGACTTGTAACCTGCCGCAATTGCGCTGGCCACTGAGGTGCGTGATCGGTGGCAGTTCATGCAGAGTTGACCAAGTCCACCGCCTGTTATTGAGAAACCATTCGTCAAAGTGTCGGCAGTGACTTTCCTGAGCTGGTACGGCTTGGAAACATCATGTGGATCATGACACGCTGAACAGGTCAAAGGAACTCCCGGGTAACTTGCACTTAGCGTTTGCTTGTCTGCATAATCAACGAAGCCGCCTCCGTTGTGGCACTGTGCACATGATGATGAATTTGGGGTCGGTGCATCCGAAATCTGAATTTCCGTATAAGCGCTGTCGTGCGGACTATTCAACCACATTCTCCCCTCAATTTCATTCGGAGGAGAATCATGACATTGCAAGCAGACGGACTGATTTAAAGAGTAAGAAATTTTTGTAGGATCTCCCTGGTGCTCGCTTCCCGCACCATGGCAACTTTCGCACCCGATTGTCCCCAATTGAGCAAGCTTCGGTGACATATTATAAAGATGTGCCCAGTTGCTGTCATTGAGCGTCGTCGGAAAAGTCCAACCAACCTGTGACGCCACATCTGCAAAATTTCCGTTGGCGGCGTTTTTGTTGTAGCCAGTCGTATGGCACTTCAGGCAAGAGGAGCCATAGTGTGAACTGATGTGACCCGTGACTCCGTTCTTGAACATACTGGCATGTTCAGTCTTCGACCAATTCGGAACCATGGCTGTAGGATCGCCTGTCGGAGCCAGAAATTCATGACAATACGCGCATTGCGGGAAAGAGGCAAAATGATCATTAACACTCTCGCTGTCGGTGGTCACGAGACCCATTGAACCGACACCAACATAGTTGCCAGAAACAATTACGGTTGAAGCTTGAGAACTTCCACCGGCGGTATTCACCGTAAGATTAATCGTGTATTCTCCTGTCGTGTCGACGGTGATCGTCGTAAACGGAGCGGACGCACTGTCGATTGCAGCATGTCCACCGATAGGGTCGCTGACCGACCAGGTTACAGACTGGATTTGGCTTCCTGTGGAGTCGATTGCCTGCAAGTAGACAATGGTTTTTTCTCCAACAGTATTCAAGCCCGTTGTGGCATACATTGAACTTCCCTTAGAACCGTACACCTGCGTCAGGGCGTATGGACTCATACCCACTACTTGTATCCCTGCCTTAGGAGCCGATGTCTGGGAGAAAGCAAATCCAACTGTGAGGAAAAATATCTCCAAACTGGTAATAATTTGTTTCCTCATAGCTTAATTCTCCTTTTTTGTGCTTTTGGCATTAATAAAGAATATTCGAAAATTGTCGGATTAAATGGAGCAAGGATGGTGCCAATTGTCAGCCCATTGGCGTGGGAAAACCGATGGAAAAAGACACAAAAAAAGAGAAGAGGTGTTTAAAAACTCAATAGATTAAGGATAGTTTCCCATGTGTGGGCATTTTAGGACAGGGCGTACGGGAAACTGCAAAAGAACAGGCGACTTTTGTCACGACATCTTTTGAGATCAGCCAACCGAAACGGCTTTCAACCATTAGCCGACTCTCATGGAATTTTCTAAAAGAAATGTGGGACGGAAAATTCCGTCCCACTTCATTGCGGTAAGATAATTCCCGTTCAGTAAAGGAACATCGGTTTGTTAAGAAGGTGAGCAATTTTTGGCTTATATTTCTCAGCATCATAAAGCTCGCCCACATCCACACGTTTTAGTCCTTCAGTAATATTCGCAAGTGGAATGTGAGTGTATTTGCCTTCCTTCAGCGCAACCATACGGCCCAGTTCTCTTTTGATCACCAAATCGGTTGCAAGATTCGCGTAGCTTGTCGCGACCATTCTGTCCAACGCATCGGGTTCGCCGCTGCGCATGAGGTATGCGACCTGCTGGTAAATAATATCCGACCCTGTTATTTGTTTGAGCGCATCGCCAGTAATTTGTCCAATGCCGCCTAACTTTTTGTGACCGTAAGCATCTGCTTCACCATACTCGACAATTTTGCCAGCAGTCATCTGCGCGCCTTCAGAGATCGTCATGATGGCATAGTCACTGGGATTTCGTTTCTTGTCTTCGAGAAGAAGTTTTGCCAGCTTCTCAGGATCGAATGGCACTTCGGAGATGATTGCACGATCAACGCCGGCTAAATACGCGGAGATCAGAGATGTCTCACCGGAATTTCTACCGAAAAGTTCGACAACGGCAATACGCTCATGTGAACCGGCTGGAGTTCGCAACGCCGTTATAAAATTTACGCTTCGCGTTACAGCGGTTGAAAAACCTATACAGTAGTCGGTTCCATACACATCATTGTCCATTGTTTTCGGAATCGCCACGACCGGAAATCCTTCTTTGTGGAGACGCACGCCATAACTCAAAGTATCGTCGCCGCCGATAGGGATAAGAGCATCGATTTTCAACTTCTCGAGAACTTTCAATACATGCGGCGTGAAGTCAAGTGGAGGATCATCTTTCTTCGGCGGATTTTTCGGATCTCTAAGAAGTTCAGGAACATCTTTGGATTTTACTTTGCTCGGATTTGTCCGCGAAGTATGAAGGAAGGTTCCACCAGATCTATCTACAGTCCGGGTGTTTTGCTTGTTCAGAGGGATTACCCACTCATCGGTATTTTTTGAATCAAAATTGTAATTTAGTAGTCCAGCCCAGCCGCGTTTTATCCCGATGATTTCTACTCCTGCATCCTCGGCCCGGTAAACAGCCGCCTTGATGCATGGATTTAGACCCGGAACATCACCGCCGCCGGTGAGAATTCCAATTCGCATACACTTACTCCTTTTAGTTGATTTTGTTCAAATGAAATTTATTAATTACGCAAGCAAATTTAAAGTAACGGTGAATTATCTGGCGCTCAAGATGACTTTTCTTTTGTACTCGGAATGAAATAGTGAAGATGAAATTAAGAAATCAGCAGAAGCTTTGTTGCAAGCCACCGGTATGTTCCAGACTACTGCTATACGCAGGAGCGCTTTCACATCGGGATCATGCGGCTGCGGCTCAAGCGGATCCCAAAAGAAAATCAGGACGTCGATCTTGCCTTCGGCAATTCTAGCTCCAATTTCTTGGTCACCACCAACTGGTCCACTAAGCATTCTTCTTATCTTTATCCCTATCGCATCCGACACCATCTTGCCTGTTGTCCCGGTCGCAATGAGTTCGTGCTCTTTCAGAACATCTTTGTTAAACTCTGCCCACTCCAACAATTCTTTCTTTTTGTTATCGTGAGCCACAATGGCAATCCTCTTCCTAGGATTCATTTTGATTTCATGAGTCTCCATCGAAGGCACCTGAATTTTGAAGAGTTCAGAAAACTCGAATTTCTAAATTGATAAAGCGGTCCAACAATAAAATAAAGACGCTTGCCTGTCTATTCCACCATCTGATCTCGCATAAATTTCTGCGGTAAATAGATCCTTGCAACTACGGCCGGTGCAAGTCAGGAGCACCAGTCGTCTGCCACGGCTTACAAAACTAACTTCTAAAGTCTTCTGTCATTTCGCGATTTTCAGATACCGAAAAAACCTTGAATGTATTTACCGGTACTGTGGAATTCGGTTCCAATTTTATCAGGATTTTGTTTTTCCACATTAGACTGAAAAGGTGACTCGGTTTCCCCTCCTTCAAATAAGAAGCGACATAGGGATTTACTAAGAGCTTGATTCTTCTGCCGTGACCTTCAGATTTGAACCTTCCCAGCCAACCGGTTAGTTCGGTAAGTATAGTCGCCCTGCTTTGGACAATTCCAGTTCCTGCACAAACGGGGCAAGTCTCGCTGAACGATTGCATGATGCTTTGACGAATTCTCTGTCTCGTGATTTGCACCAAACCAAATTCTGTCATCGGGAGGACAGTTGCCTTTGCCCGGTCATGTCGAAATTCTCTGCGAAGCTCATCGAAGACTTTTCGCTTATTTCTCTCATCGTCCAAATCGATGAAGTCGACTACAATTATTCCTCCTATGTCACGCAGCCTGAGCTGCCTTATGATTTCTCGGGAAGCTTCCATATTCGTTCTTAGCGAATTTTGTTCCTGTTCTTTATTCGCAGCGTAGCGTCCGCTGTTCACATCGATAACCGTCATTGCCTCAGTGACATCAATGACAAGATAGCCGCCCGACCTCAATGCAACGCGCCTTCCAAGAGACTCCTGCATGTCTTTGGCGACCCCGAAGACATCAAAGATCGGCGTCTTCCCGCGATAAAACTCGACTTTATCGACAAGAGCCGGAGCAAACCACTTCACATAAGTTGTGATCTCTTTGTAAAGTCTCCGCGAGTCGACGACAACTCTTTGGACTTCATTATTAAACAGATCCCTGATGACGCTTGACACGGTCGACAAATCTTTGTAGAGCAAAACCGGTGGTTGTTCCGTTTTCAAGCTCTTCTCTATCTCGCGCCATGTTTTTATAAGCTGCTCAAGGTCATTCTTCAAAAGCTCTTCTTCTTTGCCCTCGGCCACCGTCCTTATTATCAAACCAAAGCCCGGTGGAAGCAAACTTCTGACTATCCTCTTGAGCCTCTTTTTCTCCTTGAAGTTATACAGTTTCTTCGAGACGCCGATACGCCCATCGAACGGAAGAAGAACCAGGTATCTTCCAGGAAGAGAAACTTTGCTTGTTACGCGAACGCCTTTTTTTCCGACGGGTTCCTTTGTGATCTGAACGATGATACTCTGCCCCCGCTCCAAACGTATTTCTCTTTGCGGGAATCGCTGTGGCCTCTGTGCTGCTTGCGGACGTGGACTTCCTTGAGCATGCACAGGCTGCGGCGGCGCCGAGACTGTCGTCGCTTCAGCTTCGTCGTCGTCATCCTCGTCGTCAATTTCAGAATCCTCCCCGCCAATTAACGAGGAGTAATCATCTATGTTCGGGTCGACATCCGAGAAATGCAGGAAAGCATCCTGCTTTTGACCAACGTCGATGAATGCCGCCCTGATTCCCGGGCATGACTCTGGCAACTTTGCCAAGATGGATATCACCCACCATCCGTTCTTTTCCGGGCGACTCAACAAAAATTTCTGCGAGCCTGCCATCTTCCGTAATCGCGATACGAATCTGATCGGCAGTCTCATTGATAACAATCTCCTTTTTCATAATTACCTGTCTGTTTAAGCGGAGGGAGGCTGCCAACCGGAACCAAGTCCCGGATATTCGAATACCTTCTCACAGGTATTTTTCCAGAGTGCGGGCAAAGCCGATCGTTTGTAAGATCGTTATCTTCCGTCTTATTTTCTTTGAATGCATAACCGATCTTAGTCCGACTAATTTGAATCCAGTCAGAATCTTTCGAATCGGCGATTGCAAAGATTAAGATCATGAAAAATAAATTATGATCTACTCCGAATGGGTCTTCGGATATTCTCCCCGAATCATACATTATACTCTCATCCCAAAATAAATTGGGATTAAAACTCTGGAGGCAGTCTTTTACGACTCCGATAGTTTTGAAAAATAACTTTAAAAACTGTTCCGGTACCATGTTAAAGTACCAGTATGGAAAGGCTTTCTTTCCAAAATTTGAATACGAATAATCGAAGAAACTGACGGTGATTAGACCAAGCACCGCCGCAATTCCTAAGTCGATTTTCTGAGCCTGGCTAACTGCGCCGTATTTGTTAAACAACTTTCTACCAGTAAATGAAAAAACTTGTTTTCTTTTCTTATTTCCGTCGAAAATTTTTTTTGAGGTCAAGCTTGCTGTGTCACACAGTCAGTACGCTTACCGTTGCTTCCTTCCGGACCTAGCGGGGTTCGGCAACCTTCCGTTGCACAGGACTTGACCTCAAAAAACTCATTCATTTCGGATTTTGAATCTTAAAATTCGAGTTTACAATCCGCATTCGACAATTCGAAATCCGAAATTGAAAAGTGGAGCAGAGGGGAGTCGAACCCCCGACCTCCAGAGTGCGATTCTGGCGCTCTCCCAAACTGAGCTACTGCCCCGCATAATTTTGCCCAAACCTTAGAACACTTCAGTTTCAACTAAAAACGCACAATATTCAGTAATTTCGGATTCAATTTAACACCCACCACAACAGAGTGCAAATGGCGAAGATTTTAGTCGCCAAGTCTCTTGCGAGCCGTAAGATAATTCTTCACATATTCGGTCACGGAATCTTCAAGACTTGTCAATGATTTTCCAAACCCGGCTTTTCTGATCTTCGAAATATCGGCACAAGTGTAGTACTGATATTTCTCACGTATCGTTTCCGGCATCTCCATATATTCTACATTAGCAGGTTTGCCGAGCGCCCTAAAGATCGCTGCTGCAAGATCGTTCCACTTATTTGCTGCTCCACTACCGAGGTTATACAATCCTGTGGCGATCCTTTTTTCTAGAAAGAAGAGCGTCATATCGACGGCATCTTTCACGTACAGGAAGTCACGAACCTGTTCGCCATCCTTGTACTCTTTTCGGTAAGATTTGAACAGCTTCATTTTACCAGACGATGCGATCTGCTCGAATCCTTTCAGCACCACGGAACGCATGTCCCCTTTATGGTACTCATTTGGTCCGAACACGTTGAAGTATTTCACTCCAACAATCTTATCGAGTAAACCGTGCCGTAGTGCCCACTGATCGAAGAGTTGTTTTGAATAACCGTACATATTGAGAGGCCGAAGTTGATCGATCTTCTGGTCGTCATCTTCAAATCCATTGCTCCCGTCTCCATAGGTGGCGGCACTTGAGGCATAAATGAAACGGGCACCAGCATTATGCGCGGCAATTGCAAGATGCTTGGTATATTCGAAATTATTTTGAGTGAGAAATGTCGCATCCTGTTCAGTCGTTGAGGAGCAAGCGCCCATATGTATGATGGCATCAATCTTATCATTCTCAGATCGTATGCTTGCACTAAGCTTGTTGTTGACAATAAGATTAAGAAACTCGTCTTTCTCCATATAGTCGTGGAATCTTAGCGGTACAAGGTTCTTCCACTTTTCATCTGTTCCGAGATTGTCGACGATGAGGATATTATCATTTCCAAGCTGGTTCAATCTCCAAACGATTGCACTTCCAATAAATCCTGCTCCACCAGTAACGATTATCATAAAACCCTTTTTGATTTGTGTGAGAATAAAGCACCGTGCATAGCGAAAACATTTTCGCCCTTTGCCAAATGTTTTTGTCCTCATTCATATTTTGTAAAATATTTTCCCGGCAGTTGTTTGACGACGCCTTTCAATTCCAGGCCGAGGAGTTGAACAAGAATATCTGATGTCGACATTTTGCATTTTTCCGCAAGAACGTCGACATGGATCGGATCGTCCGATAAAACGTCAAAAATCTTCTGCTCGAATATCGAAAGCTGTAATTTTGCCTGAGATTTAGACTGGTCTTTTAGTATTGGCTTGAGTTTGTACCGCAGCTCTTCAACAACGTCTGAAATGTCCTCAACAAGTTTCGCGCGGCCCTCTTTTATTAATTTGTTTGTGCCATGGCCCTTCCTCTCAAACACCTGACCGGGAACGGCAAAAACTTCTCTGTTTTGGTCCAGCGCAAAACTGGCCGTAATCATTGCTCCGCCATTTACATCAGTCTCAACCAGAATTGTTCCGAGAGAGATTCCGCTTATGATTCTGTTTCTTCGCGGGAAATTAACCGCGTCCGGTTTGGAACCCATGTAGTATTCAGAAATGATTGCACCACCGACGAGTATTTGTTCTGCGAGTCTCTTGTTTTCGCTTGGATAGATGACATCGACGCCGCTCCCAAGAACCGCAATTGTTCTTCCACCGGAACGCACCGTGGTTGCGTGAGAAATCGTGTCGATACCTCGAGCGAGGCCGGACACGACAACGATTCCATGCTCCGCAAGCTCAGCCGCGAATTTTTCTGCGACATGCCTGCCATAAGTCGTCGGATTCCTCGTGCCCACGACGGCGATCGAATATTTATCGGAACTCGATAATTCGCCTCTGACAAACAACATGACCGGTGGATCATAAATTTTTTTCAAATTCTCTGGAAAATCCTTATCCCAAAACGTGACGATTCGTGCTTCAGATTTATTGAGCCTCGAGAGCTGCAACTGGATGTCCTCTTCGAAGTCCCTTTCCGAAATTATCTTTCGCGCAAGCGACCTATCTATCCCATCGACCGCGATCAGTTCACGCTCGGTTGCATCCATAACCTTTTCCGGGTCACCGAAGTGATTTACCAACAGGCGCAGCCGTGCAGCTCCAACGCCCGGCACCATAGATAATCCTAACAACGAGCGAACATCCATCATAGATCTAAGTGCAAATTATTTTCCCAATTTCAAAAAAGTTATGACGCCTACCGGGTTACAACTGCTTTTTATCACTGTTCAACGGGATAACGACGCTGAACTTCGTACCTTTGCCGGGGGAAGATTCGACGAAGACCTTTCCGCCGTGTGCCTCAGTCACCCGCTTGACAATCGTAAGCCCGAGCCCGGTTCCTTTCTGTCCGGAAGCCTTCGCGCTTTTCGCTTGACGATAGCGGTCAAAGATCAGAGGAATTTCCTCGGAAGAAATCCCGACGCCGGTGTCTTCGACATCCATGGCAGCGTAGTCGCCCTTCAATCCCGGGACGTTGTCTTCAATGTGCTTGACGTACGTTTTGATGCTTACACATCCATCCTTCGGAGTGAATTTTATGGCATTGCTCACAAGATTGGTGACAACTTGTTCGATCTTCCCGCTGTCAAATTCGCATAAGGGAATATTCTTGTCTTCCTGGATCGTCAGAGAGATTCCTTTGTCGCGGGCGAGAACCTTCAATCGAGCTACAACAGTGCCAACTACAACATTGAAATCGTTAGGCTGTTTATTCAACTGAAGTTTTCCCGCCTCCAATTTTGCTACATCAAGTATGTCGTTTATCAATCCCAGCATTTTCTCTGACGTTCTCAAGCGCCGATCCAAGAAATTCTTTTAGCTCACCTGGATTCTTGTCGAATTCGCCGTTCGCAGCTAACTCAAGAACGCCGATGATCACAGACAGAGGACTGCGAAGATCGTGTACCAGCATCGATTGAAAGTCTGCCTTCAACTGCTCAATTTCTTGTTCAGCCTTGACAACGCGGAGAATAGACCTGACTCTCGCGATCAATTCATCTTGATCTATCGGCTTGGTCAAGTATTCATCCGCGCCAAGCGAGAAACCTTCTTCGATGCTTTTAGCATCTTTTGAATTCGCGGTCAATATTATGACCGGGATGCTTTTGGTAATCTCGTTTCCACGGAGATGCTTCAGGGTTTCGAAACCGTCCATCTCGGGCATTGCGACATCCAAGATAATCAGGTCCGGATGATCCGACGCACTTTTCGCTAAACATTCTTTTCCACTCGATGCATTGACGACGTCGAATCCCTGCCGCTTCAACAGCTTGTCGAGCAGAATTAAATTATCCGGTGCGTTGTCGACAGCCAGTATCTTTAATCGTTCTTCCATTTTTTTCTTTGTATGAATTTATTGACTTCGCGTAAGATGATTTCTCGCGTTAGTCCTTCCTTTCTAACGACATTTTTTATTTTTGAATTAAGTTTTCTCCGTTCATTTTCGGTAACTTCCTTTGCCGTGAGCACAACAACCGGGACTTCTCTCAACTTCTCATCTTCGTACATTTTTTCGACCACCTCAAAGCCATCCATCTCCGGCATCAGCAAGTCAAGAAATACAAGACGGGGAACAGTCCCTTTCAAAATCTCAATGGCCTCAAGTCCGTTTTTTGCCGTGTAGATAGTAAATTTGCTTTTCTCCAGCAAGTTGCGCAGAAATTCCGTGAAGTCTTCGTTGTCATCAACGACCAATATTTCTCCACCATCTGTACCAGTATGACTTCTAATGACTGAGATGATTTTCTCCGCCTGAACCGGCTTGACAAGGTAAGATTCGGCACCGAGTGAAACCGCAAGCGCTTTGTTCTCGATGACGGTGTGAATAACAACTGGAATCTCTTTGAGATCAGTATCCGACTTCAGTTCTTGGAGAATTTGCCAGCCGTCTTTATAAGGCATCATAATATCGAGAGTCACAAGAACTGGTCTGTATTTGCGGACGGCATCAACGGCGTTCCGCGAATCGGTCACACCAAAAAACTCAAAGCCTTCTGAAACCAAATGATTCTTCAGAAGCAAGAGGACATCCGGGTCGTCATCTATGCAGACTACAAGATTGCCGGTGTGGCCAGATACCGGATCAGATGAAGGTAATGACGGACTTGGCGAAGCTTCAGCCTGTTCCTTGATTTTTGTCTTCTCGGTGGAACGATAGATAACCGGGATGGTTAGCGTGAATGTCGATCCTTTTCCCACTTCGCTTTGAACCGTCAAGTCTCCACCAAGCATTCGTGCAAGCTTCCTCGAAATTGCCAGTCCTAGCCCCGTACCACCATGCCTTCGTGTATTCGAGCCGTCAACTTGTCTGAATTCTTCGAACACGACTTCAAGGAATTCGGGAGGAATTCCCGTGCCAGTGTCTTCAACGGCAACACTGACAAAATTTTCATCGAGCATTTTCACGGCAACTTTTATGTGACCTTCATCGGTGAATTTGCTGGCGTTGCTGAGAAGATTGAGGACGATTTGTTTTATCCTCGCTGGATCGGATTGTATCGCTGGCACCGCAGCATCAATCTCGCTCAACAGCTTCACAGGTTTGTCTCCTACGAGCGGCTCGACTGTAACCAGCGAGTCGCTGACAATAGTGTCCATCTTGAATTCTTCCGGAGTAATTGTCATGCGACCAGCTTCAATCTTTGAAAGATCCAGGATGTCGTTAATGAGCGCGAGGAGGTTCTTAGCGTTTCTGAGAACAATATCGAGACCCTCCTTCTGTTCACCGGTCGGCGGTTGAAGATCGTCCGTCAAAATCAAATTCGTGAAGCCTATGATGGAATTTAGCGGCGTCCGCAATTCATGGCTCATATTTGCGAGGAACTGGCTCTTCAGTCTGCTTGCCTCTTCGAGCTGCTGATTTGCTTGAACGAGCTGAGCGTTTGCCTCTTCGACCCAAACCTTGGACATCCTGAGCTGCTCGTTTGAATCTTCAAGCTCTTTGGATTTTTCGAGAAGATCGGAATATAGAAACGCATTCTCGACTGCCGCTCCGATTACGCGCGACACCATCATAAAAAATTCCTTATCGGCCTGCGTGACATCTGGCTTTTCTTTGCATGCGGTAACCAATACTCCGTACGTTTTGCGGGTCCCGATAATGGGGGTGAGCACGGCACAGGACATTGTTTCATCCGAAAGGATCTTGAAGAACTCGGAGCGATCAAAAGCCTTTTCAAATTCGTGAAAGACTTCAGCCTCACCACGCTTCATCACATCCACGAACAAACCTTCCGTTGAACTGGGGAAGAAGGCGGATTTCTCAAAAGATGCACTGAAGCCCAGTGCAGCCGCCAGCTCCAGATTCTCCGAGTCGTCATGCAAAAGATAAACGGCAGCCGCAGACATATCTTCAAATTCAAGAAGCCGCGTCAAACTCTTATTTAAAATTTCGGAAACATCTAATGCATCCCTCACAGCAAAAGCAGTTTTATTTATTATCGAAAGTCGTTTGTTCTGTTTCTTTATCGCGAATTCATTCTTCTTTTGCTCGGTAACATCCCTGTTAATAGAAACGGTGCCCGTCGGAGTCCCGCTGGAGTCTCTTACCAGAGCTAAAGACAAATCTACGTAAAGTTCATTTCCGTCTTTTGAATAGTTGGTTACTTCCCCCCGCCACAGACTTTTTTTCTCAAGTTCTTTCTCTACTTCCTCTCGTGTTATTCCTTTATAGCCAAACTGAATTACATCGTCATAAGGTAAACCGACAACCTCTTCAGATTTCCAGCCATAGAGCCTCTCTGCTGCTGGATTCCACGATGTGATCCTGCCGGTTCGATCTGCAGCAATTATCGCGTCGTTCACTTCGCGAAGCAGCATAGCCTGGTACGATATTCTCTCTTCGTTCTTTTTTCTGTCCGTGATGTCGCTAAAGATTGCGACGGCACCGCTCAAACTGCCTGCCGGATCTATCAAAGGCGATGCACTTATGGAGAGCACTCTGATTAAGCCGAACCGAGTTATAGTAAATTCGAAATTCCGGATATCTTTACCGTCGAGTGCTGCCAGTTTTATCGGATTGGCATCGTCAGGAAGACGCGCACCATCCAACCCATGTATCCCGAAGACATCAGCGTATTGTCCAAACGCAATTTCTGGAACGTCTTTGATTCCGAATATTTCTTTTCCCCCTTCGTTCATGAGCAATATTTTGCCAAGCCTGTTTACTAATATTATTCCTTCTGCGGCGCTGGCAAATATTTTTTCCAGCTGATCAGCTTGTTCCGCGATCTTCGAAGCGAGCCTAAGCCTTTGTATTCCGACTGCCAGCTCCGACGCAGCCACTTCGGCCAGGTTCATCTCATGCTTAATACTTCCAGTGGAACTCACGGTTACATATTGTAGAACTCCGACCAATTCTCCTGAGCTCATCAGTGGAATAGTCACCAGGCCTTTTGTATCACGGAACAGGGGTTCGTTCTCAAATCCGGAAAACTCCGTTTCAGAAAGCGACTGTGTAAATATAGTGGTGCAGGACTTTGCAGCATGAGTTGCATCAGTTTTGGGCTCAGTTTCTAGTCTTTGGAGAATCGGGAAATTCAGATTCTTCCGCAAAATATTATGCTGCGCCACCAACTCGAGAACAACATTCCTTTCTTCATACAAGTACAGCACCGACAAAGGTGCATTCAGAACTTCGGAGAGAAGTTCTACCGCCGATTGGGCGAGCTCTGAAATTCTTTCGCTTGAAATGGCAAGCTGGGTGACTCGATACACCGCTTCCTTCCTTTTCTCTTCCCACTTCTTTTCTGTCACGTCTTCGCATATTCCAACCAGCGCGATGACCTTTCCATCGGCACCTTTAATTGAACTTGTACTCAGAGATATATAATATTCAGTTCCGTCTTTTTTCCGATTGAGTACCTCGCCTCTCCAGCTTCCATTACGAACAGTCTGGATGTAAATTTCTCTCGCTTTTGCGTAGCCGTACTCGGGAGAGACTAATGCCCACAAACTGCCGCCTGAAAGGTCCTCGAGGGCGTACCCGAAAAGTTTCTCTGCGGCGGAATTCAAGAAAGTGACTCGCCCGCCGGGATCGGTCAGGGAGATCGCTTCATCCGTATTCTCAACCGCGGCACTAAGGACTTGATTGCGATGCTCAAGTTGGTTTCTTCTCGTTATGTCGCGGAAAATGGTAATCCTGCCAAGGTGCTCCCCATCGATGACGATCGGAGCGGAGTTGAGGAGCGCGTTGATTTTTTTCCCTTCTCTCTTAACTACGGTCAGCTCCAGCTCGCCGCCCATCTTTTCTTTGACAAGACGATCATACTCGGCAGCTTTTTCCCTTTCAACCGGATCATAAATATGATCGAGGCCTTTTTCCTTTATCTCTGCGAGAGAAAATCCAAAATTCTCTTCGAAAGCCGGATTAACATAGAGAGTCAGACCTTCTTCGTTCGTAATCATTATAGGATCAGGCACCTTCTCAATGTAGACCTCGTACTTCTGCAATTCCTGATTGGCTGCCTTTAACCTGTCAGAGCTCTTAACATATTCGTTAAAGATCTGTCCGACATCGACGAGACTCCCGATGGCTCCGATAAGATATGCGGTCACGGTCAACGCGGCTTCTGCCGCCGACGCTGTATCGGTGACTGACGTGGAGAAAGATTTAACCATGCACCCGAACGTCAAGAGAAACAGAGTTATGCTGATCGAATAATTGAAGAGGGTCGGATATTTCACATAGTTTCTGCTCACTCCGATGAAAGAAATCAAAAAGAGAACTGACGCCAAGACGGTCAATGAGCGCAAATTACCGAAAGATATGTCACCACCAAGAGAAAACTTGTTTGAGATAAGGGCAATGGCGGCAACAATGACGGACGCAATTACGACAGCTGCCAGTACATCGATGAGTGCGGATCTCGGTTTCGGGAAAATCCAAACCAGAAGAGTCCCAACAGCGAGCATGAGCCCAAGAAGAAATTCTCCACCTTGCCATGCTGCAAGTTGAAAATAGAAAGCCTTTTCTCCTCCCCAAAAGATTCCGAGGTCGGAAACTACTATTCCGACCACCCTCATAAAACCGCCGATGAGGAACGAGAAAGCTATAAACTCTAGAAGTCTCTCATGAAGGACCGCATAGCGAGAGAACGCAAATAAGGCGATCGCAACAGAGATCATATTCGTTATTAGAATAGTATCGATAAGCAGATTGGCTGTCATATTAGGATGAAACCGTCGGGCGAGAAACACGATCAGGATCGCGAAGATCCAAGCGCCGCCAATTCCTATTCCTAGCGAAAAGAGTCCCTTATTTTTTTTCTGCATCGTCTCCGCCAAATTCTCCCCCTAAATATTTCTTTGCCGTTTCGATTAAAAGCGCCGGATCAACAGGCTTCGTCATATATTCATTGCATCCTGCCTGGATTGCTCTTTCTTTGTCACCAAGCATCGCCTGCGCCGTTACGGCAATGATAGGCACCCGGTTTACTCCTTCACTCAGCCTCAGAGCGGCGGCGGTCTCGTAGCCATCCATGTTTGGCATTTTCATATCGAGCAAAATAAGATCAGGTTTCCTTCTCATCGCGAGCTCGAGTGCATCGCGTCCTGTGTTGGCATCTATGAATTCCATTTCTAATCCCGACCGCTTCAAAATCCTCTTCAGCAGCAAAATGTTGTCTACGTTGTCATCTGCGATGAGAATTAGTTTGGGCATCAGAGTTTTTCCGATAACTTTGCAACTTCATTGGCGCGAGATTCTGCTTCTACTCTGGTTGCCGCCTCGGCTATTACTCTGATGATCGGCTCAGTATTCGACTTTCTAATATGAACCCAGTAATCCGGGGCATCGATTTTCAGGCGGTCATCAGTATCGATCTTGAGCCTGGAATAATGTTTCTTGATCGCACTGATTATCCTCTCCGGATTTTTCCTGCTAAGGTCGATCCGCTTCTTCACGATCTCAATATTTGGAAGAGACTTTTTCAGCTCCGAAAGTGTTCCTCCGAATTCAAGAAGGTGCTGTAACGTAATTCCAATCCCGACCAGCGCATCGCGTCCATATTGGACTTCCGGTAAAGTAATGCCTCCGCTTCCTTCTCCTCCCACAACTGCATTAACCTCTTTCATCTTCTTGAAGACGTTTATTTCGCCGACCGCTTCCGAATGCTCCGCAGCGAGTTGAACCGTGGGCGTCGGGCAAATGCCGAAATCAACCACGTCGCACCCGTTTGCTGCAAGGGCACCAGCCAAAATTTCGGAAAGCATTGCACCATGATATCTGCCCTCTCCGCCTACGACAATCTTCTCGCGACCTGAAAAAACCGAGAAAGCATTGGCGTATTTAATGACAACTTCGGGAGTGAGTGACTCTCCGACAACCCCGCGCAGCCCCGATATACTCACCATCAACTTTCCCGACAAAACCGCACGCGAACGCTGAGAAACATGCGAGGTTCTTTTGTGAGTTTCCCGACCTAAAGGCTTTACCGTTCGTTTTCGGGACGATTTGTTCACCAAGTTATCCTACCTCTTCCGCACATTATTAATGAAATTTAATATACGGAATGGCGCAAGGCGCTCACTTTTTCTTTTCGGGTGCATCATGGCTCCTTTTTCCTGTAACTAGTTTTGAATATTGAACGAGCCTCTTGCTCGGTGTGTAGCCACGTGCTTTCAGAAAAGTATGCACGCTTGAGTTATAAACGTAGACACTCATCAAAATATACTCCACCTTTGCCTCTTTAGCCAATGCCTCAATATGTTCCAGTAAGGCGCCGCCGACACCTCGCCTTTGCCAGCTCTTTTTCGTAACAGCGTAAGGGAGGTAAAAATAGTTCTCGGATTGGTAAACTGTAATATATCCGACCACTTCGCCAGCACGACGTGATTTCCGCCTTTGCGATTCCGCGACAAACATCAGCGCACCATCTCCAGTGGTGAAGTGTAAGAAATCCTCGACCTTCATTTTTTGGCCGGGATAATTCTCGATTTCACTTACGCCGTGGCTCATCTTCACTACGGCGGGCAGGTCGGATCTTTTCGCGGGACGAATAACAAATTCTTCTTCAGAAATTCTAACTTTTAAATTTTTGATTCTCAATTTTAATCCCACAATTGGAAATTAACGATCAGTTTCTTAATTCCTATTTTCTGCTTCTGGTCTCTTTTCTGTTAGATTCGTAAATAATACGAAGTCCCTCAAGAACCAATGCGGGTTCGATGTGATCGATCACTTTGGTTTTCTCGGCGATCACTCTTGCATATCCACCGGTTGCGATGACTTTCGAATCAGAGCCGAGCGAAATTCTTATACGGCGGACAATCCCCTCCATGGCATCTACAGCACCGAACATGATTCCGCTCTGCATACTCGCCACGGTCGTCTTGCCGATGACTTCGTCGGGAAATCTGAGCTCTATGCGGGGAAGCTTCGCCGCCCGACGTTGTAAATCCGCTGCGGCAGTCTCGACACCAGGTGCAATCGCGCCTCCAAGATAAACTCCGTCCTTTGAAACGACATCGAAGGTCGTGGCCGTCCCAAAATCGAGGATGATCAACGGGCCGCCATATCTTATGTAACCGGCGACCGCAACACATATCCTGTCGCTGCCGACCGCATTGGGTTCATCGTAATCCAAACTTATTCCTAATTTCAAACCGGCACTGATGATAAGCGGGTCGCATTTAAAATACTTTCGCGACATTCGCTCGAGAATGCCGGTCAGATTTGGAACCACCGACGATATGCCAACACCATCGATTTTTTGCGATTTGATGCCGTCATGCTCTAATAGAGACAACACAACGATGCCGATTTCATCTTCGGTCCGGACCACCTCGCTTGCAACACGGTAATCATGCTTCAATTTTCCCTTCTCGTACACGCCAAACTGAGTGTGCGTATTTCCAACGTCAATACAAAGAAGCATCATACTCCTCCTCTGAAAGTTTCCTTTGATAAAATAGTAACTTCGCCTGCTGTGAACTTCGTGAGTCCATCGGCAGTAAAAACGGCAAGTGCACCATCATCTGTCACGTCTTCACAGACGCCTTCGATCGTTTTTCCAGCCAGGTTTACGGAAATCTTTTTGCCAGGCATAATTGACCTATCGCGCCATTCCTTCATGACACGGTAAAAGTCTCGCTTCTGCAAAGATTCGTAAATCATGGAAAAGTTGTTTAGAATAGTAAAAAGAAGCTCGTCGCGGTCAAACTTCTTGTCGGCAAATAGTGAAAGCGATGTCGCCACATCATAAATGGCCGGTGGAAATTTCCGTTGATTGACATTCAATCCGATTCCCAACACAACATGGCTCAGTCTGTTTGAGTCGAAGCTTGATTCGAGAAGAATTCCGGAGACCTTCTTCCCATCCAGCAGAACATCGTTAGGCCACTTAAGCTGCGGCCGGACGCAAGCGATAGCTTCAATTGCCTCTGTAACCGAAACCGCCGCCGCAAAAGTCAGAATAAAGATTTCATCCTGTTCAAGAAAGTGTGGACGGAGAAGAAGAGAGAACAACAGGTTTGTCTGCGGTTCGGCTTCCCAGTTTCTTCCGAATCTTCCTCGGCCTGCTGTCTGTTCGTCTGCAACCACAACGGTACCTTCAGGAAAACCCTCCTCTCCGAGTTTCAACAGATGAGAATTTGTCGAATCGATTTTACCGAACCGATAGATGTCGTAGTTCAAACTTGTATAAATTTAAATTACGCTTTCTCAGAATCCAAAACTTTTTCCTTCTGAAGAATTCGCCAGTGCCGAATTGATTGTCAACCTTGCATTACGCTCCAACATGCATGTTTTTGAGATTTTTGTCACACTCCCAAGAAAGCACTTGTTTTTCTGAAGAAAAAGAGGAAACTTTATTAGGTTAAAATTGAGTGTGGCAAAATCATATATCGAAATCACCCACAAGACGGTTTCATTTGGGCGTCGAAGTGCTAAGTTGCTGCAAGCTTTCTTACCCTGCAATTATTGTGGGGCTTATCCACATAAACAAAACCAAACATAAAAGGAGAGAAACAATGATTCGTAAACTTTCTACGGTAGTCTTGGCAGCTATGATGGTGGCTTTCTTTGCTTCAAAAGCAAGCGCGCAATTTGAGAATCAAAAGAACTACGGCGGCGTTCACATTGGCTTAAGTGGTGTCGGGAGCGCATTGACATTAGGACTCGACTATGAACGGGGTATAACCAACGTCGGTGAAGTAGGTCCTGGAATCATCGGCATTGGCGGATTGTTTGATTATTACTCCTACAGTGATGCTGGCCTATACGGAAAATGGACATATATAGACTTCGGCGTTTCCGGTATGTATCACTTTGTACTCGATAATAAGAAATGGGATCCATTCCTCGGTCTTGTCCTTGGCTACGAGGTCGCATCATGGTCGTGGAATTCCGGATACAACAATTTCGGATTTCCGTCTCCAACTGCTGGAGGGTTTACACTTGGCGGCAGCGCAGGTGTCAGATATTTTCTGAGTGACAATTGGGCATTGCAAGCCAGAGTAGGATTCGGGTTCTACATCCTCGCGGTTGGAGTAGACTATAAGTTCTGATTTTCTAGAACGAAGATTTCTCAGAAGAATACCTTCAAGACAAGCCCGCCCTTAAATGTGGACGGGCTTTTTTGTTTGCAACTCCTCTGATTAAAATGAACTCATTTGTGAAAGCCGCTTTTACATAGTTGAAATTGCAGCGGATGTTTTATAAGATGATTTCGACATAATGATAATAATTCTGATCGGGCTAATTGTTCTCTTCGCCGCGGCTTTTCTCTCCGTTATTTATGTCGGACCGAAAATGCTTCTCTTTCCCTATCGACGCACTCCGGAATATTATCAGCAGAAATTTGGATTTAGCCACCCATCACAAATTGGACTGAACTATGAAGAAGGTTCACTGAAAACCACTGATGGCCTCTCGCTCAGCTACTGGTTAATTAATAATCCAAACTGCAAAGATTCCGGTAATGCAATCATATACCTTCATGGTATAACAGATTCAAAAGTAAGCGGACTCGGCTATGCAAAAGAACTTTCCAAGTTTTGCCGTCGCATTTACTTGATCGATATGCGGAGGCACGGCGATAGTGAAGGTGAGTACTGTACCTTTGGATACTATGAAAAACATGATGTAATAACTTTGCTAGATAAAATTGAACACGACCTGCGCAAGACACGGATAATACTTCTCGGTGCTTCGATGGGGGCGGCAATTGCGATTCAGACCGCTTCAATTGATAAACGGGTGAACAAAATAATTGCAGTCGCGCCTTTTTATGATCTTTTCTCCATCGCATTGGACCATCAAGTTCGGAAAATTGGAATCAAAAGCAAGATTCTCTTGAAATTCGTTCTCAGAAGAGCCGAACATATTGCGCACTTCAAAGCGGCTGAAGTTTCGCCAGCAAGCGATATCCGGAAAATAAATGTGCCCATACTCATCGTCCACGGCGAAAACGATCGCTCGGTGAAACGGGAGTATCCAGAGAAATTGAAGAAGCTAAATAAGAATGCTCGCCTCCTCATTATTCCAAACGCCGGACATGTAGACGTTCTGGAAAAAGGGGGTACAGCCTACTTAGAAAAGCTTGTCGAGTTCATGAAAAGCTGATATGTTTTAAGATTGTTAGCTCAGGATAAATATAAAAAGAAACCCGCCCGGGCAAGGGCGGGTAGAAGGAGGCATTCTAGGTAGGTTCCTTCTTTTGAGTGCTGGCTATAGAATTAGACGGCAGTGCCGCTCTTTTGTTACATTAAAAATTTTTCATCTTGAATCAAAAAATTCATTGTTGCTTTGGATTTTTTTATCTCATCCAACAAACCAACCTTGCTGAATCACAGTCAAAATGTTAATACTTTTCTAGACACTGAAATTAGCAAAATCTAAAATCGAGTTTCTTGTCATTTATATGTATGCCGTTTAAATTCTTCTAATGCATTCCATTATGAAAAGGAACAGGATGTAAATGCGCTGGTCATTTCCAGTCGGTAAGCTATTCGGCATTCCAATAAGAGTACATTATACATTTCTTATTTTACTTGCCTTCATTTGGTACGTCGAATCCACAATACTAGGTCCTGAGGCAGGTTTGCACAGCGTCGTCTTCTGGGCGTTGATTTTTGTATGCGTGCTTATCCACGAACTCGCACACAGCCTGGTGGCAAAATCATACGGACTTACAATAGTCTCAATAATCTTACTGCCGATCGGGGGTGTTTCACAAATCAGCGAAATACCCCGTGACCCCATTAAAGAAGTGGGGATCACAATCGCCGGCCCGGTTTCAAATTTCGTCATCGCCGGAATGCTGCTTCTCATCGGCAAGTCTGTTGATCCTTCATTGCAATTTTCCGAGATCTCACTTCAAAGTGGAAACACCATTGTCGACCTCTTTTGGGCAAACATAATGCTAGGACTTTTTAACATCGTCCCCGCTTATCCAATGGATGGTGGGAGAATTCTACGCGGAATATTAGCGGTAAAGAGAGATTACCTCGAAGCCACCAGACTTGCCGCGGATATTGGCAAGCTTTTCGCAATCGGGTTCATTGTTGCAGGGTTTTTCTATAACTGGTGGCTTATACTCATCGGCATCTTTGTTTTCAGCGGTGCTAGTTCAGAGGCTGAGGCTGCAGTTTTATCTTCAAAGCTCGAAAAGATTTCCGTCGGTGAGCTGATCATTTCTGACTTCAAGACAATCTCGCCTGACGAACCTCTGACTTCTGTGGTGGAAAAATCTTTGCACACTTTCCAAAATGATTTTCCAGTGGTGAGTGATGGAAAATTCGTCGGGGTCCTTACCCGGTCCGCTGTCATCGAATCTCTCCATCATCGCCGGCATGAAACGTTGGTCGGCGAAATCGCCAAAAAGAGCTTCCCATCAATTTCTCCGGACGAGACCGCCGCGGACGCATTGACGGCAATGCGATCTGCGCATGTCACGGTTGCGCCAGTTGAGGACAACGGTAAACTCAAAGGAATAATTACTGTTGAAAAACTCTTAGAAGCATCCGATGTGTTCTCAGAAACGACAACTCCAGATAAGAATAAATAGGGAGAGTGAATATTGAAGAGAATTAGACTCAAAGGAATTCTGACAGCTTTGATGGTAATCAGCGCCGCTCTTGCGGGCTGTGCACCACAAACACAAACTCTTACCTTTAAATCGGAAAATGCATTATCGGCGCCGAAGTTCATTTTGTCCATAGTGAACAGTCCATCGTCAAATTCAGATTCTTCAGAAGCAGATCTCTATGCCCGGATTCGATATGACGACTTAATTTTTACTAAGACTGACTCCTCTTACACGGCACACTACCAGCTTTCGATAAATCTATACTCGGACAAGGAGCTGACCGTCAGCCGGTACTCTGAGATATTCGATCGTAAGATAGCGGTACCAAAATATTCTCAGACTCTATCAACCAGATTGTATGATGGAGTAAAAGACAAAATCGTTATGAGTCCCGGCGGGTACTTCATAGGATTGAGGCTCCTCGATCTAAATACAAATGTTACATCGTCGAAAGAAATCGAACATGAATTTAAAGATTTTTTCCGCGACTCGGTCGACATAAGCGACATCTTGCTCTACAGCGCTTCGGATTCGATCCCGGTCGATATTGTCAGGAATTTTAACAAACCTCTATTCGCAGATTTTTGTATAACATCGAAAAATGTTCCAAACAATATGCCGCTTCACCTGATTGCAAAATCTACGCAGGCCCCGAATTCGATTGACACATTGTACGAATTGGATCAATCGTCCAGAGTTCAACATTATCGCCTTCCGATAAATCTAAATGGCCTCGCACCTGCAGTCTACGATCTTCGACTTTCTGTAGGAAAGGGATATGCGGAAACGTCTTTCAGAATATTACAAAATGGATTTTCTTCGGACATTGCTGAATCCAACAATGAGACCGGCCCTCTCGAGTATATTACGACATTGTCGGAATTCGACTCGCTGAGAAATGCCCATGGTTTAGAACGAGAAAATATTTTGAAGTCCTTCTGGCTAACACGTTCGCACGACGACACAACGGTTTCCCGCGCAATGCAAGAAGAGTTTTACAAAAGGGTGGAAACATCTGACGAACAGTTTGGAACACCGTCGATGCCAGGATGGCAAACGGATCGAGGGAGAATTTATATTATCTATGGGAAACCGGACCGAATTGAAAGCCACCTAAGCAGCTTCAGGACGGGACCTGATGCGAACTCACCTCCATACGAGGTGTGGTATTACACTTCGCTGAAACTTAGAATTGTGTTCGTTGACGAATTCAGAAACGGGGACTATAGACTAGCGAAATCGGATGGGACATAATCTGAGTTAAGCGTCAAAGGGGTAGACTCCAAGAACGCTTCCACCACTACTAACAAGATTTCAGCGTTTATCTTTTCTTCTTCTCATCGACCGCAGAGAAAACCGGATATTTTGCCGGAACTTCACCTCTCTTAACCTTTGAAAGTTTCGGCTTTAGAATTTGCCGCTTCACACCGGACAATCGATTGACAAAAAACTTCAACTGAAGATGATCATACTCGTGCTGGAACACGCGGGCCCACATGCCTGAAAGCTCGGTCTCGACTCGTTCGAAATTTCCATCTGTAAACCTGACATGAATCGAGTCTGCTCGGGTTACATCGTCGCGGATTCCGGGGACGCTGAGACAGCCTTCTTCCATGACTTGCTGGCCGCTCGATTCGAGAATCTCAGGATTGATTACCACTAACGGTTTTTCGTGTTGATAGTCGTCCATCACCGAAATGTCCATAACCGCGAGGGATAGCCGTAAACCCACCTGATTCGCCGCCAAACCTACACCATCCGCATTGTGCATAGTCTCGAACATATCTCTTATCAGCCCTACAAAGCCGCTGTCGAATTTAGTCACCTTCTTGACAGGACCATCCCACACATCCGTCCCATACAAATGTATCGGCATTATCATTAATTTTTCTCCCATCTTTTTTCATCTGCGCGCATTACGGCTCCCTTCCTTACTCCAGCATCTCGGGTTTGACTTCAATTATCTCGATTTGATTCTCTTTGTATAAAACCGCCTCACCAGCATAAAAAATAAGTCTTGAGAAAATTCTAAGCAAAACAAAAATTTGTGCGACAATAATTTCCAAGAAAACCCCAACGGCCGATGCGGAGTCGTCGATCATGTGAAAACCATAAAACAGGATAGCCATAACCACACTAATCGACATGCAGCAGAGATAAATTCCAATTGTAGCCAACGGATGCCGTACCGTAAAACTCATTCCGCGTTTCACTTTGTTCCAAAACCTGTCCTCGTCGATGACAACCGCTGCTCTTACAAAATCCGAGAAGAGACTCACGATAAAGAAAATGACTCCAGCAAACACCCGATAGCCGGTTTCAGAAAATTGGCGATCAATTCCCTCACACAGCAGAAATAAAATCCCGATTTCCATGACCGCAACAAAAAGCAGCGGAATAAAAGATAAGCTTCCGCCAGATAGGAATTCACCGAATTTGACTTTATTCTTCCTGGAAAAGCTCGAATAGAATCCACCTGCAAAGAATATTTCCACAAGAGCGTAGATTGCCAGTATGAAAACCGCCTGAGGAATAAGAGATCTCAAAAATTCACCGTTAGCAGAAAGAAAACTGGTGTACCATCTTAAGCTAAAACCGTTCATTAAGTCTGTTCCGGCAAGACTTTTCGAAATATCTTTCGTCAAGACTCCGGCTAAGGGGAAAGTTGAAACCGCGGCAAATATGAAGTTGACAACGTAGACTCCGACCCAGAGACGCCAATTCTTAATCGACCTCTTGATTCCAGAGGTCAATGCAGCAAGCATACCGACGGTCAAGCGATCGCTCCGCAGCTCAACAGAATGTTCTGAAAAAAAGTGAATAATCTGCCAACCCACTTTATCACCGGCAGTAGAGATCCATCAACCATGAGACTGTTGTTTGAGTAGTTACGATCGTTTGCAATCTTGTGCCATGGATCAAGCTGGGCGTACTCTGGCGCCGAAGCGGTTTCGAATTCGAATTCCTGTTTACAAAAAGACTTCGGGAATGAGTCTCTTACGGCGGTTGAAGCACTGTCAGCCCAACATGTGTCGATTACCGTACCATCATCGAGCGCGAGCCGCAGGTCCACCGGCTCCGTTGTCTCACAATTGCAGGCGACCACAACTCTGGTATAATACGTCGCCGCACCGGTGTTTAGGTTCCTCTCTCTGTAAAAGCTGATCGATTTCACGGAAAAATCGATCCCAGCACCGGCGGAGTCTGCATCCTGATAGACATTACGAATAAAAAGTGAGCCAAGGCTTTCAGCGGAATGGATGGTCTGTAGAAACCTTTTCGGGATGAGGCTGCTGGAACTTGAGAATGAGATGGGAAAAATAGAAAACAAAACGAATAGAATGATTGAACGATAATGTATTTTCATAGCTGATCAGGTTCGCTGAAAACAAATGCCGCCAGTTCAACAAAATACCGGCCCGGAAAACCTGGAGGCCGAATGGAAACGTGCATCCCTATTTAACCAGCTTGTCTATTTGGTCTTTAACAGCAGTGAATCCTTCACGGTCGGCGATTGCCTGAATTTCAATCGTCTGCGGAAAATCTTGAGGCAGCTTATTTCCGCCTTCCGGTTTATATGGAATGAGCTGGCTGGTTACGTTCACCGTTTTCATGAATCTTTCCCCGTACATTCTCAGGAGCACTTTGTGAATTCCGTCAGTAAAGTCGTCGTAAGCCGAATTGACCGGCGCATATTTTCCCGTGACTAAATTCGCTGCAATGAATCCCGCATAAAGACTATCGCTTCCACCTTTTTTTATTCCATCGGAAAAATCCTCCTGCGCCTTTTCATAACTGCCTGTGGTGAACGACTTCATTCCGTCGATGTATAGCTCGACAGGCTTTTTTGAACAGGAGACCAAGGAAAATGCTAACATTAATGCAGAGATAACTATAACTTTCGAACTTTGAATTTTAAAACTTAAAAGCCGTAAGATTTCCACTTTGAGTCCACTAATTTTTTTATTTCATTCGACATTACAATTTTATCGGGCCAAGGTCGTGTGAATCCTTCATCCCGCCATTTCCGCGTACCGTCTATCCCCATTTTTGACCCGAAGCTAAAATGTTGAGCGGAATGGTCGAGGACATCGGCCGGCCCCTTTGTAAATATCACATCACGCTCCGGATCAATATTGTTCAGTGCGTACCACCATGCTTCGGACGTATTTTGCACGTTCACATCCTTATCAACTACCACGATCACTTTTGCAAACATCATTTGTCCCATTCCCCAGAGCCCGTTCATGACCTTGAACGCGTGACCCGGATACTGTTTGTCGATAGAGACGAAAACAAGGTTATGGAAAATTCCCTCGAACGGCATGTGGTAATCGACAATTTCAGGGATGACGAGTTTTGCGAGCGGAAGGAAAATTCGTTCCGTGGCATATCCCATCCAGTCGTCTTCCATTATCGGCTGACCGACTACCGTCGAAACGAAAACCGGTTTTTTCCGGGTCGTGACTGCTGTGACATGAAATGCCGGATAGTAATCCGCAAGCGAATAGAAACCGGTATGATCGCCAAACGGGCCCTCAACACGAAGCTCCTCTTCGGTATCGACGTATCCTTCGAGCACAATTTCTGATTCGGCGGGAACCTCAAGATCTACAGTCTTGCACTTCACGAGCTCGACCGGTGCTTTTCTCAAAAACCCCGAGAATAAATATTCTTCGATGCTCTCTGGCAGCGGCGCGCTTGTGCTGTACATCGTGGCTGGATCCGAGCCGATGACGACAGCAACTTCAAGACGTTTCATACCTTTCTCTTTTGCTTTCCTGAAATGAGCCGCCCCGCCTTTGTGGCGCTGCCAGTGCATCGCCGTAGTATTCTTATCGAGTACCTGCAAACGGTAAAGTCCCATGTTCCGAACCCCGGTTTCCGGATCTTTCGTAACAACCTGTCCGAACAAAATGTAGAAGCCTCCGTCCTGAGGCCATGATTTCGTGATCGGAAGCTCGTAAAGATCTACGTCTTTCTCTGCGACGATTACATCATGGCACGGCGCCTTCTTAACAATCTTTGGCGGAAATTTTCCGAGGTCCATTAGCTTCGGCATCATCGCGATTTTTCCGAGAATGGATTCAGGCACCTTGATTTTCAGCATCTCAGAAAGTCTTTCACCAACCCTGTCGATATCCTCGACACCAAGCGACCAAGCCATTCGCTGCTTGGTGCCGAACAAGTTTATTGCAAGCGGGATCCTGCTTCCTTTGACATTTGTAAACAGGAGTGCAGGCCCACCTGACTTGACAACGCGATCTACAATTTCAGTTATTTCCAGAGCTGGATCGACCTCGGTGTCGATCACCATCAGCTCGCTTTTCTTTCTTAAGAATCGAATGAATTCATCTAGGTTATTGAATGCCATATAAGGAACCTCACTGTACACGATTGGAAAAAGGAAGCAGAATAACTCGCAGACGGAGCCTCAATGCACATGATTGGAAAAAGAAGGTAGAACAACCCATAAAAGTAATCTCAATGTGCATGATCAGAGACGGGAAGAAGAATTTTTTTTGCACCTGCATAGCGGCGCTCGTAGTACGTGCTTTCAAGCGATGAAATGGTGACGCCCTGAGTCACGCTTGCGTGGGCAAAGAGATCGTCACCAAGATAAATTCCTACGTGACTTATCCTGTTCTGGACCGTTCTAAAGAAAACCAGGTCTCCAATTTGCAAATCATCTCGAGAAGCTTTATTTCCCATCGAAGATTGTTTGATCGCTGAATGCGGGAGCTCCACATTGAATGCCGCGTCGAATACGACCATCGAAAAACCGGAGCAGTCAATTCCCGAGTGATCTGTCCCGCCAATCTTATAAGGCGTTCCCATAAATGACATTATTACTTCCATCATCTTATCACGGGTCGTCTTCGCAGCAGGCGATCTTTCAATCCGGTCAACTTCTGTCTTCATCTTCTCGGTACTGACATGGTGATCATCCTCAGCTTTTGCTTCAGATTTCTCGGCCACAAGTTCTTCAGGCGTTTGATCGTACGTAAAACGCGGCGCCCTACTGGAGCTTCCGTTATTTCCAGAAGAAAACCGTGGAGTGGAACCAGCACAGCCGAGAACAATAACCGAAACCAAGACGGCGAATATAAATGGCGTTTTGTTCCAACAATTATGTCCTGAGAGATGCGGATTGGTATTTGTCATCAGCAAAACTGGTTCGATAATATAAAAAAGGAAGAAACAGAGAACAAGAAGCTTTAAAGATCGCGCCTCAGCCCATTTGAGGAAACTCTTTTTATTCCCCTGTTGTTAAGAATGATTCCCGCGGGTTATCGGTTTTCTCTGCCAAAAGTAGAGGGAAAGTTCGTATATTATACGCCTGCGGCTGCAGAAAAATTTGTTATACTAAGTCAGGGAGGATTCCTAGATGAATTCTTACGTAAATATCTTGATGATGCTCATCGTTCTCCTTTTTATCATTAGCGGCATTCTTCTGAAATCCGGGAAATACTTCTGGTTGGTCTCTGGATACAACGCGATGCAGGAGATAGAGAAAGGGAACGTTGACATTACAGGTTTAAGGAATTTCGCCGCGAACTCTTGCTTTGTCATAGCTGCCATTCTTCTCGTTGCCGGAGTTTTTGACCATTATCATATCTTTTATGGCTTGGTCACTTCTATCTCTTCTCTTTTTTTCGCGGTCGCCTTCATGCTGATTCGCGCACAGAAATATAATCGGAGTGTTCTGCCCTATGGGAAGAAGAGGGGACAGGGGCGAGTCGTTCTTGGAATCGTCGTGGTTTTTCTGGTGACAGTGGGAGGCATGCTGATCTATGGCAGTATCGAACAGAACGTCGACGTAGGGAAGGACCAGATCGAGATTAGGGGTCTCTGCGGAACTACCGTCGGCATGAGGGACGTCTCCGACGTTCTGATAATCGATAAGCTTCCATCGATCCAATCAAAACGGACAGGATTCGATTTTGGGAGTGTCTTAAAGGGAAATTTCAAGCTTGAAGGACTCGGAAATGGAAAGATGTATGTCAACGCCAGCACCCCGCCGTTCATCGAAATCAAATACGACAACACTTTTGTCATCTTAAATTCCCGAGACACGGCCACCACACATAAGATATACAATAAAATAATCGAGCTGCAGAAAGCTGATTAGATATTTTTGGGAGGTTGTGGTTTCCCGGTTTGCAAGATCTCAGATTCCGACTAATTCAAATCAGTCGAAAGCTCGTACCTCACTATCCGGTTATGACCAGTGTCGCTGATGTAAACAATCTTGTTGAAGTACGTTACTCCGGACGGATGAAGGAAAGCCGCACTTCCTAATTTCGACGGACCGAACGATTCATGGAGCAGCTTGCCCGTAAGATCGAATTTCATCAGGCTGTCGAGAGAGCCGTCGATCACATAAATATTGCTTCGGTCGTCAACCATAACTGCTTGCGGCGAAACGAAGATCCCTGAAAGTATGTCCGGCAATTTTCCCGAAGAATATTTTGTCGGATCGAGAACGAACTTCGAGTCCCAGCTCGGAGCGGACAGTTCGGTGGCGGGTGTGTAGGTTATCCATTTGACTTTGAAGGCATTCGTCGGATCAATCTGTGTCAAAATGAAATCAGAACTGTATTGCTTCGTGTTGAAAGTCGCGATATTACTTATCTGGTTTATCGCCACAAACCCAGTTCCAGTCGGGACAAGACTCGGGACGAGATTATTGAATTCGCTTGAATACTCCTGATCGTTTTCATCGAAATGTAAGACCATGTTATCTGGATCAACCGAACTCGTGTTGTTGTTTCCAGACCGGGTTACATAATAGCTGTTGTTGTCTCCCGGCACTGGCGCAATCGGTAGAACTGCGACTCCGGTATATTCCCTGCCGGAAATCAAACCGCCTGTGACTGGATCACGGGTGATCTTTTGCTGTGGGCTTTCGTGGTACACGATCTCGACCGGGGCTGCCGATATGTCGTGATTATAATTGAAAAGCCGTATTTTTGCAATTGCCGCGAGTGTAATCGTACTGCCGTTGACCGTCGTATCATACTCACACGCGATTATCAAATTGAATCTTCTATCTTCTGCAACAGCAATCGGGCGCTTGACATATTGAGAATGTCCTACTACTGCTCCCGCAAGGTTGACCATCACGATCTGATTGTTGTCCGGTTCTGTCACGTATAAAATATCGTCGAATCCGATTTTCATATCTTTTGGATTATTGAATCCTACCCATGCCGGCTGTATCTGGACATAATTTGTGTCCATAACAACTTGTGAAGTCGCTTTCGGAAGTGTTGAAATGTCGACAACGTTTGACTTTTCGTTGCAGCTTGAAAAGAGAAGCCCTGCTGTAATTATGAATAACGCAACTTTCAAAAACTCCAATTTCGGATTGCTGATTGCTGATTTGCAAATCGATATTCGAAATCCGAAATCCGACATTTCTTCTATTCTCATTTCAAAATCTCAAATTTAAAGAAAATCTGTGGACGTTGCCAAGGCGCTGATATGGGGTAAAAGCGTAATCAAAAAAGACCAAAGCGAATCTTGCGTCGACTCTAACACCGGCACCCACGGAATAACTCTGTTCGTCGACGTTGATTTTGTATCCGGCTCTAATAAAAAAAGTGGATTGATACGAATACTCAGCGCCGAGAGAAATATTTTCTGAATTGTCTGCAGGATGATTTAATTGTGCCGAGGTCGTTATTTTGTTGAGCTCGTCCTGGTAAGGGTCGAGCGCAAATCCAATCCTGAAAATCGTGGGTGGAGAGAAGCTCTGAAAATCGGAAACCGTAGTTCCATCGACAAGATTAACTGAGCCCGATGGAGTAAGCTGACCCCCAAAGTTACTTACTGAAACTGCAAATCTCGTGGTACCGAGTCCAGTCCAGTAATAAGTTCCAAGGTCGATGAGCACACCCCGCATGCTCAATTGCGCGAGCGTCTCGTCTATGAATTTCACGCTTACTCCGAAACTGAACTCTTCCGTCATCTTGCGTGCGTAGGTTGCGGCAAAGGCAAGGTCGCCATATTTGAAGTATGCTCCTGTACCATAAGGCTGAAATTCAGTGGTGACCGGCATGTCGTCCGATTGCAGGGAGATGATGGATAGTCCGATACTGTTTTGGCCGTCGAGATGATAAACTCCGCCGATGAAATCATGCTGGAGACCGACAAACCACGTCGAATGGGAAATTGCGATTTCTGTTTTGTCGAATTGTGTTATTCCCGCTGGATTATAAAACAGTGCATAGGCATCGTTATCGACGGCCGCAAAGCTCTCAGCCATGGCGTTGGCTCTCGCTCCCACTCCGATCGTTAGAAAATCTGCGGCCGTTATTCCAACGCGTTGCGAACCGAGGACTGGTAGGAGCTGCGCGTCCGCAGAAATACCATCAATTAGAAGAACGAGGCAAGAGGCAAGAAGTAAGATAATCTTTCTTCTGGCTTCTGTCTTCCTGCTTTTGCCGTCTTGTTTTTGCTTCACAAACTTTACATTCAGCCTTTTCATCACAGCTTTACCGAAACTCCAACCTTGATATTTCTCGGCGGTAGATATTTCGATTGGTCGAGCGGATAGGGAGATATTGGTGCGGTCAGCTCCGGATAGCGTGGATCGTTCCATGATGGAGGCAGCGGATCTCCGAGCTGGTAAGCACGCCCGGTAACCGGATTAATTATGTCTGAGTTGAGATTGTTAAGGAGGTTCTCGACTTCCACCAAAAACGTCATGTCCATTCCGCCGATCGAGATATTCTTATCGAAATTGAAATCGATGTAAAACCAGTTTGCCCCAATTTTGCTGTAAGGATGCTGTATGTCTTCTGAATAAAGGGGCTCTCCATCTGCCGCATATGTGTTTGTGAAATAGTATGGCGTATATCTCTTTCCGCTCTCGAAAAAGAACCTTAAGTATGTGTCAAAATCATCGAGCACTCCTTTGCCGAAGCCGAAGATACCGTTTTCTTTTTGATTGTAAAACGTAAGATTGGCGGAGAGTTGAAGCGGACGGTCCCATGACATGTAACTTTCGCTCAACATTTGCTGGAGGACTCCCTCGGCGGCAAGAATTCCATCATCTTCGGAACTCGACAATCCTGTCGTAACAGAATATGAACCGCCGATTGTGCCATTAAACCAGTTGCCGATTCTTTTCTTATATTCAACTTCGATCCCTCGCGAGCGAGCGTAGTCAGAATTGACGTAAGTTATGAAGCTTTGTCCGATCAGCGCTGCAGAATTAATTTGGGCCTGTTCCGTCTGAATGTAATCGAAAATATCTTTGTAATATGCGGTAACTGTTAGGACGTTGTTGTTCGTAAACTGGTTACGAAGCCCAAGCTCGTAGCTGACCGTGGTTTCCGGATTCAAGTTAGGATTTCCGAAAGCTTGATATGTTGACATTGCGGTGCTTGGTTCGAGTTTTGCGTAAACAAATTGGGGGCGCGGCCATTTTGAAAAATGTCCATAGTTGAGGAATAAAGTCTGATTATCGGAAACCGGATGCGAGATCCCAAGACGCGGGCTTATTCGCCCCTTCCATCGACTGCCGAAAAAGTTATATGTGTCTTGATAATACTGGTCTCGGATAGCTTGCGGGATGGTGATAACCTGTGGATTACTAATGGCGTCATCAACATATTTTCCAGGAAACCAGTAGTCGAAACGGAGCCCAAAATTCAATATCATCCCGTTGGTGGTGATCGTCTCTTGCCCGTACGCGGAACCTGTCGCAGGATAAACATGATAGACGTTGTTATCCAGCCCCATAGCACCAACCCATGGCTCGTAAATATCGACCATCTGCATTTCCTGAAAATTCATATCGAAGCCGGCCTTGAATTGATTTTGTTCCGTGAAGAAATCGGTCAGGTCAAACTTTATCTCGTTGTTGACAAAGTAGTGATCGTGCCATGTTGCGGCATCTCCATAATCATAAAATCCGTCACCAGGAATTATCCCTATTGTATCGCTATTCGTGTTGTAGTATGTAGGGGGTAATGTGACTACATCCACTGGCTGCTGGTATTGAGTCCAGTAAAGTCCGTTGGCATCGGCGCGAAGGTGTGTAAAGAAATGGGCAAATTTCAAATCGTAATAGGCTTTGGAGCTCAGCGATTGAGTTATGTCCAAGGATTGTGCAAGACTGACATGTGTGTAAACATCAGCATTGCCGAGAATATTTTGAAAATCATATTGATATCCTGGGGTAGGATCAACATATTCCAGCGTGGTTTGGAGCTCCTGCGTGTTTTCGTTTATACTTACATTGGCATTATAAGAATATGTGATCTTGAATGTCTCGGTAGGCTTGTAGGTGATTTTTCCAAGTCCGTACCAATTATTAGAGAGTTCAGGAGCAAATCTCGTCCCGAAAAAAATTGAAGAGTTCAGGCGATCAGGGGGATCAATTTTATATGTGACAACCTGTCCGTTTTGGTATCGCTGCGCCCAAAGGATTTGGCCGTCTGTGAATGAAGCCGCGAAGCTTCCAAAGAAGGTAATGTCTCCCGGAATCTGTAAACCCAGAGCGGGGAGGAGATACTTTGTTATAGGTTCAGGGCCGCTCAGGTTTGCCTCATAATCATGGGAGTTGAAATCAGACGGAGAATTCTTGTTGAGACCCCAATTATCGGTTTTATACTGGATGAATAGATCATACTTGTTCGTGCCAGCTTTCGTTGTCACATTTACAATTCCGCTCGTTGCTTGTCCATATTCAGCATTAAAGCCGCCCGTGATGATCTCCATTTGATCGAGAGAATTAGAGCTAAGCTCTAGGCCAAATCCCGTCCCTGCAAGAGGGTCCTGGATCGAAATTCCATCGAGCAGATAAGCATTTTCGTAGGATCTACTTCCCCGAATGTGAATCTCGTTATCGGAGGCGACAACGCCAACCTGCTGTGCCACCACCTCTTTCACGTCCTGGACGGCAGAGATTTTTATCTCATCAGAAGAGATTGTATTTGTGCTCTGAGTTTCCGCAATATCCATCATGGGTTTTTTTCCGACGATCACAACTTCCTGCCCCAGCGACAGGGCTGTTTCTTCGAGACTCGCGTTCAAGGTTGTCGCCTCGCCGTCTTTTACGACAACTCCCGTTTGTTCAACTTCCTTATACCCGATCAAACTGAACGAAATTGTGTACGCTCCTGAAGAGACATTCCTTATCGAGAATTTACCATCAATGTCAGTAGTCGCACCGTAATACGTTCCCTTGATAAGCACATTTACACCCGCCAAACCTTCGCTGGTCGCTTTGTCTGTAACTTTGCCTTGGATACTTCCGCGCTGCTGTGCAAACAAATGAGAAGATGAGAGGAGAAATAGTGCAGCTGCGATGATTACAAAAATATTCCTTGACCTTCTGACGCTCACTGCAATCCTTACCATGATTATTTTTCTAAAATGCTCCGAAGTCTTTGAAAACTCTATATATCAATTGATAAGCCATGGTGTTTGGCGATCCGATCGAATTACCATTGAACCTATAGATAGGCACGCCGACCACGAATGCGGTGCCATTGCCATCGTTGCTCATGACGCCGATGATCGGCTCCCGGTTGTCGACGCCATACGGCTGCAACTTGTAAATTACTTGTGCCCCGAAAGTCGGATAAATTCCGCGCAAGTTCGCGACAACTTTCCCTCCGTCTGTCAAATTTGACTGGTAGCTGTCACGAACCAGATTGGGATAAATCGTTGAATCATAAGGCGCCGCAGGCTGTACCATCGTTCCCGATTTCACAAATCCGGTCGATGTAATCGGGCTGGATGACAATGTGTCTGTGAGAATTATGCTTGTCAGACTGTCTATCGCACCCGTAAAATCGCTGAGCTCCTGATTTATATCCAACCCTGAGGAGTAAGAAGATGGAACAGAAAAAGTCATGAAGAATTTTCCCCCGTTCTTCCTGAAATTCCTGACGGCAGTCTGAGCAATATCGAAGTCCTGTTCGTCGGCTGAGTACCAGAAAATGTACTTATAAAGCTTAAGCGTCTCCTGAAACGTTGGGGTTACATATGGCTGCACCAAATTCCCTTTCCTCGGATAATAAGACCCCGTCTTAATGTCCCACAAATCGAACTCGCTAAGAGCGCCATTGGCAATCGTGTCGAAGATGCTGGAATAGAATTTCGTAGATTGGTCCTGTACCCCGTAGTCGTTTATTATCAAAAGGCTCCCTTTGGGTTTCTTCACAAACCACGTGTGAGTTGTGTCCGGCATCCGCTTGGCAGGGCTAAATGCACCAGCAACATCCTCAACTTTGACATAGAAAATATTGTCGCCGTTCAGTTTCATGTTTGGCAGCGTTGTGGATATCGGTGATTGCGACAATGCTGGGTAAGTGTTCGGATAAACGTCGCAGTGAACTGTAGATGTGTCGCTGGTCGCTTCGGACAATCTTGCTTCCAGGGTGACAAAGTCCGCTTGCGGTGGAAGCTGTACCCAACTCCGTGCGGAAGTGTCGTTAAGCGCTATGTAATAATTAATGATCGTGTTGTCACCGTCGACATCGGTACCTTGCCAACCGAAAGAAACAATTGTGAAGGTCGTGTCGGGGATATCGACTCGTGTGACAAATTCAGGTTCGTTCATAACGAACTGAACTGTCGGTGGAGTATTTGCAATTGGAAATCTCACAGAAGGTGGATCGGGATCAACGGAGTTCCCAAGCAATGGAAACACTTCTCCTTTATCCCACATACCATTCCCGTTTTTGTCCGTGAAGGAAACTGTGTCTCCTTCGTTCAACTTTCCTTTGAATGAATTATCAATTGCGGCCACTGCAAAGACGTAGTTAGTATCTTTACTGAACAAGGGAAGGAAAAAGATGCTGTCGTCCTTCGTAGTGAATGTCCATGTCTTCTTGTTGAATGTAATGAGATAGCCAATGACCAAACCATCCGCATCGTCAGCCCACCATTGAATTTCAAGTCGGCTTGATTGCGGATTGAAGTTTACCGTTTGAGTCGAGTCGCGGAATGGAAATGCAGACACAAAGGTTTCGGGTGGGACGTGACCGACTGCGGTTGAAGAAAAGTGTTTTGTGCAGCCCATGATCGTAGCGATCAGCAGCAGAACCGGTATGATTCTAGAAATTGCGAAACTTAATTTCTTCTTTGTCATTTTTGCATATCCATAGACAATTCATAACCACCGCCCCCTCTTATAAATACACAGGGGGCGGAGATTGATTCAATCATCTACTTTAGCAGGAGCATCTTCTTTACCTGGTTGAAGCTACCTGCGCTCAACCGGTAGAAATAAACGCCGCTGGCAAATCGTGCAGCGTCGAATGTGGCAGTATAGTTGCCTGCAACCTGATGCTGATTCACGATTGTTGTGACTTCCTGTCCCAGGACATTATATATTCTCAGTGTTACCATACTCTCCCTGGGAAGAGAGTACCGAATTGTCGTCGTCGGATTGAACGGATTCGGATAATTCTGCAGCAAAGAGAAACTGGATGGCGTGGGTGATTTAAGCTGCCGCACCGCATCAACTTCTCCGATAAAATCACTATTAGTTCTGGGTTCAATCTTATACTCACTGTTCTTATACTTAATTACACCTATCAGTCCCTTGATGAACGCGCCTCGGGGCATAATATGGAATCCGTACAAGGTATCATTTGGATCCACGCTGTAAGTATTGCTGCCGTCATCATCCACGCGGGTGTTGCCCGATCCATCGTTGACAAAATATTCCCTGAAGCTGCCGTTTGGGAGAGTTATGCTGTAAGAAGCGGAAGAATCGGGATTATTGTTTGTAATGTAAACGCTGTCATATTCCGCGAGGACGCCCTGCCACATGCGCGCGAGTGTGTCGGCCATCGCTCGTTGACCAATTATTTCCGTTTTCAGTTTCACAGGTGCATGCAATTGGTTGCCGGAATTGATCACGGTAAAAGTATCCACGGTTATTTCGGTCATACCGCTGTACATCGAGACTACACCAGTGACGGAAACGCTATCTCCCCTGCGGAGCTCATCGGCAGTGGGTCCGTACAGCATAATTCCATGCCATGGCGCAGCGGCATCCTGCATGTACGCGTACGGAGTTTTCGTGCTCGAATTCTCGTGGTCGATCTCTGCAGGATAATCAGTGGTATCGGCCTGGACAATTCCCTTCACAGTAACCGACAAATCCGCTACGCCGCTGTTGCCATCCTTGAAAGGAGTGTATTGCAAATCTTTAATTGTGTAGCCGTTTGCTCTGACGTAATAAAACAGCGGTGCGGTTGACGTATCAGGTGTCATGGATACCGAGACATAGCCCACCGAATCGTGCTGCCATGCCTTATAGAAATAGGTGACAATGGAACCGTCTGCCTGAGGAGGAAGAGTTGCGGTGAAAGATGTGTCGGAAGCATCCTTCGCTGTCATGTCAATCTCAGTGTAAGCACCGTGGCCCACGGAATAAAATACCGCGGCAGAATCCACGGCCATGGAGCTGGCGCTCGGAGCAAGATCTTTAGCAATGGCTTCAACGCCGACGGATTCGCTAGGTGTGGGAAAAGCTACCGACCGCCTCGATGGAAATCCCGTAGCCGTAATGCTTGGGGTATAAGTATCGACGGCTACGTCACCCGGGTAGAGTGGAATGATTTCATAACCGTACGAAGAATAAGCACCCAACAATCCCTTGATGTACTTGAGTCTCGATCCTTGTGCAGGCGGAACCCATTTCGGGGTCACGCCGAATGATCTCCCTGTAAAATACTGCGATGGATCGTACAGGTCTATGGTGTTTCCCAAAGAATCCTGCACGGTTACAGTCCACATGCCGCTGCTACTGCTCTGCGACCTGCTTTTCACGGTTAGATTTCGAAGAATTACATAAGCGTTTTTATATTTTGTTCCTGTATCAAAAAAAACTTTCCCGCCTGAGGTCAAATCGCCACTAACAAGATCGCTCAGTTTCACTTCTGCTGGGGCTGGCCTGTTTCCTCCGGCATCAAGAACGTTAATCGGAATCGGAGGCACCGACGCGCTGCCAATCGGCTCTAGCTCGAAGTTCCCCCAAATATCAGTCCCATACTTTGTCAGAACTCCAGTCACTTGTATCACATAGCCGCTGTCGATGGACCCGAAACCTGCATTCAGGATTGCTGCTGATGTGTCCAGGGTGTAAATATCCATTCCACCCCAGGCAGTACTGTCGGGGTTTTGAATGTAAAACGAAAAATGAGCTCCCACGTTTCGAATCACTCGTGTGTCGGTAGTCAGAATTCCCGTTACCGTTATGGTGTCACCCAGGTAACGACCGTTGGTTAAACTGGCCCTCAGCGTCCCGCCGTTTGCGAGCAATGAATCTGCAACCTTGAGCGAGTCGAGCGGAATGTAATTCACGCTGTCGAGGGGAACTACCGGATACGTCGATTGTGCAAACGTGTATCCGGTCATTAACAGAATAAGCAATAAAGCTTTCTTCATCTCAATCCTCCATGTTTAGTTCGCAAGGCACTTGTGGCATCTTGCCTAATCGTTTATTTATTTTAGACTTTCATATTTATAAAAGAACATCTATCAGCTATGAGCCATGAGCTAATTGCTACTTTATCACCAAAAATTTCCCGCGTTTGATATTGCCAGTGGCCAGGTCCTTCACCGTGAACAAATAAAGTCCCGTTGCGATTGCCTGGTCGGCAGACGTTATCAAGTCCCATGCGTGTAAGCCGCCGGGCATCACCTGAGTATTATTAGGGTCATAGTGTTGAAACCATTGTATGCCTGAGCCATTGTATGTTGCAGCGTCGTGTTCAAGCGTAGCCACGATGTCGCCTGCGATTGTATAAATTCTTATCTCGCATTTCGCCGGCAGATTATAAAAATAAATCTTTCTCTCCCGTTCACCTACTCCATCCCAAATGGCTCTGGTATAATAGGGGTTCGGAAATACTCCGATGCTTAATGAATCACCGGTCGCTGCAGTGGGGCCTGGAAAAACATTTTCTGTGGTACGAATTGAAGTCTGGCTTGGCGTTCCCGATGCGGGATCGCCTTTATCAAAAGCTTCGACTCCAAACGAATACTGCCAGCCGTTCAGCAGAAATGGAACAGTGTATTTATAAACATATTGGTTGGCGTCACCTGGGAAGACCTTTGGGGGATTTAGTTTAGCGGGCATCCCAGCATCCAAGCCTATCGAGTCCACCAAATCAAATTCGGCAATTTGCTCGTAAGGGTTCTGAAGTTGTTGGAAATCATAGCCGGGTATAGACCTGTATAACCGATACCCTTCAAAATTCTTACGATCTAAAAGCGGGTCAACGACATTTTCAGGAGTGTCATCCCAATACATAGTAGCCTGCCCGTTGCCAGGGACGACACGCAGATGAGGAGGGGACAAAATGTTCGGGAAAATGTATCGATGGATCAATCCATCGGCGTAGATGTTCTCGTTCGGTTCGAGAATGCCGTCGCCGTTAATATCATTGCCGTTGTAAGTCTGCTGCGCCCATGTTGCGTTGCCGTACAATATCGACCTGCATGCTGGTACGTTGTTTTGATAGTCGGTTTCTATGCCTGTGTCGAACTTTGGGGCACACACTATCGAGAATGCTACTGTCACCGAAGAATCGGGAGGCAGCTCGAATGGTCCAACCGAGAGAAGCGTATACCTGTTGCCTACCTTCCCGATGTAGTTTGCGTTCGAGGGAACGTTGTATTGATCTTCGTAATAGTTTGGAGGGAGCGAGGTCTCCATTTTCTGAAACCGTAACGCATCCGTTCCCGGTGAGAGAAGATTCGCATCTCCGGTGGACAATCTGAATTGCCAGGCCGAAAAATGGGTGTAGTTGTTCAGCGCGTAGAGAAAAGCTGGCTGCGATTTCACAACCGAACTCAACGGGTCGACGCCGAGCAGCTTTAATGATACGTAGTTATCCGTAGGTAGATCGCTTGTGTGATGTTCCGCGTCGAACGCGTAAGCCAGCCTCAGTGAATCGATATAACCGACGCCTGTACCACTATAGAACGGGGTACCTTCCGTGGGCAGCCTGTAGTTAGTATTTCGTACCACAAAATCGTTTACAAATCCGACATACATCGAGTCAATCGGAGTACTGCCCGTATTAGTAAGTTTAAAACTTAGAACGACAAAGAAATTTGCAATTGAATATTCCCAAGCGTAGGTTTCTTCATGAACTGAGACGTTCAGAGGATTATGGCCGAGAATCACCTCGTTTGTCTTGGGATCCACCGTGTTTGAATCCGTAAAATTGGCAATGAAATCCTGGTGGCTTACCGCGTTTGCAGAATAGTATTGAGAGTTGGTAAGGGAGCTGCGCTCAGTCAACCCGCTGTCCAAAGGTTGAGTAAACTCAGATGGATTCGAATAGTAGTCCGTGGTAACGGTGCTTACGAACGGTCCCTGTCCGTTTTTGTATCCCCCGACCCACAAGCCCCCATTGAACAAGTGTTCTATTCTCGATGGGACTGGAGAAAAAGGATACTCACATGATGGTTGCGCCGGCCAGAATGAGGCGTTGAATTCGTTGCCGATCATTCCGAAACTCGTCACTGCAAGTCCAATGTTTCCGATGTTGGTATAGTTGTTATCGGAAATTTGTCCAAACGCCACCCCCGATAACGATAATAGTACTACTGCATTAAGCGCGAAACGCGTAACGCGAATCATTGTTCCCTAATTAAGTTTTGGTTGCAACTGAAGCTAACTAACAGAAAAAATATTATCAAGGAAACTCAGGTTAATTAATTGTTGTTAAATCATTGAACAAATCTAATTGCGGGTCGATAATTACAGGAGGAAAAGACAATGAGAACAGTCGGAATAATAGGTGCCACACTCATCATGGAAATTCTGCTTGCCATTATTTTCATCAGCACCGGCATATATAATGTGTCCGTGACTTCGCCGGACCCGCGCCCGCTCAGATGGATTTTCAGCAGGACGAGGGACAATTCTGTCGAACATCACGCAAAAGGAATCGCTGTACCACCATTGTCCGACAGCTTGACGATAAATGGAGGATTCAGTCATTATGAAGACATGTGCGTCGGCTGTCACGGAGCACCCGGCATTGAACGCTCCGAGATTGGAAAAGGGTTGTATCCACACGGACCGGATCTTGTTCATTCCGCAAAAGAAATGGAGCCGGCTAAATTGTTCTGGGTCGTGAAGAACGGAATCAAAAGCACCGGCATGCCGGGATTTGGACTGACTCATTCCGACCGGAAAATCTGGGCGATCGTGGCATTCATGGAAAAGATGAAAGACATGACGGCGCAAGATTACAAAACAATGATGATGGTCGATAATCAGGAAGAGAACGAGAGCATGAAGGATATGCCATCACATGACAAAAAGCGGGTTAACAAAAAATTAATGGACGCCGTCGATCATACTCGTCGTTTCTAACATCTACCGGATTCTATCCGAAATCCGCAGAATTTTTTACAAAATCAATGATTCCGAAACCACTGGAAGAGATATTTATCGCATCCTCACCGACTCGAAAATTTAACAGCCATGATTTCCTTGCATTCCACATCCACCTTTTCTACATTTTACTGATTTGGGTTTTCAATTCTAATTCAATGTTCTCTTCCGAAGGAATCTTCGGACAAAACTAGAAAGGAGCGAGCATGAAGTCATTAGGTTTATTTTTTCTCGTGTTTCTCGTTGCTGGATGTTCACCGTTAATGCTCAAACCGGCCGATTTCTCATGGCCGATCGAAAGCGAGTTGAAGGTGAATTCCAACGGCATGGTACATGAAGATAGGTACAGCATTTCATTCAGTGTAAAGCCGTTGCTATACGAGGAGACGAAAGACTCGACAAACTTGAGCAACGTCACGATCCGGCTTATCCGGGACGAAAGCGGGTTCTACTTTATCACGGCACCGCATTTCAAAAACGTTTACGTGTTCTCGCAGAACGACGGCGGTCTTTCGCTTGAGAATACGATTCCTGTTTCAAAAGACGGGCTTTCATCGCCCGCATTTAATCAGAGAGCTCCGTTTGTCGAGCTGCTAAACGGCAAAGACAAGCCAGTCATGCTGTCAAAAGACGGAGTTCACGAGGAGGGGAAGAAATGAAACAACTCTCAAGCGCCTTAGGTCTCATCACGCTCAGCGCTATCGGAGCCATGATAATGTTATCGGCTGCCGTCATGGCACAGGAGCAGTCAGATTATGCTGTCGTAAAATCCTATGAGACAAAATACAAAGCCATCAAGGATGCGATCAAACAGGTCCAGACCGTTCAACAATGCGCGGAGGTCAGCGCAAACATCGACGAGCTGGAAAAAGAATTTGCCGCCGATACCGTGCTGCTGAACAAGTCACTGTATCCTGACAAGTACGACGACCAGATCACGGAAGTCCGCGTCGAGCTTCGGCTTAATCAAGACAAACTCGGAATCATAGAATCATCCGTCGCGCGAATTGCACAACTGGAGGAGCAGGTTCGATCATTGTCAGGAAAAGTCGACAGCCTCTCCAGCGCAAATGACAAGCTGATGGCATCGTTGGATGTAATGTCGAAAGCAGTCGAGAAAAATACGAAGGCCATCGATTCACTTAATCATATCATTGGAGATCTCCGTCGAAGCATACGAGCCCGCGATGAGGCGATTTTCGCGATGACCGACAGCCTATTCATGCAGTACGACAAAAATATTCAGGGACTTCCCGACCAAGAAAAGAAGATGCTGGTCGGAAAGATGGAGAGGCACAATGTCGTTTCGAACGTCATGGAAGCGGCGAAGGAAAACATCAAGTTCCTCGAATCGACTCAGTTGAGCGGAAAAGATCTTGCCGGCATGGTCAAAGAGCAGCGGCAGTTTAGCTCGAACTGGAAAGGGCTTGGCCCGAAACTCGCCGACGCTTATGTCAACTCGAAAGATCGGGCAAAACAAGTTGCGGCGATCGACTCGGTGGTTGCAGAGTGGGGAAAGAAAGCAGACTCTGCACTATGGCTAAGCCTTAACGGAGAGTTTGCAGGTAAGCAAATTCCTGTCAAGCCTTTCCACAGCGGCGACGAATTCGTGGCGAATCTGAGCAACTACTTTGACGAGCAGACTAACGATTCAAAATCTTCGGGTGACGAAAAGACAGCTCGTCTCAATCACTTTCTCAACGATGTCTGGAATCCGAGCATAGATTCCCAATGGCTTCCCACATTGGTTGACGCTGGAATAATTACCAGGGATCAGCAGAGCCAGCTGGAGACGAAGTTGGCGGCCTGGGAATCGGCTACAAAACCATCGCACATGTTCTTGTATGCTGCGATCTTCGTGGTTATTCTTCTCATAATAATCGTGGTCGTATTTCGTAATCGAAAGAAACCACACGCAGCTGAACCGAGCCCTCAAGCGTAATCGAAAATTCAGTCGGTTATAAAACACAACGGCGGACTTTATAGCCCGCCGTTTCTTTTTCCAAGTCTCGATCCGAGCAAGATCATGGAGGTTACTTGCCGACCGCCTTCATCATTTCTGCACTGTATCTCTCTCCGGCAGCAACACCGATGGGAATGGTTTCGTTTATGTGGGCTAAATCTTCTTTCGTCAGCCGCAGTTCTAGTGCGGCGACATTTTCCTCCAAATATTTCCGCCGCTTGGTGCCGGGAATTGGTACAATATCTTTCCCTTGTGCCAGAACCCAAGCGAGTGCGAGTTGAACCGGTTTACATTTCTTTTCTGCCGCAATATCTTCAATCCGTTTTATGAGGCCCAGATTTTTCTTAAAATTGTCGCCTTGAAATCTTGGATTGTCTTTTCTGAAATCCTTTTCACCAAATTTTGTGTCTTCCTTGATCTGTCCAGTCAGAAATCCACGGCCCAGCGGACTGAACGGGACAAAGCCAATTCCCAACTTGTGGCATGTCGGCAGGATTTCTTTCTCCACGTCCCTAGTCCACAAAGAATATTCACTTTGCAGTGCGGCGATCGGATGAATTGCGTTTGCTCGCTCAATTGAATCCACAGAAGCTTCCGATAAACCAATGAAGCGAACTTTGCCTTCCTCGACAAGTCTCGACATCGCGCCGACGGTTTCTTCCACAGGAGTGTTGGGATCAATGCGGTGTGCATAATAGAGATCGATTGTCTCGATGCCAAGCCGGCTGAGACTCGCTTCGCAAGCTTGCTTGACGTATTCAGGCTTTCCATTCACCCCGTTGAGTATTCCATCTTTCGAGCGCATGAAGCCGAATTTCGTCGCGATAACGACCTTGTGGCGGTATTCTTTCAAACCTTTTCCAACCAGTGTCTCGTTCGCACCGAGTCCATAAACATCTGCCGTGTCGAATAGATTTATTCCGAGTTCAATGGCCCGATGTAGTGTTGCAATCGACTCATTGTCGTCACCTGATCCATAAGACTGCGACATACCCATGCAGCCAAGGCCAAGCGGCGACACTTTCAATCCTGATTTTCCAAGTTCACGATGTTCCATGATATTCACCTCAAAGTCAATCTTTATTTCAAGGAGTTCAAAACCCAAATGTCAAATTTCAAAACCACAACGCAAAAGTCAAAACTTTTTAGATTTGACCTCTGATTTTTCCCGAAGGAATGCCTTCGGCAGACTTTTGCATTTTGAACTTTGAAGTCCATTTTATCCATTTACCGATTGCATCGCCGCTTCGGGGTAACGCAAACCGGCAGTTGCTCCAACCGGAATTGCCTCGCTCAGACGCTTCAGGTCATCTGGAGTCAGATTGACATCGAGCGCACCGACATTCTCTTCGAGATACTTCACGCGTTTCGTCCCTGGGATCGGTGCAATGTCCTTTCCCTGCGCAAGAACCCATGCAAGTGCAAGCTGTGCCAGTGTGCATTTTTTATTTGCTGCGATTTTTGCGATCTCCGAAACGAGCCGCAAATTTCTCTGCATGTTTTCTCCCTGAAAGCGAGGATTATTCCTTCTGAAATCTGTCTCATGCAATGCGGCCTGACTCTTTATAGCTCCGGTCAAGAAACCTCTCCCAAGTGGACTATATGGTACGAATCCGATCCCAAGTTCACGAACAGTCGGAAGAATTTCGGATTCCACGTCGCGCGTCCAGAGAGAATATTCCGTTTGCAGTGCGGTAATTTGATGAATCTTATTCGCTCTGCGAATAGTTTGCGGTGCCGCTTCGGACATTCCAAGGAAACGCACTTTACCTTGCTCGACAAGCCGCGACATTGCACCAATAGTATCCTCAATGGGCGTGTTCGGATCCACCCGATGCTGGTAGTAGAGATCGATCGTCTCGGTCCCGAGTCTCTTCAAGCTCGCCTCGCACGCCTGACGGACATAATCAGGTTTTCCGCTTATTCCCAAACGTTCCCCGTTTGGCCCGCGAACGTTTCCGAACTTCGTGGCAATAACCACTTTGTTCCGATATGGCTTCAACGCCTTGCCGACAAGTTCCTCGTTGACAAAAGGTCCATACATATCAGCCGTGTCAAAAAAGTTTATTCCAAGTTCGATTGCGCGATGTATTGTCTTAATGGACTCCTCGTCGTTTCTTGGTCCGTAGAATTCTGACATTCCCATGCAGCCGAGTCCAAGTGCAGAGACTTTTAACCCCAATTTTCCTAGTTGTCGTTGTTCCATTATTTTCTCCGTTCAGATTTTATCTCAATGACTTCTAAAATTCAAAATCTTTTTTAGTCTATCTCTTTGTCCTCTTCATTCCATTCACTGGCAGTTATCCGCTGTCCGCTGATGCCGCTTGCGGCGTCGGAAGCGAGATAAACCGCGGGTGGTCCCATTATGGCCGGATCAATCAGCTCTTTCCTTCTGCTCTCAGGAAAGGAATCAGGAATCATCCCGGTGTTCGTCGCTCCGCCGGGAAGCAGTACATTAAGAGTTATGCCCGTACCCTGCAATTCCTGGGCCCAGATCGTACTCATCGATTCGAGAGCAGCCTTCGACGGGCCGTACGGCGTGAACCCCTTTCGCTCCATGGTCTCGCGATTGATGGAAATATTTATGATCCTCCCGAATTGCTGCTTGAGCATATGAGGAATCACTGCACTGGTCATCAGGAAAACGCCGTTTACGTTTGTGTTTATCACCATCCGCCACATATCAGGATCCGCCTCCCAGAAAGGCCTAGGCGTCATCATGAAGTTTTCGTCTACAAATTTCATCCCACGTGCGGCGTTGTTCACAAGAATATCTATTCTTGCGAAAACTGAAACCACGGAATCGACCAGCTTTTGAACATCGTCCCTACTCGAAACGTCCGCGAGAATGGCTCTCCCTCCAATTTTTGATGCGACCTTTTCGATTTCGTCTTTCTTTCGGGCTGCGGTAACGACAACCTTCGCGCCCTCGCGTGCAAAAGATTCGGCGATTGCCCTTCCAATTCCCCGACCGCCGCCAGTGACGATCGCTACTCTGTCCTTCAGCTTCATGGCCGGATCACCTGTCCTGCGACATTCTTGTAAGCATCCAATAAGGATAAACTCTTGGCGGATTGCTCAGTTCGTCGAGCCTTGCGACTTCCTCCGGAGTCATTTCCCAATCTGTCGTCTTCAAGTTATCGTTGAGCTGTTCTTTTGTTTTCGCGCCAATTATCACCGAGGTGACTCCGGGCTTTCTGAGTAGATAGTTCAGTGCCGCCTGAGTAATCGTTGCACCATGATTGTTTGCGATCTTTTCGAGTTCATCTACGATGTCAAATCCTTTTTCTTCGTCGTACTGGAGAAACTGGTTTGTCGGATCGGTTCTTCTTGCGCCTTGCGGCCGCGCTTTGCCTCGCCTGTATTTCCCGGTAAGAAATCCTCCACCCAACGGGCTCCATGGAAGAATTCCCAACTTTTGGTCGAGCGAAACCGGAACCAGTTCGTTTTCCAAATCGCGGGCGATCAGCGAGTATAATGCCTGAAGCGTGACGAATCGTTCGAGATTCTGTTTCTCGGAAATGGCAAGTGCCTTCATCAACTGCCAACCGGTAAAGTTGGACACTCCGATGTACCTTACTTTTCCTTGTCTTACTAGAGTGTCAAGTGCACGAAGTGTTTCTTCGAGCGGCGTCTTTGGATCGAAGCTATGAACCTGATATAGATCGACATAATCAGTGCCAAGTCTTACAAGACTCGCGTCGCAGGAATCGAGGATGTGTTTCCGGGAAAGCCCGATATCGTTCGGACCAGAACCGGTTCTTCCTCTTACTTTCGTTGCCAAGATTATATCCTTGCGTCTCGTTCCCAATGCCTTTCCGAGAATCTGTTCAGACAACCCCTCGGAATAAACATCTGCAGTGTCAAAAAAGTTGACACCGCCGTCGATAGCCATACTCACCAGTTCATCGGCTTCCTTCTGCTGAACTTGCCCTATACCTGTCCAGTATCCTTTTCCTCCGAAAGTCATCGCTCCGAAACAGAGTTCAGAAACCCTGACTCCGGTATATCCAAGAAATCTTGTTTTCATTTTCTGTATCTCCTTTTCATCATTTCGGTTTTGCCCTCAAATATTGCTTTGGATATTGCGGATCGTCACCCAAAACTCTTGCAGCATGAAGCGGAAAATACGGATCACGCAAAAACTCGCGTGCCATGATGATAATATCCGCCTGATCGACGGCAAGTATGTTCTCAGCCTGGACGGCATCCGTAATCATTCCGATTGCACCAGTCATGATCCCGGTTTGTCTCTTTATTTCTTCTGCGAACTTGACCTGATATCCCGGCGCTATCGGGATCTTCGCTCCCGGTGCAACTCCGCCGCTTGAACAATCGACAAGGTCGATTCCAATTTTCTTCAGCTCCTTTGAAAATTCAATTGATTGTGGCAGATCCCAGCCACCCTCGATCCAGTCGGTGGCCGATATTCGGATAAACACCGGCAACTCTTGCGGCCATATTTCTCTGACAGTCTTTGCGACATCAAACGGCAGCCTCATCCTATTTTTCAATTCCCCGCCATACTCGTCTTTGCGATGGTTCGATAACGGCGAAAGAAACTGATGCAGCAAGTAACCGTGCGCGGCATGAATTTCGGCCACCTGGAAACCGGCAGCAAGGCTCCTTTCGGCAGCGGCGGCGAACTGTTCCACGACCATCTTGATATCCGCTCGCACCATCTCCTCAGGCAGTGGATAATTCTCTGAAAATTTTGTCGCACTCGGAGCAATTATTTGCCAGCCGCCGCCGCTCAACGCGACTTCACCTTCACCTTCCCATGGGACTTTCGTTGATGCCTTTCGACCGGCATGGGCAAGTTGGATTCCTGCCGCCGCACCTTGTGATTTTATGAAGTCGACGATCCGCGTGAACGCCTTGGCGTGTTCATCGGACCAAATACCGGTATCCGCCGGAGAAATTCTTCCTTCCGGCGAAACCGAAGTCGCTTCGGTGATAACGAGCCCTGCTCCTCCAACGGCTCTGCTCCCGAGATGAACCAGATGCCAATCGTTTGGTATTCCATCCTTTGCAGAATACTGGCACATCGGGGATACGACGATTCTGTTTCTCAATTCTAGATTTCTAATCTTAATTGGCGATAATAATTTGCTCATTGTTCTTTCAGAAATTCAAAACTCAAAGGTCAAATCCTCAATTCAAAACGGAAAAGAGTCTGATTCGGTTTTGAGTCTTGAGATTCACTTTTGACTTTTTATTTTTGACCTTTGATTTTTATTTAAGATGATACTTAAGAAATTCCAGCGTCATCGCCCATGCTTGTTTAGACGCTTTTTCATTGTAAGCTGCTCGCTGGTCGCAGAAAAATCCATGGTCGGCATAAGAGAACGTGACGTTCCCGAATTCTTTTCCAGCCGCCCGCAGCGCATCTTCCACCGCGCGCGTATGTTCTGGAAGAATATGTTTATCGAGTCCACCCCAAAACATAAGAATCGGCCCGTGAAGATTTTTTGCGCGATCCAGTAAACCTTGCGCAATTCCGCCGCCGTAGAAAGACACTACTGCCTTCATTGGCAGAATTGAATTGGCAAGAAACGAGACCCTTCCTCCCATGCAAAAGCCAATTGAAAAAATATTTTGAGAATCTGTGTGTGGATCACCAGTCAGCCATTCATAAACGGCTTTAATATCCGCTTCAAGATTTTCATTGGTGAGCTTTGAAACGTGAGGCTGTGTTCCGGAAAAGTCCGTATAATTTCCTTCAAAACCAGGACCGGTACGATGGAAGAGCTCAGGAGCAATCGCCGTAAATCCCTCTTTCGCAAATCTTTCCGCGACATTGCGGATGTAAGGATTCACTCCGAACGCTTCCTGAAAAATCATAATACCTGGATGTTTTCCGGTAACCTGAGGCCGAGCAATAAAAGCGGCCATGGTTGTACCGTCTGAAACTTCTAGCTCGATGAAATTCTTTCTATCCGACATTTTTCCTCTCCTGTTTTCTTAACCTTGCAAAAGTTCTGAAGCTGACTTATTGCGACCTTCACGAGGCCACTTTGTTATCTTGCCACAGTTGGATAAAGCTTCGCTCCGATTGCAACGAGAACAATAGTCGATACGACCAGCGCAACGAAGTCGATAAAAATTCCATGAATGCTTGTTCCACCAACGAGCATCATACCGCGGAGCGCATCTACTTCGTAAGTAAGCGGATTAACCTGCGCGACGACCTTCAGCCAATCAGGCATGATTGAAATCGGATATATCGCGTTACTCGCGAAGAACAACGGCATCGTAAGTATCTGGCCGATTCCCATGAAACGCTCGCGCGTCTTCACGATGCATGCGACGATCAATGAGAATGTCGAAAAAAGTGCCGCACCTAAAATTACCGCCAACGCGATTCCAAGAAGCGAGAGCGGCTCCCATGATAACCTTACATGCAGAAGAAGAGCGAGCAAATAAATGATTATCGCCTGTGAAAGCGCGCGTACTCCGGCTGAAAGTGCTTTCCCGAGTACGAGTGCTGCTCGCGGAGTCGGACTTGCAAGGAATTTGTGAATGATTCCGAGATCGCGCTCCCAGATTATTGCGATACCATAAAAAATCGCGACAAATAAAACGCTCTGTGCCAGTATGCCTGGAGCCATGAAGTCTAAGTAGCTCAAGTTTCCGGTCGGTATTGCTTTAACGCGGCTGAAGACTTCGCCGAAGACGAGCATCCACAACGCCGGCTGTGCAGCGCGAGTGAGCAGCTCCGTCGGATCATGCCGCAGCTTTCTTACTTCAAGCTCGGCAATTACCAGAGTCTTGTTTATGAAATTCCCGATCAAACTGATGACTCCGATCTTGGGAACGACGATCTCGTCAACCAAGTCTGCGTGCATTACGCCTTGTTCTTGAGACATCTTTTAAATTTTCTCCTGTTTCACCGTTTTCAAGTGTATTTCCCACATAAAACTCGAATACCTTGTCAAGCGTTGTGCCATTGCCTCCGATCGACGCCTTCAAATCATTTGGAGACCCGGAGGCTGCTATTCTCCCATGATTCATGATAGCAACCGTGTCGCACATCGAATCGGCTTCTTCCATATAATGTGTAGTCATGATGATGGTCGTACCGGCTTTGGCAAGCGCACCGACATATTTCCAGACCGTTTCCCGCGCAACTGGATCCAGACCGACCGTCGGCTCATCGAGGTACAAGACGTGGGGTTTATGAAGAACTGCCTGCGCTATTTCCAGTCTACGAATCATCCCGCCAGAGTAACTCCTAACAAGCTTGTCCGCCGAATCGGCGAGTCCCATGAAATGAAGCGAGTCGCTTATTCGTTCAGCTCTTTCTTTTGCGGGAATGTCATAAAGCTTCGCGAATACGAGAAGATTTTCATAACCAGTAAGAGTTCCGTCCGCAGACAACAGCTGCGGAACATAGCCGATGATCCGGCGAACGCTGGAAGCGTAGTGAACAACATCGAACCCGCCAACCGTCGCGTTGCCGGAAGTCGGAGGCAAAAGTGTCGTCAGCATTTTTATGGTTGTCGTTTTTCCGGCCCCGTTCGGTCCGACAATTCCAAACACTTCGCCGCCGCCGACAGAAAAAGAGATTGAGTCAACTGCAGTGAAATCGCCGAACCGGCGAGTCAGATTTTTTGCTTCAAGGATCGCTTTATTCATTTACGTCTTTGGTTTCATGATGAACAGAAAATCAAGCCCGACCTCACGCAGGCCAGGAATCATTTGCAGATTATCCTGGGCGAATCGGTATTTGTAATAGAAATTCGAATGCTTAGAATGTCCATCGGGAACTTCGATTTCCGTTCTTACGAGGACCTCCGGGGATTCTCTGGGAAAGTAATCATCTTTCCAGTCCCGTTTTCGCCGCAAATATCCGGTACTTCTTAACCCGCGCTTCAAGCTGTAGGTTCTTGTCTTATAAAAAACAAAGCCGTTTTTTTCAAGAAGCATCCGCAGCGTTCGAGCCGGGAAGAAAAAGATATGTCCATTTTTGCTTCGCGCTGGTTTCCCTTCTGCCTTGGTGAAATCAATCAGGTCACGTGAGTCGACCGATCCATTGGGAACGGAAAGATAAAAAATGCCTTCAGGCTTAATTATGCGTCTGCATTCTTCAAGAAGAGAAACCGGATCCAACACATGCTCGAGGACATTGTTGACGTGAACGTAATCAAGAGATGCGTCGTGGTAACCTGCATCCGAGAGGTCTCCACATCTCACATCCAAACCGAGATTTTCATCAGCAAACTTTACCGCACTCTTGCTGAAATCGGTTCCATGAACGTTCCAATTGGAATGCTTTTTTATCCCGTTAATGAAGAAACCCGTAGCGCAACCGACATCTAGAAATTCGCCGCTTTCTTTCCATCGCCGCAGCCGATGTGCAAACGCCATCCCTTTGCCTTCTTCTCGATCCTTTTCAAAGTTGTAATACGATGCAGAATAAAAAGTGCTCAACTGCTCGGGGGTAGGCAGAGGATCAAAACAAATTACTCCACAACTTGAGCATTCGACGAGGTCGAAGTCCGACATATAGATTAAGTTCACTCTTGAGAGGATTCGTCTGTTTCCAACTTCGCCGCAAATCGGACACTTCCTCATCGATTGCTCAATTGCCTGAAATTCAATTTTGTTCTCGCGTTCCTTTATAATAATCTTCTAGTTTGTCGACGACAGCTTGAATGCTGAACAATTTTTCGACTCGCTTTCTTCCCGCTTCACCGAGTCTTCTTCTCAACGATGAATTGCGCGCAAGTCTCATGATTCCATCGGCGAGAGCTTCGTGATTTCTCGGAGGAACCAGTACCCCACTTTCATCGTCGACCACGATGTCGAGAACACCGGCATTTCCACTCGCTACGACCGGCAGTTTCATTGCCATTGCTTCCGTCAGTGTTATGCCGAAAGATTCCTCATGCGACGGGAAAGCCAGAATGTCGAGTGCAGACATTATCCGGGCAACGTCTTTGCGAAATCCCGTTAATTTGACTGACGGACCGAGTCCGAGTTCATCGACCAGAATCTTAATGTGCAGTTCGTATTCACTTTCGCCGTAACTGGCTCCACCTATGATGATAAAGCGGACGTCCAAATCGGATTCCGCCGCAATTTTCTGCGCGGCTTTTAGAAATTCTTCATGGCCTTTTCCCGGCGACATTCGTCCGACCATCCCGGCCAATATTGACTTGTCCGGAATCCCAAGCTCTTTTCGTACCACACCCCTGTCATACAGACCCGGATTAAACTCTTCGAGCGAAATTCCGGGCGGAACAACATGTACTTCATTTTCAGGCACCGGACATGTGTTGATTACGCTCCCTTTAATGTAATTTGAAATCGCAAATGTACCCTGAAGTCTTCCATAAAGGAGTCGATGCAGCGGATCGTTTTTTCTGACTCCGCTGGCCACATGCTTTGTCAGAAAGAGTTTCGCACGTGACGCGGAAAATTTCATTGCAGGTACGAGCCACCATAAATCATGCGACAGGTGCGTGTGTACCACATCGTAGCTGTAACCTTTGAGAAGCTTGCTCAGGTCTTTGATCGTGCTGATTGCCTGATTGTCCTTGCCAAGAAGGCCGACCGATGGAACGCCTGCGGCGTAGGCTTCTTTCAATAGTGTCGTCCTCGGAACGCACAGGAGGCTGACTTCATGTCCTCGCTTCAACAATTCGCGAGTAATGAGAAGTGCCTGCATTTCAAGTCCGCCCCACGAGCGGGAACCGCAGGATTGGAGAATCTTCAATTTATGACTCTCCCTTTGCGGCTTCCCCAAAAGAGGAAACTGTCATTGCGAGGAGCACAGCGACGAAGCAATCCCTTACTTTAAGCAACTTAAAAAGACGGATTGCTTCGCGGAGTTTTTCCCGCTCTAAGCGGGGCTCGGAATGACAAGTGATATTTTTCTTTGTGGCATCCACAAGCTTACCATACTTTCGCGCCGACCGCCTGGTCAAGCTCGTATCCGCTCACGACATACTGGTACAGCGCCTGGATTTGCATAAGCTCAGCCTGAGAAAGAGAAGTCTCGGCGTCAAGCAGATCCAGGTTCGTAACTGTGCCAGCTTGATAACGGATTCGTGCCTGTTCCACCGCGCTCTTTGCCTGTTCCACTGTTATGTCAGTCATTCTAAGTCTGTCCAGACTCGATTTCACGTCGGAAACGCCTTTCTGGACGTCCGACTTGATTTGCTCTGCGATGCTGTTCTTGTTGTCTTCGGATACGCGTATGCCGGCGTTCGCTTGCTCCTTCAAGTTTCTCTCACGGAAGCCATCGAACAGCGGAATCGCGATTTCAACGCCAGCCACAAAATTTCCGCGAAGAGCGTCTTGATTTGGGAAAAGACCATTTTTCAATCCCCACATCAACGACCCGTTAAGCATTGGATTATTAGTCGCCGACGCTACTTCATATTGCATCTGAGCGCTGTTCATCTGGTCATTTGCAACCTTCATTTCGATGCGACCGGTCAATGCCTGTGAAACCAGCGAATCAATGTTGAGAACCACGGGCTCTTCAACGAAATCGCCCGAAAGATTGACCGGCGAATCCGGTGCGAGTCCAAGAAGACGGCGAAAAACGACTTTTGTGTTTTCAAGATTGTTCTCAAGATTGATCTTAGTATTTTCCGCTGCTGCAACACGAACTTGTGTCGTTAGCGCGTCGAAGTCGGTCGCAGTACCGGCTTGTACCTTCTTCTGCGTCATGAGAAGATGATCGTTCAGATTCTTTATCTCTTCATTTTGCACTTGAATGCTCTTCTCAAGAAATAATATCGCGTAGAAAGTCTGAATTGTACGGTAAGAGAGTCCAGCTTTTGCGAGCTCGAGACGGTCTTGCGCGGTGGTGACCTGAGTTGCCACGAAGTCAACCGATTTACTTCGCCTGTCGAAGTCATAAATCGTACCCTGAACACCTAGATGTTCATCCCAGGCGTTCAACGGATAAAGCTGGAAGCCCGCGCCTCCGAAGGAGACGGAAGATTTCGGACCGAGCCGTGCATAAGTCAGATCAGCGCTCGCGTCTGGATAATAACTGCTTCTGCTCACTTCCACTCCCGATTGAAAGACATCTACCGAATGTGCAGCTTGCAAAATATCTGGATTGGTTTGAATAGCTTTTTGAATCGACGCATCAAGAGTCAGTGAATCGGGCGAACCAGCCTGAGAGAATACCGGCGTCGATACCGCTAAAGAAATGATTAAAGTTAATCTAAAAAGAGATTTCATTATTTCCACCATCATTAAATATATCCATAGTTCATGGCTCAAGGTACATAATCTAACGGCTGTGAGCTATCAGCAATTGACTAATTCATTCCATCGCAACAATTTTTTCGCCTTGCACTTTCTTCTTCCTGTTCCGCAGGAACAAGATTGGGATTACACAAAGAATTGTTATCGCAGCAGCAACTAAGAAATCGTCGTCCACCGCTGAGACAAAAGCCTGCAAGCCTAAGTTATAGCCGACGAGTGCCTGTGCCCTCATCGCGGCAAGGGCAGGTGTTCCACCGACGGTCTGCTGTGCAAATCTGCCTAAGTCCAACAGGGCATTTTGCGTAGCCGGCGATGATTGGACCACCGATTGACCATAAATTGTCGTGTGAAAATCTGTGCGCATGGTCAGCAGCGTTCCCATTAATGCTACTCCGAAGCTCCCGCCGATTTGACGCAGAACATTGAAAAGTCCTGAAGCCTGCGCCATCCTCTCCCTCGGTATTTCGGAGAGCGAGAGGGCGCTCAGCGGAGTAAATATGAACCCCATCCCGATTCCTCTTAAATAGAGCGATACCATGATGGATGAAGTCTCTGAGAACAGAGAGAGGAATTGGTTCACAAACAGGCTGAGTGATAACACTATTATCCCAAATAATGCAAGTATCTTTGGATTCGTCTTGTCGGAGAGTCTACCGGCAACCGGTCCTGCGACAGCCATGATTATACCTACCGGAAGAAATAGCGAACCTGCCTGAAAAGCTGTATAGCCGAGTCCGTTCTGCAAGTAAAGCGGCAGCAAAAAAGTGCTCCCGAACATTCCCATTCCGAAAATAAAGAGAACGAGATTAGACATCCCGAAATTAAAATTCTTCAGCAGCGAGAGATCGATGAGCGGATGACGAATGTTTAGCTCGACAGCTAAGAAAACGACGAGTCCGATGAGCGATATTGCAAAGCATGAGAGAATAAACGGCGACGTCCAGCCGCCGGTGTTCCACTCTGCGTTTCCGTCGGACAATGCAATCAAAAGAGCGGTAAGAAAAGTCGAGACTGCTAGAAAGCCCACGATGTCAAATGAACGAGTCGTTGATGTTTTGTATTCGCGTTGAATGACAAGAGTAGCGAAGATGCCAACCAGGCCAACCGGAACGTTGATGTCGAAAATAGAGTGCCAAGCAAAATTATCAATTAGGTAGCCGCCGAGAGTGGGACCGAGTGACACTGAGGCGGCGGCAGCGATTCCCCAAAATCCTAAAGCAAGTCCGCGCTTTTCAGGCGGAAATTCCCGAGTGACAATTGCCATTCCTACGGGCATAAGAAATCCTCCGCCTGCACCCTGGACTACGCGGAAAAGAATTAAGGCCATCTCGTTCCATGAAATGGAACAGAGAAGCGAGCCCAAAGTAAAGAGCGCAAGTCCTAATGTGTAGGTCTTCTTATATCCGAAGTGGTCTGCAATCCAACCGGAAGTCGGGAGAATCACTGCGAAGACGAGAAGGTATGCAGTTGCCACCCATTTCACAGTATCGATACCAATTCCAAATGTCGCCATTATTTTCGCAAGCGATACATCCACGATCGTGGAATCGAGGACGACCATGAATGTTCCCATCATTACGTTTACAAGAACCCACCATTTATATGATGGATGCTCATGATGGGGAACTCCCAGTCCCGTCGAAAGGGAGGATTTATTTTTATCCGATATGTTTTTGTTCTCAATCATATAAGCGTCTCGCGTTGGTCCTTTGGGTTCATCAATAAATTTCAATCCGTTGTCATTGTTTTCACTTCGCTGTGACTTGAGTAGTTCTTTCGACGAAGGAAAAATATCGGCACGAGACAGGCTATCGTAATTCCACCTGCGACGAGGAAATCGTCATTAACGGCAGATACAAAAGCCTGCTGCATCACGTGGCTAATAATTAAAGCCTTGCCGCGAACGCTGCACTGGTACATCGACCCCCCGACGACATGCTGCGAGAAATGTTCAAGGTTATACATTGTATTCCTGAAAGCTGGAGAATACTCGCAGACAGCATTGCCGTAAGTAACACTATGAAAAATCACCCTTCGTGTGAGTAGCGTTCCGAAGATAGCCACCCCGAAACTTCCGCCGACCTGACGAATAACGTTGAACAACCCAGATGCCTGTGCCATCTTGTGCTTCGGAACATTTGTCAGTGCCAGTACGCTCAACGGCGTAAACATCATTCCCATCGCAAATCCTCTCAAGTAGAGAGGAAGCATGATTTGTGCATGCATCGAAAAAAGAGAAAGGAAGTAATTCAAATACAGGCTTATACCAAGAAGAACGATTCCGATCGCCGCGGGAATTCTCGCGTCGACCCTGTCCGATAGAAATCCTGCCACCGGTGCCATCATTCCTTGAAGTATTCCAACAGGTAGAAATACGAGGCCAGCTTGAAACGGAGTGTAATTCAATGAATTCTGAAGATATAAAGGCATAAGGAACGTGCTTCCGAACATCCCGAGTCCAAAGATAAACAGAATTATATTTGTAATTCCGAAATTGAAATCCTCTAAGAGCTTCAACTCGATCAGCGGATGCTCTACATTGAATTCCACAAGCAAGAAAATTATCAAACCTATGCCGGATAGAACGAAGCATGTCATAATGAATGTTGATGTCCAACCACCTGTGTTCCATGATGCGTTCCCATCGGCCAATGCGAGCAAAAGAAAAGTCAAGAAAACTGCCATAGATACGAATCCCAGAAAGTCAAAACTGCGGGAATGCTCCGTCTTGTATTCGCGCTGAATGACCATGGTCGCAAAAACCCCGACCACCCCGACAGGGACGTTGACATAGAAGATTTCATGCCACGAAAAATTATCGATGAGATATCCGCCGATGAGCGGCCCGAAAGATACAGAGGCTGCGGCAGCAATTCCCCAGAATCCGAGCGCTATCCCGCGTTTCTCCGGAGGAAACTCGCGAGTTACGATTGCCATGCCGACGGGCATCAGAAAGCCAGCTCCCGCACCTTGAATCACACGGAAAGTTATGAGAACATTTTCGTTCCATGCTATCCCGCATAGCAATGATCCGGTTGTGAAAAGCACCAGTGCAAGAAGGTATGTCCGTTTGTATCCGAAATGATCGGCGACCCATCCAGAACGTCGGCAGCATTACCGCAAGGACGAGGAGATATGCGGTGGCAACCCATTCTATTTTATCGACGGTCACCCCGAACGAAGCCATAAGCGTCGGCAAACCAACGTTGACTATTGACGCGTCAAGCACAGCCATGAATGTCCCGATCATCACGTTTCCCAACACGAGCCACTTGTAAAACTCGTGGGTGTGATGAAGGACAGACGTCTGATTAGCGCGTGACGAATCGCCGAGCGTGAGCGTCATTGGACATCACTTTATTTTTACCGAAACTTCGACAGACATTCCGGGTTTCAGCACGGGCTTAGATCCATCTTGCGCGGGAGCATCCTCGATTGAAATTTTCACCGGAACACGCTGGGTAACTTTGGTAAAATTGCCCGAAGCATTGTTAGGCGGGATGAGAGAAAATTCCGACGCCGTGTAGTTTCCGATTTCGAAAACTTTGCCGTAAAACTTGACTCCTGGATAGGTATCGACATCGATTTCGACCGGATCCTTCAAATGAATGTGACTCAGCTTTGTCTCCTCAAGATTTGCCGTCACCCAGATATTTTCCAGATCGTAAATCGTGAAGATGGGCTGACCAGGTTGAATGACATCCCCGGCGAGAACCCATCTCTTTGCAACGACACCTTCCATCGGTGCGGTTATGATCGTATTCGAAAGCTGTGATTCTATGACTCCGATCTGAGCCTTGGCTGCAGAAATTTTAGAAAGATCTATATTGTATTGAGCCTGAACAACTTCGAGAGCCTTCTGGGCGTGATCATATAGCTCTTTCGTCACGATTCCGCTTTTGTACTGAACTTCGGCGCGATTGAAATCATCCTGCGCACGATTGATGTTGACCTGATCGAGAGGGAGACTTTGCTGAGCAAGTTCAAGCCCGGCTTTCGCGGAAGCTTCTTGAGCTCTTAAATCGCTGTCATCGAGTCTCACGAGAACTTGACCTGCTTGCGTTGTATCTCCTTCGTCCGTGCCAAGATATGTAATTCTGCCAAGCATCTTCGAGCTGATCGAAACATCGTTTGCATCGACGTAAGCGTCGTCAGTGGAAACATAGTCCTGCATGTTCATGTAGAGATAGAATCCAGCGACCGCGACTATTGTCAGCACCGCAAGAATTGGAATGATGATTCTCTTTCGTTTGAACAGTGGTACTTCGTCGATATCTTCATCTCCGCCACCATTCTGGTAACCGCTCATAGCTTGCGGCTTAACCGAATTGTCGTCTTTATCTTTAGTTTCCATTTTACGTGGTTCCTTTGTTTATTCCGCTTTCTTCTTTTCAGACACTTTACGACTCGTTTTATTTTCTCTTTCTAATTCCGTTAAGGATGATCTCAACGATTTCCTTCGTTGCCTGTTCGAGAAGGCTGAAGGTTTCGTCGTCGAGATTACGTTGAAGTTTGTGAAGATACCAGCTTCGCGGTCCGTAAAGCATTTGCATGATTACTTCGGCAGACTGCTGGGGATTTGAAATCACAAAATCGCCGCTCTTTTTTCCCAATTGAAGGATTTGCTGGAGAACATTGACTTCCTGCTGCTGGAACTCCCTGTAGAGTTCAACGGACGATGCTCTCATATCTGCACCTTGCTGAAATCCGAGAGCGCGCAAGTTAGCTAAATTCCTGAAATGCTCGATTCTCTTCGCCGCATAACGACGAAGCATGTCACACGAAGAGATTTTCTTTTCTATCATCGATTGAATGTCGTTGAAAAATTGATTCTTCTCTTGCTTAACAACCTCCTCGAACAGGCTTTCCTTCGTCGGAAAGTAATAATACAGAGACGCTTTCCCCAAGCCAACGTCGGCAGCGATTTCATCCATCGTAACTTTTGAAAATCCATAATACGCAAACCTTTTGCGGGCCGCGTCTAAAATGACTGCTTGTTTTTCGGTTGATAATTGTTCTGGCATCTTGTTTTCGTCCTTAAAACCATTTGACTGTTTAAGTAATCGAGTCGAAATATATAACGCTGAAATAGACGAATCAAGTTCCCGAAAAGTCACCTCAGGTTTGACTTTCAGAAAGCCCTTTCTTAGATTTATTACGTGAATGCTTACTTTGGGAGTCGTGTCGCCGGAGTCGGAATAAGTAGGTAATTTCAGCAGGGTGGCACAAAACCGTAAGACAATCCCATCGTTAAGCGTCTGAAAATTCAAAACGAGGAGGAGTCAGATGGGAAAAGAAGCTTCGGAGGGGATCAAAATCCCCGCGGGTCAGAGAACCTATTTTATCGACGTCAAAGATGCCAAGAACGGAACAAAGTATCTTGTGTTCACTGAAAGCAAGAAGAACGCTGAAGGCAAATTTGACAGGCAAAAAATAACGGTCTTCTCGGATCACTTCAAGGCGTTCTATGAAGCCATGAAGCAGGTGGCAACTCAGTTTGGGATGAATCTGTAGCATTACACCAAACCAACGTTTGTTAACCCTGCGAAGGTCTGGTTGCCAAACATGGTTGCCTTCGCAGGGCTGCAACAAGGTGATGGTACATCCCAAACCGTTGATAAAAACGGATTCCGCTGTTATTTTGAATTAACCACTAATTGTTTTACATCTGTCCGAGGTTTTCAGCTTTCGGATAGACAAGAAAAGGAGTAGAAAATGCCTCGTAGTGTAAACAAAGTAATTCTTATCGGGAATCTCGGAAAAGATCCCGAATTGCGTTACGCACCGAGTGGATCGGCTGTCACGTCATTCAGTCTTGCGACCAACGAGCAGTGGAAGGATCAAGAGGGAAATCCTCAGGAACGCATATCGTGGCACAACGTTGTCGTTTGGGGCAAGCTGGCTGAAATCGCGGCGGAGTACCTGAAGAAAGGTAACAAAGTGTACGTGGAAGGGCGCCTTCAGTACAGAGATTATGAGGGCAAGGATGGAAACAAGAAGTACATCACTGAAATTGTGCTGAACGACCTGGTTATGCTTGGTGGACCGCGTCCGCAGGCCGCGAAAAGGAAGAAAGTTCTCCGAGTGCACCACCTTCGGTGTCCGAAGAGAAGGACGACCTTCCTTTCTAAGAGACTCAACCAAGAAGAAAAACTTCGCCTCCACGGAGAAAGGGCGTCTTCTTTCTCCGTGGCTTATTTGAGATTCCACATAGTGGAGATCCTCAGCCCTATTTCTCTCCCATGAATGGATAGCGGTAGTTTTTCGGCGGGACAAGATTTTCCTTTGTGCTGCGAGGAGAGACCCAGCGTATCATATTCAGAAGACTTCCGGCCTTGTCGTTGGTCCCGCTTGCCCTTGCACCTCCGAATGGTTGTTGACCGACAACTGCACCCGTCGGCTTATCATTTATATAGAAATTGCCGGACGCGTTGACAAGTATTTTGTTCGCAGTTGCCACCGCGTATCGGTCATGCGCGAAGACTGCACCTGTCAAAGCATACGGCGACGTTCTCATCGCAGAGCTGCAATGTCTCTTCATATCTATCGTCTTCATAAACATAAATTGTCATGACTGGCCCGAAAATTTCCTCTTCCATTGTTTTGAAATGTGGATTCTTTGTGAGAATAACGGTTGGCTCGATGAAATACCCTTTCGAGTCGTCGTAATTGCCTCCGAATATGACTTCGGCCTCGCTCGATTTCTTTGCGTAATCTATGTAACCCGTGATAGTCGTGAAAGCATTTTTATCTATGACAGCATTCATGAAGTTCGTGAAGTCGCACACATCGCCTATCTTTACCGTTTTCAATTCACGGACGAGATAATCTTTCAAATCGGGCCACAATGATTTCGGAATGTAAGACCGCGATGCAGCCGAACATTTCTGCCCCTGGTATTCAAACGCCCCGCGGATTACGCCTGCCCCAGCTCTTCAATGTCAGCGCTCTTGTGCGCGAAAATAAAATCCTTGCCGCCGGTCTCGCCAACAATTCGTGGGTATGATTTGTAGTTAGCTATATTCTCACCAATGGTTTTCCACATGTCCTGGAACACTGACGTACTGCCGGTAAAATGGATTCCCGCAAGATGCGGTGATGTCATTGCTGGTCGACCGACAGCTCCTCCGGAACCGGGAACAAAGTTGATGACTCCCTCTGGGACGCCGGCTTCTTCAAGAAGCCTCATTATATAATATGCCGAATAAACCGCACTCGATGCCGGCTTGGCAAGCACAACATTGCCGACCATGGCTGGAGCTGTCGGGAGATTTCCAGCGATGGAAGTAAAGTTGAACGGTGAAACCGCAAACACGAATCCCTCAAGCGGACGGTATTCCATCTTGTTTCGAACGTCCACAGGTGAATGGGGAGGCTGCTGCTCGAAGATTTGCATCGCATAATAAGCATTGAACCTGAAGAAGTCCGTCAATTCAGCGGCTGAATCTATCTCGGCCTGGAAAACATTCTTACTTTGTCCAAGCATCGTAGCGGCGATGAGTGTGTCCCGCCATGGACCGGATAACAGCGCTGCGGCCTTCATGAAAATTGAAAGTCTCTCTTCCCAATCCAAAGATGCCCAAGCCTTGCGAGCGATGAGCGCCGCTTCAATCGCCATCTTGACTTCCTTTTCACCTGCCTGCTGGTATGTGGCGACTACGGTTTTGTGGTCGTGAGGGAGAACGCATTCGCCAGTCTTGCCCGTCTTGATTTCTTCACCACCGATGATAAGCGGAATTGCAATCTGTTTATTTTGCATTTCTTTCAGTGTTGCCTTTAACGATGCTCTTTCCGGTGATCCCGGAAGATAATTTTTCACCGGTTCGTTCGGCGGGAGCGGGATTTCAAATATTGCGTTTGCCACGATGTCTCCTTTCTTGTTTAATTATCCTGGCTGAAGGAAGTATGTTTTACTTCCGTCACCGGCTCACTTTTTCAAAGCGCCTTCAAGCCCATCAAGACACAGTTTAACATTTTTCTCGTTGGATGTATATCCCATTAAACCGATTCTCCAAATCTTGCCTGCAAGCTGTCCGAGTCCAGCCCCGATTTCGATGTTATGCTTTGTAAGCAGATGACTTCTTACTCCGGCTTCGTTCACTCCATCGGGCACAACGACAGTCGTGAGCTCCGGCAAACTCGCCTCAAGGCGGACGAATGTTTCAAGTCCCAACTTCTCAAGTCCCGCTCTAAATAATTCTGAGTTTCTTTCATGGCGCGACCAGGCATTCTCCAATCCTTCTTCGTGTAACACACGGAGGCATTCATGCAGTCCATACAAAGCATTGATCGGTGCTGTATGGTGGTACGTTCTCTTTGCGCCGCTCCAGTAGTTCAGGACCAGACCGACATCCATGAACCAGCTCTGAACTTTTGTCTTTCGTTTCTTTATTGCATCGATTGCTCGATCACTAAAGGTAATTGGCGAGAGCCCTGGTGGACATGAGAGACATTTCTGACTTCCGGAATACACGACATCCAGTCCCCATTCGTCGACCTTTACCGGGATTCCACCAAGAGATGTAACAGCGTCAACTATGGTCAGACAATTATGCTTGCGGGCAATACGGGCAAGCTCTTTTATATCCGAACGGACACCTGTCGAGGTCTCGGCGTGAACAAAGGCAACAATCTTTGCATCTCCATGTTTCGCAAGTGTGGCTTCGAGCTTCTGCGGGTCCACCGGCTCTCCCCACGGAGTATCAACAGCAATTGGTGTACCACCATATCGTTCCACCATTTCTCTGATTCGAGCGCCGAATGCACCATTAACACATACCATAACTTTTTTTCTCGGCTCCACAATGTTGACGACGGCGGTTTCCATGCCAACCGAGCCCGGCCCCGAAACAGGGAACGTCACCTCGTTCTCCGTGAGAAACGTATCCCTCAGTAACGATTTTATATCGTCCATCAAATCGATGAAAGCAGGATCGAGATGCCCTATCGTCGGAAGCGCCATCGCGGCTAATACGCGCGGATGGACGTTCGATGGACCTGGCCCCATGAGAATTCTATAAGGTGGAAGAAACGAGTCTATCTTCATTCTTTCTCCGATTAATCAGTCAAGTAATCCCGCAGTTCTCAGAATTCGTTTCAAGTCTTCACGATCTTCATCCCCGAGCGGAACAAGCGGACTTCGCGGCTTTCCTCCGAAATAGCCGAGCATATCCATCGCGGCTTTCAAACCTGGCACACCGTATCCCGAAGTCACCGCTTCGTTTACAGGGATTAATTTCGTCTGTAATTTAGATGCCTCGTCATGCTTTCCTGCCTCGAAAAGGCTCTGAATTTCCACGCACTCGTTCGGCGCAATGTTCGCAATGGCAAGTATTCCGCCAGCGGCTCCAGCTGCAAGTCCGGGATACAAAACGGATGCGGCACCGACAAGAACCGAAAAATCCTTCGGGGCATTCGCGATGATCTCTGCGGTGTGTGCAATATTCTCGGAAGTGTTTTTTAAGCCTACGATATTTCCATGGTTGGAGAGTTTGGAAACGGCGTCGATGTCTATGTTTACGCCGGTAAACTTCGGAACATTATAAATGATCAAAGGAATTTTTGTCTTGTCAGCCACCTCCGTGAAATACCTGACGAATGCGGCACTCTTCATCTGCTCTTTGTAAAAGAATGGTGTCAGGACAAGGACGTAGTCGGCGCCGCGGTCGGCCGCATCATTTGAAAGCGAAACCGTTTCCTTGATTGAATCCGATCCCGTCCCGGCGATAAGAAGTTTTCCGGAATCTATGTTCCTCCTCGCGGCCTCGACCAATTTCAGCTTTTCCTCCCTCATCAGGAATGCACTCTCGCCGTTTGACCCCATGACGACATAACCGCTCAGACCGGTTTTGTTCCATCTTGCAATGTTCTGTACCAGCTTGTCGTATGCCACCTCACCGTGTTCAAATGGCGTGGCGATCGGCGGCATTATTCCTCTAATCATCTCTTATCAAATCCTATCATTTTTGCTTCCCGAAAATCTTTAACAAGACGAAACCGAGACAGGCGGACCGACTTTAGACGAGTACGATTGAATCTAATATCCATATCTGAAATTTGCGAGAGCTATTTAGGCAAACTTAGCGAGAATCGGGTTTTTCTGTTGCCGGTTGGCGAGTAAATTTATTTTAAAGCCCAGAGGAAAAGATGACAGATTACGAACGTATAGCAAGAGCATTGCTTACATAAATGAGCATTTCAGGGAACAGCTGGATCTCGATCGGATAGCAGGCGAGATACATCTAAGTAAATACCATTTTCAGCGGCTGTTTGAAAGATGGGCGGGAGTAAGTCCGAAAAAATTCCTGGAATACATCAGTGGCGAACGAGTGAAAAGTCGCGACCATCGGCTGGGAAGCGGCGAAAATAATCGGAGAAAATTGATTAGATAATTTCCCGGTTTGGCATACAGGATCTGTGGTTGAAATCGGTCCCGCGTTTTCTTATTCTTAACGCAAAAACAATTGACTGAAGTTATTGGATTCATCGCCGCAGCTCTGACCACTGCCGCATTCGTTCCGCAGTTTGTGAAGATATGGAGAACACGCTCCACCCGCGACATTAGCCAGAGAATGTATCTGCTGATGTGCACAGGCGTTTTCCTTTGGCTTGTTTACGGCATTCAGCTTCGCGCTCTGCCGATCATCCTCGCGAATGGAGTGACGCTCGTGCTGACTCTCGCTATACTGCTCTTAAAACTCAGGCATCGTTAGCTAAGACGATCATTTCAAGAATACAACTTCTCCGGACAAAGAATAATCTCCAGCCCTCATTCTAATGAAATAGATTCCGCTGGACGACTTATTTGCATCGAATATCATTGGATGATCTTCAGCGTTTTCTCTTTCGCTCACGAATTTTGAAGGCTCTCGACCTATCGCGTCATGGACTTTCAGAGTCAACCGGCTGATTTCTGAAACCAGCCGACGACTATTTTATCAACCCGCTCAGGTATGAGCCGATATAATACGGCCACACCAATATCGCCAAAACTCCATTCCAGAATGTCAGCTTCAAAAATCCGAGCGTGAACAGCCAGCCTATGATCCATATAATTCCGAAAGATCCTGAATTTACAACTTTTACTTTTTCCATTATAGTACTCCACGAATTTTTAAAACTAAGCCGACATTTTTCGTGTATTTGATCGATCCCTTTTCCATGATTCATTCTCCTTTTGTCAGGTGCATTCAACAACACAATTAAGTTATCTTCTTCATTTCTTATGTGCAACAACCTCTGCTCTAATATTGCTGTACCAACTCCACTCTGCGATTCTACGCTTTGCCATCATAAGTAGCGTTCGATGTAACTGGACAGTAAGGACCAACACCGGAAAATTTCAGCCGCGATGCATCTATCCCACGACTGACTTGAGCCTTCACCACGGCATTTGCCCGGCCTGTCGAGAGTCTCAAGTTCGCATCGAGCGCGCCGACATTGTCAGTGCGCCCTAACACATATAGCGTGAGATTCGCATTCTGTTTCATGAGCGTCGTAATCTGATAAATAGAATCCCGGTAGTCTGGAAAGAAGTGGGTGATCTTGCCCGCCCTCGACATCTTGTTCTTGTGCCAGAGTGACAGAGAGGGTCGTCAAGAAGACAAACAACATTGCCAGTAAAACGTGTACCATAAATCATCCTTTGTGAGATGCGGACTTCGAACCAGGGAGTTGTCGAACTTAATCATCCCTGACATTTTCGAAGAAATTTTTAAGCGGATTCAAACTAATAGCGACTACTTCCGCTCTGCGGCTTCAGGCCAAACGCAGAGCAACTCGCTGCCCGGTCGCTCAACTAATGATCTGTCTTCTGCTAACTCAAGGAGCAAAGCAAGCAAGACACATAATTTCGCAACATTCCAAGCCGAATAAACAGTAATATCCACGAATAAACCAGAAGAAACTTGACAATGCAACAAAAGCAGCTTAACTTGTCGGCGGAAGTCTTTGAGAACCTTCAAGAAAGGAGCCGTAACATGTCAAACGCAAAGTCTGGCTTAGCAGACCTTCTCCCTGGGCTACACAACAAGGATGAATTCTTTGACGAAATTTTTCACGAGACAAAGCCCTGGAACCGTATCTGGCGGTTAACCTTGCTTTTCGTCGGTCTGACATTTCTGTACGGGGTCGTGATGGGATTTTACAGCGGACCCCTTCAGGCGTTCACCGCGGGGATCAAATTGCCAGTCATGTTTCTTCTGTCACTGCTGATTTGCTACCCTGCATTTTTTGTTTTGCAGTTCATACTTGGATCGAAGATGCAGCTATCCCACATGACGGTCATCATTTTGTCCGGTTATGTGCTGACCGGCGCCATCATGGTCTCTTTCGCACCTATCGTGGTGCTCTTCGTTCTCACCGGCGGAAATTACTATTTTCTGCAACTGTTGCACATCGCCATCATTGGCGTGGCCGGAATCTTCGGAATGAAAACCGTGCTTGACGCGTTGAAGTATTCATGCGAACAAAAGAATGTTTATCCTAAAACTGGCGTTGTGGTGTTTAGATTTTGGGTGGTGATACTTGCATTCGTCGGGATTCAATTAGCATGGAATTTTCAGCCGTTCCTTGCCGAAAAGACAGCTGGCTATTCTCTCTTCAAGAAGTACAAGGGGAATTTCTATACTGCGGTGATTTACTCAATTCAACAACTGTCGAATCCGCCAGAAGAAAATGCTCCAGCCCCTGCAGTGCGCCCGCGGTTGTTTCCTGACACAACCAGGGTGGAGAGATAACATGGCCGACAACGAAATCATGACGCTTGAGGAGGTTGCAGCTTATCTCAAAGTCAAGCCGCAGACGATTTATACCTGGGCGCAGGAGAAAAGAATTCCCGCGGCGAAGTTAGGAAAGGAATGGCGGTTCAAAAGATCGATCATCGACGCGTGGTTCAACCACCATATCGATGAGAAGTTCGACCGAATTGTCAGGAAGGCTTCTGGAACCGACGAGTCAGCAAAATAGCGGCTCTCTAATCTTTCAGTTTTTCGTCCGACAGTGCAAACTCAACTGCTGCCATGGCATGGATCTCCGTCGTGTCGAAGACAGGAATTTTGCAGTTTGATTGTTTGATTAGGAGCGGAATCTCGGTGCATCCGAGTATGATTCCTTCAGCACCTTTTTGAGCAAGACCATCGATTATTTCAAGAATATCTTTTCCTTGTCTCGTCTCTTAAAATTGCCTTCTCCAATTCGGTCATAATCGTTCTGTGAATGTATTCTCGCTGCGTCTCATCAGGAATAATCGAGGTGATTCCGAACTTTGCCAACCGGTCTTTGTAGAAAATCTGTTCCATCGTCATCTTTGTGCCGAGAAGACCAACTTTTCTAAAGCCCTGCTTTATTATGACCTTTGCTGTCGCTTCGGCGATGTGGATCAGCGGGATGCCGATGTTCTTTTGCAAAATGTCGGCGGCCATGTGCGGTGTATTCGCGCAGAGAAGGAGGCACTCCGCGCCGGCAGTTTCCAATCGTTTAGCAATCTCCGTAAGGAACTTGGCGAACTCATTGAGTTCTGCCGGTTGGGTTGCGGGTTTGAACTCCTGTTGGTTCACAGAATAGAGAAGGATTTTTGCCGAACTAAGTCCGCCGAGCCGTTTGTTGACTTGCTGGTTTATGATCCGATAATACTCGACCGTTGAAACCCAGCCAGTACCACCGATTAGGCCTAGAGTTTTCATTTCTTCCTCGTTCGAAATTTCCTGATTAACCGATTAAACTGTTTTTCATAGAACCGCTGCTTGTATTCGGTTATGATTACTTCAAATTATTTCGTGAACTTATGACATTCAACTTTGCCGGCCCGTTCTGCTCCTTCCTTGAAACTCAGATCTGGCGCTGATAATTTGTGATAGACAGTCTTTGTAACACCAGTTTCGTCATAGCGTAGGATAGACTGCAAATTTGAAAAATTCAGGGCGGCCAGTGCCCGTATGATTTGGAAATTCGACTGAGTCCAGAATCAGGTGGCCCCTTTTCAACAAGCTTTCTCCGCCCAATATATTTTCGTGCTGGCATGCCTCCATTTGAAAACCGTACGCAGGAATTTGTTGATATGAAAAACATAAAAGTATTGTTGTTGCAATTTTTGTTCGCACTTGCCATTTCGGGTTCGGTGTGCGCTCAAGAAAAATTTGTTCTTACTCTGGACAAGGCGATATCAATTGCGCTCGAACAGAACAGAGACGTTTTGATTGCCGATCAAGATCGATTAAACGCCGAAGCGCAGATAGCGGAAGCAAGGTCGGGGGCATTTCCTCAACTCTCACTTTCCGCACAATACATGCGCAACATTAATCTGCCAGTCATCTTTCTACCGGCAAATTCGCCACCGTTTAATCCGACTCCATCAACCATTTCATTTGCGATTGGCTCGAACAATTCGTATCAAGGCGGTTTGACTCTGACGCAGGCTCTCTATAGCAGACAGGTTGGTGTTGCACTCGACATAGCGAATACATACAAGGATTTTTCCGATGCCGGCTACGAGTCAACAAAACAGGATGTCGTCCTGCAGGTAAAGAAAGCTTTCTACACCGTCCTTCTGATGCAGAAGTTGGTCGATGCAAACCGCCAGGGACTCGACATGGTAAAGGCAAATTATGAGAACGTTCAGTCACTTTATAACCATGGTCAGGCTGCGGAGTTCGATTTGCTTAGGGCAGAAGTCCAGGTCGCGAACACTGAGCCGACCGTCATCTCAGTCGAGAATAATCTTATTCTTGCCGTAAATGGATTGAAGAGTCTCCTGTCAATTCCGCTCGACAGTAATGTCGTGATCGAAGGCGATTTTAAGTTCGCGGAAATACCACAATCAGTACTTGACCAAGGTGCCCACGATGCCATGACAACAAACCCGTCAATACAGCAATTGGCTTTTCAGGAATCGATGCTCGATAAGAATATCAGCGTCGAACAGTCCGGCTATTTCCCTTCGGTTTATGCATTCGGATCGTACCAATGGCAAACGCAGGACAACACATTCCAATTCAGCAACTACTTGTGGGCGAAGATAGCGAACGTCGGCGTGACTTTTTCCTGGAATATTTTCGACGGCTTGAGAACTCCTGCGCGCGTCGAGCAGGCAAAGATCGATTTAAGAAAGGTGCAATACACTCTGCTGAAAGCTGAAGAAGGTTTGACGATTCAAGTCCAGTCCGCCCGGCTGACGATGGAAGAGGCAAAGCGGCGCATTCAGGGACAAGAGAAGAACATTGAGCAGGCGAAGAAAGCAGTAAGCATAGCTGAGTCAAGATTCAAGAATGGAGTCGGAACGCAGCTTGAACTCCTTGACACGCAGGTTGCGATGACACTGGCGCAGACAAATTATGCCCAGGCGATTTACGATTACTTAGTCGCGAAAGCCGATTGGGATTTCGCTGTCGGGCAGGGATCTAAATGAAAACTATTGTGAAGATACATAGGAGGTTGAACTTGGCAAGTAGAGTTTATTCAGTAAAGATATTTTTTGTTTGTGCGGCATTTGCCGGAATGTTGTTCAGCGGCTGCGGGAAACCTCAGGGCGAACAAAAGCAACAAGGTGTAGCCTCCACAACGCCTGTGGAAGTGGCAACTGTCCAGCGACAGACATTGTTGGTTATAAAACAATTTTCCGGCACACTTGAAGGTGAAGAGCAGGCAAACATCGTGGCCAAGATCTCCGAACGAATCACACTTATAAATGTGCACGTCGGTGACGCCGTGAAAGCCGGAGATGTTCTTGTTGAGCTCGATAAGAGCGGTGCGTCTTCACAATTTTACCAAGCACAAGCGGGTTTCAACAACGCCCAAAAAACTTTTGATCGGATGAAAGCGCTGTATCAGGAAGGCGCCATTTCACAGCAAGCGCTTGATGGTACACAAACTGCTTACGAAGTCGCGAAGGCAAACTTCGACGCCGCAAAGAGCGCTGTCGAATTGACGACACCGATACCTGGAGTGGTTACCGCCGTAAATGTAGACGTTGGCGACCTGACGGCTCCGGGAGGCGTGCTCATAACAGTTGCAAAAATAGGACGTATGATAGTTGACTTCGACGTGAACGAGATCGATCTCGCAAGCCTTTCCGTCGGTCACAAGGTGCAGGTTTATTCCGAAGCACTGCCCGACGAGAAGGTTACCGGGCAGATCGTGCAGTTATCGAGGTCCGCAGACGTTCGGTCGCGCACATTCCAGATGAAAGCTCTCTTCGATAACACTCCCGACAAATGGTTCAGACCCGGAATGTTCTGCAGAGTGAACGTGCCGATTAGCTCGAACTCAAAAAGCCTTGTTGTGCCCGTCACTGCCGTTGCGAGTGACGGAATTACCAACCGTGTCTTCATTGTGAGGAATGGCCGCTCTTATCAGCAGACCATTCAAATTGGCGTCACTGATGGAAAGAACACTGAAATTCTCGGCGGGCTTGCCGCTGGAGACACCGTCGTGACAACAGGTTCGACCACCGCGCGCGACAGCGGCTACGTGAGCATCGCAAATAGATAAGAACGGAACACGGATAACATGGAATGAACGGATTTCCACTGATTCGATTAATTCATTCGATCTGATCCGTTGGAATCTGCACGATCAGTTTACGCCGTGTTCCATCTCTTTTTTCAATGAGGAATTAGATACATGAAACTTGCTGATACATCTATAGAAAGACCCGTCTTTGCCACCATGATGATCCTAACGCTCATCGTGCTCGGACTGTTCTCATTCATCAAACTCAACATCGATCAATTTCCCGATGTCGATTTCCCATATGTAACCGTCACGAGCGTTCTTCCCGGCGCGGCCCCGAGCAGATGGAGACCGATGTCACGAAGAAAATAGAAGACGCAGTCAATACTATAGGCGGGATAGACCACATTACGTCTGTTTCGCAGGAAGGCGTGTCGGTCGTTATCATACAGTTCAAACTTGAAGTTGACGGCAAACAAGCAGCTCAGGATGTGCGCGAGAAAATCGCGGCAGTCCGCGCAGACCTTCCGACCGACCTCCAGGATCCCGTAATACAACGGATCGATCCGGCGAGCCAGCCGATATTCACGCTTACCGTTTCCGGGCAACGCTCCGAAAAGGAAATCACGACTTACACGAAAGACGTCATCAAGAAGCGACTAGAGAATGTTCCCGGAGTCGGTGAGGTAGATCTCGTCGGAGGCGCTGAGAGAGAAATCCGGATCGCCGTTGATGCAACGAAGCTCCAGTCGTATAGCCTTTCAATTCAGGATGTGATCCAGGCGGTGTCCTCATCGAATCTTGAAGTCCCTGCTGGCAATTTGGTGCAGGGCCCGAGACAAATTCTGCTTCGGACTATGGGCAAATACACAAGCGTGGCTGATTTCAACAAAGTCATAGTCGCAACACCGGGCGGCAGACCCGTTCACCTCTCTGATGTCGCACAGGTCATTGACGGCGTGAAGGAGCAAACGAGTCTCACGCGCGTCAACGGTAAGACCGCCGTCGGTCTCAACATTCTCAAACAATCCGGAAGCAATACAGTAAGCGTTGCGGAAGGCATAAACAAAGAAATCGCAAATATACAAAAGGAAATCCCGAGCGATCTAAAGATTACCATTGCCCGTGACAACAGCACATTCATCCGCGATTCTGTCAACGACGTGCTGTTCGATATCCTTTACGGAGGTCTGCTTGCCATCATCGTCGTGTATCTTTTCCTCGCAAATCTTCGTTCGACTATCATAAGCGCGATTGCCCTGCCGACATCCATCATCGCGAGCTTCATCATCATGTACGCCCTGAACTTCACTCTGAACATGGTGTCGCTCATGGCCCTCTCGCTTGCGGTCGGTCTGCTGATCGACGACGCCATTGTCGTGATAGAAAATATCTTTAGACACATGCAGCAGGGTGAAACGCCGATGGAGGCCGCGAAGGCTGCAACAGCAGAGATCGGACTCGCGGTCATGGCGACAACGTTTACGATCGTTGCCGTGTTCGTGCCAATCGCATTCACACCAGGACTGGTCGGACGATTCTTCTACCAGTTTGGAATTACAGTCTCGGTCGCTGTGCTCGTCTCACTGTTCGTTGCATTCACGCTGACCCCGATGCTCTCGTCACGGTGGCTCACTGAGGCAGATGAAGAATTAAGTAACAAGGGTTCGGTTCTAAGGAGAGGGCTTTATTACTTCAACCACTTCTTCCAGATTCTCAGCCAGAAATACCGGAAAGCGATTGCCTGGGCGCTCGGGCACCGCAAGACAGTTGTATTCGGGTCGCTCGGCATTTTCATCCTGAGCTTCTTCTTGATCGGCTTCATCGGTACCTCGTTTTTTCCAACGACAGACCAAGGTGAATTCAACATTGCTGTCAACGCCGCTCCGGGAAGTTCTCTCGAACAGACGAGCTCAATATGTGCCTCGATTGAAACCGAGCTAAAGAAACAGCCGGAAGTAATCACTACTCTTACAACGATCGGCGCCGGAAACGACCCAGTCACAAAAGCGAACATACTTGTGAAGCTAGTGAAAAAGAATCAGCGCAAACGCGGCGTCGAGCGATTTATGGACGACATGCGGGCGGAGCTAAGGAACATCGCAGGTGCGCACATTTCCTTCGGCGCGACGGGCGGGGTGGGCGGGCCCCAGAAGCCGGTAATCATGAGCGTGCGCGGTGACGACATGACCGTGCTCAAGAAAATCGCCGACCGCGTGGAGAACATCGTCCGAACGACTCAGGGCGCAGTCGATGTCGAGAACAGTTTGGAGACCTCCAAGCCGGAGTTGCGGATCCGCATTGACCGCGAGAAAGCTTCCGACCTCGGAGTCAACGTCGGATTAATTGCTACAACTGCACGTGCTCTCGTCGACGGATACGTCGCCACGAAATACCAGGAAGGCGATGAGCAGTACGACGTGCGTGTCCAATTAAGAAAGGAAGACCGGACATCTCTCGAAAATGTCAACAACCTTACCATAAAGAGCAACAAAGCGCTCGCGAACGGACAGAGCCTCCTCGTGCCAGTGAATTACGTCGCAGACATCAGCCAGAGTTCAGGACCTTCTCAGGTAAACAGGTTCGACCGCCAGCGCGAGATTCGCATCGACGCAAACCTCTCCGGCCGACTGCTCGGCGAGGTGCTCGGGAGCATCGAGAAACAAACAAAAAAGCTCGATCTTCCTCCCGGATACAGTGTCGGCGTCGTGGGACAAGGAGAGATGCAGGCGGAGTCGTTCGCCAATATTCTCCTGTCGCTTGCCCTTGCCGTAGTATTTGTCTATATCGTACTCGCTGCACAATTCGAAAGCTTCACATCACCGTTCGCGATCATGCTTGCACTCCCGATGTCGCTTATTGGAGCGGTGCTCGGCCTGCTGGTTTTCAACAGCGCCCTCTCCATGATGTCCATGATAGGAATCATCATGCTGATGGGACTCGTGACAAAGAACGGCATCCTGCTCGTAGATTATGCTAACATCCTGCAGGACCGAGGACAGGAAAGAACTGAAGCTCTGGTCAATGCGGGCGCCACACGCCTTCGACCTATTCTGATGACAACATTTGCAATGATATTCGGGATGGTGCCTGTAGCATTCGGAGTAAGTGAAGGGAGCGAATTCCGGGCACCCATGGGACAGGCGGTCATCGGCGGACTGATCACGTCCACACTGCTGACGTTGTTCGTCGTGCCGGTAGTCTATTCGATACTCGATGATCTCGCGAAGAAGAGATTGTCCGGATTCGTTGCGAAGTTTCGTAAAAAGAAATAAAAACACCGCGAAGGCGCAGACACACTAAGAAGATTGACTTTGCGTCTCTCCGGTTAGATCTTTTGAGAAGGAGGCAACATGAAAATCGCATTTTTAGTATGCAACGAAGTTGTTTCGCCGCGCGTCATGAAATTGCTCGAGACGGCAGGGATTGATTATTACACCCGGTGGGAGCATGCAAAGGGGAAGGGCCATGGTACCGACGCCCACCTTGATTCACGCAGCTTCCCCGGCACTAATGTCGTGTTCATGATAGCTTTCGAGGAAGAGACGTTCTCTTAATAAACTCGTCGAGGAGATTAACGAAGCAAACAAAGAAATCCCGCGACCCGACGACCACATCAGGCTTTTTCAGGTGCCGCTGGAACGCATCGTCTAGCAAAATTGTTCGACGGCCATGCCGTCCATTTCCTCATTCCAATTTTTTGTTCTTCCACACTCCTTTTGCTATCTTATTCTGAACGAGAGAGTAGGCAAGGAGAAATAATATGTGCGCCGGAATGCCATGGCTCGCACTTGACGGATTAAGCGTCCACTGCGTCGAGTTGCGGCTGCTTGCCTTCTCTCTCATCCCCTTCAAAACCGTTCCCGCTCAGATTTATGATTTCAAATCGTACACGGTTCGCGAGGGGTTGCAGTCAGATTCCGTAACTTCTCTCTTTGAGGTCTCACGCGGTTATCTTTGGATCGGGACGGCAGGCGGAATCGGTGTCCATGATAGCGGGCATATTCATTTACTTAGCAGGATTAATACCTTTGGGTCTTCACTTGCGTTATAAAACGGTGATCTTATTGTGCCTGTTCTTCGGCATTGAGGAAGGGATATTTGCGGCCGTTCGAACTCCTCAAGTAGTTATTAAAGATCTTCCTCAAATAATTTGCACCTCCCAGTTAAGTTATTATGCAGACACGAGCAGAAAGCTATCCTTTAGCGATGTACGATTTAAATCTTTTTCAACTCAATCAGATTTATTCCTAAAAGCAATAGATAAATATTCTCAAAGAGCTAATTACTGGGTAAGATTTTCACTTGAGAACACCGACAGCATACCTGCAGCGGTTTATCTCGATGCCGGCGACTTCGGCAGCATAGAGGTATATGAAATTTATCAGAATAAAATTATGATTCATAATGGGGGAATGGGATTAAAAAAAGACACTCATATTCCATATCCTGAGCTGCATTCAATTAAGCTCACGATCCCTCCGCAAACGGAGGTACAGTATTTTATTCTTATGTCATCCAATGCCGATAACGATCTCGATTTTCAAGGAGTCGATCTTTCGAGCAAGAAGGTTCTTTATGATGCCTATTATCAGGATTATCATGAAAACAAGACCTTTCGTTTCCTGCAGATCTTTTTTCTGGGATTTATGTTTTCCCAGATGCTCTACATTTCTTTTTCCAGGGTTATCGGTATAAAAAGGAGAGAATATCTCTTCTATTTATTTTACTTGATCCTGGTGACCGGCTATTATGCGGTCAGGTATGACAACGTCATCGATATCTACTGGCCGCTTGAATATTATCCGCAAATACGGATATACTTGAAATCGATTTTACTTGCGCTCCCCTATCTGTTCTACCTGAAATTCGTACGCTACATTTTGAACGTAAAGGAATTGGACAAAAGGATTTATGACAGGCTCATCCGTCTGGAATACTTTGTAGGAATCTACGTTTTTGTCGATACCTCCCTGCGGCTTTTCCTTCCCAATGTTGCACTGCTTAACGAAATTCTGATGATTACTATTCTCGGCATATTTCTATATGTCTTAACACTTATCGTTGCGTTAATGAAATATAAACAATTACTGGTGAATCTCGTTCTTACCGGAAGCTTAATTGCAGGTTTGGGTGAAGCAATCGGAGTAGTGATTACCTTATTGCAGTACACGATAGGCGTATCGCAGGCGGGGTGGAACAGTCTGGTGAGCGGGCAGATTGGAATTGTCGTCGAGACCATCATATTCACGACTTCCCTAACCATCAAAACGCGAATGATGGAAAGAGAACAAATAGAGGATCAGAAGAATCTGATTGAACAGCTGAAGGAAAATGAAAGCCTGCGGCAAAAAATGGAAAATATCAGGAATAAAATAGCTCAGGATCTCCACGATGACATCGGCTCCGGACTCACAAGAATAGCTATCCTTGCAGATGTGGCACTCCGACAGACCGAAGTTAAACAGGAATCTTCTTCTGAAGGAGATGACGTTCCGATCAGCCGAAAGCAAAGAATCGGTCTCGGCAAGTAATCTCATGCAGAGGATCGGCAGCCACGCCAGAGAACTGATCGATTCGATGAGCGACGTGATATGGTCGATGGATTCTAAAAATATCACCGTCTCAGACATGGTGGCACGCTTCCGCTCCTTTGCATACGAAATGTGCGAAGCGAAAGGGATCAGTCTTCAATTTGAGATAGCCGCTGACCTAGAGAATCTCCGGCTCGATCCTGTAACCATGAGAGCTCTATTGATCATAACGAAAGAAGCGCTCCACAACTCGGTCAAACATTCGGAGTGCAAGAATTTGCACATCGGAATCAGATCAAAATCAAAAGAGATACATCTTTTGATTTCAGACGATGGTCGAGGATTTTCAAACGATGGGCACCCCTTCGGTCACGGCCTCGGAAACATGCGTGCGCGTGCTGAAAAGCTTGGAGGTAAATATAAACTGAAGTCCTCGCCAGGAGAAGGAACCACTATCGAAGTAACCCTCGGCGTCTAACTGTACATTTGTTCAGTTGTTCTTTTGGGATCCGAAGTTTAGGATTGAAATGGAAAATAAAAACACAAAGAAAGCACCAGTAATGACGTCCCTGCCCCAGGATGAAAATATTATCCGCGTCGCTATCGTAGAAGACGACGACGAAATAAGAAATGGATTATGCTGGCTTCTTAACCATTCGGAAGGATTTGCCTGCATGAGCACCAGCCGGAACTGTGCAGAGATAATGAAAAGCATCGAAGAAAGTACCCCAGACGTAATACTCATGGACATAGGCCTTCCGGGAAAATCTGGAATCGAGTGCGTGCAATCTGTCAAAGAGAACTATCCAGGGGTTGAGATCTTGATGGTGACTGTCTATAGCGACGAAGAGAAAGTGTTCCAATCCATACGAAATGGGGCGGTCGGGTATATTCTGAAGAACATTTCTTCAGAGAAACTTCTCGAAGCGATCAGGGAAGCATACAGGGGCGGCGCTCCTATGTCGCCGGAAATTGCCAGAAAGGTTATCGGATATTTCCGGGGAAACGATGGTGTAGAATTAACTACCTCTTTGTCTGAAAGAGAAATCGAAGTGCTCCAGTGCCTCGTCGATGGTCATTCCTATAAATCTATCGCTGCTAAATTGTATATCAGCGTCCACACAGTCAGGTTCCATCTCCATAATATCTACGAAAAGCTTCACGTCAGATCACGGGCCGAACTTGTCGCGAAGACCGTGAGGAATCGTCTTATCTAAGCCTTCCGTTTGATCTAAGTCACTCCCCCATCAAACTGTACATTCATTCAGTTGCCCATCCTGGTTAGTTACTTTAATCTGATAACGAATTCGTTTAAGCACCTACAAAGCTGTTGAATTGAGATCCATGGATCTTTTTGTTTATTATCCGTGTTAATCACTTTGTAAGGGCATGAAATACAATTGAACCAAATTGAAGTGATACAAAAAAGGAGGAGTACCCAATGAAATCACTGATAAGGTGGAATCGTAATCACATTTTTCATTCATCATTAATAATGTCGGCAGTTCTGGTCTTGACCTTCGGGACGCTAGACGCTCAATGGGTGCAGACCAGCGGACCTGGAGGAGGAATCATCTCGTGTCTCGCCGCAAGCGGATCAAATCTTGTTGCCGGGACTTCCTCTGGCATATTCCTCTCAACCAACCAAGGAGCTAGCTGGAAAGCCTCCAATTCCGGCTTGATCAATAAACAGGTTTCGACTTTGTTTGCCAGCGGCTCTAACCTTTTTGCGGGCACTGCCGGCGGCAGTTTTCTATCTACTGACCATGGGGCCACCTGGGCGCTGGTCACGTCGGGCCTGTCAAATGTGAGGATTGACGCCATGGCTGCTATCGGCGGGAATCTTTTTGATGCGAGTGCCTTTCGGGGAATCTTCGTTTCCACCGATAACGGATCAACATGGACCGCTACAAAAGATTCAGGTCTGACAATCCAAAGCGTCAGCGGTCTCCTTGCAGGCGGGACAACCCTCCTTTTGGGGACAACGAGTGGTGTCTTTCGTTCCACAAACAATGGGACCTACTGGACAGAATCTGATTCAGGCATGACAAACAAGTATGTGTTCTCCATGGCCGCCATCGACACAAATCTCTTTGTGGGCACCGACAACGGTCTATTTCGTTCCACAAACAACGGGAAGAGCTGGACCGACATCAGTCCGAGCGGCACGTTCTACAAGGTATTCACTCCGATGACCGTAGTCGGCACGAATCTCTTTGTGGGGAACGACCAGAATACCCTTTTCCTTTCCACCGACAACGGGAACTCCTGGAGCACGGTTGGCGGATTGCCCGGCTCAACTAATGCCTTTGCCTCGATCGGCTCGGATCTATTTGCGGGGACCAGTGGCGTGGGAGTCTTTGTTTCCACCAACAGTGGTACAAACTGGGCAGCGGTAAATAGCGGAATAGCTTTAATGGATGTCTATTCGTTAAATTTTGTCGGCTCGAGTCTTTTTGCTGGGACATCCGTCGGTCTATTTGTTTCCCCCGATAATGGTACAACCTGGACGCTCGTCGATTCAGGGTTGGGGACACCCTGGATTGGTGGACTTGTGAAGTCAGGTGCAACTTTATTTCTGGCGACTACAGGCGGGGTCTTTCTTTCAACGGACAATGGGACAAGCTGGAATCTGTCCAACTCAGGACTATACACCAGCGATATCTATGCTCTCGGCCTCAGCGGATCTAATGTAATCGCTGGAGCGAACGGAAACATCTATTATTCAACCGACAACGGCGGCAGTTGGAATCTCGGCATCGACACAACAGTCATCTCCTTTACAACCGTGGGCAACAAGTTGTTTGCCGGGACCTCGGGACGAGGAGTCCTTGTCTCGACCAACAACGGAGTGACCTGGACCGGCCTCAATAATGGCATTGGCGACACGGACTACGTCGAAGCTTTTGCCCAAATCGGCTCGAATCTCTTCGCCGGGACTTCTGGCCAAGGAGTCTTTCTTTCGACCAATAATGGAACAAATTGGACTGCAGTAAATTCCGGCCTCCACGATATGTACCTCCATGCTTTTGCAGTCAGCGGCACGAACCTCATCGCGGCCACTGACAGCGGCGTTTATGTTTCCACTAACAACGGGGCAAGCTGGAGCGGATTCAACAGCGGTCTTCCCAATTTGAAAGTCAATGCACTCGGTGTCAATGGGACCGATGTCTTTGCCGGGAGCTACGACAATTCGGTTTTGATTCGACCGGTATCCCAGATCACCACCGGCGTCAACGAGAGTCGTAGTGGAACACCCACCGCGTTCTCGCTTTCACAAAATTATCCGAACCCGTTCAACCCGACCACGACTATCAATTATCAACTGCCAATGAGCGGTCAAGTGACATTAAAAGTTTTTGACATGCTTGGGAGAGAAATAGCCACGTTGGTGAACGACAATGAAAATGCCGGAAGCTACTCCGCAAAATTTGACGGAAGCAGATTAGCGAGCGGAGTTTATTTCTACCGGCTTCAGGCAGGAAGTTTCTCGCAGACAAAGAAATTAATGCTGGTAAAATGAGACTGGCCCATCATAGTTTAGAGAATATGATGCCAGTTTCTTAGAGGCGGGCAGGCTTGTCACAACAATATCTTGAGGATGCAAATGCAAAAGTTCATAAATATGGTGTTGACCATGGTGGTTCTATTGGCGATCTGTGAGACACTTCATGCTCAGTGCGACAATTGTCCACCGCCTAATGTCGTTATTTACGGCGTGCAGATGAACGTTCCTATGCCTCCGCCGGATTCGGGTGGAGTGTATCTCACAAACGGACAATGGCCGGCGCTGTCTAACTGGATTGGCTTGGAGGACGTCATTGTTCCTTTAGGTGCGATCATGAACGACGATCCTGAAAAGAGTGCGTCAATTGGTCCGATGGTTCACTGGCAAATCAGTTGGCTACGTTACCCGACTCATCGGTAAAGGTTGATCTTGAAAATTATTGGACTGGAGACGTCCCTCCGGCCGGTGCATTAGGCGGTGTTGATTATTTGATCTGGGCTACACTCGATAGCTCGGGAAGCCAGTATCATTTCAATGTTTATCTAGAAGATGGGTACACAAGGGAACGGATTGCGGCCGGCGAGGCAGATTTTTCGACAGCGAGCGCTGGAGTCTCCGCCGCAACCTCTGCCATCTCTTCGATAGAACCTGTCTTTGACAAGATCAGAGCGTATCAGAAAAATCTCAGGGACAACAACACCAATGTGGCGCTCGATGCCCAGATAACCGTCATTCCATCTCAATCCAATATGGATGCCCTGCAGACGATTCCTGTCAGCTTTCAGGTCAATGACTGTGACGGGGAACCGCTAAAGGACGTGACTCTGAATATCGGGGGAACCCACGGAAGCTTCGACCAGACGAGTGTTGTCACAGACGCCAACGGTGAAGCAACAGCGAACTTCACGGCCAACGACTACAATGGCGTTGGAAACATCACTGCACTCTACTATCCATATATGACACCCATGCACAAATACAGGGGCTCGCATGGAGACGGAATCGTTACCATCGACAACCCAGGAACTAATGTATGGCAGCTAAAAATTACAGAGGGCGCATATAATCACACCAATTATACGTACGATACGACAGACGGAGGAGGAGGAAGTAATTACACGTATGATGATAAAATCTCAAGGTCGAATGGGACATTTAAGCAGTACATCGCCGCCACGATAACGGACAGACTCAATCAGCACAACCGCTGTCTACGGCGGGTCGGGCGATTACACAGTTTCTTGGTCAGATAAATATGTCACTGACGAAACAGGGATCAAGGAATTCAGGAACGAACTGAGCTCAACGACGGGATGGATTTCAAAGGATGAAAAGTTTACCGACGACTTAACTCTGGATGAATTCCAACTACCAGATGCCCCTGTTCCAACCTTCTCTTTTATTTCAGACGTAATGTTCGATGGGGTGGATGCTTTCCAAAATTATTACAGCGATCCCTCGGGCGTAATCAAAAATAATGGGGCCTCTCCCGACTCAGATATTTCAGATCTTTACCTTAACTATTTTGTTTCCTACCCGCCCTCTCAGTACGTAAGCTCTTCTTTTAGCGGAAGCCAAAACAGCTACACATTCACCGGAGACTATGCTGTCGATAGCACGCACAACAAGACAGCAGCAGGCGGGTATACATATCATTTTGATGCGCACGTTAACATTTCGATCACGCCATACAAATCGCCTACGGCAATAAAGTCAAATCCAAATAATATCCCAAAGAGTTACCAGCTTTACGCAAATTATCCGAATCCATTCAACCCGTCAACAATGATCAATTATCAATTACCAATGACCAGTCACGTCACGCTGAAGGTTTACGATATCCTTGGAAGGGAAGTCGAAACGCTTGTGGATCAAAAGCAGAACCCCGGAAAGTATGGTATCACGTTTGATGCAGGGAGGTTTTCCAGCGGAGTCTATTTCTACCGGATAGTCGCGGGGAATTACACGGCGACTAAAAAGATGGCGTTGTTGAAGTAATCGAATAATGCCGCAAACGAAGTTGAGGTCGAAATCTTAGAGCGCAGCTCATCCCCGATCCACGATCTCATTGAACGTATAAGGGTAAAAGATTGTTAAGTGTGTGTATATCCATGGATGTTATCCGAAAGTTTTTAATTTTTCTCATGAACCATTAATTGGAGGACGCAATGAAACATTTTATGTACGGCCTGGGGATTGTCTTAGCTCTTATGCAGCTTCAATCGGCCGCTTTCGCTCAAATCACAATTACCGCATCGGACCTGACGAACGTCTTCGGCGCCGGAATATCAGAGCAAACATATTCGAACTTTGACAGCTCGGAAACGATGAACGTCGGAACTGCTTCGAGCTCGTCATCTCAATCATGGACACTTCCCGCTTTTACGATTCTCGACTCGTCGAAGATAGACAATGTTTCTCCTGCTTCCACGCCTTATGTGTCTGATTTTCCTGGTGCCACGTATGCTGAGACATTTTCACAAACCGACACGGGTATCACGATTTCATACTACGCATACTTGGAGGTTTCGAACGATTCGCTCTACGCCATCGGCACTGTTGAAACTGAATCCGGTTCCTACGGCGGACATTCGATTGACTCGAGCATTATTTCTCACGAAAAGAAATTTGCCTTTCACTTGCCCCTTGCTTTGGGGGATGCTGTCGTTGGCTCGGCGGATACGAGCAGCTACGGGCCCGGCGTTTTCCAGGTGAGCACCACGAGTTCAACCTACGACGCCTACGGTACTCTGACACTTCCCAACGGCTCGTTCCAGGCGCTTCGCTCTCATAATGCGACAACCTTCAAAGTTTATAGTGGTGGTACGCTAGTCAGTACCTCCACAAGTTATTCGCTCGAATGGAGCACTCGTGAAGGCCATCAATTGACGGTGGGTATCGACTCAGGAGCTACGTCGGGAACCGTGAAGATAACTTCTGTGTCCTGGACGCGCGTGGAGCAAACTCCGACGTTTGTCAACGCGACGCCTGAGCAGCCATCCGTTTTTATGCTTTCGCAGAATTATCCAAATCCCTTCAACCCGACAACGGTAATAAGTTATGAGACACCTGTTACGGGTCATGTCACATTAGGAGTCTACGATGTCCTGGGAAGACAGGTTCAGATGTTGGTCGATGGACAACAGAGCGCCGGCGTCCATCTCGTTGAGTTCAACGGGGCAAATCTGCCAAGTGGGGTCTATTTCTACAGGCTTCAATCCGGAAATATGTCGCAAACAAAGAAACTGATGCTAATGAAGTGACGCGAAACTACTGGAGGCGATCGCAATGAAATGGCATGTGAAGTTTGTCTTCGCGACGGTGATCGCGTTGATATTCTGGCAAAACATAATGGCCCAGTCTCAGAGTCAATGGCCGACTCCATTAGTGGCGTTATACGATTGTGACCTGTCCGGTGCGACTTTCAGTTCGGTTTCGGTTGGCGATTCACTATCGACAATTTCATCCAGGATTCTCAGGTTTCTTTCCGAAGATGCGTCCTCCGGCGGAGTGATTTTGATGAACCTCGGGTCGGGCGACACAAGCTCCAACATGGCTGTGGTACAAACCTGGCCGACGGTCTTTACTCCAGATTCGACCGCCGACCATGACGTAGACTATGTCATCTCTTCAAGTGTAACTGGGACGCCCGGCAACTATACGATCTCGATATTCCTTCAAAACTCCTACACCTTCCAACACGCCGCCGAAGGAACTGCGACCTTTGCCGCCGCAACGGACAGCGGCCTAAATGCGGCAGTCGAGACGGCGCTGTCCACCATACTTCCTCTCTCGACCAGGATTCGAGCCTATGAATTGGGACTCAGGAACGCGAATCAGAATATCAGCATCAACCCCGAAGTACTTGTGACAGCCTCGAAGCCGTCGATTCCGGCAAATGGAAGCACTGCAATCACCATAACAGTTCTCGATTGTGACAGTACCCCGCTCGCCGGGCAGAACGGTCGACCTTACTTCGGTGGGTGGATCAGTCTCTCAAGAATCTGTCACGACCGGCCAGGACGGACGTGCGAGCGTGACATTCCATGCAGGCAGCCAGGATATTATTGGATATGTCACGGCGAGTCTGTCGAATCAAACTACAATCACGAATCGACCGATTACAGCCGGGGGATCGGGAGTTGTCGTGGTCGGGTCGCCCGACCTGAGCTACAAATGGAAGCTGGACTTTAATTTCAATTATCAGTCAACGTCTTTCTCAGACACGCTTGCCACCGGCGATTTCGGGACTTCATGGGGTCAAACCGGAGGAGTTACGATTGCGACCGCTTCTGGCAGCGCTATTATCGACATGAACGTTTACGACGGCGGATTCAGTTACGAAATAGATTCAGTACTGTGGGCGGTAAGCAAAAAGTTCTCACATTCGCTCTCAAAGACCTCGAATATATCGAGCGATCAGAACTGCCCGCCCGACCCGTGGGAATTGAAAGGGAATACACAGAACGGAACAAGCTTAAACGATTCCGTGACGATACCGGGAACGCTTTACCTTAGCACCGGTGGGAAGATCTCATACGAGACTCTGATCTCCGAGTATTATAATGGTGGCTCTTCTTATTATGACTGGCAAAGAGGAAATGTCTCCGATGGACAGGGTGGCTGCCGAACGCAGAGCACCTATCAGACCGGAAGTCTGAATCAGATTGCGCCATTCCTCGGGCTTTACGATCAGACCATGAAAGGAACCTCGATTGGGTTTGACGGTCCGCTCGCGAACCCTAATGCAATAACCGTGACGATTAACTACGATTCTTCATTTATCACATATGACATAGTTGCCGGCGCCCTCAATCAGTACAATTCACTGACGTACCAGGCCTATATGCAGCCCGTCTCAAGATTGATAACTGGAGTCCATGGTGCTGGCGCCGATATTCCCAAAGCGTTTTCGCTTTCCCAGAATTTCCCGAATCCGTTTAATCCCACCACGGAGATAACCTATCAGCTGCCGGCGGCAAGCAAGGTTAGTCTGAAAGTTTATGATATGCTCGGAAGAGAAGTCGCAGCTTTGGTGAATCAGAGACAGGATGCTGGTACATACAGTGTTACATTCGACGGCTCGCGTCTTTCAAGCGGCGTTTATTTCTACCGGCTTGTGGCGAGCGGAGTCGGGCCATTGAGTGCTGGCAGCTACATGGCTACGAAGAAACTGGTACTTCTAAAGTAATCTGTCAAAATCATATTTGCTTCTCCCTACCCCACAGGGTTCTATCGGTCGGATCCTGTGGGGTAAAAAATATCAAGAAGAACTCATACACAGCTCAACCGATTCCGGGAGGAGGTTCAGAGGGAACTCATTACCTACGACTCATGTTTCGGTAAAAGTAAGAGGAGGATCATCGAACCACATCATTATTTAGGAGAAGGAAGAATGAACAGAAATATATACAGCTTAGCAGGAATACTGTTTTGCGTTCTGCTCAGTTTTGCAAATACTTTTTTATCAACGGCGCAAGCACAGACTGAGACAGCCCCTACGCGAAATGGGGACACACTATACATAGCAAATCTTGACAACCTCGCCTGGCTTCAGGATGCGAACAATGACACCGCTTGGAGTGATGCGAACGATTACTTCAAGCAGACAGCGAACATCGATGCATCGCCGACGTCAAGTTGGAACTCAAATGCTGGCTTTGGACCGATCGGGACTTCGCAGCTTTCTAACCCTTTCAAAGGGGTTTACGATGGAGGCGGTCATTCAATATTGGGCCTACATGAAAACAATACGAGCACTTTAGGAGGGATGTTCGGTTATACTGCTTCGGCGACTTTAAAAAATATCGTGCTTGTTAGTGAGAGTATCACTGCGAATGGAACCAACGCGTATGTTGGCGGCCTGCTCGCGTATCCGGATGGCAATGGCGGGACCACCACCGTTAATGGATGCTCCACTTCTGGAACTATAACATCCAGCAGTGGATCAAACATTGGTGGCCTTGTTGGTATTAGCAGCTCAGGAACGACTATAGTGGACAGTTACAGTTCCGCTGATGTTAGCTGCACGGCGAGTAGCAGCCCCGTTGGAGGGCTAGTAGGTGATAATAATGGCTCGGTAAGGAACTGCTACACTATAGGAGGCAGCGTTCAGGGCGGCGGTAGTGCTGACGTGGGAGGATTGGTGGGTAACAACAACAGCGGCACTGTTCAATACTGTTACAGCGCTAACACCATCTCAGGTGGATCCTCAACCGCCACTGGCGGTCTCATCGGAAACAACTATCTTGGCTCGGTCACCAATAACTTCTGGGACGAAGACTCTTCTGGATCTACCGGGATCCAAGGCTACCCTCAGACGGGCGCGACGGGCGAGACAACATCAAACATGAAAACTGAATCGACCTTCACCGGCGCCAGCTGGGACTTCACGAACACATGGGCGATAAATTCAAACATCAACGGTGGATTTCCCTATTTGCAGACTGCCCCACCAGATCACTCCCTTCCTGTCCAGGCAACTGACTTCGTCGCCACCACCGACATGAATTCAGTCACTCTATCATGGGGCACTCAATCCGAAGTTGACAATGCCGGTTTCAACATACTTCGTCAGGAACTTCAAACCACGAACTCCGAACCCGGAACCACGAACTTGCAATTGATTGCGAGCTACCTGAGCGACGATGCGTTGAAAGGTCTCGGTACCAGCAGCACCGGCAGGAGCTACGAGTTCACCGACAACCATGTGACATCCGGCTCCACCTACCAGTACAAAATCCAGAGCATCTCGACAAATGGATCGACAAAAGACCTGACCACGCTTTCAGTCACGGTGGACATTCCAAAGAATTACGCTTTGTATCAAAATTATCCCAATCCGTTCAACCCGAGTACCACGATACAGTTCGATCTCAAGCAGCAATCGACAGTGACTCTGGAAATTTACAATGTGCTTGGACAGAAAGTTATAGAGCAGAATTATGGAGCGATGGATGCCGGAAGGTACAATGAAATTGTGAACATGGATAGGTTTGCGAGTGGAGTGTACCTCTACCGAATTGCCGCTGTAGGCAATGATGGACAGAGGTTTGTGTCGATAAAGAAATTAGTTTTGATGAAGTAGACAGCCATTGTTATGCGGGAGTTCAACTCCCGCACAACGGGGTATCCAGCAAACAACTCCGGTTGGAACTTATTGCATCATGGCTATGTTGAAAAAGAGACTGACGGAGGATTACACAAAATAAGTCTCTACGGCATTGCCGGTCGGGACCTCTTATCCGTGATTGAATGGATCTCCTGCCGGGCTGGCAATCGCGCCCGATCTTCCAATTTCAATTTCGATTCACTTTCTAAAAAAGTATTTCTAAGAGTTATGCAGTCTCATAGAGGAGAAAAGATGAACGGGAAAAATCTCACCTTAGCAGCAATGCTGCTTTCCATCTTCTTGAATGTTGCTCCCGCATTTTCTCAGACCTGGAAATGGCTTTCTGGCAGCAGCACAACAACCATCGTCCCCGACTTCGGGACACGCGGCGAATTCCAGCCGACAAACCAGCCGCCAGGATTAGAGCATGCGGCGATGTGGGTCGGACCGGACAGCAACATCTACCTCTTCGGCGGTGACGCCGGTTCAGGCAACAACTATAACACGATCTGGGAATACAGCCCAACACTCGGCGAATGGATGTGGAAGCGCGGTTCCAACACGACGAACGCGTCGGTTAGCTATGGCACCTCGAGATATCCAACTGAAACGAACGATCCCGGCGCTCGGACACAGTTTGCATGGAGTGCAGCACCGAACGGAGACCTCTGGGTTTATGGAGGTCTTGATAACAACGACAACATCTACGGAGACCTCTGGAAGTACGACTTCGCTCTTGACAGGTGGATATGGTACAGCATGACAGAGTACAGCGACGAAACGAACAGAGATGCGGTTGTGCCTTCTCCTGACACAACGAATGCACCCGGTGGAGACGCGGGTTGCCGCTTCGGGGCGAGCTTATACGTAAACTCAACCGAAGACACACTCTGGCTCTTCTTCGGCGAAACATCATTTTACGGTTCAATTGGCCTGGCTTCTGATGGCTGGCGGATAGATCCCGTCAATGCAAAAGAATACTGGCTCCAAGGAGCCCCCGGGGATAATTCAGATGATGATGGAAGCTACGAACTATGGGGCGTCGAGGGAAATGGAAATTATCCCGCAGCAAGAATTGGTCAGTCTCTGTGGAAAGCATCAAACGGCAAGTTCTACTTTTTTGGAGGACAAAATAACAATGGCTATTTAGCCGACTTCTGGTCGTGGAATCCTGCCAATGAAGAGTGGACCTGGATAGAAAACGGAAACAACGCTTATCCCAACGACTATACTATAACGAATGGCAACACAATCTACAACTCAACTAAAGATTCCGCGGACGGCCAAAATTTTATCGGCAGCCGTTATGGCTCTGCGATGTGGATGGAGTCAGACGGTCAATTTGTCATCTATGGTGGGACGGGCTTCGGTTCGTTTGGGGACGAACTTACCAGTCCACGTTTGCTGAACGATTACTGGTCGTTCAATACCAGTACCAGCATAGATACATGGGTTGCCGGAGGCGGCAACTCTCTTACCGCCGATTCTCTTAGACCCGTATATGGAACCGAGGGAGTCGCTGCAGATTCGATCTATCCCGGCGCAAGGTTTAGTGCATCTGTCGTAAAAGATGCAGAAGGCCGTGTGTGGATGTTCGGTGGAAAAGGCTACGCGACAACAGGAAGCGCCGGCCTCCGCAACGATCTATTCGAGTCTCTCATATCCTGCCACGGGAGTCTTCGCAGGTGGTGATGGCACAGCAGGAAATCCATACCAGGTTGCAACCCTTAGCCAGCTCCAGTCGGTCGGAAGCTATTTAGACAATAATTTCGTATTCACTGCCAACATAGACGCTTCGGTGACCGCGGCATGGAATCTCTCAGGCGGTGTCTATCGTGGATTCGTTCCAATCGGCTCGAACACTTCTCCTTTCACCGGAACACTGGACGGGGCGGGATATACTATTTCCAATCTCGTGATCAACCGCGGCTCGACCAGCGCAGTCGGACTCTTCGGAAGAATTGATGGCACTGTGAAGAACCTCATGCTTGACAGTGTAAACATCATCGGCGACAGCTACGTCGGGGGTCTGACAGGCCGCGATCTCGGCACCATCCAGAAATGCTCCGTTACAGGATTGGTTGTCGGAAGCGGCAACGCAGTGGGAGGATTGACCGGCGATGTGTACTCTGGTTCGATTGAAAAAAGTTATGCGTCAGACAGCGTCGCAGGCGGTATCTATTCGGGAAGCGGCGCCGGAGGACTGGCAGGAAGTGTCTATGGTGGTACAATCTCAGATTGCTATGCGACCGGCTCCGTTTCGGGCGATAACGCTGTCGGCGGATTCATGGGCGTAGACGATTACTATTCCACGATCAGCCAATGCTACAGCATAGGAAAAGTCAGCGGGACGAGCAGCGTCGGCGGACTTGTCGGAAGCGAGAATATCTCGTCCGTGGACAGTCTGCTTCTGGAACACGCAAACATCCAGTCAGTCGAGCAGTCCCCGCGGGACGGGAGAGACGACAGCCATAATGCAAACTGCCTCGACTTTCACGAACGCCGGCTGGGACTTTTCGACGGTTTGGGGAATAAACGGTGCAATCAACAATGGCTTTCCTTACTTAGTTGGAGTTACCGACAACTCCCTTGCAGTCCATGTGACGGGCATTCTCGCAACCGCTGACGTTAATTCCGTGAAGTTATCATGGGACACTCAATCGGAGGTGAACAACGCCGGCTTCAACATACTTCGTGAAGATTCCACTCAAGCCTCGGCTTCATTCAAATTAATCGCAAGCTACGCGACCGACGGCAGCCTTAGAGGGCTCGGGACAAGCAGCAGCGGAAAAGCCTACGACTTCATGGACAACAGGGTGATTCCGGGCTCGACCTACCGGTATGAAATCCAGGGCGTGGCATTCGGCGGCAAGACGGAAGATCTGTCAACGCTGTCTGTCAAGGTGAATCAGCCCGAAGCATACGCGCTCTACCAGAACTATCCCAATCCATTCAACCCGAGTACCACGATACGGTTCGATCTGAAAGAACAATCCACGGTGACGTTGGATATTTACAGTGTGCTTGGACAAAGAGTTCTCGAGGATAGTTATGGAACGATAAATGCTGGAAGGTATGACGAAAACGTCAACATGGAAAGGTTTGCGAGCGGAGTGTACCTCTACCGAATTTCCGCTGTGGGCAACGATGGACAGAAATTTGTTTCGGTAAAGAAATTAGTCTTGATGAAGTAATCGATTACGTCCGAGGCGTGTTGGCTGCCCGCCTCATACGTCTCAAAGGAACTTATTGCACATAGTGCACGTTGTCAAAATTTATAAATGAGGAGGAATACAGATAGAATTTTACCGATTTCCAGCCGAATATATAATCCCAATTTCTAAGAGTAGTAAAACGCTTTTGAGGGGACAGTTTCGAATTGTGATCCGGCGGGATCCACTACGGGCCAATCTTTTCCGTCGACGTTTCTTACAATGGAGTCCAATAACATTTTAACAGGAGAATAGAATGCGAAAAACCTACGGTGTTGCATATATATATTTATTGCTGTTCACTGTGTTTACTATGTCGTCTGCCGGGTATGGTGCAGTGTCAGGGAACAAGCACACTCCGACAACTACAGCACACCATGCGGTCAAGTCAAAGAACAATCGTACTTCGACAACTGCGATAAACCGTACTCGCAGCAAAAGTCCGGCTTACCTGAACTGGGAAGCCCGGTGGCAAAAGTATCACTCCGCCACGCTTAAAAAGACATCATCGCTTTCGGTTCGCAAAGTGCAGGCTGTCCCAATCAAGCGCGGTTTTCGGCCGTCTTCTTTGGCAGCGATTACAGTGAACACGACGGACGATGAGGCTGCTTATGATTACACGACTTCAGATACGACTACGAGCGGAACAATCAGCCTCCGATCGGCGATACAATACACAAATTACATCGCAGGTCCGGATACGATCATTGTCCCGGCGGGAACTTACGTGCTTACGAACACGGGAGCAGGCGAACACGATGCTGCGACAGGTGACCTCAACATAAACGATTCACTGACCATAATAGGTGCAGGCGCCGGGCTGACAATAATAGACGGTAACAACTCAGACCGGGTGTTTTCTGTAGACGAAGATGGAACTGGAAGCAAAGTTACGATATTTGATTTGACCATAACGAATGGGAGCGCCGCTGGCAACAACGACGGAGGGGGCATTGAGATTGTCGATGGAACTGTCTGTCTGAATTCGGTGAACATAACGGGGAACTATGCCGGCTGACAACGGCGGCGGGATAGATATCCAAAGTGGATCACTCACGATGAGCCATGGAAGGTTATGTTTCAACGAGGCCGGCGGCGATGCTGGCGGCGGCGCAAATGTCTATTCTGGAACGGCAACATTCAACAATGTCTCAATCGACACTAACACCGCATCCATTGAAGGGGGAGGACTAGAAAACAACATCTCTGGCGGCGGAATCATAACCGCAGACAGCTGCACCTTCTTTGGCGACAATACTAACACCGAAGACGGCGGGGCGGTCAATAACGAAGCTGGCTATTTGTCCATCGGCAATTCAGTAATAAAATATTGTTACGCAGTCGATGTCGGCGCAGTTGCCATCTATGGAGGTGACTGCCTTGTCACCAACTCCACTATCGACAGCAATTATTCCGCGGCATACGTCGGAGGAATTGCCATTGTCCCCTTTTCCGGAGGGAATTCACTTACAATGATCGGGGATACAGTTGAAGAGAACACCTCCGAAGGTGGTGATGGAGGCGGAATCTATGCTGCCCCCGTAAGTTATTTTACCTTCGAGAACGGAGCCGTGACCACAAATTCAGCCGCTCATCGCGGCGGAGGAATTTTCTTTGATGGCGGTAATGACACGGTCGGGACATCATCCATATCGGAAAATTCAGGAGCGAGTGGCGGCGGCATCTATAATGATGATGCGGAATCTCTCTACTTATCCAACGTGGACATCGAGAGCAATACGACCTTCGGGGACGGCGGGGGTATATATGACGAGATCGGACTGATATTCTGGAACGGCGGCTCATTGGCTTTCAACCTCGCAGATGGCGAGGGAAATGCAATTTATTTTGATGCCCACGATGGCAACGACACTTTGTCCAACATAACCATGTTAGGCAATACTGTATTGGATATCTTTAACAATACCCGCGGCAGCTATCAGGTAGTTGTTATTAATAATGTGACCGCTCCTTCTGCGGTTGTATCCTCTCCATCCGTCATAGACTCGACTGATGTGACCCTCGAAGGCACGGTTTATCCCGACAGCATGAACGTTAGCGTGAAGTTCTTGTATGGAACTACATCGGGGAATTATGAAGACAGCGTGTACGCAACTCCATCGACCGCAGCGGGAGACACAGGTGTTCCGGTTTCCGCAGCAATTACCGGAATCTCTCCGGATAGCACTTACTACTATGCAATTTCAATTACGGGTTCAAGCAGTTATTATTTTCGGAGTGGTGAGACCAGCTTTCATACTGGAATGCAGAGCGCAATCGGGTTCAACTTCGTCGCCTCCAACGGCACGTTTAACAGCATAGCATCGACGGGGACTTCAGCCGGGGTCAGCGATCATGACGAAGGTGTTTCAGGCGGCTTACCGATTGGATTCACTTTTCACTTTGATGGGATACCGATCACTGAGGTTTTCGCCGCCGCCAACGGTTGGCTCTCGTTCAATCCTGCAAGTACATCTGATGGTGCGTACACTCATAGCGGTTTCTTAGGTGAAACACCGTCCACCATGGCTCCCTTCCTCGCTCCACTGAGTGCCGACCTGCTAATAAGAGGAGATATCTATTATGAAACAGATGGTACCGCCCCGAACAGGACTTTCACTGTCGAATGGGATGCAGCCGTAGGATATGGCAACTCGGACGTGGGCCCTCCGGCATCAGATCAACTTTCGTTCCAGGTCATTCTTCATGAGTCTAACGGAGAAATCCAGTTTGTCTACCATCGTGGACCGGACGCCGGTGTTCATTTCAACACTGAAGACAGCCACGTTTGCGTCGGACTTGTCGATACGGCCGGTAATTTCATATCCGTGAGTGGCCTGACTTCCACGGCGACGATAAGTTCTGCATCGGAGAACGACAACATCACTCCGCCGCCATCCGAGGGGTTGACTTTCTCGTTCACTCCAACTATGTATGACTATCCCCTTGCCGTTCAAGCCACAAATTTCTCAGCAACCACGGACGTTGGTTCGGTGACACTCTCATGGAAGACACAATCCGAGGTCAACAATGCGGGCTTCAATATTCTGCGGGAAGATCCCCAAACGAACTCTGGTTCGACTTCGCTCGCCACAGGCTTCAAGCTTATCGCAAGCTACATCAGCGACAACAGCCTGAAAGGATCAGGCACCAGCAGCGCAGGAAAGGTGTACTCATTTACGGATAACCATGTTACATCGGGTGCGACATACGAGTACAAGATTCAGAGCGTCTCAACCAATGGGACGACCACAGATCTGAATACGCTAACGGCAACGGTCAATATTCCGAAGAACTATGCTCTGTACCAGAATTATCCCAACCCATTTAATCCGAGTACCACGATACGGTTCGATTTGAAAGAACAATCGACAGTGACTCTGGAAATCTACAATCTGCTCGGACAGAAAGTTATAGAGCAGAATTATGGAGCGATGGATGCCGGAAGGTACAATGAAATTGTGAACATGGATAGGTTTGCGAGTGGAGTGTACCTCTGCCGAATTGCCGCTGTAGGCAATGATGGACAGAGGTTTGTTTCGGTAAAGAAATTAGTTTTGATGAAATAATTTAGGAAACCCTGCGGGGGCATCCTCGACCTCCACAAGGTTTCTTTATTTTCACTTCGCAGGCGCTGCCTGCGGAGTGGGTTTCGGTTTGTGACGGACACCGTATGCCCTGACGGGCCGCAGCTGGATGTATTCATTATAGTGAATCGCGACCGGCGGGATAACAAGTTAATTACTTATCCTCCTGAGTTGTGCACGACTAATTGCACGTCTCGCGCATAAGGTACGCCATGGAGATGGAGAAGTCAAGGAAAACATGAAGGCCATGGTGATTGTTATTTGGGCGTTAGGGTGGCGGTCTAAAGCGAGCGGGGATGTACCTATGGGACTTCATACTCATTTAATTCGATGACGCGTGGTGCAAATATTTCATCGCGGGGGAATTCCATTCCAGATGGGTAACCTCCTGTACCACTGTCATTCCGAGGAGCGCTTCTTGCGACGAGGAATCTTGTTTGGACTACCACACAGCCAACGCAGGAAGAATCTTACTGAAGATTCCTCGACTCGCAGGGCTCGCTCGGAATGACAAAGGAGTGGTGGTGCGAACAGGTTCCTCCATTGTCTGAACTCTGATTTGTCTGATTGTGCTGATTACCATGATTCCACCAATTCAGTAAATCATTTTAGTCAGATTAATCCTGGTCTTAATCAGGTTAATCTCGGTTCAGACTTCTTCAGCTTTCGATTCAACAACCTTTTCACCTGTAGGCTCCTCGCACCAAAATTTATAAGAAGTCCCACTTCCAGATTATATGCCTCAAGATAATTAATTCCCTGTGCGAGATGAACATCCTCCAGTGCTGTTAGTGCCTTAAGCTCGACAAGGATCTTACCATCAACCAGGAAGTCCGCTCTCCGCGTCCCTATTTCTTCACCGCCATAATGTATTGGCATCTCGACTTCACGTGCAAATTCGATTCCCTCATTGCTCAGCTCGATTGCCAACGCCCTTTGATAAATCACTTCCTGAAATCCATTGCCGAGAGTGCTATGCACCTTCATCGCGCAACCGATAATCTTTTCAGTTATCTCAGAGTATTTATATTCTTCTTTTATCATAACTCCTCCACCGTCTGAACTCTGATTCGTCTGATTATGCTGATTACCATGATTTCGTTAATCCAGTAAATCATTTTAATCAGCTTAATCCCGGTTCAGACATTCTCCACCACCTTTATCTCCTCCATCGTCAGGCCATAAAGCTGGTATACTGCCTGATCGATCTGGCGGTCGAGCGCCCTGAAATCTTCGACTAATTTCTCGACGGACTCGAATGCTTGAGACATGGACGAAAAATCTGGCTCGGAGGATTCTACATTCGATTTTGGCATAGACTCAAAACTCGCTTTTAAGAATTAGGGGGCTCGTCCACATCTCGCGTTCCACTGTACAAAATTTATCGTTGCTGAGTGGTAGAATCAAGCGGCTCGCCATCTTAACCTCCCGGAAGAACTTCAGGGTCGTATCGGGGACGCGGACTCGCGGGAGAAGTATCCTGTGCAGGGTACCTGAGAGAAGAATTTTAGAATTTCCATAGAAGATTCCTCGACTCGCAGGGCTCGCTCGGAATGACACCGTGCGGGGTTTGTCGGGATTACCCGGAATAACAATCGGCGTTGCGTACAACCTCCACTGCCTGTGATTCCGACCAAACGAATCATGCCGCAGGTATGATGAGCGCGTGGAGGAATCTTGTATGGAATACCTGAAAGCAACATTCGAGAACTTCCATAGAAGATTCCTCGACTCTCCGCCAGAGGCGGATCGCTCGGAATGACAGGGAAACTGGGGCTTCAATCCTCCTTGCCACATACTTCCTCACACAAATCTCGCCAAGCTGCGTTCTCCCTCTCGATCAAAGCGACCTTCTTTTCCCTTCTCCACCTCTTTATTTGCTTCTCCCTCGCGATCGCAAGCCTCACATCATTGGATTCTTCGTAGTAAACCAACCTGTCAACATTGTACCGTTTTGTGAAGCCATCAACCAGCTTGTGTCCATGTTCGTAAGCGCGGCGACACAGATCGTTCGTCACACCAGCGTAAAGGACATGTGAATGGCTCGCCATGATGTAAACATAATAGGTTTTTTGATGTGCCACTGTAACTCAATCTGATGCAAGAAGAGGATTGTTGCAATGTGCATATTCAAGCCAACTTCGTCGGAATGACAAATGCAGGTTGTGCACTACCGCTTCCAACTGTCATTCCGAGCGACCCTGAGCGCAGCGAAGGGGAGCGGAGGAATCTTGCATGGAGTACCACTCGACCGACTTCCAAAGAGTCTTACGGAAGATTCCTCTCGTCTTGCGAAGTGCGTGACTTTTCGGAATGACAAGTACCGGTTTGTTATAAAACCCATCGAGAACTAATTTCTTTTTGTGACCACTAAAAGGCTCATCGCATTTGTATTCGTGTTTCTCGCGGCGGCGGGCCCTTCCATCGCGCAGACAAATTCTGCAAACCAGGAAGGCTCTATTTCCGGGGTCGTCAACAGCGCGGAGGATGGGAAGCCTTTGCCCGGAGTAAATGTCATTGTCCAAAACACGGTGCTCGGCGCTGCGACCGATGCGGACGGCAAATTTCACATCGAAGGTATTCCACAAGGAACTTATACCCTGGCTTTTTCCATGATAGGTTACTCGCGCAGAGTGGTCGGAGATATAGAGGTCAAGTCTCACGAAACGACAAGCGTAGCCGTCGATCTCTTCCCGCTTCCTGTCCAAACTGCGCCGGTGGTCATAACTGCGACGAACCATGAAGAATCCCTGTCCGATGTTCCGGTCAGCGTGGACGTTGTAGATGCAAAGACTATCATGGATCTGAACCCCGCCTCTGTCAAAAACGTCCTGCAGTATGTTCCCGGAGTGAGGATGCTTGAAGATCAAGTCGACATCCGCGGTTATACCGGTTACAGTCTCGGCGTAGGAAGCCGTGTCCTCCTTCTGATGGATGGGATGCCTCTCCTCACAGGCGACATGGGGGAAATTGTCTGGGAGATGATACCTGTCGATCAAGTAGAAAGAGTCGAAGTCGTCAAGGGCGCGGCTTCGGCCCTGTATGGATCGAGCGCTCTCGGCGGCGTAATCAGCATCATAACCCGCGATATACCTTCCGCCCCGCAAACCGATTTTCGAATGTACTCCGGGCTTTACGATCAGCCATATTATTCGGAATGGAAGTGGAGCGATAAGTCCCGCGGCATGGATGGATTATATGCGAGCCATTCGCAGAGGTTCGGCAGCTTCGGCATCCTTGCTTACGGCGGTTACGGCGCAGATAACGGCTTCAGGCAGAACGACAGCTATACACGCTGGAACGGGTTCGCGAAATTGGAATATGATTTTTCTCCATTTGAACAGCTGAAGCTGGTCTCCAGTATAGTTCATCAGAACCAGGCAAGCTTTTATTACTGGAATGGCCTCAACGATCCGCTTCAACCCGATCCCGCGCAGGAGAACGCACAAACCCTGACGACAAGATGGAACACCGATCTGCTGTTTAAAGGCTTTTCGGGAGACAGGTTTTCCTACAGTATCAAGGGACAATTCTTCAGCAGCTTTCTCCACTACGACAGTGCGGGCGTCGGGAATGCTTCGTCGCTTGCCAACACCGCGAACCTTGAAGCGCAGGGTGCATGGGATTCCAAAGATAACTATCGTTTGACGTTTGGCGCGGTGGGAAACATCGACCGCATCATCGCGCTTTACTACGGAACGCATTTAGGACTTGGCGGGGCGGCATATCTCCAGGGCGAGCTCGATTTAGCATCTCCCCTCAGATTAGATGCGGGCTTCAGATATGACATTCAGGAAATCGTCGGCATTCCTCCATGGACAAGGCTGAGTCCAAAAATCGGGGTCGTTTTCTCCGCTAGTCCAACGACAACTCTTCGCGCTTCGGTCGGGGGAGGATTTCGTGCGCCCTCCATGGCAGAGCTATACATTAATGAAGGAACTCCATACCTTCCGATCGTACCCAATGCTGGTCTGAAGCCCGAGCAAAGCTGGTCGTTTGAAGTCGGTGGAACGCAATCCTTCTCAGACGCCGTCATGCTCGATTGCGCGCTGTACCAGAGCGACTTTTCTAATCTCATCGAAGCTGGATTCGATTCGACAGGCGGCGCCTTGAAAATCAAATTCGACAATGTCTCACGGGCAAGGGTACAGGGCGGGGAGGTAGATTTAAAGACAGATTTATTCCAGCGATACCTGCAGCTGGATTTTGGCTACACCTACACCTGGCCGATAGACCTGGCGACTGGCCAGGTACTGAGGTATCGTTCCCGGAATCTGTTCTACTCGAGCGCGTCGGTGAATTACGATATGTTCTCGGCAGGAATAAATTTCCGCTACATAAGCAAGATGTTGAGCATCGACGATTTGCTTCAATCGTTCATCGCAGACTGGAATGCGCAGGTACCGGTCGAGGTTTTCGACGCCCGCGTCTCCATCAACATGGCACACTTTGGCATCCCGGTGACGGTAGGGCTCCATGTCAATAATCTATTCCAGTACAATTATGTCGAGCTGCCGGGGAACCTGGGCCCGATACGGAGTTTTATGCTGAGCATGGAAGGGAAATTCTAAGTCGGTCGCTAACGGGTAAAAAGAAGACAAGAAGCGAAGACTAATGCAGCATTGCTGCACGCCGCTGCTTCATTCTCCAAACAAATCATCCAGCGGACTGACATCAACTTTCTCCGCAAACATCCTAAGCTCCGGGAAATATTTCAAGGTCGTATCCGGGACGCGGATTTTCTCATGATCGCGCATCCTGCGAATAAGCTCCAGCGCATTCACGACGGCTTTGCCGAGCGGATGGTTGTTCATTATCAGGTACGTCCTGTCGCAGTGTGCCATGACCTTCCGCAGCTTCCCTTCAAGCTCGTCAAGCTCCTTGCTGCTGTACAGGTAATTGTACCGTGCGTTCCGATCTTCATTGTCGTTCTTCCTCCCCTGCTTGAGTGCGTCCCTTCCTGCCTCCCACGTTGCGGCGTTCCTGCCATGAAAGCGGACGTAACCGATCTTCCCCATGATCTCCGGGTCGAAGCCGACCATCCCTTTTAGCTGCGGCTGGTCTATCGCGACGACGTTGGCGTTGATCTGTTTGAAAAACTCTCTTGCGGAAGGGGCGTACCATGACGTGTGCCTAAGCTCGAAGAACAGGTCATATGCATTAAACATGCTCATTATGAAGTCGATGTATTCCCGCGCCTCTTTGCTTTCGCTGTAATACTCTGAGAACTGCACGAGGATTCCGCCGAGCCTATTCTGCTCCACGAGCGGCGCCAAGAATTCCATGACGACGGCTCTGTTCTTGAGAAACTCACGGTCTTTCTGGTGACTCCCGTGCGTGAACTGCTGGAAGAGCTTTATGATGAACGTGAAGTTGGGGTTTTTCTTTACTTCGAAGAGCCACTTCTCGGCGGTGGTCGGCGGGAAATGGCGGTAGAAGGTGCTGTTCACCTCGACGCAGTCGAAGAAGTCCGCGTAGAACTTCAGCTCCGAGAAGCCTTTCTCTTTCTTTTCGGGATAAAACGGGCCGTACCAATCTACATAGCTCCATCCTGCAGTGCCGCCTAAAAGTTTCATAATATTCTCCTGAATATACTAATCTCCCCCACCTCCGAACAAGATCACTCCGTGGCAGGCCTGATCCACTACCATCATGGGAAAAGAAACGGACGATTATCGGAACTTATTTTTCTTCTTCTGAGTTAAATTTTATGGGAAGGACGAGAGCATCTGACAACATTTTACCGCCATACAATTCGCAAATCCAAACTCGTTTTCATAAATCCATTGGTGCATCAAGCCTAACCACTCAATTACGGAGAAGAAGTGAAACGAAATATATACACCTTAGTCAGAGCATCAGTATTTGTCATGCTCAGTGTTGCAAATACTTTTATTCCGACGGCACAGGCACAAACATCGACACCGCCTTCCGCGGGCGACGGCTCGTCAGCCAACCCGTACCAGATCGCTACGCTTGCTAACCTGTACTGGATAACCCAGAACTCGAGCTCGTGGAGTGAGCACTTCATACAGACCGCCGACATCGACGCTTCATCCGACACAAGCTGGGATTCGAATCAGGGTTTTTCGCCGATAGGATCTTCCGGCACTAAGTTTACCGGAGTGTATGACGGAAGCGGGCACACGATAGCCGGCATTTTTATTTCAAGAAGCAGCGCAAACTATCTTGGAATGTTCGCATTTGCTGAATATCCTGACACAATAGAGAACCTGGGGCTTATCAATCTGAACATTATAGGAAGCACTTATACAGGCGGATTGGTGGGGTTTAATTACGATGGATCGACGGTCATCAATTGCCACAGCACAGGAAGCATAAGCGCCAGTTACGCCGACTACATCGGCGGGCTCGTTGGATCTAATAATGCATCCACAGTGAGCAATAGCTACAGCACAGTTAATATCACCGGCAACTCCGCGGATGCCGACGTCGGTGGACTCGTAGGCTACAATTTTGGACTGTCAACAGTAAACAACTGTTACTCCACTGGAAGCGTGACCAACGGGGGAAGCGATGTAGGCGGACTTGTGGGGTATAACTATCCCAACGGTGGTACTGCCTTAATCAGCAACAGCTACAGCATCGGAAAGGTGAGCGGCACCAGCGACATAGGCGGACTCGTGGGCGACAACGCCGCAACAATAGACAGCTGCTTTTGGAATACAGATTCTTCCGGCTCAACAGGCATTGGCACTGGGACCACCACGGGCGCTACCGGCAAAACCACTGCCGGGATGAAAGATCCCTCCACATTTACATCTGCCGGTTGGGACACGGCTTCATGGTACATGGGCGACAGCGTTAACAACGGCTATCCGTACTTGAGTTGGCAATACCCGAGCGGAACACATTTGGTCACCGCGGTGGCACCATCATCCAGCGGCGGCTATTATCTGATAGCGTCGCTAGACAACCTCTATTGGATAACACAAAATTCAAGCTCCTGGGGGTCGTCTTTCAAACAGACCGCAGATATAGACGCTTCACAAACTTCAGGCTGGGCTTCAGGAAGCGGGTTCTCTCCGATCGGACACTCCGGGACTTATTTCTCAGGCACTTACGATGGTAACGGTCATACCATTTCAAACTTATTTATTTCCAGAAGCAGTACAAGTGCCGTCGGATTTATTGGCTACCCGAATTCAAGTGGTTCGATAACAAGATTAGGGCTTGTTAATGTAAATATCAGGGGGCAGAGCTACGTCGGCGGAGTTGTCGGTGATTGCTCCGGAACAGTAAGCGACTGCTACAGTACCGGAACCGTGAGTGGCAGCAGCAGTATTGTCGGCGGACTCGTGGGTGGGGTGGTAGAAGGGACGATAAGCAACAGTTACAGCACGGCAAGCGTGAACGGCAGTAACTATGTAGGTGGACTTGTGGGTTACCTGCTCGAGGCAACGGTAACCAATTGCTACAGTACCGGAAGCTCTAACCACAGTGGACTTGTAGGGTATAGTGGATCATCAACGGTAAACAACAGTTTCTGGGATACACAAACATCCGGGCAATCAAGCAGCAACGGCGGCACAGGCGAGACCACGTCAGCAATGAAAACAGAATCGACTTTTACAAATGCCGGCTGGGATTTCACGAATACATGGGCAATCGACGACAGCGTAAATGATGGATATCCCGGATTAGTCTGGCAGTCTCAGTACGCACCCGCCGCGCCGACGGCTGTGACAAATGCGGGTACGAGTGCAGGGTTTTATTCGGCTACCCTGAACGGGACCGTGGCTCCATACAAAGGAACCACAACAGTAAAATTCATCTATGGTACAATTTCAGGAAATTATCCGGATACAATCACAGCTTCACAAAGTCCTCTGAGCGGATGGGGAGTAACCTTGGTATCGGCAAGCGCTTCGGGTCTAACGCCGAATCGGACATATTACTATCGTGTGATCGCATCGAGTTCATACGGCTCTGCCGAAGGAAGCGAGGTCAGCTTTACAACAACATCACTTCCGACATTATCCACCACAGTTCCCGGAACTGCGCTGTCATTTAATTCCGGATCGAGCCAGTACATATCGGTTCCCGATAATGCGTCGTTGGAGCTTACGAACAATCTCACGTTTGAAGCATGGGTGTATCCAACAGGATCAGGCAACATGGCAATAATCGACAAAGGAAATTATAATTATCTCTTTGAGATAAGACCGAACAGCAATACTGGGTTAGGGCTTTACAATGCGGCGTGGGGTTGGATTTACAGCAGTGGTACAGTTCCACTTTATAAATGGTCTCATGTCGCCGTGGTTTTCCAGACTGGAACAAACGGCGTGAAGTTTTATCTCAACGGTTCTCTGCTGAGCGAAGCCACTGCCTCGGGAGCGCTCACAACGAACACGGGAACTTTTGCTATCGGTGAACAAGCACCGGGGAACTGCAACTGCAATTTCTTCCAGGGGGAAATGGACGAGGTAAGTGTCTGGAATGTTCCGCGAACCGAACAGCAAATTCGCGACGACATGTATAAGACTTTGACACGCACAGAGACCGGACTGGTCTCGTATTGGCAGTTCAACGAAGGATCGGGAACGACCGCTAATGATTTAGTGGGGGGTAATAATGGTACATTGACAAACGGTCCAACTTGGGTTACCTCAGAAGCGCCGGTCGGCAAATATGGAACTTATGATGGTACGACATCGGGAGACACTACGGGACAGTCCGGCAGCACAGTCACTGGTTCTATCACATCAACTGTGGACAGCCTCGATTTCCTCGGGCTTTATTCTTACGGCTCGCCGACAGATACTGTGGTAACGACAGAGACATTTCCCTCAGGCGTGAACAAGCGCTCGCCTGTGATCTGGGGAATTTTCGCGGTTGGTAGCGATACTGCAAATGTAACGCTGAACTACGGCGGACTCGGAGGAATACAAAACGAAGGAGGGCTCAAAGTCTTAGAACGAGAAGAGGCAGACAGTCCATGGGTCGACGTTACCACAAACTTCACGCAGGACCAGACTAACCATAGGTTCACTGAAACGGGAGTACATACATTCAGCCAGTTTGCAATCGGTGCAGGCGGTGATAATTCCCTTCCCGTCCAGGCGACAGACTTTCTCGCAACGACGGATATCGGATCTGTAACGCTTTCATGGAAGACTCAATCAGAGGTAAGCATTGCCGGTTTCAATGTCCTTCGTCAGGATCCCGGCACACCTTTATTTAATCTGATCGCGAGCTACAAGAGCACCGACAGTCTTAAGGGACTCGGAACGAGCTCGACGGGACGAAGCTACGATTTCACCGACAACCATGTAGTCTCCGGTGCAACTTATCAGTACAAGATACAAAGCGTCTCGACGAACGGAATTACCAAAGACTTATCCACACTTTCTGCTACAGTGGATGTGCCGAAGACATATGCACTCTATCAGAACTATCCAAACCCTTTCAATCCGAGTACCACGATACGGTTTGATCTGAAAGAGCAATCGAAAGTAACACTGGATATTTATAATGTTCTTGGGCAGAGAGTGCTTGAAAATAATTATGGAACGATGAATGCAGGTAGATACAACGAAGTAGTGAACATGGAGAAGTTTGCGAGCGGAGTGTATTTCTACCGAATAAGCGCGGTCGGAAATAACGGGCAGAAATTTCTTTCGATGAAGAAGATGCTGGAGATGAAATGATTTCATCATTTCATCGGAAGTCCGCCTCTCTTTATGGCGGAGTGCTGATAAAGCAGCAGGAGAGGAGGAGAAGAATGGCCATCATTCAAAAAAAGTGATGGCGGTCTTCGCACTTTTTCACCACCTCATCCTTTTTCTCAGCGAGGTTATGTGTGCAACATGGTGCTTGCCATGCCACGCGTACATCTGAAGTGTCCGGTCAAGGTCGTTGACTCCGTTTTCCGGGTGAATAAATTTCCGCTGGAAATCTTCGGGTTTCATGGAACGCAAAAGCGCTACCCACCTTTGATGCAAACCCTCCAATAACTTCAAGGACATTTCTATGTCCGCCGTCTTCGCGTCGGGGAGCTCTGCCCAGAGCTGTTGCTCGTATGGCTTAATCGTCGGCTCGTTTTCGGTCAACGCGAGTCTAAATCTTACATATGCGTTGATGTGACTGTCCGGGAGATGATGAACGACTTGTCTCACAGTCCATCCTCCGGGACGATACGGCGAGTCGAGCTGCTCTTTCGATAGCCCTATCACAGCATGACGAAGTTCTGCGGGGACTGCATCGATTTTGTCGATGAACTGCTTCCGTCTTGCGTCGGTTATTTCTGATTCTAATCTAAATTTGCCTATCGGATAACTTAAGTCTTCCATTTATTCCTCTTTTCGTTCTGGTTCGTTATTCATTTAACTGGAGCACTTAATTCGACTTCGCCAGCGTGTTTGAAAATCAAGATAAACTTTACTTTCATTCCCGTTTTCAAATCTTGCTTCAAGTTCATCAACATGACGTGGTAACCTCCCGGCTTGAACACGACACTCGATTTTGCTGGTACAATAATGAACTCAACTGGCTTCATTCCGACCATCCCGTTCTTTCGGAACGACTGATGGAGCTGTGCCATATCGGCAAAATCTGCTTTAACACCAAACAATGTATCTGCTATTTGAGAAGAGTTCGAGATCTTGAAATATGCCGCGCTCGTCATCCCCTTTGCAGCTACGCGAACGTAAACATTCTCAAACTCGATACCAGAAGCTGACGGCCGATAACCGGTTGCCACAATCGACAACAACCCGAAAGTCAATACGAAAATTGTTTTTCCCGTTTCCTGTCTCCTGTTCCCTGTCTCCATTTCTTACTCCAATGATTTTATGTCTTTGACAATCTGTGAGAGGTCAAGCTGGCTTCCACTGTAAGTGCCGCGAACTTTTCCTTCCTGATCCATCAAAACTGATTTGTCAACGTGGGTAATGTAATAGATATGCTCGCCGCTTTTCGTGTACGAAGAATCTCCTGGAAAGTATCTGAAGCCCATCGAATATAATACAGAATCCGTGTTTGCTTTTGAGCCGCTTAGAAAATCCCAATCTCCGAAGTTGATTCCGCGAATCGATGCGTACTCTTTGAGGACATGCGGCGTGTCCCTAGTGGGATCGAACGTAAGCGTAACGAATTGAACATTCTTCATTCCATCTATCACCATGGTATCCTGCAAGTGCTGCATGTTGTTTGTGGTGAGCGGACAAACGTCTGGACAATGGGTGTAGATAAATGACATGACGACAATTTTTCCTTTATACGCCGATGGAAAAGAAACTTTCGCGCTGTCCTGATTGAGAAACGCGTAGTTCATTCCGCTGAGATCATAAATTACCGGAAGTCTGCTGCAGCCGAAGAAGCATGGGACAAAAATCAAGAGGAAAAAAGAATTTATCTTCACTCCTTTACCTCTTCGCGTTTTAGTCCGAAATACGATTGTACGTTTCGTGCTGCTTCTATGCCGACAACTTTCGCGACTTCTTCAAGCGGCGCATCCTGGACGCCCTTTACCGATCCGAACTGACGCAGCAGTTTCGTCGCTTTGATTTCACCAATGCCTTCGATGCCGGTAAGCTGGGTCGAGATAACGCGCTTCTCGCGGAGAGACCTGTGAAATGTTATCGCGAACCTGTGTGCCTCGTCGCGAATGTGCTGAAGAAGTTTCAACGCCGAGGACGTCCGTGGAAGCAGAATAGATTCGTTCTCACCAGGAACAAAAACCTCTTCGAGTCGTTTTGCGAGTCCCACTATCGGTTGATTCTCTAATCCAATTTGCTTCAATATTTCAACAGCCGACGATAGCTGCCCCTTTCCGCCATCGACGACGATCAGATCGGGAAGCTGTCCGCCTTCGTTCATTACGCGAGTATATCTTCTCTCGATAACTTCTTCCATGCTCGCGAAATCGTCTGGACCGACGACGGTCTTGATCTTGAATTTCCTGTAATCACTTTTGCGTGGCATTCCATCGACAAAGACGACCATGGACGCCACCGGATCGCTTCCTTGAATGTTTGAGTTGTCGAAACATTCGATCCGCCGGGGCGGCGCAGGAAGCCGCAGGTCTCTTTGCAGTGCCTGGAGTGTATGCGGAATTGTCTCTTTTCCTTTCTCCTTCTGAATTTTCAGTTCGTCGAGCATAAACTTCGCGTTCGCCCGGCACATTTTGATCAGTTTTAGGTCCTCGCCTTGAGTCGGAATTACAATCTTTATGTCGCCGCCGCGTTTGGATTTCGCTATGTCCTCAATGAACTCTAGATCCACCGGCTCAGCCGAAAGATAAATTTCCGGCGGAATATAATCCGCGTTGGCGTAATATCTTTCAATAAGCGTTTGAATCATTTCTGATTCCGAGCGTTCAGCAACATTTGAAAGATAGAAATGCTGTTTGCCGATAAGTTTTCCATCGCGCACTTTGAAAATTACACCACATCCATCGTCATCTTCGCTGACCGCCGCAATGATGTCGCGCTCGATCAACTCGAGTGAAACAATTTTCTGTTTTTCGGAATAAACTCTTATCGCTTCGATTTTCTTCTTGGTCATCCCGGCTTTTTCAAATTCGAGCCTCTCCGAAAATATATTCATCTCTTCCGTAAGCTGCCGTACCAGGTCGCGCGTTTTTCCCTTGATGAGTTTCTCCACCTGCGAGATCATCTCGTTGTATTCTTCCAACGATACAAATCCTTCGCACGGCCCGCCGCATTTGCCGATATGATAGTCGAGACAGATTTTCCATTTCTTCTTCGCAATGCTCTCGACGGTAAGAGGAAGCCTGCAGCTTCTGATCTGGAAAATATCGCGCACAGACTTCAGAGCATACCGCATCGTCTTCACATCGGTGTACGGTCCATAATATCGCGAGCCATCCTGCTTTATTTTTCTCGTAACATAGACTCTCGGGAATGGCTCGTTGGTAACGACGATATACGGATAGCTCTTGTCGTCGCGGAGGTCGATGTTGTAGCGCGGCTTGAGTTTCTTTATAAGCGTGTTCTCAAGGATCAGCGCCTCCATCTCGGTATCGGTAACAATCACTTCTATGTCGGCGATCTTCGCGACCATCACTTTCGTTTTCGGATCGTGCCCGCTCCGACTCGTCGGAGACGAGGCGAAGTCGTGTCCCTTTTGAAAATAAGAACGAACGCGGTTCCTTAAGATCTTTGCCTTACCAATATAAATAATCTTCCCGTCGGCATTCTTAAATTGATAGACTCCCGGCAGCCTTGGCAGATTGTCTAACTTTTCCTTTAATTCAAAGCCAATATCCTGAATCTCTATGTCTTCGTGGAGGTTTGTCATGTACACCGGTAGCGCAGAGGGCACCGCTCAAAGCGAAAGACGCGGTTATTCATCCTGTCCTCTTTGCTCTATGCTCCTTGCTCTTTATTTCCGTTTTTCGCTCAATTCCACAAGCACACCTCCTGTGGTTCTTGGGTGTACAAACGCAATCAGGTGCCCATCCGCTCCCAAGCGCGGCTGCTCATCGATCAGCTGGAACCCGGCGAGCTTCAGGCGTGAAAGCTCCGATTTGATGTCCTCGACCTCGAAGCAAATGTGATGAATTCCTTCTCCGCGATTCTGGATAAACTTTGAGATCGTCGATGATGGATCGGTCGGCCCGGCAAGTTCAAGACTCGATTCACCCACGGGAATCATCCCGACGCGAACTTTCTGATCTGGAACTTCTTCGAAAAGCTCGACTTTGTTGCCGACGAGTGCCTCAAAAGCTTTTCTTGCAACTTCGAGATTCTCGACGGCAATTGCGATATGGCTGATTCTGAGAAAACTCATTATGACCTCTTTTGGATATTGACCTTTGTCTGGACAAAAAAATTTAGTCAACTTACGGGCTAAAGTCTATGAATATGAAAGAAATGCACTGCCCGGCAAATCCCTGATTTAACCATGAATCTGACGGCGAGCGTAATTTCGTATTCCTTTCCCGTGATCTGCCTCGCGTCTCCGTAATTTCACCTTGACTTAGACAAAATCTCTCTGCAATTTCAAAAGGCTAATCAGGAAGCGCGGTATATCATAAATGAATAAATATAACCTGACTCTTTTCATTCTTCTCATAATGGTCCTCCATGGCGGCTGCTCGTCGTCAAAAACAATTTTTGATTCGCCTCAGATGATTACCGGTGAAATCATGGTTGTTGGGAATGAGCCATTTACGAAACTCGCGGTGAGAGCCGAAGGCGGAGAGATGTATTTGATAAACTGCAGTGAAGAAATAGGTAAGTCGCTCCTCGCGCACCAGGGAAAGATGGCCAACCTTTTTTATGATGAGATTCAAAAGAAAAGTTCAGGCAAAGAAATAAAGGTCTTAAAAGTAAATTTTCTCTCAAAATAATTCTAATAAAATTCGGAGATGGTCATGAGGTTGACAGCATCAATATTGGTCACATTGCTTTGCGTCGGGCAAATTTTCGGACAATCGATTCAGAGAAAGCCAATTAAGGAAAACACCATTCCAAAGAGTTATCCAATCGACGGGACACCGCTTCTGCAGAAACAATACCAGCAGGCCGCGGAATATGTTGCTTCGCATCCCGACATGATGAAACAAATGAAACTCGAGAAGACTGCGGCATGGAATTTTGCAGTTGGAAACACTCACGCGTGGTGGGCCGCCAATCTGACCTCCGGCTTATCATCGAATACTTACTATCAAGATGCCTCCACATGCAGAGCCGTGGGAAAGCACTGCTACATTTTCGTTGAAGACTCGATGTGGTCCAGCGGCCGCGTGACGCAAGCAGCGGTCGATTCCATAGAAAACGATTTTGACAACAAAACGCCGGCAAATCCTAACGAGGGAATTTTTGTAATGGATTCGTCCGCCTTCGGAGCGCCGCCCGACGTTGATAACGATCCTAAAATCATAATTCTAATTCTGAACGTACGTGATGGATTCGCAGGAAGCGGCGGGTACGTCGCTGGCTTCTTCGATCCCACCAACGAGTTACCGACATCTGAGAACGCCAACAGCAACGACTGTGAAATCTATTATATCGATGCAAATCCAACCGACCTAACCACTGCAAGCGGAATTGAATTGGCGATGCAAACCGCGGCGCACGAGTTCCAACATATGATAAACTATCACTACAATGCAGCCAATCCGGAACCGACTTTTGTCAATGAAGGCTGTTCTAAGCTTGCAGAAGTCTATTGCGGCTATCCAACCTCCGATCTCGATCTCTATGCCAACGAGACTAACCACTATCTCTTTGATTGGAGAACAAACGATAACACACTCGTACTGAACGACTACGCGCGGACGCAACGATTCTTCCTTTACCTCTGGGATCGATTCGGGATCGGAATCTTCAAGTATATCGTCCAGACATCACAGACCGGCGGCGTACCGATTCTTTCAAGTGCACTTAACAGCGCAGGCACGTCGCTTTCCTTCAACGGTCTTTTCACGGACTGGCTGATCGCTAACGAGCTTAACGACACCACGTCGAACCGCCTTTATGGTTACGCATATCCGGGCCTGCCCGCATCCAACGGAAAAACTTTCTACAACCCGAACGTTTCTGGGATAGACACGGTGCAAAATGTAGGTGCCGAGTATTTGATATTCAAAAACGGAAGCAACTTAAGTGCTACTTTCACGAACACGGGCGGCAGTTCAAATCTTGCAATCGAAGCAATTGAAATAGGAGCTACCTCTAAAAGGGTTGTCAGCGTTCCGTTTGGCTCGCAATTTTCCGAACCAGGTTATGGCACAACCTATAACACTATCGCTTTTGTAGCAATAAATGAAGACCCGAATAATTCGGCCATTTATAGTTATCAGGCAAGCGGGACCGCATCATCTGCCGCGACCGAACTAAAATGGGACACCACCGAACCCGAAGGTTATTATCCATGGGCAACCATGGATACGGTTTGTGTGGCATTCGACGCATATCCGCAAGGTATCTTGGATTCGGTGCGCATCGCTTTGAGAAGAGCGGGCTCGATAAGCGGTGGAGTGTACCAGTTTACCGGAGTACCAACCCCGACGCCACTCGGTAAACTTTTAACGCCAATTACGGCAACGATAAAAGATTCGACGACATTACCATATCCCATTCCTTATAAGAATTGGGCAACCGTCAACCTGACATCAAAGAACATTGCAACCGACAATCCTTTTGCCGTAGCTTTTGTTATGGGGAGTAACCCCTATGCTCCAGGCGTTATGGTGACAGATTATCCAGGACAAAACCCCTATCACAGTTATACATACCAGAATTCGTCAGAGGCTTCACCGTACCCGGCTGGCTGGTATTACATCAGCGACTCTGACACTACGATAGTGATTTATCTTATCCGCGCTTATGTCAGCCTCGTGACCGGTGTGAAGCAAGCCATAGAATTGGCGCCCGCGACTTTCAACTTATCTCAGAATTATCCGAACCCGTTCAACCCAACGACGACCATTGACTATCAACTTTCAACTGGAAGTTTTGTTTCGCTGAAAATCTATGACTTGCTCGGCAGGGAAGCAGCAACGCTGGTGAATGCCCATCAAAGCGCAGGGCCGCATTCTGTAGTATTCCGCGCAGACAAATTGCCGAGTGGCGTTTATTTCTACAGGATAACGGCGGACGGTTTTAGCGAAGTTAGGAAGCTCGTCCTGGAAAAATAAGATTTTGGTAAATCAAAGTTAAGGGCCGGAGCAACAATCAAGTTTTCTTGCTGAACCTAAATCGAAGACGCTTGCCATCAAGCACGGATCAAGTTTCTGCAGGGACTGAAAAAAATGTCCGCGGGGTTTTCAATACGGTCGTTCACTATTCTGTGATGAGACCAGGAACGAAAGTTACCGGTTGGGATGTTAATCAAAATGTATATAGAAGTTCTTGTGAACCATTCCAGTGGTAGAAAAGAGAAAAGGAGGATCGCTGAAAATGGGAGCCAAACCGATACCGGAAGGTTATCATGCGGTAACACCAAGCATTTTGGTGAATAACGCGGCAGAAGTGATCTCTTTCGTGGAAAAAGTATTTGACGCTAAAGTGCTTTCAAAAATAGAGATGCCTGGCGGAAAGATAGGACACTCCGAAATCAAAATCGGAGATTCATTAATATTTATCGCTGACCCAATGAATGACCCTGTACCAGGGTGGTTCTACGTCTATGTCACTGACGTTGACTCTGTTTACAAGAAAGCGATTCGGGCAGGCGCGACTTCTGTCGAAGAACCGTCAGACAAATTTTACGGAGATCGAAATGCGTCGATTGAAGACAATGCGGGTAATCACTGGGGAATAGCCACGCATATAGAAGATTTGTCTCCTGAGGAATTGGAAAAACGGGCTGGTGCCTTCAAAAAGCAAGGGCAAGAGGGCTGATGGAGCCACCGTACGGTGTACTTAGTGCCAGCTTAGCAAGTAATCAGATTCAAACGCTTTTCAGATTCAAGCCATTTCGAGTATACGGCCGAATATTACATCGAAGCTGAAGCTCTTCGCATTCACGCGCGATTCTATGAAGTCCGCTACTTTTTGAAGCCTTGCGGGAATGGACATAATTTTTTCCTGCGCCTTCCGTCCAATCTCATTGAGCTGGGTCATCACATCGATGTTCCATGATGCAATCAGGTTCTCGACAATTTTCTGATAATCGCGCGGTCCGTAGATGCCAGATCGCCGGACAATGTCGGCATACTCGTTAAAGTTCGCCATGGAGATTCCCGGCATGTCGATACTTGGCATAACTTCCGCCGCACAATTCAATGCCGCGTTGGGATCCCGGGCGATAATTTCCTTGAATACATTCAAGTAAAATGCGTAATGCCTCGATTCGTCTTGCGCGATCTTCTGACTGATGGTGAATAGGAGCGGTTCTTGTTCACCAACAAGCTTGCCCGTGTTCTGATGCGAGATGAATGTTGCCTTCTCCTGGCAGCTTGTGTAAACAAAAACTTTGTAAGGGTCGCCGTTCCAGTTTGGATGAAACCCGGATTGAATGTAATCGAATTGAAGTTTTTCGAGAGCCGAGAAATTGAGGAGTCTCGAATCGCGGACGTAATCGCGGAGGATATTTCCATGCCTGTCTTCTTCCGCAGTCCAGAGTCCGTTCCAATCTCTCCAATGAGGCGCATCTCCAAGGTTGTGTGCGATCAACCTGTGGAAGTGCGGAAGCCCTTCCTCTGTCAGGATGTTCAATGTGAGCGCGACTCGCGCGTTGTCGCAAATACCTTCGGCTCGCCGGCGAAGATCTGCTAATTGCTTTTCATTGTTCGTTCCTTGATCAGCAGGAAGAAATTGTGAAGGGAACCAGAGTTCGCGCTTCGACTTATGGCTTGCTATCAGGTTACTAACCGGCACCTCGAGGTCGCGCAAAACCTCGTACTTATCCTGCTGATACCCCTTGGGGGATTTGTGCTCTGTCTGCATCTCTTATCTCTGTTTGAAATTGAAAATATCGGCCACGTGCATTTTTATTGCAACCAGGAAGGCTCTCTGTCTCTGTTCTTATATTAGGCGATTCGGGGACGATAAACAATCCACGAAAAAGTTTGGCTTTTTGATGAAGCTCTTTTAGTTTAGGATGGAATTTGCCATGAGAAAAATCGAATTCGGTAATTATAATACTTTGACTCCAACGATTGATATCCATGTTTAACGTCATCGTACTCGGCCTCACTTCGTTCTTCACCGACATCTCAAGCGAGATGATATATCCGCTCATACCATTCTTTCTTACGACGACTCTCGGTGCAAGTCCTGCCGTCCTCGGCATCATCGAAGGCGTGGCCGAAAGTGTCGCCAGCCTGCTCAAGGTCGTATCCGGTTACATCTCTGACAAGTTCCGAAAGAGAAAAGTCTTGGCGATAACCGGATATTTTTCCTCGACAGTTGGGAAGTTTTTGCTTTTCATCGCGAACAGCTGGGGCTTTGTGTTTGCGGGCCGAGTGGTCGACCGACTCGGAAAGGGAATTCGTACCGCGCCCCGTGATGCGCTCATCGCCGAGAGCACTGCAGAGAACAGGCGAGGCATGGCTTTCGGGCTCCATCGTGCCTTCGACACCACCGGTGCGGCAGTCGGAGTTGTCCTCGCATACTTCTTCCTGACTCAATACGCGGGAAAATACTCGGAAGTGTTTCTTTGGTCACTCTTACCTGCCGCGATTGGAGTTTTACTCCTGTTCTTCGCAAGGGAAAAACCGAATCACCATTCAGCGCCAGTGAAGCCGCCGTCGCTCCGGTGGAAAATTCTGCCGCGAAAGCTTCAGCTCTTTCTCGTCGTGGCGTTCATATTCACTCTCGGAAATTCTTCCAACGCGTTTCTTCTTCTGCGTGCGCAAAATCTCAATTTCACTCCGGCATCAGCGATCCTCCTCTATCTGGTTTACAATATTGTTTATGGAATCGTTTCTTTTCCAGCTGGAAAACTCTCAGATCGAATCGGAAGAAAGCAAATCTTGGTTGCTGGCTACGCATTCTACGGATTTGTTTATTTAGGCTTCGCGATAGTTTCTGCACCCGAACAAGCGTGGCTCCTGTGGGGACTTTTCGGTCTCTATGGCCTTTACAGCGGGTTCACTGACGGAATTGAAAAAGCTTTAATTGCAGACTTATCGCCGGCAGAAGTCCGAGCCACAGCCATCGGACTCCATGCGACGATTCTCGGGATCGGGCTTTTTCCTGCATCGTTCGTAGCCGGCGAATTGTGGCAGCATATCGGTCCATCCGCTGCATTTTATTTCGGGGGCGGAACGGGTATAATTGCAGCGATTGGTCTTTTGCTCGCGCTTTAAAAAGTATGCGCCAAGAAATAACTGAAACAACTCATCTCATAAATCGTTGTTTTCTGTGAACAAGTTCAAGATTTAAAAGCTGGTAAAATGGCAGACAAGAAAAAACAAGCGGGCAGAGATCACGTTCTCAGACGGACAATCGTAAACGATTTTACAGAGGGGAATATTATCGAGTCATTGAGGCGTGACTTCAAAGAACTTTACGGCTTTTATATCGACGCCGAGACCCAGGAGAAACTCAGGTCAGAGACACGATTCAGGCGGTTCATCCATGCTTCATGGTACTTACTGAAGAGCTTGATGCTTAAGTTGACTTCAGCGCGAAGATTTCTTCTATTGATAAGCATTGCAATTCTCGTGTTCGGCGATACGAGTTTTTCGGAGGATAACTTCCATATCTCGTTCAATAACAATATCCTCAGCTATTTTCTTCTTCTTTTGGTTTTAATGCTGGAATTGAAAGACAAATTACTTGCACACGACGAACTGCGGATTGGGCGAATGGTTCAGAAGGCGCTTCTCCCGGAAGAGAATCCGACTCTTGCCGGCTGGTCGATATGGCTTTTCACACGACCCGCCAACGATGTAGGTGGCGATCTCGTTGACTATATTAATCTCGACGAGAACCGCCTTGGACTCGCACTCGGGGACGTTGCCGGAAAAGGGACTTGGCGCGGCGCTTCTAATGTCAAAGCTGCAATCCACTCTTCGTGCGATTGCGCCGGATTATAAATCGCTTTCCGAATTGGGAGAAAGAACCAACCTGATCTTTTGCAGGGACAGCCTGCCGAACAAATTTGCGACGCTGGTTTACATCGAGCTCACACAGAATTCCGGCAGGGTACGTTTGCTGAACGCAGGCCATCTGCCGCCTCTCGTTCTGCATGGTGGAAACGTCAACGAACTTTCTCGAGGCGCACCGGCATTGGGACTTCTCAAATCTTCAAAGTTCGATGAACAGGAAATCGAAATGGATCCCGGTGATCTCTTGGTTGCTTATTCGGATGGGGTTACGGAAGCACGAAATGAACGGGACGAGTTTTTCGGGGATCAACGGTTGAGATCGATTGTCAGCAAGTCGACAGGAATTTCTCCCGATCGAGTCGGGGAAAAAATCCTGTCGGAGGTAGATGGGTTTGTCGGAGAAGCGCCGCGCAGCGACGATCTTTCGCTCGTGATAATAAAAAGATGGATCTGATCAACAAAAAAATAGAACGCAGATTGAACGGATAAAACTGATTTACGCGAATCAATATCTTAGTGAAATAAACCAATCCGCGAGAATCCGTGTGGTCCAGTTCTATCCGCGTTCCATTTCTCAAATCGTTCCGATTTCGTTCTGTTCGATCCAGCCCTCTTTACCATCCTGCAATCTGATCTTCACCCAGCTTTCAACCCGATCTAACTCTCTCACCTTTAACCCTTCATGGATCACAAACGCATCGTTGCTTGTGGAATCGGGGGAAAGCTTGACCGCCGCCGCTGGCTCAACCACGATAGCATTCTTTACCGTAAACTCCCTGTTCAGCGAGACGATCCAGAGTGCGGTAGTGATTACCAGAAATAAAGCCGATATCAACCCCGAAAAAACCGAATATCTCTGAATATTCATGCCCCTTGCAAAAAAGTACAGGCCGATGGAACAGAGAAGCAATAAATAAAAAAGATAAACCATCAAAGTCCAACCCGATACCGGGAACAAAGCAAGAATACTCTCCCACCATTGAAACAGGAAAAACTTCGGCAGCGTATCGATCTTGTCCACCGTTTTGGCGTTTGCAATCGCTAAATTATGCATGACGTCATCATCCCCGGGAGAAAGCTCCAGTGCCTTCTCGTAGTACAAAATTGCGTAGCCAATTTTGCCGTCACGGTAATAAGAATTGCCGAGGTTGTAGTACAAAGAGGTCCCCACATATCCTACGTTGATGATTTTCTGATACGTATCAATCGCGTTTTCAAATTGCTTGTCTTGGTAGAATTGATTCCCCTGTTTCATCAGTTCATCCGCTTCGGAAGCAAACGCAATGGTTGAAACAAGAATGACCGCAATAGTAAGAACATATTTCATTTTGTCAGACATGCTTCCTAATAGACATGGATTTTTCTATTTCAATTACGACATCCGTTAGTTGATTGTACATATCGTTCATCGCGTCCTTGACGTTGCCGGGAGCAAATCGGGCGAACTCACATTTCTCAATGCAGTCTTTCAGGTTGACAATGAGTTGACCATTTATGACTCTCTTCTGGAGTTCTCCAACCGCTCTATCCAGTGAGACCTCAGATTTCGGAATATGAAGTTTGTCTTCGAGATAACCGAAAAGTGCCTGAGAGATCTCTCCATAAAACCCGGCTTGATTGTTTGATTCCATCAGTGTCCTCGCAGTCTTAAAGCGTTTCCGCGCTATTTTTTCCGCACGCCGATAACGAAGAAGCTGAACATTCCCTGATAGTCGATCCTGTTTCCTCTTCCATGTCACGAGCCCGCCGAGAGCAAAAAGGGGCACAAGGGTCGCGGTCCAAAAACCGAACCCGAATAGCTGAATGTCACTCCCTTCTCTCAAGTCATCATAGTCGGTTTTTATGTAACGGATATCCTGACCAAGAAGTTTTATTTCTTCCTTTGTATATCCGGTGACTTCTGTATTACCTGTGCCAGTTCCTTGCTCGACATTGATGGAGTAAGTCGGTGTGGATAGTGTCACATAAGATCCCATTTCCGGATTGAAATAGGAAAAATGAATCGGAGAAATTGTCTTTGTTCCGGCGACTCTTGGCACTATCAGATATTCAAAACCCTTTGAACCCGAGATCGTACCAGTTCGATCAATCTGCTCAGAAGTCTTCGGATCATACTTGTCGAATCCCGTGGGAAGTTCGATCTCCGGCATATTCAGAAGTTGGATATTCCCTTGCCCGCTCAGAGTGATTTTCAAAGTCAATGGTTCATTTGCTTTCACGGTTGTCGGATTGATTTGCGAAGAAAGTGTGTAATTCCCGACCGCACCGTTGAATGACTTCGGGACATTTCCAGACGGAAGGGGAATCACATGCAACTTGATCGTGTTAGACTTAGCCGTATAATTAACCGTCTGAACATTATTGAAAAATGGATCGTTGAAAAATTGGTCGAAGATATCTCCACCACTCCGTTGTCTGGATTGGACTTGAACGGGAACATCCAAAACAAGCGGCGTAACCGAAAGCTCGCCAAGCTGATTCGGAAACAAGGCAACTTTCTTCAAGAGTCCGACTTTATACTGTTTTCCGTTGTACGTGTCGGTGGTGAAACCGATAGTGTTAGGAACGTTAATTTCTTCCGCCCAGAATCCTTCATAAGACGGAAGCTTTGATACCTGCAATTGCGAGGCGATTCCCAATCGAGTGTATAATTTGTAAGTCACCGTGACCTGCTGGCCCATGTAGGCTCTCTGCCTGTCCGCGGTCGCGAGAATGAAAAGGTTATCGCCAATGTCTCTTGTCGTACCACCTCCCTGAGAGTTTGAGAGCTGTTTCGGCTGTCCCTTTTCGACGGTTATCTCTAACGGCTGAGTGGTAAAGTTTCTACCGCTGTAGTTTATTGTTGCAGCCCCGATGGTAAACTTCCCCGTGCTCTTTGCCTGAAGGTAATAAGAGTAAGTTGCCGATGCTGAGACGGCGCCATTCACGATGGACATGCTCGTGGACTGGTTCGGACCGGAGAGTACCATGAAGCCATCGAAGCTCGGTGGGTTGAAACTCTTGATTCCGTTTACATCCTTGCCCGAAAATGTAAAAGATATTTGAAACTGATCGTTCATGCCCACGGTCGTATTATCAACCGACGCAGTGAACGTCTGTGAGAATGCAATTCCTGGCACAAACAGGATTAATGCGAGGAAAAATCTTACCGTAATGTTCATCATTTGTTTAAGAAACCAATATCCCAAAATAGGAAGTGACTGCGTGCTAATTTTGACTTTTGCATTATGACTTTTGAATTTTATATCACCAGTCCTTATCTGTCTTGACCGGCTGTCCTTTCATTTTCCTGAGTTGTTTTTGCAGATTTTTCTCGTCGTTGTTCAGCGCATTGAAAATCGCTTCGGCTTGATCTTTTGAGATCTTTGGGGGCGGCTGCTGAGCTTGCTGATTTTGCTGTTGATTCTTCTGATCGTTTTTGTTCTGTTGTTTATTTTGCGGATTCTGGTTTTTGTTCTGATCGTTTTTATTCTTTTTATCATCCTTGTTCTTGTCGTTCTTATTCTGCTGGTTCTGATTTTTCAGTAAGTCCAAAGCATAAGACAAATTATATTTCGTCGATTCGTCGTTCGGATTCAGCTTCAACGAATTGATATACGCACCGACGCTTTCTTTAATTTTCTGGTCTTTCAGGAGTGCATTTCCCATGTTGTGATAGACTTTCGCCTTCAAATCGCTCGCACCGGCTTTAGACAGTGCTTCATTGTAAGCCTTGAGCGCGTCTTCGTACTTACCCTCTTTATAAAACGAGTCGCCGAGATTGAAGTTAGCCTGAAAGTTGTCGGGGGATTTCTCCAATCCTTTTCTGAATTCGACTTCTGAATCGATATATTTCCCATCATGGTACAAATCGACGCCTTTGTTCACGGACGATCGTGTGCTCTGAGCTTTAGCATCAATAGGCAAAGCCGACAAGAACAGAAACAAATAACAAGAAGATATAAACAAATAGCTTTTCACTTCACGATTCCCAATGCTTTGCTCATTCTACCAAAAACGAGAGATTTTCTTTCCGACATAAAAAACTCGATCAACAACAAAATAATTCCAGGTGCCAAAAAATAATAAAATCTATCTTCGTAGTCAGTGACCTTTTTTTCCCCGAACTCCGTCTTCTTAATTTTCGAAAGATCGTTATAAATGATATCGAGCTCATCTCTGTCGTTCGTTCCTCTCAAATATTGTCCGCCTGTTCCAGACGCAATGTCCTTCAACGCAGACTCATCAAGTTTTGTCAACACAACGTTACCCTTGATATCCGTCTTGAACCCGGTTTGCTGTCCCTGGCTATTGTAAACCGGAATTGGGACGCCATCCGGAGATCCGAGTCCAATCGTGAATATTTTAATATCATTTCCTTTCGCTTTATCGATTGCGTCTTGGAGATTTCCCTCGTGGTCTTCTCCGTCTGTGAAAATCACCATGACTCTTTCGGTCTTAGACGAATAATCGAAAGACTTAGTTGCCAAATTTATCGCAGCTGCAATTGCGGTACCCTGGTCCGGTACCGTGCTTGCATCGGCAGCGGAAAGAAACAGGTTCGCGGCAGAATAATCCGAAGTGAGCGGAAACTGCACGAACGGCTCCCCGGCAAAAACGATCAACCCGAGCCTGTCTCCCCGGAGCCTCTGAATGAGATTTGAAATCTCCAACTTTGCTTTGTCAAGGCGGCTCGGTTTTATATCCTGTGCCTGCATGCTCAGCGAGACATCGAGCACGATATAAATGTCGATCCCGGTCTCTTTGACATTTTCGATTTTCGTACCCACCTGCGGATCCGCGGCGGCAAAGATCAAGCACACAATCGCGAGAACAACTATTCCGAATCGCGTAACTTCTTTTAGCTTGCTGTAAGTCGGAAGTAAAATTGGCTGCAAGTTCTTGTCTGCAAATCTATCCAGCAGCCGGTACTTATTGCGCGTCAGGTACCAGAACGCGGCAATGATCAGCGGCAGGAGGTATAATCCGTACAGGTATTCTGGATTTGCGAACCGAAACATAATTTTAATTCAAAAGTAAAAAGTCAAAAAGAAAATAACGCCCACCATGGCATTCGACTCTTGAGCCATGACTTTGATTAATCATGGAATTTTTCTCAAAATCGTTTTCGATAAACCGAGTTCAAGCAAGAGCAAAATCAAACCGGCATCGAGCCAGCCGGAAAAAAGCTCGGCGGCGCTCCGATAAGACGTAACTTCGATCTTCGTCCTCTCAAGCTGGTCAATCTTTTGGTAGATTTCCTCCAGAGCTCTGTTGTTCGACGCGACGAAAGACTGACCGCCGGTGATGTCGGAAATGCTCTTCAGCAGGTTTTCGTCAATCGGAAATGGAATCATCTGGTACCGAATTCCGTAAGGCGTTTGAATAGGATAAGGAGCTTCCGCGCCCGTGCCAATGCAGATGGTATAAACTCGTATTCCGTAAGTCTTTGCGATCTCGGCAGCCGTGAGCGGATCGATTTCGCCAGCATTGTTCGCTCCATCGGTCAGGAGAATGATAACTTTACTTTTTGCAGCTCCATCTTTCAGTCTCCCGACTGCGTCGGCAAGTCCGTTCCCAATCGCTGTGCCATCTTGAATCATTCCTGGTTCGACTTTTTGAAGCAGATCTTCAAGTACATTATGATCAATCGTTATCGGGCATTGAGTGAACGCATCGCGGGAGAAGACGACCAATCCGATCCTGTCGTTGGGCCGACTGTCAATAAATTTCTCGGCAACATTCTTTGCTGCTTCGACGCGGTTCGGTTTAAAATCCTGCGAGATCATGCTGCCGGAGATATCGAGAGCAATTACGATATCGATTCCTTCCGTCATTATGTTCTGACCGGAAGAATAACTTTGCGGCCTGGCGAGCGCAACGATCAAAACTGCAACAGCGATCGAGCGTAAGACAATCGGCGCATGGCGGAATCTTTCTTTCCATGAAAGAGGAATTCGCTGGAATATTTTCAGCGACGAATAAGTTATCGACGGCTCCTTGCTTCTTCCCACTTTCCAATACCAGAAGATCATCGCCGGAACAATTGCGAGAAGAAGAAGCATCCAAGGATATGCAAACGTCACGTCATTCGGCATTGTAAGTAATTAGAAATTTTAAATTCTCAATTTTAAATCTTGAATTGCCCAATGAGGCTCTCAGCGACTTTCGGTATTTACTTCTTCTTTTAAATTTCCAGAATCCGTCCTCGTTTCTGAAACGGGAAGGGTCTTGTTTACGATTTCATAAGCCTGCTTCATCATCTCTTCGTTAACGGAATCAAGCGGAGTAAATTTCGCAAACTTTACCAGGTCGGCATTTGAGAGGAAGAGGTACGTAGTTCCGAGAATCGGCTCACTCTCCCGATTCCGGCGAAGCAGTTCAACCACCTCCGAAGTCGGAAGTTCCATCGCCGGCATCTCGAATCTGTTCTCGAAATACCTCCTAATAATTTCCGTAATCGTCGAATGATATTCTTTGACCATTCCCTTTTGCCAGAGTTTCCGCTGTTCCAGTTCATTCAATGCACTCAGCGCAACCACGTGAGACGGAAGGGCAATTGCCTCTTTCTCCGAGCCCAATCTTGTTTTTCTTTTTCTGTGAAGAAGATAAGAATAAAGGAGAATTCCCGCGACAAACAATCCGATGAGCGACCAGTACAGCATCAACTTCCAGTTCAATAGAATTTTAATCGGAGGCTTGACATCTTTTATTTCTCCTTGCGGATTGACTTTCAGCGTATTTACCGGGAAACTCACGCCGTTCGTGAAAGCAAACTTCGTGGTCGAATCGCCAGAAGTCTGGTACGAAACTGAAATCGGCGGGATGTTTACTACAGATGAATCGTAAGCCGACAATATATATTTGAAGGTTACATTCACTTTCCCGTTTTCTTCTTCCTGAACGGGTTTTTCCTGCTGTATCATTGAAACGTTTTTTAAACTGTCAGTGACAAACACTGGCGGATAGATTTTGGAGTCTTTGCCACAATTGACAACAATTGTATAATTTATATAGTCACCGACCTGGTACTGGGTTTTATCCGTCGATGCCTTCGCGGTGATTTCCTGGGAAAAGGATTTACCTGCACAGGAAAGAAGCAAGAAATAAAATCCAAGCGGTAAGAGTTTGGAAGCAACATACAAATTGATAGTCCGGCTTCTGACTTCCGACATCTGACCTTCCTTCTTCACCATCTTTTTTCCCTCATCCTGAAAAAACGAACAAGCGGCTTTATATAATTTTGTCCGGTATCAATCTCGACGCTGTCCAACTGACTGGAGAGAAATAAGGATTGCAGACTCTGTCTGTCTCTTTCCCTCATTTTTTTGAACAAAAACCTCGTTTGCTTGTCGCCCGTGTCGATCCACCTTTCAACGCCAGTTTCGGCATCGGTAAACTTCACCAGCCCCATATAGGTGATTTCGTCTTCTCTTCTGTCATTCAAGACCATTCCGATCAGGTCGTGACGTTTACCAACAATCCGGAGAATTTTTTCATAACCGGAATCCATAAAGTCGGAAAGAAGGAACACGATACTCCGCCGCTTGATTGCGTTGTTCATATATTCGAGAGCCGCTTTCAGGTTTGTGGACTTTCCTTCCGGCTCGAACGAGAGAACTTCTCGGATAATTCGCAGGACATGTTTCCGTCCTTTCCTCGGCGGAACAAACTTCTCGATTTTGTCGGTAAATAAAATCAGCCCGACCTTGTCATTATTCTTCATTGCAGAAAAAGCAAGAATCGCACTTATCTCTGCAGCAATCTGCTGTTTGGTTTTATCGATGGAGCCGAACATCAACGAACCGCTCAAGTCAACCATCAGGATCACCGTCAGTTCGCGTTCCTCTTCAAATATCTTGATGAAGGGATGACCGAATCTCGCGGTGACGTTCCAGTCAATATTCCTTATATCGTCACCAAACTGGTATTCCCTCACCTCAGAGAATTCCATTCCTCTTCCTTTGAAGACCGAATGGTATTCGCCGGAGAAAACCTGATTGACCAAACCTTTGGTTCGGATTTCTATTTGTCTAACTTGCTTTAAAAGTTCTTTGGTAAGCAACCGAAATAATTTTAAATGTTAAATGTTGAATCTTAAATTCAAAATTGAGAATTTAAAATTTTTATGGTACTTCCACCTTGTTTAAAATATCTCTAATGACATCTTCTGTGGTTATCTCTTCGGCTTCGGCTTCATAACTCACAGCGATGCGATGGCGAAGAACGTCGAAACAGATTGCCCGCACATCTTCCGGTATGACGTAACCTCGTCTCCGGATAAATGCCATGGCCTTCGCACCGAGCGCTAAATTGATCGACGCTCTCGGAGATGCCCCGTAGGTGACAAGATCCGCCAACTTGTCTAAGTAAAAATCCTTCGGGAAGCGCGTTGCTTGAACGATGTCGAGAATATATTTTTCGACTTTTTCGTCGATGTAAACTTCTCGGACGAGCTCACGCGCCTTCAGAATGTCTTTCGTGGTGACGACTTGCTGTACCACGCCGTCAGTCATGTTGACGTTCTGCCGCATGATCTTCAGCTCTTCGTCCCTCGATGGGTACGTTATTTTCACTTTCAACATGAACCTATCCACTTGGGCCTCGGGCAGCGGATATGTTCCTTCCTGCTCAATCGGATTCTGAGTGGCGAGCACGAGAAACGGCTCGTCGAGTTTGAAAGTCTGCTCGCCGATAGTCACCTGTCTTTCCTGCATCGCTTCTAAGAGTGCACTCTGGACCTTTGCCGGCGCGCGGTTTATCTCATCGGCAAGAATGAAGTTTGAGAAGATCGGTCCTTTACGGATCAGGAAATTCCCATCTTTCTGATTGTAGATCTGGGTCCCGACTAAATCAGCTGGAAGTAAATCGGGCGTGAATTGTATTCTCTGGAATTTCGCCTTCATCGCAGAGGAAAGAGTTTTTATCGCAAGAGTCTTCGCTAATCCTGGCACGCCTTCCAGCAAAACATGGCCGTTGCTCAAAAGTCCGATGACCAATCTTTCGGCCATCGCCTTTTGCCCGACGATCACCTTGCCAAGTTCGTTCATCAGCAGATCGACGAATGCACTATCCTGTTTGATTTTTTCGTTCAGCGCAGTAATATCCAATTTGAAACCTCATTGATGGTTATAAATTCAGATTCAGAAACGGGGTCAAAAGCTTAATTCGCGTATTGCTGGTCAATCCAAAAACGGCCTAGTCTAACTTCCTCGTATTGCCTAACAAGATATAAAACCTGATTGAATTTGTCATGGACAATTTCAATACCGTTGCTGCAATTTTATCTATAACGCTATTTCCGTCGGATTCAGCACAAATATTGTCCTTAATCCGTGAAACGGCAATTAATTCGAGATGAAAAAAATTTCATCGAACTTCCTTCGGGTTCATCCGCATTAATTCTTATCAAGTGTGTTCCAGCAGAGCGCTTCATACTTGACCCCATCTGGTCACAGGGTTATATTCTTTGAAACCTGATTTCTAAACGAGATGCCCTTCTAAACCAAATATTGGAAATATAAAATGAAAAGAACAATTTTAGTTTTTGTTGCGTTGTTTCTTCCTCTTTTTTCTATGACTGCGAACGCGCAGTCGTCATCGACCGTATATAAGGTAGCCAATAAAATCTACCTCCCCGGTGAAACAGGATGGGATTATCTCTCGATAGAATCCTCAACAGGGAGACTATTTGTTTCCAGGGGAACCATGGTGCAGGTCGTAGATGTGAAGGACGGCAAACTCATCGGGACTATCCCTAACACAGAAGGCGTCCATGGGATTGCGTTGGCCGAGGATCTCGGCGAGGGTTTCATAAGCGACGGCAGAGACTCCTCCGTAACAGTCTTCGATTTGAAGACACTCGGTACCATAACAAAAATCAATGTGACTGGACAAGACCCTGATGCCATATTGTACGATCCTTACACGCAAAGGGTTTTCACATGCAATGGTAGGACATCAAACGCAACCGTCATAGATGCGAAGACGGATAAAGTTATTGGAACGGTCCCGCTTTCAGGCGGTCCGGAATTCACCGTTACCGATGGAGAGGGAAAGATTTACATCAACATTGAAGACAAGAGCGAAATCGACGAAATCGATCCTAAAGAAATGAAGGTGTCAAATGTCTGGCCGCTGGCACCAGCTGAGAGTCCGAGCGGACTGGCAATCGATTCCAAGAATCACATTCTGTTTTCCGTGTGCCATAATAAACTGATGGCTGTAATGAACGGCGAAACCGGGAAAGTGATAACAACACTTCCAATCGATGCAAGAGTAGATGGCGCGGCTTTCGATCCGGGATTGATGCGGGCATTCAGCTCAAACGGTGCGGGAACATTGACAATAGTTCAAGAAGTGAGCCCCGATAGTTTCGAGGTCATACAAAATCTCGAGACTCAACTCGGTGCAAGAACGGTCACTCTCGATGCCAGCACGCACCATCTGTTTTTGCCTGCCGCCGAGTTTAATCCACCACCAGCTCCAACCGCCGACAATCCGCATCCAAGGCCGACGATCAAACCCGGATCATTCGTGGTACTTGAAGTTGAGGAAATAAAATAGATGAACTAACCTTTGCAGAGGTTCCCATTCCCGGAAACATTTGCAATGCTTTTGTTCAATAATTCGGCAGGTACTTCTCTAATTCCCAGGGTGTTACTTCCAGCCGGTATTCATCCCATTCGAGACGCTTTGCACTGATGAACCTCTCGAATGTATGAGCCCCAAGGGCTTCCTTGACTACCGTATCCCTCTCCATCTCCACGATAGCTTCTTCAAGAGATCCCGGCAGGACGTTGAGCTTTGCTCCGCGCTTGGTATTTGCCATCAGATATACATCTTCTTCGGTCGCTTCCGGAATTGGCAGCTCGCGGCGTATTCCATCCAATCCTGATGCAAGCATCACTGCAAACGCTAGATACGGATTGCAGCTTGGATCGGGACACCGAAGTTCGAGCCGTGTCGACTCGTGAGTGTGGGCGCGCGGAATGCGAATAAGGGCAGACCGATTGATTCGCCCCCAACTGATATAAACTGGAGCTTCATACCCTGCAACCAATCTTTTGTATGAATTTGTCAGCGGGGCAAGTACCGCGCACATTCCTCTCGCATGAGCCAGCTGACCTGCAATGAAATGCTTGGCGATCTTGGAAAGCCCGTGCGAATCTCCCGGATCGGAAAAAGCGTTGGTGCCGTTTGCTTTGTAGGTGAGGCTTTGATGAACATGCATCCCGCTTCCGCTGATTCCGCGGATCGGCTTGGGCATGAACGTGGCATAGAGTCCTTTCTGCTCCGCGAGGACTTTCACGACAATACGGAAAGTGACAGCGTTGTCCGCAGTCTTGAGCGCATTTGAATATCGAAAATCTATTTCATGTTGACCAGTTGCTACTTCATGGTGCATTGCTTCCGTCTCTATACCAAAAGCCGCGAGACCATCTGTGACCTGCCTCCACATGCTCGTGGCAACCATGTCGATGGGCTGGTCAAAGTAGCTGGCGCTGTCCTGGGGGTGAGGCGGGACCAGTTTACCATCCGCGGATGGTTTAAGAAGGAAAAATTCCAACTCGGGGCCGGTGTTATAAATGAATCCCATCTTCTCTGCCTCGGCGAGAACTCGTTTTAATACCGCACGCGGATCTCCGAGAAATGGCTGCCTGTCCGGCGTATACACATCGCAAATCAAACGCGCGGTAGTTTCATTTCCGCTCAACCATGGCAACACTGCGAACGTGGAAGTGTCAGGAATCAAATACATATCGCTCTCGGCAATGCGAGCAAAGCCTTCAATCGACGAACCATCAAACCAGATTCCATGATTGAGAGTCGCTTTAAGCTCCTGCGTCGGAATGGTAACATTCTTTACTGCACCACCAACGTCGGTGAATTGCAAATCGATGAAGTTTACTGACTGTTCCTTCACGACTTGAAGGAGCTGCTCAGGTGTAAAATTCTTTTGTTGTGAGGTCATTTGTGAAGAGCCTGAAGTATGAAGGCAAGAATAACAATTGCAGTGAGCAATAGAAGGGCCGACCCGACAGCGATAAATGTTGGCGAATGCCAGAAGTGAGATTTCCTTTCCGTGACTCGGTCAAGGATAGAAACATCTATTGAATCAAGATGATCCAACCCGTCGAGTAAGGCATGCATATCGGAAAAGCGGTCTTCCGGCTCACGCTGGAGACAACGCGCAACGAACGCCGCCAATTGCAGTGAAACTCCTGGTTGGGCCTTGTCAAGTCTCGGAATACCGCCCTTTAAATGTTGTGCCATAACGGCTAAATTATTGTCGCCGCTAAAGGGTGTCGCACCGGTCAACATTTCAAACAGCATTGTTCCAAGCGCATAAATGTCTGTGCGCTGATCGCCGCGATGACCTTCGATTTGTTCAGGTGCCATGTAATCCGGCGTTCCGGCGGCACTGCTCAGATTTGCATAGGTTACACGATGAGCGCCTTTCGTAAGAGCGAGTCCGAAATCCAATATCACCGGTTGACCTTCGGACGTAATGAGAATATTTTCCGGCTTGAGATCACGGTGAATAATGCCATGGTCGTGGCAGTGCGCCAATCCGTCGGCGACTTTCCTTATCAGACTCGATAGATTCTTCGGGTGGAAGAAGCACCCTTTCCTTGAGAAGATCGCGCATCGATTCTCCATCGATCAGTTCGGTGATAAGATAGGGAGTGCTATTGTATGTCCCTGATCCGGATCCTTTCTGAATCGCCGGGTGATTGAGCGTCTTCATGACCTCCAACTCACGCTGGAACCGCTCATACTGCGCTGGATCGCCGATAGACATGGCGTCTGGAATTTTCAAGACGACTTCTTTACCGCTGAGCAAATCATAGGCGCGGTAAATGTCGCTCATACCGCCTTTGGCGATGTGCGCTCGTATTTGAAAATGGTCAAATTGGTCGCCTATTTGGAGCATCGAATATCCTGACAATGGACTTGCAGCATAAATTTTATCCTGTAATTCTAATAAAGATTTCACTGAAAAACAACGTTGATGTAGTCGTCAAGCCAATCCACGGGTGAAATTCATGACTCCGTGCTGTTTCCCGCGAACGGTTTTTCCTTATACTTGCTCAAGTGTGTCGATCTAGTATTGCAGATAGCCTCTTTCATTCAGTCGCGGAAACAAAAACGGAAAAAGACAATACCCTGGCTGGAAGCTCGATCTACTAGCCGTGTATCCTACCGCGATAGCTGTCTCGATGAGACCACAGAAATTTTATCTGTTTTACATTGTGTTCCGCCGAAAAATATTCGGTAACGTCCAGAAGCGTTTTCTTTCTTCCGTCGCTCCCACATCTGTGAGATGACGTAGGTACAATACAACGATAGACAAATTGTCGTCGCTGTCTCTATTCATCGCAAGATCGAAAATTCTCTGGCTGAGATCTTTCGCGCTTTTCGCGTCGTTTGCTAAATGTGCGAATTCATTGTCTTCAACCACCGACCAAACTCCGTCAGTGCAGAGAACAATTACGTCCTCTTCTTGTACCGGCACTTGAAAAATGTCGGGCTGAACAAAAAGAGTTAGACCGAGACACTTTTCTAGCACGGAACGTTGACTATGTGTGCGGACTTTCTCCGGCGATAGTACCCGCATGCGAACCAGCTCACCGACGCGAGTGTGATCATTCGTCAGACAGGTCGATTTGTTTCCGCGAATTAAATATGCGCGGCTGTCGCCAACATGTCCGATATAAATTTTCTTCCCGATTATGTTAACAGCCGTCAGTGTGGTTCCCATGCGACCCGCAGCCATCCTCTGGGCGGTCTGGTAAACACTCAGGTTTGCATTCTGGATGCTCACTCGGAATTTCTGCAGCGGCGATACACCATTCGCTGCGTAGAAAGTCTCAAAGAAAGTCTGAAGAGCTAAAGAACTTGCTACGCCACCATGAGCGTATCCGCCCATACCGTCTGCGATACCGTACAAATGTCCGACTCCCGCTGAGAATTCGTCACTTGGGTCACAGAGCCGAACGGCATCCTGGTTGTCTCGACGAACTTTTCCCACATGACTGAGACTGTGCGATTCTATCTCCACTGCATCAGTTGCCGTCATTGATCTCCCTTGTACAAAATGAAATGGGAAGAGACCATCTGCTGCATGGTCTCTTCCATCTGCCGAAGAAATTCCTTCTAAAGGTTGCAATGCTAAAGATTTCAATTAACCTCTTTGGGCACTCTTTGGGTTTTCAATTCGGTTGTTTAACGGCACCTACAGGCGGTATAATGTGCACTCCGCTTCTCCGGCTGTTCCACACTAAGTAGAACACGCTTACGGCACCCCATCCTCCCGTTATGTAAAGTGCCAGCTTGGTGGCGTCAGCTGAAACGCCTGGTGTCCCCAGCCCGATCCAGACCACGGCAACGAGCATAGCGACGTTTCCTAGCACACCCAAGAAGGGTACAATCGCATGTTTCACCGCGTGGAACTCGTTACGGCCGGCAAACGTGACAAAAGTGAATCCACAAATTAGTCCATAGAGAACAAACGTACCGATATTGGACGCTAAAGTAATTCCTGTGAGAGCGGTTACATTTAAAACTCCGATAGAACCGATGACTGCGACTACTACCACCATTATCCACACGCCAATATGAGGTGTCGCATATTTTCCATGCAAGGCTCCAAGCGGACCGGGCATTTCCTTATCCTGTGCCATGGCGAAGCTGATACGCACGCCGGTATTCATCGACGCTAACGTTGTGCCAAGAACTGCAAGTGCGACTGTAATCGCAACGACGATCATAAGCATGAAGCCGTTTCCACCTAACATTGCATCGCCGATCAAACGAGTGAGATCGCCTATTGGAGCTCCAGAAGCTGCGGCCGCATCCATTCCGTATAATTTTGTACCATCCGAACCGACGTAAACTAACTTCTCACATACGGCGTAATTCGCAGCAAAGTATTCGAACAGATATGCGAACAAACCCTGTATGACGAGCGCAAGAATTACGGCTTTCGGAATATGCTTCTTCGGATTGATTGCCTCACCAGCAAGAGATGTGGATGATTCAAACCCGACAAGAATCAAGATTGCGATCGTGGACTGAAAGAGCATCGCAGCAAAGTTGTGCGGAAGTACGACTGCGGGCGCGCTGGTATACGCCCAGGTTGTGGCATGAAGCGGGTTCGTGACTCTAAACATGATTGCCAAAATGCTGAACCCGATCAGTGAGACAAGCTGGATCACGTTAATGGCAATTGCAACATTTGTCGATCCAGTAATACCGCGGACTGCTATGAAGCCAACGAGAACCGCAAAGATGACGGCAACCAAGATCTGCATCGGGATAGAAAGCGTCACATTAAATGAACCAAAGATATATGTAACGAGGACCGACATCATGGCCACCATCACTCCTGTATAAACCCAGTAGAACAGGTGAGCTGCCCAACCGGTCAAAAACTTTGCAATGCGGGCAAACCGTTGATGAGAAGCTTTTTCTCTGTCAAGGAATCCTTTCTCGGCAAAGTAATATGACCCGCCTGCTCCAGCTTCCGGATAGCGTCGCGCCAGTTCTGAAAAAGAAAAGGCTGTAAGGAATGCGATGATCAGAGCGGCAAATATTCCGCTCCACATATCCGTCGCACCACCGTTGTTAGATGCCTGCACCTGGTAGGTAATCCAAAGAAATGCGCCGGGTGCAATCAGCGCCATTGCGTTTACTGTTACGCCGGTTAAACCGAGCGTCTTTTTCATTGTTGTTTCTGCCATAGGTTGTTTCCTCCTGTTATTAAATATTCTTATTTATTAAACAAGTCCTTTTTCGCTTCATTAAAACATCGTCACCACGCCGACAGTCAGTGTCGGTTGAGAAGACCTTAATCCAAGAGCACTCAAAAAAGCATTCCCGTTTGCGAAATCGTCTCGGCCTTCGATTCGTATCAGAAGAGGATCGTATGGATGGTACTCATATGTCAAGGTATACTCTTGAAATGTTGCTTTGTGAAATGTCGCACCTGTCGTGTAGTCAACAGGATCATAATACACTTCTTCGCGCAGCGCTAAGGCTGACTTAGTGTTGAGCGCGTACCTTTCGTACACGGCAACTCCTTTCCACAATGCGAGTCCAAGGGTTGTACCAGCTTGTCCATAATCAGCATTCACAGCCACTTGGAATGCATCCGACAATTGCTGCGTCAGAATGAAGTCATATACATCTCTGTCGCCATTTTCAATTGGAGTAATATTCTCGTGTCCCCAAATTCCATTGAAGACAAGATTAGTTGTTGATGTCGGTGAATAATTCAACGTTGCTCCGAGCGAAAGGGACTTGTTGTTGTCGATAACGGAGTTCCACCCGTTCAGGATGTGAAGCGTAGCCGTAAGATTGCTCATTACAGGATATGTCAAGCGCACTCCCGTGTGATAGTATGGAATTGCATAGGCGAATAAGTATGACCGGCTGTAATTCCAGTTTCCTTGCGACACGATTACTTCATTTCCCATGTGGGTCACAAATTTACCAGCATCGATCGTCAGTCCGGCACCTATCGGAACTATCACCGTACCATAAGCCTGCATTACATTTGCCAATGAAGGACTAACGGTTCCGAAAGTTGACTGAGCAGTATTGATCCAATCGCTCGTCGTACCAAAGCCAAGTTCCACTTTGAAGCCGACTGGTTGTGCCTGTTTTTGCACAGTCAGGTCTGCAAGCCCCAGAGTAATCTGGTTCTCATAGATATCGAAGTTCCTCAGTCCGTTTTGACGATTGGATGGATCATTGAAGTCTCTTGTATAGTAAGCGTCAATGAACGCATTCCAGGTAATTGGTGTCGCGGCTGACGTTGAGTCTGCTCCCAGAGAGGGTCGCGATGTCAACGCGAGAGCGGTTAAGAGAGTGTACAGTCGGATTCTTTTCATAAATGTCCTTTCGGTTTTTGTTGGACTTTCCACTTGAGTTATCATTTCAAAAAATTAAACATTCTTAACAAAAGCGCACTAAAATACTTGATAAATAAACTAAACATCAAGAATTACAATAATAAATAAAGCTCTTGGTAACTTTTTGTCAAGTCCTTTTTTCTCTAAAAGTGAAAATTCCTTATTTAATAAGGTTTGGAGGGAAATTGTTTTTGTTTTCCTTATTTAATTAACGTCTAATTCAATCAGACCTCATGCCCACATCTCGTTCTGAGAAGGGTAACGTGGAATTGAAAAGTCGCAATCAACTTAGATGGGTGTGTTGGAGATTTCCGGAAGGAGTGGCAAGATTATCCGCGCATATAGCGGCAACTCTTCTGTTGCAATGAAATAGCCAAGCGCCATTTCAATAACTCGCTGCGCTGAAAATTACATTTCGAAGAGAGGTTCCATTTTACTAAACAAACGAACAGAATCGAAAGTAATGAACAAACTTTCGTTCCTTTTCATACGAACATGTCAGACTATACCTATTTCCCTTCGACTTGCCTTATAACCAAGACAATAGTCGTAGCTATTGACGCGACCGCACCCGCGACTGTAAGAATATCTTTGAACATATTCCAGGAATACAACTCTGGCTTGACGGTGACCTTTGGTATGAAAAGCAAATCGCCTGCATCAATCGTCGCATCTCCTTTATCAAACCACATGTGTGTCCCGGCCTTTATTATTTTCGTGTCGCCGGTTTTGGCATCATCACCAGGCCCACCCGCCGCCTTTATGTAGTCGGAAAAACCCCACCCATCATGGTAATTAACATATCCCGGATACTTGACCTGACCAAAAACATATACCGCGTTGGGTGTCTTGGGAACATATATGCTGTCCCCGCTTCGCAAAGTGCAGTCATAATTCTCATCTCTGTCCACGAAAAGTTTTACAAAATTCGTTGATACAAGTTCCATGGTCGGCCGAAGAAGTATCTCGCTCGTCAGGTACGAAAGCTCCTCGATGGAAACTCCTGTCGCCCTATAGGTGTAAGTCAGTGTATCCAAAACGATAGATTGCTTGGACGGGAGGAAATGAGATCTCCTGTAAACTAACGCGTTCGGCAACGACGCCCACTTCGTAAATCCACCCGCAAGGTTTAGGATTGTGCTGAGTTTCGTTGAATCTCTCGATATCGGATAAATCCCCGGTGTTTGAACCTCGCCGCCGACCCATACGTAGAAGTCGTTGATTCTTGACCTGTCCGTTGGAATGACGACGCGTGAGTTAACCGGCAAAGGCTGATCCATATTAGCCGAGTCTTCGAGATTCACGGATCTCTCGTCGTAACTTTTCCCGTTCCAACTTATTATCCACGCATGTGCAGTATCTGCCAGCGAGGTGAAGCCTGCACATAATTCGAGCAAATCCTTAATTCTGTCTCCGGGAACATATTCGTAATTCCCGGGCATTTTGACGGCACCGGAAATACTTATGCCTCCAGCTTCAAAATTTTCTCTTGGGACGATTACCGCGTCGCCTTCCCTCAGGCACGGATCATCACTAAGATTTCCTGTCATATAAAATTTCAAGAGATCGACATTTACCGATGTACCATCTTTGTGTAATAGCACGATCCGGCGCAATGAAAAATCCGGAAAGACTGTCGTTGTGTCAGAAGTATTCCTCGGCAAGTTAGCGAGCAGGAACGCCCGGTCAACCCGATCAAAAGATGTCGCTATGTAGCGTCCGGGTGTGTGGACTATCCCTGAGATCATCACATAAAAACTCCTGGGATAAATCAACGTCAGCGTGACTGTCGACTTCTTAAATTGTGTCCCCAGCCGTTCTCTCGCGTATGCTTTCGCCCCAGCCAATGTCATTCCGCCGATCCTCAACTCACCGAATGTCGGAACGATTAGAGTCCCCTCCGGATTAATACCCAAATTCAAAGAAAGCGGCGTCGCGCCCCAAATCCCGACATTCAAAACATCACCGGGTCCTAAGATATATGTGTTCGTATCCACCGGCATATCATACGGCGGCGGTTGTATCAGCATGCCCTGAGTTTGCAGATTTCGAAAAAAGTCTGCGCTTGTCGTGAACATGTTGTTCGTCAGAGAAGGCATTTGAATCGATTGAGTCTGCTGTGAGAACTGTGATTCGGAAGACTGCTGTTGCTGCTGCTGAGGAAGCATCTGCGCTTGCAAAATTCCCGTGAAGAGGCAGTAAATCAGCCCTAACAAAGAGATTTTTTTCATATCATCATTAATTATTTGAGGTTGAATAATAGTAAGAAAGAAATTTGGTTTACTCAAGGTACCATTAAAGCCTGTTTTTATCCGCATGATACATCTTGGGATATTTCTAACGATAACAAGCACCGATTACATTCGAGCATAAGAAACAGCCGCTTCTTCCGGAGCACAAATGCGTCCGCGGAGCAGCAAACCACGGATTGTTCGCTTTAACTATTATTTTGATTTCATTGGCAATCGGCGTTCTCGGGTATCACGACCTGGAGGGGCTGAACTGGATAGACTCGATTCTAAATGCGGCCATGATACTCGGTGGAATGCGGACGGTGAACGAACCGTGCAGGAACGCAGGAAGAATAATCGCGTCGTGCCACGCCATTTTTCACGAATGGTTCTCCTGGCTCCCGTCGCATTCTGTTCGCTCCAATCGTTCATCGATCTCTCTACAAGTTCCAGCTCATTGACGGAAACAGATAGAAATCGAATCTGCTCGAAGTTTCAACCTTAATTTGGGCCGTCACCTTTTGAATTTTGAGCCATTCGTTATTTATATTGAATCGATAATGAACAATAATTTTCTCGGAGATTAAAATGAACAGTGGTTTGAACAAATACAGTTCACAGCTGACACAAAAACTTTCTCAGGCTGCATCCCAAGCAATGCTGTTCGGAACTGGCTTGAAGGAAGAAGACATGGATAAGCCGCAGGTCGGAATAGCGAGCATGGGCTGGGAAGGAAACACCTGCAATATGCATCTCAATGACTTGGCGAAAATCGTGAAGCAAGGCGTCCTGGATGCGGGACTTGTTGGATTAATCTTCCACACGATCGGGGTCAGCGATGGAATTGCGATGGGAACCGAAGGGATGAAGTCTTCGCTGCCATCGAGAGAAATTATCGCGGACTCTATCGAGGCGGTCATGCGTGCACAGTGGTACGACGCAAACATCTCTATCCCGGGCTGCGACAAGAACATGCCTGGATGTCTGATAGCAATGAGCAGGCTTAACCGACCGAGCTTGATGGTCTATGGTGGTACGATCAGAGCTGGTCATTGGAATGGAAGAAAATTAGATATCGTTTCCGTCTTCGAATCCTACGGAGAATACATTTCAGGCAACTTAAAAGAGACCGAATTTAAAGAAGTGATAAAACACGCTTGTCCGGGCCCGGGTGCATGCGGTGGAATGTACACGGCGAACACCATGGCAACTGCCATCGAAACTCTCGGAATGACTTTGCCCTACAGCTCCTCGCTCCCAGCGGACAGCGAAGCAAAGAGAAAAGAATGCCTTGCAGCGGGAAAAGCTGTTTTGAATTTGCTCGAAAAAGATCTCAAACCGAGAGACATCATGACAAAGAGGTCATTTCTGAATGCCATCACAATGGTAACCGCACTCGGCGGATCAACGAACGCGGTGCTCCATCTCATCGCGATCGCAAAATCGACCGGTGTGAAGCTCACGATCGACGATTTCCAGAAAGTCAGTGATCACGTTCCGTACATCGCAGAATTGAAGCCAAGCGGCAAGTTTGTGATGGAAGACATCAACGACATTGGCGGAATTCCTGCGGCCCAAAAGATGCTCTTGAAGGAAGGACTCTTGGAGGGAAACTGCATGACGGTCACCGGAAAAACTCTTGGCGAGAATATTGAAAAGGTCGCGGACCTGTCGGCAGGACAGAAGATAATCCACACGCTTTCGGACCCGATTAAGAAAACCGGACACATTCAAATTCTTTATGGTAATCTTGCCGAAGATGGCGCGGTCGCGAAAATTACCGGCAAGGAGGGTCTGAAATTCTCCGGCCCTGCAAAGGTCTTCAACTCTGAAGAAGAAACGCTCGTTGCACTTGAAAGGAAGAAGGTTGTTCCTGGAGATGTCGTCGTAATCCGATACGAAGGCCCGAAGGGGGGGCCAGGAATGCGCGAAATGCTGACGATAACATCTGCTATCATGGGTGCCGGACTCGGAAAGAGCGTTGCGTTAATTACCGACGGACGTTTTTCGGGTGGGACACACGGTTTCGTCGTCGGGCACGTTTCTCCCGAAGCACAAATGGGCGGCGGGATCGCAATTGTGAAAAACGGAGATCACATAACTATCGATGCAGAAAAGAATACCATCACGCTTGAAGTTTCAAAGAAAGAGTTTGCAGCGAGGATGAAAAAGTGGAAAGCGCCGCCACTCAAGTTCAAGAGCGGAATGCTTTATAAATACATTAAGGCGGTTTCTTCAGCATCGGAAGGTTGCATTACGGACAGCGATTAAGAGAAATACCCATCCAATCTTGCGAAGGTTCAAAACCTTCGCAAGATTTTCGATACTTTACATATTCCTTCTCATAAATCTATTTCCCATCGGAGGCCGAGTCGGTCGGCCTTTATCTTTCCTGGCCGGCGCCGGCTTCACCAAGAGTTCCTCGTGCGGTTTCTTGTTCATCAAGTACTGCTGACCTATCGACAGGAGGTTGAATACAAAGTAGTACAGGTTAAGCCCTGCCGGAAAGTTGTTGAACAAAATCCAGAAGAAAACCGGCATGAACCATACCATGAATTGTTGCCTAGGATCCTTGATGCTCATCTTCTGCTGGAAAAACATGGTTATTGCCATCAAAAGCGCAAGTCCACTCACCTGACTCATGCCTACAATTGGAATTGTAAAGGGAAGATGAACAATCGTGTCAGGAATGGATAAGTCTTTGATCCACCATACAAAGTTGGACTGTCTTAACGCAATATTACTCCGGAAAATCGCCCAGAGCGCATACAGTATCGGCATCTGAAGCGCCATCGGAAGGCATCCGCCCATCGGGTTTATTTTATACTCCTTGTAAAGATTCATTACCGCCTGGTTCATCTTTTGAGGATCTTCCTTGTATTTCTCCTTGATCTCGTTCATCATCGGTTGAAGCGCCTGCATCTTCCGCATCGATTTCATGCTGCTGGCGGTCAGCGGATTTAAAAGAAGCTTCAGCAAAATCGAGAAGATGACTATCGCAACGCCATAGTTAGGGATGAATGAATGGATGAACTGGAACGCCGGCAGCATCACATACTCGCTGATTGGCCGGATGATCCACCGCCATCCGAGCCCAACCGTTTCCTCAAGTCCAACATTGTAAGACTTTAGTATGCGATAATCCAACGGTCCGACATAAACCATGAAAGAATCTGCCTGGTAAGGTTGCCCCTCGAACCTCACCTGAAGAGCGGTGTAGTAACTTCTGACGAGTCCGTTGTTGGCAGCTTTCGATTCTACGCCTTGCAGGTACGCGCCGTCCGCTGGTTTTCCCTCAGGAACGACGGCGACAGTAAAATATTTTGTCGTCTGCGAAACCCATCCGGTGTTTCCACTCACTTCTTGCTTCGCAGTCTCGTTTATCTTCGACGCGTCAAGCGTTGCCGTCTCGCCGCCGATGTAAGCATAGGCGGTGGACGAACTCGATTCGTCCACGCTATTTTCTTCGGTATAATTCAGACCGTGTTCCCATGTGACCTGATACTCGTAATTCGCGATATACTGATCCATGTTGCGTAGATCAACACTCGAATTGAAATTGTAAACTCCTCCCTCAAACGAAAACCCGCGAACAATCTCCGCGGAGTCGCCGACTTTCAGCGTGAACGCAACATTATATCGCTGGCTGTCGGAAAGTGTAATTACCTGACCATCGTAGTACGGCGAATCAAAATAAAGACTCTTCGTGTCTATCAGCTTACCATCCATCGTTTGGAATAGAAGACTATAGTCCCCGTCGTACGCGTAGTCAATAAGCTCGACCGGCTTTCCGCGCCATGTGTTATACTTCGTCAATGTCCAGCTTTTTGGCATTCCTCCTTTGGTCGTCAGGATGGCCGTGTAAAGCCTCGTTTTTATCGTTAATGTCTTTGGTGTCCCATTTGCAAGCGGAGCGAAAGCTTTTCCAAAAGTTCTTACCCCGGCTGTGTCACTCTCGAGATTTCCCTTCTCGACGCTTGGTGTTCTTCCCAATAACTTTTCTGATGAGGACGATGGCGTTTGTACCGCGGTTGTGTCGTTTCCCTGGACAGATTGAGTTTGCTCGGTTTGTTGTTGAGTCCGTGGCGGCTGTTTCGGAGTGTTGAAATACATCCACACAAACAAGACCAGCGTGATTAAGATAATTCCAATTGTTTCTTTCTTCCCCATCGGTGTCCTTTATTTTATCGGAGATCCCGTTCGCGGCACCGGATCGAATCCGCCTTTGCTGAATGGATTACACCTGAGTATTCTCAATAGACTTAACGCTGACGCTTTGAAGAAACCGTGTGTACGAAATGCTTCTATTGAATATGAAGAGCAGCTCGGATAGAATCTGCATGATGGCGGAAATAACGGCGACATTAGTTTCTGGTAAACTAATACCATGGCGACCGCTGTTTTATTTGGTAGACTCTTTGTCAATTCGAAGAATGAATTGTCCGAAATCTTTTTCAATATCTTTCAATGAAATGGTTGATGACGTGTGGTGGCCTATCATCACTAGGCTAAATCCGGCACGTTTCTCACAGGCTGTTCTTCTTACTTTACTTACATGCAGCTTGAACGTTTCTCTCATCAGTCGTTTCAATCTGTTGCGGTCAACCGCCCGCTTCACCTTTTGGGTGGCGATAAACGCGACCCTCACGTCCATACATCCGGGTTGAAGAAGGTAGACAATCGAAAGGTAATTTCCGGCGATGCGTTTGCCTCTCTTAACCAGATCTCCGACCTCCTGAGATGATCGAATTATCTTTGCGCTTGTGTAGCTGCTTTTTCCGACCTGGCTTGGCTGATCAGAATTATTTGTCGTCACTGACGGTTAGGCGCCACCGTCCCTTCGCTCGTCTTCGAGCTAAGACTTTTCGTCCCGTCTTGCTTCTCATCTTCGCGCGAAAACCATGTGTTCTTCGTTTGCGAGTATTATGTGGCTGGAATGTCCTTTTCATCGAAAACTCCGGTAGATAATATTTTTGCTGCTTAAGATAGCTCTGGCACGGACAAAGTTCAAGGTTTTTGCGCAAGTTTGGAGATTATCATTCACCTTTAAGTGCTTTCTACAGCAAATGTTTTCCACAGAAGCTTTCCACTTTTCCACATCATCGCCAAACTCGTCAACAATCAAGTCTTTTTGCCACACGCGCACCTTTTGGCCGTTTAGATGACACGACGGCGCTCATTGCGCTAACACGTTGACATACAATGAGTTGTCGACAAAATATATCGGGTGTGTCATCTTGTTTTTCCACAGCAGCTTTGTTATAATTCAAAGCAAAGTATTGGCACGATTTGGTGTGGATAACTTGTGGAAAAGATGGCGGAACCCTTTGAATTCTTGCTTTGCCCGGATCCGGCAATTGTTCCTTGTTTTCCACTGTAATGTTAAGAAATAATTACTTGGCGCGATAAGCCCTTGATGTGAAAGGTAATATAAGACTTTTGGGATTGTTGACAACTCTGCTGGTGGTGTGAACAATATTGACAAATGATACTAGGAGGAAGGAAGCGTTCTATTATGGAGCCGACTACAGATGCCAAGGGAACTTGGGAAGAATGCATGAAAATTATCCACGGGCGGGTGAATAATCTTAGCTACAAAACGTGGTTTGAACCTGTTGTGCCTGTGGTTATTGACAAAACTAGTCTCATTCTAAAAGTTCCAAGCCAATTTTTTCATGATTGGATCGAGGAACATTACGCGACCGTCGTTACCGAATCCGTGAGGGCCGTTATTGGAGAAACCGCAACGGTAGAATACACAATATCCGATGATGACGCTGGCGATGCCGAGCCGCGCTTCTACCGCCCATCACAACAAGCGCAGTCTAACTCACGGTCAGACAGAATCGGAGCACAAAAAGTCCTTTCCCATCCATCATTCGACAACAATTTGAATGCTCGTTACACGTTTGAAAATTTCATTAAAGGTGATAGCAACCAGTTTGCGCGAGCGGCGGGGTACGCTGTCGCTAACAATCCGGCTGGGACATCGTTCAATCCCTTAGTAGTATATGGTGGTGTGGGATTAGGAAAAACTCATTTGATTCAGGCTATCGGTAATCTCGCCCTCCAACTTGGAAAAGCCGAACGTGTCCTTTACGTCTCAAGCGAGCGGTTCACCGTGGACTTCGTTGATGCCATTCAAAAGGACAGGGCAAATGAGTTTTCAAATTTTTATCGGAGCATGGATATTTTAATCGTCGATGACATTCAATTCTTTGCAGGCAAAGAGAAAACGCAAGATACTTTCTTCCACACGTTCAATGAGCTTCATCAATCTGGAAGACAAATAGTCTTGTCGTCAGATCGTCCGCCGAAGGAGTTGAAGGGAGTAGATGACAGGCTTGTCAGCAGGTTTACCTGGGGTTTGACCGTTGACATCCAGCCTCCAGATCTAGAAACGCGTATTGCGATCTTGAGAAAGAAAAGTGAGGACGACGGGATCCAACTTCCGGATGATGTCATTGAGTATGTGGCGGCAAATGTCACCTCCAACATCCGTGAGCTCGAAGGGAGTTTAATAAGCGTTCTCGCTAAATCCAGCTTGAATAATAGAGAGATAACCGTAGATCTTGCAAATGAAGTGATCCGCAGCCTCGCGGTGACCAGGCAAACTGCGGTTACCGTCGAGGACATTCAAAAAATTGTTGCAGGCTTTTTTGACACATCAGAAGAATCTCTGCGTGCGAAAACGAGAAAACAAGAAGTCGTAATTGCCAGGCAAACTGCAATGTACTTGACGAAGGAACTTACGCATTTGCCTCTCAAGACGGTAGGTAGTCACTTTGGCGGCAGAGACCATTCAACTGTCATTTATGCGTGTCAGGTAATATCTAACCTGCTTGCGAACGACGCAAAATTCCGGAACAAATACGACCGAATACGAAAGAAAATTGAATTGATTGGGATGTGAATAATTTGTTTGTTTCCTTGTGAACAAGTTCTCATCTCCTGTGCATATCTATGTTCTTATCAACGCCCGCATGCTTCACGGAGGTAGCTTGTTCAAAACTCCTTACTAATCAACAGGCACAATATCCCTTTTTGCTAGGACCTCATGACGTCTTTTTCTTTCAAGTCTTAGTGGTAGTTATGCTTACTTGTCATCGACCAAGTTGCCAACATATTAACACGTCTTACTCTTACTATTCTCTTATATGTATATAGATATATATTTATAATAATTGGGAGTTTTCAACATCAACTACGTTAAGATGGTCAAGAGATAAATTGAATATTATACCCCGAAAATGTAAATTTATTTAAAATTCACAGTTAATCGTCAACGTTCTGTAAATAATGGAGGTGGAAATGAAGTTTAATGCGAATAGTAGGGAACTTCGAGATGCTATCGGAAAAATTATCGGTGTTGTTCCTATACGAACTACTATCCCGGCTATTGAGAATCTACTCCTCGAAATTAAAAAGAAGAAACTTTCCATCTCGGCGACAGACCTTGAGATATCGATGTCGACCGAGATAGACATCGACAGTGGAGCCGATGGCAGAGTAACTGTGAATGCAAAGGAATTTTTCGACATAGTCCGCAACCTTGAGGAGTCAGATGTCGAGGTTAATGTCGACGAAAACTTGAAATTAACGTTGAAGACAAAATCAGGATCATACAGGTTTGCTTGTACATCCGCTGAAGAATATCCTACACTTCCAACGATCAGCGAAGGTGCCGAAACATCGTCGATTTCTGCCGACACACTCCATGGCGTCATTGAGAAGACGATATTCGCGGTCTCCAAAGATGAGCATCGACGCTCAATGAACGGAGTACTGTTTCTATTTTCAGGAAAAGGTGCAAGAATTTATTCGACCGACGGTCACAGATTAGTTCGAATAGAAGATAAGGCACTTGTAGAAAAGCCGTTGAAGAAAGAAGCGAACATTCAAGAAAAGGCTCTGTCTTTAGCGGCAAAGAGCTTCAAGGGAGCGACGGTTGAGATTACGATTGGCGATGAGCATATAAAGCTCAAAAATAACGAGACCGAATTAGTGGCACGGCTGATTAACGAACCGCACCCCGATTATGAAGCGGTTATACCAAGCGACATTGACAACAACAAGATCATGTCTGTCACCCGCGGAGAACTTCTTGAGAAAGTAAAGCGGGTTGCAATACTATCCGATTCAGTAAATCATTTGGTAAAGTTTACAATAGACAAAGAAAACCTCACCATATCTACGGAAGATACGGACAGAGGAGAGATGGGCGAAGAGAAGCTTCAAGTGCAATGGAACGGCGGCGAGCAGATGAACATAGGATTCAACTCAACATATGTAACAGAAGCGATGAACAGTTTGGGCACTCAGAAAGTGAAGTTCGCTTTTTCAACGCCAACACGAGCAGCGACCATCAAGCCCATCTCAGAAAACGGAAAGAACGGGACGCAAGAAACCCTCATTCTTGTAATGCCCCTGAGATTGAATTGAGTAATGCGAGTTAAGAAGATTCAACTGTCAAATTTTAGGAACCACAAAGAGTCAGCACTCGATTTTAGCGACGGAATTAATTTTATCACCGGAGCAAACGCACAGGGAAAAACAAGTATCCTCGAAGCGCTGTCTTATGTCTGTTTTACGAAGAGTTTTCTCAAGCAAACGGATATGGCGATTGTAAAATTTGGGAGTGAGGCATTTGCCGTCGAGGCAACACTTGAGAGCGACAGAAATCTAAGTAATCATGCTCGCGTAGTGTATGAAAGGAACATCGGCAAAAGATATTTACTTGACAAAAACGAGATAAGTAGAAGTGCCGATGTGATCGGATTATTTCCGATCGTGGTACTGTCGCCAAACGACTTTGCGTTGACAAGCGGTTCTCCCAGCGAACGGAGAATCTTCGCGGACATGGTGCTATCTCAAATATCCCGATCATATCTTGAAGAGCTGATGGAGTACCGTCGTGCGCTGAAACAGAGGAACAAAATCCTCTTGGATGGAAAATTTTCTGGTGCTCTCGATACAGAACTCCTTGCCGCATGGACCGACGCACTGGTTTCTCACGGAACAAGAGTGATACTGAAGAGAGCAGAATTTATAAGCGAATTTCAGGAACCATTTTCCGCGGCATATTCGTCCCTGGTGGAATACGGCGAAGCACCTCGGCTTGTTTATGAACCATCGTTTACATTCAACATGGGTCAGCAGGATGTTGCCGAGAAATTCGATGCAGCCTTGAACAGCTTATCGAAGGCGGAGCGAACCCGCGGAGTGACGCTTGCTGGACCGCATCGGGACGACATTGGATTTATTTTGAACGATCTGTCGATTCGTGAGTTTGCATCGCAAGGACAGCACAAAACATTTTTGGTCGCGCTGAAGATTGCTGAATTTCATTACATCAAGTCAAAACTGAAGGAAACGCCGGCGTTGTTGTTGGATGATGTCTTGACGGAGTTGGATTATTCGCGTGCAACAAAAACGATTCGCGCGATCTCAGATCTCGGGCAGGCATTTGTGACTGCGACGGATATGGTAAGCTTCGATGAGAAAATGTTGGACACAAAGGAGACCAAGTTTCATTTCGTACGAGAAGGGAATGTTATATACGAAAATGTCGGACTTTAGTCGAAATACCACACAGAGCGCCCACACGCCAAGGCTGCTCGGGGAATTGATAAAAGAATTTACAAGTCAGGATGGAATATCCGAGAAACTGCGATCGTATGAGGTCGTAGGTGAATGGGAAAAAATTGTTGGCGATACGATTGGGAAGAACACGGAGATTGTGAGAATCGAAAATGGAACACTGTACGTACAGGCGAAGAACGGTGCATGGCGGAATGAATTAATTTTTGTGAAACCGGCAATTTTGAAGAAGATCAGAGAGAATTATCCCACATCGGGAGTTGAAAACATTTTTTTCATTTAAGAAATGTAGAGTAATTAGAGGTTATTCATGTCGAAAAAAGACGCGGCGACTAGGAGCAAGCCGAAGAAAGCTAAGACAAAGAGGAAGCCGACGAAAGAAAAAATAGAAAACAAAACTCATACGGACGTGGAGAAAACGAAGATAGAAAAATCGGTGAAAGCAAAATCCAGCAATGGCGGTGAATATACAGCCGAGAGCATAACAGTTCTTAAGGGACTTGAGGCAGTCCGCAAGCGGCCCGCGATGTACATCGGTGACATTGGCCAGCGAGGTCTGCATCACCTGGTTTATGAAGTGGTTGACAACTCGATTGACGAAGCGCTTGGTGGATACTGTAAGAACATCGATGTTACAGTAAACAAAGACGGTAGCGTAACCGTTGAGGACGATGGCCGCGGCATTCCGACGGACATGCACCCCGAAGAAAAGAAGTCCGCGCTCGAAGTCGTAATGACGATGCTGCATGCTGGCGGGAAATTTGACAAATCGACATACAAAGTCTCTGGTGGACTCCATGGTGTCGGCGTGTCGGTGGTCAATGCTCTCTCCGAAGTCATGGAGACCAGGGTATACCGCGACGGGAAAATTTTCTATCAGAAGTACAAACGCGGTGAACCAGTTGAGCCCGTGAAAGTCATCGGGAAAGACTCAAGGACAGGTACGACTCAGACATTTGTCCCCGACAGGGAGATTTTCAAGAATCGCAATTTCAAGTTCGAGACAATTGCAGAAAGAATGCGCGAGCTTGCTTTTTTGAACCCGGAAATCAAAATAAAGCTGACCGACAAGCGGGACGGGAACGAGGAAGAATTTCATTACAAAGGTGGAATCACCGAATTCGTAAGATACATCGACGGCACAAGGAAAACCCTGACCAAAGAACCGATTTTCATTTCCGGCGAGCGCGAGGGCGTTGCGGTTGAAGTGGCGCTCGAATATTGCGATGACTACCGTGAAAATCTTTTCTCCTACGTCAACGATATAAACACCGTTGAAGGTGGTACACATGTAAGCGGTTTCAGGAGCGCACTGACACGAACCCTGAAATCTTACGCGGACAAAAATAATTTAGTTAAATCCGACAAGATCAACCTGACCGGCGATGACTTCAGAGAGGGCTTGACTGTTGTCATCAGCACGAAAGTCCCAGAGCCGCAGTTTGAAGGCCAGACGAAAACAAAGCTCGGCAACGGTGAGGTCGAGAGCATAGTTCAAACCATCGTGAATGATAAGCTTGGCGAATACCTCGAAGGAAATCCCGGAAGTGCGAAGAGAATTATCGAGAGAGCAGTGAACTCCGCCGAAGCGCGGGAGGCAGCTCGCAAGGCACGGGACATTGTTAGGCGGAAAAACGCACTCGAATCCTCAAATTTGCCCGGCAAACTTGCCGACTGTTCCATCAACGACCCGGAGCATTGCGAGATATTTATTGTCGAAGGAGATTCTGCGGGTGGTTCGGCAAAGCAAGGAAGAGATCGTCAGTTCCAGGCAATACTCCCGTTGAAGGGAAAAATATTGAACGTCGAGAAAGCAAGAATGGGAAAGATTCTTGAAAACGACGAGATACGCGCAATCGTCCAGGCGATAGGCGCCGGTATCGGCGATGGCGACGAGTTCGACGCGGCGAAGTCCCGGTATGGGAAAGTGATTTTGATGGCCGATGCCGATGTCGATGGAAGCCATATAAGAACGCTCCTTCTTACATTTTTCTTCAGGTATATGAAAGAGCTTATCGAGTTAGGAAAAGTCTATATTGCTCAACCGCCGCTCTACAAAGTAAAGAAAGGGAAAACCGAGCAATATGCCTACAGCGAGGACGAGAGGGACGACTTAATCAAAGAGTACAAGAAAGGAAGTGAGAGCGAAATTGTCGTCTCGCGATTCAAAGGTCTCGGCGAAATGAATCCCGAGCAGCTCTGGGATACTACCATGGACCCCATGAAACGAACACTGCTCCAGGTGGGCATCGAGAATGCGGCCGAGGCAGATCGCACCTTTTCTATATTGATGGGCGAGGATGTTGAGCCGAGAAAAAATTTCATCGAGAAGAACGCGAAGTATGTCAGGAACCTTGACGTTCTGACGACTTATCCACGGTTATCGTGAATTACCGGACACCAGAACTTCTAGAAACCGCGGCAGCTTCATTCAGAAAGTTCTATCCTGACATTGAACTGGTTGTTGTGGATAACGGCTCAAAGGATAGGTCGCTCGAAGTTATCGAAGGGCTTGTTGAAGCTAATCCGAAGAAGACAAAGGCGATTTTATTGGATCAAAACTACTTTCATGGTCCAGCAATGGACCGGGCAATGAGGTCTATCAACAAAGAAATTGTTTTCTTCCTTGACACAGATACCGAGACGGAGCGCGGCGGGTTCATCGAGCCAATGCTGCAGGAATTTGATCGCGGTGAAAAGGTCTATGGAATAGGACGAGTTGACAAAGTTAATAAACGAGGATTTGCGGTTGAACATGGATCCGAGACGATACTCATCTCCGCATACATGATGCTGCGGCGTAAAACGTATCTTGATCTCCCGCCTTTTAAGCACCATGGTATGCCCACCCTAGAAAATTTTTCGGCTGCCGCATCGAAAGGCTACGGGCTCCGCAATTTTGACATTGCCGATTACATCAAGCATCATGGAAGAGGAACGGCATCGAAGTTTGGTTATAGCTTGGGATTTCGCGGGAAGTTGGATTATTTGTTAAATAAGGCAGGACTTTGATCGGCTAACGATTATGTCAAGAAGTAGGACGTATAGATTTCATCTCGACCGGAGAAGATCGTTGTGGTGTCGAAGAAGACGAAGAAAAGAAAGATTCGTATGTTGCCTCTTGAGAAAGATGACCCCGAGAAGGAGTTGGAATTCGAAATAGAATTTCAATTATCGTTGACGGAAAGGCAGAGATATCAGCGGATGAAAGAATTAGTTCAACGAGCGATAAAGAACAGAAGAAAGCATGACAGTAAAGCAACCCCTTCAATTATTAGTAGATCATAAAACCAAGTTTGTTGTTATTGGCGCATACGCACTTCCTGCGCACGGTTACTCTCGCTCCACTTATGACATTGACATATTGTATGAACCGACCAAAGCAAATATTTATAAAGTTGTTGAAGCGCTGAAAGAGTGCGGGTATCTTGGTCTGGAATATTTAACGGAAGACAATTGACAAAAAAGGAGACGCTCTTTCGTCAATATGTTTTAGATACAGACATTCATCCATTTGTCGCCGGAGTTAAATTCGCTGACGTGTGGAAAACGAAAAAAGAAACAAAGATAGAAGGTGTAAAAGTCTACGTTCCATCCCTCGACAACCTTATCGCTATGAAAAAGGCGGCAGGCCGCACAAAAGATCTAGCGGATTTGGAGTACTTAGAGGAAATAAGAAAACAAACAACAGAGAGAAAGTAATTTTCGAGCTATGTCATTAAATGAGAAATTAGTTCCAGTCGACATAGAGGATGAGATAAAGGGGTCGTACATAGATTATGCGATGTCGGTCATCGTGGCACGTGCGCTCCCCGATGTTCGGGATGGCCTTAAGCCGGCTCACAGAAGAGTCTTATTCGGGATGTCCGAGCTCGGCCTCGATTATAACAAGCCTTACAAGAAATGCGCAAGAATTGTCGGAGAGGTACTCGGTAAATATCATCCCCATGGCGACATCGCGGTGTATGATACGCTCGTCAGGATGGCACAGGATTTTTCGATGCGCTATCCGCTTGTTGATGGTCAGGGTAACTTCGGATCGATAGACGGCGACTCACCCGCCGCTATGCGTTACACAGAGGCCAGGCTTTCGAGGATTGCCGCAGAGATGCTCCGTGACCTCGAGAAAAATACCGTTGACTTCGCTCCTAATTTTGACGAATCTCTTAAAGAGCCGCTCGTCCTTCCATCACTTCTCCCGAATCTCCTTCTCAATGGTTCAAGCGGGATCGCCGTCGGAATGGCGACTAATATTCCGCCGCACAATCTATCGGACACCATCGACGCGGTTGTTGCGTTAATTAAAACGCCAGATATACCTGTCGATAAGCTGATAAAAATCGTGAAGGCTCCGGATTTTCCGACCGGCGGAATAATTTTTGGGTATGAAGGAGTCAAAGAAGCTTATAAAACCGGGCGAGGCCGAATCGTTCTTAGGGCAAAGGCGAACATTGAGACGCAAAAGAACGGAAGGGTCAGCATCGTCATAACGGAAGTTCCGTACCAGGTTAACAAAGCGAACCTCATAGAGAAAATTGCCGACCTCGTGAGAGAGAAAAAGATCGAGGATATTTCAGACATAAGAGATGAATCGGATAGAGACGGAATCAGAGTCGTGATCGAGCTGAAACGCGACGCGGAGCCGCAGGTAGTCCTCAATAATCTATACAAGCACACGCAGATGCAGACGACATTCGGAGTGATAATGCTTTCACTTGTTGCCGGCGTGCCGAAGGTTCTCGATCTCAAACAGATGATGGAATATTTCGTCGAGCACCGACATGAGGTAGTGGTACGAAGGACCAAGTTCGATCTCGACGCGGCGGAAAAAAGGGCGCACATTCTTGAAGGCTATAAGATCGCTCTTGATAACATTGACGAAGTGGTACAGATCATTAAGAAATCGAAAGATCCCGAGTCGGCAAAGACAGCTTTGATGAAGAGATTCAAGCTCAGTGAAATTCAAGCGAAAGCAATTCTTGCATTAACCCTGCAGAGACTTACGGGTTTAGAAAGAAAAAAGATCGAGGACGAATACCGCGAGACTATAAAGCTGATTGAGAAGTTGAAAGCGATTTTGGCGAGCAAGCCCATGCGGATGGAGATAATACGCGAGGAGCTGCTTGAAATCAAAAAGAATTTTGGCGACGAGCGACGGACTGAAATTGTCGAGAAAGCATCCGAGTTCAGCATCGAAGATATGATCGCGGAAGAAGATGTCGTCATTACGATCACACATAATGGTTTTATCAAGCGCTATCCGGTTAGCGGTTACAGGCGGCAAAGCCGCGGTGGAAAAGGTATCACGGCGCAATCGACACGTGAAGACGATTTTGTGGAGCACATGTTCATCGCCTCAACGCACCAATACATCCTTTTCTTCAGCGACAAAGGAAGAGCTTATTGGCTGAAGGTACATGAAGTCCCCGAAGGTGGCAGAGTCTCCCGCGGAAGGTCAATTGTTAACCTGATCGGAAAAATGCCCGACGAACAGATCAGCACATTTCTGCCGGTTAAAGATTTTGGGGAAAACTTATTTGTCACCATGGTAACCAAGCGGGGCACGGTAAAGCGAGTCGCGCTGAACGAATTCTCGAATCCAAGAAAAATCGGAATTATCGCAATCGGTCTTGACAAAGGCGACCGTCTCATTGATGCATGGCTTACTGACGGCAAACAGGATATTATTATCGGCAGCAAGAACGGACTTGCAATGAGGTTCAACGAGAAAGACGTTCGCGAAATGGGGCGGAGCGCCCGGGGCGTGAGAGGAATGAAGCTCTCTAAAGGAGATGAAGTCATCGGGATGATCGTTATCAGCAGGCCCGGCGCAAGCGTGCTCGTTGTGACGGACAAGGGTTTCGGAAAGCGAAGCGAGGTAGGAGAGTACTCGCTGCGGCGCCGCGGCGGCAAAGGACTCATCACCGTCAAGACCGGCGACAGGAACGGGAAGCTTCTCTCGATCAAAGAAGTGATCGACAATGATGATATCATGATCGTGACGGCGAAGGGCTTCCTGATTCGCCAGCACGTGAAAGACATCAGGACCGCCGGCAGAAATACCCAGGGTGTACGACTGATCAAGATCCAGCCGAGCGACAGCATCGCCGCTGTTGCCAGAGTGCTTGCAGAAGATGACGGCGAGGAAAAAGAGAATCGGTCGAACGGCGACCAAGGAGATCTCTTCGAAGAAGAAGAGTAGCTATTAGGTCATGGTTCATGGCTGATAGCAAGATCTGTAAAAAATCTGACGAGGCGTAAATAAAAAGAAGCGACCCGGCGTTGCCTCTTTCGTTTTGATGGGGTATTGACTTTCTCTTGTCTTCCGGTTACTATTTTCGTAACGGACATCACCAGGTCTTCGTTTCAGGAAGGAAGGAAAGTCTAAGTGGATAAAATGGAGGCTAAAAATGAAAAACCGATTTATCCTTGGATTAATTTCAGTCCTTTCGGCATTCGTTGCTGTGGACGAGACATCTGCACAATGGTACAAGATACCACAGCTGCAATACAGCAACATTTATTGTCTCCTGGCTACAGGGGACAGCACAGTCTTTGTAGGGGGAAATAACTTCGTCTTCCTGAGGACGACGGATGGTGGATCAACATGGACAAATCTCTTGATGGGATCGACCGGGCTCGAAGTGGACACGGTTCTATCTCTCGAGAAGAGCGGCGGCTATATTTTTGCCGGAACGAACGCTCCGAACTGTCTTTATCGGTCGTCAGATAACGGAGATTCTTGGAGTCCCGCCTGCCAGGGCTTTCCATCCAACACCGCGATCAATGGCATGACCACCTCGAAGGGCGCGATATATGTTGCGGCAAATTTGGGCGTCTACAGCTCCATCGACAGCGGGAAGTCCTGGATCGCCGACACTGCTGGCTTGAATATGGCACCATGGTACATGTACGCTACCCCCGGGGGTATCGTGGGAATATCCGCGGCTGATTCTACATTGTTTGCAGTTAGATCATGGGATGTATATACTTCCGGCGGCGTGTACACGAAGCATGTTAATTCAGGAGCATGGATGCCAACGGGGCTCAACGGTCTCACGACAAATGGATTATTTGCAATTACGGCTATAGATACAAATGTGTTTGTTGCTACAGCGAACGGCATTTACCTTTACTCGGGTTCAGGAACAACATGGTCGCCAAGAAACAATGGATTGCCGGTAAACGATACAACGTTGTTCCAGTCATGTCTTTTCACCACCGTGGACACTCTGCTCTTTGCCTTTATTTCTCATACGTCAACTTATGTTTACGGCAAAGGAATCTATGTGACTTCTGATTTGGGGGAGACATGGACAGAGGTCGACGATAGTGCTTTTGGTGGAAGTTCCTTAACTGCCATGATAGCAACTAGGGAGTTTCTTTTTGCTGGGACTCAAAGTGGTGCCTGGCGAATTCCACTATCGGATGTCATCACGTCTGTAAACAAGCGTAAACCACAATCACCGTCAGGGTTCGCTTTATACCAGAATTATCCCAACCCGTTCAATCCTACGACGGTAATCAGCTACCAGCTTTCAGCGGTCAGCCGCGTGTCACTGAAAGTGTACGATGTCCTCGGAAGAGAAATCGAAACTCTTGTGAATGAAAGGCAAAACGCGGGGGATCATTACGCAACTTTCAATGCGATGAATTTGCCGAGCGGAGTGTATTTCTACAGACTCTCTGCCGGGAATTATTTTGATGCAAAGAAAGCGATACTAGTCAAGTAAAAAATTACCTAAGCTAAAAGGCTGTCGTGAGATACATATGATACCACGTCGGTCTGATACATCTGACAGCAGAGGTCTACAAGAAAGCTGTTGTTTCCGGTTTTTATTCATCGGTGCGATGTCGCTATGATTTTTGTTCTCATTCCAAATTTCAACGTCTTCTGCGTTGTTCGTGTTCAATTCAATTTATTCCGATTAACCGGCGAGTTGTCTGGCAAATAAGAGATGGTTCTACATTAGCCAACCTGGTGGGATAAGGAACGGACATACTCTAAACCTGAAAGATGCAATAGGAAAAACCCGTGTGCCGAAGCAGTTCCGTGCCCAGACACAGATACCACAGATTCTTGCAGGTTTCTCCCGAAGTGATCACTTCGGGACACTGAATTCAAATCCATTTTATTTTTAATCCGTGAAAATCAGTTCTTTTCTGTGTCATCCCTGCGTTAAATCTTTCAATGCATGATTCGGGCTAAAAATTCCCCCGATAGCTTGAAACCATTACCGTTGGCTACATGTTATGGGGTTCGAAACACAAAATTAGTTTCGAGACATCGCTTCATTTAGCAGAGAGGAGTTGCGAAGATGCATCATTGTACCCAAAGAATTATTAAGTCAACGGTCTTCATATTGATTTTCGTTTGCGGATCGATTTGTAGTGCACAACTTAAGTCAAGGTATCCCGGGATCACTTTCAAATTGTTAGGACCGGTGGGATATAACACTGTTCGAATCAAAAGAGATCCGATGTCCGGCAATTTATACGTTCTGCAAAACAACGGCATCATCCAGCGTGTCAATTTTAATTCGGACAGCACATCGGTCACTCTTACAACGGTTTTTCAGACATCGGATCATCATTTGAACGCTCCGCTCGGAATGATCTTCGGCAATGATGGCACGATGTATTTGACCGGGAACGACTCTACTTCGGTTCTCGGTACGGCCACGATCGTTAAGGGCGTTCCAGTTTCTCCGGGCAGCGAGACGCGAACGTGGAGTATGATTGCGACGACCGTCCCATATCCGTATGGAAACGTCTATAATCATCGGGTGAGCGGAGTTGTTCTAAATCCGACCGGAGATTCTCTCTATGTAAATAGTGGAGCGGCCACAGATCATGGCGAGGTCGAGAATGGCGGTTATCGCGAGTCGGGTTTAACTGCGATGATATTGAGATTGCCAGTCAACGGTGATAGCATCGTACTACAGGACGATAGGAGCTGGCTTCGTTCACAGGGATATGTGTTTTGCGAAGGAATCAGAAACGAGTTTGATCTAACATATGCCGCGAATGGTGATTTATTCGGTGTTGAAAATTCCGGTGATCGCGATGATCCGGAAGAGCTAAACTGGCTGAGAGAAGGCCGCCATTATGGATTTCCATGGCGACAGAGCGTCGATTGGAACCCGCAGCAATTTACGCCATACAATCCGCACACAGACCCATTGTTAAGCCCGAATGCTTGGGGTGGAGGAAATCTTTATAAAACGTTTAGCAATGACACGGCATTCCCTAAAGCGCCGGATAGTATTACATTTACAGATCCAATTCCGAGCTACGGTCCAGACGCGGACCATTTTCGAGACACGACAACGGGACAGGTGGAAGATGCGAGCCAGCTTGGAAAGAAGATTTATACGTTTACCCCTCATCGTTCTTCCGATGGAATCGTATTCGACAATGACTCGTTGCTCGCCGGCGATTTGCGAGGCGGAGCTTTTGTCATCTGCTTGGCAAACAGCAATCTGGTTACTGCACTTGGAGATACGAGCGAAGATTTATTGCTGGTCAATCTGGCCAAAGACAGCGGTGGCTATTCGTGTCACGTAACGAGATTGGTGTCGGGTTTTAATTCGCCTCTTGGCGAGGAACTGGTCGGGAATAAATTATTCGTCGTTGAGACCGGCTTGTTCTACGTAAATAATTCTCCGAGGATGTGGGAGATCACATTGCCGCTGGCAAGCGAGACCGCCGTCCATCGCGGGTTGTCCTCTCCAAAAACCTTTGAGTTGGCACAGAACTATCCTAATCCATTTAATCCGAGCACGGAGATCAAATATCAACTGCCGATTTCCAGCGGCATAACTTTGAGAGTCTATGATGTACTTGGCAGAGAAGTGGGAACTTTGGTAAACGGGAGGCAGGATGCTGGTACACATGCCGTGACATTCAATGCTGCAAATCTGCCAAGCGGGGTATATTTCTATCGACTACAGGCAGGAGATTACTCGGCGATGAAGAAAGCTATACTGATGAAATAATAACGGCCATCGTAACCGGCCCAAGATTCCCTTTATCTTTGACAAGGTTGAATACTCAAGGAAGTGGTTTCATTATCCACGTTTTCGCCGAAGACAGTATTCCAAGGAACCGTTCCTTGAAACTTTCATGGAGCCGCGACGACGTAGAAAGTTCGTAATCGCCAGAGTACATCGGAAACTCATCAATGGCAAATCCAAGGTCGCTATAAAATTTCATTGCCTCCGATTTGTCGACAAAATCATTTTTCAATAAATCTCTCCCGGTCTGATCTGCAATTCTCTTCATTGCAGGTTGTATAGTTTTTTTTGCTTCTGGTCCGAACAGAGTTGCTATTGATTCCCGTATCACCCGGAAGACTATGTCCGTTGTGATCCAGCATCCTCCACTATTTAGAAGAAGTTCGCGAATACTATTAGCCATCTTAGCCTTTTCTTCCATGTCTAAATACATCAGAAGGCCCTCATTGCAAATGGCAAATCGCTTGCCGTCGAAATGCGCGGCGGCGTTTTCCAGCTCTTGCTTATTCAAGACATTAGCGGCCAGCAGGTGGAGATTATGGATCGGAATTCCGGCATGTACAGCAATCATTTTTATGATCGGTGAACTTTCAGCGTGCATTTCTGGAAGGTCAGTGCCGACATAAATTCCACCGGTTGCCACCACCTCTAAACCCCGGGGTGAAAGTCCACACGCGAGCTCCATGGCATTGACTATTCCGCATTTCATGAGTCCATGGTTGATAGATTTATATCTCACCTCGAAAATTGAAGGTGAGAGGCTGGCCATCGTCATGATTCTCTCGCCTAACATTTCCTTTGCGGTCTGTTCCGCATTGACGGCTTCAGCAATTTCTTTGGAATAAGGAATATCTGTAAGCGATCTCCAATACGCAGTTATCTTCGCGGTCGGACTGATTTTACTGTAATTATTCTCTGTTTCCGTATTTTCCATTTTTATCGGTTCCAATTTCTTGCGCTGTTCTAAAGGACGAATAAACGGCAGGAATGTTTTACGTGTTGCCTCGTGTTGCGTCAAATTTAAACTTGACTTAATCCGACATTCAATCTAATTTCTACCGTTAAGGGTAAGGAGATTCCGAGAAGAACTCACGAGGAGGGATGACTTCATAAACGATAAGTCATAGGCTCAATTTAGGGAGGTATGCCATGAAAGCCAGCCTTTTAATTGTTTTCCTGGGACTTTTTGTTGTGAGCGTGAACGCCCAGCAATTCAGTCTCGAATCTTACGAACAGTTCCTTTCAGCCCACAAAGACATGACGCAGGAGCAGCTTCTCTCACTTTATTCTGCGGGGCTTTTTAAAGGTCAAGATCAAACAGATTATGGTGGTACTGCATATTTGGACAGCATCGATGCAAAGTACGCTCTGACCGCCGACGAGAAATCGTTGCTTGCGAAAAACGGCTTCGTTGTCACGGAACGATTGGACAACAGCTATTTCGGTGGTTCTTTTGGCAATGCATTTCTCGACGTTTACGGCAAAGATCTGCCGGTTTTCGTCTCCACCGATGCGATCCTTCATTCGATCCACATGTCTTATGATGCGATCCTGATGAATGTGGAACAACAGACTTTGATAGGTGATCTTAAAACTCTGCTTGCTGACCTCCACAACCAGCTTCCTGCGTTGGCCGCAAAATACTCGGCCGATACGGCGATGAAAGTGATGCTGAACGATGTAGACGTTTACCTTACGGTCCCGCAAGTCATTCTCGGCGCCGTCACAGGTCCGACATACAGCGGGAACACAGGAGTCGTCGATACGCTTCTCAACTTAATAGCGGCAGAGCAACCTGCCGATTATCCGATTTTTTCCTCTACACCAAGGACAATTGACTTCAGCCAGTTCACCCCGCGTGGTCATTACACTGCAACAGTTGCGTTGACGCAATATTTCCAGGCGATGATGTGGCTTGGAAGAATCGAGATATATCTGATCGCTCCAGTCTCGACGCCCCCGCCGCCTCCCCAGACCGTCGCGGACATTCAGCGGCAGACAATCGATGCGGTACTGATCAAAGAGCTTGCGGACACGAGCAACTCTTTTCCCTTGTTAAATCAGATCGACAGCATCCTGAAATTTTTCGTAGGTGATCAGGATAATGTCACGCTTCCAAATATTGATTCCCTCGCACAAGAGATTAACCTGCATAACGCGAGCGAGTTGTTGGATACCCTTCGCTGGAGGGAATTCCAGGATACGCTGTCAACCAAGTCATACGCGTTCCAAGAAATCTTGTCACAGATTCTCATGTCGGATCCAATGAGCCCTGATCAAATCCAAACAGCATCGTCGTTTCTACTTTTAGGGCAGCGATTTGTAATTGATTCTTATGTGTTGGGAAATGTTGTTTATGACAAGATTATATACGACAACTTGAAAGTGACGAGAATGCTTCCTTCATCGCTCGACGTGTTGTTTGCTGAAGGGAACGATGCCGCGGCTCAACTCCTCCAGCCGGATCTGGATTATTACCATTATTCATCTAATCTTGCAGCACTCCGTTACCTAATAGATTCATACGGCCAGGACTTCTGGCAAGAGTCGATGTATAACTCGTGGTCAAATGCAATTCGGTCTCTCAATCCTCCTGCTAACAGAGACACGCTTCCCACGTTCATGCAAACTGCCGCGTGGTGGCAGGAAAAGATGAATACCCAGCTTGCATCATGGGCACAACTAAGGCACGATAATCTTCTTTACGCCAAGGAATCATATTCTGCAGGAATACCGATATGCTCATTTCCCGAAAGCTACGTGGAGCCGACGCCGGATTTTTACGACGCGGTTAAATCTTATGCTTCTATTGCCCAAGAAGAATTTGAGCAACCGCTCCTTCAGAATACAGTCGTAGCCAACTATTTTGGAAACTTGAAAGCAGTCGCGGATACGCTTGGAAATGTCTCACGCGAAGAACTATCTGGTACGCCACTTAAAGAATCGGAAAAGAGTTTCTTGAAAAACATGATGTATGAGCCACAAGAACAGGTATGTGGATCTTCGCCCTATGATGGCTGGTATCCACAACTATTTTTCGACTGGTTCTCAGGAGGCGACCGGAACAAACCATGTGAGAAGAATCTCGTAGTTGCCGACGTGCATACCGCACCTACTGACTCATTGGGTAATCCAGTCGGCTTGGTGTTCCATGTTGGGACGGGGCCGATAAACATGGCAGTTGTTGTAGCGACTCTTCCCGGCGGAGTACCGACTGCATTTGTTGGTCCAGTGATGAGCTATTATGAACACTTGAGCACAAATTTTCAGAGGCTGACAGACCAGGAATGGCAAAATATGTACGATGTTTCTCCATCGCTCAGGCCATCATGGGTGAACATTTACCTTGCGGACACGACTGGTTCAGCCCGGAGTGCAGGTCTCTCGTTGTTAACAGGCATCAACGAGCCTCCATTACCCAAGACGCTGCCCGCAACATTAACTCTGTCTCAGAATTTTCCGAATCCATTCAATCCTTCGACCATCATAGCTTTTTCGATACCGCAATCTCTATCGCGTTCGCATGCCGAAGTCGCGATCTACAATGCACTCGGACAGCTTGTGAGGAGGGTTTTCTCAGACAATCTTCCTGCAGGCAATTATACGGTTCGCTGGGATGGAACGGATTCACGCGGATCGTATGTGGCAAGCGGTGTCTATTTCTGCCGGGTCACCGCGGGTGGTATGTCTGTAACGAGGAAGATGGTTTTGCTGAAGTAACGAGGCTCACAAGGAACCGCAACTTATTCTTGGAGATATACGTCCCCAACGAGTCGCGTGGGCGCAAAGAATGAGATTCTGGTCCTGTTCGATTGGCTCAATAACTCGATATTTGGCGTGGGTTTAAGCGGATTTTAATTTGTCATTCAACTGTGGTCGAGTCAGCCGTAGCACCGGCTGCTCAATTTCATCCCTCTATTTGGAAATAAGACCCCTGACTTGCATCTTGAGTAAAGAGGCGTCACGTTCAAAAAGATGATTCATCAAAGTCCACGCAACAGACAAACATAGTGGTTCATGAGATCTTTCGAGGGCAAAAGAGTATTTAAGCGTGCACTTTTTGACTTGCGGAATCATCCCAATATAGTTGTTGCGGTCGTTACTCTCGTCGTCGTCATCGTCATTGGAGTTGGAACGCTCTCTTATTCGAGAGACCTCGAGCGGAAGATGATGGACATGGTTTTCCTGAACAACGACATCACTTCACGAACGGCAGCGTTGCAACTAAAAGATTATCTGGAAAACAGAGCATTAGATGTTCGGTCGCTCGCGGTGATTCTTGCGGATGAAAAATCGTTTGAGGATCGGACCAGAGACATAAACCGTTATTTCTCCGACTCGAAACCAGACCATATCAAAGGAATAATCCTGATTGCCAGGGATGGAAAAGTAATTTACTCGACGAGCCCCAGATTCGACGGAAGAAATTATGTCAACACCAATTTCTGGGATCACATGATGAAGAGTAACGAAGAGGCAGCTGCCTCTGGGAAATATGCGAACCCCACAGGGGCAGCTACTTCCCCTGATTCATATGTGTGCGGAGACCCATCAACAGGTTTTCTGATGATGGGAGTTCCAATCGTCAGCGGCCATGGAAGTCATCGAGGAGAAGGTGCAGTTTCACTCATAATAGATCAGTATGAAGCGGTGGGGGCTCCAATCCTGCCTCTCTCGGTATTGGATAGTTCGATGCTGCGAGTCACTATCGGGTTTTTCAGCCGGGACAGATTTCCGTTTGTTCACCTATTGTCGAACGTCTCGAAATGGAACCAGCAAAGTGCGGTAAAGCTTCAAAGTGGCGGGAGTGGGATTTGCGTTTCGTGCCATGATGCTGGCGATATAGATAAGATTCTTGGAGGAAATTATCGCATAGGGACGGCTCGAGTTCATGACGATTCGTTGATAAAGGGTGACGGCGAATTCCTCTGGTCTTCGTATCAGATAACTTCTACGAGGCTTGATTTGCAGGATAGCATATGGCGCGTCGTGGTTGGAGTGGATAAGAAACCGGTTCAGACCTCGATCTATTCTTACCTCAGGGGGGCGTTATTTCTTGTGGCGGGCACGATAATTCTTCTCGTCGCCGTCCTTAGCCTGAGCTTCTATGGGCATCATCGCAGATTGCTCGAAGAAAAGGAGATGATTCACCTCAAACAGGTGGCAGCACTTCGCGAGCGGTATGAGTTTCTCGTGGAGAAATCGAACGATGGGGTCTATATCGTTTCGGGAAGCAAGATCACTTTTGCGAACAAAGAAATTTGCAATATGCTTGGATACGGAGAAGATGAAATTATCGGTTTAGACATCGGTGCGCTGGTGGCTCCGGAAAGCAATGCCGTTATTGAGAAACGGATCGAGAGCCTTAAGCGCGGGGAAGACGTTGAGTCACATTATGGGTTCAAAGCTCTGACGAAAGATGGGCGAAAGATTCCAGTCGAAGTCAGCGTGAGCCATGTCCAGCACGAAGGAGAAGTTCAAACCATCGGAATCATGAGAGATGTCGGTGAGCTCACTGAACAAAAACAGCTCTACGAGGAATTATTCAAAAGCGCTCCGATCGGACTAGGGATTTATAAAAATCTCAGATCCGTGAGAGTAAACAATACTGGAGCGGAAATGCTCGGATACGGTTCACCTGACGAGTTGATCGGGAAACCGGTATATGAAATTGTTCATCCTGATGATCTGCCCGCAGTCAAAGCGAGAATAGAAAAGGCCATGGTTGATCGCCTCCCCGCTTTTCCGATGGAAGAAAAATTTCTCAGGAAAGATGGAAGCTTCATTCATGTTCTCGTATTGTCACAGCCGGTTACTTACCAGGGAGAAGACGCGGTGCAGGTAGCATTTGTGTCATTGGAAGACAGGAAAAAATTGGAGGAGAATCTTGCATTCGAAGCGGCACACCAAGAAGAGGAAAAAATCCGGCTCGACACGCTCCTGCAAAGTCTCGATGAAGGAATATTGTTTCAGAGCCCGGATGGTGAAATCCAATTTGTCAACGCGGAGTTTTGCAGGATATTTGGTTTTCAAAACTCTGCACAGGTTATTGGCAGACTCTCAAGAGATATTTTGGTCCAGGCAGCACACAGGACAAAGATTCCGGACAATTTCACCCGGCGCGTTTCCCGCGATGTCGAGGAAAGAGCGGCTATTAAACTTAACAGAGTTGAAATGGCGGACGGATCAGTCGTCGAAAGAAGCGCGCTTCCTCTTTTCGATTCGACCGGGAAATACATCGGACGCCTTTCCGTCTTCAGGGACGTGACCTTGCGGGAACAGAACGAGGAAGCAATCAAGAGACTACAGCGCACCGAACTTCTGGGAAGACTCGCAGGAGGAATCGCACACGATTTTAACAATGTGCTGGGAGTGATTATCGCCGGCTTGCAGATGATTCTGAGAAAGGTCGATAACCCGAGCACGGTCCAGGAAAACAGCCAGAGAGCATTGTCGAGCGCGATCCGCGGTTCGGAGGTTGCCAAACGGCTCCTCCAATTTGTCCGGTATTCGCCGGAAGGCTTCAAAGTGTTTTCCGTACGGCAAATCATAGAAGAAACTGTCACGATTGTCAAGCACACATTCGAAGAGAACATCGACATACAAGAAGAATTTGTCATCCATGATGCTTTTGTTTACGGATCGGCCGGAGATATACAGCAAGTTCTCATAAATCTTGCAAATAATTCCCGTGACGCTATGCCGGAGGGTGGAACTCTGACATTTTCCCTTACCACTGCCGACAGGACACAGGTTGAAAAAAAATTGGGAAGCTCAACAACGAACCATTACGCACTCCTGATGATTCAGGATTCAGGAAAAGGGATAGAGGCGGATAAGTTAGAGAAGATTTTCGATCCGTTCTTTACGACCAAAGAAATCGGGAAAGGAACTGGCCTTGGGCTATCTATCGTGCAGACTATCATTTCTGCCCATGGCGGTTTCATCGACGTGAAGAGCCGAGCCGGCGCAGGAACAGCTTTCTTTGTCTACCTCCCAATGAGTAAAGAAAAGCCTGACCAGAGCGTGTCCACAAAGCAAGATGGTGCAGTGCAGCCTCAGCCCGACGAAAGTCTGGTATCTAAGACAATCTTAATCGTCGAAGATGAAGCAGACCTGCGAGAATTAGTGACGCAGTTTCTATCAGATAAAGGATTCAATGTCCTCTCTGCGGGCGATGGAGAAGAGGGGTATAGAGTTTTCGAGAGCCACCCGGATATCTCGGTGGTGCTCTCAGATCTCGGACTCCCGAAGATTCCGGGCGATCAATTGATTGCCAGGATAAAAGGAACTAAGCCTGAAGTAAAATGTATTCTTGCCACAGGCTACCTGACTCAATCCGCAGATGATGTTCTATCAAAAATGAGCGTAAAGACAATTGTGAAACCATATAACCTGATGGCAATCTACAATCTTGTAGCAGAAGACTCGTAACATGGATTAAAATTAGAAAGGTCAGGCGGGCATGAGGATGAAAATTATATGTGCGGCATTATTTATTGCGGAGACCTGCCTATCCCAGGGCATAAAAATAAACGAGCTCATGTATGCCCCCAAAAATGGGGAACCGGAATGGCTTGAGCTCTATAATGGTTCGTCTGACAGCATCAATGTCAGAGGATGGAAAATCAGGAATAAGAATGGGCGTTTCTACGTCCTCACAACATCCGATTGTTTTGTCAAGCCAGATTCGTATCTCGTTCTGACGAAATCCGATACTATATTTTCATTTCATGGTACAATTCCGTCCCGTGTCCTGATTTGTCCTGCGTTACCCGCATCCTTCATGGTGAACACGGGAGACACGATATCAATTCACGATTCTGTTGGAGTTCTCATCGATTCAGTCCTGTACGATCCATCATGGGGTGGATCGGACGGCAAATCTCTCGAAAGGATTTCTATCGATGACTCACCATTTCTCAGTGCAAACTGGGGAACATCGATCGATATATCAGGAAGTACGCCTGGAAGAAAAAACAGCATCACAAGAAAAGATTTTGATTTAGAAATTACGAATTTGTCCGCGGTCTTTTCGTCGGCAGACGGAATGGTGACATTTGAAATCAATGTCAAGAATTGCGGCTCGCATATCACTTCGCCTTTTGGCATGACAGTCTTTTTAGACTATGATAACGATTCCACTCTTCAACCGGGCGACATTATCGCGGAGTCCTACGACATTCCCGGACTTGCCGGCGGCGATTCCGAAAAAGTTGTTTTGAGCGGGACACCAAAAAACTTGCGGGCGCGAAACGCAATCGCTGTCATTGAATTCCCTTCCGATCAAGACACGACAAATAATTCTATGTGGACGAGACTAAAGTTTTCTTACTATGAAAAGTGTCTCGTGGTAAACGAAATCATGTACGCTCCTAAAAGTCCAGAGCCCGAGTGGGTGGAATTGTATAACACTTCAACCGACTCAGTCGACTTGGAAGGCTTCACACTCTCGGATAATTCAGGTACAAAGGCGGCAATTGCGGCCGGGTATCACCTCCTGCCGCCAAAAGGGTACGCGGTAGTCGCTCACGATTCCGGCTTCTTCAGCATTCATAAGGATATTTGCGACAATGTTTTTATCACGAAGATTCCTTCGCTCAATAACACCGGCGACGCCGTGGTGATCCACGATGCAGCAGACAATCTGATTGATAGCGTGAACTATTCGCCGTCCTGGGGCGGAAACACCGGTGGCAGATCGCTTGAACGAATTTTGTCCAGTGGTAATTCAAACGATCCGCAAAATTTTGAGACTTCCGTGGACTCGTCGGGGTGCACGCCGGGCAGAATTAACAGCGTCACTCGGCGCGATTTCGATTTGGCGGTTGGGACAATAAAATATTCCCCATGTCCGGTCCAGGCTGCGGGAGTGTGACAATTTCGGCGTCAATTTTGAACCACGGAGTAAGTGTGTCAGGACCGGCAATGGTGGTCTTCTTTGCCGACAAGAATAGAAACGGAATTTGCGAAGAAGACGAAGAGGTGGATTCGACCGGTATTCCCGGCATTGTCATGGATGACTCGATAGTTATTAACTTCGACTCCGGTAAACTGTCGGCCGGCGCTTACTGGTTTGGCATATTTATCGAATATCACGACGATGAAATTCAGACAAATAATACCAAGACATTTGCTGTGAGCGTTGGGCCTCCACGAGCGTCGATTGTTATAAATGAAATAATGTACGCTCCCAAGGCGCCGGAACAAGAATGGCTCGAATTTTACAACACGAGCGGCTCTAATATTGACCTGTCAAATTTCAAAATCGAGACCCACGGCGGTTCGACAAAAATAAAATCGGGAGCCTCGATTGATCCTCAAGACTTCGCTGTGATTTGCAAAGACTCTTCAGTTTCAAAGAGTCATTATCCCGTCAAGAATCTCATTGTCCAATCGATTCCTTCCCTGAACAATAGCGGGGACTGGATCGCAATTTATGATAGTCTTGGAAATCTCATTGATTCAGTCAACTATGTACCATCATATGGCGGCTCGGACGGAAGGTCGCTGGAGCGGGTCGATTATCTGGCCGGCAGTGATTCAACAAATTGGCATGAATCCGTTGACTCGACCGGGGCTACTCCTGGAATGATGAACAGCGTTGCGTTGCTGCCTTACGATGTTTCGTTGAAAAGGCTGGAATGCACAAATTCACTCGCCATGAACCAGGAAGCGAGTATTGTCCTCGTTGTCCAAAACGCCGGCAGAAATTCAGTGACTGATATAGGGGTTTCAATAGAAATCTTAAATGCTGTCGATGGAACCTCAGTCCTTTCGAAAGATCAAACGTTGAGTTCCATCTTACCACCAGGCGACAGCACAAATGCATATTTCACGTTCACACCGAAGAAGTCAGGGACCTACAGAATCCTTGCGAAGGTTTCTCATCCACAGGATCAGCGTCATTGGAACGATACCCTTTCAGCGTTCGCCAACGTTCGTTTTCAGCCGGAAAGCATTGTCATAAATGAAATCATGTACTCCACAGGAAAAACGGGTGAGTATTTTGAAATCTACGACGCTTCCCAAAGCCAGATCGATATTGCTGATTGGACTTTCCATACATCTTCACAACCGAAGCCGGCTAAGCTGTCTGCCATCTCCAAAGTTCTTGCTCCAAATAATTACTTTGTGGTTGCTGCCGATTCGCTGATCTTCAATTTCGTATTTGACACGGACATGGTTCAAATCGTTAAGTCGATGACGCTCCGCGATGATGGAGGATGCATTGTGCTGCTGGATCCGTCAGGAGTAGTTGTTGACAGCGTTTATTACCAGCCAACATGGCACAATAGTGATATTGCAAATACTTCTGGCCGGTCGCTCGAAAAGATTAATCCGACACTTCCGTCGAATGAAAAGACAAGCTGGTCAACATGTGTTTCACCACTTGGCGGGACTCCCGGCAAAAAGAACAGCCTGTTTATCGATGCAGGAAATACCGCCGGTTCAATTTCAATTTCGCCGAATCCATTTTCTCCCGATGGCGACGGTGTCGACGATTTCACTTTCATTAGTTACACATTTCCTGTTTCATCTGTGAAAGTGAGGGTCCGCATCTTTGATTCTATTGGAAGACTCATTGCAGCTCCGGTAGATAATTCGATTCTTCCGTCAACAGGTAAGATTGTCTGGGACGGCAGAGACAATTCGGGCAAGATTGTTAAGTTCGGATTGTATATTTTGTTGGTTGAAGTGACCGGACCAAATGGAAATTCTCTGTCAGTATATAAGAAGCCGCTCGTCGTGGCGAAGAAGATGAAATGAGCCTTTCTGAAAATCATTCCGCTCTCCAGAAACGAATCTCACTTTACATCACGGCGCTTCAAAATGAAATCGAGGCTCTGAGGAAATATTCTTCCCGAAATTATTCGCTTTCTGCAGGCAAGTTTCTTGGTAACTCCGAAGCGGAATTTCTTTACGAGTTCAAGTTGGACGATGATGCAAGATTGACCGACGAGGTTCCCGTGGAAATCGAGGTCGATGATGATATTGTCCGCGGGAACGTCGTCAGTGTCGATGGAGACCGAATCGTAATTCTTCTGCAATCTCACGTCGGAGATAACGTGGAACACGCAACTTTGCGAACGGCGCCATTTTTCCTTCTCGAACAGCTGATCGATCGGCTGGAATCGATTGAGGACAAAGATACGGAATGCATTGAGGCGTTGTTCGACGAAGACAGCGACAATGTGCTCGACCAGGATCTTACAATTGATCGGAAAGGGCTGAACGATTATCAGGTCGATGCCGCCCGGTCAGTGGCAAAGAAACCAATTTCATTTGTGTGGGGTCCGCCGGGAACCGGGAAAACGCTGACGTTATCGTATGCCGCCGCGAACCTAATTTCGCTTGGAGAAAAAGTCCTGATAATCTCGAACACTAATATTGCAGTCGACGTAGCACTTCAAAAAACTCTCGAGTACCTGAAGGATGAAAACGACTATTTCGAGGGGAAGTTCGTCCGGTTTGGTGTTCCGAGGCTTGCCGAGCTTGAAGATTTCCCATGGTCGCTACCGCAATATGTCGCCCGGGATAAAAATCCGGCGCTTTATGCGACTATCGACAAGATTGAGACGGACGTACGCAGCGTCATGGCACGGACAAAAAATCCCGGTTCGAGAGCAGGAAGAAAAAGAATATCCGATCTTCGTGAAAAGCTGTCTACTCTTCGAGAGGAAGCTTATGGAAAGGAGAGCAGAATTGTTCAGCACGCAAATCTGGTCGGATGCACTGCCGCGAAGGCGGCGATCGCTTCGCAGGTTTTCTCGAGAAGGTTCGACGCGGTTCTTATCGATGAAGCCAGTATGTTGTATCTTCCCTATGTGGTCTTCGCGGCATCTTTGGCGAAAAAGCATGTAGCCATCTTCGGGGATTTCATGCAAATTCCGCCGATCACGCAATCGTCGACCAGAGTTCTCAATATTCTCTCGAAAGATATTTTCCGCGAGACGAATATGCATCGCTACGTGACAAAGCCCCAACCGCGTTTAAATGTCCTGGAAGTTCAATACAGAATGCCGCTTCCTGTGATGGAACTCGTCAACGACAGGATATATGCCGGTAAACTAAAGGCAAGCGAGAAGATTAAAAGCGCTGAGCCGAAAGAAGAACCGGCGTGTTTTTATGATACCTCAAAACTGAATTCAAAATCCTTTCGCGAAGCGACTACTAACAGTCGCATAAATATTTTATCAGGAATAACGGCGATTGATCTTGCGGTGGAATCTCTGAAGCACGGCGCGAAGTCGGTGGGAATCATCACTCCCTACCGAGCGCAGGCGAGATTTCTCCGGGCCATCTTGAGCAGCATGAATCTGGATGGCTCAGTCATCTCTGCGGCGACCGTGCACACATTCCAAGGAAATGAGCGCGATGTGATCGTTTTCGACTTTGTCGATGACAAACCGTTGCCGCTTGGAGTTCTCCTATCAACTTACGAACGTGAAAATGGCGAAGATATCTCGGAAGGTGAACGTCTATTGAATGTCGCGATCACTCGCGCGAGAAAGAGGCTTTTGTTCATCGGCAATTTCAATTATCTATCATCGAAAGCGAGCGAAGACTCTCTTCTCCGTTTCGTGTTAGAGAAATTGAAACGTGATAAGGTTGTGATACCCGTTCAGGTTGAAGACAAAAAAGAAGGAAATTATATCGGCAAGAATATTCCCGGGCTGTCGATACACCATGGCCATGCCGATTGCGTTATTCCATTGATGCGGGATATCCAGACGTCATCTGAAGAATTGAAATTGGTGCAGCCGATCAAGGCAAAACTGCAATTCTTCAAATATGTCATGGACAAAGATGTTGAAACCTCAAAAGATTTTAAGGCGCTTGAAATGAGCGTCTTGCAGGAAAAGCTTAAGCATACAAATCTTATCACTTCCGACAAATCGGATTTGTTTTTCTGGATCGTCGATGGAAAGATACTCCATGTCTTTGATATTCTGAATCGCGATGAAATCTTCAGTCTCCGCATCGGCGTTTCTGAAGTCTCGAGAGTTTTCAGCTACATTTTGCCAAGGAAGAATTCCAAGCTTACCGGAACCGGTGGGAAAGAAGTCGATGTCCGATGTTCAGTCTGCGGCGGAAAATTGGAATTGAAGGAAATGAAGGGGATGATCGTGGCACAGTGTGCCGACAACCAGTGCATGACGGTCGCGGCCGACGGAAAGATTATTGAAGCGATACTCGAGGAAAATGGAGAAACCTGTCCGGTCGATGCCGGCAAAATTAGAGTGAAGCGAGGAAGACGCGGGTTCTTTGTGGGATGTGCGAATTACCCCGGATGCGATTGGACGGCAGACTTAGGCGAGATACTGAAATGAACCTTGCGAAGGCCGTGAGACCTTCGCAAGGCTTGCAATCAAAGAATCATTTTACTGTGAAGTTTGCATCCTTCAGGACATTTCCTGACTGAGTCGAAACGGTCACCGTCCAATCTCCCGCGCCACTTATCGTTTTGTATGCCCAAGTCCTCCAGGAATTTCCGCCGATTCCAATTGTGGCTTTGTATTCTTTGTCGGCGTGTTTCCAATTGACCACAATCGAATCGCCCGCCGCTCCCGTGATTTTCATCCAGACATAAACTTTAGAGTTGAGAGCAAACGTTGAATCCTCGCCTGAGATTTGTTTGTCCTGGATTGCCGTGCCGAGTTTCATTTCAATAACCTTCGGTCCAGCTTCCGGCTTCATACTGGCATTCTGTGCTCTAACTAAACTTGCTGAAAGAGTGAAAACGCCAATAAAAATGACCGCTAACACTGCGATTCTCTTCATTGTTTTCTCCTGTTTTGTTAGTTTGATTACATTTTTCGCTGCAGCATAATTTCCACCCTTGTCAGGAAAATATATCTGCAGGAGATTCATGATCTTGTCAAATGTTAATCATTCTCGATGCAATTCGCAATATCTGATAGTGACTCATTTTCAATCTTCACTGTCACCCCGAATTCGTTTCGGGGTCTGAAAACCAGATGCTGAACCAAGTTCAGCATGACGAGAATGTAAACTGATACACTACCCAATATCTATTGCTGTTCGGCGAGCGGACAATCCATATGGCGCCGCAGGAATGTTGTCAGAACATTTAATCATCGTTCCATTTAAATTGAATGCTTCTTCACAAACGTTCCGTTATCCAATTCCTCAAAAGCCTGTCGAAGTTCTCCATCATGGTTCATCACGATTGGACCGTACCATGCTATCGGTTCGCCTATGGGCTTCCCGGAGAATAACAGGAATCTTACCGGTTCGTCGCCGGTGATTACTTCAACGGCTTCACCGTCATCGAAAAGAATCAAACTTTCGTTGTCGATTATCTGATTTCTATCGGATTTTGTCCCATCGCTTCCCTCGATCTCATACGAGAACAAATCCTTTTCTCGCGTGAAATAACCATTTCCTTCGATAACATAAGCGAGAACTTTGTGGCCCTTTGTCGTCGGCAGGTCGAAGCTCGAATTAGCTGGAAGAGTTACGTCGAGATATTGCGGCGTAATGACTATATCGGTCACCGGTCCCTTCACTCCTTCCACTTCACCGGCGACGACTTTTATTTTCGTGCCATTTTCTCTCGTTACGGTTGGGAATTGGTCGCTCTTTACTTCCTGGTACCGCGGATCCATCATCTTGTGAGTCTTTGGCAAATTTGCCCAGAGCTGGAAGCCATACATCTTGCCATCGTTGTTCCCTTTTGGCATTTCTTGATGGATGATTCCGCTTCCCGCGGTCATCCATTGAATATCGCCGGAAGAAATTACTCCCTTATTTCCCATGCTATCGCCATGTTCAACATTTCCGTTCAGGACATAAGTGATTGTCTCGATTCCACGATGTGGATGCCATGGAAAGCCTTTCAGGTATTGTTCAGGGTTGTTCGATCTGAAATCGTCGAGGAGTAAAAATGGATCGAACATCTTTACTTCATGGAAGCCGAAAGCTCGCTTGAGATGGACACCGGCGCCTTCTAGAGTAGCCTTACTCTTGAACACCTTTTTTATTTTTCTGTATTCTGTCATTTGATTATCCTCCTCGCCTCGCTCCGTTCGGCGGAGCGGGTCTGTAATTCGTTAGATGCAGGACGTCCAATTTGGGTGCAAAGAGTCAACATGGCATGAAGGCGGCGAAGTTCCGAAGTAATTGGACGCGAGAAGTCATTGTCGAAAGAAAATGAAAGTACCCCGCTCACGGTTTCACATGGTGATTGCGCTGCACTGGAAAACGGTTAGAAACGTTGCGAGGAAACTGTCGGAGGCTGGGAAATGTTACTATCTGGGATAAAGGAGATCGCAGAACGAGAACATTCGAAAAAGCAGGAAAAAACTTATGATTTCAAAAGAAAATCTCATAAAGATAATCAAGAAGGAAACAACTACTACGATCAAGGCCATGAATGCGTTTCCCGGCGACAAGCTTTGCTTCGCACCTCAAGATCGTTCACAGAATGCTGGGCGGATCATGGCGACGTTTGTGTTTGAAATGTACTTGATCGAGTTTTACGTCTTCGGAGAAAAGATAGACAGATCGATATTTCAATCGTATGCGCCTTCGGATTTGCAGACGCTGATCTCAGATTTCGAAAAAGAAAGCTCACGCGTCTTGTCGATGCTTGAAAGAATGCCGGAATCCGGGATGGATAAGTCGGTTGAATTTGCCGGAACGAAATTCACGGCAGACGAATTCATCTTCATGATGCTGTCCGATCAAATCCATCATCGTGGTCAGCTAACGGTTTATATTCGATTGGCTGGAGGCAAAGTCCCGTCGATCTATGGACCGTCGGCTGACGATTCTTCGACAAACCTGTGAATCAGAAACGACAGGAAAATGGATTTTAGGACCGGAGGGTTCATCCAGTATTTCTTTCCAACTATTGCTACTGTCCTTCAAAGTAAATCCACTTTGTCCACAGGAGTCCATGTACCATCTCCAGCTTCACCTGCGCCAGTAAGGGAAATGTGATTTTTCGACGACTGTCCTGATCTTAGCGGACTCTATCTCTTCGTGAGGCTGTAATTCCCGGTGTTGTAATCTTCGATGATGGTATATGGCTCATATAATTGCAGTGTCCATCCGTCGCCGCTCACGTTATTTCCGTCCACGTTTGTCGGATTACCCACGGTGATTTTGTCCCAGTGCGGACTCAGCAGTGCTCCATTCTGCACATCGAGAATCCCCCAATTGTCAACGATTCGTATCTTGACATAAACATTTCCTTTGTCATCGAGTGGAATAACGCCTGTGGGATCGAACTGTATGCGCTTGTTTTCCAGACCGATCTCGAAGTGTGGTCGGTTGACGAACTCGTCTCTATATTTCTCAACCTGCGTTTCCCTGGCAGTCTGTCGATTTGTTTCCTCCGCCCGGATAAGGGCTCCATCGTAGGAATCTTCAATAGAGCGCTCGACAGATGGGAGATCAGAAGGAAGCGTCAGTCCGAAGTCCTGTATGAAAAAATCTGCCAGATTTGTCTGAGAAGTTATCCTCTTGTTCCAGTATTTGTCGCTCTGCTGGAGAAGATACCCGTAAATTGGGATTGTTACGTATGCAAATGATCTGACGAGTGTCGTGAATTTCACAGAAGCGTTTATGTATCTCTCGAAGTGGTACAAAGCCTCTTCCCTTGTTCTATTCGCGACCATTACACCTGTATACTCCGCGAGTCCTTCATTTAGCTCCAGAAGATTTTCGGTAATTTTCCCTTGAGGAAATAGAGTATATCGGTACTCCCTGAAGATCATGGCATTCAATACGTGCTTTCTCATGTCGTAAGTCGAAGTCGATTCCAGCGCTTTTCTCAACGCTTCGATTTCCAGCCTCATGAGGATCCTGCCGTTTTTATCATCGAGATGGCTGTTATCCGGACTATATCCTCCGAAACCAAGGGATGCCTGCGCGACATGGAACAGCTCGTGCGCCATTACATCTATTCGATCCTGCTTGTTGTCCGGGAGCGGAAGCATAACCATTGCCCATTCTCTTCCATTCCAGTCGGTTATTGTGTTGTATATGTTGACGTAAGCAGGGAGTGTTCCATGATAGACATTTCCATCCCGCTGGAGCGCGCCGCCTCCGTCCGGGTAATTTGCGAAAATTTCTCGGGTTTTCGGATTGACGAGAAGGATCGGACCGTACATGTCTCTATTCCAAAGATCAACGGCCTGTTCCTCCGCGGCTTTTACCTCGTCGAATGCGTTCGCGTAGGCTTCTTCTGGAGATGAAAATGTCTGAGCCAGGTCCGGACGGCTGAAAAGAAGAAGTGACAATAACAGAACCGCTGCCCTATTCAATCGAAAATATCCTCCTGACCATAAGCGAAATTAATTTCATACAAAAATCTAAATGGGCGTGATTGAAAAAACAAATGGAGAAACCATTTCGATTTGCGTAGTGTCGGGAACCGGGTCTGCTTACATTGGTCGAAATCGTGTCATGCGGGAGTTCGATCCTTAGAGGGATTAGAGCGCAAATTGGTTGAACTCTAATTCCCGCTACCATAACTTGAATGAAAAACTTTCATAACGTGCTCAACACCCCAAATATATTTTTGATGAACCGCATTGAGGATCAATGAGGATCCATTATCTCCAGCATGTTTCATTCGAGGACCTCGCAAACATTTGGATGTGGGCGAGCGATAAAGGACATTTCGTATCGTCTACAAAATTGTATCTGGATCAGAAACTGCCCGAGGTAGGTTCAGTCGATTGGCTTATTGTGATGGGCGGGCCGATGAACATTTACGAGGAAGAGAAGTATTCGTGGCTGGTTGAAGAAAAGAAATTTATCGAGAGCAATATCAAGTCCGGCAAGTTTGTACTTGGTATTTGTCTCGGCGCACAATTGGTGGCAGACGTGCTCGGAGGAAAAGTGAAAAGGAATAGTTACAAAGAAATAGGATGGCTGCCGGTAAGAAAAACTCACGAAGGCACTGGTATTCTGAATCCTCTGACGAACAAGTTCATGGCATTTCATTGGCATGGAGATACTTTCGATATTCCGCACGACGCGACGAGATTGGCGGAGAGCGCGGGATGTGCGAACCAGGCTTTTGAGTATGGAAGAAATGTTCTCGGCTTGCAATTTCATCTTGAATCTTCAGAAGCGAGCATTGGACTGCTGATTGACAATTGCAGGGATGATATGACAATGGGCAAATACGTCCAAACACCGGATGAAATTCTTTCTAAGAGGGATTACCTTCCGAACATAAAGAATTCCATGGAATCCCTGCTGAACCAAATTGAAAAAAGAATCGTCATTTAAAAAATATTAAGCAATCATAATATGCGCACATTTATTTTTGTCATCATAGTCTCCACAATATTCTCTATCTACGGACTTGCCAATTATTACATCTATATACGAGGTTTTCAGGCACTGAGGCCGGCAGGAGCTCTTTGCACATTTTACGCAGCGGTATTTATCTTCCTTGCGGTCTCGTTTGTTGCGTCGGTTTTCCTCGAACGCGCCGACATCGTGGCTCTCGGCAGACCTCTAAGCTGGATCGGCTCGCTGTGGCTTGCGGCTTTTGTCTATTTCCTTTTGATCATCGCAGTGATTGACCTCGTCCGACTTATAAACCATTTCATTACTTTCTTTCCGTCCTTCATAACTTCGAACCCGAGTCGGGCTGCCAGATTTGCTGCAGTCGATGTAATTTTCATAGTTGCCATGTTGGTTTTATTCGGCTTCATCAATGCCCACATGATACGTGTTCGAACCATTGTTATTCCTGTTGAGAAGCAAGCGGGACACAGAAAAACGCTGAACATCGTCATGGCATCCGACATCCATCTGAGTTCCATCATTGGCAGCCGCCGAATCGGACGCATTGTCGAGAAAATAAACTCCCTCTCGCCCGAAATCGTGCTTTTGCCCGGTGACATCGTCGACGGCGACCTGAATCCTGTCATTCACCAGAACCTTGGCGAATCGCTCCGCAAGATTAAAGCTCCGCTGGGCGTCTTTGCTGTCACGGGCAACCATGAATACATCGGCGGTGTCGAAAGAGCGTGCGAATATATAAGCGACCATGGCGTTAGGATTTTGCGTGACTCGACGGTATTCGTCGATAGTAGCTTCTATATTGTCGGACGCGAGGATCGGTCGTCAAGAAAGCGCCGCTCGCTCAAAGAGCTTATGGAAAATGTTGACAAGAATTACCCGGTTGTACTCATGGATCACCAGCCCTTTCATCTTGAGGAAGCAGAAGCGAACGGGGTCGATCTTCAGCTCAGCGGCCACACACATCATGGACAGATGTGGCCTTTCAATTATATTACAGACATGGTTTACGAGCTGGCTTATGGATACCTGGTGAAAGGCAAGACTCATATTTATGTTTCCTCCGGAGTCGGAACCTGGGCCCCCCCATCCGGATCGCAGACTGACCCGGAAATCGTAAACATCCGAATGACCTTCAACAAATAGGATCTGCGACAATCAGCCATTAGCCTTGCTTTTCAGCTTCACCTTCTCCACTTTTGTCTGTGAAATAGATAGAATGCTGGCTCGTATCTCACGCTAAAGTCGGCTTAAAATATTCCGAGGAAGAGATTGGAAAAGAAGATGGAATATGATTAAGCTTTTTTGTCGTTTGTCCAAGAAACGAAGAAACTTTCGCATTTCGAACTTTCCCAACGAGTGCAATGGGAATAAAGAAATTATATAGAGAATTTTCAGGCAAGAAGTCTTCCAACTCGCCGCAAGGGGGGTCTTCGGCCGAGGATCCGTACCATGTCCTTTTCGAGGAAGCCGCAGATGGAATCTTTCTTTCCGACGGGAAGGGGCGCTACATAGAAGTCAATAAACGTTCGTGCGAGATGTTAGGTTACTCGCGCGAAGAAATCTTGAAACATCATATTGATGACTTTACTCCGGAAGACGAGCGAAAGAAAAAGCCGGTAAAACTGGACGACCTACACGTTGGACAGAAAATTGTTTTCGAGCGAAACTTAATTTGCAAAGAAGAAAGACTACTCCCGGTTGAAATCAATGTGCGCAGGCTTTCGAATGGTGCATATCTTGCGATAGTCCGCAATATCACAGAAAGAAAACAGGCGGAACTGGCTATCACGCAGGTGCTCGAATGGCAGGAAGCGATTTTTGAAGGCTCACGCGATGCGGTTTTCATTTCCAATGCTGGATCACAGTTCGTTGCGGTAAATAATGCGGCGTGTGATCTCACCGGTTATCCCATCGAAGAGCTCCTGAAAATGACCATCCCGGAGCTTCATGAGGAAATAGACCTTGAAGCGTACAACAAATTCCATGATACGATAATGGCCGGAGAATCTGCATTGACTGAGGCGAAGATAAGGAGGAAAGACGGGACCAAAGTCGATGTGGAGTTCAGCAATAACAGGGTTTGCGTGGCGGGAGTTTACTACATGCATACGGTCGCGAGAGATATTACCGAGCGAAAACTCTCCATAGAGGAATTAAAAAAAGAAGAAGAGAAGAGACTTCAGCTAGAGCGACTACTTATTCAATCGCAGAAATTTGAAGGCCTAGGTACACTCGCCAGCGGGATCGCTCATGACTTCAACAATATTCTGAATATCATAATTGGCCACCTGTCTTTGTTGAAGGATCACCTTTCGGATCCAAGCAGGATCACCAAAAACATCGACGCAATTGAGAAAGCTTCCGATCGGGCAGCTTCTCTCGTCAAGCAACTGTTGAGTCTTGCACGCAAAAATGAAACCTCTTTTGACTCGGTTTCTATTAACGATGTCGTCAACGAGATTTTTAAGTTATTGCACGAAACGCTGCCGAAAACCATCGTCATTTCAAAGGCACTTCAAAGCGATCTCCCGAAAATCTTTGCCGACACGAGCCAGCTTCATCAAATTTTCATGAACCTTTGCATCAACGCCAGGGATGCGATGCCGCATGGCGGCAGGATGACCGTTTCGACTACAACTGTTTCGGAAAACGACATTAGTACAAGGTTTCCAGAAGCTGCCGACAAAGAATATGTTTTCGTGAAAGTTTCTGACACCGGAACCGGCATGAGTGAAGAAGTGAAAAGCAAGATTTTTGAACCCTTCTTCACGACAAAGGAACCAGGAAAAGGCACAGGCTTAGGGTTGGCGCTTGTTTATTCGATCATCCAGAGTCATCACGGAATGATTGAAGTAGAAAGCGAACCCAATAAGGGAACAACGTTCTCCATGTATTTCCCTGTTGACGAGCACAAAGTACCCAACGGGCATAATGGAACGGCCAAGCTCGCTGATATTCCCGGCGGCAGCGAGACTATTTTGGTTATCGAGGACGAAGAGATGCTTTCGGATTTGATCATGACCATCTTAGTCTCCAAGGGTTATAGAGTTTTGTCTGCCGCCGATGGCGAGGAAGGCGTGGCGGTTTTCAAGAAATATCAGAATGAAATCTCCGTTACCGTGACGGATTTTGGATTGCCGAAAATTGCCGGTGATGAAGTGATCAAAAAAATCAAATTAATTAGTCCAATTGCGAAAATAATTCTATCCAGTGGATATATCGACGCAGATTCGAAAGAGGATTTGATTAAAGCCGGCGCCATTCGTTTCATACTTAAGCCTTACAAACCTGCCGAAGTCCTTCAGACGGTGAGGGGTGTAATCGATGGGAAGGAATAAATCTACTTACTGCTGTGACAGCTTGAACGTGTAAGACTTCCCTTTCGAGCTCTTCGAATCTTTATCGTTCCAGACCCCACAATATTTTGAGATCCCCGATTATCGCTCCGTGGGTTGCAAAAGTTGTGTTCCAGATTTACAGGACATACTTTATATGTGATGAGTTTGAAAATCCAAGCGTACGAACTAATTTTTGTATTATTGAAACCGCGAGAAAGAATTGGAAAGGACTACAATGCAGTATCGTAAGCTCGGAAGAACAGGTTGGAAGGCATCCACAGTCAGTTTTGGCGCATGGGCGATCGGCGGCACATGGGGCGAAGTCGATGACGGTGAATCATTAGCGGCGCTTCATCGGGCTTTAGATCTTGGCGTAAATTTCATCGACACGGCTGATGTTTACGGCGATGGACGGAGTGAGCGTTTGATTGCACGACTTCGTAAGGAACGCCGCGGCGAATTTCATGTCGCGACGAAAGCAGGCCGCAGGCTTGACCCGCATACTGCGAGCGGATACAACAAGCAAAACCTCACTCAGTTCGTGGAACGAAGCTTAAAGAAACTAGAAAGTGACACGCTCGATTTGCTTCAGCTACACTGTCCGCCAACCGAGGTCTATTATATGCCGGAAGTCTTCGGCGTTCTCGACAACTTGGTCAAAGAAGGGAAACTCCGCCATTACGGGGTAAGCGTCGAGAAAGTTGAAGAAGCCCTGAAAGCAATTGAGTACCCGAATGTCCAGACAGTGCAGATCATTTTCAATATTTTCCGGCAAAGACCGGCAGAACTGTTTTTCAAAGAAGCTGAGCGGCGGAAGGTTGGCATACTTGCAAGAGTCCCACTTTCCTCGGGCATGTTGACCGGCAAGTTGAATTCTGCAAGTACGTTCTCTTCCGACGATCACCGCAGTTTCAACCGCCATGGCGAGGCGTTTGATCGCGGCGAGACTTTTTCGGGAATAGATTACGAAACCGGCCTGCGGGCGGTGGAAGAGTTGCGCTTGCTTGTACCTCAGGGGCAGACCATGGCACAGATGGCGCTGAGATGGATCCTGACGTTTCCTGCCGTCACTTGCGCAATACCTGGCGCGAAGCGGCCGGAACAAGTTGAAGAAAATGTGAAGAGTGCCGATCTTCCGCCCCTTTCGGATGCAGCGATGAAGAAAATTAAAGCAATCTATGATTCTCGCATTCGAGCGTTTGCGCATCAATACTGGTGAAAGCTCGGCTATCCCGCAACTAACCGGATGAACCTGAATATTTGGAATAGTAAAGCAGCATTAAAAAACCGGAGATAAATTATTTATGAGCATCGCAAAAGAATTCAGTAAAGAATTGAATCAACAGGCAGCCAACACGAAAAAGGTTCTGGAAAGAATTCCCGAAGACAAGCTTACATGGAAACCGCATGAGAAATCCCAGCAGATAGGCCGACTCGGAATGCACATAGCGGAACTTCCAAACACAATAGTGAGAGCAATCGAGACGGAGAGTTTCGACTACGCGGCCACTCCATTCAAGCCCGTGTTCCCCAGTTCCACTGCGGAAATAATGGACACTTTTGAGAAGTCATTATCGAAGGCGATAGAGATTTTGGAGAAGACGCCTGACGATCAATTGTCGATAACGTGGAGAGCGTTGAGGGGCGGTCAATTGGTCTGGGAGATGCCAAGAAGTGCAGTCATCCGTAATACGTTGAACCATATCATCCATCACCGCGGCCAGTTGACGGTTTTCCTTCGTTTGCTCGATGTCCCGGTTCCGGGCACTTTCGGGCCGAGTGCAGACGAAAAATAATATTTTTTCGGACCGCTAAATTCTCCGTGGAGCCATGACATGCGAGGATGCAAAACCTCGCTAAGATTGCGGCCAAGTGAATCGACGGCGGGGATTAATTCGGTTTGAAGTTCTCTTCCGTCAACTTGTGATCACCGGCGTCTTCACTCAACCCAAGACAACGTCGCGTTCTCAATAATCGCGCCGCAGACGAGTGGAACAAAGACGGGAAAACATCGTTGCCTTTATGGCCGGATACCATATTGAATCAGATCACAGCATGGTAAAGCTTTACAAAATGTGATTTATGAACGATACAAAGGGAGGAATCATGGATCTTTCGCAGAATGATCGCGCTCTTCTCAAACGCGGCACAATCATAATGCTGTCCTTTGCCGCTGCCGAAGTGCTTCTGCATCTATATACAAACGCATTTGCGGGTTACGGCTATTTTCGAGACGAATTGTACTACATCGCATGCAGCAGGCACCTTGCGGCAGGGTATGTCGATCAGCCTCCTCTTTCTATCTTCATACTTTTCGCAAGCATCAAGCTGTTCGGTAACTCGGTATTCGCATTGAGACTGTTCCATGCAATAGTGTCGGGCATTACAGTCTTTCTCGGCGGGCTCATCACGAGAAAGTTAGGTGGCGGACCGTCTGCAATTACACTGGCATGTCTTTCGATAGCGATCGCGCCGGAATTCCTCGGCACGAATGCAATCTATTCCATGAATGGTTTTGACTGGCTATTCTGGTCGCTCGCAGTTTACATAGTCCTTCTAATAATCGAAGATGATGATGCCACAGAAAAGAAAGAAAGTGGAAGATTATGGATTTGGCTGGGAATAGTATTGGGATTCGGTTTATTGAACAAGATCGATGTGCTCTGGCTCGGAGCGGGTCTGTTTGTGGGTCTTCTTTTTACTCCACAGCGAAGACATCTTGCAACAAAGTGGCCTTACATCTCGGGAGTTCTCGCTTTCGCGCTGTTCAGTCCGTTTATAATCTGGAATTTCACACATAACTTTGCAACGCTTGACTTCATGCACATGGCTTCGTCAATGAAATATTCGTCACAAAATCCGATAACTTTCATCACCGACACAATAAAGTCGTTGAATTCGTGGTCGTTGCCGGTCTGGCTCGCAGGAATATGGTATCTCATTTTCAATAAAGAGGGAAAAAAATTCCGCGTCATGGGATCCATCTTCGTGGTTACCTTCTTCATTCTAATAATCAACTGGCACTCAAAGGCAGAATACATTGCTCCCGCCTTCCCGATAGTCTTCGCTGCAGGCGGCGTAATGTTTGAAAGGATCGCGTCACACAAGTGGTTTGTATGGACGAGATATGCGATGCCGGCTCTCGTGGCAATTTATGGATTAGTCAGCATGCCTTTCGCTCTTCCTATTTTGCCGGTGGACAGTTTTATCAAATACTCGAGTGCGCTTGGAGTAAAGCCTTCCAGTGTGGAGATGAAGCATCTTTCCGATCTTCCTCAGTGGTACGCTGACATGTTCGGATGGGAGAATATGGCAGCTACCGTTTCGAAAGTTTACGTTTCGCTCTCGCCCGAAGAGCAAGAGAAGACTGTCATCTTTGCACAGAACTACGGCGAAGCTGGAGCGATCGATTTTTTCCATGATAAGTATCCTCTTCCACGAGTCATCTGCGGCCACAACAATTACTGGTACTGGGGACCGGGCGATACCACCTTCACGACAGTGATAGTCATCGGTGGCCGGAGAGAAGATCATCTCAAATCGTGCGACTATGTAGAACAAGCTGGCGTAATCGGTAGCCCTCATGCAATGCCGTACGAAACCAATCTGCCGATCTACATTTGCAGACAATTGAAAGTTCCGCTAAGCGTGATATGGCAGAAGGCGAGATTCTTCATTTGAATACTGAGCTGGCCTCTATCGTATGATTGGACTTCTGTCGCAGTTCGTTATCGCGCTTGGAATTCCATTGAAAGATAATTAGCATGAGTATTATGCGACATCGCAGGACTCTTGAGGATTTTCGCGGTGACAAATAGATTGCGCTTCCCGCGGGCGCGATCTTCGACCTGGCCCGCACCATGGGCATTCGGCGTCCTGATTTTGCCAGTGGCGATATATGTTGGTTTCACTTCGACGCCGCTGCCATTCTTATTGAGCAAGGAAGGCGTCTCCGTTTATTGGATAGGCACGATCGGTTCTCTTCTTCAAATTCCAAATATCCTTGTCTTTCTCTGGGCACCGCTCGTAGATGTAAGACTCCGTCGCCGGGCGTGGCTGATATTATCGGCGACCGCAACTGCAATTTGTTTGTGGATAGCTCAACCGTTTGTCGGTGCATCACAATTATTCGTGTTGACTGGGCTCTTGTTAATAGCTGGCGTTACCGTGTCGCTCGTGCTTGCAGCGTCCGGCGGACTCATGGTTACAACTCTATCGGCTGACAAGCAGCCAAAGGCAGCATCATGGAACCAGGCCGGGTATCTTGCTGGCGGCGCGCTTGGTGGTGCGCTCGTTTTATGGGTCGTGACACGACTCTCTATTTTCCTTACAGGACTCGTATTGGCGGTCGTCCTTTTTGTGCCGGCATTGCTTGCATTCACGCTGCCTGAGAAGAAACCGGAGGCTTCGCACTGGTTCAAAGGCAGGATGGCAGCAATAGGGCGCGAGGTCGGCGGAGTGTTCAGGTCGCCGCTGAGAAAATGGAGCGCGCTGCTTCTTATGGCTCCAGCTTGTACTGGCGCGGCACAGCTTCTTCTTCCGGCAATTGCATCGCATTATGGTGTCGGCGCATCGGGCGTAATCTGGATAAATGGCCTCGGCGGCGGAATCGCCCTCGCAGTGGGCTCGCTTTGCGGTGCACTCATTCCCGCTGACTGGGACAATCGCGTGGTCTATGTCGGTGCGGGTCTGACAAATGCAATTGCAGCTTTCGTTCTAGTAGCGGTCAATGGAGCCACCGGCTACCTTTTGGGTACAATTTTCTATCTTGTCACGGAAGGTTTATGCTGGGCGAGGTTCACTGCACTCATCGTGGAGATCGTGGGACACGATACTCGCGATGCGAGCACGCTCTACAGTGCACTCTCCGCCGCAGGCAGCATTCCACTCGCGTACATGACATGGCTCGATGGCTTCGGTTATTCGAAACTCGGTACGCACGGACTTTTGTGGACCGACGCCGTGGGAAATCTAATTGTGTTCGGGATAGTGGTTGTGATATTTTTTGTCAGAGGATTGAAATTTCGACATGCGCCGGGAGCGTCGATGGCCAAAGGAGGAGAATGAGTCTCCGTGACGTGCATGAGAGCTATATCAGCTTCGCCCCTTTTTCGAGAAGCAGCTCGCGGAGCACCGAGCGATGGCAATGTGCTTCGTTCTCGCAATAGCAGCCGACCGAAAAATTTGTATGATGGGACAGTGCCGCGAGCAGCTCGAGGGTGTGGCTGTTCTCTGGAGTCGCCATTTCCGATCGGTATTTCCTGACGAACGCATTCCACTGGGCTGGCGTCTCCGCCGATTGAGCGAACTTAACCGTTTCGTTGCTTGGTGCCAGAATTGGTAACCATACGTCGTACCAGTTCTCTGATGCGAACTTTTCCTTTGGCACGCCGCGCGGCGGACGACGGACGGTTCCAATCCGTAAGCCTTCATCTCTTAGTCGCGGGCTGCCGAGCCGGATAATGCGGATGGACATGACTCTATTTTTTCCGTGTAGCTGTTGAACTGGAACTATTGAATTGCTTGAATAATTTCCTTGTTTCCCCGCAATATTTTATTCACAGCAGTTTGCGTATCAACCTTCTTCCGTTTAGCAACCTTTTGGACAAATTCGGCTACATCCGCATCAAGATACACAGGCAAGTTTATGCGCGTGTTCGGATGATAGAATTTTCCACGAATTCCCTTTGAGAGATCATACTCTTTCTTCATGTCTTCACCTTGTATTGTACTGTTTCTCTTCCTTTTTTGTCGCACGACGGGCAGATATTATTTTTATTGTGCAATTCTCTGAATCGACTTCCTTGAACGAGTGAACCACAAGTAATGCCACATCATTCGTATCTTTACCAACAGTAATCCACCTATCTTCAGTTTCGCTGTGGGCATCGTCGAAGACAGAAAGCATAAACGGATCAAGAAATACTTCCGCTGCTCGTTCAAAACCAACCCTATGTTTTCTGATATTTGACTCTGCCTTGAGAGGATCCCACTCGAAATTATATTGCATAATCACTCTCTATCGTTCACTTGGGAAATACAATTTTGTAAAACAAAGGCCAAATTGCTTGGCAGTATATTCCGCATTCTTTTCTCGCTTCAAATATATCCGGATGTCTTTGAAGAAACAATTTTTAGAATGGCGCCCAGCTTATAAACCATATTGTGCCGCTAATTTAATGAATGCCCATTTGTGCGGTTCGCAAATTGGTTCATCAACTTAATCAGTGTCATTCGTGTTCAGATAATGCAAATATACTTGTCAATTTTTCGGTTGCGAACAAGGGTGAATCGAGATTAGATTTAACACATGAATACGAATAGCGAAACGACACTTTGGAACGAAGGCACAATGTATGATGCCTTCATGAGAAAGGATGTCTCCTATGAAGGGATATTCTTCGTCGGAGTAAGGACGACCGGCATTTTCTGCAGACCAACTTGCAGAGCACGGCGCCCAAAGCGGGAACACATCGAATTTTACCCGACAGCGAAGGACGCACTTCTCAATGGGTACCGCCCATGCAAGTTGTGCAAGCCGCTTGAGCTGCTTGGCTCGACGCCTGACTTTATACAGAAACTGATCGAGAAAGTAACCGCCGAGCCATCAAGGAAAATTACCGACTACGATTTGGCGAAGATGAAAATCGAGCCGAGCAAAGTCCGAAGGTGGTTCAAAGCAAATCATGGATTGACTTTTCAGGGCTATCAGAGAATGCTCAGGATAAACGGCGCGCTCCATCAAATCAAGAATGGAGAAAGCGTTACGGAGACAGCATTCGAGAACGGTTACGATTCTCTGAGTGGCTTCTCAGATGCGTTCAAGAAAATAGTCGGCACGAGTCCTAACGGCGCTAAGTTTGTGAACGTGATCAACATTCATCGAGTCACGACTCCGCTCGGACCGATGATCGCCGGGGCGACGAACGAAGGAATCTGTCTCCTCGAGTTCAGCGAAAGACGCATGCTCGAATTCGAGTTCAAAGAATTAAGACGAGTGCTTAAAGCAAATTTTGTCTATGGAACAAATGAGCACATCTTGAAACTCGAAAGGCAATTGAATGAGTACTTCGACGCCAAGCGAAAAGAGTTTGACGTTCCGCTCGTGACTCCCGGCAGTGAATTCCAGAAATCTGTCTGGCGCCAGCTTGTTACCATTCCTTATGGGCACACGAGATCGTACGAGGAGCAAGCAATCGCAATCAACAAACTGAAGGCGATCAGGGCCGTGGCGAGCGCAAACGGGTTCAACCGAATCGCGATAGTTGTACCATGTCATCGCGTGATTGGTAAGGATGGCAGCCTCACCGGATATGGTGGAAGTCTCTGGCGAAAGAAGTGGCTTCTCGATTTTGAAAAGAGCAACACAAGAATTTAAACAGGCATCCCTTCCGTAACCAGCACAGCCGGCAGTACCACTTTCCTAGCCAGTCAAAAGAAATGGGTCGTGATGGGGCATGCAGGCGAGCTAACTTTTCTTGATATTACCCGACTGAGCCCCTATATTTACCACGTGTGATAACTCAGGAGAAGTAAACTATTCACTCTTCGTTTTTCACTTTTCATTCTTTTGAATGGCGGGAATCATCGTATGATTGAAAAATCAAGGGGCTGAAGCAGAAGATGGGCTTGCAAAATGCGTTCTACCTCAATCAACATAAACACAAAACAAAGAGATGTCCTATGAAAAAGACAGTCAGCGTTATTTTGTTTTTTTATTTCCTCGTTACTTCTTCTTTCTTATCCGCTCAAGTACAAACTTCTGGCAACCTGACTCAGGAGCAGAGATCATGGATCGCGAAGGCGTACCGTTTTGAAAAGAACGGATGGATCTATCTTCACATCGAGGGCGCGCCCGAAGAACGCGGGTTCCAGCATGGTTATCTTCTCGCTAACGAAATAAAAGACGCGATACGAACTACTGCAGCCGAGTGGAATTACGAGACCTCTCTTGAGTGGACATGGCTTGTAATGAAAGCCGGGGAGATTCTGATGCCGAAAGTAGACAGCGAAAACATCGCGGAGATCGACGGGATTGTTGAGGGAATGAAAGCAGCCGGAGACTCGACCAGCCGGGATGAAATTGTGGCGCTGAACGGCTTCATGGAGCTTGATTGGTATTGGTGGCCCTCAGTGAAAGATTCCATGAAGATAAATTCTATCGATCCCCCAAAGGAATCGTGCAGCTCATTCATCGCGACCGGGAGCATGACCGAAGATGGAAAGATTGTACTCGGACACAACACCATGACCGGCTACGATGATCCATTCTTCGATGTTATTATCGATATACTTCCTGAGAACGGGCACAGAATTTTGATGCAGTCTTCGCCGGGGTTGATTCACAGCGGGACGGATTTTTTTATTACTGACGCCGGACTTGTGGGCTCTGAAACCACCATCGGAGGATTCTTTCCGTTCGGCCCAAATGGCGTACCGGAATTTTCGAGGATGCGGCATGCGACTCAGTACGCCAATTCTATCGACGAGTGGTGTACCATGATGAAAGAAGGAAACAACGGCGGTTACGCAAACGCGTGGCTGATCGGAGATATCAAAACGAATGAGATTGCAAGGCTGGAGATCGGGTTGAAGAATATCGGCTTCGAGAAGAAAAAAGACGGGTATTTTGTCGGCTCGAACGTCGCGGAAGATTTGAAGCTGTTGCGCAGAGAAACGAAGAGCAATGAGACAAACATAAAATCGTCTTCGGTCGCAAGGCGCGTGCGATGGAAACAACTTATGAAAGAATACGCCGGTAAAATCAACCTCGACCTTGCGGAAAGATTTGAAGCCGATCATTATGACACCTATTTGGATACCACTATTGCCGGAACCGTAGCCTTTGTGCCCACGGTGATCTCGATCCGGAGTTGAGCGGAGGTTCGGACCCGTTTTCGCCGGGAGGGACGGTTGATGGGAAAGTGGTCGATGCGAAGATGGCAAAGGAGATGTCGTTCGTCGCAAGGTGGGGCGCCGCATGCGGGACTCCATTCGATGCAAATAAATTTCTCGAAGCACATCCGCAGTACGACTGGATGAAAAACATTTTGAAGGATCGTCCTTCGGAGCCATGGACTGTGTTCAAGGTGGGAGAGAAATGAATTGAATCGGCAATAGCTATCACCTATGACCCCTGCGCTAAATTGCTATCCCCTTTCTTGACATTACAAAGTGGAACATATATGTTCTTGTCAGATGTTAGGCCGCCCATGGATTCACCATGTGAGATTGGTTGCGGTTCGGGGCTAGGTGAAAATGCTTTGACATTTATCTCACCTTTGGTTCAAAGGGAGCTCTGCTCCCGACACCATCAACAAACACTAAACCGCAATCCGAAAGGAGGTGAGACATACTGGCACACGCAACACCCGAAGGGTTAGCCCAGGAAGAAGGGGCGCTGTGTATCCTCACAACGAAGCATCTTGACGACCTGCAGGAGCGCGGCATCACAGCCGAATTCCTGACCGATTGCCCGGGCTGACTGTGCGGTCAGACCGGCGTTCAGTCAGTCATCCTGAGTAACTAGATGGTCATTCTATGTTCCCAGCCATGGATGCGCACTTTAAGTATGGCAGAATTAACAATTCCTTCATTTAGAAATTATTGACTATGCGGCGACTTTATCTCAAATTATCAGCGTAAGTTGAGCATGTAAGCGAAGGTAGTTTGTGGTAGAGAGTAGGTAAGCTCCGCGGTCCGTGCATATTGACCTATTAACCAAAACTTATGCCTTCCGAAAAAACTTTCAAACTTAAAATCATCAGGAGGAGTTATGAAGTTTGTTTCAAAGATTCCAGTTCTAACTTTATTGTTCGTCGGTGTGCTGTTGCTTTCCCCGCAATGTACACGCGCACAATTCACCGCGGGCAACATCGTGGTGGTACGAGTCGGAGACGGCTCCGCTACCCTTACTAGTGCGGCCACCCCAGTTTTTCTGGACGAGTACAAGACGACGGGAACATATGTTCAAACAATTACGGTAAATGCGTCAACTGCCGGTTCTAGATCAACAAACTCTGGCACTGCAACAAGTGAAGGATTTGTGCATCGGTCAGTTGACGGTCGTTACGTCGCATTTGGAGGGTATGATGCTGCTAGTGGCACCGCATCCATCACGTCGTCTAACTCTTCGTCAATTAATCGCGTTATCGCAAGAGTCGATGCATTAGGCTCAATAGATTATTCCACAAAAATTAATGACAGCGCTGCTCCAGGCAACATCAGAAGCACGACAACTTCAGACGGCTCTGCATTCTGGGCTGGCACGTCAGGGGGAGGAGTCAAGTATGTCGCGTTCGGTAACACAGGAGCATCTGTGCAGTTGTCAACAGCACCAGCAAACGCTCGCGTTGTGAACATATTCAATGACCAGCTCTATGTCTCCAGCTCTACAGGCACTGGTGGAAATTACTATGGTATTTCTACGGTGGGAACAGGTTTGCCCACAACTTCGGGCCAAACAGCAACTCCTCTTAATGGTTTCCCCACTTCCAGTGGTCCGAGCTCGTACGATTACGCAATTAGCTCAGATGGAAATACGATCTACCTTGCGGATGATCGAGCGACTGCCAGTGGCGGCGGCGTGCAAAAGTGGACGTATGGTGCCGGAACGTGGACTCTGGCTTATACGCTGACTTCCGGTTTATCATACGGGTGCAGGGCTCTCACTGTTGATTGGTCCGGAACAAATCCAGTCATTTATGCCGTTGAAGCCGGTTCAGGGACAACGGCGTCAAATAAACTGTGGGAAGTCACTGATGCTGGCTCAAGTTCTTCTTTTACCAACCTTGCTACATCTGCGACAAACGAAGCCTTTCGTGGTGTGGCATTTGCCCCGTATTCAACCATAACCTTTACAGATGGATCGTCTTATGTTGCACCCAACGGGACTGCAAACACTAACGACAATCCAATCGGACGATTTCAGTTGGCAAGCAATCTGAATGGTAGCAAGCTTAAGTCGCTCAACGTAAACTTAACCGGGACATACACCGGTATTAATGCTCTTAGGCTGTATGCTTTGTCTTCAGCTACATTTTCCGTTACAGGTTCGACTCTTCTTGCTTCTACAACTGCTGGAGGCACCGCAACATTCACGATTAGCGGTGGGCATGCAATTACATCTGGAGAGTATTACTATGTAACGGCCGATCTTGGCAATGCTGCTTCCGGGGCGGTTTCGGTTTCTATTTCTGATCAGACAAAGCTATCCTTTAGCACCGAGGCAGTATGCAGTGCGTTTTCAAATGCCTTGCTTTCTAATCCTTCTGATATTTCTCTTCCCGTCACCGTGGAAGGCATCACGGCGAAAGTCGATGCTGGACAGGTTCATCTCAACATTGCAACTGCAACCGAAGTTGATGTTGCCGGATTCAATATCTCCCGCTCGGTCTCGAATGACGGTCCGTTTGAGCTCATCTCGAGTTACAAATCCAACACGGCCTTGAGAGCATCGGGCAGCACAACGGCCGGCGCTTCGTACTCGTTCATCGATGCGAAAGTCGCCGGCGGGCAGACGTACTATTACAAGATAGAATCCGTCAGCAAATCGGGCGTCTCCCAACAGGTCGGCGAAATAATAGAAGTTCAGGTTGCACTTCCAAAGGAGTACGCGCTTTACCAGAATTATCCGAACCCGTTCAACCCGACGACCAACATCCGATTCGACCTCAAGGCCGACGCGAAGGTCACGCTGGAGATTTACAACGTGCTCGGCATGAAAGTCAGAACTTTTGACAACAGTACAATGAGCGCCGGTACGCATGAGATCCCGGTAGATATGTCGACCATGCCTTCTGGAGTTTATTATTATCGATTCACTGCAATCGACAATACCGGAAAGGCATTCGTCCAGACACAGCGTATGATGCTGGTGAAGTAAGAATTTACTCACCCCTTGCTCGATCCCCTCTCTAATGAATAGAGAGGGGACGGCGGTGAGTAACTATCTATTCCACCTTTCCCCAAACATTTCCGGCGGCTATATTACGGGTAGATGCGTCCTTCCACGAGAAGGTGGGGGCGTCTTGTGCGAAACGATAGAAAAAATTTGTGGCTTTGAGATACTGGACAAAACAGACGGCCGCTTAAATGGAGAAATCAACAATGAGATTCAAAAATATCCTTTTGACTTTCCTTCTTAATTCCCTGTTCGTATCAACTTCGATTTTCGGACAGGCGGCGAACCATATAGTGATTAGCGAGGTTTATGGTGGAGGCGGCAACTCGGGCTCCACGCTGAAGAATGATTTCATAGAATTGTATAATCCGACTGCATCGATGGTCGATCTAAGCGGCTGGTCTGTGCAGTACAACTCGGCGACCGGTACATCGTCATGGCTGGTGACGAACCTTACTGGAACAATTGCCCCCCATGGGTTCTTCCTGGTACAGGAGGCACAAGGGACCGGTGGAAGTCAAAGCCTGCCGACACCTGACGTTACCGGGACACTTGCATTAAGCTCGACTGCAGGCAAGATCGCACTTGTGAATTCGACGACTGCGCTTTCTGGGGCAGTCTCAACCGGTTCTTCGATAGTAGATATGGTGGGTTTCGGCTCGACGGCAAACGCTTATGAAGGGTCAGGCCCTGCTCCAGCACCGAGCAATACAACTTCTATTGAGAGGAAGGCAAACAGCAATTCAACGTCGGCGACGATGGGAGCTGGGGGTGCGGATGAACTTGCGGGCAACGGCTACGACAGCGACAACAACGCCGCCGACTTTGTAACACGCTCCACCCCGCAGCCACAGAATTCGGCAAGCCCGATTGAACCGACGTTAGGCCCCGCTGGCTCCGGCATTGGTTCGGCGCAGGTGTCTCCCTCGATTGTTCCCGCCGCTCAGACCGCGGACTTTGCGATTAAAGTTGTCAGCGACGAGAGCGATACCATCGCAAAGGTTATTGTGGTAGTTCCTCCGTCGTTTACATGGTCGATGAATGCCTCGAGCGTTTCTCTTTCAGGCACTTCCCTTTCAGCGGCGGTCCTATCCGTCAATAGAGACACGATAAGCATTAGCGGTGGAGTGGTAACGGCAACAGATACCGGTGGAATCGTGATCCATTCGGTGACTGTCCCCGATTCGGCAATGACCGTGACCTTTGTGGTCGAGACCGCCGTCGATACCGCTATGCCATCTCCCATTCAGTACGGTGTTTCCGTTTCGGTGACGAAGGTCGTGCCGATTATCGATCTCCACATCAACGATTCTCAGGGTGTTCCTGCTGCGCCATTTCAGAAAGGCACCATCGTCACGGTTTCCGGAATTATCACTGCAAATTTTGTGGGGACGAGCAACGTAAATCTCTTTCTTCAGGATGCAACTGCCGGAATTAACGTTTTCATCAGTTCTTTGAATTCCCCGTTCCAGGTTGGTGATAGCGCAACAATCACAGGCACGATAGATCAATACCGTGGTACGACGGAAATCGATCCGGACTCTTCGAAGTGGATCATTCATTCCCACAACAACGCGCTTCCGGAGCCGCAGCTTTTGACCTGTGCAGATGTAAACGAAACATTCAACGACGATTACACCGAGCCAAACGAGGGGCGGCTCGTCAGGATCAACGGCGTGAGTTATAATGCTGCGAATGAAACGATCACAGAATATCACAGGAACCGCTGGCGGGTATATTCCCACCTCTCTCATTGCCCCGACAGGGACGTTCGACTTGATAGGAATTCTCAAGCAATACAAGCCAGGAACAAGTTCGACGCTGACGCCACCTTATACTTCCAACTATGAAGTCGATGCGAGGACGCAGTCAGATGTTATAACAAGCGCGGGGCCCGCTTTTGTCGAGTCTCCGACTGAGGAAAACATTTTGCCCAACTCCGTCACTATTTATTTCAAGACTGCATCAGCTTCAAACGCCGTCATTAGATACGGATCAAGTTCGATTTATAAAGATTCGGTCGTTGTCACATCGGCCGACACGGTACACTCGATTACCATAACCGGCCTCTGGCCGGCGACCGTGTACCACTATCAAGCGGTTGCAAGAGATACTTCCGGCGTGAATCAAACTGGCGATGCTATTTTTAGCACTGCATCGCCTACCGGTTCAACCGGTACCATGGATGTCTACTTCAACAAATCGGTTGACCTTTCAGTCGCAAATGGTGAGAACGCCCAAACCGTAGATATAGTGAACAAATTTCTCGCGAGAATTGATTCCGCAAAATATTCGATCGACCTCGCCCTGTATAGTTTCAGCGGTGGTGTCGGCGCCACGATTACCACGCATTTGTTGAGTGCGAAGGCTCGTGGTGTAAAGATCAGGTTCATCACCGAGAACGACAATTTGGGTGAATCGGGAACGATGACATATTTCAACGAGCTGTCGTCGAATGGAATTCCTTACATCACTGATACCTTCGATACGATCAACGCCGGCAACGGCCTCATGCACAACAAGTTTGCGATATTCGATTTCCGTGACACAAGCTCTTTCACCGACGATTGGGTCTGGACGGGATCGTGGAACGCAACCGATCCGGGCGACAATGACGATGCGCAGAACTCGATCGAGATACAGGACAAGGCTTTAGCAAACGCTTACACGATGGAGTTCAATGAAATGTGGGGTAGCAGCACCGACACTCCTAACTCTTCCAATTCCCGCTTCGGGGCTGACAAAACAGACATAACTCCGCACAAATTTAACATCAATGGAACGCCGGTCGAGCTATATTTCAGTCCGTCGGATCAAACCACGCTTCACATCTACGAGACGCTGAGCCTCGCGACCAGCTCAATCAATGTCTGCATGTTGACTTTTACAAGAACCGATCTGGCACAGGAGCTTGTGTCGAAGAAAATGGCGGGAGATAAAGTAAGAGTCGTCATGGACAATAACACTGACAGCGGCAACCAGTTTAGCTTCCTTCAGAACAATGGAATTGATGTCCATCTAAAGGGGGCAGCACTCGGAAGTGGACTTCTTCACCACAAATATGCCGTGATCGATGCTGAGGGTTCTGCACCCGACAAGATTGTGATTACCGGTTCACATAATTGGTCAACCTCGGCGGAGACCGTAAATAATGAGAATACGTTGATCATCCATAGCCCGCGCATTGCCAATCTATATTTACAGGAGTTCAAAGCAAGATACTTAGAGGCGGGCGGCACCGACAACATTGTTCTCGGCGTTAAACAAATCGGCAGCGATATCCCTAAATCTTTCGGGCTGAATCAGAATTACCCGAATCCATTCAACCCGACGACGGTTATAAGTTATCAGCTTCCTGTGGTCAGCAGCGTCACGCTGAAAATTTACGATGTGCTTGGCAGAGAAGCAGCAAAGTTGGTTAGCCAAAAGGAAAATGCGGGATACTATAATGTGACTTTCGACGCGTCAAGATTCGCAAGTGGAGTTTATTTCTGCAGATTGATTGCCGACGGGAATGGCGAGAAATTCGTATCGGTAAGAAAATTGGTCCTATTGAAATAACGCAGGAGGCAGAATTTCTTAAGATAATCTATTCAGGAGGGCTCAATCGGATAAAATTAGACCCGCTCCCCGATAATGCCCATTTCTGAATTTTCAGTTTTGCTTCTTGAAATATATTATTCTTGATTTTCTTTCGCCGTAGTCGTAAAATCATTTATTGTCGGAGTAAATTCCGAGTTTCCATATAGATAGAAAATCCTGAAGACGGATTACTTAGGTAGGATTTGCGAATTAACGATTTGAGTTTTTGGCGCGATTCGAGCATGATGAAATAGTATCATATATCGGATCAGAGTATCAGTGCGCATTTTCGGTTCATCGAATTTCAAAATAAAAGGAGAGTACAATGGAAACCCCGGTCCCGTTTTCGGGAAAGGTCGTTGACCACCGACAACTTTATCGCCTTCCGTGGACATTACCTGACAATGCAATCTCATGGTTAGAGCCGACATCGCAATGTAACCTTGCGTGCGACGGATGTTATAGAGAGAACGTCACTTCCTCCCACAAGCCGCTCGAAGACGTGAAGAGTGAGATAGACACGTTTGCAAGGCTCAGGAATACCGATGGTATTTCGATCGCTGGCGGTGACCCGCTCATGCACCCGCAGATAATCGACATTGCCAAAGAAGTCTTGGCGCGCGGCATGAAGCCGATTATCAACACTAACGGGCTCGCTCTTACCAAAGAACTCTTGCTCGAGCTGAAGAAAGCCGGCGTATTCGGTTTCACTTTTCATATAGACAGCAAACAGAATCGACCGGGCTGGAAAAATAAAAACGAAGTTGAGCTCAACGATCTGAGACTTCAATACGCAAAAATGCTCGACGAAGTCGGTGGCATCTCGTGCTCGTTTAATTCGACGGTTTACGAAGACACGCTGCAATACGTTCCGGAAATGGTCGACTGGGCGTCGAAGCATATCGATATCGTGCATGTCATGGTTTTCATTTTGTTCCGGCAGGCAGTGCCGCAAATCCCGATGGACTGGTACGCCGGCGGAAAAAAGATAGATATGGGTGAGCTTGTTTATTCTTCGGTTGAACAGCGCAAGATTGATCTGATGGCACCCGACGTTGTGTTGGAACTTCGCAAACGTTTTCCGGAATTCGCTCCCTGCGGTTATCTGAACGGGACCGAGAAACCCGATTCGTTTAAGTGGCTATTGTCTGTTCGGGCGGGCGCGAAAGGCAAAATTTTCGGCTACATGGGAAGAAAGTTCATCGAGTTTGTTCAGACTTATAATCACTTCAAGACAGGAAAGTATCTTGCGTACGGTGCGCCCTCGACTTTGAAAGTTGGAAGATCTGGACTGGTGGCCGCCTCTTTGCTTGACAAAGGAGCTCGCAAAGCTTTTCGACAAGGAATCGGGTGGGCGCTGAGAAATCCGTTCCGGATTTTTAACCGAATCTATTTCCAGTCGATAATGATCATCCAGCCGATTGACGTGATGGAAGACGGCGGACAAAACATGTGCGACGGCTGCCCGGACATTACAGTCCTTGATGGCAAGCTTGTTTGGTCCTGCCGACTTGAGGAGCCGAAGCACTTTGGCTGCTTCGTCCGTACGGTGCCAAAGAATGGGTACAAGGTTCGAGCATAGATCACGCGTTCCCTCCTTAAGGGAGAACTAAAATTGTAAGAGAGAGTTCGAAGTTTTTCCGTGCTCTCTCTTTTTGTTTTATCTGTTTGTTCATATTCATCCCAAAATGGTTTCAGCGTACTCATCAAGGTTGCAAGTGAGCAGAGACGAAGATATTTTTAGATAATAATTCTATTTATATCTCACTAATTCAACGAGAAGAGTTTGAGGAGACCTTCGACGTCTAAGTTACTGGCACGCATTGCGGGGATAATTGAAAGACAGAAGTACAGATTCCTCGTAAAGCCAACCGACGAAGCGCAGCTCCTGAAAAAATTTTCCAGTCGGAACCAAAATCGTCACGATTTCATCGACACGTTTAGGGAAAATGTTCGTCACCGGTTCTTTGTGAGCGATTTAAACAGAAAAGAATTTTATGTCAACCTGATGACATCGATCGGCGGATTTGATTCTATCATGGACGATGCCGACTTGGTCCATGAAAACAAGTTCCGCGGACTCAATTCCGGTATGGTTTCATTCGGAGAGAAAATCGATTGGCATCTTGATACCAAATCCGGGAAAAGGTGGCCGCTTTCATTTTACACTAAGATCGATGTGTCCGATGAAGGTGGCAACTTCGATATAAGAATTCCGTGGGAACTCAGCAGGTTTCATCAGGCGATCTGGCTCGGCAGAGCATACTGGATCAGCCATAGCGAAGCTCATGCAGAAAAATTCAAGGGCGTTGTGAACGATTGGCTCGATAATAACCCGGTCGCCTATGGTGTTAACTGGGTGAACTCTGTGGAAGCGGCAATTCGTGCGGTGAACCTCACCATTGGTCTGATGTACTTCATCGGGTCGAAAAGTCTTGATGATGATTTTGTAGTGAGGCTCTTGTGTTCTCTTTACGACCATGGCGCTTACCTGGAACACAGTTTTGTTGCGGGAGGCATGACAAGTAAAACAGATCCGCAAAACAGCGGTCGTTTGATTTCAAATTCAGCAGGACTCTTGATTCTCGGGATTTTCTTCTATGATGCGGAATTCGGAAGTAAGTGGGCAGCATTTGCCAGAGATAGACTTGAATTAGAGATTCAGAGCCAGGTTTATGAAGATGGCACATGTAGAGAGAAATCCTTGGGCCGCCAGCGGTTTGCCGCCGAGCTTCTCACGATCGCCTTTGTCATTCTCAGGCTCAATGACTTCGAGGTCTCCAATTTTTTTTGCGAGCGACTCGAAAAGATGTTCGATTTATTATTTGCGGCGACGGCGCATGACGGTAAGGTACCGATGGTTGGGGAATTCGATGAAAGGAGAGTCTTTAAATTGAAATCAGAAACGGATCCAAACGATAGCAGAGATTTGCTTGCGGTCGGAACGGTGCTGTTCAACCGTGGCGATTTCAAACACGCAGCCAGGTCATTCAGCGACCTTGCTTTACTACTTCTTGGTACAGAAGGTTTTGAAAAGTTTTCCAACGTTACCGGTAAAAATCTCACGAAATCAGTGATCTTCAAAGAAGGCGGACTGGCATTTCTAAAGACCGAAAAAGATTCCTGCGTTTTCAATTTTGGCGGAACCGGGGAGGACAGTCGCAGTCAAAATAATCTTCTTAGCTTTACTATCTCCGGGAAGCATCCGTTTATCGTAGAACGTGGCGAAACCGGCTACAAATTTCTTGCCGAGCCCCAAGCCAAACAAAGATTAATTTACACACCTAGCACCATGATTATTGATTACACGAAACCGGTTGCATCTTCACGGTTATGGTTCGTGAGAGAAAGATTCCCCTCGGCGGAATTACTGAATTGGAATTCGAGTGACGAGCAGGATGTTATCGAAGGGACTAGTCGAGCGTATGGACATATTAGTCGACCGGTTATTCTGAATAGGAAGATTACTTTTAATAAAAGACAGCGTACCTTCCTTTTAGAAGATGCAATTATTGGGACCGGTACTCATCAAATTGAGATGATATTTAATTTTTCACCTCGGGTCAACGTGATTGAGACCGAACGAAATTATATTGCACTCGAAGGGGCCGAATTCGCACTGATAAAATTCCGTTATCCAATTACGCTGGGGAATTGGGAGTATTCATCTGGTTACGGCATGAACCAGGAAGCGAGATTCGCGAGCATGAAATTCAGTTCCGAGATTCCCCTAAAAATAGAAACCTTCATTTTCATCTTGAGCAGTCTGGACGACATTCACCACATACTCAACAGCCTTAAGTAAGAGCGGTATCGGTATGAAATTAATTGTAGCACAAAAAACCAATGATGAGATGAGGAAAGTGATCCATCAGAGGATTGATGGAGATCTCGAGATTGATTTTCTCTATGGAGCAAGTGAAGGAGATCGTGTCCGCCTTCTGTCGCAGGCAGATATTTTACTCGCAATGAATATCAGGCGAGATATTCACGACGACGAATTCCAATTTCTGAAGGAAACCAAGTTCGTTCAGATCACTCTTGCCGGTGCGGACATAATTCCGTATGACGGGTTCAGTCCAAACACGATAATATGCAGCAATTCAGGAGCGTACAGCGAACCCATTGCTGAACACGCGATAGGAATGATGCTTGCGCTGGCAAGGAATTTTCTCCCATTGCACAGAGATTTGGGACGAGGCGGCTTCGATCAAAAGACCGTTCATAAAATGTTAGGCGGCTCCGCCTTAGGGATAGTCGGTTTTGGCGGAATCGGAAAGAGAACTGCGGAGATCGCACGAGGTTTCGGGATGAGAATTCTTGCGATAAATAGATCCGGTGCGACAGACGAACGTGCCGATTTTGCTGGAACGCTTTCCGATTTGAATTTTGTTCTGAGGGAATCAGATTTTGTGTTGCTGACGGTCTCGCTGAACAAAAAGACAAGAAACCTTTTTGGCAAAGCAGAGCTTGAAACGATGAAGCCAGACGCCGTACTGGTGAATGTTGCCCGAGGTGAACTTGTCGATGAAAAAAGTCTGTACGATCATTTAAAAACACATCCGCGCTTCAAGGCTGGAATCGAAGCGTGGTGGATTGAGCCATTTAACCACCGGAAATTCGAAGTCCATTATCCTTTTTTCGAGCTCGACAATTTTCTGGGCTCGCCGCATAATTCGTATCTGACGAAAGGGATTCATTCAAAAGCGCTAGAAGCGGCATTAGAAAATATTGTTCGCTTCGTACGCGGTGAGACACCACGGAACATTCAAGATCGTAACGATTATTTATGATCTATTCAAGATCGAAGCGGCCGCGTGTCCGCTTCTTTCTGGCAATTATTCTTTTCTCTTTGAGTCTTTCTTCTCTGACAGCCTTTGATGGATGTGTGCGAATTCTTTTCTTGGATGGCTTGATTGCGGTTTTCAGGAGTCGCGAGAATTCTGTCAGGACAGTCTCTTTGTTCTCCCATTGACTTCTCGATTTTTGAGAAGTCAGGTGCAAAATTCCGTTTGAATCTATTTTGTTTCTCAGTGCTTTGGAGACTTTCGCCCGCTGGACATCCGAGAGCGATTGCGAATTAACAATATCGAAAGTGAGTTCAACTCGCGATTCCACTTTGTTTACATTTTGTCCACCGGGTCCGCCACTTCGAGAGCTTCGGAAACTTATCTCGGAAAGAGGGATAGCAAGCTGTGGAGTCACCCAGATAATTTTGGAATTCATATGATAGTGGGCAGCAGTCTACGCTAAAAAGCGGGACGACTAATCTAGATAAAGTTTGGTTCTATGATCTCAAATGAAAGATTTTCTCGCAATTGTTATTTTCATTTTGTTATGATCAATAGAATTTACAATAAAAAAAGGGGGCACAATGGGGAGATCATCCGTGCTGTCTCGGTTTAGCTGCGAGTTAGGATCTTTCGGCACTGAGAACTGCTCGAACTATGTGCCTTAATTAGTTTCCCTACCGAAGTAAAGGCTTTCGTGCGTCAATTGTGTTTTGCCGGTTCTCCGTTTTTACTATTCCTCGTCTTCGTCATTTGAGAAACCATACTGGATCACCGAAACGTGACCCGTGCCCTGGCACTTTTCGCATTCAATGAAATCAAAACCGTCACTGTTTTTTGTCACGCCCACGAATCGGGTACCATTGCATGCGTCGCAGACTAGATCGCGCTGATATTCTTTCTGCAACATGAAATTACTCCTTTTGTTTTGCACGTATAATATATTTGCTCGACGAAGCCGAGTCAATAGCGACTTAAAAAAATTACGCAGTTATCTTTATGAAATAAGGCGATTTCAAATCCGGTTATTATATGTTAAAGCGGAATTAAGGTGCCGCTTGCCGGATTTAACATGCTAATTATAACTCCTCAAATACATAACCGCTTTCGCCATGTTGTGAGAGGTCAAGGCCATCGAGCTCGTCATCTCCAAAGACCCTCAGTCCCATCGTCTTGTCGAGAATCTTCAAAATCATCCACGTTGCTATAAACGCATAAGCAACTGCCACCGCAACCGCTAGGAGTTGAACGCCTAACAAAGAGAAATTGCCATAGAATAAGCCGTCATTGCCGGCGGGATTAATAAGTCGGGAAGCGAATAGCCCAGTCGCAATTGCTCCCCAAGCACCACCGAACCCGTGAACACCAACAGTGTCAAGCGAATCATCATAGGAAAACTTTTCCTTCAGTTTTATCCCAACAAAACATACGATGCCGCCGATTATTCCTATCGCTAGGGCTGCAAGTGGAGTGACATAACCAGATGCCGGCGTTATTGCGACGAGTCCCGCTACCGCACCTGACGCCGCTCCGAGCACAGTTGGTTTTCCTCGTGTGTACCACTCTGCGAACATCCACGATAATGCCGCCGCCGAAGCTGATATGTGTGTTGCAACAAAAGCAGATGTTGCAAGTGCACCCGAGGCAACGGCGCTTCCCGCGTTGAAACCGAACCAGCCGAACCATAAAAGTGCTGCACCTAGCAGTGTCATGGTCATGTTATGCGGGGGCATTGGCTCCTGTTTATAGCCTCTTCTCTTGCCGACAAGAATCGCGGCAGCAAGCGCTGCGACACCGGAGCTTACGTGAACGACAAGTCCTCCAGCAAAATCTAAAGCCCCCAGATTCTTTATCCAACCGCCGGCTCCCCAGACCCAATGAGCAAGCGGATCGTAAACGAAAGTGGCCCAGAGCAACAGGAAGACAAGGTATGTCTTGAATTTAAACCTTTCTGCGAAAGCTCCAGTGATCAGAGCTGGAGTAATCACTGCAAACATCAACTGAAACATCATGTAAGTCTGGTGCGGAATCGTCGGGGCATAATCTGGATCCGGCGCCAGGCCGACTCCATTTAGTCCGAGCCATTTCAAGCTGCCAATTATATGACCGATATCCGGACCAAATGCCAGCGAGTATCCTATGAGGACCCACTGCACCGTGATGACACCTAAAGCAATGAAGCTCTGCATAATCGTTCCCAAGACATTCTTTCTTCTAACCATTCCACCATAAAACAGCGCCAAACCAGGAGTCATTAACATTACCAATGCAGTTGACACCAGCATCCAAGCGGTATCACCTGAGTTCACGCCGTTGACACAATTAATCTGTGACTCTGGTGCTTGCTGAACTGTTTGTTGGACATTACTTTGAGAAACAGGGGCGTTTGTTGACTGTGCATAAATTGACTGGAAAGCAGTTAAGACCAATGCCATTCCCACTAGGATACAATAATTCTTCATGTTCATTTCACCATCAAGAGTTCGTTTTCTGTTAATTTTTAATGATAATGTGCTAAACCTATTTTCACCGCGAAACGATCGAGAAACAATTCTTAATAAAATAAGGAAACGGAGTTATTTAACAAAATTTTAAATGAAGATTTCGTGAATCGGGTTTAAATGTTAAGTCCAATTGTTTGTAGCTGAGGATAAAGTGATTATGTCCTCGACTTTTCTTCTTCTCTTGTTATTACAAAGAGCGCTTGTACCACTCTTGCCAAACTCCATGGAAGGAAATTGAAGAGCCTAGGTGCTAATGAAATCGACAAAAGTGGTTATGATTTCATTGTTGCCATGCACGCGGCGTTTCTCGCTTCAATGATTCCGAAGAAATATTCCTGAATACGGAGAGCGATCGTTGCGGGATGTTTTGTAGTTTGTTCTTCTGCTTTGTAGAGAGTCTTCGTTACTGGGCGAAAGCATCTCTGAGAGTATAGTGGAACGCAAAGATCCTTATGGTGCAACGCCATCCGATCCTGACAAAAGGATCTTACAGAATACTGCGGCAACAAAACTATCTGGTCGTGATGACGGAATTGGCGGTCGTCCCGTTGCTCGTTTCATTTTACATCACCTTCGTAACCTTTACTAAATAAGTGCCCTTGTTATTCGAAGGAGAATCCATGTCGAGATGCAGGTGTTGAAGGATACGGGTTAATGGCAAAGCCGGACGGAAATTATCATATATGACTTGTTCTTGTGCATCTCGTCATCCGTCCGGCTTTAAAGAGAGAACCCATTTCTCGAACAATTGGTTTCATCATGGTACGAGTTGAGACAGGTATTAAATACACTGCGCTACTTCAAGTCAACTTGAAATAAGAGGGTCGAAACTCTTAAACGTGAGTTTCGGAATAACCCGTTTGATCAGAAAAAGGTCGATGTTCTGGCATTTTCTGTCTCACTGATTTTTGTTACATTATAACAGATAAGTTAAGTTCAATAGCACCACCTCGACTGTACGCAGATGTATTCCTGCGCACGCGCTTATCGTGGTAAATAACCCGAGTTTCACAAAATGATCCCCTTGGGAAAAGTTCTGAATGAGAGAATATAGACTGCGAAATATTGCCATAATTGCACACGTTGACCACGGAAAGACAACGCTGGTGGACTACATGCTTAAGCAGACCGGCACGTTCCGTGAAAATCAAAACATGGGTACGAGGATTCTCGATTCAAATGATCTGGAGCGCGAAAAGGGAATAACTATTCTTGCTAAGAACACCTCGGTAAAATACAAAGATGTGAAAATCAATATTGTCGATACCCCGGGGCATTCGGACTTCGGCGGGGAGGTCGAGCGTACACTCATGATGGTTGAAGGTGTTCTTCTCCTTGTCGATGCAGCGGAAGGTCCGCTCCCTCAGACGAAGTTTGTGCTCCGAAAAGCTCTTGAGTTGAACCTGGAACCTATCGTGGTCATAAACAAAATTGATAGGAAAGACGCCCGTCCTGCAGAAGTGCTGAATGAAGTCTACGATCTTTTCATTTCGCTCGGTGCAAATGATAAGCAAATTAGTTTTCCCGTGATTTATACAATTGCAAAACGAGGTGTTGCAAAACATTCTCTCGAGGATGAAGACTCGGATCTTTCTTCTCTCTTCGAAACTATAATCAAGTACATCCCTGAACCACCTGCGGACTCCGAACCTCCCTTTCAAATGCTCGTGATGAACATAGAGTACAACGATTATATCGGTCGCCTCGGCATCGGGAGAATTTTCCGAGGAACGATAAAAGATGGTGCACCGATGCGCGTCATTCACAAGGATGGAAGAGTCGAGGACGCTCGCATAACAAAGATTTATACGTTTGAGGGTTTGAAAAGAAATGAAGTCATGGAAGCGAGTGCGGGAGAAATTATCGCGCTTGCCGGAATGGAAGATGTCGATATCGGCGAGACGATTTGTGACCCGGCTGATATAACGCCTCTTCCATTCGTAAACATCGATGAGCCGACAATATCGATGAACTTCGTTGTGAATAATTCGCCGTTCGCCGGGAAAGAGGGCAAGTATGTGACAACGAGAAATCTATCCGAGCGATTGCAGCGCGAGCTTCGGGCAAACGTCAGCTTGCGCGTTGAGCCGGGAGCTACTCCGGATATATTTACCGTGAGCGGGAGAGGAGAACTTCACCTTGCGATCTTGATCGAAACGATGCGGCGCGAAGGATACGAATTCCAGGTGAGCAAACCGAAGGTCATTTACAAAATGATCGATGGCGAGCTTCGGGAGCCTGTTGAGCATGTCGTTATCGACGTGCCGGATGAATATGTGGGGGCCATAATAGATAATCTCAGTCGAAGAAAAGGCGAAATGAAGAACTTGATGCCGAGTCATGGAAATACTCGTTTGGAATTCATCGTGCCGGCAAGAGGACTCATCGGATTCCGAACTGAGTTTCTGACTCAGACGAAAGGCACCGGAATTCTTCATCACAACTATCATGGATACGAGCCGTTTAAAGGCGAGATCGAAATGAGGAGCAAAGGCGCTGTCGTCTCACTCGAAACTGGAGCAGCGGTCGCTTACGCGATGTGGAAACTTGGCGAAAGAATGACTTTCTTTATCGAGCCAGGCGTAGAAGTTTATGCGGGAATGATTGTCGGGGAAAATGCTCGCGAAGATACCATAGTCGCCAATGTCTGCAAGACGAAACACTTGACGAATATGCGTGCGTCGGGAGCCGACGAAGCGATTCGTCTTGAGCCGCCTGTAAATATGACGGTTGAGAAGGCAATCGAATGGATCAATGACGAAGAGTACGTCGAGTTCACGCCGAAGTCAATTCGGCTTCGAGAAAAAATTCTCGATCACGACGAGCGCTACAAAGCAAGGAAAAAAACCGCGGTAGTATAAAAGAGGTTCTCTCACTTCAGATTATTTGTGGAAGAATCTTCGCGCCTAAAGGCTCGTCCATAATCCGGGTCAATTCATTTTGAATAACATTAATTCTAAACTGAATCCGGGTCCCAGCGCGGAGATCAAACCGTATTCATCAGTGTTGCACTCGCCAATCTCCTTGATCTGATTCAAAACGGAAAGGACTGAAGCGGCACTTATCTACTTATACTTTCTCTCCAGTGCTCGCTCATTCCAATGTAGTCTCGCTTTCACTTGAATGCTTGGTAACACCTTTCGACGCGCCACTGGATATTTGACCGCTTTTTCTTCTCCACTTCTTTTCGCAAATTCGTTGGACAAACAATCACTCCAAAGGAGAAATAGAGTATGAAACGCACTGTCCTCACTGTTATTTTCTTTGCAGCCTCGGTTGGACTCGCTCTTGGACAAACGCACACAAAAATAAAGACAATGCCCTCGTCGAATTCCGTTTATGAAATAAATCATGGTTTCGTGGATGCTGACGGCGTGATGATTTATTATGAAGAATTTGGAAGAGGAGAACCGTTGATGATTGTCCATGGTGGTCCAGGCGCATCACACGATTATTTTCTTCCCTATCTAATTCCGCTTGCTAGGCATAATCGCTTGATATTCATCGATGAGCGCGGCTCCGGTCGTTCAGAAGAACTTGAAGATTCTACTCAGTATACTGTCGAAAACATGGTCGAGGATGTGGAAGCAGTTCGAAAGGCGCTGGGCCTTGGCAAGATGTCCCTTCTCGGACATTCGTACGGCGGTGTTCTTGCACAGGCTTACGCGATGAAATATCAGGAACATCTGAGCCACCTCATTCTCTGCAGTACTTTCCCGAGCACTTCTCAAATGAACGAAGTATTCAAGAAGATGAGGGCAAAGATGTCTCCTGAACTTTCTAATAGAATTGACAAAATGGAAAAGGAAGGTCTCTTTCAGCATGGAAAGCCGTATGAGCAGAACAGGTACACCGACGAGTACATGATTGCGGCATGGGGAGAAGGATATTTTCCATATTTGTACCAGCGGAGGCCCGATCCAAATTACGATCCTGTCGCCGGTGGAAATACGTCATGGGCACTCTACCGCGAGATGTGGGGTTCAGATGGTGAGTTTGTGATCGACGGCAACCTCAAGTCCGTCGAATACGTCGACAAGCTTCCTTCGATCAAAGTCCCGACTCTGATTACGTGCGGCGACCACGATGAATGTGACCCATCACTTTCTGAAGAGATGCATCAAAAGATCGCAGGCTCGAAGTTGGTAATATTCCCGCAAAGTGGTCATATGACTTTTGTTGATCAGCCAGATCTGTTTATTAAAACCGTAAGTGACTTCTTACACTGACCTGATCTTTGAGAAGATATTTCATCTTCCCTTATGCAGTCGCTCACCAAGGAAAGCCGGCAAACCTGCGGCTATGATTTTATCTGCAGCGGCGCGGTAATCATATTCGACCCTGAAGTTTGCGTAGGTGAGCTTATTCGTGTCGACTATTCCGTAGCTCGCGCGGTTATCGCCGTCGCGCGGCTGACCGACGCTGCCAACATTAATCAGCTCTTTTGATTTCGCCGCGCTCAGCCGGCGAGGATTCTTTGAAAATCACCGGCACATGAGTATGCCCGATCAGACAGATTCGTTCCTGAAATGACGGTAGCTCGATCTCAGCATCATCGCGCGTGAAAATATATTTCCAGCTCTTTGGCTCTGAGGGACATGCGTGTACCACCAGAATTTTATCCAACTTGTGGGTCAGCGGTAGAATTCGTAGCCAGTCCTTGTTCCTATCAGAAAGAAGTTCGAAGTTATAAGTTATTGCAGATTTCGCAAAAGAATTTATTGTAGAAAATGTCTCATCGCTGAATAATGCGTCGTCGTGGTTGCCCCGTACCGCGTATTTTGCTTCCTGACGGACAAGCTCTACAACTTCATCCGGGTTTGCTCCATACCCCACGATGTCCCCAAGACAGATTATCTCGTCAACATGCTTCTTGCCGACTTCCTTCAACACCGTTGTGATCGCTTCAAGGTTTGAGTGAATGTCCGAGATGACGGCGTATTTCATTAAGCTATTGTACTTTCATAATTCTCGTAAGATAGAGACTCAAGTCCGGCAAATATGTAACGACCAATAAAGCGAGCAGTGCTATACCGAGAAAGGGCAAAACTGCCCTGTAGATCTTCACAATATCTTTTTCAAAACGCAGACTCGATATGAATAAGTTCAATCCGAGCGGCGGCAGCATGTAACCGATTTCAAGATTCAACAAGAATATTACGCCAAGATGGACGGGATCGACTCCGTACTGCGCTGCAATTGGAACGATTAGCGGAACCACGATTATTATTGCAGAAAAAATTTCGACCATATTTATCACGAGAAGGAAAATATTCAGGAGGATCAGGAAAGTAAGCTGGCTCGATACAAATTGGTGAATTAGCTGGAACAGCTGCGTCGGAATCTGTTCGTCGATTAGATAGCTCGTCAGTCCGAGCGCGGTACCCAATACCACGAAAATCGCACCGACCAGCATCATACTTTTCTTCACAATGCGGGGTAGATCCTTGAAGAACTTCACATCGCGAAGAACGAAAACTTCGACCGCAAAAACATAGAATGCCATTATGGCACTCGCCTCCGTTGCGGTGAACAGTCCGGCGTAGATTCCGCCGATTATTATTATCGGCAGTGGAATTTCCCACGCGGCTTCTTTAAGTGCGCCGAGAGCTTCGCGTATCGAAAACGCTTGTCGTTTTACCCCTGAACGGACACCTGTATAGATGCTGAATATCGATAGAAGAATGATCAGCAAAATTCCAGGTATTAATCCGGCAGCAAAAAGTTTGTCAACGCTTATTCCAGCCACGATGCCATACAGGATTATCGGCAAGCTCGGCGGGAACAATAACCCAAGACTTCCCGATGTTGTCATTAGACCGAGCGAGAATCTTTCCGGGTAGTTTTCCTTGACCAGAATTGGGTAAAGAAGTCCGCCAAGAGCCACGATAGTTACTCCTGAAGCTCCGGTGAAAGCCGTGAAGATAGCGGTGGAGATCAGCGCAACTATTGCGAGTCCACCCGGCATCCAGCCAAAGAACGCAAGTGCAAGTCGGACGAGTCGCTTGGGTGCGTTGCTTTCAGCAAGTATATATCCTGCAAACGTGAATAGCGGGATTGCGATCAGAGCCGGCAGACTCGCAAGACGGTAAAGTTCGACTATAACAGCTGAAGTGTCTGTACCAGCTAGCTTGAACAACAAAAGTCCTCCAGCGCCGATCAATACGAAAACAGGTTCGCCAAGAAGTACCAGCAGGAGGATTATGATTCCAACTACGATGTATGTCATTTGTTAAAATCCATTGAATGAAAAATGCTGCCCATGAATAGATTCACGGCTGAGATGATTACACAATTTCAGCAGATCTCGGTCCTGTGGCTGCAACCTCAATTGCCCTGAACAAAAAATGGATTCCGACCAGAGCAAATCCGATCGGTATGATGATTTCAAAATGATAAGGCATAATATCTACGCCTAGTAACGTGAAGAGCGGCTGATTGTTGTACTTGATCTCATCCGACACAAACGACATCCCTGCACTGCTTAGGAAATAACAGACCATCGACGCGCTGAGGTCGAGCAAAAGTTGGATGATTCGGCGCAGGATCGGTGAAAGTCTTTTTGTGAGGATGTCAATTGAAAAATGGCGTGATTCTTTCGCCGCTAGTGCAGCGCCTAAGAATCCGATCCAAAGAACTAAATGCCTTAGAAAAACATCTGCCCATAAAATTCCGGTGGACCAGAATTCCCTTAGTATGACCTGTAAGAATGCCATTACGACTGTCACCGTTAGAAAAATTACGAGAAGTCCATTTTCGATGTGCCCGAAAATGTTCTCGATGGCTTTAAGAGTTTTCATTTTTTATCCTTGCGGAATTCCTGAAGGGCGGATTCCACCTGGTGCAGAAGATCGGCGGAATAGAGTCTGCCAACCAACATCTGGCGGGCATCTTCACCTGTCTGATAGTAATACGAGAGATCGCTTGCCGATCGGGGATGAGTGATTTTTATTCCCCTCGACTCCAGTGTTTGAAGCGCTTTCTGATTGTCCTCGCGGCCCAACTGAGTAAGCTTCGACAAATAGATGTGACCATCCTTCAAGAGAATTTGTTGCAGGTCCTGCGGCATGGAATCGAAAAACTTCTTCGACACGAGGGCCGCGCCTGAGGAATTTGCGAGTGGTACATCGAGCATATATTTCATCTTGGTGAACCATTGAAGAGGTATGATCGCGTAAGGTGATGAATAAATGCAGTTGATCATTCCGGTCTGGAGCGCAGAGTTCACATCGGCGATTGACAGCGGGATTGGAGCAAGCTTCAAAACTTTGAACGACGCTTCGGCAATAGGGTCTCCTTCCCACATCCAGGCTTTGACATCTTTCATATCCTCCACGGAATAGATTGGCTTCTGAGTGAAGACATAAACAAATCCGACTTCTGCCCAGCCAAGGAAAATGAATCCACCTTGCTCAAATGCTTTGTCAAATTCCGGAGTAAATTTGTTATAGATATAGTCAATTTCGGCAGTGTCATGGAACAGAAAAGGCGAGTCGAGGATGCGCTCTTCGGGTGCGATCTGGCCCATACCGACTCCTGTGAATCCGCCTCCCTGCAATTGTCCGATCCTGATTTTTCTAATAATGTCTTTCTCGTCGCCAGCGACGCCACCGGGATAGAACTTGAAGCCAAGTCGACCACCACTTTCCTTTCTCACCGCAGCATCATACTCCTTCATGATGTTCATCCATGTTGTCCCCTCAGGCGCCACGGTGGCAAACTTTATAATGTACTCTTGCGAGCATGCCATGATGGCACTCGAACCTAAAAGCAGAACTGTAAGAAGTATTTTATTTCTTATCTTCGACATGTACGGTCCTCGAATTTTTCTTTCGTATTAGAAATAATCGTTCTCGTGTTTTAGCAATTCATTCGCCTTCATCTTGGCAATCTCATTAGCAAGGTTTTGGTCGGGAAGCAAATTCTCAGGCGCATCAGTTACTTTGTGGAGAAGAGACTCGAATAGATCTTTATTCTGAGCCATCACCGCATAGGACTGAGCATAATAATAATACGCCATCAGGAATTTGCCGTTAGCGGCTTGAATTGCTTTTTCGAAGTGACCCCTTGCCGCCGCGGTGTCTCCGCCAAACATAGCCGGAAGGCTCGCCAGAATAGTTCCGAAGAAAAGGTGTGCGCCGCCGTAGAAAAAATTCTCGTCATGTTTAATGACGAAATTCATCATGGCTTTTACTTTTGGAAGATCAGCAAGGGCGTCAACGTTATCCCGGTTGATATTCATATAGCTTCCCCATGCGTTTGCGGTCCAGAAAACGGCAGGAACGTCATCCTCACCCAACTTGTCCAACGATTTCTGAAAGTTTTCAAGATCGCCATCGAAACATTTTTTGAAGTCATCGTTCTTGAAAAGAATCCTGAGACCGTAATCGCGTCCACGAAGATAGAATTGACTTGCGCGTTCCTTCGACGAATCTTCGACGAAGCCGAGTGCATAGCTCGTGTACCCCTGCGCTCCGAGAAGAAGTAGCCTCTCGTTGTCCGGCGATTCTAAAATTAGACCGTCAAGGAGTTTGAGATCAGACGGAAGTGCTTGGGAGGCTAACTGAAGGTCGGTCTCATGGTTCATGGCTTCGAAACCACCATCGATTATAACGCTCGTGGCGCTGATCGTAACCTGTTTGAACAAGCCGCAGCCCTGAATTGAGAGGAGCATTCCAAAGAACGCCACGATAAGCGAAAGTCTTTTCAATGTAATCATCACAAATTTTCCAGGTCCTGTTCTTTAGCTATCAGCCCCTGCTGAATGCCAGACTGCTTCCTAAATAGATAATATTTTCGCCAACTCGACAAGGCTATTGTCAATCGCTTTTTTCTTTTCCCAAGTTTCCCTCATCGGTGTGAGTACCACTTTGTCGTTAATCTCTCCAGCCATGACGTTCAGGTCACCGCTCAACAGTGCCTCAACTGCAGCAGAGCCAAGTTTTGCGGCGAGGACGCGGTCACGAGCGGTTGGACTGCCGCCTCTCTGGATATGGCCGAGGACGGTGACGCGGTAATGTAACCGTACGAATTCGCTCATCCTTCTCGCAAGATCCAATGCGCCACCTTCGAAACAACCTTCGGCAATGACTACGATACTGCTTCTCTGGCGGCCTCCACTGGTCAGCTTCTGACGGATTGCCTCAAAATTCTCTTCAATTTCCGGGATCGCAATATACTCTGCACCGGTGCTGATGCCTACATCCAATGCGATGAAGCCGGCATCTCGTCCCATCACTTCGACATAGAATACTCTATCATGCGCATCGGCAGTATCACGAATTTTATCTATCGCTTCGACCGCGGTGTTTATTGCCGTATCGTAGCCAACGGTGAGGTCGGTACCATAAAGGTCGTTGTCAATCGTTCCCGGCACACCGATGGTTGGAATCATATGTTCGTCGTAAAGGAGAGTTGCCCCTTGGAAGGTTCCGTTTCCGCCGATGGCCACAAGGCCTTCTATTCCTTGTGCACCCAAATTAGCAGCGGCTTTGGCCCGTCCCTCTCGCGTCATGAATTCCGTTGACCGCGCAGTCTTGAGAATTGTCCCGCCTCTCTGAATTATACCCGACACCGAACGCGGTCCCATCGGAATAAAGTCGCCTTTTAGCATTCCGTTATAACCATGTTGGATTCCAACGACCTCGACATTATGATAGACCGCCGTTCTTACAATTGCTCTAAGCGCTGCATTCATGCCGGGTGCGTCGCCACCGCTTGTATAAACTCCAATTTTCTTAATCTTACTCACTATTTCCTTTGTCCCGAGGGATTGCTTCCTTTGAAAACGAATTAAATTTATCATTTTTGGCGAGAAAATGCAAAGTGGCATAGAAGATGACACTTGGAACTTGTATTTTCTCTATTGATTTCTTAATCATAGATAACGATGGAAGAATTAACTCCGCATCTCATAAAAAAATTGAAGCGGATCAGGCTTGTTGCATCTGATCTCGACGGCACATTGCTGAACAACGAAGGAAAGGCCACGGAAGTAACCCGCGAAGCCGTTTGGAAGTTAAAGGGGCTCGGCATAAAGTTCGCCATCATGACGGCGAGGGCTCATTCGTCGGCAGAGCGAATCGCGGATGAACTTGACGTGACGATGCCAATAATTTCCTTAGACGGTGGATTAATACGGCTCCCCCACACCATTGAGAATATTTTCGCTAGTTATATAAGAACTTCCATAGTAAAGAAAATTATTGCAGAGGCTGAGAAACGTTTTGCAAGTGTCGTGCTGTTTGTAGACGATAAGATGATGTGCCAGGAAACCGAGACCATGTTACCGAGCTACATCGACAGCTTCAAGCTCGATAGAGTCGAAATTGAAGATTTGAATTCGGTGGCCCACAAGACCATTCAGATTATTGTAGGGGCCGATTCAAAAGGTGTGGTGCACTCTATTGCTCGTGAGTCTATCGGCTTTTTTTCAAGCGTCGACATAAAGATTTATAAGAGTTCCCATTATGATGACAGGTGGTATCTCGAAATAAGAAATAAGGACCACTCGAAGGCGACGGGGTTGTCTCATTTGGAGAAGTATCTGCGAATTGGAAAGAATGAGGTTGCCGTTATTGGTGACTTTCAAAACGACCTTGAAGCCTTTGACCGCGCCGGAGTGGGTGTGGCAATAAAAAACGCCGTCTGGGAACTCAAAGAGCGAGCAGACCTGGTTACTGATGGTACAAACGACCAAAATGGTGCCGCGGAGTTTTTCGAGATAATTTATAATCTAAGAACAAACCGCACATCATAATCTTAAATGACAAGCATCCGACGGAAATACATTAATTTGTTCCGGAAAATTGCCGGTGCAAATAAGGAAAGCAGCCTGACGATTAGAATCTTGATCTTTCTTGCAATGGTTGTCATCATCACGATGTTAGCTCCTTCGCAGAACCAACTGACTGTCAACTATGACGTAGGAACGATCTGGACGCATGAGGACGTAATAGCTCCTTTTTCATTTCCAATTTACAAGGAAGAGAGCGATTACAAACAAGAGATAAGTCAGGCTGCCGCGCATGTCAATCCGGTTTTCAATAAAGTCGATGTCGGAGTAGCCCGGATTGATTCCACTGCTTCGATGATTGCAAAGATCGTTGAAGCCATGAAGCTATGGATGGGGCTCGAGCATGAAGTGAAAGGAAAAACTTTCGCCAGGGATTCTACAACATTGCAGAATTTGTTTCGCCAGCTTCCTTGCAAATTTTCCGATTCAGATTGGCGTCAATTGATATCCGGCGCCAAGGAAAACCCGCGGCTATTTAGTGAACTCGCAAAATTGGTTCCGGTATTGAACTCGGTCATCTCAAGCGCATATCTGACCGGGATTCTTGACAAGCCGCATGATCAGGTGAGTTCCAATGTGATTGTCGTCCGCATGGAGAATGCTGAGACTCCGGTTTCCGTCAACCAGACACTCTCCTTGCCGGATGTCGCGGGTCAACTTCTTCAGGCAACAAACAGTGCACTCAAAGGCGACACGGTCTTATCCCGGATCATCTCTGCCGCGATTACTTCGCAAGTCAAGCCTGATCTTGCGTTTGATGGCGCACAAACGCAGCGAGAAATCAATGCGGCGGTCGATCTTGTGCCCCGGACTGTCGGATTCGTCAAAGAGAACGAGAGAATTATCGGCAAGCATGACCGTATAACAAGCGACATAAAGCTGAGATTGGACTCCCTTGAGAAAGCCATGCGCGAGAGAACAGGGACGACGGACATCATCCTGCAGTTCGCCGGTAAATTTGTTCTGGTTTTCGTGGTGATCGCTCTTTTAAGCATTTACCTGTTCCTATTTAGAAAGAGAATTTTTTACAACAATAAGTTACTCTCGATCATAGCAGTTCTTTTGATCTTCGAAGCCGCACTAATGTATTTTGCATTCACTGCCCAGACCACGCTGCCAGTTGAGTACCTCGTTCTTGTTCCTGTTGCATCCATGATAATCGCAATCATCTTTGATTCCCGAGTTGCTTTCCAGGTCACCGTCGCAGTGGCTCTCCTTGTCGGAGCTATGAAGGGAAACGACTTTGGTGCAGCGTTCACGGCTCTCTGTGCCGGTGCGTTGGCAGTCTATACTGTAAGAGACACAAAAAACCGCACCCAGATATTCAGAAGCCTGGTCTTCATTTTCATAGGATACTCGATTTCGGCACTCGCGATCTCCTTTCAGAAAGGCGAAGACGCTTCGACCATCCTTGCCGAATTTTCTCTGATCGCTGTCAATTCAATCCTTTCTCCCATCATCACTTTCGGGCTGCTCATATTTTTTGAAAAGGTGTTCGGTGTTGCAACGGATCTAACTCTCCTCGAGTTATCCGATTTCAATCAGCCGCTTCTTCGGGAATTATCTCAAAAGGCGCCTGGAACTTTTCATCATTCGATAATTGTCGGCACGCTCGCCGAAAAGGCGGCGGAGGTGGTCGGTGCAAATCCGATACTTGCTCGTGTGGGAGCATATTATCATGACATCGGCAAGATGGTGCGGCCCGAATATTTCGTAGAGAACACGATTGATTCGGATAAATCCAAGCATGAGTGGCTGCCACCCGATGTAAGCGTTCAAATGGTCGTTTCCCACGTCACCGATGGAATCGAACTGGCAATGAAGTACCATCTTCCCCAGCGGGTAATAGATTTCATTCCGATGCACCATGGTACAACCCTCGTTGCTTATTTTTACGGGAAGGCGCTGCGGAGGCCATTTGCCAAAGGAGACGTGAGCGAGGAAGATTACAGCTACGATGGGCCAAAGCCGCACTCTAAAGAAACGGCAATTGTTATGCTTGCCGATTCCGTCGAAGCGGCTACTCGCTCCCTGCATGACAAGAGCTTGGAAAATGTCGAAACCATGATGGAAGACATAGTTAGAAGCAGGTACGAAGAAGGCCAGCTTGATAATACCGATTTGACTTTCAGCGATCTGACAAAGATCAAGGAAAGTTTCCTGTCGGTTTTGTCGGGCATTTACCATAAAAGAATAGAATATCCGAATCGGCCGACCGAATCGCCAGCATCAGAGAAATCTTCTGATCGTTTCGAGGGAGATGAGTTGTTTGAAAGAGTTCCGGAGACGATCGCCGATTTGAAACAAAGTGAAATCGATACGCTTGCGCCACCGGTTCCTGAGAAAAGAAAGAAAGCGAAAAAGGTCTCGCATTCTCCCGCCACGAACCATCATCATGGCGCGGCGAAACGTTCCGCCTCCAGAAGACCTCGTCGTTAAGAAATCAAGAGTCTTTCTCGGTGCCAACCATTGAAATAAACAAAAAAATCTCTAACCAGCTTGACCTTTTCTTTGAGTTCATGAAATTCGAAAAAGGGTTGTCGGACAACAGCCTTGCATCGTACCACAACGATTTGAATCGATACGCCGGATTTGTCGAGACTCATGGACTGACCGGGTTGAATGAGGTATCGAGATCGGAAGTCAGAAATTATTTCAAATCACTTTTCGATCTCGGATTGAAACAAAGCAGCATCGCAAGAAATTTTTCGGCGGTAAAGAACCTGCATCGATTTCTGGTATTCAGAAAAATTTCGGAAGTCGATCCGACGGTCAACCTTGATCGTCCAAAGCCGTCAAAGAAACTTCCAGTGGTCTTGAGCAAAGAGGAAGTGGAGAAACTGATAAAAGCTCCCGACGTAAATGACAAGCTTGGCATTCGTGACCGGGCAATAATCGAGACTCTTTATGCCACCGGCATCAGGGTCAGTGAGCTTGTTAATCTCAAGAAAAGAGATTTAATTAAAAGCGAAAATGTGGTCAGAGTTTTTGGGAAAGGTTCTAAAGAAAGAATTGTCCCAATCGGCGAAATCGCAATTGAATGGATTGAGCGCTACGATTCCTCGGTTCGAAATGTCTTGATGCGGAATAAAGTCAACGGAAGCGATTCGCTATTTCTGAACTTTAGAGGCGGAAAAATTTCAAGAATTTCGGTTTGGAGAATGCTCCAGAAGTACGCGCGCGACGCGAATATCAAAAAGCAGATTCACCCGCACACTTTGAGACACACTTTTGCCACGCATCTGCTCGAAGGCGGCGCGGATATTCGTGCCGTGCAGGAGATGCTTGGGCACAGCGACATCGGAACTACACAAATTTATTTACATTTAGACCGGAATTATCTGAAAGAAGTAATCGACAGGTATCACCCAAGAGGAAGATATGCTCAGTGAACTATACATTTTACCAATCTTGCTTTTCTCCGTCATCATACATGAAATCTCTCATGGCTATGCTGCACTGAAGCTCGGCGATCCGACCGCACGCGACATGGGACGGCTCACACTCAACCCGGTTCCGCATATCGACCTCGTAGGCTCGATAATCGTTCCACTCTTTTCGCTTCTGACGGTGGGACAAATCCTGATTGCGTGGGCAAAGCCGGTTCCGGTCAATCCCATGAATCTCTCGAACTACAGGCGCGACAACGTGATCGTGTCTGCGGTCGGGCCGTTATCGAATTTGGTAATGGCATTCGCATGTTCTGTTGTAACGATTTTGCTTTTGAAGATACAGCCGATTCTCGGAGCCGCATCGCCGGCATTTTTCGACTTTCTATTCAAAATGTTCTCAGGCGGAATCTATCTTAACATCATGCTCGGAGTTTTCAATCTCGTTCCGATCCCGCCGTTGGATGGTTCACATGTTCTCGCGGCATTCCTGCCGGATTCGGCAGCAGAAGCATACAGCAGGATCGGCTTCGTTGGAATTTTTGCGATTCTTCTCTTGATGCGTGTTCCCGCATTTGAAGCTATCTTCAATGCGACGATAAATTTCTTTTACGCGCCACTGTACCAGCTTGTAGTTTTATTTGCTTAATGAAAAGGCGTCGGTTTTCACTGGTCGACCAAACCGATTGTGAATTTTGGACATCTTTTTGATTGTGACCTTTCTCAGGTAACTAAATGATAGTAATGAAATTTGGCGGAACCTCGGTAGAGGATTCCAAAGCAATACTCAGAGTAATTGAAATCGTCAAATCGGAAATTCCGAGGAAGCCGATTGTCGTGGTATCCGCATGTGCGGGAGTGACGAATCAGCTTCTGAAGATCGCCGCCATCTCTGCCGAGGGAAAAAAGGATGAAGCTAACGATCTAATAACCGCTATCCGGCTGAGGCATGAAAAGCTTGTCGACGATTTGATCCATTCGGAGCTTCCCAAAAATTATCTCAAAGGAAAAATTTCTGTTTACGCACACGAGCTTAGAAATCTCTCGCAAGCGATTTCTGTGCTCGGTGAAGTCTCGAACAGGTCGCACGATGCGATCGCTTCCTATGGAGAACGGCTTTCGTCCATGATAATTGCACAAGCGATGGAAGAAAATTCCATGAAGGCAGCGCTCGTCGATGCGCGGGAATACATGATAACGAACGAGACTTACACAAAGGCACTTCCCCTTTTCGAAGTAGTCGAAGAGAAAGCTAAGAAAGCTTTGATGCCGCTGGTAAATGAAGGTTGCGTCATCGTGACGCAGGGTTTCATCGGCGCCAGCGAAAAAGGAATAACCACTACAATTGGTCGAGGCGGATCCGATTATTCAGCGGCGATTATCGGCGCCCTTCTCGGCTCGAAGGAGATTCAAATCTGGACGGACGTTGATGGCGTTCTGACGGCTGACCCATCGATTATTCCAGAGGCGCGGAGAATAAAGAAGATGTCATTCAATGAGGCTTCGGAGCTCGCTTACTTCGGAGCGAAGGTTCTTCATCCGATGACCATACTTCCCGCAATTGAGAAAAATATTCCGGTTTACGTAAGGAATTCCAGAAACCCATCGTATCGTGGTACTCTGATATCGAAGAGCGAAAATCATTTCGCCAGCAGTGCATCCGCCTCCGGCGGAGAGGAATGTGTCGTGAAATCTATCGCTTATAAGGAACACATAACTCTCTTGAACCTCGTCTCAAGCCGCATGTTCATGGCACACGATTTCCTCGAAGCCGTCTTCGCAGTTTTCAACAAATACAAAACCATCGCTCATGCCGTCGCCACAAGTGAGGTCAGCGTCTCGGTCGCTATCGAGGACACAACCAAATTAGAAGAAATGAAAAAGGAATTCGAGGAATTTGCCGAAGCCACAGTGTCGAGCGGGAAGGCGATCGTTTGTGTCGTCGGCGAGAACCTTCGTCACAGTCCGGGCATTGTCGGGAAAATTTTTTCCGCGATGAATGGAATAAGAGTGAACATGATCTCGCAGGGTGCATCAGAGATCAACATCGGCTTCGTGGTCGACGAGAACGATCTGGATCGCGCGGTACAGCTTCTGCACAAAGATCTTTTCGGCAACCCCCGCGACCTTTCGGGCGATATTTTCGATTAGAAAACCACGGGCGAAATTAGAATGACAAATCAAATATCATATAGGAAGAACCTGCTTCATATCGAAAGTATCCCGGCGGCTGATCTCGCTGAGAAATACGGAACACCGCTTTATGTCTACAGTAAGAACCAGATCACCGAGAAATTTGAAACGCTAAGGAAGGCATTCCATGGAAGAGTAAATCTCAAGATTCTATATGCACTCAAGGCAAATTCAAACATCGAAATTGTGAAGCATATTCAATCACTCGGCGCCGGTGCGGATACTGTTTCGGCAGGAGAAATTTTTCTCGCCTTGAAGAGTGGTTTTCCTCCGGAATCTATTTCGCTTGCTGGCGCTGGCAAATCGGACCGAGACATCAACTTTGGACTGACTCGGAACATCGGAACGTTCATCGTGGAATCGGCGGAAGAACTGCACGTCATTTCAAAGTGTGCCAGGAAACTCGATAAGACCGCCAAGGTTCTTCTCAGAATAAATCCTGATGTCGACGCGCGGACTCATCCGCACATTTCCACCGGACTCAAGGAAAACAAGTTCGGCATAAACATCCACCATGCAGAAGACGCGGCAAAGTTGGCAAAGAAGTTGAAGAACATTGATTTCGCCGGAATACACTGCCACATTGGGTCACAGATAACCGAAGTCGAGCCGTTTACTGAGGCGGCGGAGTCTTTCCGGAAACTAGTGTTGAAGCTGTGGAAATCCGGAATTCACGTAAAGCAGATCGACCTCGGCGGTGGCATCGGGGTACAATACAAAAATGTTGCGAAGCATAAATTTCTTCCGATTGAAAAAAATGATGGAACGTCAATTAATCTCCGTGGACTTGCAAGAGTGGTCAAAGAAAAGTTGTCTTTTCCTAGATGCGAGCTTGCAATCGAACCGGGAAGATTCATAGTTGCTGAAGCTGGTGTTCTTTTGACGCGAGTTCTATACAAGAAGATTTCTTCCGGAAGAACATTTGTAATTGTCGATGCGGGGATGAACGACATGATGCGGCACGCACTGTACTCCGCTTATCACCAGATTGTTCCCGTGAAAATTGAGAAGAGCAAAATAGAAACCGTGGATATTGTCGGGCCAGTTTGCGAATCGACCGATGCATTTGCTATCCACCGCAGGCTTCCGAGCGTCAAAAGAGGAGACCTGCTGGCGATTATGACGACGGGAGCATACGGGTTCTCGCTTGCATCGAATTACAATTCGCGTCCCAAGCCGGCGGAAATCCTTGTCGATAAAGATTATGCACGTGTGATAAGGGACCGGCAGACTTACGAAGATTTGGTTTAAGCGCATAGCGCAGGGGGCAAAGCGCAAAGAGGCAATCAAACCTCTAGAGAATTTGGTTTAAAAGAAAAAAATTTGTTACTTAAATGGTGTATTTTGTAACGGATTGCGCGGTGCTCTATGCGCTTTGCAAAGATAAGAATCCGATTAGTTCGTAGCTAATAAACCCTTAGGATAAATAAGATTTATGAAATCATATAACGTAGCAGTAGTTGGTGCGACGGGACTTGTCGGACGGAAGATGACACAGGTCCTCGAGGAGCATAATTTCCCCGTGAAGAATTTGACTCCGCTGGCGTCGGAGAGATCGGTGGGGAAAGAAGTTTCGTTCAAAGGCGAGAAAGTGAAAGTTCAAAAGCTGACGCCGGAGAGTTTCAAGGGAATCGAGATCGCACTGTTCTCGGCAGGCGCGAGTGTAAGTAAAGAGTTTGCACCCATCGCGGCGAAAGCTGGAACCGTGGTGATCGATAACTCCAGCGCATGGAGAATGGACCCGTCAATTCCGCTCGTCGTTCCGGAAGTGAATAGGAACGATATCTTCAAGCACCATGGAATCATCGCGAACCCGAACTGTTCCACAATACAGATGGTGGTCGTGCTGAAACCGCTCCACGACAGGTACAAGATAAAACGCGTCGTCGTTTCGACATACCAGTCGGTCACTGGCGCCGGACAGAAAGGTGTTGACCAGTTGGACGAAGAGCTTGGCAAAAAGCAGGGCAACACGAAAAAGTTTCCGCATAAGATTGCATTCAACTGTCTTCCGCACATCGACATGTTCCGCGAAGACGGCTATACGAAAGAAGAGTTCAAGATGATTTTCGAGACGGCGAAGATCATGGGCGACGATTCCATACTCGTCAGCCCGACATGCGTCCGCGTACCGGTATTCGGCGGACACAGCGAGGCGGTGAACATCGAGATGGAAAAAAGCTACGAGCTTGAAGATGTGTTCAAATTGTTGAAAAAGTCGCCAGGAATAATTGTTGAGGATGATCCTTCGCAAAATATTTATCCGATGCCGCTGAACGCTTATGATAAGGACGAAGTGTTTGTCGGGAGAATTCGGCGCGACGAGAGTGCACCAAATGCGCTTAACTTGTGGATCGTTTCCGACAACATCAGGAAAGGCGCCGCCACCAACGCAGTCCAGATTGCGGAAGAGCTGATCAAGGGAAGAGACTGATTCTTAGAACATTGCAGGGGCAGGCGGCGCCCGGTTAACTGTGGTCTTTTATAGAAGCCTTTTCTATCGCTTGTAGAACCTGTTTGATGATTTTGGGATGAAGTACGTTTCCTGAATGGAATGGCACGACCACCCTTACGTCTTGCTTAAGATAAATTCTATGGCTGCCCTTGGATCTTGCGAGCACAAATCCCGATTTTAGCAACAACGACTCCGCTTCTTTCGCGGTGAGCCGTTCTAACTTACCCAATACTTATCTCGACGGAGCTTGTGAGAATTTCCTTGCTCAAATAGGCTTCTCTTTCCTCATCGCTGAGTGTTTCTATATACAATTCCGCTGCCTCGCGTATGTTATTCATTGTCTCTTCGATTGTCTCTCCCTGCGATTGGCATCCGGGAAGCTTCCGGGCAGTAGGCATAATAACCGAACTTATCGTGCTCAATTACAACACTTGCTTTGTGCATTCTTGACTCCTTGCGTTAATAATACTTCTTTTGTTTGAGCAAAACAAAGGAGGGCAACGAGACCAGTCGTTGGGACAACCAGACTGATTGCTCGGACAAGAAAACTAATCGTTCGGACAACGAGCCTAATCGTCGGGACAACGGACCTAATCGTCGGGACAACGGACCTATTCGTTGGGACAACCAACCTGATAGTTGGGACAACCAACATAACCGTCGGGACAACGGACCTAATTGTTGGGACAACGAACCTGATCGTTCGGCGAACCGACCTGATCGTCGGGATAACCAACCTGATCGTCCGGGCGACCAAACTAATCATTGGGACAACTAAACTTGTCGATTTCCGAAGGACTTGATGGGTTTTTAGGCCGGAAACCTTAGTAAGATCACGCCCCTTCAATACTCAGACTTTATTACCTTATGTAATTCAGAGAGGGCAATTCACTCCATGATAAGGTAATAAGGTTGATGGAGCAGTTGGTTGTCGTGGTTACTAGGGTTTATGTGAGGTGGTTGGATAAGGTTTTTTAGGTTGTTAACGGCAGAACTCGTTTTGCCGGTTATAGTTGAGGCGGTAAGATGGAACAGTATGGGAAATAGCCTTATTCGCATTTCTTAACCTTAGTAACCCTGCTCATCCTGATGCTCTGACCTTATTACCTTATGTAATCCGGAGAGATTCACTTGCGCTCCATGATAAGGTAATAAGGTTGATGGAGCGGTTGATTGTCATGGTTACTAAGGTTTACACGATCTGGCTCGATAAGGTTTTTCGGTCAGGAGAATACTTTGAGATTATAGCTTACCAGCCATATCCGTTTTGTTTAAGCCAACTTTGAGCATCAGTATCTCCAAGCTGAGCTGCTTTTCTCAGACATTCAATTTGTTTTCCTGTATTTCCTTTTTTGGAGTAGGCGTCTCCTAAACTGTGGTAAGCGTATGAATCCTTTGGATTGAATTCGATGGCTTTTTCGAACAGTGAAATAGCTTTGTCGATATCTCCTTTAGCATAATAGGAGGCTCCTAAATTGTCGTAAGCCCCTGAATACTTTGGATTCAGCTCAATCGCTTTTTCGTAAAGTGAAATGGCTTTGTCAATATCTCCTTTATCGTAGTAGGCGTCTGCTAAACGGTTGTAAGCGTTTGAATTCTTCGGATTGAATTCGATGGCTTTATCGAATAGTGAAATAGCTTTGTCAGTATCTCCTTTAGTATAATAGGCGAGCCCCAAGAAACTGTAAGCTGATGAATATTTTGGATTCAATTCAATCGCTTTTTCTAGGAGCGGTATACCCTTATCGAGATCTCCTTTAGCGCAGTAGGCAACTCCTAAATTGGCGTAAGCGTTTGAATTCTTCGGATAGATCTCAATCTCTTTTTCGTAGAGTGAAATAGCTTTGTCAGTATCTCCTTTAGTATAGTAGGCGAGCCCCAAGTTGCCATAAGCAGATGAATCCTTTGGATTGAGCTCAATTGCTTTTTCGTAGAGTGATATACCCCTATCGAGATCTCCTTTAACACAGTAGGCAATTCCTAAAAGGTTGTAAGCATTTGGATTCTTTGGATCGAGCTCAATCGCTTTTTCGTAGAGTGACATAGCTTTGTCGGTATCTCCTTTAGTATAGTAGGCGAGCCCTAAATTGTGGTAAGCGTGTGAATACTTTGGATTCAGTTCGATCGCTTTTTCGTAGAGTGGTATAGCCTTGTCGAAGTCTCCTTTAATACGGTACGTGGATCCTAAAAGGCAGTAAGCTTCTGGATATTTTGGATCCAGTTCAATGGCTTTTTCAAGGAAAAGGATTGCATTATAAGTATCTTCCATCTCAACCGCGTTAAGACCTTTCTGAAACCAATCGCTGGCAGAGAGCGAATTGGAAGCAGTCGAGTATTCCTTCTGAGTCACAAGCTTTTGGTTTTCATCTTTCTCCGCACCAAGCTGTTTACGCAGTCGTTCAATTTCTGCAACGGCGCTGTCCGCTCTCCGTGTTGCTTCCTCAAGGTCTTTGAGTGTGCTCTGGTCGTTCGCTATGCGTGCAATATTATTTGAAACATCTTCGGTATTTACGGTAACGGAAGCCTTAATGTAATACGTCTCCCCATTCCATTTTTCCTCAAGAATCTTCGTCTCAGTAACCCCAGCGGTAATGCTTTGTATCTGTTCTTTTGTAAGCTCCGTCAAAACGTTGTTCCTTTCTTCTTTGGTCGTCTCGAACGTGCTCTGCAAATAGACCCCGATCTCTTCAAGTAAAATTCTTTTTACCTGATCGAGTGCTATTGCACGGGACGTAATCTTGCTGTCGGCTTCTCCCGCAGTGTAAGTATATTCACGTAGAAAAGTTTTGGTTTGCGAATACAATGGTACAGAGAAAATGCAAAGTAACAAGAGAAGCTTGGTTTTCATAAATCCCCCGTTAAGGAACCATCCATTACGAATTTCTTATGTTTGTCAGAGCAGGCACTTCATTGATACCTATATGATTTTCATATGGAAATTTCTCGGGACTCAATTAGGGTTTTGCCGATGGCCGAGTTCAAGGCTTTAGCAACCTTTTCGAAAACATCTTTCTCAGGAGGAATTATTTGTTTGAGATTAATAATAATCTTAACGAGAGTCTTTTCGGGCTTTTCGACTGTAACCCAAATAAATTCCCCCTTAGTTTCTACCTTCTTAATATGGGATGTCGCCGGATCGACTGAAAAATCGTCCCCGTCAGCATACCATCCTGCCCCTCCCGGAGGCGGCCAGAATTCAATGGATTGTCCTATTGTTGTCATAAAATCTCCTTTTGTTTTGCGTAACATATGGGAGCTGGATCGCTTTTACATCGCAGCTTGACCTGCTGGTTAGAACGCGCGCGCCAGAACATCTGACTAACGAACACAAACAAACCGGCAGCCTCAAAGCAATAACTTCTTTAATATTGTCTCAGTTAAATTTATAAGCGTCTCAATATCTCCGTGTTGGCCTCGAACATCACGATGTGCTTCTCCTGAGAGTTTGCTGTATAGCGAATCAATCAACTTGCAAGTCGCCTCAATCACCTCTGCGTCAGATTCGGAAAACCCGCTTCGTCTTTTTTTGATTGCGAACTTGATGCGCATTTGCCGAGTAATTCCATCTTTTGAATGCTCAGAGGGCTGAAATTCTTGATGCGCCTTGATTTCCTCCGACGGAGCAAGAATCTCAAGGACTTGCCGAATGAGTTCTCTCGCCGAATGAGATGCTTGGCGTTTGGCATCTGGATCACCAGAAAGTAAACTCTGAGTTGCTCCATGTCGAAGTTCACATAGCTTGGGGTCAATTTTTGAGAGAGCGACATCCAATTCGTCCAGGGCGTTTTGGGTCAGCGCAAGTTGGCCTTTGTCCGTGAGTTCTAACCAATCCTCAGGGTTTGTAATGTCTTTATAAGTTGGCTGAATGTGGCCCGACTGTTTTAGTTGGGCAATTGCTATGCCCGCAAGCGCCCTTTCTTCATCGGTAAACTTCATACCGAGATCGCTTTCTAAGCTGCCCCCTTGATCTGGCCGTCCAAGCATATTGAACTTGTTCTGAGAGGATGAGTTTGAAAGCGACTTCAGAACAGAAAATTTCAATCTTTCCATTGAATATCTTGATTTCATGATCTCTCCTGATATGGCTGGCGTGTGACTCTTGTAATCACATGAAAAGCAACTACGACCCTCCCAACTATAACTACCCTGCTATCTATCCACATAACATTCCAGCCAATAAGCGGCGGGCAAGCCGGCGGTAAGATTGTTATGTCCCATCTTATTATGTGCCACGATGGAATTTAAGCGGAGGTTATTGAAGAAACAAACTGGGCTTTCCCCTTTGCTGAGAATCACTCCGTCAGCTTGTCCAAAGGTAAATCTCGCACGGCGGAAATATGAATTTCATCCTGTAATCACATAGTGCCCCCTTTCACCGGGCATGTCTGAGATTATACCCAAGCGTTCCCTGTTGAGATTTCAACAAGAAGATAGAAGGGAAAAATGAAGAAACTTCCCTATTTGAACCCCTCCATCTATTTCCATATATTTTTCCATGCCCAACCTTGCTGCTATAGACGTTGGATCGAACGCAATTAGACTCTCCATCGCTTCAGTCGACGGTGAAAGAAGACTTTCAAGCCTTGAAAATCTTCGCGACCCGGTCAGGCTCGGCCAGGATGTTTTTGCAAAAGGGATGATCACCGACGGCACACTGGAACAGGCGGTCGATACATTCACCAAGTTTAAAGAAGCAATCGACCGCAATGGAGTAAACTGGTCGAAGGCGTTTGCCACAAGCGCCCTCCGCGAGGCTACGAACCGCGACATGTTCATCGACCGAATATCGCAAAGCTGCGGCATAGATATTTCCGTCATCGAGCCCGAGGAAGAGGCGCGGCTGATCCATCTTGCAATAGCGAGCAAAGTGAACCTGAAGAATAAGACCGCGATGCTCATCGACATCGGCGGAGGAAGCACTGAGGTTACGCTCACGGCAGACGGGAGTATCGTCTCGACTGAAAGCTACAAGATGGGAGCCGTGCGGCTGCTCCAGCTTCTTTCTTCGGGAGTTTCCGGAAAAGAAAAACGGAACGGCGAAAGAGAATTCAACCAGCTTGTCAAGGAATATGTCGAGTCGACTCAGCGGCGGTTGAAACGGGAGATCGGCGGAAAAAAAATCGACGTCTGCGTCGGGACAGGCGGGAATATCGAAACCCTCGGCATCTTGCGAAAAGATTTGCTTGGAAAAGAGCGGGAGACTTCAATAGAGATTGACGAGCTCGACACCATCGTTAAGAAACTGCAAGGACTTTCATTCGAAGAAAGAATTCAGCAGCTGAAAATGCGCCCAGACCGAGCCGACGTAATCGTTCCGGCATCGATAATTCTCCAGCAGATCGCCAAGGTTGCGGGCGTCGATGAGATTCTCATTCCGAAAGTCGGATTGAAGGAAGGCATGCTGATCGACATGGTACTCGATCTTTATGAAGAGACGAAGCACGCATACCGCGACCAGGTTATGGCTTCCGCGCTGGAGATCGGAAGGAAATATTTCTTCGATGAGCAGCATGGAGCGAGTGTCTCCCGCTATGCGATTGATTTGTTCGACCAGACGAGAAATCTCCATAACCTCAACCTTGAGCACCGGCTCCTTCTCGAAGTGGCGGCACTGCTTCACGATATCGGTAACTTCATTAGCGCGACCGACCACCACAAGCACGCACAATATCTGTTGACTGCGACGCCGGTCATCGGTCTGAGCAAGCTACAAATGGCAATCGTGGCAAACGTCGCGCGTTACCACAGGAAATCATTTCCCAAGCAGCAGCACGACGCCTACAGTGCACTTCCGTCGAAAGATAGGGTCGTGGTTACTAAGCTTGCAGCAGTACTTCGACTTGCCGACGCGATGGACAATGAGCATGCTTCAAAGGTCGAATCGTTTTCCGTCGAATACAAGAAGCCTAAGTTTGCAATTCACTTGAAGGGCGAAGGAGATCTTTTGCTTGAGAAGTGGTCGCTCATGAAAAAAGCGGAAATGTTCGAAGAGGTGTTCGGTGTCAAAGTCATTGTCGAAGACTGATATAACGCCCGTAATTGCCGGGACAAATCCCGGCATTACTACCTCGAAGGTAAATGGAAATCGCAGGAAACCAACGAGCGCTCCGAAACCGGATACTATTCAGATCCTGCTTCGCTCGTTTACAGAACGTCACCGGATTTTCAGTTACCAATTAGTTAAGACGAGGAAACGGGCAACGGAAAAAGCAGTCCATGACCTCAGAGTCGCGACGCGGAGGCTCATCGCTGTCACGGATATCATTCGGGCGATGGTTCCCGCTGCCGACCTTTCGAAGACCCGGAAGCAACTGAAACAGCTTCTGGGGGCGTTGAGCGAACTGAGGGATGTACAGGTTCAAATTATTACTGTGCGCGGTCTCGTTGGAGAATTTCCTGCGATGAATCTATTCCTGACGCTACTCATGGTACGCCAGAAGCAATTCCTCAGGCGTGAGCATGCTGTGCTTCACGAATTCCAGCTTAAACAAATCGAAGATGGAATTGCGGAGACCGAAACGAGATTGCAAACTATACTTGCAGATCCGCTCCTTCGTGATGCTGCACGTTCAATCGTCATCGGCAAACTTGCAGGGACATTTTCACGGGCAGTTCAATTAAAGTCAGCCGCGCTTTCGGGAAAAGGGACAAGAATCCATCGGCTTCGCATTGCATTCAAACGATTTCGTTACACCGTCGAGTCGCTCGAAGCCATACTTCCGAGCGTAACATCTCGAATGATGAGGGCAATGAATGCATATCAAGTGAGAATGGGAAACATCCAGGATATTGACGTGCTGATCACCAGCGTTCGCGACCATGCCAAGAAGCATCCGAGGGCCGACCAAACGCAGTTCATGAAGTTGATAGATAATCTGACGGAACGACGGAGAGGGCTCGTGCTCGAATTCATCTCGTCAGTGGACGAACTAAATCTGTTCTGGAAGAAGTTAGGTAAAGTGGAATAGGGGAAAGGTAGTGCATGGATCTTTATATTTTAAGGCATGCGATAGCAGGTGAAAGAGAATCGTTCGATGGTCCCGATTCAGAGCGACCGCTCACGAAAGAGGGCGCGAAAAAGATGAAACGCATCGCAAAGGAACTGAAGAAGTTGGACATCAAGTTCGATCTAATTCTCTCGAGCCCATTTCTGCGTGCCAAGGAGACTGCGGAGATCATGGCTGAAGAATTTCATCGCGAGAATGTCCTGAAGTTTTCATCCAACTTAAGAGTCGGCGGCAATCCGGCTGCATTGGTTCATGAGATAAATACAGGCTACAAGAAATTTGGCAGTATTCTTCTCGTCGGCCACGAACCGTGCCTGAGCGGTTTGATATTGATGCTCGTTTCAGGCAAAACAGATCTGGCAATCACGATGAAGAAGGGTGGTATTTGCAAACTTTCGGTCGAGTCGCTTCGTTATGGCCGATGTGCCACGTTGGAGTGGCTGATGGCTCCCGCGCAAATAATCAGATAAAATAAAATCAGGAATCTCTCGGTTTCTTCGTTTTCTGCCCATTTTCGCCTTGTTTCTCCAACTTCGTTAAGAAATCTTTAACTTGTCTTGTTGGCTCCGTCGCGCTATCTTTCTGAGGGAGTGAAGGTAAGAAAAAAGACTATGCAGGATTCATCAGGTGATGAAATGAAGGGACAAGATTTGAAGATTGAGTTTGCATCCCCCGGAATAAATTTCGGCAGGACGAAGCGCACAAGCAATACGAAACGCAAGCGCCCCAATGACCAGAAGCCCTACCCAGCCGAGCCGCTGGTTGATCCTTCCCTCTACATCAATCGCGAGCTGAGCTGGCTGGAATTTAATCGGCGAGTTCTTCAGGAGGCTTGCGATCAGCGCCATCCTCTGCTCGAACGTGTAAAATTTCTTTCGATCGTCAGCACGAACCTCGATGAATTCTTCATGATTCGTGTCGCGGGTATCAAGGAACTTATCCTTGCGGACATCGTGGAACATTCTCCCGATGGTCTGACTCCTTCGCAGCAGCTTCATGCAATACATGACAGAGTTTCTGTGATGCTGAAGGAGATGTGCGACTGCTACAAGAAAGATTTGCTGCCGAAGTTGGCCGCGAAGGGAATTCACATCATGGAGATGGAGGAGCTTACGGTTGAAGATAGAAAGAAGCTCGGGGACTTTTTCGCTCGTGAAATTTATCCAGTCCTCACTCCTCTTGCGTTCGACCCGGGTCATCCTTTCCCGTATATTTCCAATCTCAGCCTCAGCCTTGCGGTCGTGGTGAAGACTCCGAATGGCGAGGAGCGGTTTGCCCGCGTTAAAGTCCCCGATGTTCTCCCACGTCTGGTTCAGGTTCCCGTCGGCGATCGACAAACCCAGAAAAAGGAAGTGCGTTTTGTATGGTTGGAGGATGTCATCTCTGATAACCTGCACTTGTTATTTCCGGGAATGACGGTGGAAGAGTCTTACGCTTTTCGAGTGACAAGAAATGCCGATATTGAAATCCAGGAAGACGAGGCTGACGATCTGATTCAGTCTATCGAAGAATCTATCAGGCTGCGGCGGTTCGGTTCGGTAGTTCGCGTGGGCATAGAGAACAAAATGCCAGCTCGAATTAAGGATATTCTGATCGAGAACCTGGAAGTGACTCCGGATGACGTTTATGAATTAGATCCGCCTCTCGATCCGAGCCAGCTTATGACCCTGCTGAGGCTTCCTCGACCTGAACTGAAGGATCCGTCCTACATCCCCGCATCATTGATTCCGGAAGAAGATGGCGAGGACATTTTCAGTACGATACGTCGGGGAGACGTTTTGCTCCATCATCCTTACGATTCCTTCAATCCGATCGTTCAATTCATAAGATCGGCCGCAAACGATCCCAATGTTCTTGCCATTAAACAAACCCTCTACCGAATCGGGAAAGAGTCTCCTCTTATTCCTTTGTTTGTTGAAGCGGCAGAGAGAGGCAAACAAGTCGCCGTACTCGTCGAGCTTAAAGCTCGCTTCGACGAGGAGAATAATATTGGTTGGGCTAAACAACTTGAGCGCGCCGGTGTCCATGTCGTTTATGGTTTGGTCGGACTCAAGACACATGCTAAGATGGCTTTGGTGGTACGGAAAGAAAGCGACGGACTTCGCAGGTATGTTCATCTCGGAACTGGCAACTACAATCCGACGACAGCGCGTATTTATACCGATCTGAGCTATTTCACATGCAAAGAACAGATCACCGAAGATATAACAGAAATTTTCAATTACCTGACCGGTTATTCGCGCAGGGAAACTTATAAGAAATTAGCAGTTGCCCCGGTAATCCTTAGGCAGAAAATAGAAGGTCTCATAGATCGTGAAATACAAAATGTGAAGAGCGGCAAACCGGGTCACATGATTCTGAAGATGAATGCCCTTACCGATGTCAAGATGATCGCGCGGCTTTATGAAGCCTCAAGAGCCGGCGTGAAGATCGATCTGATCGTGCGCGGCATCTGCTCGCTACGACCAGGCTTGAAAGGACAGAGCGAGATGGTTCGTGTCGTCAGCATTGTCGGAAGATATTCTGAACACAGCCGGGTTTTCTATTTCCAAAACGGAGATCAGCCGGAAATTTATCTAAGCAGCGCCGACTTGATGGGACGAAATCTTGAGCGAAGAGTCGAGCTTATGTTTCCGATCGAAGAAGAATCACTCGTTAAGAAAATCAAAGGGGAAGTTCTCGATGCGGCTCTTGTGGACTGCGTTCGTGCGCGTGAATTGAGAGCTCGATGGTTCTTACGTTTACGTTCCGCCTCAGAACGGAAAAGAAATTTGCGACCTGCAAGAGAAAACCATGCAATCGCGAATTGAAGCCACACACCCGCCCGTGGTTCGCGAAGCTCCATCGGAAAAGATTGCCTGAGATTGATCACACAAACTATAAAGTTATTGAGAGAAGGAAAGCGCAGTTTTCAAAACCCAATTTTTGGTAGTGGCTCATTTTCAATTCTTGTTGTCACCCCGAACTTGTTTCGGGGTCTAAAAACAACAAAATCAGATGTTGAACCAAGTTCAACATGACGAAGGCCCGCAAACTGAGCCAGTACCCAATTTTTCATAAAACCGTGAGCTTTTTTGCGACGAAATGCCGAATCCAGCTCGATCTTCCGGCAGCTGTTTTCTATGGCGATGACGATGGGCTGCTGTTAAGTCTTAGTGCCGATGCCATGATGTTGATGAGCATTGTCGACGACGAGTTCGTCGACATGGCAAATGTGTCGTTCGCCGCTCCAACAATTTTGCGGCGTCATCGAAATCTTCCGCACGACAGGATTGTGTTTCAATCACAAACGCTTAGTGATTTATTTTTCCAAATCAATTTCCGTTACTGGCAGGTCCCAGTGCGCCTCCAAAATCTCGAACCTACGCTGTTCTTCCTTTTTGTACACCTCCTGATTCGGGTAAAGCTCGCGAGCGAGATCTGCTTCACTGAAACCTTCGTCGGTAACCTGGATGTTCTTCCAGACGATTGTCACTCTGAAATCCCACCGCCCTTCCTCCGTCGCATGAAACCGCGGCTTTGTCAGCGTGATTTTCAGTATGTGTCCCATCTCTATTCGTTTCTTGAGAAGCGGATGGTGGTTCTTCTTGTACAGTTGGAGAAATTCGTCCGCGTGACCCCAGCGCGCCTTGTAATAATATTCGACGACGTATGGCTTGTCTGTTGCTGTCATAATCTTGTCCTTATGTTAGAAGCTGATGAGTTTTCATTTTGCATTTAAAGTTGAATGTTGTTTCAATTATTTTAGTCATAAATATCATCAAAGCAAAGTTTGTTTTTGAATAATTGACGATCGACTGCTATCATGCCACTAATTCGTGGCACGGTAAAAGGAGTATTTTATGACTTACAAAAGGAAAAAGAAAGAATCTCATTCTGCTTCCCTTACTGGAACTTCTTCAAACGGTCTGCTGCCTATCGAGCTTCCCAAACCCAAGTCTGGGCGCGATAAGACAGTTTGGAAGGCGCTTCAGCAGAGAAAAACTGTTCGTGAAATAAGCGATAAAAAACTTTCACCACAATTAATTTCAAATCTTCTCTGGGCCGCCTGTGGAGTGAATCGGAAGATAGGTCCATTCGAGATTCCCGGAAGGACTTCCGCGTCGGCGAGCAACTCGCAGGAGATCGATCTTTATGTTGCTCTGGAAGAAGGAGTCTATCTGTACGATGCGTTCCACCATAGGCTCGATCCGGTTCTTAGGGAAGATTTGCGCAAGCTCGCAATCGGTGCAGGTCAGACAAACTTCATGGCGAAAGCCCCGGTGCAATTAATCTACGTCGTGGACATTCATAGACTTTCTCACACGTCCGGTTATCAGGAACCCGGGTTGCAGGACCCTGAAGTTCAAAAATCATATTACTTTGTCGATACGGGTCTTATTGCGGGCAACGTGTATTTGTTCGCCGCGTCTCAAGGTCTGACCGCGTGGTTCCACAACTGCAACAAGCCGGCGCTTACGGAAAAATTAAATCTGCGCGCCGAGCAGCGGGCGCTATTTGGACAGACGGTGGGATATCCGGCGAAAAAATAAATTATCACAACGAAAAATTCTTCAGAGAATGAATAGCGGGTGGTAAGGTAAAAGTGAAGCATTCGACGCCTCTATGTTGGACTCTGCTCACAGCAGGCTGCTCATTCCGACGCTGAAGAAAAGATTGTTCGGTTTGGTGAAACGGTAAGTGAAGTCCATGCGAATCAATCCGAAAATTTTCCCCAAACCGATGCCGGCTTCGCAATACCAGCCGTTTGTGGTCGAGGTACCGTTCAGCCACGACTGTGCCGCGGAACCATCCACCAAAATTTCCGTTCCGCTCTTGTAGAGAAATGGGATATCGAGCAGCAGAAACGGAACGTTTCGGAAATTTTGTTCCAACGAAATCATGGCAAATTTGTCGCCGACGAATTCCGTCGGCTGGGCAGTCTTCAGGACTCCGAAAGGCGCGAGCCCGCCGACCTGTGAATCGAGCACAAACTCGCGCTGAACCGGAAGCGTGCCGGTCGAATAGCCGCCGGCAAACATGACCTGTGTCTGCGGCGGGAAAAGGTAGCTGCTCAAGAAAGTATCGAAGTGGTACGATCCCTCCAGACGGTACCGGCCGAAATTGAAGTCGCTTGCGAGCAGCGACGGCGATGAATACTCGGCGTTCAGCCTCTACGGCATTTACCGGCAATACGTCGAGCGGCACGCGTTCATCTCCGTAACGGACGTTGAATTTCATGCTCCGCATCATTCCGTCCATGATCGGCGGATTGGGACGATACTTATCGTCAAATGAAAGGATGTAGAAGTTCGTGTGGTTAACGACGCTCGTTTCGTTCTCAGATAGATAAGTCACCGTAGCATCAAGATGTTTGAGAGGAACGATTGAATAATGCGCATCCCATCCATTTGTCATATAGTAGTTGTAATAGTCGTTGCACCCGAAGAGCGATGTTATCGTGGTCGTTAATGAAGAAAAGAAGTCGTCCTGCGGATAGTGGCCGATGTCACGATAAATTTCGGCACCTAACTCGTGTTTGACATCCTCACCGAACGGAATCGCACCGCCGACTCGCCACTTGAAAATCTTATCTGAGATCCCGTATCCCGCGGCGAGACTGATTCGCCAGCCGTCTGAAGTCTGCGAAAGTTCCGAACCTTCATTTGAAATCGTGAGCTTTGTCTGTTTCTTTCCTGAACTGTACGTGTACTTTCCGCCAAGAAATAATCCTTCGACTCGATTGAATCGAACGTCAACGTAGTTGAAAAACGAAAAGATGCCACCTTGACCAAAAAGCGTAGCCGTTGCGCCCGTGGGCTTGAATTGCTTCGCAAGAGTTTGAGTGCTGTCGAGCGTCTTGTACGCTTTTTGTTCCGTGACCGTCAGCGGCAGAACTTCATGGCTGCTCCAGAATGTAGAATCGAACGTTGTCGAGCTCGAATCAATGATGAGTGTCGGCTTCTTGAAAATCGAATCTGCAATCTGGTTGTTCAGGTTGTAATCGTAAATATCCGACACCTCATTGATTGAAAGCCTTGGAAGCGACATTCCCAATAATTGAATCTTCATTCCAAGCTCGGTTATGATATTGGTTGGCATCCAAAACCTATTTTCATACAGTGAGTAATGCTGGGCGAAATTTAATTTCAAATCCGAAATGAAAGGGATATGGAACGCTTCGTTGGGGTGGAAATCGATTCCCATTACCGCAAACGAAGAATCGGCAATTGAAATCCTTCCGGAAAAAAGTGGAATAAGACGGGAATCCGGAATGACTTCAATCTCATACACTTCGACGCCATTTTTCCTGAAGGTTCTCAGGAGTTTGTACTTGTAATAATCGAGTGCGTTCTCGGCAATCGGCCCGACAAACTTGTAGCCGACGAACTCGATGACGTCATCCGTGAAATTTACTATTTCTCCGACTGACGGTATGAGTCCAGCTTCGGGAAGATTCTTCGTCTCGCGTTTTTGTGTGACCACTTCATGGAGCGAGTCGCCTTCCTGCCAATATCCGTCCGTGTAAGATTCGGTGATGCCAGCGAGTGAAGTGTCGCGGTAGATTATCAGCCTGGTGAATGCCTTGAAGCTGTATGATTTGAGAAGTTTCTCCCATTCATGTTTCTTTGCGATGGCTTTTCGAATGATCGCATAGGCTGGATCTTCGGCAACGGAGACTATTTCCGGAAGAAGAATGTCCGCGGGTTCAAGATTTACATCTTCATGGATATTGCCGGTGAGTCTGACACTGGCAGAGTCGGACTGGTAACCGACGTGACTATAAATGAGAGTATAGTCACCAGATGGAAGAGAAATAAGATACGTGCCATCGAGATTAGTTATAGTTCCCTTTGATGTGCCCGCTACTCTAACGATTGCCGATGGAACAGGCTCGCCAGTTTTGGCATCCACGATTCGACCGGAAACCGCATAAACATTCTGGGATTTCGCCGGCCCATAAAAGAGTAGGATGAGAATAAAAAGTATACTGCTGATAAATGTGCGCAATTCTTTTCTTCCTCTGGAATTTTACGATTTAACGTCTCAAATTAGCAACCCTGATAGCAACTTACTTAACCTTCATAATATATTGGGCCTCGGTATCGAATGCAATTTAAGAACTGATTCTCGTGATTGTGGTCACCACGATGGTGAGTTTGAATATATTACTACTGGATCAGAAGTAGTCACGGATCGCCTTTTGAATTCGCCGGGAAAATTTATAACTTCTAATTCAATAACAAAGCGAATTATTAATTCTATTTTCCTGAATAATTTACGTTCATGCAATATTTCAAAAGCTCCCTATAATCTTCTCATGTATTTATAGGATACTTTATATGAAGAAACCTTTCCGCGAAAGACTTAAAGAAGGCGTTATAGTATGCGACGGAGCGATGGGAACGCTTCTCGAATTGTATGAGTATGGTGAGAAGCCACCTGAGCTCCACAATATTATGAATCCTAACGTTGTGGAGCGCGCCCACCGTGAATATATTGAGGCAGGCGCCGAAATCATCGAGACAAACACGTTTTCTGCAAACCGAATGCGCCTTGAGGTGTACCACCTTGCCGATAGGTTTGCTGAGATAAACGCAAGCGCTGTCGAAATAGCGAGGAGAGCTCGCCGGTGAGGATGTTTACGTTGCCGGCGCTGTTGGACCGACCGGAAGGCTTCTTGAACCTCTCGGCAGGACAAAAATTGTCGATATCAAAAAAGTTTTCAAGGAGCAGTTAGAAATTCTCGTCAAAGGCGGCGTCGATCTTCTGATTCTGGAAACGTTCTTGGATTTGAATGAGCTTGATGCAGCAATCGATGCGGCAAAGGAGGTCTCGCCTGACATACCAATCGTCGCTCAAAAAACATTTTCGGAAGATGGGGCGATCTTGGCTTCGGATTTCCCGCTTGAAGTTGTAAAGCATATCAAATCAAAAGGCGTCGATGTTGTTGGTTCAAATTGTACTGTTGGTCCACAGAGAATGTATGGAATAATTAAGTCGATGTATTCCGAGGATCTTATTCTTTCAGCTCAACCCGCAGCAGGAATCCCGACCCTGGTTGATGGGCGGTCAATTTATCATGCTACGCCGGAATATCTTGCCACTTACGCCAAGCAGCTCGTCGAAGCCGGCGTCACTATTGTTGGCGCTTGCTGCGGCTCGACGCCAGCGCACATTAAGGCCATCGCGGAAGCCGTACGCGGAGTAAAGTCCGGTCAACCGCAGGGATTGCGGGAGCCGGTTATCTCGGTGAAAAAGAAAACTGCTGCCAAAAAAACACCAGTGACAGAAAGAACTCCGACGCAATCAGAGTTTTCAAAAAAAGTCGGAAAAAAATTTGTGACGACCCTTGAACTCGACATTCCCCGCGGACTTGACATTTCAAGTGTGATCGACGGTGCACGTTTCTGCAAAGAAAATGGATTCGATGTTGTACACATAACTGACGGAGCTCGTGCACGAATAAGAATGAGTTCGATTGCAATCTCGAAAATTGTTCAGATGGAAGTCGGAATCGAGACTATGACTCATCTCGCCACACGTGACAGAAACATGATTGGACTTCAGGCCGAACTTCTTGGGGCGCATGCTCTGGGTTTGAGAAACATTCTCGTCATTACCGGCGACCCTGCAAAGATCGGCGACCTTCCACAAGCAAAGTCGGTTTTTGACGTTGACTCGGTCGGGCTTATCAAAATAATCAAGAACATGAATTGCGGGATGGATTCGGTCGGGAATCCCAGTGGTGAGCCGACTTCGTTTCTCATAGCCTGTGCAGCCAATCCTTGTGCGGATGATCTCGGTTACGAAATGGAAAAGCTTGGCCGCAAGGCAGAGGCAGGAGCGGATGTGATCATCACTCAGCCTATTTATGAGGTTGGCGTTTTTGAGAAGTTTATGAAGGCAGTGCAGCCACTTCACTTACCTGTTGTAATCGGGGTTCTTCCTCTCAGGAGCCACAAACACGCGGAGTTTCTTCATCATGAAATACCCGGGATAAACATTCCGGAAAAGGTGAGAGAAAGAATGTTTCGCGCGGGGGAAAATGGCGCTCGCATAGGAATCGATATTTCGGCAGAATTTCTTCACGAAATCAAGTCGGCGGTTGCTGGTGCATATCTATTGCCGCCCTTTAAGAAATATGAAGTTGCAGTAAAAGTCCTTGAAGCTGCAGGAATTTAGGAACTCAATTCAACAGATTAATTACCCGATTTGCGTTCGCAATTATCTAGCCAAATCGATTGTCCGGATGATTATCTCTCAGTTGTGAGAGCTTAAACCTTTGGTGAGTGATTCCGTCTCTATGGAAACCGAGCCAAATCAAGAGTTCATTTGGTTTTTCAAGGTGTAAGGGTCAATAGGGAAGGAATAGGGAAAATCGAGAGGATTTTCTTGATTAGAAGTCAAAGGTGTGTTAGATTATTCGGCAATCGATGCTCTGAAGTCGGGCAGTTGGACGTTCTGATTCAGGAGAACCCGCTCAGGTCGGTTGCTCGTTCTTTTGACTTCTGTGATTTAGTGGATTTCGCAGGGCTCTTAGCTCAGCTGGTTCAGAGCGTTCGCTTCACACGCGAGAGGTCACTGGTTCGAATCCAGTAGAGCCCACGAAGTGAGGCCATCCTGCCAGACGGGAGAGAGCGGCGAAATGCGATGAATACAGTCTGGTCTGAATGACGTATCGCACACGAGATGTACGCAGAAGCATCTATTTTCCATTGGTATTTGAGTCTGAAAGTTGACGATAAATGAAAAGGAATAGAAGGACACAATCGGAGGGAAAGAAGAGACTTCAATACTGATGCTGTAAGTTGGAACCAAGTCTCACTAAACCATAAGCGAGGATAAGATGGAGAAGATTATTCCCTCGGAGAAAAAGAAAGTACAGAAGAAGCCGATCGAGAACCCGCTAAGTGATATTCTGACAGACGAGGTTTACGAAAAGCTGATTGAAAATAGCCTTTTGGATTACAAGGCAGTGCGAGATTATCAGATCAAGCGCCGCTTCAAAGACTTAAGGAACTATATGAGTGTCGGCGACGCCATCGAAAAGATACAGGACGAATATCCGTACTTGCGGTTCGATACCATCCGCAAGATCGTTTACAATGCTAAATCGGAAAAAGAGTAATCTCCATAAAATTCGGGTGGTTTGCCTGTAGGCGATCTTCGACGGAAGTTTTCATTTCGAAGGAGAATCGCGGGCTTCCGTCACAAGGAATTAAGCACTGCCCACTTTTGTTGAGGATTGGGGAATTTTCTTTGGCTCATTTCAGTTTTAGAGGTTGGAATTGATTTCGAGAAAAGGAGATATTCAATGAAGAAATATGTTTCAAACAAAGATGAATCTGCGAGGATGTTTGAGAGCAGCATCCTCGAGTTTTTTTCCCATGTTCATCCTTCAGTGCCGGCCATAATATTTTTGCCTGTTATCGGGTACATGTTTTACGAAGCGGTCGTAACGGGTATAGGCTTTACTTATTCATTCGCGCTCCTTCTCCTTGGACTTGTGGTGTGGAGTTTTACCGAGTACGTCCTTCACAGATTTGTTTTCCATTTTGTGCCGAAAAGCGGATGGGGAAAACAGATTCATTTCATGTTCCATGGTGTCCATCATGACTACCCGAACGATTCCACTCGTCTCGTGATGCCGCCCATTGTTAGTCTCCCGTTATCCACTCTTTTTTATTTTGTATTTAAAGCTATCGTGGGTAGCCATTTTGTGCCACCGTTCTTTGCGGGTTTTATGATCGGTTATCTGACATATGATTTGTCGCATTACGCCTTTCATCATTTCGGCCTGCACGGACGGGTCTCGCTTTATCTCAAACAGCAGCACATGCGTCACCACTATATGGAACCAGATGGGAACTACGGAGTTAGCACACCGGTGTGGGATTTTGTGTTCGGAACATATGTGAAGAGGTCACAACAAGTAGGTGTCCCATCCGAACCGTAAAAGTGGAGATAATTTTCGGTATTATTTAAGAGCGGCCTCGAAGTCGCTCTTTTTTTTGTCCTAACTTCGTGGTGGACCGGATCGATAGATGGTTAATCCCCGTCAACGGCTTGACAAAACGATCTGCCTCCTTTATAATCTTGTGTCAAAACGATTGAAAGGGAGTTGTTGTGGCTGCAAGCCTCGTGTGGAATCTGTTATTGCAAGCCACTCGAAGTGCAGTGGAAGCAAGAAGCCATCCGTTACTCGTGATCGTAGCGGCGGCATTATTCTCGTCTGCATCGTTTGCTCAACAAGATTCAGCAGGAACGAAATCGGTATATCCGGGACCCGAAGCAGATTCTTCATCAGCCTGCTTTGAAGATATTTATGGCCGCCTTCCTGACGCAACCTTGTCCTCCCTGATTTATTCGTACTATGAAGAGAGTCTTGAGATTTCTTCTAGATATGACGGTTTGGTTGACCACTTTAATAGCGGCGAAGGGGGTTTCATGCTGGGTAATCGGGAAGACTATGAGGTGGTCGGTGGCCTGCGAAACTCCTGGCTGGACGATCGGGATCAATTTTACAATGTGGGTTTTACCCTGAGACCGAGAAATAGCTGGGAATTTTCGGGCAATGCAGAATATGAGCGCTACAAAGACGAGAATGCTACAGAGCATGTCTCTCTAGGTTTATCGATCACCCACCTTTCCGGTGGCCAAGTGCAATTTACGGAGGACAGGCTCAGGCAGTATTACTTCTTTTCTGACTTACTCCTTGATCCGAATCAATTGGCATTTTCCTTTTCGCCGGCACATAGAAGCCAATCTGTCAATGGTAGCACCGACGCAGAAAGTCATGATATCGATCTTCCTGTTTCTTTGTCCTACGGTTTGTCCGATCGACTCACAGCGGGGGTGGATGGGTATTTCTACAGGCCGTACGGAGAGGCTTCTTACACATTTTCTAATGGAATCTCGTCGCTGCAGGGGAATGAGTGGGAAATAGAGTCTGGCTTAAACCTACGCTACCTATTTACTGATAATAACCTCTTTGAGCTCGGAATAGAATGGTTCAATAATGGTGAGGACAATGTCTATTCCGACAGCCTCTCTGGCGATGAATCCCGACAGGAGACCACAATCAGGGATAAGTATAGTTTTGCCGTCTTGTCTGCATCATGGAACGCTGTATCCCTGAAGCGATCCATTTCGATATATGATTTGCGGAAATCCCTTTATACAGGAGTTTATCTTAATCAGGGTGAGACAATCAACCAGGCTCGGGTTGAATACTTAACGGACGACTATTCTTCCGTATTCGAAGAATCTTCCATCGGATGGACGAAGAAGATTCTTCTCTCTGACAGTCTTGTTGCGGGCGCTTTGGACTTTCTCCAGTTTGAGTTGGCTGGAAGCCTTGGGGTGCCGCTTCGAGCGGGCGATGTCTGGAGAGGTCGACTGATAGGGGGATTCACATTTCACAACCTAACTTTTGGCGGAACCGAACTGGACGATTTCGACTATTTCTTTGGCAAGATAAATAGCCCGGGTGACTATTCAGCGACCACAAATGTTGTAGTTTCAAACATGGAGCGGACTCAATATCCTGGAGAGCCGGACTTGCAATTTAATCTCATCGGCAGATTTGGCATAATAAGAGGCTTGGATTTAGGACTCGACTTCGTGTATGAAACGTGGAAATACTCTGGTGAAAGTAGCCCCTACGAAAACTGGTCATGGGGAGGAAACATAAGAGGAAATATTCTGGATAGACTTCGCCTCCAATGCTCCCTGAGTTGGGGAAAAGACGTTGACTACGCCGGTGGTCCTTGGGTCGATTGGAACTCGGTGACCGCGCAACTCTGTTTGAGCGCTCTTTTCTGAAAACTCTTTTGATCGTTTCTATCAAACATATCCCGCGTTCTTCATGCTTAGGTATCCTGTCGGTCCGACGATCAGGTGGTCGTGCACCGGAATATCCAGGAATTCGCCTGAGCGGACAAGATCTTTCGTGATCTGAATATCCTCTTTGCTCGGATCGAGCTTGCCGCTCGGATGATTGTGTACCACGATGATGCTCGCCGCATCCTCGAGAATCGCGAATTTGAATACAGCCCTTGCATCCACCAAGCTTGCGCTCAACGTCCCTTCTGTCATTGTTTTCACCCGCTTTACTTTCCCTGATGTGCTCAACGCGATTACCTTGAACACTTCCCTTTTTTCACCGCCAATATCTCTCATGATAAATTTATGAACAGCTTCAGGATTGTTAAGCAGCGGCTTATCTGAGTTGGGATTGCTTTGCATTCTTCTCCCAAGCTCGAATGCTGCGGCTAGTGTAACTGCTTTCACGTTCCCAATCCCAGAGATACTTGATAATTCCAGCGCATCTCGCGACGCAAGCATTTCAATGGAATTATCGAATGCCATCACAACTTCTCTCGCGACATCTATCGCAGTTCTCGAAACTGATTTCGTACGCGTACCGGTTCTGAGAAGTATTGCGAGGAGTTCAACATCTGTGAGTTTTGTTGCACCGTGTGAGAGAAGTTTTTCTCTCGGCTTTTCACTTTCGGGCCACTCGCGAAGTGTGCGTTGCTTGATTTCCGACTCTCTTGTTTTCTCTGCCATCGTAACCCCCTTCGTCCGGTCGAAACCGGAATTTTCTAATTGCTAGTTACTTCACCAAGATCGATAATGTTTCCCTTTTTGAATTGAAGAATGTGTATAAAATGGTTCGAATTGTCGCCGGAGAACGAAATCGTGGAATGTAATCCATGGTAACTAAACGCTTTCAAAGCATCCACGATGTCAGAACGGCTGCTGCTCGTCTTTATCGAGTTGAGGAGCATATTTGCCAGATCGTATCCGTAGGAAATTGTCCTGTCGAATTCCATGTCGGAGATTTGTGACAGGGAATCGTTAGCCGCTTTGTATGCCGGCGAATTTGTATCGAAATACGTGTCACTGCAGAAAATCACTCCATCGATGTATAAATCGTTGTTTGAAAGCTGGTTCAGGTCGTACCAGTCGTCAGTTCCGATGATTTGAGTCTTGACATTGTAATAAGCTAACTGGGCGCCGATGACTCCGATATCTTTCGAAGAAGTCAAAGGGATAAAGATCGCGCCGAGAGAACGCAGAGCATCGAAATCTCCAAGGGTTGTCCGATTAGAAATTGGGATTCCGAGTGAATCAGCTTTCCTTTGTGGATCGCTTCCAAACAAATCATAAGCATCGACACTTCCGCTGGCCTTCTCAAGTGAATCGACCAGCGAGGGAGCGACGCCATAATTTTCTAATTTCAATTGCTGCTGCTTGTTGAGCTGCGAGAAATCGACGTATGGTTCTTTGATTGCCGCTGCCGCATCTCCCTTTATTTTCCCTAATTCCTGGGAAAGATCTGTAGTACCGGTTTCGAAATAAACCACTGAAATTGGCGTGACATTGAGCTCCTTCAAACGGGCGACGAAAAAGTTTGCGATATTCTTACCGTAGGTATCCGAAGGTGACAAGACAGAAATCGTTTGAATGTGCATGACATTGACGACGTAATCGGCCAACGCTCTCGCTCTCGTTTTAAAATTTGGATTCGATTGGAAGACATAAGAGTTTCCAGCGACGAGGCCTACTTGGGTTGCAGTCGGAGTTATCGTAGGCACTTTTGCTGAGTTTGCAATATCGATGACTGTTGAAACCTCGCTGCTGAAGACCGGACCGATTATGACTTTAACAGCGTCATCTTTTGCAAGCAAGCGCATATCAGAATACAACGACACCAGATTGTTCCCGTAGTTTTCCAGCACCATTCCTATTTTCGTTCGAGCAGTAGAATTATGAACGTCAAGCGCAAGTTGAATTCCGAGAAGTAGTCGGTCGCCGACACCGCTTCCGTACTGCAGCGGAAGCAACGCGCCAATCTTTATTGGGGCTCGACTGAGGACTTCGTCGTCGGCTATCCTTCCGATCCACTTTGATATTTCGCCGCTTCCGGCGTCAGGCTGAGGATAACGCTGAATGAATTGTTTCAGAAGACTATCTGCCGCTCCAACTCTATCGGAGGAGTATGCTCTTCGGGCGAATGCGATGGCAATGGTCGCTGATGACAGCCGCGTCCGGCATTGGTTGAATAAACTCTTGATTTCATCAAAACTCAAGTTGAAGTCGACGAGGGTGCGAAGACTTGCTGCGGCACGGTCTTTTATGATCTGGTCTGCAGCAGAATCAATCGTCGTCACAAACTGGACGCCTGCAGACTGATATTTTCCCAACTCATAATAATCTGCACCGAGCTCATAGATCATTTCAAATTTATGCTCGTCGGCGGGAAAGTGAGCAAGGAAAGTGCCCATCGCCGATATTGATTCTTGATACCTTCTGAGATTAAATAGACATTTCGATCCATAATAAAGAGACTCTGCCGACCTCTGATTTAGAGAATCGTCCATTACCAAGTGAAAATATTGGTAGGCGGTCGAGTAGTCTCCCTGTTTGAAACTCTGCAAGCCCAAATTGTAATTTGTTTCGTCGATTTGACTGAAAGGAATCTGGGCAAGAGCACTGCTCACAAGAACCAGGATTAGGATTAGGGTTCTCACCGCCGGCGTCTTTTTCTCGTTATTCTCGAAATGTGTTCCAGCGTATCCGTGTCATCTTCGATTATAGCATCCGCTCTGGCAAGCTCATCGAACAACATGCGAGCTTTCTCAACCTCCCCGATTGTGTTGTAAAGATTCGCCATGGCCTGAGTGGCTTCGGCGCTTTTAGGATTGAGGTTCAACGCCCGTTGCAGATAAAACTCCGATTCGTTCACCTTCCCGAGTTCGAGCAAAATCTTCCCGCACATGAGCCAGCCAGGAAAAAAGTCGGGATCCGTGTCGATAAGAAGAGTAAATTCCTCCAAAGCACCGCGGAGATCTCCAAGGAAATAAAAAGCGGTGGCAAGGTCAAGCCTGAACTCCACAGATGATTCGTTCAGAGCAAGCTCTCGCTGCAGATACTTTATAGCATTTGGAAAATCCTTCTGTTTCAGAAAAATTCTTCCGAGAATCCCGTTGGCATCCGGATGTTTTGCATCTCCTCGCAAGACTCTTCTTACTTCCCCAACCGCTTCGGCAAATTCATTCTGATCCAGAAATATTGTTGCAAGGGCAAGATGGACGCTCGGGTTGCGCCATGAATTCAGCATTCTCAAGAGCGGTAGTGCTTTTTCCAGTTCCCCGAGATTGTAATAAAAACTTCCAAGAGCATAGACCAATTCATAATCATCATTGATTTTGGAGAGAGATTCGGTGAGTAGCTTTTCTGCGGCATCATACTCGTGCATACCTATGTAAATTTCTGCCAGCTTTAGGTAGGCATCACCGCACTCTGGATCGCTCGAAATGACTCTTCTCAGAATCTGGATAGCATGGAGCGGCTTCTCATCGCCAAGGAATCCAACAGCTTCATCCAAAAGCCCTTTTACCGAGAGTCCCATTTTTTCCTTCTCATCGGGATGCGCTCGTCCATGTTACTCACTACAACTTATCTCGAGTCGTTCCAGGCTGTGCAGAGATTCCGTTGCTCGCGGAAGCCGGATGATTTTTCTTTGGCCAAATTTCCCAACAGTCTCTTACGATATTCTTCATTTCGATCATTGAAATAAGATCCGGTCTCCCTTGTCGCGAATATATTCTATGTTTCGCTTCACTTGCCTTCTGGACTGGTTTCGACTTATCAACTAATGAATTCGCAAGATACTGCAGCGTATCTTTCTTAATTATAACAAAGTCATCTTTTCTTTCAAAAGCAAACAAATCGGCTTCGCCTCCGAATAACCAGCCGCGATCTTCAGGACGCACTCCATGAAATTCAATCCATACCCATTCTTCCTGAACACGTTCATCCCACCGACTGAGCCTTTTCAGGGCTTTTATGTCGACGTTTAATTTCTCGCCCGTTGAGTTTTTAATTATGACGCAGTCCCAGTGCTCGTTGATATCTTGCTCTTCAGTCGCCTTAACAACTTCCCAGCCTCTTTGGATCGCAATGTCCCTGAATGTTTCCTGAGAAATATTGCCCAGTTCAAACGAGTCTCTGTAGTCGAATTGGTTCCGCTCGTTCGGCGTCATGGATTTGGGAGCGTTCCGGTTTCGTTTACGATTCTACGTTTAGCTAGCTCGCAATAATTTTTGTCGAGCTCGACGCCAATCCCAATACGGCTGGTGTTCTGTGCCATGATCAAAGTTGTCCCGCTCCCGGCAAATGGATCAAACACAACGTCTCGCTGAAACGAAAAAAGTTTTATACAGCGGTAGGGTAGCTCCTTCGGAAACGGTGCCGGATGACCGATCTTCTTTTTGCTTTCGCCGTTGAAAGTCCACAGGCCATTTGTCCAATCCATAAATTCTTTTCGAGTGATGTTCCGACTTCTTCGTTCCGCCGGTTTTCTTCCATCCTTCTTTGTAAAGAACCACGATGAGTTCGACAGGTGCAATTACGAACGGAGCGCTCGCTGAGAGCCACGATCCCCATGCAGTTCGTCTGGAAATATTTCCCTCGTTCCAGACAATCGTCGTGTGATATTTCCATCCGATTTGTTGTGCCATGATGGTCAGGTCGGCACCGACACTTTTCTGACCGCCCTTGTTCTTGTCGAGGGGGATATTAAGACAAAATCTCGCCTGCGGTTTTGACCATTTGAAACAATTTGCGATCCATGCTTTGGAGAATTCCAAGTAACCCTCATAGGTCAAATCATCTTTATGAGAGTTGTATTGAATGTCCACATTGTAAGGCGGAGAAGTGACGATGAGATCGATGAATTCGCCGCCGAAGAGTTTTTCGTTCAGCGTATCGCCGCGAAAGAGAACGGTCTCATTGTGGCGGAAATATTCTTTAGCTTCTTGGGGATCTATGCTCGAGAGAGGATCGAGCTTATCTTCCGCGACCCGATCTTCTTTGACTCTTTTTCTCTTTGAAATTGAAGTCGACACTATACTTTCCCTGAAACTTTAGAAGTCCACGATTCAGGCCATTGGCGAAACTTAGTTCATTCCCACTCGATTGTGGCGGGAGGCTTGCTGCTTACGTCGTAGACCACGCGGTTGACTCCGCGGACCTCGTTGATGATTCTTCCTGACACTTTCGCGAGAATGTCGTACGGTACTTGCGCCCAGTCTGCCGTCATCCCGTCTTCGCTGGTGACTGCACGAAGAGCGATCGTGTATTCATAAGTTCTTTCGTCGCCCATAACGCCGACCGATTGAACCGGCAGCAGAACCGCGAACGCCTGCCAGATGTCGGTGTAAATTCCATGTTTCTTAATTTCGTCGATGAAAATATCGTCGGCTTTTCGGAGAATCTCTAATTTTTCCTGAGAGATGTCTCCAAGAATTCTCACTGCAAGACCGGGCCCAGGAAACGGGTGACGTTCGATTATTTCATCAGAGATTCCAAGCTCGCGTCCGACGTTGCGGACTTCATCTTTGAAAAGAAGCCTGAACGGTTCGATCAGCTCCAGCTTCATAACTTCCGGGAGGCCGCCGACGTTATGGTGTGTCTTTATTTTCGCTGACGGCCCTTTGTGCGACTGCGACTCGATAACATCCGGGTACAACGTTCCCTGTGCCAGGAAGGTAACATCTTTTATGTCATGGGCTGCTTTTTCGAATACTTCGATAAAGGTATTTCCAATGATCTTTCTTTTTCTCTCCGGGTCTGTGACACCTTGCAGCTTCATGAGAAATGTCTCCGATGCATCGATATGGTGGAGGTTCATCTTGAAATTATTCTTGAAGTACTCCACGACTTTCTTGCTCTCATCTTTCCGCATGAGGCCGTTGTCGATGTGAACTGCGTGGAGTTTGTTGCCGATGGCTTTCTGGATCAAGACGGCAGCCACCGTGGAATCAACGCCGCCACTCAATGCGCAGATGACTTTTCCGTCTCCAACTGTCCCTTTTATTTCACCGATTTTTTCTTCGATGAAATTTCCTGCCTTCCAGTCGGCTGCACATCCGCAGACTTTGAAAAGAAAATTTGAGAGAATCTCCTTTCCTTTAGCGGTATGAACGACTTCAGGGTGAAATTGAACGCCGTAAATCTTTTTTGACTTGGAGCTGAAAGCCGCAACAGGTGAATTATCCGTATGCGCGATCGGAGTAAAACCGGCCGGCAGCTTAGTGACTTTATCAGCATGGCTCATCCAGACTTTTGTCACGTCGCCGACGCCGGAGAAAAGGTCGCTTGAATCATCAACAATGACAAGTGCCTTCCCAAATTCTTGGTGCGCAGATCTGTCAACTTCTCCTCCGAGAAGATGTGCCACGACCTGAAGCCCGTAGCAAATTCCAAGTATTGGTATTCCTGATTCGAGGATGCGTTTTTCAGGAAGTGGAGCGTTAGACTGATAAACGCTTGATGGCCCACCGGAAAGGATTATTCCTTTCGGATCAAGCTCTTGGATCTTCTCCAGAGGGAAATCAAAATTCTCAACTAAGCTGAGAACATTCAACTCGCGCACACGCCGCGCTATGAGTTGGGTATACTGTGCACCGAAATCGAGAATTAGAATTTTATCCATTTATAGAACTCTTCAAAAAATCTACGAAGATATCCATCTCTTCGCGCGTCCGCTTTTCAGTGACGGCAACAAGAAGTCCTTTCTCGCTTTGAGATAGCCGTCCGATGTCTAAACCCGCAAGCATTTTCTTTTGCAGCCCTGCTTCTATAATCTTTCCAGCAGGAACTGGAGTCGAAACAAGAAATTCATTGAAGAAAGGTTGATGATACTTCAAACTGAATCCGGAAATTCGCCCGATTTGTTCAGCTAAGTAGTGTGCTTTCGCGCTCGACTGCTCAGCGACTTCCCGAATTCCTTGTTTTCCCAAGAGCGACATGTAGATCGTTGAAGCGAGCATCATCAGTCCTTCGTTCGTGCAAATGTTCGATGTCGCCTTCTCACGCCTGATTTGCTGCTCGCGAGTCTGGAGTGTTAGAACAAACCCACGATTTCTTTCGGTGTCAACTGTTGCGCCGGCCAACCTTCCCGGTAATCGCCTGATCAAAGCTTCTTTAACCGCGAAAATTCCTAAAAATGGTCCACCAAAACTTTGCGGGATACCAAGCGATTGCCCCTCCCCGACGACGACGTCAGCTCCATATTCGCCTGGCGGTATGAGAAGACCGAGTGAAATTGGGTTTACGTCGACGACGTAGAGCGCTTTTTTTGAATGAACGACTTCACCGAGTGCGAAAACATCGCTCAACGTTCCTATGAACGACGGCTGCTGTACCATGACGGCGGCTACGGTATCGTCGACAATTTTCTTCACAGCGTCGACATCAGCAACGCCGTCCTTTGATGGAACCTCGATGATCTCGAATCCCTGCCCGTGAACGTAAGTTCTGACAACCTGCAGGTACAGAGGATGGATTGGGTGAGCGGCAACGATTTTCTTCCTACCAGTGTGCGCCACAGACATGAGCGCTGCTTCCGCAAGGCCGCTTCCCGCGTCGTAAAGAGATGCGTTAGAAACATCCATTCCCGTCAGGCGGCAAATCATAGTTTGGTATTCGTAGATCGATTGGAGAGTTCCCTGACTGACTTCTGCCTGATACGGTGTATATGCCGTGTAAAATTCTGACCGGCTCAGAAGCGCGGCGACCGCGGATGGAATGAAATGGTCGTATGCACCGGCACCAAGAAACGAAATCGCGTCTTGAGTGTTTACATTTTTGCCCGGCAAGAGCAGAGAGATGTTTAACGACTTCAAACTCACTCATCGCCGGAGGAATCTTCAGATCTGCATTCAGCCTGATTTCCTGCGGAATGTCTTTTATTAGATCGTCAAAATTCTTGACGCCGATCGCATCCAGCATCTCCCTGCGATCATCATCTGTGTTTGGATAATATGGCACTAAAATCTCTCCAATGTCGGCAAATCGTCATTTGCTGCTACGCAAAAATTATTTTCCTACCATTTCCTGATATTTCGCGGCATCCAGTAGGCTGTCCAGTTCAGAATTGTTTTCAATTTTTATTTTCACTATCCAACCGCCAGCGTATGGTTCCTTGTTCACGAGTTCAGGAGAATCTTTAAGAGCAGGATTGATCTCGACGATTTCTCCGCTGGCTGGAGCGAAAATATCCGAGACAGTCTTCACCGCTTCGATTGTTCCGAACTGTTTTCCCTGCTGGAGCATCGTTCCAACTGACGGTACTTCCACGAAGACGACGTCGCCCAGTTCTCCTTGAGCATAATCTGTGATTCCTACTACTCCGGTGCCGCCCTCAACGCGAATCCACTCGTGATCCTTTGTGTATTTCAAGTTTGCCGGGAATTTCATGTCTTCTCCTTTGCAAAGTTAAAACTTTGATAGGAAAAAAACCTAGATACTAGATCCTGAATTCTAAATAACTTTCCAAATTCAAAATCATGAGTGCAATTGCTCTTTTTGATTTTGGAAAATGAACTTTGCTCAGAATTCCGAATCTAGAGTTTAGAATTTTCTCTCCTTTAGTCCGCAAAATTAAATGAGTCCAGGAAGTGTGTATCAAATTCGCCTTTCCTGAACCGCTCGTCTCTCATGACTTTTTGATGAAACGGTATCGTGGTCGCGACACCTTCGACGATAAACTCTTCGAGTGCGCGGGACATCTTGTCGATTGCTTCTTCTCTATTAGATGCAAACGTGACGAGTTTTGCGATGAGCGAATCGTAGTATGGCGGAATTGTGTAGCCAACGTATCCATGAGAATCGACGCGTACTCCGTACCCTCCAGGAATATGAAACCCAGTGATGACGCCGGGGTTCGGGCGAAAATCTTTATATGGATCTTCTGCATTTATTCTGCACTCGAGTGCATGGCCAACCTGCTTCAATTTTTTCTTGCTGACTTTTGAACCGGCGGCGATGTTAATCTGCTCTTTCACGAGATCGAAGCCGGTGACCTGTTCGGTCACCGGATGCTCAACTTGAATCCTCGTGTTCATCTCCATGAAATAAAAATTTTTGTTCTTGTCGACAAGGAACTCAATGGTACCAGCACCCTCATACTTGACGCTCTTTGCGCCTTTTACAGCGGCAGCGCCCATTTTTTCGCGCAGCTCCGCATCAACAATCGGTGATGGAGATTCCTCAATTAGTTTTTGATGTCGTCTCTGGATGGAGCATTCGCGTTCGCCAAGGTGGATGACCTCGCCATGTTGATCACCGAGAACCTGAATTTCGATATGCCGAGGCTGGTCGACATATTTTTCGATGTAAACATTTCGGTTTCCGAAAGCGGCCTCCGCTTCCGTCTGCGCCATCTGGAACTGTCTTTCAAACTCGTCGGGTTCCCAAGCAAGACGCATTCCTTTCCCGCCGCCACCTGCCGTTGCTTTTATGATGACCGGATACCCGATGCCATCGGCGATTTCCTTAGCTTTCTTCACATCGTCGATTGTGCCATCACTGCCCGGAACAACCGGTACGCCGGCTTTGCGCATCGTGTCTTTTGCGGAAGCCTTGTCACCCATGGCGGTGATCATCTCTGGTTTCGGTCCAATGAATTTTATCCCGCTGCTTTCGCAGATTTCGGAAAATTTTGCATTCTCGGCGAGGAATCCGTAACCCGGATGAATCGCATCGGCGTTCGTAATCTCCGCCGCGGCAATAATTCTTGGAATGTTGAGATAACTTTCCCGGCTGGGAGGCGGTCCGATACAGACGGCTTCATCGGCAAAACGGACATGCAGGGCATCACGGTCTGCTTCTGAGTAAACAGCCACCGATCTGATTCCGAGTTCCTTGCAGCTTCGTATAACACGAAGGGCAATTTCTCCTCTATTGGCAATTAATATCTTATTGAACAATCAACTCTTTCTGATTTATCAACAATTAGCGATCAGATTGCTATGCTGATTCTACGAGGAAAAGCGGCTGGTTATATTCTACGGGCTTACCATTCTCCACAAGGATTTGCACGATTTTTCCGGAGATATCCGACTCAATTTCATTCATCAGCTTCATCGCTTCGATGATGCAGAGAACTGTCCCTTGTTGGACGACTGAGTCGACTTGAACGTACGGATCGGCGTTAGGTGCTGGTGCGCGGTAGAATGTCCCGACGATCGGGGAACGGACTTCGTGGTATTTCTTTTCTTCCACCTTCGGCGCGGGTGCTGCTTCAATCGCAGGCGCAGGATCCGTCTTCTGCGGAGCGGAAGGTTGGGGCTGTGTAATGAATTGGGGGTAGAAGGCTTGAGGCATGGGAGGGTTATAATGAGACTTCCTCACCCGTACCTTTTTTCCCTCCTCCTCAATTTCTATTTCATCGATTCCGCTTTCGTCCAGAAGTTTGATGAGCTTTTTGACGTAGCTAATGTCCATATTCCAATCCTCTGCTCCCGTTATTAAAAAGAAAATGTCCCGATTCTGAACGGGACAAATTACTTATCCCAACAAGTTGGAGACTTGTCAGTGCAAGTTTACTTCACACGCTCCACGTAGCCACCAGTGCGCGTGTCTACTTTCAACATATCGCCTTCATTTACAAAGATAGGAACATTTACAGTCGCGCCTGTTTCTAACTTTGCGGCCTTCATAACGTTGTTGACGCTGTCCCCCTTCATTCCCGGTTCAGTCTCGACGACCTTAAGATTCACAAAAATAGGAATCTCTACACCAGTTATTTCTGTTCCATTGAAAAAAAGTTGAATCGTCTCGTTCTCTTTTAGAAATTGGCTCCCTTCGCCAACGACTTCTTCCGGGACGTGTATTTGGTCAAAAGTGTCATTGTCCATGAAAACCAACATGTCCCCGTCTCGATAGAGGTACTGGTAAGCGCGCTGCTCGATTCTAACTATATCGATTTCCTCGCCTGCTCGGAATCTATTTTCGATAACTCGTCCCGTCTTGAGGTTTTTCATTTTTGCACGGACAAAGGCCCGCCAATTGCCCGGGATTGACATGTTGAAACTCAACGATTGTCCAAAGATCGTTGTTATATCGAATCGTCAAACCTGGTCTGAATTCAGATGTTGTCGCCATAAACTCCCATAAATCTAAATGTCTCGTGAAATTGCGCCTCCCCGGATGGTAATCCATTGGGGATTAAGCTGAAAAATATAGTTTCAGTGCCGCCAAGAATCAAGGATAAGGAGCAGTGAGGCACATCAACAAAAAAAGAAGGTAGTGCGACTTAAGAAGCCGCATGACACATGACGAGAACAAAATCAGGAACAACTTCTGGAGATTACAATTCAGACAGAAAAGACCATAAACAAAAAATCAGTCATCACTTTCTTGCACGTTGTTCTTATTTCTGGCTTCTAAACTCAAATGTCAGCTTGACGATTTTATAATAGCCGCAATTTGCTGTGCGACATCGTAATTGTATTCGAAAGCGATCTTTCTGTAGTTCACGAGATCGACGATGGTTCCGATGACGCAAAGTCCACCAGTGAATAAGTAAAGGAGACCTAATCCAATTTGATTCGTAAGAAAACGTTGCACGCCCGCAACGCCTAAGAATCCGATTAAGGTGACGAGAAGAATTGTCTGAGGGTCCTTTCTCCTCACGTTGTAGATATTAGCAAACTGCTGTGCTTGGTTGTCTGTCATGTCTTTGATGACTCCCTGGATGTAAACCAATTCTTCACCCTCGAGCATCGGCATTAATTGTAAAATATTTGCCATAAGGACTCCTTTAGTTTGAGGTAAGTTGCATCGCTTTATTTCGGATCAGTGCATTTGTTAACAAAGTTAATGTACGATGGAATAAGATGACAGTTGCAGGAATACCGAGTATGTGTGTGTGAAAAGATGCGATGAGATCGCCGTGAAGCAGGAACGAAACGGACCTTCCAAGCCCACAGCCAGGACAATAGTGGAAGCCCAAATTTTTCAAAGGGCAAAATGAAAATTCACTCTGAGTATAAGGATTATGAATTGCCAAAAAGATAAACGCAACAATCCAGACCATCGGTTCGATGCCCGCCGACGATAACACTCGTCTGATTTTCTTGCTGATTGCGGTTACTGGAGCGTTGAATTGATTCATCTAAAGAATATTACGCGGTACGCTCTTCCGAAGTTACCGGAAAAGTGCGGGTATGGCTCATGCTTAATTGGCTGTCCCCTTTTTCTTCGTGATCTTCCCAACTGCAAACGTGGTAAGGCCTGCAATGACTCCCATTAACAGTCCAGTCATAAGTCCAGCAATCATTGTCATTATTCGGCGGTGGTTGCTTAGCGGCATCGTCCTATAGATCCCTGCTATCACCCTATGGTTTGCCAGGTAGGTCGAGATGAAAGCCGCGTGGATGATGCCGATCCAGATTCCATTTATTACGCAAGTAATAAATGCATGGAGGAAATACTTGCCGGCCGTGTTTCTAACTATTATGATGGCATAAAATATAAAGATAACAAGCCAAACAAGGCCCTCAATTCTTCCGCGAAGTCCGAGGACTCCCGCAAACGCCATGGCAATACCTAAAATGGCTAGCAGGAAGATGAGTTTCCAGTTCATGACAGCCTTCTATAAATCTAATTATTAATGGACGGTAATTTTCAATTTCATATAACCCACGAAGCCGCTGAAATCCAATTACGGTGTTTTCAATGTAGAACTGCCAGGCAAAAGAGTCAATGAAGAAGCGGAATAATTCTCAGTCGATCCTGTCGGTCCGGCGGTCTCTAATCTCGTTAAGCGTCTTAAGAAAATCGTAGGGAGCAATGAATGTATCGTATTGCTCCTGTGGTATCTTGTCTTTGAAACGCAAGATGGCGTCATCGACGCTTTTCATTCTCGTTTTCAACGTTTCACATGGGAAATCGAAACAATCGGCACATGTGCTCATCCCATGCTCAAGAACGCACGGCCTTATCGGGCATTTGCTATCTGGCAAATCGTATCCACCGCAATCCTTTGACAAGCATCCATTGCAGCGAATCTTGTCGGGTGATAATTTTATTCCGAAGTACCTCGACCAGGCTGCGGCAGTTTTCAATTGATCGGCAAATGTCTTATTGTTTTCTGTGAAAGCAGGACATTCATCGCAACGAAAACCGCATCGTGAAATAATCTCATACATTTTATCAGCCTCCATTTTATCTCACGAAATCAATTTCGCTTGTCTCTTCCAATTTTACAAACCATGACCAGCAAGACTTTGATACGGCTGGTTGGCTCACGATGACGGATCAGTGGTTCATCCGGTTGAACTGTTCATCGAAGCTGCTTCGAGATGACGAAACAAGATTTTGTGCCTGACCGACCGCGAGCTCGAATTCATCGTTTGCAAGAGCTTTCATGGTCGATGACGCAACCTCCGACGGAGGAATTCCTCGATATGTCATATTTCGTTGGGCACGTGTTCCTTTGTCGAGTTCGGTATCGACCGTGGGTGGAATAATTTCAAAAACTTTGACTGAGGTGTTTTTCAATTGATGTCGGAGAGAGATGCTGAACGAGTGGAGTGCGGCTTTGGTGGCGCAATAGACCGGCATTATCGCGATCGGCACAAAACCCAAGCCAGATGTAACATTTATTATTGCAGCTTCTCTTTGTTTCATGAATGATGGAATGAAGTAAGCCGATAAATGGACAGTCGAAGTCAGATTGATATCGATTTCGTTTTCGGTTTTTGTCAACTCCTGAATTCCATTTTTAAGATCAAGCATCCGCTGGATTCCGGCATTATTCACCAGGATATTTATGTTTTTGAAATTCGCGGTAACCCAATTGAACAGTGATTCACGATCCTTTGGATTAGAAACATCGCAGACTTTTGTGTGAACTTGTGGCAGTTTCGATTTTGCTTCATTGAGTTTTTCCTTTCTTCGACCACAGACGATTACTTCATTGCCAGCTTTGACAAGTTCTTCAGCGAGACAGAAACCGATGCCGGTTGCGCCGCCCGTAATTAAAACGGTGTTGTTTGAAACTTTCATTTAGAATTCCTCAATAGACTTTTTTGATTGTATTGACGTGAAAAGACCGCAGTATTCGGCATGCCTTTGCAATTTCCTTTGCGCTATGCGCCTTGTTTTTTTCACAGCCACGATAGCTTTTTCTCGACTTCTACTTTGCCATTTTCTGTCACGACTTCGACAAAGATTTCTTCGAGCGATGAATATGTTTCCTGACCAATTTGATCCTTCAATTTCGTCCTGATTTCTTCCATTTTGCTCTGGAATACGATTTTACCTCTGTTTATGATTGCGATCTCGTCGCAAAACTTTTCGACAGTGTCAAGAACGTGCGAACTTAATAATACCGTCGTTCCGTGCTCCACCATTAACTTCAAGTTATCCTTTATAGCTTTCGCTGAGACAGGATCGATAGCTTCGAGTGGTTCATCAAGAATCAGAATACGCGGCTGATGTATGATCGCAGCGGCAAGGGATACCTTCTTCTTCATTCCAGCTGAAAGAGTCTCGATTCTTGCCTTCCTCTTTTGTTCGAGGTCAAGGAAGTCAAGCAACTCATCGGTTTTAGATCTAGATTCTTTGTCTTCCATTCCGTACATGCCTGCGACAAATCGAAGGTATTCGCGGGGTGTTAATTTGTCGATGTAACGTGGCTTTTCGAGAACGAATCCGATGTTGCGTTTGTATTCAAAATCAGTTGGCAGAATTTCCTCTCCAAGTAGCCGAAACGTGCCCGCATCCTTCTTTATTATGCCAGCGATAATGTTAATCGTCGTGGATTTGCCTGCTCCGTTTGGGCCTACGAATCCCAGGATTGTTCCCTCATCGACAGTGAGGTCAAGACCATCGAGTGCCTTCACGTTCTTCGAAAATGTCTTCTGTAAACCACAAAGTTCCACAGCTTTCACTTCTACTCCTCAAGTAAAGTTTGAAATTCAATCGATAATTTCCTTCCCCACGCCGGCATCCAGATAAAATAAGTTATTGCAAACAAGCCTGCGACAAGCAATGTCGCGACCGCTAGGTTTAACAGCATCAGCAATACGTAAATAATCATGGCAAAAATCTCGGCAACAACAATTATTAGAAATGAAATAATAGAGATGCTGTAGAGTGCATTGAATTGGAGATTAAACGTGTTGACAAGGATGATAAGGATCAGTGGTTGAAACAGAGAGAATATAGTCCCTTGCAGAAGTTGATAGATTCCAATATGAAATCTGAAACCTAAGATAATGCACATTGCAATATTCACGATTGAAATGATCGACCACGTGGAGAGAGATTTTAAATATATGAACTTCGAACGATCGGACGGGAAAATTGAAATATGTTCCAATCGTAAGCCATGCTGTGTGAGTTGGTTTTCAGTAAGTGCGAGACCGAACATCAGGGTCACAAAGAAGATCGGAAAGATCATCGATGCAACGGGGTAATGAAAACGACGAGATATTATTTCCTCTAACGCCACTGCAAGGAATGGATATGCGATGATCATGTAAAACGTCTTTTCTTCTTTGTGGCGTATTTTCCAATCTAACAAGCTTAGATTAAAGATGCTCTGTCTCAGAGCATCCATCATGTGCCCCGAAATGACCTTGCGACTTGAAATTTGACTTGCGGTGCCCGCGTCTGGAGAACGAGCGAATGAAGGTTGATCTTCTTTCTTGCGCGTTTGTCTTGCCATAAAACGTAAGTCTAGAAAAGGTTGAGTGGCAAGTAAGTTTCCCAAAACGAGCATGGTGCCCAGCATTATTAAGATGACTGTTAGTCTGCCCAGTTGCGTTCCCACGGCGGTCACGTTAGAAATTGCAATATCCTCCATGGCATTTGTGAACTCGGACACGATGACAATATGAGTGTTCTCATCCATTGTGCCGTGAAATACCGACATGAGAATGATCAGGAAGATGAGTGAAAGTGCGACGCCTTGAGTTACTGTTTTTTCACTGAAACGATCTGCCAATTTGCGGAAAATAGGAAAGACCGCAAACAATATCTCCGAGATGATGATATAAATCAGAATGTATAATAGTGCGGCTGCAACTAATTGAACAATATTTCCTTTCTTTATTAATGCAAGAAGTACGGCTGACAGTGGAATGAAGTATAGTAGAATTCGCTGTTCGGTCAGGAACGTGACAAATCTCAGATTCGCGGAACGAATCTGGGACAGCGGGAAGAGCTCCAATGAACGTTTTTCCGTCAGACTTGTGTTTTTGAGTTTGAATTGAAGCACGAAGTAATCAAACATGCACAGATATGTGAAAAACATTAAGGGGAAACTTCTTGTTTGCTTACTTAATGGCTCGAGTATTGGGACTATTGCAATGAATGCAAGAATCACTCCTCCTAAGATGTATCCCAGATACGAAAGGAAAGCACTCCCCGCTTCTCTATTCGAGACAAGCAGGTTAGTTTTGATTAAAAGCCGTAGCATGTTAGATGTTCATTTGATTTGGCAGAATTGCGATGAAAATAAACAAGACCACATAAAGCAAATGGTGGTCTGCCTTTGAATTAATCCTTATCATGCTTTTGGGTTCAAATTAAAATAGTCAATCAAGATCAGACTAACAACAAATTCGCTGAAAGCTGTTGCGTCACTATAAAAATTCACCAATCTCTTGACTCGAACTGATATATGTACTATTATACATATATCAATATAGAAGCAATGAAGAATCTTGGTAATATTTTTGCAGCATTAAGCGACCCGACAAGAAGGCTTATTCTAGAAAATCTAAGGAGTCAAGACCTAACGCCGTCGGAGTTATTAGAGCGCATCGAAGTAAGTCAACCCACACTTTCACATCATCTCGATATTCTGAAGCGTGCCGAGTTGATCGAAGGTGTGCGAGAAGGACAGTTCATCCGTTATTCGTTAAACATGACTGTCTTTGAGATGGCTTTACAATACATGGCTTCAATAGCTAAGAAAGGGAAAATAAAATGAAACTCAGTTGGAAAAGAGAGATAATTCCTCTGGCAATTTTGGCGATCATGACGGCGATTGCAATCTACTATTATCCACTACTGCCAAATCCGGTGCCGGACCACTTTGACTTCCATGGAACCCCTGACGGATGGATGGAAAAGGCAAGATTATTTTTAATGATGGGAACAATATTTGTTTCTCTTTATCTTTTGCTCACGTTCTTGCCCTTTATCGATCCAAAGAAAAGCAAAATTGAAATAAAATTTAAGACCGTACTGCTTCTTCGTGACGCCTTGCTCGTCTTCTTTGCTGTCATGTTTTCCATCTGTCTCCAAGCTTCTCGCGAAGGACAACTCAACGTGGATTTGTTCGGTATCGCATTCGCGCTTCTCTTTATCATTATCGGCAACTATATGCCCAAGGTACCACAAAACTGGTTCGTCGGAATTAAGACACCATGGACCATTTCCTCCGAAGTGGTCTGGAAGAAGACTCATATTTTAGGAGGGTGGTTATTCATATTGGCTGGAGTTTTTTATCTTTTTTGTGTTGCATTGAAAATCAATAGTGTAATTACACTCTCTGTAATGATAATTACCCCTTTAATAAGTGTACCATATTCGTTTTTTCTCTACAAGAAAATTGAGAAAGAGAAGGCGTAACGTCTAAGTTGTCGTGTTGAATCTTATGGAAGCAGAATAAAAAGGAGAAAACATGTTTCGCGATTTGATTACTAAATTATTGCTCACTTTATCGACCTTGAGTATTTTCATAATCTCAGATTATTCGAAATCAATTTGCCAGACAAATTCGGACACTTCAATCGTCGCCATGTGGCAGGGGACTTTAGAGTTTAACGGAAATAAACTGAGGATTGTGTTCCACATAGCGAAAAGCGATAGTGGCATATTAACTGGTTCTCTCGACAGTCCTGATCAAGGAGCGAAGGGGATTTCAGCAAGCAGCGTGATTCTCAGCGGAGATTCAGTCAGACTTATTGTAGAATCTATCGGCGGCGAGTACTATGGCAAGCTGTCGGCGGATGATTCCACAATTACAGGCAAATGGATACAAAGCGGCATTAGCCTGCCACTGATTGTCAGGCGAACGAACATCGAGATAGAATTCAACAGGCCGCAAGAACCAAAGCCCCCGTACCCTTACAAATCTGAAGAGGTCGTGTTCGAGAGCAAGACCACAGGGATGAAATATTCCGGTACGCTTACGTTTCCGAGCTCGGGAGGTACTTTCCCAGCAGTGGTTCTAATTACGGGATCAGGTGTTCACGACCGGAATGAAGAAATCTTCGGTCATAAACCTTTCCTGGTCATTGCCGACTATCTGACAAGAAGGGGAATCGCGGTGTTAAGAGTCGATGATCGCGGGATAGGTGGCTCAACCGGAAATAAGATGGCTGTTAACTCTGCAGACCATGCAAGGGATGTAATCGCAGAAATAGAATTTCTTAAAACTCGGAGCGAGATAGATTCAAACAAGATTGGTATCGTCGGACACAGCGAAGGCGGAATCATTGCACCAATGGTTGCGGCTCGATCTGAGGATGTCTCTTTTGTGATCTTGCTTGCAGGGACCGGTGTGACTGGCGCAGAGATTCTCGTCGAACAGAAAAAGCTTATCGAAAAATCGGAAGGTGTACCGGATGACGAGATTGAACGTGAAACAAGTCAGGATAAGAATGAATTTAGAATTGTGGGGTTGTCGGCCGACAGCGCCACAACAGCCGATAGTTTGAAGAAGTATCTCAGGGCGACTCTGCTTCAGTGGGGAAGTGACATCGAGAAGAAAAAAGGTGATCCCGAAAAGGCAATCGACGCTAGGATTAGATTGTTACTTTCACCATGGTTTCGCGATTTGCTTTTCTACGATCCGAGAATTGCACTCGAGAAAGTGAGATGCCCCATCCTAGCAATGGGTGGGTCGCTTGATTTGCAGGTACCTGCAAATCAGAATTTGGAACAGATCGGAATGGCATTGAAAAAAGGCGGCAACAAAGATTACACTATCAAGCTCATGACCGGCTTGAACCACCTGTTCCAGGATGCAAAGACGGGTTCGCCGACCGAGTATGCGCAGATCGAGGAGACATTCTCGCCCGCTGCTTTGAAAGTGATGGGAGACTGGATTTTAGAAAGGGTAGGGAAGAAGTAAAAAGATAGAAATGAGACTCCTGAAGCAAGAGTCGAGATAATCACACATCTATCTTCTCAGCCTATCGTGGTACATCTTTCTGAACTTTATTACCTTAGGGACAATCACAAATTGGCAATATGGCTGGTTCGGATTATTTGCAAAATATTCCTGGTGATAACCTTCGGCCTTATAAAAGGCATTGAAAGGTGAAAGCTCCGTGACAATTGGATCGTTCCAAATTTTTTCCGATTCAACTTCTTTCATGACATTTTCCGCGGTTTCTTTCTGATCCTCATCATGATAGAAAATTACCGACCTGTACTGGTTTCCAGTATCATTCCCTTGACGATTCAACGTCGTTGGATTATGGACGGTAAAAAAGATTCTTAGAATGTCTCGATAAGTAATAATTTGCGGATCGAACGTGATTTGGACAGACTCCGCATGTCCCGTCCTTCCGGTACATACTTGTTCATAAGTAGGGTTTGCAATCGCTCCACCCGAATAACCTGATTCGACACTCTCGACTCCTCTAAGATCATCGAACACGGCCTCTATGCACCAGAAACAGCCGCCTCCGAGTGTTGCAATCTCTTTGTTAGCCATTTAGCTTCATCACTTCAATAAGTCTTTCAAGTCTTTCAATTTTTTCGCTGTCATTGTGGGGAACTGTCGAAGTAAAGGTTATCTCGACTTTTGCCTGAGACTTTTCTTGAGTGACTCGATGCGTTATGTCGCCGACTCGGTCGAGAGAATTCATTATCGATGGAAAAATCTCTTTGTAGAATGTTTGATCTTCGGATGGCAGATGAAGCTTGACTACGGTGCCACGCATTTCCAGTTTCGGAATTCGAAGAGGTTCAAGTCTTATTTTCAATTTGATAACTCTCAGGAGATTTTCTGCCGGCGTCGGAATTTTGCCGAACCGATCGAGCATCTCAGCATACATATCGTCTATCTCTGCCACATTAGCGGCACGCGAAAGTCGTTTGTAAAAATCAAACCTTTCTGCGTCGAGGGAAATGTAATCATCCGGAATAAAAGCATCGAGATCGACGGTAACCTGTGGCTCGATTTTTCTTCGAATCAAAGTATCTAACTGCTCACTGAGATTTTCTTCGAACTTGGCTTCCGCGACCGCCTCTTCGAGCACTTTGTTATACATCTCGAAGCCCATGTTGTTGATGAAGCCGCTCTGTTCTTTGCCGAGGAGGTTTCCAGCGCCTCGGATCTCAAGGTCACGCATGGCTAAATTAAATCCGGATCCTAACTCGCTGAACTCCTCAATTGCGGTTAGCCTCCTTACCGCATCTCTCGTAAGGTTTGAAAATTCCCTTGAGATGAGATATGCATAAGCCTGGACGTTTGAGCGTCCAATTCTTCCCCTGATTTGGTACAACTCAGCGAGTCCAAACCTGTCGGCATTATTTACGATTAATGTGTTTACAGAAGGAATGTCGATTCCAGATTCTATTATTTTTGTCGCGATTAGCACATTCAACTTTTTTTCTAAAAAGTGTACCATGGTGCGTTCGATTTCTGGCGCTTTCATTTTCCCATGAACGATTCCTGCCTTGGCCGTCGGCACTCGCCGATGCACAAAATCCGCAAGTTTGCCAAGATCCTTCACGGTGTCGCTTACGATATAGACCTGTCCGCCCCGGCCCAGCTCCCGTTCAATAACCGATTGAAGAAGTTTGCCATCAAAGTTTATGATGTAGGTGTCTATGGGCAGTCTGTTTGCGGGCGGTGATTGCAAAATTGAAATATCCATCGCAGAAGATAACGACATATAGAGCGTTCGTGGTATTGGCGTCGCGGTCATGTAAAGGGTGTCGACATTTGCTTTGAGCTGTCTAATCTTTTCTTTTGCCTCGACGCCGAATCGGTGCTCTTCGTCAACAATGAGGAGTCCAAGATCATGGAACATGGCATCGCCCGAAAGAAGCCTGTGTGTGCCAATAATTATATCAATCGTTCCTTTCTTCAAGTCCCCTAGAAGTTTCTTCTGCTCGGACTTTTTCTTGAAGCGCGATAAGACTTCCACTTTTGTCGCATAATCAGCGAGACGATCACGAAATGTATTGTAGTGTTGTTCGGCAAGTATTGTCGTAGGAACGAGCACAGCGACTTGCTTTCCGCTCATGACCGCTTTGAAAGCGGCACGCACGGCCACTTCAGTTTTTCCGAACCCCACGTCTCCGCAGAGTAATCTGTCCATGGGAGTTTCCTTCTCCATGTCGACTTTTATCTCCGACGTTGCACGAACCTGATCCGGTGTGTCTTCATAAACGAACGATGCCTCGAGTTCATGCTGCCAGATACTGTCTTTTTGGAATGAGAAGCCCTCCGATTTTTTCCTCTCCGCATAGAGTTTTATTAGATCCTTCGCGATATCTTTTAGCTTACCCTTTGCGCGAGTCTTCATCAGTTGCCAGTCGGCGCCGCCCAGTTTGGAAAGTTTTGGTTTAAATCCATCTTCCGACGCATATCGCTGCAATTTCCCGACGTAGTCGACATTCACATAGAGCACATCGGTTTCGGCGTATTGGATCTTCACGCACTCTTGAGCACTGTCAATGATCTTCAGTTTTTCCATGCCGAGGAATTTTCCAATTCCGTAATCTTCATGCACGACATAGTCTCCAGTTCTGAGGGAGTTCAGATCTCTTCGTAAAAGGCCGACAAATTTCTTTGCTTTTTCTTTCCTGGAGAGGAGCGGAGAGCGCCTACCGAATATTTCATGTTCCGTAAGAAGAGCAAATTTGTCGTCCGGCAAGACAAATCCATTTGAAAGGGAAGCTTGGATGACTTTAACTTCTTGTTTCAGCATCGTGCCATTGAGCTCGTCATACTCGTCGAGCAAGTTCAGGAAATTTTCTTCAAGGTGTCTTGTGCTCGATGCAACCACGATCTTATATCCGTTGGAAAAGAGATCCGCAATTTTTTCCGCTGCCAATTGAAGTTTGCCACCGAATGGTGGTTGTGGGATTGCGCTAACAACGGTGTCTTCCGGTTTACGTTCTAGAACTTTCCAGTGAATTAGGTCCGCTTTGCCAGCAAGCTCTTTAGTTATGTTGTCGAAATTGAGCGCTCTGTCTTTTGAGATATTGGATGGCTCGTAGAAGATGATCCGTGCGCCTTCTGGAATCTGTTGTAAGAAAGGAACTTTCTTTTTGTCCGCCAACCTGGTTGGGAGCAATGTAAACTCATCAATGGTCTCTACCGAGCGCTGGGTGATGGAATCAAATATGCGGATGGAATCGACCCTGTCTCCAAAGAAATCGATTCTTATCGGATTTTCAGTTGATTCTGGGAAGACGTCAATGATACTTCCACGTACTGCGAAATCGCCCACTTCTTCAACGTAGTCTTTGCGTTGATAACCGTATTTCGAGATCTTGACGACAACATCATCATGGTCCATCTCTGAATTGGTGAGGATCGTAACTGCAGTATGATTGAGGGTATCCGCAGCCGGTACGTTTTCGAGAATGGTTTTATAATTTGTAATGTACAGATTCTTCTTTGCGGAATAGAACTCGAACAGTCCGGTAAGATTGATTTTCTCCTCAGTTGAAAGTTCAACCGGAGAACTTCCTGTGAATAGAACCATGTCAGATTGAATTCTCTCGCTGACCTCTGCATCATCAATAACAAGCAAAGTCGGATTGTAACTTGAGAGAATGGAGATGATGAATGTCATAAAGGACGGGCTAATTGAATGAAGGCTTATTCCATCGCGGGAAATGGAGCCCCGCTGGTGGTTAAGAAGCAAACTAACCGTGTTTTGAACTGTCTGGAGTACTTTCAGCTCTGCTGACAGCCTATTGTGGTTTCTTTTTTCCAACTTGTTTTTCAATTGCTTGTCGAACAAATCCATGTGTACTTTCAAGTCTTTTGCGAGCCTCTTTGACGCCGAGATTTGCTTGAATCATTACCACGGCAGTCTTTACATGTCCCTCTGCCTTCTTCAAGACTTGTTCCGCTTTTTCATAGCTGACACCGGTAATTGTCATGATTGTACGTTTTGAGCGCTCCTCTAATTTCTTGTTTGTCATCTGAAGATCGACCATCATGTTTCCATATACCTTTCCGCGTCGGATCATAACGGCAGTAGAAATCATGTTCAAGATCATCTTTTGAGCCGTCCCAGATTTCATTCTCGTTGACCCCATGATTATCTCTGGACCAACCTCTGGGCAGATTGAGACGTCTACCTCAAGATCAAAATCAGAGCGTGGATTGGTGGTGATGAAAATTGTCTTGGCGCCAAGTTGACGGGCCTTCTTAATTGCCCCGACTGCGTAAGGCGTTCGGCGACTTGCAGCGATTCCGCAGACAACATCATCCGGACTTATTCCATGTGCCATGATATCGTTGGCGCCATTTTCTTCATCGTCCTCGATGCCTTCTTGTGCCTTGAATAGGGCGGGTTTTCCTCCTGCCATCAATCCCTGAATTGTCTCGGGATCGGAGCCGAAGGTCGGAGGGCATTCGGCGGCGTCTTGTACACCGATCCGACCGCTTGTGCCCGCGCCAATATAGAAGAGCCGTCCATTCTTTTTGAGCGCGTCGACTACGATCGCCACGGCTGCCGCGATGTGGGACAACTCCATCTCCACGGCGAAAGCAACTTTCTTGTCCTCGTTGTTTAGCGTGGTCAAGATCTCAATTGTATCTTTTGTGTCAATATCCATTGACCTGGGACTTCTGGCTTCGGTGGTCAGTGCGGTAAGTTCGTTGAACAACAAAATCTTCTCATGCATCTCGGTCGATCCTTTTAGGAATTCCAAGGTTGTGATTTGCCCGATGTAAGAATTTTCATACGGCTTTTCTTTCGTCTCTCAATCCATGACTTCCCGCAGTTTCACGTGAAACCTTCAAAATAGAATACGCAAGGGATTGCGGGAAGCTTAACCCCGGAGATACACCAGCAAAATGGAAATATCTGCTGGCGAGACTCCGGATATTCTACTCGCTTGTCCAATTGATCTAGGTTTGGCTTTGATTAGTTTCTCAGTTGCTTCGTGCGACAAAGACTTCACCTTCCTTAAGTCAAAGTCCTCGGGTATTTCTATCGTTTCAAATTTCTCAAATCTTTCTATCTCTTGAAATTGCCTATCAATGTAGCCTTCGTATTTTGTTTCAATCTCTACTTGTCTAAGCACATCTTTCCGAGATGCCGCTTCGGATGGAACAGAATCCGATCTGAAGAATTCAAGTTGAAGAATTTCTGACAGGTTCACTTCTTGCCGTTTCAGGAGTTGACTTAGTTTCTCATTCTCTAACAGTTGAGATGAGCCTATCGACGCGAGATAAGAATTAACGGCATATGGTGGAACACTTTTCTCCTTGACGTAATCCGAAAGAACTTGGATATACTTTTCTTTGAGTAGAAGCGAGCCATAGACATCGTCCGGTATCAAACCGAATTGATGTCCATATTTCATGAGTCTTCGATCAGCGTTGTCCTGTCTGAGCATCAGTCTATATTCAGCCCGCGACGTAAACATCCGATATGGTTCATCAGTCCCCTTGTTTACAAGGTCATCGATCATGACTCCGATATATGCATCAGAACGTTTCAGGATGAATTCATCGCCCCCTTTGACTTTCGATGCAGCATTTATTCCTGCCACGATGCCTTGTCCGGCGGCTTCTTCATACCCAGATGTTCCGTTGATTTGTCCGGCAAAGAAGAGTCCTTTAACGAGGTGGGTCTCGAGTGTCAGCTTCACCTGGTGCGGTGGAAAAAAATCGTATTCGACCGCATAGCCTGGTCGAAGCATCTCAACGTTTTCCAAACCTGGAATGGTTTTCATCGCCTCATACTGAATATCGGCGGGAAGACTCGTTGAGAAGCCGTTGACGTAAACCACGTCGGTGTTCCTGCCTTCTGGCTCCAAGAATATTTGGTGACGTTCTTTGTCTGCGAATCTGACAATTTTGTCCTCAATTGATGGACAATATCGTGGTCCGATTCCCTTTATCAATCCTGTGAACATTGGTGACCTGTCGAAGCCGGTCTTCAGAACATCATGAGTATGATGGTTTGTATAAGTGAGAAAACAACTGATCTGGTCTTTTGTAACTTCCTTTGTTTGGAAAGAAAACGGTTCGGGATCAGCATCTCCAGGTTGCTCCTCAAGTTTGCCAAAATCAATACTCTGTCGGCTTGCCCGTGGCGGAGTCCCGGTCTTAAGGCGGCCGCTGACAAAGCCCAACTTCTCAAGGGAAGCAGTTAGGCCAACGGCTGCAGGTTCGTCAAACCTCCCCCCGATCCGACTCCTGAGACCAGTATGCAGGACACCATTGAGGAATGTACCGGAAGAGATCACCAGGGTTTGGCAAGCAATAGTTTGGCCAGTGGAAGTCTTGACGCCTGAGATCTCTTTGCCACTTGAATAAACCGCTGTCACCATGTCCTGCATAATGCGAAGATTTATTTGCGCATCTATGCGCTTTCGGGCCTCAGCGGAATAGGCGTCCCTATCGTTCTGTGCGCGTGGCGACCACACCGCGGGTCCCTTCGATTTGTTCAACATTCTAAATTGGATTCCAGTGGCATCAGCAATCTTCGCCATCTCGCCGCCGAGAGCATCAATTTCTCTGACCAAATTCCCTTTTGCCGTTCCACCGACAGCGGGATTGCATGACATTCTCCCAATCGCAGAGACGTCCATGGTCATCAACAGAACCGAGCATCCCATGCGAGCCGCCGCTAACGCAGCTTCAATTCCGGCATGTCCGCCACCAACAACAATCACATCGTATTTTGTGTCATTCATCTCGATTCTCAATAGAAGGTCTTGTAAGGAGAGGAAGTCAACGTCTCCTCCACTTTGAACTTCTCAAATCACACCTAGTATCTTGGTCTTGTTTCACGTGGAACAGTCATTTCCCGATGCAGAACCTTGAAAATATGTTGTTTATTATGTCGTCTGTCGTGATTACTCCTGTTATCTCTCCAAGTGCATTCAATCCACCTCTAAGATCCAATGCCACCAGATCACTTGACTTGCCAGACTTCAACGCCTCCAGGGCGAAGTCAAGATTTCTTTTCGCCCTTGAAAGGGAATCACGGTGACGTGCGTTTGTCACCACAACCGAGCCCTCGTTGAATTGTTTGCCAAGAGCTATTCTGTATAACCCATTCCTTAGTGTTGCAATTCCCTCTCTTCGAAGGGCTGAAACACAAAACACTTCCTTTTCTTCTCTCGGAGCTATGCCTTTGTAGATATCAATTTTGTTCAACACTTTAACAATTTTGATGCTCTTTCGGGCGCAAATATCTTCAAGCTCTCTATAGATTGCAGAACTGCTGTTATAATCTTCGGTGCTGCAATCCACTACCAACAAGATTATATCAGACACCTCGGCTTCCTTCCGCGCTCTATTCACTCCTTCAATTTCAATTTCATTTAAAGTTTCTCTTAATCCTGCAGTGTCAGTCAACCGGAATAACACCCCGTTTATTGATATACTCTCCGAGATAGTGTCTCTTGTTGTTCCAGGTATGTCACTTACTATGGCGCGATTTTCCTGAAGAAGCGCGTTCAGAAGACTCGATTTCCCGACATTTGGTTTACCGGGCAATGGTTACCCGGACACCTTCTTTATAGATCCTCCCAACCGAGTAGCTTTCCAAGAGCTCGCTTACAACGTGAATTGTGTTCTCAAGCCTTTCCATCAGCGTCTTGCGGTTTGCGAATTCCACATCTTCCTCTGAGAAATCTAATTCCAGCTCGAGGAGAGATGCCAGATTTAACAAATCGTCGCTGACCGATTTGATCATTCGAGCCAACTCCCCCGACAGTTGCCTTATTGAGCTTCGGTAGGCCGCTTCGCTTTGAGAGTTGATGAGGTCCCCAATGGCCTCCGCTTGGGACAGGTCTATTCTTCCATTTAGAAAGGCGCGCTTTGTAAATTCGCCGGGCTCAGCAAGGCGGGCACCAGCATCTATCAATCGTCGAAGAACTTTCTCTGTTACGATGTATCCCCCATGGCAGTCTATCTCCACAACGTCTTCGCAAGTATAACTGTTGGGTTTCCTAAAAACTATGGCAATTACCTCATCGAGAGTATTTCCTGCTTGGCCGACTATCTTTCCAAAATGAGCGGTATGCGATGGAACATTATCGAGCTTAGATTTTCCTAGGAAAACTCTGTCTGCAATCGCGCAAGCACCTGATCCAGAAATCCTTACTATGCCAATTCCTCCAATTCCGACGGGAGTCGCGATGGCAGCGATCGGATGCTCACTTTCTGAAATCCTAAATGTTCGCAACGCAAGATTCCTTTATCGTACGCAGTGTGGTCATAACTCCTCTATTAAATATAACTCTCGCAAGACTCAAGTCCTTGCGTTGCAAATTGCGGGGAAAATTTCAGCGCTCCGATATTCAACTATCACGCTGAGAAAAAGGCATTGACTGTCAGAACCTCTTAGCATAAGTTCTTCCGTCTCTCTGCAGAGAAGAAAAATCAAATTTGCTGACGCACTGGATTTGCACGATTTATAAACGATCCTTACGGGGTACCAATCCACCAAGCAAACCAGGTTTCATTTCCGCAGAAAAATCTTCTTAGAATCCGCCTTGAAACATTTTGGAGATTTTTATGTTTAAGAGGTCAACTCAAATTCTGTCAGCAGCACTTGTGCTTGTGGTCTTTTCCGCGATCACTTTCACATACGCTCAACCGTCTTCCGGCACCAACGATTCGGAATCCATCATGAGTTTAACCGGCCTGCGCTTTTCAAAGATATTTTCCCTTTATGGCACGCCGACCGACATCTACGCGCTCCGAGGCGATTCTTCCGACGACGATGGCGTAATGCTTGATTACGATGGATTCACTTTCAAAGTCAGGAATAAGATTATCGAGATGGCACTCTTCTGGAAGGACTACACCGGAGCCGTCAAGGGGTTCCACATCGGAGATTCAAAATCCAAAGTGATCGACAAGATGGGAAAGACAGACAACATCCACGAGCTCAGTGATGGTCGCACAACCTACTACTGGGAGTTGAGCGATTACTATTTCGGAGTAATCTTTGGCAAGAACGACGAAGCGGTAACGTTCAAGACGGAGTCAAAATAGTTTTATCATCGACCAATATATCTTTCAAATGATGGGGGTGATCAATTAGATAACCCTTTTTTGTTTTGACTTGGAGCTTGTCTCCTAAAATCCTTGTCACCCTTCTTGTTTATTTATCCTTTTAATTCGATCTTGAAAACAAAAAAATTATGAATACTTTGAAGAAATCGAAAAAACTCGATAATGTCTGCTATGATATTCGCGGTCCCGTTCTCGACGAGGCTAAACGAATGGAAGACTCAGGACAAAGAATTTTGAAATTGAACATTGGAAATCCAGCCCCTTTCGGATTCAAAGCTCCAGACAAAGTCGTGGCTGAGATCGCGGACAATCTTACAAAAGCAGAGGGTTACATCGACTCGAAAGGACTCGTCGAGGCGAGAGAAGCTGTTGTAAACTATTCCGCAAAGAAAGGCATATGCAAAGTTGACATCGAAAATGTATTCATCGGGAATGGAGTCAGTGAATTAATCGTCATGGCGATGCAGGGACTCTTGGATGACGGCGATGAAATACTTATTCCGGCGCCTGATTATCCACTATGGACCGCTGCAGTCGTTCTCGCTGGCGGAAAACCGGTTCATTATATCTGTGATGAGAGTTCCAACTGGTATCCAGATGTCTCCGACATAAAGAAAAAAGTCTCGCGCCGGACAAAAGGGATCGTCGTGATAAATCCGAACAATCCAACGGGCTCCGTATATCCCAAAGATGTCTTGAACCATATCCTTGAGTTGGCGGTACAACATGGTCTGATAATTTACAGCGACGAAATCTACGATAGGATTTTGTATGATGGTGCGTCGCATACATCCATGGCAGCGATAACCGATGAAGTCCTTTGCGTGACATTGAATGGACTTTCAAAATCTCACCTGATCACTGGATATAGAGTTGGCTGGATGACTTTTAGCGGCAACCTTTCAGGAGCCGAAAGTTATTTGGAGGGTGTCAATATGCTTGCTTCGATGCGCTTGTGCAGCAACGTGCCGGCTCAGTATGCGGTTTCAGTCGCTTTGGGCAATGATGACTTGATCAAATGTCATACGGCCGACGGTGGACGGCTGAAGAAGCAGCGCGACTTTGGTTATGATCGACTCAAGAGAATTCCTGGCTTGTTCTGCACGAAGCCGGAAGGAGCTTTCTATTTTTTTCCCCGAATCGACACAAGACGGTTTAACATCAATGATGACGAAAAATTCGTGCTCGATTTATTGAAAAAGAAAAATGTTCTCGTCGTTCAGGGAACAGGATTCAACTGGTTCGAGCCGGACCATTTCAGGATCGTCTTCCTTCCTGAGATGCAGACGCTCGAGAGTTCCTTTGACGCAATAGAAGATTTTTTAAAGGATTACAGGCAGGAGTAAGTTGCACAATTTGCCTGGCAAAATAGACTCTCGTGAACTTCATCGTCATGGTGTGAAATATCTCCGGAGAAAATAGTAGATCAATACCATATGCCTACGTCGAAATGTATTCTGCAGATTCTAATTACTTTTCTTGTGATTGGCTGCGGCGATGCAAGGAATCAAAGTCAAACCACTAATAAAAACAAGGAGGATACCATGGCCGCCTCTGGGACATTTGCGATCACGAGCACGGCGTTCAAAGAGGGAGAAATGATTCCGCAGAGGTACGCGTGTGACGGACAGAATTTTTCCCCACCACTTAAGTGGCAATCGGTTCCCGGGCAAGCTAAGAGCCTTGCCCTGATTGCCGACGATCCCGACGCACCGGCAGGAATTTGGGTACATTGGGTAATCTTCAATATTCCTTCTGCAACAAATGGGCTGCCGGAGAACGTGCCGACTAAGGATTCACTTCTCGATGGTTCCGTTCAAGGGAAGAACGATTCGCGGGACATTGGGTATGATGGTCCATGTCCGCCGGGCGGAACTCATCGCTACTATTTTAAGCTCTATGCGTTGGACACGATGTTGAAGCTTCCCTCTGGCTCAACGAAGCTGGAACTTCTAAAAGCGATGGATGGGCATATCGTGGCACAGACACAACTGATGGGAAGATATTCAAGGAAGTAAATCGTGCGAGAAAATCCAGATTTTAGAAATTTCTGAAGTCTGCTCGATATTTTTTTCTTGCTTCGGAGAAAGTTACCTCTTAACTTTCTTGTACGTTCTTTAATAAAAGTGAAGCTTTGGTTTCCCGACGCGAAACATCCAAGTCGGGATGAAAAGGGAATTCCGTTTCCCGAACACGACGTTCGGGATGCTGAACTTACAGGATGTGAAAAGGTTCGGCAAAAACCGGGAACTGCCCCGCAACTGTACTCGGCAATTGTGAAACTCTCAAGCCACTGTTCCTAAGAAGTCGGTATGGGAAGGCAAGAGAGATAACCGCCGTGAGCCAGGAGACCTGCCAGAGTTTTTTGGAATCAACAACCTTCGAGGGAGAGGTTAAATTCAATTCCGTAAATTTATGGAATATGAGTTTTTTATTTGCCCGCCCTCCTAGCGGGCTTTTTTGTTTTCCGGGAAGACTTACCGGTGGAGAAAACATGTTTCTATTACTATTATTCAACTTCACTTTTCACCAGCTTGACACCGCGAAAGTTTATCAACAACCAGAAGTTGTCATAACCGCTACGCGAACGCCGATCAACATCATCGATGCTCCATCTCATGTGACGCGTATCGACGTCAGCGAAATGCATAATGACGGCTTCGACAACACAAAAAGCATGCTTTCACTCATAAACGGAATTTTCGTGAACGATCACGGGCCGGCGCAACTCGGAACTGTCCTTCTGCGCGGGACGTTTCCGAACAAACTCTTTTTTTGTTGGACGGCATTAGCTTGAATAACGTCCAAAATGGAGACCTCGACTTAGTTCTCGTGCCGACAAATGACATAAGCTCAATTGAAATTTCTCAAGGCGGATCGTCGGCACTGTATGGTGCAAACGCAGTCGGCGGCGTCATTAATCTCGAGAGCAAGATTGCTTTCGACAATCTGATAAGAATCGATGCAGGTAGAGGATCGTACGGAAATCAAATGATGGGCGGTGAATTGAGTGAGGGAATCGGTCCGGCGAGAGTTGATCTGACGATAGAGCGTCAACGCGGAGTGAATAATTTCGATTTTTCTTTCAACGATGGAACAAAGAGTTTTCCCATGACACTCATAGGAGCCGACTATGTTGAAGACGTGCAATCTCTTAAAATTGCGCTTCCTTCGTCAGGTGGTATGACTTCTTTATTTATTCAAAACGTCTCCGCAGATCGTGGGACGCCGGGTGCGGTTTCCGATTCTGCATTCGTTGGAACTGCACGCGAAACGGACAGGAACACCATTGCTATCCTGAAAAATACCGGTGGCCTTGGTGTTTTCGGCTACTCAGCTTCTGCCGGATTTATTTATTCATATCTCAAATACTTTAATCCGGATACTGCCGACTACTCATATGCTAACGATTTTTACAAGATGCTTTCGATTCAACCCGCGGCGCAGTTGTCTTATTTGAAGGAACAATTTTCCGGTACGACCGGAATTGATGCAGAATTTGATCAGGGTCAAAGCGACAACATGATGGGCGTACAAGAAAGAAAGCGGATCGGAGTTTTTGCGAGCGTGGAATACGATTTAAGAAAGGACTTAGACTTTGAAACCCGGCTTTTCGGTGCCCTGCGATATGATGATTACTCGGACTTTGGAAGCTCCTTGAATCCAAAGGCTGGCATTAATATCAGGCCCGTCGCTGCACTTCCGTTGCACCTTCGAGCGAATGTTGGTACTTCATATCGTGTTCCGACATTTAATGAACTTTATTACAGTGGATCGGGCAATCCGGATCTAAAACCCGAGAAATCGACGGACTACGATTTCGGCGCAGTGACGGAATTCATCGGAAATCAAACACCTTTTTTAGCTGACCTTGGTGTGGATTATTATCACATCGATACGCGGGACGGTATTGTATGGCGCCCTACTGATCCTTCCGAGCTTATTTGGCTTCCGGAAAATTTCCAGGAGATTACTTCCCATGGAATTGAATTGACCTTCGATCTGAAATACGAATCTTTCTTCACATTGAATGGAAATTATTTCTTTGGAAAATCGCTGGATGTCTCGGACGTGTCCGATCCCGCAACTTATGAGAAGCAGCTTATTTATATTCCGCAGCAGCAAAGTTCGATTGCCGCGGAAGTGACACCATGGATTTTCAACTTCACCGCGGCGCTTCGATATGTCGGCGAACGTTTCATTACCTCTGACAACACCGAATGGCTTTCGCCTTACGCGGTAACTTATGTCTCGGCTTCCGTGCGGATCAACACAAGCTCTTTCGAGATATTGCCGGAGCTTTCAATTGATGATCTTCTCAACCGTGAATATGAAGTCGCACCGAACTATCCCATGCCCGGAAGAACCTATCGACTTGGTCTGAGTTTTCAGTTTAACCAGAACAAGTAAACTTGATTGACGATGAGGCGGTTGTTAAGTTTATTGAGAATTTTACATTTCAGCTTTTGTGGAAACAGAGTTTCGAAATCGATTTTATTAAGTCAAAATGATTTGGAGGTAACAATGAACATATTATTTGCACTTGTCTTGATTCTCTTCGCTGCGTTTTCGCGGCTTGTCCCTCATGCGCCGAATTTCACACCAGTGATTTCAATAGCACTTTTTGCTGGAGCATATCTACAGAAAAGGTTCGCCTTTCTCGTTCCTCTCGCGGCAATGTTGATGAGCGATCTGATCGTCGGTTTTTATAGCCCGGTCTCCATGGCGTTCGTGTATGGAAGTCTTTTGCTCATTGTCGCTTTCGGAGTAACGATGAATAATAAAGTATCCATCATGAAGATCGGCGGATTTTCTCTTGCTGGTGCGGTGCTTTTCTTCATGTTGACAAATTTCGGAGTATGGATCGTACCCAACTCGCTGTACCCCAGAACGTTTGCTGGACTCGTCGAGTGCTACGTCATGGCTATCCCGTTTTTCGGTAATACAATTTATAGTGCAGTGATTTATAGCGCGTTGATGTTCGGTGCGTATGAAGCGGCAGAAAGGTTTGTGTTCTCCCGCTCATTAGCCCGATAAAGAAAAAGCGATCACCGCATTGTGCGAGTTCCGACATACAAGTGTGTCTGAAGGGAAATGCCGCAAGGCAGCTAAAATAAGAGAAGCTTAAGATTCCAAGAATAGGGATCAGTAAGACTAGCTTGCCCGGCAACGGTGCAAACAAAAAACGGGAGGTATTATACCTCCCGTTTTTATTTTCGACTTTGTGTAGTCCGTTACTTCATGTAAAGGAGTTTCTTCACGGAAGTAAAGTTGTCTGATCCATCTTGGCTTTTGGCAGAAATTCTGCAGAAGTAAACGCCACTGCTTAAGCCTGACGGATTCCATTCAACGGTGTATCGACTTGCAGTTTGGGTACCATCAACTAAGTTCACCACCACCCGACCAAGAATGTCGTAGATTGTCACTTTCACATACGCATTCTTCGGAAGGTCATATCGAATCATTGTCGATGGGTTGAACGGATTCGGATAGTTCTGGAAAAGTGCGAACTCTTTTGGAATCCCGTCGGATCCATTGACAGCATCAATGCCGGTCCCGGTAGTGAAGTTCGCTGTCGTCGAGTAAGCGCTTGTCCCACCGGTGTCCGTCGCGCTAACATGCCAATAATACTTTGTGGTAGCAGTCAGCGGAGTTGATAATTTTTTGACAGTGTCTGCAAGCGTTGTATCAAACACTACGTTTGCAGCCTTGAACCCGCCGATGCTGTCGGGTGAGCTATCACTTGCAACCTGGAGATGATATTTTGTAGCGGCAGCCGACGGATTCCACTTCAACGTTGTTCGTCGTGGCTCGCCGGTAGTCCCAACAGGTGAAGCGAGTACCGGTGCTGCGGGAGGGGCAATGATCGTCGTGAATGAATCTATTGGAGAAAATGCCGAGAACCCTCCTGCGTTGCGCGCTGCGACGTGCCAGTAATACTTCGTAGAATTCGCTAGCGCAGTGACTTTCCTTGTCGTGTCCGTAACGTTTGAATCGTTCACAAAATAGGACGAGAATCCACGACTCGCGGACAATTGGAATAGATATTTGCTAGCAAAGCTGGCTGGGTGCCATTTCAAGACGAGAGTGTCTGCACGTCGATTTGTGGCGCCAGCAAGCGTGTAAAGCGTTGTTGTCCCTGGAAGGGTCGTCGTGAGGTCAGTAGAGTCACGCGGGATGATTTCGTAGCCACCCGTGTAAACGGTGGAGCCCGATGAGTGCTGGCTGGCAACGCCGACCACGTTTATCGGATAAGTGGGCTCGATCGAGTGACCGACATCGGTGTAGGAATTCAAATACACGAACGCAGTGTCCGTGGACGGCGTAACGCTGGTCAAAGTATCAGTCCCACCCGCTGCCCAGGTTCCGTGAATCTTATTGAGACTATCTACTTCGACAAGCAGTCCCTCGTAGCTTTCGGGGGCAAGCACAAATTGATGAAGAGTGATGTGTTTTGCCTTTGGCAATGCTGCATTGTGTTTCAGCAAAGCAAAATGTGCTGAATCAAGAGGCGTTATTTCCGTCAATCCATCAAATTGCGTGATCTTGCCCACCACCCATACAGAATCTCCAGGAGAGCAACTCAACGAAGCACCGCTTCTAAAGATATCAATGCCGGCAGTCGCGTCCTGCACAAAGTAATTGGCACTTGTGGACGCGCTCAAATTCGGAGATGTTATCACTCCAATAATCATTAAGGTGTCGCCGGTTACCTTGTGGTCTGGAATGCCATTACTATCGGCATCAACTCTCGCTTGAGCAATCGTATATAACGGCGTCAATCCAGGAGTTCTCCAGATGTCTGTTGTATCCATCGGAATGACTTCATAGCCGGTGCTGTCTGTGCCATACTGGCTCACCACACCGACTACATTGACAGGGTACAGATGTTCAGGTGTACCAGGGACATCTGTATTCTTGTTGATGTATAGCTGAACGGTTGAGGTGCCACCGAGGCTCGAAACGTATATGCTTGCGCTCGAGCCTGATGCCGGCCATGTTCCTGATGTTTTGTAAAGCGAATCTAATTCGATGACCTGGCCTTCATACATCTCTGCGTTATGAGCATTTGTAAAACCTGATACGGTGAGATGCTTTGGCTGAGGAAGAGCGGCACCGTGCTTCAAGAGTCCGAAGTGCAGTGAATCTCCAACACCGACCGGCAGCGGCTCGACTTCTTCAAGCCCATTGTACTGATCGACAGTTCCGATGACAAAAACTGAATCGCCAATCTTATAATTCAAGAGAGTCGGACAATAAACATCGACGCCAGCGGTTGAATCCTGAATGAAATACGAGGAATAACTCGACGCGGCACCGAGGTTGACGGATGTGACGACGCCGGTAATTGAGATCGTGTCGCCATTTGTCGAATAAACCGGGACCCAGTTGCTCTCTACTCTTGCCTGAGCAATTGTCAACAATGGTACCAGATGAGTGCTCTGGATGTCGGCTGAATAGCGCGGTTCTAATTCATATCCATTGTTATAAACAGTGGTGCTTGAAGTATACTGGCTCACGACACCAATCAAATTGATTGGATAACCTATCAATGAATCCGCCGATCCTGGAATGTTAGTGGCGCTAGTAAGATACATCTGGATCGAATCGGATGACGGGTACCGTTGAGACGGTAAAAGTACATTTTGTTGAATTGAATCCGTGCCAAAATATTTTAATGAGTCGCTCAGGTAAATGCTTGCACCCTTGGTTGCCGCCGGCCAGTATCCGAACGACCTGTAGAGTGTGTCTACCTCCACTAGCATGCTCTCATATTGCTCGGCCATGGTGTTAAACTGACCGAACGTAAGATGAATCGGCTTCGGAACAGCAGCATTGCTCTTAATAAGTACGATATGATTCGTATCCCCGGGTACGATCTCGGTCAGACCATGGTACTGTTGTATCTGACCTATTACGGAGACCGAATCGCCTATTGAAAGATGCCTCGTTGCACTGTTATAAAAAAGATATATTCCGGCGCTGGTATCCTGGATACAATAAGCCGTTTTGCCTGTTTGCAAGTTGGTAGTTGTAATTACTCCTGCAAGCTTGAGAGTATCGTTCAGATACCAAGCTCTAAGATTGCTGCTGTCTTTCCTCGCGGTCGCAATAGGTACAACGTTAATCGTGTCAATCACAACATCCGGAGATTGAAATCTACGGGCCGCTTCTTGCGCAAAAACACTCGATGTGAGAAGTGCCGCGCATAGTAAGCTCAGAACAATTCGCATTGGTTCCTCCTAATCTTTTTGTTTTGTTGGATGAATAAATGATAGGGAATGTCTGCGGCAGAGATATATCCGTGTTGAAATGATTTGTCCCTCACTTGTAGTGGGTGGCATCACAAACAAACCCGTGAAATTAGTTTTATGAAAATTTCATCAATAATTTGGGAAGTTCAATCTCAAATGTCAAGTGAACTTCATCATGGAATTCTTGGCGGCAAATTTTGTGCTTATGATTCGAAAAAAATAAAGCCTTCCAATATTGATAGGCATAAATTGGTTATTGCATATGAAGTATCAAGCAAGTGAGTGTGAAGCTTTTGTTAAGAATTTCTAAACTAAAGTTTAAACTGCGCCAACTTCTTCCAGATGCTTCTTGAGGGATTTGCGAAAGCCGGTGATTCTCCGAAACAACGCGGAGAACATTCTCGATCATCTCATTTCCTCTCCCGGCTTGAGCAACTTTCCAACTGATCGGATTTTCAGCCGCCGTGTGAAAGCAAACGCGAAGACTGCTCCAATGACAGCAATTGCAATATAACCGAAGAGATGCGTGAGTGTTGCATAAGCGAGCGCTTCATCCTGGACAACTCCAAAAAGTCTGGTGAGCGCCTGGGAAACGAAGAGATGATAAACACCAAGTGCACCAGGACTCGGTATCAGCCATGATACTGTGGCCACCATGCCGAGAACGAAAGCATCGTAAAGTGTAAGGAGCGAAGTTGAACCGAAGGCAAAAAATGGGATGTAGATCTGGAAAAAATAAACGACCCAAATCAGCGTCGTGTAAAGCGTAACCATCAGCAGCCGTCTTGGCGAATGAAGCATGGAAAACGACGAGAGAAACGAATTTACGATCCCTTCTACTTTTTGCGAAAATCTCTTTGGCGTAACGGACCCGATGAACCTCATGAGTAATCTGTTTGCCGCTTTCACGGTTGCAGCAATATAGAACACGACGCCGGTTGCGGCGGAGAACACAATTAAGATTATTCCTGTGGAGTGAAGATACGGAAATGTCCTAATGATTTTTTCGCCGTATGTTGCGAGTGCTATCCCGGCAAGTATACCGGCGGAAAGCATATCAAACAGTCTCTCGATGACTATCGTCCCAAAAACTGCACTTACTTTTGTTTCCTCAATTTTGCCAGTCGTATACGCACGAACGATTTCGCCGAGCCGCGGCACAAAATTGTTGAACATGTACCCAACCATTAAGCTTCCGTAGGTGTCGACGGTGGAGATTTTGGGTTTGATTTCCTGTAGGATCACGCCCCATCTCAGCGAGCGTAGGAAAAGACTGAACAAAGCCACGATGGTGGCCGCGATCAGAATGAAAAAGTTAGCACGAAGGGCATCATGTAAAAGCGAATCGAACGAGATTCCCCTGAAAGCAAGAATGACGAATAGTGCCGCAATAAGCAAGCTGACAAGCGCCCGCAGAATCCGTTTATGTGGTTTCAATAAGAATTCTAATTCTGCGTTTGTGAATATGTCCTTAAATCGGAATCGGTAATCTCTTCCGGAGGCACAAGCCGATAGTGTTTCTCGGCGACTATCGAGATCTCATTTTCGGATTCGACAAACTCGAAAAGTGCTATAAGGTTTTCCTCCAAGAATAAAGCCCCGATCGGTTTGCAAATCAATGTTGGGAATTTCGATTTACATACTTCAACGTCTTGCTCGATCTGGACAATATTCAACTTGTCCTTTTCCCCTTTTGCTTGAATCGGCAGGATATAATGTGCTCCTCTTTTATCAACTCCAACGTAAATTTCATCGGTCTCGACTTGACCAATTTCAGGAGCGGTGGTTCTAAGATGGTTCTGCAAAGAGTAACATGTAACAGATGTGAAAATATCAATGAGTCGGTTGTATCTCACTTTTGCTAGAAGAGCTTGTTCATCACTGAGAGAATACATGGATATGATTCCAGGGGTTGCATCCGGGACTTTCGTCTCAGCCATGAGTTTTGTTGGCACAATATCGGAGATTGTCGTTGCTTCAAATCTATATTTGGATCGTCCCGCTGGTCTTATGATCCATTGTGTCCCGTTTGGTGCCTTTGCAGTTACTTTTTCTGGAAGACTGCCTCTATAACGAAAGGTGTAAACCAAATCCCCAAGATTTTTCGGCAATTTTATTTTAAGTCCTGATGCAGAAGTTTCAATTTCTTCTCTGGTGAAGTCAATCTTTGTATCACCCATCTTGTAATGATCAAAAAATATCCTTTCGATAATTTTCGAATAACGATTTTGGTCCTTTTTCTTGCCGCTTTTCATTCCAAAGATTCCCCGGTAATTAATTTATCCTTGCCATTTCAGAATCAACGCTTCCTCACGAAGCTGTTCCTTCGTCGCTGTTGCCATTCGAGTGCGGAAGAGATCTGTCCTTACCACTTTGTAACCCAAGGACTCTGCTATGCTGCCGAGAATTGTTCCAGTCTTTATCATTACACGAAGGTATGACGCCTGATCCCCGACTACATAAACAAGTTTTGCTCCCGGCTTCAAGACGGCTCGCATTTCAGAAAGATGTCTTGACATTCCGCCAAAATATAATTTCACGACCCGATGATAAAGCCTCTCAAACCCGGAAGTTTTTCCCAACATTTTTCTTCTGTGCTCAATCTCTGCAGCAATTCGTTGGACTTCAGGCATTTGCTCGACCCATTTATCATCATCGTCCGATTTATAAACGGTTCGTGTGTTTGAACGTACCATCAAATTCTTAAGGTTCCGCAATTGCATTTTGTTTCGAATGAAACCAAGTACAACGGATTCCAAACGGGTTATTCTGGTGTAATCCTTTTCATTCGGATATGGCGGCGAAGTAATCACCGCGTCAACCGTTCCGCTGCCGATCTTCTCGGCAAAATCCCTCGAATCTCCGTCGATAGCTCTCGCAGGAACACCGGATTGATCTGACAATCTTTTGATATCATCCGCCATTGCTTTTACGCGGGCAATCCAACTTGTAAGAACAGGAGCGTTAGTCTTAATCTGGCCCAGACCAATTTCCGGTCCGAATCTTAAATTGCTTGCGGTTTCTACCAACGTCTTGGCTAGCGCAAGCAACTCATGGCTTGTGTAATTGTCACCATTTAACTCTTTTATCGTGTCGTGGAGCATCAAAACTTTGTGAAGAGGCAAGGGGCTGATGGAATTTTTCAGGAGGATTTTTTCTTCATCTTCTCCAAGAGAAAGGAAGCCGTCGGTCTTTTTTGTCGTCCCTGAAAAATCGTCACTAATACCGTCTCCCTTTAATTTGTCAAGAGCGAGCTTTAAGATTCCTTCGGCATGCTGGACTAAACCTTCAGGGTCCGTGCTCCAATCTACCTTGACAGCACTTGCAAACTGGGCCATCGGATTGACTTCTATTCCGATGCTTTCTATTCCTGACTTTTTGCATTCCACCAAAGTCGTGCCCGTACCACAAAATGGATCGAGAACAAGGTTTGATCCGGTTATTTCAAATTCTGCCAGATAATTCCTGACGAGATGTGGGGGGAAAGCGAGAACGAAACGATACCAATCGTGGATCGCCCGGTCACTTTCTAGAAGTTTATTGTTCTCGTAACTCGACTTCGGAAGAATTCCGATTTCTTTGTCAGGAGTAACTCTAAAAAGGGTTTCTTGGCTCACCGATCTAATTTAGAACTAAAACTACGCAAAAACCAATTCTTCAATGCTGGCGCATGTCGACGACCTGTGCACCTTTTGGCGGGTTAAATTCAAACCGGGAGTCGGAGAGACCCGAATTGATTTTCAATTCCTTCACGGTGTAAATGTACTGGGTGTCGTTCATGTCGGATATCTCCGCGCTGCGAACCGTCCAACTGCCGCTCACGATTAATTTTATCGAACGGATAAACGAGTTGTCGCTTTTAGGAGTGAGTCGTAGAATATATGTCGTGTCCATGTCGCTGAACGTTGACGAGATCAAGACGATGTAGTAATCCGATGGAACGTTCAAGAGAAATTTATCAGGCGAGATCGTGTTTTTGTCCTCACGAAAATTATCGACCACAATTTGTTTAGACTCAGGCAAATATATCCACGAAGTCTTTCCGTCGGTCACGATCGTTTTGTCTTCTGTCTCGATCCTATATCTGTTTCCCTTTTTCAGATAAAGAGTTCCTTCTATCGTCTTCGATATTTTAGAAAGCGGCAGGACAACTGTTTGCGTGAAAACGATTATCGCGTCGTGAGTCTGATTATAATTCTCCTGGATATTCTTGACGATTTCAGAAGCGGTCGGAGTGTCACCAGCAAATGCTGGGAAAGATGCAAGAAGCAAGAGGCAACAGGCAAGAAACCAGACATCCATCTTGCGTCTGACGTCTTGTTTCTTGCTTCCAATTTTCTCCCCTCGTGTTTCCATCACATTCCTAATTCCGTCAGCCTTGCATCAAGTTCCGCTTCGCTTTCCAGCAGCACTTCCCGTCCTTTGCTTCCTTCAAAAGGTCCGACGATGCCGGCAGATTCGAGTTCGTCAATTACGCGCGCCGCCCTGCCGTAACCTAATTTCAATCTCCGCTGCAGGAAAGATGTCGACGCCTGCTGGTGTCTCACAACGAGTCGTGCCGCCTCTTCGAACATTTCGTCGAACTCTCCAGCCAGTGCACCACCATTTCCTTTCTTCATGAGAACAGATGGAAGCTGGTACGGTCTGGAATAACCCTTCTGTGCTGAGATGAAATCGACAACTCTTTCAATTTCTTCGGTCGAGATGAATGAATTCTGCATCCGTTCGGGTTTAGAACTTCCCGCGGCCAAATACAGCATATCGCCGTTGCCGAGAAGCTGCTCAGCACCATTCTGATCGAGAATCGTGCGTGAGTCGATTCTTGATGCAACCTGATACGCAATCCTTGCCGGGAAGTTTGCCTTGATGAGTCCGGTTATGACATCGACAGAAGGACGCTGCGTTGCAAGGACAAGATGGATTCCAACCGCGCGAGCGAGTTGAGCAAGTCGGGTGATCGGATCCTCTACTTCATGCGCCGCGGTCAGCATCAGATCTGCGAGCTCGTCGATAAAGATCACTATGTAGGGAAGTTTGATGAACTTCACTTCTTCGGCATCTTTCAGTTTTCCGTCAGCGAGTTTCCGATTGTAATCCTGGATGTTTCTCACTCCCGCTTTCGCGAGAAGAGTGTACCGTTCGTCCATTTCAGATTCCACGGATTTCAGTACAAGAACTGCATTGTTGGCATCGGTTATGATCTCTTCGTCAACATCCGGGGAGACGGCAAGGAAATGTTTATTCAACTTTTTGTAAAGTGAGAGCTCAATCTTCTTCGGGTCGATTATGACAAATTTTATTTCGTTCGGATGTAGCTTGTAGATCATGCTCATCATGATCGTATTAATGCCGACGCTTTTACCCGATCCAGTTGCACCCGCGATCAAAAGATGCGGCATCTTTGACAGATCATCGACGAAAATTTCTCCGGTAATAGTTTTTCCCATTGCGATTGGAAGATTGAATCGTAAATCCTGAAATTTTGCGGACGAGACGACACTGCGAAAGTTAACCAACTGTGGCTTGTGATTTGGAATTTCAACGCCGACCGCTCCCTTGCCGGGAATGGGTGCGATAATTCTAATTCCGCGCGCCTGAAGTGCAAGCGCCAGATCATCTGCAAGGCTCGTGATGCGGCTGATCTTTACGCCGCTTGCCGGAACCAGCTCATATAGAGTCACGACCGGTCCTGGAATAACGCTTACATTTTCGATTTCAATATCGAACACTTGCAGCTTGGAACGAAGAAGCTCAGCGTTCGCACGAAGCTCGTCATCGGAAATCTTGTCGACCTGAATCGGAACATCAAGCAAGTCTAGCGGAGGTGGAGTGTATTCAATTTCTTCGTCCTCATTTTCACTTATGGAATCGCTAGGTTCTCGTTCAGCGAGCGGCACGGCTGGAATCGCCTTTCTCGTGATCAGTAACTTCTCCGGACTTTCTTCAGGCGGTTCTTCTGAAACTTCTTCTTCAGCTTCTTCAGCCTTGGAGAATGATCGTTTGACTAATTCCTTTGCTTCTTCTATTAGCCCCACGTCCCGTTTAGGCTTGACTTCCTCACGAACAATCTTGACCGGTTCAGGCTGTTGACGCGCAGCTCGCTTCTCCTCGCTCTTTGCGATGATAACGCCTGCTTTTGGTTTTGTTACTGAGAAAAGGGAAGCGAACGCTGATGCAATCGACTTGAACAACCATGAGAAGAACCAAACGAAAGCATTTATTAACTCTTGCGGGGAGATTTTTAAAGTGAAGACGACGAGCGCGAAGAGGACGAGGAAAATTACCGCGCCGCCTCCGACTGCTCCGAAGGCGCGGATCAAAGCAACCGCGGAAAATTCACCGATGATTCCGGTCCATTCTTTTCCGAATTGGTTGGCAGCATTTATGTCGGTCCCAAAGTTATGGCCGAGAAATCCCAAAAATGTGGCAAAGACGATTCCGTAGATCAGCACCATCGTGCTGGCACGGGCGGCTTTTACGAAATCTTTTTTCTGAAGCGCAGTCCAGCTGAAGACGAGAAGAATAGCAGGGAAGGCAATCGAAAAGTATCCAAGCGTCGAATTGACGAAGAAGTTTGCGATATACGCTCCGAAGATTCCGAGCCAGTTGTGAATCGTGTCGGCTTTGGCACGCAGCGCTTCGTCACCGAGGAACAGCTTGAACATGTCGAAGAAGCCGATCTCCGAGTTTGCATCGTCCGCCGGCGAATATGAAACGATGCTCAGGCTGATAAGAATCGAAATTATGATCAGCGAGAAATTAATAACTTCAGCCCTGAGCGATTTCTTAGGTTTTCTGTCACGTCCTGATACGACCTTTCCGGACTCGATGTTCCTTGCGGGGAGCTTTCCGTTTTTCTCCGGCTTTTCTTTTACTTCAGCCATTCACAACCAATTTGTTCTGCTTGAGTTTGATTCCCGTTCCATCAACAATCGGTATTACAGGAACGCTGTCAGTCTCGGCGCAGAATCTTAAGTCCTCTTCAAAACCGATCAATATCAGATACTTTCCATGTTCGGATTGTTTCATCATTCCAAGAATGCTCTTCTTGAATTTGTTGTACAGGATGACCGATGTCAACCCGGCATCGTCTGTCTCAACTTTGGTAACGGCATTGACTTTCGAAACAATAGTTCCGGCGCATGTCGCATCTTCGATTGAAAACGCACCCTGGTTTCCCGAACAGAGTATTGTCCACGTCCCGCCAATATCTGTGATTGTCTGAACTATTGCAGATATGTTCACGAAGGAACCGACTATCGCCATGGAGGCGTACCGACATTTGTAAATCGCTCCGGCACCGTTCGTCGTGGAAAAGACGATCGTCTTGCCGCCGACTTTTTCAGGCGTGTATTCCAAAGGGGAATTGCCAAGGTCAAAGCCATCGATCTTTTTTCCCTGGCGTTCTCCGCCGAGGAGACGTGACCCGCCTTTCAAGTTGGCGGAAATCTTCGTCGCGTTCTCTATATCCGGAGTGGGTATTACTTCCCGTGCCCCGTTCCTGAGCGCGGTACAAATGGTCGTAGAAGCTCGGAGTACGTCGATGACGACGACATTTCTGCCGCGCATACCGAGCTCATCCACACTTGCGGGTGAAAAGAAAACCTCAATTCTCATCTATCCCTCAATTTTTCTTTTCGACAAAAGGAGGCTTGACGACGTGCGCGTGTATTTTCTTTCCTCGAACATCGATGAATATTTGACTGTTCTCCGCTGCTTTCGGAGTTTCGACATATCCCATGCCGATTCCGACTTCCAGCGATGGCGAGAAAGTTCCGCTTGTGACACCGCCTGTTTTCCCGTTCTCCGCAAAAATCTCGTAGCCGTGACGTGGTATCGCGCTCTCGTCCATCTTAAACCCCACGAGCTTGCGAGTAATATTCTGCTTTGCTTTTATGATTGAATCTTTCCCTACGAAATCGCCCTTATCTATCTTTGTTATCCAGCCTAATCCGGCTTCGATTGGATTTGTAGTCTCATCAATATCGTTTCCGTAAAGACAGTAGCCCATTTCAAGCCGCAGCGTATCTCTCGCTCCCAGACCAATCGGCATGATTGCGAATTCTTTTCCTGCATCGAAAATCGTGTTCCACAGTCTTTCATAGTTATTTTCATTTACGGTGAAGAAAATCTCGAATCCAATTTCGCCCGTATAACCTGTGCGAGAAATTATCGTGTCAATCCCGGCCATCTTGCCTTCAACAAAGTGGTAATATTCGATCGACGCCAAATCTGTATCGGTCAATTTCTGCAATGTCTTGATCGAATTTGGTCCCTGCACGGACAAAAGTCCAGTCCGATCGCTTGCATCCTCAAGCTTCACATCTCCCGATAATCGAGAAGAAAACGTCTTGAAATCTTTCTCGATGTTCGAAGCGTTCGCAACTATCATGTGCGTATATTCATGATTGCTCATCCGATAAACGATCAAATCATCGAGCAGCAAACCGTTCTCGTTTACGAGCGCGCTGTATTGTGCTTTGCCTGGAGTCAGCTTTGTCACATCGTTCAGCGTGTTACGTTGCAGAAATTTTTCGCCGTCTTTTCCGTGGACGAAGAATTCTCCCATGTGGGAAACGTCAAAAACACCCACACTTGATCTTACACATTTATGCTCGTGGACGATGCTTGAATATTGCACCGGCATTTCGAATCCGGCAAACTCCACCATCTTTGCGCCTAACTTCTTATGAATTTCGTTGAAGGGCGTTTTTTTCATTTCTCCGCGGCGACCTTCTGAGGGGCACCGACTTTTTTCCAATCTGCCAAAAACTTTTGGAGTCCAATGTCAGTCAGAGGATGTTTAATGAGCTGGTCGATGACTTTGAATGGCATGGTAACGATGTCTGCTCCTAACAACGCAGCTTGCACTACGTGCACGGGATGTCTTACGCTCGCGACAAGCACTTCCGTTTTGAACGCGTAGTTCTTGTAAATCGTGACGATCTGCTCGATGAGTTCCATTCCTTCCTGGCTGATATCATCGAGCCTTCCGATGAACGGGCTGATAAAAGATGCTCCTGCCTTTGCCGCAAGAAGAGCCTGGTTTGGCGAGAAACAAAGCGTAACATTTGTCTTTATCTTCTCTGCCTTGAGGCGCTTCACCGCTTTGAGGCCGTCTTTTATCAACGGAATTTTTACGACTACGTTGTCTGCGATCTTCGCGAGATCGTGAGCTTCGTTCATCATTCCTTCAACATCGGTCGAGACAACTTCTGCGCTCACAGGACCGGGAACGATCTTGCAAATTTCTTTTATAAGTTCTTTAAAGGTGATGTCGTATTTTTCTTTTGCAACCAAACTCGGATTTGTAGTAACTCCGTCGAGTACACCAAGTTCTGCCGCTTCTCTTATTTCGTCAAGATTCGCTGTGTCTATGAAGAATTTCAATTTATAAACCTCCCATAATGTTCATTTTATTAATAAAAGAAAGAATTAGCGAAAAAATTACACTTACCGCGTTTTCTCTGTATCTAGTTGGTTTTTAAATATTAATAAACAAGCGTGAAAGTTGAAAGGGAGCGCGTGGCACTCTTAATCGGTGGAAAAAAGACAACGGCAAAGGATTGAATTCGAAAAGTTTATTAGTCTACCAAACCTCAACGGTCGATCATCGAGATCGCGGCAGAATCAGTCTTTCATTTTTCCGCCAAGCGCAGCTCTGACAAATTCCCTGAACAGTGGATGCGCTTTTGTGGCGCGCGACTTCAATTCAGGATGAAACTGGCAGCCCACGAACCACGGATGGTCAGGCAGCTCCGACATTTCGACGAGTTCGCCGTCCGGCGAGATTCCGCTGAACTTCATTCCGGCATCTGCGATTTTTTTTCTGAACTTGTTATTCACTTCGAAACGGTGTCGATGTCTTTCACTTATCACTTCTGTTCCATAAGCCTGATAAGCCTTCGATCCTTTTTGCAGCATGCAAATATATGCGCCTAACCGCATCGTGCCGCCTTTTTCTTTCACCGTTTTCTGGCCGGGCATGATGTCGATGACGTTGTGAGCCGTCTTTTTGAATTCAGATGAGTTTGCATCTTTCCATCCGACAACGTTGCGTGCAAATTCGATGATGGCCGTCTGCATCCCAAGGCAAATTCCAAAATATGGAAGTTTTTTCTCTCGAGCATATTTTATTGCGTGGATCATTCCTTCGATTCCGCGTTCGCCGAATCCTCCCGGAACTAGAAGACCGTCGATTTCTGAAAGATGAGAATCCGTGCCATCTCTCTCGATATCTTCAGCGGCAATCCATTTGAGTTCTACTTTGGCATCGTTTTCGGCGCCGGCGTGGATGAATGCTTCGCGTATGCTTTTGTATGAATCGAGGAGCTCGGTGTATTTTCCGCAAATCCCGATTTTTACACTGTACTTCGGATTCTTTACACGCTCCACCAACTTTTCCCAATCGGACAAGATGGGTTCCTTCGCCTGCAGGTTCAGTTTGTCGAGGACTATTTGATCGAGATGTTGTTTCCTAAAAATGAGCGGCATCTCATAGATTGTCTCGACGTCTCTTCCTTCGATGACCGAGTCGGCGTCGATGTTAGTGAACATTGCAATTTTTTCTTTCACCTCACGCGTGATTCTCATCGGCGTTCTGCAAATCAGAATTTCAGGTTGTACCCCGATCTCAAGCAAATTCTTCACGCTGTGCTGTGTCGGTTTTGTTTTTATTTCACCCGCGGCCTCAATGTAGGGAACAAGGGTGACGTGAATGTTGATTGCATTTCGTTTTCCCACCCTCAGCATAAACTGCCTCATCGCTTCGAGAAATGGAAGACCTTCGATGTCGCCGACGGTTCCTCCGATTTCTGTAATTACCACATCGAAGTTACCGTTTTCGTACGGTGCAGAAAAACGCCTCGCGATCTCGTCAGTCACATGCGGAACAACCTGCACGCAGGCTCCCAAATAATCTCCGCGTCTCTCTTTAGAGATCACCTCGTAATATATTTGCCCGGTCGTCGTGTTGCTTGCCCGAGTCGTGGTTACGTCTAAAAAGCGTTCATAATGTCCAAGGTCCAGGTCAGTCTCCGCGCCGTCATCGGTGACGTAGACCTCGCCATGCTGGAACGGATTCATTGTACCAGCATCGACGTTTATGTACGGATCGAACTTTTGCATTGCGACGCTGAGTCCTCTGGATTTAAGAAGCAAGCCGAGTGAGGCGGCGGCGATTCCTTTTCCGAGAGACGAAACGACACCTCCCGTCACAAAAATATATTTTATATTGCGTTTAGCCAATTTGATTCCCCTTGTTCTTCCCGCTGGCGGGATATTCGACTTGAAGTTGATTTGATAAGAAATCTTCTACTGCAATTACGTCGGATGGAACGTCGACCGAAATTGTATCTTCTTCCACGACTGCAACTTTTATCCTGTAACCGTTCTCGAGAACGCGCAGCTGTTCCAGCTTCTCGGCCGCCTCAAGCGGTGTTTCTTTGAGCTTGGTCAACTTTTGCAGAAAGCTACTCTTATAAATATAAATTCCTAGGTGCTTGAGAAACCGGAATTGCTTGAGGTAATCCTGCTGATGAACGCCTCGCAAAAACGGGATTGCGTTTCTAGTGAAATACAGGGCGTCTCTGTTTTTGTCTATCACGACTTTGACAACGTCATGTGAAAAAAGGGTATCATGGTCATGGATTGGCACGGCGGCAGTGGACATGGTGCTTTCGCGCGACTTGAGCAAAGTGGAGATCGCAGCATCGATGGTCGCCGGCGAAATGACGGGCTCGTCTCCCTGCACATTTACGACGATGTCAGCTTTGATTTTTCTGGCGGCCGCCGCGCACCGATCTGTTCCGCTTTTAAGCGTCGATGGCGTCATCACAAACTTTCCTCCGAAATTGTTCACCGATTCGGCGATCCTCTTATCGTCGGTGGCGACAAAAACCTCATCGACTCGTTTGACTGAACTGACTCGCTCGTAAACATGCTGGATCATCGGCGTTCCGGAAATTAGTGCGAGCGGCTTTCCCGGAAACCGTGTAGAACCGTAACGAGAAGGAATAATGGCGATGATTTTCAAGTTCTTGGTCATAAATTGTCATCCAATCACTTTCGGAACCTTAAAAAACTTGTCTGTCTTTGCCGGAGCATTCTCCAGGGCTTCTTCAGTCGATATCGAAGGCTTCACCGCGTCTTCACGGAAAACGTTTTGCAATTCAATAACATGGGACAATGGTTCGACCTCTGAAGTGTCGAGTTCATTCAGTTTCTCCATGAGTGTGAGAATTTCGTTAAACTGCTCTGTGAATTTTGCCTTCTCATCTTCGCTGAATTCCAACTTCGCGAGCTTGGCGATGTGCTCTACGTCCTTTATTGTTACTGCCATGTTTGTCTCCTTTAGTGGTCAGCCTTTAGCAACCAGCATTCGGCTCTTGTCGATTCGCTCGGTATAGCTGACTGCCGATGGTTGATAGCTCTTATAATTTCTTTCAATGATTTCATGAACTCTTTTCATTAATTGGATGATACTACGTCTGTCCCGATATTGCGAGACATCGATCGGCGAATGCACCGCAAATAAATCTCATTGTGGCGCCTCATCAAGTCCATCAGGGAGGGCCGCCTTTATTCTGGCGCCGATCGAAGGGTGACTGAGGAAGACCTTTTCAATCCAGGCCGGCGGATTCTCCGGAGTAAGATTCAGTTTACCGAGTTTTCTCATTGACTCTGCAAATTCTTTTCGCATCCCGGTGGTATTAAGAGCAAAAGAGTCTGCTTCATGTTCGATTCTCCGTGAATAGAAATTTCCCAGCGGCATTGCTATTATCCCGAAGATTGTCGCCACGAGGGCGAGAAAGGGGAGCGCCCTGAGATCATAAACTGGAATGTTGAGCATTGCAGCATAAGCTGAATAGGTCTGTGCCATGATATAAAACCCGATGAGGCTAACCACCGCACTCACGATCATCCCTTTCATCATGTGGTGCTTTACAAGGTGACCCAGCTCGTGCGCGAGGACTACTTCGATTTCATCGTTGGCAAAATTTGCGAGAAGTGTGTCGCTGATGATAATTTTTCTTGACCTCCCAAGTCCAGTAAGCGCAGCATTCGCCTTCCTCGTCTCGCGGCTCAGATCGAACGAAAACACACCGCTCATCTTGTAACCAAACTTTTCAACGAGCCGATTCAGCCTGTCATACAATGATTCATTCGCAAGTGGCTTCAGCGAATAAAAAAGGGGAAGTATTAATGTGGGAAATATTTGCGCCACGAAAATCTGAAAAAGAAAAAAGAACGCTGCAAAAAGGAGCCACCACATATGCGGAAAATTAATCAGGAGGACGTAAAAAGCGAGGAGTAAAACAACCCCGAAAACGCTTCCGACGAGTGCACCTTTCAGTTTTCTGAAAAGCCATTTTGGAAAGGTCTGCGTAGAAAGTTTGAATCGATGTTCGGTGATGAAGTCGGCGTAGCAATCGTACGGGAATTTCACAACCGAAAAGAATATCTCGATCGCAAAAGCGAACAGAAGGAACCGCAAATAAATATTCTGAGTATTTGAAGATATATTTATGAAGGCAGACCGGAAATTTGTGAAGGCAAGAAGCGCGGCGTAAGTGACTGTGAGAAATAGGCTGACGAGGGAGAATGCGATCTTTGTTTTGAGGTAAATATCTGGAGATTGTGACTCGTCTAAAGACAGTGGGCGTGCAAAACCGAAAAAACTTCTATCCCAACCACTAGTTCTGCCGTGCACTTGATAAATTATGAAAGCGAGACTTGAAAATCAAATAATTGTTACGTTTTTCAGCTAAAACTTGAAAATTAACGGATGACGATTTACTTTTTCTAGAGGAACGGGAGTAACATGAACCTGAGGAGAACCGGTTAACAACTCTGGAAAAGGAGGAGGACAAAATGAAAATCGCTTTGACAGGCTTAGCATTGATCGTGATGTTTGGCCTGGGAAACAAACAAATACTGGCACAGGGAACGTCCGACTGCGAAAAAGAAAGACTCGTGTTGGAAAAAAACAAGAAGATGGTCGCTAATTTCTACCAAGAATTGTTCGGCGATAAAAATATAAATGCGATCGACGAACATGTCGGTGACGTATATATACAGCACAATCCCTATGTTGCCGATGGCAAGCAGGCTTTGATCGACGCTTGCAAGCAATGGTTCAAAGGTGCGCCAAAGGAAACAATTGACATCCAGCATATCGGTGCGGATGGAAATTTGGTTTTTATACACACGAGAAGCCACGAGGCTTCCAAGACCATATCGGTAATCGACATTTTCAGAATAGAGAACGGAAAGATAGTGGAACACTGGGACGTTGGTCAGGCCGTTCCAGAGAAAGCCGCAAACAGTCATCCGATGTTTTAGAGTCAGATACCGCCATCTTTGTTTTGATTTGCCGTAGTGCCGCATCATTAACCAGTACTGCAACATATAGTGGAACAATATGAAAATCAAAGTCGTAATTTTTGGAGCTACCGGGATGGTTGGAGAAGGGGTTCTCCACGAAAGCCTCAAACAGCAGGAGGTCGAATCGGTCTTGGTCATTGGCAGAAGACCTTGTGGTGTGAAACACGACAAGTTAAGAGAAATTGTTCACGACGACTTCTTCGATTACACGTTAATCCGGGAAAGTCTGAAAGGATATGATGCCTGCTTTTTCTGTCTTGGAGTTTCATCCGTAGGAATGAAAGAAAAGGAATACACTCGCACTACCTATGATCTGACGATGGCCGCAGCAAGAACATTGTCCCACCTTAATCCGGAGATGACGTTCTGCTATGTGTCGGGAACGGGAACGGACAGCACGGAGAAGGGCCGTCTCATGTGGGCGCGAGTGAAGGGAAAAACCGAAAACGATCTGATGAAGCTTCCATTCAAGGCGGCATACATGTTCAGGCCCGGATTAATCAGGCCTATTAAAGGTCTGAAAAACGCTTACGCTTTCTCGGCAATGCTAGGAGCTCTGTACCCCCTTTGGAAAGCGTTAATCCCGAGGTACGTCTGCACATTGGAAGATCTTGGCGCCGCGATGATAAACGCATCCATGGTAGGTTATTCAAAGAGAATCCTGGAGAACAAAGACATATTTGAACTTGCGCGAAATAGATCGGCTGAAGAACAGTCCAATCAGACCTGACGGAAATTCGAAGAAATGACATGAAATTTCTTAACGAATCCGAATCTCCGACCAGAAGTCATTTTCGCATTTTAACACTCAGTTGGGCTGGCTGGGTATTCGATTTCTACGACCTCATTCTGTTCACGTTCCTCCTGATCCCGATTGGAAAAGAATTGTCGCTCTCCAGCGTTTCACTTTCTCTAATTCTCGGATCGTCTCTTGCGGCCACCGCGCTTGGTGGAATCATCTTCGGATTTCTCTCCGACAAGTTTGGAAGGAAGAGCGTTCTTCAGTGGACCATTCTTACATATAGTGTTGGTACGTTTCTGAGCGGATTTGCTTCGAACGTTGAAGCACTTCTTGTGTTTCGGATCATCACCGGACTCGGCGTTGGCGGTGAATGGGCTACCGGGCAAACTTTTATTGGTGAAACATTTCCTCCGAAGGTCCGCGGGCGCTATAGTGCCATCATGCAAACCGGCGCGCCGATAGGAATTATCTTTGCATCGATTGTCGGGGGATTTTTAGAACCGGCTGTCGGTTGGAGAATGTGTTTCTTTGTATCCGTTTTGCCGGCGGTGCTCGTCGTATTTGTGCGGAAACATCTTCCCGAATCAGATGTCTGGCTGGAGCACAAACGAATTATTTCAGAGGTTGAGACACAAAATCCTGCGGTCCAACAAGATCGCGAACAAGGCGCAAAATTTGGCGTTTTGTTTTCAAAGGATTACATCAAGATTTTTGTTCAGTCCCTCCTTCTTGCAATCTTTCTTATGTCCGCATACTGGTTCACTTATTCATGGCTGCCTGGTTATCTCCACGAACAGCGGCATTTCACCATGACACGATCCGCTCTGTGGATGATAGTGACGCAAGGCGGCGGAGTGATTGGCTACATTTCGTTTGGTTTCATGGCTGATACGCTGGGCCGTCGCCCGGCATTCACAATCTATTCGATCCTCTGGGCCGTAGGATTATTGATGATAACAATTTTTTGGAATGTGGTGATCGATTACCCGGTTTTCATTCTTGGATTCATGTTCCTCGTGGGCTTCGGGACTGGAGTGTTCAGTGGATTTGGACCGCTGTGCGCCGAGCTTTTTCCGACGAGTATAAGAAATACCGCGATGGGAACTGCATTCAACCTCGCCCGCGGCATTCAATTTTTTACACCCTTAATTATCACTCTCGCATCGAAGGAGTACGGACTCTCAGGAGGAATTTCAATCGCTGCCTTGTTCGCGGTATTGACCGGATTGTGGATATGGACATTCCCGGAAACCAAAGGGAAGAAGATCGCTTTGCTTTCGACGGAATAACCCGCCGTCGAAACTGAAGAAGCGGATATTCACCGATCTCCCTTCTCAACCACCGGTGATCCGTTTCTTCTGTTTAATCTGCGATCTATTTTTTAAATTATGCCATAGACAAAAAGGAGCGACTCGTGAAAGTCAAACTTGGAATTATCGGGACCGGAATCGCTGCAAGAGACTTGCATTTCCCTCCTCTTCAAAATCTCAGAGACAAATTTGAAATCGTTATGGTGTGCAACCATACCGAGCCGAAGGCAAAGGAGTTCTCCAGGCTTGCCGGCGGAGTAACTTACGTACTGGATTATCATGAACTCCTGAAGAATCCGAATGTGGAAGCGGTGGATATCATTCTACCAATCGAGCTTAACTTTACCGTGACAAAAGATGCGCTCGAAGCGGGAAAGCACGTTATTGTTGAGAAACCAATCGCAGCGAACCTTCATGAGGCTAAACTTATGCTCGGCTTAGCCGGCAAATACAAGCAGGTGATGATGGTTGCGGAGAATTACAGATACAATCCGGTCTTCAAGAGAATCCAGCAAATGATCCATGATGGGAAAATCGGCGAGCCTTATTCGGTTTTTTGGGATCAGTTCACGGTGATTGATACAGATAATAAATATGCGCGGACGAAATGGCGCATCAACCATAAATATCCGGGCGGCTTCGTGACCGATGCGGGAGTTCACAACATTGCTGTGCTCCGAGATCTTTTCGGCGAATTCAAATCGGGAATCGCTTTCAACAGGAGCGTGAATCCTGCGATCGGAAAAATGGATTCCATGTCGTTCCAGTTTGTGTTCGAAAGCGGGGTGAACGGAATATTTAACGTGTACTTTAGCGCTCAAGGTGTAAATGAAGGTCGGCTTATGGTTTTAGGCACAAATGGAGCGCTCGTGATGGTTGAAAACCTCGTCACGTTGAAATGCCCGGGGAAGGAAGATGTAAGAGAGAAAATTGAAACCGAGAGTGGTTATCAGCACCAGTTCGAAGATTTCTACGATTGTATTGTCAACGGAAAAGAACCAGTAAGTACATTCCATAAGGCTTACAAGGATTTTAGAGCGATCGTGTCGGCGATTGATTCGGCGAAGAACTGGAAGAAACTTTCTCTGGAATGACAGAATTCAATATGGCATAATTTCGTAAGATGTATGAAACGCAAATTCTTTGGAGAATAAATATGAAGAGAAATTTATTGCTGTTTTCGTCGTTCATTTTTCTGGGCAGCATCTGTGTTGCACGCGCTCAAGAATCGACGGTCGGTGAACAGAATGGAATTACGTGGCGAAATCTTGCTATTGGAGGAACGCAGGCAGAGGCTCTTTCACGCAAGACTTTCTACATCGACGGCTTGGATAATATGTCTGCATTCTGGTCGCATCACGCCGATTTGAAAACAGATGCCATCGACTTCAATGGAATTTTCGTCGGCATGAATGTCGGCCAGATTCGCGAGGGCTTGGACTCGTTTTATGTCGATGAGAAAAATCTTCAGATTCTGATCATCGATGCAATTTTGATTTTGGCATTGCAGAACGCTCATCTTGATGCGAAAGAAATCGATGGAGTTACAAAACGACTCCGCGAAGCCACGATGAATGGTCCCGATTCGGCACGAGAGAAAAAAATCTGGCAAGAAGCACTGAAGCTTATCGGGTGATTGAAACTTTTGGTGGTTTAAACTAAACTCAATCAGGATTGAACACGAAGTTCAGAAATGAAAAGTAGATTTGTCCCGCCTAAAAATCTTTCGATAGGAATCGTCGGCAACATAGCGAAACCATCGATATGCGAAACTGCCTGCGCTTTGATTAGGATTCTTGAGGAACGGGGGATAAAATTTTCCGTTCAGAGCGAGATGGCGGCTCAGATGGAAGCAACGGGCAGCTACAGCGCAGGAAGAAATGCGATGAAATCTTCGGAGATTCCAGGATGCTCTGATATCGTTGTCTCTCTTGGCGGAGATGGAACTATTCTTCGAACTGCAAAGCTGGTCGGCGAAACCGGGAAACCGATTCTCGGAATCAACCTCGGCAAGCTTGGCTTCCTTGCGGAATTGAATTTCGACGAGCTGAGAAACAGCATAGATGAACTTTTCAAAGGTAAATTCAATATTGAAGAACGAACTGCACTTGTTGCTTCGTTTGAAAAGGAAGGAAAACCAGCTACCATTTTTGCATTGAATGATATTGTCATCGACAAAGCGGGCTCGTCTCGCATGATTGATCTCGAAACTTATGTCGATTCGGAATATTTGATCACGTATCGGGCAGACGGCATCGTGATCAGCACGCCAACGGGTTCGACAGGCTATTCATTGTCGACGGGCGGTCCCATAATTTCACCAGAGAGCCGCGTAATCGCGATAAGCCCGATTTCTCCGCACACGCTGACCGCTCGACCGGTTATCGTTCCTGACAATTCCGAGATTCGCGTCGTGGTACGATCAGACTCACAATCTCAAGTTGACATGACTCCCGTCCAGAAGCAGGTCATGGTTAATGCCGACGGCCAGACTTCTCACCTTCTCGCCCAGCCTGCCGAGATCAAGGTCTCTCTTGCTCCGCACAGGATAAAACTTTTAAGAAAAAGCAAGAACGGGTTTTTCAATTTGCTCCGGACAAAATTGATGTGGGGCGTCGATATAAGAGCGGAGGAAAAAGGATGAGATTTTCGATCTTCGATTTGCGATTTATGATTTTTGGCATGATGGCTGCGATTGTTTTTTCCAGCGAGGTTAAAGCGCAGACGGTCGTAGTGGATTCTGTTTCTCATGAGAGAATTCTTGTCGGTCCGGTAGAAAGATCGGCGTTTCAGGATTCATCGTGGTACAAAGATAATTACGTCCTGTACAAGCCGCATCCGGAGTTGATTCGTAGAATAGATTCTCTTTGCATTGACGATTCTGTCCTGATCGTGTTAGGCTCGTGGTGTTCGGACAGCCACATGTGGGTCCCGATGTTTCTCAGCATAACCGATAGCACGATGATGGCACGCAAAATCAGCTTCATCACCGTGCCGCGGTCCAAGGACTGGCGCGAGCAATTGACGCCAGGGCTCAGCATCGAGAAAGTTCCGACATTTATTTTTTATCACGGCGGAAAAGAAATCGGAAGAATTGTCGAGGAGCCGAAGGGTGATATTGGAGAGAGCATCGTGGAGATCCTTGAAGGCAAGTCCGCTGAAGAAATGCATTAGACGAAGCGATAAAGTATATTATCACCAATGAGTTATCATCGATCTGTTGACGGCTGCGAGTTGTCGAATGCCGATGTGATGGAGTGGTTTAAACGAAATCCGTCCAGAGAATTTCAACTGTCATTCGTTGATCCTCCGTTCAATCAGGGGAAGGATTACAAGTTCTTCGATGACAACTTGCCGCATGAAGAATACTGGGAGTGGATGGACAAAATCCTGCAAGAAATTTTTAATCGGACAGTGGATGGTGGCGCAGTTTATTTCATACAGCGTGAGAAGAACACTGAGTTTGTGCTGAATACACTCAGGAAAGCCGGGTGGTCTTTTCAAAATCTCATAATCTGGAAGAAGAAAACGTCAGCCGTTCCAGTTGCGAACAGATTTGGAAAACAATTTCAGGTCATTGCGTGCGCGATCAAAGGTGAAAAGCCAAGAATCTTCAATCGACTTAGAATTTCTCCTCCTCTTCCGCCCGAATACAGGTATGAAAGGGAAGCGGGAGTTTTCCTCACAGATATTTGGGATGATATCCGCGAGTTGACGTCGGGTTACTTTGCCGGCGACGAAGCAATCAGGACAGAAGATGGTGGGAGATTTCATAAACAGCAATCTCCAGTGGCACTTCTCTTAAGAATAATCATGTCGTCGAGCAGCGTTGGCGATACGGTGTTCGATCCCTTTGCTGGTACAGGGACCACTCTTGTTGTCGCTAAACAGTTGAAAAGAAATTCGATCGGAATCGACATCGATCCGGAAAATGTAAAGCTGATTCGGCGGCGACTCAAGGAGGAGAGAAAATCTGATGACGTCTCGAAGTATTTCGATTATTATAGGTACACTGATGGACTTGCCTCGATCGTCGGGACAGAAGAAGGATCGAGAAAATTCTCCGCCAATTTTGAGCAAGCTGCAATTTGAATTTGGCACAAGAGAAATCATGGGCAAGAATTAGGATTTGAGACTAGTGCCTCCCGTTCAGGAAAAAGTTTGGACAGTTTTAGACATAATCAAATGGGGTACCGATTATCTCACAGAGAAAGGCTTCGACGAAGCACGGCTGAATGTCGAGCTTCTGCTTTCGGCAACGCTCGAATTGAAAAGGTTCGATCTTTATGTCAAGCACGACCAGCCGCTGAAGAAAGAAGAGCTTGAAAAATTTAAAGCTCTCCTGAAGAGAAGGCTTGCACATGAGCCTATCCAGTACATTCTCGGCAAGGCAAATTTTTATTCGATTGAATTGAAAGTGGACCGGCGTGCACTTATCCCGCGCCCTGAAACGGAAACACTTGTAGAAGCCGTCATCGAGCATTGCAGGAATCATTTTTCTCAGGAGGACAAAATAAATATCCTCGATGTTGGAACAGGCTCGGGCTGTATCGACGTGGCGCTTGCAAAGTTCGTGAAGAATTCTTGCATCACATCGATCGACAAAAGCAACGGTGCAATAGAGCTGGCTCGCGAAAATGCGAAGTTGACCGAAACAGAGAAACAGATCGAGTTCGCGGATTCAGATTTTCTGGCGCTTGAGGAAAATCCGTTTGGCAAAAGATTTGACATCATTGTTTCAAATCCGCCGTACATCTCCGAGTCCGCTTTCAAGACACTTGCCGCGGACATAAAAGAATTCGAGCCCGTTGATGCCCTGGGCGACGGAGCCGATGGGTTAACATTTTTCAAAAAGATCTCGGATAATGCTCAAGTTCTTTTGAAACCTGGTGGATGGGTCTTCGTCGAAACGTCGTTCGACCAGGCGAAGGATGTTGAGAAACTTTTCCGGGCCGCGGGGGGGAAGGATGTCCAGATTAGGAAAGATCTTTCAAATATTGATCGGGTAGTAAAGGCGAGATTTTGAGTGAAAGCAGTTATTCAGCGCGTCAAAAAATGTTTGGTGACAATAGGCGGAAAAGTTAAGAGCGAGATTGGTCCCGGCATTCTGATTCTTCTTGGCGTTCATGAAGAAGATGCTGAGGTCGATGCCGCAAATCTCGCCGACAAGTGCGTTTCTTTGAGAATTTTCGAGGACAATGACGGGAAAATGAATCTGTCGGTTAAAGACATACGCGGATCGGCCATGGTCGTTTCACAGTTTACGCTTTATGGAGACACGAAAAAGGGAAATCGTCCGAACTTCATGCGTGCGGCGAAACCAGAGCCCGCGGAGCGGCTCTACAATTATTTCGTTTCGTGCCTCGAAAAATCTCTCGGCAAAGAAAAAGTTTCCACGGGAATTTTTCGAGAGATGATGGATGTTGAGCTGGTTAACGATGGTCCCGTCACAATCATAATTGAAACGAGGGAATCGGCACCATAAAGTTCAGGAAGAGAAATACAAGGAAGAACAATTTTATGATCAATCTGCTGTTGCTTTTTGCGGCCCTTCAGATGCCGGTGCGTCACGTCTCCAGCGCAAACATAACGGTATATTATCTCGCTAATGTGGATGATAACATTGCAAAGAAATATCTCTCTGCAATCGATCAGATTTACGCCGGTGACACTTCGAAGTTTAAGATTAACTTTAATAAGGAATTGAAGGTAAGACTATGCCGTAAGGCTTATGAATTTTCGGACCTGACAGGAGCAGATTCGATTTTCTCGCCGCTTTGGAAAGGTGGTACGCTGTATATTCTAAATCAGGGAGATCCGGATGATTCGATTTACAGGTGCGTTCTAGAAGCCGGAGTAATGCGAGCCTTGTTAGATCGACTTCGACAAAATGGTGCACCACTATGGCTGATAAATTCTGTGGCAATTTATGAAAGTGGTGAATATGAAAATTGTCCCTCTCCTCCAGTCGAGAACGTAGATTACTTCAATGATCTAAACGAGAAAATTCAGGGCGCTTCTTCGCCTGACGAAATATCCAATTTGTGTTTTTATTTGGGCGCTACAGGAAAATTCTTTGATCTTAGATTTGGAGTTGGTGCTTCAATAAGACTTTTACAGGAATTCCAGCGCGAGATGAATTTCGACGATGCCATCGAAAAACTATTTCACGTCGATCGAAATCAGCTGGAAAGCGAGTGGCATGACTTTCTTTTGAAGGAAGCAAATTCGAAATAAAGTTCTTGCATCTATGGATGCCCCCCCGCATTTCCTTTTCTTGTTTCTCGATGGTGTTGGAGTTGGCGAAAATAACCCAGACATAAATCCATTCTTCTCTGCAAATCTAAAATATTTCAAAAAAATCTTCGGTGATCTTCCTTCGAGAGCAAATCCTTTTGTAGAGAATGGTTCAGCTTTCATTCAGCCGTCCGACGCGTTGCTTGGAATCGAAGGGCTGCCGCAAAGTGGAACAGGACAGGTGACTCTTTTCACCGGAGTTAACGCCGCACAGATTATCGGGATGCACTTCGGTCCATATCCACATTCACAAACAAGGCCGGTTCTCGAAGAAAAAAATATCTTTAGGATGTTGAAAAATTTTGGCGCTGATGTCCACTTTGCTAATGCATTTCCGAGACAGTTCTTCGAATATGTGGAATCAGGTCAACGAAGGCTGAGCGCAACGACGCTTTCGTGTATGATGAGCGGTGTGCCACTTTGCACTGCTGATTCATTGCGGAATGGCGAAGGGATTTCTGCCGAAATTACTGCCGAACGCTGGCATTCCGAACTCGGCTATCCGGATATCAAGCCAAGAAGCGCCTTTGACACGGGAAAAGTAATGCGGAAGATAGCAGAGAGACACGACTTCACGATGTTTGAATTTTTTCTGACTGACAAAGCCGGCCACGATCAAAACAAGCCGATGGCGGAAGAGGTCCTGGAGATGTATGACGAATTTCTAGGTGGAATCGTGGAAGGTGGTCTGAAGAATTTGACAATTCTGCTTTCAAGCGATCATGGAAATGTCGAAGACCTTTCGGTAAAAACTCACACACTCAATCCTTCGCTGACCGCAGTCGCAGGAGAGCACGCTGACTTCTTTAGGGGGAAATTGGAATCGATAATGGATGTTACGCCTGCGATAGTTGAGTTGATCAAGAAACTGATTTCCTGACTAAACTATATTTGTTTAGACCGTCTGACTTTCCATAATCTCTTTGTTCAATGCCGTTACTAATTCCGTCACAACTTTTTCATTCCCAAGCATGTCTCTCAACGTTATCCGCTTTAATACCACGTTGACCGCATTTTGAACTGAACGCCAGAGTGATCGCATCGAGCAGTCTATGATATGGTTGCACACGTCGATTGCACCGGTATGTGATCCACAAAATGTCTCCTCGTAAATTTTCCCGCCCAAAATATTTAACACGTCGCCAACGATAATCTGGTCCGCAGGCCGTGCCAGTTTGTATCCGCCCGACCGGCCGCGTGCGCTCTCGATAAATCCGCCGAGGCGGAGTATTCGCAAAAGCTTGGCGGCGTTGGCAGGCGTCAGTCCTTCCATCTTGCTTATGTCGGGAATCGTGACCCCGTATGATTGATCTGCGCTCCCGATGCGAAGGAGGCAGCGCAATCCGTATTCTTCCTGAGCGCTTACTTTCATTTATTTTCCACCTTTCCCTTCTCGTCGCTTGCCTCGCAGACCATTGTCCAACCTTCTTTTAATCGTCATGTACCACTTCGTTCCCATTACATAAATCCAAGCTCTAGTTTTGCCTCCTGAGACATCATCTCCGGTGTCCATGGTGGTTCCCAGACGATTTCAACGTTCACATCTTTAACTTCAGATATTTGTGCGACTCTTTCGTGGACCTCGATCGGCAGCGAGCGTGCCGCCGGACAACCCGGCGCGGTGAGAGTCATCTTCACCTGTACCACTGCATCATCGTCGATTTCGATTCCATAAATCAAACCCAGTTCCCAGATATTGACCGGAATTTCCGGGTCATAACATTCCTTTATCGCGTCGATGACCTTGTCTTCAATCAGCTTCTTGTCTATTGTCAAAGGCGCGGAAACTTTTATATTTTGTTCTTCAGACATTTTGGCCTCTTAGAAACCTCTTCGACAAAATTGCTCCTATCGAGTTTCGTACCTCCTCGATCTTGATATTCTTCAAAACATCATTTGCGAATGCGTAAATCAAAATCAGTTTTGCCTCTTCCTTTCCAATCCCGCGCGATCGCAAATAGAATAACGATTCTTTGTTGAGCTGTCCCACGGTGGCTCCGTGTGAGCATTTCACATCATCGGCAAATATTTCAAGCTGCGGCTTCGTGTCGACCTTCGCTTCGTTCGATAAGATTATGTTTCTATTTTCTTGGTATGAGTTTGTCTGCTGTGCGCCTTTTCGCACCATGATCTTTCCGTTGAAGACACCGCGCGATTTTCCATCCAGGATACCCTTGTAATTTTCGTGGCTCGTACAATGTGGTGCTACATGGTCGATCAAAGAATGGGTGTCCGAAAACTGGTCGCCTGAAATGAGATACAATCCTTCGAGCGTTGCATTTCCACCTTCGCCGTTCAGAGTCACATTCAAATCGTGCCTGTAGATGTTTGCGCCGAGAGAAATTGCCTGCGATTCAAAATTGGCATTGGATTCCAAGAATACTTCCGTCGTCGCGATATGGTACGAATTCATGCTTTCAGATTGAATCTTAACGGTTTCGACGTTTGAATTTTCCCCGAGGTAAACTTCGTTCACTGCATTTGTGAAATAAATTCCATTGCCCGTGCTGACATAATGCTCGATAATCTTCACCTGCGAATTTTTGCCGGCGACAATGAGATTTCTCGGCTGCGAGATTGTTTTTCCCACGCCGTGTGAAATAAAAATGAGATGAATCGGTTTGTCTATTACGACATCATCCGGAACATAAATATATGCGCCCTCTTTCGCAAAAGCAGTGTTGAGTGCGGTGAAAATATTAATATTCGCAGATGGAGACTCGGAGATGTATTTCTGTACCCCGCCGTCTTGTTTTATTGTCGCCGATAGATTTCCAATCAAGGTTCCATTCGGGAATTCTAAAGGCGACGAAAGTTCTGGTGAATAGAAGCCGTTCACAAATACGACCGAGTAGCTTTCCATTCCATCAAACATGAATTTTGAGACTTCGTTTTTCGATGGAAGAATTTCCTTGGCCGGATAGTTGAAATTGTGTTTCAGTATTGGGCTTATATCGGTGAAACGCCAATCCTCTTGATGCAAGTCGGGAAAATCAAGCTCGGCAAATCTTCCGATCGCTTCCTTGCGCGCTTTATGAAATTGCGAGGACTTCTCGCCGTTAAGATTATTTTCAAAATCCTTAAAAAGCGATAGGTACCAGTTTTTTATTTGAGTGTTGTCAGCCATTATCTTGTCGGTCAATTATTATGCAGTGACCGTTTCGTCTTTTTCTTTCAACCAATCGTATCCTTTTTCCTCGAGTTCGAGCGCCAAATCTTTGCCGCCGGATTTCACGATCTTGCCATTATAAAGGACATGCACAAAGTCTGGCACGATGAAATTTAGGAGTCTTTGGTAATGTGTCACGAGTATGATGGCGTTGTCTTTTGAACGAAGCTTGTTGACGCCGTTTGCAACGATTCGAAGCGCATCGATGTCGAGTCCAGAATCGGTCTCATCGAGAATCGATAACCTCGGTTCGAGAACAGCCATCTGCAAAATTTCGTTTCGTTTCTTTTCCCCGCCAGAAAAGCCTTCGTTTACCGAGCGGCTCAGAAGAGCGTCGGTCATTTCGACAAGCTGCATTCTTTTTTTCAGCAGTGAAAGAAATTGTCCCGCTCCGATTTCCGGCTGATTTTTGTATTTGCGAGCTTCGTTCAAAGCCGCACGAAGAAAAGTCGTGTTGTTGACGCCGGGTAACTCAACCGGATACTGGAAGGCAAGAAAAATTCCTTCGCGTGCCCTGATTTCGGGTGACATCGCGAGAAGATTTTTCCCGTTGTAAATCGCTTCGCCGCTTGTCACATGATATTCGGGACGCCCCGCTAAAACGTTCGCGAGAGTGCTCTTGCCAGAACCGTTCGGCCCCATGATAGCATGAACTTCGCCGGCGTTTACATTTAGATCGATTCCTTTTAGAATTTCTTTGTCTTCAACAGATGCAAATAAATTTTTAATTTCTAACATTCATCACCCTCACCTTGGTCCTCTCCCTTGATGGGAAAAGAAACAGAATCTGTGGAAAGTCTTTGTTGAATTCTCTTTTTGAAACTATAAGAATGTTCCATCTTACACTGAAAGCCGACTGCCGAACGCCGAAAGCTATTCATCATCCGACGCTTCCTTCGAGACTCATACCGAGAAGCCGAGTCGCTTCGACTGCAAATTCCATGGGAAGCTGTTTGAAAACTTGTTTACAATACCCGTTGACGATCATTCGAACAGCGTCCTCGGTCGATATTCCCCGTTGATTCAAATAGAAAATCTGATCCGCACCGATCTTCGATGTGGTGGCTTCGTGTTCGACCTGGGCAGTCGGGTTATTCGTTTCGAGATACGGGAATGTGTGTGCGCCGCATTTGTCGCCGATTAGGAGCGAATCGCACTGCGAATAATTTCTCGCGTTTTCCGCCTTCTTCGTGATTCTAACTTGCCCGCGATAACTGTTGTTGCTTCTCCCGGCGGAAATTCCCTTCGAGATAATCGTGCTCTTTGTATTCTTTCCAATATGGATCATCTTCGTACCGGTATCAGCTTGCTGCATGTTGTTTGTCATTGCGACCGAATAAAATTCTCCGACGGAATTGTCACCCTGCAGGATGCAGCTCGGATATTTCCATGTTATCGCCGAGCCGGTCTCGACCTGTGTCCATGATATTTTTGAATTAACGCCGCGACATGCGCCGCGCTTCGTGACGAAATTGTAAATCCCGCCCTTGCCGTCCTTGTCGCCGGGGTACCAGTTCTGCACAGTGGAATATTTTATTTCGGCATTGTCGAGTGCCACGAGTTCAACGACAGCAGCATGAAGCTGGTTCGTGTCGCGAATCGGGGCCGTGCAGCCTTCGAGATAGCTGACATACGCGCCTTCTTCGGCGACTATCAGGGTACGCTCGAATTGTCCGGTCTCGGAAGCGTTGATGCGGAAATACGTAGAGAGCTCCATCGGACATCTTACGCCTTTCGGAACGTAGGCAAACGAACCGTCGCTGAAGACCGCTGAGTTCAAGGACGCAAAGAAATTATCGGTATAGGGGACAACTGTGCCAAGATATTTCTTGACGATATCCGGATATTTTGTCGTCGCCTCCGACATCGAGCAGAATACTATTCCAAGTTCACTCAGTTTTTCTTTGAATGTGGTTGCAACCGAAACACTGTCGAACACTGCATCAACAGCAACCCCTGCAAGCTGTTTTTGTTCTGAAATAGGTATTCCCAATTTTTCAAACGCCTTTATGAGGTCGGGGTCGGCATCGCCCAGGCTGTTGAGTTTTGGTTTCTTCTTGGGTGCGGCGAAATAAACGATGTCCTGGTAATCGATCGGGCCGTACTTGACATTTGACCAATGCGGTTCTTTCATCGTCAGCCAGTATTTGTACGCTTTCAATCGCCATTCAAGCATCCAGTCCGGCTCGTCCTTTTTTTCCGAGATCAGCCTGATGACCCCTTCACTCAGACCTTTCGGAATCTTGTCTTCCTCTATATCCGAGACGAAGCCATACTTGTATTCCGAGTTCGCTAATTCTTCGACTACTTCATTGCTCACTTCAAACTCCTAAATCAATTTGTCAACATGTTGTCCATTTGAGTTGACTTAATAGTTTAGCTAATCTGGATTTTAAAGTCAAGATTGAAAAACGCCTTGAACCGGTTGATTTGGGGGTTTCTTGAAGGTCTCTGAGTTATGTGAGGAATGAGTCGAATTGAAATTCCAGTATTTGAGTCGTAAGATAGAGGAAGTCGGCCCGCGTTAGTCGAGCGGCATGACCATGATACTCGAAAAAGCCAATTTAAAAAGCTAAAGGGATAAAAATGGGAAAGGCAAAATTCTTTCGTGGAATGACCGCGACGATAATTGTGGTCGGACTTATGCTAATCGCGTCCGCCGGACAGGCTCGGGAAAAAGCTCTGACGAAGTACAAAGTGAATCCCATCGTAGCTCTTAAGGCGCAGCCATTTTTACCTAACGATGTGAAACTGCTGGACGGACCGTTCAAACACGCAATGGAGATGGATGCTGCATACATGCTTAGCCTTGAGCCTGATAGACTGCTAAGCTGGTTTCGCAAAGATGCAGGACTGACGCCGAAGGCGCCGGTATATGGTGGATGGGAATCACTGGGTTTGGCCGGGCACACACTTGGTCATTATCTATCCGCATGTTCCAGGATGTATCTCGATGCAGGTGACAAAGAGTTCCTTAAACGCGTGAACTATATCGTGAACCAGCTTGACTCTTGCCAGATGGCAAACGGCAACGGATATGTCGCTGCCATACCTGACGGCACAAATATTTTTGGGAGAGTGGCACGCAGTGAAATAGATTCGACACATGGCATGGACGGTTGGGCACCGTGGTACACCATCCACAAGCTGATGGCCGGTCTACGCGACAGCTATTTATATTGCGGAAACGAGGAAGCTAAGAAGGTAATGGTGCGTCTTGCTGACTGGGTTTACGAGACAACGAGAAATCTCAGCTATGCTCAATGGCAAATCATGCTTAATGTTGAATATGGCGGAATAAATGAAGCCATGGCGGATGCCTACTCGATTTCCGGCGACAAGAAGTATCTTGAAGTGGCAAGAAACTTCTATGATAACCGGGTACTGGGACCACTTTCCGACCAGCATGACGACCTGAACGGATTTCACGCAAACACGCAGTTTCCCAAGATCATCGGTCTTGAGAGAATCTATGAATTGACCGGGGACACGAAACTCGACTCCACGGCGCAATTCTTCTGGAAAACAGTCGTGTACCACCATTCCTACGTGACGGGTGGAAACAGCGATGGAGAATTCTTCGGGCCGGCGGATACACTCAATGACTATCTCAACTATAACACTACGGAATCGTGCAATACCTACAACATGCTGAAGCTAACCCGCCACCTGTTTACACATGAACCAAAGCCCGAGTACGCCGACTATTACGAGCGCGCCGTGTGGAATCATATACTCGGATCGCAAAATCCGGAAGATGGAATGATGTGCTATTATATTCCGCTCGAAGCCGGGGGGAATAGGACTTACAATACTCCGTTCAATGATTTTTGGTGTTGCACGGGCACTGGAATGGAAAACCATGGCCGGTATAACGATAATATTTATTTCCATGATGACTCGTCCTTGTATGTAAATCTGTTTATCGCTTCTGAATTGAATTGGATCGAAAAGGGAGTTCGCGTTCGACAGGAAACTGACTTTCCCGAATCCGGAATAGTGAAATATACATTTACTTGCAGGAGACCCACGAAGCTGTCATTCAAGGTTCGCCATCCGTTCTGGGCGACAAAGGGATTCTCGATCAGGCTCAACGGCAAACCCGTTGAATTGCAGAGCAAGCCACAAAGTTACGCAACGCTTGATCGCGTATGGAAGAATGGCGATGTGGTTGAACTGGATATGGGCTTATTCCTTCGAACCGAATCCATGCCAGACAATCCAGACCGGATCGCGGTGTTTTACGGACCGATACTCCTCGCTGGAGACCTTGGTCCGATCGACGGAAAGTTCCGGATACCTGCTGCCTTGGTCACAAACATGAAACCGGTTTCAGATTGGCTCAAACCAGTGAATGGCAAGCCTTTGAGATTTCAAACCGAGAATTTTGGTCAACCCTGGTGGTCGAATTATCGACCCGAAAGAGTGGAAATGGTTCCCTTTTACCAGCTGTACAGTAGAAAGTATTCTGTCTATTGGGACATCTACACCGACAAAAGCTGGCAGGCGGAACAAGCGGCGGAACTTAAGGAATTGGAAGAAGAAACGGCCTTCGATGCGCACGCGATTGACGCGGTGAATATTGGTGACACGCTCGACGAACACCATCATGCGTTCGCGGGATTTATCATACAAACGGGAGAGATGGCGGGCAAACCGTTTGTGGACGCTACCTGGAATGGTTGGTTTTCGTTCAAATTAAAAGTGAACCCCGATACCATGAATGATCTTGTCGTAACGTATTGGGGAAGCGAACCGTTGAAAGAAAAGTACACTATCATGGTCGATACGGAAAGCATCGCCACAAGAACTCCGTCTGTGATTGAACCCGGAAGATTCTTTAATGTGGTATACCCGCTCCAGGAATCACTCGTAAAGGGAAAGGATGATGTGGCTATCAAATTCCAAGCCCCGCCGATAGGTGCGGCCGGCGGTGTGTTTGGAGTAAGGATTGTGATACATGGATCCAAGTAGATAAGGAGCATTAGTGTGGTGTTGGTACGGCATTGCTCTTAAGAGAGGCCGTTCAGCCAGTTCCAAACCCCGGCTTTCTTTGAGTTTTCTAAAAGTTGATTTTTGTTTGGCAGATTTACAGATTGCCACGCATGTAATAGGTGGGTGAGAAAATGACGCAATCGGTTTTAAAACATATGTAGAATCCACAAGATCGTTCGGAGGCATTCCTTGGTTTTGTAGGTAAACAACATGAACTTCCGCAGTTGGGCGACTTATTCCGCAATTCAACGAAAATTGATCGAAATTTTGAAAATTGTGGTGTATACTTCTGCAAAATAAGGAGGCTTTTATGAAAAAGGCATTGTTACTTTTTGCAGTGATAACTTTCCTGATACCGCTGCGTTCAGCTCTTTCCCAAACCTTGAGCGATTATGTCAAACAAGTAAAAGGGGACACACTTGTTATTAAAGATTATTCTGACATGAATAATCAGTCAAACTCTTTGTATTGGGGCCTGGTCCTGGATACTGTTAATGTTCCTGCGGGACGTGTCTATGAGCTACAGGCAGGAGGTGTTTACACTTTCAATAATGTCCAATTTCAAAACACTGCATTGCTTCCGCCCCTCACAAGCTCTGCACTCCACCCCACTGTGATTGTAGGATCTGATCCAACAACGGTGGTGAACAATAAGAATGCAGGATCGTCTCCCCCGTTGATATGCACTGACGATGCGGCATCGGGATTTCCTCTTGGTATCAATGCTGGTGGTGATTTGACCATAAAGAATTGTGAACTAGTGAATACCGCGAATGATGGCAGAATAGGAATATGCTTTACGGAAACAACTGCTTCTAACCTACATTTAGTTTTTGATAACTGCATATTTGAACATACAGCTCACTGGTTTGTATACATACGTAATGATTCGAATCAAAATGTGACTTTCAGAAATTGTTACTTTGTTAATATGAACGGTCAGCCATGCAGGCGTGATGGCGGTGTATTCATTTCTTTTAACAATCAGGATACGTTGCTTGTTGAAAATTGTACCCACATTATGGCTCAGGGAAGTCTGTATAAGTTCTTAGATAGTCCATTCAAGAGAATTATTATCAATCACAATACGTTTATCAGCTGCGCCGGGAGCGTTTTCGCGAATCCTGGCTACGAGAGTAATCTAAGCGTCACTAATAATATCTTTGTGAATTGCAACGTGCAGCCAACTTGCGACAGCATATTGACTTGGGATGCTGGTGAAGTCGATCCAGACAATCTCCCAACAGGTCTTGTAGATTGCGCTCCACTGCCAGCGAGCTATACGCAGGTGGATAGAAGAATATTGGTTGAAAAAAACGTTGTCTATTGGGATCCAAGATTTAGCAACATGGACTCAATTTTGATCGCGAACAAAGCTGATGGCACAACCAGCTGGGTCTCACAAATGATTACTATGAATACCAGGACTCAGGCAATGTTTAATGACAGTACGCACTATCCATATTTGACTGAAGGTACATGGTATAGAGAGCTTCCTCACTTTGTCGATCCCCAAAACCTCTTGACCTCTGAAGTTGATTCAGTAAAAGCATGTGCAATATCAACGGTCAGTCAAGGTGAGGGCAGCGGCGCTATTTTGTCGGATTGGCGTTTAATAAATACTAGTCCAGACAAATATGTGTATCCCGACTGGCCGATTCCTGTTGATCTCTCGTATAGTGACGCTGATCTACAAACAGCTGGTCTCGGTGGTTTCCCTCTTGGCGACTTGAATTGGTTCCCAACTCAAAAGGCTACATGGTTGCAGCAAAGCGCTACAGAATACGCAGATATACAGAAGGCGTTAGATGGTGGCACGGTTGTTCCAACTGCTGTTCAAGATCATGTTAATGTGCATGCCACATTCGCACTTGAGCAGAATTACCCTGATCCGTTCAATCCATCGACAGTTATCAGTTACCAGTTGCCAGTCAGCAGCATCGTAACGATAAAGGTTTACGACATGCTCGGAAGAGAAGTGAGGACACTCGTCAACGAACGCGAAAGTACAGGTAACCATTCCGTGAGGTTTGACGCAGCGAGCTTAGCGAGCGGAGTTTATTTCTACAGGCTTGAAGCAGGATCGTACCATGATACCAAGAAGCTCCTCTTACTCAAGTGATGGCAGCTGCTACTAACAAAGGCAACAATGATATGCTGATCAAATAAGAGAGTCACGCTGGAAATCAATGCAGAATATGGTCGGGTGAAACACGTTCTCATAAAAAAAGTGATAGTTTCTGGTAATCATTCGCACTAATATATTGATGAATGGATAATAGAATGACAGAAATAACAGCCTCTCCTGCTCAAATATCGGTAGAATCTTCCAAGCCGCGTGTTACGAAGCGAGGAGTAATCCTTGTTTTAGGTATGTGGTGCATTTATACACTGCTTGATGTTGTTCCCCATGTTCTTCAGCCTCACCATATTCCTTTCTTACAGGTATTGTTTTGGGAAACATGTCACGGCGCAGTGAAGTTTATTACAAGCATACCTGTCTGGTACATTGTCATCCGCTGGATGTATAGAAAACGATGGTACTGGAAGGTCCTCGTGCATATTGTTCTTTTCCCTCTCTATGGAGTTGTTAACAGCGCGTATCAATATTATGTCGATGTGTGGCTTAAAACCGGATTGTATGGTGGACCTGTACGAAACGTTCTGAGTTGGATTCTATACTTCAATCTGCTCACTTATATCATACAATTTGCGGTGTACCATGGTTATGAAATCCTTAGGGAGCTGCGTATTAAAGAGAGAATGGCGTTGCAGTTATTGGCTCTTCAGAAGGAGCAAGAGCTTGCAACATTGAAATCGCAAATCAATCCTCATTTTCTCTTCAACACACTCAATAGCATTAGCGCGATGGTCTCAACAAATACAGAGGAAACACGTACCATGATTGCACAGCTTGCCGATTTGCTCAGGTATATAATAGAAGGTTTTAAAATTGATTTTGTGCCCTTAAGAGCGGAACTACAGTTTATCGAGGATTACGCTAATTTGGAATCGAAAAGGATGGGTGATAGACTCACAACTGAATTTCAGGTCGATCAATCACTCGTTGCATTCCCAATACCTCCGATGATTCTCCAGCCGCTTGTCGAGAATGCAATTAAGCATGGAATCTCGCCGCTCGAGGATGGAGGAAGAGTTACCGTACAAATTCGAAAGAATAAAGATAGAGTTGCATTTCGAGTTTCCGATACAGGTGTGGGTTTATCGTTTACCGATCCATTGTCGGCAGGAAACGGCATCGGATTGAAAAACATAGATACTCGATTGCGAAGGATTTATGGCGATTCAGCCGGGCTTAAGATTAGTTCACTCAATAAGTCCGGATGTGAAGTCACTTTCATACTGCCGGCAAAATGACAAAAGATTTTTCAACAATAATAGTTGATGACGAGCCTTTAGCCCGCAAAATGATTAAAGAATATCTCCAGGATTTTCCTGAAATGAAAATAGTTGGAGAGTGTAAGAACGGTAAGCAAGCGGTTAAAGCAATCAACGAGGACAAACCCGATTTAGTGTTTCTCGATATTCGCATGCCAGGTATGGATGGATTTGAAGTCCTGGAACACATAGACCTCATGCCTCAGATCATATTTACGACAGCGTATGGTGATTATGCGCTGAAAGCTTTCGAGGTAAATGCGGTTGATTATCTTCTCAAGCCGTATGATAGGAAAAGATTTTCTAAAGCGATTAAAAAAGTGTTTGGCCGAGACACAAAATCCGGTGACGACATAGAAAGAATCTTGCACGTGCTGCAGCAATCAAAGGAGCCGGAAGATTATCCGAAACGCATCTTTGTCCGCGTTGGAAGGAAGATTATTTCGGTTCAGCTGCATGATGTCTTATGGATTGAAGCTGATGGAGACTATACCCAATTACACACCAATAGTGGTACTCATCTCTGTAACCTGAGTTTGAATGCACTCGAACAGAGATTGGATCTTAACCAGTTCTTACGTGTGCATCGCTCCTATATTATTGCAGCAAGCTCAATCGAGCAGCTTGAAGCAGATGGTGAAGGTGGGTTCGTGGTCTTTTTGAAGGATAAATCTAAAGTGAAGGTAAGTCGAACTTATGCAGCGAAGTTGAGAAAGAGCATCTGGTAATTTTTTATTTGGTAGTCTTCGATCTCCTCTTCCGCGGACGCCGCGGGTTTCCTCCAGACAAAGTTTGCGGGGATTCCTGCAAGCAATCCGATATGATTTTCCGCAGTTTGGCGACTCATTCCGCAACTTAACGAAAATTAACTGAAATTTTGAAAATTGTGGGGTATACTTCTGCGAAACAAGGAGGTTATTATGAAAAAGGTACTGTTACTTTTCGCAGTGACGACCGTGCTGGTACCGATGCGTTCAGCTCTTTCCCAGACCCTGAGTGATTATGTCAAGCAAGTAGAAGGGGACACTCTCGTTATTAAAGATTATTCCGACATGGGTAATGTGGCAAATAGCATTGCGAACGCACTTAATGCAGATACCATCAACGTACCTGCAGATCGTGTTTATGAGCTGAGATCAAACGGCTATTATCCCATCACTGCCAACCCCACGACGGCTTCACGCGGCGTTGTGATTGTAGGAGAGGATAATACTCGTCTGGTGAACAACACCAACGCAAGTTCCGCGCCTCCACTTTTGTGCGGTTCTACTATTGATGGAATTGGGGCGAATGTAGGCGGGATCGAGTACGGCGGCAATCTGACCGTCAAGAACTGCATTATGATTCCTGCTGCATCAGATGGTACCTTGGGCTGGACTTTCTTAGCCGCAGCAGCACCGAATTGTAGAGTAACTCTTGAAAATGATCTGTTCGAGCGAACATTATGGGTCGAAGTTGAATCTAATAGTGAGCCTGGAACCAGCTTGGTCATCAAAGATTGTTATTTTGTGAATCTGAAAGGAAATTATAATCGACGTAATGGTGGTGTCTATGATAATGCTAACAGCAACACGGATACCATCTGGGTGGAGAACTCGACACATATCTTGTGCGATGGAAGTATGTACCATTTCCGAAACTTCCAGATTGGGATGCTCTTCTTCAACCATAATACGTTTATCAACTGCATCGGAAGCGTTTTCGAGAGTCTTGGCTACGAGAGCAATCTGACTGTCACCAACAATATCTTTGTGAATTGCGACTTGCAGCCAACCTGCGACAGCATATTGACTTGGGATGCTGGTGAAGTCGATCCAGATAATCTGCCCACAGGTCTTGTTAATTGCGCCCCATTACCGGACACCGCTGTGCAGATGGATAGAAAGATCTTGGTTGACAGAAACGTAGCGTACTGGGATTCGAGATTCAACAATATGGACTCAATTTTAATCGAGAACAAAACTAATGGGACTGTCAAGTGGGTGTCACAGATGATTACCATGAATACGCGAACGCAGGCAATGTTCAATGACGATAAGGACTATCCGTATTTGACGGAAGGCACCTGGTACAGGAAGTGTCCGACCTTTGTTCAACCCAGAGATATCCTGAGTAGTGAAGTTGATAGCGTGAAAGCATTTACGTTGTCGTTTGTCGATAACTTGAACACCGCTATGATAGCGGATTGGCGGCTGGTAAACACAGGTTCGAGCAACTTTATCCATCCGGATTGGCCGATTCCTGTCAATCTCGCGTACACCGATGCGGATTTGTTGACAGGTGGAACAATGGGTGAACCTGTTGGTGATCTCAACTGGTTCCCCGCTCAAAAGGCGCAATGGAACAAAGCCGCGGAAGATGCTAGGCTTGAAGATGATCTAAATTCAGGTGTGCTCGCAGTCAAGAATCATGGCACGCAACCCGCGATATATGATCTTTGCCAAAACTATCCTAATCCGTTCAACCCATCGACGAGGATCGAGTATCAACTGCCGGTCTCAAGTCATGTGGTGCTGAGAGTTTACGATGTGCTCGGAAGAGAAGTGGCAACGCTGGTGAATGGAATTCAAGATGCCGGTGTCCATGCAGCAACTTTTGATGGTACAAGACTCGCCAGCGGCGTTTATATCTATCGACTGACGGCATCCGGAATTAGTCTGGTGAAGAAAATGTTACTCGAAAAGTGAATTTGTCCGGTAGGCAAAGCGGCTTGGCTTGCCTACTGCCATTTTCCACCATTTATTTCTGTAATCCGCAACTCCGATATTCCTCAACTTAGTTGTTCTTCCAATCTCCGTTGCTTAACTTTTCGAAAAGGAAACCCTCATGCGAAAGTCGGTCCTGTTTATATCGCTCATCTCTTTTTCTATGCCGATTGTTTCTCTTGCCCAGCAGAAACATCCTATCACTGTCGAAGACATGTGGAAAGTTGCCAGAGTATCGGATCCGCAGATATCGCCGGATAGAAAGACCATCGCATACACAGTAACAAATTATGACATGGACGCGAACAAGGGCACAGGAACAATATTCCTGGTTTCGATTGATGGTGGTACACCAAGAGAGATGCAAACCGGAATGAGATCGAGCAGTGACCCAATATGGTCTCCCGATGGGAAAGAAATAGCATTTGTTGCCGATGAGACGAACGGGACTTCGCAGGTTTATGTAGAGAACGCAAATGGTGGTACAGCAAAGAAAATTACAAACATCGCTCTCGGTGCAAGCGGAGTTCTCTGGTCGCCCGACGGAAAGTATATCGCATTTGTTTCGGATGTTTTTCCGGATGCCAAAAACGATTCGGAAAATGCCATCCGTGAGAAAGAACTGGAAAACGGAAAAGTTAAAGCCAAGTTCTTTCCGAGTCTCCCTTACAGAGTTTGGAATCAATGGAAAGATGGGAAGCGAAGTCATTTATTTATTGTCAATGTGGATAGTGGCACAACAAGAGACCTAACGCCGGGTGACTACGATACGCCACCGATCGACCTCGGTGGAAGGATGGACTATGCTTTTTCACCGGACTGTAAAGAGGTTTGTTATGTGAAGAATACTGCGAGGATGGTGGCCGTCAGCACAAACAACGATTTGTTCACCGTCAGCATTTACGGCGGTGAGTCGAAACGAATAACCACAAATCCATCCAATGACAACCTGCCGCTCTATTCCCCAGACGGACGATACATAGCCTACCGCGCCCAATTGATTCCAGGTTTTGAGTCGGACAGATCGAGATTGATGTTGTACGACAGAAAGGAAGGCACCATAATAAACCTCACCGAAAAATTTGACCGGTCTGTCGACGAAGTCGTTTGGTCTCCCGATAGCAAAGAGCTGTACTTCAATTCCGATGATGAAGGGTACCACAATATTTTCGAGGTTGATGCTTTAACCGGGAACGCCAAGAAGATAACCGAGAATTCAACAAACACCGATCTTACAATTACGCCCGATGGAAAAGATATTGTCTTCCTTCGCCAATCGGTGACTCATCCCGATGACATTTATAAAATGAATCTTCAGACTCGTGAAGTCACTCAACTTACGCACGCTAACGATTCTCTTCTCGCTCAGCTTGATATGAATCCGTGGGAGCCGTTCTGGTTCGGCGGCGCGGGCGGGACAAAAGTGGAAGGCTTCTTGATCAAGCCGCCGCATTTTGATCCGCAGAAAAAATACCCGATGGTTTATCTCGTTCACGGCGGGCCGCAGGGGCAATGGTTGGATGAATTTCATTACAGATGGAATGCGGAACTCTTTGCATCCCCCGGATATGTTGCTGTCATGGTCAATCCGCGCGGCTCGACAGGCTATGGAAAGAAATTCACGGATGAAATAAGCGGTGACTGGGGAGGAAAAGTCTTTGTTGATTTGATGAACGGTGTAGACTATGTGACGAGTCATTACTCGTTCATCGACAAGAATAAGATCGCTGCCGCCGGTGCTTCATACGGCGGGTATATGATGAACTGGATGGAAGGGCACAACGACAGAGGAATCTTCAAATGCTTCGTGAGCCATGATGGCTTGTATGACGCTGTAAGCGCTTTCGGTTCAACGGAGGAATTGTGGTTCCCGATCTGGGAATTCAAGGGAACACCATGGTCAAATCCTGAGCTCTACAAGAAATGGTCGCCGAGTACTTATGTGAAAAGTTTTAAGACCCCGATGCTCGTAATTCACAGTCAGAATGATTTTCGTCTGGATGTAAGTCAGGGATTTCAATTGTTCACTGCACTCCAGATGCAAGGTGTGCCGTCTGAAATGTTATACTTTCCGAACGAGTACCATTTCGTCACGAAGCCGCAGGACTCGAGGCTGTGGTATGATACTGTGCTTGGATGGATCGGGAGGTATGTCGGAAATTAATATGTTGTCGTTGCTCTGCAAATGTAGGAGTGTTATGTTTTTGATAAGGATGGGTTTCTAAATATGATTCTCGCGGATCAAAACATCGACGCATCCAGGATAATCCAGCTCATGATTTCGCCGGCGGTGATGATCAGCGCCTGCGGGCTCTTGCTGCTTGGTGCAAACAATAAATACTCGAGCGTGGTGAATCGGATAAGGCTGATAAACGACGAGAAGCGGCGTCTCATTTTGAAGGCAGCCGATCGCAATTTTACCACAGAAGAAAGTCTTCGTCTTGAAAGCACCGCCCGGCAGTTGAAAGACCTGAGCACCCGTGCAAGGCTTGTGCGCAATTCCGTATTGAGTTATACAATCGCGGCTGCGTTTTTTGTATTAAGCTCATTATTGATTGGCCTTGCATTGTTCCAGGGATTTGTCGAAATCCATTATGTGTCGACGGCGGCGTTCCTGATAGGGATGGTAATGGTTTTCGTCGGCGTGGTTTTCGGAGTGCTGGAATCGAAGAAAGGTTATGAAATTGTGCTATTGGAAATAAATGCTGAGCAGTAAATTCCGAGTGCGAACGGGAAATTCAAACCATCAAAGTTAGGAGGCAACCATGGCTGCAGTAGTATTCGACATCGAAACATCCGGTTTTATGCCTGATGAATTCGACAGTGCACAGAACGATTACCTGATGAAAGGAGCGGACAAGGAAGAGACCGATGAGAAACGGCAGCAGGTGCGCGATGAGTCTGATAAAACAACTGAACCTGTGGCCGTTGACTGCAAAGGTCGTGGCGATCGCTCTCTTGAACATCGAGTCTGGAAATGGAATTTCCCTTTACGTCGCGGATCAGGAATCAGAAATTGAAAAGAAAGAGGATGACAAGACATATCTTTACATAAGCGGAGACGAGAAAAAGATTCTAGGAAAATTCTGGGAATATATAACACGGTTCGATGACTTCATTACTTTCAATGGGAGAAGCTTCGATTGCCCGTTTGTCATGCTCAGGTCTGCAATACATGGAATCAGGCCTGCCCGTGATCTTATGGCGGGGACACGGTATCAAACGCCTCACCATATCGATCTCCTGGAAGAGTTGACTTATCATGGTACAACAAGAAAATTCAATCTCGATTTTTACTGCAAAGCATTCGGCATCGAGAGTCCGAAGTCCCACGGCATTACCGGCTACGACATTAATGATTATTTCAGGGCAAAACGATTCAGCGAAATTGCTGAATACTGTCTGGGGGATGTGAAAGCCACTGCCCAGCTTTATTTGAAATGGAAGGAATTTCTTTCCGGGATAAAATGGCAGGGCTGACAAAACAGCAGCAGAAGGCTCTCAACTTAGACCAGCATATTTCGGTAACGGCGAACGCCGGCTCAGGAAAGACTCGCGTGCTTACCGAACGGTATGTTGAGGCCGTCAAGAGCGGGGTCGATGTCGAACAAATTCTTTGTCTGACATTCACCGAGAAAGCTGCGTTGGAACTCAAAGAAAAAATTGGCGCGAGAATCAACTCCGAAATTGCGGCTGAAGGAAGATCGGGCGGGGGTCATCTGAAGGTGCTCAGGAATGCCAGAAGTAAAATGCTGGAAGCCAACATCAGTACGATTCATTCGTTCTGTTCGCAGGTGCTCAGAGAGTTTCCCGTCGAAGCCGGCATCGACGCAAACTTCAAAGTTCTGGAAAATTTTGATTCCACGACCTTAAAGGAAGAATCCTGCGACCGCGCCATACGGGAAGCGCTGGCAGAGGAAAGGACAAACCATGGAACTGCGTACAGCTTCCTCGTCAGACTGGGCTACAAGAGGACACTTACTCTCCTGATCGATCTGCTGAACTGCCGCGAGAAGATAGAACATTTAAAAATCAGGAGACGAGGCATCCTGATGGACGAGCAGACTGTTCGCGAGCACTGGCGGAACCTAACGGAAGCAGCGATCAGAATTGCTAGGGAAAATGTAAAACTTAAGAAAGGAGATTTCAATGCTGAGATTAACGGAATAGAAGCCTCTTTCGAGACCGGCGGCGACGTGTCGGGTGCGCTGGCGAGTCTTGTTCAGAAGATTCTTACCAAAGATGGCACACCTCGCAAAAGAGAAATCGCTATCGTGGACGGCCCCACATATCCTTGGGAAACCGCACTGTCTTTCCTTGAAACGGTTCATGGAGCGATGGCCGATTTGTATCCGAGACAAAAGAAGGTCTCGGATTATTTTATTCTTCTCGCAACCTTGATGAGTTTGTTCGATAGGAGCGTCGACAACTACAGCAGGAAGAAATATTCGATGAGCGCGCTCGACTTCGACGACCTGCAGATTGAAACAATGCACTTGCTGCGGGAGAATGAAAGTGTGCGTGCGGCGCTCACCTCGCGGTTCAAGCATATCATGGTCGATGAATTCCAGGATACAAATTTTCTGCAATATGATATTTTCCTTAACCTTATCGGCAATTTTGGGGGGGACACAAAACTCTTTGTCGTGGGCGATCCGAAGCAGTCAATTTACCGTTTCCGAAACGCGCAGGTAGAAGTCTCCGTCCAGACGGAGAAAGAAATCTCCGAATTGAGAAACGGCACCATGGCTCCGCTCCTTGAGAGCTTCCGCATGAATGGACAGCTTGCCGACTTCGTGAATGAAATTTTCTCGAAGGCGATGTCGGGCCATCAAGTCCTGGACGTTATTGGACTGTCGTCGACCACTCAGACGGAGTACAAGCCGCTCGTCCCTCGACGTCCTGATGGAATTGAACCGGCAGTCGAGATTTTCCTGGCAGGTGTAAATGGACAGGAGAAAGTCGCTGATGGTGATCTGAGCGTTAGTTCATTTTCTGAGCTTAATCCAAGCGAGGAACAGTCCCTGTTCCTCGCGTCCCGGATAAGGGAAATGGTGAATGGGAACGAGATGATCAGGGATGTGAAGCTGAACGAGGAGACGAGAAAAATCAAATACGGAGACACTGCAATCCTCCTGCGAAGCCGCTCGCGCCTGGAGACAATTGAAAAGGCGCTTAATGAAAGAAGTGTACCATATTCGGTGACTTCTGGAATCGGATTCTACTCGGCACAGGAGATTTTCGACTTAACGAATTACCTGACTTTTCTTCTCGACAATAACGCGGATATCAGCTTACTGACGGTGTTGCGATCTCCATTCTTCGGTATTTCAGAAGATGAGTTGTTCAAAGCTTCGCTTTGCAAGGGAGATGCGCTCTTCGGGAAGTTCCAAGTATTTGCGGAATCTGAAAAAGCTCCCGACGAAGTAAAATACGCAGTGTCGGTTCTGAACGATGAGATTCAGCTTGCCCATCGGTTTACAATTCCACACTTAATAAACCGGATTCTCGAAAGGACAGGCTGGCTCGGTGCATATCGGCTCTCTTCGACCGGTGAACAACGAATCGCAAATATGCGAAAACTTCTCAGCATCGCCCGCGAGTTTGAAGGTCGGGGTTTCAATAACCTTTACGATTTTGTCGAACGGTTAAAATATTTGAAGGACACCGCTCGCGAAGGTCAGGCAGCGGTGGAAGAGACCGCAGACGTTGTGAAGATAATGACCGTCCATGCCGCGAAGGGTCTCGAATTTCCGGTGGTCATTGTGCCATTTTGTGAAGCGACAACAATCCGGCGCCAAAATCTTATCATCAATGACCAGGTGGGTGTGCTGCCGTTCATAAGCAATGAAGTTCCTGCGGAGTTGTCACTGTACCAGAGGTTTGAGAAGCAAAACGAACAGGCGGAAATTGCCCGGCTGTTTTATGTCGCCTGCACAAGGGCGATGGACAGGCTGATCCTGACGACTGCGCCGAGGAAGCCCGAGGTCCACAATGCAAATTCATTTGCTGAGATAATCGCCAAGTCATTCGACATCTCTTCGCCGCCGGAATCGGGATATTACCAATATCCCGGGGGAAGAGTCCATATTGTCTCTGAAATTCCAGTTGCATACCACGAAGCGAATATCGGGGAAAGGAAAAAGAAATCGGGAGACGGAAGCGTGGCATCTTTGCCTGCGCAAATTTTCCTCGATCCGATCCCGGCAGATATTGATGGCGAGATTTATTCGGCCACGGTTCTGCAGACCTTCAAACTTTGTCCCACCAAATATTTCTTACGATATTGTCTCGGGATGCCAGCTGCAGAAAAAGGAAGCAGGAGGCAGGAGACAGGAAATGGTCTCGATGAATATGACGACTCGATCCTTGCAACCGTCAAAGGTGAAATGATACATGCGGTCTTGCATGACGTTCTATCGAAACGGGAGTATGATGAAGCAGAGATAGTAAAGGCTGCTGCACTAGTTGTGAACGGCTACTTCGGTAATTCACTTGGAAAAGAAGAATCGGAGAAGCTTATAAGTCGGGTCGTGGAAAATGTCAGGAATGCAATAGCCACTTTGAAAAGCATCTCAAAAATGGACAGGTTATATCTCGAAGAAACGATCACGAGAAAATTTGGGAGCGACTATCTCACAGGCACACTGGATTTATTAGCCGAGGATGAAAATGGCTTTCACGTTTTTGACTACAAGACAAACCGTCTCGAGAGAGGAACGGAAGAGATTTATTCCGATTACGAAATCCAGATGAAGTTCTATTCATCGCTCTGCAGCCGACTAAAACCAGAGCAAGAAAGTTTTGATGTTACAATCATCTTCACGCGTGAAGGGGGAAAGTATCTAACCAGGAATTATTCGAGAAAAGCGATTGAAGATTTTGAGAACGATCTGGAAGGGATGATTAGAAAGATAAAATCGATTGAGCCTGTCGGCGGACTTTACCCTCCCGCCAACAACGAGAATCTGCCGATATTGACACCGCATTGCGGCGAATGCGAGTACTATGTCGGGGAGTTTGAGAAAGAATGTTTGCTTAAACGAAGATAGGTCAGATTATCCTCCATGATGGAGCGAGGAATGCATTCAATGCAGTCCAGCCTTCTTCAGAACCGGATATATTTTCCTGTACTTCGAAAACAGGCGGGAGTATTCTCTATGGTTTTCCTGATTGGGGCTGATTTCTTTTTGTTCTCCGGTCATTTCCTTTGCGGCATCTTTGAAAGTCCTGTACCATCCTGCACCTATCGCTGCGGCAATTGCCGCACCCAAGCCTGATGCTTCTGTATTCTCAGGCACAAAAATGTTTTTGCCGGTTACGTCCGCTAATATGGAACACCATAGTCGATTCGCAGCACCTCCGCCTATCGTTGCAAATTCATTCACCTTCGTACCGACGGCTTCTTCGACGGCGCTGACTGCCAGCAACTGTTCGAACGCTATCCCTTCTAAGATGGAACGGTAAATGTGTCCGCGAGTGTGAGCCGAAGATAATCCGATGAATGCTCCCCTTGCATTAATATCCCAGTAAGGATTCATCACGCCGCACAAGTATGGAAGGTGGAACAACCCGTCGCTACCGATGGGAATTTGTCTCGCTTCGTTCTCAAGCTGCCTGTAGAGTTCGGCTGTCGGATCGACGTCCAATATTTTTCTGATCAGCCAGTTGATCGAGAACGTTCCCGTTCTAAGACTGCATTCATAATAGTAGCCGCTGTCTGAGCAGCTCCCCATCGTGCGAAATGCCCAGTTCGTTTTGTACTCGGTTCCGTAAATTCCTGCGACTACCGCCGTTCCCAAATTGAGATATGCGCGACGGGAAGTAAGCACGTTGGTTCCCAATCCTGCGGCCTGTCCATCTCCACCACCAGCAACAACCAAAGTATCCGTGTTCATTCCTGTTGATTTTGATGCGCTTTCAGATACGTTTCCTAAGATGGTACCCGGCAAAAATGTTTCAGGCAATTGATTTACTTTTAAGTCCAGTGCGTCAAGAATTGTCATCGACCATTTTTTATTTTTCAGATCGAATAGCCCAAGCGGGTCTGCACTTGCCCAACTCGTTTTGAACGAACCGGTCAGCTTCCGGACAAGATATGTGTGAACATCGCAGATCATCGCGATTCTTTTAAACAGATCCGGTTCATTTTTCTTCATCCATGCGAGGCGGTATACCACCGGTGCATAATCTGGAGGCTTACCGGTAATCCGATGAATTTTTCTTTTCCCGATTTTGCGTGCGAACGGCTCGACTTCATCCTTGCATCGTTCATCGAGCCACACGATCGCTGGTCTTAGTGGTTCATGATTTCCACCAAGCGGGACAAAAGTTTCTCTTTGGTTGGATATGGCGAGCGCAACGATTCTCTCCCCTCCAACTTCACTTGTTATTTTTTTCAGTGCCGTTCGAGCGGAGTTCCACCAATCGTCCGGATCCTGCTCGTAATGATTCGGCTGCGGAGAATGAAGCGGGATAGCATCACTCGCATACGCTGCAATTTTTCCGTTTCGGTCGAATGCGATCGCCTTCGTGCTCGTCGTGCTGCAATCCAGCCCCACGACGAAATAGCCGTTCTCTTTCCTGTCGGGGTGTTTCATTTCCGGCGCTCAGTCAATAAGTATCATCGCCTTCATGACGCCATCACGATAATTCTCCACGAGGTCGAATGCTTTTTGCGCTTCTTCCAGCGTAAAATGATGCGTGACCATTGAATCCATATTTATCTCATGCGATGCAAGGAGATCGATGGCTTTCTGAGTGCAGTGATTTTGTCTGCGAACATTCACGATGGTAATTTCTTTTCGCCGCAGCTCGTGGATCGGAAATGACACATCGTCCACCTCGGGAATTCCGACTATCACGAGGTTGCCACCGGGTTTCAGCAACTCGACGGCCTGAGTAATCGCTTTTGGATCTCCGCTGCATTCATAAACGACGTCCATCTGGAGCGGCTCAACGGTGAGAATTTCTTTCACGATATTTATTCGTTCCGGATTTCCTGACCAGGCTGGCTTCAATTTCTTCGCAAACTCAAGGCGCTCCTCTATTATATCGGTGACATAAATGTTGCCAACGTCGCTCGTACGCAGGACATGGAACACGGACATCCCGATTGGCCCCACTCCAAGGATTGCGGCGTTTCCACCGGCGGGAAGGGTAGATCTCTCGACGGCATAGACCGCGATTGCCAGCGGCTCCGACAAGGCCGCCTGCTCGATCGTCATGCTGTCCATTATCGGGAAACAGTTTTCCTCAGGAAGAACTATATACTCGCACTGTGCACCTTCTAATTGTCCCGGTGCACCGAGGAAGCGAAGCTCTCGGCACGTGTTCTCTCTTCCCGCATTGCATTGATCGCACTTGCCGCACGAAACGGCAGGGTCGATTGCGACTCTTTGTTCGAGGCTCACCCGCGTCACTCCATTCCCGGTTCCTTCCACTACACCAGCCGTTTCATGTCCGACGATAAATGGGTATTGAACGATTTGAGAACCGATCCGACCGGTCGTATAATAATGAATATCTGACCCACAAACGCCCACGATCTTTATTCGTACCAGCACGTCGGTGTCTTTGATTATTTTGGGATCAGGTATATTTCTGGTTTCAAACTTTCCTGGCGCTGTAAGTAATGCTGCTTTCATTATAAATTTCTCCGCCAAATTGGATTTGTCATGTCACGTTGTGCGTTCCAGTTTGGTTATCGTTTAAATATGCTAAGTAATTCGCACAAACACTACATACCCGTACAGATTCAAGAGTCGTTTCATGTTGAAATTGGAAAATGTGAAAAATATCTTTCTAAAGACGCCATAGGAATTCAAAGGAATCCTCCCGAACACTGATTAAATAGGAATAAATGAAAGGCTGTCAATGTCGCAATATATCCATGGAACCAGTTCTGAAGAACAGCAGCGCCTGACGCTCCTCAACACGGCTCTCCTCAACGAAGCCTGCTTAAAAGAGCTTATGCTTTCTGGAGGCGAGAAGATTCTCGATGTCGGAAGCGGACTTGGCCAATTCTCAAGGGCAATGGCGAGACAATCCAAAATGCCTGTCCTCGGAATCGAGAGAAGCCGCGAGCAGATCGATGAAGCGATGCGACAGGCGAAAGAGGATCATGAAGAAGCTATGGTGGAATTCCGCGAAGGCGACGCGAGAAAATTGCCGCTCCATGATGGCGAGTGGAAGACATTCAATATCGCATACACAAGATTCGTGCTTGAGCATGTTCCCGACCCACTGAACGTGGTTAAGCAAATGGTGAAGGCGGTCAGGAAAGGCGGACGAGTCGTTCTTGCAGATGACGACCACGATGTCCTCCGGTTGTATCCCGAGATACTTGGATTTGTAGATTTATGGAGCGCATACATGCGAACTTATTCGAAGCTTGGCAATGATCCGATCGTCGGAAGAAAACTCGTCTCTCTCCTGCACGAAGCTGGCGCGGCACCGGTCCGCAACACATGGATATTCTTCGGAACCAATCCCGGCGATAAACGCTTCGATATTTACATCGACAACCTGATCGGAGTGATTGACGGAGCAAAGGATGAAATTGTCAGACAGAAATTGTTTTACGAGAAAGAGTTTGACAAGGTAATCGCGTCGTTTGAAAGCTGGCGCAAACTGCCTGACGCGACGCTGTGGTACGCTGTCTCCTGGGCAGAGGGGATAAGACGGTAAGTGTAGGTCTCCACTTATTCAACAACATATCTTGTACCCTGAACTCCGAGCATTGAACCCTGACCTATCACTCATGAGCCATCGGCCATGAACTATTCGCTCTTCACTCTTCACTGTTCCCTTTTCACTTCTTTTGTGCCTCTTCTTGACATTACAAAGTGGAACGTCTATATTTTTCATGATGATTAAGGGCTGTTTTGATTCGCTGAGTGGAAAAATGCTTTCAAGATTGGTATTTGAAGGAGAATGAACGTCATGCGGTTTCTCACTATCGTTTTTATTTTGGCATCCACATCCGAAAGCTTCGCCGGTAGTCTCATTGACACCACAAACCAGGCCGACTACATTATTATAGAGCCGAACTATTATTATCCCATTGTAGAGCAGCTGGCTTCATTTCGTCATCAGAAGAACGGATTCTCGACGATGGTTGTCAGTATTGACACGATCGCGATGCAGTTTGGTGGAATTGGAGTTACACCCGACACTGCTTTGAAGGATTTTATCCAGTTTACATTGAACCATTGGAGCAACCCCAAACCGCAATACTTTGTGCTTGCAGGCAATATCAACGTCATACCTTCGCACCCGGAGGCAGACGATTCATACGAGATCGGGTTGGAACAAGGAATGCTTGACATCGATTTTTTCCCGATGATAGATCAATGGTTTGTTGAAGTTCCGAGAACCGACTATCCAGATATATCTCAGACAAATGCGTGCATTGGCCGTTTCCCCGCATGGGATTCGGTGAGCCTCGCCATCATGGTCGACAAAACGATAAAATATGAAACCGATTCTACGGGTGCGTGGTGCAACCGGGCTATTTCTCTCGCAGATTACTATATGGGAGAGAGCATATTTGAATATGACGCGGGAAATTTCCGCATATATCTCGACTCGTTATGGACCGACACTATTGCCGTCGATGTGAGGAGCGATTCGCCGATTTACCTAGATACCACGGCATTCATAAATTTGTGGAATCAGGGTGCGGCAGTGGTCTCATATTTCGGTCATGCGGACGCAGTTCAGCTTTCAAACTCAAGGTATTTTACGACGTGGGCAATAGACTCGCTGACAAACAGTAATCAATTACCGGTTTGCCTTTTCGGCGGCTGCGACTTGACGTATGATACCGGGCCAGACGTTTCCATTCCGACACACCTGCTTGCTCGTGAAGGCGGCGGCGCAGTGGCTGTCGTTGCGTCGGAAGGTCTTAGCTACGAAAATACAGCGACCACGTTTTTTCCTTCTATGGTTCGATCGATGATAGAAAAGCCGGACGGTCCTATTGGCAAATCGTATGAAGAGGCAGTCGATTATACTCTGGAGTCGGGATGGGGAGATTATCTGAATACGGCAGACCGATACACATTTCTCGGCGACCCGGCTTTGACTGTCAAGTACTCGCCCATCACTCCTCTCCTCGTCTCCGAACCGGCTCGGCCATCGTCGTTCGCACTCGATCAGAATTATCCCAACCCATTCAACCCATCGACAGTGATCGGTTATCAGTTACCCGTGAACACCATGGTGACATTAAAGATTTACGAACGTCCTTGGCAGAGATGTTCAGACTCTTGTAAACGAGCGCCAGACCGCGGGAAGCCATTCGGTTACATTCAATGCAGCCGCCTTGCCCAGCGGCGTTTACTTCTACCGGCTTGAGGCAGGCACTTACACCGCGACTAAAAAGCTTTTGTTACTGAAATAAACGCATGGTCGACCGCCGTCAGCCATGCACCATGACCTATTCGCAAAGGAGTAAATTATGACAGGCTCAACGCTGATATATGTCGGCAGTTTTATAACTCTCGGTTGGGGTGTCGCTCACCTCTTCCCGACAAGTAAAGCAGTCGATAGCTTCGGCGAAATCTCACCGGATAACAAGCGTACCATCACTATGGAATGGATCAACGAAGGTGTCACCCTTATCTTCATCGGGGTTCTCGCTGCATTGGTGACATACGTGGATCGCACCAGCTTAATATCCAGAGTAGTTTACTGGTCATGTTTCGGAGCCTTGAATGTCCTGTCGGTTGTTTCTTTGTTCACTGGATTCAAAAATGAATTTTTGCCGTACAAACTTTGTCCTTTCATCTTCACAGGCTCGTCAATCTTAATTATCGTCGGCAGCTATCTGTGAATTAAAATTGCCGCCTATGGCAAGTGCCAATTGTGGCCTCGTCGAGCGAAGGAGTCTTCATATAATGATTGTACAACTTGAAATGCTTTCGATCTGCATAGCGGCGTCTGCCGCCTTTCTCGGCTGCGGTGGAAGTGAACCTAATTTTCCTCCACCCGAACAGAGGGCCAACGGTTTTGCGGTGAGCCATGGAACATTCAAAACAGATGCAAAGAAATATGATGCCGACTTCTGCACGATTACGGCTCAAGAAAACCGGGACAACCCGGCATCTCGTCTGATTCATATCCCTGTGATTCGGATTCACTCGCCGGCAAAAAATCCTTCTGAGCCGGTATTTGGCCTTGCAGGCGGACCCGGTATGAGCAACATGAAATGGAAGCCGCTTGATTCATTGCTTGCGGGTCATGATTTTGTGATGGTCGGATATCGCGGCGTGGACGGTTCATCAGTTCTCGATTGTCCGGAGGTTGCGAAAACATTGAAAACCAATGACGATTTGTTGTCTGAACAATCGTTGAGAAGGATCGGGGAAGCATGGAAGGAGAGCGCACGGCGATTGAAGGAAGCCGGCGTCGATCTCGACGGCTACACTATGAAGGAAGTCATCGAGGACCTTGAGGCAGCTCGAAAAGCACTTGGCCATGAAAGAATTGACCTCCTCAGTGAAAGCTACGGCACCCGGGTAGCATATCTTTACGGCGTGATATATCCGAAGAGCATCTGGCGCTCAGTTATGATCGGTGTAAATCCACCGGGGCACTTCCTGTGGGAGCCTAAGGTGGTTGATGCCCAACTCCACCGCTATGCTGAACTCTGGTCGAAAGACTCCGCGATGTCCGCCCGTACTCCAGACTTGACAAAATGCATGTGGAATGTTCTGCACAATATGCCGCGCAGGTGGCTTTTCTTCGGCATCAACCCGGGCAAAGTGAGGGCGGTTACTTTTCCCCTGCTATATAGCCGTAAGACCGCGGCCATGGTATTCGATGCTTACGCGGCTGCCGACCACGGCGATCCAAGTGGTCTGGCGGTTATGTCGATGGCGAGCGATTTCGTTCTCCCTAATCTCTTTGTGTGGGGTGATTTGATTTCGAAGGGCGGCAGCGCTGATTTCGACAGCACTCGCGATTATTCGAAAGAGATGATCCCGCCCGATGCGTTGCTGGGTTCTCCAATCAGCAAGCTTCTCTTCGGCCCTATCGAGAATGACAACTGGCCTATCGTCCTGCTTCCATCCCGATACCGAACGCTTCAACGGTCCGAAGTGCAGACGCTCCTTTTGAGCGGGAGCATGGACTTCTCCACGCCGCCCGAGTTCGCCACGAATGAGCTCCTCCCGTATTTGCCCAATGGCAAGCTGGTTATCATCTCAGAGGCGGGGCACATTGACGACGTGTGGCATCTCGAGCCTCAAGCTGCGGAAAGAATGGTCACAAGCTATTTCGATACAGGCATCCCCGATACGTCGCTGCTCAAATATGTTCCGATGGATTTCCATGTGAGCTGGGGTTTCCCGAAATTGGCGAAGGCTGCTCTCGGACTGGTAATCGCCATCATTGCGGCGCTTGCTGGCGTAATTGTCTGGTGGATTAAAAGATGACACTGAATCATCCATGGACCATGACCTATCTGCCATGAACTATGAGCTAAGTTGCTATCAGCTAATTTGTGCTCTCTTCTTGACATTACAAAGCGGGACACATATATTTACCATGTGAAATAACATAGTGGCTATCCGCTCTTCGTTTTTCACTATTCGCTTTTTGTCGCCCACGGGTCAGGCAAGACGTGATCCTCCAGACGGGCAGTTGGGATTCGTCAAAATTGAGTGCAACCAAAAGATCAGAGCGCTTCCCGCAGAAGATGGGCTCACAGGATTCACTCCACATCCGAGAGTTGAACAAGCTCCGTTCCAGCTTATCTTCGTCCACTCATAGCTCATCATCCGCCGCGAAGCACAATGTCAATGAAAGGAAAAACAAAAATGAAAACCTTGGGTACTCTTTCTAAGAATGTGCGCCACGCAGCTGCTTTATCACGGACAATTTCCGTCGTCGCAGTGGTTGCCGTTCTAACTTGCATACCGTTCCTATTTGCTCAGGCGCAGGACAATTGGCCCATACCTTCGGTGGCGTTGTACGACTGCAATACTTCCGCCGCGAGCGGAGCGGACTCCAGTCAGCAGGCCGCACTCAATTCAGCCTCAAAATTGATTTTTCAGGATATTGTGAGCGATACTTCTACTCGTGAAGTGTTTTTGATCTCATTCGGTTTCGCTGACACGACATCAAGCGATTTTTCTTCGGCGGCGGGATATTTTCCTTTGCCCGATTCCAGTGATACTAGTGCCGATGTGCTTGATTACGATTTTGTCATCGGCAGCAAAATCACAGGAAGCAGCGGCAGTTACACGCTCACCGTCTCGATTGAGAACGGACAATCCTACGCTCATGTTGCGGACGGAGTCGCATCGATTGGCTCCGCAACCAGCAACAATGTCAAGGCAGCCTGCTCATCTGCCGTCCAGCAAATTCTTCCGCTTGCCACGGAGATCCGTGCCTACGAGGAGAAATTGAAGGCTGCAAATCCGTTGCTAACGATTAATCCGCAAATCGGCATTTCTCCTGCCACATTAAAACTGTCGCTGAAAGGATCGACCGATGTCAACATCACGGCAACCGATTGTGACGGTGCGCCTATCGCTGATCGGGTCTTTTCACTTGATGCATCGCTTGGCTCTCTGAGTACCTCGAGCGTTGAAACGGATGGTAATGGTAAAGCATCTGTGAACTACACTGCAGGATCATCGAAAGGGGTTGCCATTATCACAGCAACTCTTCAGAATCTGATGTCTGTTACTCGCGATACGATCAGTCCCAGCGGCTCAGCTTCAATAGTGACTGGCGCTATCGATACGACGAACCTGTGGGTTCTGGAATTCGATCTCCATCGAAGCGGAGCGGGATACATAGATCAGCTTGACCAAGATAATAACTATATGGGACAAACTTATGCGTCATCATGGCAGCAAAGCACTAGTTTTTATGTGCAGTCTGCTCACGGAAAATTCATGGGGCAGGCAACCGGACCACAAAACACTGGTTTTGATTTCACTGATACCACGCTGAGTATATCCGGGATATTGTTTATGCATAATTTTTCGAAATCAACGTACACGGATGCCACCGGGCAAAACTGTCCGCACGATCCCTGGGACATGAGCGGTAGCACACTAAGCTATGTCGCGAAGGTAGATTCCACTCATCAGGGTTCGGCCACGATGTCTTATTCCAAGGATCCGAACGGAGTGTTCGCGTTCACCCTGATGGTTCCATGTATGATGGTTGACTACTATGGTTATGATTGGGATTTAGAGGGAACCTGGGATAACGGAGAATGCAAAACCAATCAGAATAATCAAAGCGGCCATGGATCGAAGTTGGACCTTGCGGCTGGAATTACCTATTATGGGATCGGGGCAGTTCCCGGGCTTTCGATAGTTCCTTCTTATACCGACAGCGTTATCACCGGATATACAATAATTGTGAATTACTCTACCACCTACTACGGATCAGATGGCTCGTTCAATTTTTACATAGACGAGTGCACGGCAACGTTAAAGCCATTCTCCAGCGTCACAGCAGTCAGGTCTATCGAACCGCCGAAGAGTTTCTACCTTGCGCAATGTTATCCCAACCCTTTCAACCCTTCGACGACTATCAATTATCAGCTGCCAGTTTACAGCAGCGTTTCGCTGAAGGTTTACGACGTCCTTGGTAGAGAAGTCCAGACTCTGGTAAACGAGCGCCAGACCGCGGGAGGCCATCTCGTGAAATTTAACGCGGCCAATTTGCCCAGCGGCGTTTACTTCTATCGACTGCAAGCTGGTACATACACTGCGACGAAGAAACTCTTGCTGTTGAAATGAAAGGACTCCTATCTGCCATGAACTATGAGCTTATAATTATCGCGCTGGTTCTCTTAGGAGTCGTCACGGTCTTTGTGCGGATCTGCATGCGCCTCAGGCGAGGCGGCGGAAGTCTTACCACCATTGGACTGGGTGCGACTTACGAATTCATGACGAAGGACCGAAGAAAGGCTACCGAGACGATCATTAACATGAATACGGGAAAAAAGCTCGAGGACAAGAACATCAAAGGATCGAAGTAACAGGGCACATCTCTTTCTCCTGCGTGTCATCCGCTTGCTTATGGGCTATGCCCTATGGCCATGAACTATCCGCTCTTCACTATTTCCCGCTCCTCCGGAAGGGCGGAAGGAAATCAGAGTAAGAGAATATGATTAAAAAGTCATGAGGCTTCGAAAGAAAAGGTGGATACCTGGAGTCATAGCTTGGAACAGGACTTTTAGAGTTGCCTTATGTTATATTATCAATAACAAAAGGAGGTACCAATGACCAGAACAGTTGAGGCGATATATGAGGATAAGGTTCTCAAACCCTTGTCGCCATTGGAAGGTTTGCAAGATCACCAGCGAGTTGAAATCAGTGTTTACGTTCCTCCGCCAAAGGAGGGACTGAGCAAGCTAATTGGAACACTGTCGGCGCAAGAAGCCGAAGAGATGAAGGCAACGATAGCCCGTGAATTTGAACGCATCGACAATGAATGGTAAACTTGTAGTTGACACAAATGCTTTCATCGCATACAGGTCAGGAAACGCTGCCGCAGTTGAACTGCTCGACGCAGCCGATGTCCTTTTTCTTCCCGTTGTAGTTTACGGGGAATTGCTTTACGGCGCTGCAAACAGCTCACGGTCAAAGAACAACTTGGAAGCGGTCGAGGTGTTCGCGACTCACTCCGTTCTTGTTCCTGTTGATGATCAGGTGGCTCGCCATTACGCTGAGATTCGTATTGCACTAAAGAAATCCGGGAAGCCGATCCCTGAAAACGATCTATGGATAGCCGCGATATGCAGGAAATTGGATCTGCCGCTGCTGACACAGGATGAACATTTCAACTTCGTGGCTGGTTTACAGGTACAATCATGGTAAAGCGTGTGTAGCATCAGAACCCGCTTGCCTATGAGCCATGAACCATCAGCTACGAACTATTCTCTCTTCAGTATTCGTTTTTCACTGTTTGTCCGTCCTCCGGAGAGGCGGAAACAGAGAATGAATAATTGGAAAATCAGAAGGGACTGAAGCGATGGGTGAAATTATTAAGATAGCCCCTATTTCGCTACCATGTCCTTATGGGAACAAGGAAATCTAGTATGAAACTCGACATCTCGCAAGTTGAACAGTATCTGAAGAAGATATCATCTTCATCAACCAGGACACTCCAAGCAAATGTCTCGCAATTCTTTGAGTATGTGCAAAGTCACATTTCCGCAGATAACCCTAAGTACAAGCAATGCGAGTCCGACCGAAAGGACAAATGGTCCAACTGGCCAGGTGATGAACAATACTGGCAAATGCCAACAAACACGGATGATGCTCGATCTCTAAGTTATGATCTATATAAGACCATTGCGGAGCGAGGTTCTGAATTCCCATCACAAATCTACTTAGAAGATTGGGACAAATCGATCCTTGAACTAAACCATGATTTTCTCGATCACTTTTTTCAAGCCATACAGGAAATCAACAATCATGAGCCTGGAATTGACGTTGTTGCAAAAGAGGAACGCCCGGTCGATAAGTCCATGGTCTTTGTTGTACACGGGAGAAACGAAAAATTGAGGAAATCAATGTTCGATTTCCTAAGGTCTATCGGCCTCTCACCATTGGAATGGAGCAGACTCGTACTCATGACCGGAAAGGCTTCCCCATTCATTGGCGAGATTCTCGAAATCGCATTCACTCAAGCCCAAGCAGTGGTGGTTCTCTTGAGTCCTGATGACGAAGCAAAGTTGCGGGATGAATTCATCATGGATACAGATGGTGATTTTGAAAGAAGCCTCAATGGACAGGCCCGTCAAAATGTCCTATTCGAGGGTGGAATGGCGATGGGCAGACACCATGAAAGAACCGTCTTTGTCGAAATCGGTCCACTCAGACCGTTCAGTGATATCATAGGAAGGCACACAGTAAGAATAAACAATAGCATTGACAGGAGGCAAGACCTCGCTAATAGGCTGAAAGCTGCAGGTTGTTCGGTCAGTCTTGAGGGTATCGACTGGCACAAGTCAGGTGATTTTTCATTATAATCATATGAGGGTTCCTTTTACCTCCATGCCACGGTCTCCTTAGTAAAGACGAGAGTCCATCATGAAAAAGAAAACCGATACATTTATTACAATCTCAGAAACCTACGAGGTTTTGGAACAGATAGGCCCCGGCGGATCGGGTATCGTATATAGAGTCCGCGATGAGGAGGGGGTATCTGGGCTGTGAAACTCTTGGATCCTTCCAATGTGAATCATCAACGGAATAAGCGGTTCAGAAATGAATTGATGGGTTGCAATAAGATTAACCACAGAAATATTATAAAGGTGCTCGATTGGGGCTTTGTTGTTAAAGAGGACAAGCAATGTCCATTTTATGTTATGCCTTATTACCAATCAACTTTGCGTGCCTTAATTGCTTCCGCACTTGAAGTTGATAAGGTTCTTCCACGTTTCGTCCAGATTCTTGATGCTGTGGAGTGCGCTCATCTTAACGGAATAATTCACAGGGACTTAAAACCAGAAAACATATTATTCAATCCGGAAAGCAATACCCTTGTCTTATGTGATTTTGGTATAGCTCACTTTTCTGAGGATTTTCTTTACACAAATGTTGAGACCAAAAAAACTGAAAGGCTAGCCAATTTCCAATACGCTGCCCCCGAGCAAAGAGAGAGGGGAGGTAGTGTAGATACAAAAGCAGACATATTTTCTCTTGGTCTCATGTTAAATGAAATGTTCACTGGTAAAGTGCCCGCGGGAACTGGATTCAGGCGCATCGGTCAGGTGGCTCAAGACTTTGGCTATCTTGACGATTTGGTTGAAAGAATGATGCAGCAAGACCCAAAGGCAAGGCCGCAGTCCGTGAAAGAAGTAAAAAATTATCTAATCGGGAAGAAGAATGAATTCGTAGTTGTGCAGAGACTCGATGAACTGAAGAACACTGTTGTATCGGAGTCAGAAATTGACGACCCACTTGTCATTTCCCCTCCTAAACTGACGGATGTTGATTACCAGCTAGGGGAAGTCCTTTTTATTCTGCATCCTAGACCGACCATGGATTGGTTTATGACACTCCAAAGAACTACTCCGGCAACATATACTATGGGATTTGGGCCGCAAGACTTCCAGTTTTATCGAGAGGGTATAATTTCAATATTGACGTCATCGGAACCGGACCATGTCCAATGGGTTGTAGATATTTTCAAAAGATATGTTGGATTAGCGAACAATGATTACAAAGAAATGAGGCTAAGCCAGCACAGACAGCGTGAGAGAGAAAAGCGAGAGGAAATACAAAGACAAATTGAAGCTGAAGAGACGCGGTTAAAGTTAAAACAATCAATAAAGTTATGAACCTGTTCTTTCACACTCCCTGACTTCACGGAGCAGTAAGGCTCCTCTCACTGCTACCGCCCTCGCGGGACGTCCTGTTCCCCCTTGCCAGCTCCATCACTCTTTCCCAAGCTCTGCTTGGGGAAGAGCATCTGTGGGCTGGAAGGTACTTCTTTACGATTAGAGTTGGAACGGCATCTAACTGATGATTACATTAATAAAACTCGATAAGAAGGAAATTGAATAATGAGACAGGTCATCATTTTTTCAGGAGAAGATGGTTATTGGGTTGCCGAGTGCCCGAGCCTTCCGGGATGCATCTCGCAGGGTAAAACTAAAGAAGAAGCCATAAAGAATATACGGGAGGCAATCGAAGGGTACATTGAGACACTCGAAGAAGACCACCTTGCAGTTCCTCAGGAAAAGTTCGAAGCCGTCCTAATCGCGGTATGAGCGGCTTACCCCGAATATCGGGGCGCGAATGTGTGCGGGCGCTATCAAGGGTTGGTTTTGTTATTAAGCCTCAACATCCGCCAGGCCAACTTGACGGTCGAACAGTTCACAAAGTTGGTATAGTAAAGCGCAGCAAAGTAGTTCTGGCATGTTCTTTCACACTCAATAATTCACGGAGCAGTAAGGCTCCTCTCAAATGTCTCGCTCGTCCCTTTGGGACTCAGCGGGACATCCTGTTCCCCCTTACCAGCTCCATATGTTCAACTAACTGTGTCATATGAAAGGAGGGAAAAATTACTATGGCACACCTGGCGCCTTGCGCCATCCCGCATTCCACACCCTCTAAATAATTGAGCGGGACAACACCCGAAGGATTAACGCAGGAAGAAGGGGCGTTGTGTCTCCTCACGACGAAGCATCTTGACGACCTGCAGAAACGCGGCATCACAGCCGAGTTCCTGACAGGCTATGCCGCCAAGTTGAAGGCGATGCAGGACGCGTTCGCTGCTCATACAGGCAAGTCTTCCGACAAGAAGCAGCTGACCGCAAGCGAGCAAGTCGCGAAGCAGGGGCTACTCGCCGATGTCCCGAACGATTGGCGCGACTTTCAAACTCCACTTGCATTCTCACGGAAGAGCTTATCTACCTGGAATGACTAGATTCCTATGAACCATGATATAGGAACTTTTCCTGTCAGCCACAAGCTGTACACTATCTGAATTGCTTCCACACCTTTAGTTAGCTAAAATTATTCGCATTGGTCTCTTTGAAATCCAATTTGTTCAATAAGAAAAAGTGATTATGCAACTGATTGCGCAAATTCCCCGTAGTAAATTCAGTTCGCGCGATTGGTTGCTTGTGAAATTCTCTCGATCCATCCTTAAAAGGAGTCTGTCTATGAAAATCTTCAGACTTGTTTCGATCTTCTTTATCGTCCTGTCGTTTGAGAATTCATTCGCACAGGTTGCCCAGCGCGACACCGCGCTCTTCATTCAACCTAAGAACGAATTCTTCGACTCGATACAAACTTCTCTCGATAAGTTTTATCATCGGAATGATACCACTGTCGCGAAGGATATCCGTCCCGACTTCACCCCATTCGGTGCACCGAAGTCGGTCGATGAGTTCACGCAGTACTGGCACAACCCGCCGATCTCGCAGGGAAATACCGGGACATGCTGGTGCTTCTCGACCACTTCTTATCTTGAATCAGAAGTTTATCGCCTGACGAAGAAAGAGCTGAAGTTCTCGGAGATGTACACGGTCTACTGGGAATATGTCGAGAAGGCGCTCGGGTACGTTCGAGCAAGAGGAAACCAGGAGTTCGGCGAAGGCTCGGAAGGGAACGCGGTTCTTCGCGCATGGAAGAACCATGGCGTCGTTCCCGAGAAAGATTACACGGGACTCTTGAATGGCCAGCCGTTCCACGATCATTCGAAGTTATTTGCGGAGCTGGATTCATATCTGAGATCTTTAAAGGTGTCGAATGCATGGGATGAAAATGGCGTTGAGAGCACGGTGAAGTCGATCTTGGATCATTACCTCGGTATGCCCCCGGAAAAGATCACCGTTGATGGAAAACTCCTAACTCCCAAAGAATATTTTGACAAGGTGGTCGGGTTGAAGTTAGATGACTACGTTGCAATCGTTTCCTTTTCCGATAGGCCGTATTACACCTGGGTCGAGTACGATGTACCGGATAATTGGTGGCACAGCAAAGAATACTTCAACGTTCCGCTGAATGAATACATGAGTGCGATCAATAAGGCAATACAGTCCGGTTACACTATGGCGATCTTCGGTAACGTCTCCGAGCCGGGTATCGATGGACATGCAGGCATTGCAGTAATTCCATCGTTCGATATTCCTTCACAGTACATAGATGAGAACGCCCGCATATTCAGGTACTACAATCACACGACTGGCGACGATCATGGAATCCATCTTATAGGGTATACGAACAAAGACGGCAAAGACTGGTACTTGATAAAGGATTCGGGTTCGGGATCGAGGAACAATACTCATCCGGGTTATTACTTCTACAGCTCGGATTACGTGAAGCTGAAGATGCTCGGCTTCATGGTTTCCAAGAGTGCGATCCCAGGCATCGTGAAGAAGATAAAATAGTGATTTCCCTAAATTGATTAGGAGAAAATAGCACACTGGTCACACAGATTTAGACTGATTTCTATTCTATTTAATTATTAATCTATGAGAATCTGTATTATCTGTCATCTGTGTGCCAGTCTTTTCTCTTGCTTAAAGCTGATTTTCTCAGTATCCTTTTAATGGTCATATCACAAACAATTCTTAGGGTGTAGTCGTGTACGATCAAAAAGACCTTATCACTCTTATCAAGTCGCGGATGCCGATCATAGTGGTCGAGACCTCCGACGAAGCACGCATCCTCAGCCTCATAGGCAACGCCGCGGCGACGATCGGGCAAAACATGTCGCGCTGGAACATCGCCGAGGGGCTCATTACAGGAGTGAACCCATCAGCAGGCGCGGGAGGGAATCTTGAACCCACTGAAGTTCTCCTTAATTTGTGGAACACAAAAACTGCCGGGATATACGTCCTCATCGATTTTCATCCCTTCATGACCGAGCCGAGGAACGTGCGTCTTATCAAAGAAATTGCGCAAGGAGCGGAAAGGTACCGGCAGACGCTTGTATTTGTCAGCTACCGGTTTGATATCCCCGAGGAATTACAGATTTACTCCGCGCGGTTTGAGCTTCGACTTCCTAGCGATGACGAGATACTTCAGATAATAAATAGTATTGCTCTCCGCTGGTCTGCCAACAACAGGACTCCACCTATGATAATCCCGGACGAAATAAAGACGATGCTGCTGAAAAACATGCGCGGGTTATCGGTTCAGGAAGTCGCACGCGTTCTACAGAAGACGCTCACTACACAGGAGATCACGCGCGATCACGTCGACGATGTCTTAAAGGCGAAATACGAGCTGCTGAACAAAGATGGTGTTCTCTCTTACGAACAAGACACGGCCAGGTTTTCGGACGTCGGTGGCGTCCCGAATCTGAAACAGTGGCTCCAGCAGCGTCAGCCGATCTTTCTCGGTGATAAGACGGTACCCGGCATCGACATGCCGAAGGGCATCTTGCTTCTTGGGATCCAGGGAAGCGGAAAGAGTCTCGCCGCGAAGGCGGTCGCAGGTTCGTGGGGAGTTCCTCTTCTGCGTCTCGACTTCGGTGCTCTTTACGATAAGTATATCGGCGAGACCGAACGCAAGACGCGCGACTCGCTTAAGATGGCTGAGCGGATGGCCCCATGCGTTTTATGGTTCGACGAAATCGAGAAAGGAATCTCGCTCGAGGATAACGATGGCGGGACATCGAGAAGAATCCTGAGCACTCTCCTTACATGGATGGCTGAAAGGAAGTCATCGGTATTCATGGTAGCGACGGCGAACGACATACAATCACTGCCGCCCGAGCTAATGAGAAAGGGACGCTTCGATGAAATATTCTTCGTCGATCTCCCTGATCCTGAGACGCGCAAGATTATTTTCTCAATCCACCTTAAGAAGCGAGGGCTCAATCCGGATAATTTCGATTTCACAAAACTTCTCCCGGCGAGTGAGGGCTTCTCAGGTTCAGAGATCGAACAGGCTGTTGTATCCGGTTTATATTCCTGTGTCGGCGGTTCGGGGATTCTAACAAATGAACGTTTACTGAACGCATTGCAGGCGACGAAGCCGCTGTCCATTGTCATGGCAGAGCAGATTCAAGCTCTTCGCGAATGGGCCCGCGAGAGAACTGTAATGGCGTAGGTAAAACACGACGACGAAAAAAGGGAAAATGAAGAATATACCTCTTTTACTCGCAGCAGCTCTTTTTTGTTCTTTTCTTCGCCGACCTCCAGATTATCGCAGCGGCGAAAACCGCAAGCGCGGCCATGAACACTATCTCGCCTGTCATATCAAGCTCCCGACATTGTACACGACGAACGCGACGAACCATGCTATTGCAAAACTGTAGCCAAGGAAAAGGAAACCGAAAAGTTTCCCGCCCTCTCTTGCCATCACCGCAACAGTGGCGAGACACGAAGTGTACAATAGCAAAAAGATCATGAACGATAGAGAAGATGCCGGTGTAAAGCTTGACCTTATCACCGCGCGCAGAGCTTCGTCCCCGCTATCGGTCTGAAGTGTTTGGATCGTCGGGGTGAGGAGCGACGTGAAACTATCCTTCAATGCGGATCCAAGAGACTTTGCCTGTCCTCCAAGAGCAAAAAGGAAATGAAACTTTGTTGTGTCGGTGGGAATACTTTCGGAATAGATGGTTCCCATGGAGCTTAGCACGATCTCTCTCGCGAGGAAGGCAGGAATAAGCGAGGTTGAAATTCTCCAATCGTTTATGCCTATTGGTCTGAACACCGGAGTGATCGCCTTGCCAATATAAGCTGCCGCGCTGTCCGACTGGCTCGTGATGTTTGGTGGTGCGTTCAGCAATACCCAGACAGCGACCGACGCCGCAAAAATAAGCGTACCAGCTCTGTAAAGAAAACTCTTTACCTGTACCCATGTGATTCGAAGGACGGTTCGAATCCGGGGAACTCTGTACGGCGGAAGCTCCATGACGAAATGCGAAAGTTGTCCTTTATATGCGGTCTTTCTAAGAAAGAAAGCCGTCAGAAGTCCGATCAAAATTCCCGCGAGATAAAGAGAGAATATCACGATCGCCGGGTGATCGAAAAATAGAACTGCGAAGAAAGAAAATATGACAAGCCTTGCCGGGCAGCTCATGAACGGAATCATTGCCATGACGAGCAGCTTGTCTCGTTTGTTCTCGAGAGTCCTCGTCGCTATGATCGCGGGAACGTTGCAGCCAAATCCGAGTAGAAGCGGGATCATTCCTTTTCCGTGAAGTCCGAGCTTGTGCATGAACCTGTCCATGAGAAATGCGATTCGTGGCATGTACCCCGACATTTCAAGTAGTGCAAGCAGGAAATAGATTGCACCGATTAATGGAACAAAAGTTACGACGAATCCGACGCCGCCCACAATCGCCTCGGAAAAAAATTTCATGATCCACCGGCTTGCACCGATGCTCGTCAGGAGGGACGATATTAATGGTGAGGCAAAATCGTTTATTAACCCTGTCGTCCAGTTCATGAGCGGATTTGAGAAGTCGAATGACACCTTGAACAGCAGGAACATTACGAGAAGAAAAACGGCGAATCCCCAATAGGGATGCAGAACAATTTTATCTATCTGATCAGTTACATCTCTTGCCGTGGATTTCTTCTTCTTAAAGACCTCGTTGTAGAAACCGTTCGCGAACGCGTATCTTTCATCTTTGACGATGTTCAGAATGCTCTTCTTATAGAATTTTTCTAATTTATTTTTTTCTATGTTTTCGCCATTGCCCTGCGACAACAACTTGATGAGTGTGTGCTTATCGACTGCGCCATCGTGTCTTTCTTTCTCGATCTGTGTAAGAGCTTCTTCGACTTTCTCGTTGTATTTCACCGGCTTGGGAAGTGCTTTCCCTTCGACAGAGTCGATTATCGCATCTAACAACTCGGAAATTCCTTCTCCGGTTCTTCCGTTTGTCTTAATAACCGGGACGTTCAAAAGCTCCTGGCTGTGAAAGCTGTCTATTTCTATTCCTCGGCGCACAGCTTCGTCGACCATGTTCAATGCGACCACCATCGGTCTGCCGAATTCGAGAAGCTCAGTTGTGAGGAGCAGATCTCTTTCGGCGGTGGTAGTCTCGATGACATCCACCACTACGTCCGGATTTTCTTTTGTCAGAAAATCATAAGCGACCCACTCATCTTCGGAGAGCGGCTCGAGGGTATAAATTCCGGGAAGATCGACAAAATGGATATCGTACCCTTTATAATTCATGAAGCCTTCACGCTTCTCGACAGTGACCCCCGACCAGTTTCCAACCTTCAGATCGGTCTTTGCTGCGTGATTCAGAAGAGATGTTTTGCCGACGTTAGGATTTCCGGCGAATGCAACCTTGATACTCCTCATTTCACTTCGATGTTTTTCGCAACGTCGGAAGTTATGACTATTCTGGAATTGCTCGTCTTTATCAGTATACCTCTGCCAAGCTTTCTCAAAATTGTGATATGCTTTCCCTTCCGAAGCCCCATGGCTTCGATCTTTTTTACAGCATCGTCATGCTTTGCGAAGCCGACAATTTGTGCTCCCTCACCGACCTTAAGCTCTTTCAAATTCACTTGTGTCAAACCCGCTTCCAAAATTTGTGTTCCACTTTGGTTCTTGTTTGCTATTTCACCCAAATAATTTTTCATTAAGGATTCCTTTGGAATCAATTGCTCTTAATTCAATACTTCATCCTTCCATCATTCCATCTTCCCGAGTGCCACCTCGCAACATCTTTCATTCGTTTTTTTTGCAGTCAGGACACAATCCGAAAATCTGGTGCGAGTGGCTTATTAGCCTGAACTTAAATTTTTTTGCCACCGCTTCCTGGCTCCGCTCGATGTTGTCGTCAGTGAACTCGACTATTTTTCCACACTGAACACAAACCAGGTGATCGTGGTGCGCGCGACCAAACGCTTTCTCGTAGCGTGAGCCATGGTCTTTCAGGCGCGTCTTGAAAACAAGATCGCACGTCTCAAGGATGTCGAGTGTGTTATAAACGGTCGCTCGCGAAACTTTGCTTCCGTTCTTCTTCAGGTTGAGGAACAATTCATCAGCGTCAAAGTGTCCTGATGCGGTCATGACAGCATCGAGAACCTCAAAGCGTTCAGGAGTTACCCTGTGACCCTCTTGCCGTAAATAATCTTCAAGTTTCTGTTTAGCGGTTTCCATCTCTTTAACATAGTTTGAATTAAGTCTAAGTAAGTTATCTGTCGCTGAACTTTGTTTCAAGCCACGTGCCCTTCGGTCAAGTTGGTGAAAACCGGTGATTTTAGCCTGGCTGAACATCTTTTGATGAATTTGGGAGTTTAGCATTTGAGACTTTTTGTAACGTCTGACTCGGATTCTTTGACATCAAAAATCTCCGGACATCCCTGCGTAAATCATTCTTCCGATGGAAGGTATGATGCCCGGACCGGGATATTCATCCGTCCGCATAGTAAAGTACATCGCGTTTGTTAGGTTGTTGACGCCAATGCTGAATTCGTATCTTGAGATTTTGTAAGCGGCAGACACATCAATCACACTATATGATGGAATGATTCCGACGAGCCCATCAGGAGAAAATTTAGTATCGGCCGGATCGCTGTAAGAAGACGCGGAATAGGAATACTGTGCGTTCATTGAAAAATCTCTGAAGGTGTAGTCTATGCCGAAACGATTTGTGTACTTCGGAGCATAAGGAACATAGTTGCCATCATATTCTCCTGAGACATAGTGTGCATCAAGATATGCAAACGAATTATATACGCCGACCCTGCCGAAGTCGTCATCGGGAATAATGCCGCCTAAAATGTTCAACTCAATGTAAGCTTCTATTCCATTGTGATCGTCGGCTCCTGTGTTGGTCTCGAATTGATAAGTTGAGGTATCCTCTCTCTGTTCCACGATTCCAATATCGTTGTTGACATGCATGTGAAAAAGACTCAAGTCAAAATTTAGGAAGTCACCAACCAAGCCTCTAAATCCAACATCAATGTCATTAGCTGAAGCATCTTTCAGGTTTTGGTCAATCCTCGCGATTGTCCCGAACGGCGTCAGGTCGTCATACGTGACAGGTCTGTATGACTGGCTGAAATTGGCGTAAATGTTAGTTACATCAGATGTCTTAAACTCAGCGCTGACCGCACCTAACAAAAATGTCCGCGTGTGTCTTTCATTGTTTACATAAACGTACGGCTGGCTTGTGTCACCATCCTCGTTCTCGGTGTAGCCGTTCGCCTCCGTGCTCAAGTACTCAAGGCGCAAGGCGGGTGTGATGCTCAATGTGTTGTTGATTCTAAAAATATTTTGAATAAATGGAGCGACGTTCGTCGTGTAGAAATTCATATCCTGTCCCCACGGAGAAAGTGTGGTCAGATCGAAATCGGACCCTGTCGTACCTTCTGCGCCATCCTCCCTCACTAAATGCGAATAAGCATACCGCAGGCCGAGCGACAAGGTTTGGTTTTGTCCAAGGAGATTGTAGTTTGATAGAAATCTAATTTCATTGGTAAGTGTATTGAAAAACTCCCGTTCCACTTCGCGGGGAGTATAGCTTAAGCTTGCCGTTATAGTATCCGGTACGTAGGGAGGTATATCTTCGTTTCTCCAGACCAAATTGCGTTGACTGACTAGATAAGAAGACACAAGATGCAGCGAAGAATTATCATTTATTTTATAGTCAAGATGGGCGGCTCCGATGTTCCATGGACTATCGAGCCAGTTCCGTGCGCGAAGCGAGCCCTGAGGATTTGCATAAAACATTGAGTCGTTTTCTCCGCCTGGCATCTGAACCAGGTTGCGCAAACCCGTGTATTCTACTCCGACGTTGAAGTTTTCTGAGGGATTATATTTCACGCTTGCGAATCCCGACCATTGCGTTTGCTGTGAGTTCTCGCGCCAGCCTGTGAGGCCTCTGTATTGCAAAAAGCTATAATATTCGAAATCTCCGTCGCTGCCGCCGATCGAATTAAAACTACTGAAAAGTCCGTAGCTCCCTGTCGTCTGAGCGGTATTTATCTCGAAAGGTTGTGCACCACCATCTTTAAGCTCATAGTTAACGACGCCGCCCAATTGAGGCCCGAAAGCCAATGCTAATCCGTCCTGCAGGATGGTTATGCTCTTCACAGCTTCCATCGGCGGGAGGTAGTATGCCTCATTATATCCATACAAGTCAGCGGAAATATTGTACCCATCCTGCCTCGTGTTGGTCTCTATACTTTGATATGGATTGAATCCACGGAAGCCGACCCCATTTGCGGTGAACCCACCCATTTCATTCTCTGTAATATTTGCTCCGGGTATTCGACCGATAATTTGCCTCGTGTTGTTGATAGCTTTGTCGGCATCCAGGCTGTCGATTTCCAGTATTTCGTTTTTCATGCCGGCGTAAATCACTCCGTCCGCATAGTCTTTCATTTGACCGATGCCGTCCATGATCTTTCTGTTTTCTATGGTTACCTCCTTCATAAAAAATGTCGAGTCAGGGCCCTGTGCCATGACTGGCGAGATAAATAAAAACATGATTGCCGCCAAGCGTTTCGATGTTTTACATATTTCTCTGCTTATCTTTATTCTGTGGTTCAGAGCTGTTTTAGTCGAGGGTAATTGGAAAACATTCATATCGGTTGATGCCTCTTTCCAGTCTTTTAAGTCGCTTCGTTAGTACTTAGACTTAATCCAAGTAGAAAATACGTCAATCCACAATTCATTGTCAAGGGAAAAAGAATTGCTATTAGATATTATTTAGAATTATAGGACTGGAGTATTATCCGAAATTGTTCAAAGAATTGAGGTGGAGGCAGGCTGCCAATCAAATCTGTATATAGTTGCCGCATGCTGGTTGGCCGAGTCGAAGATGAATTCTATTTCCTGACAAGCAGGGAGGTCTTTAATTCTAAACCACTTCAGAAGTCTCGCTCAAACGCGCCGGGGCGTACCATCTCAGAATGAGTCGGCAACTCGCCCCGTCGAATTGAATCGAAAACCAGCTTCTAATTTTGTTGAGACAAATAGTTTTGTATTCCCATTTGTTTGATTTGATCCATTTGAGCTTCGAGCCAATCAACATCGCCCTCCTCATCCAGCAAGTTTAGTTTGAAGAGTTCGCGTGTACCATTATCTCCTGCCTCTACGCATTTCCGCATACTGTCATTGTAACTTTTCACCGCCGATTTTTCGGCTTCGTAATCTGATTTTAGCTGTGCCTCAACATCCTTGCCAATGTTTATAGGATTGAGCTTACTGACAGTCGGTTGACCTTCAAGATAAAGGATTCGTTCGATGATTCTCTCCGCGTGCTTCATTTCGTGGATGGCCCTCTTCTCGATTGCTTCATGAAGCTTTGTATATCCCCAATTCGCGCACATCTCAGCATGCACGATATACTGGTTGATTGCTGTAAGTTCCTCCACCAGACGAAGGTTTAGAATGTCGATAATTTGTTTGTCGCCTTCCATGATTGTCTCCTTTCTTCGCGTTACGGTTGTTTCTTCAAATTATAATCTCTCCGCACAAATCGCAAGATATTTTAGGACATTGCTCCATAATACCGATTCTTTGTTAGGCAGTTGTCACCCTCAAAAATATGAAACGTGATCCCCGGTGTCCCGGGGCTCACGATCTTCTTCGGACATGATAAGTTTCGATCTGGCCGCGGCCGCAAGTTAGCGAACTGCGGCGCCGATATGCCGTCCAGTGACACCTGTTGTTGGCTGATCGTCTTCTTGCCGCCAGCCAGAATCCACGAAGACCTTCATGCTACAATCTTGCGAGATCGAAACGGTCGAGGTTCATGACTTTGTTCCACGCAGCTACAAAGTCATGCAGGAACTTCTCCTGCGCGTCCGAACCTCCGTACACTTCGGCGACGGCACGGAGCTGGGAGTTGGAACCGAAGATTAGATCGACTCGCGTAGCGGTCCACTTCAGTTTATCCGTCTTGCGGTCACGCCCTTCGAACACGTCATGAGCTTCCGGTACCGCCCTCCACGTCGTGCCCATGTCGAGCAGGTTCACAAAGAAGTCGTTGGTCAGCGTCTCGGGCCGCTTCGTAAAGACGCCGTGCTTGGTCTGTCCGAAGTTTGTATTCAGAACGCGCATGCCGCCTACAAGAACCGTCATCTCGGGCGCCGTCAAGGTCAGTAATTGTGCCTTATCGACCAGCAGTTCCTCCGCCGAAATAGAGAACTTGCTCTTGAGGTAATTGCGGAACCCGTCCGCAACCGGTTCGAGCACGGCGAAGGATTCGACATCGGTTTGATCCTGCGAGGCGTCCATGCGTCCCGGCTTGAATGGAACCGTCACCTTGTGACCGGCATTCTTCGCGGCCTTCTCGATGCCCGCGCAACCTGCCAGAACGATCAGGTCGGCGAAGGAAACTTTCCTGCCGCGAGACTTAGCTTTGTTGAACGCACTCTGAATTCCCTCCAAAGTCTTGATCACTTTTGTGAGTTGGGCAGGCTGGTTCACTTGCCAGTCCTTCTGCGGGGCCAGACGAATGCGGGCACCGTTCGCACCGCCGCGTTTGTCGGAGCCGCGAAAAGTTGATGCCGATGCCCAGGCGGTTGAAACGAGTTCCGACACCGAAATGCCAGAAGCCAGGATCTTGCGCTTGAGAGAGGCGATGTCCTTTGCATCGATCAGTTTGTGATTAACTTTGGGGATAGGGTCTTGCCAGATCGAGCTCTTCTTTCGGAACCTCCGGGCCGAGATAACGTGCGCATGGGCCCATGTCGCGGTGAGTCAGCTTGAACCATGTGCGGGCGAACGCATCAGCAAATTGATCCGGGTGTTCCATGAAGCGTCGCGAAATTTTTTCATAGACAGGATCGAACCGCAGCGAGAGATCCGTTGTCAGCATAGAAGGCGCGATATGCTTTGATGGGTCGTGGGCGGCAGGCACTGTTCCTGCACCTGCGTTGCCCTTCGGCTTCCATTGGTGAGCTCCTGCCGGACTCTTGGTAAGCTCCCATTCGTAGCCAAACAGATTCTGGAAGAAGTTGTTGCCCCACTTCGTCGGCGTCGTGGTCCAGGTGACTTCGAGACCGCTGGTGATCGCGTCAGCGCCCTTGCCCATGCCAAAACTGCTTGTCCAGCCGAGGCCCTGTTGCTCGATGGGGGCCGCCTCCGGCTCGGGACCTACATTGGACGCAGGGCCAGCGCCGTGAGTTTTGCCGAATGTGTGGCCGCCTGCAATAAGCGCCACCGTCTCTTCATCATTCATTGCCATTCGCGCAAAGGTCTCGCGGATATCTCGTGCCGCAGCAATCGGATCCGGATTGCCGTTCGGACCTTCCGGGTTAACATAAATCAATCCCATCTGCACGGCAGCGAGAGGATTTTCAAGATCACGGTCGCCGGAGTAGCGCTTGTCATCCAGCCACTTCTTTTCGGAACCCCAGTAGGTGTCTTGTTCAGGTTCCCGAATATCTTCACGCCCCCCGCCGAAACCGAATGTCTTGAATGCCATCGATTCCAGAGCAACGTTGCCGGCGAGGATCATCAGGTCGCCCCACGAGATTTTCCGGCCATACTTCTGCTTGATCGGCCAGAGCAGCCGGCGCGCCTTGTCGAGGCTGACGTTGTCGGGCCAGCTGTTGATGGGGGCAAAGCGCTGGTTAGCGTGGCCTGCGCCGCCGCGGCCGTCGTGGGTGCGATACGTGCCGGCACTGTGCCATGCCATGCGGACGAACAAAGGCCCATAGTGTCCGAAGTCCGCCGGCCACCAGTCCTGTGAGTCGGTCATCAGCTCACGAAGGTCTTTCTTCACGGCTTTGAGGTCGAGGGTCTTGAACTCTTTCGCGTAGTTGAAATCCTCTCCCATCGGATTGGATTTGGAGGAATGCTGGTGCAGGATATCGAGCTGCAGCTGATTCGGCCACCAGTCCCGGTTCGAACGTCCCGCTGCCCGTCACCGGGCACTTGCTCTCTTCACTCATGATGCTTACTCCTTTTCTTGTCTTCCATGTCGATCTCTTGTCGATGCTAAATTTAAGCTTGAAAATTGTCGATAATAATAATAGGAATTATTCTTAATATATATTTGTCAAAACCGAATGTCAAGGCGAAAATTTCGTAAGTTTTCCGACAAGGACCGGTTTCGGATAAATCACCACTGCTATCGTTCAAAGTTGTTGTGGTGCGATCGCTTAAAACCATTTCCAATATATCCGAACAATATATCCTCCCTAGATAAGTTGCTTGGATGCAACAGTTTAATGTAAGCTGTTTACACCTTCTAAAAAAATAACGAGATGGTTTTGGCTTCCGATTTCAGTAAATTTATTCATTCATGAGCGAGAATGCATTAAAGATATTAACCCCAAAATTTATCTCTCAATTGTCTGGGATGGAGTTGAGAGCAAGACTGATTGTCGAAGGATTTCTTGTCGGCATGCACAGAAGCCCGTACCATGGCTTCAGCGTCGAGTTCGCAGAGCACCGGCAATATTTTCCAGGAGATGACATAAGCAACATCGACTGGAAAGTTTTTGGCAGGAGCGACCGGCTTTACATAAAACAATATGAAGAGGAAACGAACCTCAGGGCGTACATTCTCATAGATGCAAGCAATTCCATGGGATTCAAACGCGACGGTGAAATAACCAAGCTTGAGTATGCTTCTTACCTTGCTGCCGGCTTGATTTATTTGATGATGAAACAGCAGGATGCGACAGGACTGGCGATCTACGACGAGACTGTCCGGCGTTTCTTTGAACCTCATCTGACTTACTCATATATGAAATTACTTTTGACCGAGCTGGCTGAGTTGCGAGCGAACTCCGGAACTTCAACTGCGACGGCGCTCTCTTCACTTGCGGAGAGAATAAAACGCCGAGGCTTAATTATCGTCATAAGCGATTTCCTGGATGAAACTAAGAGCGTTATAACGGCGCTGAAACATTTCCGTCACAGGAAGAATGAAGTCATAGCTTTTCACATTTTGGACGACGCGGAAGTGAATCTCGATTTCCCCGGAGACGCATTGTTCGCCGATCTCGAAACCGGGGAACGGATCTCAACTCAGGCTTCGGCGCTGAAGGTTGCTTACAAGAAGAGCGTGAGTAACTTCATCCATGATTTGAAAAGCAAATGTTTCGAGAATGATATCGACTACACACTCATCAGCACATCAACACCCTTCGACAAAGCTTTGACGGCATATCTGACAAGAAGAGAGAAGATGTTTTAAATATTTTCGATCTAAGATTGTCGATTTAAGATCGAAAATCCTCAAGTTTACTCAGGAGAAATTGTGGAAATAATAATTCTATCTGTCATTGCAGTATTGCTCGTCGGGCTGATTTTAATTTTCCTCCAGTCCAAAAATCTCTCGACGAAGCAGCAATCTTCCTCCGATCAAGTGACGCAATTGTTTACCATGTTCAAATCGGATGTCGAGTCTGCGATCAAGTCGGCCTCGGAATCGACTCGTGCCAACAACGAAACCATGGCACAGACCCTTCAGCTTGTCACAAATACCCTTTCAAAAGGCATGGAAGAAAACCGGACAGGGACAAATTCTCAGGTCGAACAGCTCGCAGGCCAGGTTTCTCAGCTGGCCAACATTGTCGGGAAGCAAGTCGAAAACCTCCGCGGATCAGTTGAAGAACGACTGACAAATATTGGCACACAGCTTGGCGGACAGCTTTCCGAGGCCAATAATTTGTTTTCATCTCTCAAGCAGGATTTCGGACAGTTGAAGGAATCGAGCAACAACATGGTGGAGATAGGGAAACAAATAAATCAGCTCCAAAATATTTTGAGCTCGCCGAAGCTTCGAGGAAACTTGGGCGAGACACTTCTCGAAGATTTGATCAAGCAGGTTATTCCGCGGGGGTTTTATGAGTTTCAGCACACATTTCGAGATGGTTCGAAAGTCGATGCGATCATAAAAACGTCTGAGCGGATTATTCCAATCGATTCAAAATTTCCGAAAGACGAGTTCGAACGTTACATAAACGCCGAAAATGAGTCTGAGAAGAATAATGCCATGACGAGATTTTCGAAGGCGATGAAGAATCAGATCGATGACATCGCGGCGAAATACATCAAGCCAGCCGAGAACACATTTGACTTTGCCATCATGTTCATTCCTTCTGAAAGCATGTATTATGAGCTGCTGATGCAAGAAGGAGACGAAAATGGTGCTTATCGCTACGCAATGAAAAAGCATGTAGTTCCAGCGTCGCCGAATAGTTTTTACGCGTACATCCAGGCAATTGCAATTGGGCTAAAGGGGATGCAAATCGAAAAGAACGCCGAACTGATCCGTGACCAGCTTGCTCAGCTCGAAAATTCTCTGGTTAAGTTCGACGATCATTTCGAAACGCTTGGCAGCCATTTGAAAAACGCCTCAAATAAATACAACGATTCGCATGAGGCAATTGGCAATTTCAGGGAGCGACTCCAGGGAATCGCGAAAATTGACGACGAGCAAAAGAAGCTGGACTGATGCCAATAATTCTCACAAGAAATTTCGAGGGCGAGGTAACTGAGGATTTTTCCGGTGAGATGATGCGGCGGGTCGCCGGCAGTAAAGGCTCCTGCGATTTCATTTACATCGTTCCGACACGAAGGCGTGTACGTGAATTGCAGCGTGAACTTGTCGGAGAAATAGTATTTGGAAGATTGCCTGTCTACACGCTGGAGTTATTTTCCCGGGAGGTTTACACAAAGTTGAACCTGGGGAGAAAAATAATATCTCCGTCGATGCAGGGGATGATAGTCAGCGAAATATTAGCTAAAGATGATTTCAAGTTTTTCCGCTATCTGTCATCACGCCATGGAGGAAGAAAAGGTGTTGCACCCGCCGGAACAATAAAGAGAATTGTCGATCAAATCGATTTCCTGCGAGAAAACGGAATTGCCAGTGAAGATTACGAGAAGATGCTGGTCGCCGCCGAAGAATCGGAACGGAATAAACTGTCTGAATTCCTCCGAATTTACGAAGGATATGAGGAGAGACTTGGTGGCAAGCTGATAGACAGTGCGGGGCTGATCGCACTCGTGAACCATGAAATGGCCCGTGCACCGGATTTCATCGACGACAACTTTCAAGACGATCTGACTTTCTTTGTCGAAGGCTTTTACAACTTCAAGAAACCCGAGATGGAGTTCTTGAAAATTTTCTCATCACGAAAGGATTTCTCGTTTCTCGTAAAACTAGATTGCATTGACGCAAACGAAGATCTCTTTAAGACGATGCTTGCTACTTCTTCCGAGTTGATTCAGAGAGGATTCAGAAAAACAGAAGATGTCAGCGGAAAGTCGGGACTAAGAGGCAGGAAATCGACGGAAGATCAAAATCTCAGAGATTATTTTGCGGCAACCCTCTTTGCCGAGGAATCTCCAAGGACTAAACTTGATCTTCATGATAAAATATTTGTGACGAGCGTTAGCGATAGACTTCGCGAGGTGGAATTCGTTGCGGAGAAAATCAAAGAGATAATCAAGGAGAATCCTGCCCAGAAACTTGATGGGATTTGCGTTGCATCATACATGCCGCAAGATTACTCGCGGTTTGTTAGAGAAGTCTTTGCGAAATACCGGATTCCAGTGAATGTCACCGACCGACTGACTCTCGAAAGCAGCAGTGTCGTAAATGCTATCCTATCTTTTATCGACGTGAGGTTGGCGGATTATGAACGCAGTGCACTTCTCCGAGCAATTACGAACAGGCTTGTTGTTGTCAGCAAGAACCTGACGTCGAGTGTCGCAGGGAGCATTATCTTTGATGCGGCAAGACTCTGCAAGTTTGAAAGGGGGTTGAAAAGTTTCGAAGAAGCGATCACGTATCGCCTTGAGCTTGCCAGCAAACTTAGTCCTGAAGATCTTGACGAAGACGAGACTCAAATTAGGCGGAACATTAAAACGCTGAATGATGCTCGTGTCATCTTGGATTCGGTTGAGGACAAATTGGCGATGTTGCGGAGTGAAATGCTGCCATCTGAATTTCGTAACGCCATGAATTTTCTTTTGAAAAGCTTAAAAGTTTACGACGGCATTATAAAATTAGATGTCGGGAGCGTTGTTACCGAGACAGTCGAACGTGATGCAAAGGCTCTGACGGCTTTTCTCAATGTTGTCGATGAAATTGTCGAGATAGAAACTGAAAAAGGAAATCGTGAGATTGATTTGGACGTTTGGACGGAGAAGCTTCGCTCGGCGCTTTTATTGACTCGATATAATATTCGGCAGAAATACGGATACGGCGTTTATGTAACTTCGCTCGAAGAAATTCGGGGACTCGAGTTCGATTATATGTTTATCCTCGGACTGACTGAAGGCGAACTGCCGAAAAAGTATTCCCCTGAAATTTTTCTGCCGCTTCATTCGCAGAGAGAAAACCGAGTAATGCAGCCATATCTTCAGCGGCACCTTTTCTACCAGGCAATTGGTTCGTTCAAAAAAGAGTTGTACCTGGTTCACGCTTTGAAATCCGACGATGTCAGACTAATCAAATCTTCGTTTGTCGATGCGGTCCTGGATATCGTTGTTTGTACGGAGCTGGACGATGAAAAACCCCGGGAGCACTCAAGAAACATTTACAATATTCAACAGGCGATAGAGAGTTCTCCTGAAATTCTTGAGAGAATTAGATCCGAGCAGATGAATCTCTTGCCGCCCAATTTGGAGCGATGCAAAAAAGCTGAAGCCTCAAGATTCAGAGATGATAGGGAAAGTGAATTTCATGGAAAGATAAAAGCGGATGATTCGATTGGAATACTATCGGATATGTTTGCGGACAGGATCTTCTCGTCTTCACAGTTGGAGTCTTTGGCTAGATGTGGATTCCAGTATTTCGTCCGCCATGTGTTGAGGATCGGCGAGGTTCCGGACATCGAGAACGTCTCTAAGTGCAATCGAGCGGGGAGCCGTTCTTCACAAAATACTTTTTCGATTTTATAATGAGCTATCAGCACTTGGTAAGCTCGACAACTCAAGAAATGAGTTGGAGCTTCTTCTCGGAATAGGGAAGAAAGTTCTGGATGAACTTGGGATCAACCATGACTTGTTCGAAGTCGAGAGAGACACGATTCTTGGAACTGGGAGCGTCAAGGGAACGCTGGAACTTTTCCTGGAAAAGGTTCAATCGAAGCTGTCGGGATACGGTTTCAAACCGGAAGTGTTTGAATTGGGTTTTGGAATGTCTCAGCGGGCATCATCTGGAAATGGCGCCAAAGAGGAAATTCCTGCCGTAAAAATTGGGGAAATACTTCTGCGCGGAAAGATTGATCGAATAGATGCCAATCAAGTCGGGCTCACGATTTTCGATTATAAAACCTCTTCAGCAATTCCTGCACACAAGGATGTCGTTGGCGACAAAATCTCACCGCAGTTAATATTATATCTGGATGCTTTGAACCAATTGATAATTGAGAACAAGCTTAAAGGAAATGTCGCGGGAGCTGCATTCATCTCAATAAACCGGTATGAATTGCTGAGCGCTGAGGATGGTGAAGACCTGATAAAATTCATCGTTCAGACTGATGGAGCTGGAGTAAAATATAACCCGAGTTTTGGAAGCGGAAGGAAGTTGAAAGCCGCCGACCAATATCCGCGATCTATGGATGACCTTCTTAAAGAGAGCGAGATATTTTTTAACGGAAAAGTTTCTGAAGCGGCAGCGGGTAGATTCAATCTAACAGAGTTTTCTTATGAGCGGGTCTGCACATTCTGTCCGTACTCAGAAGCTTGCAGGATTGGTTTGAGAGGCAATCGGTATCTGACCGAGGAGTCAGTTTAGCTTTACGGCGACTATCTCGTCGGAATTTCTGACGTAGATCAGTTTTCCCCCGGTTCCGAAGTAGAAATCCGCAAGAGGCACATAGACGTTTCTATCGACGATATCTTCAAAGATAATTTTCCCCTGTGCGTCCATGACAATTATATGAGCATCATATACCATGGTGCCTTTCGGATCTTTTCCTGATGGGATGTGAAATCCTCCGACGTTAATTTCACCGATTCTCAGGATCATTGTCTGCCTCGCGTCGGATGGAATTTTCTGACGTATGATATCAAGTCGTGTGTCTGGGCCTTGAGCGTCATCCTGAAGCTCATCAATGGCTTCCGGCAATATCAATTCCGAATGGGAAGAAAAATATTTGTCAGGCACCTCAGATTGAGAGATTGCCTCTTCGATACCGGTTCTGAAGTTTAATCCGATGACAGTCTCGGAAGTGAAAGTTTTTTTTGAGCAAAAGAGTATCTCGCCGGCAGCGTTGATGAAAGAGACTTCCGAATTTTCCCAGAGTAATTTCCCGGTATAAAGATCGAGCGCAAAAATTCTTCCGGGAGTTGGCATGTCGGGTCGGGCAAATTGCTGGAGAAGAACCGAGTCTCTGTAGATTACGTTGAGATTGATCCACCACTTCTCTTCTAGTTGGTCATTTTTCCAGAGACGGGAGCCCGAAGACAAATCTATTCCTGCAAACCCTGCCGTTTTCTTCTCAGTGTCGCGAAGTTCTGCAATCAGGATTCCTTTTTCAACAAGCAGCCGCCAGACTTTTCTTTCACTTTTAAAAGTCCAGAGAGGCTTTAGTCTTTTCTTAAAGAATATCACAGGGAAAAGATAATAAACTCGGAAGGAATTTAAATCTTGCGGAGGTTCTAAACCGGGCAGGCTGACCTCCGCAAGGCCGAATGAAAAAAACTATTTCAGCAATACCATCTTCTTTGTCGCGGTCATATCTCCTGCGACGAGGCGGTAAAAATAGACGCCGCTTGGTAAGCTGCTTGCATTGAAGTTTACGGAATGGAAACCAGGCGACTCCTTTTCATCCAGGAGCGTTTCCACTTCTCTACCCAGAACGTCATAGACCTTTAAAGTCACCGGACTGATGTTCGACAGCTGATAGCTGATAACAGTAGTTGGATTAAATGGATTTGGATAATTCTGATTCACTGCAAACGTGTAGGGCTTCTCGGACGGTGACGCAATCCCCGTCGTCATATCAACCTGCCACGTACCTCTGCCATGAGTTCCGACCCTAAGGGTGCGCGTTGAGTACTGGATCGCGATACCATCGACCACGGCATTGGGCAATCCGGTACCGAACTCAGACCATGTCCCACCGTTGTTGGTCGAAACATAGACTCCGGCATAAGTGCCTGCGTAAATGTATCCGTCCGTAGAATCAACGCGTACCACCTTTGCTGGAGCATTTGCGAAAGTCGTGGCTGTTGCGATGGTGTTCCATGTTGTGCCGTAGTTAGTTGTCTCCAGTACACGAGGTGTCCCGGTCAGGACTGCCAAATATGCGACTCCTTTCTGCTTTGGGTCTGCCGTGACTCGTGCGAAGTCGGTACCGATTGGAAGGTTGCTCGAAACGTTGTTCCAGGAGCTGCCCCCGTCGGTGGTTATAAATAGAAATGCAGTGTCCGCTGCTCCGCGATATCCGCTAATTCCCGCGTAGATAACATTTCCTTCGACAGGTGAAATCGACATGGTAGTAAAAAGGTCGCTCGAAGATTTTAAATTTCCGCTTATCGCGGTCCAGTTTGTCCCACCGTTTGTTGACTTGTACAGTTTGCTCGTGCCGCAATAAAGGAGGTTATCGTTCTCCGGATCCATTATGTAAGGGGTCAGCCAATAACCTTCTTCGCCGATTCCATTCGTGATCTCTTGAAAACTAGTTCCGCCGTTCGTCGATTTATAAATCTGACCGTTGACATATTCAGTGTAGACGTTGTTGGAATTCCTGGGGTCGATTAAGACATAACCGCCGTCGCCGCTGAATATTTCACTCCATATACTCGAAGGTTGGTTGTCCGATTGGGTTCCGTTGTCCTGTGTCCCACCAACGGTCCTGCTGGAATTATTTTGATCGGCGTCGATGTCGTAGAATTGGATAGTCTGTAGATTTGCGTTGCAGTTCGTAAAAGAAGATGCACCGTTCGTCGTCTGCCAGACGCCTCCGTCGTTGCCAATGTAAAAGGTGGACCCGTTCCCGTTTGCAAAGGCGATGGCATGTTGGTCGACGTGAATATTCTCGCCATTAATTGTGCCGTACCCGTTTGTAAGGTTGCTCCACGTCTGTCCCCCGTTTGTAGATTTCCAGAAGTCGATTCCACCTACATAGACTGTGTCCGGATGAGTTGGGTCTACAGCGAGTACGTTGTTGTACCAGCCTTGATCGCCTCCGAATCCGTTATCGGAGGTTGCGGAGGGAAGGACTGTCCACGATGAGCCGCCGTTCGTTGAGGTGTAAACGCGGTTTGTATCTTCTGTCGTGCTGCTTGGTCTGTTCCCGTTTATATAGGCATAGAGAACCTGGTCGTTGCTGGGGGCTATAGCAAGGGAAATCCTTGATATTTGGCTTACAGGGGGAAGGCCGGATGTAAGCTTTAGCCACGATGTTCCTCCATTCGTGGATTTGTAGATCCCATAGTTTAAGCTGTCTCCAGACCAACTTGATCCGTACGACGCATAAATCACGTTAGGATTTGTTGGATCAACCACTATGTCATCAACAGCGCCGTCGGTTAGACCCAGCTCTGTCCACGAGGTGCCGCCGTTGGTCGATTTGTAAGAATCATAGAGGCCTGAGACATATACTGTGCTGTTTGAAGCCACGACGATCTTGCTTGTGTAGTATAGTGGCACACTTGCGGTATTCAATATTTGCGTCCATGATCCTCCGCCATCGGTGGATTTAAAAACTCCTACCCCCGGGTAGCCATCAATATTAAAATTCAGCTCGCCCGTTCCATAATAAATAGTGGTCGGATTGTTCGGATCGATCGCTACCGAACCTGACGCAAGCCTTGGAAAATTGTCCGTCAGAGGATTCCAGGTCGTGCCGCCGTCAGTGGATTTCCATAATCCACCACCTGCGGCCGCCGCATAAACCGTGTTGGAGTCAGCCGGGTCAACGGCAAGCGAACTGATTCTTCCCGATACGTTATGATAGAAGCTGGTGCTTGTCGGCTCAGGTCCTATCGGAACCCATGATTGCGATTGGGCTTTGAAGAGTTTTGCGACTGGTATCATCGGGGTGTTCTTAAACTCCCAGGAATATGGTTTCTGTAGTTTTACTGCGTCTCCTTTGTCGCCCGATTCGTCGGATTTTGTTTGTGCGGTTCCGGCAATGGAAATGCCAACCATGATAGCAAAGATTAATAGGTATCTCTTCATTTGTTTACTCCCGGCGGTTTTTCAATCCGTTTTGTTCCTTCAACATTTATTAGGAAGTCTTTCTTGAAAACGACTCCCGAAAACGCGGTAAGAAAAAGGGCGTGCCTCTTGGAACCGACTTTCAATTCGCATTCCCAGCTTATCTTGTACCATCTTCCTTTCATTCGCATCGCTTTCGTTGTCGCCTGGTCAACCATGCACATCCCAACTTCGGAGGAATCGATCGAAGCAAATCTCAATTCATGACTCGACTTGACGAAGAATTGAAATGTTTCCTGCCGAACATTCGGGACAAGAATGTCATTGAGTGCTGCCAGACTCTTTCCATCGTAATAGAAAACCTCCGGCTCTTTTTCAGGGTGTCTGGAGGATCCATCCTGAAACATCAATTCAGGAGCCGCTACACTCATAACAAGTAATGTAATTATCAAATTCATTTTAAACTCGCACGTCATAAGAGTAAATGTAAATTGTCACTCCGAAGTTCCCTGTTTTTGAAGATGAAATTTTCACAAAATGGGTTTTAAAAAATGACTTGCATTTTCAAATGAGTTGGTGTTATTTAAGCCGCCTGCGGCACAGGACTTCGATGGAAATGCCCGCAGAAAGCTTGAAAATACCACAATATAGAGTATTTGAAGGGTTTTGATGACGAAGCTAGAACTCGAGAAAGCGTTAGAAAGACTGAAATACCTGGATGTACCGATTAATGAATTATCTCCAAAAATCAGCGGAAGTTTCCTTAAACTCATAAAACAAGTTGAAGCCGAAGCGGCAAGGAAACATATAAAATTCAGGCCTGAGTACTACCTCGGTATCGGATGGGGATGTGTGAACAAGAGCATCTCTATTGAGATTCCTTTTTGGTTTCAGGACGAGACCCTGACGGCAATCGAGGACGAGATGGCTTACGATGGAGTCGAGGACGAAAGTGAAATTAAAATGGGGCTCCGTCATGAGTTCGGGCACGCCCTGAACTATGCTTACAAGTTGTATCTCGATGCCGAATGGAGGAAGCTCTTTGGAAATTTCAATAAAAAATATTCGGACTACTATCGTTTCAATCCATGGAGCAAGCGTCACGTGAAGCATCTTCCGGATTACTATGCACAGAAGCATCCCGATGAAGATTGGGCCGAGACATTTGCCGTTTGGCTGACACCCGGGAGCAATTGGCGGAGAATCTATGCCAAAACACCGGCTCTTCAGAAACTCCTTTACGTCGACAAGAAAATAAGTGAGATTGCTGGAAAGGAACCTCTCAACAAGAGAATCAAGAGAGACGCCCCCATCGAGAAAGCGAAGATGGCGATCAGGGAATTTTACGGCGCCGATGATGAGGATATCAGTCCTTCTGAGCAGCTGCTCGAAGACGTTGAAGCGATGCGGCGTATCTTCCCGAATGGTTTTCGAACGAAAAGAAACTTGAAAGATGCGTGGAAACTCATCCACAAATTTTCGCCTCTAGTTTCTCACAAGCTCTCCGAAGAGTTGAACATTCCTCAGCATTCGACGAACAGAGCCTTACATCTGCTCGAGAGCATCTGCAAAACTTATGATCTCAAGACCCGCCAGGGCGAGGAAGACGAGAAAATAATTGGGATCTCCATTTATTTATCGAAGAAGTTTAGTCAGGACTAGTTGAGTTGGAGGCCGGGCAGCGATCGGCGACCTCCGGTCGAATAACAGCAATATTAGAAAAAGTTGTGCGAGCATTGTCGAGGTCAGGCGATCCGTCGCGAGTGGTGAAGCTGGTCGCGGTCTCCAAAACTTTTCCTGTCGAAGAGATCATGGACGCCATGGATGCCGGACTTTTTAGGTTCGGCGAGAATCGCGTTCAGGAGCTCGATTCGAAGTATGATCAGCTTAGAGATAAAAAAATCGAATGGCATTTCATTGGGCATCTTCAGACGAATAAAGTAAAGAAACTTCTTGAAGTTCCGACAAGATATATCCATTCAATTGACCGGCTTGAAGTGGCTGTCGAGATAGACCGACAGTTGCAGAAACGCGGTGAGTCGAGAGAAATTCTGATCGAGGTGAATACGTCTGGCGAGGCAAGCAAGAACGGAGTGCAGCCAGGAAATGCAGGCGAGCTGATACGGTTAGTCTCAAAGCTCGACACGATCAAAGTCAAAGGATTGATGACGATCGGTGCTTTGACGGAAGACAACGAAGTTATCCGTAAATGTTTCAAAAGGCTGGGAGAATTGTCCGCTCATATTCGTGACGAGGCAATTCACGGAGTCGAAATGTTAGAGCTTTCTATGGGAATGTCGGGCGACTTCGAAATCGCTGTCGAGGAAGGCGCGACCATGATAAGGATAGGAAGCGCAATATTCGGAGAAAGAAGGACGAGAGATCTAGATTAATTTAGGAATTTCCCAATTCAGTGGAAGTGCATTGAAACATTTGCCGTGTCCATTAATATTAATTTAATGAAGGCGGAGTTGAGTGCTTGCGAAATCGCAGGTGACAATAGCAAATGCGCGTGGGCGAAGACCTTTAGATGGTTTCGGAAATTCGTGCTCATCGTGTTTTTTGTCAGCTCGGGACGGGCGAATTCACAGACGATTTCATGGTCGCCGCTCAGAGGACCTTATTCCGGATCGATACAACTTTTGACAGTCAATCAAGCTGGTGACGTTTATGGGGCGACCTTAACGGGGATATACCGTTCGACCGACAAAGGGGGAAGTTGGCAAGAGGTGTATAGTCCACCCGGGTTTGGATATGAACCTGCCCTTGCCGTCGACTCCTCGAACAATGTCTATTATGGAGATTACACATCCGGTTTATTCGAGTCAACCGACAGGGGAACATCATGGTTCAAGGCGAGCCTCGCCCGAAGTGCGACCGCCATATCGGTTATTTCAGGAAACAGGCTGTGTGTGGGTGGTTACCTGACGTTTTCCATCTCAAAGGATGGCGGGAAAACATGGTCGGTATCACAGGTGAGAGATTCAACTAATCCCGGAGATGCGTCGTCGATCGTCGAAGATAGCTTCCGTAATATTTACGTTGGTTATTATTTTGTTCAGGGCCATGGCCCCGTTTCACCATATGGTGGCGGGATTTATGTTTCTTCCGACAGCGGCAAAACGTGGAGACTCTCGGGGTTGGAATCGGACTCGGTCGTGTACATGGCTGCGGACAAAGCAGGGAAAGTTTTCTCTTTAGGGAGCAATGGGATCTATTCTTTAGCTCCGAAAAGCAGCTATTGGATGTACGACGAAGCAGGGATTCCATTAGGAGCAACCATTGGGGCATTACAAACTGACCGATTCGGGGAAGCGGTCATCGTGACAGACAAGGGAATTCTTGTCTATGATGACACAAAATCTACGTGGACCACCGCCGTCCCTGTCGGAATGTATGGTGCGTCGATCACAACGGCCATCTACGATCCAAGCGGAACAAGCTATGCTGGAACAGAAAGCGACGGCTTATATTTTCTGGATAATTCTACATCGACATGGATTTCATGCGGCGTATATCCGGCGTCCATAACGTCGGTGTGCTTTGACGGTTCCGGGAATCTCTTTGCAGGTACAGCCGATGGAATATTTGAAGAGGAAGCTAAAGGAGGCAGCGGATGGATCAGGGCAAGCGACGAGTTAGGTCAGGTAACGGTTTATCAACTCTATTCATCTGCATCAGAAAAGGTGGTGCTTGCCTCGACAAACGGTGGCTTGTTTTATTTGCCGGACAGCGGCATCTACTGGATCCCTCTTACAAGGGCATGGGTGTATGATTTTATTGAGACTTCAAGCGGAGATTATGCCGGTTCGACGGGGGGAATCTTGACGGCTTACGGACTTGGTGTGAGCTGGAATCCTTTGCAGACGGTTGGTCTCCCGATCATGAATATTTACTGTCTTGCGCTGGACCCGTCGGGAAATTTCTTTGTCGGTACGTCACGAGATGGTGTGTTTATGAGCGCCGATAGCGGTTACTTCTGGACACAAACAGGAATTAACTCTCCGATTATATTTTGTTCGGTGAAAACTTTGGCGATAGATAGCTCGGATAGAATCTTTGCTGGAACAGACACTGCTGGCGCATACTATTCAGACAATTTCGGTACAAGCTGGAACACGATTCCATCTATAAGTGGGAAGAATGTGACATGCTTCCTTTTGAGCCAGGGGTCAACTTATCTTTCAGGGACTCTTGATCGCGGAGTCTTCATCTCAACTGATCGTGGATTGAACTGGCAGCCAGCAAATAATGGCTTGACGAATTCCAGCGTTGCGTCGCTCACTTTCGACCAATATGGCTATTTGTATGCAGCGACGGACAGCGGTGTTTTTAAGAGCACAAGCATTGTGTTAGGCATTCATGAGAACAAGACTGTGCCATCTTCATTCGATTTATACCAGAATTATCCGAACCCATTCAATCCATCGACAGAGATTAGCTATCAGGTTTCAGCGGTGAGCCATGTTACATTAACAATTTATGATGTGCTTGGGCGAGAGGTGAAAACCCTGGTGAATGAAACTAAAGCGCCGGGAAAATATGAAGTAAGGTTTGATGGAACAGGTTTGTCAAGCGGGTTATATTTTTATAGAATTAAGGCGGGAAATTATACTGAGACTAAGAAGATGGTACTTGTCAAGTGATTTCTGAATTCTTCTGGCCCAAATCCAGTTTCATCAGAATGAAACCGGCTCTCTCGTGCCTCTTATTTCTGGTTTCCATTTCTTCTTTGAGGTGCAATTCTCCTTTTCAGCCTGAAGTCAATTACACCCCAAAGCTTAACGTTTATTCGATTTTGTTTGGTAATTCTCAGGAGGTCTATGTCAGAGTTATGTCCGTAACGAAATCCCAGTCAGATGTGCAGCAGCCAGTCCACGGTGCAAGAGTGACGGTGATGGGAATTTTTGCCACTGACACCACGCTTTTTAAAGTGACCTTAACCGACACGACGGAGGTGATCGATGGTGACACGACTTCTTTTTACTATGCACGCGCGCACATTATCCCCGGAGGTTCTTATGTTGTTTCCGTTGCCAAGGATGGTTATCCGACCGCGACCGCGAGTGTGATTGTTCCGTATGGTTATGCCACAATACCAGATCCGGGCACGTATTCTATTCTCAGAGATCCTAAAAATGCCAAGTCGGAAATCAATTTTAATATAAACCTTTCCCAGTACGCGAGCGCTGAGTTCGTTCAAATGGTTATCGAATACAGAGGACTCGATAACGCCGGGAATTTGCATGCTGGATCATTCAATGTATTTCCAATTGATTCGTTGAACCCTTTCACGGAAATAGGTTCACTTGTCGTTCCGTTCACAGTCGACACTATTCCATATATCAATGCGTACAATCTTGCGGGAAGCTACGCAGCGTCGATGAAGGTTTCCCACATGTACGTCGATATCATCGTAACTCAGGTCGACGACGCTTTCTATAGATTCTTCATAACATCGACTCGCACGCTTGATCCTCTCCAGATGAGAACAGACAAAGTTATATTTACTAATATTTTTAATAATGCTGGTATAGGTATAGTATCCGGCGCATCTGTTGATACGACGAGGATTTTTTTATTTTGAAACTTCTTTGTGCCATCACCATTATATTGATTGCGTCATCGCTTTTTGCTCAGGAAAGGATGATGACAATTACAGGATCGATAGCCGATAGCTCAAGCGGTGAACATATTCCGTATGCCAATATAAGCGTGATCGGTACGTCGTTGGGCACAGTCGCAGATGTGAACGGGTATTTCATATTGCGGGACATAGCTCTTCACAACGCAAGACTGCGAGTCTCTGCCGTTGGGTACAAAGAAAAGGAATTCGACGTAGAGTACAACGGCAAACAGAGTATTTCCCTGGATCTGAAAATTTCCGAATCTCCCAAGACGCTGCCAGTTGTGGAGGTTGTTGGAAGAACGGTAAACGAGGCCGCTGGAATTGTCGGCAACACTGTCATAACGTCATTTCAGCTTCAGAACAACGTTGGAATCTTTAAGAATGATGTCGTTCAATATGTAACTCAGCTTCCAGGAGTCGTGACCGTCAGCGGAGTGTCGAGCCAGTACTATGTCCGAGGCGGCGGTCCAGACGAGAATCTTGTTTTGGTGGATGGAATGCAGGTATATAATCTGTCACACGCGTTCGGACTTTTTAGCTTCGTGGATCCTATGATCGTAAGATCTGCTAACTTCAGCGTCGGCGGCTTTCAGGCTGAGTATGGCGGCAGACTTTCGTCAGTGTTTGACATCCAAACGATAGATGGAGACAAAAACGAATTCGAAGCGAAAGGCACATTGGACTTATTATCTTCCGATGCAATGTTAACAGGTCCACTCTTCGGCAATGGGAAAAGCAGCTTCGTGGTTTTTTATCGCCGGCCTCTTTTTCAAAATGCGCTTCAGAAATTTTATTCTCTCGATTTGCCGTTCGATTATTACGACGGCTTTGCGAAAGCCACGATGGACTTATCTGGCACTGGCCGCATCAGCGCCGAGTTTTTGACAAGCTCCGATCAGATCCTGCAGCAAAGTCAGACAGACCCGGATTTCAGATGGAGCAATAATTCAGGCTCGGTTTCCGGAGCATATATATTTGGCGACCAGTTTGATATGAAGTCTTCCCTTTCATATTCGACATATCGCGCGGAGCAGCTTCCCAAGCAATCGCAATCTCTGGGCTATCAGCTTGACCAAATCTCCAACTTTACGCTTAATGGAGATGTAACTTCCTATACTTCGACGAGAGACCAGGTCGATGTGGGAATGCAGTTCAACTTTCCCAATTACAATTATACCTTCACGAATAAATATGGAAGCGTAATAGAAGAATCGATTTCTGAGATTGAACCGCAAGCCTGGGCAAAATACACTTTCAATCCGCAGGGAAAAGTGTCGTTCGAGGTTGGCCTGCGTGCGGATCTTGAGAGAACTTTTCAACAGCTCTCGAAGGATTCCCTTGGATATCTACCTGAACCACGATTGACTCTTTCATACAACATGAACGATCAAGTTTCGATTTATGCCAACTATGGAATCTATCACCAGCGGCTTATGAATTTGAACGACGAGAATCTTGTGTTCACGCCGTTTGATGTCATCGCACCGGTTCCCGAGGAGAGCAAAGACGAAGGATCAACTCAATACATTTTAGGATGCAGGTTTGAACCTAACAACCTGACGTTCAGCTAAGGTGGAGTCTGTATTATAAAGATTTAAATAATCTCGTGGCGGTCAATCTAAATAAAGTTTATGACTGGGAAAATGATTATGTCTTCGGATCAGGGAAGGCTTACGGTGCGGACGTTAGCGTGAGGTACGATGCAGGAGCGAGCCTATATTTTCAAACGGGCTATTCGTACGGTTTCACGACACGGACATTCAATGGGGCGACGTACTATCCACGGTATGATCTCCGGAATCAAATAAATATTTCTTCAGGCGTACAGCCGGCAAGAAAACTCTGGATTAGGGCGCGGTGGAAATTAGCAGGCGGACTGCCTTACACTCCGATCGAAGGATATTTTGGGGCGGTTCCGTTTAATCCATCCAACCTGCCGGGCTACACGAATCAGGGATTGTATAGCCAGGCTCTTTTCGGAAGCGTCAACAGTGCACGGCTTCCGGGATTTCAGAGCCTTGACCTTAGCGCATCCTATGATCTTGACCTGGATTGGGCGCACTTCAATATTCAGGGAATGGTGATAAATGTTTATAATAGGAAAAATGTGTTTTACATAAACAACATTACAGGCGATGTTGTTTATCAGCTGCCGACGGTGTTCAATTTATCTCTCGGATGGAGTTTCTAAAAGAATTTTTTTGGGCTCTTCTCCTTGTTTCTTTTCAACTGCAGTTCTAAATTTCGGCGCACACCAAACCTGGAGCGAGGATGGATTTCACAAATATTCTTCTTACCAAAGAAATTCCAATCGCGACAATCCAGTCTGAATCGTCCCCACGTTCTGAATGCGCTGAACCACGAGTTGATGATGGAACTGACGACTTCTCTGGAACAGCTCGATTCGGATGAATCTGTAAATTGCATTATCATTACCGGGAATGAGAAAGCTTTCGCAGCAGGGGCCGACATAAAGGAGATGGCGGATGCTGGTACGATTGAAATGCTTTCGAGAGACAACTTCAGTGTCTGGGATAAGATCAGAAAAATAAAAAAGCCATTGATAGCTGCGGTCAGCGGTTTCGCGCTCGGTGGTGGATGCGAGCTGGCAATGATGTGCGACATGATAGTCGCTTCGGAAGCGGCGAAATTCGCGCAGCCCGAAATAAACATCGGCGTCATGCCAGGTGTAGGTGGAACGCAGCGACTTGCGAGAACTGTCGGAAAATACAAGGCAATGGAAATGGTTTTGACGGGAGAAATGATCGATGCTGCAGAAGCAATGCGCTTAGGGTTGGTGAATAGAATAGTGCCAATTGAATTATATCTGGAAGAAGCGAAGAAACTGGCGAGGAACATTGCATCCAAGCCGCCGGTCGCTGTGAGACTGGCGAAAGAGTCGGTGTTGAAGAGTTTCGATACGCCTCTGAAAGAGGGATTAGAATTCGAAAGGAAAAATTTTTACGCACTGTTTTCAAGTGAGGATCAAAAGGAAGGCATGAAAGCATTTGTGGAAAAGCGAAAACCGAAATGGAAAGGGAAATAGCTGGTAGGTCATGGCTCATAGCTCATGGCTGAAAGCTGAGTGCTGATCGCTCAAGGCTAATAACATGAAACGAAAAATTGATTTTATATTGAAATCTCATAACGGCTCGATAATTTTTGAAGACGAAAATATTATCGTAATCGACAAGCCCGCGCACCTCCTCGTTCTATCGGACAGGTATAATCAATCGCTGCCGAACTTGAATCGCATGTTGAAAGATGAGCTTGGCGACATTTTCGTCGTTCACAGAATCGACAAGGAAACAAGCGGTGTGATTGTATTCGCAAAAAATTCCGAGACGCATGCGGCACTGAATTCACAATTTGAGAACAAAGAGGTAGAAAAAACTTACCTTGCTATTGTCACCGGAAATTCGGTGACAGATGAAGGGACGATAGACTCTCCAATCACGGAGAGTCAACGGCATCCGGGAGTTATGAAAGTCGATCCCAAACATGGAAAGCCATCAAAAACAAATTACAGAGTGATCGAAAGATTTGATGGTTACGCGTTTGTTGAAGTGAAGCCGGCGACCGGCAGAATGCACCAGATCAGGATTCACCTGTCGTCGATCGGACTTCCGATTATTTGTGACCGCATCTACGGAGATGGAAACCCCTTTTTTCTTTCTCAGGTGAAGCCAAGATATTTTTCTGAAGGCGATGAAAAACCCCTTCTTGCTAGAGCAGCTCTTCACGCGGAATCAATTTCATTCGTGCACCCCTTGACCAAAGAGAGGACCTCGTTCAGGGCTGAGATGCCAAAGGATATGAGGTCTGTTTTAAGATATCTTCGGAAATTCAGATCGGTGAACGCTCAGACATTATCGGGAAGGCCATGGAGCATGCACTCGGCCGCCATTGAGTCGACTTGAATTTAGATAATGCTTCCAACAGGTTCCGAGGAGACAAAAATAGGTGAATGAAAAATATCACTGAATTTGAAGCCGTAAAGGTAGAAATCAAAGCGGGCATCGCAAGTTGACGCTCAACAGGGCGTAGCCACTAAATGCGGTTGACGAGAGAATAACCGATTTGTTAAGGCGGCAATATAATCCAATTATAACGCTCATCACCGGAATGCAGAAGCCCGTCGTTGCGATGATTGACGGAGTCGCGGCTCGTGCGGGGATGAGAGCGGCACCTGCTTGTGATTTCAGGATAATGAGCTGGAACGCAAAACTTATTCAGGCCTTCGTCAAAACCGGATTGGCGCTCAATTCGCGTTCAACTTTTTTTCTGCCCCGACTCCACGGTTATACGAAGGCATTCGAGCTTGCTGTGTCATGGAAAGAGATTTCTGCCGAAGAAACTTTGAGCTCAGGAATCGTAAACAGAGCTTTTGCGGAAGAATATTCTTCCCGGGAATCTCAAAAGATTTTGGAGGATTTTGCAGGGGGCCCGACAAAGGCTCATTCTCTGATGAAACGAGAAAAAATTTTTCTTCGACAGCGACGCTTGACCGAAGTCTTGAATATGAAGTTCACATGCAGGAAATTGCTGTTCAAACGGACGACTCGCTCAAGGGAATCAATGCTTTTATTGAAAAACGGTCGGTCGTTATAAAAGACAAATGATCAGTCAAATTCTTCCGGACATGGAAAGGAGGACCTTATGACAGGAACATTGAAACTTTCCAACGAGGAACGAGAAAAACGGATGTGGGAGAAAATTCAAGCGGGTGAATCGATAGAAACTTTTGAGGAAATGAGCGACGATTATTTGCAAAATCTTGTCGACCTTATGCTCCAGCAAGCCGACTCGGAACTTGCCGCTGCCTTCGGCTATGTTCCATGGATCAAGCAGGCACCAACGACCGAGGAAATGCTTGCCGTCGCAAACATAGTCAAAGATGAAGTGCGTCATGCAAGGGCGATGTACCGGCTTCTCGAGTATCTCGGAATCGATGTCGATTCTCATGTCGCGAAACATGATTACACATTTAGAGTGGACACAAAGTTTGACAATTTGAAAAACAAACAGGCTGCGGGTGACAGACGCGTCAATATTTTTTATTATCCGATAGATACCTGGGCAGATTTCATCATGTTCCAATTTTGCATGGATCGTGGAGCGGGACATCAACTTGAGGACGTAAGGAAATCGACCTATGGACCATGGAAAAGAGAAATAGAGCGGATATTCAAAGAGAAAACGATGCATGTGAACCATAGTGACTATTGGGTAAAACAAATGGCGCTGGACAAAACAGCAAAATGTAAAATACAAGCCGGTCTTAACAAGTGGTATCCGCGTACCATGAATATGTTCGGTAAACCTAAGACACACCGAAATGAAATCTATAGGAAATACGGGCTCAAACAGAGGGACAACGACGATGTTCGGAGTGCATTCTTCGATGAAGTGAGACTGAAATGCAGTGAATTGGGATTGAATCTTCCTGAGTGGAAACCCGAATGGGAGAAAGTCGAAGAAGATGGAGTGATCTCGGGCCCGTGAAAGCGATACGTACCGCACGCACCGGAACAATGACCATGGAGTCACTCAGCACATGAAAAGAAAAAGGAACCCCAAATTATATGAAAAGTAAAAGATGAAAGCCATCGGCATTGCTGGAACAGGTACAATGGGTGCCGGCATCGCAATCTCATTTGCCAGGAGCGGCTGGGACGTGCTGCTGTATGATGTTGCGAAGGAAAATGTCACGCGCGCATTCGAGTTGATCAGCAAAGAATTTCAGCGTGAGGTCGAGAAGGGAAGGATTAAGGCCGAAGATGCTCAGGCTTCTATCGCCCGGATTCATCCGCGGACAGTGCTCGCCGACTTCGCAGAGTCGCATCTTGTTGTCGAAGCGGTCACTGAAGATTTACTCGTCAAGCAAAGTCTCTTCTCCAAGCTCGACGAAATTTGCAATCCTAACGTGCCGATCGCGTCGAATACGTCGAGTCTTTCTATCGGGGCAATTGCCCAAAGCTGCAAACATCGGAATAGAATAGCTGGACTCCATTTCTTCAACCCGGCTCATAAGATGAAACTCGTCGAAGTAGTTAGGACCGATTTCCTTTCCGAAGAAGTGACGGTTGAGCTGGCGCAGATTGTACGGCAAATCGGGAAAACGCCGGTCGTTGCTCGAGACACTCCAGGCTTCGTCGCCAACCGGTGCGCCAGACATTTTTATCTCGAACCTCTTCGCTTTATTTCGGAAAGGGCGGGCGGCATCGAGGAAATTGATTTTGCCTTTGAGTCGTCGAATTTCCCCATGGGACCTTTCAGACTTCTCGATCTAGTTGGCCTTGATGTAAACCTTCTCGTCTCCAAATCCATTTATGAGCAATTCTTTCATGAACCACGATTCAGGCCGGTATTGTTTCAACAGAAGATGGTGGAGGCTGGTTTGCTCGGAAGGAAAACCGGGGAAGGTTTCTATTTCTATAACGGCAAAGCTTCGCGTGCCTCTCTGAAAATAGACCGGCGTGACCTAATTTTTGGAGAAAGCCTCCGGGAGATGGCACGCAAAATTTCCAATAAACTGGAGATGAAGAATCCGCTGAACGACACACAACACTTCATTCTCGCTCGCACCATCTCCATGATAATCAACGAGGCTTTTTTCATGCTGGAAGAAGGAGTTGCGACCGGCGACGACATCGACCTCGCGATGAAATTGGGCACGAATTTCCCCAAAGGACCGCTTGAGCTTGCAGATTCTATCGGAAAATATCTGATTGGAGAGTTCCTCCAATCGATGCGCCGGGCTTACGGTGATATTTATAGACCTAGTCTTCTCCTGTCAAATTAACAACGTGGAGAGTATATTTGTGATCCAGTTAATGTTTCTTATTCCTTTTCTCTTTTCCCAATCTGTGGTGGTACAGCCACGGGTCGTTAACTTCAAGGAGCGCCAGCGATTCATACCACAGGGCGATATGCAGTATTATGTTCGCGGTAGAATGGACGGCGAAACATCAACCATGATGGGTTTCGTAATATCATGGGCAGAGGTAATATACTCATCGTCAGACGATTCAAGCAGGGGAACGGTGTACGTTAAAATCACAGATCTACTTAATATACCATCGTATATGTCCATACCGAGATTGCGAGATGGCCATTCCAGCCTCTCAAAAGAATCAGGATACAAGAGAACTTTCAGTTGCGACAGCTTGAACATTTTCGAGCCGTGCAGGTTAGTTGAAGCCCGATTATCGTGGCACGCCATGCAGTGTCGATGTCTTCAAGACGCCCGTCGGCAAATATGGCGCGCTCGAAGACCATTAGACCTGGCAATCTTGCAGCGAAGTGCGGCGGTGCCGCGAAGGGAAGTTCTGCAATCGTCAAGCTTGCTTCAATTTGAGGAAATGATTCTCTAAATTGGTACATGCAAGAAAATCATTAAGGAGAAATTGAATGAACTGGTTCGGCATATCTCTGCTCTTTCACCTCATCGGCGTCGGGATGATCTTCACGCTCCTTTTCGCCGGACTTATTATCGAATCGAACTTCCGGTGGGAAAACGATGTTCGAATGAAGCAGCATTCTGCAAAGCTGCTTCGAAATATCGGTCTCCTCTCACCGTTCGGGGCGCTGGTCCTGATGATCAGCGGGATAGGAAACATGGTGGCTCTTGAAATTACTTTCGCAAATCTGTTCGGAAGTGCATGGTGGCTCGGAATAAAATTATTGATTTTCATCGTGCTGCTCGCCATGGGAATGGCATTGAGCCCGAAGACGGCACGACAAAGACTGGCTCTTCTTGAACATATGAGCCAGCCAAATCCTCCGGATGACATCGACGACAAGATGGAATTGCTTAATAAGAAACAGACGACTTTCTTCGTGATTAATTGGGCGCTTGTTTTGACGATCCTGCTTCTGACGGTGTTCAAACCATAAAGAGGAATGACCTTATGAAATCCAAAATTGCAGAACTGATTGCGAAATATGCCGATCAGCCCGGCGACCTGATAGCTGCCGTCGAGGGATTGACCGAGACCGCGTTGGACAGAAATCTTGAGCGAGGAAAGTGGAGCATAAGGCAGCAGGTAAATCATCTGGCAGATTGCGAATTGAATTATGTTCAACGAATGAAGAAGGTGATCGCGGAAGACAAACCGCTCCTGCCGGCATTTGAATCCGATAAATGGGCAAAGGATTTATTTTACAATAAATCCTCGGCGGATGATTCCATCGCCCTTTTTTTTACCCTCCGCACTACCATGACACGGGTCCTCAAAGGGCTGAACGACAAAGATTTCGACAGATTTGGAATCCATACAGAAGATGGAAAAGTAACGCTATTGGATTTTCTTGAACGGGCAGTTGAGCACGCCGAACACCACACGAAGATGATCGAAAAGATAAAAAGCAAATTTAGCATTAAATAGAAAATAGAATGCGCGATTACAACCTTTATATCGACGGGAAATTTGTGGAGCCAAGAAGCGGCAGGTACGATGTCACAATTAACCCTTTTGATGGCTCCACTGTTGCGAGGTTTGGAGTCGCTTCGATCGAAGATGTCAACGAAGCGGTTAGGGCGGCGCGTCGGGCATTCGAATCTGGAGTGTGGAGCGAACTTTCTCCGGAGGTAAGGGCAAGCTATCTCAAGAAAATCGGCGAAAAAATTAATCTCATTGCAGATGAACTTGTCGAGTTGGAGGTTCTTGATTCCGGGTCGACGATAAAGAAGTCGACGGAGGATGTGGCACTGACCGCCCGCGCGTTCAACGTGTTTGGCAAGGTTGGAGTTATCGAATATGAGTTTGAGATTTCAGAGGTCTCTAAGCCCGGATTCGCGAAGAATTTTGTCAGATACGAGCCTATAGGCGTCGTCGGCGCTATAATACCATGGAACTTCCCGCTCAAGATGGCTGCATGGAAAATAGGCCCGGCACTCGCTGCAGGATGCACTATTGTCCTGAAACCTTCCGAACTTACTCCTGTCACTGCGATGGAGCTCGCTAAGATTATTGATGAGACCGGTCTGCCGCCGGGGGTTGTAAATATAATTCCGGGATACGGAGGCGAAGCCGGCGAAGCAATCGTCAAGCATCCCGATGTGGACAAAATAGCTTTTACTGGCTCCACGGCGGTCGGAAAAAAAATCATGCAGATTGCATCTGAAAGTTTCAAAAGACTTACGCTTGAGTGCGGGGGGAAATCCGCCAACATTGTCCTCGATGATGCAGATTTGGAGGTCGCAATCGACGGAAGCATCTATGGAATGTTCTATCATTCCGGGCAGTGCTGCGAAGCGGCGACCCGGCTTTACGTTCATGAGAAAATCTATGATGACTTCGTGCAATTGTTGGTCGAGAAATCTAAGAAGATGGTTGTCGGAGATCCGATTGATCCCGCCACTGATATTGGGCCCTTAATTTCAAAGAAGCAGCGAGACAGAGTTCTCGATTACATCGATAGCGGGAAGAAAGATGGATTCAAAGTTTTGCTTGGCGGCTGGATGCCGTCCCTGCCTAAACTGGCACAAGGGAATTTCGTGGAGCCCACAATTTTTGTCGATGTCGACAATAAATCTAAGATTGCGCAGGAGGAAATTTTTGGACCGGTTTTGATCGTGAACAAGTTCAAGACGGAATACGAGGCAATTGAGTTAGCAAACGATTCGATTTATGGACTCGCCGCCGGTGTGTGGAGTAAGAACATAGAGCGAGCCAAGGACATTGCGGTGAAGTTGAAAGCTGGGACCGTTTGGATAAACGAATGGCATTTACTTAACGAGCAAGCGCCGTTCGGCGGATATAAACAAAGTGGGATCGGAAGAGAATTTGGCAGGATTGGGTTGGAGGAATATTTAGAGGTGAAGCATATTCATATCGACGACGGTGTACCGCGGGAAAAAAGAAGCTGGTACGATACCGTATTGCCGAAATAGATTAAAAGCCTCAGGTTTCTTGCGGCGCGAGAAGAGTTTCCCAATCTATTGTTTGTGCCCACTTCTCAAAAGTGTGCCACTTTACTTCAGGATAAATCTTGCTTAAGCCTTTGATATCTGCCGTGTAATTGTTTTTCTCCTGCCACTTCATCATAATTGCCAAATCTGGATTTTGTGCCATCAAATTTTCGGATGGAAATGACTCGTACTTTATGTGCTTCCCGATTACCTTAGACAGGATTGCTGCCACCTCATCTCCGTTTAGCTCGTCGCCAGCAATGTCTATCCGCTTGCCGAGAAATGAATCGCGATGCTCAATAACAAAAGCGGCAAAAGAACCGATATCATCAAGCGCGACGAGTTGAATTGTACGGGAAGCCGGGAGCCCCCTTGTGATTTTGCCATTTGCAAGATTTGGAATAGCGAACGGTTGAAGAAAATTTTCCATGAAGGCGGTTGGGCCGATTGTCGTGAATTGGATGCCTGACAGGACGATATGCTGCTCCACCTTGTACTTCGTCTCGAAATGCGGGATGCCGGTGTTTTTGTCCGCACTCGCCACGGAGCTGAACACGAAATGGCTGACACCCGCTGCCTTCGCTGCATCCACCATGTTTATTCCTTGCGAAACTTCATTATCGTGATCATTGTGGAACGGCGTTGTCATGGCGAAGACCATGTCAACGTCTTGCAGAGTTTTCTTAAGCGATTCCTCATGAGTCGTATCGCCGACTACGATTTCGATGCCCAAATTATGCAGGGCGATGGCCGTTTTCGAGGACGGATTCCTCGTTAGGGCTCTCACGGTGTATCCCTTTTTCATGAGGGCTCTGGCCACGGATCCACCCTGCTTACCCGTCGCACCAACAACAAGAACTGTTTTTGTTTCAGTCATGGACGCTCCTTCTCCTCGGCAAAAAGTTAACAATTAAGGGTTCTGGAAACAAAGAAAATGTTGGTCATGACTGGTACGATGCGAGCCCCGTAACCGCTCATGGGTTAGTCAAGAAGGGGCGGGAATTGGCGTTGTAATCGATTATCTAATTCTTCCCTTGGTGTTCCATCATCTTCTTTATCTCTTTTACTTTTTCTTGAGCATTTTTGAGACTCGGATCGATCTCGAGAGCTCGGTTATATTCGGCTAATGCTTCCTTGAGCATTCCTTTTTTCATCAAACCCTCGCCGAGGCTGTCGTGGGCATTCGCGTCGTTCGGAGCAAGCGCGACCTGCTTCCTGAACTTCTCAATTGCCAAATCGACCTTTCCCGCGTTGAGCAAGAAATATCCGTACATATTATAGAAGCCGTAATAATTTGGATTGTCGCCGATCCTCGCTTGGAGAATGGAAAACTCGTTTTCAGCCTGGTCAGTTTTCTTCTGATGGGAATATATTTGTATGAAAATAATCCTTCCTTGGATTTCATCGAGTTTCAAGACGATATTTGCCTGTTCGACTGCTTTGTCTTCGTCTCCGCCCATGATGCCAGGTGCGAATAAATAATATTGAGCGAGTCCTGCATGTGCCCTGATATGGTTCGGATTGAGTTCGATAGCCCTCTGAAATTCATTCTTGATATCTTTTGCTAAGAAGGGCTGTCGAAATATGCTCGCGTTTTGCGCATCTCTTCCATAACACACGCCGAGCCAGTAATGATATTCCGCGCTGTCACCGGCAAGCTTCACTGCTTGTTCGGCCTCGTCTTCGGCGGCATCAACATCATTCTCGAAGTAGAACACCCTTGACAGCAAATAGTGAGGCTCTGCTTGTTTCCCATTCTCATCGATGATTTTTTTGAGAACGACTTTTGATTCACCGTACCTCTTATCTTTTAACAGTTCTTTGGCCTTCGCCAGGTCGTCACCCGGAGCGGATTCCGAAGATTGGCTGAACGAATAATTGACTGAGATAAAAAGAAAAAGACAGCTTGTGAATAAAAAGTATCTCATTGTAAGCCTCCACGGTATTTGAAGCTGGGCAGTTATCTCTTGAAGCGCTTGCAGTCAGACTTTCACGACAACTTTTCCCATCGTCCCGCCTGACTGAAAAGTTTTGATAGCTTCTTTGAGTTTGTCAAAGGGAAATATATTTCCGACGTAAGGTTTGTCAAGATGGAGGGCATCGATTTCACCTAACAATTTCGTCCACAAATCGTAGCGGTCGTAGAGCCATATCAAGTTGAATCCCAGAACGGATTTGTTCGATTCGATAAGCGTCAATGTCTGGTAGCGGGGCATCGTGATGAACCGAAGTGCAAGCTTAAGGTAATTAGGCCTTGCTCCCGGCGAGGCGAATTGTGAGAGCCCGTATGCCACCAGCCTTCCAGTTGTTGCGAGCTGATCGAAGCTGTCCTTTTGTACTTTTCCTCCGACGGAATCGAGCACCAGATCCAGCTTTCTCTCGCCGAGACGCTCCTCAAGTTCTCTTCTAAGATTTCCGTTTCTTACTATTATGTCGTTGTATCCTTCCTTTTTCACAAAGTCTATTTTCGACGGATTGCCGATTGTACCGATTGTATACGCCGAGAATTTTTTCGCAATTTTATTGGCATAGATTCCAACGCCACCGGCTGCACTGTGGATGAGCACGATTTGATTTTGTTGAACGTTGCCAAGAGGAACGAGTGCGTAATATGCGGTGAGTGCCTGCACGATAAAGGACGCGCCCTCCTCGAACGACCAATCGTCGGGGAGCTTGATGACGTACCGGTGATCGATGTTCAGGTGGGTCGTGTAAGAACCGAATCTCACAGATCCCATTATCCTTTCATTGACATTTACATCCGTGACATTCTTCCCTGTGTCGACCACGATGCCGCTGAATTCGAGTCCAGGAATGAAATCTTTCTTTGGTGCGGCTTTGTATAAGCCCATGATCGTAAATACGTCGGCAAAATTCAGACCGATCGCTTTCACTGCAATGCGGACTTCGTTATCGGCAGGCCTTGAAATCTCTTCCTCGACCAAATTGAGATTATTTAATGATCCAGCTTTGGTGATTCTGTATGACTTTCTTTTCATAAAACCCTGGCTAATTAAAATGCAACCATCTAGATACTAAGGTATGAACCCCGATGTAAAAAATCAATTTCTTTTCGAGGGAAGAAATGAGCGCTGTCATGAGTGGAAGACACTTATTGCAGATTTTTAATAAATCGCTTCTCTTATCTTCGCGCTGATATAGTCCATGATATAAACAACGAAGGCGATCATAATCACGATCAGTCCAACCTCGCGCCACCTCGCAAGACCCTGGTACTGCATTAACATCGTGCCTATTCCGCCGCCGCCGACTAGGCCGATAATTGTTGCCATCCTGACATTTATGTCCCAGCGATAAATTGTGAACGACAGGAATGGCAAAACAATTTGCGGAACAACTGCATGCCAGACGACCTGAATTTTGTTCGCGCCTGTTGCGGAGATCGCTTCAACCGGACCCTCTTCGATGCCTTCGATTGCTTCCGAATAGAGTTTTGCGTTTGATGCGATCGTGTGGACGAGAAGCGCTATCATGCCGGCGAACGGTCCGATGCCTACCCAAACAGAGAAGATGATCGCCCAGATGAGCGGCTCGATCGATCTCACGAAATTCAAGACGATGCGCAAAAGGTAATAGACAGCAAATGTGAATTTGTTGTCTTTCATCAGATTTCTAGCGGTGAAGAAACTGATGAACAAGGTGATGGGGATCGATATCAGGGTGGCTAATAGAGCAATGTAAACAGTCTCGATCATTGCAAACAGAGCGTCGTCGAAGATGCCGAACTGCGGAGTAAAGATTGCGCCGAACAATCGCTCTGCACCATGGATACCCTCCGCGCTGAAAAGGCTGATGATGGAAATCTTCGTGACGATCCAGCCCGCGATGAAAGTGATGTCGAATAGGAACCACGCAAATATCTCGACGGTCCACTTAGTTACGTTGCCATCTTTGGCTACCCCGAAAAGTTTACACGAAAGGGAAGTCCGCGTGTAAGCCCAAAGAAATCCTATTACTGCACTTATTATGAATATCCCCGCAATTTCCGTCCATGAGAACGGAATGTCTCTCATGTCGAGGATGAACTTATAATAAATAGCCCTTTGAACTACAAGAATACTGTAGAAGACGAAAAATATGTCGAGGAGAATCGCCTTCACGAAATTGAATTTCTGCTCTCTCTGTCTTATCTCCTCCATGATTTCGTGCGGCAATTTTTCCAGCGGGGGAATATCTTTCATCTTATTTCAACCTCCTCTGCTTCTTCACCGTAGATTGTCTTGAACCAGGTTTCATTAATGTCGGCAGGTAATCCTTCATAGACAATCTCACCGGCCTTCAATGCAATCACCCTCGTTGCATAGCGCCTCACGAGACTGAGGAAGTGGAGGCTGCAGACTACTGTCGTTCCCATTTCTTTATTGATTTTCTCAAAATACTGCATGACTGAGTTTGACGTTGCGGGGTCGAGGGACGCGACTGGCTCGTCGGCAAGGAGAAGCTTCGGGTTTTGCATCAAGCTTCTCGCGATGGCAACCCGCTGCTGCTGGCCTCCACTGAGCGTGTCTGCCCTCGTGTCGGAGTATTCCGCAATGCCGACTGTCTCGAGACATCTGCGGGCATCGGCGAGAACGCCATCGGAGTAATTTTCAAAAATGGATTCGAGCGTTCCCAATGATCCCAGCCTTCCGTTGATAACATTCGAGAGCACGGAGCGCCTCCTGATCAAATTGAATTGCTGGAACACCATCCCTATTTGTTTCTTAACGCTTCGCAGCTCTTCGCCTTTGACGTGAGTAATATCCTTGTCGAAGAATAGGATTTTTCCGGAGGTCGGTTCGATCAAGCGATTGATGCACCGCAGGAGCGTTGATTTGCCCGAACCGCTCAATCCGATGACGACGAGGAATTCGCTTTCATTGACTTGAAGATTTACTCCCTTCAGCGCATGAGTGCCAGATTTGTATATCTTATGCAAGTTTTCAATTCTGAGGAGCATCTATTATTTCACCAATTTTTCAAAGTCAATGTGCTGTTTTTCCAGAAGGGAACGTAAATCATCGTAGTCGCTGTCATTCGTGCGGATCAATCCGGTCACGTCATAAATTTCTTCCCACGCCTTCTTGCCTTCCGGGGTTTTGACAAAATCGAGCAATGCGTCTGTGATAGTGGTTTTCATTTTGTCGACCAAATTCTTCCTGAAAACGATCGGGTCGTTCGGTATATATTGCGTAAAGCCGATTATCTTTATCTTTTTTGCAACATCGGGAAACTGCCGCAAGACTCTTGCCCGAACATCCATCATTTGACCGGTTGTCTGATCGGGCGGCGCATAATAGGCGGCACCTGCGTCGACCTGACGCTGATATATCATGGTCACGACATTTGGGTGCTGCATTGCGAAAACCGTCTGGCCCAGCTTGATTCCCAGGCTGTCAAACAATGCCTTAGGCAGGATATAACCCGATGTCGATGATGGGTCCACGAAAGCGAAGGTTTTTCCATCGAGCTGTTGGAGTGAGTCAATTCCCGAGTCGTACCGCGCCATGATTTGCCCGCAGTATGAGGTCTGTCCCTGCCTGACAACCCTGAGCTTTGCTTCGGCGCCGTACTTTGCGTTTGCCATCAAATATGAAAAGGTGTTTATTGCCGCTATGTCCACTTTGTCAGTACCGAACGCTTCAACTACTGCCACGTAACTTGCGGGAACTGCTGTGATGAAGTAGTAACCCGTCTTCTCGTGAAGATAATCCGTCAGCACCTTTGCGTTAGACGAAATGGTTTTTGCGTCGACCGATGGCGTGAAATAAAATCTTATCGGATTGGAATACGATCCCAGCGAGCCTTCATTCGCCTGCCGGACCGAGATCGCAACAACGAATGTGATGATCGGCGATAAATAGAGGAAGTATTTAAGAAGTTTCATCGAGCGCTGTGCAATGCCCTGTAAATATGCGAAGCTGATATTGAGCGGTCAAATATGGAAGCATTGTGTTAAAGTTAAGTTTCGATGAAGTAATAAGAAATCACTAAAGTTGGAGGTTATGTCTTTGACAAAATAAATAAATGAAGATCGAATCCACAAGCACAATCTTCCTCCAAAAGAGTGCGCAGGTTGGGATCACAACGGGCAGAGGCGGCATCAGCAAACAGATGCAAACAAAAGAGGGGGAAAATGTCACAAAAAGAATTTTAAGAAACTTGAATATCAAGAATCGATCGTATTCGTGTAACTCGTGCTTTAGACCTATTCTTGCAATCGGATTGGCAGGCATATAATCATTGAAAATTACAGATAGGGGGTTGCTTAACTTGGAGATCAGGATTTAACTTATTCCGAATTCCCCCTTGTATGAGTTTAACTCATGCGTGGAACTTTATTCTGGATTTCAATTTCAGGACAACACATATCCCAAAAGGAAATTCAATGGAAACAAAATCTATTTTAATAACCGGCGCCAATGGCGAGATAGGCCATGGTCTCATTTCATATTTTGCCGAGCGCGAAGGTGTCAGAGTTGTCGCGCTTGACTTAAATTCGCTCGACGATTCCACACGCTCGAAATGCTATCGAGCTTACACCGGCGATATACTCGACGGTCGGTTCTTAGATTCAATGGCGACAGGCCATGACTTTGACACCATTTACCATCTTGCCGCTCTCCTTTCAACTCGCGCTGAACGCCAGCCGACGATAGCCCACAAAGTCAACGTTGATGGTACAATGAATCTTCTCGAGATGGCGGTGACACAATCGCGCCTGCAAGGGAAGCAAATCAAATTCATTTATCCAAGCTCAATTGCCGTCTATGGCTTGCCTGATGTCGTCACGAAGCACAAAGTTGGAAAAATCAAAGAGGACGAGTGGACCGAGCCGCGGACGATGTACGGAATAAACAAATTATACTGCGAGAGACTTGGAAGGTACTACACTCTCTTTTACCGGCAACTCGACGCACAGCCGATGGGAGGGAATGTCGATTTCAGATGCGTCAGATTTCCCGGACTCATCAGCGCAGTAACGCTTCCCACCGGGGGAACGAGCGACTTTGCGCCGGAGATGCTCCACTATGCTGCGAAACGCGAGCAGTACTCTTGTTTTGTTCGTGAAGATACGAGAATCCCATTCATGGCAATGCCGGATGCAATCACAGCGATTCTCAAGCTTGGAGATGCTCCTCGGCAAAAACTTGGGAGGCAGGTTTACAACGTCGGCTCCTTCAGCCCGTCAGCAAGCGAATTGAACTTTCGCGTCATGAAAGCATTCCCGTCTTCTATCGTAAGCTTTAAGCCAGATCTTAAAAGGCAGGCAATTCTTGATACATGGCCCGAAGATGTCAATGACTCGGAAGCAAGAAAGGATTGGGGATGGGATCCAGCTTACGGATTTGATAGAGCATTTGAGGATTACCTGGTGCCGGCTGTGAAAAAGTTTTATAAAGGGAAATAAAAAGCCCCCGAAACCGATTTGCAATTCGAGATCCAAATTGTAGATCTTGGGTCGCGAATCCATTCAGCTTGCCTTCAGAAACTCCAGGCTCTCTTTGTAATTTCTCAAAAGCGTATCACGGAGCTTTGCATGCTGGCTTTCGCGCAAGTGGGGATCGCGCTCGGCAATCTTGAAAGCTGATCTTCTCGCTTGGACTATCAGGTCACGATCCTTAATCAGGTCCGCCAACTTCAGCGCCGGCATTCCGCTCTGTTTCGTACCGAAGAATTCTCCGGGACCACGGAGCATAAGATCATATTCCGCAATCTTGAATCCATCCGACGTTGAAGTAAAAAGTTTGAGCCGTTGATATCCGGCCGCGTCCTCCCGCGTCCGGATATTCTTTTCATCGAGATAAATTTCATCAGTCATGAGAACACAGTACGACTGATGCACGCTGCGGCCGATTCTTCCGCGAAGCTGGTGAAGTTGGCTCAAGCCGAATCGGTCTGCATGTTCCACCACCATCACCGTCGCATTCGGCACGTCGATCCCTACCTCGATTACCGTCGTCGCTACCAAAATATTTATCGCATTCTTCTTGAATGCGACCATGATGTCGTTCTTCTCGGTTTCTGTCATTTGACCGTGAATCAAACCCACTTTGAACCCGCGGAAAACCTCATCTCTCAACCGGACAAAACTCTGTGTCGCAGCCTTCAAGTCCGACTTTTCTGTCTCATTTACCAATGGATAGACTATAAAGACTTGTCGCCCCGCCAGCACCTGATCGCGAATGAATTTGTAAACTTTCTCTCGCTGCGACTCTCCGCGCAATGCCGTCTTAACTTTTTTTCTTCCGCCGGGCATTTGATCAATGACGGAAACGTCGAGGTCGCCGTAAATTGTGAGCGAAAGAGTCCGCGGTATCGGCGTTGCGGTCATCACTAATAAATGTGGATTTGCTCGTCCTTGTTCGGGCTCGTTAATGGCTTGGGAAGTTCCGCCTTCTCCCTTCGGGAAAGGGCCGGGGTGAGGGCTTACTCCTTTTTCCTGCAGTGCCATTCGCTGCACAACTCCGAAGCGATGCTGCTCGTCGACCACGATGAGTCCTAACTTATTGAACCGCACCTTTTCCTGGATGAGCGCGTGAGTGCCGATAACGACCGATGCTTTGCCTTCTTCAATGTCTGAATAAATCTGTGTCCGCTCGCCTTTCTTTTGTCCGCCAATCAAGATTGCGGACTTGATCCCGAGGAGGTCGATGTATTGTTTCACTGTCGCGAAATGCTGTGCCGCGAGAATTTCCGTCGGTGCCATGAATGCGGCTTGATAACCGTTTTCGACCGCGATAAGAATTGCAATTAGCGCAACGATTGTTTTTCCACTTCCTACATCTCCTTGAAGAAGTCTCTGCATCGGGTGGTTCGATTTCAAATCGAAGAAAATTTCTTGCGAGACCTTTTTTTGCGGCTCCGTCAATTTGAAGGGAAGGATATTGTTCGTCAGTCTTTCGATGAGATGGTCTTTCCCCGCAGACATCGGAATTCCGGGGGCGAGCTTGATCAGATTGCGCCTGATACCGAGAAGCAATTGGAGATAGAAAAGTTCTTCGAATTTAAACCGGCGCAGCGAGTAGTTAAGATGCTTTTCGTCTTTGGGAAAGTGAATCGAGGATAGAGACTCTTTGAAATTCATCAGTGAGTTTGTTGCAAGGACTTCTGCGGGCAGGACGTCATCCGGGAATTCATAATTATCCCTCGAGTCCAAAAGCCTCCAGATAATTCTTCGCAGTCCGCGCGAGTCGAGTCCGACTCTTCTCAAGACCTCGGTTGTCGGATAAAGTGGAATGATTCCGCCGGTGTGAAGCAAAGACGCAAAATTTTGTGCCTCCTCTTCCTCGTCTTCCAGATGGTCGTAATCGGGGTGGATGAGGCACGGCTCATCCTGGTACATCGTGACTTTCCCGGAGAATGCAATTAGCTCGCCTTCTTTGAACGCCCTGGAAAAATATTGTACGCCGTTGAACCAGACGCATCGAAGTGTTCCGGTCTCGTCTGCCAACTTTACAAAAAGGAATTGTCGGCCTCCTCGCTTGACGTAGATAGATGCAATTCTTCCGACAAAAGTCACCTCGTCCGGCAAAACGATTGCTGATAGCGCGTCTTTGATCTTGAGGATTCTGCTTCTATCTAAATATCTGCGGGGAAAATAGTAAAGTAGATCAAGCGGCGTCTTTATGCCGACGCTGACAAGTGCTTCGGCTCGTTTCGGGCCGACGCCCTTCAGATATTTAACATCGTCCTCTGCGATAAAATGCCTGCCGCCGAATGAAGAGGAAATCATCGGAAAAACATCGAGCACGGATGACACGGGAAAAACGGATTTATACGGATCACAAATTGTCGAATCGAAACAGAAAAGATATCCGTGAATACGTGCGTCATACCTTTAATCCGCGTTCAATTTTTTTGATAACGTCGTTAAGATGGGCGCCATTGTTGACGAAATCGATCTTATCCGATTCGATGACGAGAAGACTGCCGGTGCCCGCACTCGAATGTTCTGATCGGGTGCTGTACCGCTTTATCCATTTTTCGTAGCTTACATTCAATCGCTCGAGATAATCTCTACTGATACTCTGCTCGTACTCTCTTCCACGGAGCTTTATCTGCTTCAGCAGCGTGTCGGTATTCGCCCGGAGATAGATGAGAAGGTCTGGCGGCTCGAGGTAATCGGCCATGATGTTGAACAAAGCGCAGTAGTTTTCATAATCGCGCTTGTCCATGTTGCCCATCTCGTGAAGGTTGCGGGCGAAGATTTCTACGTCTTCATAGATCGACCTGTCCTGGACCACCGACTCCGGCATGGCGATAATATTCTTGTGATTCCTGAAGCGGTTCGACAAAAAATAAACTTGCAGGTGAAACGACCAGCGCTTCATATCTCCGTAGAAGTCGCTGAGGTATGGGTTGTCTTCCACCGATTCGTAAAATGGCACCCAGCCGAAATGTTCGCTGAGTAGTTTCGTCAGCGATGATTTCCCGCTGCCGATGTTTCCGGCAATCGAGATGAAAACCTTTTTGGGTAACTGGCTCGCCATCGATGCTTTGGATTTCTAATAATTTAGATTTGGAGGCGAGAAATTACAACGTAATGGCAGAAAATCATAAGCAATTAGTCCTATCAAGGTATCACTAATCTTGCAAGAATCTTCTTCGCTTCTTCAAGTGCTCTCGCACGGTGACTCAATTTATTCTTGAGCTCTGAATCCATTTCAGCATAGCTTATTTCATATCCGTCCGGCTGAAACACTGGATCGTACCCAAAACCGTTCTTGCCTGTTGGCTTACTCAAAATTTTTCCCGGAACCTCACCTGCCGCAATCTCGTCGATTCCGCTTCCGATAATTGAAATCACGCACCGAAATTTTGCGCTTCTCCTTTCTGGCGGCACGTTTTTCAATTCACCGAGAAGCTTCCTGTTGTTTTCCTCGTAAGTTGCGTTCTCGCCTGAGTATCTAGCGGAATAGACTCCCGGTCTCCCGTCGAGGGCGTCCACTTCGAGTCCGGTGTCGTCGGCAAGTGAAAGGGAATTTTGAATTTTAAATTTTGCATCTTGAATTGAATCAAACACAAATATTGCCTTCTTGCGAGCATTTTCTTCAAGCGTTGTACCATCTTCAACGATCTCACCGATCTCCGGAAAATTATCCAATGACAGAAGCTCGATCGGCAGATCGGAAAGGATGTCTTTTATTTCTTCAACTTTATGGCGATTGCGGGTCGCAAGAACAATCTTCATATCAAAACATTGAACACAGATCGCACGGAAAATAATGATCTACATAGATCGAATAACCAATTTCGAATTTATCTGCGAAAATTTGTTTCATCAGTGTCATCCGCGTTCCATCTCTTTATTTATTGTCAGCAAAAATCTTGAAGTAAAGGTTCACCGCGCTTCCGATTGTAGTGAGCAGATTTAGAGTGACGAATATCGGATCACCGATGGCGTAGATAGTGAGCGCAATGCTGCCAGAAAAATAGAGAAGGAGGAATGAAAGCTTCATGCTGGAGTGCCTCGTTCGTGCTACCTCGAGTGTCTGAGGAATCCAGCATACAACGATCGCTACCAGACCGATCAATCCGATAATTTTCACTTTTTATATCAATTGTCTTACAGCTTCAGAAATCTTCTGTACTTCGACGATTTCAATATCTAATTTTGATTTTGCACCCTTGAAGTTGGCATGTGGCACGATTGCCTTTTTGAAACCCAGCTTCGCCGCCTCCTGTACTCTCCGCTCGATTTGGCTGACGCTCCTGACTTCTCCCGCGAGGCCGACTTCTCCAATTACTATCGTGCTCGAATCGACCGGAATATCTTTGCAACTCGAAATGACGGAAACGGCAGCCGCAAGATCGATTGCAGGCTCATCGACCTTCACTCCACCTGCAACATTTAGAAACACATCGAAGCCGCCTAATTTCAACCCCAGTCTTTTTTCTACAACCGCTAGAATGATGCTGAGTCGGCGGTAATCGAAACCGGTGGAAGTACGCTGTGGAACGGAATAACTTGTCGGCGTAACGAGTGCCTGAATCTCGAGAAGTATGGGACGGGTACCTTCGATTGCTGCCGTTACGGTCGAACCGCTCGCACCGTAACTTCTTTCCGAAAGAAAAATCTCGGAAGGATTTTCTACTTCGACGAGTCCCGACTCCCGCATCTCGAAAATTCCGATTTCGTTCGTCGATCCGAAACGGTTCTTGTTTGCGCGGAGAATTCTGAAGGCATAATGCCGCTCGCCTTCGAGCTGTAGAACCGCATCGACAATGTGTTCCAGCACTTTTGGCCCCGCGGCAATTCCATCTTTTGTAACATGGCCGACAACAAAAACCGCGGTGCCTGTTGCCTTGGCAAGCTGCGCGAGTTTTGCCGAGCACTCTCGAACCTGACTGACACTTCCCGGCGCAGACATGACTTCAGGGTGATAAATCGTTTGTATGGAATCTACGATCAAAATCGGCGGATTAAATTCGGCGACAGCTTTTGTAATGGATTCAAGATCGGTTTCGGAGAGAACGAAGAGATTGTCCAGGTTTGTTATCCCTAATCTCTGCGAGCGCACCCTGATTTGCGCGCGCGATTCTTCGCCGGTCACATAAAGTATCTTGCCTAATTTTGTGTTTCGTGCAAGCTGCATCATCAGCGTTGACTTACCGACGCCCGGATCGCCGGCAATAAGAATGATTGAGCCAGGCATGAGTCCACCGCCGAGGACGCGATCGAATTCTTCGATCCCTGTCGACAGTCGATCTCCTTCGGTTACCGCGACTTCATTCAACGGGACGATTTCAACCTTGTTGCGGGAATCTTTTCTCTTTGGCGCCTCGTTGATCAATTCCTCGACGAAGCTGTTCCACTCTCCGCATTCAGGACATCGACCGACCCATCGCGGCGAAACGTACCCGCAGTTCTGGCATGCGAAACGGATTGTTTGCTTTGGCACGATAATTCAATTTAACAGTGAAAAGTGAATAGTTACAACCTTACGTTATTCACTCTTTGTTCTTCACCTAACCGATCAGCACCAGTTCTTCTTGCTCTCTCCCGGTAATCATTGCTTTGTTCGAGTTGTCGATGAAGACGTTCAATTCTGATCTTACTCCCATTTTGCCTTCTAAATAAATTCCCGGTTCAAGAGAGAAGAGACATCCTGGCACAAGTAAACGTGTGTCCTGTGTTTCAAAATTATCGATGTTCGCACCGTTGCCATGGACTTCTTCACCAATGGAATGGCCCGTTCGGTGTGTGAAATATTCATCGAAGCCTGCTTCTTTCACCACATTTCTGCAAACATCATCCACTTCCCAACCGGCAACTTGTTTCCCGGCGCTCAACCGCTCGGTCAGGAACTTGAATCCGGCTCGTCTCGCGTCGCGCACGATATAGAATGCTTTGACATAATCTTCCGGTGGGTTGTCGCCGATGAACGCGCACCAGGTTATATCGTAGTAGATCGATCCTGGCTTGTCGAATTTTGCCCAGAGATCGATTAGGAGGTTATCGCCGGGTTTTATCTTCTTCGAGTTTTTTGAAGTCGGGGCGAAATGTGGATTTGCCGGATGGCCGTTGACTCCGACGATAAGAGGGTCGTCAGTGATTAGTCCGTTGGCTTTGAAACGTTTCTCGATGAATTGTTCGATCTCGTATTCGGTTTTGTATTTTTTATTACGCAGCGATTTGCGGACTTCGTTAAACGCTTCGTCTAGAATTTTGTCGATAATTTTCCCGGCTTTGAAATGTGACTTGATCGCTTTCTCATCGAGGAGCGCTTCGAATTGCTGAACTAGGTCCGCCGACGAAACAATTTCATGGCCGAAACTTTTCACCAATTCAATGGATCCTCCATCCACGATCGAAACGTACGGAATAGCATTCAAAGGTGAATACTGCATCGCGATTTTTGATGGCTTGCCCAGAATTTCTTTGAGATCTGCGTGAAGCTCCCGCCAGCTCGAATACATGATTTTGTTTCCAGGGAGATGATCCAGCTTTGTCGGCTCAACTCGGTGGGCAAGTTTGATGGGCTCTCCGTTTGCCGGAATGAAATAGTACCAACGTCGCGTCGACATGGCATGCGGATCCATTCCAAGGATTTTTAGTCCAAGATGATCGCGGTTGCGAAAGTCGAAAAAGAGCCAGCCGTCGACGCCAAGCGATTTAATCGCAGTTTGAATTTTTTGCAGTTCCATGGTTGCTCCGGATTTTTCACAAGTTATGAAAAGATTTCTGTTGGTTCAAAAGATAGTGAGCCACGGATTTCCTTGCGGAATCCAATTTGTGGAAACTGCGGCAGGATCACTTGATCGTTCATAAAAAAACCGACCCGCTGTGGGGTAGCCAGCAGGTCGGTACGGATAGTCCGAGGATTCTTGGGGTAGGGTGGGATCCTCGTCGAATATCATTAATAAATTCGGCTTAAATATAGTTGCGTGTTTTTGTTAATGCAAGTGAAAAATTTTAAAATTTCGAAGAAAAACCATATTTAGATCAAGTTTGAACTGCCTCATGGTAATGGTTTCTCATAGCCCATTTGAATCGGACGACTAGCGCCGCGTTAACCGATGAGTCGTTCAATAATGCATCGCATAGCTCAATTTCTTATATTGAAAATCAAAGTGAGGTTAATGTGTTGAATCTTCTCGGCGGAAAACATGATCGAATCCTCGTAGCTAGACCCGATAGAGTTGGCGATGTGGTTCTCTCAACGCCCGTCTATCATACGCTGAAAGATTCTTTTCCAAATTCATTCGTTGCCGCCCTTGTTTCGTCCTACGCAACCCCGATATTAATGAAAAGTCCTTTTGTCGATGCCGTCATCACTCACGATCCGGTAAACGAGAATTTTCGCGAAAAGGTCAGAGATATTCGGAAATTCAAATTCGATACGGCGCTTCTTCTTCTGCCAACGGAGCGTCTTGCTTACATGCTGTTCTTATCCGGAATTCCTTACCGAGTCGGCGTGGGACACATTTTGTACGAAGTCATCACGCTTATGCGCGGAGTATCAAGAAAGAGATACATTCCACTGAGGCACGAATCCGACTACATGCTCGATCTTGCGAGGAAAATCGGCGCGAAGAAAATATGGACGAAGCCGGAAATATTTCTGAGTGAAGAAGAAAAGGAATCCGCACGCCAGTTCTTGGACCAAAAAGGATTCGATCTAGATCGCCCGATTGTCGGGATCCATCCTGGCAGCGGTCATTCGTCTCCAAATTGGCGAGCAGAAAGATATTCGGAACTATCAAATTTGCTGGTGAAGAACGGCATACAGGTCCTTGTGACCGGCGCAAGTCACGAAGAGATTTTCGAGAGTTTGTTCTTGGACATTCCGGCTGAAAATTTGAATGTGTCTTTTGGCGAACTTTCTTTGCGAGAGTTAATTGCGGTAATTTCCCGGATGAGTCTGTTTGTTTCGTCAAGCACCGGCCCGATGCACATTGCCTCGGCTGTCGGAACTCCGACGGTCTCGATGTTTTGTCCGTTGACAGCATGCTCGCCGAAATTGTGGGGACCGGTCGGAGAAGCATCCAGGGTAATTCTTCCTCCAGATGAATTCTGTCAAACTGAATGCCCCGGCGACCCGCACGTTTGCACATTTGGTGATGGTGTCCATGGCATAACCGTAAGAGAAGTCTATGACGCAGTGATGCAAACGATGAATAAATCCGAGGTTGATCAATCCAGCATGTCCCGCACACGAGAAGAGGCCGGGTAACCCGGATGATAATTCGTCAGGCTTCCGGCGGCGACGCCGACGCGATAGCAACCCTTCTTTCGAAGTCGTTCCTCGAGGATACTTCTATCATCCGCGTCAGCATAGAAAACAATCCGCGCTATTCACTAGACCACATGTATGTCGCCGAGGATAAAAGATTGAATGGCGGGATCGCGGGCTGTCTCCGCATAACTCCGTTTGAAGTTTTCTCTCGTGGGATGAAAATCCCGATGGCAGGTATCGCTGCGGTGGCGGTTCAACCCGAAGCGAGGAGGCTTGGAATCGCCGAAGCCCTCATGGAAGATGCACTGAGAAAGATGTACGAAATGGATTTTCCTATCTCAATGTTGTTCCCATTCAAGCATCAATTCTACAAAAAGTTTGGCTACGGTTATGTCGGAAATGTAGTTCAATACGAATTTAGTCCAAACAATATTTCCAAATTCTCCGCTGGTTCACACGTATCTTCCGAAGAAGAACGGGCGCATGTTCGCGCATTTAACAAAGCCGACAAGAACAAGGTGAAAAAGGTTTTGCTGCAAGAGATTCAAGCGGACGGTGCGTTCACTCTTTTGCGCAACGACAGTTTCTGGGACTTAGTCGTCTTTCCGAAATTCAAGGATGCGTATGTCTACGATGACGGCGAAGTGAAAGGGTACATTGTTTTTGAAGTTTACAAGGAGCATGGCACATCGAATGGACTTGCAGGCGAAACGGTACTAAACATAAAGGAGCTTGTAGGACTCGACGCTGCGGTTCATCGCGGTTTATTGGGATTCGTGAGTTCTCTTGGAGAACAGGTCACGCGCGTTAAGTTCCTTGCTCCAGCCGACTATCCACTTCACCTTTTTCTGAAAGAGCCAAGGGAATCTGATTACCGCAGACTGTTCTTCGAATTCAAATCCTTTTCGACACTCGCTTCCGGTTTTATGCTCAGAATCATAAATCTTCCGGATGCACTCAGCAAGCTGCGTCACAATATTGCAGCCCCGGCCGATTTTATAATCAAAGTCAATGATGGCAATCTTCCGCAGAACTCGCGGCATTTCAATCTGCACGTTCATAATTGTGAGACCATTGTTGATGAGACAAAGCACTCCGTTCAATTCGAATCAAGCATTGAAATCTTTTCGCAAATTTATTCCGGTTTTTTAAAACCCAGCGATGCTTTAAGACTTGGTTTTGCCGAAGGTGAAAACACAATTGCGGCAAAACTTGATGAACTTTTTAGAGCACCGGCACCGTTCATATATCAATACGACATATTCTAACTCGAGGAGAGAAAAATGAACTCGATCTTGGTTGCGTTATTAGGCACTCTGCTTTTCACAAATACAGGTTCCAACATGAATAACGGCATTAGTGGCGAACTCCAATGGACAAACTACACGGACGGCGTTCGAAAAGCATCAGCGGAAAATAAAAAGGTCCTTATAGATGTTTATACCGACTGGTGCGGTTGGTGTAAGAGAATGGAAAAAGACACTTACAGTGATGAAGACATAAAAAATTACTTAACGCAAAATTATATCCTCGTGAGGTTAAATGCTGAAAGCGATGTTAAGGAAACAGTCGGTCAGGAAGTAATGACTCAGACTGAGATTGCGAAAGCTTACAGAGTGAACGGTTATCCTACAACAATTTTCTTGTCAACAGACGGACAGCCGATCACTTCTGTACCAGGTTATATGAAACCGGACGAATTTATGCTGGTGCTGAAATACATCGGAGGAGACTATTACAAGAAGATGGGCTATCAGGATTATCTGAATTTGCAAAATAAACCGGCAAAGTAATTGGCATCCGCAAAAATTCTTACCCGAAACATTTTCCGTTGTTTTTGCTGCTGTGCGCGCGTCGAGCGATGAGGTGGACAATAGTATTTTGTGGATAGGGACACCAAAGCCCGGCGAGGCGCTTCCAATTAAACTCCTTTAGGGATACAACCTTTAGTCTGGAAGTGCGTCTGACATTGAAGCGAAAGGTCTCACAGAATAAATTGATAGTGCGTGATAGAAAATAAGAATAGATTAGTCCTCCTCGATATATTAAGAGCAATCGGCGTTATGCTGATGATCCAGGGACACACACTCGACGCCGTGCTGAGTCCGCTGTATAAGAATGGATCCGCGTTTATGTTCCAGTTGTGGACATTTTTCCGCGGGTTGACGGCGCCGTTCTTCTTCTTCTCAGCGGGACTCGCATTCGTGGTCGCGACGGTTAAATACAACGGCGGAATCTTAAGCGTCTCAAGGAGAACGAAATCCAGGCGAATAAGAAGAATCGTCACGCTTCTACTTCTAGGATATGGTCTCCATTTTCCTCTTGAGCTGATCTACGATCCGTCGAGCGTTCCTGCGGAAAATCTGAAAATATTTTTCTTCGTCGACGCGCTGCATGTCATTTCATTGTCTCTATTGGTAATTCTCGTCATTTCAATTTTTGCGAAGAATGCTGAAACGTTATCCCGGTCTTTTGTTGTTGCCGCTGTTTTGTCGCTGGCGATTGCACCTATAATGGAGCCCATCAAGTGGGAAAGTTTTCTGCATCCATTTTTCTATTCATATCTAACTTTTAGATCCGGTTCGTTTTTCACTTTCTTTCCGTTTTCCGCATATTTGTTTGCCGGCGCTTCATTCGGCGCAGCTTCGATTGTTATGCCGGTTGAAACTCGCGCACGAGCGTTGACAAAGAATTTCGTGAAGGCATCTTTCGTGTCGCTCGCATTGTTTCTACTTTTCTTTCCGATTCAACTCAAGTTTGTCTCACCATTCGTCGATTACTGGCGGGCTTTGCCTGCGATCAACCTGCTTAGATTCGGCATGGTATCCTTCGTTGCGGCGGGCATTGGCTATTTGAGTTTGAGGGTCAGGCGTTTACCGAAAATTCTTCCGGCAGTTGGAAAGAGTTCGCTCGCCGTTTACGTCGTACACCTGATGATTGTCTACGGCTCTCCGATAAATCTTGGCCTCGCACAGCTCATTCCAGGCGGGACAGATCCTTTCATTGCAATCCTTCTCGCTGCCGGAGTGATATCGCTCATGGTCGGAATGGTCTATGGCATTGAAGCCTATAGGGCACGGAAGAGGAGGATTGAGATAATTGCCGTAGGCGAGATAGCAGAGTAGACGTTTTGCAGGCGGGGAGCCCGCGCCTATTTTATTTCGTGCGGGATTCTGTTTCTTATCCAGTCTTCGACTTCGATCTGCATGGCCACTTCGTCGCAAACGGGAAATTTTAAGCAGTCGATGCAAATGCTCCATACTTTATGAGGAAGCAGCTGCTTGTCGATAATTTTGAATCCGAGCCTTTCGAAAAAGTGCGGCTTATAGGTGAGCGCGAAGACATGTTTCAAACCGAGCTCTGCAGCGTCGTCCATTAGTGCATCCACAATCTTTGTTCCAAGCCCCTTTCCTTGTGCTTCCGAGCTCGACTGCGACCGAGCGGAGCTCGGCGAGGTCATTCCATGTAATGTCTAAAGAACCGCAGGCAAGTATCTGCGCCGCAGGCGCATCCGCCTCTGGAGGAGAGTCGGGAGCTTCCGATGAAGAATTTCCATTGTTATGATTCTCTGTGCTGGGGGTAGCGGCGACGAAGTAGTTGCGTACTTGTTGTAGAATCTGACTCTGTGAACGATAAAGCATTTCCCCTTTTTCTGCGAACGAATTAATCAGCGAAACGATCTGCTGAACGTCGCTGACTCTTGCTCGCCGGACCTTTATGTCAATATCCAACTATCGTGTCCTCTCTCTTTGTAATCTTTATATCTTGAAGTTGCGGAGCTTTTATTCTTATTTCAAGATTAAAACCGCGATAGGAGCCTATAGGGTTCCACGTAAGGTTCATTTCCCAGCAGTGCAGGTCGCGATAGACCGTCACCGTCGGAGCCCCAAATTGGTGTCCGATGAAATCGTAATAGCCACTGAAACCAATTTTCCAGTTGTCAGTGAGGTTGAATCCCAATTGCGTTCTCAATCCGAGTTGCTGCGAAAACTGGGTTGGGTATGGCTTTGAACGTCCGTAGTCCAACCCGAGCGTAAGGTTCCATGGTATGCTGAGATCGGGAGATTCGACCTGCTGCAAAAATCCGTTGTACTGCCGTAATGCTTTTAATGAATCTTGCTGTGCAAGGGAATCGGAGGGTTGCTGTGCCGAGCCTGCTTTCTTACTTTCGCCGTGGAGGGTGGTTGAAATGCTGAGTGTAAAATCGGTCATATCAGGAAGTTTTCCTTCAGACCATAGGAGTTTGTTAATCCTGGCATTAGCGGCAGGATCGTATTCATAAAAATCGAATGTTGCACCACCCTCTATATCGAATTTCTGTGCAATATTTGTCCGATAGCTCAGTGTAGGCTCAGCGAAATTCATGGAATCAGCGGCGAAGTTGTAAGCTAAATTTCCTATGTCAAGTTCCAGCAATTGTATTTTGTTTTCGGTTTTAGCTGTGTCACTTGACAGAGTTTTTATTTCAAAGGTGTTGGTCAGAGCGAAGTCAAGGGCGGCCACTGTTCCTGATGGTGCTCCACCATAGATCCCTTGCTGAGAATAGCTGTATTTCGTTTCAGTCCCATCAAGTGCCCTGTACTGTCCATAATAGTTCCAGCCAGGTTTTGAAAAATCAGGATGATATTGGAAGGCGACGCTGGGCTGCAAGGTGTGTCTGAAAGCGGTTATCCCGAAAATGTCGGGCTGCATGATTCCGAACAGTCGTGTGCCTGCAGAAAGACTGGTGCTGAACCACCCAACGTTATTAAATTCAGGTTGTTTGACATACACTAAACTGTCTGTTCCAGTGGAGCTTGCCAGATCATTCGCGACAACCGTGCGATAACCGTACATCATATCGGAGATCGACAACGATGGAGTGATCGTGAAGAATCCTGCTTTCGGCGACGCGCTTATTGAAATTGTATGTTGTGCTCCATACATGGTTGACCTGTCGTAATGCCCGGTGGCAGCGGTGTCCAACAGTTTTTGTACGCCGAGGCCGGTCGTGTCCCACAGTTTTGAAGTCAAGTTCTGGAACTGCCCGCTGTACGAATATCCGATCATCTCGTACCACGATAGTTTGTCGTCGGGGTTTGTTGACTGTTCTGAGCTTCTGAATGGATAACTCATCGAATGAGAAAACGACACGCTCGGAAGTGTGGCGGTGATGGAGCCGTCTTGTAAGTTCTGATCCCGATGAATATTGAGGGAGAGACTGTTCCCGGAGTTTTCCCAGTTCTTATATAATGTCGCATCCGAAACAAGATTCTGCAGGAGATTCTGATCGTAATCGATGCTGTTCTGCTGGTAGTAATTCTGCGAACTCATATTGAAATTCGCAACAAGCCTCGTTGTCGGGTCGATCGTTTGGTCATGAGTAAATTGCAGGTTCCAATTTTTTTGAAGAGAATAACCAGGATTTGTGTTTGTGACGATGTCTCCGGGCTGGCCCGTGTACCGATAGCTGTACGCTCCATAAATGCTCCCGGTCAGGTAATATCTTAGGTCGTACCTAAAGCCACTCTTGAGCAGATAACCGCCTCGGGTGTACCAGTCCGCGGTTGTCGTTAGATCGGTGTAATCATTTATTGCCCAGAAATAACCGAAATGCGATAAATACCTGCCAGAATTTGCGCTCTCACCAAACGCCGGTGTGATTATTCCGCTCCGCCTTCCCGCCTTGCTCGGAAAAACTCCGAAGGGAAGCACGAAAACAGGCACGCCGTCGAGGTAGAAAATTATCGGTTCCGCCACAATTCTGTCATTCACGATCAGCTTCATCTTAGTGCTTTGGAAATAATAATCCGGGTCGGGATGATCGCAAGTCGTGAATCTTCCATTGTCAATGTAAAGGACATCCTTGCCGAATTTCTTTATCAATTCGCCGTGATAATAATTTTTGTCGATCTCCGTGTTGGCAACATTGACCCTTCCTTTCAGAGACTTGAAATCATATGTGACATGCGAGCTATTGTAAGTCTCTCCCCCATCGTTGAATACTGGTTGCTCCACGACCTTATCAGCACTATCTTTCCGCCCTTGAGCTGTAAGTATCGACGTGTCCCAGTTGATGTTTATCTGGCCGGCGTTAAGCTTGAAATCTTTGTAACTCATCTCCCCCTTTTTGTAAAGCATCATCTGGCGATTGTCGATGGAGTAGACGACGGAATCGGTCGCGCTGTAAGTTACTACCGAATCGATTTCTGCTTTTGTGCCGGAAGTGTCGGCGGTGGATTTTTGAGAAATCTTAGTCGTGTCGGACTTTAAGGCAGCCTTCGTGGTATCCGACTCCAACGAATCCGGATTCCATTGGGACGCACGAAGCTCCGATGATGCCAAAAAGAAGACTAAAGTATAATAAAGGATTTTCACAGTACATCAACGGTCAGAACTGGTCTCTCAAATGGTGAATGAGTTCTACTCGGCAATTAATGCTGCGGCGCCGAGGATGCCGGCAGAATTTCGAAGCTGGGCTGGCAGGATTTTCACTTTGGGTTTTAAAGGTGAAAGGACACGCGATTTTACTGTCCTTTCGATTGAGTCAAACAATGGTCTTCCAGCCTTCGCTACGCCTCCGCCAATTATCGCGGTCGAAAGGTCGAATAGATTAAACGCAGAAGCAATTGCGACTCCGATATATGTCCCGGTCTCTTCCCAAATTTGTAGGGCGAATTTGTCACCCTTGTTTGCGGCTTCACTTATCAGTTTTGGCTCTAATTTCTCTCCATTGCCATCGGCGAGCTGATTAATGATGGATTCCGGATGCGACACTAGTTGTTCCATGACTCTTTGCGATAAATACTTCTGTCCAACATAAGCTTCGACGCATCCGCGATTGCCGCAGTTGCATTGTGGACCGTCGCAGTTTATCGTAATGTGTCCGATCTCGCCCGCACCACCTTCTTCACCTCGGAACACTTGGCCGTCAATGACAAAACCGCCACCTACGCCCGTTCCGAGAGTAACCATCACAAAATTCTTCACTCCTCTTCCGGCGCCGAATTTCATTTCTCCGACTGCAGCCGCATTTGCATCGTTTTCGACCCGGACGTATCCACCGACTATTTTTGCGACCTCCTCGCCTAATCTGAAAACCGTCCAGTTCGTAAAGTTAGGGGGGTATTTCACTGTACCACCATCAAGGTCAACCATCCCCGGTGAGCCAATCCCGATTCCCAATAGGTGATCCTGCGTGTATTCATCTTTGATTGTCGTGACAGCATTAGCGATCTGGCCAACAACAGCTCGTGGACTCACTTCAGCTTGAGAAGGAATATTAATTTCACGAAGGATTGTTCCTCCTATCGATGTTGCACCCGCTTTTACGTTTGTCCCTCCAAGATCGACGCCGATTATATAATTCATCCAATCTTCCTTTGTGATTTGTCCTCACACGTTTCGAAAACGTGTCGTAACCTTTTCATTTCCTTCTTTTAGTCCAGAGTGATTCCAGATATTTCTTTAAAATCGTTTCCCTTCCTATCTCCGCAGGGTCATAATAGATTCTATCTTTGATCTCGTCAGGAAGGTTTTGCTGCTCGACAAAATGGTTTTCGAAATCGTGCGCGTACTTGTAACCCTTATGATATCCAAGTTCCTTCATTAATTTCGTCGGAGCGTTCCGCAGGTGAAGCGGCACCGGCAAATAGGGCTTTTCGTGGACATCAGCCATGGCCTTTTCTACAGACATGTATGAGGCATTGCTCTTCGGGCAGCTTGCGAGATATGTGGTTGCCTGTGCCAGTACGATACGCGCTTCGGGCATGCCGATGTAATCGACCGCGGTAAAGCAGGCGGTTGCGAGCGTGAGTGCGTATGGTTCCGCGTTTCCAATGTCTTCCGAGGCGAGTATGATGAGTCTTCGTGCGATGAATTTCGGATCTTCCCCGGCTTCAAGCATTCGTGCGAGATAGTAAATTGCTGCGTCCGGATCGCTGCCACGTATGCTCTTGATGAATGCAGATATTGAATTGTAATGTTCTTCACCAGTTCTGTCGTATTTGTAATGCCTGATCTGATATGCTTCGCGAATGATGTCGCGGGTTATTCGGAAAGGAGTTTGCTTCTTTGCAAGGTCGGTCGCCACTTCAAGTGCATTCAACATCACTCTCGCATCGCCGCCGCTCAGTCTGATCATTTCCTCTTCGGCGTCCTGAGAAATAATCGCATCTTTTTTCGATTCGCCGGTAATTTTCCTGATAATATCATCGTGCTGAAAAGTACGGCTGAGAATGGTGCGGAGTTCCGGCTCCACGAGATTTTCCAAAACATAAACTTGACTTCTCGATAGAAGCGGTGAGATCACTTCGAATGAAGGATTCTCGGTCGTTGCTCCGATTAGGATTATCGAACCGTTCTCCACACTTTCTAGGAGCGCATCCTGCTGGGCTTTGTTGAATCTATGAATTTCGTCTATAAATAATATCGTTCGTCTTCCAGCCTCGAGGGATTTCTCGGCAGTTGAAATTATTTCGCGAAGTTCTTGAACGCCTGAAGAAACCGCATTGACCTGGAAAAAGTCCGCTTGAAGTCTCCCGGCAACAAGCCGAGCTAATGTGGTTTTTCCTGTCCCTGGCGGACCCCACAATATCATGGAGCGGACATTCCCGGCGTCCAGCATTTTACGAAGCGTACCATTTTCTCCGACCAAATGCTCCTGTCCGACAAATTCTTCAAAGCCTTGCGGTCGGACTCTTTCCGCTAGTGGAATTATCTCCTTTGGTGGAGAGAACAATCCCGCCTCACGCCCCTGTGGAGTCCGTCTACTTTGGCTGAACTTTGATGATTTTTTCACCATTCCTATGCATAAAATACTTCTCGCGAGCTATCCGTTCAATTTCCTGATCGTTGGTTTTCAATTTTTCAATTTCGGCCTGCATCGATGCATTCTTTTGTTCCAACGCCCGAATCTTATTCTCAAGCGAGGATTTTTCGCTTTCAAGTCTAATCCGTTGGATTAGTCCCCGTGAGTCGAAGAGGGTATAAACCAATCCGACGGATAAAATTAGCAGAACAACCGCAGTCCTTTTTCTTAAACCCTTTAGAGATTTGTGGAGGTTTTTTAATATCATTTGCCGCGCAGACTTAACTCGACAATTTTTCCGACGAGCTCTTTGAAAGAAATTCCGACGGCAGCGGCGGCTTTTGGGACGAGACTGGTTTCTGTCATTCCGGGGATCGTATTGACTTCAAGACAGTATGGTATTTTATCAGCGCCAACTCTGAAATCAACCCTTCCAAAAGTTTTGCAGCCGAGTGACTTAAATGTGTCGAGCGCGATTTCCTGCAGCTTCGCGGCGAATGATTTCTCAATCGGAGCCGGCGTGAGGTAGTCCGTCATTCCCTTGGTGTACTTATGATGATAATCGTAAAAGCCGTCATGAGGTCTTATCTCGATCACCGGAAGTGGTTCATCACCGAGGATGCTTACTGTCAGCTCGGCGCCCGGGATATATTCTTCGACGAGTACAACATCGGAATGTTTCTCCGCTTCGTCGAGTGCCGGATCGAGTTCGGATTCATTTTTAACAATCGTGATTGCAACCGATGATCCCAGATCGTTTGGCTTGACGACATTTGGATAGCCTAATTTGGAAATTTCCTCCTTGACATTTCTTTGCCGCGGCAAAGAATCTTTCCGGTAATCGAACCACTTTGCAGTCGGTGTCCCATGATGCATGAAAAGTTTCTTCGACATGACCTTGTCCATAGCGATTGCGCTTGCCATCACGCCGGAGCCGGTGTAAGGAATTGATGCCAGTTCAAGGAGCGATTGAATAACGCCGTCTTCTCCCCATTTGCCATGAAGGATGATAAATGCAAGGTCGAATTTGTTTAAAACTTGCGTTTCTATTGCCGTCAAATAATTTTTTGTCGATAGCTTCGACAAAAATTCCTGAGATGGAGGCGCTGCTTCTATAGCTTGCGAAAGAAGTTCTGCCTCAGAAATCTGACTCCCGCCCAACGCCGGATCGACGGCTATGACCTCATATCCCAATTCCCGGAGCGCTTTAATGATGCCTTTGCCTGATGCAATGGAAACCAATCGCTCTGGTGAACTCCCGCCCAACAAAACCGCGATTTTCACTTAAGCTCCAAAATTTCTCGTCCCACTTTTTGCTTCAGATACTTTTCAGGTTTCAATCTTCTCGGTACAAGATATTTAACGGTATCCCGAAATACAAACCTCTCTCACTTTTCACGTGCCGGATGTTCCTCTTGCGCTGTGAGAATTGTCAAATCGATTTCGTTCTGCCTTTGTTATTTTTAATCATAGGCGGGGGAAAACCCTTCTTTGGGGAAAGTGGTTCACTCATTTGAACCATGATTGTGCCTGTCACCAGCCGACAGGCACTTTCTTTTTCTTGGGAATATATCCGATTTGTTTTCATCTGAATATCCATGGGAGGTAGGGCGTGGTACCAGATTTTCGACGTGAAGTCATTCGTAAATTCAGTCAGGTCTTCCCAATGTGGTTCTCGTTTTTCCCATGCGTTAGGTGAATCACAGCATCTTTGCTCTCGTGATGCCGCTCTCTTTCGCTCAGTCCTACATTTTTCGGGAAGTTTTACTGCTCGATTCCATTCGTTTTCAAAAAAATTTGCTGTGTCTACGCAAGACTTCGAGGAATATGTCTCAAGATTTACAGCCTTGAATTGAAGAGACATTCATTAACAGGTATTTGGTGGATTGCTTATTCATTGGGTCGGGATTAAATTATTGCCGAAATTTTACGTATTAGTGACAAAATGGCGCAGGTGAATGGTGAAGATAGGATGAAGGTGTACGTTGAGACGTACGGGTGTCAGATGAACCTTGCGGATACGGAGATTGTCCTTGGGATAATGAATAAGTCGGGCTATTCACCGACGCAGAACATGGATGATGCCGATGTCATTCTCCTAAACACTTGCAGTGTCCGTGAGCATGCGGAAGAAAAAATTCACCAGCGGCTTGGGTCTATAAAGAAGCAGAAGTCTGATAATCCGAACCTCGTTGTGGGCATTTTAGGCTGCATGGCGGAACGGCTCCGATCAAATCTCATGGACAAACATAAAGTCGATGTCGTGGTTGGCCCTGACGAATACCGAAAGCTACCACAGCTTCTGGAAGGTGCAATTGGTGGGACGCAGGGAATTGGCGTCAGGTTATCAAGGACGGAGACATATGATGATATAGTGCCAATGAGAACCGAAGGAATCTCTGCATGGATTTCTGTGATGCGAGGCTGCGACAAGTTCTGTACGTTTTGCATAGTGCCGTTCACTCGTGGGCGTGAGCGAAGTCGGACTCTGAGCAGTGTTGTGAGAGAAGTGGAACAGCTTGTCGAACGTGGTTTTCGGGAAATTACTTTGTTGGGACAAAATGTAAATTCTTATCGCGATGGCAGGTCTGATTTCTCGGATTTACTTGCGGCGGTGGCGAAAGTTGATTCCAATCTTCGTGTAAGATTCACGACTTCACATCCACAGGATTTGTCCGATGAGCTGATCGATACGATTGCAAGCTACGATAATCTTTGCAAGTATATTCATCTGCCAGTGCAATCTGGATCGAACAGAATTCTTGAAGCGATGAACAGGACCTATACGCGGGAACATTACATCAATCTAGTCAGGAAGATTCGGGAGAGAATTCCGTCCAGTGCAATATCGACCGATGTTATAACAGGTTTTCCCACTGAGACAGAAGACGAGCATCGTGAGACGCTGAGCCTGATGAATGAGATCCGGTACGACGGTGCGTATATGTTCAAGTATTCTCCGCGCGAAGGTACGCCAGCATTCAGATTGGGCGACGACATTCCGGAAGAAACAAAAACAAGGCGCTTGAATGAAATCATTTTGCTCCAGCAGAATATTTCTTATGAAGTGAATCAATCGTTGGTCGGTAAAACCGTAAAGGTGATGGTTGGAGGGACAAGTAAAAAATCCGACTTGCAGCTGAGCGGGAGAACTGATACTAACAAGACCGTAATTTTCTCAATTGGCCCGTTCAATCCCGGGGATACTGTGAATGTAAGAATAGATCGAGCATCGGCTGCGACATTATTTGGAGAGGCTGTCGGCAGTTTCAGCTAAGATGAAGACGAACCTCTTTGCTATTCCAATACTTTTGGTTATGATTCTGAACGTTGACACCGCATTCGGCCAGAGGTTCACCTCCAAAGGCCAAACACCTCGATCTGTTACCAAGCCCGACACCGGTTTCATAAACGCCGAAAGGTCATATCTCGCGCTAAAAGCCGGTGATCTTGATAACGCAAGGGAATATTTATCTTCAGCAGATCCTTCGAACCCATTCAGTATGTACGTGCGCGCTGCACTAACACAGGATGCAACACAAGCTGCTGGCATTTATAGATCGATCGTTAATGGATATCCAGACAAACCGATTGCGCGAGAAGCCCTCCTCCAACTCTACAAGTATCACTACGCCGCCGGAGATTATCGCTTGGCACACACAGATTTTCTCCAGCTTCGCAAATATCCAGGGATGAGCCAACTTGTCGATCCCGCCGGACTGTCTGATAAAATGCCCACTGAAAAAGACACGCTTCAAAATCCGGTTGTGACTTCGCGCCCACAGGTTGAGACTGTTCCATCAAAGCCAATACAAAAGGAATCGCCTGTTCAATCGGGGGAAAGTTATGCTGTCCAACTTGGTGTATTTTCGACCCGGGCGAATGCCGAAAAATTCGTAAATCAGATGAAAACGAATAATATTGAAGCATCAGTCTCAACCAAAACAGGCGCGAGTAAAACACTCTTTGTCGTAACCAGCGGGGATTTCCAATCACGCGAGGCCGCCGAAGCATTTGCAGCCGACCTGAAAAGCAAATCGATTAATTGCATAGTCATTAATACCGGAGAATCGCGGGAATGAAAATCACAGTATTGGGTTCAGGTTCAGCGTTTTCCGGTTTGACTCGGTTCAACAGTGCCTACTTGATTGAAGCTGGAAAAGTGCAATTCATGATCGATTGCGGCTCTGATGCCCTCCGTGCGCTCCAAAAAGCTAGAGTTGATGTGTCCTCGATTCAGGATATTTTCTTGACTCACATGCACGCTGACCATTGCGGTGGGCTTCCTGCCGTTTTAACAGCGATGCATGTACTTGGTCGAACTGAGCCGATAAATATTCATGTCCCTTCAACGCAGGTTGACTTTGTGAAATCATGGCTTGCCAACTTTTTCATATATAATGAAAGATGGTCGTTCAGGTTCGAGTTATTAGCTTTGGACACGGGCAAAAGAAATCTCGGTGGAAACATTGAGCTTGATTTCATCCCGACAAACCATCTTGAAAAATATAGAGAATCAGCTTTGAGGTCGGGAATAAATCCGCTGAGTTTCTTAGTGATCGTTCGAGAAGGGAACAAATCGTTTTTCTTTAGCAGCGATTTAGAGTCAATTCGGGAAGTTGATTCATATATTGGGGGCTCTTTAGCGTTTATCGAAGCCGCCCACCCGTCGCTCGAAGAAATCTCGAAAGTTTTGAGAGATGGTGGCGACAGAGTTTTCTTTACGCACATTCCACAGGAACTTGAAAACGGTGGAGTGTGGAGAGAAGAATTGAAATCAAAATTCGGAATGAAAGAACTGAATGCCGTCCATGACGGACAGATTTTCACTATTTGAGCGTAAATGACTGTCGAAGAGTTTCAGGAACAATTCGGAATAATCGGTGTTTCAACTTCGATGAAGGAAGTCGTTGCTACTGTTATGCAGGTTGCCCCTACAGATGTGACCGTTATGATCAGTGGTGAAAGTGGAGTCGGAAAAGAGGTCGTTGCCCGTGCGATCCATGGTGCGAGTAAGCGCGCCGGCAAAGAAATAGTTGCAGTAAACTGCGGGGCCATTCCCGAAGGTATTCTTGAATCGGAATTGTTCGGTCATCAACGGGGAGCATTCACCGGTGCCGTCGAGTCTCGCAAAGGTTATTTTGAAATCGCCGATGGTGGAACACTTTTCCTCGATGAGATAGGAGATACGCCGTTATCCACACAAGTTAAATTGCTCAGGATCATTGAAACGGGCGAGTTCATGCGCGTCGGTTCTTCATCGACGCAGAAAGCCGACGTGAGAGTCATCGCCGCTTCAAATAAGTCTCTCGAGGCGGAAGTTTCGCGAGGCTACTTTAGACAGGATTTGTATTTCAGACTGAGATCAGTGAATATTTTTATCCCGCCGCTTAGAGATCGCCGGGAAGATATTCCCGTACTTGTTGAGAAATTCGTCCGGGAATTTACGGGGGCTCAAAAAATAAAATTCGGCGGTTTCTTGCCGGAAGCTTTGGATATATTGAGCGGTCTGGAATGGCCCGGGAATGTTCGTGAATTAAAAAATCTTATCGAGAGCATCATCGTGCTTGAACGAGGCAACCAGGTAAATGCAGCAACTCTTGAGAGGCACCTCCCAAGAGCGGGCGCCTTTTATTCCACCGAAACGACGAACAAATTTCTGCCGATTCGAGTCGGAAAGACGCCGGAAGAATCTGAGAGAGAATTGATTCTGAGGGCTTTGTGGGAAATCAAGAACGATATTGTGGATCTTAGAAATTCGATAGAGACAAATTCTGTCGAAAAAAAATTAGCCCTGCCGATTCCACAGCCCATCGTAAGTGAAAATCCCGGTGAATCCGAAGACGGGAAAGAATTAAACATCGAGGAAATGGAGAAATTACTTATTCAAAAAGCTCTCAAGAAATTTTACGGTAATAAGCAGCTCGCTGCCAACGCACTCGGCATAAGCATGCGGTCTTTGTATCGCAAGCTTCAACAGTATAAATTGAAAGATGTCTGATGAAATACTGCGCCGTTTTGACGGTTTTGTTGACTTTTGGCAGCTGCACTTACTCATTTCGAGGAGCATCACTCCCGCCCGGAGTTCGCACCGTTGCCATTCAAGTTTTTGATGACAACAGTGGTTTCGGTGATCCGAATCTGAGGATCGACCTGACAAATCAGTTGACACAAAAGTTGGTTGCCGACAACACGCTTCGAGTAACAAACGTGTCGAGCGCCGACGCTGCGATAATTGGAACGGTGACCAGCGTGAATACGCAGGCCAACGCAGTTCAAGGAAATCAGCAAGTCGGTCAATGGCGCATTACTGTGAATGTTTCGATAAAGTTTCAAAATTTAAAAACGCAAAAAAATATTTGGACGAAGGATTTTTCGGATTGGGGCGACTACGATCCAAGCGCAGGTCCTTCGAACAGAAACATCGGTCTAGGGCAGGCGGAAGATAAATTGACCGAAGATATTCTTTTAGCCGTCGTAACGAATTGGTAAATGCCAAAGGAGCATGATAAGATGTCACCCCGCGTCGAAAACGCATTATTGATTCTCTACATAATTGTCTTAAGCTTTCCGTTTATTTTTGGATCCAACGGATTTCTGATGATCTATTATTATTTCAAGTATCGGAATAAGCAGGTCGCGCGAAAAGGGGAGTTGAAGGAACTTCCTGTCGTTACGATTCAGCTTCCGGTCTATAATGAGTTGTACGTTGTGAACCGGGCCGTCGATGCGATTTGCGCGCTGGATTACCCGGAGGACAAAATCGAAATCCAGGTTCTGGATGACTCCACCGATGAGACAACTTCTATCCTAGCACAGAAAATCTCCGAGAAGGCTCGTGAGGGATTCGACATCAAACATATAAGAAGGGGGAACCGACAGGGTTACAAGGCAGGTGCTTTGAAATATGGTCTCGCTCAGGCGCGCGGCGAGTTTGTTGCGATCTTCGACGCGGACTTCATTCCGCGGGTGGATTTTCTAAAGAAAACACTTCCATATTTCGCAGATGCAAGAATTGGCTTAGTTCAAACGAGGTGGGAACACATCAATAGCGATTATTCTCTTCTTACTCGCGCTCAAGCAATTGCCCTTGATGGACATTTTGTGATTGAGCAGCAAGTTCGGAACAAGGCCGGATTCTTCATCAACTTCAATGGCACGGCTGGAGTCTGGCGAAGAAGCTGTATCGAGGACGCAGGAAACTGGGAAGCCGATACTCTTGCTGAAGACCTCGATTTAAGCTATAGAGCGCAGCTTAAAGGCTGGCAGTTTGTGTTCATGAAAGAATATACTTCTCCAGCGGAACTTCCCGCAGACGTGAACGGACTTCGTTCACAACAGTTCCGGTGGACAAAGGGGGCAATCGAAGCCTCTAAGAAACTACTTCCGAGGGTTTGGAAATCGAAATTGCCGCTTCGAGTCAAAATCCATTCTACTGTTCATCTTACAGCGAGCATGGTGTACCCCTTTGTACTACTGATTGGAATTCTCCAGGTACCGATCGTTTTCGTAAAACATGGCGGCGAATTCGATGCGACCTTCATGATGATGAGCGGATTCATATTCGCTTTCTTCGGATCCTTTATTTTTTATCTCTATAGTCAAAAGGATGTTTATAAAGATTGGAGGAGAAGAATTTATTTATTTCCAGTTTTCATGGCAGGAAGCATGGGACTTTCGGTGAACAACACCAAGGCCGTAATCGAAGGGCTGATAAATAGGAAATCCGAGTTTGTCCGCACCCCCAAATATGGTGTAACTGGTAAGCAGGGTTCCTGGGCAGACAAGAAATATACTCAACGGAAAATAAACTGGGTCTCGATTGCAGAAGTCGTTTTGGCGCTCTATTGCCTGTTCGGAATAGTCGTATCGATCATGGATCTCGAAATAGCGGCAATTCCATTTCAATTGTTGTATTTCACCGGCTTCGGGACGATTTCTTATCTCTCAATAAAGGAAGCCTTACTCGCGAGGAAAGATGCGGTCCGATTTTCCCCCAAGACCGAACCAGTTGTCCAAAACTTTGGTGAATAAGTTGGAAGCTTTTGTGGTTCTTATGCGGAAATCCAATTTGACAGAAATGATGTGAGATCGTTTTCGCGGCGATGAACTATCGTTATGGCGGCAAAGACGCGGAACTTTTAAAATATCTTGAAGAACGGGTAGAGAAAAATCCGGCGTCGTCATTTTTTGCGATGCTCTCATATTTTGATCTTGATGCGGGCAAGATCGCGGAAGCGCTGTCCATCGCTCAGCGCGGAGTTATCGCTCATCCCAATTATTCCACCGGTCATGTTGTACTTGCGATGGCAATGATGAAGGCTCGCCTTTTCTATGATGCTAGAAAAGAATTGGCTAAGGCAGGAGATCTAAGGCCAGGTTCCAAAATTGTCGAAAGCTTGACTGCAACATTGGACAAGGATGAACAAGCCGACGAAATTGGCAGGAAACTCGCTGAGCAATTCCACAAGAACCGCCCCGGTGGCAAAGACCTGATGAAAACCATCGAGGAAACAATTGAAGCGTACAGGACAAAAAGTGGAAATGACGACTTCATAATACCGGGCCTCGATGCGATAGTTGGTGACGAATCTTCAAAGACCGGTTCTCAATTGAAAACGCCAACATTAATTCCTTCTCACGAAGAATTACCTTCAAAATATTCTGGCGTCGATCGAAACAGGGAAAAAGTAACAGATGTTGTTGCGAAAGGCGAGAATGCATCGACGATCGCGAAGGCAATAATAGAAAAAGTCTCCCGTGAAATGGAATCCGGAAATTCATCCGTCCGGGAAAAATCGGCAGAACCCTCAGGTTTGAAAGTGTCTGAAGAAGATACCTCGGCAACGTCGACGGAAGTGGCAGGTCACCCTGTCGAGTCTTCATCCGAAGAAATCCATGCGGACGTAGTTGAGCCGCCTTCATCAATTTCGAATTCAAGTGAGCCAGCTCCGCCAGTTTATGAACATGGAGAAATCGAATCTGAATCTGGCGAATTTGATCTCGATGCACTTGCGCATGAACTCGAAGCCGCAGGACCAATACAGCCGGCGGAGGATCATCCAAGAGAGCGTGGTGAAGAATCGGGAATTGATCTTACACCAGAGATAGTGACAGAGACGCTTGCCAGAATTTTTGAACAGCAGGGACAATTGAAGACGGCTATTGAGGCATATACAATCTTGATGCAGAAGAAGCCAGAGCAGGCAGAAATTTACCAGAAGAAGATCGACGAGTTGAATCAGAGAATGAATGGATAGTGGGGTTCATCGCACATGAAAATAAAAAGTGAGCGCCTTGCGCCATCCCGCATATGCTATTCTAATGATAGTGAGCGGGAAAGATAGAATAATAAGAGGAATTTATTTCACCAGAAAAAAAGAGTGTTTACGTCCGGCGAATGTTCAACGATGTTTCCCGCCGCTACGATTTTCTCAATCATTTCCTGAGCGCCGGAACTGATCGGCGTTGGCGGAAAAAGGCAATTGGAATTTCGCAACTTCATTCGGGGGAATCATTCCTAGATGTTGCGTGCGGCACAGGCGATCTTTCGATTGAGGCCGCGAAAAAGAAACCGTCGAGGATAGTTGGAGTTGACTTTGCCGAGAAAATGCTTCGGATGTTTATCGAGAAGAAAAAAAGACTGAACGTGAACGGCATCGCTGATCCGGTACAAGCGAACGCGGAACTGCTTCCATTTGCTGCTGAGACCTTCGATGTTGCGGGGGTGGCATTCGGAGTAAGAAACTTCGGCGACCTGGAAACAGGACTCAATGAGTTGCACAGGGTAATCAAGAAAGACGGAAGGGTCGTGATTCTCGAGTTCTCCAGGCCGCGAGCCTTTGCAATCAAACAAGTGTATTTTTTTTATTTCAAGAACATTTTGCCTATGATAGGAAGACTGGTCTCAGGAAACCAGGGAGCTTACTCATATCTCCCGAATTCTGTCATCTCGTTTCCAGACGGCGAATCATTTGAAAATATCCTCCGCGAGATAAATTTCCACGATGTGCGTTCAATTCCTCTTACTTTTGGAATTGCCACAGCTTATTTTGGAAGAAAATAATTCATGGATGAACTCGTTCAAATAGTGACGGACAATTTCGATGCGATAACCGAGCGTTGGGTTTCATCCATCGGATCTATTCCGAAATATTTTGGGAACACACAAATACCATTCTACCGGAGTCAGATCACGGAGCTGCTTCATTGCATCGTCGATCTTCTCAAGGGAGTTGGCCCTTCGCGACTTATCAAATTCACGGAGAGAATTGTTAAGCCGCCTTATAACGGCCTTCTGACTCTTACTTCAGTTCATGAGACCTTTCTTCTCGGGGAAGATTCCATCATCTCTGTAGTCAAGGAGAAGATGAATAGGAAAGAAGAACGTCTTTGAATACTCAAGGAGAGTTGATGGATGTTTCCATGAGATCATCTATTTGTATGCTGGCGCCTACCAGGCCTATCAGACAGAGGTCAATGCCTCGCGAAGGAAAGTGGTCGAGCAGCAGCGCGAGACATTGCTGAGATTTACCAATGCAATCGGCTCCGCGAATTCCTACGATGAAGCATTGAGTGCGGCAATCAGGATAATAAAAGAAGAATCGCGCTCGACCGCGATTGAGTTTTTCGCATTCGACCCAGCCGCACAACGGTTAATCTTCAAATCGGCACTCCCTGAGCGAGTCCCGACGGCAGGCGGAGATTTTCTCGTCGCCCTCACGAGCCAATTCAGCGGTGAATCGAGTGCCCGCCGAAGCTATGCGATGATGCAAGAAGTTTTCGGGCACAGGCGACTCGTGTTGATGCTTCCTGTTTCAGCTGGAGAATCACTCATAGCATTACTTCTTCTTGCATTCCCATCCGTTCCGATGAGAGAAAGCAACATCTCGGAGTTTCAGGAAGAAAGTCTCGATGTCCTTCTCGCGATGGCTGACCAGCTCGGCTATGGCTTGAAAAGGTTCTTGCTCGAAGAGGAAGTCATTTCGAAGGCTCATTATATTTCAATCTTAACCGACAATTCGGCCGACGCAATAGTCGGTCTCGACGAACAGGGAAGAATAGTTTCATGGAACAAGGGAGCAGCGCTGCTTTTCGGTTTTCCATCGAACGAAGCGAACGGAGAGCCATTTTCTATGTTGCTGCCTCGTGAAAAGAGGCTGATCGGTGAGGATGAAGTAATTCTGGATCGAATCCGGAAGGAGGGAATCGTCAGGAATTTTGAGCTTGACTGTACCACGAAAGCCGGTCAGAGGGTAATCGTGAGCTTGACCGGAAGCGTGCTAAAGGACGAGCAAGGAACTCCTATAGGCAAGGCACTGATCATCAGGGATGTAACGCAGCTTAAGCAATACGAGCAAGAACTTCGCCAGACTGAAAAGCTCTCATTTATCGGACAGATCTCCGCGGGCATCGCACATGAAATTGGGACACCGCTGAATATAATCCTGGGCAACGCTGAGTACTTGATGATGGACATGAAATCCGATGAAGAAGGCTGCGATGAATTAAAGATGATTATTGGTGAAACTAACAGGATAGCGAAACTCATCCAGCAGCTTCTCGACTTCGCACGTCCGAAGAGGATGAGAACAAAGCCGGTAGATTTGAATTCCGAGATCAATGCGGTCTTGCAATTGATGAAGAGCCAGATCGATAAGTCTCTTATTGAGGTTGAATTGGATTTTCAAAAGAATCTGCCGTCAGTCTTCGGCGATGCTGCCCAACTTCAGGAAGTTTTTGTAAATTTAATCGTGAACGCAATTCACTCCATGTCCGAACTGGAGCAGGCTCATGTCAGGATCCTTCTGGGAGAAGCTGGCCAGCACGGTTCGATTCGCCCGCGACTTACGATACGAACCGGAATTGCCAAGAGCAAAGTGCATAGCATGGTTGAAGTCGTAATAGCGGATACTGGTTCCGGAATACTGGAAGAAAACCTTGAGAAAATATTCAATCCCTTTTTCACCACGAAAGAGGTGGGAAAAGGAACCGGCCTCGGTCTTGCGATTACACAAAGGATAATGCAGGATCATAAAGGAACGATTTCAGTCGAAAGCGTCGTTGACAAAGGGACGACCTTCAAATTGGATTTTCCGATTCACAATAATCCAGCGGAGACATGAAAGCAGATATATCAATTCTCGCCGTCGACGACGACGTAAATATGTTGGCTATGCTCGAGAAATTTCTCAGACGGGCCGGCTATACAGTCGATACGACTCCAGACAGCATGAAAGCAATGTCATTGGTCGATGACAAGAACTATGACATTGTCATCACGGACATCCAGATGCCGCGCGCGACAGGCATGGATCTTTTAAAGCGCATAAAAGAATTGCAAAAAGACACAATGGTCATAATGATCACGGCATTTGGTTCGGTAGATTCTGCGGTTAATGCGATGAAAGCCGGTGCGTACGATTACGTCAGCAAGCCTTTTAATATAGATGAGATACTTGCTCTTCTTGAAAGGGCAACGCAGCAGCGCAGGCTTCAGCGCGAGGTGGAGTTTCTTCGTCAGGAAGTGGAGCGCAAGTATTCCTTCGCAAGTATCATCGGGAAAAGTAAAGCTATGCAGGATATTTTTGCGTTGATCCAGAGATTATCTCATGCAAGAAGTAATGTCCTGATAACTGGAAGGAGCGGAACCGGAAAGGAGCTGATTGCAAAAGCGATCCACTATAACAGTGAAAGGCGGGCAATGCCGCTTGTTACCGTCAATTGCAGTGCAATTCCGGAATCCCTTCTTGAAAGCGAACTCTTCGGGCACGAAAAAGGAGCTTTTACCGGTGCGATCACTTCAAGGCGTGGACTTTTCGAGACTGCAAATGGTGGTACATTATTTCTCGATGAGATTGGCGACATGCCACTCGGCTCACAATCGAAATTGCTGAGAGTCGTTGAGGCGGGTGAAGTTCGTCCAGTCGGCAGCGACGAAGTGAAAAAAGTGGACGTCAGGATAATTGCCGCCACTCACCGTGACTTGAAAGAGTTAGTTAAACATGATCAATTCAGGGAAGATTTATTTTACAGGTTGAACGTGATTTCGATCCATGTTCCCGATTTGAAGGATAGGCCGGAAGACGTTTCGATATTGGTCGAGCACTTTATGAAAAAATACGGCGAGCAGTTCGGAAAGCCGAATATCCGGATGACGCACGAAGCATCTGCTTGCCTGATCAAATATACGTGGCCTGGTAACGTTCGCGAGCTTGAAAATGTAATCGAGAGAAGCATCGCTCTTTCAAGCGAAGAGGTTGTCGATGCGAAAGATTTGCCGGAGCATCTCTTCCAGATGAAACCAAGCGACCTCATCGACGATCTTGCAACGGATAACATGCCGCTCACTGAGGTTGAGAAAAGGTATATCATGAGAATACTTCAGCGCACGAACTGGCACCAGTCGAAAGCCGCCCAGATTCTTGGGATAGATAGGAAGACTTTATACAGGAAGATAAAGGAATATAATCTGGTGCAAAGTTAGGGCTTCATTTTTCAACTCATCGTAGATGAATAAACAACTTTCTAAAATGCACGTCAAAATATTAGATTGAATCAGCCTTTGTTCTCTCTTAAAGAAAAGTCAAATATAGATATGGGTATGGATGTCCTATTGAAGAAATATGATGCTTTGAAAGATTGTCTCGGCAAATATACTCGTGAAGGATTAGTCATTGCTTTTTCCGGAGGGGTCGACAGCGGTTTTCTCCTATGGGCTGCCGAAGAGGCAAGGAAACAATACGGTGGAAGCGTTATCGCGCTTACTACAAACAGTGAAAGTATGCCGACTCACGACAGAGACGACGTTGAGAAGTTTGTGAAAGCAACTGGTGTGAAACATGTCTGGAGAAACAGCTCTGAAGTAGACGATCCCGACTATTTAAAGAACGATGCACTTAGGTGTTATTATTGCAAAACTGAATTGTTCACGATTGCCAAAGAAGTCGCCGCAGAAAATAATTGCATGAAGGTTGCTTACGGCTACAATTCGTCGGACAAATCCGATGTTAGACCTGGACATCGAGCGGCACTCGAAAATGATGTGGTGTTTCCTCTTGCTGCGTACGATTTCACAAAGGAAGAAATAAGAGAGCTAATGCGGCTCAACGGTTTTGAATTATCTGACAAGCCATCCAGTCCTTGCTTGAGTTCGCGAATCATGAGAGGTGTCGAGATTACAAAACAAGAATTGAAAGACATCGATATTCTCGAAGATATATTACGTGCAGGCGGAATGAAAATTTTCCGATTGCGCATGCATGAGTTAAATGGCAAGCACTTTTTGAGATTGGAGACTTCGCCGGAGGAAATTGCGATGGCGGTCCAGCTAAAAGACAAATTGGTTGACGAAGCTAAGAGACGCGGCTATGATTGGGTGACGCTTGATCTTGAAGGATACAAAACCGGCGGCGGAACTATTTGAGATTTATGATTTCGAATTTTGGATTGCGGATTTGAAAAATTATACTTCTATCAAGAAAATACTCGCCGATTTGCAAGAAGGAAAAATAGACACCTCCATTGCATACGAGAAAATTAGACACATGCACCTTGACGTTGAAGAATTGGGATATGCGACGGTGGACCATGGTCGCGGCCTCAGACTCGGATTAGGCGAAGTAATCTATGGCGAAAGCAAAACCGTTGAGCAGATTCTCGGTATTGCAGAAAAACTATCCAAGTCGAAAGAACCGATTTTGATTACGAGACTGTCGGAAGCAAAACTGAAAGCCTTGAAAAAAAAGTTTTCAAAGGGACGGGCAAATAAGACATCGAATACATTCACTGTCAACCCAATTCCGTTCAAAGAGAATCTGAACGAAGAGCCTTACGTTTGCATAGTGACGGCGGGAACGAGCGATATTCCAATTGCCGAGGAGGCTGTTGATGTGTGCGGTGCAATGGGCGTTGCATTTGCAAAATTATACGATGTTGGAGTAGCTGGCATCCATCGCGTCATGAAGAATATTGATGTCATGCAGAAAGCGGCTGCGGTGGTCGTCATTGCGGGAATGGAAGGCGCATTGCCAAGCGTCGTTGGTGGATTGGTGTCTAAGCCAATCTTTGCGGTGCCGACTGACATTGGTTACGGAGCAAACTTCAAGGGCATCTCAGCTTTGCTTGGGATGCTCTCGTCTTGCGCACCGGGCGTTGCGGTAATGAATATAAACGGTGGATTCTCGGCCGCATTCGCAGCGTGCCGGGTTGTTAATTCGGTGAAGCAAATTCAAAACTCTCATTTCGAAGACTCGAAGTGACCTAGCTTGAGTTTGAACTTCTATTTCGGTTGAACCGTCGATGCGGTAAAGCGTCTAACTAAATGATTTGACATTTGTTCTGAATTTGTTTAAAATTTCTTCAGGATGCGGAGGATACGATGAAAAAAATTTGCGTATTGATGTTATTTGTGCTGATTACGAGTTCAGTCAGCTTTGCGCAATTTAAAGACCAGCTCTCGGATCAACCGAGTGTTCAGAGCTCGTTAATCCGGTCGGACGACAGCAATTTTCTTCTCGGGTTTTTCAACCCGGCAAATTTTTCTATGCGCCAATCGGTTTCAATGAGTTACATGACATTTGGAAATCAGGGTTTAGCTCTTGGAACGTACACGAACAGCATGAGTTACAAAATCAGCAACCCACTGACATTAAGTGCAGATGTCAGCGTTCTTAATTCTCCGTACAGCTCACTTGGGAGCAAGTTCTCTCAAGGTCTCAATGGGATTTACCTTACTCGAGCAGACCTCAACTATCGTCCAACAAATAATTTCCAGATAGACCTGCAGTTTAATCAGAACCCGCTTAATCGTTATTACAATCCATATTATTACTATAACCCGTGGGGCTGGTAACGGGGTTCTGGCAGAATTTGAATATTAGTCTCAACAATCATTTCCGAAGCGGGCTGTCGGGGGGCGGGTGAAAAAAAATGTCTCTTGCTGGCGGCATTTCCATGCGGTAAGCAATCTCACGCCTGCGGCTTTAATGTGGTATATTAGTTTTGTTGATGAAGAGGCGTAGGGATAAATCTTCAGTAACCGCAAAGAGATCCGTCTCTCTACCATTTCAAGTTCTTGTTATTCTGTCGGCGAGTGTACTCATTTATTCGTTGGCGGATCGTTTTCTTATTCATCCTCCGGTGAAAGCGAATAGGACGGATGAGAATTCTCCGACAAAAACCGAAAGATTGATTCAAGTGAGCGTCCGCAACGAGTGCGGTGCGAAAAATATTGCGATGAGTTTTACCTCTTATCTACGAAAGAGAGGCTTCGATGTCGTCGAAACCGCAAACGGGTCGACTCCTGACAGACTAACAACGGCAGTTGTCGATGCAGCCGGAAATTATCAGAACGCATTGAGAGTCGCTCAAGCGCTCGGGGTCAAGAAGGAGAACGTCGTAACAAAGTTAGACCCGCGTAGTTATGTTGATGTCGAAGTTCTTGTTGGAAAAGACTATCAAAATCTCAAACCAAATGAAGGTATCGAATAGCATGTCGTCCGAAGATTCGGTTCAGGGAAGGAAGAAAACTCTTCACCGTCAAATCGCGGAACTTGCATTGACCAAGAAGGCAAAAGATGTTGCAATTCTTGATCTACGCAAGCTGACGTCGATGACAGATTATTTTGTCGTATGTACCGGAGAATCAGAAACTCAGGTAAAAGCGATAGCCGACGCAATCGTGTCGGGCATGAAGGAACTTGGAGAGAGTGCGTGGCATACAGAAGGGTTGCAGAACCTGCGATGGGTCTTGCTCGATTATGTAGACGTCGTGGTACACGTATTCCACAGGGATGCAAGATTGTTTTATGGACTTGAAAAACTCTGGGGTGATGCAAAGGTCCAGAAAATTGCAGATCACCGGCCAGACAACAAAGAAAAATCTAAAGGAACATTGAAATCAAGGAAAACGATTGGGAGCGGGCAAGCTGAGCAATGAAGGATTATCTTAAGTCAAGAATTCTGGCGGCACTCGCAAAATTGAATCTTCAAACAGGTGTCGAAATTTCTTTTGAGAAACCGAAAATAGACTCGCATGGCGATCTCTCCACAAATTTCGCCCTTCTTGCTGCAAAAGAACTGAAAATGAAACCGAGAGATATTTCGCAGAAAGTTGTCGACGCTCTTGAACTCGATTCATCTTTGGTTGAGAAGTGCGAACTTGCCGGTCCTGGTTTTATCAATTTCAGATTCACTGGTAAATATTTTATCTCTTTCGTAAACGACGTATTAAATAAAGGTGAGTCTTTTGGCAGGTCGAATGACGCGGCAGGAAAGAAAACGCAAGTCGAGTTTGTGAGTGCAAATCCCACCGGACCATTAACGGTAGGTCACGGGCGAAACGCCGTCTTCGGCGACACAATCGCCAATGTACTTCAATGGACAGGACACGACGTGACACGCGAGTACTATTTCAACAATGCCGGAAGGCAAATGCGTGTACTTGGAGATTCGGTCCGACTGAGATACAAAGAGTTGCTGGGCGATAGGATTGATTTTCCCGACGACTATTATCAGGGTAAATACATCCGCGACATCGCGAGACATTTGTTCGACGAACGCGGCGATAAACTTAGGGATGAACCTCCAGAGGGAGCATTCAAAGAAAGAGCTGAGCGGGAGATTTTTGAGGACATCAAAAAGACGTTGAGCCGCCTTCAAATAAAATTCGATGTCTTCTACAACGAGAATTCACTTTATGAAACCGGTAAAATAAAGGAAACCATCTCCGCGCTCGAATCTGCTGGACTCACATACGACAAAGAAGGTGCGAAATGGTTTAAGGCGACTGCTGTCGGTGGTGACCAGGATAAGGTTATTGTCAAGAGTACCGGTGAGCCGACTTATCGACTTCCTGACATTGCCTATCACATCGAGAAATTTCGGCGCGGCTTCGAGCTTGTCGTCGATGTTTTTGGCTCAGATCATATTGCTACGTATCCAGATGTCCTCTTTGCGTTGAAATCGCTCGGCTATGAGACCGAGAAAATAAAAGTCTTGATCCACCAGTTCGTCACGATTTTTCAGAATGGCGAAGTGGTCAAGATGTCGACGCGAAAAGCCAACTTCATTACTCTTGATGAACTGATCGACTGGGTTGGACCGGATGCCGTCAGATTTTTCTTCCTAATGAGAAATATCGGAACGCATTTAAACTTCGATATTGATCTCGCGAAGAAACAAAGTGAGGAGAATCCGGTTTTTTATCTGCAATACGCCCATGCTAGAATTGCGAGCATCATTCGCTTTGCTGAGAGTGAAAATATTTTGTCGAAAGATGAGTTGACCAATGGCTTCAAAGGATTTGATTTGGACCTTCTGAAGGAGAAGGAAGAGATCGACCTTGCGAAAATTCTTAGAAGTTTTCCGGAAGTTGTGGAGGCTGCCTCGTTCACATTCGAACCTCATAGGATAATTAATTATTTGCAGGAAGCGGCAGAAACTTTCCATAGATTCTATCATCTTCACCGTGTTGTAATTCCTGACAAAGAACTCGCGAAATCACGACTGGCATTGTGTCTGGCAGCTAAGATTGTTCTCGCAAACGGATTTAAGATATTGGGGATCGGCGCACCGGAAAAGATGTAGAGAAGTATCCCGCTGAAGGTGATGCGAGTGATCGAATCGGGTCAGTTTCGGCAATTCTACATAATGACGCCTGTCTCTTGATGAAGATATTCCTTTTATGGACGGTTTCTTTTGCCTAATTTTCATTCCATTTGATCCAAGAACTTTGAATTTTGTATAAGGAACATATTTATGCTCAAACCGAGAAAGCGAATAACAAAAAAAGAACTCAAGCAAGACCAGTTGATCACCATCTACGTCAAAGCGACGGAATTTTTCAGAAACAACCGCAAGCTAGTTAGCGGCACAATTACTGGCGTGGTAATCGCCGTCGTCGCGATAATCATATATATGAACAATCGAAATTCCAACAACATGGTGGCCGCAACCCAACTCTCGCAGGTTCTTAATTTCTTCAATGGGGGCGCATATCAGTTGGCGATCAACGGCGACCCAAACCGCAATATTACAGGGTTAAAGTCGATCGTTGATAATTACGGGAGTTCTGAGACTGGTGAGCAGGCGAAAATTTATCTGGCAGATTGCTATTATTATCTCGGTGATTTTGACAATGCGTTGAAATATTTCAAAGACTTTGACGGAAGTGATAAACTTCTCGAGGCGAGTGCAGATGCGGGCGTCGCGGAAGTTTACGAGGTAAAAAGAGACTACGAAAAATCCGCAGAGTATTATGATCGTGCGGCTTCGCGTGACTCCAAGAGTTTTCTTACTCCTCAATATCTAATCGGTGCCGCAAGAAGCTACATAAAGATTGGGAAAAAGGACCGGGCCATCAGCATGTTAGATCGCGTTCGGAAAAATTTTGCAAACTCACCTTACGCTTTGAACTTAGATTATTATATGGCTGAGGCAAAGCTCGAATAGGTCGACTGTATCTTTGATAGTTTTTTGGAACCTTTCATGCCTTCAGTATCCGTTCTACATCATCGAGAATTCTGCTAGTGACTTTCTCTGCAGCTTCTTTGACCTGTTGACTCAATGAGGTCGTGAAAGAAAAGTCCTTCCCAACTATTCCATAAATCAAAATAACTTCAGGCAAAGCTTTCATTGTTCGCGCCAATTCGATCGATTGAGCCAGGTCGATACCGTGGCTGGAGATTGTGAAGAAGTTCTTCGGAAACGGCTCCTCGCCCGCGTCGACGCGGAAAATGGTGCCCGCGGGAGCAGTCGAATTCACGGCATCGATAATTATTATGTTATCCGTATTTCCCATTAAATCAAGCAAGTTAGATTGGTCGCCTGCCAACTCGACAAGATTCACTTCCGTCGGAACATTGCCGAAGAGGCTTTTGATTGCGAACAAAGCAACGCCATCATCTCCGCGAAACTCGTTGCCGATCCCGACAATTGTTATAGAACTTTTTCTCCGATCTTCGCGACCTGTCCTGCCCGAAACGGGTCTGCTATCCGTCACGTCTCCTCGATCTTCAATTTCAAGAAATGCGTAGCACACGAAATGCATGGATCGTAATTGCGTACCAATTGTTCGCATTGAAGAGTCAAATCCTGCTTTGGGAGATTTATGTTTGCCGTGACGAAATTTCTTAGGTCTAGTTCGATCATCTTCTGATTTTGTGCAGTGGGTGGAACGATCTTCGCATCCTTAATCAGTCCGTCGTCGCCGATGAGATATCGGTGGTAAAGTATTCCACGCGGAGCTTCGGTGCATCCGAATCCGAAACCAGACTTCGCAGTGTAGTCTATCGCCGGCTTCTCGGGCGGTTCGTAATTCTCAATTATCCTGATTGCTTCTTCGCAGGCATAAATTGTTTCAATTGATCGGACTATTATGCTTTTGAATGGATTTAGTACTGGGGGAGTTATCTTCGTTTCCCTCGCCGCTTGCATTGCCATTGGGGAGAGTTTCTGGAAATTTAAATTGTATCTTGCCAATGGACCGGTTAGGTAGGCGCCTTTCCCTTTCATTGTCGATTGCAGGGCGTTCGAATATGGAGCATGGCTTTCATGGAACATGAGCTCGTATTCGTGAATATCTATGTTGAGTCCTTTGTTTGAAATGAGCCGGCCTTCGTTGAACGGATATTCCTCTGGATGACTTAGAGAAACGAATTCATAATCGTATTCGAAATCTGGAAACGGTAAAGTTGCCGTCCAGAGAGCGGTCTCGTAAGCTTCGTCTCGCGCGGTTTTAAGCCTCTCGAGTATTCCAGAAAAGTCTTCTTTGCGTGGTAGTTTATAAAATCCCCCGACTTTCACGTTGATTGGATGAATTTCTCTCCCAGCAAGAACCGTTACCAGGTCGTTGCCGGTTTTCTTCATTCGCAATCCGCGCTGCACAGCTTCTGGATGATCTTTAGCTAAATGAATCGCGTCCGGATATCCAAGAAAATCGGGTGCGTGAAGCATATAAACATGGAGCACATGACTTTCTATCCATTCTCCGCAATAAAGGAGACGACGCAATTCACGGAGCTGGCCGTCAACTTTAACTCCGAAAGCATTTTCCATTGCATGCACGGGAGCTCATCTGGTACGCAATCGGACAGATTCCACAAATACGTGCAGTGATATCCGGAGCTTCTGAATATTTTCTGCCGCGCAGGAAAGCTTCAAAGAAACGGGGCGGCTCGAAAATCTTGAATTTGATATCCTCGACATGCGAGTTTCTTGTCTTGATGAGAAGGGTCCCTTCCCCCTCGACCCGCGGAAGGTAATCCACCTTCAAAGTCCTGCTGCTATTCATGGGCTTCACTTTCTCTGCGGAAAGCGTCCGCATAGGCATTGTATTTTCGGAAAGCAAGTGAAATATCAAGCTTCGTCTCGCCGAGTTCTTTAAAGTGCTCGGCAAGTGACGCCGTGTTGGGAGACTCCATCGGACCGAAACATCCAAAGCAGCCGCGGTCAAAGCTGGGACAAAGCGCGTCGCATCCTGACTGTGTTACTGGACCGAGACATGGAATACCTTGACTCACCATGACGCAAGTAGTGCCTTTTAATTTGCAGTCAATGCAGACGCTGTGTGTATGAATGTTTGGCTTGCGTTTGTTGAGGAATGCGCTGATGACTTCGATAAGCTGATATTTATTTATCGGGCATCCTCTAAGTTCATAATCAACATGAACAAACGAGCCGATGGGAAGAGATCTATCTAGCGTGGAAATGTACTCCGGGGAGGCGTAGACGATGCGAATGAAATCTTTTATATCTTTCCAGTTTCTGAGCGACTGGATGCCTCCTGCAGTGGCACACGCGCCGATCGCAATTAATGCAGCGCAGGATTTTCTTATTTCCCTGATATGTTCGAACGTCGTGCGGGGTAGTGATGCTTCCTTCGACAATTCCAATATCATAAGGCCCCTTGAGCATTCTTGAACTTGCCTCGGGAAAGAATGCGATGTCTACTGCATTTGCTACCGCCAGAAGTTCGTCCTCCGCGTCTAAGAGAGAAAGCTGGCAGCCATCACAGGAAGCAAATTTGAAAACCGCCACTTTAGGCTTTCTGTCTGTTGCACGCCGTGCCATATTATATTTCCTTTTTCTCGAGTAAATGATATACTTCGGGCAACTTAAATACGGGGCCGTCTTTGCAGATGAACTTTGGTCCAAATTGGCAATGCCCGCATAGACCGACTCCGCATTTCATGTTTCTTTCCATTGAAATGTAAATTTGTTCCGGGGCTAGTCCGCGGCGTTGCAATTCTTCAACTGTAAATTTCATCATTACTTCAGGACCGCACACCATTGCAACCGTTTCTCTGGAATCCATCTTAATATATGAGAACAAATTTGTGACGACACCGATATGTCCTTTCCATGTCCAATCGCCTCGGTCCACGGTTATGATTACATCTGTATTTGGAAGCTTACTCCATTGTTCAAGCTCAACCCGGTATAATAAATCCAGCGGGCTTCTCGCACCGTACAGGATTATTATTCTTCCAAAATCATCTCTTCTTCTGATGAGTGAGTAAATAACCGGTCTCAATGGAGCGAGTCCGATTCCGCCAGTTGCAATGCACACATCCTTTCCAACGGCGTCTTCCATCGGCCAGCCTCGCCCGTAAGGGCCGCGAATTCCGATTAAGTCTCCTCGCTTTACTTTGGAAAGAGCGGACGTAACTATTCCCACGCGATGAATCGTATGTGCCAGTATGTTTGGTTTTGCAGGATCAGAGCTTATGGAAATGGCAGATTCTCCAATTCCGAAAGAGTAAACCATGTTGAACTGACCCGGAGCAAATGAAAACCCTTTGCCGTTGTTTGAAGGAGGGTCAAGGAGAAGGGTGAACGTATCGTCGGTTTCCCAAATAACCCGTCGTATTTCTGCGAACGACGGAATCATCGGTCCCGCCCCGATTGAAGCCGAAGTGTCCTCAATTGTGGCCAAAGGTTCGGTATTGCCTGAGCTCATTTGGATTTGCTCCATTCAGTCATTTACTTCTTAGTCTCACTACTTATCTTCTTTCCGCCATCGCGCACATAAACTCCGTACATGTCAAGCAATTGCAGGCGTGTCGCTTCGAGGCGCCGTTCCAATACCGTAGAAAATCTTCGGAGCATCTCATAGCCGAAGTGGTTATCTGTTTCGCACTTAGATCTCAAGCAGCTCGCGTCGATTGAGAAGGCATGAACCTGTTCGAGGGCAACTGCATCAAAATGCCATGTGTAAGGAGAAATGATCCAAGACCACCCAAGCACTTCGCCAGGTCCAACCGTTTGAATTCTTATCGCTCCCCTTTCTCCGGCTTGAAGCTCAAGTCCAACTCTGCCGCTTCTAATGAGGAAAAAGAGCTTTGCATCTTCAGACTGGCGGAATAGTTGAGTTCCTTCCTGGAAGACGACGTTTGACGCGCATGATGTCAGGGTCTTGATAAGATTTTCGTCCATGTCGATTAAGAACGGGTGCTTGTGCAATGACTGAGTTAGATCTTGCGGTTCCATATCCACCTTCTTTTTCTTTTCATGTTAGTACGGCTTTTGCTAGGCCCCTCTTATAGAATTAATCTCTGCGGTTATGTCGATGCCGACAGGACACCATGTAATGCACCTTCCGCATCCGACGCATCCGAAGACTCCGAACTGCTCCATCCATGATGAAAATTTATGCGTCAGCCATTGCCGATAGCGCGACTTCGGTGTAATCCGGAAATTTCCGCCGGCTACTTTGGAAAAGTCCATCGTGAAACAGGAATCCCACGCTCTCATTCTCGCCGACTCATTGCCAGAAAGGTCTGTTACGTCTTCGACTGTCGAACAAAAGCATGTTGGACAAACCATCGTGCAATTTCCGCAAGACAAACATCTCTTTGCTATGTTGTCCCAGTGCTGGTGCTCCAGGTTGTTCGCTAATGTGTTGGGCAGATCAGAAGTGTCGACGGATTTCTTCATCTTGTTTTCGGTATGTCGGACAAGTTTTGCCGCGTCGTTTATTTCTTGCTCCGTGGCTTCAGAGACATCGGTCTGATTGATGACCGTGTCACCGATTTCGCTTCCGACTTCGGTAATAAAATAGTGTTCTCCCTTGTTGGCGATCTCCGTCAAGGCAATATCAAAATTCCCTTTTGCCCTCGGTCCGGTTTTCAAAGATGAACAAAAACAATTTTCAGCAGAGTCTGTACAATTCACTGCAATGATAAATAAATTCTTGCGTCGTAGTCTATAATCGGCATCCCCGTACTCCTCCGAATTGAATACGAGATCCTGGATGAGAATTGCTTTTAATTCACATGGCCGTACCCCGATAAATGCATACCTGGGTTTTCCATTCTCGCTTTCCAAAAGATCAATCGATTTTGCATTCTTCTTGACCCGGAAGAGACTTCTTTGCGGAGGATAAAGAAACCTTTTCCATGACTGAGGTGCGGTATGAAAACCGAAATACCTTCCTTTGTTTTCCTTTGAGAGCCGATAGGTGGCTGGGCTCTGCTGGTCACTCCAGCCAATGGGCAATTCATCTGAGGATTGGACATTGTCATAGACAATCGAGCCGTCACGATAAACCGGAGCAATTATAGTATAGCCTGTGTTTACCAATGCGGTGAAAATTTGAGGAAGGTTTTGCGCGCTGAGTTTGAGAGTTTTATTCATTTTCAGCCAAAGGTTTGTTTGGGAAAACGTTCAACGATTGTGCCACCATGCTCCATCTAAACCTGCTAAAAGGAGCACCGGTACATTAACCGAAATCTTGCCTTGGGACAAAAAGAGACGAAAGTCCGATTCTGTCGCTGTAAGCTTTTTCTGTCCGAGCGCTTCGGGCTTTGTTTAATTACTCTACAGCTGATACTCTTAATGGACTCATGAACCCAAGCCGGTGGGTTGGAAACTATTGACTTCTGCAGGATGTTATATTTTGTGAGTTTTAGGTAGTTCCTGTGTTCAATGGAAAGTCGAGCTTGGTGAGGCTTTCAATCCAGGGCTGAGATTTGAGTTTGTTGGCGAACCAGACGAACCTATGAGTATTAATTAGATTGTGGCGGTTTAGTTGACGATTCATCCAATTTGATTGAGAAGAAACAAATTCATAAGATACCAATAGTATTCCAATTTGTCTCAAATATGTCATCAGTTTTTGTCTTGAGCGGCGGAGATTCTCATAAGCATTTTCGTTATCAAAGTGTATTTTATGTGTTTATTGAAAACACAAATAAACCTCCAAACACAATTACACATCGGGGTACGGCAAGATTTTCGAAATTCTAAGTAATGAAACAAATCTCAAGAAGGAGCGACCATGGCAAATGGTGAAACAAAATCGGCAAATCCGGGTCCTTTGGGACTTGCGGGATTCGGTTTAACTACAGTAGTGCTAAGTGCAATCAACGCTGGCTTGCTTCCGAAAGAAGCAGTGCCCGCGGTGGTTCCTCTTGCGTTCGCGTATGGTGGAACGGCACAGATTATAGCGGGCATCCTAGAATTCAAGAATGGCAACACCTTTGGCACCGTGGCGTTCACTTCCTACGGACTCTTTTGGTGGTGGTTTGCGTTTTTGAATTGGACTGTCGGAGCGAAGCTGATAGCCCCACCGGCAGCGTCGGGTGTTGCAACGACGCTTTTGATGTGGGGAATTTTCACTTTCTATATGTGGATTGCAACGTTCAAGAGCAACAAAGGAGTCTGGAGCATTTTCCTCTTGTTATGGATTACGTTCTTTCTCCTGGCCGGCGGCGATTATGGATTTGGGACCGGTTCTCTTGGAGGATGGCTCGGACTCTTAACTGGTCTTGACGCACTTTTCGTTTCTTTTGCTGAAGTAGTTAATTCAACATTCGGTCGCACGGTCATTTCTCTAGGTAAGCCGATCGCACGATAGGACACTGTCAAAAACATCTTTCTATTCTTTACCGGCCAAAGAGAGCACTTGCGTAAAAAATATTTTTAAATTCACAAATTACAGTTAAAGAGATTTCAAATAGGAGATGCAAAGATGGCGGACAAAGGTACTGGTGACAAGAAGAAACTTTCAGGCGAGGTTTTCCTACCGACACCGGAGGTGGTGGCACAAGCTACTGTTCAGAATCCCGACAAAGTTTACGAGGAGGCGGAAAAGGATCTCGAAGGCTTCTGGGCCCGTCGGGCCAGTGAGCTTGAGTGGTTCAAGAAATGGGACAAAGTCCTTGACGAATCGAACAAGCCTTTTTATAAATGGTTTGTCGGCGGGAAAACAAATATTGTCCTCAATGCTCTTGATCGTCACGTCAGGACGTGGCGGCGAAATAAACTTGCGTTGATCTGGGAAGGTGAAAACGGCGAACTCCGGACATTTTCCTATCACGCACTAGATAGAGAAGTCTGCAGGTTTGCAACTGTTCTGAAAAGCATGGGGGTGAGGAAAGGAGACAGGGTGACTATCTATATGCCTCGCATTCCGGAAACGGTGATCGCGATGCTTGCGACGGCGAAGATCGGTGCAATACATTCTGTCGTATACGGAGGGTTTTCCGTTGAGGCTCTCCACGGAAGGATCGAGGACAGCGAATCAAAGGTTATCGTGACCGCCGATGGCGGACAAATGAACGGTAAGACCGTCGAACTAAAAAAAATCGTGGATGAAGCGTTAAAACGCACCGCAGCACCCGAGATAGTCATTGTCGTGAAACATACCGGCAAAGATGTGTTAATGGAAGCAGGACGCGATTATTGGTACCATGAATTAATGAATTTGCCTCTGACCCGGAATGGTGGAAGGTGTCCGACGGAAGAAATGGATGCCGAGGATCCACTCTACATTTTGTATACTTCTGGAACGACGGGAAAACCCAAAGCGATTCTTCATACTCATGGTGGATATATGGTTGGTACCTATGCGACTTTGAAAAACGTCTTCGACCTAAAAGAAGAGGACAGATGGTGGTGCACCGCAGATCCAGGTTGGGTGACCGGACATTCCTATATTGTTTATGCTCCGCTTGTTGCAGGTGCGACTTCGTTCATGTACGAAGGAGCGCCGACTTACCCCTATCCCGATAGGTGGTGGACAATGATAGAGAAGTACGGAATTACTGTTCTCTATTCCACGCCCACTGCAATTCGTGGACTGATGCGCTACGGTGAGGCATGGCCAAACCGTCATGATCTTTCTACTTTGCGATTACTCGGAAGCGTTGGCGAACCGATAAATCCAGAAGCTTGGCGGTGGTACCATAGAGTCATCGGAAAAGAGAAATGCCCTATCATGGATACATGGTGGCAGACGGAGACCGGCGCGTTCATGATAAGTCCACTTCCTACTACACCGCTGAAACCGGGCTCTGGAACAAAACCCTATTTTGGAGTGCAAGCGGATGTCGTTAATGAAGCAGGGAAATCAGTGAAGCCTGGGGAGGAAGGCTTCCTAATTCTCAAACGGCCCTGGCCGTCAATGCTTCGGACAATTTATAAAGATCCAGATCGTTACGTGAGTACTTATTGGAGCCGTTATCCAGGGTACTATTTTGTGGGCGACTCCGCGAGAAAGGATGAGGACGGCTATTTTTGGATAATCGGAAGAGTTGACGACGTAATAAAAGTCAGCGGGTACAGACTTGGCACCGCCGAGCTTGAATCAGCTTTAGTGAGCCATCATGCAGTAGCTGAAGCGGCGGTCATCGGTTTGCCGCACGAAATAAAAGGGATTGCAATTCATGCTTATGTAATGTTGAAAGCTGGATTCGAAGGGAATGAAACTTTGGCCGAAGAATTAAGACAGCATGTCGGGCACGAAATGGGACCGATTGCGAAACCTGAAAAAATAAACTTCATGAATTCACTTCCAAAAACGCGTAGCGGAAAAATCATGCGGCGTGTCCTGAAGGCGCGGGCGCTGGGAATGCCGGAAGGGGACTTGAGTACGTTAGAGGATTAAACTGGCAGGGCCCAACAGGTTCAGAAATCTGTTGGGCCTGAGCTTCATTTCGTTTTCCTGAACGTCAGCACCACTTCTCCCGCCACAAAAAATTGCCTGTCGTCGGGGGAGAAGGTCAACATCTGGTAAGATTTGTTTGAGGGTTTTAGATTTATTTTCCCATTCATTAATTCAAAAAATCTCACGATCAAAACTCCGGATGCGCTGCCGAGCACGAGCGAGTTTTGATCTGGTAGTGGTACACGCCGGCATATCACATAATCACCTTTAAACAGGCCGACAAAGTTCATCGCATCGTCTGACACCTTGACAGCGAAGAGCTCGCCTTCTGGAAGGAGTTTCGCGTCGAAGTGAAGCACGTCGACGATGTTTGAAAAAATTATTTCGCGCGATTCGATCCTTGAAACAACGGGGATTGTTCGAACAGAGGGGGGAAGGTCTGGATTTGTTGCCTCGTTTCTGGGAAGATTTATTCCGCGTGAACGGCCAGCTTCTCGTTCTATATAGCCTTTTCGTTCGAGGGCTTTCAGCAAATCGCTGACGGCTCGCGTGGAATTGATTCCCATTTGCTCGCCAAGCTCACGGAATGTGGGCGGTTTAGAATGCTCCTTGATAAAACGACGAATGAATTCTAGTGCCTCACCTTGCCTTTTCGTTAAACCTCTTGCCATCTTGATGTAAATTACAAAACACAAGTTTAGAGGTCAAGAAGTCTACTAAATTTTTGTTTGTTTTGTTTAGTAGTAAAATTATAACGGCATTTGGCGCACAAAACACCCCTGATTTTTTGAATTTCTGACCGTTTCTGTCCTGTAAGAAAAAGTGACAAAAAACCACTTGACTTTTGGAGCGAATTGGTTAAATTTCCAACGTAGTGGGGAAAAGTGGAGAATGATATACCTTTTCCCCTGTTTACTAAAAACTTGCCCTCACAGAAGTGGGGAGATGTGGAAGAATGGAGAAAGATGTCGTCATTTAAAGGACGGTACGAGTACGTATTAGACTCCAAGGGAAGGCTCAGCATCCCTGCAAAGTTGCGAAAAAGCCTTTCGGTTGAATCTCATGATTCGTTTGTCGTGACAAGAGGGGTCGAAAAATGTCTCTACGTCTATCCTCTTGATGAGTGGGAGCGGCTAGAGGTTAGGCTTCGCTCATTAAATCAATTCCAGGAGAAGCATAGATTCTTTACAAGAACCCTCCTTATGTGGGCATCCGAAGAATTTCCTTTAGACGCGCAATCGCGAATTACAATCCCCAAGAACTTACTCGAATTTGCTGAGATAGAAAAAGAAGTTGTTATCATCGGTGCTCTGGAGCGAATTGAACTATGGAATCCGAAAGCATTCAATGAGTATCTCAACTCCCAACCGGAAAATTATGCGACAGTAGTGGAGCAAATCATGGCTGTGAACCTTGACAAGTAACGATGGTCCCATTTCATGAATCGGTATTATTGAAGGAGAGCTTGGAGTTCTTGGTTACCAATTTGAGCGGAACATATGCTGACGCAACATTCGGAGGAGGAGGACACACGCGTGAGATTCTTTCGCGACTGAATTCCGATGCAAGAGTAATCGCGTTCGATGTCGACGAAAATGCAAGTCGAATTGCGGATGATCTTATATCCTCAGATGGTAGGCTGTCTTTTGTCGGGGAAAATTTTTCTCAAATCAAAAATGTCTTTGAAAGCAAAGATGTGAAGTCTGCCGATGGATTTTTGTTCGACCTAGGCGTTTCGTCTTATCAAATCGACAGCGAGCCGGGGTTCAGCTACAGAAGAGACGAAAGACTCGATATGCGGCTGGATAGTAGACTGAAGATTTCAGCCTCTGAGGTAATAAACTCGTACGATTTGGATGGACTTGTTGAGATGTTCAGCAAATATGGCGAGGAACCTCGTTCACGGACTTTAGCAAAAGCAATCGTGAACAAAAGGAAGAGGAACAGAATTGAAAGCACCTCTCAACTTGCCGAGATAATTGGTGCAGTGAGCGGAAAATCCCCAAGTACCTTGTCCAGAATATTTCAAGCTGTTCGCATCGAAGTAAATCAAGAACTCGACTCTCTCGCCAAAGGGCTGGATGCCGCTGTCGATCTGACCAAACGCGGCGGAAGAATTGTTGCGATTTCTTATCACTCCCTGGAGGATAGAATTGTCAAGGAAAAGTTTAAATATGAAGCGGCGACATGTGTTTGTCCACCGCAAGCCATCATTTGCACCTGCGGGAAGATCGCCCGTGCCAGGAATCTCACACGTAAGCCGATTTTGCCCGAGCACGACGAGATCCGTCGTAATCGCAGAGCTCGAAGCGCAAAAATGAGAGTCATTGAAAAGATTGTATGAGTGAAGAAATAACTCGCGAGAATGATAAATATAAAGCTGCTGACAAATCCGGACCGATGCAGAAGAGAATTCCATCACCTTCTATTTCCAAGTTCATCGTCATTCTCGCAGGGATTGTATCCGTGCTTTTGATCATCGTCAACAACAGTGTTACAGTGGACAGGCTGGTCAGCGATTTAAGTATTCTTGATTCGAAGTACAAGGAATTGGAATTCAGCAACGACTCGCTGCAAGCGGAACTGAAAAAATTATCCAGCGCTGAAAGGATTACAAAGATCGCTTCTCAGAGTCTTGGTCTTGTCTACAGCAGCCAAACGCTGGACCAGGTTGCAATCAGTAAAAACAAATTGGATGATGCTGAACAGAGAGATGCGAGAGACACGACCAAATAAACCCGTCAACTACAACGGCCGAGTGGATTTTATTCGCATTGTGTTTGGATTGCTCTTTGCGGCTGTCACCGTAAAGCTGGCAATCGTTCAGGGCGTCAAGGAATTCTACTATCACCAGGTAGCACAAAAGCAGTACGAAAGCGAAGTCCCTTTACTTGCAGATCGCGGAGTGGTCTTTGACAGGAACGGCAGTCTCGTTATTTCCAACAACTATGGTTACTCCTACGCGGTTGATCCACAGCTTCTTGATTCCGTTGACAAAGGAAGAATTGCCACGAAATTTGCATCGGTCTTCAATAAACCAGCTGAGTTCTTTCTCAAAAAGATGAACTCGAAATCCAAATTTGTCTGGCTTGACCGTGACCTTGATCCTCAAGAAGCAGCTGCTCTTCAAGGGTTTAGCTTGTATGGTTTGATCAGGCTTCAGGACCAACAGAGGCTTTATCCGTATGGATCCACCGCTGGACAGGTTCTTGGTTACACAAATGTTGATGGAAAGGGTGCGAGCGGAATCGAGCTTGAGTTTGATTCGCTTCTTGCCGGCAAAGATGGCAATGAGATTATGCAACGCGATGGAATCGGGAGGAAAATGCCGGCGGTCGATTATCCTCGAGTCGATCCAGTCCCCGGATGTAATGTCCAATTGACCATCGACATGAATATCCAACAGATCGTCGACGAGGAGCTTGCCGCGGGTGTGGAAAGGGCGAAAGGCGCCGCTGGGACTGCCGTCTTTATGAATCCTAACACTGGTGAGATACTAGCAGTTGCCAATTACCCGCAATTTGATCCGACCGATTATACAAAATATTCCTTTGACGATTCAAGAAACCGAGCTATCGCTGATGTATTTGAGCCAGGTTCCACTTTCAAGATTGTCACCGCAACTGCGGCGCTTGAAGAGGGAATTGAAAAACCCGGCGATATGATTTTTGCCGAGAAGGGCAGATACGTTTTGTATGGAAGGACGATTGAAGACTTTGAACACGCAGGATGGGTTTCGTTCAGAAAGGCGCTGGAATTATCGAGCAACATAGCATTTTCAAAAATTGGGATGAAAATTCCACCGGACAAATTTTACAGATACGCAAGAGATTTTGGTTTCGGTGCACCAACGGGGATAGAACTCCCCGGCGAGGTATCGGGAGACTTGGAGAAACCTTACGAATGGTCGAAAGTATCTGAGCCCTTTATGTCGTTTGGTTACGAGGTGATGGTCACTTCCATTCAAATGGCGACGGCGTACGCGGCGATCGCCAACGGCGGGATTCTGATGAGGCCATATGTTGTCAGCAAAGTCACAGATTCAAAGGGCAATGTCCTTTTTCAAAATTCGCCTGTTCAAATCAGACGTGTCTTGAGCCCCCAAGTTGCCCAGACTCTAACGGGAATGTTTGTGGATGTGGTCGAGCATGGTACAGGAGCGCCCGCGAAAATCAATGATCTCTTGATGGCGGGCAAAACTGGTACAGCACAAAAACTAATTGACGGGAAATACTCGAAGAAATTCTATCATGCCTCGTTCGCAGGATTTTTCCCGGTCCCGAATCCGGTAATCGTTGGATTCATAATGATTGACTCCCCGATGAATGGTTATACTGGAGGAAGTGCGGCAGCGCCGATCTTCAAGAACATTGCTTCTCGAATCTATGGGATTATGCAAAGGAGAACCACGGAATTCTCGAAAAATGACGTGATGGCAACGTCAAATGTTTCTTCGGGAATTCAGAGCAGCCAGAAAGGCAGTAAAGCAGATTTCCCGAACAATTCCGGAGAAAACAAATCTGCTTTGGCTGATTACTCAGATATGGTCAGAGTTCCTGATGTTTCGTTTCTGGACCGCACGTCCGCAGAAGTGATCTTAGAAAATTGCGGACTCGCAACTTCAAGCAAGGGAATTAGCGATGACTACATTGTGTGGTCGGAAAAGCCTGATGCGGGGGCCATGGTGCAAAAAGGAGCCGAAGTCATTTTAAGCTTTATTGATGCGAGAAGAATTCAGAAGATGCCGGACTTCCACGGCGCGAGCGTCAGAAAAGCCACAAGTTTTCTCTTGTCGGCGGGAATCCAATTTCACATCAATGGCAGTGGAAAAATAATCAGCCAGTCTCCCAATCCTGGCTCGCCGATAAACAAGAACTCTGTTGTTGTAATCAATTGCGATAGCAAGAATATCAATTTGTCGGGCATCTTTTGATGAAGCTTAGCGAGCTGATAAGGAATGTTCCGGTCAATGAAATAGTCGGCGGCGTCGATAAAGAAATTACCGACGTCGTTTATGACTCAAGGAAAGCGAAAGACGGTTCGCTGTTCATTGCGATGAAAGGTGCGCAGTTTGACGGCCATCGTTTCATAGTTGATGCTGTAGGAAGTGGCGCCAGCGCGGTTGCGGTCGAGGACAATAGTATCGTTAATGACGAATACTTCCTCTCTCACCACACCACAAAACTACATGTCCCAAACACCCGCCGCGCTCTAGCGCTCATCTCCTCAAACTTTTTCGGCTGGCCCGGGAAGAAATTAAAAGTGATTGGTGTAACCGGGACAAATGGGAAGACAACAAGTACATATTTGATTGATTGGGTGCTTCGATCCGCAGGCGAAAAGGTCCTCCTCGTAGGAACAATTAAGTACATGCTTAATGGCGAAACGCTCGAGTCAGCGACTAACACTACTCCGGAATCTTTCGAGTTAAACCGAATGATGTCAATCGCCGCGGCAAAGAAAGCAACGTTTGCCGTCATGGAGGTCTCTTCGCATTCGCTCGTGATGGACCGGGTTTTCGGAATTCCATTCAGAGCTGCTCTCTTCACGAATCTTACTCAGGATCATCTCGATTTCCATCAGACCATGGAAGAATATCTCAAAGCGAAGAAAATCTTATTCGATGGGTTGGCGGAAGATAGTCTCGCCGTTGTGAACGTAGATGATGAGTATTGTCAAAGAATTATTTCAAGTACGCCAGCACGAAAAGTGAGTTACGGCTTTGCTTCTCAAGCAGATTTTCAGATCGTCAAGTTTTCGTTTGGAATCGGCGGCACAGAGATTACGATAAAACATCTGGCCGAAGAATTTGAAATCAAGTCCATGCTGGTTGGCAAGTTCAATGCTTATAATCTCAGCCGGCGCATTTGCGGTCGTGGCGTCGATGGGATGTGACCCGCATCTTGCTGCGGAAGCTTTGTCAAGAGTGCCGAGCGTAAAAGGTAGATTCGAGCGCATCGATTCTGGCAGAGGTTTCATGGTCGTCGTCGATTACGCACACAGTCCGGACTCTCTCCAGAAAACATTGCAGTCGGCAAAAGAGATTTTGACATCGGAAGGAAAAGGTGGAAGGTTAATCGCGGTCTTCGGCTGTGGTGGAAATCGCGACCGGACCAAAAGGCCGAAGATGGGAAAAATCGCAGAGGACTTGAGCGACATAACAATCGTAACTTCTGACAATCCGCGATTCGAGGAGCCTGAATCCATCATCGACGAAATATTTGCCGGAATCAAACCGCACGACGAGAGTGTGTTGAAAATTGTTGATAGGAGCGAGGCGATTAAAAAGGCCATGAGTCTATCGCGTACCGACGACATTGTGGTTCTTGCGGGTAAGGGGCACGAAAACTATCAGGACGTAAAAGGAGTTAAGCATCATTTCGATGACCGCGAAGAAGTCGAAGAAGTGCTTGGACTATCCGGGAATTCTGTCGGGGAGAAAAGTTGATCACCATGCAGGATATAAAAAGCATTCCCGGCGCCGAATTACATGATTTGAGGTTCAATTCGGCAAAATCGGTCTCCACCGATTCGCGCACGGTTTCTGCCGGTGAAATTTTCTTCGCACTTCGAGGTGAGAAATTCGATGGACACGACTTTGTCGAGAATGTACTTGAAAAGAAGGCGGCTTGCGCGGTCGTGGACAGAAAGTGGTACAAGAGAAGAAAAGAGGATGTAGCAAAATCCCCGCTTGTAATTGTTGACGATACGACTCGCGCTTTCGGTGATCTTGCGAGAATATGCCGCAAAAAATTTGCAATGCCTGTAATTGCAATTGGAGGCTCGAACGGCAAGACCACGACAAAAGAAATGGCTGCCAAGGTCCTTGGACGGGAAATGAAAGTCGTGAAAACTTCGGGCAATCATAATAATCAAATTGGTGTCCCGCTTACGATTTTCGGATTCAGAAGATATCATGAAGCCGCCATTGTCGAGATCGGCACCAACCACTTTGGCGAAATAAAAAGATTGTGCGAAATACTCGAACCAGATGCCGGACTTATCACCAACATTGGTGCGGAGCATCTCGAATTTTTCAAAAATCTCGCCGGCGTAAAGAAAGAAGAATCAGAGCTTTTTAATTTCCTGACATTGTCTGAAGGCGTGGCCTTCGTAAATGCCGACGACAAGAACATTGTCAACGCAGGAAGATTTCCGCGAAACAAATTCGGTTACGGGTTCCAACTCGGGAATACAGTGCGGCAAAATCTCGCGGGCAGATTTTTCGGTATGGACAAAAGAGGTTGCGCACTCTTTGAAATGAAGTACAGGGGGAAAACCGAGTTGGTACATTTGAAAGTCCCCGGCATTCATAACGCTATGAACGCTCTTGCCGCGGCAGCCATTGGATATCATTATGGAATGAATCCGGTGGAAATAAAAAAGGCGCTGGAGAATTACAGAGCCTACGAAAAACGAATGCAGCTCGTTGAAGCTGGCGGTGTGAAAATTCTGAATGATACTTACAACTCAAATCCGGAGTCTGCGGTTGCAGCGATCCGTTGGCTGTCGGTCGTTCGCGCAAAGGGGAAAAGAGTCGCAGTGCTCGCTGATATGCTTGAGCTTGGCGAATCGTCAAAGCGTGAACATCAAAGAGTCGGTAAAGAAATCGCTAGGACAAACGTGGATTGTCTTTTCACATTTGGAAAGCTCGCAAAAGGAATCGCTGATGCGGCAGCTGCCAACTCGGAGCGGAAGACAAAAAGGAAATTGAAAACAGAATCATTCGATAATAAGGAGAAGTTATCTGAGAAAGTTTTACAAATCATATCGCCTGGCGACGCGGTGCTCGTGAAAGGCTCGCGCGGAATGAAGATGGAAGAAGTTGTAAATGCCTTGACAAGAAACCTGCAAAATAAAGGATATCGTTGATGCTTTATTCATTATTTGATTTCCTTGAAAGACAATTCCATCCTCATGGCTTCGGCGTTTTCAGGTACATAACGTTTCGTTCGGCACTCGCGGCGATAACGGCACTGCTGATTAGTTTTATAATCGGGCCAATTGTCATCCGCCAGCTTCGCAAAAACCAGATTGGTGAGCAGGCAAAAGTTGAGGGACCCGCGTCTCACTTATCGAAAGCTGGTACACCGACCATGGGTGGATTGATAATTCTCGGGTCGGTTGTTGTGCCACTTTTACTGTGGGGCGATCTGGCGAATTCATATGTCCAGCTGATTCTTCTGATCACCGTCTGGCTTGGTCTGCTCGGATTTATCGATGACTACCTGAAAGTCATAATGAAAAAGCGGAAGGGGCTCATCGCGCGATATAAACTAATCGGGCAATTTGGAATTGGGTTGATTGTCGGCGCAGCGCTATATTTTTCTCCGCAGTTTCATCCTTTTAATTCAGTCACAACCGTTCCATTCTTCAAAAATCTAAATTTTGATTATTCCTATCTTTATATCCCCGTAGTGATTTTCGTGATCACCGCTTCGTCCAACTTCGTGAATCTCACCGATGGTCTCGATGGACTTGCGGTAGGCACGATCGGCATAACGGCTTTGACTCTTGCGATCATGAGCTACGTCTCGGGCAATTTTGACTTCAGCCGCTACCTGAACATAATTTATCTTCGTGGTACAGGCGAACTTACGGTTTATTGCGCCGCTCTTGTCGGCGCAGCTCTCGGTTTTTTGTGGTACAATGCTTACCCTGCACAGGTCTTCATGGGAGATACCGGCTCGCTCGCGCTTGGTGGAGCAGTCGCTGGTGTTTCAATAATGATCAAGAAGGAATTGGTGCTTCCGATTCTCGGGGGGATTTTCCTGGCAGAAGGGTTGTCCGTGGTATTGCAGGTTCTCTATTTCAAGTACACTAAGAGAAAATTCGGTGAAGGTCGCCGGATTTTTAGAATGGCGCCGCTGCACCATCATTTCGAGCTCGATGGCTTACCAGAACCTAAGATTGTCACTCGTTTTTATATCGTAGGAATTTTATTGGCAATCCTTAGCCTGACGACATTTAAGGTAAGATAAGGAGCCCTGCAGCGCATGAATGGAAAAAGTAGGTAGTACGATTGGCAAGACCGGATAAAATAGAATCGGCGAAAGTCTCTATCCTCGGCGCTGCACGAAGCGGATTATCTGCGGCAAAACTTCTGAAGTCGCTGGGGGCAGTTGTATTCGTAAGCGACAATAAATCCAGGGAAGATGCCGCACAAGAAATCAAAACTCTGGAGACTGCTGGGATTGGATATGAATTTGGTGCACACACCGACCGGATTTTCGACGCCGACTTCATCGTGACAAGTCCCGGTGTGCCATCAAACTCAAACTTAATTAAACACGCCTTGAAGGTTGGCTTGAGTGTTTACAGTGAAGTCGAAGTCGCCTCATGGTTTTGCCGGGCGCCGATCGTTGCAATCACCGGGTCTAACGGAAAGACGACAACCACGACGTTGATTGGGAAAATATTCGAGAAGGCAGGTTGGAAAACAATTGTCGCCGGCAATATCGGATTTCCATTTTCAGATTATGTACTCGAGGTAGATGAAAAGTCGGCGGCAGTAGTCGAAGTGTCGAGCTTCCAGCTGGATCATGTTGATACTTTTAGACCCAAGGTTGCGGTGCTTCTCAACATCACCCCTGATCATCTCGATAGATACGAGAGCTATGAGGCATACGCGAACTCCAAATTCAGAATCTTCATGAATCAAACCGTGAAAGATTTTTCGATCTACAACTATGATGATGACGCAGTAAATACATATTGCTGCGGTTTGAACACAGTGAGGCTGCCTTTCAGCGTCAAGGGGAAGATCTCCGCTGGAGCGTTTGTCGAAAACGGGAAAGTATTCTTGGTCGAAAATGGAAATGCGAATTTCCTCATAGATTCTCAAGAGATAAAAATTCGCGGCGTTCATAATCTTTATAACTCAATTGCGTCAGCTCTTGCCGCAAGGTCTCTCGGCATCTCGTTCGATGTAGTTGCCGATACTCTGCGCGAATTTCCCGGAGTAGAACATCGTCTCGAACCGGTCCGCGAGCTTGATGGTGTGAAGTACATAAATGACTCGAAGGCAACTAATGTCGATGCGGTCTGGTACGCGCTCGGCAGCTTTGATTCGCCGATTGTGCTGATCGCCGGTGGCAAAGACAAAGGGAATGATTATTCCCCTCTCTTCGACCTTGTGAGAAAGAAAGTTCCAGCGATGGTTTTAATCGGCCAGGCTGCGCCGAAGATGCAGAAGGAATTTGCCGACAAAACCAAGTGCATCATGGCCTCATCGATGGAAGACGCTGTCGCAAAGGCTCGCGACGAAGCGAAACCAGGATACATCGTGCTTCTTTCGCCGGCATGTGCGAGTTTCGATATGTTCCACGACTATGAGCATCGTGGTCGCGAATTTAGAAGGCTGGTGATGGAGCTGTGAGCAGACAATCCAGGCCGGCAGATAAATGGTTTCTTTTTGCGGTGCTCTCGATAATGTTCATGAGTCTCGTCGTCGTGTATAGTGCGAGCGCATTCTGGTCGGAATTGAAATTCCAGAACCCGGCATACCTACTGAAGAGTCATCTCTTCAAAGTTTTGGTGGGAGCGATCCTGATATTTGTCGTTGCAAAGTTCGATTACCACAATTATGAAAAATATGCCTTTCACATTCTGATAATTTCAGGATTTCTCCTCGTTGTCGCACTCGGTCAGAGAGTGATAATAAAAGGTGCAGCACGCTGGATTCATCTTGGTTTTTTCAGCTTCGAACCTTCGGAAATTGCCCGCATAGCCATTTTATTTTTCGTTGCCGCTTATTTGTCCGAGAATGCGGACAAACTCAAGGAATATAGAAATCTGTTCAAACCACTCTTGTGGTCGGCCATCATTGCCGGATTGATCATTCTGCAGCCGAATTTCACCACGGCTTTGATGATCTTTGCAGTCGTTGGATTGCTGTTGGTCGCTGGCGGCGTTCGAAAATTGCATCTTGCTGTTTTAGTGACCGCAATTGTTGTAATCGCCGCCGGAGTTTTAGTGTTCGAGCCTTATCGCGTTGCGCGCGTTGAAGCTTGGATGAATCATGGATCAGGGAATTATCAGGTCCAGCAATCAATAATTGGCTTCGGCAATGGCGGAGTCATCGGAGTCGGACCTGGCAACAGTCGGCAGAGAAATTTGTTTCTACCGGAATCGTACGGCGATTTCATTTACTCCGTAATCGGAGAAGAATATGGTTTGTGGGGATCGGTCCTAGTCTTGGTGGTTTTCCTGTTTATTGCGTTTCGTGGAACGGCAATTGCAAAGCTTGCACCGGATAGGTTTGGTTCTTTACTTGCTACCGGCATAACGGCAGGAATTTGTGTCTATGCTTTCGCCAACGCGGGCGTTGCAATCGGATTATTTCCGACAACCGGGCTTCCGATGCCGTTCGTAAGTTATGGTGGTACAGCAATGATTGTAAATTCAGCGGCTGTGGGAATTATTCTAAATATTTCCAAACAGATTCCCGAACCGACAGCCGATGAGATTTCTTCTGCTGACGTGAAGAAGACAAAAAGGATCAAAACGAGAAGCGACGACCCTGTTGTCGGGAGGGTTTATAGTTGACGACTCGAGTTGTATTTGCAGGAGGCGGGACTGGCGGGCACCTTTTCCCGGCGGTTGCGATCGCCGAAAAACTCATTGAAATGGAAAGTGTCGATTTAGTGTTTGTCGGTACTAAAAATAAAATTGAAGGTCGCATCGTGCCGCAGTTAGGGTATAAGTTCCGGTCGATATGGATCGGAGGATTCTCCAGGAAATTCAGGTTATCGAATTTCATGCTTCCATTGAAAATTGTCGTTTCGGTTTTCCAGTCATTGAAACTGTTGGTGGGATTCAAACCGCAGGTAGTTGTCGGAACGGGGGATATGTCTCCGGGCCGGTTTGCGCGGCAGCAGTCATGACACGAACGCCGATCGTCCTACAGGAGCACAACAGCTATCCCGGCGTGATGACGAGAATGTTTGCACCGTTCGCGCGAGAAGTTCATTTAGCATTTAATTCGTCGAAGAAATATTTCCGAAAGAACTCCAATCTTCTCGTGACAGGAAGTCCGGTTAGAAAAATGCAGAAAGTAGATCGGAGGGAAGCTTTGAAGTTTTTTGGATTAGAACCGACACGGAAAACGCTTTTTATTACCGGTGGAAGCCTTGGAGCAATGAAACTTAACAGCGCGGTGCTTGAAGTTGTCGATAACCTGATAAACCTAAATTATCAGATGGTTTGGCAGACGGGCTCTATAGATTATGAGCGGGTAAAAGAAAGCCTCAAGGGCAAGTCACAGAATATCAAAATCGCAGAATTCATCGATCGAATGGAGGCTGCATACTCTGCGGCAGATTTTGCCGTTTGTAGAGGCGGTGCCACGACAGTTGCTGAGCTTATCTACTTCAATCTTCCGGCTCTTATCATTCCTTATCCTTATGCCGCGGCAAATCATCAAGTCGAGAACGCACGCGCCCTTGTCGAATCCGGTGCGGCGGTAATGGTTTTGGAATCCGAACCAAAAGAAAGTTTTGAAAAAGAATTTTTGAGTCTTCTCGACAAACCGGAAAGGCTTGAGATGATGCGAGAGAAGATGAAAGGCTTGCAGCATCAGGATGCGGCGGGCGTCATAGCGAAATCAGTTTTGAAAATTGCGGAGCCGATTCCCGCGGGTGGAAAAGTCGATGCGTAAGAATTTCAAACGAAGATTCGAGTTTTATTACCAGTCCGTGGCTGTTTATGCTGTCGCGCTGATCCTTTATGCCGTAATAAGGGGAACATTTGTCGAGAGCGAATTCAAGCTGGTCTTCAGAGATCCGATTGTGTACGCTTTCATCGTCGTGCTGATTTACTCCGTTGCAGTTCTCGTCTTGAACATGCTTTTCCAGAGAGATGTCGTGGTCACCGACGAATCGATCATTCTGCAAAACAGGTTTGATAGTCGTGCAATCAATATTTCCGAGATCGAATGGATCCAGGTCGGCAGGCCGAAGCGGATGAAAGTGCGCGGAAGTTATCGCGTAATAAAGTTGAAACTCAAAAATCACTTGAGGGCCGTTCGCATCAACCCGGTTCATTTTTATGATGAACAGGGGATGATGGAATTGTTTACGGAACTAAGCCGAAAGATCACGCCGACAACTCTTCCAAGAGAAAAGGTCCGCAGGTTCAGGAGGAAAAATGTTTAAGAGTGTAAGAAGAATCCACATGGTCGGGATCGGCGGAATCGGGATGAGCGGTATTGCCGAGATACTCCTGGACCAGGGTTTTGAGGTCAGCGGCTCCGACAGGCAGCTCAGCGAGATAACCGACAGGCTTGCAAAATTGGGCGCGAAGATTCATAAAGGTCATGCGGCGAAGAACCTTGACGAGGCAGATGTCGTCGTTTATTCGTCCGCAGTGCATTCCGATAATCCGGAACTTGTCGCCGCAGCAGAAAAGAAAATCCCGGTGATCAGACGAGCCGAAATGCTCGCTGAACTCATGCGGATGAAGTACGGAATCGCAATTGCCGGCACGCATGGCAAAACCACGACGACCAGCATGACGAGCCTCGTTTTGATGGAAGGGAGTTTGGATCCGACCGTAATTGTCGGCGGAAAACTCTCAAGCTTCGGCGGCACAAACGCACGACTCGGCCATGGTGATTACATCGTCGTTGAAGCGGACGAGTTTGACAGGTCGTTCCTTCAACTTACACCGGTCATCGCTGCGATCACCACTCTTGAGCGGGAGCATCTTGATATTTATACGGACCTTGAAGACATCAAACGGGCATTCATGGAATTTGCCAACAAGGTTCCATTCTATGGTTTTGTGATCCTGTGCCTCGACGAGCCGTCGATCCAGGAAATTCTTCCTTTAATCAGGAAGAAAATCGTCACTTACGGAATCAATGCTCAATCCGACCTTCGAGCGATTAACATTTCTTTCGATGCGAATAGGAGTCGGTTCAATCTTCTCAGATTCGGAAAAGATCTCGGCGAAATAAAATTGAATGTTCCCGGCTTGCATAATGTCAAGAATTCAATTGCCGCAATCGGTATCGGCCTGGAATTGGGAATAGAGTTTTCGAAAATCAAGAAAGCCGTCGAATCATTTACTGGAGTCTACCGCCGCATTGAGCTGAAAGCGGAAATAAGCGACGTGATGGTCGTGGACGACTACGCGCATCATCCTACTGAAGTCCAGGCAACTTTGTCTGCGCTTAAATCCGGTTGGCCTCAGAAACGTGTCGTCGCAGTTTTCCAGCCGCATCTCTATTCCCGCACGAGAGATTTTCACGACGAATTCGGAAAAAGTTTTCTCAACGCAGATGTTTTAGTCGTGACTGAAATTTATCCCGCACGTGAAGAGCCAATTCAAGGAATCACAGGCGAGCTGATTGTCAGTGACGCCAAATCTTTCGGACACAAAGAAGCTTACTATGTCCAAGACAAGAAGCAGCTCCCGGAATTTCTTGATGAAGATAAGAAAATCAGGCGACATCGTCGTAACTCTTGGAGCCGGCGATATTTCAAAATACGGTGAAGAATTTATCGGCAGGTTGAAATCGTCAAGCGCCAAACAGAGAGCGAAGAAGAGCAAATGATTTCAGTCGATCAGATAAGAAGATTTTTCAGAGGCTACATCGGAATTGGCGAATCGTTGGCGAGACTGACGAGGTTCAAAGTTGGCGGACAGGCGGATTTCTATTTTGAGCCAGCCGATGCCGGCGACCTGACGGTCCTAGTAAACCTTTTGAACGAGATCGAATTTCCATTCGTCATAATCGGCAACCGAAGCAATTTCCTGATAAGTGACCGCGGTTATCATGGTGCAGTGATCAATCTTGAGCCTGGTCTCGCGAAGATAGATGTAAGTGGGGAATTCGTAAAAGCCAGAGCCGGAACGAAGTTGTCGCATTTCATCGACTTTTGTATCGAAGAAGGTCTGCACGGAGTCGAGATGTTTGCGGGAATTCAAGGAACACTCGGCGGCGCGATTGTCTCCAACGAGCGTGCCTTTGGCGCAATGATTTCTGACCACCTTGTCGAAGTGGAAATCATTCGAAGAAGCGAATTGATCAAACTACCGAAAGAAGGAATTATTTTTGGGTCTCACTACAGCTCACTCCAGGGAGACATCGTGGTGAGCGCGGCATTCAAGCTGCTCGTTGGTGATAAGGTGGAGATGAAAAGAGTACGGCGAGAACTCCTTCTTCGACGAAACGAATCGCAGCCTGATGAATCCTCAAACGCTGGCTGGATTTTCAAGAATCCTGTGATGAACTCCGCCGCAAGGTTGATAGAAAATTGCGGTCTGAAGGGTTTAAGGATCGGCGATGCGCAAATTTCCGAGAAGCATCCGAACTTCGTTATAAATCATGGTCATGCGAGCTCAGATGACGTTTTGAGAATTATTCAGCGAGTCGAAGAGGAAGTGCAAACGAAATTCGGCGTAGCGATGGAGCTTGAGGTAAAGTTGCTGGGATTTCCCGAGAAGATCGATGGGCGTGTCGAAGAACTTGTGGGCAATGAAGGATGAAGAAGATTAACCGCCCATATTTGAATTTTACGCTTGCGGTTTGCGCCATCGTTGCTCTATATCTGGTTTCCCAGAACTGGAAGAATCAGCTTGTCTTACAGGATGTGAAAATCTACGATGCAAGCATATTGACGGATGACGAAGTCAAGGCGCTTGCTAACGTTCGCACTGGAAGCTCGCTTTTCGGATTGAGTCTCTCGCAGATTTCTTATCGCGTCGAGCAGAATCCGTTCGTTAAAAAAGCCGTCGTGGTACGCGCGCTCCCTTATGATCTAACGATAACCGTTCACGAGCGAACCCCTTTAGCGCTTCTCGCGACACCGACCTCGATGTTATCTGTCGACGAAAGTGGAATTGTCCTTCCTCTTCCTTTGGAAAGGAAAAATAATCTGCCGATAATCACGAATATCAGCGGCATACTTTCCGTCGGCGACACAGTCAAAGGAAGTTTGATGCAGGCGGTGAAATTTCTTTCCGACGCTGAGAAAGGCCGGGCCAGCGCTCAGTGCAAGTATCGCCGGAGTCCAGTTACAAGGCGACAATTTGGTTGCTTTCACGACAGCCTCCTCACTTCCAGTGGTAATTGGAAGAGGAGATTTCGAGAAAAAACTTTTGTATTTGCAGGAATTCTTGACAAAGATCGCCGGTGCCGGTAGTTCTGATTACAATTACATCGATCTCAGATTTGACGGTCAGATCGTGCTTGGAACCCAAACCGAAAACGTTTCACCCAGTGCGGTCAGTCCTTCGGACACTCAAGGAAAAGTAAACTAAGGTGTATAGATGAATAATAATATGATTGTAGCACTCGACATAGGAACGACGAAAGTATGTGCGTTGGTCGTCGAAGTCGACTCGAATGGCAAGTTGAATGTCCTCGGAGTCGGCACGAGTAAATCCGGCGGCATGAGCCGCGGAGTCGTCGCGAATATCGATAGGACGGTGAAATCAATTCAAGAAGCAGTTCAAATCGCGGAATCTAAACCGGGCATGAAGATAAAGAGCGCGATAGTGGGAATCGCAGGCGAACACATCGACAGCTTCAAGACAAACAGCATCATTACGATCAGTAACCCTGACCATGAAATCACAGAAAGCGACATCGATCGTTTGATCGAAGATTCAAGACGGGTCCATCTTTCGCGCGACCGGGAAATCATTCACATAATCCCACAGGAATTCATAATTGACGGTCAAACGGTCACACATGATCCGATCGGCATGGCTGGAGTTCGCGTCGAAGCTTCGATGCATGTCGTTACCGGATTAATCACTGCTGCACAGAATATTTACAAATGCGTCGAGAGAGCCGGTCTAAAAGTTGAGGAGCTGGTTCTGCAGCCGTTAGCTTCGAGCTACTCGGTTCTGACCGAAGATGAAAAGGAAGTCGGAGTCGCGCTGCTGGATATCGGCGGCGGAACCACCGACCTCGCGGTGTTTGAAGACAGGACGATAAGGCACACTGCCGTTATACCGATCGCCGGAGATCATATCACGACAGACATCCGCAAAGGACTCGGTATATTGCCGGAGCAGGCAGAAGAGCTGAAAGTCAAACACGGCTATGCCATGGTTTCCGAGGTCATCGACGATGAACCGATACTAATTCCCGGGATCGGCGGGCGAAAGCCGATCGAGATCAACAAGAAGCTTCTTGCGCAGATAATTCAGCCGCGTGTCGAAGAACTCTTGGATATCGTGGCGATGGAAATCAAGCGGTCCGGTTATTCGCGCCATTTAAGTGCAGGAATAGTCCTGACAGGCGGCGGCGCATTGTTGAGAGGTATGCCGGAATTGGTAGAATATGTTCTCGGCGTGCCGGCGAAGATTGGGATACCGCAGAGTTTCGACGCCGGTTTTGTCAGAGAAGTCGAAAATCCGATTTACGCGACCGCGGTCGGTCTGATCCAGTATGGCCTGAAGCGCGGAGCCGGAAAATCGACTATCCAGTTTGCTGAGAATGTTAAGGAAGCCATAGAGGAGAATATCCCAAACAAGAACGGAAAGGGTTTCGTAGAAAAAGGATTACAATTTTTAAAAAAGTTCATCAACAAAAACATTGACAATGTCTAACAAGGAGGCATAACGTGTTCGAACTAGACACAGATAAGCAAGGCCCACGAATAAGAGTTGTGGGAATTGGAGGATGCGGTGGAAACGCCGTCAACAGCATTGCAAAACGAGGTATCCATGGCGTCGATTTAATCTCGATGAATACCGACTTGCAGGACCTTGAGCGGAGCTTTGCGCCGAACAAGATCCAGATTGGCAAGACAACTACTCGAGGGCTCGGAGCCGGATCAAATCCGGATATCGGAAGACGCGCTGCGCTTGAAGCACGCGACGAGATCCATCGAGCCTTGAAAGACAGCGACATGGTCTTTCTTACTGCCGGAATGGGCGGAGGAACGGGAACCGGTGCAGCCCCTGTTGTCGCGAGCATTCTCAAGGGTGCTGATCGCGATGACGTAAAAAAAGACGGACAGGATAATAACAACCCGCTTATTGTCGCGGTCGTTACGAAGCCGTTTTCGAACGAGGCAAAAGAGAGAATGCACAATGCGGATGCCGGCATCGAAGAATTGAAAAAGTATGTCGACGCTCTCATCGTCATTCCAAATGAGAAATTGCTGACGATCTCCGACAAGTCGGCTGGCTACCTTGCTTCTCTGCAGAAGATTTACGATGTTTTATACGACGCGATTCGTGGAATATCAGAGATTATCACGAAACCCGGCTTTGTCAACGTTGACTTTGCCGATGTGAGGACTGTGCTCGCCTCGCGCGGTGATGCAATAATTGGAACGGGCACCGCCGCTGGTGAAAGACGAGCAGCAGAAGCCGCGTCGGCGGCGATTTCAAATCCGCTTCTCGAGGAAGTTTCACTCGAGCGAGTGGAAGGAATATTAGTCAGCATTACTGCGGGCAATAATTTCTCGCTCCACGAATTCGATGAGATTGTAAAGACTGTTCGCAGCGTCGCAAAGAATGGCGACGATGAAACCAAAGTCATCGTGGGCGTCTCGATCGATGAAAAAATAGAAAAAGAAGTTATCGTCACGGTAATTGCTGCGGGCCTGAATCATCATGTGCAGCCGCTTCCAACTCCTTCTCCTGATCCGAGGAAAAGAACGATCCTGAAGGACAAAGAGAAAGTGAAGGATCAGACCTGGAGCATTAAAGATTGGCGCTCTTTCGATGAGCCCACATTCGAGAGAAACGGCATCAATATACACCTGAACGAGATGGAAGACGAAGAGAAAAGCGAAATCGCAGTACCAAAACCCGGTGAGCGACCTGCTTTCTTAAGAAAAGTTATGGACTAAAATTTTTTTGGATGGAAATTTTCTCATGGAAGAATTAAACTCCGTTACCGACATAAGGAAACTGTTTGCTATGGAAAAACGAGAGCTGAACATAATGATGATAGAGGACGATCCCGACATCCCAAAACTGGCTAAACTCTACCTGAAACCGTATAAGGACGCGGAGTTTAACCTTGTGTGGGTCGAGACGGGAGAAGACGCACTCAAGTTTCTGGCCGACAGCCAGAATCTCGACGTTATCCTTGTCGATTTCCAATTGCCGGGAATGAACGGGCTTGAAACTACACGCACGATAAGAGAGAAAGGGATCCGTATCCCGATAGTTTTTCTTACTAACGCTATAGACTTCAAGCTTGCAATCGAGGCAATGAAATTGGACGTCGAAGACTACTTGCTGAAGGAAGAGGCGATCACGTCCATCCTGCCGAGTCTCATTTTGAATGTTGTAGAACGAATAAAGCTTCGAGAGAAACTTGCCGAAGCCGAAATGAATAAAGTGGCACAGCGCGAGAGAATAGACGGAATAAAAAGTCTGATCGTTACGATTTCTCATGAGCTGAACAATCCGCTCGCGGCGCTGAAATTGGCAATAAACGTATTGCAGAGGAAAGAAGTACCACCAGATATATTGAGCTACTTGTCAATCATGAAGGAGAACACGGAGCGCATCGAAGGAGTGGTGGCTAAACTCCGCGACCTGAAAGGCGATAAGGTGACTTCATATATCGGGAACATAAAAATGATAGACCTATCTGAATGATGGCATGGCAGGCGACGTACACGCACTCATCGTCGACGATGAGAAGAACGTAACCGATCTCCTGAAGCTCCAGCTTGACGATGTGGGCTTCACGGTAGATACGGCGAACGATGGTGCGGTCGGAATCAATAAGATTCAGGCCAAACCGTACGACGTGATTCTTCTCGACCTGAAGATGCCGAGGATAGACGGATTAGAAGTCCTAAAGTTTGCCAAAGAAAACCAGCCTGATTCTCAGGTCCTGATCCTGACCGGTTACGGCGACATAAAAACCGCCGTCGATACGATCAAGATGGGTGCATTCGATTTCATCACAAAGCCGTACAACTTCGACGAGCTGCTTGTCTCGATAAGGAACGCGCTCAATATGCACAGACTTATCGTCGACAACAAGATAATGAAGATGCAGATTGGCGAAGGCAAATACGAGATAGTCGGCGAAAGCCCGGCGCTGCAGAAAGTTATCGACGTGGCTTTGAAGGTTGCCGCGAGCGATGCCTCAGTGCTGATTACCGGCCCGAGCGGATCCGGCAAAGAACTTATCGCGCATCTCATTCACCAAAACAGCGAGCGTGCGAAGAAACCGTTCGTCGCCGTCAACTGCGCTTCGATCCCGGATACTCTGATCGAGAGTGAGCTGTTCGGACACGAAAAGGGGGCATTCACCGATGCGCACTCGCTCAAACAAGGTCTCGCCGAGATTGCGAATGGTGGTACACTATTCTTAGATGAGGTCGGCGACATAACTTATTTGGTGCAGCCGAAACTCTTAAGGTTCATCGAGACCGGAACATTCCGCCGGGTCGGAGGAACTGTCGAGATGAGCGTCGATGCGAGGATTGTGTCCGCTACCAACAAAGACCTCGATCAGCAAGTCGAGGAGGAAAAATTCAGGGAAGATTTGCTCTACAGGCTGAACGTGGTGCACGTCGAAGTTCCGCCGCTCAGTCAGAGGAGGGAAGATATTCCTTTACTCGTCAGTCATTTTCTCCAGAAGAAACATAAATCGCGGAGCATAAGAAAAATCTCCGAAGGCGCATTAAAGCTATTGATGGCATACGACTGGCCGGGCAACATACGCGAGTTGGAGAATGTAATTGAACGGGCGGCGATACTTGCGCCGAAAGACGAGATAACGCCGGAATACATTGCGCTCACGTCGAAGGCGAAGTCTGCCGACCTGCGCAGGATTCCGACCCGGCTTTCAATTGCAGAGCTGGAAAAAATTCACATCGAAAACGTCCTGAAGGCAAACGACTTCAACCGCACGAAGTCGGCAAAGGCTTTGGGGATCAGCCTGAAGACTCTTTACCTCAAGATCAAAGGTTACGAGATAGATACTCCGCAGCCGCGGTAAGAGCAGGGAGTTTTCAATTGTCAGTTATCTGTCAGCGGTTAACGGCCATGGGCCATGGCATCTCAGCTTTTCACGCTTGCAATTCAAATCGAAAAGATCATCCCGGATTTCAAGAAAGAGAATCCGGACTTCAGCAATGCTTATGACGCGGCGCGGATAATTAAGGACGTTGCCGCGCATCATAAGGGAAAAGGTAACAACGGGAGTGGTAGTACTCCGAAACCGCCGGAGAGTAAGTAAGCCCCGACCTCTCCCAAGGGAGATGCCTGCCCCGCAGTGTTTTTATGCGGGGGATTGTTGGTATAAATCCGAACTGCAAGCGTAGCTGCCTCTCATCGAAAGATGCGAGGCAGCTCGTGTTTTTAATGGATAAAAGCCGGAAGAATCATTCCTTGTGAATTCTTGGTGGGTAGGTAATGGCATCAATAACTGTCTGGTTGTTATATTATAACCATGATTAAGACTGAAGCGGTCTCATACAAAGCGCAATTCAAATCGGACTTAAAAGAGTTCACAAAGACTCTCACCAATTATGTCTCAACTGAATCGGGTGAGTGGACGGTGAAAGGATTTATTGACATTTATAAGAATATATACACCGTATCATCCGATACTAAAATTGTTTCGAAGATACTCGAAATTCATATATTCCCGCAAATTCTTCTCTTTGCAGAAAAAATCGGATATAAGATAGTTCTAGCTGAAGAACAGAATTGGTATCCTGATCTTAGCTTTGTTAAGAATGATGATGAGAAAGTGAAATTTGCAGTTGACTTAAAAACTACGTACCGCGATCTTGCATATCCTGGCCATGTTAACGGGTTCACGCTTGGGAGCCATGGTAAATATTTTATTGATCGGAAAAGCACGAAGAATATTCAGTATCCGTATTCAGAATATCTCGGACACTTTTGTCTGGGGATTATTTATTCGAGAGCAGACATTGGCCAAACTGAAGAAACTCGGATCCATCAGGTTGAGGAAATAAAAGAGGACTATGAAACTCCTCGTCAAACATTCCGCCACCTTCAGGTCACAACAGTAAAGAATCTGAAATCAATCACTTCCGTTATTAAGGATTTCGATTTCTTCGTTGCTGAAAAGTGGGAGATTGCCAGTGATAGTCAGGGCTCGAAGAACACTGCAAATATCGGTTCGATAACAAACATTGAGGATCTGAAAAACGGTAAGGGAATTTTTGCTAACCTTGGCGAAAAATGGTTTGACGAATACTGGATTAACTATGGTTCAGCAACTTTAGTGAGGAACGGGGAGACTATTCCAATAAGAAATCTCAAAACTTTTTTGGAATTTAAGGGAAGGACGGACCTTTTACAAAATATAGTTGTTAAGAATACTAAGAAGAAAAATAGCAAATGAAAGTGTTAGTTCCTCCTATCAAAAGCCAAGGCATCAAGACAAAACTGGTTCCCTGGATTATGGAGCTTGTTCCTAAAACGAGCGGCAGGTGGATTGAACCTTTTCTTGGGACTGGAGTTGTCGCTTTTAACTCGAGCTATAAGAAGGCGTTTTTGAATGAGACCAATCCGCATATCATAAATTTTTATAAAGGTATCCAAAAAGGAACCATCACCGCAGAGGCAGTTAAGAACTATTTAGAGTACGAGGGTGAATTGTTAAGGAAAGCTGGAGATAACGGGTACGAACATTTTCGAGAAATCAGAGATCGCTTCAATAGAGAGTCTTCTCCACTTGATTTCCTGTTCCTCTCGCGAGCTGGCTTCAATGGAATGATACGCTTCAATAAAAAGGGTGGATGGAACATTCCTTTCTGCAAGAAACCTGAACGCTTTTCCCAGGCATACATTACAAAAATTACTAATCAGGTATTACGTGTTTCCATGGTTATCAAGCCTGAACCAGATTGGGTCTTCACGAACAAATCGTTTTCGGAAATCATCCCTCTTGCAACAGAGGATGACATTATATATTGCGATCCACCTTACTTCGGCCGTTATGTTGATTACTACAATGGCTGGCAAGAAAAAGATGAAAAACTTTTATTCTCACTTTTGGATCAAACAAAAGCTCGATTTATCCTATCGACTTGGCATCATAATGATTATCGGCACAATGAGATGATAGGGAAATACTGGGCAAAGTTTAACATTGAAACCAGAGATCATTTTTACCATTCTGGTGGCAAAATTGAAAATCGAAGGGCTATCGTCGAAGCTTTGGTTTTTAATTATGATGCGCCTGACAAACAGAAACGAAACTACCCAAAACAAAAGATGGAAAATGCAGAGCAAATCTTGCTGCATTTCTAAGATACTTTAGGACCTCCACCCTAAGATCAAGAAACGCCTCTTCTTTTCTAGCGGTTGCTCGCTCATTTGATAATGCATAAGCCAACTTGTACGACTCCCATCTGTTATCGGAGATTTTCAATTAGTTCCTTCCACTCGGGTGATTCAAACAGGATTCGTCTTGCTGTTAATACATTACTTATGCGTTGAGCCAATATACCTCCGTACACCATAAGTTCTTCAATATGCATACTGGTTTGGATATGCTGATTACAGCGCGCTGAATACAATCCCAAGTTTTCCAGTTTATAAGATTCGGCATTATCTCTATTTAAAGAGTGAAGATGCCCCCATTCATATTTTATGTAATCTTTGTCCCAGTCTTTCGGAGAATTCCAACAAAGAGGTAATTCAGTACCCTCAACATGAAATAGAGGACGGCGCTGCTGAGCATCAAATAGGAATCGGATATATTTTTTCAAATCTTCATGTGATTTTTTTAAAGATACTTGAAATCCTGCATTCCTTAGATGGGGAATAAGCGACTTAACCAACCTATCTATATTCCCATCTTCCATTTCAAACGAATAGGCTTTAATGTTTTTGGCAAGTTTCCGACGATGATCGACAAGTCTTATCTTATTCTGCATTGTACTTCCTTATTAAAACGACGAACAGTAACTATTAGTCTACCCATCTCTGCATAACACTTTCGGCATAAGCAGCGGACGCGATGGTCTTTTGCATAAACAATCAAGTTCTCTCTCGGGAATGTTACGCTTGATGAAGGAAAACTATTTTCTTAAAACTACTTTCCAATGGATCAAATTCTCGATCTCCAGTCACCAACACGGCTTTCATCTGTTTTGCGAGTGCAGCACAGTACGCGTCGCCGATTGAAAGGCGGTAACTCGCTTTTAGCTCCGCTGCAAGCTCGGCGAGTTCACGGTTAACATCGACCACCGTAAGAGTCGTTTCATGTTCAAACTGTTTTGCCGCTTTGACCCCGGCTTCTCCCTGAATTTGCTGGACGCGGTAAAGAACTTCTGTCCAGTTCACGGCGGAGATGTACACATCCTTGCTTTGATCCACTGCCTGAGAGAGAAGCTGCTCTACTTGTTCTGCGGCTGGCTCATCAAACAGGAGGGCGAGGACCGCGGAGCTATCGAATACCGTGTTTGCCAAGCTTTGCCTCTTCTTTTTTCAGGTCTTCTTTGCGGTCGTCTAACAATTGCTGCGCTGCCGACTTCGTGCCGGGCTTCAACTTCAGGATCCCTCTGAATTTTTTAATCGACTCGCGAGTGATGGGCTTGAGAACGATTTCGAATTTCTCTTCGTCGACCTCCAGCTTAAACTTCGTTCCTTCTTGTATTCCGAATTTCCTCCGTATGGAAGAGGGAATAACGATTTGTCCTTTTGTTCTTGCTATTGTTTCCATTATAAGGTTCCTTTTAAATCTGCGTAAGAAATATAGATTATGTCATACTCAAAGTCAATAGTTAGACACATAATATTTGTCTAACTAAGCCCCGATATAAGAACTGCCAACGCGAGGCAGAATGCCTGGCGCTCTTCGCCCGCGAGGGATTTCGTGTGCATTAGGACGGCTCTGACTATAGGTACTTGTTCTAAACCCCAAGCTGTGCGACACTCAAACTCGAAAAATGTAATAGGAAAAGCTCGCACACAGATACCACGGATTGTTACGGATTTCCGCTGATTTTTATTCCATCTTGTTTCTGAACTGTGAAAATCAGTCCTCTTCAGTATCATCTCCCGCTCTGATATCAGATTTATTGAATGCTGTGGGATGCCGCAAGGCGGCAGGTGTGCTAAATCTTTTAATGCATGATTCGGCTTAAACTGTCGCAGGGTTTTCGGTTCTGGAGTTCAACTCCAGAGCAGCTTTTTGGAATGATATGTATATGAGTTCTCGAAGAAACAACCTTGCCGCATCTTTGTGAAGGCTTTATTTCATTCCCTGATCATCACCAACAGCATTTTGAAACGCTGCGCCGCAGTTGCCGAGTGAGGGACGTTGGCGGGAAGGATTATAAATTCGCCCGTACCTACTTTGACATTTTTCCCTCCAACAACAAATTCCGCTTCACCGTCTAGGACTTCCACAAAGGCGTCGAAGGGAGCCGTGTGTTCGCTTAACGATTGTCCCTTGTCGAAAGCAAATAGGGAAATCGTACCTCCTCCGCGCTTAATCAACTGTTTGCTGACAACCGAATCTTCAGAGTATTCAACCGAACCGGCTGTCATCGCCTGTGAGCCAAAAGGTTTCTTCGCATCCATCATTCCTTCACTCCTTTGATGCATCTCATTTCTAAAATTATCTCATTGCTGTTTTTCCTATGTGCCATCTTCTTTCGCGTTTCGACAAAATTCAAGCGGAGGTTCTTGAAGGAACGAACTCCGGAAACGGAGATGACAGCAACGCGGCAGAGTATATTGTCATCCATGGAATTATCGGAAAGTGAAAACGAGCCGCGCCAAAGTACACAAGAAATATACCGATGAAATAGAATATCACGACAATACCCACTAAAGGCCAGCCGAAACCCTTGCCGTGCCGCAGTCTCCTCCAGCATCCAAAGGCAAGTGAAACGATGAAAAGGAATATCACGACTAATTCGTAAGTCGCATTGATTTGATCGACCAACGTCAAGACGTATTGTGTCCAAATCGATTCGCTCCCTATACCCTCGATGTTCCAGTATACTCCATCACCGCTGTCAAAGAGAGCGATGAGCTTTTTGGGCATCAGGTTCAGGGTTTGCAACGGATGAGTTTTTATATAGTCGATTGCTTCACTTCTAGCAATTTGGTTCACTTCGTACTCTTTCCACGTATCGTCTCCGACATTGAACCAGGGTATTGTAACAAAGGTCCCATTTGCTTCCGGACCATTACCGATATAGAGATTGAGACCATCGTTGTTTGAAAAAACAAAATCTTTATAGAGTCCATGATTCCGAATTACCCATGGAAATAGCACCACAATCAAGGCGACATAAAGAATTGCAACCGTCTTCAACCGATTGACGATGCTTATCCTTTCCCATGAGAATTGAGGGAACAAAAGCAGAAGGAACCCTGGCAACAAAAGAGTCTGCGCTTTGACAAGGGTCGCAAACCCGAACACCAGTCCCGCAGCCAGTAAACGTCCGGGACGCACTCGTCCTTTAACCGAAACACAGGGCAATAGAAGCGCTACACCGAGAAACAGCAAGAATAGATAGAGTGTCTCTACTCCAACAAGAGACGCGTACGCGATATTGTCCGGATAAACGGCAAGGAACAACAGGGAAAGTCTTCCTGCTAGTTCTGATTTGAAGAGGTCTCGCGCTATCCGGTACACAAGTGAGAGTGTCGCAGCGGAAAGGAAAAGATTTGCCATTTGAGCCACGGTGACCGATACCCCGGCGACCCGGAAAAGCATTCCGAGAAACAATGGATAGCCAACGGGAAAGTACGCAGTTGGGGAACCGCCATTATGGGAATATCCATGTCCTCTTGCAATTGATTCCCCGCTGTGGAAGTAGAAAGCAAAATCACTCACGGGATTGGGATGAAAAATCAATATCCAGCAAAGACGGATCGCAAAGGCCAATGCAACTACAGTCGGAAAGTACCATGGCGAGAGGAGAATCAAGCGGACCGGACCGTATTTTGTTCTGCTTAAGTTGTAGTCATCCCCTTGATTCATCACAGGTGCGGTCATTGATCGTTGCTTCCTTCCTTAACAATATAACACCGGATCGACTTTCAGAGGAGGTTACTCTTGACCGGCCCTGAGTCGTGCGTTATTGCTAAGCTTGTGATCCGATCATTCACCGGAATGCTGATAGTGGTTCTCACGGGTATATCTCAGGAATGGCTGCTAAGCCGCGGGAGGACATCGAGCTTTTTCAACTACCTCTCTGTGCTTCTCTATTCTTAAGAAAATGCTTCAGACGCTTGTTATGTATGCCCATATAACGTCTTGCTCCACGTCTCGACAACATATATAGAGCCTTAAGGCACATGACAAGAAAAAGAGGATGGAATGAATTGCGGAGGTTCTTGAAGAGACAATCTTAGCGCTCTTTTCGCGACGGCTCAGTCCGCTTGCAGCTTAGGGAAGAACCTTCCTGTCTTCTTCATGTAAGCTCTATATTCATCACCGAACTTCTCGATCATCATCTTCTCTTCTTTGGGTACTCTCAGAAGGAGGCTGATCACCACCATTAGTATGAGAGCCAATGCAGCGTAGTTGTTCGAGATGAGTCCGATGCCGATGTAAATGGCAAACAAAGCCGTGTACATTGGGTGGCGGATTCTCGAATAGGGGCCTGATCGAATCAAGCGGTGATCGTCTCTGAGCTGCAGGTTGATCGACCATTCTTTCCCGAGACATACATGAGTCCACGCGAGGAGCACGATGCCGCTCAGCGCCATAATGGCTCCGAGCCACATTCCGAATAGAGGATATGGAGTCTTAAGGTATCGCATCCACGAGGGCTTTATGGCACACAGAACGATAAACGATGTGAGGACCGGTCCTACTAATATTCGGCGGAAAGTGAAGTTTGCTTTCCCTTCGCGGGCGATAGCATCTTTGTCTCTCTGCGAATTCCCGCCTTCCCGCTGCTTTCTTATCGTGAAGAATAGTCTAACGAGTAAGAAAAGGATAAGTAACCCGAGTAACAGTATGCTGGAAAGCGTACCCTGAGTCATGGTTATATGTCCATCTTATGTGTTGGGGTTACTAACCCGAAAAATGCGATGGGATAAGCTCGCACACTGATACCACAGATTCTTACGGATTTTCACTGAATTCTATTCCATTTTATTTTTGATCTGTAATAATCAGTTCTTTTCTGTGTTATCAGTGTGCTGAATCTTTTAATGCATGATTTGGGATTAATGTAGATGTCTTTTGCAAAAGCAAGTCAATTTGGCCAGATGTCCGAGCTTCCCTTAAGCTTTCAAAATTTCCTGCACTTTTTGTGCAAGGCTGCGGGGAGTGAATGGCTTTTGGATGAAGTCGACTCCTTCATCCAATACTCCTTCGTGAGCAATAACATTTGCGGTGTAACCCGACATGAAGATGGTCTTAATACGAGGACGCACAGCCTGAATCCTGTTCCGAAGCTCTTTCCCGTTCATCACCGGCATGATAACGTCCGTCAGAAGTAAATCAATCTCACCGCGGTGTTCTTCAGACAACCTGATACCCTCTTCAGGGTTCACGGCGGTCAGTACTTTGTACCCGAATTCCTCCAGGCTCTTCTTGACAAGCTCAAGCAAATCGGGCTGGTCCTCGACGGCTAAAATTGTCCCGGTTCCATCAATGGCAGTCTCTTCTCGGACTTCCTCAACCCTCTCGACGTTGCCTTGATAACGCGGCAGGTAGATCTTGAATGTCGTGCCAACGCCCAGCTCACTGTAAACATTTATGCTCCCGCCGTTTTGCTTTACTATCCCGTAAATGGTCGAGAGTCCTAACCCAGTTCCTTGCCCCTTCGGTTTTGTCGTGAAGAATGGCTCAAAAATTTTGTCCATTGTTTCTTCACTCATTCCTTTGCCTGAATCGGTAAACGTTATCATTACATATTCGCCCGGAGAGAATTCTATCCTGTTTTGAGTGTAAGCTTCGTCTATTGAGACATTCGATGTTTCAATAGTTATCGTGCCATCATTCTCTATGGCGTCCCTTGCATTGGTTGCGAGATTAACGAGGATCTGATCGAATTGGGTTTTATCTACTTTTATGTTCCAGACATTGTCTCCGGGCAAGAACGACAGTTTAATATTCTCCCCAATCAAACTTTCGAACATTTTATCGAGCGATTCGATTTCATCATCAGGGTTTATTACACGCGGGGAGACGATTTCCCGCCGCGCGAACGCAAGAAGTTGTTTGGTTATGTCAGCTCCGCGCTTCGCAGCCGATCTTATGTATTCTACGGATCGATATGCCGGGTCGGCTTTGTACATTTTGCTGAGCAGCATTTCGCTATAGCCGATAATAACTCCGAGCATGTTGTTGTAATCGTGTGCTACGCCTCCTGCGAGTCTTCCGATTCCCTCCATCTTCTGTGACTGCAGAAGCTGTTCTTCGAGTCTCTTTCTCTCCGTGATATCGTATGCCGAGGCAATTATGGCTGCCTTCTCGTCATATTCAATTACGGCAGCACTGAAATCGATCCAAAGGGCTTCTCCATTCTTTTTCAAAATCTGATATTCGTAATGATTGGGAAGTTTCTTGCCGCTCAGGCGACCTGCAGCACGTTTCATTACGAGATCTCGCCAGTCGGGATGGATTATATCCACGGGGGCTAATCGATACAGCTCATCTGCTGTGTAGCCCGTCATCGTCAATGCGGCAGGATTTCCATAAAGGAATCTGGTGCTGTCATGGATCCAGATGGCTGCCGATGAACCCTCGACGAGCCCGCGGAATTTTTCTTCACTTTCACGAAGGGCGATCTCCGCATTCTTGCGCTCTGTTATATCTCTTCCGACTGCAAGAATTCGATTTTTTCCTCCAATCTCCGTTTTTCTCAAAGTCATCTCGATCCAGAATTTTGAATCGTCTTTTCGCCGGGCAAGCCACTCAAACCTTTGCGGTCCTTCGATGATGGACCTTTTAATGAATTGCTGTGCCGCTTCTTCCGTGTATGGTTCCATGTTAGCGCTTAAGTCCCCGATGTTGCAGGCAAGAATTTCCTCTTTTGCAGCATAACCATACATTTTCAATACTGCATTGTTGACATCGACCATCCTGCCGCTTGAAGCATCGTCTATGAAGATAGCGTCGCCTGTGGAATTAAATATTTCACGATAATTTTCTTCGCTCTCCCTCAGCTTTCGTTCTGCTTCCCGCTCTTTTGTTTGATCTCTAAATATCAGCACGACGCCATTTACATTCCCGGATTCATCGCGCAAAGCAGCGCCGCTGTCCGCAATGGGACGCTCGATACCGTCCCTGGAGACGAGCAGCGTATGATTTGCCAGTCCGATGACTCGTCCCTCGGTAAGGATACGGTCCACCGGAAACTTAATGCTGGAACGGGTCTCTTCGCTGACAATTCTGAAAATGTCGTCGAGCGGCTTGCTGTTTGCTTCGTGTTCCGTCCAGCCCGTCAGACTTTCGGCGACGGGGTTCATATGCCTGACAAGTCCGTTGATGTCTGTCGTTATCACGCCGTCGCCGATGCTGTAAAGAGTCGCCTTAAATTCTTCCTCGATTTCTTTTCGCTCCAGCTCAGCGTGGTACATCTCGCGGTATATGCCTGCCTGTCTGCGGCGGTAGGTATACGCGGTCGCGGTCACTGAAATTCCCAGGAAGAGAACGACGGAGAGTATCACGACTTCACCGCGATAATATGCCTCCGACAGAATTTCGTCTTCATCGACTTTTGAGATCATAAACCATGGCGTGTTCTGAACAGGGCGAAGGTCTGCAAGGACTCTTACCCCTCGATAGTCTTCTCCTTCAAACATCCCGGTCCCACCTAAGGCAGCCTGCACAGCGGGGAGCGTCTTCAATGTTAGAGGCATACGCAACGAGAAAGCAGAATTCAAGCTATATCGGAGTTTAGTTAGAAAGACTATTGAGTCATTTCTTCTCTCCAGCAACAATGTCTCGGCACTTCGGCTTGGTATTGGCCACGAATCGATCAGGGGGTAAAGGAAATTATCCGCATCGCTTTGCAGTACGACAACTGCTGCGACTTTGTGCGCTTTATCGATTATGGGTGCCATGGCATCGACGTGCACTTTACCATTTACGCCGCGGAATAAATCCGACATTACCGGTTCGCCCTTAAGGACTACTTCACGGAAAGAATTGTCCTCGGAGGGATCCACAAATGATGATGTCTTTATGGAGATAAGCCGCCGCCCTGTAGTATCAAGGATAAATGCATCACTGTAGAATGTCGGATTCTTTTCAAGCGCGAGTCTATCGTTCACCGTTTTGCGAAGCCGCTCATCACTGGGGGAGTTGAGCAAGTTAAGAATGGCATCCACATAGAGCCGGCTCTTCGAAATAATCTCCACGTCTTCAATTCGTTCCGAACGCCAGCTTTGGATTTGTCCGGCTTTCAGTTGAGCGACAGAGGCGATTTCGTCGTATTTCTCAAGACGAATCTTGTTTTTCTCGACGCTGTAATATAGAAATCCGCCTAAGGTAATCGTTATGCTGATTAGAATTGACAATAATATCCATGTTCGCCCCGTTGAAATGGTACCTTTGTTCATTTGCGCTATTCTATTTTTTTCTATATGGAGCTTCTCTTGCCTGATAAGGGAGGAGGTATTAGATGTCTTTTTCCCTCCGATGTCTTCTTAAATTTCAGGGTTTAATTTATTTCAGAATGAGGACTAATCAAAGAGATGTCGACGCAAGGCGGTGAGACTACAACTGAATTGGTTCGTCCGACTTGATTCCAAGCCAGCATGCTGCGGAAAAGAGATAGAAGAACGCTACGGTGAGCAGCGGAATATTCCAAGAATGTCCCAAGTCTAGATAGAAGCCGACTAACATAGGGCCGACTGCGCCGCCAAGATTGCCGAAGGTGTTCATCGTGCCCGTGACGACTCCTGCGTGCGAGCCGCCGATGTCGAGACACGCCGCCCAAGCAGGCGCGACGCCAAACGTTGCCAGCCCAGCGGCGGCAGCAAAAAGGAATGCTGAGGCTTTCGCATCAGCCGTCTCGATTGCAACTACGAGTAACCCAGCGGCGAGCGGCAATCCGATGAGTCCGGGAATGCGCCTACCCCAGCGAAGTCCAATACGCAAGACCAGACGGTCGCTCGTCCAGCCAGCGAATGCGACGCCAACCGCCATGCACACCAACGGCAGCATCGCGAGCCAGCCGACGGTTTTTAAATCGAATCCGCGCGCGCTGAGCAGATATTTCGGCATCCATGTCAGGAAGAAGTACCAGCCGTAAATCACGCCGAAGTACATTCCGCTCAAAAGTATCAACGAGCGGTTGCGGAATAATTGTCTCCATGGTGTTCGCTCAAGGCCGGCAGGGCGAGCAGACTCCGGCGAGATGATTTTCAATTCTGCTTCATTTACGCCGCGATGGTGTTGTGGTTCATCTCGAAACCACCAAAACCATACTGCTGCCCAAGCGACACCTGCGAGTGCATAAACGAAAAAGATGGTCTGCCAATGCCAGTGAGCCACAAGGAGTTCCGCAGTCAACCATTGTGTCACAGCGCCGCCGAGGAGCGCGGACATAATGATTATGCCGAAGGCGTTGCCGCGCCAGCTCGGAGGGAACCATCTTGAGAAGGCACGCGAGAGTCCAGGAAACATGCCGGCTTCGCCAAAACCGAATAGAAGTCTAAGGAGTAACAACGAGACAAATCCCCAGGCAAGACCCGTCGCCGCTGTTAGGAGCGACCACCATACAACGACTCGGGTCATCATCAAGCGCGGGCCGAAGCGGTCTGCGAGCCAGCCGCCGGGAATTTCAAAGAGTGCATAAGCAAAAGTGAACACGCTGAAGACCAGTCCCATCTGTAAATCGCTCAAGTGAAGATCTTTTTCTATAAAGGGAGTCTGTCATGGATATGCAGACGCGGTCGAGATAGGAAATTGCAGTGATGGCAAGCGCGAAAATTAGGACGCCGTATCGCGCGCGAGTTGCATGCATGGTGGTAGAAGAAGCTGTCATTGGAAGTTACTTAAATTCACCTTTCAAACATACTAAAGAAGCCGTAACGATTCAACCATTGCCTGTTACCTGGCGTGGCGCAATTTGGATAAAAATTTTTCGCAAATGCGCCGAGTGGGCATAGAAAGAAATCAAATTGTTTCTCCTTTGCGGTCTCTTCGTCTTGACGGGAGAAGAATTTTCCAAACTGAGCCGGTGCCGCCGAATTCCTGCTCGTGATTCGAGCAGACGAATGTGTTATATTCTTTCTGTACTCGGGCTGTAATCCGTACTGTGTTCGCTTAATCTTGATTAATTCACTCAAATCATTTGGAGAGACTTATGGTGAAATCTAAATGTGAACATGAATTACGACTTGGCGGCGTTCAAGAAACGTTATTGTTGCCGCTGTGGGGAAGATCGGTGGAAACCATGAAAGAGAATTCTCTTTTGATCGACCATCAAGCGGTTAAAATAGTTGAATCTCTTGACTACGATTTCAGTGTTATAGCCGAAAATATCAGTAAGATTTCTCGAGCGTCGTGGATCGCTCGGAGTATTTACTTCGATGGAAAAATCAAAGCGTTCATTAGCTCTCATCCGGATGCAACAGTGGTAAATATCGGATGCGGGTTAGATACGACATTTGATAGAATTGACAATGGAAGAATTACATGGATCGATCTCGATTTGCCAGACGTAATCGATTTGCGCAGGAAATATATTCACGAGACAGATAGGAGAACATTCGCCGCAAAATCAGTGTTCGACCATAATTGGCACGATGAAGTGAAAAATAAATCTGAGATCATGTTTATGTTTGCTGGCGTCTTGTATTACTTCGAGGGAGAAAATGTTAAGGAACTTTTCCGGGAGTTCTCTGGGCAATTCCCGGGGGTAGAAGCCGTTTTTGATTACTGCTCCGTGAGAGGGATGGAGCTGGCAAATAAGAAAGTCATTGAAAAGGGAGGAATGGATAAAGCAGCAAGCCTAAAGTGGGGGATTGATAACATATTTGAAATCGAGAAGTGGAACGAGAAGATTGAAGTAATCGACACGATGCCGATGTTCAGAGAGCATAAAAAGAATTATCCGCTCCTCAAGAGATTGGGAATGAGCATTTCGGATGCCATGAAGATAATGTCTTTAGCTCATATTAGAATAGGCTGACAAAATGCAATTCTGCAATGACTGTGCGATTGGTTATCCTTCTCCGCTGAATTGTTTGCCTCGAGTAATTCTTAGTGGTCGTGTACGGTTGGCTTACGCGGCACGTTCAAGCGTTCTCATTCCGGGGCGGTGGTTCCACGGGTGGGGCATTCCATTCGATATTTCGTGACAGAAATCCTCGCAACAAAAATCCACGATATTCCACTCGCTGCTTCCCTCAGCCACGTCAATCAAAAGCGTCGCGCGTGAGCGGGATTTGTGCGTCGGACAACTGAGCTTCCATACATTGCTCTCTGTAACGTTGCTTAGTTTGTTGAGGAGTTCTCGCCGGAGGTCGAGTACAGGACTTACGTGCTTGTTGCCTTCTCTGAACATTATGTTAATCATGTCTACTCCCTTTCTCGATAAATAATAAACCAAGAATGTTAAAGAATAGTTCTGCCCTGATTAAGCTTTGGGAAAGTTAAACTGAAATTTAAAAGTACGGCTGAATAAGCAACTGACATGTTGGCCGTCAATTCTGAATAGAACCAAGCTGCGAAAGAGGTTTACGCCAAATTCCTGCTCCCCAACTTCCGATGAGAGTAACTTTTGAGTTGACCGTGAAGGCGCAGACATTCATTGGAGGCAAGCCATCGTTGAACTTTACCCAACTGAGCCCTTTGTCTTTCGAAACAAACATGCCGTTGTTGGTTCCCATCAGAACATTTTGTCCATTGAAGAAAATCGTGTGGATGTCGAGGTCCGATAAGCCAGAAGTAACTCGAACCCAGCTTGATCCATCGTTGGTCGAAATAAAGAGAGTTCCGTGAATGCCCACAAAAACGTCGCTCCCATTGATAACGACGGTGCTTATCTTCGTATCCGTAATACCGAGGTTAATATGTGTCCAACTTAAGCCTTTGTTCCTTGAAACAAAGAGACCTTCTCGGGTTCCCGCAAAGACGCTAGATCCATTCGCTACAAGCGAAAACACCCAGCCGTTTGTGACTCCAGCGCCGACCTGCGTCCAATTTTCTCCGCCGTCATTGGAGCGAAACACGCCTTGCCCGAATGTGCCGGCATAGACTGTTTTACCAGAAACGGCAAGCGACATGACAAAGTTGTTTGTCAGGCCGCCTCCTTGTGCCCAGGTTAATCCCTGGTCCTTAGAGAAAAACACTCCTCCATTAGTTGCAGCGATTACATTTGTGCCGCTGGCGCCCAGGGCATTTATATCTATGTCGTTAAACCCCGAGTTAATTTGAGCCCAATTTGCACCGTCGTCTGAAGAGAGAAAAATTCCATCCCCCCAGGTGCCTGCAAGGACATTTTTTCCTGATGCTGCGATGCAACTGACATCGCCGGTGTGCAATCCGGTTGCTTTGGCTTGAATCCACTGCGCTTCGGCTTGAGAAATGCCGACAGAAATGAGACAAATAATTATTGAGAATGAATTAAAATATTTCATTTAATATTTCCTTTTATTTTGATGTCAATACGTCGCGAACTTTCTTTGCAAGAATCTGCGGCGTGAATGGTTTCTGAATGAACTCTATTCCTTCGTCGAGAATGCCGCCATCGGTGATAACGTCTGCGGTATAGCCTGACATGAAGATTGTCTTGATACCTGGCTTTATTTTCTCGATTCTTGTCCGCAACTCTTTACCGTTCATCATGGGCATGATAACGTCGGTAAGGAGAAGGCTTATCTCATCGTGGTACGTCCCGCATAACAAAATTGCTTCGCCTGGTGATAATGCTGTCACCACTTTGTATCCGAATTCTTCAAGGCTGCCTTTCGCGAGATCGAGCAGATCTGGCTGGTCTTCAACAACTAAGACGGTCTCCGTGCCGGACAAGGATTCAAGTTGTAGCTTCTGCTCGGTTTCCTTCCTATCGCCAATAAAACGAGGAATGTAAATCCTGAAAGTTGTCCCTTTGCCGGGCTCGCTGTAGACATCCAAATTGCCGCTGTTCTGTTTGACGATGCCATAGACGGTGGAAAGACCAAGTCCTGTACCCTGACCCTTCGGCTTGGTAGTGAAAAATGGCTCGAAGATTTTTTCTTTAGTCTCCCTATCCATTCCTTTGCCGCTGTCCGCGAAAGTAAGCTTCACATAGTCACCGGGTTTGAAATCCATGTGTCCATGAATAAAACGTTCATCGATTGTAATGTTGGACGTCTCGATAGTTATTGTTCCTACATCCTCAATCGCGTCCCTCGCGTTCGTCGCGAGATTGATAAGCATCTGATCGATCTGTGTTGGATCTATTTTTATGTTCCAAAGATTATCGCTCGGAGAGAACAGAAGCCTGATGTTCTCACCGATGAGCCTTTCGAGCATCTTCTGAATCGATTCGACGGAGGAATTCAAATTGACCACCTTCGGTGAAACGATTTCTTTCCGTGCAAATGCGAGAAGCCTCCTTGTCAGTTCCGCCGCGCGGTGAGCTGCGCTTATTATCGCCTCCACCTGACGATAAACCGGATCTTCTTTGAGCAGCTTCTTTCGCATGAGCTCACCATGGCCTAAGATTACACTGAGAATATTATTGTAGTCGTGTGCCACTCCTCCCGCAAGTCTTCCGATTCCTTCCAGCTTTTGTGCTTGAATGAGCTGCTGCTCAAGAGATTTGCGTTCTGTTTCGTCGATGATATATTGTTTGATTCCAATCAGGCTGTCATTTTCATCGAAAATCCCGACGAAATTTGCCCTGACGAAAGCAGGTGATCCATCGCGTCTCTTTAGCTCCAGCTCGTGATCGGCTATGGTTCTTTCTTCCTCGATCATCTCAGCCAGCATTTTGTAAGAATTTTCGTCGGGGTAAATTTCCGTTACATTTGTCGCGAGGGCTTCTTGCCGTGATTTGAAGCCGAACATCCTTACGAATGCAGGATTGCACGCGTTTATTGTTCCATCGGGAAAAGTCAGGAACGCTGCGGTGACGTCTTCTTCGAAGAACGACCGGTATTGCTCTTCGCTTTTTCTGAGCGCCTCTTCCATTTCCATCCTGTAACTAATGTCTTCGGCGGTACCTTCGTAGTACATCACCGTTCCAGCATTGTCCCTGATAGCACGAACACTTTCACGAACCCAGACGGATGACCCGTCTGACCTTCTCCATGGACGTTCCAAGCCAGCAACTTGCCCGTCTTTATCGATTTTTCTCCTGAAGTCAGTGTTGGAGTAATCTGGGCCGATGCTGCATTCCCGTAAATTGTCTTTTGTCAATTCGTCTGTCGAATCATAGCCTAACATCTTTGCTAAGGCAGGATTGGCGTTCAGGACTTTGCCGTCGGGAGTAATCTGATAAACGCCTATCACGATATTTTCGAACATTGCACGGAACCACTCTTCAGCCTCCTCGAGTGCGAGGTCGGCACGCTTTCGTTCGGTAATGTCTTGCGCGAACGAAATGGAAAGCCTCTTACCGTGATACTCATATGCTTTGACGGAGACTTCGACCGGAAATCGCGTGCCATTTTTGCGGCGGTGTACCGTTTCGAAAGTTCTAGATCCATTCATCTCGACAAGCCTTCTGTGCTCAACCCACTTTTGAGGAGTGAGACTCGTATCAACTTCTAGAATATCCATTCCACAGAGTTCTTCGCGAGTGTATCCATGACCCTGGCAGGCGTAATCATTCACGTCAATGATTCGCCGATTGTCGCCCACTTGGAAGATGCTAATTGGAGCATTGTTGAGGGCAAATTGGGAGAGATACAATGTTTCTTCAAGAGATTCTTGCAATTCTGATTCTTTGGTATCCGATCGAGCATTTTCTTCTGAAGCGGAAATCAATATCTCAAACATTCTCTTCTCCTTTCAATTTGTGACACTAATACAAACGGCAAGTCGTGAGTTCAATCCTGGACAGTACACCGGTGTCCGTCGCCTGTAATTTCAAAAGAGCCTACCTATTTCCTCATGACACTAAGTCCCCTTGGAGTGCGGACTATAAACAAAATCATACCACACTTAAGTCCATTCAAAATATTCGGGAATCGAGCGAAAGGCAATTATCGGAACGTTAAGACATCTTTAAATAATGTTTTGGCTCCGCTAAATAACAAGCCCACCATTCTGAATTGTTTGAGAAGACAAAAAAACGGGGCAGCCGCCTTAACAGCATGCCCCGTAAGGGAGATTGTGAAAATTGATCTTACTTTAAAAGGCTCTCGCCATTATATTGAACCATCTTAAGTTTTTCCACGTCAAGCTTCTGAATATTCTTTGGAAGTGGCGCATAATTTAACGCAGTTGAAAATTGCTGCCCTTCGGTGACGGCCCATTTCATGAATTCGACAACTGCTTTTCCTTTTACAGGGTCCGTCTGATTCTTGTAGATAAGAAGCCACGTCGCACTTGAGATCGGGTAAGAATCTTTTCCCGGTGCGTTGGTGATCGAGAACCTCAAATCCTCCGGCAATGTCTTTGCGGCATTTGCGAGAGCTTCTGTAACTCCGTTGATTGAAGGGTGAACGAACACTCCCTCCGCATTCTTAACGTCTGCAAACGAGATGTTATTTTGAAGGGCATAGATCAACTCAACATATCCGATTGTTCCCGACGTGTTCGAAACTTGCCCGGAAACACCTTCATTGCCCTTTCCTCCGATGCCGACCGGCCAGTTCAAGCTGGTCGATTTACCGACTTTATCTTTCCACTCCGGGCTTACTTTGGATAGATAATCAGAGAATATATATGTGGTTCCGCTTCCGTCCGCACGGTGAACCACGATGATCGGCGTGTTAGGAAGATCGACGTTTGGATTCAGTTTCTTGATGCCCTCGTCGTTCCATGATGTTATCTTGCCCAAATAAATATTTGCTATTGTTTCTCCGTCGAATTTCAAAGTGGCTGTGACTCCCGGTATGTTGTAAGCAAGCACAACGGCGCCAAGCGTTTCGGGAACGTGGATAAGAGGTCCGTGAGCCGAATCAGCTATGCGCATCTGCTCGTCCGTCAATGGTGCGTCACTCGCTCCCCAATCGACTGTCCCGGTGGTCATCTGTTTTATTCCGCCGCCGCTGCCGATGGATTGGTAGTTGATCTGAATGTCGGGTTTGATTTTGTGATATTCGTTTGACCATTTTGAAATCAACGGATAGGGAAAGGTAGCTCCCGCACCGTTGAGGATGGTCTGAGCGTCTGTTGCTGCTAATGCTAATGCCATGATCGCAGCCGCAACTAAGACTCGTTTTAACATAAGCTGTCTCCTAATGTTGGTGAATGTTTAGAATGTTGTATGTATTTGAAAAAATTGACTAGGCATGTGTTATGAATCGCCCTTATGCTCGTACTAATTTAATATGTCGATATGAAGTGTGGGTTAAGTTTTAATTAAGGAGGTGTAAATGGTGGTCGACAACGATGTGGAGAATGTTCGGAAAGGGTGAATATGAAGAAAAAAAGAGCGGAGCCTCAGTCTATCGTAGTAAAACCTCGGCCCCGCATCCTCTTGCCCCAAAATCTGGGACGTAGTCTCTATCACAATGGGTTTCTTATCATGGCTTATCTTGCAAGCTAGATTCAACACTATCTTGTGAACGTTGGACAGATAAATATTGACCCCGCACCGTTGATCACGACCTGGGCTTATAAAAAGGCGGCTGTGAAGAAAACAGCCGCTATTACCATTAGAAATCTTTTCTGCATCTCTCTGTTCCTCCTCTAAATTGTGCTTGATTTCTTGTACTTAAAAAAACTCGTTAGAAAGCTTAAAGCTTTAGAACGTTATGTAGAACGTCGCCCGTGCGAGCAAGTCTGCCTTTGTACCGGACCCGCCATAAGATACGGTTTCAATGTTCGGCATCAGGTGGACGTTCTTTTCGACTGTCCAGTCTAATGCTCCAAGTATGAGACTCTGCGTGCTGGTTGCATACGAGGTGTTCTTCGTACTCGCGGTCGTTGGAGTATACATGTCATATCTTGCGACCAGCCGTAGATTGTTGACCAATCCAACCCAGCCGTTCAAGCTAAGTCCATTTTTCTCGGTCGTCGAGCCACCAGCATTGTTAATCCCGTTCATGAAATATTGCGCACCCAAGCTGAAGTCACTGTTTGCATAGTTTACAATCACATCTCCGGTCCTGTTGTAAGTGCTCACGTTAACGCCATTATACTGCCCATTCAGCAAAATGGTGAATTCCTTCACCGGATTGAATTGCAAATAAAGATAGGTGGCCTTGTATCTGGTGGTTGGAGCACTGTTGCTACTGTTGTTTCCAAGAAGAAAACCGCCGGTGAAAAAGTCGGAGAACTTTTGATTGTAAGAGACTCCAAGGTCCCTCGAAGATGAGATCCCGTGAAGGTCCTCAATTGTTTTCTCCAACGACCTGTAGCCAAATATTCCTTCTGCCATGTTGATCTGAGGTGTTCCCTGCAAACCGATCAAAATATTTCCGCCAGCCGTGATGTTCTTCCAGTTTATGAATGCATCCTTGACCATAACGGACATTTTGCCCGTGTTGTTTCCGGCCCCAAGGCTTGACGCGCTTGGGTCAGATTCTAGGCGGAATCTAGCGCTGAAATCCTGTGCGATATCGTAATCGGTGGTGAGATAGATACGTCTGTAATCGAACGCTCCCATGCCTTTCATCAAGGCTCCGGCATTCCCCAAAGTTGAAGTCGGGTTAACTGTGTTTGCAGCATCGTGGTCGACCACGTAGTAGTAGTCGCCGAAGAATAGCCCGGAAAACTTTGGAAGATTTTGAGCAGATGCCATTCCGGCAAAAACCAGAATAGCGGCAAGAGTATAGATTTTACGCAAATACACGGTAACTCCTTTTTTAGAAATAAAGTTAACGGCGCGCGTTGACTTGTCTGTTAAGTCAATGTTAAGGATTTGTGAAACAGGGTGGGGAAATTAAAGAAATGCCGCAAATTTACGCAACCCTTGAAGCGTTGGCGTGAACCAAATTTATTTTCAGACTCCAGGAATGCTTCAAGGATCGATAAGCTTTTACATTCTTCCGCTGAACCTGACAAAGAATCTGCGGAAGCTATGAAATCCATGGACCGGTTCCACACACATCTCACGGTTTTCTACGCTGGCTCAAACCATGATATCACAAAATTTGGGGCGACGTATGGCATTGAGTGGACGACTCAAGAGTTCTTTGTGGAAGTGCGGTACTTGTCGCAAAACTCAGAAGGGATTTCCCGGGGGAGGAAAAATTGAGAAGAAATCCTATTCGGGGCTGGTACTGTCGGATACAGTAATCGGTGAAACAGTAGAAGATATTACCGAGGCCATTTCTTCGAGCGGGACGACACCATCTGCGATCTTTGCATCGACGATCGCTTTGGGCATTCCATAGACAACACAAGTATCTTCGCTTTGTGCCAGTATCTTGCCGCCCGCCGACTTGATCAGTTTGGCGCCTTCAAGTCCATCTTTTCCCATTCCTGTCATTACTACCGCAAGTATTCTTCCACCGAAGACTTCATACGCTGAAGTGAACATGACATCAACCGAAGGCCGATGTAGCGAGTCGGTTGGTGATTTGGTCGTCACAAGGAGGACCCTCCCGTTATCGCGGTTGAATTTCAGGTGAAGTCCACCTGGCGCGATGAACACCTTCCCACTTGCAAGTTCCATCCCATCCTGGGCTTCGCAAACTTCGAGGCGGCTAATTGAATCTAATCTTTCAGCGAGAGATTTCGTGAAGAGCGGCGGCATGTGTTGAACTATGGCAACTGGGAGTGGGAAATCCTCCGAAAGGGAAGGGATCACTTTCTGGAGTGAGAATGGTCCACCGGTTGAAATTCCTAACACGACAAGTTGAGCATTTGGATGACCGGGAACATAAGATCTTTTCGACGGGACCATCTTGTTCGATGGAGGTAGCAGCTTAATCTTTGGCTTGTTCCGAGTGATCGCCTTTATCTTCGAAAGTAAATCCTCTCTAATCTTGTTAATGTCCATCGAGACGTAAGACAATTGTTTCGGCACGAAGTCAACTGCCCCAGCGGCGAGGGCGTCTACCGTTGCCCGTGCTCCCTCGGCAGTCAATGAACTAACCATCAGAACCGGGAGAGGATTATCTCTCATGATTTCTTTCAACGCCGTTATTCCATCCATTCGCGGCATCTCAACGTCCAGCGTTATCAAATCTGGACTCAACTCTTTGGCTTTTTGAATTGCTTCGATCCCGTCCCTTGCCGTTCCGACAACCTCAATCGTGCCATCCTCTTCCAGCATCATGGAGATCGCCTTCCTCATGAAGGCGGAGTCGTCAACGACCAGTACCCTAATTGGCATTACGCGCTCATTTCCCCTGAAAGTCTGATCCGCTGTCCTGTTTCTTTCTGCGCAAGGAGGAGGAGTTCGCCAGAATCTAGAATCATGATTACTCTTCCATCTCCGAGAATTGTCGACCCGGCGATCCCAGGAATGTTCTTGAGATAAGCACCAAGAGGCTTTATAACGATTTCCTTTTGCCCGATCAGTCTATCGACAACTATTCCGAATTTGTGTGTACCGACGCCGACAACGACCGTGTAAAACGTCTGTGTCGAATCATCGTGGCTCGGGACCTCAAGAATTTCAGAATATCTCAACTAAAGGGAGCACTATTTCTCTCAACCTTATAACGGCCCGTCCATGAACGGTAGCTATATTCTCCTTCGGGGTGTGGACCACCTCAAGTACACTGCTTAATGGAACTGCAAAAGTCTCATTTCCTACCCCGACGAGCAGTCCCTGAATGATTGCAAGCGTCAGCGGGAGTTTCAACGTAAATTTCGTTCCATTGCCTACGGTCGATTCTACGGATATTGTGCCATTGAGCTTCGTAATGTTAGTCTTAACGACATCCATTCCGACGCCTCTTCCTGAGACACTGCTTACCTTCTGTGCAGTACTGAAACCGGGAATAAAGATTATGGCGTACGCGTCCTCGAGTTTCATTTCGTTGGCATCTTCCTGAGTTAACATGCCTTTTTCTATGGCTTTCTGTTTAACCTTCTCGGGATCAATCCCTGCACCATCATCCTGAATTTCGATCACGATGTGGTTTCCTTCGTGTCCCGCGGATAGGTGGATCGTACCACGCCGTGGTTTGCCACGCGATTCTCTGATATCTGGAGATTCGACGCCGTGGTCGGCGGCATTCCTGATTAAATGGACTAGGGGATCGCTTATTTCTTCGATGATAGATTTGTCAAGTTCGGTTTCTTCTCCCTGGATGACGAGATCGATTTCTTTTGAGAACTCGCGTGCGATGTCTCGAACGAGGCGCGGGAACCTGTTGAAGACTCTGCCGATTTGGACCATTCTTGTCTTCATGACGGCAGTCTGTAACTCGGTTGTGATGAAATCGATTTGTGAGCCGGTCTCATTCAGCTGCCGCACGAAATCTTCACCTTCACGATTGTCTTCTGCGGTGGCCACGATTTGAGAAAGTCGGTTTCTTCCCAGAACGAGCTCACCAACCAGATTCATTAGATGATCGAGTCTTCCAACATCCACGCGAATCGTGGAGTCAACGAGCTTGTCCAATTTTTGAGCTTGAGAAAGTTGAGAGGTCGGATTCTCCTGGTGGATGGCTTCCTTTTGTCCGCCGGTATCTTGATGAGAAATATCAACAGCAGGAGTTTGAGAAGGTAACGGTCGTTCTGGCTGCTTGACTACCACCGGAGGAGCGCCGTCGGACTTTGTGCCGCTCAATATCGCTGCAAGTTTATTGATCGTGGCCGATAAGTCGATTTCTTCTATATCGTGGTCTATGACCTGCTTGAGAAGTACTTTCATTAAATCGAAGGCCTCAAGCATCACGTCTAGCATTCCAGAGTTATACTTCAATTCACCCCGTCTCAGCTTGTTCAACACATCTTCAAACCTGTGCGCAAGCACGCTCATTTGTTCAAAACTCAGGAAGCCTGATGTTCCTTTTACAGTGTGGACAGCTCTAAAGATGGAATTGATTAGCTCCTTGTCCTCCGGCCGCTTCTCAATTTCCAAAATCTCATTATCGAGCTTTTCGAATATCTCCTTGGTCTCGACGACAAAGCTGTCGACAATTTCCTTCATCTCATCAGAAAACATGGGGTGCTGCGCGCTCATGTGGACTTAAACTCCTTTTCCGAAAAGCCTGTCTATCTCATCTTGTGAGGTCGGATTCTCTGAATGGATTCCTTTGGAAGATACGCTCTCTTTGATCGTTTCGATCTTGTTCTTAAGTGCCGTTGCGTCCTTCACGATTTCGTCGGCGGTCTTTTGCCTGGCGGTAGACCGGTCGTAGTTCGCATCCGGATCGAAAGCATGGTTCTCGACTTTCTTGATATCTGTTACAAGTTCAGATCCACTCAGTTTGAAACGGTCGATCAGACCTGATAATCTTTCCTGCACCGATGTGATCAAGTGATTGACTGAGGCAATCTGTTGAGCGGTGATATCCTGCACTTGAAGGGAAAACATAATATCATTGGACTTTGCCCGGATATCGTTAAGGTTTTTTTCCAGTTTGTCGGCATTCTCTCTAACGGCATTCAGATGTGCTTGTTTCTTCTCGTGCAGGGAAACTACTTCCTGTAGAAGTTCTTTGTTGCGGTGATCCACAGCTGTGCGTACCATCTCGACCGTCTTCTTGTCGAGAGCATCCATCGCTGCGAGATCATCTGTCGCCGTCTGAAAGTGTGTATCGATCGTATTCAGCCGCGAAAGGACGTGATCCAGATTATCCAGGATCTCAGTTGTCGCGAGTTCAGTAGCTTCGGTAACTTTACTAAGCTGGGAAGATGCATGCGGCATTTTGCTCGTGGTTTCGCGTATCGAAAGGTTAACCTCTTCGAGTATGGGTACGATGTCATGGACGAAGTAAAACAATTCTTCGAGGAATGGAATGACTCTTTGCCCAAAAATGAACAGCGCTCGAAGTTCATTTATCTTGTCCAGAATTCCGCCCAAATTGCTTGAGTCCATTTTGCCCTCTCTCATACTGTTTTCAAAATTAGATCGATCTTTTCCTTGAGTACCTGCGGTGTAAATGGCTTTATGATATAATTGTTTACTTTTGCGTTGAGTGCCTCCATGACGTCCTCCTTCATCCCACGGGTAGTGACCATCAGGATTGGGAGGCTGGCAAATTGATCGTCAGACCGGACGGCCTTTGTAAATTCGAGCCCGCTCATGTTAGGCATGTTCCAATCAGTGATTATGAAATCTATTTTATCGACATATAGCTTTGCAATTGCATCTTTTCCGTCTTCAGCTTCAATAATATCTTCGTGCCCCAAAGCCTTAAGAGCATTGTTGACGATTCTCCGCATTGTCTGGGAATCGTCAACCACGAGAAACTTCATTTTGCATCTCCTTAACTTAGATACTTCGCAACTTCGTATTGAATCCTCTTTTGGTCGAACGGTTTCAATAGATACGAATTTGCCCCGAGTTTCATGCCGGTTTCTATATCCTGCTCGTTGGTAAGTGAAGACAAAATAATTACCGGTACGTCACGGTATTCACGGTCCTCGCGTATAGCCTTGAGGAACTCAAAACCGTCCATGTTCGGCATATTGAGATCGGTTATGACTAGATCGACTTTATTCTTAGAAAGTTTCTCCAGCGCATCCATCCCGTCCCTCGCGGCAATTACACCGAAGCCCTGGGCTCGAATGGCGAACACCAGAAATTTGCGAATCGATTCTGAGTCGTCAACGACCATTACTACTTTTGATGACATCGCTCACTCCTTTGTGTAAGCAATCGCTTTTTCAAAATGTACAGGCTTAAAAGCTTGTGTCAGACCATAGAGAGTCTCCGAGTAGCCGACAAAGAAATAACCACCTTTGTTCAGACTGTCATAGACTGAAGACACCACGGTCTGCTTGGAATTGAAGTCGAAGTAAATCAAGACATTGGCGGCGAAAGCGACATCGACACCTCTTATCAAACGCATTGCAGATCTTTCAAATAGGTTCAGCTGCTTGAATTCGACCATCTGCTTTATTTCTTCCGAAAGGATATATTTTTCCTCTTCCTTGTGAAAATATTTATCGAGATAGTTCTTGGGAATGTTCCTGATTGAATATTCTTTATAGATTCCTCTGCGCGCGGAATCGAGAGCCTGCGTGTTGATGTCGGTCCCAATGATCTCAAACTTCATTTGCGGAAAAGAGGGAAGGATTTTCTCTTTAAGCATAAGAGCGATGGTATACGGCTCATCGCCGGTGGAACATGCTGCGCTCCATATTCTTATCTTGTTCGTGCCATCTGCTTTACGCTTTTCTATCAGCTCAGGAATTATCAGTCCTTCGAACGCAGCAAACTGAGGCTCATTGCGGAAGTAGAACGTCTCATTTATCGTGACTGAATTGATGAGATGCAAAAACTCGGCGGATCCCTGACCATTCATGAGCGCCTTGAAATAGGACTCATAGGTTCCCATACCGAGAACGCTTAGCCTGCGGCTTAGCCTGCTTTCCAGCAGGTACTTCTTATTATCGGCGAAGAAAATACCTGTTCGTGTATAGATGAATTGACGAAAAGTTCTGAATAGTTCATCAGTTAATTTGGTACCCTCGGTCGAAGTTATGCTTGGCTGCGATAAATAACTCATTTATATTTCAAATTGTTATTGCTTTTGTTGACCCGCTTTAAGCCGTGCTAATAATTTGTTAGCAGCCCCTCGAATCTCTTCGTCGTAATCGTCCTTGAGTTTCTCAAGCTCCTTGTCAAAGAACAAAGGTCCGATTCTCGCCGCCAGATCAAGTGCATAACTTCTTACGCTTTGCTCTTGGTCTTCTAAACCCGCTTTCACGACTTTTACGGAGCGATGCGGATTCTGTCCTTCACATGTACCAAGGGCAGCTATCTTCGTATCCACGTCCAGCCCAGTGAAATTGTTCGCGATGAAGTCGATGGTCTCGTCCATGACTTTGGGGCTTAGAGAAAGATTGTACGTCTGGAGAAGATTTTGTATCAACCCGATTATCATCTTCACGAGTGAGGAATTATCTTTCCCACTTTTTGCAGAATTCAAGATAATCTTGATCGATTTCTCCGCATGTTCCTTCAGCACCGAGAAAATCGCGTCGTCGATGGTTTCCGAACGCCCAAGACTGCTAACCAAAGTCTTTATTACGTCATCATCGATGAAATTTCGCAGGCCTCTCGCAGCAGCGCGCACGTAGACCGGATCAGTGTCCTTCATCATTTCTAAGAGATGAGTTTTCAGGACCGGTGGTATTACGCCTTCATAATTGGATGGATCCAGGAAGGATACTATCGAGTGGAGCACAACCGGTTTTGCCAATTCGGACAGTGTATCCAGTTTGTGTATTAGCGCCTCCACTACTTCCTTGTCTTTACGGATGGCGAGGGCTTCCGCGGCGGCCAATTGAACAACAGGGTCCAGATCGGAAAGTGCGCCGAGGAAAAATTGAGTACTGACCTTCTCAGGAAATTTCGCGGCAGCGTTTACGATGTTCGGCTTGGCGAATTCCAGTTTCTCGAACAATTGGATAATTCCCAATATGGATTGCTCCGAGTGCAGCGCTCCCAGCGCATCAATGCATGCACATACCACGTTTTGATCAGGGTCGGAAATATGCGCCTTGATCTTTGTGATCGTGTCAGCCGTAGCAGGAAGCTGAGCCAGGATATCGATGGCAAACTTCCTCACGTCTTTATCGGTCGATTCGACATACGGAAGAAGAATCTTCGTCGCGGTACCGTTCATTTTGACAAGCACGTCGCCAGCAAGATTCCGAACCGCGATGTTCTTACTCATAATATGGATCGCTGTAAGTGAGGCGGCTTTTTCGTTTGAACACAGGATCAACAATCTTGACGCAGCTTCTCTGACTCCGCGGTCTTCAGCATTGAGCATAGTGGCAGCGGCTTCGAGCACACGATCATCGCAAGGAAAATCGGAAAGGGCTTCCAGCATGTCTCTTATTCCGGAAGGATCCGACGCGTAAAGTTGTTCGATTAGTTTTTCTATCATAGGCATCTAAATGTTTTTTGTTCGGACGATTTCATTTTTCGATTCTTCGAATGTCACATTATCAAAACTCTGTTTGAGTCCGAGACGCACACCGTTTATTTCTATTACCACGCTCTGGTGAACCGTTTTCAATATAACGAGCTTCGGGCATTTTTTCTTGGACAAGTCCGCTACCGCTTCATTCTTTTTGTCGGCGAGAGCCTTTAAGAGTCCAGCGACCTCTTGTAGCTTATTCTGCGCAAGCTTCAAATTTTCTTCCTTCTCAGAAGTGAAATTGTTCCCGTCTATTCTATCCCGAACCAGCAAATAAATTTCGTTCTTTAATTTCTCGCAAACTTTTTTCTGGAGTTCGATTTCTTTGTCAATTGCCAAATTGCCTTCAGTCAACAGTTCCTTGGAGCCTAAACGAACTTTCGTTGTGGAATAGTGTTCACCACCGAGTGTCTGTACCTCGATCTTGTTTCCGGCGACAATTGTTCCGCCCATTATAACTGCGTGCGGAGCATCTATAACATCATACGCAATCAGATGCGCGTTGACGCTCTCTTTTGTTATTGTAATTGATCCGCCTGATTCGACCATCTGGTTTAGAATGACGCTGATTTCAATATTTCCTTTAGCACGGATTAAGCCATCTCCTCGGCCTACGAAACTTCCTTTCACGGTTACGTCACCGCCTGATATTATCTTCGCATCTTCTACCGATCCCTGGACATGCACATTGTGTTTCACCTTGAGACTGCCGCTGCCCTTCACATCACCGATTATTCGTAAAGACCCGGCAAACTCGATTTCACCGTCTGAGTAGTCTACATCCTGACGGATTACAAGATCCGGAACAATCTCGATGCTTGCACTATCAATCTTCAGGTTTCCGTCGGCAACTGCCTCTAGAACTGTCTGAGAGTCTAATTCTTTTCTTTTGATGTTGGAACTGGTGAAAATATTGAACTGCTTTCCTTGTTTCGGCTGCACTTTCCTGCCGAAAACGTCGACACCAACACTGCCTTGTGTCCGCTTATGGATGACTCCAATTGTTTCGCCAGCATTTATACTTCTTATTCCAAATTTTCTTTCGGAATCAGTTTCGGGACGGCTTTCAGTCCGCTCGAACCAGCCATCGGTTCCATCGGTGTGGCGGGAGCCTGTCGCGACAACTACCCGGCGTCCTGGATTTTCTATCGCTTCGACGAGGGTATTCTTTTCGATACCATATACCACCCCGCTTGATTCGAGGGCGGCTTCAACTTCTGAAAGCTGAACGCTGCGGTCCTCGACGATGACATAGGCTTCATAACCGTCACTTGATATCTCGGTTCCTATTGTCTTCTTCTTTAGTCCTTCTCTCCGGTATTCCTCGTCATTCCTCTCCACCTGGATCGTCATATTCTTCTTTCGGATGATTTATCGCTTCCTGAAGCTGTCCCTGATTTATTGATTGTCTTTTAGGGAAGAATTCGCTTGATCAAGGTCCTTATTTCTGATGAGTTTAAACTTTGAGATAAGCGTCTGAAGATTGCTCGTCAACCTGTTTAGGTCGTCCGCCGCGCCGGCGATTTGCGAAATACCTGTGGCAGACTGCGAAGAAACTGTAGAAATTAACTCGACGTTTCTGGAAATCTCGTTGCTTGTAGTTGATTGTTCCTCGTTCGCAGCTGCAATCTGAGAAATCATATCGACGATGCCGTGCGCATTGCTGACAATATTGTTCAATGAACTGCCGGCTTCGTCGGCGAGGACGAGTCCTGTAGTCACTTCCTCGATTCCATTTCGCATCGCATTGACAGCTTCGCCGGTTCTCGATTGAACATTTCTTATCATAGCAGAAATCTGTTTCGTAGCCTGTGTTGTCCGCTCAGCAAGTTTTCTCACCTCATCGGCGACGACTGCGAATCCCCTTCCTTCTTCGCCTGCGCGCGCAGCTTCAATAGCAGCATTCAGAGCAAGCAGGTTCGTCTGATCTGCAATTTCATCTATAACTGAAACTATTTCGCTGATTTGCTTGCTCAACTCGCCGAGTTGATTCACAGTGTCAGCGGACCTTTTGACGACTTCGGCGATCTCTTTCATCTTAAGCACTGTCTTTTGAACTACCTCGCCCCCGCTTTGTGCCACTGCGCCATTTTCCCTTGCGGCATGTTCCACTTTGGCAGCGTTCCGGGCATTGTCCGTTACGGTCTTCGTCATTTGTTCCACCGAGGCCGCGACATCATTGGCCTGAGAAGATTGCTGGCTGACACCCGCGGCAAGTTCTTCGATCGAACTGCTGATTTGCGCGGAAGCGCTGGCAGTTGATTCAACAGCATCGATTAACTGTTCCATTGTAGCCGTGATATTTCCTATGGACTTGTTGAAGCCGGAATAGAGCTTTCCGATTTCGTCGGATGCATCGGAATTCAGGCTGATGGTGAGATCACCGTCCGCGAAGTCATTCATTTTTTCAAGAAGGAGATTTATACTCTCGGACAGGTATTTGCGTTCGGCATCCACTTCGGCAGTAATTTTCTTCATCTGGGTGATGTCCGTAAGAACCTCGACGCCACGGAGAACCTGCCCATCTATTTCGCTTACTGCCGCAGCATGGAAAAGTACTGGAACTTGGGTATGCTGTGGGCTCGCAAAAGTTTCCCCGCTTACCATACCCTGTCCTTTCCACGCTTTGCTGACCGGGCAATCAGGTGTTCGGCACAAGGGGAGATTGAAGACTTCGTAACATTTCTTCTTCAAAAGGATATCTTTTCTTTTTACACCGGCAAATTTCAAAGAGGCATCGTTTGCAAATTGCAGCGTGTACTGCTTGTCCATAGAATAAACCGGATTACCCACTTGATCGAGACAGGCGGCAAGTCTTGCCATCACCAAGGACATTTCGTTGAATGACTCGCCCAACTTGCCAAATTCATCCTTGGAATTGAACTCGACCCGATCACCCCAATGACCATCAGCAATTCTGCGCGTTGCCCTCATCAGGGTACGGAGCGGTGAAGTCAATGTCCAATACCAAAAAAATCCCGCGACCGCCAATACGATGATGAGAAAATAAGTTGCATACCAGAGTCCGTCTCTGAGTGAAGCGATCTCTCTTATTCTTTCGAATTGCGTTCGCAAAAAGTCTCTCTCCCCACCGGCAATACATGAAGCTAACCGTGACTGAATGCTTGAGTACTGCGACTTAAGAGAATCGAGTCCTTGCTGTCTATTTTTCCCGAAAGCAGATTTCACCCCATCTCTTGTAAGCTGGACTCTCTGCCATAAGTTGTCAATTTCTCCGATTGCAGTCACTTGTGCTGGATCGGCCTGATTGCGGAGAGAAGAGATATCCTGGTCGAATTTCATCGAAAGCGACTGATAATTCGCTGCTGGTTCTCGTTGAGAAAACTCGTTGTTTACCGCGGATTCAATTTCGAAGGAGAGGGAGAAGAGCTCCCGGTATGTCTGGCTCAGGCTTTCATACTGTGCCAGCTCGTTATTAAGGCCATTAGAAGTCTGATCTAATTTCCCGCTGAAGAACAGAGTAAGAAAGACTAGAACTAGTCCGGTGGCTCCAAAAGAGAAAATTACCCGCAATGAGAGCTTTATGTTTTTTATCAGATTCATTTGCCGCCGGTTTTATTTCAATGGATTCTTACGAACGCCGTTTTGTCGGCACAAGAACTCTTTAGGCAACTTTTTCGGCCGCGACCTCAGCCAGGTGTTCTTGCTCCTCGTTGGAGAGAACTTTGTCAAGATCTAAAAGGATCAGCAGCCTGTCTTGAAGCTTAGCAACACCGGTGATGTAATTGGCATTTACATTTGTTGTCAGCTCCGGCGGGGGTTCGATCACGCTTTTCTCAACGCGGATGACTTCCTTTACTTTGTCCACTAGGAAACCGACGACTTTCTCCGGCAATTCTACGACGATTATTCTTGTCTCGTTATCATGAGCCTTCTTTTCGATTCCGAACCGTCTCCTGAGATCGATAACCGGAACTATTTTGCCTCGCAAGTTGATCACGCCTTCGACAAATGCAGGAGACTTGGGCACTCGAGTGATTTCGACGGTGCGAATTATCTCCTGCACTTTGAGAATATCGACTCCGAATTCTTCGTTCTCGACTACAAAGCTCACAAGCTGGTAGATCAACTCGTTTGACTGAGCGCCCATGTTCATCGTTCTTCTCCTCTTACGATTTTCGACTTGCGATGTTGTGAAGGTTTACTAATTTCCCGTTCTGACGTACAGCATAAATGCTCTTTTGCTGAGTCTTCGCATCAAGCTGGAATCGTTCAATTAAGTCCCTCAAATGCTCGGTCAGCTTATTGAGATTCTCGGCTGTGTGAGCAAGATCAACGGTCGCCGCAGAAACATTGGTCGAGACGTTGGAAATGCTTTCTACGTTGTGCGAAATCTGCTCGCTTGCAGAAGACTGTTCTTGTGAAGCAGCCGCGATCTGGTTGATCATGTTCACGACGCCGTTGACCGAAGAAATAATTTCTGTCAGCGATTCTGCCGCCTTATCTGCCAGTCGCATTCCGTTTTCTGCCTGCGAGTTACTCTCGGTCATGGCGGAGACAACCTGAGTTGTTTCCTGCTGAATCCGTTTTATCATGCCGGCGATCTCTTTCGTGGCGGAAGTCGTGCGCTCCGCGAGCTTACGGACTTCATCCGCAACCACTGCGAAACCGCGTCCCTGCTCGCCAGCTCTTGCCGCTTCGATGGCTGCATTGAGCGCGAGTAGATTTGTCTGATCGGCGATATCATCTATAACCTGGATGATCTCACCAATCTGCGCACTGGATTTTCCGAGAGTATCGACAATCTCCGCGGATTTCTTGACAAGCTGAGCGATTTTTGTCATTCCGCCAATGGTCTCCTGAAAAACTTTCTCGCCGTCGTTGGCGAGGCTTGCAGCTTTCTTTGCCATGTCCGCCGCGTTCGTAGCATTCTTGGACGAATCGACGACCGTTCTCGACATTTGCTCTACCGCTGTGGCAACTTCGTGAGTCTGATTTGCCTGATCGGCGGCACCGGTAGACATCTCTTCGGCAGCAGTTGAAATTTGAGTCGCCGCTTCTCCCAGGGAATTCCCAGCGGTGTGCACTTCTCCGATGAGTGAGTTCAGGTCATGCATCATCTGGTTGATCTTCGACATCAATCGCCCCACTTCATCGTCGGTTTCCACTTTCAATTCTTTTGTCAGGTCGCCTTTGGTGACCGCCTCGATCACTTCAGAGATCTTATCGAATTGTTCCTTCAGGTACCTCTGTTGCTGTTCAGATTCCTGCTGCATGCTTTCTGCGAGTCTTCGAGCTTCTTCTGCCTGACTTGTTCTCAGCTTCACCTCGTCGAGAGCCTTCTTGCTGTCCTCGACCATGATGTTGAAAGCTGCTGCAAGCTCTCCTATTTCGTCGCTACGATTCAGCTCCACTCTCGTTTCAAAATCTCCTGCGGCGACCTTTTGTGCAGACTTCTTCAGTGATTCGAGCGGTATGACCAAGACTTGTCTCAAGAGCACCACCGCCACCCAGCCAAAGATCGCGAAGACTATCAGTGCTATAACTGAAATGATGAGACTATTTGTTTTTTCCGCTTCGAGTGAATTTGATCGAATAGCGACAGCGACATAGCCGAGATTGGTGTGTGTGGCTTGATTCGAAATCCTTGCGATTGCAACGACAACAGGGGTGCCATCCTTCGTCTCTGCGTTCCGTATGGATCTGCTTACAGTTGAGAAATCGGGGGCCGTCCAATTCAAGGAGTTCAGATTCATTTCCGCAAGCTGTTTGCCGCTCTGGTCGTAGAAAGCTGCGGCGAGAGCATCTCCTCCGCCAATCACGTTCTTCAACGCGTCTGTAAGTCCTCCGGTGTCACCCATCATCAATCCGAATTGTGATTGAGCACCCATCGTCTCGGCGAGAAGATTTGCCCTCTCGTTGAATTCGTTCTCAGTTGTGCTCAAGGAATACCTTGAGTAGATGAAAAGCAAAGCCCATGCAAAAAGCATAATGATAGTCAGACTCAGCGAGAACTTCTTGCGCAGGCTTAAGTTCATAAGCCTCTGATTAAAGTCCATGTTGTTTGCCTTAGTTAGTTGCGACAAATTGCGTGTCCTGTAGATATTTATCTGGAACTTTTATTCCGAGTGCAGCGATCGTCTTCTTGTTCACATAAAGTTTCACGTTGCTTCCATCAGTAAGCAGTGCAGCGCATGCTCCTGCAGATACCCAGTCGGCGTTGGGGGCGAATAGGGCGATCCCGTTCACTAATGAATTTTGGATCAGATATTTTCGGCCGGCGTCAGCGCCCATAGGTTCATTATTATCTATAACCCAAATTGCCTGAACGTGATAGTTGTCTTTCAGGTCTCTAAATTTCTGGAAGACATCGCTCATTTCTTCGGCGTCCTCCACGACGACTTTAACGCCGGTCGAAGCCGATGCCCTATCAATTTTCGGCAGGATTTCATTTGCATTTGTCTTGCTCTGGTTCCAGATCACTCCCACGGTTTGTACCTGAGGGATTAACTGTTTGATCATGAAGACCGCTTGAAGAGGAGTTACACTCGATTCGAGTGCACTCGGGGTGTTCACAAAAACCGCAGTGAGAAAAAATAAAATGACAGAAAAACCAAATATCTTATGGAACAAACGCATTACTCACCGCCTCCAAAATGTTTTGTGGAGCGTCGACCACTTCCTTTAATTTGCTGAAAGTAAATGGCAGAGCCAGTATCACGTAAGAATCCGTTGCGAGGAGCAGATCCAATTGTGAAGCAGGAATCTCAGTCACCGCAACAATATTTGTGGAGTTCTTCTTGCGGCTAAGTATTTTTCCAAGAAGCAGAAATTGTTCAGGATTATCGCCGACTATTATGAGAGCGTTTACATTGACCATTGACAGAATTTCGGCTGCCTCCATCGCATCAAATGTCGTGAACACAGCTGATCCATCTCTCGACAGGTAATTCGCCCAAGCTTTTGAAAGCTCAGTATCTTGCGAGTGAATTAGTATCGTTTTCATAGTCATGTCTTACTTCAATATATATGCCATGCTGGCATCGGAATTTTCTGCATTTCCGGTGACGATTGTTTCAACATGAACTATGGTGACGAATATTAGCCAACTTGATGAGTAATAATCGCCACGCGTTGGAACGGCATTGAGCTTTAGTCTGACTTTCTGGTTGTGGGGGGTACTAAAATAGTCGAGACCATTTGCGCCGATGGATGGAATGACAAGGGTTTCAAGATCATCAAAATACTGTTGCATAGTCTTGAACTAAAGCTCTTTAAACTTCTGACTTTGGTTTTCGTACCAGCATGTAAAAACGTTCAAGCTAGAATACGCGGTCATCAAGTATCGTTTCCTCCTTAGTCGGGGCTAAACCATTATCCAGGACATCCGCCCTTGACAATTTGGATCATTAAGGTAACACTTTGGCGAATAGTAAGCAACCATGGAGAATATTAAGCATCCGCGCTTCCTAGCGTTGTCATTTTCACATCGAAATCCTCGTTTTTTGGCAGAAAACATCGATTTTGGCAAACGAACCGATTGGCACAATCGTTGACGTTCCTCTACAAAGTTTGGAGCGTTGGAATGAAAAAGATATTGATTCTAATTGTAGCATTGATAGCCGCTTCGACGCTGGCAACGCTGATACGTGCAGAAAAAAATGCGAGCGAGGACATCGGAGATGTCTATGATGAGTCAACGACGGATTTTCTAGGAGTGTAGCTTATGAAAATTGATTTGTTTGATCGAAGCAGAATTCCCCTTCTCGAGAAACAGTTAGATGCATTCTCCCTCAGAAACAAAGCAATATCGAGCAACATTGCAAACATGGAGACTCCGAATTACAAGCGGCTTGATGTAAGTTTCGAGCAGGAATTATCAAATGCCGTCTCACGAGCAACCGGTGATGTTGATCTTAGCGACAAGGTGAATCAGGTTGAACCTGAGGTCGAGGAGGATCCATCAAGTCTGAATGGCGGCAATAATATCGACATCGATCATGAAATGGCTGAGTTGGCAAAGAACCAGATGCAATTCAGTCTCGCGTCGAAATTGGTTGCAGGGGAATTTCAAGACATCGACAAAAGCATAAATGGCGGTGGTCAATGAGAAAAGAAACCGCAATGCATATGGGAAGTAGAAAGAAGGTAGGATGAGGATAGGGAAGATATTTTCGGCCATCGACATAAGTGCGTCTGGCCTAGGACTTCAGCGGAAACGGATGGACGCGATAGCATCAAACCTTGCGAACATCGATTCCATAGGGCCTGATGGAAAACCATACCAGAGACAGGAAGTTCAAGCGGTACCGGGCAAAGGCGTTACGTTTTCGGAGGAAATGAACACTCAACTTATTCCGCTTGTCACATCCGATCAGAATCAAATCGCAAATTTGCCCGCCAGTTTTGTTTCAACGGATTATACTGTCCGTGAAGTCTCTGGAAAGGTTGTGCAAGATCCGTCCGCTACGAAAACGGTATACGATCCATCAAATCCCGATGCTGATAAAAACGGATATGTGACTGAGCCGAAAATCAATGTTGTCACTGAGATGGTCGATATGATTTCAGCGACTCGATCCTATGAGGCGAACGTCACTGCCATTAATGCTTCCAAGAACATTATTAAAGATTCGTTGGATATTTGAGGTGCCAAAGGAGCAGCAATGCACATGCTAAGAAGCAAAAGGGAGAAAAGTTAGATGAAAGTTGATTCGATTTCCAGTGTGACATATATGCAGGGCATGATGAACACCAGCCGCGCCGCAGGTTCGCAGCAGAGCGTACAAACCAAGAGTTACCAAGCAGAGGTTGCTCCTCCTGAACACGGGCTAACCGGGGACGAGCGAGCTTTCTTTACCAAGCTCTTCCCCGGTTCCGCCCAACAGATTGGCATGCATAAGACCTACACTCCGGTGGGATTCAACGCGCCAATCGAGCTTGGACAGATAATAAATAGAAAGGGATGATATGCAAATTGGCGATATACAATCGGCGATTGGTCAGATAACTCCCGAAATTTCTGCAAGCAAGAGTGCCGAAGATGCAACCCAGAGCTTTCAGGAGACTCTCGATGGTTTCATCAGCAACGTGAATGATTTGCAAACGAGCGCGAACGCCGCAATCGACAAGATGGCTTCTGGCGATGCTGCCGACGTCCATGAAGTCATGATTGCCGTCGAGAAAGCGAAAGTAAGTTTCGATCTCCTGCTGCAAGTCAGGAACAAGATGCTGGATGCGTATAAACAAATCATGCAAATGCAAATATGATCTGCTGACAAATGGCTAATCCAATTTCGGGCTATTCTTCCCAACTGACATCGGTCTTGAAGAAGCTTACTCTTGGACAGAAGGTAGGCATCGGGTTTTCAATTGTCGCGTCGATAGTCGCTCTAGTCATGCTGGTAACCTGGGCAAATAGACCGACATTTGGTGTTCTTTTTTCCAACCTCGATCCGGCGGATGCTTCAAAAATAATCGACAAGCTGAAACAAAGTTCAGTCGAATATCAAATCGGCGATGACGGAAAAGCTATTCTAGTACCAAGAGACAAAGTCTACGAGCTTCGTCTCCAAATGGCAGGCCAGGGTCTCCCTCAGAGCAGCGTTGTCGGGTATGAAATTTTCGATAAACCGTCCTTTGGCATGACGGACTTTACCCAGAAGGTAAATTTCAAGAGAGCACTTGAGGGCGAATTGGAAAAAACGATTCTTCAGCTCGACGAGGTGGACGGAGCGAGTGTTCATATCGTCATACCGGAAAAAGCGCTTTTCGAAAGCGAGCAGAAGAGAACCACGGCGTCGGTTTTCTTGAAAATGAAAGATGGAGCGCGTCTTAGTCCAGGTGAAATTAGTGGCGTGCAGAAGTTAGTTGCCGCAAGCGTCGAGGGTCTGGATGCGGGCGATGTAACCATTGTCGATTCGAGAGGAACCCTGTTATCGACGAAGAACGATGGACTCGAAGCAATGTCTGCGGCACAGTACGATGTTCAAACCAAGGTTGAATCTTACCTGACTAACAAAGCCCAGTCCATGTTGGATGGCGTGCTTGGACCAGGAAATGCGATCGTGAGAATAACCGCCCAGCTCGATTTCAATCGTGATGAGAAGACTACTGAGCAGTACGATCCCAACAGTGTTGTCTTGAGCGAGCAAACGATGCAGGAACGTTCTGCTGTGCCTGGCGACACTGCCGCGAATAATTCGACGAGGACAAATTCAGTGACGAATTACGATGTCGGGAAAACCGTCGAAAAAATTGTCGGGACCATGGGCGGAATAAAGAAACTATCGGCAGCAATAATGGTGAACGGAAAATACACTGAGACAGATAAGAACGGTGAGACTAGTGTGAAGTACACGCCGCGTTCTGAAAACGAGATGACACAGTCTGACGAACGTCGTGAAGACAGCAATAGGGTTCGACGCAACCCGCGGCGACGATCTATCTTTGATTAATATTCCTTTCGAGAATGGCGACCAGGTGTATCAGGTAAAGCCGAAGACGGGCTTTCAGATTCAGGATTATGCAAACAAATTGGTCATTCTCGCCGCGATGATCGGAGCTGTCGTGGTGTTTCTTTCAATTTTCAGCAAGGTTCGAAGAAACGGTATCGGGGTATCACAACCAGTTGCGATCCTTACGCAGCCGAGATCTATTTTGCAGAATTCTGCAGCCGCTGGCCGCATTCCAGATCAGTCGGAAAGAATTCAAGCTGCTGAATACTCCGAGGAGGTGCTGCGTGCCGGAAAAGTCAAAGAAGACGTCAGCACCTACATCCAAAACAAACCAACCGATGCCGCGAAACTGCTGAAGGTTTGGTTGACCGATGGCGAATAATGAGGCGCGATGGCGTGGTAAATAATAGAGGGAAGAATAATGTCTAGAGAAATTGCGAGGTCTCTTACTTTTGAGCAATTGACAGGCAGACAGAAGGCCGCAGTTTTGATGATAGCCTTAGATGTTGAGAGTGCCGCACACATATTCAAACATTTGGATCAGACTGAGATAGAAAAGCTGACAGTAGAAATCACCAACATGCAGGGCATCCACTCTGGAGTAATAAACAAAGTTATGGAGGAGTATCAGCAGCTCGGTCTTGCGCAGGAGTATATCGTCAAAGGCGGAATCGAGTATGCTCATTCGGTTCTTGAAAAAGCGCTGGGCTCATCAAAAGCCGGCGAAATTATCGAAAAGGTGAAAGAGCTGACTACAATAAAAGGGTTTTCGATTTTGAAGAAGGCAGAGCCAAAACAACTGGCGAATTTTCTCCAGAAGGAACATCCTCAAACTATTTCGCTGATCTTGAGTCACCTCGCTTCGGAACTTTCTGCCGATGTTCTTGAAGCATTTCCGGAAGAGCTGCGTGCGGACGTTGCATTCAGGATAACCACACTTGGAAGAGTCGCCCCCAGTCTCGTTGGAGAAATAGAGAGCGTCGTGGATCAGGTCGCCGAAGAAGTTATTAATGAAAATAGCACTTCAAGCGGTGGAGCAAGATTGATGGCGGCTATTCTAAACAAGGTCGGCGTTGTTCAAGCCAAGTTCTTAATGGGTTCCATTGAACAGCGCGACCCGCAGGCTGCAGCGGAAGTCAAGAGACTGATGTTCATGTTCGAGGACGTTTTGTACATCGACGACCGAAGCGTCCAGAGAATCCTTCGTGAGGTTGACAAGAAAGATCTTACGCTTTCGCTCAAGATTGCCGATGAGAAATTGAAGCAGAAAATATTTGCAAACATGTCCGAGCGCGCATCGGAGTTGGTGAAAGAAGATCTCCAGTTCATGGGTCCTGTCAGGCTTCGAGACGTGGAGGCTGCTCAGATGAGAATCATCGAAGTAATTCGGCAGTTAGAGGAAAACGAGGAAATAGTAATCGGTGGGAGAGGGAGTCCGGAAGATGTCTTTGTCTGATAATGTCAGTCGGAATTTCATTCCGACATATTTAAAGGAGGACTAAAAAATGTCTTTGTCCAAAGAAAAGCGCGGCGTAAGAAGTTCGAGTGTCATAAAAGTAAATTCTGTCCCAGCCAGGTTGAAAATATCCGACTACGGGAGCTTCCTGGAAGAGATCGAAGCTGACAACAAGCGCGGATTGGATGTTGGAGGTCTGCTCTCCGACGTGATAGCAGAAGGCGATGGCCACGGTTCAGATCTGTCAAATGACAACATAGCTTCTTCAAGAAGCGAGGTCACCAGAGCCTATGAAGAAGGGTTCGAAACCGGGAAGACCGAAGCCACAAAAGCGTTGCAGGCCGAATATGATAAAAAGGTGGACGAGGTCGCAGGAAGCTTTACTTCGATGGTAAATGAACTTTCCAATGAGATAGAAAATTACAACAAGGAATTTGACAAGGCGATAGTGACTCTCTCGTTGGCGGTCGCCCGACGGATCGTGGCACGCGAGATAAGCCTCGATGAAAGCGCGGTTCTTTCCCGCTCGCGTGAAGCGATAAGAAAAATCATCGGTGTGGAGCGAGTAAAGATTCACATAAATCCTGCCGATGAAGAATATATAAGAGAACATCGCAACGAGCTCAACAACTATGCTGATTCTGTGAAGGAGATTGTGATCGAAGCCGATAATAAAGTCGAGCGAGGCGGATGTATAATCGAAAGTGAACTTGGCAATATCGATGCGAGAATTTCAACTCAGTTCGAGCTGATCGAAGAGGCTTTCATAGAATTGGCTAAATGATGAGCGAGGTTTTGGAGCAAATCGATAAATACATCGACACATTGGATAGACTTGAGTTGGTCAAGGTAAACGGGCGCGTCTCGGAAGTGATCGGTCTCGTGATCGAGTCCGTCGGCCCGACTTCTTCTCTTGGCGATGTCTGCAGCATCAAATCCCGCGACGGCGAAGAGTTGTGTATGTCCGAGGTCGTGGGATTTCGTAGCAATAGAGTTTTGTCGATGGTGCTTGGGAGCTTATCGAGCATCGGTCCGGGAAGTGAGATTGTCGCGAGCGGAAAGAGTTTTTCAATCGGTGTGGGGATGAATTTGCTGGGCCGGGTTTTGGATGGTCTGGGACGACCGATGGATGGACGCGGACCGGTGGAGCCGGAGCAAATCCGATCAATCTACAGTTCTCCGCCGAATCCGCTGGAACGGAAACGAATAACCAGTCCGATCTCGACTGGAATTCGTTCCATTGACTCGCTCCTGACGATAGGAAAAGGACAGAGAATTGGGATCTTCGCAGGGAGCGGAGTCGGCAAGAGCGTCACTCTCGGTATGATAGCTCGGAAGTCGAGTGCCGACGTCAATGTTATTGCGCTCGTCGGAGAGCGCGGACGCGAAGTCAGGGATTTTATGGAGAAGGAACTCGGCGAAGAAGGTTTGAAAAAGAGTGTTCTCGTCATCGCGACGAGCGACCAGGCGTCTCTTATCCGCGTGAAGGCGGCCATGATTGCAACAACCATTGCGGAATTCTTTAGGGACAAAGGGCTCGATGTCCTTTTGATGATGGATTCCGTCACACGTGTTGCCATGGCACAGCGCGAAGTCGGGCTCACGATCGGCGAGCCGCCGACCACGAAAGGCTATACGCCCAGTGTGTTTGCGCTGCTTCCACGATTGCTCGAGCGGGCTGGAAACGCGAAGGTCGGAAGCATAACAGGTTTGTACACCGTGCTCGTCGAAGGAGACGACATGAATGAGCCGGTTGCAGATGCGGCACGATCAATCCTGGATGGACATATCGTTCTTTCCCGGAAGCTGGCATCCGCAGGACATTATCCTGCGGTTGATGTTCTGGAAAGTGTTTCGCGGGTAATGCCCGACATAACCACTCCGATCCATCAGAAAGCAGCGAGCTACGTGCTTGATCTTCTTGCGACTTATCGTGAGGCCGAAGATCTGATCAACATCGGAGCTTATGTAAAAGGAAGCAACCAGAAAATCGACAAGTCTGTCTTGATGATTGAATCGATCAGGTCATTCCTCAAGCAGGGAATGGGCGAAGGATCGGATCTAGACGGAGCGATAACGAAGTTAATGGAACTGACTAAACCATAATCAAGCACCACAATGGATGAGGCACATGATTAGAAAAAGGGAACAATCAAAATGGTGAGGATGATTTAGAATGGCAAGATTCAAATTTAAGCTTCAGTCGGTAATAAGGGTCAAGGAGATACAGGAAAAGAAAATTCAACGAGAGCTTGCTCAGGTGAAGAGACGCCTCTTGCAGGAACGGGAATATCTAGAAAACCTGGAAGACGAGCGCGAACGGCTTCTTTCTTCTTCGCCGCTTAATGGAAAGATCAAGGCCGCAGACATCGTCGTTCATCAAGATTACGTCAAAAAGATTTCCGAGCAGATTCGTCTTGAGAATAATCAAATCGACAACCTCACGGAGTTTGAGTCTAAAAAGATCGATGAAGTACTCGACGTAAAAAAAGATCGTGAAGCGATCGAACACCTCAAAGAAAAACGGCTTGAAGAGTGCAGGCGGGAGCTTGAGAAAAAAGAACAGGTTTTGATTGATGCGATCGCTCAAAGAATTAGCGCTTAATAACGAACCGTAACGTACATGGCGAGAAGAAGAGAGTGGAATAAATAATGAAAACGGCTCTTGCCTACGTCCTCGGATTCTCTATGACGTTCACTGCCATCACCGGCGGAATGTACTTCCTTTCTTCGAGATATCCATGGATGTTCAAGGCATCTGATTCCGAATCCAGCAGCGGGACATTGAAACCTACTGTTAAGCTGCCGCCAGAGGCGAGCAGCCTGGTCGCTCAAGCTCAACCAAGTGATTCAACAAATGGATCAAACGAAACCGTCAATACTCTGAAGGCGATGCTGGCCGAAAAGAACGATTCAATTTCCGTAAAGAATGATTCGATCCAGCAATTGAGTTCTTCACTCGCTCAACTTCAAAAGAAAAATGCCGATGCTAGTATCGTGATTACACAGCTACAGAGTCAGGTGGATTCATGGAACAGCCAGCGACGAAAAGACATGGCAGGCGCTTACAACGAAATGGACGCCAGTTCCGCCGCAAAAATAATGAGAAACTTAGACGATAGAGATGTCATTTTTGTTTTGTCGAGCGTTCAGAAGAAGCAGGCAGCTAAAATTCTTGGTCAACTTGATCCAACGCGAGCCGCTAAATTGATGACCAGTTTGGGCAAGGTGAAGTGAATATGGAATCTCAAGTAATGCCTGCTTCAAACGAAGTCCCACAAAATTCATTGTTAGCTGCTATGATGACAAATACTCAACAGAGTTCCAACGCAAGCAGTACACCTCTTTCAAATGAGCCATTCGCGGAATTGTTGCAAAACCTTTTCGTTGAGGCCGGGAACACGCCTGGGGCAGGAGTCAACCAGGCAAACTCTCCAGATTCAAAATCAAGTAAGACAATTTTGGCTGGTGGACACGATAATAAATCCGCGGGACCTTCATGTGCACAAGATGGAACGTCAAATCTGGAGCAGGGAAGTGGTTTAAATTATTCCAATTTGACATCTCTGATGCTAGGCATGATGCAGCCGATATCGCCTTTGCAATCGATCAAGAAATCTGCTGATTCAAACGTATCAACATTTGAAAGTTCTCATCCTCTCGCCGCGAAAATGGAGCAGCGCTTGGCGGCATTGTTAACCGCATCGCAAAACCCAATCGACGCCACTGAACCCGGCTCAAATCAACCTTATTTGTCTCCTACAAATGAATCTTCTAAAGCGTCTGATTCTGGAAAAGATTTCTTGTCCATGCTTTATAAGAGGGCAGTAGAGAATCCGGTTGTCAAAGAAAATCTCCTAAAGTTTTTATCTGGCGCTCCAAACAGCTCTATCAACAGGAATTATTCAGCTGAGGTAGAAAAGATTTTGGCAGGCATTTCAAGTTTGGGTACAAAGTCGAATAAGGCAAATTTTCAGGCAGACGCTTCCCAAGATTCTTCAGCAAGCGAATCTCAGATCGCGATGGCATCACAAAAGCAGGAAGAATCCACAGGTCTTTCTACCAAGATTCTCGCTGAAGGAAAGTCTTCTTCTATTTCGGGAAATAGAAATCTGGAGAGCGCCTCCATATTACAGTCAGCAACAAATTCATCCAACGTTGCTGCAAAGCTCACCGACGTCCATGATGGTCACAATATCGCTGCGTCGGGTAGTACTTCTTCGGCTTCCGATAAAACGGGGAGCAAGATATTGGCGGCGGTCAGCAAGGAGGGCTCTCAGAAATCCGATTATGATTCTGCGAATTTAATAAAGCAGAACATGGCAGAGATCTATCGGAGCGTTTCAGTGGATCCGAAAATCGATTCTCGATTTGGACAAGAGCTGACAAGTGCCGTTGAGAACAGCCATGATACTCCTTCCACTAAGCCGGATGTCTCCGAGGTGGCACAGACACTCATCCGCGAAGCAAAGATGATGAGCCAGGAGAACAAAACTGTCATGAACGTCAAGCTTGAGCCTGAGTCCCTCGGCTCGGTCGTTCTAAGAGTGGCGAGTGACAACGGTAAGATCAGCGCTGAATTCAATGTGAAGACATCTGATGCACAGGTATATCTTGAGAATTCGATTCCCCAGATGAAGCAGATGCTGCAGTCAAACGGGGTTTCGCTTTCGCATCTGTCTGTGAATCTATCCGGTGGCGAGTCCCAGACAAGACGTCAGCAGTCTCCTGCCAAGAAAAATCCGCAGAAGTTTTCAACGGAAATAGAAAGCGGTCCCGCAGATGTGGTTCGCACATTCGGCTATAACACGATGGAAGTAAAGGTATAAAATGCGCCCTATGGCAGATGCGCGAAAAAGAAAGTAGAGCAAGTATGATACTAAATCAAATTGGTTCGACATCGAGTTCTTCTTCACTGACGCAATCTACCTCGTCGGCACAGTCTTCATCCAGTGCGGTCTCTGCAGGATTATCTTCAGCACAAACACTCGACGAGAACGACTTCCTCAATATGCTAATCACCGAGCTTCAAAATCAGGATCCGACAAATCCTCTGCAGAGCACTGACCTTGCTGCGCAGCTTGCTCAGTTCAGCCAGGTGAGCGAGCTACAAACGATGAACACAAACATCCAGAATTCGACGAATGCAAATCTGGTATTGACCGAGTCTATAAACAATACCATGGCGGCTACATTGATCGGCAAAGAGGTCAAAGTCAATTCATCGACGATCGCTTACGATGGTACCACACAACCCTCGGTCGGGGTCACGTTGAGTGGAAATGCTGCTGATGTGCAGGTACAGATTAAAGATTCTAATGGCAATGTGGTTCGCACGATTGATGCCGGTCCGAAACCTTCTGGAGATAACACAATCGCTTGGGATGGCAAAGATGATTCCGGCAATCAAGTCGAGGCCGGCAACTATACGTTCAGCATCAGCGCTACCGATTCTGCTGGCAATACGGTTTCATCGGCGTCGTATGCGCTTGGTGTCGTTCAAGGCGTGAAATACAGTCTCCAGTGGCACAGTCCTGATTGTTAACGGTACGGATATCAATCTATCCGATGTTCAGGAAGTCCTGGGCGGCAGTAATTAGAAAAGTCGGAGAAATTTCATGGCACAAGAAATTGATGGCGTAAACATTCCGTTTGTTCCGATTGGAGGAGTCGGTGGATTGCGTTCAACACCATCGATCAATCAACCAAGCGGAAAATCCTTCGATGAAGTCCTTCGCGGCGAACTCGACGGCCTGAAATTTTCCCATCATGCACAGACTCGCCTCGAGTCGCGTAATATCAAGTTGTCTGAAAATGATGTAAAAAATCTTGCCGATGCGGTTGATCAGGCAAGCCAAAAAGGGTCACAGGATTCATTGGTATTCATGAAGAATGTTGCATACATCGTCAACGTCAAGAATCGCACTGTCGTTACGGCGGTTGACGGTGATAACTTGAACGAAAATGTTTTTACAAACATCGACAGTGCAGTTTTAGTAAAGACGCAAAATTTGGCGTCTCAACAATCATAAACAACACAGGGCTGGCCTCCGAGTTCTTTAGAATCGGAGAAGCCCCTCTGAGCGCCGACTGACTGAAGCGCTTAAAAAACCTTAGGAGGGTTATAAAATGCCATTTAGTGGTTCTCTCACCTCAGCCGTTTCCGGTCTAAATAACCATCAAACCATGATGGACACGATCGCAAACAATATCGCAAACGTTGACACGATTGGTTTTAAATCAAGCAGCGTCAATTTCAGCGAAGCATTCGACGAAGTTATCCGTAACGCAACCGGTGCTTCTGCGCAAAGCGGCGGAACAAATCCAATTCAGATTGGGCTCGGCATGACCGTCCAATCAATCGACTCAAACATGACACAGGGAAATCTTGAAACCACCGGCCAACCGACGGATCTTGCCCTGCAGGGTGAAGGTTTCTTCATAGTAAATCTGAATGGAAGCCAATATTATACCCGGGCCGGATCGTTCCAGTTTAATGGCACGGGACAATTAGTCGATCCAGGCACAGGAGCAATTGTCCAGGGAAAAGTTGCCGACGACCAGGGTAATCTACCTGTCGGTTCTGCGGTGCAGAATATTACAATTCCCTTCGGACAGAAATCTCCTGCAAAAGCATCGACCTACATTCAGATGACAGGAAACTTAGACTCATCTCAGACCCCATTAGGAACCATCCTGGAATCCAATTCGGCATATGCGATTGACGACGGCAGCACTGATGTGGAAGGGCTTTTGGCGGCCGACGACGGCGGTGGAAATAATCACATAGTTAGCGGGATGGTTCCCGACTCGACGACCCTGACCATGACAGTTGATGGTACGGCTTATACTTACACGTATGTAACCACAGATTCCGGGAATGGGAAAGGCGATTTCCATACCTTGCAGGATCTTGTAAACGAAATGAATTTTAGCCTGACACAGGCAAGTTCCCCTGTTACTGCTTCGATTGATAAGACAACGGGTAAAATCAATTTCGAAAATACCGACGGCGTCAAAGACCATACATTGCAAATAACGAGCACGAACCCGGTATTACAATCTGCAATGAATGCGGCAACTCCCACCGATTTAGACGCAGCGGGCGACCCGGTTTCCACTCAAGAGTTCTCACATGTTGCCACCGCTTCCGATCTTATCACAAACCTGAGAAACGCCTTGGGTAAAAGTATGGGAGTTGTTGATGGGGACAAAATCGACATCAACGGCCAGGTAAGCGGCACTGCCGTTCCGGAAGGTGTGCTGCAGGTCAGCGGCGGAACGACCACTTACGGCGATCTCGCAAAGAGTATCACTGCCGCATTCGGTATTTCAAATTCAACTGCAACGACAATAGATGCCACCACAGGCGCGCTGACTATCAACGCAGATGGTGGCACAGCGCATGCGATTACGGACGTTGATATAACCGACGCCACGACTCCTTCAACCGCATTCGACGGAGTATTCAGTGGAAGCGCAGGAGACTGGAGCCAAACGCAGGCTGCAACAGACGTTCAACAAAATATTTCCACAACTATATACGATTCGCTCGGAGATCAGTACAACGTGACGCTTGCGTTCACGCGTGACGTAACGCGTCCGAACACGTGGACGTGGAAGGCATCGGTCAGCGATCCCGCACAAATTAGCGGCGGCGGGTCAGGAACCGCAGTCTTCAATAACGACGGTTCATTAAACGCTTTCACGTTCGACGACGGCTCGACAACTCTCCAGATAAATCCGCGAAAGGTCGGCGATGCCGCAAACCTAAGCGCCAACCTGATCAGTCTCACTCTGAACGTTGGCTCGCAAGGAAACTTTTCTGGACTGACGCAAATGAGTGGCGCGTCATCGACGGTTTCCGGTCAGCAAGACGGTTATGGCCTTGGGACACTGTCCAGTGAATCAATAGACGAAAACGGAAAAATCATTGGCGAGTTTTCAAACGGCACAACCAAGACGCTTGGCGAAGTGATGGTTGCGGCATTTGATAATCCCGGCGGTCTCATCCGACAAGGCGGAAATCTATACTCGGTTTCCGCAAGCACTGGAGACGCGATCATCGGCGAAGCTGGTACGGCTATTCCCACTCAAGTTGTCAGCGGCTCGCTTGAGGAGTCGAACGTCGATCTCGCGACGGAGCTGTCCAACATGATCGTCGCCGAGCGCGGCTATCAGGCGAATGCTCAGGTAATAACTACGAGCAGCTCGATGCTGAGCGACTTGGTAAATAGTGTAAGATAAAATCTGAAAAGCATAACTCACCCTAACCCTCTCCTAAAATAGGAGAGGGAAGGGAGAGGTAGATGAGGTGTACCATGATTCGACTTACGCAAATAAACGGAGATGAAATAATTGTCAACGCGGAGTTGATAGAAACAGTCGAGAAAGCACATGATACTATCATCACTCTGACGACTGCACGAAGGATTCGCGTTCAGGACGAAATCGATGCAATAATCGAGAAGGTAGTAGAGTACAGACGAAGAGTCGGTGTTCCAAAAGTGGAGAAGAAAGAGTGAAAGTCTGATACAATCTGCTGATTTTTAATCAGCAAGTTCACATCAGAAGACATTACTGTCATAGTCTGCCTGCATTTCTTTCGAATTCTTGCCAAAGCTCAGATCGTTTGTCCATCCTTCACAATATTAACCACTCGCTCAATATTAACCACTGCGATGGTCGAAACTCCCTCAATTGTCTCAAATTTCTCCGGATTTCACGGTTTATGTCGGCATACCGGTTGAGTTGGATGGAGTCATGGAATTCCTAAAATATGAAGATGAGGCTTAGTAAAAATGGCAGAGACGATTCAACAAGTCGGAGCACCCGCGCACACTGCTGGGAAGCCTGCTTCCGGCAAATCCAAGAAGATTTTAATGATAGCCGTAGTAGTGGTCGTCCAACTGATCGGCGCGTATTTCCTTGTAGGGTTCTTGTTGCGACATGGTGATCCAGACTCGCAGGAGGCAGCGGCATCCGTTCAACCAACGCCGCAAAGAGGCACCGACCCAAGCTTTGATCATGTCTACGTCGTGAAAGATTTGATTGTAAATCCTGCAGGTACCAACGGGCTCAGATTCTTATTGACGACAATCGGGCTGGAGGTCACGTCAGAGGAGACGGTGAAGGAGCTGGAAAAACGGGATGTACAAATCCATGATTCGATAATTGGCATATTGACAAGTAAGACTCTGCCGGAACTTGATGACACAAGCTCGCGCGATAGTTTGAAGGTTTCCATAAAAGATCAGATCAATAAAGAATTAGTGACGGGCTCGGTGGTCAATGTTTATTTCAGCAAGTTCATAATCCAGTGAGCGAAGATGCCTGAAGTACTTTCACAATCGGAAATAGATAATCTACTTGCCGGGATCGGGAAGGGACCAGCCGAAGCGGCAAAGGAAACCGCTCCGAAGGAAGAACGCGATGTGCAGGGTTTCGATTTTCGCAGACCAAATAGGGTGTCAAAGAACCAGTTAAGAATCCTGCAGTCTGTCCATGAAACGTTTGCAGAACTCTTCGGTTTTTATTTAGCCTCAAAACTCCAGACTCAAGTTTCGATTTCAGTCAGCTCAGTCGATCAGCTATTCTATTCCGAGTACCAGCTTTCGATTGGCAGCCCCACTTGTCTCTACGTATTCAACATGGAGAACGCAGAGGGAAGAGGAGTGTTAGAGTTGTCTCCGACACTGGTCTTTGCGATAGTTGAGCGGTTGCTTGGAGGCGGTGCAGCGGAACCGAACCGGAAGCTGCGAGCTGTAACTGAAATTGAAAAAAGTTTGGTGAAGGCGGCGGTTGACAAGGCGCTGCAGGATCTCCAAAATGCCTGGCGCTCAATCAGCAATCTGAAATTCAAGCTCGAAAGGTTCGAGACCGAAGCCGACTTCCTGCAGGTTGCACCATCGAGCGAGATTGTTCTGGTCGTTTCGTTCGATGTCCAAATCGCGAATACCGGATACCTCATGAATCTGTGTTTCCCGACTTTCTCGCTGGAGGATGTCATTCAGAAGTTGAATCTGCAGAACGTTGCGCGGACGACAGGAAACACGGCAGGACAAAGGATAAGACTAGAATCGACTTTAAAGAACATTTCCACCACCGAGCTTCCGGTGAGTGTAGTTCTCGGTAAAACCGCAATCTCCCTTCGAGACCTGATTGAGCTTCAAAAAGGTGATGTGGTAATCCTAAATAGTAAAAAGGACAGCTTGTTGCCAGTCAAGATTGGTTCACGCATAAAGTTTTTTGCCAAGGTTGGCATTCATGATGGTCATAAAGCAGTCAAGATAATAAGAACTGCCTCTGAAGAAGAGCAAACTGGAGAGTAGGATGAGCAGAACAATATATGTAACGAGAAAAAGGTCGGAGAATAACTAATGGGTATAAATGCGCATGATAAGAGATTGAAGGGAGTGTTGTTCGATGGCAGATGAAACAGTAAAAGCAGCCGAGATCGTTAAGCCAATCAAGGAAGAGAATCCATTCGGAAAAGATGTCAAGGACCCAGGATTTGAAAATCTATCTGATGTAGAAGCTCACCGCGGCGATAGTGGAAAAGAAAGTAAAATCGATCTCTTGCTTGATCTTAACCTCAACGTCAGCGTAGAACTTGGGAAGACGACGATGATCATCAAGGATATAATGGAGCTCGGTCGTGGTTCGATCATTGAGTTTGATAAGCTCGTCAGCGAGCCGGTTGATATTCTTATCAATGGCAGAAAGATGGCTGAAGGTGAAGTCGTCGTGGTCGATAAACATTTTGGGATCCGCGTGACCAGCATGGTCGATCCATCTGAAAGATTGAAAGGATTAAGAAAATAAATGGGAATGAAGTCGCGAAGCATAGATCGAGAAACGGGTGCAATCGAAATGATGAGGATGATATAAAATGGATTGGCTGGTTATCAAATCATTTTTGACGCTTGTTCTTATCGTAGTCCTCATGTTCGGCATTTTGGTTGTCGTCCGAAAATATCTTTACGTCAAGCCGCATTTCGTGGATGACAACCTAAAAGTCTTGACTTCGCTTCATCTCCAACCAAAGAAAGCGGTCTATTTGGTAAAAGTATTCGACAAAGTGATGTTGGTCGGAGTCAGTGACAATAGTATAGCGGCTCTCGGCGAGATAACGGATTCCGACGTGCTTCATAAGCTTGAGTCCATAGAATCGACCCGTCACGGAAAAGGGTTCGCGGAGATCCTATCCTCATGGATCCCATCGGGAAAAGGCATATCGCTGAAATGAATAAGGTTATCGCTGCAGTTTTGATATTGATTTGCTTTTTGGGAACTACTCCTTCCTTGAATGCTCAGACGACGATTCCTATTCCGAAGGTTACACTTGGAGTCGACAAGGCCACGAAGCCACAGGATGTCGCTGTCACTATCCAGATACTTTTTTTCATGACGATCCTTTCGCTTGCACCGGCGATCCTGATCATGACCACGGCATTTCCGAGAATAATTATCGCTCTCTATTTTCTCAAACAGGCGCTCGGAACGGCGACCATGCCTCCGTCTCAGCTCCTTATCGGACTCGCACTTTTCCTGACGTTCTTTGTGATGGCACCGACGTGGAGCAAGGTCAACGAAACAGCATTTCAACCATACATGAGAAACGAGATTTCCCTCGATTCGGCCTACAGCGTCGGCGTAAAGCCAATCCGGGCTTTCATGCTCAGGCAGGCGCGCGAAAAGGATCTCGCTATGATGGTACATCTTGCGAACCTTGATCGTCCTCAGACTCCGGATGATCTGCCCACTTACGTGATTATTCCGGCGTTTGCGATAAGTGAAATGCGGATCGGTTTCGAAATCGGCTTCCTGATCTTCATCCCGTTTATAATGATAGACATGATTGTGGCGAGCGTCCTCATGTCCATGGGAATGATGATGCTTCCACCGATGATGATTTCACTTCCCATGAAAATACTCCTATTCGTCCTAGTCGACGGCTGGTACCTGCTGGTTGGGTCACTCGTACAGAGTTTTAAATGAAAAAGGGAGCCGTAACGCATATGAAAAGAAGAAGGGATGATTATTAATGTCAGAAGAGTTTGTAATAGGAATTGCACGAGATGCTTTTTATACGGTTTTCATCGTCGCTGCGCCGGCATTGCTTGTCTCCGTGATGGTTGGCTTGCTGATATTTGTTTTCCAGGCGGCGACATCGATAAATGAAATGACGCTGACGTTCGTTCCGAAAATACTTGCCATCGGAATTGTCTGCATCATCCTTCTTCCATTCATGATGGAGAAGGTCCTCGATTTTACAAAGCACATTTTCGACATAATTCCAACCCTGAGATAAAATGGATTTCTACGCCGAAAAGTTCGTCATCTTTTTGCTTGTCTTCATAAGAACGGTTTCCATGTTTGCGACGGCACCGTTGTACGGAAACCAGGCAATCCCGGGCCAGCTCAAGATTTGGGCCGCGGCTTTTTTTGCGTTTGCGATATTTCCATTGGTGGGTGCCACGATGTCTTCGGTCTCGATCGACCTAGGTTCGCTGATCGTGCTCGCAATCCAGGAAGCAATCGTCGGCTCCGCGATCGGTTTTTCTCTCGGGATAATTTTCCATGGCGTTGTTTATGCCGGCGATCTTTTCGGCATCGTCATGGGATTTTCCATTTCCAGCGTGATTGACCGGGAGAATGGTTTTGATGTCCCGGTAATCGGCCAGTTCGAGTACATCATAGCAATCTTCATTTTCCTTATACTGAACGGTCACCTCTTCCTTATTCAGGCGTTGAAGATGAGTTATCTCGCAGTGCCGGTTTCCGGATTGAAGATCGGTAGCGAGGTTGTAAACACTTTCATTCGCATGACGGGCATGGTCTTCTTGACCGCAATAAAAGTCGGCGCGCCCATCATCGTGTCGTTGTTTCTGACGGACGTTTTGATGGGAATAGTTTCGAGGATGGTTCCTCAGCTCAATGTTTTTTTCATCGGGCTGCCTCTCAAAGCAGGCATTGGAATCTGCACGATAATAGCGTCGCTTCCGTTCTTCGTTTTCGTCCTTGGAAAGCTGTTGGGGGTTTTTGAACAAGACGTAGTTGAAATGATCAGGTTGATGTGAAATGAGCCGCATCGCACATGACGAGGAAGAAGAAGGTAGGATAATTAAATGAGCCGTACTGCACGTAAAGAAAAAAGTGGGACAATTAAGTGAACCATGATGCTAATGACGGCAAAAAAGGCAGAGTAATTAATGGCTGAGCAGAGCTTTCAGGAAAAAACCGAACCTGCAACGCCCAAGCGGCGGGAAGATTTGAAACGCGAAGGCAGGGTTGCAAAAAGTGCGGAGCTCACAACGGCATCGGTTCTCCTGGTTGGCACAATAATCATGTATATGCTCGGCCGGCAGTTTGTCGCTCAGGTAGCTGCGGTCATGAAAGAGTTTTTGTCGCTTTCTCATGGGAGCGAGCTGAACCGGGGAGATATTGGGGCACTTGTGTTCTACGTAGCACTGAGATTCGCTATGATCGTCGGCCCGCTTCTTCTCGTGATAATGATTGCCGGCGTCACGACAAATCTTTTGCAGACGGGTTTCATCTTCACATTGAAACCCATCAGACCGAAAGCTGGGAAATTCAATCCCTTGAATGGAATAAAGAAATTGGGCTTCTCGCAGCGGTCGCTGATGGAACTAGGAAAAAGCATCTCGAAAATGGTGCTCGTTGGTTTGTTCGGATATTTTACTGTCGAAAACCTTCTTACCAATTCAGTGAGACTCACCGACAGTTCTCCGTCTGAAATTTTCTCCTATATGGGAAACAGCGCGTTTACCGTTGCCATAAAAGTCGCGTCGGTTTTTGTGGTGCTTGCTGTAATCGATTATTACTTCCAGCGGCGAAAGTTTGAACAGGAAATAAAAATGACGAAGCAGGAAGTCAAAGAGGAGTTGAAACAGCAGGAAGGCGATCCCGCGATAAAGGGGAGAATCCGGCGCGAGATGGTCAAGAGACACCGAAGGAGAATGATGCAGGCGGTCCCGAAAGCTACCGTCGTGGTCACGAACCCAACGCACTATGCGATTGCAATCAAATATGAGGCGAAGGAAATGGCGGCGCCAAAGGTCGTGGCGAAAGGTAAAGACCTCATTGCTCAGAAGATAAAAGAGGTCGCAATCGCGAACAATGTTCCTATCGTGGAAGACAAGCCTCTTGCACAGTTGTTGTATAAGACCGTCGAGATCGACGAGCAGATTCCGCCTGATCTTTTCAAAGCAGTGGCGCAGATACTCGCTTACATTTATCAAATGAAAAAAGTGAAACCTAACTTCGGAAGAAATTAAAATGTCGGCAGCAGTAGAAAGAATTTCGAGCAGCAAAACATTTAAATTTGTCGGGAGCAACACCGACCTGTTCCTTGCAGCCCTGGTAATCCTGATACTCGCTCTCATGATCGTTCCACTTCCGCCGTTCATGATCGATGTCCTTATCTCTGCGAACATAACTTTCTCCATCATCCTTCTAATGGTATCGATGTACGTCACGAGTCCTCTCGAGTTGTCGTCTTTCCCGGGACTCCTTCTCATCCTCACCCTTTTCAGGCTATCTCTAAATGTTGCATCAGCACGATTGATTCTCAGCCGCGGGTATGCTGGCGAAGTGATTCATGCCTTCGGGTCGTTCGTGGTACAGGGAAATTACGTCGTTGGCGTTATCATCTTCATTATCCTTGCGACAATCCAGTTTGTAGTCATCATAAAAGGCTCGGGAAGAATTGCGGAAGTCGCGGCAAGATTTACTCTGGATGCGATGCCGGGAAAACAGATGAGTATTGATGCCGACTTGAATTCCGGTCTTATAAATGAACAGGAGGCGAGACAGCGCCGTGGAAGATTGCAGAGAGAGGCGGACTTCTTCGGAGCGATGGACGGCGCGAGCAAGTTTGTCCGCGGTGATGCTATTGCCGGAATGATAATCATTTTTGTGAACATCGCGGGGGGCTTCATCATCGGCATGGTGCAATTAGGCATGACTCTTCAGGAGGCGCTTGCGAGGTACACGCTTCTTACAATCGGAGACGGATTAGTTACACAAATTCCGGCTCTTGTTATTTCGACGGCGGCTGGTATGGTCGTCACGAGAAGTGCCTCCGGCAACCAGCTTGATGTGGAGTTGAAAACGCAGCTCCTGTCGCGGCCTAAGGCACTTTATATCGCTGGCGGGACACTTGGATTCTTCGCGATAATTCCCGGCCTTCCAACGGTTCCATTTCTTGCGCTTGCATCGATCATCACTTCTGCCGGTTATATGCGTTCGCAGATGATGGTGAAGGAATCGGCAAAAGCACAAGTCCCGGAGCTTGCATCCCACCAGAAGAAAGAAGAAAAAGTTGAGTCGTATTTGCAGGTCGACCCGATTGAAGTCGAGATCGGTTACGGTTTGATTTCGATGGTAGATGAAGAAGCGGGCGGCGATCTTTTTCAACGAATCACAAATCTCAGGAAACAGATTGCTCTTGAACTCGGATTGATTGTCCCACCGATCAGGGTGCGCGACAACCTGCAATTGCAGCCGAGCCAGTATGTCATCAGGATACGCGGCGTACAAGTGGCATCGGGCGAATTATATATGGACCACTTCCTGTCTATGAGTCCGAGCATGAAGGAGGGCGATCTGCCGGGAATTTTTACGACTGATCCGACATTTGGATTGCCGGCAGTGTGGATCGAAAAATCGCAGCGCGACAGTGCGGAAGTCCTTGGTTTCACGGTTGTCGAAGCTCCGGCGGTTCTCTCTACACATTTGAGCGAAACCCTCAAGAGAAATGCCGACAGGATTCTGAGCCGCCAAGAAGTCAAGACTCTGCTCGATAATCTTAAGAAAGAATACCAGGCACTTGTCGATGAAATCAACCCTGACCAACTTCCATTGGGAACGATCCAGAAAGTTTTGCAAAACCTGTTGAAGGAGCGAATCCCTATCCGAGATCTCGTGACGATCATCGAGTCGCTTTTGGATTATTCGAAAGTCACGAAGAACACGGAAGTGCTCACGGAGTACGTAAGACATGCACTTTCTGAGACGATCGCGGCGCTCTATGCGGATCAGTCCGGAATAATTCACGCCATCGCACTCGATCCTGGCGTGGAGCAGATTCTTTCCAACTCGCTTCAGACACAGAAAGAAGTCACGACAACTCTCGGGCTTTCGCCGGAAGTGACCAAAGCTATCAACGCAAGCGTCTCAAGCAACGTGGAGCATGCGCAATCGTTAGGCTATGATCCACTAATAATTTGCTCTGCGACGGTTCGTTTGTATTTCTACAGACTTATCCACACGAATTTTTCACAAGTTTCTGTCACATCGTACACGGAGCTTCCGGCTCGCTCCGAGATTGACATTATCGGAAGGGTAGTGGCGCAATGAGGATAAAGAAATTTTTCGGAACGACAGCGAAAGAAGCAGCCAACAAGATGCGGGCAGAATTTGGCGAAGAGGCGATAGTGCTCAATACCCGAAGACTAACTAAAGGCGGCATGCTCGGAATTGGAGGAGGCGAATATTTCGAACTTACCGCGGCACTCGATGAAGCGCCCATGATGACTCCTCAATCTCCCGTCAAGTCGAAACCTGTTCCGGACAACGCACGCCAGGAAGTTCTTAACGGGCTTCGCAATCTTACTACACAATTCGAGGAAAAGAGAAGAGGCGATATAGAACTTCCGACGCCACAGGTGAAGCGGGGAATTCCGGAAACGAGCAAGACGACAGTCAACGTGGCTGGCGAACTCCTGAAGCAGGAATTGAATGAAGTCAAAACGGCGCTCGGCGAATTGGCGCAGCACATCAAGCACTCAAAAATGCCGGTCCTTCCCGAGACGTTAAAGAATGTTTACATATCGCTTGTAGAAAATGAAGTCGAGGAAGATATTGCCCTTGAAATCGTCGAGACGTGCAATCACAAACTCAGCGGTATAGAATTGGACAACCAGTCGGTCGTCGATGCGTTTGTGTTCGATTGGATTTCTCAACGCATTATCGAATCTCCGGTTCGACGACTCAACAGGAAAGGGTACGTCGTTGCGGTTGTCGGTCCGACAGGAGTTGGAAAAACCACGACAATTGCAAAACTCGCATCGATCAGCAAGTTAGCGAAAGGCGAGAAGGTTGCCCTGATAACTGCCGACACTTACAGGATTGGCGCGATCGACCAGCTGAAGGCATTTGCGGATATTGCTTCAATCCCAATGTCGGTGGTCTATACGCCGGATGAAATGATCGTGGCGCTGCGAAAGTTTTCAGGGTTCGATACGATTTACATCGACACCGTAGGCAGAAGCCAGCGGAGTTCCGACAAGATTATCGAGCTCGGTCGTTTTGTCGATGCCGCTGATCCAAACGAGCTCCATCTGGTTCTCAGCGCGAACTTTTCTTTGACTGTCGCCCGCGATGTTTATAAAAAGTTCAAAAGTCTGAAACCGAACAGGTTATTGATCACGAAGATCGATGAAGCAGTTTCCTATGGATCAATCCTGAGTCTGGCGCGAGACTCAAGACTCCCGTTCTCTTTTGTTGCAAATGGTCAAAATGTCCCCGACGATATTGAGCCGGTATCCGCAAAGAAATTTTCCAAACTGATTTATCAAAATCTCCGAATGGCACTCTCTGGAGAGACACATGCTTGATCAAGCAGTTAGATTAAGAGAAGTCGTCAGTGCTCAGACGAAGGTAATGGCCGTCGGCAAGCCGCCATATAAAGTCACTGTCGTGAGCGGAAAGGGCGGAGTGGGAAAGAGCAATATTGTTCTTAACATTGGAATGGCGCTCGCTCGCGACGGGGCAAGAGTTTTGTTGGTTGACGGAAACGTGAACCTATCTAACTTGGACATTCTCGCGGGAGTGTCTCCGAAGCATCGTCTCCTTGAGGTTGTTGAGGGAACAGCGCAGCTCAAGGATGCGGTGGCTGAAATAGCTCCGAACGTGTTTCTACTTGCCGGCTCGTCCGACGGCAGGCTGAAAAAATTGGGCTCGAACGACGCCGCAACTCTTTTCCGAGAAGTCGGACTCATGGAGCCGGTGTTCCAGTACGCGGTGATCGACACGGCTGGCGGAATCATCCAGGAGTCGATTTCGCTTGCTTTATTGTCGGACGAAGTCTTCGTGGTCTCGACTCCCGAACCGACCGCGGTGATGGATGCTTACGTTCTTGTAAAAGTTCTTAAACGAATCAACTTCAACGCAGACCTGAAGCTTCTTATCAACAGGGCAAAGAGTGCTGAGGAGGCAGAAGAGGTCAAGAAAAAATTTGATCTGGTCAGTGAGCATTTCCTCAATTTGAAAATCGACTACGCCGGTTTCATACCCTCAGATGATTCTATTGAACAGGCGGTGAGCGTCCAGACACCATTGCTGCGCGAGTTTCCGGATTCACGAGCGTCGACTTCAATCAAATTGATCGCCGACAAAATACTGGCTCGACAGAGAACTGATTTCGGTGGAAAGAAACAGTGATGGAAATGGAACCACCTTACATATGGACACCAACCATGAATTCCTCAGATAAGATGGAATAGAATGGAAAAGGAGCCTAATCGTACATGAATAGTATTTCTAAACCTTCGCATAGCAGATAGAGTAGAATGGAAAAGTTAGCGATAAAAATACCGGTGCTGATATTCTTTTTGGCGGTGATCTATTTCGCATCGACAGGGTTCGAAACTGTTGATGCAATCGTGAGAGCCTTCTTGATAGCATTCGGTACGGCGCTCATCATTTTGATCTTGACTATGATCTTGATGTTCTTTTTGACATTGCAGGAAGGCAGATCGGAGAGCGTAAAAACTCTCGGCGTCAAGGATGCCGGGAAGAAAGTTGAGATGCAGGCATGACTACACAAGCTAAGACGCCAGACCTTCTCTGGAAAAAATATTCGAAACGCAAAACGGCAGCAATCAAAAAGGAGCTCGTGCTTTCCTATTTGAATGTCGTGAGATTTGCGGCAAGGGCGATAATTCTTCCTCCACGCTGTGTCTTCAACAACGATGACCTTATGAGCATCGGGGTCATAGGATTGTGCGAAGCGATCGACAGGTTCGATCCATATCGCGGAGTGAAGTTCGAGACGTATGCATCGCAGCGGATCCGCGGGATCATGCTCGATGAAATAAGAAAAGTCGATTGGCTTCCACGCTCGATACGAGACAAGTACAAGAAGGCGTGGAAATCATTAAGTGAGCTCGACATGGATACAGTCGATGGTGAACAATATGCCCAGGCCATAAACATGAGCGTCAGAGAGTTCGACAAGATCAAAGGTTTCCTCGCAAATTCCGAAGCTGTGTCGCTTACGAAAAGCATTGGAGATGACATGACTCTAGAAGACGTGATTGGCGGCGACAGCGAGGTGGTGGAACAATTTGAAGATGATGAGTTGAAGGAACAATTAGTTGAAACATTGAAGCAACTTCCGGAAAGAGAGCGCATGGTGGTCACTCTTTACTATTACGAAGAGCTCACCTTCAAGGAAATTGGAAAGGCACTCGGCATAAGTGAATCTAGAGTCTCGCAGATTCATTCCGAGGTCATCGACAAGGTCAAGGAGCTCTTCAGAAAGGCAGTTGAACTATGATAGAGGTTGGACAATTGACAGACAGATTATCGACAATAAGAGAGCTCCCCACATTTCCGACAACTGCTCTTGAGGTGATGCGTCTCGCAAGCGATTCGGAAACGAGTGCGGCGGAGCTTTCACGAATAGTCTCCAGGGACCCTTCGCTTTCGGCCAGGATACTCCGGGTCGCCAACTCGCCGTATTATGGCTTTGCTAAAAAGATCTCCACGATCGAATGGGCAATAGTGGCACTTGGATTCGAGACGCTTCGCGAAACCGTTTTGTCTCTAACGCTGATCGATCTCTTCAAAGGTGCTGTTTCAAAACATTTTGATCCACGCAAATTCTGGAAGCATGCCATCGACACGGCGTCTGCCGCACGCTCCATTGCAAGGGAAATGAAAAACAGAGTCCCTGGTGAAGCTTATGCAGCCGCCCTCCTCCATGATATTGGAACTCTCGTCCTTTACAGGTTCTTTCCGGAAGATTTCACGGAGATCCAGAGGTTGGTGGAGGAAGATGGGATGCCGCTCTCTCAGGCGGAATTAGTTGTAGTCGGAACGTCTCATGCCGATATTGGTGCATGGCTCGCCGAGAAATGGAATTTTCCCATGCACTTTGTCGAGGCGGTCAGGTATCATCATAGTCCGGGTTATGCGCAGATCAACCCTGAGTTGACTGCAATCGTCCACGTTGCAAACCAGATTGCTTGTTTCGAAGGTTACTCTTGCTCCGACGCACCGATCAAATTTGACGTAGCAGCGATTCAGATCGTCGGGATCGACAGGCTCGGGGTTTCATTCAAAGCTCTGGTGGACAAATACATAAACGATGATCCATCTTTGACGGTGAGCATCAAAGTTCCGGTAATGGATTATGCTTTGGTTGCAGAAGAATCCGGCGGCAAAGAAAATGAAAAGGGAAATCCAGCCGCTGGATCAACTGATGAAACTCTGCGAAACTTTTTCAAAGATGCTATCAAACTTCTCCCTTCAACGGAAAGACTCGTTTTGACGCTGAAGCTGTACGAGGGTCTGGATATGAGACAGGTTGCCATGGTACTTGGTTACGAAGAGGCAAGAGTCGCCGAATATTATAAGAGCGCCATCTCCGTTCTTCAGCAAATGGCGGAACGTGCAATACTAACGAACAGGTTGGACCAATGGAAAACGAGATACTAAAAGAAAAAGTACAGAATATCATTCAGCTTCCCGCCCTGCCGGCGATTGCCGTTGAAGTGGCATCACTCATCGACAATCCAAACACGAGCGTCTCGAGAATCACTCAGGTAATTTCCGCAGATCAGGTGCTGACAGCTAAAGTGCTGAAGATAGCCAATTCTCCGTTCTACGGTTTTCAAAAGAAAATCTCGACACTCGATTTTGCCATCATGGTTCTCGGTTTCGATTCCCTCAAGGAGATTCTCATCAGCGTTTCGTTGATCAGTGCGTTCAAGAAAAGGCAGGACAAGTATTTTAATTCGCGAGAGTTTTGGGAGCACTCTCTTGCGTCAGGCATCGCCGCGCGCACCCTTGCTCGTCAGCTTGGTTACAGAATCAGTGGTGAGTCTTTTATTGCAGGGCTTCTTCACGACATCGGCATTCTCGTTACACATCAATATTTTTATGAAGATTACAAGCGAATCGTCGAAACGGTAACAGAGGGCAAGGCGACTTTCGAGGACACGGAGCAGGGAGTATTGTTTGCGACCCACGGAGAAATCGGAGGGTGGCTCGCGGAAAGATGGAACCTTCCTGACCAGCTTATCGAGGCGATAAAGTTTCACCACAGACCCGAGATGGCAGAAAGAAACCCGCAGCTGACGGCACTGATCCATTTTGTCGATTACTTGTGTCACAAATTGGGAATCGGTGCGCTTTCCTATGAAAAAATTGAAAACTACAGTCCGGAGGCGCTGAAGATTCTGAATTTATCCGAGGCTGAGATCACGCAGTCATTCCTCGATACGTTTGGTACGAAACTGCGCGAAGATCTCGAGCGCACTTTTGTGAGCATAATTTGACTAACATGATGGAACGCGAATGAAGCAAATGATGATGAATGACACGAATTTTGTTTTTGTTTGTGCCGTCTGTGATGGACCGTTTGTTTCGATTCGTGGCAATTCTTGGTTGAGGAGCGGCGATGAAAAAAGAAATTGCTGAGCAGACTTGCCTTCCAGAAGTTTCAGGCAAACAGGAAAGTCGGATTTCGAAAAAGCTGGACGCTGCCGAAGTAGTGGAGCGATTCATGGAAACTCGCGAAAGCTACATCCATGCACTGGAAACCACTATACAGGCGTTGAAAAACAAAATCGATTTTCATGAGCATACCGAAAGCACGATAAAGAGGTCCGTTGATGAGCTCATCGCAGTTCAGCGGCTTGGCAACACTATCAGTGCCGCGAGCGATGCCGTCTCGATTTTCGATTCGCTGCTTGATCTTACCCGTCAGGTCATTCCGGTCGAGGAAAGCATGGTCTTCGAAGTTGGAAATTCGAGATCGCGGATTAATCCGTTTCTTCCGATCTGCACGGAATACATGATGAAAGGATGCCAGCACTTGCTGGAGGAAGGAATTCTCGATTGGGTCATCGAGCAGAAAAAGACTACAGTGGTTCCTGACCTGAACGCCTCGGTGGGCGAGGTAGGTGAGCGAAATTTTGTCGTCGTCCCTCTTGTATTGAGAGGCCAGGCAATCGGTGTTTATATAATTCGAACTGAAAAAGGCCGGAGGACGTTTTCCGACCACGAATTGGCTCTCCTCGGAGTGCTTGCGAACGAGGCCGCGGTTGCCATGGAAAATCTCAAAAATCTTGAGAAGCTGCGAAATGCCGCGGACGAATTGAAGAAATCTCAGTCTCAGATGGTTCAAACGGCGAAGCTTGCATCGCTCGGAGAACTCGCCGGAGGAATCGCGCACGAAATCAACAATCCACTTCAAATTTTGCTCGGTCATGTCTCTCTTCTTTCACAGGGAAAAGATGTCGAGCATAGAATTGAAATTATTCGTAACCAGGTACAGCGGATCGCGCAAATCACGAAGCAGTTAGTTTCTTTCTCACGAACCGTGCCAGACGAACTCGAGCGGCAACCGTTGAATATCAATTGGGCCATCAATGAAATTATCGAATTGGTGGATTATCAATTCAAGAGTCGCGGAATCGAGTTCGACCTAAGATTTTCCGACGACCTTCCGGCTCTCAATTCAAATAAGAACTACTTGCAGCAAGGTTTTCTTAACATCTTGTTGAATGCAAAAGACGCAATGCAGAACGGAGGCAAGATGCTGATCTCGACTGAATCTAAAGACGGAAAAATATTTGTCCGCTTTTCCGATACTGGCATGGGGATCAAGAAAGAAAATCTGTCAAAAATATTCGAGCCATTTTTCACGACAAAGGAACCTGGCAAAGGAACCGGATTGGGACTTTCGATAACGAGGGGAATCGTCAAGAAACTTGGCGGAGAAATTAAGGTCGACAGCGTCGAAGGCCGTGGTACGACGTTCACAGTGTTTGTTCCGGTATCGAAGAGTGTGGAATCAATGAATGGTGGCAGTAAATAATGAGCCGTAACGCACATGACAAGAATAATAAGGGAGAATAATTAAATGTTTGGAATGATGATGTGTCTGCTAGCCGATTCATCCGCAGTGAACATAAGAGCGTTGGTGTCTCAGGATATCAACAAGGCGGCTCAACCAATTTCCGTTAATGCAAGTCAGGGGTTTGTTGAGCGAGTCTTGGGGATACCTGATTTCGTCGTGATAATAGAGCTTGCTTTGATCTTGATTATGGCGGGGTTGTTCATCGCACTTGTCGTGCGCGTTCGTCGAGCGGCAAGGGAGCAAAAACAGAGAGTTGCTGCGGAACAAAGAATGAAAGTGAAAATGCCTTCTGCCATCTCGCGGTCTGAGATCGAAAGAATTCTGAACCAGATTGCTTCGGAAAAAATAGGCGATTCTGGAACGGCTCGTGGTGATTATTACGTCGACCAGGCTGGTAAACTCGATTCAGATTCAGTGATCCATGAAATGGCACGTACTCGCGGGATGGAATCCGAGCGACTGAACTTTGCAATTTCTGCCGCATCACAAAGTTCGAAACAAGACGGGAATAAGTTTAAAGAAGCGTTCGCTCTCGTCGCCGAAGACTCCGATTTGAATGTCCTGGCTCGCCAGTTAAATATGGGAAAAGGTGAACTCGAATTGATACTTGCACTCAAGAGAAGCAAGATCGCCAATTCAAGAAGATTGGCAGATGCGAATGGAGGCCAACGATGATTGATGGAATTCACACGAGCGCACTCGGGCTGCTGCCGCTTCAGAAGAAGCTTGAGGTTATCGCGAACAACTTGGCGAATGTAAATACGACTGGTTTTAAAAGAGACGACGCATTTGCAGACGAGTTGATCTCCGCACGTACACTATTTCGCAATGGAACTGCTACTCCCGATGAGAAAGATGTCAGCGAACAGACCGCTACGGATTTCTCGCAAGGCACTCTTCAGCAGACTAGCAATCCGCTGGATGTGGCAATTGACGGCCAGGGTTTCTTCGCGGTCCAGACCGCGGAGGGAATAAAGCTTACGAGAGATGGTTCGTTCAACATTTCCACCGACGGCACCATGGTTACAAGGAACGGCGATCCTGTCTTGGGCACCGGCGGCTCTATCAGGATAGATGATATTCAGAATTTGCAGAAGAACCAGCTTGTGATAGAACAGAACGGCGTCGTGAAAGCCGGCGATAAAGTCTACGGCCAGATTCAAGTCTTGTCTCCGGACAATTTGAGTGAGCTTTCAAAAGCCGGACAAAACCTTTATACTTTCAAAAGTGAAACCGTTTTAAATCAGGTTGAGCCGTCTGCATTCAGTGTCAAGCAGGGATTTCTCGAAGGCTCAAACGTTAACCCGATCGATGAGATGGTTGCAATGATTCAGCTTCAGACAAACTTCGAAGCGGGACAAAAAGCAATTCAAAGTCAGGATACGACTCTCGGTCAGGCAAATCAGGTCGGACAGGTATGACCCTCGTTTCTATTCACAGTATCGATGGAAAAATTCGCTGCGAATTGACGCAGGGGAAATTATCTGTCGAAGGTGAGTCGACTAGTTTTATCGGTGTCCTGGCGAAAACATATCTAAGGTTGTTGATTAGAAGAATGAAAATCTTAAAACGGAGGGAAACATGGAAAGAGCGTTGAAAACGGCGGCAAGCGGAATGTATGCCCAACAGCTCAATGTCGATACAATAGCGAATAATCTTGCCAACGTAAACACGACAGCGTTCAAAGACACAAGGATCGAATTCCAGGATCTGATGTACGAGACCCTTCGTGCCACGGGCATGCCGGATCAGCAAGGCGGCACCCCGCCAGCCGAGCTTCAAGTCGGAGATGGAACTGTGCCATCATCCACTACGAGAGACTTCAGCCAGGGAGGATTGACGCAGACGCAAAGTCAGCTCGACTTTGCTGTACAAGGTGATGGCTTTTTCAAAATCAGAATGCCTGATGGAACGGACTCATACACACGTGACGGTTCTTTCAAAATTTCGAGTGATGGAAATCTGGTGACATCCAATGGCTATATAGTCGAACCCGGTCTCACGATTCCCCAAGACACAACAAGTTTGACAGTCGGGAGTGATGGAACTATTCAGGCGACCGTTTCTGGTCAGACAAATCCAGTGACTTTAGGTCAACTTCAGCTTGCTAAGTTCATAAACCCAGTAGGCTTGCATGCTGTTGGCAGCGACTTATACCAAGAAACCGTTGCCTCCGGGACGCCAATACTTGGAAATGCTGGCTCGACCGGATTTGGCACCATTCAGCAAGGCTATCTTGAGTCTTCGAACGTTTCAGTGGTTACCGAAATGGTCAACATGATACAGGCGGAACGAGCCTACGAGTTGAACTCGAAAGCAATTCAGACTGCCGACAGCATGATGCAACTGGCGAATAATCTTAAAGGTCAATAAGATGTTCACGAAGGCACAATGCAACAGAGTAACGAATGCGCAAAGGAAAAAGGGTGCAAAGTGGCACAGTCCAGCTGACTTTTATATTGTTTTCGCTTTATGTCTCAGTGGCTTCGCATTTCTGTGCCTTGTTCCGGCTTCATCATCGGCACAAACGATCACCGGCGAATCTGTGAAATCAGCCGTAGAAAATTACATTAAGAGATCCGTTCCACGATCCATCGAAGCCATAATCGAATTCAAAGACCTGAGGCAGAGTTATTCTATCTCTGCAAAGGATGACAGCGTCAGTGTATCTTCCGCAAATTCTGTCAGCATGAGAGGCTTGGTGACATTCTTGGTGAAGATCCACCATGCACGGAACGCCAACGGCAGCGAGACAATTCCGGTGACGGCGAAGATCAGAACTTTTCAAAATGTGCTCGTTGCAGTTCAGACTATTCAACCTCATTGTAGAATTGGATCCGATCAAGTAAGCATGGTGAAAACAGAATCGACAGACTTGCCAAATCCAATCACCGACTTGGGTCAACTGAAAGGCAAATGGACTTCACGATGGATACAAAGTGGGAAGGCGTTGACCTTCGACATGTTCGATGATGAAGCGATTGTGAAACGAGGCGACGATGTAATGATCGTCGTCCGAACCAAGAACGTGGTCGTCCGCGAGCAGGGAAGCGCAATGCAGGATGGCAAGTTGAATGAAGTGATTAATGTTGTGAACGAGTACAGAGACAACCTTCGCGCGAGAGTTACAGGCAAAGGCGAAGTCATTTTGGAGAATTGAAGATGAAGACAGACACGATGGAACTGAGTTACAAAGGCACAAAGCAGCACAACTTAATTGCGGATAATATTTTCTTGCGCCTCAGTTCCTCTGCAGCTTTGTGCTTCCTTTATAGAGGAGTTGAGACGATGAAAACATTTTTTGCATTAGTTCTTTTTTCTGAGATCGCTTTTGGACAAGTGATGCTGAATCCGAATAATTCTCTGTTTGCTGACTATAAGGCTTCAAAAGTTGGAGACGCTGTAACCGTGATCGTGACGGAACAAAATTCCGCTTCCAAAGATGCATCCACAAACACAAGCAAACAAAGCACAATCAGCGGAACCGGACAAGTCAGCTATGGGACCAAGAATCTTCCATCTGGTGGTTTACAGGTTGGTACAGATAACGAATTCAAAGGAAGCGGCTCGACAAGTGAGGCCGGAAGTGTTCAAGCAGTCATCAGTGCGCGTGTCACTAAGGTTGATGAGTATGGCAATCTCGAAATTGAAGGAAGCAGGCTGATTTCCGTGAACGGTCAAGATCAGATCATAAAGCTTAGCGGAGTGATTCGTCCCTCCGACATTCAGCCGGACAATACGATATCGTCGTCGTACATTTCCGATGCAAAAATAATCTTTGAGGGTTCTGGCTCAATTGACCGCGCACAAAGTCCCGGTTGGATAACGAAATTATTCCATTGGCTCTTTTGAGGCATTCTATGAAAAAGATTTTTCTGTTTGTTTTGCTGCTTGCGTCGTTAGCTTATGCGACCCGGATAAAGGACATCGCGTATGTGAAAGGCGTTAATGATTATCAGGTGATCGGTTACGGACTCGTCGTCGGATTAAACGGGACTGGCGACTCGCAGATTTCAATTTTCACGGAGCAATCGGTTGCAAGCATGTTGAAAAGGTTCGGAATAACCGTACCCCAATCACAAATCCGGATGAGGAATGTGGCAGCTGTCATGGTGGTCTCGTCGATACCGGCGTTTTCGAGCGACGGAGCTTCTGTTGATGTGACAGTTTCTTCGATGGGTGATGCGACGAGCCTGCAAGGCGGTGCCCTTCTTCTGACCAATCTTATAGGTCAGGATGGAAAAACTTATGCCATTGCCCAAGGTCCGCTTGCAGTTGGTGGCTTCGACATTCGCGCGGCAGGCACGATGGTGCAAAGGAATTTCACAACGACAGGAAGGATTCCCAATGGTGGACTTGTCCAGCAGTCGCCGCCGATTGAGTTTGTCGCGAACTGGTTGTTGTCTCTTGTTCTGTCTCAGGAAGACTTCACGACTGCAAATCGTGTTGCGGACGCGATCAATCAAAGCACTGGCTCAAAAATTGCCGATGCGGTCGACGGTGGCACAATCAATGTTCTGGTGCCGCAGCCTTTTCAGTCGAAAGAAAAAGTGGTACAGTTCATTGCCCAGATTGAGTCACTTCAAGTAGTCCCGGATGTCATGGCACGCGTTGTAATCAACGAAAGGACAGGCACTGTGGTTGTAGGACAAAATGTTTCGGTGCTGCCGGTAGCAATATCTCACGGTAATCTAAACATAGAGATTCAAGTGTCCCCAGTGATCTCGCAGCCCGCCCCGTTCTCACAAGGACAGACCGTTGTTGCCCAACAGGCCACTGCTCAAGTCGATCAGGAAGAAAACTCGATGGTGGCGATAAACGGTGCTGCCACCGTCCAGGACATAGCTTCTGCATTGAACTCGCTCAAGGTCAAGCCGCGTGATATTATCGCAATCTTCCAGGCTCTGAAGGCCGCTGGTGCGCTGAAGGCTGAATTGGTCATAATGTAAGATGGAAATGGAGCATCGTTGCACATGGATAGAATTTCAAACTATTAATATCAAGACCGAATAACGTGGATAAAGTCCAATCAAATATTTCACCTGTTCACCTCCAGCTTACTGAGCAGCAGAAGACAAAGCTCAAAGCTGCTGCAAAAGACTTCGAAGCAGTTTTCACGCAATACATGCTGAAGTCCATGCAGGAAACGGAAAAAATTGATGGGCAGGATGATGATGGGCAGGGTTACGGCAAAGATATTATGAACGGACTTTTCAATACCGAGTTGGCTAAGTACATGACGGATAACTCCAATCTTGGGATCGGAAATATTCTATATAAGCAGCTCACTGGCGAGAACATGGACTCTGGATTGACCGGTGGACCCGATGCGGCTTCCAGCCTTTTAGGAAATATACTTTCCAGCGATCGTATTCAGCAGAAGGTTCTTCAGAAAATCAACGCGTACAGTTCCGGCTCGATATTGGAGAATGTGGGCAAATACTCCGATATAATAAATGAAGCGTCAGGCACGTATGACATTGAGCCAAATTTGATAAAAGCGGTGATCGCAGCAGAATCCGGTGGACAAGCGGATTCGTTGTCGTCGAAGAATGCCAAAGGTCTGATGCAGCTTGTCGATACGACGGCTAAAGAAGTCGGAGTGAACAATGTCTTTGACCCGCACGACAACATCATGGGTGGAACAAAATACTTGAAGAACTTAGTCGAGAAATTCTCTGGCAACATCGATATGGCTTTAGCTTCGTACAATGCGGGTCCCGGCGCCGTTGAGCAATACGGCGGAATTCCCCCCTTCAATGAAACCCAGAATTATGTAAAGAGAGTAAAGAGCTATCTTCAAATGTTTGAAGCAGAAAATCCATCGTCGAATCAGATAGGCGAGGGCAAGGAGCCATAATGCACATTATCGAAAACGGCGGGTGGTTAAATGGTGATGGACAATAACAAGAAAAGTTTGATGGAATTCACGGAGCGTGAGATTGCGGAGTTCGACAAGATGGCCGCCATCTTGAATGCGAAGCTTGAAGCACTCTCCAAATTGAATACTCAAAAGGTCCAGGAAATCTTGGTTGAAGAATTAGAAGAGCTCAAGCACATTCAAACCGTCGAAAGAGAGAGAGCAAAAGTCCTGAAGGAATTGGCTTTATCGGGAAAGGATTTGAACGACAAATTCATGCTCGCAAAGAAACTGGGGGAGGATGAAACGAAAGTTTTTATGCCTCTTCACTCAAGTTTGAAAAAATCATTGGCGCGCGTCATTTCATTGAATGGCATTAGTAAGGCTTTGCTCAGACATTCCATTGCTTTCATAAGACAAAACATCAACATATTGACTGGTGGTGGGAAACGAAAATTGGTCGATCGCAAAGCGTAGGTGTGAGAAAATTCCGAATTCTAATTCGAAAATTGGAAATGCCGTTTTACGGCATCCCGACATAGAGATGATTCGACGGGACGACATCAAAATTAAAATGTTTAGGAGTCACAAAGGGAGCGCAGGTTTAAAATTTATGGTATTTGGGAATTCGAATTTCCTTATCAAATATCACTTCATATAAAAGTTCGCAGGAAAAAATGAGCGGCATTTCGGGATTATTGAACATTGCTCGCGAAGCGTTGATGACATCACAGGCTGAGTTAGATACGACCAGCCACAACATCGCGAATGCAAATACCGACGGCTACACTAAACAGGAAGTGGTCACTGAAGCCGCAACGCCAATACAAACGACTTATGGTTTTCTTGGCTCAGGTGTTCAGGTCGAATCTATCGAGAGTGCCAGGGATGCGTTCGTTGATCAGCAGGTGACAAACTTGAATTCTGATCTCAGCCAGGCGACAATTGAACAGCAGAACATGTCAAACGTCGAGAGCATATTTGATGATAGCTCAGGCGATGGATTGTCTGATCAATTAGATGCGTTGTTCAGTGCATTTCAATCGCTTGCGCAAAACCCCGAAGATTCCGGAGTCAGACAAACCGTCATGCAAGCGGGTCAACAGGTGGCAACCACGTTTAATGTTATGAATAATGAGCTCCAGAATATCGAGTATCAGGTTGGACAGGAAGTAAATTCGGATGTAGGAAAAATAAACCAGCTTTCCGCGACGATCGCTGACATTAACGGCAAAATACTTGCAAGCGGCGGCGTATCGAAAGCATCTCCCGATTTGCAGGACGAGTTGAATAATTCTATCTCACAATTGAGCAGCCTTGTCAATGTGAAGGTGACAACTGATCCAACTGGAGTTACAAACGTGACCGCTGGTGGCACGGTCATTGTCGCCGCCGGCACTGCATACACCTTTAAAGCTACGCAAACGTCAAGTGGTATCACGGTCGGACGCTCCGATTCTTCGCAGTCCGCGACAGTTTCTTCGGGAGAATTGTCCGGGCTTCTGAGTTCATACAACGGAAACATTTCTTCATTCGCAAATCAGCTCGACAACATTGCTAATACTCTTGTCCAAACTGTGAACGCTTTTCATTCAGCGGGTTATACTCTTTCCACAAATGGTAGTCCCGCACAAACCGGAATGAATTTCTTCACCGGGAATTCTGCAGGAAGCATAGCCGTTTCATCGGATATCGTTTCGAACTTGAACAACATCGCGGCTTCTTCTTCAGGAGATCCTGGAGACGGCGGAAATGCTACGGCAATTGCGAATGTCTTGAATTCACCGGTGACGAGCAACGGCGAATCGATTGTGACTGCATACCAGGGACTTGTCGGACAAGTTGGGATTGCATCTCAGCAGGCCAGCGACAGCGTTCAGACGCTCCAGATTTCGCAGAATCAAATGACGGCATTTCAAAATTCGATTTCCGGCGTGTCGCTAGACCAAGAGCTTACGAACATGATTCAATATCAACATTCATTCGAAGCCGCTGCAAAAATCGTAACGACGACAGATGAAATGTACCAAACGATAATCGGGATGGTGACGTAAAATGAACATTAATGAAACGCAGGTCGTAAATGATTTGCTTTACTCGATTGGGCAAAGCAGACAGTCAATTGACAAATTGCAGGAACAAATTTCTACTGGCAAAGTTGTAAACACACCTTCAGACGATCCGGTGCTTGATGAGAGACTAATGATGCTTCAAAATCAGGTTAACCAGAATAATGCTTACACACAAAACGTGCAATATGCATCTGGGTTTCTTACACAGCAGAGCAGTTCTCTTGGCAGCGCGGTAAATCTCATGACTAACATAAAGACCATGGTCCTTTCGGCCGCAAACGATTCGAATCCGCAGGACTTACAAAACTATGGAACCCAGCTTGACCAGGATATCAACCAGCTTCTTGATCTTGCCAATTCACAATTCGGAGGCAAATACATTTTTGGCGGGACACAAACGACGTCTCAGCCTTTCTACATGAATGCAGATCGTACCGCAGTCACAACAAATCCGAATGGTGTCGGTGGTGCCTTGAAATTAGATGTGGGTTTTCAAATTAGCGACCAGTATAACATTACCGGACAAGAAGCTTTTAACGGCGGCCAGATGTTTTCCGATTTGATTGCAATTCGTGACGAGCTAAACACTGGCGCGGCCCCGACACAGGCGGATATTCAAACTGTGGACAATGATCTCGATTCGCTGATAAACACGAATGCCAAGGCTGGTGCGATGATTAACCGCTTTTCGCTGATGCAGACTCAGTTGAATTCACAAACTCAATCTATACAAACAACCCAATCGAACTTAGGAGACACCGATGTTGCAGCTGCAACGATAAAATTGGAAGAGCAGCAAACAGCACTTCAAGCGGCACTGCAGACGGGAGCAAGCGTAGTCCAACTCTCACTTGCAAATTATCTTACATAAAAGATGAAAAAGACAATAGAAATAGGTACCGTCGCCGGACTCGCGTTTGGTATTATTGCGATTTTTGGCTCCTTCTTGATGGAAGGAGGGAAAATCGGCGCACTTATCATGATCCCCGCGATGACCATTGTGTTTGGTGGTACATTTGCGACAGTGATGATCGGAACATCGTTCAAGCAATTTTCAAAAATATGGAAGTTCGCTCTCATCGCGTTCATGCCGGCAAAGCATGATGTAGAAAAAATCATCGAGTTGATCGTAAGGTATGCGACGATTGCCAGGAAAGACGGGCTGCTTGCCCTCGAGAAAGAGTTGAATAACATTCAGCAAACATTTCTGAAGAAGATGCTCCGGTTTGCAATCGACGGAACCGATCCGCAGACGATGCGGTCGGTGGCCGAAGCCGAAATGGGCTTTTTAAACGAGAGACACGTTTCTAATGCACAAGTGTTTCAGAAGATGGGCGGTTACTCCCCGACGATGGGAATCATCGGAACTGTCATGGGACTGATCGTTACTCTTGCAAATGCCGGCGGTGATCCTAATGATTTGATCCATCATATCGCAACTGCATTCATCGCGACGCTGTGGGGAATCTTCATGGCGAATGTCATATGGCTTCCTATTGCCGACAAGTTGAAGACGATCAACAGCGAGGAAAATCTGATAATGGAAGTGACATTGGAAGGTGTGCTCTCTCTTCAGGCGGGAGAAATCCCGGCAATAGTCAGAGCAAAATTGAGAGCGATGCTGCCGAGCAGCGAGCAAGGTGAAATCTGATGAAGAGAAAAGCCGAAGGCGAGCACGACAATCTTGAGAGGTGGCTCCTCACCTACTCGGATTTGATTACGCTTCTTCTTGGACTGTTTGTGATACTTTATGCAAGCTCGCAAATTGACACTGCAAAGTATAAAGAAGTTGTTTCCGCGTTCGTGAATTTGTTTGGCGGTGGACCTTCCGCGACAGGAAGCCTTCCAGGCGAAAAAGGCGTGATGGACAATACAACGGCAGTTTCTCCCGAGAAGGAGTCGGTCCAGTTGGAAAAGAAAGTCAAAGCGGCAGTCGGCGAAGCGCTGAAGGCCGGCGGAGCTATGGTTACGCACGACGAGCGCGGAGTGACGGTGCATTTTCTCGAAAAGTTTATGTTCGATGAGGGAAGTTCAGAGATACATGGCAGTGCGTACCCGGTTCTTGACACGCTTGGCTTCTTGCTGGAATCGATTCCGAATCGCATTCATATCGAAGGACATACCGATAACACACCGATTCACACGCTGCAATTTCCGTCAAACTGGCATCTGTCGGTCGCGCGCGCCCTGAGCGTAGGTTATTATCTTTTGCAGAACTATCGTATGAGACCCGAAAAGGTAGCGATAACCGGTTACGGTGAAAACCGGCCCCTTGTCCCGAACGATACACCATTACACAAAGCAGAGAATAGGAGAGTGGACATTGTCATACTCAACAGCACAACAAAGGATTGAGGAGAAAACTGAAATGAAGGTGAAGTTGAACACAAGACTGTTTGGCGAACTGGAATTTGATGAGGCGATTGTTTATCATTTTCCAAATGGTTTGCCAGGATTTGAAGAACTTCGCAGGTTTGTTGTGATCACCGACAAAGATACTGATCCGTTGAGATGGCTGCTTTCCGTCGAGGAGCCGAATATCGGATTTCCAATTCTGGAAATTGGGCGAGTTGCTCCGGAGTTGACCAAAGAAATGTCGTCAGATGAATTAAAATCGTCATCGATTTTTATAGTCGTTACGTTGAGCCGCGATCCTGAGCCAATGACGGTTAACTTGAAAGCGCCTGTCATCTTGAATAATGCTGAAAGAACTGGCAAGCAAATAGTAATAAACTCAGATAAGTATTCGACCAAGCATATCATAAACTGACCATGGAAGGGAAATATGTTAGTATTGACAAGGAAGTTAGGGGAAGTCATCAAGATTGGTGATCAAGTCAAGGTTGTAGTCGTCTCGATCGACGGTAATAGTGTAAAGTTAGGGATTGAAGCTCCGAAAGAAGTACCCGTTCATCGCGAAGAGGTTTACGAGAAGATAGCTGCTGAAAACAAGGCCGCGTCCTCCGGATTCGACAAAGAAAAGCTAAAGACTCTCAAGCATGTTCTATTCAAGGATAAAACTAAAGGCTCGGATAAAGTTCGAGTAATTTCTTCTGGAAGAAAAAATGGCTGAGCCAGAGCGAAAAACCGTTCTCGTCATCGATGACGACAAAATGGTACAACGGTATGCAGAGGAGTTCTTCAAGCGCCTGAAGTTTAATTTTCATGCCGCGTCCGACGGATACGAAGGCTTGAAGCTTGCCCTTTCCTCGAAACCGGATATTATATTCCTTGATATCATGATGCCGCGTCTCGACGGCTTCAAGACGCTCCAGGTCATCAAATCCAATGAGTTGACGAGAAATATTCCCGTCGTAGTAATGACCGCATACTCCGACCGGATAAATGTCGTTTCAGCAGGAAAACTCGGTGCCGCTGCCGTCATTACGAAGCCGTTGACAGAAGAGATTTTTTTTGAAAAACTCAGACAAGTCTTTGGAGAGAAGTTCGTTCAATCTGTGATTCCGCGCGATCCCAAAGCCACGGAAAATCCTTTTGGAGTAAAAGAAGACGAGTATAATGATTTTGTCCGCGGGATGGTCGAAGAGTTCTTGAAGTATTATTCGGATTTGGTTGCGCAGCTAGAGCAGGCGGTCCGAGACAGAAATATCGATACGATTCGGCTGATTACACATAGCATCCGAGGCACTGGGGGATCTTTCGGACACGGTGAGGCAGCAACGTTGGCCCTCAAGCTGAACGAGACGGTCCATGCTTCCCCCGTCAACTGGAGAGAGGCGGAAGAAATTTTGTTCATCTTGAAGAATAAGCTGCAGAAATGAAAGCTTTGGTTGCCGACGACGTGCCCATGATCCGGAAACTTGTTGAGTTTCACTTGAAACAAATTGGGTTCGATATTTCCAATGCAGCAGATGGCGCCGAGGCTTTCATGCTCGCAAGTAATTCGAAATTTGATTTGATACTATTGGACATCATGATGCCCGAGATGGATGGACTTGAGGTGCTGCGGCGGGTTCGTCAGGGAACTGTGAACAAAGATACACCGGTAATAATCATGACTGCCTACGGTGATTCTTCAAACGTAAAGAAAGCGGTCGAATATGGAGCCAACGATTTCTTAGTAAAACCGGTGGAGCAGGTCTCGTTTCGAAAGAAAGTTATCGATGCTATAAGCGCAAAGCCGTCTGAAGACAAGCAATGAAACTTTCTTTATCGATGATAGTTAAGAACGAGGAGAGATTTTTACCTGATTGCCTAGAAAGCGTGAAAAATCTTGTTGATGAGATGGTAATCGTTGATACCGGCTCGACCGACGGCACAAAAGAGATTGCCCGAAGCTTTGGCGCGAAGATTTTTGATTTGGAGTGGCAGGATGATTTCTCGTTTGCGAGGAATGAATCTTTGAGGAGAACAAAAGGCGATTGGGTCCTCTATCTTGATGCTGACGAGAGGATCGATAAATCTTATCATGATAAAATTCGAAAACTGATTTCTGTTGGCAAGGCAGATGCGTTTCTGCTGAACTTGAAAAGCAAGATTGGAACCAAGAGCGGGTCACAATATCATCTCGTCTCTTATCCGCGCCTGTTCAGGAAATTGAAAGGAGTCGCATTCAAGGGAAAGGTGCATGAGCAGATCAACAACTCGCTCATTGCGGCGCGCGCAAGGATTGTCCAGACAGATATCGTGGTAACTCATCTCGGCTATGCGCAGGATGACGAAGTGATTCGTGAGAAGGCCAAGCGAAATTACGTTCTGCTTCTTTCGCAAGTTGAAAATCGAGAAAACTATGGCTATGCGCTATATCAACTGGGTCAGACCGAAATAGTCTTGGGTGAAACCGAAAAAGGGATTGCGCATTTATACGAGGCACTCGCTGCCGGAGGGTTCGGGAAGCCGGTCGAAGCTTCAATCTTAGGTATCATCGCTGAAAATAAGTTCAAGCTCGGAGATGCGGAAGGGGCTTTGGTTGCATGTGAAAGATCCCTTGAGAGTGCCCCCTCTCAGTCTTTCGGGCTGATAATGAAGGGCGATATCTATCTGAATATTGGAAAGCATCATGAGGCGGCGGAAATTTACCTGAAGGCGCTCGATCGGTATCGTTCAGGCGTCCTCAGGGGAAAAGTCTCAACGGCGATCGAGCCGGTCTTCGATGTGGATGTTCTCTATTCGAAGATAGGAGTTGCTGCTTCTCTATCTGGAGACTTGGAAACTGCCAGGAGTTATCTGGTTCGTGCAGCCGAGGAAAATGGGAAACCCGAGAATGTTGCGAGATATTTTCAGTTTTTGGCGAAGAATGGAATGCGCGATGAATTGATCGGAGCATCGAGGAAATTTGAGACTTATGGAAATGAAAATTGGTACTTGAGGATAGTGTCTTCAGCACATATCGATATGGAAAATTTTCATGAAGCCGCAAGATTGCTTAATAAGATTTCATCGCATGACGCCGTCTCACTTTCAAGCTTAGCAAATTGCAGAATGAAGATCGGAGATTTTGAAGGAGCCGAGTCGGCATTCCGTAAAGCGTTTGATTTGGGATACAACGATCCGCAGGGTCTGGAACTGTTTGGATTAATACAATTCAAGCTCGGCAAGTTTTCCGATTCTGTCACGACACTTACAAAAGTGGTCGAGATGAATCAGGAAAATGCGAGAGTTCGAAAATTCATTCTTGCGGCGAGGGCACAAATGGGAAATCAGCCTTCCGTTTGCTAAGACCATAAACTCGGTAGAACTTTCTATGACAAGCCTGAAAGGTCTTCATACGCAAAGGTATAGATGATCACAGTTCCTTGATTGGCACTGGCATATGCCATAACTTTTAGAATACCAGCTACAATCAAAAATGCATTATGGCACAAGAAGAGTCATTCACAGAAATATTCAATATTAAACATGACAAATCCAACTCTGAACGGGCTGGATATGTAGCAATCGTCGGCGGCGGACTTATGGGAAGAGGAATCGCGGAATGCGCTGCTGTTGCGGGCATAGATGTTCTCATAATTGAACGTGATGAAGAAACCGCCGAAAAATGCCGGCAGAAACTCTCTGAGATGCTGGACGTGGAAATTGAACGTTGGGCGCTCACTAAGAGTGAAAAGAGATCCATTCTCTCGCGAACAAAACTCTCCACAGATCTCACCGATGTGGCCGATTGCGATCTCGTCATTGAGGCTGTCGAAGAAGAGTTTTTATCTAAGAAAGGGATATTTAGAGATCTCGATAAGATCTGCCCCGCCGAAACAATTTTCATTTCAAACACTGCAACTCTTAGTCTCACAAAGCTTGCTGATGCGACCTCGCGTCCGGATAAGATTATCGGGATGCACTTCTTAAATCCGGTCTCGCGAGTCCCGCTCGTCGAAATTATCCGTGCATTAAAGACAAGCGATGACACTTTTAAGAAGACGAAGAAATTTGCAGAGGATCTCGGTAAGACTGTTGTTGAGGTCTTTGAGTATCCTGGCTTCGTTACAACGAGGGTGATTTTACCGATGTTAAACGAGGCGATGCAGGTCTTACTTGAAGGAATTGCCACGGCAGAAGGAATCGATACGGCTATCAAGTTGGGTTACGGGTTGAATGTCGGACCTCTTGAGATGGCGGATTCCATGGGGCTGGACGAAGTCTTAACCTGGCTGGATACGCTGTACCATGAACTCGGAAGTCCGCAATATCGTGCGAGCGCAATTCTAAGACGTAAAGTCCGCGAAGGCCGTCTTGGAAAGAAAACCGGTGAAGGGTTCTTCAAATACGATGAGTCGGGGAAAAAGTTGGAAAATCAAACCTAAAAACAGAATCGCTGCCAAAAGGATCTTTAACCACAAGGGGCGCAAAGATTAAATTTCCACCTTGATAAAAAGAGAAGATTGAAATGAAAATTCTCGTTCTAAATTCAGGAAGTTCATCGGTAAAATATCAATTCATAAATCCCAATGATCGCTCAGTGCTGGCGAAAGGAATCATCGACCGGATCGGGATGAGCGACTCCGTTGTGACTCATGAGCGTTATGATGGGGACAAAGTGAAAATCAGCGCCGAGGTGCTCGACCATCAAACTGCTATTGAGTACGTCTTGGCGGTTCTTCTCAGCCAGAATCACGGAGTCATCAAAGATAAATCTGAGATCGATGCGGTTGGACATAGGGTGGTACACGGTGGTGAAAGTTTTTCAAAAAGCGTGCTCATCGATGAAAAAGTGATTGATGATATTCGCGAGAACATCGAGCTTGCACCGCTGCACAATCCTCATAACCTTCGAGGCATTCAGGCGGTCCTCAAACATTTGCCCGGCACTCCTCAAGTTGCAGTTTTCGATACGGCATTTCATCAGGGAATGCCGCCGTACGCGTTCTTGTACGGCATCCCGTATCTCCTTTACCGCCGATACAAAATCCGACGTTACGGTTTTCATGGAACATCGCACTACTACGTCTCGCAGCGTGCCGCGGATATACTTGGCAAACCGATCGAGAAGTTGAAAATTATCACGGCGCACCTTGGTAACGGTTGCAGCATGGCAGCAGTAGATAAAGGTGTTTCAGTCGATACATCGATGGGATTCACACCGCTTGAAGGGCTTCTGATGGGAACGCGCAGCGGAGACCTTGACCCTTCTATAATCCTGCACATCGTTGGACGGGAAGGGCTATCGCTTGCGGAGGCCAACACGCTTCTCAATAAGCACAGCGGATTGCTGGGGATTTCCGGATTGACAAGTGACATGCGCGAGATTATTTCCGAAAGGAAGAACGGGAACAAGCAGGCGGAACTTGCATTTCAGGTATTTACATATCGGATAAAAAAATACGTCGGTTCTTACATTGCCGCCATGGGTGGACTTGATGCCGTAGTCTTTACAGGAGGCATTGGCGAGAATAGTCCCGACGTGCGCGCCGCGAGCTGCACAGGATTAGAGTTCTTGGGAATTCAAATCGACGAGGGAAGAAATAATTCACAAGATAAAGAAAAAATTATCAGCAGTGATTCCTCTAAGATAAAAGTCATGGCTTTGCCGACGGACGAAGAATTGGTAATCGCTCTCGATACGATGAGGATTGTTAACCGGGATTAGCTTAACTTATCGCCGTGATTTCATGGTGGCCATGACGTTGTGGACGACCGGGAGCGTCGTCCGAGTCAAATATTTGAAGAGATATCCCGGTCGAAGAGGGACCATTAGTCGCACAAAGAGAAAAAAATAGTGGGACAATCTCATGAAAAAGCTTCTTGTGATAATCGGAGCCGCTGCACTCGCCGCGGGCGCTGCCTATCTCGTCATCAAAACCGTTGAGGAATTGAACTTCGTTGAAGAAGAAGATCTTACATCGGAAGATGTAGAATCACAACTGCTTCAACACGAGTAATGTGGTTCCTAGAATTTCTAGCGATCAAGAAAATCGCGTGATTCCGAAGATCATCGGCGTAATCCATCTCCTTCCACTTCCAGGGTCGCCGCGTTTCAGCGGTTCGTTCGATGCTATTATCGAACGAGCGTTCAAAGATAGCGAGACATATTTCAGATATGGTGTCCATGGCGCGATCATCGAGAACTTTGGAGACAATCCGTTTTTCGCAGACGCTGTTCCACCTGCAACAGTTGCATCGGTAACGCGCGTCGCTATTGAGCTGAAGAAGAATTTTCCCGAAGTTCATTTTGGAATAAACGTTCTTCGGAACGATGCCGCGTCTGCCTTGAGCATAGCGACGATAGTGGGTGCAGATTTTGTTCGCGTGAATGTCCATGTTGGTGCCGTGATTGCGGACCAGGGTATAATTCAAGGGAAAGCTTACGAAACGTTGCGGCTCAAGAAGAATTTGAGTTCAAACGTCAGTATCTTTGCCGATGTCGATGTAAAGCATGCGGCAACAATCGGGAATTACGATATAAGTATGCAAGCGGCTGATGCACTTGAGAGAGGGCTTGCCGATGCGGTGGTCGTCAGTGGAACGAGAACAGGAAAACCGGTCGATATGAAGCAGCTGCGCGGGCTTAGGAAAGAATTTCCAGAAGTGAAAATCATAATCGGCAGTGGAACTAATTCTCGAAATGTAAAAGAGCTGCTGAAAAGTGCGGATAGCATTATAGTCGGGACGTCTGTAAAAGTCGGAGGCGTAACTTCCAATCCGGTCGATGGGGAAAAGCTCAAAGAGTTCATGGCTGCCGCGAACAAAGCTGGGTTAAATAAAAGCTGGCAGGCCTCTTGAAGGTTGGGAGCGAATCCCCCTTACCCTTCGTGAGTTCACATCCAATTCCACTTGTCATTACCCGTTAATCCTCTTATTTTAATATAAGATGCGAATGGAAAATTACTATGCATGAATACCATTTATGAATCACCTGGATAATAAGATGGAACAGCATGGAAATGGAACATTATGGTACATGAACAAAGATCGGTGATTCTTTAGATAGGATGGAATAGAATGACTGCGGTTGATTCTTTTGTCAAAGTTCTCATCTATTTGCTAGTAATTCTGGTCTTTGCCAAGTTAGGTGCGGGAGCTCTTTGAAAGGATGAAGATGCCGGCGGTGCTTGGCGAGTTGATTGCCGGCATGATTCTCGGGAACGTTGTTCTTGTAAACCGAAATTGGAATCTCTTTGAGCCGATAAGGGCCGGTGCCCTTTCCAATCAAGCGGCGATTAGCATTGATATGCTGGCACGGCTTGGAATCATAATACTTTTGTTTGAAGTCGGACTGGAATCAAGCGTAAAGGATATGCGGCGTGTCGGGGGTCTATCGTTTGTGGTGGCAACGGTCGGTGTAGTCGCTACATTTGCACTGGGTTATTTTGTTTCCACATTCTTTATAAACGAAGTGCCCAAGCAGATATTGGAGATTGCGCCCAATTTCAACATCCATATAATTCACGTATTTATTGGAGCTACGCTTTGCGCAACGAGCGTCGGAATTACCGCAAGAGTCTTCCACGATATCGAGAAATCGCAAACGATGGAGGCGAGAATCGTACTTGGAGCAGCCGTCGCCGATGACGTCCTCAGCCTGATAGTTCTTGCCGCCGTTTCCGCCCTTGTCGCCTCTGCTGAAGCTGATTCAAGCGTTTCACTTTATGGAATCACAAAGTTGACACTGATTGCCGTTGGATTTTTAATTGGGGCTTTGGTGATCGGTTCTTTATTGATTCCACGATTGGTCGGCTTTGCGGCGAAGTTCAAGACGGAAGGCATCATGCTGACCACGGCCTTGGTAATTTGTTTCGGGCTTGCGTCGCTGGCGGGTTTATCGGGGCTCGCGCCTATCGTCGGTGCGTTCGCTGGAGGATTGATCCTTGAGGAAATTCATTTTAAAGATTTCGGCAGTGATGTTGGGATCAAGGATCTTATCAGGCCGATTTCGATCTTGCTCGTTCCGATTTTTTTTGTGCAGATGGGGATTCAAGTTCATTTGGAGAGTTTCCTGATTCCGTCAGTCCTCGGAATGGCAGGAGGGCTGGTCACTGCTGCGGTCCTTGGCAAACAGGCATGTGGACTCGTTGTAAGAAAGAAGGGGATCAATCGTTTGACGGTCGGAATTGGAATGATTCCGAGAGGAGAGGTCCAATTGATCTTTGCCGGAATCGGCAAATCGCTGGGAATTCTCAACGACCAAATATTTTCAGCGGTCGTTGTAACGGTCATGGTGACAACATTTTTGACTCCACCTTTGTTGAAGTGGTCGATTGGAAGGACCGGAAGATCCGAAGCAAGAACCTGGAAGCAAGAATAATAGGAGAAAAGGTGAGGGACAGAAATGGTCAAACATGTCGTAATGTGGAAGTTGAAAGCGTCGGCCAACGGAAATACAAAAGAGGAAAACGCAAAATTAATAAAAGAAAAATTGGAATCATTGAATGGCAAGATAGCCGGTTTGTTGAGATTGGAAGTCGGGATTAACTTTTCTGCGACGAAAGACAGCTTCGACGTTGTGTTATATTCTGAATTCAAATCGAAGGAGGATCTGAACAACTATCAGAATCATCCTGACCACAAGGCGGTCATGCCGTTCATCGGTGAAGCGAGGGAAGAAAGAAAGATGGTGGACTACGAAGTCTAAGCGGCTTTCACTTTCGATCATGGATCAGCGGTTGGCAATCTGTCGTTTCGAAAAGGATGAGCAAATCCCGTCATGGATCAATGCTGGTCGTGGTTTTCTTTCAATCACAAAGACATCAGAAGAACTCTCGATTGTCTGCGAAGAGGCATTCGTTCTGTCCGACGTCAAGCTGAAAAAGGTTGGAGGGCATTGAGAGTGAATGGCATCCTTGATTTTTCATTGACCGGGATACTTGTCTCCATATTAGATCCTCTGGCGGCAGCGGAGATCAGCACCTTTGCCATTTCAACTTGCGATACGGACTACGTGCTCGTGAAGACAGAAAAACTCGACGAGGCAATAAAAGTATTGGGTATGTTGTACAAAGTCAAAATTTGATTCACGTTGTAAACGAGTCCTCCGATTCGTATTTTTAATAAAAATGTGGAGAGAGATTTGATAGCGAAGTTGGCACTTGAAAACGGGACCATATTCACAGGCGAATCGTTCGGTGCAACCGGCGAAACTGCAGGCGAAATCGTTTTCAACACCAGCATGATCGGTTATCAGGAAATCCTCACCGACCCATCTTATTGCGGACAGATCGTCACGATGACATATCCGCATATCGGCAACTACGGGATCAATCCGGAAGATGTCGAGTCCTCGAAGCCGCAGGTCGCTGGCTTCGTCGTCAGGGAATACAGCAAGTTCTACAGCAATTTCCGCGCAACGGAAAGTCTTGGAGATTATTTAAAGCGCTACAACATTGTGGGCATTGAGAACATCGACACCCGCAAGCTGACGAGAATAATCCGAACGACCGGCGCGATGAATGCCGTCATATCCACGGCAGAATTGGACGATGCCTCGCTCGTGAAAAAGGCGAAGGAGTTCCCATCCATGTCCGGCCTCGATCTCGCCAAAGTGGTCACGACAAAAACACAGTATAGATTTGCCACCAACGGAATATCCGATAATAAGTACAAAGTCGTCGCTTACGACTTCGGCATTAAGACGAACATCCTCAGAAAACTGCACGAGCGAGGATGCGGTATAACTCTGGTTCCTGCAAATTTCTCTGCCGAAGAAGTATTGAAGCTGAATCCTGACGGTGTCTTCCTATCGAATGGACCTGGAGACCCGGCGGCAGTGACTTATGCGATTGAAAACGTGAAGAAGCTGATCGGGCGAAAACCAATTTTTGGAATCTGCCTCGGGCATCAGATACTCGCGCTCGCAGCCGGAGCAAAGACATTCAAGCTGAAATTCGGGCATCGCGGCGCGAATCATCCTGTGAAAAATCTATTGAACGAGACAGTGGAAGTCACTTCGCACAATCATGGATTCGCCGTCGATCCCGACAGCCTTCCTTCGGATTATGAAGTTACACACATAGATTTGAACGACAACATACTCGAAGGATTCCGGCACAAAACACTCCCGGTCTTCTGTGTACAGTATCACCCTGAAGCGTCGCCTGGCCCGCACGACAGCGACTACCTGTTCGACGACTTCATGTCGATCATGGAAACAAAGGCGGCCATATCGCATTCACAAATGAGAGTCGCCGCAAAATGACAACGGAGGTAGTCACTTCTGGATTGATGCGATTCTTCCACGCGTTCAGAGATTTCCTGAAAGGATTTTTCTCCGACCGCAGCGACGGGCCAAGGTGCTGCTGAATACCTCCGCCATTATTTCTTCCCAATCTTCGTTAGAGAATCGATTCTCGCTTGCGCCTCTTCGCGGTGCTGAGAAACCTTGCTGAATTCAAGAAGAGCTTTGTAATAGTATATCGCGTTCTCATAATTTTGCTCCTTCTCATAATTGTGCGCGATATCTATGTAGACGGACGAACGAGTCTGAGGGTTAAGCCGCCCATCCATTTTGTCGTCGATCACCTCTCTGTAATTTTCGATTGCCTTTTGAATGGAGCCCTCCCTGGAGTATGCTAAGCCTAGGTCAGCGTAAACATACGGCAACCACGCCGAATCAGTTCGTGTCATTGTATGTGTCCTGTCCGTAAATCCTTCCAAAGTTTTTTCGCCGATCTCTATCACGTCCGAATCGCGTTGTAGAGCGTAGTATAATATTCCCATAGCCTGAGCGGCATAAAGACGATTCCCGGGAAACTGGAGAGCCAACGATTTCAAGATTTCTCCCGCCCGTTGATAGTCCTTTCTCTTATAATAAAGCGAGGCAAGTGTCTCCCTCGCTTCGTAGACGGCCATATCCCCTTTTGAAGAAACCAACGAAAGGTATTCCTCCGCTTTCTCTTCGCTGCCGCTTTGGCCAAAGATCCACATTAACGGCTTGATGTACCATGGCACTTTACTCGCATAAAAATTAAATAGCCCAAGACAGAGATACGCATCGTAGCAATCAGGTGAAATCTCAAGAAGCTTCTTATGAAGTTCTAATGCCTTTTTCCCGATAGACACTGCCCTGAAATTAGAGCCACTCGCGGAATAATATTCGCCTAGGAATCCATCTGCTGCGCCGGTATAGAAAAGCGCGACTGTATCCTGCGAATTGTTGGCAAGCCGGTCTTCTCCGACTTTGATGACCCGGCCCATAACATTTTCAAATTCGTCTTCCACTCCTTCGGCCATCCCTTCCATGTGCATCGATCGCCAGAGAACCATTGCATATAGAAAATTCCACTTCATGGATAGAGAGTCTTGCTTGCGAACTTGATTAGCAAGGGACTTCCCTTCATCGAACTGACAATTATATGTCAGCTGCAGCAGTTTCGCTGCCAGTTCTTTGTCTGAAACATTTTGTGATTGAAGAGTTGATGCCTGTAATTGCGCAGAAGCCAAGAAAGTGTAGAATGAGACGATGGCCAACCCTCCCAAAAACTTGCGAATTGAGTGTACCACTATTTCCCTTGCCTCCTTTGGATTAGTGATTCATTACAAATTACTTTCAGCATGAATTCAGGCTTGCGAATGCAAACTCTGCATCTGATCAATCAGTTTGTTCATGCCTCAAAAGACATACGGATAAAACCGGCAAAGTTTCAAAGCCTTCCCCGGTACCCCAGATGAGTTTAATACCCCCAAAAGGATAAGACAGCGTCAAAGATGATCTTCGGTTTGCTTCGCATCTCATTTGTCATCTTCAGTTGTGTGAAGAAAACAACTACGGTTTCCTGAACTTCCTGACATGGAAATGTCACCATGTCTGCAGTGCTTTCGAATGTTTGGCTTCCGTCCAGACCACGAATAGACGTGCTAATTCCCCGCTGAAATTTCCTTTATCCTTTTCTTTGCATAATCTTTAAACGACTTATTCGCTGTCGGCCCAATCGCTATCCCGATGAATTTCTTCATCTGTAAATCTTAGACCGCTTCTATTCGCCACAATAAATAATCCGTTTGTGGATTCCCGACCAACTCATGCAAACTTTGCATTCAACTAAGCATTCTATTCATGCGTCAAACCAAGAGCCAGTAAATCAACACACATTTGTGATTTTTTTTGGCACAGTGAATGATGTATCCCCAAAAAAGGAGTTTGAAAATGCCATCACGAAATTTGATCGGCTTGTTGTTTATCGCAGCCACGTTGGCTGGCTGCACCAGGACAACAAGCCCGACTTCCTCGCTTTCCTCATCATCCTCATCATCAGGAAACGTTACTATGTCGGTTGCTTTTTCGAATAGCGGAACGCCCGTCGGACTTGAAAAGGTCAGCAGCGTAACAGCAGGAGCCGATTCCATCCGCATTGACAGCGCGATTGTCGTCATCGGAAGGATACAATTTGAATCAGACATCGACACTGCCCAGGTCAGTACCAACGGCGGCATTCCCTTCATAAACATAAATATGAACGATACCAGCTTGACCTTCACTGGTCCTTTCGTGGTACACGTACGGGATACTGTTGCGATAGACTTTGCGAGCAGAAGCCTCCCGGCAGGTACATACACCGGAATAAAGTTCGACATCGGTCAACTGGGACCCGGACAGCGATTTCAGGACAGTGACATCTTCAACCACATACGCAGCAGCGTGAATGATACTTCAGCCACGAATTACAGCATTGTGGTCTGGGGAGCAGTGTACAATGACAGCGCATGGGTCCCATTCGAGTTCAAGGACAACCAGAATCTTGAATACAAGGTAAAGGGGACATTCACCATCTCGAGCCCGACCTCAGCAATCAACATCGCACTCAACTTTAATATGGGTACATGGTTCGTAAATCCATTCAACGGGAACATAATGGACCCGGCGGACACCTCAATGCGTAACATCATGATGATCGACCAGGCGATAGCATCTTCATTCCAACAAGGAAGATGCGGCGACTGGGGCCAACGCTCGCGCTGGGCATTTGGTTTTCATAACTAAGAAGAATTATGACACGTCCAATATTATAAAAGATTTGGTGATTCTGCTGCTGCTGTCCCACAGCATGATCATCGAACCCAGAAGGAGAAAACGAGGTCTGTCACGAAAGTGGGAGACCTCGTTTGTTTTTAAGCAGGAACCCTGCCTACCAAGCACACTAAAGACCTTAATGTCTTTAAGCATATTCTTTCGCATAATTCGTTTGCATAGTGGACATCGTGATTGGTTCTTTTCTCGCTCAGATTTGAATTCAAAACTTTCCCCGAGCTATTGTCTTTAATTCCACATCCCGATAAATTGAGAAAAAGGCAGGGCAAAATTTGAAATCTAAGAATCAGCAATCCCGTTCGCGGGATCATTATCGAGAACTGACTCCAGAGCAGCTAACGTGGAGATGCCCGGAGGATCAGCTCAGATTTAACTCCACTGAAGAATTAGAACCGATAGACAGTATTATCGGCCAGGAAAGAGCCGTGAAGGCGCTGAAGTTCGGCGTCGATATAAAGAGTCCAGGATACAATATCTTCGTCAGCGGGCTTGCTGGTACAGGAAAGCTCACGACCATCAAGCGGCTCCTTGAAGAAATCACGAGCGAGTGCACGCCGTCTCCCGACAGATGCTATGTCTATAATTTCAAGGCGCCCGACAATCCTCACCTGTTGGAGTTCGAGCGCGGCAACGGGAAGAAGTTTAAGGAAGACCTCGATGCCACGGTGCGTTATCTCATCAGGAAGATTCCCGATCTTCTGACCGGCGAATCCTACACCGAGGCGAGAAATAAGATCGTCGAGTCGTATGAGAAAAGAGAAAAGGCGCTTCTGACTGAGCTCCAAAGGAAAATAGAAACTCAGGGCTTCGCGCTCGTGCCGGTTCAAATCGGGCCCGTGACCCAGCCTCAGGTCTTCCCGACATTTCAGGGGAAGCCGGTTTCAATCGAAGAACTCGAGCACCTTACGGGCGAAGGGAAGATGACCGCCAAGGACTTCGTCGACACTGAACATAAGCTTCAAGAGTTGCGAAAGGAACTTGCCGCCGTCGCGCGAAAAGGATCGGCTGTCGCTGGGGAGATGATGAGAAAAATCCATGACATGGAGAGACAGACCGTCTCCCTTGTTGTCGGGGCAATATTCGAAGAACTTGAAAGCCGCTATAAATCAAACCAGCCTGTGCTCGACCACCTTAAGCTCGTTCAGGAATATACATTGAGTAATATCCAGATCTTCAAAGGAAGCGAAGGACAGGATTCGGAGACTCAGCCACAGAGAATAGAAATCGATCCTTTCATCGTCTATCGTGTAAATCTGATACAGGACAACACGGAGAAAGAACCTTGTCCTGTCGTAATCGAGACGAGCCCGACATACACGAATCTCTTTGGCACAATCGAAAGGCTGGTGGACGGACGGGGATTTTTTCAGACCGATCACACGAAGATCAAAGGTGGTGCACTACTTCGCGCGGATGGTGGATACATCGTGTTGAATGCCCTTGACGCACTCACCGAGCCTGGAGTTTGGAAGGCTCTCAAGCGGACGTTGATGTATAGAAAATTAGAGATTCAGCCGCTCGATACTTTTTTTCAGGTGAACATGATGGCGTTGAAGCCAGAGCCGATATCGCTCAACGTGAAAGTCATTCTCATCGGCGATCCATACATATACAATATTCTTTATGACGCGGAAGAGGACTTCAAGAAAATTTTCAAAGTGAAAGCCGATTTCGACAGCGAAGTAAAATTGGATTCAGAGAAAATTACCGAATACGCAAGATTCATCGCTCGAATCTGCAGGGTGGAAAACTTGATGCACTTCGATAAGTCGGGCGTCGCCGCGGTGATTGAGTTCGCCGCTCGACAAGCAGAACGGCAGGATAAGCTCTGGACTCGATTCAGCGACATCGCCGATCTCCTCCGCGAGGCGAATTTCTGGGCAAGCAAGAACGATCATAATCTTGTTAATAGAGAAGACGTCCACAAGAGTCTCGACTCTCTCATCGAGAGGAACAATCTCGTCGAAGAAAAAGTCCACGAGATGATCGAACAGGATACAATCATGATCGACACCACGGGAGAACGCATAGGACAGGTGAATGGACTGTCAGTTTACGACATTGGCTACCACTCTTTCGGCAGACCCACGAGAATTACCGCAGCAGTTGGAATGGGTAAGGCGGGAATCACGAGCATCGAGCGAGAAGCAAACCTTTCAGGGAAAATCCATGATAAAGGCGTCATGACATTGTCGGGATATTTGCGCGAAAAATTCGCGAAGGAAAAAGCTTTGACACTGTCTGCGAGCATCGCATTCGAGCAATCATACAGCGGCGTCGATGGCGACAGCGCGTCTTCAACCGAGCTTTATGCTTTGCTTTCGAGCCTGAGCAATCTTCCGATAAGGCAAGGGATCGCTGTTACGGGAAGCGTGAATCAGAAAGGCGATATCCAACCGATCGGCGGGGTGAACCAGAAGATCGAAGGGTTTTATCAAGTCTGCAAATCGAAGGGATTGACCAGCGGCCAGGGCGTCATCATACCACAGCGCAATGTGAAAGACCTCGTCCTTCGCGATGAAGTGGTACAAGCCGTGAAAGAAAGGAAGTTCCACATTTATCCGGTTGAGCGAATCGAAGAAGGGATTCAAATCCTCACGGGCAAACCTGCCGGCAAGCAGAACGCAAAAAGTCAGTACGAAAAGAATTCGGTGTTCCAGCTTGTGGCGAAGAGGTTGAAGGAGATGGCGGGAGAAGAGAAAGAGAAGGGAAACAGGAGAAAAGGAAAAGGGAAATAGAGTTGAACTAGCAATCTTCATGAATTTGAACCGACTTTTCTTTAAATTTAACGAGATGGCAAAACGTATAGCGAAAGTAAAAGAACCGCTCTTCGAATTCGTCAACCCAAAGATTAAATACAAACTAAAATATCATCCATCAACCCAGACAAATTCGAATTATGTCTAAGAATCCGAGAGATTTATTCCTTAAACGCTTCGAAGGGAGACAAGTTGTCAAACGAATCTACGGGCAGAGTTTCTACGAGTTGAACTCGACTGCGATTCTGTATTTTCGCTATTCGAAGGCTCACGGACAGCAATTCTTTTTCGGCGTCGAAAGCGACGATGTTTCAAGATATAAGGATAATAATCTTTTTGTTCTCTTCATCTGCGAAAATGAAGATGAAATCATTGTAATCCCAGTTGAGCAATTTCTTGAAATGGTAAACGGTTCTGATCCAATTTCTAATCAATGGAAAATTATCGTATCGAAGAAAAACAACGAATACAATTTGCGAGTAGCAGGAAAAGGCAAATATAATGTAACTGGTAGCATAAACAGATTTGATTTCAGGCCCATAGAATTTCGGTCAGAGTCGTTGCCTTCTGAAATCAAGTTCAGCCCCTTAGGGATAAAGAAAGACAAAAAACCTCGGCAAGAGACAGAAGCTACTACGCTCTCTTTGGAAGATCGTCTTGTTGCAACGAGTTCAGACAGTAAACATCCAACGCTCTTTGAAAAAACTGTGACGGAAGCTTTCGGTAACCTCGGTTTTAAAGTGAGACACATTGGGGGAGCAGGTAAAACTGATATTCTAATTGAACTTCCTTTCAGAGGAATCATAGACTGCAAGAGTTCCTCTGACGAATCATTGAGCCAACTAAACTTCTCAAGACTCAAGAGGCACAAAATTGAGAATAATGCTTCTTTCCTGTTGGTAGTCGGCAAAGGGTTCGATCGTGCGGTGGTTAGAGATGCAGTCATGGAGAAATGTACCTTGATGCCTGTCAAGGTATTGAGAAGGCTGACAAGTATTACAGAGAATTGCGCCGTATCGCCGTTTGACATCGAACCTCTATTGAAAAAAGGTGGATTGGTTTCAATTGAGGATTGCAGCGCTCTGGAACAGAATATTCTTGCCGTTGCAGACAGGATAGAATCAGTAATGAAAGTGATTTCAATGTTGGACTTCAAGCCACGGGCGCTGAAAGAAATAAAGGGCCGGCTTGATTACGAGAACGAAGATGAATTGCAGGAGATATTGTCTTCGTTGTGTTCCCCTGTTTTTTCGATAGCAGCAAAAGTCGATGATAATTATTTCTCTAGATATTCGCAAACCCAATCAATAGAAAAACTGAAGCAAGTATTCAAAGGTCTAATCTCACCTTCAGTGAAGGATTGAGAACACAGGAACATTCGTTACCGATTTAGGAGGAAAATATGAAAATTTCTCAGAGATACTCACATTTCAATGGTGAAGAATACCTATTGATTCATCGAAAGGAAGAATATCAAGAAATAATTAATGGCATTACGCGAATTAACGCAAGCGACCATAAGGGTGAAACGTCCGGCGGTGAAGGGAAGAGCAAAAAAATGTTAATTAACTCATCTTCTCTGAGGAGAGAATTCAAGCGACTCTTGACAAAACAAGGCTGGAAAGAAAGACGCGAAGATTCCTGCTTTTCAAGTGAGGCCGATTACATCAAGAATAAAATCTCGCTAGAGCTGAAACTCGACAAAAGCTCAGCGACCGAACACAATTTCTTTGTGAAACATTTGCCATTTTATATGAATCAGATAATCAATACGGGTATTGAAATTCTTCCTACTCTTGCCATGCAAAGAGAAATGTCATCTGGACCACCATGGTTCGAGAAAGAAGTACATAATGTCCTCCGCCATGGCAGAACGAACCCGCCGGTTCCACTTCTAATTCTCGGAATAGAACCTTAGCTTACCTTCACTCCCTCAGCCACCATGGTCTGTTCATCGTCCGGCAAAAGCAAAACATAACGACCGTCTCCTCCCAAATGGGAAAGATCAACCACCAGATGAGGAAGCATCCGTGTCACCCTCATCCTGATTAGGTTTCTTATACTTCAAACTTTCGTACGCTTGCTCAGCTGCTGCTTGCTCAGCGGCTTTCTTCGTTTTACCCATTCCTGCCCCGCACGACTCGTCACCGATCAGTACCTCGATCGTGAACGTCCTGTCGTGGTCTGGCCCTTCTTCCTTTAAGAGGTTGTATCGTGGCGCACCGAGTCCGCGCGCCTGCGCAAATTCGAGCAGCGCACTCTTGAAATTCCCGTCGAGCGACTTCAGCATCTGACTGCTGATCAGTTTCTCCTTCGGCATGGCCATTCGAACCACAAACTTCCTGGCTGAGTCGATGCCTCCATCGAGATAGATTGCCGCGATGACCGCTTCCAGAGCATCTGATACAATCGTCTCATAGCCTTTTTCGATTGCCTGCTGTGCACTTGTGCTCAAAGACAGAAAAGACGAAAGATTTATTTTGGAAGCAAATTCGGCAAGGGCATGCTGATTTACGAGGAGACTCCGAAGGCGTGTCATCTGTCCTTCGTCTATCTCGGGAAATTTACTGAACAGGAATTCAGCGACAAGGAAATTAAGAATTGCATCCCCAAGAAACTCCATTCTCTCGTTGGAATTTTTTCCTTCATTCGATGGGATTGAAAGTGCTGAACGGTGGGTCAGTGCTTCGGAGAAATAACTCTCGTTTTCGATTTTGATCCCGAGAGTCCTTTCAAGCTCTAGTTCCTTCCTGAGAAGGTCTCGTTTCCGAGTGCGAAATTTTTCGAGAATTTTTCTCGGGGAAAAAAGCATCGATTCAGTTCATAGTTCATAGCTCATGGCTTATAGATATAAACTATGAGCCATCGGCCATGAGCTATTATTATTCCATAAATTTCTTAAATAGCAGACATGCATTGTGTCCGCCGAAGCCGAAAACGTTGCTCATCGCAGCGTTGATAGTTCTCTTGATCGGTTTGTTCGGGACATAATTAAGGTCACAATCGGGATCAGGGAACTCATAATTTATAGTTGGTGGAGCGGTATCGTTGACAAGAGCTAGAATGGTCGCAATTGCCTCGACGGCTCCCGCGGCGCCAAGGAGGTGGCCGGTCATCGATTTTGTCGAGCTGACGAGCAGACCTTTAGCATGCTCGCAGAAGACATTTTTGATTGCTTCTGTTTCGCCTTTATCACCTGGAGGGGTAGATGTTCCGTGGGCGTTGATGTAATCTATATCTTCAGGGTTAAGTCCAGCATCTTTCATGCAGAGTCTCATCGCCCTTGCCGCGCCTTCTCCGCCGGGAGCCGGCTGGGTAAGATGGTACGCATCGGCGGTAAGTCCGATTCCGCTAAGTTCTCCGATGATCCTGGCTCCTCGATTGACGGCATGTTCATAGCTTTCGAGGACAAGGATACCGCCGCCCTCACCCATGACGAATCCGTCGCGCTTTGCATCGAACGGTCTGCTTGCGTGCAGGCAGTCATCGTTGTTGGTGGATAGGGCTTTCATTGAGTTGAAGCCGCCGATTCCCATCGGGCAGATTGCCGCCTCGGCTCCGCCGGTTACCATCACGTCCGTATCGCCGCGCTGGATCAGCATCGCGGCATCAGCGATCGCATGGCCTGATGTTGCACATGCAGATGTCGTCGCGTAATTCGGACCTTTTAATTTATATCGGATGGAGATGTTTCCCGCGGCGATGTCGGAAATCATCATCGGGATGAAGAACGGGCTGATATGGCTCGGTCCGCCGTCTTTGAAAAGATTTTCCTGCTGTTTCTGGTAGGTCCACATACCGCCGATTCCGCTGCCGACTACGACTCCTGCACGGTCTCTGTCGATTTTTTCCAAATCGATTCGTGCATCTTCGATGGCTTGAGCGGCAGCAGCCATGGCGTATTGCGTGAACAAATCCATTCGCTGCACAGTTTTCCTATCCATGTACCTGAGCGGGTCGAAACCCTTTACTTCACAAGCGAATTTCGTGTCGTATTTCGAAACGTCAAAATAGGTAATTGGTCCGGCGCCGCTCTTTCCTTCCATCATGGCCTGCCAGAACTCACCAACGCTGTTCCCGATTGGTGTTATTGCACCGATGCCGGTTACTACGACCCGTTTTCCGCTTCTCATACCGTTACCTGTTGTTAGCTTACTCTTTGTTTCAAATAACTAACGGCGTCGCCCACCGTGCGAATTTTTTCTGCATCCTGGTCGGGAATCTGAAGATTGAATGCCTTCTCAAATTCCATGACAAGCTCGACTGTGTCAAGCGAATCCGCACCAAGATCGTTCGTGAAAGATGCCTCAGGCTTGATCTGAGATTCTTCAGCACCAAGCTTATTGACAATAATTTCCTTTACTTTTGCTTCGACATCTACTGCCATTGTATTACCTCCATTAATTTGATTTTAAATTGACATCCCGCCGTCTACCGTTATCACCTGACCCGTAATGTAATCCGCGTCAGGAGAGGCGAGGAAACGAACTACTCTTGCAACTTCTTCTGCTTTCGCAACTCGCTTCAAAGGAATTGTATCTAATACCGCCTTCTTCTGTTCCTCTGTCAAAGCCGAAGTCATATCTGTGTCAATATAACCAGGTGCCACAGCATTGACAAGGATATTTCTGCTTGCGAGTTCTTTGGCGATCGACTTGGTAAAACCTATTATTCCGGCTTTCGATGCGGAATAATTCGATTGTCCGGCATTACCCATGATTCCAACGACCGAACTTATGTTTATTATTCTTCCGTAGCGTTGTCCCATCATCGTCCGGGAAGCCGCCTTTGTATAATTGAAAACACTTGTTAGATTTGTCCGGATGACTGCATCCCAATCGTCCTCAGACATTCGCATGAGTAAATTATCCTTTGTAATACCTGCGTTGTTGACGAGGATATCGTAATCTTTTGAATTCGGCGACCACTTTCTCAATTACCTCAACTGCTGAACCCATCGAAGTTGCATCGGCTTCGATTGCAAGAGTCTTCTGTCCCATGGCGTTCAATTCAGACAGAAGCGATTCGACAAGCTGCCCCGAACTTCTGTAAGTGAAAGCGACATCCACGCCGCTTCTGGCTAGCTCGATAGTGATTGATCTTCCGATACCTCGCGCGCCCCCTGTCACGAGGGCGACCCTATTTTCCGGCATTGACTTCATCCTTTCCCGCGAACGACATATTAGTAACCTCCTGACTCTTTGGAACTGCGAAGTTAATTCGATAGTAATTCAACACCTCATTGTACCCTGAAGCACCGAGAGCATGCTGAAGCTCGATTGAACATGTCTCGACCATCTTGTCTGCGCTCTCCCGTGAAGCCGTACAGCAGGGAGATTCGCCGGAGCAAAAATCGTCATACTGGAAAACGCCGTCCACCTTCACTATTGGGAAAAGGACGCAGTAATATGGCTTCAAAGAAAACCTCGGCATCTTTTCTTCAAGCTCGACGATTTGAAGAACACATCGTCCCTTTTTGTCGAGGAAGACGCACTTGTCGTTATGCACCTGAGTGCTCACACATTTCCCCGACGGAAAATCAGAATCCTCTTCTTCCGCGTTGTCGAACCATTTGCTTTGATCCTTCGTCTGAGTCTCATCTAAAAATTTTTCCACGACATCTGCGTGAGCAAGAATCTTGTCGCGTTCTATCGGATCTAGATAGACGCCATGTTGACAGCATTTCGACGTGCAGGCGTTGGGACCGTTCGGATCTTTGAAACCTTCAGTCAGGATCTTCAATTCAATCTTTGATCCGGCTATTTCTATATATTCACTCATCAATTATCTTTCGGCCGCAATTTTTGCAGATGTTTCGGCTTCACTCATTTTGTCTATTCCCGAAACCTCGACAGAAGAAACCGTTCTCTTCACGAGTCCCTGCAAGACTTTTCCAGGACCAATTTCCACAAATCTTGTTACACCGTCTTTGGACATATTTGCAACCGACTCCTGCCATCGCACAGGACTTGTCAATTGACGAATCAACGCATCTTTTATTTCGCCTGCGGTCTTGACTGGCTTACCGGTGGCGTTTGCATAGACCGGCACTTTTGCATCATGGAACGGAGCGGCATCTATCGCTTTTTTCAATTCCTCCCTGGCTGTTTCCATCAGAGGAGAATGAAATGCGCCGCTCACAACAAGCTCCTTCACAATCTTGGCGCCGCGCGGTTTCGCAAGCTCCATCGCTTTGTGAACCGCATCGACATCACCGGAGATTACGATTTGTCCGGGCGAATTATAATTTGCAGGCTGAACGATTCCTGTCTGCGAAGCTTCACGGCAAACATCTTCGATAGACTTCTCGTCGAGTCCGACAACGGCAGCCATGGTGCCGCGGCGAACATCCCCGGCGTGCTGCATCAATCTTCCGCGCAGGCCGACCAGCATAAGCGCACGCTCGAAATCCAGTGATCCAGCAGCAAACAGAGCTGAATACTCTCCGAGCGAATGACCGGCGGCTGCATTGAAAGTTTTATCATCCAGCAAACTGAATGCAACTGCGCTGTGAATAAATATCGCCGGCTGGGTGACTTCGGTTTGGCGCAAATGATCTTCGGGCCCCTCAAAACAAATATTCGCGATGTCGAAACCCAGGATCTCGTTCGCTTTGAGAAAAATCGCTTTTGCTGTCGGACTTCCATCGTACCAATCCTTTCCCATGCCAACGTATTGTGAGCCTTGTCCTGGAAAAACGAATGCGATTTTACCGGGAGACTTCGTTTCTGACATAGGTGAAATTACTTTTGCTCCGGGCAATTATCCATTGCCCATTTTACAAGGATCGCGCCCCAGGTGTATCCTGCGCCGAACGCGGAGAGAACGAGGGTTTGTCCCTTTTTCAACCTGCCGCATTTATAATACTCGGAAAGACAAAGTGGTATCGTGGCTGCCGTCGTGTTTCCGTATCGATCGATGTTCAGCATGACCTTTGAGCTGTCCAGCTCCATCCGGTTGGCAGTGGCGTCGATGATTCTCTTGTTCGCCTGATGGGGCACGAGCCAATCGACATCGTCGCCGGTGAGATTATTCTTTTTCATAATCTCATAAGAGATGTCTGCCATTCCGACGACGGCAACTTTGAAAACCGCTTTCCCATCTTGGTAAAGGTAATGCATTTTTTTGTCGACGGTTTCGTGCGTCGGAGGATTCAAGCTTCCTCCACCGAGCATGTACAGAGCCTGCCCGCCCGATCCGTCGCAATGCAAAATGTAATCTAGAATTCCGTACTCGCTGTCTTCACCCGCTTCGAGGAGAACAGCAGCGCCAGCATCTCCGAACAAGATACAGTTCGCGCGGTCGGTGTAATCGGTTATCGCCGTCATCTTGTCTGCGCCGACGACAATGACTTTCTTATATGCGCCCGTTTGGATAAATTGCGCACCCGTCACCAAGGCAAAGACGAAGCCTGAACATGCTCCAGAGAGATCAAATCCCCATGCATTTTTCGCGCCAATCTTTTCTTGGATGACGCAAGCGGTGGATGGGAAAAACATATCAGGCGTCACGGTCGCGACGATGATCAAATCAATTTCTTCGGCGGACATTTTTCTGCTTTTAAGCAGATCGTTAATTGCGCCGGCAGCCAGATCGCTTGTCGCACCGTTTCTCAAAATTCTTCTCTCGCGGATTCCTGTTCTCGTTCGGATCCATTCATCCGTCGTATCGATCAAATTCTCGAAGTCGGCGTTAGTCAGACGATCTTCCGGAGCGTAATGCCCGACGCCGGTTATTACTGCGCGTTTCAGCATTTATATAAATTCACTTTTCTTTCTTTAGTTGGACTTTTATGAGATTATTGATTTTATGGTTAACCATCTCTTCAGAACGCAGCACGATATTTTTAAATGCGAGAGTCGTCGAACCGCCGTGTCCGATCATCGCGATTCCGTTGACACCGAGAAGCGGAGCTCCGCCGAAGACTTCGTAGCTGAAGCCTTTCAACACCTTCCTCATCGTACCTGCCATCATCCCCGCCTGCAGTTTCCTGAAAATATTCTCGGCAGCATAAAGCTTGAAGCGGGTTCTCAAAGCCGGCAAGACACTCTCTGCGAACTTCAAAACGATGTTGCCGACGAATCCATCGGCAAGAACCACGTCGGCTTTTCCCAGCAGGATGTCTCTTCCTTCGACATTACCGATGAAATTGAGTCCACTTTTTTCGAGAAGGGGATAAGACGAAAGAGCGAGCTCATTTCCTTTCGAGCTTTCCTCTCCAATGTTCAGCAGTGCGACGGTCGGATTTTCCTTTTTCATAATCTCGCGGGCGTAGATCGTACCCATGATTCCGAATTCCAGGATGTGCTGCGGCCTGCAATCGGAATTTGCACCTGAGTCGATGAGGAAACATCCATCGCCATTCGCGGTAGGGAGCGGGGTTCCCACCGCGGGCCGGCTTACACCATGGATGCGCCCCAATATCAGCGTCGAACCGGCCATGAACGCGCCCGTGTTGCCGGCACTTATGAACGCGTCCACCTTCCCTTCCTTATGGAGATTCAAACCGACTGCTATGGATGAGTTTCGTTTTTGTTTTAATGCGACATTCGGTACATCGGACATCTCGATCACCTCGGGCGCATCGACAATAGAATAGTTCAGTCCTTCAGGAGAGTGACGCAGCACTTCCTTTTCGACTTCATCCTTTCGCCCCACGAGAACAAGCTCGAATCGGTTGTTGGATTCCCTGAGAGCTTGCAATCCACCTTCGACGACCTTTAGCGGCGCTTCATCGCCGCCCATCGCATCTAAAGCAATCTTCATCGGGAAGTTTTAAATGTTAAATATTGAATTTTAAATTGAGAGTTTAGAATTTACACATTCAGAATTCTTGCGAGTTATGAGCCTTTTGGTATGAAGGCGACCCTTCCCCCATAATATCCGCAGTTCGGACAGGCGCGGTGGGGAAGCTTTGGCTCATGGCAATGCGGGCATTCGGAAACAGTCGGAGCAGTCGCTTTATAATGAGTACGTCTCTTGGCGCCCCGCGATTTGGAATGTCTTCGTTTCGGATTTGGCATATCTACTCCTTCTCCCGGTACATTCAAGAACCGCCGGGATATTTAGTTCTTGTTTAAAATCTTTTTCTTCTTTGTTAATGTATAGTCAGAAACAGTTTCTTTTTTTGAGCAATCACAGGTCTCGCGGTTCAAGTTTGCTCCGCATGTTCCACACAAACCCGCACAATCGTCCTTACATAAAAGCTTCAGCGGCACTGCTAGGACCACATAGTCTTTCACGTCCTCGTCAATCTTGATCTCGTTTGTGCTCGAGTGAATAACCGTAAGCTCATCCCTATCGACTTCGCCGGCATCGGACTCATCATAAACGTAGGTCATCCTATAATCCACCTTCACGGCGCTATCGAAGTCATCGAGGCATCTGTCACAAACGAAACGTCCGACGGTTTCAACGTGTCCTGTTAAAAAAAGCTGTCTGCGCCGTTTTTCCAATCCAACTCGAACGAACACCGGTTTCGAAAAACGTTCATCCAGCTTGATTGACGAAGGAGACTCCTCGAAATCGTACTCGTGGACTCCCTCGGAGAGATTCGAAATATTTATCTTCAATCGAAATTCTCCGCCAGAAGCGGATCAGCCTCTGGCTTGACTCATTCAACGATCTAAAAATGATACGAAATTGCGTAACCTGTGAAAAAAAGCATGTTAATATAACAGGGGGAAGGAAGTTTTACAAGAATGGAACGCGGAAGCTCTCAGCGTTAGGAATGAATATATGTTTTGATTAATATATCAGGAATTCACAAGGAGCGTATGCCAAATGTCAGAATAGTATCATTGCGATTGGTTCCGCTCATGCGAGATGCATTTCCTATTGAAGCAATTAATAATTCCAGTCCGATGTTCCGGAGTGTATTCGTTTACAACACGGACGGGAATGGTTCTTCGGTTGCGGGGAAGCGCATGTCATCGACAATATATGGCTAATCAATCATTTTAACCAAAGATGGAGAAACTTATGTCCTCAGTTAGTTTTCTGCGAAACTTTTTTTTCATGGGACTGGTTCTCGGTTTGATGTTGACCGGCTGCAAGAAAAGCTCATCACCGACCGGCCCGGTTCGACAGGTTCAGTCAACGGATATGTAAAGGATATTGATGGCGTACCAATTAATGCAGTAAGCGTCATCGTAAAAGGAAAATCGCCGGTAATCACAGACGCGAGCGGCGCGTTCAGCGTTTCAAATGTGACGACACCGTACGACATCATCTTAGTTCTAAGCACTCAAGACGCAGCAGTCGAGTACAAGGGGCTAACACGCAAAGACCCTACTTTATATTATCCCTTCTCTCTTACTCAAGCGAGAACGGCCACTATTAACGGAACGGTTCCCGCGGCGACTGGAAAGACTACCAAGGTCTTCTTTGTCAGCGGCAATTATTCGTGGGCGGCAACGGCAGCTCGCCGGGACGGGGAGCTACTCAATCAGTGCGTCATGGAAGGGTTCCGCGATCTCTCTCACCGGTAAATTGTATGTTCTTCGATGGTCATCAAACACTGCTGGTTTACCTTCCCAGTATGATGCTTTTGGCTCGACCAGTCTTACAATCAGCGATGGTGGTACATTCAATGGCAACAATTTTGCGACAGGCGATTTGACGCAGCCTGCCTCTCAGAACATAAGCGGTTCGGTGAGTACTTCGTCGGCAAGCTACGCGCTCACCGAGAAAGCACTTTACGTTGATTTCGGCAACGCCTTTGTATTCATAGCATCCGAGACAGGAACGTCACTGACGAGCAACTTCAGTTACAATGTGCCTGTTATCAGCGGTGCCACCTTTGAAGTGGACGCTTATGCTTCCGCTGCTTCCACACCAACAAACCGAACTTCTTATTATTGGAAGACCGGAATCGCCGCAGGCGCCAGTGGAGTAACGGTGCCTCTTGCTTCGGCGCCCCAGCTTAACCTTCCCGCCAATAACGGAACCGGAGTTGACACAACCATACAGTTCTTATGGGCACAGGGAGGTGGAGGTGGTATCAATGAATTTGACGTTTACCCTGAAACTGCCTGTGACGGCCCCACTTTTATCATCATCACAGCTCAGAACACGGCGAGCATCCCCAATTTGGCTCCCCAGGGACTCAGCCTCCCATTAAGCAAATCTTATCAATGGGACGTGACAGAATACTATCCAATGTCATCAGTTGATAGTGCTGCTTCCAACAACTTCGTTGCATTCTGGAACGGCAACGCAGGAGACGAGGGCGGAGGAGAGTCGGAGACTTTTAATTTCACGTCAAAGGGACTAAGCAAGGCATCACCAGCAATGCACCCCCAAGCGGCGGGGTCTTCGTCTTCTGCCGCGGCCAAAGGCATATTCCTTTCTCGTTTGAAAGCGAAAGCCGCCCCGGGAAAATGACGATTTGAATAGAGCGTGAGTTGAAATAGCCTTCTCACCTTTTGTGAGGCCGACCACGATATAGCTCCTGATATTTCTTGCAGGCGACGCGATGGCATGCGCCGCCTGCATTCTATCTGAAATTTATCTTGGAGTTTGGTCGCGTTTAAAGATTGAATTTATTGCGTCGCATGCCGTAACGTCATAATAAATTTGATGGCGAGCGGCAAAAGAACACAAAGGAGGCGCTGAGGAAATAATCGCGATCGGATTGGCCCACTGCCGGTTCTTGTTCAAGTTGGTTTTAAGACAACCATATTCTAAGTTTCGTACATGAAAAGAAAAACCAAATCAGCTGTCCGCCGAAAGGCGAGTCCATCACATCGTGATTCTCGAGACTGGCAAAAGGCTCTCAAGCCCGTCTTTGACAAATTCGGAAAAAGAAAACATCCGCTGGAATCCAAGAACAGGTACCAGCTTGTAATCATGGTAGTGCTTTCCATGAGGACTTCAGACAAACTCGTGAACTCGCTGGCCCGGGACCTGTTCAAGGCATTTCCTTCCATAAAGGAGCTTGCCGGTGCGAAGCCGGAGGAGCTTTACAGATATATCGGCAAAGTGACCAACTTTGCGAACAAAGCAAAGTGGATTATTTCAATTGCCAAAACCGTTTGCGACGATTCGAAAATCCCGACGACTCTTGAGGGGCTGACGAAGCTTCCCGGCATTGGAAGGAAATCCGCAAACGTTATCATAAGCGAGTCTGGCGGAGAAGCTGAAGGCGTGATTGTCGATCTGCACGTGCTTCGCGTGGCGCCGAGGATCGGAATAGCGAAGGGATCGAAACCGGAGAAGATCGAGAAGCAGATTATGGAGAAGATACCACGGAAATATTGGAGGGCGGCCGGAATGGGTATGTCTTTCCTCGGGAGAGAAGTCTGCCGGCCGACAAATCCTCATTGCGAAGAATGCGTGGTCAAAAAAGTGTGCGAGTATTATGCGAGTCTGAGGTAGGAACCGCCTTATAATGGAGCAGGATAAAGAATTAATTTTCTTAAGCGAAATGAGTGCGTTGGTTGCATCTTCTTTCCGTCTTTCCAATATTTAAGGGAGAAAAATGGTTTCCACATTAAACAAGGGCTAACATGAAAAAAATCGAAGCAATTATCCGTCCCTTTAAGATCGACGATGTCCGCGAAGCACTTATCGAAATCGGAATCAAGGGCATGACGATAACGGAAGTAAAGGGATACGGCCGCCAGAAGGGTCACACTGAAATGTACCGCGGGTCGGAATATCAAATCGATTTCCTGCCGAAGATGAAAATAGAAATTATTGCTCCCGACGACAGCATCAATAAGATTGTCGAGACGATCATAAAGAGCGCGAAGACCGGCCAGGTGGGCGACGGAAAAATTTTCGTTTATCCGGTCGAAGACGTTATCAGGGTCAGAACGGAAGAAAGCGGCGAAGCAGCTCTGTAAATGAAGAGTGAATAGTGAAAAGTGAAGAATGAGTGGCTAAAATCTTTTCGCTGTTCGTCGTTCACTTTTAATTTTTCATGAGTTATAAATCCGGTTACGTTGCTCTTGTCGGTGAGCCGAACGTCGGGAAGTCGACGCTTCTCAATGCGATCTTAGGGCAGAAGCTTTCCATCGTAACTCCCAAGCCGCAGACCACGCGTCACAAGATTGCGGGCATCCTTACTAAAGAAAATTTCCAGGTTGTTTTTCTCGATACGCCGGGACTCATAAAGCCGAAGTATGCGCTCCAGGAAGCCATGATGTCTTCCGCGAATGAGGCTATTGCCGATGCGGATATTGTGGCACTCCTGATCGACGCGAGCGATCGCAGGGGGATCGGATCATTGAAGAATTCGGATGTCATCAGGCAGTTTCTGGAGCTGAAAGGAAGATCTTCGAGAAGCGGCGACGAGCAGCCGGTCTTCTTCGTGTTGAATAAGATCGACCTTCTGAAGAAACATGAAATTCTTCCGATCATTCAGTCGGCGAGCGAGACGTATCCTTTCAAGGAGATCATTCCGGTCTCGGCGCTGAACGGCGAAAACATTGACGACCTCGAGAATACAATCGTGAAATATCTGCCAGAAGGAAATCCGTTTTATCCGGAAGATTACGTCAGCGACCGCGACGAGAGATTCTTCGTGAGCGAGCTGGTCCGGGAAGAAATCTTCAAGACGTTCAAGGAAGAGGTGCCATATTCCACGACAGTTGAGATCGAAGAGTTCAGGGAGAGTGACGAGGTGCGGAAGACATATATCCGGGCGGTGATCTATGTCGAAAAGGAATCTCAAAAGGGAATACTCATCGGGAAAAATGGTGCAGCGCTGAAGCAAATCGGGCAAGATTCGCGAAAGCAAATCGAAGAGATGATCGGACACGAGGTGTTCCTCGAATTGTTCGTCAAGGTCAGAGACGGCTGGCGGAACAACAGGAAGAAACTGTCGGAGTTGGGGTACCGATAAAGCTCGAAACACGGATCACCAGGAAATAACCGATTAACGTGGATCAAAAACGACATGTTCTGATCGGCGAGCATCCGTCTGTTCCGTATTATCCGCGTACGATCTTTTTGTTGTCAAGTTCCGGGCTTAATTTTAGAATGAAGACAGGAGAATTAAGATGGCGGTTATTAAGCCGTTCAAAGCAATCCACTATAGTGTTGACAATATCTCGGAAGTCGTTGCACCACCTTATGACGTGATCGGCAAACAACTCCAGGATGAGCTTCACAAAAAGAATCCGAACAATATCATAAGGCTCGATCTAAACCGCGAGTCGAATCCATATCCCGCAGCAGCTGCCGAGATGCAGAGGATGCTCAAGGAAAAAGTACTTGTACAGGATAGTGAAGCAGCGGTCTATCCATGCTTCCAGACATTCAAGACTAAGGGCGGCAGTCTGGTGACTCGGCGCGGCTTCGTATCGTGGATCAAGTTAGAGCCGTTCGAAGCGGGCGTCGTCCTCCCGCACGAGCACACTCTTTCCGGGCCGAAGGTGGATCGACTTAATCTCATGATGGCGACGAAGGCGAGCTTCAGTCAGATCTTCAGTCTTTATGGAGACCAGAAGAGAACTCTTGAGAAAGAATATGATAAGCTGAAAAATGCGAAGCCATATTTGGAAGGCGACCTGGACGGAGTGAACAACAAGATTTACCGAATCACGGATCCATCGGTAGTGAAGATTTTCCAGGAAGTTCTCGGCAAACTTCCCGTCTATATCGCGGACGGCCACCACAGGTACGAGACGGCGCTGGAATATCAGCGGCTGATGAAAGAAAAGATTCCGAACAGGACAGGCGAGACAGCTTACGATTATATAATGATGTACTTCACGAATACTTTTGATTCAGGACTTGTCGTTTACCCAACTCATAGAATTATCCACAGTCTTGCAAATTTTGATGCCGAGAAGTTCACGAGCGCCATGCGGATTCATTTTGATTTGACGCCCAAGGATGACCTTGATGGGCTGGCTGGATCACTCGTTTCTGCCGGCACACATTCCTTTGGAATGATATTACCGCAGAGAGAATATATTTTGATGAAATTGAAGGAGGGCGCGGACGTTCCTATCTATTGTGAAGGAAGACGTTCCAGCACCGGTGAAGCGGCTCGACGTTACGCTTCTTCATGATTTTGTTCTTCGTCAGACGCTTGGAATCTCGAAAGCGGCTCAGGAAAAGAAACTCAATCTCAATTATACGATTGACAGAAATGAAGTTGGTGAGGCGATTCAGTCGGGGCGTGGTCAAATTGGATTCCTGCTCAACTCAACTAAAGTGGAACAGGTGCAGGAAGTTGCAGACGCCGGCGCAGTCATGCCGCAGAAGTCAACTTACTTCTATCCGAAGCTGCTGTCGGGAATGCTTATAAGCAGCTTAGAGTGAAAAGTGAAGAATGAAAAACTCATAACTATTCACTCTTCACTTGATGACCAGGTTTATCGCTTTGAAAGTTGTGCCATCTTGCAAGCTGTTCGTATACTTGCTATAATGGTACTGGATATCGAAGTGATTCAGGAAAAAAGAAAATAAATTTGAATCCCCTTCGATGAAATTCAGTGATGAAAGAAGTCGGAGGAACCCGTTTAGCTTGAAACTCTCACCATGAGTGGAATAAGATAAGTCTCCTGGCGCAGTGTATGAGCCACCGCGAACGTAGAGACATTCTGCAATTTGGAACTGCCATCCCGTCTGGAGATAAATACTACCAGGAGCCTTTCCAACGACAAGATTTTCAAAGGGTCTAATGCTCCCAAGACCATTTTTATAGGAAATGATTCTGGTAAGAACCGTGTCGCCGACCGTCGAGACGTTTACAAGTACATCTTCGGCTTCTCTTCCCCAGGTAAACGTCAATAGCTTCCATGGCTTGTTATTAATTTGCGACTTCAATCCAAGCTCGAAGTTCCAGCCGAGTACACCCTGACGCGGCAGTGGATCGGATTGTCCGGGAATCCCGTAGTTAACTTCGCCGCCGATGTTTCTCCTCGCACAACCGAAGGTCAAGTCAAGCATGGGTGCTACTTTATCGTTGATTTCGATTGGCGTTTCGACGGCATCGGAGACAAGTTCCACGACAGGGATCTGCAAGATGGCTCCGTAATCATGGGCAGGAAGCTTAGCGATAGCGTTGCCAGCAATGGTGTCGGGTCCTCCAAATATTGGACCTAATTCCGAGTCAATCCATTTGAAACTATATCCTAAGCTGAGTCTGACTTTGTAATCTATTCCGATTCCAAAAGAGAGGTTATCACACCTTTCGTGGGCGTGGTATGTTGTAATCACCTGCGGGCTGCTTGATGAAGTGTACTCAAAATTTCCGAGATCAAAGTAAACTTGCGAGTACCCTATTCCAAAACTGATCGGAGCCGGGAGGTTAAGGAAATTTCTTAGATTCATTCCTGCATTGAATGCCGTTGCATCCAGGCTGATGCCATCATCTATGCCCGGCAGCCATGGCGTCTTTGGGGTGTAGGTGCTGGCATTGAAAAAATTATCCATGCTGAAAATTCCGAGTTGTGCCGGATTTGAAATTGTCGAGATGGCGTCGTCTGAAACGAGAGACGCTGCGATGCCGCCCATGCCGTTTCCTTCGACGGAATTGGGAATCATTAAGAAGGGAACGGCAGTCTCTCCTTGACCTAAAACTTCTGAGATGTTAAAAAGAAAAACCGCGATGAAAAGTCCACAAAGCCTTTTACTCATGACAAGCCCTTTCTATTTGACACTTTAAAAATATAAATTGCGTTACTGTCCCTCTCAACCCCCATGAACTATGAGCTATCCCCTATTTTGGTTATCTTTAATATATGACGGTTGGAGAGGACAACTTGACGGGTTTGAAATCTGAAGTCCCCGTTGCCGAATATACGACAATCGGATTAGGCGGCAGAGCAAAGTATTTCATCTCCTGTCAGACCGTCGATGAAATTCGTTCTGCGATCGAGTTCGGGGAGAGAGAGAATCTTCGTGTTGAGATTCTTGGCGGCGGGAGCAATGTCATTTTCCCCGATGAAGGTTTCGACGGGCTCGTCATAAAAATCGAGTCGAAGGGAATTGTGTTCGATGCCGATGAAAAGTGCACAAGAGTCAGCGCAAGTGCCGGCGAAATGTGGGATGACCTCGTGAAGCAATGCGTGGAAAAGAATCTCGCCGGGATAGAGTGCCTGTCGGGGATTCCTGGTTCCGTCGGTGCGACTCCAATCCAGAATGTCGGAGCTTACGGACAGGAAGTCAAAGACACGATCATTTGCGTGAAGGCCATGAACAGGAAGTCACTCGAAATTGTCGAGCTCGAATAATGGTCGATGCGAATTCGGTTACCGGAAGAGCCGGTTCAAATCGAAGGAGAAAGACAAATACGTGATCGTGGAAGTCTGCTACAAGCTGCAGAATGATGGCGGTCCGACGATGAAGTACGATGAACTGCTGGATTATATCAAATCGAAGAAGAAAGAAACGGGAAAAATAAATCTTACGAACGTCAGGGAAGCGGTGCTGGCGCTTAGGCGAAGGAAATCAATGCTGCATGATCTGGCTGATCCGAATTCGAGATCCGTGGGGTCGTTTTTTGTTAACCCCATCCTGTCGGAGGTGGAGTATTCCAATTTCAAAGAGAGACTGAATTCAGTCGGGATCAAGCGAGTGCCTTCTTACAAGGATCCGCATGGCATGAAGATCCCTGCTGCGTGGCTCGTTGAGAATGCCGGTTTCAACAAAGGCTACACGAGAAACGGAGTCGGGATTTCGGCGAACCACTCGCTTGCCCTCGTGAACTTATCCGGAACCACGAGAGAGATTTTGTCTCTGGCCTCCGAGATAGAAAATGCCGTTTTTGAAAAATTCGGAATCAGACTCCAAAAGGAAGCGGTCATAATTTAGTCTCATATTGTGTTTTATTCATTAATTTAGATAAGGTGAAGGTGTTCAAAGATATTTTCAAAAAACTGTTCGGAGGAAGCGTCAATCGGACGACTGCCGACGATAAAAATGTCCCCGAGAAAAACGAAGAGAGGACAGGTGCGGAGGTAAGGGCTTTAGACAGGGAGCGAGGCGGGAATTCAGGCAACGTCCAATCTAAGCGCAGACGTGAATTCGGAAGAAAACAAGAGTACGATAGTAGGAGTCACCCTGATGCGAAGCCTCAACTGAATAAGCCTCGCGTTGTTGAAAATACCAAGCAGCCCAGTAGTAAGAAAGTGCCATGGAGTGCTGCGGAGTACGTTGTCCCACCTGTCGAGGGGAAGAAACGGTTTTTGGATTTCGATCTGCCGGTTGAAATCATGCACGCAATTTCAGACCTCGGTTTCCAGTATTGTACCCCTATACAAGAGGGAATTCTGCCGAAGCTTCTTGAAGGAGTCGATGCTGCCGGCCGCGCACAAACTGGAACCGGCAAGACAGCGGCATTCTTGATTTCGATTATTGATCACCTTCTGAGAAATCCTTTGAAAGAGCCAAATCGAAAAGCTCCGCGGGTCTTGATACTTGCTCCAACGAGAGAGCTGGCGCTTCAGATTAAGAAAGACGCCGATGGGCTGTCGAAATATACAAATCTCAAGATTGTTGCCGTACTTGGCGGAATCGAGTACAAGGAGCAGAGAGATCTACTTGCCGGCGAAAGGATCGACATCGTCGTGGCGACACCAGGAAGACTTCTCGACTTTAAAACGCAGGGGAACATTCATCTGGACAAAGTGGAGATCCTCATCATCGATGAAGCGGACAGAATGTTGGACATGGGATTTATTCCGGATGTCAGAAGAATTATCGAAAGCACGCCTCCGAAGACGAAGCGGCAGACGGTTCTGTTCAGCGCGACGCTGACGCCAGAGGTCAACCGGCTCGCTTCAAGATGGACACGCGAGCCCAGCATCGTGGAGATAGAGCCGGAACAAGTCGTGGTCAAAACCATAAAACAAATTTTTTACTTGACGACCGATACTGAAAAGTTCAAGGTCCTCTATAACTTAATCGCAGTTCGAGGACTTCAGCGGGTGATGGTATTTGCCAACAGGAAAGATACGGCAAGGGAGTTGAAAGACCACCTTTCGTCGCACGGAATAAATTGCGCTCTGCTGTCGGGCGACGTGGAACAGACCAGACGAATCAAGCGCCTGGAAAGTTTCCGTTCGGGCAAAACAAAAGTTCTCGTCGCGACCGATGTAGCCGCGCGTGGACTTCACATCGAAGGGATAAGCCATGTTGTGAACTACACGCTGCCTGAAAATCCTGAAGATTATGTCCACCGGATTGGCAGAACAGGGAGGGCAGGCGCGAGCGGAATATCCATCAGCTTTGCCACCGAGACGGACTCGTATTTTGTTCCTGCGATAAAGAAGTTTCTCGGGGAGGATATTCCATCGACTTACCCCGAAGATGACTTGTTGACACCGCTGCCGGAACCGAAGTTTCCTTTGCCGAAGAAGCAACAAAGCCATGGCGGACAATACCATCGAGGCAATGCAAATCACACTCATCACGGCTATGATCGAGGAAACAGGCGTTCCTTCAAACGATAGTTTTCCAGATTTTCATCAATCAGTTCCATTCAAAATCCAGGAGGAAAAATGGATGCTTATTTCTTTGGGAAAAATAAATTAAACCTACTACGTTTCTCAAGTCTTCAAAAGACCTTGAGATTCTTTTTGTTATTTGGGATAATTTGCTCGGTTTCTTGCGCTCTGCCATTGAATGCAGCGGCAAAAAAAGGCAACGATCAGACGGTTCTCCGGGCAACTTTGAAGAATGGGCTTCGTGTCGTGATTGTGAAGAATTCTTTGGCGCCTGTCGTCACAACGGAAATTAATTATCTCGTCGGTTCGGACGAAGCGCCTGAAGGTTTTCCGGGGACCGCACATGCACTGGAGCACATGATGTTTCGCGGAAGTCCTGACCTGTCAGCATCGCAGCTTGCCGACATTACTGCTGCGATGGGCGGCGACTTCGACGCCGAAACCCAACAAATGGTCACGCAATATTATTTCACGGTTCCTTCGGAAGACCTGGATGTGGCGCTACACATCGAAGCGATTCGTATGAAAGGATTGTTGAGCACGGACAGTCTGTGGGATAAAGAGCGAGGTGCAATCGAGCAGGAAGTTGCCCAGGATCTTTCAAATCCACAGTACGTGTTCTTCACAAAGCTCCTTGAATCGATGTTTCATGGAACACCTTACGCCCACGATGCACTCGGCACACGTCCGTCTTTCGACAGCACAAGCGGTGACATGCTGCAGCAATTCCATGCAAAGTGGTACGTCCCAAATAATGCAGTTCTGGTGATCGTTGGCGACGTCGATCCCCAAAAGGCTCTGACAGAAGTGAAGGAGCTCTTTGAAGAAATTCCTTCGGGTGATTTGCCAGAGAAGCCTAAATTCGAGTTTGGTCAAGTGAAGCTGGATACCTTGAGAATGACGACCGACCTGCCGTATGGATTAGCGGTTATCGCATATCGCTTTCCTGGAACGGATAGCCCAGACTATGCAGCCGCCCAAGTGCTCTCCGATGTCCTCAGTAACCAGCGCGGCAGATTATACTCGCTGGTACCCGAAGGAAAGGCATTGTTTGCAGGGTTTGAATATTATGCTTTGCCAAAATCGGGAGTCGGTTTTGCCATCGCTGCGTTCCCGAAAGGTTATGACACAGGAGGTCTCCTGAAGGATATCGGCGGTGTCTTGTTGCAGGAATTGAAAGATGGAGTCTCAGCAGATTTTGTCGAGGCATCCAAGCGTCATGAAATTTCCGATGCAGAATTTCAGAAAAACTCAATTTCCGGACTCGCTTCCGTATGGTCAGACGCGGTTGCGATTGAGGGCCGGCAATCACCGGATGATGACCTGGATGCGATGAAGAAAGTGACCATCGATGATGTCAACCGTCTCGCGAGGACCTTTATCGATTCGACGCATGCATTAGTCACGGTGTTGAGTCCGGAGTCATCGGGGAAGCCGATGTCGTCGCATGGGTTCGGCGGTGCCGAATCTTTTGCGCCGAAGGAGACAAAAGGAGTCAAACTGCCATCGTGGGCAGAATCCGCAATGGGCAGATTGTCCGTTCCGCATTCTACCGTCAATCCCGTTGTCGCTGCCCTTCCGAATGGGATCAAACTCATCGTGCAACCGGAGGCCATCAGCAATACGATCACGGTATCTGGATACATAAGAAATAATCCGGAGCTTCAGACTCCAAAAGGTAAAGAAGGTGCAAGCAGCATATTGAATCAGCTCTTCGAGTACGGCTCGACGACCCGCGATCGGATAGCTTTTCAACAGTCGCTCGACAGCATCGGCGCAAGCGAATCCGCTGGCGGAAGTTTCCATGTGAAGATATTGACGGAGAACTTCGACAAAGGCGTCGAGCTTCTTGCAGATAACGAACTCCATCCTGCACTTCCAGAGAAGGCTTTCGAAATAATTCGGCGTCAAACATCGGCAACGGTTGCCGGACAAGCTCGAAAGCCCGGATTATCTTACGTCGCATTCTCTCGATTCGGCCCTTCTACCACAAGGTGACCCGGAATTGCGGCAGACAACTCCAGCGACAGTTGACTCGCTGACACTTCAGGATGTCAAAGATTATTATCAATCGGCGTTTCGACCGGACATGACGACCATAGTCGTCATTGGCAATGTCACTTCAGACGATGCGAAGAAAATTATCATGAAATATTTCAATGGTTGGAAGGGGAGCGGACCGAAACCAGTTACTGATCTTCCGCCAGTGCCGCTCAACAAGCCTGCGACGGCGGCAGTTCCTGATGTGAGCCGCGTCCAGGATAATGTCCATCTTGCCGAGATGCTTGGGATTACTAGATCCGATCCGGATTATTACGCGATCCAGCTTGGCAACCATGTTCTCGGTGGTGCATTTTATGCGACGAGATTCTACCATGATCTGCGTGAGAATGAAGGATTGGTCTATTACGTTAATTCCAGCTTCAATATTTCCAAAACTCGAGGGATATACGAAGTCTCGTATGGCTGCGATCCCGACAAGGTGGCTGAGGCGCGTGCCATCATAGTCCGTGACTTGAAGGACATGCAGAACGCAGACGTGACGTCGAGCGAATTGACTCAGGCGAAGGGACTTCTCATGCGAGAGATACCTCTCTCCGAGTCGAGCATATCGAGTATTGCCGGCGGACTCTTGTCGAGAGCGAGCCATGACCTGCCGTTGAACGAGCCGATATTGGCAGCGAAAAAATATTTGAAGCTGAACGCAGAAGACGTTCGAACGGCATTTGCAAAGTGGGTTCGTCCCGATGACATGGTACAGATCACGGAAGGCCCGGCGCCGAAGTAGAAAGTGAGTTTAATGAGGTGGTTCCAAATTGCGACCGCCTCAATTATTTCATCAAAATATTAAAGACAGATGGAAAATACTGCCAGCGCAATTCACACTCGAAATTTTCGCCTCCACTCCTACGAAGTAGATCAGAATGGCAGAGCGAGGCCGGATATAATTTTATCCTTCATGCTTGATACAGCATGGTCGCACACCAAAGATACGGAATTCAGCTACTCCGAGCTCAAAGACGAAGGACAGCTTTGGGTGCTTTCTAGATTTCTTGCCGTGTTGCACGATCTTCCGAAATGGGACGATGAAATAATCGTCGAGACCTGGGGGAAAGGGACGGATAGATTATTCGGTCTCAGAGATTTTATCGTACATTCCAAATCCGATAAGAAATTAGTCTCTGCCACTTCTGCTTGGCTGATAATAGACAGGAAGACTTCTCGGGTACAGAGGATCGAATCGTTGGGCAGGAACTTCCCAATGCAGCTGGAAAGGAATGAGCTGGACGTTAAGCTTGAAAAAATCGAAGCGAAGCCGGCCGAACGAAGCAATATGGAACACATGGTTCATTATTCTGACGTTGATGTCAACAAGCATGTCAATTCGTCAAAATATTTGCAGTGGATACTTGACAGCTTTCCAGTTGAATACTCCGAGAAAAGGGAATTGAAATCGTTCGAGATAAATTTTACCGCGGAAGCTAAACTCGGCGGGAAGATTTACGTCGCATCGTCGGACGCCGGCGACTCATGCTATTACGAAGTGAGACGGGACAATGATGGTACGGAATTGTGCAGGGCGATAGTGAAATGGAATAATGGCACATCTCAATTTGCTTAAGATAAATCCACTAAACATTTCATCTTGGACCCGATCTTAGATAACACCGATCCGTATGCATCTCTGAAGATAAGAGACTTCAAGTGGTTCGTTTCGGCGCGGTTCATACTGACATTCGCTATTCAGATGCAGTCCGTGATAGTCGGGTGGCAAGTCTATGAGTTGACCCATGATGCACTCTCATTAGGGATGATCGGACTTTCCGAAGCTCTTCCGTTTTTCTGCGTTTCCCTATTTGGCGGTCATACCGCAGACAAAGTGGACAGGAAGAAAATCATTATTCTCTCCAGTCTGATCTATTTGATTTGCACCGCCGCATTATTGGTGATCTCCACAGGGCTTCAGCCGGTTCTTGTCACTTATGGTGTTCTCCCGATCTACGCGATCATCTTTTTGACAGGCGTCGCGCGCGGATTTCTCTCTCCTGCCCAGAGAGCATTCGTCGCCCAGCTTGTTCCGAGGGGACTGTTCGGAAATGCCTCGACATGGAACAGTCTCGTATGGCAAATCGCAGAAGTAACCGGACCGGCCGCCGGCGGATTGATTTATGGATTCTCAGGTGTTGGCAGCGCGTACGCGACCGTCGTAGTCATGACTGCAATCGGTCTTTATATTTTTACGCTGGTAGGATCAAAGCCGCTGCCGGAACAAAAAAGAGGAAGAGTCTATCTGGCGAAGTCTCTCGGCGGGACTCAAATATGTCTTCAACGATCAGATAATCTTGAGCGCGATATCTCTTGATATGTTCGCGGTTTTCTTTGGTGGTGCGGTTGCCGTCCTGCCGATATTTGCCGATCAGGTTTTGCATATCGGTGCAAAAGGTTTAGGCTTTTTGCGTGCGGCTCCGGCAGTCGGCGCGATCGTCATGTCAATAATACAGGCGAACCACCCATTTTTCAAGAAGGCCGGACGCAATCTGCTCGTATGCGTTTTTGGGTTCGGTGCATCCATCATCCTGTTCGCGATTTCGAAGAACTTCGTACTATCGTTGATTCTCTTGCTGCTCGGTGGTGCCTTCGATTGTGTCAGCGTGGTAATTCGTGGTACACTTGTCCAGCTTTATTCGCCCGACGAGATGCGCGGACGCATATCGGCGATAAACGGAATATTCATTGGGTCATCGAATGAACTCGGTTCATTCGAGTCGGGCCTCGCGGCAAAATTGATGGGGCTGGTTCCATCCGTCATTTTTGGAGGAACCATGACGCTGCTTATCGTTGGGGCCGTCAGAACGCTCGCGCCTAAATTGAGGAGACTTCAACTTTGAATCCTTCGACGGCGAGTCCGAAGGCGTGGTATGAAGTTGAACTTCACGGTTGGAAAGGATAATTTCAGTAAGAAATGGAAATGAGGTCAATATAGATGCCGGTTTTTGTCTCGCTCTTGCGCGGAATAAATGTCATGGGGAACAAAGTCATCTTGATGGCCGATCTGAAAAAGCTTTTTGAGAAATTAGGGTTCTTAATAGTAACGACGTACATCCAGAGCGGCAACGTCGTCTTCGCTGATGAAAAGAAGAGTGCAAAGGAATTGGAGGCCACCATCAAGGATGCAATCAAGCGCCGGTTCAAATTTGATGTCGAAGTACTTGTCCTGGAGTTAAGCGAGCTCGAAAAAATAGTTTCAAAAAATCCGTTTGATGGAGGGAAGTTGAAAACGGGCGAGCGAATTTATTTTACAATTCTGTCGCAAATACCTTTAAAGGAAAAAATCGTCGAACTCCTTAAGATAGAAAGCGCGGGTGACGAAATTAAATTAATTGGCAAGACCGTTTACGTGCTCTGTAGAAAGGGGTACGCGAATTCGGTATTCAATAACAATTTCATCGAGAAAATCCTGATGGTTAATGCCACGACAAGAAACCTTGAGACAACAGAAAAACTTGTTGAGATTGGGAAGGGACTTTAAGTCTAGATGACCTGGCAGGAAGCTTATCGCATACTTGACCTCTCAAGCCCCAGGTCTCTTGAAGAAGTGCGGGAAGCTTACAGCATTCAGGCAAAAGCATGGCATCCGGATCGCTTTGAAGGTGACGTGAAGATGCATCGGATCGGAACTGCGAAGATGAAGCTCATCAACGAGGCTTTCAAGTTCATCAAAGACAACTGGAGCCATCGTGGATCGATGGTGTTCGAGTTTCCAATAGCTGCGGAGCCGATAATCAAGCGTAAAACAGGCCCGCGAGATATTGTCACCGTTGTCGAGAACGGCTCTACGATAGCGAAGAAGGCGGGAATTTCCTTAACTGCGAAGCGGGTGCATGAATATTTGGGCGATGCGACGATCATTGCAGTGTTCCATGACCATCGTAACCGGGAAGTGAAGCTCAAGGTTGGCGAAGCCGCGGCGATAGAGTTTGGGAGATCGGCGCGGTTTGAAATTCGTTTGCTTCAAGTGCGGCAGGTTTATAAGTCCAAGCGCGGGCTGCCGTTTCCGCTGTTTTATCCTGCGGCGGACTTGGCTGTGACAAGAATAGCGTGAGGAAACTGGATGGACGGCACAAAACGATCTGACATAAAGCCCGGTATGAATGTGGCAATTGTTCTAAAGCAAGATCAGCGCACTGGTAAACTGACGGAAGGGATCGTTAAAGATATTCTTACGAATTCTCCAACCCATCCACACGGCATCAAAGTGCGTCTGGAAACCGGTGAAGTTGGAAGAGTGAAAAGAATAGACGACGAATAGCGGTTCTGGATAAAGCCCTTTACTTTCTGTCCGTTGTTTCTCTCGTTTTCATATTATAGATTCTACCGACGTGATGGAGCATGATAAATTCCTAATTTTGAATTATAAGTCTTTGATTCAGAATTTAGAATTCAAAATTTAACAATCACAATTCAAAATTCTCCAAAAGGGAGTTGATTCAATGAACGAAACAGTCATCCAGGGATTGAAGCCGGAAAGAATCTGGCATTATTTCAATGAAATAAGCGCGATCCCGCGCGGATCGAAAAACGAAAAGGCAGTTCTCGAATATATCAAGAAGACTGTCGCGTCGATCGGTCTGAAGTCGAAACAGGACAAAGTTGGCAATATCGTTGTCGTGAAGCCGGCAAGTCCCGGGAAGGAAAGTTCAACAACTGTTGTCCTTCAAGTCCATACGGACATGGTCTGTGAAAAGAACCGAGAAGTCCAGCATGACTTCCTGAAAGACGGGATCAAATTCCACAGGGAGAACGGATACATAAAAGCAGACGGTACAACTCTCGGTTCTGACGACGGAATAGGCGTGGCATCGCTTCTCGCGCTCTTAGAGGACAAAACTCTAGTGCACGGTCCCATCGAAGCGCTGTTCACCATCGATGAAGAAACCGGACTGACCGGAGCAAACTTCATCGCGCCGGGTTTCATTACTGGGAAAATCATGATGAACCTCGATTCCGAAGATGAAGGTGTACTGTATATCGGTTGTGCCGGTGGAATGGACACGACGATTACGATACCCGCGAAGAAGAAAGCCGTCACCGGGAAAGTCTCCGTTCTCAACATCATGATCCGAGGCTTGAAGGGCGGGCACTCCGGAGTTGACATCCACATCGGAAGAGCGAACGCTTTGAAGCTTCTGACACGAACTTTGATGGCGATCGATGCGAAAACCAAGATGAGACTTGTGTCGCTCGAAGGCGGAAGCAAGCATAATGCAATCCCGCGCGAAGCTGATGCAACCATCGTGGTTCCTGCGGCAGACGAAAAGAAAGTCCGAAGTGTTGCCGCCGAATGCGAGAAGGTTTTCTTGAATGCATTCAGGTCTGTTGATCCGGACATCAAAGTGGTGGTCGAGACCGGCAAGAAGGCGAAACAATCATTCGATGATGCTACGAAGAAGAAGGTACTCGCGGCGCTTGCTGGACTGCCACACGGCGTAATCAGGATGAGCAGCGACATCCCTGATTTAGTCGAGACTTCGACAAACGTTGCCGTGATGAGAACTGAGCGAAATGGCGTCACCATCGTCACAAGCCAGAGGAGTTCCATTGAATCCGAGAAAGATATGATCGCGGCGCAAGTCGCTTCTGTCGGACAGCTTGCCGGTGCTAAGATAAAAGTGAGTGACGGCTATCCCGGTTGGCAGCCGAACGTAAAATCAGCGGTGCTGCAGAAAGGAAAAGATGTCTATCGTGGTCTCTACGGCAAGGAGCCGGCAGTGAAAGCAATTCACGCCGGGCTCGAATGCGGAATCATAAATGACAGAATCGGCGGCGATGTCGATACAATTTCATTCGGTCCCACGATCATCGGTCCTCATTCTCCGGACGAAAAAGTCGAGATCGCAAGCGTCGAAAAATTCTATAAGTTCTTGACGGAAATTCTAAAAGCAGTAGGGTAAGGAATTATGAATGGTGACCGTCACCTCGAAGATGGCGGTCACTGCTGCTTCACTACATTTATTATTGCTGTATTTTTCCAGCCTTCATTTCGTTGACAAGCCTATCCGCGTGGTAAATGTACTTCAATGCTTCGGGAATCGCATCAGAGTGAACCGCGACTGAGCGGTTGTAAGTATCGACATAGATGATATCGCCCGGCAAGCTTTCAATGTTTCCGTCGAAAATCAATCCGACGATCTGGAGCTTTTCATTCAATACCGGGCTGCCTGAGTTGCCGCCGGTGATGTCGCTCGTCGCAACGAAATCGAGTGGTGTGCTCAGATCGAAATCCGCCGGTGGGTTCTGCCAATTTCCAGGAAGCGACCATGGATATTGTTTGCCGAAAGAATAATACCTGTTGTACATTCCATAGAACGTCGTGTGAGGTGGAGCCGTTGTACCATTATAGTCGTATCCTTTGACGACCCCGTCGGCGATTCTCAGAGTGAACGTGGCATCTGGTGGGATCGTCGATCCATAGACATCGTAGATTGCTCTGCCGAGGAGTTGACCATCGGCGGCTTCCTGCGCGTTCAGCTTATCGTACTGAGGGCGCAAATCTTTCGTGGTCTGCTGAATTGCAACGACAAATTGCATGAAAGGGTCGGTGGATTTCAGGATGTCTTCCGGATTCGCCGGTGAGCATCTTGACTACACTTGCGCTGTCGCCGAGCGATGTCGAGCCTTCGATAAAGTTTACCGCATCCTCGGGCGTTCTCCCACCGAGAAGGCTGTTGAAGGGTTCGCTGGTCGTACCGAGAAGACTTTGCATTGTCTTCATTTGAAATACGAGAATCATCTTCTCTAAGTCCGAGTTGAAATTTGACGGGAAGAATTTGGATTTCATCTCCTCTAATGCTGCGCCGCGATAGTTTTTCGGCCTGCTTGAGTCCGGCATTACCATGGCATCCGCATACTGAACTAAACGAGCGGCAATGGAGAAATATTGTGACCGTCCGAATCCAGAAAAATTGTAAGCATTTACCTTCGAGAAGAGTTTGGTTTTTTCGGCTTGGATTTCCGAAATGTCACTCCACACGGAGCCGTATTTTGCTGACAACGATGGATCTGCCATTACCTTTGCTCTAAAGTCTTTCTCAAACGCTTTCTTTCTTGCCATCAAGTATAGATCTCGCAATCCACCAAGATAACCGTGATATGCTTTTAGAGAATTTGAGATTCCGAATAATCTCGTTTCATATTTCATCCTTTGGTCAGGATGATTTTGAATGTACTCGTCATATATCTCGTAATTTCCTTGGAGTAAATCTATGGCGTACGGATATGTATGATCGCGATTGAATTCAAGCTGAGAGACCGTTAACAGCCTGCTCGTCCTGCCGGGATTCCCGACCACGAAAACCGGTTCTCCTTCCTTCGCGCCGTCTGGACTCCACTTGAAATAGTGATCGGCCTTTAACGGCTTGTCGTTGCTGTAAATCCTGAAAAGTGAAAAGTCGAGATCGTACCTCGGATAGGTGAAGTTATCCGGATCGCCTCCGAAGTATGCCACAATCATCTGAGGCGCGAATACTAATCTGACATCTGTATAACGCTTGTATCCATATAGAGAGTATTTCCCGCCGTTGTAAAAGTTCACAACCTGGAACACCATCGAGTCAGCAGGCTGCTCTTTTTTGTATTGTTCCCAATAATCGTTCTGGATTTTCTGAATTTCCCTGGTTCTGTCGGCAATTTTTTCTTCGGCGGTCTGTCCGGTTTCAAGTGCAGTTTGGATATCGCTCGTGACATCTTTGATTAGCACCAACTGGTCGGCGTACATGTCATCTACTTTTCGTTCATCGCTTAGCGTCGGAGCGAAGAATCCACTGTCGGGGAGGAATTCGCCGGGTTTATTGACTTTGTCCAATGCACCTCGGGCGCAATGATGGTTCGTCAGAACGAGACCATCTTCGGATATGAATGATGCCGTGCAGCCCTGCAGCCTTAGTGCCCCGAGACGCGCGTTGTCGAACCAATCCTGGTCGGGAGTAAAATTGTAAGCTTCCTGAAAATGTTGAGTCGGGGGATTGTCGAAAGTCCACATCTTTCCATTGTCAAACCGCCCCGCCTTTACAGTGTCGGGATTGAAATACAAGTTCGGAGATGACGACTGCGTTGCCTGGTACGATGTACAGCCGGCAATTGCTGTCGCAATCGTTATCAGCAGCATTGACACACTGCGGAAAGAAGAAGATTCCTTCCATATTCGCAAAGCTTGAGCCTGTTTCATTTTTGCCTCTTACATTATTTTAGTTTGAGTTTGAATTTAACAATTGTGGGGTGACTATTACCATTGCCAGACATTGTATTATCAGACGGGAAAGCGGCTGGTAAAGTTACGTCCAATAATTAAGCGTTATTGTAAATTGCTCGGACTATTGATATATTTTCGCACAGTCATGCATACCAAAAAAGAGGAGCGCTTTATGAAGCCAAAAATGTTTAAGGAGTTTCTGTTTATAATTTTCTTTACGGTCGTGGTTGCGGGTTGTCAGAAAAGCGCACCGGTCGCCGTGCCTCCGCTGGAGGACTACAGAGATGGTTCAAATCTTTTTGTAATCAAGATTCCATCGAATTGGCAGCAGTCAGCTGAACCGGGCAAGCTGAATCTTTACAATTCATCCGACGCGTGGAATCGTTTTGCAGATCCTACGTCGAGCTCCAAACCGGCAGTTAGAATTTTTATCTATGCGCAGGCAGCGGGGGCAAGAAATCTTGATGCAGTCGCCGGGGATTTTAATGCCCAATTAAGACAGGAGCAAGCACAGGTCGATCCTGACGTGCAGTCGACGCTGGCTGGAAGTCCGGCCGTAAAGATTCCGTATACCATGAAGCTGGACAGCAAGAATACCATTTATTCGTACCGGATTATCACCGTCGATGACAGCATGGAGTATGGAATCGAATGTCAGGGATACAATGATGACTTTAAGAATTACGCAAACGTGTTCGATAGTGTGGCATTGACCTACCACATTATTCCAAAAGCAGTGCAGCAGCAACAGCTCCCGGAAGACCTGATTCCAGCATCGGCGTCTTCAACTTATCAAAACGATTACTTCGTAATTCAATATCCTGAAAATTTCAAAGCCTCACCGTCAGGTGGATCGGGTGAAGTCAAGGCCTCGGTGTCCATCAAAGGCTATTTCGAAGACTGCACGATACAGGCTGATGTCCTCGACGCGAAGAAGCTGACTGTGGATAAGGTGTTTGACCAGAACAAAGGCAACTATCCGAATGCTAAAACTCAGAAAATCCAGCTCGATGGTCTGGATGCATATTTGATCTCCTACTCGCCAGTTAAAGGAATTCAGCGACGCGTTTACTTCGTCGTGAAAAACAACAATTGGATTCGTGTCATCCTGACATGGAATGAAGCGAATCAGAAGAAGTACAACGCCGATTACGCACAGGCTTTTGAACAATCAGTGTCGAGTTTGAAGTTAAAATAGCAAAATAGTTCATGGCTCATAGTTCATGGCTGTGGACCGATATCCAATTGCTATGAGCTATGGGCCACCAGCAATGAACTCTTCCTTATTCGGGGACGGGGTGAATTTTTTTAACATTGCACATCGGGGCTTCTCGGCGATAGCACCAGAAAATACGTTATCGGCGTTCGAAAGGGCAATTCGTGCCGGCGCGAATATGCTGGAGATGGATGTGATGACCACAGGCGATAACCATGTGGTGGTGTTCCATGATTATCGTCTCGGTAGGACGACGGACGGAAGAGGGCTTGTGAAAAGAAAGGATCTGAGCGAAATAAGATCACTGGACGCAGGGTCATGGTTCGGCAAAGAGTATAAGGGGGAGCGGGTTCCACTCCTTGATGAGGTGCTTGAAATTGCAGAAGGGCGAGTCGGATTAAATATCGAGATGAAACCTGGAAGGCGTGAGTCGGTGGTCGGCCTGGTCGATAAGTGTCAAAGAATTGTTAAAGCTCACCGGATGGACGACGAAGTAATCTTTTCTTCGTTTAACCTGGAAGCGCTCCGGTATTTGCATTATAAAGCCCCCCGTCTTCGCTTCGCCCCTCTCTACGGGCATAACTTGAATCCGTCTCGACGCTCGTTTCCGTTGCAATATGGTGCTTACGGAGTTGTCCTCAACCATTTGTTTCTCAATCGGACCACAGTCCGGCGGTTTCATAACTTTGGGATCAACATATTTGTTTATACTGTCAATGGACCTCGCAGGATAGAAAAAATGATAAGGATGGGAGTCGATGGAGTTATTTCCGATAACCCTTCGGATGTTGCTTCCATTGCAAAAAGGATCTTCAGTTAGTTCCGGGAAGAATTTCTTTTGCTCACCGATTGCTACCTATTGATGAAATGTTGGTAGGATAAGTAGTCTTTGTATTCTTCCTTCTTACCGTCTTTATAATTGAGCACGATTTTCGGTTCACCTTCCTTCATCCTTCCGATTGCGCGAACATTCCCCTCTAGTGAATAAAGTCTATTGAAATCTTTCTCGGCTATCGTAAAGAGGAGCTCGTAATCTTCGCCTCCGAACAAAGCGTAATCCAAACCACTCTCCCCAAATTCCTCGGCGACTCTCCTCGTTATCGGGTCGATTGGGATCAATTCTTCTTCGATTTCGGCTTCCAGATTGCTTGCTGCACAAATATGCATCATGTCCGATACCAGACCGTCACTTACGTCGATCATCGAATGTACCCTGATCTTCTCGGTCAATGTTCTGGAGAGTTTGACTCTGGCTTGCGGCAACAAATGTTTTTGAAGTGCGCCGTCATATCCTTCAAAGTTAGGCACGAAGTTGGCGGGCTGGTCCGATTTGATGTACCTTTCTTTTTCCCGTTTGAGAATATTCATGCCGGCTTTAGAGCGCCCCAAGTCTCCAGTCAAACAAATTATGTCTCCTGCGATTGCGCCTTTTCTTAGAACCTGCCGGTCAGGCTCGACTTCACCGATTAAAGTAATATCGACAAAAAAACCGATCGGTGAAGAGGAAGTATTCCCTCCGGCAATTACACAGTCAAATTTCCCGAGTCCCGATGCAAGAGCATCATAGAATTCTTCGATCATCTCCGCGCTGATGTTCGAATGAATTCCGAGGGAGACGAACGCAGCGGTCGGCAACCCTGACATGGCAGCTACATCGCTCAAATTTACCATCGCGGCTTTTTGCCCGAGATGTTTCATCGATGTGTATGATAAATCAAAGTGGACGGCCTGGATAAGAATGTCCGTCGTTACCAGAGTCAACTTGTCTGGCGAAGGCTTGAGAAGCGAAGCATCATCGCCGATTCCTTGAAGTACGATGGGGTTGGAAAATTTCGACGCGATCGATTTGAATTCATCTATCAACTTGAATTCACCGATCCCCGAGAGTGGTGTGAACTTTATTTCTTCTATCGGGTCCATTCTGTCGAGCTCCTCGCAGTGAAAATAGTGAATGGGCAGGGTAAATCAAATTGTATTTGCAGCTTGTTTTCCGGTATGTCGCCATGTACCAAGGCACAGAATTTCTCCCTATATTGTCTTGTGTTTATTCGATTCCTATCCTATTCCTTGCTTGTCTCAAGTTTGGCGGATATTATGAGCTTTAATGATTGCCCTCTGAGTTGATGACAATTTGAAAGAATTTGAATCATCGCATGAAGAAAATATTTTTCTGTCTTTTGTTTTTGCCATTGGCCATGGTGCTGCCGCAACAAAAGGCCTCGACCACCAAAACATGGCTTCATCCTGGTGCTCCTCAGTGGTATAACGGTAACAATCACCCGCCGGTTACTTCGATGCAGCATTTCATCTCTCCAAAGAAAACCAACGGTGCTGCTTACTCTGCGACGTTTTATACTTTTAGCGACATCGCCGTTTTTTCCTACTTCGATAGCACTACGATCTTAATCGCAACGCCATCAGGGTCGACCGTAGACAGCTTGACTCTGCAAGCAGACTCATTTGATACAGTCTCTCCGGGTAATGGACTCTATATAATTACCGGGAACAAACCTTTTTCCGCACTCACCGGAGATGCGATCACAAGCTTTGCAAGCGGGTATTTTGCCGTTGACGCGAACGGAAGCGCCGTGAGCACGAAGTTGAGCACATGGATGATGAATAATCGTTCCGACCTTGATGCGCATTTTGTTCTTTTCTCGTATGGCGGCGTTGCACAGTTTTCGATTAAAGATCTTGGGTCGGGGAATTTGTTATACGAGGGATCAACAGACACAAGCGGCTACTTCGATTTACCGAACGTTTCGGTAATAGAGGGAAAAGCAATTCAAGTCACGAGCGACAAACCAGTTTCAGCACTCTCTTATAATGATCAGGGATACTATGTTCCCTCTTCTAACGGCACATTTGCAGGTAATTTGTTCTATGGTTTTTCCGGATTTTCAACGGGTTTAGAGAATTCGATAACTCTCACTTCGTACTCCGATAACAATGCGATCGTCGTGACAAATCTGGCGAATGGCGACACAATCTTGGTTGACACTCTCAACCATTGGCAGGTAAGAACTCTCGGGGTTTTGAACGACACGTTCTGGAAAGTGACGTTGAGCGGCACACTCACGGCGGCTGACCTCCCTTTCGAGGAGACATGGGAAAGGTATTCTTCGTACTATTATTTTCTTACGCAGGTTGCAGACTCGACAGGGAAAAATATCGGAACTTCATTCATTGCACCAACCACTCAGTGCGATCTTTGCGTCTTTTCTTACGCAGACAATAACGAGGTCAAGGTATTTCAACTTGGAGACACATCATACCCGTACCAAGCGCCGATACAAATGAAAGACACTGTACTAAAAGATAATGGCGCGCTGGTGCTGGGTACTGTCGACAGCAATTTTGTCTATAGAATTGAGAGCACGAACGGCGTCTCCGTTGTGGAGGCATCTCTTGGCACGGGGGCCGCATTTGTGCCATTAAATAATTCTGGTGTGAATCTGCCTGACCTGGCAATCGCGCAATCCGATATCAGATTTTCTCCGGACACCACGTTTTGTCTGACCGCTCAGAACATATCGGTCAATCTAACTATCCACAATTATGGAACGGCCTCTGCATCGAACGTTGAAGTCGTGGCGTACGACGGCAATCCCGATCTTGGTTTCGCCCGCAATTTGTTGGGCCAGAACATCCCAACTTTTCCGGCTGGCGATAGTGTGAATTTGTCCTTCCCAATGAGTGTCCCACCAGGTGCGCAATACCATGCAATCTATATCAAGGTCGATCCAAATAACCTGGTGACGGAATTGAACAAATCAAACAACGAAGCATATCGATACTTTCCGTCCAATAGTCTTAGCATCTCTCCATTTGCGGCCTATTTTTCTGGACCAAATGCGCTCAATCTGCAGGGAGAAAATCTTTCACCAAATCCATTTTCTGTGAGTGCAAATATCTTTAACACAACTCCCAATGCTTTTTCCAATCTGGCGATTACGGTGACCGCCCAAAATGGTATGACCGTTCTTTCTGGAGTGACGGACACGATAATTAGTTCTTTCCCCGGGAGTGGGCATTTGAATTTGTCCTGGAGTCTGCAGGCGAACAAGGACTCTTCAGGAATATGCCTGCTGACTGTTACCATGATGCAGCCATATACCGACACGAATTGGGCCATGTTTGGTGTCCTTGTTCCGGATACGGTTGCTCCTCCAATTCCGCAGCGACTGGTTGCGCAGACCGATAGTTCCGGACCAGGACGGGTGAAGCTAATGTGGGCCGCTGACAGTGTGCACGATGTTGCCGGATATAAAATCTATTATTCGGCCGACAGCACAAACCTTCTTGCCGGCACAGGAGCACAGCAAGGTAATTCGCCAATTTATACTCCCGATGTTGCTGATAGCTTCTATGTCGGTGGACTTACAAACGGAGCGAACTATTGGTTTGCCGTTTCGGCTTATGATTATTCATCGAACGAAAGCTCCCTGAGTCAACCGGTGAAGATTCTCATTGTCACTAAGGTGCAGCAAGGCGGATCGCTGCCGAAGACGTTTGCTCTTCTTCAGAATTTTCCGAATCCATTCAACCCGAGCACAATTATCAATTATCAATTGACAATGAATAGCAATGTCACACTGAAGGTTTACGATGTACTGGGAAGAGAAGTCGCAACCTTGGTGAACGGGAAGCAAAGTGCGGGTTACTACAGTGTCACACTCAATGCGAGCGACTTACCGAGCGGGGTATATTTCTACCGGATCATGGCCGGGAAATTCGTCAGCGTGAAAAAACTCATGATCGTGAAATGAATACCCGTCAGGGGGATTTGTTATAAAATTCGTCCCAAATACCTAGATTTGGGGGTTTGGCCGTCATTGAAGATTCACACCCCAAGGGTTATATTTTCATTTCAGAAAGCTGTAAAGTCATTTCGTTAAGTTTCCAATGAGGGCACGTGGCGGAATTGGCAGACGCGCTAGCCTTAGGAGCTAGTAGGTAACCCTGTGAGGGTTCGAGTCCCTCCGTGCCCACAAGGGTCAAGCGAACTTGAGTTCGCCATACATTTTTTTAAAAGGAGAAAAAGTGGATTATAAGATTACCGACCTCGGCGGATTGAAAAAACAGCTTGAGGTCACCGCAACGATTGAAGATGAAAAAGTCAAAACGAAATTGGAGTCGGCGTATAATGAATTCCAACAGAAGGCGGTAATACCAGGTTTCAGAAAAGGAAGGACTCCAATTGAAATAGTCAAGAAAAGATTCGGCGAGGAAATTGAATCAGAGTCGATTCCGGAAATAGTCAATGATGTAGTAAAGGAAATTTTTGAAAAGGAGAATACCAAAATAGCTGGAGTTGTCGATTATAACATCGAGTCGAGAAAATCTGGTGACCCGCTCCATTTCCGGCTGACTTTTGAGGTCGCGCCGGAAATTGAACCTTCAGGATACAAGGGAATGAAACTCGAACGGCCGATGTATAAGATTTTGCCGGAGACTATTGACCACGAGCTGATGCATATCCAGGAAGCGAACGCTGAGAAACAGGAAGTCGATCATCTTGAAGATGAAAATGCGGCAGCGACGGTGGATCTTCAGGTCATTGACGAAAAGGGCATTCCTCTGATCGGTCAGCGGAGAGAAAATTATAAAATCGATCTGCGGAGAAAAGCTCCTGAGTCTGTCTGATATGAATTCGAGATTGCTAAAGAGCAAGAAGGGGGACGCGTTCAACATCGAGCTTGAAACTTTCGACAAAGATGGGAAGGTGACCGGAAAGAAGCCGTTTAAAGTTTATGTGAAGACTCTTGAGAAATTCGTGGTCCCTGAATTGACGGATGAATTCGCGAAGAAGGTTTCCGCCGGGAAGATGGAGACTCTCGATGCGTTGAAAAGCGATATTGAAAGAGAACTGGAACATTATTATGAAGACAAAGCCGAAGAAGAGCTCCGCGACAAGATTGCCGAAGAACTTCTGAAGCAGAACGAATTTGAAATTCCAGAAAGCATGGTCGAAGACTACCTCAACGATTTAATCGAAGAGCTCAAGAAGCAGTCAAGCAACCAGGAAGTCGACGAGAACTTTGTCAAGGAAAAATATAGGGAACCCGGCATTCGAGCCGTGAAATGGAACCTGCTCGCAGCTGCGATCATTCAAAAGGAAAGCTTGAAAGTCGACGAATCAGTTCTCGAGCGGACTGCAGACGACGAATCATCGAAGTACAGAGTGGACAAGAGTAAGCTCCTCGATTTCTACAAGAATTCCAGCGATGTGAAAAATAAGCTGTTGTTTAACGAGATGTTTAATTTTATAATAAACAATTCTGAAGTAAAGGTTGTCGAGAAAAATCCGACGCATGAACATGAGGATTGATGAAATGGAAATTTATAATCAGCTGACGATTCCTTACGTAATCGAGCAAACGGGTCGTGGTGAGCGTGCTTACGATATTTTTTCAAGGTTGCTGAAGGAGAGAATTATTTTTATCGGAACAGCGATTGACGATACAGTTGCGAGTCTGGTAATTGCTCAGCTTCTTTTCCTTGAGAGCGAAGAACCTAACAAGGATATAAATCTTTATATAAATAGTCCAGGCGGAAGCGTCTCGGCGGGACTGGCGATATACGATACGATGCAGTATATTCGGCCAGACGTTGCTACTACGTGCGTTGGACTTGCCGCAAGCATGGGAGCGGTGCTTCTGACGGGAGGTGAGAGAGGGAAGCGTGCATCACTTCCTAATGCTCGAATTATGATCCACCAACCATGGGGTGGCTTTCAGGGGTCTGCCGCCGACATAAGCATTCAAGCCGAAGAAGTAATAAAAACTAAAAGAAAACTCAACGAAATTTTGTCGATTCATACTGGCAAACCAGTTGAGCAAATTGAAAAAGACACCGACAGAGATTATTTTATGGCTTGTGAAGATGCCGTGAAATATGGTCTGATTGATAGTGTTCTCATAAAAAGAGAAGACAAAAAAAAGTGAGCCGAATGACGCGCGGCAAGATATATAGGGTAGAATGATTAAGTGAAACAAATTTGGAGTTATAAAAAATCATATGGGCAGTTTGCTACTTATTGTTATGTTCATTTTTATTGTCCTATTCGCGATCTCGCTTCCAACAGTTATTGCGGATCTAAAAGCACAACGACAAAAAGATGTGAAAAAGGAATTTTAGGCTATAATGGCTAAGCAACATCAAGACGACATGCATTGTTCGTTTTGTGGGCGTTCCGCAAAAGAGGTAAAGAGTTTGGTTGCCGGACCGGGGGATGTCTATATCTGCGACGTTTGCGTTGAACATTCCGTTGAAATTCTGAGAAGCAACATTCCGGTTTACAAGCAGCATCCAGGGGACACAACGGGAAAGGCGCCGCTCACTCCCGCCGAAATAAAAAAGGCACTTGATGAATATGTGATTGGTCAGGATCACGCGAAAAAGATCCTGTCAGTCGCCGTTTACAACCATTATAAACGCATTTCTCTTCCTCCAGGGATGAGCTCTGAAGATGATACTGAAATTGAAAAAAGTAATATCATCCTTATCGGTCCTACGGGAACAGGCAAGACGCTTCTTGCTCAGACTCTCGCGAAAATACTGAACGTTCCGTTTGCAATCGCAGACGCGACGACGTTGACCGAAGCTGGATATGTTGGCGACGATGTGGAGACCATCCTTGTTCATCTTCTCCAGAATACGGATTACGACGTTGCTCGTGCTGAACGGGGAATTGTGTATGTCGATGAGGTTGACAAAATTGCGAGGAAGAGTGACACGCCTTCGATTACTCGGGATGTCTCGGGGGAAGGAGTCCAACAGGCGCTCTTGAAAATTCTCGAAGGTACGGTTGCTGGTGTTCCTCCACGAGGTGGAAGGAAGCATCCAGAGCAGCCGTTGATTAATGTCAATACCCGAAACATTCTTTTCATCTGTGGAGGCGCTTTCGAAGGACTAGAGAAGACGATTGCTCGTAGGACCAGTAAGAATCCAATGGGCTTCGGAGCGGAGATTCATGCGGTCAAGGATGATGAAGTAAATGAACTCTTGCCGCTTGTCCAACCGGATGATCTTCTGAAATTTGGATTGATCCCGGAATTCATCGGAAGACTGCCCGTTGTGGCGACCCTGCATACGCTTAGTCATGAAGCGATGAAAGACATACTTACTATTCCTAAAAATGCACTCGTCAAGCAGTACAAAAAACTCTTCAGACTTGAAGGCGTAGATCTTGAGTTCGAAGAAAAAGCCCTTATGGCGATTGTTACGAAGGCGATTGAACGCGGTACCGGAGCGCGAGGACTGCGTTCTATCCTTGAAGAGAAAATGCTGGACATAATGTATAATCTTCCATCGATGTCAAACATTAATAAATGTGTTATAACGAAAGAAGTTGTCAGTGACGGGGCTGAGCCACTCTTTCTGTCAAACAGGAAACAAGCGTCTGCTTAACCTACCTAAGTAGTGCTCCGCCAGCTACTACCCTGATCTGCGTCACCGGTTGTAATTTGCTTGTCGAAAAAATCTGAATGAAGCCAGTTATTCCTTTTTCTTTCTTAGCTTCAAGATAAAGATGGAGACCGGTGAATTCGTCGGGGTACACCTTGAGTTCGTCAAGTTTGTAAGAAATTTCGTCGTCAGGGATTTCCACTTTGGTGATTTGAATTGTATCGCTTGAGGTGTTGGTGAGTGTAATGCTCGTACTATCTAGGACTCCTTGTTTCATGCCGTGGAAAGTTGCGACACCTGGAGTAGGCTGCAGGGCGTAAGCGATGTATCCACTCACTGCCACTGTTATTAGGTGGTTCTTTGAGTCGGAATTAGAGATGTAAATGTATTTTGTCACGTTGCCGAGATAGCCTGCAGGATTGAACTCGATTCCTATTTCTGTTTGCTCGCCAGGATTCAGCGAGTTGTCGGTGAGAACTGCGGCAGTGCACCCGCAGCTTGTTCCAACATGGTTGATCGTGATTTTTTCGTTCCCAAGGTTCTTGACAGTAATCAATTCGTGAACCATCTCACCTGTCTGATAAAATGTGCCAAAAGAGATATTGTTGCCTTCGAGCACCCTTAGTTGAGCTTGAGCTTCCGTCAACAGAATTGAAAGAGTCGTGGCAAATGCCGCCAAGAGTATTAAGTCACGTTTCATGTTTTTTTTCTTTGAAAAGTTTCAGTAATTCGAGATCAGGATTGAGAGGGAGAGGAGGCTTTTCCGAAAACGATGTCTCTTCGTTTTGCTCTCTCTTCCTACGAATCAACAAGAGAAAATCTTTGCTCCCGACCACATCTGCACCGCACTCCTTCGCGTAATCAGCAATCGAACGATCGTTGGAGACGACAAGAATGGAGCGGCGTTTTCGATAATTGCCAATCATGCTTTTTATTAGATCATCAGCAGATTCCGGATGCGTGGAAAATATGACTTGCACCCTGGAAGTGGCACTCGCATTTGGACTCCCAGATCTTCCGTCGAAGACAAGAGAAATCTTTTCTCCCCTCATTGTAGCCGACGAGGAAACCATACGAATTAGTTCGTCTCTACCCGCTTCTAGACTAATCCTTGCAGTTTTTGCCAGCTTCTCATCTGAATGGATTATGTTATAGCCATCAAGTATCCAGTACATATTATTAATGAAAATATAATCTCTCTGAATCTTGGTTACAAAACAGTAAGGATTGAGAATCAGGGCTCCTCTTCTTATTTTGCGACAAGCAGTCTTTTATTGCAATGGGTATTGCACTGTAAATGGCAAATGCCTTATATTTCTCCACGGAATTCTTGGCATGTTATTAGCATGTTAACGCCATGAGAATTAGAGTTCATTAAATAAATTTGAAGCAGGGAAGGCCGGTTGTGAGAGCTAAAATAAAGAGTTTGCATACCCGCAAACAGCCCCCTGACATGGGAAGAAGATCTTGCCGCTTAGTTATCCCACGCTGCCACAAATCGCGAAGCACGACTCGCATGCCCTAATGCAGCCTCCTAATTTAGCGGTCAAACCCCAAGTAAAGATTCTTCTTCCCGCTGCGGAAAACAGGCACTCCTGCCCGGGAGTGCCTCGTTTTTTTTGTGTTGGCCTTTCGAAGAAACACCGACTACCTTACTAGGTTTGTCTAGTTCGAGCGAAGGATTAGGCTCTTATAATTAGTGACGGCAGCAGATCATACAAAACGAGTGTTTAATACAAGAGAAGAGCGCGATTCAGTATTTGGAAGCTTGATTGGCGCTACGGTAATTGCAATAATTGCCACTTCTGCGTTTCACCTAATTCCTGCAGAACCCATCAGCTATGAGAGAATTTTAATCGGTGGGATTGGTGGAGGGATCGGCGGGATAATCGGACTTTTCATTATAAGTGAAATTGTTGGCCGTAGGTGGTTCAGAGCAATATTGTTGTCCATTGCGATAGGTGTTTTGGATGGATTGTTGGTTGGCGCCGCAATAGCTCTGTTTCCGTCGATTCTCTAATTGTCGTTGTCTTTTCTGATGTGATGCCCAAGTACCATTAAAAAAAGTTTCGGGGGGATGAACTTTTTTCTTGACAAATACTCCGACCCTTTTTAACTTCCACATGTCGCGTTTGTAAGGTTACCTGTTTTCAAGCACGACTGTTTTATGCCCGAAGTTGTTTCTGCGGGCCATCTGCATCTTTAAAAGAGGTTAAGCACATGCGAAAACTCTATTATTTTTCGAAATCCGATTTGAGTTTCAAAGCAATCGGGAAAGGCAGGCTCTCACTTATGGTGGTCTCCCTGATGTTGTTAGCATCTTTGATGACGATGACATCAGGTTATTTGGGACTTGATTTGTTCGGACTGAAAAGCTTACGAGCAAACAGCATGTCTAGAGAGAATTCTGTATTGAAGGCTCAACTCGCTTCGTTGAATCGTCAGTTGGACGCCTTTCAGAATATCATGAAAGGCCTTGGTCAAAGCGACGAGCAATTGAGGACCTCAGTTAACCTTCCGCCTATACCCGTTGACATTAGAAAGGCGGCAGTCGGAGGTGTTGAGGTAAATAGAGACTATGGTGTGTCTTCTAATGCAAACGAATTGATTGCCGATGCTACTGCCACATTGAACACTCTTGAAAGAGAATCAAAGCTGCAGGCACAAAGCTACGTTGACATAATGAATAAGTATCAGAATAACCAAAAACTTTTTGCCCACATTCCAGCGATTGATCCCGTGCGCGACGGAACCATCTCCGATGGATTTGGCATGAGATACCATCCGATTTTGCGAATGCGCTTAATGCATGAAGGCATTGATTTGGTAGCAGATGTCGGAACCAACGTGCACGCCACGGGCGACGGGACAATCTCCTATGTTGGTCCCCGTGGTGGCTACGGGACGGTCGTTGAAATAAATCATGGTTTTGGATATAGCACTTTGTATGGTCACTTATCCAAATCTCTGGTTCGAGGGGGACAAAAAGTAAAAAGAGGGCAGATAATCGCACTGACTGGAGACAGTGGGTTATCGACGGGACCGCATCTACATTACGAGGTCTTGAAGAATGGCGTACATGTTGATCCGACTGCGTACTTCTTCACAGGTCGTGACTATGGCGAAGCGGGATCTTACACAGCGAACTAGCACTAAAATATTCATATTATGGTGACAAAGGATTTAAGGCGTTTTGCGCCACGGAAAGAAAGGAGGTTGACAACATGATATGGACTCCTGAACTTGCAACTTACCTTGAAGATGCTCCATGGCCTGCCACGAAAGAAGAATTGATAGATTACGCCGTTAGAAGCGGGGCACCCATAGAGGTTGTTGAAAATCTTCGTGAATTGGAAGACACCGACGAACCGTATGAGAGCATTGAAGAAATTTGGCCCGACTATCCGAGCGACGAAGATTTTTTCTACGAAGACGAAAGCGAATACTAAGTTCCTATATTTTGGATTGTGCCCAGTTGGACCTTCGGATTCAACTGGGCTTTTTTGTATCTTTAATCATACCCGATGAAGTCAATTCTCATTTTCGCAGGGTTGTTTTTTGCCGTTCCTATCGCATCGGCCCAAGAAGGAGCATTAGTGCATTCAATTTCCTTCTCGGGAAACAATTCTTTTTCCGAAAATGATCTGCGCAATGTAATGCTTACCAAAGAGGCACCCGCACCATTCTATCGGTTTGTCTATAGAATCTTCCGGATCGGTAAGCCGACCGAGCTTTTTGATCCATTTGTTTTTAAGGCTGATGCACAAAGAATCAAACAATTCTATAAGAACAACGGATATTTCTATACACGTTTGGATACTTCTGAGAAATACAACGTTGATGATAACGAAATTTACATCAGCATCAAGGTTGAAGAGGGACCTCCTGCCTTTGTTGATTCAGTGTCTTACTTTGGCATTGCCGACAACTCCAACGATTTTTTCCGGATGTTGAAAGAAAAGCCTCTGCTGACAGACGGTGCTCGTTATTCAGTGGATAGACTTGATGGTGAAGTGACTCGTGTGGCAAGCATTCTCCAAAATGATGGATACCCTTATGCAAAAATGGATAGCACGCCTATTGTAAATGTTCATTCGCTTTCGAGAGAAGATTCGGATAGTGTGCATGTCAACATCGACCTACACTTCTCTCCGGGAAGAAGATATCTCTGGGGAAATGTTTCCGTTCAACCCTTGGACAGCGGTGATGTTTCTTATGAAGAACGAGTTGTTCTGCGAGAGCTCCTTTTCAAAGACGGCGAACCCTTCAGCCTTTCCAAGAAGACGGAAAGCGAGGGCCGAATTGATGCCCTAAATCTGTTCGAGCCTGCGAAGATTGTTATGCCCAACAAGCCTCCCGCTTCAGACACATTGCCGGGAACTCTTTCTCTGAAATCTCGACCCGCCCATGAGGTTACACTCGGACCATTGGTAAGTGACGAAAACAACGCATTCAATTTAGGCGGCGAGGTTGGCTATCTCCACCGGAACTTTCTGGGAGACGCGAGGCTTCTTTCTTTTACTACAAGCCTTCAGCTGCAATCGATCGGCCTGCTCACTTTCAGCCGAGCGGCTCTCAGCGATACAGTTACCGTTGGGAGGATCGACGCGTCAGTACAGTTGACGCAACCTTACTTTTTTTCAAATACGACAAGCTTAACAGAAGGAATCTCATTTCTCGTCGACAAACAGATACCCTATGCCCAACTTGTATTGAGGAACAGGGTCAGATTAAGTGAACGTCTCGCTGAATACACCACTGGTTATTTGGACTGGGACGTGGAGCGCGCGAAAGTTGATTCGTTGCAAGCAATCAAAGTGCCGCAGGGTCTTGAGACACCTCAATTCAACTCCATACTTTCCTTCACACTCCAGCGAGATAAGACAGATGCTATCTACAATCCGACAAAAGGATTTTTTAATCTGATGACCATCGAGGAAGGCGGTGTACTTCCTAATCTTATTCATTCTGTTTTCACTCATTCAAGTTTTCCCTATGCGAGGTATTGGAAGTTTATCCTTCTCGGCAAGTGGTTCTTTTCAACGAACAGCAATGCGACGAACATCCTGGCACTTAAATCGAACATTGGTTACGCCCAGGAATATGGGACATACGCGCAGGACAGTGTCGGTCCAATTCCCCTTAGTTATAGATTCTTTGCCGGCGGTTCCGGAAGCATCCGAGGTTGGGGAGCAAGAGAATTAGGCGACCTGCCGCCTGCTCAATCTCCTCAGTACGGCGGCAATACATTATTAGAATTAAGTCTTGAAGACAGGTTCCAGATCATCGGTGATTTTGGCGGAGTTGTTTTCATAGATGCAGGAGATCTATGGAATTCTTATAGAGATGTTACTCTCAAAAGTATTGCCGTAGCGATCGGATTCGGCTTGCGCTACAATACTTTCTTCGGACCGCTGAGAATAGACTTAGGGAACAGGCTTTATGATCCATCTGCGCCAGGCGGGCTACAATTTCCTTTCCAGCGTTTGACGTTCAGGGAATGGGGATCGAGAGTCTTTGTTCCTCAATTCAATATACAGCAGGCATTCTGATGGGCTGGGATAGAGTGATTGGACAGGAAAGAGTTAAGAATCTCCTGATGCAGGTTCTTAAATCCGGGAAAATTCCGAGCGCCTTTCTATTCGATGGTCCCGAGGGAATCGGAAAGGATGCACTTGCAATCGAATTTGCGAAAACGCTCAATTGCGAAAGAAGTAAAGTCGAGCCATGCGAAGAATGCGTCTCGTGCAAACAGGCGAACGCGCTCCATCATCCGAACATTCGTCTTGTTTTTCCTTTGCCGAGAGGTGACAATGAAACGAAGGAAGACGGCCCACTCGATAAGCTCGATGAAAAAACAATGAAGCTAATAAAAGAAGAACTGGCGTTAAAGGCTCACGATCTATATCACAAAATCTCGATTCCAAAAGCTCAGGTAATCAAGATCAGCAGTGTCAGAGAAGTGATAAGAGAAGATTCGCTTTCATTATATCAACGTGGCTACAGGGTAATCATCGTGATCCAGGCTGAAGAGGTTGGGATTGAATCCGCGAACGCGTTACTTAAAGTGATTGAAGAGCCGAGTGAGCGGACTGTTTTTATTCTGACAACAAGCCGGCGGAGTTCTCTTTTGCCGACCATCGTATCACGGTGCCAATCGCTTCGTTTCGATCTCTTGTCTGAGGACGAGATATCCCAGACATTGATGACGAGATACAATATGCAGCAGTCTGACGCGAAATTGAAAGCCCGTTTGTCAGGCGGTTCGTACAGCAAAGCGGTTGAATTAATGGGGACGGACACCTTGGATATCCGCGGTGAGGCGCTCGACATATTGCGAGAAGTCGCGACGAATAATTATTCCCAAATTGCTTCCCGAGGGAAAAAAGCCCTCGAGTCGAAGGACTTCGTGAAAATAGAGACTCTGCTTAAGATGCTTCAGATTTGGCTGCGCGACGCGGCAATAGTCTATTCCGGCTTGCCGGGAGAAGTGATTAACCAGGATAAGATTGAGATCCTCGAGAAGATGGTGAAAAGCTTTGATGGATCACATCTCGCGGATGCCGCAAACAGCGTGGATGGAGCAATTTCACAGCTATATAGGAATATAAATTTAGGACTCCTTTTTGTAAATTTACTGATGACGCTAAGCGAATTACTAAATAGAAAGAAGGATGTCCAACATGTCTGAAGAATTCGCAGGCTTTTCAGAATGGGTACCTTCAGCGCAAAGTTTAGAGGGACTCGAGGACAGAGACTTTGAACTCTCGATCGAAGAGACTGAGCCTGCTTATATAGAAGGGCATACTGGCCCTTGCAGTAGTTGTACTTGTTGCGCATCAGGATCGGTTCTGGTAGGCAATGACTTTGACAACAGAGAGGCCGGGCTCGATCTTACTGAAGTTAAGTTTAAGGCGAATCGGACCGGTTTTTATGCTAACGAGACCGGAATATATTTACAGCCTGATTCAAGAGTCGTCGTGGAAGGAGACCATGGAATCGAGCTTGGCGTCGTCTCGACGGTGGGAGATGCCGTTCATCGGAAGAGACGTTCGCAGGGTATTGTCGGTCAGCCGATGGGAAAGATACTGCGAGTCGCGAACGACGAAGATCTGAAACAGTCCGCTGAACTGAAGCAAATTGAGGAAAAGGCTGTACAAATCTTCAAGGAAAAATGCGCCAAGCATGATCTTCAGATGAAACTGTCTGTCGTGGAATATCAACTCGATCGCTCCCGGTTAACATTCTACTTCACCGCCGACAAGCGAGTAGATTTTAGGCTGCTTGTGCGAGACCTTGCAGGTATTTACCGAACAAGAATCGAGCTAAGGCAAATCGGTGCGCGCGACGAGGCCAAGAAAATTGGTGATGTGGGTTCATGCGGCAGGGAAGTATGCTGTGCGGCATGGATGACGCAGCTCTGTAAAGTGAATGTGGATTTTGCGAGATATCAGAATATCTCCTTGAACCCGATGCGCCTTGCAGGAGCTTGTGGAAGACTGAAGTGCTGCATCCTTTTTGAAAATCGGAGCTACCTCGAAGCGTTGGAAAAATTTCCGCCGCTCAATTCGCAAGTGATCACGGAGAAGGGAAGTTGCAGCGTAGAAAAGATCGACATATTTAATGACCGCATCTTCCTCCGGTACCATGAAACAGGGATTGTCGAATCGGTGGGGTTAGGTGAACTGAAGTATTCTCAAGCACAAAATCATTAACAGGAAAACATTGCCGTCAAAATTTTCTCGCACTCTCGTAACAGCGGCCCTTCCGTATGCAAACGGGCCGATCCATTTAGGACATCTTGCTGGCGCATATCTGCCAGCGGATATATATGTCCGGTACCTTCGTCTGAAGGGTGAAGATGTTCTGTTTATTTGTGGTTCAGATGAGCACGGCGTCCCGATTACAATTACAGCGGACAAAGAAGGCGTATCGCCGCAGACGATTGTAGATCGCTATCACGCGATGAACAAGGAAAGCTTCGAGAAATTCGGCATGAGCTTCGATAACTATTCAAGAACCACCTTACCCGCGCACCACCAAACCGGGCAGGAATTTTTCCTTGAATTTTATAGACAGAATCTTTTGATCGAAAAAAGTGAGAAACAACTTTATTGTGAGAAGGACCGGATGTTTCTTGCCGACCGGTACGTCGAAGGGACGTGCCCTGTCTGTGGAAATCCGGAAGCCCGAGGTGATCAGTGTGAGAAATGCGGAACGTGGCTTGAACAAACGCAGCTAATAAATCCGAAATGCAAAATTTGTGGTTCAACACCAGTTGTCCGCGAAACCAAACACTGGTACTTCCCGCTTGGCAGATTTCAAAAACGGCTCGAAGAATATGTCGAGTCGAAAAAGTGGAAGGATAATGTCCGCGGCTACATTGATAGCTGGCTGAAAGAAGGCTTGGAGGACCGGGCGGTGACGCGAGATATCCATTGGGGAATTCCTGTCCCGCTGCAGGGTTATGAGAACAAGGTGATCTACGTTTGGTTTGAGGCGGTCCTAGGCTACATTTCTTCTACAAAGGAGCTTTCTCAGAAGAGGAATGAGCCCGCTCTTTGGAAGAAATACTGGCAGGATGATGGCACAAGATACGTCGCATTTATCGGCAAAGACAACATAGTCTTTCATGCGATAATCTTTCCGGCATTCTTGATGGCATGGAACAACGGGGGAAAATCTCATTACATCCTTCCTGATACCGTGCCAGCTAATGAGTTCCTGAATTTCGAAGGGAAGAAGTTTTCAAAGAGCCGAGGCTGGGGAATAGACCTCAAGGATTTCCTGGAAGTCTTTCCGTCCGACACCTTGCGATATGCTCTTGCAATGAATCTTCCGGAGTCACGAGATAGTGATTTCTATTGGAAGGATTTTCAGGCGCGGGTGAATGGGGAATTGGCAGACACTCTCGGCAACTTCGTGAACCGTACCTTGCAATTCATCCAGAGATATTACGATGGAAAGGTTCCGCAAGCAGGAAACCTGAATGAGCTTGATAAATGGGCGGCACAGCAAATGTCTGAAGCACCGGAAAAGATCGGGAAGTTATTTGGTGAGTTCAAATTTAGAGATGGAGTAGTGGAGGCGATGTCGCTGGCCCGCTCCGCGAACAAATATTTCAACGACTCTGAACCATGGAGAACACGAAATCAAAATCCCGAGCAGTGCGCGACGACATTAAATGTATGCGCTCAATTAACCCGTTCACTCGCTGTCTTATTATCTCCGGTCATTCCTTTTTCGTCGGAAGAAATCTGGAAAATGCTGAAGCTTGATGGAACAGCACAGACAGCGAAATGGAATTCGGCAGCTGAAATGAAAATTGAAAATGGTCATGAGATTGGCGCATTGAAAATCTTATTCAGCAAGATAGAAGACCCCGTAATCGAGGAAGAAATTCGGAAGACTGCAACTGAGGGAGTGAATAATGAAGAACCAAAAGCGAAAATTGCTCCGATCAAGCCGCAAATTTCCGTTGATGATTTCAGAAAAATCGATCTCCGCGTCGGTAAAGTGTTGATGTGCGAAAAGGTGCCGAAGTCGGAAAAACTTTTACGGCTGGAGGTCCAGGTCGGCGACGAGAAGCGGCAAATCGTCGCTGGCATTTCGAAGCATTATAAACCCGAAGACCTGGTTGGAAAGAACATAATCATCGTCGCAAATCTTGCTCCGGCAAAGTTGATGGGACTTGAATCGAACGGCATGCTTCTCGCCGCATCTTCTGAAGATGGAAAACTTTCGATCCTATCGACTGTCGCCGAGATCGACAGCGGCAGTTCGGTAAGGTAATACTTTCGTCTCACTTCGAGTCTATGCCGCTATTCCATTTTAGAAATTCCAATTCCCATCTGAAATGAAAACACTTCCGAAAATCCTAGTAACGAGAATAATTCCTGAAATTGGAATTAAGCTCCTGAAGAATCACTTCGCTGTGGAGGTTAATAAACGGGAGCGCGATCTGTCCCAGGATGAATTGCTGCGAAAGCTGCGTAACGCATTCGGTGTTGTGGCAATGATGGCGAATAAGTTTGACCGGAAAACTATTTCAAAGTTGCACGGGCTCCGAGTAATTTCAAACTTCGCGGTTGGTTACGACAACGTTGATGTGAAGGCAGCTACGGAAAAAGGGATTGCGGTGACTAACACACCGGGCGTCCTGACCGATGCAACAGCAGATTTAGCATTCGGATTGTTGTTGGCGACAGCGCGAAGAATCGCGGAAGGAGACCGGCTCGTTCGAAGAGGAAAATTTTCGGGATGGACACCGATGACAATGCTTGGCAATGAAGTATCCAGAAAGACTATCGGGATAATCGGGGCGGGAAGAATAGGAACTGCGGTAGCAAAGCGGGCGAGTGGATTTGGAATGAAAATTCTTTATTTCTCGCGCAGGATAAACGACGAGATGGAGAAAATGGGCGGGCGACTTGTCGAATTGGAGGAACTCCTGAAGCAATCGGATTTTGTCAGCGTAAATGTTCCGCTGAATAACGTGACAAGGGGATTGATCGGAAAAAAAGAAATCGGACTGATGAAGGCGTCGTCGGTTCTGATCAATACCGCTCGCGGCGAAGTTCTGGACGAGGATGTGCTGATAAATGCATTGAAGAAAAAGAGAATTGCAGGTGCAGGGTTGGATGTCTACAAGGGCGAGCCTAAGGTAAACAAAGGGTTCTTGAAATTGGAGAATGTCGTACTTGCTCCTCACCTCGGAAGTGCGACATTTGAAACGCACGCAAAAATGGCAGAAATGGCAGCATTGAACGCGATTGCTATTCTGAGAGGCGAAGCCCCGCCTGCGATCGTGAATCCCGGAGTCTTGAAGACATAGTAGCTTAATTTCACTCATCCAATCTCGCACCTTAAGATACTACCTGAAGAATCTTCTACCTTATTTGCTCTCCCCGTTTAATGCTGTTTGGTTAAGTGATTAGGATCAACGTAGTTCACACATGAAAATTTGACTTTTAGGCGTATCGTAGTTAATTTTTCGCATCCCGAGTTCTGGCATCCCATTGGATCGTGGAGAGGTTCACTATTGGCTATCCATGTTGGTGATGCGGGAATGCATATTCACACACAGTTAGAATATATAGGTAGAACGAGGAGGTAAGAATGGAACGTCTGAAAACTGGCGTTGCTCTGGCATTTGTGGTGTTGGCAATTGCTTTCGCAGGTGTCGCACAGGCACAGAATGCGGCCCAACAAATCGACCAACTGAAAGTTAGCCTTCAATCAAATCCGGAAGACATAGGGACTCGTCTCCAGCTTATCAATCTCCTTTTCATGAACGGTGATTATCGCGAAGTGATAATCTTTGCCGACAAAGCGATCGAGATGATGCCGACTAGGTCTTCGCTGTATTTCTATACCGGAGAGAGCTACAGAAAGCTCGGGGAATTCGATTCGGCATATATCTTTCTCAAGAAAGGGTATGAGACGCGTCAATACACTGATTTGAATGAATCGTACGGGATGATACTACTGAGGATGAGGAAGACTGATGAAGCAGCACCAATTCTTCGAACCGTGGCGAAAGAGAAAACGAGTTTCATTGATAATCATCTGGCTGCCGGTTCTCAAGCATACAAGAATGGAAACCTGGAGGAAGCCACGGATGAGTTTCTTGCGGTTTTTACCGTTGACAAAACGAAGCTCAGCCAAGAGCAGCTTACCTTCATGCAGTTCAATTTGAATTTCCAGTCTTACATTCAAAATAATAATACAGATGCCGCTGTGGGGGCATTCGTGACAACGTTGAAGGCGAGGTTTGGCAGCGATTATGAGTTTGGCGATATCGGTGAAGCCTTCAGGTGTCTTGTTGAACAAAAGAAGGTCGATGCGGCAAGAGATCTCTTTGAAGGATTTAACAAGCTGCCTGCATCGGAAATTTCTCAGGATCTCGTTGATAAGAAATTCTTCGCGATTTCATATGACATGATGCCTCAATGCGGCAAGCTGAAAGACATCGCGAAATCTTTGTTTCAAAAAGTCTCGCAGGATAAATTTGTACTGACTTCTATTGATCTAGCCCCTTTGTTTTCACTTTATGATTTCATCCTAACACAGGGAGCGACCCAGCTTGCTTCGGATTTGACGAACAAGGTGATGGACAACTCGTCTCCGATTAAAGAACCATTTTTGCGCCTGACCATGATATTCATTCAATCGAATAGAATCGAAGACGCAATGAAGACGATTAGAAAATATTTCGTAAGGGAGAAAATCGATGAGCTAGGATACACAGACGATTTTGTCCGATCTTTCCAGGCGGCACTTAATCAAGGCAATAACGACCAGGTAAATGGCATATTTCTGCAATTGAACGGAATGAACACGAAGGATTTGTCTTCCATATACGTCGCCCTTGGTGATATCTTTACGAAATTGGGCAATGGTGAAAAGGCGATCGCCATTCTTAACAAGGTTCTTTCTATCGATCCGGGCAATCACATAGCGAGCCTCAAACTCGGAGAAGCTTACTACTCAACTGGCCGGTATGATGAAATTATTAAATCGCTTGCCAACACGACGGACAAGGTGGGATTGAGATATCTCGCGCTGGCTTACGAAAAGAAAATAATGTTGCCTGAAGCAAACAAAACATGGCAAACTTTTCTTGCATCGGTGACAGACACGGCGCAGGTTACCGAAGCAAATGACCATATCCGGCAGAATACGATCATTTTGATGAGCCCGCAATACCAGCAGTTGCGAGCGCAGGCGTCCGCCACGACATCTCCACTGCAACTCGCTGTGACCAAGCCTGCCGGTGCAGTCGAAGACAACAGCAGGGGAATTGCGCTTGTGACCTCGGATAATTCGACCGTCACATTTGAAGGATACGCCGGTTCTGATGCGCCGATAGATACCATCATGGTAAATGGTATGATGGTACCCGGCGTTACCCCGAGTGCCGATGAGATTAGCAGCTCGCACATGACGAAGCCGTATGTCGTAAAATTCAGTACCGATATTTCCTTGCCCGCGGCGCAAAAAAGCGAAGTCCAAGTCATGACGGCCGACAGCCTCGGCAACAAGGCGGTTAAGAACTATGTCGTGGATGTGCAGGCGCAACGCGCTTCGACAAATTCCCTGCCCACAATTCGCGCGTTTGTTGTCGGTATTTCTCAGTATGCCGACAAATCATTGAGCTTAAAATATGCCGAGGATGATGCAAACCTCTTTTACCAGAGGATGAGAGATCCGACAACGATTGGGATACCGGCAGCAAATATTACCCTCCTTACAGGGAGTGCCGCGACAAGAGAGGGCATACTGGATGGCTTAGAAAGCGTGTTCAATAATTCTTTTGAGAACGACGTGATTTTGATTTATCTCGCAATGCACGGTGTAACCGACGAGGGCCTTCTTTACTTCATTCCTTATGACGCCAAGGTTACTAAGCTGCAGACCACAGCGATCTCAGGCTTGGATTTTGACTACTTGATAAAAACGAAGGGAGAAGGCAGGAAGGTCATAATGTTCGTCGATGCATGTCATTCGGGCGCGGCGGCATCGTCCCTCGTATTTGGAGGAACGCGCGCCGTTGAAGCGCTTCCGCTACTTCTCGCGGAAATGGCAAAGTCTCAGCCAGGCCTTGCTGTTTTCTCGGCATCCGATGCCGGTCAAGTGTCGAGAGAAGGCGAAGAGTGGGGCGGCCATGGTGTGTTCACATATTACCTGCTGAAGGCCATTACGACTCCGGCGGCAAATACGAATGCCGACCAGTTTATACAGCTGAGAGAAATAGTTGATTACGTCCGCGATAAGGTCTCGACCGACACTAAGGGAAAGCAAACGCCTGTCTTCAAATGTTTCGGCTGTGACCCGAACATGCCGTTATTCTATTCGAAGTGAAGTCATGTTCATCTTGTTTTAAACTAACCACAGTGACTATGATGCATTATATCAACCTTGATTATCGAGATAGCTTTGCAACATAAGTCAACGTAAAAATAGGAGTGCATGGTATGAAGGGAGCTATAGCGGTAATCGGAGTTACCATTCTAATGGCGGGTGCGGTTTTCGCGCAGGTGCATATCAAGGAGAATGCAAAAATCACACCTGGACCGGCCAAGGAAGTTCAGGCCGGAATTACACACACTATTCGATATGAATTTTCCTGGATTGGAGGAGACTCTGCTAGTGTTCAGTATTGGAACAACTTCTGCCTTCCTTCACTTACTACGGTCTGCTCTGTAACGAGCCCCATCATAATTGAGATAAACTCTGCCGAAGCAGGAATATACCCTTTTGAACCCTTGATGAAATACCATTGGTACCAGGGAGACACGACGCATTTGTTCGTCCAATTCAAGTTGTACTACGATGGTACAGCAGTTGACAGCGGTTACGACGGCGCATGGCCTGATGGGGAATGGTATAGTTCCACGGGGTATTCAGCATCTGGGTACCCTTACGGACGCTGTTGTCCTGCGCCTTGGCCGTTATTTCAAACGCAATACTCGGCATTTTCAATTTCCTTGTACCCTATGATATCTCGCTATTATGGTGGAGAAATGGAAATGGACTTAACGCCGCTTTTTGATTGCAGTGACGAATGGATTCCGTGGCTCACGTCAGATCCTATGACCCTGAGTGTTGTCTCAGGAAGCCAATATGCGTCCCTTCACATCGCCGAATCGGGAACCGGAAATGACCTGAAATTGGGTCCCACCATCACCACAACCGCAGATGAAGTCTGGAGGTACTTTCTCGAGGCAGACAGTGTTGAGCCTGATTCCATCGCTGAGTGGGTAGTCGTTCAGGCAGAGAGCGATGGCCTGACGAGTAAGGACTCACTACAAATTTATCCCCCGCCAGTCGCCGTCACCTTCAGTCCGCCGACGGTATCACCCGGCGACACTGCAAATATTATCTTGAAGCAGCGTAACCCGGATGGCACTCTTACGGATTTCCCGCCAGATCAGCCCTTTGAAGTGCAGATAGACACCGGGGGAAGCTACGGGACGATTCTGTCATCAACCGGCGATACAGCAGGATATTTCCAGTCCATTCCTCAGCCGATTCAATTTGTAGCTGCCGATAGTATACCTGCAGATTCCGAGATAGTAAGCATCCAAATCGGACCGTATTTTGCCGCGGTGGGTTCAATGGCACCAGGTGGAAAAGGATCAGGGAATGGAAATAGTGCTTTATCCAAGGTGCCTCAGCTGCCGTCGGCGCGGAACAAATTGATGAACGCGAATGTGAAAACCCCTACTGTGAAATCTTTGTCGTCGATACAGGCTAATGGTGGTCGTAAGTCCATTTCTTTTATGCAAGGTGAGTATGTCATCGCGCAGTTGACAATTCAGTCACATAGCATTTTGCTTGGTGAGACAAAATACTATGAAGCAACAGTGGATCAGAATGATCCGACGCAGCTTGATATAAGTGAGATCACCGATCCCAGCAAGGCGACGAGCGATAGAGTGAACGCGCAGTTTTCAGTTCAAAAGGAATCTGGAGATAAGGTAGGAGCTTATTGGGAATACAAAGATGAAAATGGAAACCCATTGCCTTCTGGGTTGATTCGACTTGTCGGGAGATACTGGCAGCAAGGTACCACGTACATAGTTGATCTCAATGCCACTACGAACACAGCATCGGGGAGCATCGACATAGAGGTGAAGAAACCGTCAAAGTTGGGAACTGCATCCGGAAGTTATTATGATGTCTATGGAAATCCCTTTAATCTTGACAGTGTCATAATCTATTACGCAGGACTTGATGGAGTGATGCCGCAGTATTTGAAGGCAATGGTTTCAGTGGAGACTGTGGGGTATTTTGATCCGTGCTATCGATACGAAGTATTTACGGACATAGCTGAATTTCAACAGAAAGACTCAAAGACAGGCAAGTTCGGTTATGAAAGCCCCGACTATAGCCACTATAGGGTCATGAGCCCAAGCGACGAGGGCTTCCCGAGAATTCCGATGGACCACTCGAACCTACGGAATTCAGTTGGCGCACCGATGACCTACCCGGGATATACAACCATCTGGGACTACTACTGGAACCACGTTAGCTTCTATGGTCTCGATATTTCTCAGACAGGTGCGCCTCAAGATCAATGGAGCGACATTTTCAGAAAGGCCGCAAAACAATTGTACAACAAAACGCCGGAGGAGTTGTCGGACACGGAGGAGCCAGTGGTTGAAGATTCTACAAACGCTCGATTTTTCCGTTGGGCCGAGTATGATGATAATGGAGGGATGATAAACATGGTTGCACAAACGCGGATTTGTGCTTCGTATGGGATACTCCAGCTTGTGTATTACTATGGCAGTGAATATCCGCAGAACGATGCCGCTTACACGCCTGAAGCGATAGACGATTACAGGGTAGGATTCCAATATGGCGTCTTGCACCTTATCACGATGTTCAACGATCCAAAGGTCTTAGATAATAGTTTTGCCGACCCCACATGGGACGGTGGACTTGAATCCAATTACAAACAGGCTGTTGGGATGTATAATGGCGGAGGTGACAGTTATGCCGCCAAGGTCATTCAACAAGCTCCAGATTTTATGCCTCAACCTTGAATGAAAGAGGAAACAATGAAAACGAAACTGATTTTATTTTTGACTTATTTACTCTTCAGCGCTATGCAACTTTCCGCGCAGGCTCAAACAAGAGATGAAGCAGAACACGAAGCTGCGATTCAAATCAGTAATGAATTAGAAGCGGTGTATGGCCCCAACTACTACGGGGCCAGCCGTGTGCATGAAGTCGATTCTCTCCTCGGTTTCGACGGCTACTTTTTGAATCCACTCGAGGATCCTTACGGGACGCTAAAAGGTTGCTTTGTGTTTGCTGCTGGTCCTAAGGATGATAGAAGAAACATCGTGGGGGTGTGCAAGAATGGTCATATCCTCTGGCGCTCTGACACACTCAACTGTTTGTCAGATCTCGATCTTTTTACCACCCGCGATCTGAATGGCGAAGGTATGGTCGATTTAGTCTTCCAGGCGGAGAATCAGCAGGGCCTTGAACTCTGGATTTTCAGTTGGGATGGCAGAGCAGGAAAGAGGATCAATGCAGTTAATAGTGATGGCAGCTCGGCCATCGAGATCGATTGGGGGTATGGACATTTCTCGTTTATTGACGTTGAGGGAAACGGCCAGTGGGAAATAAGGGGACGAGTATCGGAAGATACCTGTGAATCATGGAGCTGGAATGGACATGAATACGGGCAATGGCCAAATACTCCGAACACGAATATCGTTTTCCCACCTACAAATAGGTTCGATTTAGATGTCTGCTGCCAGGTTTCCAGTGTTGGAGATTCTCTCTGGTATAAATACGAGTTATACAATAAGCCTACCAGCAAGCAGCGTGTTGAGGACATCCGGATATGGTCCAACTGCCGAAATGCAGTCGGGGTTTCGTCTCCTCCATATTGGGGCTATTCCAGCAGATCGGGACGTGGATACGGATGGGATACGTGGGTTGATTATACGACAGGCCAAATCCGTGTTGGGAAAAGAATGTCAGGATTTGAGGTCAAGGCAAAAGCACTATGCGGAATCGTTGATTTTGATTCTCATGGATATAATGGAATCGGCTGGAACAAGGCTTGGGTGGAGAAGCCCGGGAATTTCACACTTATGATGAAGGACCTGCTGAATAACGCCGTCACCGGGAAAACCATAGGCCCTGTTGATCCACCGAATCCGTTCGTCGCAGCTGATTTCCTCGACACCCTTGTTTCCTACAAGCGCGAAAGCGTGGCGCAGGGCTGGCTCACTGACAGCAAGACCTGCAAGCCGGATTGTGACAACATAATGAATGGCAGAGACTGGTACATGCAAGGAAGCTTCCAGCAATATGACAAATGGAATCCTGACAATACCTGGAACTTTGACAGAGACTGGAACAATGGAGTCGTTGAGGTATTGGACGCAAGATTGATTAAAGCCGGAGTTGAGCTTTCCAAGAAAGATTCTGTGGATGCAAGACAGGATTTAGAAATATTTGTGATGGAAGTAGAGATGCTCAACGATGTGAGCGCGAAGTTAGTCATCGGAAGGCAGACTTCAATTATGACAAGCGAGGCTTACGCGCTGCTGAAGTACAATGCAGAGTATTTAATAGACAATCTGCCGGCAGGAAGGCAGAGACAATGAAAGAAGAATGTTTTTGAAAACAAGATTTACATTAGTAGTCATAATATTAAGCTTGGGGTGTGCTTTTACATCAAACGCCCAACCAAACCCGGGCGTGACTGATGCGATTCGAGCATCGATCACTGATAAAGTAAATGCGTTGTTCGGTGCTGGAATGTATGATCCGAACACCATCGACATCGTGAACGTTGATAGCTCTATAACTCCAAACGAGTCTTTAGGGATACAAGACCCATACCACACGTTGGAACATTGTTATGTTTTCCTCGCACTCGGGAAAATGCAATCCGACGGAAGTTTCCCAAAAGGAATTGTGGGAGTATATAAGAACGGGAACATTATCTGGCATTCCCCGCCAATAATCAAGAGCGACGGTGTTTCAAATGCCGACATCAAAATCATCCTTGACATGAATAGAACCGGCAAAGTGGACATAGTCACTTATTGGGAAGAAGGCATGGAGGGGGGGTATGATTATATCTGGATATTCTCCTGGGATGGACACCAGGGGACGCCACTGAATCTATACGACAGTGCAGGGCATTCGAATCTCATGTCTTACACTGACGATGTGCAATATGTTGATTTCAAAGGCGATGGTGTGTTGGAAATTGAGGGCCAATGGCACGATCAAGGATCCCCTCGCAGAGTTTATTCTACGCTCTACGCCTGGAATGGGAAAAACTATGTAAGCATCGATACTTTGACTTTTGCATCAGTTCATAATCTGCCACGGGATAGATTCAAAGCAAGTGTTCAAGCCGCTGTCACCGGAGCTAACGATAGTCTGTACTTCTCATACATTATTCAAAATAGAAAAGGTAGTTTACAAAAAATAGAAACATTTGCTGTGGCACGTGGTACTAAGTCTATATCTTACGTTTCGGGTCCAACAGAATGGGGGTTCGACGTGTGGACAAAACAGCTTCTTTTGAGCTGGGATGATGAGTTTCTCTATAACCTTTTGTCTCAAGGCAGTAGTGACACCTTTGAATTCAGTTCTACCGCTTTGCCACAAATCGAATCCTTCTATATTCAAGGATATAACACAACAGGTACTTTATCTGATATTTTCACAAATTCTTTTCGTGGTTACACACTTGCACCAGCCGATCCACCTTCTCCATTTTTTTCGCTTGATTTCTTGGATACCCTCATATCCTACAAACACCAATCCGTCCCACTCGGCTGGCTTAAAGACGACAAGACCTGCAAGCCGGATTGCGACGAAATAATGAACGGCAGAGGCTGGTACAGTGAAGGAGACTTCCAGCAATATGACAAGTGGAATCCTGACAATACCTGGAACTTCGACAGAGATTGGAATAACGGGATAGTTGAGGTATTGGACGCAAGATTGATTAAAGCCGGAGTTGAGCTTTCCAAGAAAGATTCTGTGGATGCAAGACAGGATTTAGAAATATTTGTGATGGAAGTGGAAGTGTTGAATGACGTGAGCAAGAAGTTAGAAGATAGTAAGCAGGCCCCGATTATGACGAGCGAGGCTTATGCGCTGCTGAAGTACAATGCAGAGTATTTGATAGACAGTCTGCCGGCAGGTAGGCAGAAACAATGAAAGACAGAAGCAATATGCAAGAAGTCAGAAGCAGGACAGACCTTCTGAAGAATAAAATCAGGAAGGGGAAATTGTTTATGAAGAAGACCACAATCCTATTATTATTGTTTGTTACAAGTGCCTTTGCCCAGCCAGCTAAGGTTATCTCTGACAATACCGCTGGAGGAACATGGCAAATACCATTTGCTTCGACTGACAACACAATTTCACTCAGCATCCAGAATAATTCGAACCTTGAGGCGAAAGATGTCACCGTCACGTTCAACAACCTTCCGACATGGCTCACGTTTAAATCGAATACTGCCGCCATAAAGAGCATTGCAGCCGACAGCTCAGGAGATGCCGAGTTCACGTTCTCCGTCGATAAGAAAGCTCCAGTCGGCAAGGACACGACATTGACAGCAACGATTACCGCTGCCGATGCACAGACAACGCAGGGTGCGTCACAGGCCTGGACGAAGGATATAAAGATCTCAGTAGTTGCACCCAAGGACTATAAGCTTTACAACAATTTCCCGAACCCATTCAACCCATCGACGAAGATCGCATTCGAGCTCCCGAAAGCATCGCGAGTCAAGCTCATCATCTACGACATCGTTGGAAGAGAAGTGGCACAAGTTGCAGATGCGGATTATCCAGCAGGATACACCGAGCTAACATGGAACGGCTTGAACAGGAATGGCAATCTTGTTTCCTCAGGTGTGTACTTTTATCGGATAAGCACTGACAAGTGGAGCAAGGTTATGAAAATGATGATGATAAAATGACATGATCCATCTCCATTCGATTGTCAAATTCAAAGAAAGTAAACCTATGGCAAAATTTGCTTTATCAGTTATCCTAATCGCTCTGGCATCGATAGAACTTGCCTACTCGCAGCCAGTATGGATAAAGTCAAGAACCAGCCCCACCTTTCCAGATAAGCTTTATATGCTTGGGATCGGATTTGCAAACAAGACAAAGGACCGCGCTGCCGACTTGCAAAAGGCTTATGACGCTGCTTTTGACGAGATAGCAAAGCAGATTAAGTCAACGGTAGCTTCTCAATCCTCTTCGCAAGAATACGAAGTGCTTTCAGAAAATAAAAATTCCCTCGAGCAAAAAGCTTCTGCTGAAATCAAGGTAACGACGGATGTAAAACTCGGCGGGCTTAAAATTACTGATACCTATGATGACGATGACAATAACCTCGTCTATGCTCTTGCAGTCTTGAACAGGATGACAGCTGGAAATCAGCTGAAGGAGACACTGACTGGATATTTGAATGAATATGATAGGAGCCTCGAGTCTGTCTAAACAAAGTGTGAAAACGGGTGATCTTTACCAGGCTATGTTAAGTCTGATGGATGTTTTTAGAAATGAAATCCGATACAACAGTCTTCTTCCATTGTACACCTTCATTACTGATCCGCTTCTTGTAATGGACAGCACTTATGCTATGCCTGGTACGCTGCTTGCCAGCGATATTAGAGTCTGTTATGCAGTCGTGCTTTTCCGGCTTAAAGATCGAAAAGATTTCCGGCGATACACAATCTGTTTCCCTCAAAGGTGAAATCAAGCCGCTCATGTTGAGGATTGAATTCAATGCAGGTCAATCGAGCGTACCAGTTTCAGGCATGAAAATGCGATTCGCTTTCCGGAACGGAAGCGGAAGATTGACTGAGACTTCCTCCACTGATAAGTCCGGAACTGCAAGATGTGACATCATCTCCTTGAGTTCATCCAGGGCAAACGTCTATAACATATCAGCAGAGATAGATCTTTCCGAATTTAAGATTATAGACGAGCAATTTAGTGGGAACGAACTTCAGGATTGGAATAATTTTCTCGACAGAAATCAAAGCGAAGTCGATTTTACGCTGAAGAGAGCGAGCGCGTCGGCGGATGATAAGATCACCGAGGCATTGATGGCACTATGTTCCGGAGTCATTGATTCCACAGCGAATGTGGCGATGTCCAAGATATTATACCAGGATAAATTACCAGGCCCAATGGCGGAGTTCTTGAGACAGAAGATCGAGCTAATGCTCCAATCCTCTACCAAGTTTTCGGTGATAAGTCAGGAAGCCGTTAGAAGCTCACAGATTCAGCTTTCCGATGCTGGTTACCAGACTTTGACCCAGCCTGATTACGCCTCTCAAGCTGCCGGAGCAAAATATGTCGTGTCGGGAAACTATTGGAAAGACGGCGATAAACTTGATCTGAATTTGAAAATGGTCGATGTAAATACGCATTTGCTGGCAGGCACGGCTTCTGTGGACATGCCGCTTTCGTGGCTGCCCGGAGTCCCTCTTGCTCCGGAAAATTATAATCCAACTGTCGACGATAATCTCATCAAGAACGAACGGAAGGGTGAGGATCTGAAAATCGATGTGTGGGTTGACAGGCTTGATGGTATGTACCATGAAGGCGACACGGTAAATATTTATATCAGATCAAATGAAGACTGCTTTACTCAATTGGTTTACAATGACGCGGGGGGAAATGCGGTATTGGTTTTTCCGAACAAGGTGGATTGGAACAGTAAACTAAGAGGCGGAATAACTTATAAGGTGCCGGGACCGTTCAGGATAACTCCTCCGTTCGGAAGAGAGATACTAAAAGCCTACGCATCAGATACACAGGCTACAATTCCGAGAGGACAGGAATTAAACGGACTCATTCTCTTGAAATCTGTTGATGATTTCCAAGAGTCTGTTCGGAATGCAGGCGGAGCTGGAACCGGCTATGCGGAAGCGTCCACGGTTATTACAACGATGCCCAAATGAGGAAACCGCTTGAGCGCTAAGAGTATTTCGAGCTGGCATGATCTAGTCGAGGAATTGCTCGAGTCAAAGCGGCTTCTTTCATTGGTTATTGGTTTGCTCTCGACAATTGTCGTCGCGTTATTGATCGCGTTGAATGTGGTTTCTTCAATCGACCGACCCGCACTTGATATCATGTTCCGCCATGGCTCTCATCCGCATAGAGCCGATACCTCGGTGGTTATCGCGGCGATTGACCAAAAGAGCTTAAACTTTTTCGATGGGCAAGGCTTTGGTTGGCCATGGCCAAGAGATTTCTATTCCGCCTTGCTCGGTTATTTTAAAAGAGGCGGTGCGAAAGCTGTCATCTTCGATATGGACTTCTCACAGAAGGAAGTATCGCGACAAAATGTCGATGCAGAAGAAGCCGACAACATGTTTGCAGATTCCATAAAAATGTGCGGAAATGTCGTGCTGGCGTCGACACTGATCGGTGGCGATACGGCAGGAAGCAGAAATCCAATATCTAGAATTGATTTTTCTCAGCTTGCCGGAAAGAGCAGGCTTGATGTTCCTGATTTGAAGTCTGCGGTTCTTCCGGTTGAACAGTTCATGCAAAATTGCCGCCAGTTAGGGGTCGCCAATTACGTGGTTGACGTCGATGGAGTAACGAGGCGGATGCCGCTTTTGTTTCGATACCATGGTGTTTTTCTCCCTCAGCTTGCGTTCGCGGGTTTTGTAGTTGACAAGAATTTTTCCAGCGCCGACGTTAATAATTTTCTTCATTCGGTTCCCGTGGACAGGAATGGAGATTATTTAGTAAACTGGTACGGCAGGGGGGGCCCCGATGGGGTCTTTAAGTATTACTCCATCGGCGCATTGATTGTCTCGGCGGCTCAGGTCATAATGGGAAAAGCACCCGAGATTTCTCCTGCAAATTTCGAGAACAAATACGTAATCGTCGGCGGGAGCGCAATTGGTTTGATGGATTTCAAATCGACTCCGTTCACTGTTTACGAGCCGTACCCGGGAATGGAGATTCATGCGACTGTTCTGAGTAATTTCTTGCAGAAAGACTTCATGCATGAACCACCATTGTGGATCTCATATTTCCTCGCAGTCGTCTTTGCTCTGGTCATGTCATGGCTATTCTTTAGAATCGGCAGGATTATTCCGGCGACGCTCATTGCACTTTCGGGAATTGCCGGCTATGTGCTATCGGCCTTTCTTGCTTTTCGTTTTCTCAATTTCTTGTTGCCGATCGGGGCCCCGGTTATTTCAATCATCCTGGGATTCTCTTTTTCCGGGGCAATCAGTTTCGTGACCGAAGGAAGGCGCCGGAGAGAGATGAGAAGGGTTCTCAACAGATATATGAGTCCCCGCGTCGTCGACGAAGTATTGCTTCACCCCGACGATTTTGAACTCGGCGGCAGAGAATTAGATGCCACGGTTTTTTTCTCCGATATAAAAAATTTTACGGGGTTATCGGAGAAAATGTCCCCCAAGGAGCTGGTCGAAAATTTAAACGAATACTTCACACTTGCCTGTGACTTGGTCCTTACACATAGTGGAATGCTAGATAAGTACATTGGAGATGCGATAATGGCGGTCTTCGGAGCGCCGCTTCAATCTGATAAACACGCCTTGAATGCCTGTCTGGCGGCTATCGAGGTTCAAGACCAGCTTAAGAAATATTATTCTCTTTCCGATAGAAGGAACGGGCCGGTGTTTGAGACTCGAATTGGACTGAACAGCGGCAAAATGGTCATCGGCAATATCGGCTCACTGAAAAGACTGGATTACACCGCCATCGGCGACAGTGTCAACCTTGCTTCACGATTGGAAGGAGTCAACAAGGAGTTCGGCACAAAGATTATCATGAGCGAATCTACTTATGAACAGGTGAAAGACGGTGTCGAGGCGAGAGAACTCGATTTAATCAGGGTAAAAGGCAAACAGATCCCTATTCGCATCTATGAATTGATTTGCGAAAAAGGGAAGCTATCGTCGTCGCAGTCTAACTTGATTGAGATGTTCCATGAAGGGCTCTCCTACTACCGCTCCACGAAGTGGCGGAAGGCAGCAGTAATATTTCGAGAAATCTTGAAGGCAAATCCTGATGATGGTCCTTCCAGAACCTATTCGGTGAGATGCGCAACACTTGCAAAAGTCGGTGTTCCAAAAAATTGGGATCAAGTTTTCGTGATGACTACAAAATAAATTGATGGAGGCATCCATGAGTAAACTGGTACTGGGATTATTTGCGTTTGCGGTGTCATTTTATCTGGCGACTTCTCTGTACGTCAAGCGCGACAACGCCTACGTGAGAGAGGGCCCAGGTTCTTTCTATCCGCTTGTAACCGTACTGGATCGCGGTGCGAGGCTTGAGCAAATCGAAACCAATGGAAGCTGGTACAAGGTCCGGCTTGAAAGCCAGCAGGAAGGCTGGATCGCGGCGAATTGTTTGGTGGATAAAGAGCCTCAGGGAGAAGTCATTGAGAAAGTGAGTAAAACCTGGAGTTCTGCCAAAGCCTCCGAGACGGGACTGGCTGCGGCAATAAAAGGCTTTGCAAAAAAATATGGGAAAGCTGATCCGGGAAATGTCGACGATGTTTTCGAGAACTCTCAGAAGAATTTCACTGCCAGCGACGTGACACAGTTTAATGGCCCTCTTGCGGATTATCATTCTCGAAACAAAGGCAAAGTCGATATAGATGACCTCGATCTTGATCAACCCGATTACGACCCATCATTTGAGGAACAGGGAATCGGCGTGGGAATCGCGGCGCGTGTACTGTCAAAAGGAATCGTGAAGGATCCTGAATTGGTAAGATATGTGAATCTGATTGCTGCGGTGATAGCGCAGAATTCCAAAGTTTACGATTGGGACTTCACCGTTTTTGTCCTGAACGATCAGCAGATCAACGGGTTCGCATGTCCGGGGGGATATATCTTCATCACCCTTGGTGCAGTGAAAGCTTGTGAAGATGAATCGATGCTCGCAGGAATAATCGCACACGAGATGGCACATGTAATTAGACGTCATGGCCTGCAGGAGATGACAAAACGTCTCGTCGATATTAAGGCAGATCAGTCTTTCAATGAGCTTGAAGAAGAAGCTGGAGAATCCGATGTCGATTCGGAGCTTGAATCAATGGCGGCAAGCAGTTATGATATAGTTGTTCACAAGCGGCTGTTGGATTATGAAATGGAAGCTGACAAGATATCGGCAATTTTATGTGCAAATTCCGGTTACGATCCGTCAGGGATTGTCAGAATTGATGCTAAGGTTGCATCAATGGCTGATACAAATCCTGATATGTTTGGCGACGATTTTTCTCTCCAAAACAATCCGATGGACCGTTACAATTCCGTCAAGAAATTTGTTGACAAAAAATTTTCTGAGACTAATCCCGGCGCGAGATTGAAAGAAAGATTTGAGTCTGAGATCGGTAGATAATTAAAATGAATTCTAACCGCCAAGACCGGGAAGATGCGCAAAGGGGACTATGACTGAAAATGAAATAGGCAAAGTCATCGTGGATTGTGCGCTAAAAGTTCATCGAGTGATCGGGCCAGGGCTGTTGGAGTCTGCTTATGAGGCATGTCTCTCTCACGAACTTACAAAATCAGGCTTGATCGCTCACTCTCAAGTAGCATTGCCCATTATCTATGACGGCATGAAGCTCGAATGCGGTTACAGGATCGATCTTCTAGTTGAGGAGAAAGTGGTGATTGAGATAAAATCTGTGGACATGCTCAACGACGTCCACTTGGCGCAAGTGATAACTTATCTGAAACTATCTGGACTGAAATTAGGCTTTCTCATTAACTTCAACGTGAAAATGATTAAGAATGGGATACGGAGAGTTGTCAATCGCTTATGATGAACTTTGCGTATCTTGCGCGACCTTTGCGGTTAGTGGTTCTTTCCCATTGGCCAAATAGTTCTCCCGTGATGCACGTCATCTAATGTTTTATCAATAAACCATAACATAAAATAAAAAATGGAGGCTCAAATGCGTTATGTTGTATCTTTATTAGCAAGCTTAATGGTTGCAGCCTTGATCGGTTGCGGTGGTTCGAAATCTATGCAGTCAGCAGACACCGGCGATATTCCGGATTGGTTCACTAACGTACCACAGGATCCGAATTTCCTCTATGCCGCAAACACACAAGCGTCTCAAGACCTTCAGCTCGCGATCGACAAAGCAGTAACCGGTGCAAGATCCGAGATCGGTAGACAGTTGGAAGTAAAATTAGAAGGTTTGCAGAAGAAGTTTTCTGAAGAGACAGGCACTGGAAACGATGCTCAGCTGCTGCAAATGTTTACTCAGGCTGAAAAGACGGTTGTGTCGACAACTCTCAATGGCAGTCGCGTGAAATATCAAAAGCAATTAAAAGACGGACAGCTTTGGAGAGCGTATGTTCTGGTTGAGTACCCGATCGGAGCGGCTAACACGGCTTTGATGCAGCAGATCAAGAACAACGACCAGATGTACACTCGGTTCAGAGCTTCCGAAAGTTTTAAGGAGCTCCAGGGCGAGGTTGACAAATACGATAAGTACAAGCAGGGACAAGCTCAGCCCGACTCTTCACAGCAGCATTAGTTTTTGAATGCCGTGGTCGATGAAGAATTCTAAAAAACTTGTCAAGGTTTGTTTTGACCTTGACAAGTTTTCTCTACAAAAAGCCTTCCAATCATTCCTGCGTGCTCTTGGCAGGAATCGCAGTAACGGTTTACTCGGAATATCGATACGAACATTCGGGAATGGGATTGGGCGCATTTCTATTATTCTTTATTTCTTTATTTGGACTGTTCCTGTGTGCCATGCTCAGATCTATCCCCGATGGTTTCTTGAACCTGTCAATTTAGGAAAAGTTGCCGCTGGATGCACACAGAATTTTTTTCTTCAGAGCTCATCAGACTCTGCGGCTTTTGTGAAAGCGTGCGAAAACCTCGCCAGGCAGCATTACATTAAGTTCCAGGGCGGCGAAGCTTTTTGGGAAACAGAAGCCGGCGTCTATTGGATGGGAGACAATTTCACCGAGAAAATCGATAGCTCGTTTCTCAATAATGTATTTGCAAATGCAAAAAAGGTCGCGGTGTGTTCTGGAAACAATATGACATTTGTCCTTGCAGCAGATGGAGGGATGACGATTCCAGATTCGATGCGTTCCACGATGAAGTGCTCCCGAAACGAACCTGGATGGGTAGAAGCGATACCGGCAGGTAGCGGCTACATCTATGCAGAAGGGGTTGCTCCACAATATTTTTACGAGTCAAGTTCGTGGGAGGCAGCTGAAAAGAGAGCCCGATTCAATATCGCGAGAAACATGAAAGTTACATTGGAGACAATGCAAAAAGTGAATGATCAATCAGGGCAGGAGATTAGATCTGAAGAAATTTCTGAAGAGCTTCGCGACATAGAGGTTGTCTATCGCTGGCGAGACGCGGCGCGCGGGCTCTATTATGTCTTGTTGAGAATGCCAAATAAGTAAAGATGGGGGGATGGAACTGTCCGTCAACCGCAAAGATCAATTGTGGAAGGACCGCTCACTTGTATTTGAGACGCACAAGGGAAAGGGTTCGTATCATGTGTTGTAAGCTAAATGCAATTTGGAAGAATGAAAAGCTTTTATTCTTCTTCGCGATTGTTTTGTCAACTGTCTTTATCGGCTGCAGCTCTTCTGTTGAAATCACCAGTGATCCTTCAAGTGCCGACGTAGACATAAATGGGCAATCATATGGCGAGACGCCGGTCAACATATCCCTCAGCGATTTCGATTTTAATGTGTACCATCTCACGCTGACAAAATTAGGGTATCAAGACAAGACAATAACCCTCCAGAATGAGATAAAAGTCGGCCCATTTGTTGGCGGTTTCATCTTTTGGCCATTTTGGTTTTGGTGCTATGGGCCTCAGGACAGTTACCATTTCAAGTTGGATCCCAAGCTGCCGCCGTCGGAGTCCGCTCCCGAAGGGAACTCGCCTTCAATTGCAGCGTCTTCCTCCGAGAGCGACATTGAGAACAATATTCCAGTGTTGAGCAGGAAAAATCCTGATGCGGTCGCAGTGGTGATAGGCATTTCACATTACAAGAGCAGCGATATTCCGGAAGTTGATTACGCTGTCAAAGGCGCCAGTCTTGTTAGGAGTTATTTTGAAAAGACCTTCGGAGTTGACAAGCGAAAAATTATCTTTGCCACTGATGAAGATGCGTCTCTGTCCGATTTCCGTAAGATCTTCGAAGAGAAGCTGCAAAATTACATCACGCCCGGTAAGAGCGACGTATATATTTATTATCAAGGGCATGGAGTGCCAGATCCGGAATCGAAAGAAGCTTACTTTGTTCCTTATGATTGCGACCCGTCTTATGCCAAATCGACCGGATATTCTCTGAGAGAGTTTTACGACAGGCTTGCTCAGCTGCCGGCAAGAAGTGTGACTGTAATTTTGGATGCCTGTTTCAGTGGCGCGAGTGCTGGAGGCGCGCTGGTGAAAAATATCAGCCCATTATACATGAAAGTCAAAACTCCCGTGGTCGCGATGAATAATGGCGTGGTGTTCACTTCGGCGACCGGAGAGCAGGTGTCTTGCTGGTATGCTGAAAAAAAAGAAAGCCTCTTTACTTACTATTTCCTAAAAGGATTGACAGGCGACGCCGACTTGAACCATGATGGAACAATCACCAATGGAGAGATGCAGGAATATCTCGAACAAAATGTCCCCGTCGAAGCGAGGTACTTGACCAATCGTGAACAGACTCCGCAGATGATGACGAAGGACGCAGACAAAGTATTGCTGAAATATAAATAGCAAGCGGAGAGTAGAATGGAGAGTGAAGGGTTTATGGATTATTGTATTAACGGGATGGTGGAGGGACTCTCTGTTCGAGTCGTGACGCGGAGCATGACAGCGAGAAGGAATTTGCTTCGCGGGTTTTGCGCTTCCTTTGCGATCTTTGGGGTTTCATTTTTCTGTGGAGTTTCTATTACACTTGCTCAAGCAGACAGTCTTTCGCTTGTATCTACTGGGCATTGTTACAGCACAGAAGTGACCCCAGAAGAAGGATGGAGGCGGGCGCTTCAAGATGCGGAGTCAAACGCAATCAGGACGGCCCTCGGGATAACAGTCAGCGGGAATACATTTCAATTAACTTCTGAATCCATGAAAGGTGACAAGCCGACGGATTACTTAAGCACCTTTTCCGAATTGAACACAACGACGACCTCAGGCAGAATCATTGCTGAACAAATCATCGATTCGTCGCTCACCACGGAAGGGAATCTTCCGGTTTACGCCATTAAAATCAGAGCCACGGTTGCAAAGGATAAAGGCGAGCCAGATCCAGGTTTTCAGGCCGAAATCCATTTGGACAAAGATGTTTATTATGACCGCGGCGACATCGACCGGAACGATGCAGTTGCATTTTCAATCTCAGCGACCATGGATTGCTACCTTTACATCTTCGACATCATGGCAAACGATTCCGTCATGCTCATCATGCCGAACGTGTATTTCAAGGATAATTTCTATTCGGCTGCGGAAGGTAAGGAAGGTTTTGACAAGAAGCTTGCTAAGCTGCCTTATGACCTGAGAGTTGGTTTGCCGCCGAAGAAAGAACTGACGACGGAGATGATTTACGTCGTGGCGCTCAAAAAGAAAATCGATTTTCATTCATCGAACATGACGGAAGAATCGTCAGGGATTCTCCCGACTTACCAGAGTGCGATCCTCGATATGCAGAAATGGCTCGTCAGGATACCGCAGGACTTGAGAACAACTGCGTCGGCGCCGTTCACAATAAAGATGTGGAAATGAATAATGTAAGTCGATTCAAAATGCAGTCGGGATCGCTTTATGAGAGCTAGCGCTTGATATATGAAGAAGAAAAACGGTGACAACAAGCTGGCAGCGAGGGTTGAAGCATTAGCAAGCCTCGTTAAGGCATTACAGCAGAGGGAAGATGCTGTTGTGATAAGCAATGAGGCATTAAAGCTCAGTATTGAGTCGTTGCAAATGGAGCATGGCGCGCTGATGCGAGAATTTGAGCCTTTGAAGAAAATCTATGAAACATTAAAGGCGGGAAATGAAGAATTAAACAGAAAAATTGAAGCATTAAAGGCTGACCTTGAAGTAATAAAAGCGCGCGATGAAGCATTAACATCAAGCGAAGAAGCAATACAATCTCGCGGTGAAGCATTAAAGGCAAGCGATGGAGCATTAAAGAAGCGCAATGAAGCAATAAAGACTAACGTTGAAGCATTACAATCGAACGATGAGGCAAGAAAACAAAGCGAAGAGGTAAATAAGAAGAGCGAAGAAGCAAAAGGGTCGCGAATTGAGCAGCTAAGCAAGAGCGAGGAGCTTGCGGGATTTGTGAGAGCAAAGGCGAATGAAATAAAGAAGTTACGTGTGAGAAGCGAGGCGATTACCGCGAGGCTGGTACAGGTGTTCCTCGCAATCGCGGACAAAGGAAGCGTGCGTGTTTTCGAGATGCGGAAGAACTTTGACATTCCCCGTTCCACGATGGATCACACTCTTTCGATTCTTCGCAAAATGAATTGGGTCTATTTGCGCGGAGGTCAGAAGTTCGGCGCTTACACGCTGACCGAAGAAGGAAAAAGTGTGATTGAGAAGTTTAGTCTTGCTGCGAACGAGGCGCACTCGTGAGCATGATGGCTCGGGAGTGTAACTCCCTCGCAGCAGAGAGAAAACCAGAACGATGCGCTGTTTCAGACAAATGAAGCAGAGCTTCGAACTATGTCTTCCCAAGCGGAGCTTGGTAAGAAGAAATTATTATGACGTGTCGCACACGCCGGTTGGATGAGGAGCATGGATAACATAAATTCTTTTGTGCTGAGCACAGGGAGCGACCAATACAATGTTTACAACACCTCTTTCCCAAGGAGGGGCTTGGGAAGAAAAGGAGAAAGAACAATACTTTGCCGACGTACCAGAGTGTCCCAACAGAATCCATTGGGGACGATTCTCGATTTACAGAAATGGCTTGTCAGGATACAGCAGGACTTGCGAACAACTGCATCTGCGCCGTTCATAATAAAGAAATGGAAATGATAGAGGATAGCGCTGTCAACAAGAGAGGAAATGTAAAATGAAAAAGAGAATTCTACTGTTCGTAATTGTTTATCTAATGAGTCCGGTTGTATCTCGGTCGCAAGACAAAGCCACGGTGTACACCCAGGGCAATTCTGGCTTACCGACCGGCTATGTTTCAGCCATAGCCATAGACAATTCTGGAAACAAATGGGTCGGGACATGGGGCGGAGGGCTGGCGAAATTTGATGGAAAGACTTGGATAGTTTTCAACTCAAACAACTCAAACTTGCCAAGCGACTTTGTGAATGCGATTGCCATTGACTCTCAAAAAAGAGTCTGGGCTGGAACGGATAAAGGATTGGTGTGTTACGAAGGAGCAAAATGGAACGAAATCGATGGTCTGCCTGACGACCATATAGAGTCGATAGCTATAGACGATTTGGGAATCGTGTGGGTTGGTACACGGCAAGGAGGGTTAGCAGAGATTGATGGGAGGAACTTGACAATACATAACACGGATAATTCCAAATTGCCGAGCAACGATGTCCGCGCGATTTTGATCGATCCCAATGGCAACAAGTGGATTGGGACAGATGATGGACTTGTAAGGTTTGATGGCAAATCATGGGTTGTGTATAACATGAATAACTCAAAACTGCCCGGCGATAACGTTTCTGCACTGGAGATCGACTTGATCGGAATCAAATGGATTGGAACATCTGGTGGGCTGGCTGAATTCGATGGGATGAATTGGCAAACCTATAATGAAAAGTCAGGGTTGCCGAACGGTAGAGTTGTGGCTCTTTCAACAGATGAGATGGGGAATATATGGGTTGGCACGGCTGCAGGATTAGCTAAGTTTGATCAAACGAAATGGACGACATTCAATATAGAAAACTCAGGCTTGGCTGGCATCGATATAAATACGATCATAATAGACAGCAAGGGTAATAAATGGGTTGGATCTTCTTCGGGGTTATCAGAATCTCAATTTGGCACTCCTGCTGCTGGTTTAAACACGGGGACAGATTGGGGAATTGCATATAAATCTATCCGCGAAGGTAAATTTCAAGATGCTTCGCATAGTATCAGAGATTATTTTTCAAAGAGAAAACTTGATGAACTAGGGTACACAGAGGAATTCTTCAAAGCGTTTGACACACTATTGAGTCAAGGAAGAAACGATGATGCATTTGCTGTATTGAACCAACTCGGCCGTTTGACGCTTCAAGATATTATGACCACTTATGTGAAATTGGCTGAAATCTTTGTTGAAATGGATGACCCCGGAACATCTATAACAATTCTGGGCAGAGTACTTGCAAATGATCCAACCAACAAAGAGGCGAGCGAAAAATTAGGTCAAGCGTATTATTCCGCCGGTCGTTACGATGAGGTCATCCGTGTTTTTGGGAGTAATAAGGATTCCGAACCCATGCGCTACCTTGGGCTTGCATACGAGAAGAAATGCATGTTCATACAAGCCAACAAGGTGTGGCAGGCAATTGCGAACTCACAACAGGGTGATTCCCTAGCAAACGAAGCCAATGAGCATATCAGGCAGAATACAATTGCTTTGATGACGACAAATCAGAGTCAGACAAAGACAGAAGAAAATGCAAGTTCAGTTCAACCACAGCAACCTACAGCGCAAGCGGTAACGACCGCGAAAGAACAAACTCCTGTTTCTGAGAGCGCCGGCGTTGCGGAGGTTGATTCGGATATCCCTCGAGCAGTTGAGCAGCACTCCAGCGCAGTCGCCTTGATTTTGGCCATCCCACAATATCAATCTTCGAGTATCCCAGAAGTAAAATACGCGAAGAATGATGCCGGAGTCTTGAGGCAATATTTAATAAAATCATTAGGCTTCAAGCCAGAAAATATCCTTCCGATGATTCCTGATGAACAACTCACCTACGGAAGGATTCAGTCGTACATCAAATCCATTTTGCCTTCATATTTGAAGCCTGACGGCAGCTCTGATTTGTTCATTTATTATGCGGGTCATGGGGCGCCTAATACGACCAACCACGAAGCATACCTTGTCCCCTGGGATTGCGATCCGAATTATGTGAACGATAATAACGCTTATGACATGAAAAGGTTTTACATGGATATAGCAGGCCTGAAAGCTCGCAGGAAAGTGGTAGTAGTTGATGCTTGTTTTTCCGGCTATACCGGTAATGGTGGGATCCTATTGGCCAACGCAAGCCCGCTATATTTGAAAGTAAATAATCCTTTAATCGCAGACCCGAACACGGTGATATTCCAGTCGTCGCGTGCAGATCAGGTTTCAAACTGGTACGACGAAAAGAAGCACAGCATGTTTACTTACTTTTTCCTGAAAGGGCTTCAGGGCACCGCTGATTTCAACCATGATGGAACGATCACCGCAGATGAGTTGATGAGATACATAAACGACCAGAATGACGGTTTGCCTTATTGGTCGAATCGTCTGTACCAGCGTCCGCAGGAAGCTCAGCTTGAAGGCAACGGGCAGACGGTAATTGAGAGAATTGAGAAATGAACATCTTAGAATGAGCGACAACAGTAGTCGTTGCAATTTGATTCCTCTTATCGGCCCACCTCTCCCTGGCCCTTTCTTATCAGGAGAGGGAATAATTGCTTTGTGTCGAGGAATAGTTCCTTCCACTTATAGGGGAAGGTCAGGATGGGGTAGGTTTGGAGTAAACTTTGACTGACTATCGCTTGACTTATCCAAAGGGCAGTATCGGCAGGGCGAGAGCATTCCGTTCCAACATGACTGACGCCGAAAAGAAGCTTTGGTCGAGATTACGAGCCAAACAGTTAGGAGTACATTTTCGACGGCAAGTGCCGCAGGGAAAATATTACTGTGATTTTGCGTGTATAAGTGCCAAACTAGTTATTGAAGCTGATGGGAGCCAACACTACACTAAAAAAGGTAAAGCCCATGACGCGATGAGAGATGATTTTCTACATTCGCGAGGTTTCACGGTACTCAGATTTTCTGACAGAGATATTTTAAGGAACATTGATGGTGTGGTAGGGATGATTATGGAGTATATTGATGGGGTTAAATGAGATTCACCCCACCTGTAATCCTCCCCTTGGAGGGGAGGATGCGGTTTTTTCTCTGAATAGTAATATGGACTTTTTTTCGAAACCTCGGATTGGCAATCTGTATTTATTAAAAATGAAAGGAGGACGTTTATGAAATACATATTTTTTATTGTGCCTTTGTCGTTTTTTATCATCGGTTGTTCCTCGTCCCGGCAGGTGACCCGGGTTTCCACCGATACCGATGTCGATCTCAGCGGGAATTGGAACGACACGGATTCCCGGTTAGTCGCGGAACAAATGATATTGAGTCTCACGACAAAGCCATGGCTCGATAATTTTACTTCCCAGAATTCGAAGAAGCCCGCAGTGATTGTGGGGACGGTTCGCAATCTCAGCTCGGAACATATTCAGACCGATGCCTTCATCGACGACATCGAGCGTGAATTAGTCAACAGCGGTAAAGTGACGTTCGTCGCGAGCAAAGGGGAACGACAGGAAGTCCGGCAGGAACGCCTCGATCAACAGAGCAATGCGACCGAAGAAACAGCAAAGAAACTGGCTGCCGAAACTGGCGCGGACTATATGCTCCAGGGAAGTATAAAAGATATTGTTGACAGGTCAGGCGGGACAGAAGTGAAATTCTATCAAGTGGACATGGTGTTGATCGATCTTCAATCGAGTGAAAAAGTCTGGATGGACACGAAGAAAATTAAGAAAGTCATAGAACGTCCAAGTTCATCGTGGTGAGGAGACCGAAATGAAAGGGAGTTGGAACTCATTTTGCAATTGCTCAAGCGCGCGAGTAGTTAGTCTACTCCCCATTCTACTGGCGGCAATGTTTTTGTCGAGCTGTTCATCGATGCAAACCCAAAAGAAGCAGTTCGTGGAAGTGGACAAGGAAGTTTCTGCGGAAAACTTCAGCGGAGCGGCGAGTTCACTTGAGAAATCGAAAGATAAATATTACGAAAAGAAAGACCGGGTGCTCTACTATCTCGACCTCGGAATGCTGTACCACTATGGACTCGTTTATCCAAAGAGCAACGAGACATTGACATCAGCAGAAGATGGGATAGATGAACTCTATACAAAAAGCATATCGAAAGGTGCAGCGTCCCTTCTTCTGAACGATAATGCACTCGACTATAGCGGCGAAGATTATGAAAACGTCTATCTGAATATTTTTAAGGCGCTGAATTACATCAGCCAGAACCAGTACGACGATGGATTTGTAGAAATTCGCCGGGCGGATAATAAGCTCTCCCAACTTGAAGACAAGTATCAAAAGATTGCGGATGATTTCAACAAGTCTGACACTACGGGAAAGAAGTTCACCGTCGCCAAAATACATTTCACGAATTCAGCCCTTGCGAGGTATATCAGTCTATTGATGTATCGATCGGAAGGAAAGTTCGACGACGCTGGGATTGATGCGCAAAAGATCGGCGAGGCATGGTCAACGGAATCTGCGGTCTATGATTTTCTTCGGCCCAATTTGGATAGCTGCCTCAATAATTCGACAAAGGCAAGATTGGATATAATCAGCTTTGTCGGAAAATCGCCTGAGCTCTTTGCGCGGGTGCTTACCATCCACACGTTCAAGGATGCAATTGCAATTTACCAGTCCGACGGGAAAAAAGAAGAGAAGTTGGAATTAATCCCTTGGCAGGATATGAAGAGCGGTTATCATTTTAAATTTTCTCTGCCATATATGGAAAAAAAGGGGACAACGGTCGGAAAAATCGGAATTGAATTGAACGGCGGCGAGGTCGCGTCGCTCCAAGTGATCGAGAGTCTCGAAAATGTCGCACAGGAAACTTACAAGCTTCACGAGGAAATAACCTATTTGAAAACTATTATCCGTACCGTCGCGAAAGGGTTGCTCAATGAGAAAGCCAATGAGGAGCTTGATAAGCAAACTGGCGGCGGTGGATGGGGAGAGTTAACTCGTGCTGTCACAGGCGCCGTTGTGGATGTGAGCGAGAATGCCGACTTGCGTCTTTCAAGATATTTTCCCGCTAAGGCTTTAGTAGGGGAGTGTTTAGTAGATCCTGGCACGTACCATCTTGTGGTACGATACTATTCACTTGACGGCAATCTTTTGCATTCCGACGACAAAGGATCGATTAGTGTAAGTGCAGATTCTTTGAATCTGCACGAATCTTTTTTTCTTAATTAGATAATAGTGAGGCGGAAATGATTTCCATGATTTACTGCGTCGTTTGTTTTGTCATGTTGAGTTTACCCAATGTTCAGGATGGCAAGCCGGAATGGATTACCAATCCAGAAAAAAGCTATCCGAATTCTCAGTATATGACGGCGATCGGCACCGGCGATTCAAGGAAGGAAGCCGAAAATTCCGCCGCTTCAAATCTATCGCAGATATTTCAATCCAAAATTAAATCGGAAGAGACGATAAACGCCCGCTACCAGGAACTGACGAAATCAGATCAGTCTTCGCTTGAAAGTCAGACCAACATAAATAAAAACATATCTGTTTCTTCGGAGCAGACGCTCTTTAATGTGCGTTATCCCGAAAGTTATACTGACAAGCTCGGCAAAGTTTATGTACTAGGTGTAATCGAGCGCGAACCGACGGCGGTCATCTACAAGAATAAAATGGATGACAACAATGCCCGTGTAGTCGCTTTCGTCAAAAAGTGTGGCGAGTCAACAGACCCAATTAAAAAGTACGCGAACATCGGCGCAGCGCTCGTTACTGCAAAAGTCAACGAGACTCTTCGGCAACAGCTCCAAATAATAATGCCCGGAATGGCGGTGCAGTCGGACACGACATATTCTTTGGAGCGAATTACTGAATTGTGTTCCGATGCTCAGAAGGCGGTTCCTTTTGTGATAAATATTTCCGGCGATCAGAGGAACGATGTCACGGGTTTTGTTAGCGACATGCTTTCGGGATTAGGATTCTCCGTAAGCGAGAAGAGAGGGGTCTTGACGATTACTGGCACAGAAAGTGTCGAGCCTATAAACCTGCAAAATGATCAAATGAAGTTTGTTCGGTGGAGCTACCAGTTTTCAATTATCGACGCTTCGGGGATAGCAGTTATTTCGCTTTCGGAGAACGGCAGGGAAGCACATGTAACTCAAAGTGAAGCTGTCGCTCGCGCATTGAGAACTATGCGGGACAAAATAAAAGCCGACTTGGCAAAGAAAATAAATAGCTATTTTGACGGGTTGGTGATGAAGTGAGGCGCGGAGGTTACACTATGCCGAGCTGCATTTTAAAAATTTGATCTTGCGACGACAACATTTCGATCTGTCAATATAAAGACTCTGTTGCCGGCGAATGAAACATCGCTGAAGTGGCTGACTTTTGCTCCAAGAATATCGCCGGTGGAAAACTTTGAGATCATTTCTCCACTAAGATCAAAGAAGTAAAGGGTGTCTGAATCGCAAACACCAATTTTACTATTACTGACTCCGATACCTCTTGGATCATGGAGCATACCTGCACCGATCGACATCAGGTAACTTCCGAAGTTGTCGTAGACGGCAATCCTTCCCTTGTCTGAAATGAAAATGTCATCGTTCGGGCCGACAGCAATCTGGCGTGGCATTGTCAGGCTCCCCGCGCCTTCGCCATAGCCGCCAAACGTTCGCTCGACCGTTGAAAAAGTGTTTACCTTCACGATCCGCACATCTTCGTCGTCGCAAATGAAGAGATCGCCTAACCTTGACACGGCAACGCCCGAAGGATAGCCGAACTTCTTTGAGTCATCGTTGGATTGATCTGTCGATAGAGTTGCGACATTCGCGAGCGTTCTATCGAATCGCTGGATTCGGTTGTTATTGTAATCGGCGACGTAAATCTCGATCCCGTTCGTTGCACAGACATCGTATGGCTTGTCGAATTGGAAATCGCCCCATCCATATCCTCCGACTTCTCCAGTAGAGTCTCCGGTCGAATTAAAGCGCACTAATAAGTTTCTTCCGGTGTTCGCTACATAAATGTTGCCGGCTGGATCGATGCTCATGCCTCTCGGATCATCGAAACTCCCGAAGCTGAACTCGGCAACGAGCGATGGCAAAGTCTGGAAGGAAGTTAAAGCAAAAGCAAATAAACCGAATAATGGAACGACAGAATCGTGGAAAATCTTACCAATCTTCATTTGAACCAATATTCTCATTGTTATGAAATCAATCAAGAGAACACGAACTCGTCAATATTGAACATGCTCACTGAATGCATGGTGGTTGTCGTAGTGTCCGTTGTCGAGTTTGTCCACGATTCCAAAATAGACGGAGTGATATCCGAATTTGTCTCGAAGCTTGTCGATCCCTTTCAAAAGATCGGTCTGTTTTATTTTCCATCGCTGGAATAAGTCAAGCTGGATACATTCATCCGTGATGTTGGTGACTCCAACTCCGACCAACCGCACTTTGATACCCTGGAGCCAGAGACTTTTAAAGAGAGCGAATGCCATGGACGCAATCTCAAATTCGGAATTTGTGGGTTGATCGAGAGTGCGGCTCTTCTGATAAGTAACGAATTTGCGAGCTTCAGCGATGTTCTTTGTTCTGTAACCGTGCATCGGGGCGCCATTGGAGTATCGCATTTTTATTGTAATCGTAGATGCCGCCAGATTCTCTTTTCGCAGCGATCTTGCGACTTGCTCGGATAAACAGAAAAATACTGATGATATGAAATCTTCGTCATTGGAATCCTGTCCGAATGTTGTGCTTCGTGAGATTGACTTGGCTTCTCGGTCACCTTCTGGGAAAACGCTGCTTCCTTTTCCATTCGCGGCTTTGTGCAGATAAATTCCGACGACTCCAAATATCTTTTTCAAAGATTCGAGATTTGTTTCTGCAAGCTCACGGACAGTCTTGATACCGAGTGAATCAAGTGCTTCGGTGGTCCTTTTACCGGTTCCTGGCAGAGCAGAGACGGGAAGCGGGGCGAGAAAATTTTTTTCTTCTCCGAGTGCCACGATAAAAAGCCCATCCGGTGCAGCAGAATATTTTGAGGTGGCTTCTCTTGCTATTTTCTTTGAGTAATCTGAAGCCACTTTTGCGCAAAGTTTGTTTGAGGCAATGCCTGTCGATACCGTGATCTCCAGTTCTTCCGAGATAGCGCGTTTTATTGCCATGGCGAGGTTACGTGGATCGTAATCCCAAAAATGGAGACAACCATCTGCATCGAGAAAAGCTTCATCTAAGCTTACTGGCTGAACGGAAGGGGAGAAGCGGTGCAGGATTTCGATGAATCTCCTGGAATATTTCTCGTACTGTTTGTAGTTCCCTCTGACAAAGATCGCGTTTGGTGCGATCTTGTAAGCTTGCGTCAGGGACATTGCAGTCTTCACGCCAAGCTTTCTTGCTTCATAATTCGGACATGATACGACGCCCCGGTCGTTCGGCAAACCTCCCACGACGACAGGCTTTCCCTTCAACACCGGGCAAAGAGCTTCTTCAACCGATGCGAAGAAAGCATCGATGTCGATGTGAAATATCGTCGGGTATTTTTCACTGTCCATGATTAGCTATTAGATGGCCGCTCAAGCCTATAGCATCGAGCTTTTGTTTATCTCAAGTGTTTTACGGTCAATTGATTATCAAGCAATCTCAGCACCGCCAACACTTTCCCAATGATCTTTATCGAAGATGAATCTGAATAGATCGGTTCGAAGTCGGGGTTTTCCGGCTCGAGAATGATTTCGTTACCCTCTTGCCTGAATCGCTTCACGGTCGCTTCGTCACCAATAAGTGCCGCGACAATTTCTCCGGATGCCGCAGTCGCTTGTTGCCTGACTAGAACGAGATCGCCGTCAAGAATTCCGGCGTTCTTCATGCTGTACCCTTCGACCATCAACAAAAAACTTCCGTCGCCTTTGGCGAACGAAGGATCGAGAACAATTTTTTCCTCGACATTCTCGACAGCGAGAATTGGTTTGCCTGCAGTTATTCTTCCCAATATCGGGACCTCGACTCCTATCGGGTTCGAGGTAAGTTTTATTCCGCGACTCTTATCACGAACTCGCTTGATATGACCTTTTTGTTCCAATGCCTGAAGGTGCCGTTCAACGCCGTGGTTCCACTTTGCTCCGATGTGGTTCCCGATTTCACGAATGGTCGGCGGATAGCCGAACTTCCTAAAATGGCTTTGGATGAATCTCAAGACCCTCTCTTGCTGCTTTGTTAATATTTCCATCCTGTCCTCCAGTCTTAGTAGACATAATTCTACTTAACATACTGTGTTTAGTTTTCAATGTCAAGAGGAGACGGGCCTTTTTTGAAATCGGCCGATTTCTCATCTTTTCAACCCAATTCGCCCGTTGTTATAGTTCCCCGACTTGATTAGATTCAAAACGAAGAGCCCGCTTTTGCGGGAGCGTTAACCTCAATGACTCAACTAATCATGGCTTCGAATGGAGAATTTTTCAGAATATCTTAGGAAACAAAGAGAAGAGAAGAGGATTCGACTATCTGACGTCTCCGTGCAAACAAGGATCAGCTTGAAATTCCTTGAAGCGATTGAGGATGGAAATTTCGAAATTTTGCCGGAGACTTACATCAGGGCATTTATCAGAGATTATGCGAAAGCGATAGGGCTCGATCCTGAGGAAGCGATCAAGCATCTTGACGAGCAGGTTGGGGCAACGAAAGCGGTTGTTCAGCAGGAAGAAGCCCCTGTTGAGGAAAAAACTAAACAGAGTCAGATCACCCTTACCAACACACAAAAAATCTTTGCAGGAATTATAGGTCTGGGTATACTGCTCGGTCTCTCTTATCTCGCCTTTTCTCCCGGCAAGAAGCAACCGGTTGATATCAATACTTACGAAAACCTGGAAGAGGTAAATCAAAAAAAATTCGACTCCGCATACACGGCAGTGACGACGAAACCTGCCGCAAAAGCCGATAGCGCAAGATTGGTTCTGAGTGCGAACGACACGGTTTGGGTGAATCTTGTTATTGACGAGGGAAAAACTTATGACCTTTTGATGCGACCTGGCAACAAGTTTATGTTTTGGGGGCGAAGGAAGTTCAACATGACAATCGGAAATGCCGGCGGACTCCAGATTTCGTTGAATGGTCATGAATACCCTCCGTTAGGAAAACCCGGGGTCGTGATCCGCAACGTCACAATTTTCAAAGACGGCACGATCAAGAAGTGAAAGCTTCTGCTGCCATTAGGAATTTCCAATCTGAGGTAGAAGAATTACGTCGCCAGATACGCGACCACGATTATCGCTATTATGTTCTGGCAGAGCCTTCCGTCAGCGATTACGAATACGACCGATTGATGAAAAGGCTCTCAGAGCTTGAGAAAGAACGTCCCGAACTAGTCACTCGGGATTCGCCAACACAGCGGGTTGGAGGCGAGCCGACAAAAGGTTTCAAGCGAATAAAGCACCTCCAGCCGATGTTGTCTCTGGAAAAAATCGACGCCTCCGAGAGCCCGGCAAGGAAAGAGGAACCTGACCGCGAGAAACGCTATCGATTACAAGATCAAAACACAGTTCTTGGAAAGGCATTATTTAGCGAAAGTGATTTTCCAAAACCTAGTGACTTAATCAATAAACTTTCTAAACATGAAGATGCGATTTCTCGTTTCTTATGGGACCAACTCTCTGAAGATGCTAAGATGGTGTTGGCTGATGTGGATTCGAGTTCGAAGGTCGAAGAGAAGAAGGCCACAAGGAAGAAGTCCATTTTGATTTTGGAACTGAATCGGATACTATCAAGTCAAGTACTTCAAAACGTCGTCTCTTTTTCGAATTTGGTGATTCCGAAAGAATTGCTCAAGCTGCAGTCAAGGGAAAGCCAAGAAGTTCAACGAATGCGGCGCAACCGACTACTGTTGGAGAGCGCCTTCGCAAATGAGATTGCACCAAGCGGTCTCAGAGCTTTCGATGCAGGAATTCAGGAGATTACTGGAAGTGTAAACGTTGAATATGTTCTTGAACCGAAGGTCGATGGAGTCTCCATCGGGGTTCATTATCGCGATGGGAAATTGGCGCTGGGAGTGACTCGGGGCGATGGTCAAAACGGCGACGACGTTACCGTGAACCTTCGAACTGTTCGCGCCATTCCTCTTGAGTTAAGAGTAAAAAATCCTCCTCCACTTTTGGAAGTTCGCGGTGAAGCATACATGTCAACCAAAGATTTCGAGGAGCTGAATAAAAAATTAGAAGCCGAGGGGGAAAAGATTTTTCCGAACGCTCGTAATGCTACGGCAGGTGCTTTAAAGCAGCTCGATCCGCAGCTTGTGGCTCAACGGCCCATCAGCGCGGTTTTCTATGGCATAGGTGCGTGCGATGGAATAGTATTCAAAACTCACGCAGAGATGCTGGAGTCTCTGAAGCGTTTCGGCCTTCCGACGCAGCAGAAGTGGTGGCTGTGCAAAGACATGAAAGAAGTAATAAAACGGTATAACGATGATGTTGTGTGCCATTATGATGAGAGATATGATCTTCGCCGCGAGCTGCCGTACGAAATCGACGGCGTCGTCATAAAAGTGAACAATATGTCGGACTGGGAGAAAATCCCTGCGAAAAGCCGTGCTCCAGGATATGCAATCGTTCACAAGCCTGTTCCATGGATAACTCCCGCCGAAACTCTGCTCAAAGGAATCACAGTTCAAGTTGGTCGCACCGGAGTTCTGACTCCTGTTGCTGAATTGGAGCCGGTTTTCCTGCAAGGTTCGACTATTTCCCGCGCAACGCTTCACAATGAAGATGAAATCGGTCGGAAAGATATTCGAATTGGAGACACCGTAGTGATTCGAAAAGCCGGCATGGTGATTCCTGAGGTCGTCGAAGTCGTCAAGTCGAAACGTCCGAAGAATGCAAAGGAGTTCGACCTTTTTGAATACGTTGGCGGCAAGTGTCCAGCATGCGGCGGCGCAATTGCAAAGGAGAGAGTCTCAGCGGGTGATAAGAAAGAGGTAGCTTGGCGGTGTCAAAACGTCGCGGGCTGCCCGGCTCAGAAAACGAGACGAGTAGAATATTTTGCATATCGAAAGGCGCTTGACATAGAATCTCTTGGCGGCATTGTCGCTGAAAAGCTGATCGAACGCGGATTGGTTAACGAGCCGCTCGACTTGTTTGGTCTGACAGTTGAACAGCTCGCAAAATTGAACTTAGGTACCGATGATGAGCCGCGAGTCTTTGGTGAGAAGAATGCCACAAAAGTAGTCGAAGCATTGGAAAGAGCGCGAACGTTGCCGCTCGATCGATGGATTCTTGCACTAGCTATACCGGAAGTAGGAGAAGCCACGGCAAGACAGCTTGCACAAGTTCACGAATCATTAGACGAACTCGCGTCTTCATCTATCCTTCGAGACATTCGTGATCTTGGGACCAAAAGAAATGAACGGGACGCAGTGTCACCGAAGTCGCGCAGGAATCCAGCAAAGGGTGGGTCTGATCTGAAATCGAGACAAAAGAAGTATGACGAACTCGTCAGGGAGATTTCCGAGATCGAAAACCGGTTGGTAAATGTTAAGAAGGATCTCGCTGAAGTTGGTCCGGTGGCGGCGGCATCGGTGCTCGAATTCTTTGCGTCTCCGAGCGGGAAAAAAATCTTGCAGCGACTTCACAAACTTCGTATTCGGCCGGAGGAAATCCCAAAGGTGCTGGCAAGCCAGGTCCGCTCTCCGGCAAAACTTTTGTCCTCACCGGAACACTTCCCACGCTTTCACGTGATGAAGCATCTGAACTCATAAGAAAAGCCGGCGGTAGTGTCACTATCTCCGTGAGTAAAAATACCAACTACGTTCTTGCTGGCGAAAGTCCAGGTTCTAAATACGATAAAGCACAACAACTCAAAATACCTATTTTAACCGAAGAACATTTTTTAAAAATGATCAATAAGAACTAATGCTAAATATTAAAAATAGAATTGCCGTGGCGTATGCATCAAGTCTCGCTCGACGCAGCAAAAAAATCATAAACTTTAATGAGACCATCAAATCTTCCCAGACCGCCCTTTTTCTAATGCCGAAGATGAGCATGGAGTTTTACCTGGCGCGTTCGGTCGTCGAATCGCTCCTCAGATATTTCCGCCGGGTAGTCCTCGTAGTTACGGAGAATATGCGCGAACTTGCAACCTACAGGAGCGAGGTGATCGTCGTTTCCAAGAATGACGAGAACTGGCTGAGACTTCCTTCAAGAGATATCGTGACGCGTCTTTGCGACCAGAAATTTGATGTCGTTTTTGATCTCAATTTCTCGAATGATATTTTTATGTCGTACCTCTGCCGCAGGGCCGAAGCGAAGGTGTCGATTGGCTTTGTAAAAGAAGACAGTGACCATTTTTATGACATGCAGGTCAAGGTTCCGCAAGGCGGTGATGTTAAGAGAGCGTACGAAGTTTTGAGTCGCACATTTAAAATGTTCAAGGAAAAATGAAAACAAAAATATTTGAAACAGAAAATCACAGGGGGCATACCATCCTGCGGATGAAGTTCGACAAGCTTGACACGCAGGTCTCTCCGCAGTTGAAGGCGGAGTTTCTCGTTGTGTGCCAATCTCCGTTGAAGAAATTGATTGTGGATATGACCACGGTAAAATCGTGTGACTCGTCGGGCCTGAGTGCGCTCCTCGTCGCCGAGAGGTTGATGCGAGAGTCAAAGGGGAGATCCATCTTATTGTACCGAGCCAGGATGTTCGAAATCTTTTCAAGATTACTCAGTTGGAAAAGGTCTTTTCGATTCACCCCTCCGCTGAAGCCATCGGCTGACAAAGAAACGGACCACAGGCAACACTGATGAAATGGAATTTTACAGAACTTTTTAACTATTTTGTCGGTGCAACTCAGTGCCTGTCGTACGATCGATGTTCCGTCTGAATTTCCGGATGGAATACTAGGATCATCATGGGATTCAAATTCACAGACTACATAATTGTTTTTGTTTACCTAATCGGCGTTGCCGTTTTTGGAATTCTCACGGGCGGGAAGCAAAGCAGCATCAAGGATTATTTTGTCGGCGGAAGAAAAATTCCATGGCTCGCAGTTTCATTTGCAGTGGTAGCTACTGAAACCAGTGCCATAACTTTTATCTCGATTCCAGGCCTTGCCTACCTGACAAATCTTAATTTTCTCCAAATCGCAATCGGCTACATTATCGGACGCATAGCCGTTGCATACCTTTTCCTTCCATCATATTACCGTGGTGAGCTTGTCACTGCTTATGAATTCCTGAAGACTCGTTTCGGCGAGAAGACCAGGAATTACGCCTCGATCGTTTTCCTCGTGACCCGAACTCTGGCAACAGGAGTCAGACTTTTCACAACGGCGATTCCACTCGCGATTATTTTCAAAGGGTACAAAATATTCGCCAGCTATCCCGACACATTTGTCTACGCAGTCGCAATCATCGTTATCACGGTTTTCACTTTTGTTTACACCTACAGCGGTGGAATCAAAGCTGTGATATGGACTGACGTCATTCAGATGTTCATTTACATCGGCGGTGCATCGCTGGCGTTGTACATCATGTTGTCTCATCTTCCAGGCGGTTGGCATACCGTCGCTGCCATGGCATCAGCGAAAATGAAATTCCAGTTTATCAATTGGGGATTCAGCGGCGGGCTTGCGAACTTTTTCACGATCAAGTATAGTTTCGTCGCGAGCGTTCTGGGTGGCGCCTTCCTATCGATGGCCTCACATGGCACCGACCAGCTTATTGTCCAAAGACTTCTCGCAACGAATTCATTAAAGAATAGTCAGAAGGCAGTCATCGCAAGCGGCGTCTTCGTCGGCATACAATTTCTTTTTTTCTTGATAATAGGTGTAACTCTTTACGCATTTTATAACACCTATCCATTCAGCGATGGAGATCAAATTTTCCCAAAATTCATTGTCGAACAGCTTCCAAGCGGGGTGAGCGGGATAATTGTCGCCGGACTCTTCGCAAGTGCAATGGGTTCGCTGAGCGGGTCGATTAATTCTTTGGCTTCTTCGACGTTGATTGATTTGTATATGCCTTACTTCGGCAAAGATAATAACGAGAAGAAAAATCTGAAGCTTTCCAAACTTTTCAGTCTCATTTGGACACTCGTCCTTGTCGGGACGGCTTTTATTTTCCTGAAGTCGAATCAATCGGTTATCGAAATAGCGCTGTCGATTGCGTCTGTAACTTACGGCGGACTCCTCGGAACATTCCTCCTTGGTGTTCTATTCAAAAAGCCTCAACAGGTCGATGCCATTGTCGGATTCTCCGCGGGTTTGTTGATGCTTATTTATGTTTTTGAGTTTACTCCGATAGCATGGACATGGTACACGATGGTCGGGTCGTTGACCACAATTATTGTCGGACTGGTTTCTTCGCGTTTCAACAGGACCATGGTCTCATGACCAGAGGAGTGGCAAAGACACTAAGGCACAGACGTGCAGGGTACACGGGACTATTTGTTGCAATATTCCTGGTTTTTAATTCTGCGATTTTGTCTGTCTCCTGTGTCTCCTTAAAGTGTCCTCGTGAAGTTGGTGGACCACAATTCACAACGTAGCACTTCTCTGGACAATTCATACTGATGCCCGATAATAGCCTCGGCTTCACAAACACGGACTCAAATTTGTCTTGGAGGGTTCGACAAGAATTTATATGTTATAGACAAAGATGATGGCAAAGTGGAGCAGAAAATAAATCTGGAAGAACGAATACGAACTCCAGCGGCGATTTGTCAGAACTATTTAATCGTCGGTGCGGAGGACTCGGAAGTCTATGGGTTTGAAATAAAATGAGCTTTGCTGACCATCTGCAGTCAGGATTCATCAAAGTTCTCGGATTTTTCATCCGCCGCTTTTCACTGCGAAGAGTTCAGAGAATGTCTGTGTGGCTTGGAAAATTCCTCTACAGGCATTTCCCGATTCGAAAAGACGTTGCACTAGCTAATTTGAGATTGTGTTTTCCTGAAAAAGGGGACGGAGAGATAGAAACAATAATTGAGAAAGCTTATACCAACGTCGCGAAAGTATTCTTGGAATTCCTTTACTTCCCGAAATTGACGAAGGAAAATATAAAAGGCGTCGTCGAATTCCCAGATGAATCTTATCGCTTGATTCAATCAGCCCTCGAACGCGGGAAAGGTTTAATTCTGATGAGCGGTCACTTCGGAAATTGGGAGATTGTTGCGCTTGCCGTCGGCGCCTTTTCTCCGAAACCACTTTCGATAATCGTTCATCCGTTTCATAACAAGCCTGTCGATAAGTACGCGAACAGGTATCGCTCGCTTCTTGGGAATTCGACCGTGCCCATGGATAACTCAGTGCGTGCTTCGCTTTCCACGCTGCGAGAGAACGGCATCGTGGCACTTCTGGCGGATCAAAGCTCGGCAAAAGAAAGTTTGACCGCGCGATTTTTCGGGATGGAACGTCCCGACTTTTCAGGGCCCGGCTCTGTTTGCACTCAGGACGCATGCAACCATGGCGACAGGTTTCGCGATGAGAAAGGACGACGGGACCTACAGACTTGTTCTCAACGAGATAGATTACAGCGATCTCGAAGATGATTCTGAGGCGAGCGTCGCAGAGTTGACGCAGCGTCATGTCAATGCGCTGGAGGCCTTCATCCGAAAGTATCCGGGGAACTGGCTCTGGTTCCATAAACGGTTCAAGCATGTGCAGGCTTTCCAGGAGATGCTTCGTGATGTGAAAGCACGCGAGAGTAATCATTCGGTCAGTATAAAAACATGAAGAGATTCTTGATCATACAGACCGCTTTTCTCGGAGACGTCGTTCTCACTTTGCCGCTTGTGCAGGCGCTGAAAAAATCTATTCCTGATTCGGAAATTGATTTCGTCGCTATTCCTCAGACAGCGGATATTGTGAAGAATCATCCGGACATTGCCAATGTCATTGTCTACGACAAACACGGAAAACAAAAATCCTTTTTATCGTTTCTTAAGTTTCGCGGTCGGCTTCGTTCCATGAATTATGATGCAGTCCTTTGTCCGCATCGCTCCTTGCGGAGTTGTCTGTTAACAAGTGGAACTCAGGCGAAAATCAGGATCGGCTTTAATAATTCAGCATTGAAGGGCTCCTTCACCAACATTCTGCCATGGAAGTTCGGAATGCATGAAGTGGAACGGAACCTCTCGCTTCTCCAGCCTGTGGTAGTAAACGGAAATCGGTCCTCAGTTATCGGTTATGAGCTGCCGAAGATTTGCATTTCTGAAGAACATCGGACGAAGGCGGAAACATTTCTTTCGGAGCATCGTGTCAAGCGGCCATACGCGGTCGTTGCTCCCGGGACAGTCTGGGAAACAAAGCGCTATCCGGTAGAATTGATGATTGAAGCTGTCAGAAAGCTCTCGAACAAATTTGCGAGCATTATTGTGATTGGTGGAGAAAAGGATATCGATCTTTTGCGTGACTTCAATGTTCTCAATGAAAATGTTGTCCTGGCGATTGGCAGCTTGCCGATAATGTCCTCGGCGGAAATCATAAGAGGAGCATCGTTGCTGGTCGCAAACGATTCTGCACCTGTGCACATCGCATCTGCGTTCAACGTTCCGACTGTTGCGATATTTGGTCCGACGGTGAAAGACTTCGGTTTTTATCCGTACCATAAAAGGTCGGTAGTTGTAGAAGTTGAAGGCTTGGGATGTCGTCCATGCTTGATCCATGGCGGGCGGCGCTGTCCGATAGTTACGTTTGACTGCATGAGAAAGATTTCTCCGGATGAAATAGTCATGGACGCTTTGAAAGTTTCAGAAAAGAACTAGAACTCTGATAACACAGATGATACAGGTTCTTGCTGATATTAAAATTTATATGTCTTTGATTTGGGAAAATCCGTTCCTTCACTGTTATCCGTGTGCCGCGTTTCTTAAATGAAAATCGTAAACGCAAAACGAAAGCGCTCCGTTACGGAGGCCGCTCAAACAATCCTGGCCGGTGGAGTTATCATTTATCCCACGGAGACAATTTATGGGATTGGGGCGAACGCTCTTGAACCGAAAATTGTCGAGAGAGTCTATGATATTAAAGAAAGAAAAAAGTCCAATCCAATTCTCATCCTGATTCCCGATAGATCGGCTCTGGACGAACTTACGTTGGAGGTTCCGGAAGTTGCGGAAAAACTTATGAGCAAGTTCTGGCCAGGTCCATTGACGATTGTTTTCAACGCCGCACCCATTGTCTCAAAAATATTGACGGCTGGCACCGGGAAAATTGGCGTTCGGCTTTCGAGCGACGAATTCTGCACTGAGCTCCTGAGCATCTGCAAAATCCCGATAACCTCGACGAGCGCGAACCTTTCGGGCGAGTCAAACCCTGACTCGATTGGCATGATAAACCAGAAAGTGCGCGATGCCGTCGATCTTATCGTGGATGCTGGCACGCTGACTTCTCAGACTCCTTCTACCGTCGTGGACGTTACAAATGGCAAAGTGGAGCTTTTCAGGGAAGGGGCGATTGAGTTTAGGAAAATCTTAGATGTTGTCTAAAGAAACGTCGGGTACTTGACTATCTGACCGCGGTTTCTTAAGATAATTATGTCAAGATTTATCGCGCCTGTGCGATGAGATTGTTGGGAAGCCGTGCAGGTTAGAAATAAATATTAGGAGGCAAAATCAAAAATGATGCAACGAAGTGAATGTACCATTTCTCATCGGAAAGGATCTACGTCCTCGATCCTATTATTTGCTGTTGTCGGGCTTGTTTTGATTTCGTTTTCGTGCAGTTATTTCACTGAGCCGAAACCGGAGATGAACATTAGTGCACATCCTCCACAAACTCATAGCAAGAATGGTGTGTTCAGCAATTATTCCGCTGATCAAGTTGTAACCGGCACCATAACGCCTCTCTTTGTTCCAGATTGGAGTCCTTCAGGTACTGACTCCATCGCTGTTTTTGTCGACTCGATAAATATAGGGTGCCTACATCCTTGGTACGACCAAGGCTATAGTTACAATAACCCGTTTCAATTTAGCATCAATACAACCACCTGGCCAGATGGAAGACAGAATTTCATGCTTTATGCTTACAAGAAGCCGACAATCGGTGATTCAATTGGGCTCCTAAGTCTGAAATACAACACTCTATATGTTTATGAAACGAGCCTCATCTTTGATAATACTCCGCCCACCGCACCGACTAATGTTTTGGTTACACTTCAGAACAATTGTCCATGTATTTCCTGGACTCCGACCAATCTCAGCAATTTTTATGCTTATGTCATCCGAAGGGATGGAAATGTCATTGATACGGTTTATTCACAAAAAACGTCTTCGTACACAGATTCCACGACGCCAGATTTTTACAGAGGGTATTATGAGGTTGGTGCCTCGAACGGTCCTGTGACTGCATATTCAACTAAGGATTCTTGTACGAGAGGTGAATCATTAGGGATTAATTTTGTTGGGGCCATTGATAACATAATAAATGATCAAGTTGTTTTTAATCTGTCTAATAACTATCTCACGGCAGTATCAACGCAAACACATACGGTAGCTAATCAATGTTACAATGGCCATAATGGAATATGGGCGAAAAGCGTCACTAATGACACTCTTTATTGTTGGGATAATCAAAATCTGTACACGTACGATGCCAGAACGTTAGACATTGTTGGACAACAGCAAATACAGCAACCCACGCAAAGTTCGGCATTCGCGCTAATGATTGGACCGCGAAGTCAAATTTATGTTGCCATTGCAGGAAATGGTACTCAAGGATTGTACGTCTTCCATAAAAATGATGCAGAAATTAACATTGGCAGTTCACCCGCTGCGGAATTTTCGGGAATAAACTTTACGTGTTCTTGTATTTCCCCAGACGGTAAAACCCTCTTGGTTACTACTTGGAACGCAGGAGTTAGAAGTTATGTACTCAGTAATGATTCGGTGATATTTAATTTCAAATCAACGATTATGTATACTCCCTGGATATTGTCTTGGACAGATTGGAAAAACTCAAGAATATATGTTGCAGGCGCAAACGCACAATCCGATAATGACATTGAAGCATGGGATGCATCGACGTTAAATTTTATCTGTTCATACCAAATACCTGTATCACAGTGGGAGTATCTTTCTGCTATTTTTGTAAATTCCCAAAATCTATTTGTTGCATGCAGGACCATCCTTAACGAATTTGACGTGCCTACGGGAAAAATAATTCGTTCGTGGACATTTTCATCTAATGTTCAATCGCTGTATGGATCTGACAATGGTCGTTATCTCTTTGCCTGTACATCGACCGATCAATGGATTGTCGACATAGGAGGTAATCCATGATGAAACGACTTTCATTTTTCGTTTTCTCCGTTCTTCTATCCTGTCAGGCAGCACACTCGCAGGACAAAGAAGATTCGACTTCTTATTACCCATTTATTTCCATCGGGTATGCCTACACAGAGCCCGGAGATATCCAACCCTACTACAATGGTATCTTGGAAGGCTATAGATCTCAGGGGGTACCCATTGCAACCCAGATAGGCTTTGGACGGACAGCGGTTGTCCGGACCGGATTCCTATATTATCCGTTGGAAGACATAGGGGCCGGCATTTCTCTCGGATACTCGTATTCTCCGGCCTATTCGGACTATCAGGATTACGGTGGCTCATTGAAAGTGGACGGATCGGTCAGTGTTTTTGACATCTCTTTGATAATGCAAAATACACTCGCCAAGATCGGAGATTTTCCGATTAACCTGGGCTTTGAAGTTGGAGACTGTCATTTGTCCAGCTCTGTCGTTCAAGAGGTGAGGTTCAACGATTTCCCGGGAAATAACCTTGATTGGAAATTGTCAAATGGTTCTTGGGCGCCATGCCTTGGAGTTACCCTCGGCTCTTCTACCCAATTCGGAAAACTGATCGTTTCCTTAGGAGCAGGGTACAGACACACGTTCAATAAACTTCAGGATAGTACGATAGAGACAAATGGTTCGTCAACTGATTGGCCTTGGAACTTTAACTTGGGCCAATCGGGATTTTCTCTTCTTCTTTCATTCGGGACAAGGCTATGAAAGCAGAATAAAATGAAAAACAAAAATATTTACTTTATAGTCGGACAATTTTCCATGGCAATGGGCGTGCCTCTCGACATTTTTGTGAGAGACAGCAGGCCGATTTCGTTTGTTAGTGGTTTGTTTATTGGTCTGTCGTTGGTATTCAACCTAGCTTTTGGCTTAAGCTTGCGAAAGGATAAATCAAGCTAGATTTTCTCGTCCGTGAACGCCTTCCTGTCACGCCTTTGCGAAAATCGCAACGCACATTTCTGAATCTGGTTTTGCCCTTTGATTTTTATTCCGTAAGCTTTTGAAACGTCAGCATCTCCGTCATTTCCGAAATCAATGGCTTTCGCTCGAAGTAATTGTATCGTCTCGTCGATCTATCCGGTAGAAACACCTTTCCAGCGATTTTGTAATTCGCATCGGCATACATACGTTCCACCTCGTAAGGATAATCGGCAAATCCCGTATCCCCGATCTGCGGCGCAACGATGACTGTGACTTTCCCTTTGAGTCTCAAAATCCTATGAGACTCCCTGAAAACGGTCTTGAATTTCATTTTGAAGTTTGAGAGCGCGACGGTCATGTCCTCGGTCCCCGAATAAAATTCTTCAGGCAAATTTAAGAAAACATAATCGACAGAATTAGTTTCTGCCGGTATGCCAGTCATAAAAATATTATTTTGAATAATTCGCTCGTCGGATGGCTTGGGATCGTACATCTTGCAGCGACGGTCTCCGAAATAAGGTATTCTCTCAATTACATCGCCGAGTGTTCCATCTCCTGCGAAGGGATCGACGATATATGCGCCTGGATCCGTGTAATGATAAATCGCATTCGACGCCACCTGTCCGGCAACTCTTCCTTTCGATCCGGCTTTCCCGAAACGCGGGTCGGGGACATCAAAGTTCCATACATTTGTGGCACGAAGATCGAAGCCGAATTTCGTCCGCTCAGATTCTCGCTCCGTCAGAACGTCTTCGCGAATCTTCTTTCGTAGCTCGGTGATTGTCCATTTGTTCTGAAGTGCCGTCTTCTCATATTCCTTGCGCCTGTCATCGTCGCTTACCTTTGTGGCAAGCTCGAAATAGAAACTCTCCGGCAATTTTCGTTTTTTCAAGTCTGGATAATATGTGAAGTACATCTGGCATTGCTTGAGAAGTCCCGGCTGAAATTTGAAGCCGGGAGTCGAAGTCAACAACTTGTAAAGTTCTTCCTCGGACAACTTGCTCGATTTTGCATAAGGGAGAATTTTTTCCACGACAAATCTTCCGACATCCCAGAAATTGTCGACCGAAAGAGAGTTTAGTTTCTCGGCAAGTTTTTCCAATGGATCGTTTTTCATTTCGCCTCCAAGTTAAATGAGCCGTTAGAATTTAGCTCTTAGCAAACTGGTAGACACTAATGGCTTTTCTTCCAATTGCGAACGTAAGCCACTATATCAGAAGTCGAAGTACCCGGCGTGAAAAGCTCGCCGACACCCATCTCTTTCAATGCAATAATGTCCTTGTCTGGAATGATTCCTCCTCCAAACAGAAGAACGTTACTAAGTCCCTTCTCCTTCATAAGACTCAGGATCTTCGGAATTATCGTCATGTGTGCACCGCTCAGTAGACTGATACCAATTACATCGACGTCTTCTTGAATCGCCGCCTCGACAATCATTTCCGGGGTCTGACGAAGTCCGGTATAAATGACTTCCATACCGGCGTCTCTTAAAGCAGCGGCCACGACCTTTGCGCCGCGATCATGTCCATCAAGCCCGGCCTTTGCGATCAGTACGCGAATTTTGCGTTCCATGGTAGTCTTTTGGGATTAATTGCCCGTCTCAACATAGCAAACTTTGTTGTATCACAATCTACGCGGCGATGGATGAGCTTGCCATTTTTACAACTTCTCAACTTCCTCTATCCTATTTTCATTCGATTTCTTCTCGGGTTTTCCATCAAGAGCCACTGCATATCGTTTCTGCATGTAAGATAACATACCTACTCCAATAATTACAGCGAACCATAATGTTGCAGCCCTGACGATGAAGGTTGCAGCCACGGCGGAATTTCTTGGGATTTTGGCGAGAACGAGAAGTCCGGTCAAAGAAGTTTCCGTCACTCCCAATCCTCCAGGAAGGAATGTCACCGAACCGACCACAATGGAAAAAGAATAAATGAAACTCGCGGAGAGAACTTTCAAATGGACATCGAGTCCTTCGAGCACAAGCAGAAATCCCAGGCACTCGATGAACCAGCCGATGAGTCCGATAACCGTTGAAACGATGAGGGCTTTTCCAGTCAACATGACGCGCGAACTTTCGTAAGCAACTTCAATCGGTTTAATTCGCTTGGCGATGAAAGGTAATTTCTCTGCTGCCCGAATTATCTTCATGGAGAGACTTCGGCTGGAAATTATTCCTATCCCAACTGCAAAAATGACAGCGGTAAATAGAATTACTTCTTTCCCATAACCTATGCTGTACGCACCGATTATTGAGATTACCAGAAGAGCGAGGGAATCCGTGACTCTTTCCGCGAAGATGATCGGCGCAGATTTGCTTATCGGAACACCCCGCATTGATTTCAGGAAATAAGATTTCATCACTTCGCCCATTTTTCCCGGTGTGACCGCCATGGAGAGGGACGAAATGAATATACCGAAGCTCTCAGAGCGAGGAACTCGAATCTCAAGAATGCGCAGATAATATTCCCACCTAACGAACCTGAATAGGTAATTGGTGAACGCACACATCGGAATGAGAGGGAGAAGCGCATATGAGAATCCCTCGAAGGCACTTTCTAGCTGCGGTATATTTGCGTAGAAAGAGAATGCGATTCCAACGAGAGCCGCTATCGCGACAGAAATAAAAATCTTACTGCGAAGTTTCTTTAACATTTGTCTGGTTCTTTTGATGGAAAAGTATCAATAAGAATTTCACTCATTCTGCGCTAGCAATTATTATCATCGAGTGTCTTTGTGGTAGAAGCTTTTCAGTGCAAGATAAAACTTCGGTAGCGGTAGTCCAACAACGTTATAGAAATCGCCGTTTATCCGTTCCACAAAAAGGGCGCTGAGGTCGTCTTGAATGCCATACGCTCCTGCCTTGTCAAACGGAGCACCGGACTGAATGTAATCTTCTATTTCATCCGCATCCAGCTTTCTGAATGTCACATCGGTCGTTTCGCAGTGCTTGATAATTTTTCCAATGGGGACTTGCAGAAGTGTAAAACCTGTGAACACTTGATGTGTTCTTCCACTCAGAAGATTTAGCATCCTGGCCGCGTCATCCGCGTCTTTGGGTTTATTAAGAATTTGACCGTCTAAATATACAATAGTATCCGCTGCGGCAACGATGCCTTCACTTATTTTCTTTGAGGCTGCCCTCCCTTTTTTCTCCGAAAGGCTCATGACATAATCGCGTGGATTATCGGCGAAGTGGTTGTCTTCATCAACCTCGACATCGAGGAGCGTGAATTTTATACCAACCATTTCGAGAATCTGTCGTCGCCTCGGCGACCGTGAAGCTAAATATATGTGTGGAAGATTCATTTCAATATCGAATTGTCAATTTTGGGTTTCGAATTGAAAAATCTTGCTTCGTCTCGCATAATTTAAAATTCGCAATTCAAAATTCGAAATGTCAATAGACTTTTCTTATCTCTGTGCCAGGATAATAATGTTTCAAGATTTGAACGTAACTAAAGCCTAATCTTGACATCCCGATTGCTCCCCATTGGCACATACCTACTCCATGACCACTTCCTTGTCCATTGATAACAAGGTTTGTAATCCTCCGTCTGTTATCTCTTGAGACCTTAATTTTGAAGAAGCTGCTCCTCAAAAGTGCGCCGTTCGGATTTTTAAAAAAGTATCTTGTGCGATCTCCTCGCACGAAATAGACGTCGCCGTTATTTGTCCTGATCCTGAGCGAATCAACGCGGAACGAGCTGAACCTGTCCAATATCTGAATATCAGTGACATCGCTTCCTAAAGTTTCTAACGCATAAGTTGGATTTGCTATCGCCAAATTTTCCTTGAGCATCTCATCGAGTTGGAAGCGAGAAAATGTGCTTGCCCAGATAAAGCTCGGTGAGTAGACACAATATGGATCACCTGTCGCTGAATCAATGTCTGATACTCCCTGCAGATAGGGTAGCGCGGGCTGTCCCTGCCAGATGTTTTGCACACTTTCGGTGTGCCCGCCGCATGTCGAATGAAAGAAACATCTCGCGGGCTGACCATCGTATTCTACGATCATCCCCGATGTGAGTTTTATTGCACTGTCGGCAATCGGTCTGTACTTTTCTATTCCTGAATATACCTGATCTCTCGTATCCGAGTAAATGTCGAACTCTGTCGAATCTTGATTAGCTAATTTATAAAAAGCGTAGTTCCTGGCAGCAATTGCCTGTGCCATGCAAGCATGGAATTCATCGGGAGTCAAATTGCTGACAAGTTCGTTTGGGACGACGCCGCGCAAATACGTTTCAAGTGAGACGACATTTACTATCCGGAATGTACCATCTCTGTTAGCGAATATTTCCATTGAGCCGGGAAAAGTCTGGAGATGAAAATTGATTCTATCGGGAAAAGGTGCTGAAGTTGCTGCAGAATCCTTCGTGCCGGAATTCAGCGTGTCCGCATGGGAGATTGTGTCCAACGCCTCAAGTCTGACCAGCGCAGAAAATCTTATCTCCTGGTTCGGAAGTTTCGCGATTGGCATCCCGTTGGGAGAAAATGTAAATAAGATCTCCTCATTGGAAATCGTCGCGACTTCATATCCGCGAAAGGTCAGCTTGTAGTTTCCATAAACAAAAAGAACGGGATCTTTTGCATTGTCCGCTAGGTTAGCTCTCACTATCGGTTCGGCAGAATATGGAAAGGAAGGTTTACATTGTGAACTTGATTGAAGAAAGGTGAGGAGGGCGGATATTAAGAAAAGCCGAAGGAAGCGAGTCCCCTTTTGGGGAATCATCTAAACATTGCTTTGATGCTGCCCCAAGTTCGCTTCGCTACGCCGGAAAGACCGGAAGAAAAATCGTAAGGCTGAGTTATCGTGTTGGAGTAGTAAGTATTTCCGTCACCGCCGTCGGCTCTAACTCGATAAGTAAAAATGGCAGAGGAAGTTGTCTTGTAAAGATCTTTATCGACGAATTGGTACGTGCTTCCCGATCCAGTCGGAGCGATGGTCCCATCGATTTGATAAAATTGTCCATTGACCTGCGACGCTTTCTCGACCGCGAAATCTTTTATACCATCTTCCTGGGACGTTGTCCAACGCAGGGTAATTCCGTCACTTCCAGATGTTGCACGGAAATCGGAAAATGTGACCGAGGAAGTCGTGGAAAACGCCACAGCCAGCGTCGCTAATGCTAAGACAAAGTATCTCATTGACGACCAAATTTATCCTGAGCTTTTGTTTAAGTCAAGTCCGAAAGTGACTTGATGTGACAGCCACCAATCACTGGCGATCTCGAAGAGTCCTGTCTCAATGGATGACCTTTATTTTAGTGAGATTTTGAACTGATTCTGTGTTAGTATTAGATTTTAAATGAAATTTTTGAAAGGATTTATCAAATGGTCATTTTCCTCATTGGAATGGCGACATTTGTGTCGACTTTTTTAGGAGGATTGTTCGCGCTGCGGTTCAAAGACAAGCTTCACTTGATTCTCGGATTCAGCGCTGGAGCGGTTATCGGTGTGGCATTTTTCGACCTTCTTCCGGAGGCGGCAAATCTCGGAAGCGCCTCAAACGATATTTCCTCAATTTCACTGATGGTCGGAGTTGGATTTCTTGTGTATTTAGTGCTCGACAGAATGGTGATACTTCTTTCGCATGGCGACGAGGAACATGGAGTCCTCCACCATCGTGGTACACTCGGAGCAGCGGGCTTATCGGTCCATAGTTTCCTCGATGGGGCAATAATAGGTTTTGCATTTCAGGTATCTTCGGCTGTTGGCGGTATCGTCACCGCGGCGATTCTAACACATGATTTTTCGGATGGCATCAATACCGTTAGTCTTATCCTAAAAGACGATGGAGATCGTAAGCGTGCTTCTTGGTGGCTTTTAGCCGATGCCGCGGCGCCTCTTCTTGGGATTCTCTTCACACGCTTCGTCACGCTGCCGAGGTTGGAGTTGGGAAGTGTACTTGCGATCTTCTGCGGATGTTTTATCTATATCGGTGCGAGCGAACTTCTACCGGAGAGTTATCACGCCCACCCAAAAATATTGACAACAGTCATGACGTTGATCGGCATTTCGCTCTTGTACATTGTAATCCAAATAGCAAAGGCATAGATAGCGGAGAGTAAATAGTGAAAGTTGATTAATGAGAAACTCTTAACTCTTCGCTATCCGTTGTTCACTTTTTCGTAATTGGTAGGATCCAGGATACCGGCCAATTTAAACGCTTCTTTTCGTTCTACACATGTTCCGCATTTTCCGCAGTGTAGTTTGCCGCCCTTATAACATGAGTACGTAAGCTCGAACGGAACGCTTAGTTCTTTTCCAAGGATTACGATTTCCTTTTTTGTCATGCTAATGAATGGATCATTGATCTCGACTCCTAAGTATGTTCCATGATGTCCTGCTTCGGAGATTGCTTTTAAAAACTCCGGACGGCAGTCAGGATAGATCGCGTGATCGCCCGCGTGCGCTGCGTAGAGAACGTTCTTTGCTTCTATCGATTCGGCATAGCCAACCGCGATCGATAGGATTATTCCGTTCCTGAATGGTACGACCGTGCTTCGCATCGAAGAGTCTTCGTAATGTCCTTCGGGAATTGCTTCGCCGCTTTTCAACAAACTTGATTTGAAAAACTCATTGATGAATGGAAGTTTGATGACTACATGCGGAACACCAATACGCCCGGCAATTTGTTTTGCTGCCGATTGCTCGCGTTCGTTGTGCTTCGATCCATAGTCGAACGTCAGGGCACTGACGTCATATCGGTTTGCCGCCCAGTAAAGGAGAGTTGTAGAATCGAGTCCTCCCGAAAATGTGACGATGGCTTTTTCCATAATTCTTCGGTTCAATTTACAAACTTGAATCCAACTAAGCCACGATCTCTTTGAGAAATTACGGGATTGAATTTTCGGATCGGAGTCCTGAACTTCTATTGTAAATCAAACAATGGAAGATTTTTTTGGGGCAAATGAATTAGATGACCGGAAATTTCCCGAACTCAATTGCTGATTTGAAATCCCGCTTGTGGGGTGATTCCGGAAGTGTTCGGAGGAAAATATTTGGAATATACTTGCTGCTGGCAATAGTCAATGTGGCCGTTTGGGCAATTGCATTTACGACATTCCAGGGTTTTCCGCTTCTCATCGGAACTTCGATTATCGCTTACAGCTTCGGCTTGAGACATGCCGTTGATGCCGATCATATCGCAGCCATTGACAATGTGACCCGAAAGTTAATGCAGGAAGGAAAGCGGCCGGCGGGAGTGGGATTTTTCTTTTCGCTTGGGCATTCAACGATAGTTGTTCTTGCGTCGGTAGGGATCGTTTTAGCTGCGACGGCCATTCAAAAGGACTTTCCGCAATTCCGGGAAATCGGCGGCGTAATCGGTACATCGGTTTCGGCGGGATTCTTGTTTGCAATTGCACTTGCAAATATGGTTATTCTAGCAGACGTGTACAAAACATTCAAAGAGGTCAAGAAAGGTGGAGCATATAGTGAGCAATCTCTCAATGACCTTTTGAACCAACGCGGACTCCTTGGGAGATTCTTCCGGCCCGTCTTTAAGTTGATACGAAAAAGCTGGCACATGTATCCGCTTGGCTTCCTCTTTGGTCTTGGCTTCGACACAGCAACTGAAATCGGCGTGCTTGGGATAACGGCTGCAGAAGCTACGAAAGGTTTGCCGGTGTGGTCCATTTTAATTTTCCCCGCGCTTTTCACGGCAGGGATGTCTCTGGTCGATACCACTGATGGTGTGCTCATGCTCGCGGCTTACGGCTGGGCTTACATCAAGCCTCTGCGAAAGTTGTTCTACAATCTGACAATAACTTTTATCTCGGTACTCGTGGCCTTGTTGGTGGGAGGGATCGAAGCGTTCAGCGTCATCGGAGACAAATTGGAATTGAAAGGGTGGTTTTGGGAATACGTCGGCAGGTTAAGCAGCGATTTCGGGACGATGGGGTACTTCATCATCGGAATATTCATCGTAAGCTGGATAGCTTCGACAATAATTTACAAAATTCAAAAGTACGATGATGTGGAAATTACCGGCGAGAAGAACGACACTGGATTGTAAGATCTAAGACCAAACCTGCTTTCAAGATTTTCTCCTGTCGATCTTAATCATTGTTTCAATTACGCCGCACTCTCCCCCGGAAAATATTTTCGTTGAAACCTGAGGGACACATTTACTAAACTGATTAGCACCGGCACCTCTACAAGCGGACCAATTACAGCCGCGAAAGCCTCGCCTGAATTTATTCCGAACACCGCTATGGCCACGGCAATTGCTAATTCGAAATTATTGCTCGCCGCCGTGAACGACAGTGTCGCGGCTTTGCTATAATCCGCGCCTGCCTTCTTTGCCATCCAAAACGAAACGAAAAACATTATTAGGAAATAAACCATGAGCGGGATTGCGATCCTGATTACGTCCATCGGTATCTGGACAATCAACTTTCCCTTTAATGAAAACATGACGAAAATTGTGAATAGCAATGCGATCAAAGTGATTGGGCTGATCTTTGGAATGAACTTGTGTTGATACCAATCTTTGTTCTTTAATTTTATTAAAGTAAAGCGAGTGATAATTCCGGCGAGAAATGGAATGCCGAGATAAACGAAAACGCTCCCCGCGATTTGCAGGATCGTTACATCGACTTTAAATGAACTTAATCCCAGCCAACCAGGAACGACGGTGAGAAATACATAAGCGTAGAGCGAGTAAAACAAAACCTGGAATATTGAGTTGAACGCGACAAGTCCCGCGGCGTATTCCGCACTTCCATGGGCGAGATCGTTCCAGACAATCACCATGGCGATGCAGCGCGCGAGCCCGATCAGGATCAAGCCTGCCATATATTCAGGATAATTATGTAAGAAAATCACGGCAAGAAGAAACATGATGGCAGGACCGACCAGCCAGTTTTGTATCAGGGACAACGCGAGTATCTTTCCATCCCTGAATACCTTTCCCAATTCCTCATACTTCACTTTCGCCAATGGTGGATACATCATCAATATCAAACCAACGGCGATGGGAATGTTTGTAGTGCCGCTCTGAAATTTATTCCAGAAACTGATTATTGAAGGAAAGAAATAACCGGCTGAAACGCCAAGCAGCATTATGCCAAATATCCACAAAGTCAGGAATCGGTCCAGGAAAGCAAGCCGCGATTTCATCTTACGTTTTCAGATTCTTTAGACAATTCTGCAATCCACTCTCGTACACTTTTTTCTATTTCGTCTCTGATCGTCCGTGTTCCTTTGAGCTTTTCCTCGTAGCTCCCGGTCAATGCCGATGGATCTTTGAAGCTCCAATGAATCGTTTCTTTTACTCCCGGGAAAATCGGACATCGTTCAGCATTCGCTTCATCACAGACAGTTACGACGTAGTGATATCTTCTGCCTTGTTTGAAGAAATCGAAAACGCCTTTTGTCTGGTTCGCAGAAATATCTATGCCGACCTCTTTCATGGCATCGACCACGATGGGATTCAAATTCCCCGGTTCAAGCCCGGCGCTTTCTGCGATGAATTTGTCGCCGCCGTATTTGTTGAGAAACGCTTCCGCCATCTGGCTTCGCGCACTGTTGTGTACGCAAATGAAAAGAACTTTTGTCTGGTTCATTCTAATCTCCTCTGTTTTAAATATTGGTTGTGAATTGGGGCAGAGGTTTGAAAATAATATCGTTGAGTTGTGCGACAAAACAAACTAAGGCCTGATTTTTTCATGGATTGCGTTCAACTTGTCCGAATAAAAATCTTTGATCGTTTGTTCATATTCACCAATCGGTTTGACCGGAACCAAGTCCATCACTTCTTCAGTCGGAAGATCCGAGAAGAATAAAGTATCGATTGTTCCTCTCAACATTTTAGCCAACGCCTCTTTGGCCTCGTTCTCATTTAAACCAAATTGAATTCCCATTATTCTTAAGTGCTCTAATTGGAACCAGAAGTAAGTAGATCCCATGGCGCTGATCACGGCGTAAGCTTCCAGCTTTGATTCATCCACAATCAGGGCGTCGCCAAGAATGTGCAGCAAATCCATCACGCAGTTTCGTTGAGATTCCGGCATTGAAGGAGCGAAAGCTACCGGATTAATTCCATGGTTGATGATCCCCGGAGCGCTCGGATTTACTCTGGCAATTGATGGGAAGCCGTCCAAGGTGGTTCTCATTTTCTCTATTGTAATCTTTGGAGCAAGCGAGATTACTGTCGTGTCTTCCTTGAGAAAAGGCTTGATCCTAAGCAACGTGTCCATCATTGCCGGAGGATGGACGGCTAAGATTACCATATCGCATTGAGCTGGTGAGTCAATGTTGTTGCTTCCGGTCTCAATATTCTGAAAAGAGTTTTTGAGTTTGCTTAGAGCTTGTTCATTGGGATCGAAGACGGCAACCTTCTCAAACGAAATGTTTTTGTTTCTGAATGCATGCAGGAAGATTTTTGTGATTCTTCCGCCGCCGATGAATCCGATCGAATTATTAGGCATAAGTAGCCCCTTTCGCTCTTTTGTGAATCAATTGTATTTATTTCGTTGCAGTGACTGTGATTGAATATATTCCTGCGCCGCTCGATAACTCGTAATCGTTTTTTATTTCTGAAGTGACGATAATTTCTTTGAACCCGACGTTTTCTATGATGGCAAGATAATCTTTCTTGTCAAGTGCACCGCTGACGCAACCGGCCCAGAGCGAGGCATCGCGGCGTTCTTCTTCGCTGATTTTGCCGTCGGTGACGATGTCGGAGACCGTGAACTTACCGCCAGCTTTCAGAACTCGATGAATTTCTGAGAACGCTTTTCGTTTGTCGGGCACAAGGTTGATGACGCAGTTGCTTATAACTCGATCTACTGTGCCACTATCCACCGGCAGCGATTCAATTTCGCCGAGCCGGAACTCAACATTCGCGGCGTTCACTTTTGATTTGTTGTCGTTTGCCTTCTTGATCATTTCTTCGGTCATATCAATGCCGATAACTTTTCCGCTTGTACCAACATGTTTTGCCGCAATGAAACAGTCGATACCTGCTCCCGATCCAAGATCGAGCACAGTCATTCCTTCTTTTATATTTGCAAAAGCGGTCGGTGTGCCGCAACCGAGACCGAGGTCCGCGCCGTCGGGGATTGAAGCTTTGTCCGCGTCGCTGTAAGACAGGGAAATGTCAACGACATCGCTGCATCCACAGCCGCACGATTTCCCGGCAGTCTTGATTGCCTTTACGTTGCCTTCGGCAATCTCCGCATATTTTTCCCTCACTTCTTCCTTGATTTGAATATCGCTTTTCATTTCAGTTCCTTTCTTAAAAATCGTATGATCATTATTTCCTGCTCTTTGTCGAGCAGCTTGCAGCAGCACAGCCTGATCTCAGTTCGTCGAACAACTCATTCAAGTCGTCTGCAAGTTCGTCAATCGCCTCTTTGTTCAAACAGTAGCACGATGAAGGACCTTCCACAGTTCCTTTGACCAATCCGACTTCCTTCAATTCTTTGAGGTGCTGGGACACAGTCGCTTGAGCGAGCGGCATGATCTCGACAATTTCGCCGCAAACACATTCGTTTCGCTTGGCCAATGTCTGGAGTATTGCTACTCTTGCGGGGTGAGCGAGTGCTTTCGCCCACCTGGAAAGTCGAATCTCTTTTGTTTTGAACTCTTCTGTTTTTGTTAAAGGCATCGTAAATCCTTTATCGTATCTTTACGATAAAGATAATAAGAAGTTTCGGTCTTGTCAAGAAAAAAATGAAAGTCGTGAAATGCTTCTGGGAAAGAATTCGAGAAAAGTTGGTTTCTTAACCAAGGCGTTATAATTTTCATTACCTTGGAACTTGAATTAGGAAAACAATTAATCCTCGACGAGCTCTTTTGACTTAACCCTTTATAAACGGTTGCGCGAAACAACCTCCGAAGGATTGAAGCCGATGTTTGACGAGCTTATCCCGACAGAAGCCAAACATTTCGCGTTCTGGCAGGATTTCTTTTCGTTGAAGATCGAAGAGCTTGATGCGATGAGGAAGCTTAAGCTCATGCTTTTGATTTTTATCACACGAGCACTTGGCGATCTCGGTGTCCATCTTGTCCTCGAAGCGATCGAAGTCTTCGGAGTGCGAAAGTACATCAATGTCTGGAAGATGTACAAAGGAACGCCGATGGGAGACGCGGTGCATAAAGTCCTGGAGGACGAGTTCAAGCATGAAGATGAGATCGTTTCTTCGTCAATTGAAAGACACATTCATCCCGAACGAATCAGGGACATATTCTTGGGATTGAACGATGGGCTCGTGGAAATCCTAGGTGCGGTTTCTGGATTCTTCGCTGCTTTCTCAAATATTTCCGCTGTCATCGCAGCGAGCTTTGCAGTCGCTGTCGCAGGTGCGATCTCCATGGCAGCCGGCGCGTTTGGTGCCGCAAATTCTGAGAAGGAAGTCGAGATGATTGAGTCCGCGAAAAAAGAATTCCTGCAAGAAGGCAATGCCATTCCCGAAGAGAATTCTTCAAATGCTTTTCAGTCGGCGGTTGTCGTAGGAGTTTCCTATTTCTTTGGTGCTCTTGTGCCTATGCTGACAATTATTTTAGGGGCGAAAAATATTTTGTGGCCGCTTGCTATCGCAATGCTTGTCATGATTTTTATCTCGACCATAATTGCTTTCCTTTCCGGGATGAAAATATCAAAGCGGATAATTACAAATCTTGTGATACTCGTGATCGCCGTCGGCGTCACTTACATCGTAGGGATTCTCGTTCGATCAATTTTTGGCGTTAACATCTGATAGGGGACGATTCCCCAGAAAATTTTGTTGGAACATCAAGCGGATGGTGTCCTTGAGTTCAAGTCTCCCCGTGTCTAACTTAAATGGCTATGCTGCAATATTTCGTTGATTTTCTGAAAATTTCGCTGCCGATCCTTTATCTATTCACAATTTTTCTTTATGGCTTGGCGTTTTTTCTCGATGAGCAATTTGGAATTCGGAACAGGACGAAATTCCTTGTCGGAACGCTCATCGTTCATTTCATTTACTTGATAAGCCATACTCTCCTCACCGGACATCCACCCGTTACTTCGGTTTTCGAAATAATGACAGTCGTCTCCTTTACAATCGGTGTCGCGTACGTTTACATAGAGACAAGATCGCATGTTAAAGATACGGGAATGTTTATCCTGGCGCTTGCGTTTTTATTTGAAGTTCTTTCGGCGGCTTTCATACGAGATTACGGTCAGCTAAAACCTGCCGTCTCCGAGGGACTCTTCGAGAAATCGAATGTCCTTGGGTTACATGTCGCGAGTGCGATGTTAGGATACAGTGCTTTGGCAATTTCTGCGGTTTATGGCGGACTATATTTGATGATGTACCATGAAATCAGGTCGAGCAGGTTCGGAATCGTTTACAGAAAACTGCCAGATCTGCAGACTCTCGAAAAGCTCAGCTACAGGTCGATATGGCTCGGTTTCATTTTCCTCACGGTTGTCATTTTGATCGGATATGTGTGGCTGCCGAAGACGATCAATAATTTTTCTTATGACGATCCCAAATTGATCATCACGGATATTGTGTGGGCAATTTATTTTGCGGCTCTCCTCTTCCGCAAGACAATGAGATGGACCGGGCGGACAGTCATAATCATGTCAATGGTAGGATTTGCGCTGACGGTTGTTTCGTTGGTTGCAGTTAATGCGATGCACAGTTTCCACAATTTTAAATAGATAGGATGTTTAAGCTAACCGCGGTTTCGATAAACCATCGCACCGCCAATGTTGAAACAAGAGAAAAGATTTTCTATTCTTCGGAAGAAGCGCGGGGAATTTCGGAGAAAATAAAACCGTTGTCACGCGAATCGCTCATTGTTTCTACCTGTAATCGGACTGAACTATATCTGGTTCCTCTCACGAGCTCGCAGACTCATCGTGATCTGTACCATTTTATCCGCGCGGGAAAAAATCTATCCGAAGGTCAGCTTCAGGCCGATTACGAAACTTTCGAAGGTTTCGAGGCAATTCGTCACCTCTTCTCGGTCGCATGTGGAATCGATTCGCTGATGTTGGGTGATATTCAAATTCTTGGCCAGGTAAAAGAGGCGTACAATACCGGCGTTGAGTTCGGAACGGTTGGTACTATTGTGCATCACGCTGCTCAAGCCGCCTTCAAAGCTGGGAAGCGGGCTAAATCAGAGACAAAAATCTCAGAGGGCGCAATTTCTGTGAGCTATGCCGCAGTCGAGCTTGCAGAAAAGATATTTGGAAATTTGAGAGGCAAGACGGCAATGCTGATCGGCGCAGGCGAAACTGCGGAACTAGCGGCGAAGGACCTGAAACCGAAAGAGATCAGCAGACTTTTCATAGCGAACCGGACAATTGAGCGGGCGCAAAATCTAGCTGCAGTGATTGGCATGGGTGAGGCGATTTCGCTCGAAGATATTAGCCAGAATCTAGCCGACTGTGATATTGTGATTTCTAGCGTAGGCGGCTCGGAATATATTTTGACCCGCGAAATGGTGGCCAGCGCCATGAAGCGGCTCGAAGACAAACCCCTTCTCGTCATCGATATTGGTGTTCCACGGAATGTAGATCCATTGGTGAAAAAAATCACGAACGTCTTTTTGAACGACATAGATTCGCTCAATCTTATCGTCGAGAACAATATGGAAATGCGGCGAGCGGAAATCCCGGCAGTTCGAAGAATTGTTGACGAGGAGCTGAATGAATTCGTAAAGTGGTACAATTCACTTGCGGTAGGACCTACCATAAAGAAACTCCGCGACAAAATCGAGCAGATAAGGGTCGAGGAAGTCAAACGTTATAAGAATAAGATAAGCGGGACCGATTCGAAAATCGTGGATGAAGTGACGCGCTCACTGGTCAACAAAATCCTTCATGAACCACTGACAAATTTGAAGGACGCCGAGAACGGAATTTCAATTGTTGACCGTGTAAACTTGATAAAGACATTATTCGGATTATCCGGAGAATCACGCGGGCACGACAATGATTGGAACTAATCATGGACGAACAAGAAGAATCAAGATCGGTACCCGCAGCAGCCAGCTTGCGCTTTACCAGACGAATCTCGTCGCGGAATTTCTGCAGAAGAATATTCACGGAGTCCAGGTTGAAACAATTACAATAAAAACGACCGGTGATAGAATTCTTGATTCGCCGCTGTCGAAGATTGGCGGCAAAGGTCTTTTCACAAAAGAAATTGAGAAGGCGATTCTTGAAAATGAAATTGACTGCGCCGTTCACAGCTTGAAAGATTTGCCAACCGAATTACCGCCGGGGTTGAAGATCATCGCTTTTGGAACTCGCGAAGACGTACGCGATGCGCTTATCGCCCAGGATGGGATGAAACTCCTTGAGCTTCCGAAAGGAGCGGCAGTTGCGACGGGAAGTCTCAGGCGACGTTCTCAACTTCTACACTTGAGAAGCGATCTTAGTCTCGTTGACATGCGTGGAAATCTTAATACTCGCCTTCGCAAATTAGAAGAGGAGGGCTACGCAGGAATGTTGCTGGCTTACGCTGGTGTGAAACGACTTGGAAAGGCAGATAGGGTCACTGAGATTCTCGAGCCTGAAAAAATGCTGCCAGCAGTCGGGCAAGGAATAATTGCCGTTGAAGCCCGCGAAGATGATAGCGAAATGATTGAATTGCTCAAAGGATTTGATGACGCCAATTCGAAATCCTCCGCGCTTGCGGAGCGCGCATTTTTGCGGCGGCTCGAAGGCGGATGTCAGGTTCCTATAGGTGTTTATACTTCCCTTGAGAAGAAAAGACTGACAGGAATGGTTGCATCGTTAGACGGCGAGAATTTGATTAAAGATTCTGTTGGGTTTGACAAAGATCAGCCAGAGAAAAGCGGTGATGCTCTTGCTGACAAACTCGTTTCTCTCGGCGCAGGCAAGATTCTCGATGAAATAAGAACATTGGGAAATTAACCATGAACGAAGAATTTCCATGAAATCGGGCGGGCTGCCACTGTTGAATAAACGAATTGTTGTAACTCGCGCCGAGGGACAATCCGAAGACATAGTCTCGCTGCTGGAAAAAACAGGCGCAACAGTCATTCCAGTCCCGACGATAAAGATCGTTCCAGCAGAAATGTCATCAGAGGATCGGTCTCGAATTTTTTCTTTCTACGATTATGATGTCGTAATATTTTCGTCCGCAAATTCGGTGAGAAATGTCCTTGCGCAAATTGACATCAACCGGCAAGTCGCAACCAGACCTTATATCATCGCCATCGGCAAGAAGACTGCTGAAACAATTTCGGAATTTGGATTTGCCGCTGATTTTATTCCTGGCAAGTTTACATCAGACCAGCTCATGAAGTCTCTGGCAAACTTTGACTGGAGGGCCAAAAGAGTTTTGATCCCCGTCGGCAATTTATCTAACGGTGAGCTTGCCGGCTTCGTTAGGTTGCTTGGTGCCACTGCGGATCAAGTTGTTGTTTACAACACTGTGCCGAATGATTCGATTGACGAAAAAACAAAATCCGAAATCCAGAACGCGAGATTCGACATAATGATATTTTATAGTCCGTCGCAAGTGAAGAATTTTATTGCAATTTTCGCCGCTGACGTTTTAAGAGAAAAACAAATTGCAGTCATCGGCCCGACGACTAAAAAAGCAGTCGAGCATTGCGGTCTTGAAGTCTCAATCATTCCGGACAATTCCACGACTGAGGATTTGATAACAACTCTTCTCGAGGCATGAAAAAGTTCGATAATGATTTAATCTTGGAAGTTCTTCGCGGTGAGCCAGTTGACCGCACCCCGATCTGGATTATGCGTCAAGCCGGAAGATATTTGCCGGAGTACATGGCTATTCGCGCAAGCCACGACTTTCTGTCAATGTGCAAGACACCTGAACTATCCGCCGAAGTGACAATCCAACCTGTCGATATTCTTGGGGTCGATGCGGCGATAATTTTTTCCGACATTCTTCTGCTTCCGGAAGCCATGGGTATGAATCTCGTTGTGGAGGAAGGGAAAGGCGGTCCGCTATTTACAAATCCTATCAAAAGCAGAAATGAAATTTCAAGAATCCACGATGCTGATTGTTCGAGCGATTTGGGATTTCTCGCTGATGCGATCCGCCTGACAGTTGAACGACTCGGTGGCAGAGTTCCTCTCATCGGTTTTTGCGGTTCGCCATGGACGATGCTTGCTTACATGGTCGAAGGCAAGGGAGGAGAATTTGTTCATGCGCGTGCGATGCTTTACAATGATCCTTCGGCAGCTCACCGAATGCTGGGAATTCTCGCGCGAAATTGTGTTTCGTACCTGAGAATGCAGGTTCAAGCCGGTGCGGATCTCGTTCAGATCTTTGATACATGGGCAGGAATACTACCCCCATCGCTCTATGAGGAATTTTCGCTTCGATATATTCATCAGATTGTCGCGGTGTTAAAAGAGGAAATCCCGGTCATCGTATTTTCAAAAGGAGCCAACTCTTCCCTTGAAAAGATAGGCGAAACAGGCGCGGCAGCAGTCGGAGTCGATTGGACGGTGCCCATTGATGAAGCCGCAACGAAAATTGGAAGAATAGTCCAGGGAAATCTTGATCCGGCAGTTCTTTTCGCAAACCCTGAAGTTATCGTTAAAGAAGCAAAAAAAATTATGGAGGATGCTCCGAAAGGAAGGCATATATTTAATCTTGGTCACGGGATACTTCCCAATACACCGGTCGATAATGTCAGAAGACTGGTCGAGTTCGTCAAGGCGTGGAGGGTCGACTAATGGGGGGAAGAATCGGAGTTGTTCTCTTCAATTTGGGTGGTCCACTTTCAACCGGTGATATCGAGGAATTTCTTTTCAACCTTTTCATGGATCCGTATATAATTGAAATTCCACTTCGGGGTTTTTTGCGCAGAGGGTTGGCACGATTTATAGCCAGAAGACGAGCAGACAAAACGGCACACTATTACGAAGTCATGGGAGGAAAATCTCCACAGTACGAGTTGACCATGAAGCAGGCTGAGGCTCTTGAGAAGTCGCTCAGTGAGTACTTTGACGTGAAGGTCTATGTAGGGATGAGGTACTTCAAGCCGACAATCAAAGAAATGTATAAGGCACTTCTGAAGGATGGAATGCAGAGCATAATTTTACTTCCGCTTTACCCTCATTACTCACGGACGACAACATTGTCGAGTTTTGCCGAATGGAACAAGGTTACAAAAAATCTCAGCGGACGTATGAAGATCCTCCAGATTGAAAGCTACCATGATAATCCTCTTTACATCGACGCAGTGGTTGACCGGGTTGCCGCTGGACTTTCAAAATTTCTAAGCGGGGTCAGAGATAAGGTGCATATTCTTTTCAGCGCTCACGGGGTGCCTGAGAGAATAATCAAGCGCGGAGATCCATACCAGCGTCAAATAATCGAGACAGTCGATCTCGTCTCCAAAAGATTTTCTAATCCGCACTCGCTCGCATACCAGAGCCGTGTCGGTCCGATCAAGTGGCTGGGCCCACCAACGCTCGATGAGATCAAAAGGCTTGCGGCGGATGAAGTGAAAAATTTGCTGGTTGTTCCAATTAGTTTTGTCAGCGAACATTCCGAGACTTTGTACGAGGTGAACCATCTTTTCCGCAACGAAGCGAAGCAGGCCGGCATTGAACACTTTGAGATGATGCCTGCATTGAACGACTCGCCAAAGTTCATCGAGGCACTATCGCAGCTTGTCGTCAACAAAGCAAAGGAATTCAATCCTCTCGGATCGAATTTGCAGAAAAAATGAAAATCGCAGTCATTGGTGCCGGTATCTCTGGACTTTCCACTGCACATTTCTTGAAGAAGAACGGAGTTGATGTCCAAATATTCGAGAAAAATGATTATCCCGGTGGAACAATCCGCTCGAAGATTGTGTATGGTTACTTAGTTGAAGATGGTCCCAACAGCACATCCGAAACTAATCTCATCATAGATGAGCTTCTTAGCGATCTCAACATTAGTGAAGAGAAAGTTTATGCAGATGAGAATTCGAAATATCGTTTCATCTTGCGCAACGGAAAACTTCATGCACTTCCTTCGGGAATCGGATCGTTCCTTTCGACGAAGCTGTGGACGATGGGCGGGAAATTAAGACTGTTCGGCGAGCCGTTCATCGGCCGCGCGAATCAAGAAGAATCGATTGCGGATTTTGTCACTCGACGCCTCGGAGCGGAATTTTTGGATTACGCCATCAACCCCTTTGTCGCCGGCGTGTATGCTGGCAATCCATCGGAATTGAGCGTGAGGGCTGCCTTTCCGAAACTGTACGCCCTCGAGGAAAAGTTTGGAGGCTTGCTCAAGGGAACAATTAAAGGCGCGAGGGAAAGACGAAAGCGTCCCGACAAAGCAAGACTATCGGCGAAACTCTTCGCATTCAAGAGCGGAATGGGAATTCTGCCGACAACTATCGCGGAAGAATTTGGTGAGGCGATGTGTTATGACGTCTCGGTGGCGGGCGTGAAATTGGACAAGCAGAAGTTTGTTTTGAATTTTTCATCCAGCGAAAAAAAAGATTCTGACAAATATGATGCGATCGTACTTTCGACACCGTCTTATGTTGCAGCTGAAATTGTTAAGTCGTGGTTGCCGGAGTTGTCAAATGAACTCGCAAAGATAAAATATCCGCCCGTTGCAGCAGCGGTTCTTGGTTATAAGAGAGACCAAATAAAAACCGATCTTACTGGTTTCGGTTTTCTCGTTCCAGAAGTCGAGAATAGAAAAATTCTCGGAACGATATGGAGCTCAAGCATCTTTCCAAACCGGGCACCGGAAGGCTGTGTGGAGTTGACAACATTCATCGGTGGATCGCGCCAGCCAAAAGTGGTGAATCTTTCGCCGGAAGAAATCGCAAAAGTTGCTCACGAGGAGAATTCTGCCCTGATGAAGATTGAGGGTAAGCCGGCTTTTCAATCCGTGTCGAAATGGGAAAAGGCGATTCCTCAGTACAACATCGGCCATCTTTCTATTATCGACGCGGTGCGCCATGTTGAAAGCCTCTATAAAGGATTTTATATTTGCAGTAATTACAAAGATGGCATTTCTGTTGCCGACTGCATTGCAAATGGAAAGAAAACAGCCGAAGCAATTTTGGCAGGAGTAAAATAAAATGATTACGATGACTGAATATCAAAAGAAAACCGGCTTCCCGACAATTCGAATGCGCAGGCTTAGAATGACCGAAACGATCCGCGAGATGGTACGCGAGACGGTGCTTCAACCATCAGATTTTATTTATCCGATGTTTGTCGTGCGGGGTAAGAAGGTACGGCACGAGATTTCTTCGATGCCGAACGTTTTCCAGTTGTCGGTCGATGAACTTGTGCGGGAATGCGAAGGCGTTCTGAAGTCGGGAGTTAAGTCTGTAATTCTGTTTGGAATCCCGTCGCACAAAGACGAATTTGGCTCGGAGGCTTATGACGAGAATGGAGTCGTCCAGCAGGCGATTCGCGAGCTGAAGAAGAGTTTGCCCGATCTATTTGTCATCACCGATGTTTGTTTATGTGAATACACATCCCACGGGCATTGCGGCGTCTTGAAGGAAATTGCGCCTGGGCAGGTCGAGATAATGAATGACGAAACTCTTTCGCTTCTAGCGAAAGAATCTTTGACTCATGTTCAGGCAGGCGCCGACATGGTTGCTCCGAGCGATATGATGGATGGCAGAGTCGAAGCGATAAGAAATGTTCTCGACGAGAACGGTTTTGCTTCTATCCCAATCATGAGTTATGCGGCGAAGTATGCTTCGGGTTTCTACGGGCCATTCCGTGAAGCCGCGGAATCGACTCCGCAGTTTGGCGATCGCAAGAGCCATCAGATGGATCCCGCAAATACAAACGAGGCCGTTCGAGAAGTTGCGCTCGACATTGACGAAGGTGCGGACATCGTAATGGTAAAACCGGCGCTAGCATATCTCGACGTGATATATCGCGTCAAGAATGAATTCAAAATGCCAACGGCAGCGTACCAGGTCAGCGGAGAATACTCGATGATAAAGGCCGCGGCGAAGAATGGCTGGCTGGATGAGCAGAGGATCATGATGGAGACGCTGACGGCCATCAAACGGGCCGGTGCCGACTTAATTCTGACTTATTATGCAGTCGACGCGGCGAAGCTGTTAAGGAAATAGAAATTCTAACCTTGTCAAGGATAAAAGGAAACCTTGATAGGGTCACCATCATGCAAAAAGTTTTCGTCACGGGAGCAAATGGGTTAATCGGATCAAACTTGTGTCACAAGCTGACAGAGTTAGGCTACGAAGTGGTCGCATTGGTCCGTGAGCGGTCCAATCTTCTTGGATTAAAGAGTTTTACCGGCAAAATTGTCTGTGGCGATATTCTTGGAGGGAAAAATCTCCTGGGATTAATGGAAGGAACCGATTTTGTGTTCCACACGGCTGGTCTCGTTACTTTTGACAACAGGCGGCGCGAAGAATTGCTCCGGGTAAATGTCGAAGGCACGAGAAATGTGATGGACGCAGCACTCCAGGTTGGTGTGAAGAAGGTGGTACACACGAGTTCTGTTGCCGCGATTGGAATTCCAGCCGTTGGTGAAATCGCCGATGAAGCTGTGGGCTACAACAGCCTTGAGCACGGCGTTGCTTACAGCGACAGTAAACATTTCGGGGAAGTGGAAGTCAGGAAGGCCGTGCAGCGCGGGCTGGATGTTGTGATTGTAAATCCAGCATCCGTCGTCGGACAAAGGGATGTCTATTTCCATTTTGGAATTCTTCTGCGAGTTTTGAAAGGGAAGAAAATTGTTCCTTATGTCGGCGGGGGAATGTGTGTTGTCGGTGTCGACGATGTGGTATATGGAGAAATTGCGGCGCTGAGATGCGGAAAATCAGGAGAAAGATATATTCTGGGAAGCGAGAATTGTTCTTTCAAAGATATCTTCGAGGAAATTGGTAAGGTGGTCGGTGCTTCTAAGCCGAATTTGTATGTGCCGATTTGGACCGCGAAATTAGCGGCATCATTCCTCGAAATCTTGTCCATGATGACCGGTAAGCCGCCAGTCTTGACTAAGGCGCACGTCATCAGCGCGACTCTTCCACATTATTTCTCATTTGAGAAAGCAAAGCGGGATCTCGGTTTCAAGCCGCATCCCATAATTGAGGCGATAAGAAAATCGTACGAATGGTATATTGATAATGGCCTGATATAAAAAATCAAAAGAGTCCATGATCAAAATAAATCTTTAGTCTGAGGTCCTTATGAAGAGTCTAAGTACAAAGAAAAGCGACAAACTTTTTTCCGAAGCAAAGAAATATCTTCCTGGTGGTGTCAATTCTCCTGTAAGAGCATTTAAGTCTGTCGGACGCGGCCCGCTTTTCATCAGCAAAGCAAAAGGACAATATATTTTTGATGTTGATGGAAACAAGTTCATTGACTACGTCGGGTCCTGGGGGCCGATGATCTTAGGCCACGCACATCCACGGGTTGTGGCTGCGATAAAGAAGACTGTGACAGGTGGGGCAAGCTTCGGTGCGCCCACGCAACTTGAAGTTGAGATGGCAAAACTTGTTTGTAAGATGATGCCTTCCGTTGAAGTCCTTAGAATGGTGAACAGCGGCACAGAAGCAACGATGAGCGCTGTCAGACTTGCACGTGCATTCACGGGTCGTGAGAAGATCGTGAAGTTTGCCGGCTGCTATCATGGACACTTCGATAGTTTTTTGATCAAAGCCGGTTCCGGTGCCGCGACGTTTGGGACGCCCGATTCGCCTGGAGTTCCAAAAGAATTAGCCGCGAAGACTCTTGTCGCCGAGTTCAACGACATCAGTTCAGTCGAGCGGCAGTTCGAAGGGAACAAAAATGAAATTGCTGCAATAATTGTAGAGCCGGTCGTCGGCAACATGGGTGTAGTAATTCCTGAAGGGGCTTTTCTGAATAAACTTTTGGAAGCTGCCCATGCCAATGGTGTACTTCTCATTCTCGATGAGGTCATGACCGGATTTCGTCTTGCGCCGGGCGGTGCTCAGGAAGTTTACGGAATTAAGCCGGACTTGACGACCTTAGGCAAAATCATCGGGGCCGGCCTTCCCGTGGGCGCGTACGGGGGAAAAGAAGAAATTATGAGGATGGTTTCTCCTGACGGACCAGTTTACCAAGCTGGTACACTTTCAGGAAACCCGCTTGCCATGGCGGCAGGGATTACGCAGCTGACAATTCTTTGCGGTCGACAGAATTTATATAAAAAATTGGAGAAGATGGGAAGACTTCTCGAAGAAGGAATAAATGGAAATGTCCGCCGCCTTGGTTTGGGGTATCAGTTCAATCGTAGCGGATCGATGTTTACTTTGTTTTTTTCGAGGGAAAAAGTCCGAGATTTTAATTCTGCGTTGAAAAGTGACACGAAAAAATTTGCGGCATATTTCAATGAGATGTTGAAGCGCGGTATTTATCTGCCGCCGTCGCAATTCGAAGCCGCGTTCATCTCGACAGCGCACACGGAAAGAGACATCGAAAAAACCATTGCGGCGAGCTACGAAGCGTTGCGAATCGTCGGGTAGAATTCAGATATGATAAAAAGATGATGCCTCGAGGCTCGGTTTCTCCGACCCTTTTGTTTTTTCAGCTTTGGATTTTTTAGAAAGGCTACTTTGCCGCGGTCTGGTTTTGGCTTGGTGGTACGCTGGTGACGGTGTTCTCCGTCTTCTTTCGCCGGTACATGATTCCTATCGGAACTACTATCAGGTATCCAATGCAAAGAAGAATTGGAACCAAATTGAGCGGGATGAATCCGTAGACCGTATCATTTTCGGCAAGAATGATATAAGTAATAATTATCAACAGCGCACCGCCAGCGATTATCATGTAATTAATCGGTTTCAGTGGCATCTCGGTGGGCACTTTCGATTTTCGCTGCTTATCAACGCGTTTCGTCTTCGTTATTGCTCTTGCCATCCTTGATATTTCCTTTTTAGTAAACTCAATATAAAGTCAAATTGGTATTGGATTCAACAGCCGCCATAAAATCGTTTGGATGCACGAATGTTCTCTATGAATTGAAACTCATCTCGCTGGTCTTTAATTTTATCCGGTCAGTGCCTGAGCTTTAATACCCCCAAGCGGTGTGAAGGAAGATATTGCATTTTTTTTTGGAATTGAATTCAATCGAGTACCGATGCGTCTCTGGCGCGAGTGGGTCTGAATTTAAATTGATTTGATACGATGCCGAAGCGTTTGTCCCAACAGATAATTATTTCGTTGACCATCATTGTAATGGTTGTGTCGGGGATTTCGGGATTTATTAGCCTGAAAAATCGGGAACAACAGACGCTTCAGGTGATGATAAACGGCGCGGATCAATTGTCACGCGGAATTACCAGTGCAACATGGCACGCGATGCTTGCGAATGATCGGAGCGGGGCCTATCAGGTCATGAAGACCATTGCAGCGAACCCGGGGATCATCCGAATCAGAATCTTCAACAAAGAAGGGGCAGTGATGTTCTCGACCAAAGCAGAGGACGCCAAACAGGTCGACAAAAATGCTGAGGCATGCGCAATGTGCCATTCGTCATCGCAGCAGCCGCTTGTAAATATAGATGCCTCTTCCCGCTCGCGCATCGTCAGGACAAGCGACGGCAATCGGGAACTTGCGATGGTTACACCGATTTACAATGAGCCATCATGCAGCGACGCGTCATGCCATGCTCATCCGAGGTCCACGACCGTTCTCGGTGTGCTTGATGTCGCTTTTGATCTGAAACCGCTTGATCAGGAAATGCAAGCGGCAAGGACCGAAGCCTACATAGTCACAGGAATCCAAATTTTACTGATCGGAGTCTTCATAATCTTCTTTACTCGCCGGTTTGTCGACAGGCCGATTCGAAAATTGATAGCCGGAACGAAAGCCGTGAGCAAAATGGAATTGGGCCATATTGTGGAGATCAGCTCCAGTCAGGAACTGGCCGAGCTTGCACATGCGTTCAATCTCATGAGTGAACGACTTGACAAAGCGATGGCGGAACTGAATCAGGATGCTCAGGTTCTTGAGATAAAAATTAAAGAGCGAACAAAGCAGCTTGAATTTGCACATCAAAGACTTCTGCAGAGCGATCGCCTAGCCTCACTTGGACAACTTTCTGCCACCGTGGCACACGAAATAAACAATCCGATTTCCGGTGTGCTGAATCTTGCGATGCTCTTAGATAGAGTTTTGAAAGACGATGGAATTCCGGACGATCGCGTCGCAGAGTTTAAGAAATATTTGGGTCAAATAATAAATGAAACGACTCGTGTCGGCAGAATCGTGTCCGATTTGCTTGCGTTTTCGAGAAGGTCGAAGCCGCAAAGCACAAATGTAGATCTCAACGGCGTAATAAAGAATACTCTTTTGATTTTAAGCCACAGGCTTGAGCTTGGAAACATTACACTTGACCTGCGTCTGTTCGATGGATTGCCGCGGATCGAATGTGACAGCTCACAAATGCAGCAGGTAATAATAAACCTGGTTATGAATGGTGCGGAGGCCTGTCAAAACAAGGGACATGGAACAGTTTCAATTGCGACAAAGCAGGAAAACGATTCTGTGGTACTTGAAATATCTGATACCGGGGATGGCATTCCGCAGGAAACCATGTCGAAAATATTCGACCCATTCTTCACCACAAAGGGCGAGGGGAAAGGCGTCGGACTTGGATTGTCGGTAGTATATGGAATCATCGATGCGCATGATGGAGAAATCGCTGTCGATAGCAAAGTGGGAGATGGAACGTCCTTCAGGGTCACTCTGCCAATAAAGAAAGCTGTTATTTCCAAGACAGGATCCGGGGAAGAGAAAGGCGGCCTCAAGGTTTAAGCAGAATGTCGTTGATTCGGATTGTGTCGCTGGGAAACGTGAACCGAGAAATGATGCAGATGATCGTGCGACATGTCCGAGAAATGTTCGGATGTGATGTTGAGACACAAGACTTTGAATGCCCGATGGATCTTGATTTTGCTCATGATGAGAAGAAAGGGCAATACAGCTCCGCCATTATTCTCAAGGATCTTGTCTTACGCTGTGATTCGACTGCCGAAAAATTCTTGGCGATAACCGAGGTTGATTTGTTCATCCCGATGTTGACGTTCGTTTACGGACAGGCTCAGTTGTCAGGAAAAGTTGCGATCGTTTCTTTGGCGCGACTGAAACCGGAATTCTACGGACTGCCGCCGGATAAAGATTTGACAGTGAGGAGAATCAGGAAGGAAGTCGTGCATGAATTAGGACATACTTTCGGGCTGGTTCATTGCGCAGACAAATCATGCCTGATGTCGCTTTCAACGGAGATCATGCAGGTCGATTTGAAGTCGGATAATTTTTGCAGGAGCTGTTGGATTAGTCTTGAAGAAAGTTTAAAACTTATGGGAATTGGTAATAGAAGCTCACCATTGAGCCCTGGCGATCAAGAACAAAGAGCCAGGATTTGAAAGCGAGCAAGGAGATTTACTGATGAAGACACAATGGGAAATCCTGGTCGTCGATGATGAAGAAATTATGAGAGAGTCGCTCGCGGCATGGCTGCGCGAAGATGGTTATGCGGTTGACTCCGCAGCATCAGGAAGAATCGCGGTCGAAAAGTCGAAAGAGAAGGACTACGCCATTTATTTTATTGACCTCAAGATGCCGGGTGGGATGGATGGTATCGAGACCATGATGGAAATAAAAAAGATTCGGCCGGACGCGTCAATAATTATCATTACGGCGTATGCAACGGTTGACACGGCCATCTCGGCCATGAAGGAAGGGGCGCAGGAATATATTGTCAAACCGTGCAACCCGAAGGAGATTTCGATTCTCGTCGAGCGGATCATAAAGGTGAAAAACCTGCAGCGCGAGAATATGATCCTGCGGAAGAAGCTGACGAAGCAGTACAGCTTCCACGATATCATCAGCAAGAATCAGAAAATGCAGGATATCTTTCAGCTCATTCAGGAAATTTCTAGTTTGAAGAGCACAGTCCTCATTCAAGGTGAAAGCGGGACTGGAAAAGAATTGATTGCCCGCGCGATTCATTATTCCGGAGATCGGTCATCAAAGCCTTTTGTCTGCGTCTCATGCGCGGCGCTTGCCGAGACGCTGCTTGAATCGGAACTTTTCGGACACGAAAAAGGCGCGTTCACCGGGGCGGTCTCTCAAAAGAAGGGAAAATTTGAGTTGGCGAATGGCGGTACAATTTTTCTTGACGAAATCGGAGACATCTCATCGAAGCTACAAGTGGATTTGCTTCGAGTGCTTCAGGAGAAAACGTTTTACCGTGTCGGCGGAACCGAAGAATTGGATGTCGACGTGCGCGTGATCGCGGCGACCAACTGCGACCTCGAAGAAGCAGTGAAGTCTGGAAACTTCCGCGACGATCTATTTTATCGTTTGAACGTAATCAACATTCACATTCCACCGCTCCGCGAGCGGCGAGAGGACATTCCACTTCTCGTGAGAAGTTTCATCGAGCGACTTTCGCATGAGCTTGGAAAGGAAGTCGATGACATATCGGAATCCGGCCTGAAAATTCTTATGGATTGGAATTGGGCGGGAAATGTCCGCGAATTGGAAAATGCTGTCGAGCGTGCCATGGTGACATGCAAGAACAAATTCCTGAGCGACGAAGATTTTGGGTTCCTCGAGATGAATGGCAATCGAAGGAGGGTCTGGAGCGTCCCGGACGATTTGACGCTCGACGATGTCGAGAAACTCGTGATCGAAGCGACGATAAAGAGAACGGAAGGAAATATCAAGGAAGCAGCGTCGATTCTCGGCATCGACAGGTCAACGATTTATGAAAAGATTAAGAAGTATGGAATAGAAAGATAAATCTCTTAAGCTTTTCCGAGAGCGCTATAACGGTATCAAATATCATGGCTCCAGAAACATTTCTCCGAGCGTACTATCCCAATTGACCGCAGGATAGTTCTTTGGCAGGTCATTTACCAGTTCTCCACCATCGGCAAGACTTAAGCCGACCTTTTCGCTGGAAAGCATTTCTTCCAGCCGTTCCATCTCCCGCATAATCCACGGGCGAATCTCTGTTCCCTTGAGGAGGTGTCGAAGATCAATTCCGTTTCCTGGCTTCACTCGAAGGTAGAAGCCGTCGTCTCCGCTTCCGACGGCAATAACTTTTCCGTCGACAGGCGACAATACGCGAATTCTTGCACCATCTTTTTGGAATGTCCATCCCGTGCCGTTCACTTCGACCTCGGCACCAATCTTGGGCAGCTCGACTTTTTCCGGTTTGCCGATAACTCTTGCGGCGAAGTCGTCGAGTCCGACGGTCAGCGTACCATCATGTTCTCTTTTTGCCCACGCGTGTCCACGGTGGTATAGACGGTCCGCTGGCATATTCAAACCAAAGATGGAGTTGTCAGCCTTTTTAATGTCTGGGACTCTTGCTGAAGTAATGGCGCTTTCGAGAACAAGCTTCGGATGCAGGTCGCAAATTCGGCAATCGAACCCGTTCGGGCAAATCCGGTTCTGCAATTCTCCGGTAATCACGTGCCGGCAAACTTTTGAAGATGAAGGAAGGTCGGCGAAACTGTCGTGCCATGATATCTCGCCAACGCGAGCAGGTTTGAGATTGTTCGTTGACCGGCTTGCGGCAACGATGAACGATGTAATTATGACAACGACTACGGAATAAAATATCCCGAGAAAGATCAGGTTTCCTGCTTGCCATGTAAATCCGAAAACCCAGGGTAACATTTCTTACCTCAATCCAGTTTTTGGTTAAGTTCTATTTCCTGAGGAAACAGCTTCAAGTATCTGAACGAGAGTGAATATATCAAAATTCCATATGCGATTACGAAAAGAAAAGTCGCAATCTCCTGCCAGCTTGGTGCGTAAAGCATGAACTTGTCGAATGGAAGGGTCGGCAATGCGAGTGTCTGTATCGTCATGACGAACCGGTTGAGGAGGATTCCGCAGCAGACCGTCGCTGCATTCAGAACAAGCCAGCCCTTGCTGAGCCTCTTAGCTCCGAAGAGAAAAATGAATGCGGGGATAAACCCGAAGAGAATTATCTCAGCGAACAAAATCCAGATACTGAATGGCTCGTGCAGATAATAGCTCATTGCCGACTGCTCGTGAGATGGGACGGTCGAGTTAAGCCACGTAAGTGTGTCCATGCTTTTTAGCAGCACGTAGAAAATGAGGAGTGAGCCGGAAATTTTCGCAAGGAGTCTGAAAACATCATCTTTCACGAGTCCCTTTTTTGTGACCCTTGAAACGAGCCATGTTGTGAGAATTATGAAGCTCGGTCCCGATGCAGCCGCAGAAATTATGAATAGGAAGAATGTCGTCGGCCATACGGCAAAACCTTCACGAAACGCGAAAGGCCGGCCTTGAAGAACTCCATATAATCCGCCCAGCGAACCCTGATGGAAGAACGAAAGAAACGTTCCGACTCCGGCAAATATCGGCATGACTTTATGCAATTGGAACTCGAAAACCAGAAACGACGGGATTTCCTTCAGCTTTCTATTCTTCAAGATCAACGGGACATATTCGATAGCGAGAACCGTGAGGTAGCATGTTATGCAGAAAGTCACCTCGGTCAGCATCGAGTGAACGTTCGGGTGCCAGAAAGTAAACCACGCCCTGAGCGGCTGGCCTACATCGACCATCAACACGAGAATTGCGCCGCTGTAACAAATGAATCCAATCACGACCGCACTGTTTATCACTGCTTCTAGTTCGTGTTTCTTCAAAAGATAAACCAGAAATCCTGTGAAGAATGCGCCAGCGCCGAGAGCGATGACTGAAAGATCGAGAAAAATCCAGAGGCCGAATGCAAAACGGTTGTCCATGTTGGTTTGATTCAACCCCCGCGACAGTACGAGATAGATCGCGTACGTTCCGATCATCAGCATTACTGTCCAGGGAAGAATCCACATGAGGAATTTGTGGAATGGAGACCGTTTCAGGCCGCGTGCAATGAGATGTCTATCCATTGGCTTCTTCCTTTTCAGTCTCACCACTTTTCGCGAACGCGGTCTTCGACTCGCCAAGCTTTCTGACCCATTCCTGTTCGGAATGGAAATAAACTTTAGGTTCCGTCCCGAGATTTTCGAGAAGGCGGAAAGTATTCGAGTCCTTTGCGAGCTGTGAAACTTCGCTGTTCTCATCGAGAAGATCGCCGAATGTCATCGCCTGTGTCGGACAGGCTTCGACGCATGCTGGCACATAATCGGCGGGGTCGATTTCTCTTCTTCCTTCGATGGCTGCTTTTGACCGTGCTACCTGCAGGCGGTGAAAGCAAAAATTGCATTTCTCTACCACGCCCCTCATTCGCGGTGAGACATCGGGATTCAGTGTCTTTTCCATCCCGGTTGGCCATGTCGGATCCCACCAATTGAAATATCTCGCATGATACGGGCATGCCACCATGCAGTACCTGCAGCCGAAACATCTGACTGGTATTTGTCCGACTATCCCGGTGCTTTGGTCGAGCTCCACGGCATTTTGCGGACAGACTGAAACGCACGGAGTATGATGCTCGCATTGCTGACATGAAATGGGAAAGAAGACCGATTTGTTGTCTGGAAAAGAAAGTCCGTTGTCGGCTTCGTAAACTCTCATTGGAGTTATGCCGGTCCTGTCGTTTGCTGTCGGTGGGGCTGGAGCAACGTTGTTCTCAACTGCACATGCCACCATGCAGGCACCGCAGCCTGTGCATCGGTCCACATCGATGACCATCCCGTATTTTGCCTTGCGGTAATTTATATCTTTGTCTACGCTGGTAGAATTTCCGCTTTGGTATTTCGCCATGTTGAATCGTTCTCTATTTTACAAATTTCCAAAATGCTTTCCTTGCCTGGTTCCACACTATCGGCATCGGTCAATCCAACTGCAACCTGAATTGTGCCAGGCATGATCGCCGGGTCAAACCTTATTCTTACTTTTGAAACTCCATTTTCTGTTTTGATATTTGCGCCTCCGCCGTCAATCAGTTCTAATTTTCTCGCGGTCTCAGGATTGATTGAAGCTTCATCGGCTGACTCTCGCAAATCGGATTCCATGTAAAGCTTTCCCATCAGCTGATGAGGTGTCCCGGAGATCGCGGCATACGGCAGAAGGGCAATGCTCGAGCTTTGCAAATGTCCATCTGCTGCTTTGGACAACTTTTCAAATCCATAATCATTTCCACCAAGGAAGAAATATCGGCCTCCGAACCCTGAACTCTGAACTCTGAACTCGTCGTCGTACCAGCATCCACCATTTGCCAATTCTTTCATTAACGCTTCGGATGAAGAAATTTCTGTCAGCTTTGTGGTCTTTGTCGTCGAAGCATCGAACACAACTCCTTTTCTTTGCCTGAAAATGTTCTCGGTTCGATTTTTTAGAAGCGCCATCATGGTCACGGATTGAATTTCGTCGTAAGACTTCGAGTTGGCAGCGATACTCTTTATGAAATCCAGCGGTTCGACCACCTCATCCGGCGGTTTGAGAATCGAAGTCGAAATCGAATATGATGCCTCGGATGCACTCGGCGGAGTGGGAGAATCGCCGTACGATTCCAAGTATGCGGGAGTCGGAACAAGATAGTCGGCGTTACGGGCGATCCCCGAAAAATATGGAGATAGACTAACCACCATCGAATCATTCGGAACGAGTTTATGTTGAAGCATTCGCCATGGAAAGACTGTTCCGGATTCGGCTCCATCAAGAATCAAAACTCTTATTGAATAGTCCGGAACATCGACGAGCGAGGTTTCTGCCGCGAGGCTTCCGCCGATAGGATCAGGTATCGTATTTCGTGGTACTAAACCGCCTTTCGTTCCGACAGAACCGAGAAGAATATTTAAATCCGTAAAGATGATTTGCTCGCTTGTGCTGAATTGTGAACTGTCGAAAACCACGAGCGAGGGTTTTCCAGACGCAAGTTCTCTCGCTATGTAAGTAATTCTATTTTCCGGAATACCGGTTTGTTCCGAGACACTTTTCGGTGAAAATCTTTGCGTCAGGTCAACGAAAGAGCGACCTGAAACATTTTCAAATTCAGCTGCATGCGTCTTCAGCTTCCGCAAATCACACAGGTTTTCGTTTATTAAGACGTTTGCAATTGCAAGTGCTAGTGCAGATTCGGTTCCGGGCTTAGCCGGGACCCATTCGCTAGCAAGTTGAGCAGTCCGTGAAACGATCGGCTCGACCTGGATTACTTTGATTCCATTTTTTTCGATTCGATTTTTAGCAATTTTTGAAAACTGTCCGAGCGTTCCCCATCCATCAAGAACTGGAGCGCCGAAACTGAGAATCGTTTTGGTGTTCTCCAAATCGAATCCAAAAGGCTTTCGGCTTTCATTAAGGACTTTTCCCATGACCTTTGCGGGGATACTAGAAGATGACGGGGAAGTGACATAGATTCCATTTGTCAGCCCAGCCAAAAATTTTCGATACACGAAAGAGATAGTCCGATTCGGTTGTCCGTCTAAAACAGCAACCGATCCATCCTTTGATGATTGGAGCGCCAGGATAACTGCCGATACAGCTTCCTCGAACGAAATCGGGATACTCCTTGACTCGTTGGTTGCTTTTATGACTTTGTGAGGTTGAATAAGCCGCGAAGGGTGGTAGGGAAGAAAATGTCCGCCGAGTCCGATCGCACATAATCCGCCGCCACTTATAGGATGATTCATGGTTCCGGTCAGACTTACCGGCTGGTTCTCAACACATCTTGCACGCACTCCGCACGCTTTCGGACAGAGCGAACATGTCGTATATTTAAAGTTGATCTTACCGTTTCGTGGTACAGGAGTCCATGACCAGTTCTGCGACCACTTCGCGGTTTCGTCGAGAATTTTCCAGGGTATCGGCGTTAGCATTAAGCCCGCAGCCGACCCACCGATGAGTTTCAACCAATCCCGACGTGTGATTCCTTTGCTCATTTGGATTCCTATTTATGACAATCGATGCAGCTTTCCTTCACGCCGTGTTCGTGGTGGCAATTTGAACAATCGTCCATTCTCATCCCGTGTGACGGTGTTGACGGGAAGTTCAGCAAGTCTTTCCCAAAAATGTCAAGGCTGTACCCGCTTATCCGACTGAAGTAAGCTGGCCGCAAGCTCCTAGAATATGCCTGGCCGAAGTGACATGTCTGACACTCTATTCCCGCAAGCTTCACGTGTGTTGCGTGCGAGAAGAAAACATTCTGAGGCTGTTTCAAATATATAACCCATGGCACCTCACGGCTGGGCGCCACATATTCGATGGCCAATGTCGCTTCACTTTTAGAAATTCCCATCGGCTTCAAATGGCAGCTTCTGCACTTGTCGATGGTTGGGATTCCGAAGAAGTGTCCATCTTTGTCGAAGATATGACAGCTTTCGCACTTCAAGCCCACATTGTCTCCCGTGTGGGCGACATGGCTAAATTGTATTGGCTGGTCTACGGGTTTGTAAAGGATATAAGGAAAAACAACCCATCCGAACGCAAGTACAGTTGCAGCCCCTACGAAAAACATTTTCTTGTCCTTCACAATCTATTCTCCCTTTTCGTCTTCGCCGCTTTATGGTTTGGACAAAAAGAATTCGCTATGTAAAATCAGCAATTGTTCTTTGCTTAAATGTTGGGCGAGTTCATTGCTGAAAACACCGCCGTCTGCTGCTAGGGGATTGTCGGCGTTCCCGGAAAATTCGTCGTGAACAAATTCAGACAGCCTTTGCGTTTCACTCTGCATCCAAACTCGTGCACTTCTCCCCTGGACCAATCCATCTTTTGTGTGTCGTTCTCCTAAGGTTCTCGTCTCGACTCCTTCAAAAAGCCAACCGAAAGTGTAAGGATCATTGACAATTTTATCGGGCTGGGCTCGCAAGTGAGAGTTTGTCGCTGTGATATTGAACTGGTTTGGGAAATTCATCGGTAAGTCAACGCCGTTAACGGTTATCACTACCGCAGAGTTTTGCTTGCTGGAAGTTGAAACAAATGTAAGCTTGTCGATTCTTCCCACGACTCTGGCGAAAAATGGATCGATCCCGACATGGCAAATTCCATCCTCATCAATTTCCAACCACATATGATTTCGCGAATAGAAATGCCAACCTGTAGTTTGAATACCATCGACGATCCAAGTGCCGGCGTCTTCTGAATCAATTATTGGGATATCGACTTCGTGAGAGGTCAGAAGATTTGGATGTGAAAGCATCAGGAAAAGTTCACAGTAACGATGGCTTGATGTTCCGCAACGAGTGAGACTCGGATCGCTGTACGGAACGTATTTTACCACGGACGAACCAGAACAATACTGAGCCAAAGATTCCTGAAGGAACGGGCAGCGGGCCTCATTAGGGAATTCTTCATGACGTTGTTTCACCCATGGACAAGTGACGTACTCACCTGTGGAACATCGTTCGTTGGTTTCATTCTCTGATAGAGAAGGAATCCTCACGATCATTTTCTTGAAATCTGATGCACCGCAGGACTTGACCCGGGCTTCGCAAAGGAATGGACATCTCATTTGATTTGTGATCCGGATTTATGATTTTCGATCTTTTTTCTTCGTACTGACAGTCTGGATTCCGTCCTCCGTAACGACAAGCATTTCATCGTCGGTGGTCTTCTTGCCGCCATCCGCCATCGTGACACCAAGACCGCTTACAACAAACGAATGATCATCGATCTCCACTCGTTGCTTTGCTCTAATTCTCTGGCGGATTTCTCGCAGCGCAACAAAACCGATTATAAGAACACAAGCGAGTGTCACCAGACCGAGAACGATGTTTGTAACGTTCAGCCAGAATACCTGATCATAATTTGACATGACAAATTTCCTTTCACGTTAAGTAGTATCTCACCGATTGCCTGAAACCATGGCAAGATCATCTTTCTATTGACAAGTGATGTGCCGGGACGAGTGATTCTACTCTCGCACTTCCATAACTTTCTGAGATCGAAGAAGATAAAAATCTTTGTGGGGTCGCAAGAAAGATATCGATTGTTCGCTTCATGTAGGCTAAGCCGACATATCAGTAGGCAAATCCGACAACTGCCATCGCAATTCTATGAAGTTTTTCGTCGCTTGAATTACTCCACGCACTGAATGATTTTGCGGGGTGGCTGTTTTAATTTTTCGTCTTAACAAAGAGGAGAGAATTATGTTCAGGAAAATGTTCGCTGTCTTAAGTTTGCTATTCATTTATCAAAATGTCTTTTCACAGGTCCCCGATGCTACGGTCATTGTTCATCAGAATACTCTCAATGGATTTCTAACTGCCGTGGGTCCAATCAGCGGGAAGGATCAATATAATGTACTCGGCGGGAAAGGAGACTACACCTGGACGTTGACGAATGCGCGCATAGAATTGTCGCCCGACAAAGCGCAATTTGTCGCCGACGCAAGTGTGAAGACCGGTCCACTTTCGTACGGTTCTGTGGCAACAGGCGATGTCGAGGTTAAATACAACCAGGAAACAAATCGAATATCGATCAAAGTCTTGAAAGCCGAGTTTGAAGTTTACACGAAAATTTTCGGCAAGAAGATTCACATCACAAATATCGACGCTGCAAAATATTACAAACCAGAATTCGAGTTTGCTGGTCCGCAGCCGGTTCAGCCAAGCGTAAATGTCAGCCTTCCGAACGGAACTACAAAAACTATTTATATCATGCCCGTTTCACAAAACATGAAGATTGCGCAGGAGCAGATAGTGGTCACGTCGCTGTTGAAATTTTCGGACCAACCTATTCAGTCGAGTACTGGACAACATTAAGGCATGGCTCAGTCTACCTCCGGCTTCATTGATTCGAGCTCTCCAGAGTAATATATTTATTTTAGGCAGAGAGTTAGAGGAGAAATGAATGTTCGATAGCAAATTGGCCGAACTGCACAGGAAGCTAGGTGCCACTGTTGTTCAGGTTGATGGTACATCAATCCCGGAGAAATATACCACTGTTGAAGAGGAACACTCTGCTGCTCGGCATTACGCGGCTTTTTTTGATATTTCACATTTCGGAAAACTGAGGATCACCGGCAAGGACGCAGTTGATCTCCTTAATAGAATTTCCACAAATGATTTGAGTGGGATGCGTCCAGGGATGGGAAAACAGACCTTCCTCACGACTGAAAAGGGAAGAGTGATCGATCTTTGCACCGCTTACATGCAGCAGGAGAGTCTGCTTTTGAGGACGAGCCCTTCCAATTCTCAAAATGTAAGAAAATGGATTGAGAAATTCATAATCTCCGAAGATGTAAATGTCGAAGATGTCACTGCAGACTTTCCGATGTTTCTGGTGGCAGGACCGTCTGCGGCGAACTTCCTCAAACAGATCGCCCATTCCAGTCATAGATCACTTCTGGATCTGAGCAAAATGCCTTTCAACAATTTCATCAGGACATTTCTCGGTTCGTGCGAAGTTTTTCTATCGAGAACGAAGCTGGTTCTCGACGAAGGATTTATTCTTTTAGTCAACCTGAGTGAAGTGGAGACTGTCTGGAATTTGCTCGTCAGTAAATCCAGAGATCATGGTGCAGCGCCTGCAGGACTTGAAACTTTCGAGATTTTACGAGTTGAAACAGGGACTCCACTTTATCCGACGGAATTGAATGAGGAGGTTAATCCACTTGAGGTGAACAACCTTGAGGCTGTTAGTTTCAGTAAAGGCTGCTACGTCGGGCAGGAAGTCATTGCAAGACTACAGACGTACGATAAGGTCAGAAAAAGACTCGTGGGCCTCCTGGCGGCATCGAAAGTTCACGCTGGAGCAAAAGTATTCGAAGCAAGACAGCCTCCGGCAGGCTCAGAGACAGAAGTTGGATTCATCACGAGCTCGGTCAAATCACCGGGTCTGGGGAAGGAAATTGCGCTTGCCTACATTTCGATGCGACAGGTTGTTCCTGGCGCGACGTATCTTGTGAAAGTTGAAGGAAAAAATATAGAGGCTGGGTTGTCGACTCTTCCTTTTCTGGTTTGAATTAATTACCTGTGGCAATGCCAATGGAAGAAAATAGAATCACATCAGCGGATGACCGCGCGGAAATCTACGAAGATCTTCTTCCTCAGTTGCAATCGCTGATTTCGGACGAAGGTGATATCGTAGCGAACCTTGCGAACATTTCAGCGGCATTGAAGCAGGTATTGCCGTACGTCTCATGGGTCGGTTTTTATTTGATGAAAAGCAGTGAACTCATTGTCGGCCCGTTTCAAGGAAAAGTTGCGTGCACCAGAATAAAAATCGGCAGTGGAGTCTGCGGAACAGCTGCCGAGCAGAGAAGAACAATCATTGTTCCGAATGTTTATGAATTCCCTGGTCATATTTTTTGTGATGCCGATTCAAAAAGTGAAATTGTAGTCCCGCTTCTGAAGGATGGAGAGATCTTTGGCGTTCTTGATTTAGACAGTACCGAGTATAACTCTTTCAATGAAGTCGATGCGAGAAACCTGGAGCTTATCTGCGAGATGATATCCGCGATGTTTGCCCAAAAAGGAACAACCTAAGATGGCTCACACATTGAGAATGCCCGGGGGAAGGAAAGTTGCTCTCATAACGGGCAGCGGTAGGAGGTTAGGAAGAAAATCGGCGCTCGCATTGGCGGAAGATGGATGGGATATTGTCGTCAACTATTCAAGATCCGCGAGAGAAGCAGCCGCGACAGTTAAAGAGATTGAAAAACTTGATCTTGAAGCGATCGCGATAAAGGCTGATATCAAGAGCTCCGCACAAGTAGATAAGATGTTCCGTCAGGCGATGAGCCATTTTGGAAGGCTCGATCTCGTCGTAAACAATGCCGCGATATTTCCTCCGGCAAGAAAGTTCACAGATATTTCAGACAAGCTATGGAGCGAGGTTATCTCGACAAACCTTTCCGGACAATTCTATTGTGCTCGTGCGGCGGCAAGAGTCATGGAGCGCGGCAAGATAATTAACTTCGCTTCCCTTGGTGGGCTTCAGGTCTGGCAGGAACACATTGCCTACAACGTGGCGAAGGCCGGCGTCATCATGTTGACAAAGGCGTTGGCGAAGGCGCTCGCTCCAAAGATCACAGTGAATGCAATCGCACCTGGAACGATCATCATTCCCGGTGAGGAATCTGGAAATATCCGGCACATCGACGAGGGCAAGATTCCGCTCAAGCGCTATGGTGGTGCTGACGATATTACAAGAGCCTCTCCTTTATCTTGCTCACGCAGATTATGTAACCGGACAGATCCTTGGCGTAGATGGAGGAAGGGCAGTGCTATGAAAGAGGCTCGATTGCAGAGATGCAAGAATCAAATAAGAATTGGAGTTGAATGGCGAAGAAAAAATCTACTACTTCTCGAATCAAAGTCCCGCAAAAAGCTTATAAGGATCCCGATTTTCTAAACAGCCCAGATGCGCGGATAATTCGAATCCTTGCTGAGTATTTGGAGCCTCTTTCCCGGTTCAGGCGGCTGAGGATAAGAGACACAATCGTGTTCTTTGGCTCAGCTCGGAATACATCCATGAAGGAAGCAAGAAAAAAATTAAAATGTGCAGAGTCGGCTCTTAGAGAAACGTTGAACGGAAAATCCGACTCCAGCCGTACCAGGAAACTTCAGGATGAATTAAGAAAAGCTGAAGCTGAAATAGAAATGTCTCGGTACTATGAAGATGCGATGACACTAAGCGAAATGCTTACGAGATGGTCTAAGAAGTTGAGCAATGGTAATGAACAGAGATTTATCGTTTGTTCAGGTGGTGGACCTGGCATAATGCAAGCGGCAAACAAAGGGGCCATCCGGGCAGGTGGTCTCTCAATCGGTTTGAATATCAGTCTGCCTCATGAGCAGTTCCCTAATCGATACATATCACCCGATCTGAATTTTGAATTTCACTATTTCTTCATGCGGAAATTTTGGTTCGTCTACTTGTGCAAGGCGCTCGTCATTTTCCCCGGCGGTTTTGGGACGCTCGACGAGTTGTTGGAAGTTCTGACACTACTTCAGACGGGAAAGATTAGAAAGAAGATGACAGTCTTAATTTATGGATCGGAATACTGGAAGAAGATATTGAACTTTGAAGCACTTGTGGAAGCTGGAGCGATTGCGCGTTCAGATCTAAAGTTGTTCTCATTTGCCGACGACCCGGAAACGGCTTTCAAAATATTAACCGCTGGTCTTAAGAAGAATTATGATTTTTCTTGAAAGGACATGGTAGATGACACAGGAACTTGAGTCCAAAGTCCGGGCGCTGGTCAAGCTGCTCGATGATGAAGACCCGCAGATTTCAGCTGCGGTGGAAAGGGAAATCATCGACGGCGGAGATGAGATTGTCCGAATTCTTGAAAAAGAGAAAGAGAATGCTGAAGTGCATGTCAGGAAGCGAATCGAAAACCTTATTTCGAGAATATACTTGGACAAGCTTCAGAAAGATTACGATTCGCTTCTAGATTTTGCCTCGCATCGCGACTTCTCGCTCGAAAGAGCTCTGTATTTGATTGCGAAACCTCTTTATCCTGAAGTAGATTTTGTTCTCATTGAGAGCCGTCTTAATGAACTTGCAAATGAACTTCGAATGCGAATAGCCACCGTTGAAGACCCTTATGAGATTGTCCATCAGGTTAACGAATTTTTTCTGAATGAAATGGGCTTTACCGGCAATTCAAAAGACTATTACAATCCCGACAATAGTATTCTTCATCGAGTCATTGAAACGCGCCGCGGAATTCCAATTTCCCTCGGAGTCATATATTTGCTGGTTGGAAGGAGACTCAATTTGCCGGTGTTCGGCGTCAGTGCGCCGGCCCATTTCCTCGTGAAGTTTGTCCTTGAAGGTAAAGAAATTTTTGTGGATGTTTTCAATGGAGGCAGGCTCATGTCGCGGAAGGACGCAGAGGAGTTCATAAGCGATATGGGATTTTCGTTTGAGCCCCGCTTTCTAAAGGACTCTTCGGATATTGAAATCCTGGCCAGAACCTGCCGTAATATGGCACGAGCGTTTTCGGCTGCAGATGAACAGCCCAGGGCAAATGTCCTAATGGAACTTTCAATTGAACTTGAAAGGTTGGTTGCGCTTTGAAGATCTACACAAAAACCGGTGACAAGGGTGAGACCGCCCTCTTTGGCGGCAAGCGAGTACCGAAAGACGATCCAAGGATCGAAGCTTATGGAACTGTAGATGAATTGAATTCCGTTATCGGAACAGCTCGTTCGTTTAACGAGAACAAAATACTCGACCTTGTTCTGAGTGAAATCCAAAATCAGCTTTTCGTTCTTGGAGCTGACTTGGCGACTCCGGTCTGACGTTAACAGTCCGGCGACCAGAAGAATAGTGACAAAGGACTACATAACCCTTGAAGGAATCATTGACGACTTCGAAGGGAAAATGGCACCTTTGAACTCTTTCATCCTTCCGGGCGGTTCGAAGGCAGCTTCGTTTCTACACAGTGCCCGAACAGTTTGTCGGCGTGCTGAGCGGTTGGTCTTTGCTCTTCGGAAAAAGGGTGAGGCTTCTGAAGAAGCTCTAATTTTTCTGAATCGACTTTCCGATTTATTGTTCGTGCTCGCAAGGTACCTCAACAAAATTGCGGGTGTCAAAGACATCCCCTGGAAACAGCGTACCGATTCAGATCGCAGGGCATGACGTTTCTCAATCCGGTCGTACTCTTTGGCCTCGTCGCAGCCGGAGTGCCAATCCTTATTCATCTGCTCCAGCTGAAAAAACTTCGAACGATTGAATTTTCTTCTATAAGATTCCTGAAAGAGATCCAGCACGCCTCTGCCAAAAGAGTAAAGTTGAGAGATTATCTCCTATTACTTCTTCGTTCACTTGCCATAGCTTTTCTCGTATTGGCATTTGCGCGGCCGGCTTTGAAAGGAATCGGCATCAGTAATTCTAAGACAGCCGCGGTGTTCATTATTGACGATACTCCTTCGACCACAGGAAGGAATGAATATGGCGAGATATTTTCTCAGTTGAAAACTCTCGCTTCAAGCTTGATAGATAATTCCAGTGTCGGTGACAATGTAAGTCTGATTTTTTTGTCGCAGCTTGGTCACTCTGGATTCAACGACACTTCGCAAGTGTATTCAACAATTAATCCGCGTTCTTTATTGCCGCTTGTTTCTAGATCTGAACCGACGAACGTCAGGGTATCTTATGCGTCTGCAATCCAAGCTGCCGTGAAGAAACTGGAGCAATCGAATTATGTCAATAAGGAGATTTACCTCTTAGGTGATTTACAGCGGAGTGAGCTCGATATCGGTGTTGCAAACGGAAACGGGACCTCTATAATTACTTCGTTGAAACACGGAGATATCCGGTTATTTATTCTTCAGACCAGCGAGGCTTCGAATGACAACCAATCGATTTCAAATGTGAAACTCTCCGACCCGGTCGTGGAGATCAATACACCGTCGGAAATTCGAGCAACTGTTGTCAATAATGGTGGTACAGAGAAAGATGGCGTCGTGGTTAGCCTGTATCTTGATGGCCGGAAAGTTGCTCAAGCCACCTCCGACTTACCCGCTGGGAGCTCGCGCAATGTCGGCCTTGCATTCAACGTTGCTGATGGGGGATTTCATAAAGGGATCGTTGAAGTCGATGATAATTCCATCCAGCAAGATAACGGGTTCTATTTTTCCTTTTTTGTAATCAGGAAATTGAACGCCGTCGTCGTAACCTCTAAACAAGAAAACGACTTTGTCCTCGGTGGCGTGAATGCCGTCTCCGGCGGAGATAGCTCGGCAGCCATCGTCGCAAAAGTTGTCTCGCCCGATCGGCTTGTTTATAATGACCTGTCAAATGTCGATGTCGTCGTGGTCGAAGAGTATCCATCCCTGCAAGATGGTTCTTCATCAGGCCAAAGTTTTGAAGGAAGGTTGGCCCGATTTGTCAGAGACGGTGGCGGCGTTGTTCTCTTTGGGCCGTCATTAAACCAGACGAATGGCTTTGACCGATTACTCAGCGAAGTGAACATCGGAAGAATGTCGGGCGTGTTCTCTTCTACCGGCGGAAATTTTCTTACCGTTGATAAAATTGATGCCGGCGATGATTTTTTCGAAGGGATGTTTTCTGCAAAAGAGAGCGCAGATCAAATGAAAAGCCAACTTACGACAAAAATCTTCAAGATGGTACAGATAGAGGCGAGTCCGTTCGCCCATATCCTTATGAGTACTTCCTCTGCACCATTTCTCCTGAGCAGGGAAGTAGGAAGTGGATTTACATTCGTTGTCGCATCGCCTGCGGATAGTTCGTCATCAAATTTTGTAATGTCCCCTTTATTTCCGGTGGTAATTCAGCGTGCTTTGTTTTATTCTGCTGCCGTCAAGCACAAGCCAATCCAGATCTATGCCGGCGAAGAGGCGGACTACACGTTCTCATCAGGAGGAATTAAGAACGCAACGTTGCTTGCACCTGATGGAAGCAAATCTGAAGCTGTCCCCACCTACGTCGGTGGGACAGGTAGGTTCGCTCTGACTGGTCTTGATGAGTTGGGGAATTATTCAATAGTTGATGGATCGACCCTCTGTGATATTTCCACAAATATTGATCCGCGCGAATCCAACCTTTCCCAAGCTTCACGTCCCGAAGTGATCGACTTCGCCGCACGTTTGGGATTCAACAATGGAAATGTCTTTTTATTGAATGCAGGCAAAAACACCATGGGTGAAATTGAGAGATTGCGACGAGGGCAAGATCTTTCTTCTTTCTTTGCTGGTGCGGCATTATTGTTCTTAATCCTGGAAATCTTCGTGTCAAAGATGAAAACTTTCAGCGGAACTGCTTAAATTATTTTGTGTTATGTTCAGAAATGAGGTGTGAGAATCGGAATTGATTTCGACAAATACTAATCAGGATCGAGCGCTTGTCGTGGGGGTGGTATTCAGAAATGGTGAGCATGGGCGGGTCGAAGAATTCCTCGATGAACTGATTCTTCTGGCGGATACGGCGGGTGCTAAAGTTGTTAGAAGAATTTTTCAGGAAAGACAATCTCCGGATCCAGCATACTTCATTGGGAAAGGAAAGGTCGAGGAGATCCGAGGCGTTTGCGATGCTGAAGACGTAAGCCTTGTTATCTTCGACGACGACTTGTCAGGTGTGCAAATTAGAAACCTCGAAGAGATAATTGACAGACGCGTTCTTGATCGAAGTGGACTCATACTTGATATTTTTGCCTTGCGAGCCAGGACACGCGAAGCAAAACTGCAGGTTGAGATGGCACAGCTCAAATATGGTATGTCTCGTCTCGCCGGACAGTGGCAGCATTTCTCCAAACAGTATGGCGTTATCGGAACAAGAGGGCCGGGCGAGAAACAGATTGAGGTCGACAGGCGTGTCGCGAAGAAACGGATATTGGTGCTGCGTGAAAAACTCGATGCCATTTCGAGCCAGCGTGAGCTGCGGCGCACAAGACGGAATGACGTACCGAAGTTTGCCGTCGTCGGCTACACGAACGCGGGCAAATCTACTCTAATGAAGGCGCTTAGCGGCGCCGAAGCGTTTGCAGAAAATAAACTCTTCGCAACGCTCGACGCGTTTACAAGAAAGGTTTTTCTTTCTCCTTCGATACCATGCCTGCTTGTTGACACGGTTGGGTTCATTCGAAAACTTCCAGCGGATTTGGTCGCTTCATTCAAGTCGACACTGGAGGAAGTCGCGTTTGCGGATTACATCGTGCACGTCGTCGATGTTTCAAGCCCGACTTTCCGCGAGCAGATCGAGGTTGTCAACGAGACTCTTTATCAGCTCGGATGTACCACGAAGCCGACGGTCTTGGTCTTCAATAAAGTGGATCGCGTGGTTGATTTCGCGATTGTCAGAAGTCTGCTGAAAGAGTATGACGGTAATTCGGTTGCGATCTCCGCAGAACGACATATAAATCTAAATGAGCTTAAAGACAAAATGCTCGCCCTCATGAGATCCGACATCATCGAGAAATCGTTTCGCATCAAGCCGGCTCAATCTGAAAAGCTGGCAAAAATACTATCTGTCGCTGAATTCATTCAGGAAGACGAGCGGCCTGACAGTCTCCATTTGAGAGTGCGAATGCGAAAGAAAGATTGGGAGAAATTGAAACGCGAAATCTACGCTTGAGTTTTATTCGTAAACCCGTGAAGATTCATCCCATTGTCGTGATTGACATTTTTGACTTTTAAGCCTTCCCACTAGCAGGATGGGGATGCCGAACATCACAGGACGTGATTTTTGTCCGGCGGAATTTTAACTTGCGTCATGAACATAATTGATAAGAGTCTTTATCACCAGATCCATCCCTTCAAGTTGACGACCGACGTCATCGCCGCATTCGCGGCCGTTTACCTACTCTGGCTTCATCTGATAATTGAAGGGCTTGTGGTTGCTTTCATTCCCCCGCTTGTCATTTCGCTCTTCATGCTCAAGTTGATGGACTTCGAGAAACAAAAACAGTCGAAGCTCGGGAAGTATGTAAAAAAAAATATGGGACGTGGGACAGACACAGTTCGCTCGATTGGATTTCTCGTAATGCTTGTCGGGGGCTGGTTCCATTTTATCTGGTTAGTAGGATTAGGATTTCTTGCGATTATTCTCGTCTGGCTGAATGGATTGATTTACCGGAGGGAGACGCGTGGAAGAGGTGCAAAGCCGCAAAGTACCAAAGGCATCAAATAGCGTAAACGGTAAATCTCATTTAGGCACCCTTAAGACTAAACTCATTTCGTTTGTGGGTTCACATTGTGACATATTTGCTCCGACGCTTTGTCCCTAAACTTAGGATTTATTCTCATCTTAAACAGAACTTCACATTAGCTTAAAGTCTGCCCGCTATCTTGTAAACAGAAGAGGGTAAATCCCGCCCACGCGGGTAAAAGCGCCGCTCAGTTCAGTACCTCCACGAGACCAGACCAACCAAGCCACAGTTCAAAGCAGGCGGCGCCTTTTTCTTTTATTTCAATTGTATGAGTCAGCGTTCCACAGTAGATCTTCTAAGGGGTCGCAGATTCCTTGGGACATTTCTTTTCTCATCTTAAATTGTCTTCCAGAGATGTTTAGATTATGAGAGATTGACGGAGGGAAATGATTGCCGAATAAGACGAAGAGAAATTTGAAATCAAGAAATACATTGACTCATCCGAAAGAGCCTACCAAAAATGTCCGTCCACGCCGGGGAATCTTCGAGAAGGATTCACTCGATATTCTTCGTTCGGCCATCGACAGGATGGGAAAAGGATTTGCGCAGCTGCCTTCTGCCGCGAACCACATAAGGAGCAAACGAACTTTTGAAAAAGTGTTATACGAGGTCGCAGAACGCATGGAGGATAATTATCCATATTTTCATCCCCTTTATGCAGGGCAAATGCTGAAACCGCCCCACCCGATAGCGAGGCTTGCATACATGCTTGCAATGTGGATCAACCCCAACAATCATGCGCTTGATGGCGGACGGGCGAGTTCAGCAATGGAAAAGGAAGCCGTATCGGAAATCGCAAACATGTTCGGGTGGAAGGCCCATGTCGGTCATCTTACTGGCGGTGGAACGATGGCGAACCTTGAGGCGCTCTGGATTGCCGGTCAAATAGATCCCGGCAAAAAAATTGTCGCTTCGGAACAAGCTCACTATACTCATTCACGAATAAGCGATGTGCTCCGATTGAAATTCGAGGCAGTCAAGTGCGACCATGATGGCAGGATGGACATGGACGCCTTGAAGGAAATGTTGGCGAAGGGTGATGTAGGAACAGTCGTCGCAACTATCGGTACCACGGCGACCGGCGCGGTGGATCCGCTCCCCCGACTTTTTGAATTGAAGACACAGTATGGTTTCCGTCTCCATGCCGATGCGGCTTACGGTGGATACTTTATTCTAGCGGGCAACTTGAATCCGGAGACGATGTCATCGTTTGACAAATTAGGTGAGGTTGATTCAATCGTGATTGATCCTCACAAGCATGGTCTACAGCCTTACGGATGCGGTTGCGTGGTCTTCCGCGATCCGGCGGCTGCAAGATTTTACAAGCACGATTCACCTTACACGTATTTCACATCGAAAGAATTACACCTTGGCGAGATAAGTCTGGAATGCTCGCGCGCCGGAGCGTCGGCAGTTGCGCTATGGGCAACACAAAGGTTGTTGCCGCTTATCAAAGATGGAGAGTTTGCGAAATCACTTTGTGCAGGGCGGGAAGCAGCGCTGAGATTGTTCCAGAGACTCACGACCGATTACAGATTTATAACCACTGTTCCACCAGAGCTCGACATCGTGGTCTGGGCGCCTTCGGCTGAAAAAGCAAGCGAAGCGTCAGAGCTTTCGCGGGTGATATTCAATGAAGCCGCAAAACGAAATCTCCATCTCGCTTTGGCTGAATTACCGGCGGATTTTTTTAAATCACAAATAGAAATGGACCGCGACACGATAACGTGCTTGCGCTCCGTATTAATGAAGCCTGAACATTTGAAATGGATCGATCATATCTGGAAGATTCTTGATGCGGCAACAAAGGCTGCCATCAATGGCGGCTGACCAGAAAAGCCGACCTGAATTCAACATAGAGTTCGGCAAATTGCAAACTTCAATTGGAGAATTGACGCTGTAGTATGAGGACATTGAATTACCTATTTGAACGTAATAAACAGTGGGCAGAGCGGATGAAGGCGAGAGATCCGGAATTTTTCTTGAGGCTGGCGAATCAGCAGGCTCCAAAATATCTCTGGATAGGCTGCTCCGACAGCCGCGTTCCGGCAAATGTGGTCGTCGATCTCCAGCCGGGTGAAATATTTGTTCATAGAAATATTGCAAACATTGTGGTGCACACGGATTCCAACTGTCTTTCAGTGATACAATTTGCCGTTGAGGTGCTGAACGTAAAAGATATTATTGTCTGTGGACACTATGGTTGTGGTGGAATTAGAGCCGCATTGGAAGAAACGGGAAATGGCGTCTTAGCCAGCTGGCTCCGGCACATAAGTGACATTTATGTCCATCACAAAATAGAACTGGATGCCATGGTTGATGAGAATCTTCGCTTTAACCTCCTTTCTGAGTTAAACGTCATGGAACAGGTCTGGAATGTCTCTCAGACAACGTTCGTGCAGAGCGCCTGGAAAGACAAACAAGAATTGAATGTGCATGGCTGGATATACGATATAAGTGGCGGAATATTGCGAGACCTCGATATCACCATAACAGGCAGGGAAGAAGCGTTGGCATTTAGGCAAAAGATCTAATGAAACCGCTTAAAACCCGAATGTCGCTTTTTGAATTCGAATGGTTAATTTCTGCGGGATAAAGCTTCTAGATTATCAGCTGACTTTTATTATTTTAACCTGAGTTTAATGGATCAGAAACCAGTTTTCCAATGAAACAAAAAGGAATAAAATTCGAACCGCCCACCTTATTTAGAGTTGGTCTCTTGCAAATGGCTGTCGGTAAAAACCCGGATGAAAATCTGAAGAAAGCCATATCATGGATACAGAAAGCCGCAAAGAGCGGAGCGGAGATTATTTGTTTGCCGGAACTGTTCAGGTCGCAATATTTTTGCCAAAGCGAGGATATTTCAAATTTCAAATTAGCGGAGACTGTCCCTGGTCCATCAACAGAGGCAATTTCCATGATAGCGAAGAAAAACAAGGTGGCAGTGATCGTCCCGGTTTTTGAGAAACGAGCAGCCGGAGTGTATCACAACTCCGCAGTGATTATCGACGCTGATGGGAAGGAAGTCGGCATTTACAGAAAGATGCACATCCCTGACGATCCGGCGTTCTATGAGAAGTATTATTTTGCGCCGGGCGATCTGGGATTTATTTCGTTCAAAACGAAATATGCCAGCATAGGCACGCTTATTTGTTGGGACCAGTGGTATCCCGAAGCCGCAAGACTGACTGCTCTCAAAGGAGCGAGCATTTTGTTTTATCCGACGGCTATCGGGTGGCATCCTCATGAAAAAGCCGAACATGGCAAAGCGCAGTTCGAGTCGTGGCAGACAGTTCAGCGCGGACACGCGGTGGCTAATGGAATTTATGTCGCGGCAGTGAATCGTGTGGGATTGGAGAAGCCAAACGACAAGAGTGCGGGAATAGAATTCTGGGGACAATCTTTCATAGCAGACCCTCAGGGCGTAATAATCGCACAAGCATCCGTCGACAAGGAAGAAATTCTCCTGGCTGAAATTAGTTTGGACCGGATCGAATATGTCAGACAAAACTGGCCTTTCCTTAGAGACAGAAGAATTGACGCATATGATGGAATCAAAGAGAGATTCTTAGGGAGCTGATTCAAAATTCGGAATTCAAACTTCGAAACTCGCGATTCAAAGGTCTTACCCTACCAACTTGGTTACCGCCTTCCCGCCGAGTGGGAGAAGCATGAAGCAACATGGCTCGGCTGGCCCCATAATAAGTCAGACTGGCCGGGGAAATTTTCGCCCATACCATGGGTGTATGCGGAAATCGTGAGAAGAATTTCGCAGGGAGAGAAGGTAAGAGTAATAGTCGAGTCCAAAGAAATGAAGATGCAAGCTCGCGCCATTCTAAAATTTTCCAATCTCGGTTTGATGAACGTTGAGTTTCTTATTTTGAAAAACGACCGCGGATGGACGCGAGATTCCGGACCAATGTTCATAAAAAATCAAGATGGAATTGCACAGGTGAATTTCAAGTTCAACGGCTGGGCTAAATATTCGGATTACAAAAAAGATCGGAAACTGCCCGAATTCATTTCCGGGGAAATTGGCTTGAAGTGTTTTATTCCAGTGCATAATGGCACACATGTCGTTCTCGAAGGCGGGGCGATCGACACGAACGGCAACGGAACATTGATAACGACAGAAGAATGTTTATTAGATGGCAAGACTCAGACAAGGAATCCCGGTTTTACGAAAATGGATTATGAGGAAATCTTTAAAGGCTATCTAGGGATGACAAACGTTCTCTGGCTTGGAAAAGGGATTGCAGGGGACGACACGCATGGACACGTCGACGATCTTTGCAGGTTTGTGAATTCGAAAACCCTTCTTCTTGTTCAGGAGGGAAATCCTAGGGACGAAAATTATCGAACACTTCAAGAGAACAAGGAACGCATAGGGGATTTCAAGTTAGAAGACGGTGCAAAGCCTGAGGTCGGTTTCCTTCCTATGCCAGAGCCGGTGATATTTAAAGGGCAAAGACTTCCTGCAAGTTATGCGAACTTTTACAGCTCTAATGCTGCCGTCTTAGTTCCGACGTTTAACGATCCCAATGACGCAACCGCTATCGGGATCATTTCCGAACTGATCAATGATCGGCCGGTTATCGGGATACACGCCCGCGATCTTGTCTGGGGACTTGGCACTTTGCATTGCCTGACACATGAGCAACCCGTTTGAAAGAGCCTGTCATTGGATCTATCCGTCTAAAAGGGGACAAAACAATCCGCAAACAACGTGAAAATCGATACTGTCGTTTTGATATTTGCCCCCTAGACGCTGGCGGAGGTTGTGGCTTCAATCTGATTTTCATTATATTGTCGGGAAAAAATAACTGCAACCTATGATATAGAGGAGAGGATCATATGATAAACTGTCTATTAGTTGCAAGTTCTAAGGTAACAGGATACGGGACATTCTTAATGACTCTCCCAAATGGTGGGATTTCTTCGATCGCGGCAAACGTGAATCATGAGACCTGTAATGTCAAGTTGCTCGATCTAGTAGCTGTACAGTTCAAAGCAAAATCGTACTTCAAGGAATACATAAAGAAAAATCATTTTGACGTGATTGGTTTTAGTTCTATGGTGTTCCAATATCCCGAGATGCTTGAGCTTGCAAGAATCGCGAAGAGCATCAACCCAAATGTAAAAACCGTTTTGGGCGGCTACCATGCCACGGTAAACTACGAGGAAGTTCTCCAAAGCGAGGATATGGACTATTTCGATTTTGTTGTTCGCGGAGAAGGGGAAGTACCTTTCAGGAAACTTACTGAAGCAATGTATAGCGGTGGCAGTTATGACGATGTCCCGGGGGTTTCGTTCAAGAAAGATGGAAAGATTGTTCACAACCCTCTCTGCGAGCTGGCTAATCTCGATGAACTCAAGATGCCAAGCAGAGATTCCAGGGTGATAAAAAATAAAGCCTTCAGAATTTTCGGCTACCAGGGTGATGTGGTTGAGACTTCAAGAGGCTGCACTTTTACATGTAATTATTGCACGATAACGAAAATGTACGGCCGAACGTTTAGGATGTTCAGCATCGAAAGAATATTAGACGATATACAGGATGCCAAGAACCATGGTGCAAAAGCCGTCTTTTTTTCTGATGACAACATTGTCCTCAACAGGAATCATTTCGAGGAACTATGTAATGGAATAATAGATCGTGGATTGAACAAAATAAAATATCTCACTCAGGCGAGTGTGCAGGGATTTAGTAGAAATATCTATTTGACAGAATTAGCAAGGAAAGCAGGATTTGAGTGGGTTTTTCTCGGAATCGAGAGTGATACCGATGAAGCGCTGAAATTTTTCAGCAAGGACAATCAATTTGAGACAGGCGAGACAGGGGTTGTTGTAAGGGCACTCCAGAGGAATGGCATTTTCGCCATCGGCGGCTTCATAGTCGGTAATCCCTCCGATGACAAAGAGAGTCTTTGGCAGACTTACGAATACACAAAGAAATTGGGGTTGGACATGGCGATATTCTTTACGCTCACACCATATCCTGGTACAGCACTCCGAGAGGAGCTGTTAAAAGGGAATTACATAACCAACCTACACGACTACTCCGTTTATGATTGCGTTAACGTAAACATCAGAACCGATCACCTCAGCTCATATGAATTGTTCAGGGTGATTGATTCAATTAATCATAAGACTTTTACTGACGGCGGGGTTTACATAAAAGTGCTCAAGAGGTACCCTATTCTCTTTGTTAAGGCTTTGGCGAAGATGGCTTATCGTCATCCAGACATGGTCTTTCATCATTTTACGCAAGGACGTTTCCTGGAGAAGAAACGGCAGAAGGAATATTCGCTCCGAGCTGAGATTGCCAAATGAAGTTTGGGGCCTCGGACGAGATGCTTCCGCAGAAAGAGCGCGCGTCTCATTTTCGATCTGGGCAATCGGAACCGTTAAGTTGACTTTAGTCATCAAAGGAATTGGCATAACCAAAAGGATTATGGTATGAAGATTTTTCCCCGTGGATTCTTAAAAATCGTACTAGTCTCTGCAATTATATTCCCCACGGTATCGAATGGACAAACCGAGCTGGTTCCCGTCGATCATAAAATATATCCATTTTTGGAAAGCTTGAGTCTTAGAGGAATAATAGACTACAACAGTGCAAGCATTCCAATAAGCAGGGGAGCGGTAGCATCATATTTAAAGGAAATTGATTCATTAAAAAGCAAACTGAGCAATACCGAAAATAGGATTCTTAACGATTTGGAAGTCGAATTCAGCTATGATATTGACAAGAACAATGACAAATCGTTTTCGCTGCTGTCGAATCTGCCCGGTGGATTGCTGAATATCTTCAATGACGAAGAGCAGAAATATTTAGTCTCATATACTGATGAAAATTTTTCGCTATTTTTGGACGGCATCGGATCTTTATCATACAGAGATTTCAACACCGAGAGTTTTCCAAACGCGCACTTGTCGATGGAAGAAATCGGCCCGCGACTCAGAGGTACGTTGTATAATAACATCGCATTCGACGTGCAAGTCACCGAAGGTCAATCGCTGACCGGAGATCAATACGCGCGCCAGGTTGCTGCCGGTTACGATCCGATACTGGCGGCATCTTACAAGTTTGTCGGCCAAAAATATATTACCGCATTTAATCGCGGGTACTTGCGTTATGAATCCGACAATCATTCCGTCGCCCTCACTTTTGGCAGAGATAATTTTGAAATGGGAAATGGTTATATCGACAAACTCTTCATTTCAGACAATATTCCTCCGTTTGATTTTGCAAGGCTGGACCTGAAATACAAATTCTTCCGGTATTCTTTCTTCTACGGAAACCTTCAGGGAGATTCACTGGGGACTCCGTTGACGACGAAAAATATAGTAGGTCATCGTCTTGATATCGAGTTGTCACCTTCTTTCCGTTTTGGACTTTATGAAAGTGTCATTCTCAGTGACGAGTCAATCACGTTTACGTATCTTAATCCCATAAGCGTTCTCCAGTCGGCAAATTTAAGTACTGGTGGCAACACTGATTCAAAAAATAATTCTTTGATGGGATTCGACTTTGAAGTGAAGCCCCACAGAAGCCTAGCAGTGCAGTTCTCATTGCTGATCGATGATCTTAATCTCAGCACGTTAGGCGACAAGAAAAGTCCAGCTGGCAACGATAATAAATTTGGGTATCAAGCCGGAATGATTTATTCGGAGCCCTTTGGAATAAACGATCTGACCGCGACGCTTGAATACACACTTCTCGATCCGTTTGTTTATTCGCACCGGTCAAACTCGAGCAATTATACTAACTGGGGAATCAGCCTCGGAACTGCATTGCCTCCCAACTCAGACGAAATTGCACTTGAACTGAATTACTACCTGACCAATCGCGTCACGATTAATTTCTTGTATAAACATCAGCGCTCTGGGGAGGGATTCTTGGACGCCAATGGAAACCTGACGTTTGATGACGAGGTACCAATCATAAGAAACTATGGCGGGGACGTTAATCGCGGCGATCTAGATTTCGCCTACGTGAATAATTTTTTGATGGGAGCTCGTGTCAACCACGATATCTTCACTATCTCGACTCGAATTGAACCAATCAGGCAATATTTTCTAGACATAAGTTACTCTTTTCAATCAGTTGATAAGATCTATTTATCAAAGACTTTCTCCGATCAATTCCTTTACATAACGGCTTCGACGGACTTTTAACGGAGTAAGCATCTAATTAACCCGAAACATCTAACAAAATCATAAACACTGCTTAAAGTGATTGGTGCTGGCAACAAAAATCGTGTAATCATCGATTTCGCACAGGACGAATTCAAAGTGACAGGTGATTTTTTGCGGAAGTTTCACAAGGAATCTTAAACATGAAATACTCGATAATAATCCCGACGCTGAACGAGGAAAAACTTCTGCCCGGACTTCTTGAATCACTTAGTAATCCGTCCCTTAAATCGAAATTCGATTATGAAGTTATCGTGTCGGACAACGGCAGCGGCGATGGTACACTTGAAATTGCCCGTCGACTGAGCGATAAAGTTGTTTGTCATGAAGAGGGCAAAACAAAATCGATAGCTGCCTGCAGATCAAGGGGAGCGAAACATTCGCGTGGAGATTATATAATTTTTATCAATGCGGACGTCCGAATTAACATAGAAGTATTTTTGACGGTGGCAGGGGAAAGGTTTGTTCCTCGTGATTACGTTGCGATGACGTGTCCTATCAAATGTACACCTGAGCTGGAGAGATTTAGAGACAAATGTTTTAGCATTGTCTGGAACACATATTTCTTTTTCCTGAACTCTATCGGCCTTGGAAGCGCGAGGGGAGAGTGCCAAATGATTAGAAGAGAGGTCTACGAAAACGTTGGGGGTTACAAAGAAGAAATTATTGCGGGAGAGGATTTCGAGCTTTTTGCTAGAATTAGAAAGCGCGGAAAAGTCTTGTTCACGTGGGCTGTGACGGTGTATGAATCTCCTCGCCGATATTGGTCGTGGGGTTATTTCAAAACGATCATGGCGTGGACCTTGACAAGCGCAGGTTCGTGGTTTTGGAAAAAACCCTTCTATAAAGAATGGAAACCCGTCAGGTAATAATTATTACAATTATTGAATAACGATACCTGGGCAAATCGGGAAGCTGAAAATCGGAATTTTGGAATCTTCACGCCGAATCCGTGTTAGACTAATAATATGAACCGATTACTATTTGAGGCTTACCTTTCTCTCTGGCAAAGAATCCCGGTAAATCTGCAAAACAAGATTGCTGAGTGGCTCAAGTATAGATTCAATTCGAATAGTCTGAGGCCTCGCCTTCCAATTGCTGTAACTATTGATCCGATAAATATCTGTAATCTTGATTGTCCTCTGTGTGCATCGAAGACGCAAGATTACGAAAAGGGAAAAATGTCTTTTGAAACTTTCAGTATGATTTTAGACAAGATTCCCTCTCTAAAGGTCGTCATATTATTCAATTGGGGTGAACCCCTTCTGTACCATGAAACGTTGCGCATAGTAAAAGAATCCGTCTCGCGAAATATCTATACGGTCATACATACAAACTTCAGCTTTAAGCAGAAGCCGGAGTTTTTCGATGAATTGATTAATTCAGGTTTGCATCAATTGGTAATTTCGGCAGACGGAGCTTCCCAGGAAACGTACGAAAAGTACAGAGTCAAAGGTCGGTTCGATTGGGTGATAAATAATATTAGGGAGACCGTCGACGCAAAGCGGAGACTGAAGCGAAGAGATCCAAAAATTGTTTGGAAGTTTATCGTGAATAAATTTAACGAACATGAAATCGGTTATGCGAAGAACTTAGCCAAAGAATTGGGCATCGAAATTACTTTTGACAAAATGGGGTTAGCGGATGACATCCCTGATTTGACATTTGATGGAACTCTTGAGGAACGAAAAAAACAATGGCTTCCTCAAAACGAAACATTCATACTGGATTATTATAAAAACGGGAATAGACTTCCAATAAATAATAAGCCATGCAACCAGCTTTTTACTTCTGCCGTTATTAATCCTGATGGAAAAGTTGCTCCTTGTTGCTGGGTTACAAGCAAAGAAAATGTCTGGGGGGATTTGACAAAAGAATCCTTTGAAGAGATCTGGTACAACGACAAATACCAGTATTCACGGAGCTTGTTTAACGAAGCAAGATATGACGGGGATGTGAAACATACTGTCTGCACTAACTGTGAAATTTTCAAAAGAGTCAGATAAGATCATTCATCATGGGGCTATCCAAACATTTTTCTCCGTGGGTGGTAATACCTGGTGGTATCTTCGGCGAAACTAATTACACGGATTTAACTTTTTGGTTAATGCCCGTGAAACATGATGCAAGATAGCGCGAAATGTGCCGGGCACCCGCCAGCTTGTGCAACGAAATCTTAAAAAGTCGTAGCGATCCGACTTGAGCGTCAAAGCTGCTTGTACGCCTAGATTTGCAAAAGCGAAGAAACCATGCTTTGAGTGACCTTGCGGAGGTATGAGAGTCATAACCTCATAATCTTTGGAAGGTTACAGGCATAAATAAGTCGCTGTCTTCTCATTAGAGCCCTTTGGAAATTGGTTTACAAGAATTAAATTCTATTCTCGCGTTTCCAGAATTGTAAGTGCCCTAAATTGCCCGGTGGTGTAATTGGCAACACGTCTGACTCTGGATCAGAAAAGTCTAGGTTCGAGCCCTAGCCGGGCAGCATTCTTAAAATTTTAAATTGTGAATTTTAGATTTTGAATTGTCAGACTGTGTTTGAATCTAAAGTTGAGAATTTACAATTCAAGATTTCCACGGCGCTATCGTCTAGTGGCCCAGGACGTCGCCCTCTCAAGGCGAAAACACGGGTTCAACTCCCGTTAGCGCTACTATCAAATGAAATGCTGGACCAAGACGACGAAAATTTTATTTGTGGCCGATCATTTCCAACTCTTTGCATCATGTGCTTGTTGGCTCTTCAACTTCCATGGTCTCAAACGAGTTCTGAGATTAATTAGATGAGAAAGTTAGATGTACGTGCTGAAGTCCCGCATAAATTTTTCGACAAGTAATGAATTGCAAAATAAGTAAGAGCTTAGTCAAGGCTATGAGTTCCATGGCAAAACCTGCTTTGTCCTTTGGTATGTTCTTGTTGATTTCATTCGTTGGTATCTCTTCAGCCCTTGCCCTCGACCCACACCGTTCCATACCTGAATATGTCCATAACACTTGGACATTCCAGAGCGGACTTCCCGCCGACGTAGTAAACGATGTCGTTCAAACGCGCGATGGATATATTTGGCTCGCTACTTCGGCGGGGTTGTACCGCTTTGACGGAGTCAGCTTTACCGAGATAAGTACAAATCCGGAGAATGACGAAGCCCATGAGACGATCAACAGATTGTACGAAACGAACGACGGAAGTCTGTGGATTGGGACGAGATCCAACGGGCTGAGAGTGCTCAAGAGTGGACAGGTGCTGAAGTATGATTCGAAGGACGGTTTCTATAACACCGGTATCCGCGGCTTTTTGGAAAGTCGCGCTGGACACTTCTACGTTGCATCCAACATTGGATTATTCTTGTTTGAGAATGGGAAGTTCGATCAGATAAATCTGGACCAGAATTATATTAACGGCATAGCAGAAGACTCACAAAACAGGATATGGGTTGGTTCACCAGACGGCGTCAGGATCTTTGACGATAATGGCTCGACAAATCCAACTGTTGTCAAGATAAAAAAAGGACTCCCTTATCCTTCCGTTCTTGACATCTTTGGAGATCGAGAAGGTAATATGTGGGTTGGAACATATGGTGGAGTTGCGAAATTCAGCGGTGGAAAGATGACAACTTATTCGTCGGGGAATGGTCTCTCCAATGACCGCTGTCTGACTATCTTTGAGGACCGCGATGGAAACATCTGGGTTGGGACGGAGAAAGGTATTAATCGCTTTGCAGGCGGCGTGTGGACTAATTTCACAAGCTCTGATGGTCTCACGGACAATGAAGTGTTGTCATTCATTGAAGATAGTGAGCACAGCCTTTGGGTCGGTACATCCGACGGTCTGAATCAATTCGAGGATCCGAATATTGTCACGTATACGACGAATGATGGAATGGCTGATAATCATGTCTCGACGATTGTTCAAACACCTGACAGTAGTATCTATTTCTTCAGTGACCAGTCCACGGTAATAACTCAACTGAGAGACGGCAAGTTTACTAAGTACACTAACCTCAATATTCCGGGCGGTATGTCTTTCGCATCGCAAGACGGCAGCGTTTGGAGCGGCGAGACCGGGATAATAGCAAATTTCAAGAATGGCAAACTCAAGACATACGACGCTAATGCCGGTATCCCGCAGAAGTGGATATCTGCGATTACGGAAGACGATAAGAGTTTAATATTCTATGTAGACCACTCCGGGCTTTTCAGGTTAATCGACGGACATGCTGTACCGTATCTGCTAAAGGATGGGAAGGAATACCCTAAGGATGATTACATCGTATGCCTTCTTCCTCAAAGAGATGGCACAATGTGGATAGGCAGGGGCGATGGTTTAGCAAGGATACAAAATGGAGTCCTCTCTGCTTTTACGGAACAAGAGGCAGTGGCCAGCGATTGGATTTCCTCGTTCTACGACGATCCGCAAGGAGGACTTTGGATCAGCTCAGCGGGTGGTGGACTTATTCTCTTCAAAGACGGGAAGTTCACCTTTTTTGATACAGAAGTCGGACTGTTCTCCAACGAAATCGATTGTGTCGTCGGAGATGATCGTGGCGATATTTGGTTGAGCAGCGGCAAGGGGATCGGGTACGTCAAACGTCAGGAGCTCGAAGATTTTGCCGCTGGCAAGATTCAAAAGATACATTCGATAGTTTATTCATCTGCAGATGGTGTTAAAGCTAACCCATCTTTTAACCGGGGATATCCATCCGGCTTGAAGGCGTACGATGGAAATATTTGGTTTGCCACTGAGAAGGGAGCCATGGTGATCACTCCAGGAGAATTCCGGAATAACGACCTTCCCCCGCCCGTGTTAATTGAAGAGGTTAACGCTGACCAACGCAAAGTGCCGATGAACAGATTCGCGGCGTTTTCTGCCGGGACAGACAAGTTGGAGTTCCATTATACCGGTTTGAGTTTCAAAGTTCCCTTGAGGGTCAAGTTCAAGTACAAGCTTAAAGGCTACGACCGTGATTGGGTGGACGCCGGGACCAGACGGGTAGCTTATTATACAAATCTTCCTCCGGGAGACTATGACTTCCAGGTAATCGGATGCAACAACGATGGAGTTTGGAACACTGCAAGAGCGGATTTCCGGTTCGTGCTCAAACCCCATTTCTACGAAACGTACTGGTTCTATATCCTTGTTGCAGTATTGGTAGTCGGAGCGGGATTTGCAGTTTACCGATTACGTGTTTGGCAATTGTTGAAGAAAGAAAAAGAACTTAATGACCGTATTCAGGAAGCGCTTGCCCGCATCAAAACTCTGGGTGGTTTGATACCAATTTGCTCTAACTGCAAAAAGATACGTGATGACGAAGGGTATTGGGAGATTTTGGAAAAGTATATCCAGACTCACGCGGACGTGCAATTCTCGCACGGCATTTGCCCTGACTGTGTTGCCAAACTATATCCGGATTTATCAATTGGAAAAGGGGAAAAGGGAGAAAGTTAGCCTAGGATCTTTGGTTCATGTAGATGATGGATGGGCCGGAGGATGTCGCCTCTCAAGGCTAAATCGTGGAATCAATGCCTGATAGACCGTCTCACTTCCTCCATGAGACTGCTCAAAGAATCTCATTTCGCAAAAAATCTAGTCTCGTTGGTCATTATATATTACGCCATATTCAATATCTAGCTCTATCATAAACTTCCGGCGGATTAAATACGAAGAATAGGCAAAAAGAACGCTGTCAAAACCCTGCCTTTACTTTTCCCGAAATATGTCGATATATTAATTGGCGATGGCCGGAGGATTTTTAGAAATGTGATTTGGATTGTAAGAATTGTGAACAAGCAAATTTGGTCCTTTGGACTGTCGTTGATGGTTTTGTTAGCCGGAGCATATTCTGCTCTCGCTCTTGACCGTCACAAATCCATTACTCAGTATGTGCACAACGTTTGGACATTCCAGAGTGGCCTCCCCGTAAACGGAGTGAATGCAATCCTTCAAACACGCGATGGGTATATCTGGCTCGGCACCTCGGCTGGTCTGTTCCGTTTTGACGGCGTCACTTTTACCGAAGTCAGCGTCGATTCTCAGGACAGCAATACCCACGAACCGATCACCTCATTGTACCAAACGCGTGACGGTAGTCTCTTGGTCGGGACAGTATCTGTTGGTCTGAGAGTTTTCAAAGATGGAAGAATGTTAAGCTATGATGCGAGGAATGGTCTCTATAACGCACATGTGCGTGGCTTCTTTGAAACTCGGGCCGGGCACCTTCTTATAGCTCTGAACAACGGCCTTTTTTTGTTCAAGGATGGGAAATTCAGCCAAATAGTCCTAGATCAGAATTTTATTAACGGTATTGCAGAGGATCCGCAGGATCGAATCTGGGTTGGCACTGTGGATGGAATCCGAATCTTTCCTGATGACGGCTCGACAAACCCGAGCGTAACTCCGTTGAGAGAAGGGTTACCATACCTTTCCGTCTTGAACGTCCTTGGAGATCGAGAAGGGAATATGTGGGTCGGGACGTATGGTGGATTGGCGCAATTCATGGACGGTAAAGCGACGACCTATACGACAGCGAATGTCCTTACCAATGATCGAATCCTGGCCATCTGCGAAGACAGTGACGGTAACCTCTGGGTCGGAACACAAAAGGGGATCAATCGATTCACGGACGGTGCATGGACGAGCTTCATGAGCTCAGGCGGCCTTACTGATAATAATGTGCTTTCGTTTGCGGAAGATCGTGAACACAGCCTTTGGGTTGGCACCTCAAATGGGTTGGATCAGTTCGAGGATCCTAACATAACTACGTACACAGCGAGCGAAGGTTTAGCAAGCGACAATATTACGAGCATCGTCGAGGCGCGGGACAGCAGCATTTACTTCTTTGCTGATGATGCACCGATAATGACGCGATTGAAGAATGGCAAGTTCATTAGATACGGAAATCTCAGTATTCCTGCCGGGTCTGCTTTTGCATCACGAGACGGCAGTATCTGGGTTAGCCAGACAGGAGCCCTGTTGAATTTCAAGGATGGAAAACTGAAACGGTACGATGAGAAAGCGGGGGTGCCACAAACTTGGATTTCTGCAATTACGGAAGATGATAGGGGTTTGATATTCTACGCGAACCAGGTGGGACTTCTCAGATTGATTCATGGACACACAGTGCCATACTTGTTGAAGGACGGGAAGCAATATCCAAAGGATGACTTCATCGTTTGTTTTCTTCGCCAGAAAAATGGCACATTATGGATAGGTAAAGGAGATGGTTTAGCAAGGATACAAGATGGGGTACTATCTACCTTTAAGCAACGAGAGGAAGTGGCCATCGATTGGATCTCCTCGTTCTACGAAGATCAGCAGGGAGAGCTGTGGATCAGTTCAACTCCTGGCGGGCTCATTCTCTTCAAAGATGGGAAGTTCACCTTTTACAACACGAGCATTGGTCTTTTCTCAAAGGGAATTTATCGTGTGATAGGCGACAATCAAGGGGGCGTCTGGATGAGCGGCGGGAAAGGGATTGGTTACGTCAAACGGCAGGAGCTCGAAGACTTTGCCGAGGGGAAGATCAAAAGGATACACACGATAGTCTATGGTGCCGCAGACGGGATGAAAATCAATCCTTATTTTAATCGAGGGCAGCCTTCCGGAATCAAGTCGTTTGACGGGCGCATTTGGTTTACCACGCAGAAAGGAGCCATGGTGATCAATCCGGGAGGCTTTGCGAAAAATGAGCTTCCCCCACCGGTGTTAATCGAAAACGTTATCGCCGATCAACATCCGGTGTCTCCGTATTCCTTTGCCACCTTTTCTGCGGGGACGGACAAGTTAGAATTCCATTACAATGCTCTAAGTTTCAAGGTTCCGCAAGAAGTTTTGTTCAAGTATAAGCTTGAAGGCTACGATCGTGATTGGATAGATGCTGGCACAAGACGGGTGGCTTATTACACTAATCTTCCACCGGGGAATTATGAGTTCATGGTCATAGCGTGCAACAACGATGGAGTTTGGAACAATACCGGAGCAAATTTTCGTTTCGAACTCAAGCCTCGTTTTTATGAGACTTATTGGTTCTTAACATTGCTCATTGTGGTTGCAGGTGGAGTCATCTTTGGAGTCTACCGCTTGCGTGTCTGGCAGTTGCTGAGGAGAGAGAAACAACTCAACGCGCGTATCCAGGAAGCGCTGGCCCATATCAAAACCCTGGGCGGGTTAATCCCGATTTGTTCTAATTGTAAGAAGATACGAGATGACGAAGGGTACTGGGAGATTTTGGAGAAGTACGTCCAAACTCATTCTGAAGCACAGTTTTCTCACGGCATCTGTCCGGACTGCGCGGCGAAATTGTATCCGGATTTCTCAATAGGAAAATGGGAAAGGGGAGAAAGTTAGCCCAGGACCATAGGTTCCTGTGGATGATGGATGGGTCGGCGGATGTCGCCTCTCAAGGCTAAAACATGGATTCATCCCCCATAGGCTGTTTTACCTCCTCCATAAGACTGCTCAATGAATCTCCTTTCATAAAAAATCCAGTCTCGTTGGGCATTATATATTACGCCATATTCAATATCCAGCTCTATCAGAAACTTCCGGCGGATTAAATACGAAGAATAGGCAAAAAGAACGCTGTCAAAACCCTGCCTTTACTTTTCCCGAAATTTGTCGATATATTGATTGGCGACGGATGGAGGATTTTTAAAGATGTGATTTGGATTGTAAGAATTGTGAATAAGCATATTTGGTCCTTTGGACTGTCGTTGATGGTTTTGTTAGCCGGAGCATATTCTGCTCTCGCTCTTGACCGTCACAAATCCATCGCTCAGTATGTGCAGAACACTTGGACATTCCAAAGTGGGCTACCTGCAAACGCGGTAAATGCAATTCTTCAGACGCGCGACGGGTATATCTGGCTTGGCACCTCGGCTGGGTTGTTCCGTTTTGATGGCGCCAGTTTTTCCGAAGTAAGCACAGATCAGAAAAACAATAAGGCAGAAGAAACGATCACAGCATTGTGCGAAACGCATGATGGAAGCCTGTGGATCGGGACAGCATACCACGGGCTGAGTGTGTTCAGAGGCGGAAGAATGTTGCACTACGATTCGGAGGATGGCTTCATAAATGCAGGCGTGCGCGAGTTGTTCGAAACTCGAGCCGGACACCTTCTTGTCGGTACAATCGGGGGCATCTTTTCATTTCGGGAAGGGAAATTCGAGCAAATAATTTTAGATCAGAATTTTATTACCGGTATTGCGGAAGACCTTCAGAACAGAATATGGGTCGGCACTGTAGATGGAGTTCGAATCTTTAACGATGATGGAACGACAAACCCGACTGTCATTGCATTGAGGGAGGGGCTGCCTTACCCTTCTATCTTAAGCGTCTTTGGAGATCGAGAGGGAAATATGTGGGTCGGGACGTATGGTGGATTGGCGCGATTCAAAGACGGAAAAGCAACTGCCTACACGAGCGCGAATGGTCTGATCAACGATCGTATCCTGACCATATTTGAAGATGGTGACGGACTGCTCTGGGTTGGAACGGAGAAAGGAATTGAGCGTTTTAGCGATGGTGGGTGGACTGATTTCACGAACTCAGATGGCCTTACTAATAACGAGGTGTTGTCATTTGCAGAAGACCGTGAACATAGCCTTTGGGTTGGCACTGCAAATGGCCTGAACCAATTCGAAGATCCAAACATTACTACCTACACGGTGAAAGACGGCTTGGCAGATAACCACATATCAACTATGGTTCAAGCACGTGACAGCAGCATTTACCTCCTCAGTGACCAATTAGCAATAATGACTCAACTGAAGAATGGCAGGTTCAATAAGTACAACAGCCTCAACATTCCAGGTGGGCCAGCTTTCGCGGCGCGAGACGGGAGTGTTTGGATTGCCCAGACGGGGGTACTGTCGAATTTCAAAAATGGCAAACTCAAGACGTACGACGCTAATGCCGGTATTCCGCACAAGTGGATTTCTGCAATTACGGAAGACGATAAGAGTTTGATATTCTATTCGGATGGCATCGGACTTTTCAGATTGGTTCGCGGACACGCGGCGCCCTATCTATTAGATGGCCGTAGACCGTTTCCTTCAATAGGTTTCGTTGTTTGTTTTCTTCGTCAAAAAAATGGCACGCTGTGGATCGGTACGTTAGATGGGCTAGTGAAGGTGCAAGACGGAGTAGTATCAAGCTTCACGAAGCGGGACGGTCTCGCCGGAACATGGGTTTCTTCGCTTTACGATGACCAGCAGGGAGGTTTGTGGATTGGCTCAAAACAGGGGGGGCTTACTCTTTTCAAAAACGACAAGTTCACTTCTTACGATACTAGAATCGGACTCTTCTCCGGCGAAATCTATTGTGTGTTAGGAGATGATCAAGGCGGTATTTGGATGAGCAGTGGGAACGGCATCGGCTACGCCAACAGGCAGGAGCTTGAAGAATTTGCCGCGGAGAAAATTCAGAAGATACATTCGGTATCCTATGGATCGACAGACGGAATTAAATCTGATGCGTGTTTCAGTGACTGGCAGCCTTCCGGCCTGAAATCATATGATGGACACATTTGGTTTGCGACAAAAGGAGGAGCCGCGATGATTGATCCGGGAGGCTTTGCAAAAAGCAAGCTTGTCCCACCGGTGATGATCGAAAATGTTATTGCGGACCAACGTTCGACACCTGTGGACGCATTCGCCACTTTTTCTGCGGGGACAAATAAGTTAGAATTCCATTATAATGCTCTGAGTTACAAGGTTCCTCAGAAAGTTATCTTCAAATATAAGCTCGAAGGGTACGATCGTGATTGGGTAGATGCTGGTACAAGACGGGTGGCTTATTATACGAATCTTTCGCCGGGGAGTTATACTTTTCTGGTCATTGCTTGTAACAACGATGGTGTTTGGAACAATACGGGAGCAAATTTCCGTTTTGAGCTCAAGCCCTATTTTTATGAGACTTATTGGTTCTTAGCTTTGGTCATTGTAATGTCAGGCGGGGTCATCTTTGGAGTGTATCGCTTGCGTGTCTGGCAATTGCTGAGAAAAGAGAAACAACTCAATACGCGCATTCAGGAGGCGTTAGCCCATATAAGAACCTTGGGAGGTTTAGTCCCAATTTGCTCTAATTGTAAGAAGATACGAGACGACGAAGGGTACTGGGAGATTTTGGAAAAGTACATCCAGACACATTCTGAAGTTCAATTTTCCCACGGCATTTGCCCTGAGTGTGCCGCCAAGCTATATCCGGATTTCTCTATTGGAAAAGGGGAAACGGATGAAAAGGGTGCTGACTAGATCTCGCTTTCGTCCTAATTGGGTTTTTTCTTGCAAGATGGGTCGACAAAAATGGCAAGGTGGTACTAAGGCAAGGATGGTTTTCTTACGCGTGGTCCGACAGCATCGAAAAGAATGAGCCATGACTAAGCGCATGAACTCTTTTTAAGTTTTAGATTTGGAAATTGTTTGGAGCTTTGAGCTTAATCTAAATACTTCTTTATCGTTGACTCTAGGAATGCCTTGTTCCTTATGCCAACCCACTTGTCGACGATCTTGCCATTCTTATCGACGAGGAAGGAAGTCGGGATTGCGTTTATGTTGCCATAAGCGTCCGCGACATTATCGTTATCGACCACGATTTGGTACGTAAGTCCATATTGTGAAGCGAAATCTGAAACGTCGGTTAGCGGGCTGCCGCTTTTGTCAACTGAAACCCCGATCACAATGAGTCCTCTTGAGGAATACATCTTGCTCAGATTTTCTATCTCTGGAAGTTCGGCTTTGCACGGCCCACACCATGTCGCCCAGAAATTTATCAAAACTGTTTTACCCTTCAGATCGCCGAGCGAAATTTTCTTTCCGCTCGAATCGTACCATGAAAAGTTGGAAGCTACCCCGGTCTCAGCGGCTTTAACTTCTCCGACGAGAGAAACATTACCTTTGAAACTGTTTGCCGAGACAGCCCTGCTCGAAGATGATTCCCGTTGAGCGGATTGCTTGCTGCATGAGCCGCTGAAAAAGAGAACTGCCAGGAGAGCTAAATATTCAGCGATTATCTTCATTTTTATTCGACGGTGACTTCAAATAAGAGGCCAGATCGGCTCTTTCGAGGTTCGACGTTGCAATACACACATGACCTGCATCGCTCCATGCTGCCTGAATGTCGCCATTCGAATTTTCACTCCAAAACCATCCATTATTTTCAATCGCATTAGAACACCTTGACGGGAAAGAAATCCTCTTCGAGTCCACGGCATTCTTCGGAAAACTGCAAATGTAAATGTAGTCTTCTCCCATTTTGTAAACTACCTGTGCCATCTTATTTCCGCTGAAGTTTGATACCGATCCGCCGATCCAATCCGCGCTTGCAACGGCGGGAAACTGTACGGTGTAGCCAGCATTCTGGCTTATGTATGATGCCACTTCGGGCATCGCCACGGCGGTCACCTCCGGCTTGAATTTGCCGCTGAGAACATCCTGGAAATTTATCTCTGCGAGCGAAAGAGCATCTTCTTGTGTCGAGAGAACTTCAGCCGGTACCTTTGAGTTCGGCAAAATTAAGTTCGGTTTGTTTGCGAAGAATAACACTATACCGATGACAGCCACCATCCCCACGGCGAGGACAGGCTGGAAGATCCTGTTTTTGAATAACCTCGATATGAAGCCCCCACCTTTATCTTCTTTTGGCTTAAGTATTGCGGATTGACTTTCGGATGAAAACTGCTCCACTATCGCCCGCTCAACATCATAAGGAACATCGACAAAAGTGATCTTCCTTCTCAGGTACGCCTTTGTGAGCCTTTCAAGCTCGTACTCTTCACGGCAGCTCCCGCATATTTCTATGTGGTGCTGGAATTCGCTCGACTCATCGTGGAGAAGCTGATTGTCAACAGCTCCGCTCATCAGGTCGCGTGATTCCCTGCAATCCAATTCATGTTCTCCCAAAACTCTTTGTCAACGTCACATCAATCTTCAACATCCTTGAACCCGCGTGTTAATGCATAATCTCTTAACATGGAACGCAGCATTTTCCTTCCACGGTGAAGGCGCGACCGAACAGTCCCAATCGGGATTTCAATGAACTCCGCTATCTCTTCATAAGTGTATCCTTCGATGTCGCAGAGGATGACCACTGTTCTGAAATCCTCTGGGAGTTCCTGTAATGCCTTAGCAATTTCATCTTCAAATAAATTGCCGAAAATCTTTTCCTGTAAATCATTTGTATCGACTGCCGAATCTTTAACCGTCGCGTAAAAATCTTTTATCTCATCATAATCGACCTTGTCCGGTTCTTTCGATTCTTTCCGGTAGCGGTTGATGTATGAATTTTTCATTATCCTGAACAACCATGCTTTCGCATTCGTTCCCTGCAAGTATTTGTCGAAGAACCTGTAGGCTTTCATGTAGGTTTCCTGAACGAGGTCTTTCGCGTCGTCAGGATCGCCGGTCATGCGAAGCGCAAAATTGTAAAGAGCCGCCATGTGAGGCAGCATTTCGGTCTCGAAGTTTTTGTGCTTAGGTAGAGTCTGTTCCATTTATTGTTTGCTTGGGGTACTCTCTGAAGTCATTTTTATTATAACACTCATCGAAACCTAAGGCAAGGAAGTTTCATGAGAATTTGAAGAGGAATTCCGGCAATCGTGATATTTGTCATCAAAAACAAATTATGCTCTTCTGCTCTTTGTATATAGGCATCCATGATTTTGACGACCCTCTTGAGCCGGTGATATTTTGATATAACTTCTGTTTTAGACTAAATTGAATCGTGATAAGTTCAGTCTCATTTATTTGACATAGTGAGTGATTCCGTCATCAGTTCTCAATTTGAGGCGGAATCATTTTGTTTAAAATGACGAAGGAAACAGTTTTGTTTCCGGGATCATGGTGAGGGCTTTATGCTGCTGAACCGAGCATCGTTGGAGCCAGTCTAAACTCTTCTGACAAAGTGGCATCTCGCCGGCGGAATTTTTCCTTCTTATGTCTAAGAACATTTTCAAATTGTCCGATAGACATTGCAGGAACAAAGTAGCGACTTCTTTTTGTTGTTTTTTGCTCATTTCTCAACGGCACGCGACTTGAAAATATTGCGTTCGGAAAACAAAGAAAGGAGAAATGATTATGGCACTCATAAGATTCAAACCCGGAAATGAAGTCTCGACTTGGTCACCGTTCAGAGATTTGGTGAACATGGAACGAGAAGTTGGCCGCTTATTCGACGGTCTTTTTAATGACTTCGATGGAGATGGAAATATGATGACATCATGGTCGCCTCGCGCCGACGTAATTGAGAATAAAGATTCGTACTTCATCAAGGCCGAATTGCCTGGTGTCAACAAGAACGATGTCAAGATTACAGTGCGGGAAAATATTCTCACTATAAAAGGTGAGAAGAATGCGGAAAAAGAGGAAAAGGATCATAATTACCATCGCATCGAAAGGTCGTATGGTGGTTTTGAGCGGTCGTTCTCGCTGCCAAACAATGTGAAGGGTGACAAGATCGACGCAGCTTACAAAGACGGCGTGCTTACTGTTACTTTGCCGAAGGTTGAGGAGGCAAAGCCAAAAGAAATTGAAGTGAAAGTCGTTTGAAAAATCCGAGTGGACTGAGACTCGCTCTCGAAGCGAGTCTCAACTGCCGCTCAAAAGAGAAATAATGATACGATCAACGACGGTTAACAAAAATGGTGGACGATTTAGGTTCCTAGACGATCTATTTGGTGGTCAAGAAGAAGGGGTGAACCAAAGAAAAGAGATTTCTTACCTGATTGATGATTATATCGCATTTCTGAACATTGCAGCTAAACTGACTGCCCACTCCAGGTGGATTCCATACCCTTTCGTGGTCGAACGGACGAAGAAAATAGCAGATGAATTGAGATCCTTCGCTGAAGTCGTTCGCGCGAAGATCGCGGAGCTTGGCGGACAGGTTCCGCAAGACCCTTTGAAATTCTCGACGACACATGATGGTTCGGATGATGGTGCTCATGGGTTACAGAACCGCAATGGGAATGAATTGGTGATGCAAAACATTAAACGGTTGGTGACGGATATGGAGGAACATTCAAGTCGATATGAGACTCTTTATCATCAACGAAATCTAATCGCGGATGCCGGCACGGTGAAGTTCCTTAATCAAATAATTGTCGATATGCAGAGACAGAAAACTGAACTGCTCGATATTGTCATGAGAATATCTTAAGGGGTCCAGGACCTCACAGAGGAGAATGAAATGTCTAAAGTCGAAGATCCCGTTCACGGGAACGAAAAAACTGTACAGGGAAATGAGTTTGCGAAGGATGAACAGATAGTCATGGAGGATCCAGGAAAGGTTTATAACCAGGAAATTCTTCCGATAATGCCGCTGCGCAACTCTGTTTTCTTTCCGAGACAAATGATGCCGCTGTCCGTCGGGAGAAAAAGCACGATACAATTGGTCGATGAGGCATTTCGCGATGACCTCCCCATTCTTATCGTGGCACAGAAAGATGCGAACACGGAACGTCCGACGCCGGAGGACATTCATAAGTTCGGCACAATCGCAAGAATTCTGAAAGTATACAATTTGCCGGATGGGTCCAAAAGCGTATTCGTTCAAGGATTATATCGCGCCCAGATTTTCAATCTCGTCCAGCAAGAACCTTATATGAAAGGTTTTGTCCAGCGGGTCGATGAGAAGAGAGGCGAGAATATAGAGATTGAAGCGCTGATCGCGACAATCAAGAATGGCTTCAGGAAAGCAGTTGACCTTGCCCCCGATCTTACGCCCGAACATTTGAGCCTTATAATGAATGCGGATGATCCGAGCCAGGTTGCGGATATGGCAATGTGGCTCATAAATATTCCGGTTAAGGAAAAACAGGATGTTCTCGAAGAGCTGGATGTCCACGAGCGGTTGAAGAAGGCCAATCTATATTTAAGCAAGCTGGTACAACGCCTTGAACTTGGGAATAAGATTCAGACTGAAGTGCAGGATGAAATCAATAAAAGCCAGCGGGATTATTTCCTCCGCGAACAGATGAAAGCCATCAAGCACGAACTCGGCGAAGACGATGAGAACGTCGAAATAAACGAATTGAAAAAACGGATAATCGAAGGCGGCTATCCTGAAGAAATCAAAAAGACTGCCGAGAAAGAACTCGACAGATTGCAGAGGATGCATCCTTCGAGTGCTGAATATACAGTTGCCCGGACGTATCTCGACTGGCTGCTGGATTTACCATGGAACACATCAACTGAAGATAACCTCGATATAAAGGCCGCGGAAAAATCCCTGGAAAAAGACCACTATGGTCTCGACAAGGTGAAGAAAAGGATTATTGAGTATCTCGCTGTAAGAAAATTGAAGAACGATATGCGTGGTCCAATTTTGTGCTTCGTCGGACCTCCTGGTGTTGGGAAAACCAGTCTCGGCAAATCGATTGCGAATGCACTTGGCAGAAAATTCGCTCGAATGTCGCTTGGCGGAGTCCACGACGAGGCGGAAATCCGAGGACACAGAAGGACATATATCGGCGCATTGCCTGGAAGAATAATCCAGGGTATCAAGAAAGTTGGCTCAAATAACCCTGTCTTTATGCTGGACGAAGTAGATAAGATCGGAATGGATTTCAGAGGCGACCCGTCAAGTGCGCTTCTCGAAGTTCTTGATCCCGAACAAAATTTTTCATTCAGTGACCACTACATCGAATTGCCTTTCGACCTGTCGAAGGTGATGTTTATTGCCACTGCAAACATGATGGAGCCGATACCGCCAGCGCTTCGCGACAGGATGGAGATAATCGAAATCCCGAGCTACGTCGAAGATGAGAAGCTCCATATCGCCAAGAATTTTCTTGTTCCGAAACAGGAAAAAGAACATGGGTTGAAGGAAAATCAAATCAAGTTCAAAGATGAAGCTATCCGTCGGCTTATTTCGGGATACACGAGAGAAGCTGGTGTTAGAAACCTGGAGAGAAAAATTGCCAATATCTGCCGCGGTGTTGCAAGAGAAGTGGCCGGCGGTGCAAAGAAGCAATTCACAATCGATGATGAGGCGGTAGTAAAGTATCTGGGCCATCAGAAATTCTATTCTGAAGTCAGCGAGCGAATAAACAAACCGGGCATCGCTACTGGACTTGCATGGACTCCGGTTGGAGGCGATATACTTTTCATCGAAGCCACAAAGATGAAAGGTAAAGGAAATCTGATATTGACGGGCCAGCTTGGCGATGTCATGAAGGAATCCGCCCAGGCAGCATTGAGCTTCATTGGCTCGAATGCAGAAGCCCTTGGGATTGAAGCAGACTTCAGGGAAAAGTACGATATCCACGTGCATGTTCCCGCGGGGGCAATTCCGAAGGACGGTCCATCCGCAGGAGTCACGATGCTGACGGCGTTGGTCTCTTTGTTGACTGGTCGTTTAGTCAGAAATGATCTTGCAATGACCGGCGAAATAACGCTGCGCGGGGCAGTCCTGCCGATCGGCGGAGTAAAAGAGAAGGTGATTGCGGCAGTCCGATCCGGCATCAAGACGATTATACTTCCGAAGAAGAACGAATTCGATCTCGAAGAAGTACCGGCTCACGTCAGAGAACAGGTGAAATTCAAGTTCGTGGATGAGATGCAAGAGGTGCTGAGCACTGCTCTGCGGCCTTTGAAAAAGGAAGAGAAGACTCCGGCGAGGGCAGAACCGGCAATTGCAAATTGATGAAGCAGATTGCGACCTGCGGAGCTTTGTTAGTCGCAGTCTCACAACCTAGTTGTTGATCGTTATATGAGTTGAGAACGGCAGTTGATTAGCTGCCGTTTTCTTTTATTGCTCATTTATTAAAGTGCGAGGTTGGAATGTTGCGCAGGTTTGTTTTACGCCGCTTACTTTCTTAATTTTATTCTGGTGAGGATTTTCGGGAAAGAAGAAAAACGAATTGGTGGTTTGTAATATCCCTTTATATCTATTCGGAGCCCTTTGATGACAGATGAAATAAGTCTAAAGATAGAAAAGCCGAAGACGTTTTGCGGAATTGTAGGAGTGTATGGTGCAAAGGAGGCGTCGAGTTACATCTACTACGGGTTAAATGCTCTCCAGCATCGCGGCCAGGAAGCAGCAGGGATTGTCACGCGTGAAAGATCTGATGAAAAGACCTTTTTCAACGTCCATAAAAATACGGGACTTGTTTCCGATGTGTTTAAAGCAGAAAAAATTCTAACCGGTATCCTCAAAGGTGATTCTGGCATCGGCCACAATAGATATTCCACGACAGGATCTGCAGACAGCCGCAAGAATGTTCAACCGATCGTCGTCAATTACCGGAAGGGAAATCTCGCAATTGCCCATAACGGTAATCTCACGAACACACACAGGTTGCGAGACGAGTTGACAGAAGCCGGTACTTTATTCCAAACGACTACAGATACAGAAATTATTTTGCACTTGATTGCAAGGAGTCAAAAGGAAACTGTTATCGATCAAGTCTATGAAGCTCTGGAAGCAATTCGGGGTGCATTTTCACTTGTGATATTGACCGATGATCAGCTTATCGTTGCGAGAGATCCTTACGGTTTTCGTCCGCTTGCACTTGGCAGGCTGGGTGACTCGTTCATCGCTGCCTCGGAAACCTGCGCTTTCGATGTAATCGGAGCGGAATATTTGCGAGATGTCGAGCCTGGCGAAATTGTCGTGATCGATGATGAAGCAATCCGATCGAAGAAAGTGCATTCGATTTTTCTGACCGACGTGCCGAAGGAATCACGACACTGCATTTTTGAATATATCTATTTCTCGAGACCAGACAGCAAGATCTATGGCGAGAGCGTTGACAAAGTGAGAAGAAAAATCGGGAAGAGCCTTGCTGAGGAATCGCCCGTCGAAAATGATGAAGATGAAAAGCTTGTTGTTATTAGCGTACCCGACTCCTCGAACACCGCAACTCTTGGTTATGTCTCACAAAGCATTAAGATGGGAATAAAAGCTAAGTTCGAAATCGGGCTGATACGAAGCCATTATATAGGCAGGACTTTTATTCAACCGAACCAGGATATACGAGATCTTAAAGTAAAAATGAAGTTTAACACCGTGAAAGGTGTGTTGAAGGGAAGAAAAGTTGTTATCGTCGACGACTCGATAGTTCGCGGCACCACGAGCAAGCAGCTTGTGAAACTGATCCGCGAAGCTGAACCAGCCGAAGTTCATTTCAGGGTAAGCTCTCCACCGATCATGCATCCATGTTTCTATGGGATGGATTTTCCCTCGGAGAAAGAGCTGTTTGCGAATCAATTCGATGGCGACATCGGGCGCATGACCGAGGAATTAAATGTCGATTCTCTCGCATATTTATCTCTCGAAAAGCTTTTAGAATCGGTTCCGAGAGATGAAAATAGAAATTATTGCACCGCGTGCTTCAGTGGAAATTATCCAACCGATGTTGAATCGAACAACAAGGAAGAATTCGAAGCCAACATAAATGAAGCGAAAATGTAGATTTTCTCCGCAGGTTTCTACAGAACATGTCATCGCTTGGTAGTTGAATAGATAAAATCGGAGCATCCCTCTTTTGGATAATTTGCTGAAGGTCGAAAAACGCTGGACGATCTCGAACATCTTGAGTGTGAGTCGGATCTTTTTTGTAGTCCCAATTGTCGTGCTCATCCTCAAACAAGACACCGGGTACCGGATAACTGTTTTGATATTGATGCTGGTCGGAGCGTTGACGGACTTCCTCGATGGTTTCGTGGCACGTGCGATGAATCAGGTTACTGATTTCGGCAGACTCTTGGATCCGATCGCGGATAAGGTTGGCATTATTGCGATAGCGGTGGCGCTTGTTCTGGCTGGCGACATTCCATTATGGTACGCGGCATCGGTTGCGCTCCGCGATGTTATTATCCTTATAGGCGGGTCCATGATAATGAAGAAAAGAAAAATCGTCGTTCAATCTGTTTGGGCCGGAAAGCTCACTGTGAATTTCATCGCTGCATATTTTATTCTTGCCACGATGAGGATGGATATTCTAATGCCACTGAAAACCTTTTTTTTGTACTTGAGCACTGCGTTTTTGTTCATTTCGCTGGCTGTTTATTTCAGAGTTTATCAGAAACGAATATCGGAAGGTGGAATCTAAAGTTTATAACTTAACATTTAGAATTTCCTAAGATGGGATTGCTTGACAGATTCAAGAAGATAAAAGATGGACTTTCCAAGACACGCTCTGGTTTGGTCGACCAAATCTCCAAAGTCATTTCAGGAAGAACCAAAATCGATGACGAGCTTATAAATGAACTCGAGGAGGCTCTACTTTCCAGCGACGTTGGGTTTGAAGCGACGGAAAAAATCATAGCAGGCATTCGAGCTAAAGTTAGGACCGAAGGTTATGACAACTCCGATATGCTCAAAGGTCTCTTGAAAGAAGAAATCGCGAAATATTTAGTCAGCTCCAACGGTCACGGCCAGCATGACTCAAAGCCGCACGTAATATTGATTGTCGGTGTGAACGGTGCTGGCAAGACCACTACCGTCGGAAAACTCGCGTACAATTTCAAAATCGATGGAAGAAAAGTGTTGATCGCTGCTGCGGATACGTTTCGTGCCGCGGCAAATGAGCAGCTTAAGATTTGGGCCGACAGGGCAGAAGTGGAAATCATCCAACAGAAACCTGGCACAGATCCTGGCGCGGTCGCATATGATGCCGTAAGCGCAGCAAAGGCTCGTGATGTCGACGTGGTTTTGATCGATACGGCAGGCAGGCTTCATACGAAGACGAACTTGATGGAAGAATTAAAAAAGATCAGGCGAGTTATTCAAAAAGTTATCCCTGAGGCGCCCCATGAGGTCTATCTGGTTTTGGATGCAGTCACTGGACAAAATGGTCTTGTACAGGCTCGCCAGTTTTTAGGCGCCGCCGGGGTGACGGCAATTGTTCTCACTAAGCTTGATGGTACAGCCAAGGGCGGAATAATCGTCGCAATCAGCCAGGAGCTGAAATTACCTGTTAAGTATATCGGAGTCGGCGAAGGAATAGATGATTTACAGCCGTTTGATAGTAAAATATTTGTTGATGCTTTGTTCGACCATGATTAGTTTGTTATGACTATGACATCCAGCCGAAATGTGGACCTAAATAATCCGTAGAGGAAATTACTGATGGCAAAAATCAAAGTTCTTTCCGAAGAAATCGCGAGCAAGATAGCGGCTGGAGAAGTTGTCCAGAGGCCGGAGTCTGTCGTAAAAGAACTGATCGAAAACGCGATCGACGCCGGCGCAAAGTCGATCGAAGTAGAAGTTAAAGATGCGGGGAAGAGCTTCATCAGGGTCAGCGACGACGGCGTTGGAATGACGGAAGAAGATTCGCTTCTCGCGTTTCAGCAGCATGCGACAAGCAAAATCGCTGCCTATCAAGACCTCGAAAACATCTTGACTCTTGGATTCCGAGGTGAAGCGCTTTATTCAATTGCCGCGGTGTCGCAGGTGGAGTTGAAATCAAAAACTGAGAGCGATGATGCGGCGGCTTACTTGCGAATCGACGGCGGGAAATTAGGTGAAGTCTCTAAAGCGGCGCACGGCACGGGGACGACGATTATAGTCAGGAACTTATTCTTCAACACTCCCGCAAGAAGAAATTTCATGAAAGCGACTCCGACTGAGTTCAGGCATATCTACCAAACAGTTTCTCGCTACGCAATCGCTTTTCCAAATGTGCAATTCGTTCTGCAGTCGGGAGATGAAATCGTCCTTCGGGCAAAATCGGATACCGTTCGCGGAAGATTGGACGAGATATTCGGCGACAGGTTTACAGATTCGCTCGTCGCGTTTGACGAAGACTATGATCATCTAAAAGTCAACGGCTTCCTTGGCAAACCAGAGTACACGAAACGGACACGCGGAGAACAATTCTTATTCTTGAATAAAAGATATGTGATCAACAAAGCGGTTAATCACGCCGCCTTTTCGGCTTATGAGAATCTTATCGACAGGGGGGATTTTCCTTTTTTTACAATCTTCATAGAAATTCCCCCTAACGAGGTCGACGTGAATGTCCATCCGTCGAAATTGGAAGTGAAATTCAAAGACGAGCGAAGTATTTACGGAGCAATTCGTTCTGCGACTCGAAGTGCACTTATCAAGAGCGATTTGATGCCAGAGCTTGCCGTTGCAGGAGAATCCGGAAAGTTCATCAGCCGTCCAACGACCGAATCATCACGTGGCGGGTTTGTACCAGTAACGTTCAACTCAAGACCTTCTCAAAGGTACATTGAGGACGAACGCATCGCTGATGCCGTTGACCCGCTTTTTGCCTTGAGGTTGCCGCAAAACCGGGCGACTGAAACTGAGCCATCGTCCGATGGCGAAACAGTGGAAAGTTCCGGAAACATTATTTACCAGCTTCACGCCAAATATATTATTTCACAGATTTCAACTGGACTTCTTGTCGTTGACCAGCACGCGGCGCATGAAAGAATAATATACGAGCGGGCGTTGAGGCGGTTTGATGAGCAAGGCCAAAACATTCAGCAGCTTCTTTTCCCGATAAGTCTTAATCTCGATCCTGCCGACTTCACAATTGTCGAAGAAATCATTCCCGACTTAAACAGAATGGGATTCAGCATAAAGCTGTTCAGCGGTTCGACCGTCGTTCTCGATGGTGTCCCTGTTGACCTGAAGCCGGGCAGGGAGAGTACGATCCTCACTGAGATCATTGAAGATTACAAGCGTGACAACGATTTGAGATTGACTCCGCGGGAAAAATTATGCAAGACGTTTGCGTGTAAAGCTGCTGTCAAAGCCGGAGATTACCTGACAGTGGAAGAAATGGAATCGTTGCTTGACCAGCTCTTCAAAGCCGAAGTGCCATATGTTTGTCCGCATGGAAGGCCGGTGCTCGTGAAGATTCCATTGTTGGAATTGGATAAGAAATTCGGAAGAATCTAAACGAAAGCTCAAAATGCACGCGTCAAATCGCAACACTTCTCTTCGAGATTCAAAACATTCGCGGTCTAGATTTGTTTTTTGACTTTTCATCGTATCCCTTCTTATATTAAAATTCACGGTTTTCAAACAAAAAGATTGAATTCTTTAGATGTCTAAGACATTAGTTTCATTGCGCGGAAAGAAAAGGACTCACACTTGCGGCGAACTCAGGGCTGGCAATATCAATAAAGTCGTCACTCTAAACGGCTGGGTTGACCGTCGGAGAGATTTGGGCGGAGTGATATTCATAGATTTACGGGATCGTTACGGCAAGACGCAGATCATTTTCGCGCCTCAACACAATGAAGCGGTGTATCAAATCGCGAAACAGTTGAGAAGCGAAGACGTGATCGCTGTCGTTGGAAAAGTCGAACACCGGCCCGAAGGGACGACAAACTCCAGTTTGCCGACCGGTGAGATCGAAGTTGTTGGGGATGAATTAGTGATCCTCAATGAAGCGGAGACTCCGCCGTTTCCGATTGATGCCGATGGCGACACGAGTGAAGATTTGAGACTGAAGTATCGTTTCATCGATCTGCGCCGCGAGCAAATGCAAATGAATCTGCAGACACGCCACAAGACTGCTCAGGTTGTTCGGCGATATCTTGACGGCTTGGGCTTTCTCGAGATTGAGACCCCATTTCTGATGCGAAGCACGCCCGAGGGTGCAAGGGATTATCTTGTCCCGAGCAGAATTCATCGCGGGAAATTTTATGCGCTTCCACAGTCGCCGCAAACCTACAAGCAATTACTGATGGTGTCGGGGTTCGACAAATATTTCCAGATTGTGAAATGTTTTCGCGACGAAGATCTTCGGGCGGACCGGCAGCCTGAGTTCACGCAGATCGACATAGAAATGTCTTTCATCTTAGAGGAAGACATTTATGAGATGGCTGAAGGATTGACCAGGAAGTTATTCAAAGAAATCAAGGGAATCGATATTGAAACTCCGCTGCCTCGAATGGGTTATGATGAGGCTTTGACAAAATATGGGAGTGATAAACCCGATTTGCGGTTTGGTCTTCAAATAGAAGATGTCACCGACCTGCTGCATGGATCACAGTTCAAAGTTTTCGAATCGAGCATCGAGAGCGGAAATCTTATTTGCGGAATAAATTTGAACGGGCATGCAGATGTGAGTCGAAAGCAGGTAGATGAGCTGACCGATCTGGCGAAAACTTGCGGTGCAGGAGGTCTTGTATATTTCAAAGTCGGAGCTGAGGCTCTTGAATCGCCTGCGGCTAAACATTTTTCCGCGGAACAGTTGCAACATTTGCGTGAAAAGTTTTCAGCGAAGACCGGAGACTTGATCCTGCTTATTACTCAGCCGAAAAACAAAATATTTTTTACGCTTGGTCAGTTCCGATTGGAGCTTGCGAAGAAGTTCGACCTTATCGATCCCAATGCAAATTCGTTATTGTGGGTCACGGAATTCCCGCTGCTTGAGTGGTCGGATGACGAAAAGAGATTTGCAGCAATGCACCATCCGTTCACGTCTCCGAGGGAAGAAGACGTTGAAATTCTCGATGAGGGCTTAAGAGAATTTTCTCAGAAAAAAAGATGGCATTCGGAAAATCCACTCAATAAAATCCGGGCACGTGCCTATGATTTGGTTTGGAATGGCAATGAAATCGCCGGTGGGAGTATAAGAATTTTTCAGCCTGAGCTTCAACGAAAGATGTTCGCCTGTCTTGGCATTTCCGAAGAGGAAGCTCAAATGAAATTCGGTTTTCTCCTGGACGCTTTCAAATACGGCGCGCCTCCTCATGGTGGAATTGCTTTCGGATTCGATAGGCTCGTGATGCTTTTTACCGGAGGGAAATCAATCCGTGACGTCATCGCGTTTCCGAAAACTGCGAGTGCGGTCTCATTGATGGATGAAGCCCCCAACGAAGTGAGCCGCGAACAGTTGATCGAGCTCCACTTGAAGATCATTTAATTGATATGCAAGATTCCGAGACGCGTGATATAGCGTCTCCAAAAGTCTATACAGCCTTCGAACAGTGAACCCGAAAATGCTTTATGGACTTATCTTGCTGTAGGGGTCAATTCGATATTTGGCGTTGATAGCGGCGTGGGAAAATCGGTTCTTTCGGATGCTACACGACGGTTTGGTTCTCGGTTTAATTCTGTTACTTCCAGCTTTTTTTGTGTTACCAATCTGTAATTGCCCCAATTTGCCGACAACAGAACCGCATAATTCTTCCATTTTCGAGGCTTATCTGTGGCACGTGACTTGTTTCAATAGAAGTGACTATGAAAAAGAGAAATTTTAAAAGAGTTTTTAATATCGAATCCCGGAAGGCGGGACGAAACATTTTTTTAAACAATCAATCAACCTTTAGGAGGTTTACAATGAAAAAGTTAATGTTAGTTGCAGCGATGGTCCTTGGATTTGCAGGGATGTCTTTTGCACAACCTGGTGCCAACGGTACTGCCACAATCAACGCCAATGTTTGGCAGGGATTGACTATGACAGTATCAAACGCCACCCTCAATCTTGGCAACCTTGTGGCCGGTACAACACCGACTGCTGTCGATCCTACTACAGGCACTGTTCCGGCATTTACGGTAACAGGAGACGGTGCACGCTCAGTCGTTGTTACGTACGATGCCACGGTGGCTCTAAGCGGTCCAAGCAGTTCCACAATGACATTTGCCACCAACTTCGTAGGAGATAACACGAATTCTCAAAGCGCAGCGACAACGGTAACATCCCCAATTACGCTTAGTGGCACAAATTACAACTCCGGCAATTATTATATGTGGCTTGGTGGTAACGTCGGGACTATCCCTTCCAATCAGACTCCGGGAAGCTACACTGGCACGTTTCACGTTTCAGTAAATTACTAATTTGAATCGGCGGTGCCTCCAATGGTGCGCGGCGTCGCAAATATTGCAGGGACAAAAGAAGGCTTAGCGATAGCGCTAAGCCTTCTTGTTTTTGGGACGTTTATTCGTCCCAATTCAGCACGCGCGCAGAATCCAACAATGACACTGCTCAACGCCGGCATAGACTTCGGCAGCAATATCACCGGTACAACAACCATGGCTTACAGCAGCAGTAGCTCCGCCGAATTTGAGATCCAGTTTACCAATTATAATAGTGCCACAGCGTCGGTAAGTTTTATCTTACCGACCAACTTACAAGATGCAGGCGGTGATAATTTGCCAGTTTCATTTTCAACTAATTCCGCCGCGTACAATGTCGGAACAAACAGTACCAGCGGAGCAACTTCCTTTAACCCTAATACGGGTATTTTGAATGCAACCGTAAATTCCGGTGCTCACACTGACTACTTTTGGCTTGGTGGAACCATTACACCCGGCAGCAATTATGTTGCGGCAGATTACTCAGGTACGATAACCGCTTCTATAACTGTTACGGTTGGCTCTACTCATTACTCCGCAAGCCTCGATATACCTACCACGGCGTCACTACAGGGTAATGTCTCGCTTTCGGCCACTGGGTCACTCGACTTTGGTCAGATTTTGGCGGGAACTACTCCACCATCGTTCAATGCTCAGACAAATCCTAATGCTCCAATCTTTACCGTGGCCGGCTCACGTAACTCAAGATTAACTGTGACATATTCTTCTACATCTTCCTTGAGCGATGGTTTTGGTCATACCCTGACCCTTACGCCAAGCCCTTTTGGCAATTCTGCGATGAATCAAGCCGGCTCGACTTCTGTTCCATCTGGATCGAGAGTAAGGACAGGCAATACCGGAAACTACTACTTATGGCTTGGTGGAGCATTGGGTGCAATCCCGCTTGGCCAGGCAGTAGGGAATTATGATGGAGCGTTTGTTTTGGAAGTGGCTTATTGAAGAATTGAGTAGGAATATTTAATTAACTAAATTAAGCACATGAAAAAAATTACAATTCTCACAATAGTTTTGCTGATCTCCTCATTGACTCGGGCGCAGGTCATTGTTGCTCCCACTATTTTATTCATGAGCGACCAGTCCAGATTCGGAACGTTCGTTGTGATGAACCGTTCAAACACACCGCAGGAAATCTCGATTTCATTCAGATTCGGCTTCCCTGAATCCGACTCCTCAGGGAACATTAGGATGCAATACGACGACAGCTTGATGGCAGAGAAGCATTCTTGTCAGCCATGGGTTAAGGGATTTCCACAAAAATTCGTAGTCAATCCAGGCCAACAACAAGTTGTCAGGCTCCTTGTTACTCCGCCACAGAGTATTTCAGACGGAGAGTATTGGACGAGGCTGGTGACGAGTTCAACTCCGCAAGCTAAGACCATCGATACGGTCAGGACCGGGATTACGGCAAACATTACATTCGTTCTGGAGCAGGTCACGACCATAATTTACAGGAAAGGTGCTCTTTCCACTGTCGTCGATTTGCCCGGCATTGAAATGAAACAGGATTCGGTTTCGATGAATTTGCTGGCTCATGTATCTCGCGAGGGGAATTCTCCTTTCTTTGGAAAAATTTCCGCCGAGATTCAAGACAGAGCGGGCAATAAGATTTTCAGCGAAGAGCAGGTCGTTGCAGTTTACAGGGACAATATGGTCTTTAAATTTTCTGTGCCACTTTCCAAGTTGCCCGCAGGTTCTTATGTGGTGGACGTTAAGCTGACCTCAGATAGAACCGACATACCAGCAGACGATTTGCTAAAGACTGCTGCTGTTGAAAAGACGTTAAACTTTGCCATCCAGTAGACTTTTCTTTTACTCAACAAATAAATAGAGATTGTAATTTTTTCAAGGTCTTAGGAGGGAGCAAAAAATCTGTACTCGAAAATTTTTTGGACTGGTATATTCATACTAAATGTCTCCATGGCGGGGGTCGTTAAGGGGCAAACTGATTCCGAGCAATCTCAAACCCAAGAGATATACCTCTCTTTCAGTTATAGCGGACTTGTAAACAGCGTAGTCACCGCCCTGTATCAAGACGATTCGGTCTATATACCGGTAGGGACACTCCTCAAACAACTAAAGGTTGATGCGTCGGTCAATCTCCGAGATTCCACGATTAAGGGTTTCTTTATCAAGCCGAGCGACCGGTACGAGGTAAATTTCAGAAGAGGCGTTGCATTGATCGGCAGTAAAGAGATAAGATTTGACAGCAGCAAAGTCATAGTTGGTCAACTGGATTTTTATGTTTTGCCGTCGGTGATCGACAAGATTTTTAATCTAGATTTCTCCGTCGATTTTAACGCTTTGTCGCTGTCTCTTACGACGGAAGAGGAGCTTCCGATCGTCACGGAGTATCAAAGAGAGTCTAGACGGAATTATTTGCTTACTGCCCCGCAATCTTCTTTGTTGCAGGCTCCGCTCGTCTATCCAAGAGAACGTTCTCTCTTGAACGGCGGTTTGGTGGATTATTCGTTGACGGCATTCGCTGGCGGAGGCCAATCAACTTATAATTACAATTTGACTGGCGGTGCCGAGTTGTTGGGTGGAGAAGCTGAAGGTTCGATTTTCGGGAATGTTTCTAAAGAGAATTCTGGACTTTATTCGAGCAGCCTGAGTTGGAAATACGCTTTTGATTCCACGAAATATATAAGTTACGCTGGTGTAGGTAACCTTTACTCGAATGGATTAACACAAAATGGCTTCCGTGGAATTCAGGTTTCTAATGAACCGGTCACTATCCGGACGATGTTTAGCCAATATGCCATTGATGCAAAGACGAATCCCAACTGGGATGTCGAGCTTTATCTAAACGGACAGCTTGTCGGGTATGCCAGAGCAGATGCCGGCGGCAATGCCCACTTCTCGATCCCTCTTGTCTATGGGACATCATTCATACAGTTGAAGTATTACGGACCAAGCGGGGAAATAATCGAGTCTGATCGAAGGCTGCAGATTCCGTTTACGTTTCTGCCCGCAGGGCAATTTACATATACGATAGGCGGCGGAAAGCTCAATAACACGAATCAGAACTACCTCTCAGGTGATGCCGTTATGGGAATCACGGATTGGCTGACGGATAAAATTGGAATGGATTATGTGAATGATACTCTTTTTTCGAAACCGCTGGTTTACAACTCCATCTCCTTGAGATTGGGCAGTGAATACATGTTCGATCTGGATGCCGCGCCATCGGCTTATTACCGCTCGACATTCAATGCACTTTATCCATCGCAGGCATCATTCGATCTTGAATACACACATTATCAAACGAACTTACTTTATAATCCCAGCAACAAGCAACAGGATGGCCAGGCAGACGCTTTCATTCCGATTCCGTTTTCAGGTGGCTCGCTCAACGCAAGGGGGGAGGCAATCATTCAAGACTATGTCGGAGGACAGCGGACGTACAGCTATTCGGCGTTCCTGAGCTCAAGCCTGGGGCAATTCAATTCATCATTCGGTTACCAAACCTCAATCTTGAATTATGGAGGCGCGGCGATCAAAAGCTATGGTGTCACGGCGAACATCTTGTATTCGCTGCTATTTCCCGAAGGTACACTAGATTTCCTGAATGGCTCTCTCGTGAATGCGAGCGCGAGGTACGGTGTTCTAAAGAATTCTCTGGATGACATAAGATTTGAGTGGTCGAAAAATGTGCAGCAATTTGTCAGGATCGGATTTGCTGTGGAGAAGGACTTCGTCAACAAGTTCTCGATATTTAATTTACAGATAGTGGCAGATTTGCCATTCACACGGTCTACGAGTAATGCCCAAGTACAGAACGGTGGGACATGGTTCACCGAAAACATTTCTGGTTCCGTCGGGTTTGATAGTAAGTACGATCAATTCCTCTTCACTAACCTTGGATGGGTAGGACATTCTGCGACCTCTATGAGAATGTTCGTCGACAATAATAATAACGGAATATACGACTCGAGTGATGAAATTATTAAGGATGGTTCGGTGACATTGAGGCAGGCTGTCTCCTCTGAAGCTTCCGGCGATGGAATAATAAGGGAATGGAATCTGTTGCCTTACACGCGATATAGCGCGGACATTGATCTTAGTTCCATAAAGAACCCATTGCTGATTCCGAAGTTGAAATCTTTTTCGTTTGTTACAGATCCCAATTCGTATAAACCTGTGGATATACCTTTCTTCGCTGGCGGAATTGTCGACGGCACCGTCCTAAGAGTTGAGGGAGAATCTACCAGCGTGATTCCCGGATTGACACTCGAGATTAAAGAGGTCAGCACTGGACTTCAAAGGACGATCTCGGTTTTCAGCGACGGGACTTTTTATTACATGGGTCTGCCGCCGGGTAAGTATGAAGCTTATGTGGATTCGAGTCAGCTGTCGATTCTCGACGTGTATGCTGATCCTGCCATATTATCTTTTGAAGTGAAGTCGACAAAAAATGGCGACTATGTCGAAGGTCTGAAGATTTTGCTGCGGGATAAAAATCCCCGCCCATCGACCACCGGTAGTTTGATCGAGAGACCATGGAGATACAACATTGGTTTGCGGTCAGGAGCTTCAGCTGGCGAACGACAGATTCCCGTGAATATTGGCAACGATAAATTTGCAGGTTGGAATAGAATCTCTGCTGCCAAACATATTAATGAAGAGATTGCGGCGAATGCGTCGACGACTACAAAGAGGGAACCATCTTTCTCTATAAACAAAAATGATTCTACGTTGCATGTCAATGTGCTGAGAGCCTCTTTGAAAAATGAAGAGGTCATGGGAATGCCTATCACCGCGTTCAGAAAAGCAAAGTATGAGAGTGATTTTTCGATTTGCGAATCAGAAAAAGATCCCGAATATTGTTATGCGATCCAACTTGCAGAATTTCATTCTTTTGCAGTGGCATCTGAATTTTGTGAAGCGACCTTTAAACTAATTGGCATCAGGCCAGAAGTTAAACACAACGGGATGGGGCAACTGTTCTCTGTGGTCCTTGCGCCTTTCAAAACTGAAGAAGGGGCTGTCGAAACCATGAGAGGTCTAAAAGAGAACCCATTGTTTAGAAATTCATTTGCATTTGTTTTGTACGGGCACGAGATGCCAAGGTTGATTACTGTCACTATTGAGAACTTCTCCACCATTAAGTCTGCGAAAAAGTTCTCTCAGTTAATCAGAGAGCGGACAGGTCTCAATTCAACAGTTGACTCCGACAAAAATGAAATTACTTTCAGAGTCTCTGCTCAGATCGCGTCAAAGACAAAAGGCCAAGTGCATTTCTGGATAAATTCCATTCACTCTGCCTGGGATTATCCAGGCACGGATCTGGCGATAATTCCTTAACTAATCTTCTTTCGTTTTCCATCTCGTTCAAGATTCCCACAAGAATTCTTTTCGTCACAAAAGGTAATTATTACCGAGTTTGCCACGTTTAGTTTATCATTTAATAATCCATTGACATCCGTAACTATTTACAGACCAGTAAGTTATTGGGTTGTGTAGACCGATCGTAGCTCCAGCCATTCCCGGCATTGCCTTAGAAGTAAGTAGCCTCGAAGACAATGAAAAGAAAACTAAACATATCGCTTCCTCTCCTGCTCCTTGGATTACTAGTCAGCTTTTCGACCTCACAAGCTCAGGTATCGGCGACCGCAAGAGTGACTCTGACAGTAGTTCCCGAACCGGAATCAACTTTACACCAGCTTCCGCCTCAAAAAACATCTCAACAATAAACCAAGCAAATGATGGTGGACTCACGATTCATGCTTCAAGTAATGTTGCCATCATGTTTACCTCTCCCAAACACGACAAACCAACAAACGCTAACCAATTCAGCCAAGGTACAACAAAGACCATCACATCCAAGGACCTGCATGATATATCCAAAGTTGAAGTTGTTTATCTTGGAAGTTAAGGTCGCCTTTCTTCTTTTCCCTTGCTGTTTCGTGAAGTCTTTGTAATCTGATTTTACTTTAATGTAATGCCGCAGTCCAAAATTGTGACAAAAGGGTTCAATCCATCATGTTTTTATGCAATTTGGCGGCATGACAGATGCAGTTTGACTTCAAGTGGCAAACTTTACAATCACAGCAGATTTCTATAGACTTTTCGAGACGGTGAGAATCCCGTTCGTGATCACAGATTGTGATTTGAACTTGTTATATTCAAACCAGTATGCACGCGAGATATTGCCTTGGACTCTTGAGATGGGGAAAAGACTGAACGTGGAAGAATTTTTGCAGCCTGAGGATTCAACAGTCTTCGACACTGTGGTCAATGAATGCAAAGAACAGGGCGAAGGAATCGGTACGCTTAAGCAAAAAGGAATCGACAAATATTTCAGGGTGAAAGCGTATTATCTCAGGGGAAAGAATAGCGAGATAATTTTTCATTTCGACGATGTATCTCAAGTGAGAGTTCTCGAGACGCAATTCTACGATCATCTTGTCGATCTTTACAACCAACTTGAAACCAAAGAGCGTGAGATTGCCCTTCTGAAGTCGAGCGTGCTCCGCTCCAAAGAGTTAAGCAGGAAGTTTTAAATTCTTCCTGAAAGGCTCCGGACCGGTCGTGTCGGAAGCTTTCCTATCTCATTTACCCTTTCTGACTTTCTCCAAACTATCCCTGCGAACGTTTTCCTGTTTTTCGCAGGGTGAAGTCGAGTTGATTAACGAGTAGAGAATCAATTCCTCTTTCTTGTCGTGAGTCGTTGATCCTCCAGTTGTCGGAACGCTAGAGGTCAGTTCAGCCTTAATCTCCAACCAAGATTCGCGACTTTCCAGCCCGTCATGAAAATCAATTTGGCGCGCTCTTCGAGAAGAGGGAAATTTATTTTATCGCTTGTGTCCGTGGGTTTATGGTAATCGGGGTGATTACCGTCGAAGAAGAAGACAATGGGAATATTTTTCCTTGCGAAATTATAATGGTCGCTCCGGTAGTAAAACTGGTTTGGATCGTTGTCAGAGTCAAATGCATAATCCAATTTGATTTTAACCGATTGACTGTCTGCAGCGATCAACAGGGAATCTAATTCGTTGCTTAGCCGATTGCTCCCGATAACGAAAACATAATTGTCGTTGCGACTTAAATACGCGGTATCGACTCTGCCATCCATGTCGGTGTTCAAATCGGTGACAATGTCTTTGATCGGGACCGTGGGATGTGAGGTGAAATACTCCGAGCCAAGAAGACCCTTCTCTTCTCCAGATACCGTCAAGAAAATTATGCTTCGTTTGGGTTTTATTTTCGATTTCGAATAAGCTTCCGCAATGCCGAGCACGGTGCTTGTGCCAGAGGCGTTGTCGTCCGCACCATGATAGATCACACCGTCTGGTGTTATGCCGAGATGGTCGTAGTGGGCTGAGTAAACGACATATTCATTTCGTATCGATGTTCCATCAAGCATTCCTACCACATTTTCGCTTTGGCGGATTTCGGAGACAAGATAGATTTTCACAGTTGCACTGCCGACTGCAAAGATGCTGGAGCTTTTAATGAATCAATTCTTCTGGAAAGCTTTTCTACGCTCGTTCCCTGTGCTTCCAAAAGGGCGTTCGCGACTTCTGTTTTGATGTAGACCATTTGAAATTGCGCGATGTTCCTTGTTTCTTTGATCCCTTGATCCAAAGTCATTGTCTTGTTCCCGAACATGGATGCAAATCGCTGACGAACCTTCGCAAACTCATCTCCGTTCGCGACGATAAGAACTGCCGCTGCACCGTGCCTTGCAGCGTTTGTCCTTTTGTACAATTGTGAGTTCACCATGATGTCGTTTGTGTCAGCAAAGGGCGGATTCCCGCTTAGGAGGATAACGATTTTTCCGCTGGCATCGATTCCTTTATAGTCTGAATACGTATCGTTCTCAAAGCCGTATCCAGCAAATACCGCCGGCGCATTTATGTTGGCACTCCCCGCGCCGAAAGGCAAGACGTAAAAGTCTTCGTTATTTTGAAAATATTTTCCATCAACCTCGACGAAGGAAGAATCACTGATAAAATGGACATCGACGGGAAAATGCTGAAGATAAGTGCCACTATCGCCAAGCGGTTTCAAACCGAGTCTCCTTGAAACGTCGAGCAATAAAATCCGCCGCTTTCTTCTGTCCAGGCTCGGTTGTCTCTCGCCCCTGGAGAGAATCGGAAGCGAGATAAGTCAACGCATAACGTACGTTTGCAGTGTTGAACAATTGCAGCGCATCAATACCAGCGGTTCCGTAATCGACATTTGATGAGTCTCTGGATTGCGCGCTCGCTTTGTTTGAGCCAGCGAAAACGAAACTGTCTAAGAAAACAAGGACGAGAAGACAACGGAGAATAAACATTTAGCGTACCTTTCCTTTTGGTTCAACTTATTCCGCAGCGAAATGAAATCATATAAATAAATCCTAGTTATGAATTGGATTCATTTTCTGTTTGTCAAGAGCTTCGACTGCGCAAACTGCTGCAATGTTGACAATCGCTTCTACGTCGCAGCCCTGTTGAAGAACATGAATCGGTTTTTGCATTCCCATCAAAATAGGTCCGAGCAAGGCGGCACCGCCAATTTTTCCCATTAGCTTGTATGCAATATTTCCTGCGTCCAGATTTGGGAAGATAAAAGTATTCGCACCACCCTTGAGGCTTGAGAATGGATAAGTCTCCTGGATAACATCGGGGGAGAGCGCAATATCTGGCTGGATCTCACCATCAATTATGAGGTCAGGGTCCAACTTGTGTGCAATCTCAGTTGCCTTCTGGACTTTGATCGATTGGGGAAGCCGCGTGCTACCGAATGTGCTGAACGAAAGCATAGCGACTTTTGGAATAATGTTAAATCTCTTAACGACCTCTGCAGTCATCAGGGCGATTTCCGCAAGTTCTTCGGCTGTTGGATCGATGTTGACAGTGGTGTCGGCGAAAAAATAGGCGTCGCGCTTTGTCATTATGATGTAAATGCCAGCCACTCGATTTCTTCCTTCGGCCATTCCGATAATTTGCAGGGCAGGTTTAATTGTGCTTGGGTAAGTTTGCGTAAGTCCGGATACGAGTCCGTCCGCATCGTCCATGTGTACCATCATCGCGCCTAAATAGTTAGGCCTTTCGATGTACCTCTCTGCTCGCGTGCGTGTAAACCCTTTCCGACGGCGCATCCTGAAAAGTTCTTCTATGTATTGTTCACGTTTCTCAAAATGTTCGGGGTCAATTATTTCAATCCCCTCCATATCGATTTTCATCTCATGAGCTTTCATCTCGATGTGAGACTTTCTGCCGAGAAGCACCGGCTTTGCAATTTCTTCGTCGAGAATCATCTGGGCAGCATGGAGTATCTTCGGCTCTTCGCCTTCGGGAAAAACTATTCTCATTCCGCTGCGCTGCGACTTAACGATCGCCGTTCGCACTACGCTTCGTGTGATGCCCATTCTTTCTTCAAGCTGGAAAACATACTTTTCCCAGTCGTCGATTTGGAGCCTTGCGACACCGGTCTCGATTGCGGCTTTTGCAACGCTCGGTGCAACCCATGTTATCACACGCGGATCGAATGGCTTCGGTATGATGTACTCCCGGCCAAATTCAAATTCAGCACCACCATAAGCCCGTTTCACAGAATCAGGAACAGGTTCTTTGGCGAGGCTAGCGAGGGCTCTCACGGCAGCCACTTTCATCTCTTCATTAATCGTGCGGGCACGGACATCGAGTGCGCCCCTGAAAATGAACGGGAAGCCAAGCACGTTATTAACCTGGTTTGGATAATCGCTTCGACCAGTTGCCATAATTACATCGGAGCGGCATGCGGTTGCATCTTCGTAAGTTATTTCCGGATCCGGATTCGCCATCGCAAACACTATTGGATCCTTAGCCATCGAGCAGACCATTTCCTTCGTCACCACGTTTGCCACTGAAAGTCCAACAAACACGTCTGCGCCATTGATCGCTTGTGCAAGAGTACGGAGAGTCGTTTCTTGAGCAAATTGTTCTTTGTACGGATTCATGTCGATTGGTCTGCCTTTATATATAAGACCTTTTGAATCACACATAAAGACGTTTTCGATCTTCGCACCTAATCTGATGTAAAGTTTTGTGCAGGCTATAGCGGCGGCGCCTGCCCCGTTGACGACAATTTTCACTTTTGCAATATCTTTTCCGACAATCTCCACGGCGTTTAGCAAAGCAGCAGAACTGATAATGGCTGTGCCATGCTGGTCATCATCGAACACCGGAATATTCATCGTCTCCTTCAGTTTCTCTTCGACGTAGAAACAATCAGGAGCTTTGATGTCTTCGAGGTTAATCCCTCCGAATGTCGGCTCCAGCGCCTTTGCAACCGTGACAATTTCTTCCGGCGTTTTGGAATTGATTTCGATGTCGAATACATCGATGTCGGCAAACCTCTTAAACAATACTCCTTTGCCTTCCATTACCGGCTTTCCTGCAAGCGGACCGATATTCCCGAGGCCGAGTACCGCGGTCCCGTTGGATAGCACTGCAACCAAATTCGATTTTGCGGTATATTCGTAAACAGAATCCGGATTCTTGTCTATTGCCCGGCAGACCTCTGCGACTCCCGGCGTATATGCCAATGATAGATCGCGTTGCGTCACGCATGGCTTCGTGGGCACGACTTCGACTTTTCCTCTCCTGCCCGATGAATGGTATTGAAGAGCGTCTTCCACTCGGATTTTCATGTGAAGCTCCTTTTCTGAATTTGCGGATCCGGTTGCCCCATGTATCGGGACAATCGATGATTTTGTTTGTGTGCTGAAAAGTTAGTCAGCAAAGGTTGAAAGTTCAAAGGCGAGAGGGGAGACATAATTAGGTTTTAAAAACCGGTCAAAGCAGAGCAGTTTGGATTGTTTCCCCCTCCTGACTCTGCTATATTTTCTCAGGTAAATCCCACACAAAGTTGTCACAGGAGATAGTTTGAACGAAAACGAAGAAATGGATCAGGTTGAAGAAATAAAAAAAGTCGAGGACATCCCGTCACGACTTCCTGTTCTTCCTCTTAGAGATTCATTGGTGCTTCCATACATGCTGTTTCCGATTCTTGTCGGAAGGGAGCAATCCGTCGAGGCAGTCGAGTATGCGTCGAAGAATCAGAAGTTTATTTTGTTAATTGCACAGAAGGACAGTGCTTTGGAGGATCCAACACGGGATGAGCTTTACCGTGTGGGTACGGTCGCAAGAATATTGCAAGTGCTCAAACTTCCCAATGGGCTTCTCAAGGTTCTTGTCGATGGAGTTGCGCAGGGTTTTGTAAAAAAGTTCTACGATGAAAATCGGATTCTTCACGCCGAATATTCTCTCAACATTCAGCCGTCAAAGAAAGAACTTGAGCTTGAAGCTTATGTAAAACATGCCTCTCAATTGTTTAGAGACTATGTGAGGAATAGCCGCGATCTTCCACCCGAAACACTGATGTCGTTCGAGAACATGGACCAGCCAGATCGTAAGTTTTACTACATTCTCGCTAATTTGGATCTTCCGGTTCCGGAGAAGATGGATTTGTTCGGCTTGAAAAGCCTGCGGAATCAATATGAAGATATGATCAGGATAATGATGGAGGAGATAAGTATCCTGAAGATCGAGCAGGAGATCGACGACAAGGTCCAGGACAGTATACAAAAGAACCAGCGGAAATATTACCTCCAGGAACAGGTAAGGATAATGCAGGACGAGCTCGGTGAGGAGAGCCCAACCGGCGAGATCGCTTTCTTGAAGGATAAAATTGAAAAGGCGAAGATGCCGGAATTGGCAAAGTTAAAAGCGGTTGATGAGCTCGATAAGCTGAAGAGAACGCAGCCGTTTTCTCCTGAGGCGACGGTCATAAGAAATTATCTCGACTGGCTGGTGGATGTGCCATGGCATGACAAAACGAGCGACGACATGGACATAGAGCATGTCAGGAAGATACTCGATGAGGATCATTATGGGCTTGAAAAGCCGAAGGAGAGAATCGTCGAACAGATCGCGGTTCTGAATCTTGTGAAAGAAATGCGATCGCAGATACTCTGTTTTGTCGGACCGCCGGGAGTTGGTAAAACATCCCTCGCCAAGTCGATAGCGCGCGCCATCGGGAGAAAATTCGTTCGTCTTTCGCTCGGTGGGATTAGAGACGAGGCTGAGATTCGTGGACATCGCAGAACTTATGTTGGATCGATGCCTGGAAGAATCCTGCAGGCCATGAAAAAAGCCGCTGTCGTCAATCCGGTCATGCTTTTAGATGAAGTCGATAAGATGGCAAACGATTTCCATGGTGATCCTTCCGCTGCTTTGCTCGAGGTTCTTGACCCGGAACAAAACCATTCTTTCCAGGATCATTATCTTGAAGTGGATTATGATCTGTCAAAGGTTCTGTTTATTACAACTGCGAACGTCCGCGAGAATATTCCGGAGCCGCTTGAAGACAGGATGGAGGTCATCGAGCTTCCGGGATACCTCGATTACGATAAGATCGAGATTGCGAAGCGACACATTATTCCAAAACAGCTAAAAGCTCACGGCATTGAGGAAAAGTACGTGAAATGGGAAGACCCTGCATTGGTAAAAATCATCCGCGAATATACGTGGGAAGCCGGCGTAAGAAATCTCGAGCGCTCTATCGCCGCAATTTGCAGAAAGATCGCGAAGGAAATTGTCATACAGAAAAATGGAAAGTCGAAGAAAATAGTCCCTATCCTTATCGACGAGAAGAAGGTCGAAGAATTCTTGGGTGTGCCGAAATTCCATTCGAAACTGATCGACAAGAAAAGTCGGATAGGTGTTGCCGTTGGACTTGCGTGGACAAGTGGAGGTGGCGATATTCTGAACGTCGAAGCGATTTTAATAGAAGGACCGGACAGAGTGCAATTAACAGGCAGGCTTGGGAATGTAATGCAGGAATCGGCGCGCGCGGCTCTGACATACGTTAGAGCTAACGCTTCGAAGCTCCGGATTCCAAAAAATTTTCAGAAAGGAAAAGAACTTCACATTCACGTCCCCGAAGGTGCAACCCCAAAAGATGGTCCATCCGCCGGACTTACGATGGCGGTCGCACTAATCTCTGCTGCAGGGAAAAAACAGGTTCGAACCGATGTGGCAATGACTGGAGAAATCAATCTTAATGGTGAGGTTTTGGCTATTGGCGGTTTGACGGAGAAATTACTTGCAGCAAAAAGATATGGCATTAAGAAAGTCCTGATTCCGAAAGAGAACACGAAGGATTTGGTTGAGGTACCTGACAAAGTGAAGGAAGGAATTGCAATAGTTCCGGTTGAGAGAATCGAGGATGCGTTGAAGCACGTCTTCGTCAATGGTAAGAATAGGAAATGAGTTATTTGGTTACCGCCCGCAAGTGGCGGCCGATGCGGTTCGACGAAGTGACTGCACAGGAACATGTTACGGTCACAATGAAGAATGCTATAGTCCGCAATCGCATAGCGCACGCCTATCTGTTCAGCGGACCGAGCGGCGTCGGAAAGACTACTACTGCCCGGATTTTTGCAAAAGCGATAAACTGTCCGAACGTCAATGACGGTGAACCGTGCAACGAATGCGATGTGTGCAAAGAAATTACCGAGGGGAGAAGTCTCGACGTCATCGAGATTGATGGAGCATCGAACCGCGGTATCGATGAAATAAGAGATCTTCGGGAATCGGTTCGCTATTCACCTTCGCGATTGAAGCACAAGATTTACATCATCGACGAAGTACATATGCTCACCAAGGAAGCGTTCAACGCATTGTTGAAGACTCTTGAGGAGCCTCCGTCTTATGCGATCTTTGTTTTGGCGACTACTGAACCTCACAAAGTTATCCCGACGATTCTCACGCGGTGCCAGCGATTCGATTTCAAGAGGATTGAAACAGAGAAAATCATCGAGCGGCTCCGCTTCATCGCGAAGGAGGAAAAAATTTCTGTCGATGAGGAATCGTTTGTGACGATCGCGAAAAAGGGCGACGGGTCGATGCGCGATGCGCTGAGTATATTCGACCAGGTGGCCGCGTTTTGCGGGAATGATGTCAAACATGAAGTCGTCGTGAACGCGCTTAGCCTCGTCGATGCTGAACTTTTTTTTATACTGACCGACTTGATCGAGAAAAACGATTCGAAAGGAGCCGTGGAGCTTGCGGCACAAATCGTTTCGCGTGGATACGATCCCGTGGATTTTCTTGAAGGATTGGCAGAACATCTGCGCAACTTATTAATCGCAGCGACGACAGGTAAAGGGGATTTGATTGAGGCGTCCGAGGATTACAAGAAACGCTATTTGGATTCGTCCTCGAAATTTGACAGGCTTGATCTGCTGAGATTCCTGAAGGCGACGAGCGAAGCGATGCAGCAGATAAAGTATGTCTCACAGCCGCGGATAAAATTGGAGATGACGCTGCTTCAGCTTGTCAACATGGAGCGGTCCGTCAAACTGAGTGAGCTTCTTCAACAGGTCGAAGAGTTAAAAAAAAACGTAATCCAGGTTAGTTCATTTGGAATTAAAGCCCCTCCAGGGCAGACGGTTCAAACTGGTTTTGGCAATGGCGCGACAGCAAAAGAATCCGGAGCATCTTTCTCGCAATTCAAGCCGAAGAACCCTCTTGTCGACAACCAGATAAGGCGCGATAAACCGCCGTCCGCGTCCGAGCCAAAGGTTCTGGAAAGCAAGCCGCCCGCTCACCCGAGCACTCAAGCATCTTTCCAGGAGATTAGTGTAAGATGGGAAGAGTTGCTCCAGGTTGTCAGAAAAGAAAGAATCGGTGTCTGGTCGCAGATGATAAACTTGAAGCCCATCGGGATCAGAAATGGTTGGCTGATGCTCGGCGCTCCCAACGAGGTGGTTGTCGGGATGACCAAACCTTACAAAAATTATGTGCAGGACACGATTCAGAAAGTTTTGGGGATGCGAGTAGCGATCGATTTTACGATAGTCGCCGATGAACACCCGGTGGATTCCAAGCCGGATGACCCGCTAATAAAATATCTGAAGGACGAATTCGGCGCCGAACCTATTGAATGAAAAACTAAAAACGAAGATTCAAGGATGAAGAATTGCGACCATCTAATCATGGAGCAAGGAGAATGACATCGACGAAAGAGACCAGGGGCGGAAGATTTGAATATGTCCGCTCGTTATTCTTGATCTTTTATTTTTCTTTATTAGTTTTGTTCGTTTCGCTTTTCTCTTGTGCTGAGGTGAAAGCGCAGGGAGAAGGCTTGACGCTTGCGAAGTATGCGAACGATTTCCTGGCGATCGGTGTTGGAGGACGCGCCCTCGGAATGGGGAGCGCATACACCGCCGCCGCAAACGATGTGACTTCAGGTTACTGGAATCCAGCTGGCCTTTCAAAAGTGGAATTTCCAGAAATAATTTTGATGCACGATCAACGGTACGGGGACATCGTCAGCTACAATTACGTTGCAGGTGCAATCAAGCTTTCAAAAGATGAAACTGTAGGATTGAGTGCCGTAGTTCTGAGTGTCAGCGGCGTTCCGAACACGCAGTCGGCGGGGCTTGATTTGAACGGCAATCCGATTCCACCGGAATTCGCGAACCCCGATAGCCTGAGCAGGCTTGATCCTAACATGGTCACTTTTTTTGGTGAGACGGATTTTGCTTTGGTTGGAAGCTACGCGAAGCAATCCACGGACAATTTTGCATACGGCGGCAGCGTTAAACTGATTCGCCGGAGTATCGGAACGACTTCGGGTACGGGTATCGGATTCGACGTTCGGAGCGCTTTACAATCCGTTCAAGAATCTGAGTCTTGGTGCCAATCTGCAAAACGCTACGACTACAGTCGTGGCGTGGACGACAGGAACGACAGAGGTCATGACGCCCACGCTTGCGACCGGTGCCGCATATGATCTGTTGCTGGGCTCATTCGGCATCACTCCCGCCGTAGATTTGCTTTTCAACATCGACAACATGCGGTCCGCTTCCATGGTGCATCTTGGTCCATTGAGTGCGGATGCTCGTGCCGGAATGGAGGTAAGCTACAAAAATGTTCTCGCAATCCGAGCAGGATACAACGAGGTGAAGCAGTTCACTGTCGGAGCGGGAATCCATCTTCCGAAGCTTGAAATAGATTATGCGTTTGCGAAGTTTTCCTATGCCGATGCGCTTCCTCCGACGAATCGTATCTCGCTCAAGCTCGTTCTCGAAAATAATTAATAAAAGTAGAATACAGATAATACAGAAGAAACGTACTATAGCGGATTGTTCCCTTTCTATTTCAAATCCGCGCTGATCGGTTTTTTCCGTGTTATCTGTGTTCTGTTGTTATCTCTTTCTCTTCATTTCCTGCTCGCGCGAATCCGAGCGCGCAAAGTCCAATCAATCCCAACAGAATTCTTACATCAACGACATGGCAGCCTCGAGGCCGCAAAGAGATGTTTGCTTGAAGAGGAGTATGTCCTCTCCGCTGATGTTGGAACGGCAAACGACCTTAAAACCATAATTACATCTTAAAGGTTTTGGGTTTTCTCGGAAACGAATTGGAGTTTGATTAACTTAAAAAAGAGATGATTGTCTTTGTAACAAAAAGCTATGGAATGCGAAGTGTAGAATACGAACTTTACTGCAGATGATAAGAGAAAAATGTTGGAATAACTCGGTGATGAACAGCAAGGAAGAAATGCCGACCCAGTCTTTAGGCACGATCACATGCGGATAAATTTCAAGAATAGTCTTTACCTCATCTCATCCGGCGCAATTGCACTTGTCTTGCTCGTTTACGACTGGATTCGGATCACTATCAGCCTGAATGATCCGGTATTGAATTCGATCAGGGACATGTTTTCGATCATCGCTTTTGTGTTTCTCTACGCCACGGTCAACTCCTGGCGCGACAAGAAGCAGCTCAAGCCTCTTGAATCTCTGCGAAAACTCCTTGCGTATGGGTTCTTCTGCGCTGCGATAATTTCCACGTGGGGAGTAATTCTCGAAAAAAGGGGGGACGTTTCAGGAAGGTTTGTGCCGCAAAATATTTTGCAGCTTCTTGCGACAACCGCGTTTGCCTTCGGAATATGCACGTTCGTTATAATTCTGCTGTCTTGCATGTCCGGGATCATCTACATCAAACCCGATAAGAAGGCGAGACGGCGATTCGGATTCTTCGTCGGATCTGCAATTGCATCGGCTGTCCTTAGTGGATTTCAGGCGTCATCGGTCATGAACACGCTGGCGGAAATCGCGTTCGTAATCGCAGTTATCCTTTCTATTCTTCACATCGTCAGCATGAATTGGATCGTTTTCTTAACACGCAAGGAAAAGTACAAATCCCTCGCGCATTCCTTCGCATTGATCGTACTGTTCGGCTATTCATATGCGTCGATAGGTCCAGCAGATTTAGCCGGGGGCGTGTTGGGGTTTTATAGCGCCCCTCTCCAGGAATTTTCTAAAATCGTTTTCTTATTTTTAGCAATTTATTTTTCGCTCGCATTCGTCGTGACGACTTTTCATATCCCGACATCCGGAGTCTTCGAGAAAAAGAAGCGGGAGCTTGATTCGTACCAGAACCTGAGTAAAGTTATTACGAATGTTTTGGATACCTCCGAGGTTCTCAACAATACTGTTTCGGTGGTCGGTACCGTGACGCAGGCAAACAAGGTGTGGATCGAGCTCATGTCCGAACCTCGCTCCAAAGGAGGAATAAACTCTGATGGTAGTCCTGATAATAATTCCCAGTCGAGCCTCGCTCCGCCTGCAACGAGAACTTCCTCATCAGGCATTGACATCGGTGCGACGTACAGGACAAGCCAGTATGAACTTTCTGCGTTCGAATTTGATAAAGTCCGCGATGTCGTATGCACTACGGGTCGAATCGTAATTCAAGAAGTCGATGGCTTTGCGAGGTACGATTTAAAAGATTTTCCCGCTAAGTCACTGATGGCAGTTCCATTGACTGCCCATGATGAGTATATCGGTATTCTCTACGTTGCCAATGACATGCCTTATGCTTTCGATGAGGAGGAGATTTCCACCGTCAGCGCATTTGCGGATACTGCCGCGGTGGCGATTCAGAATTCTTTACTCTTCACGAAGTCGATTGAGAACGAGCGACTCCAGCATGAGATGCGCCTTGCGCACGAAATGCAATTGAAACTTCTGCCTACGGCCTTCCCGAATACCGAAAGATTTGAATCCGATTTTCTCGCGTTTCCGGCATTCGAAGTAGGCGGCGATTATATAGATTTTCTAAAGATTGACGATAACATGTTTGCATTTGCAATAGGTGATGTCTCGGGCAAGGGAACATCCGCAGCTTTCTACATGGCATATATGAAGGGAATATTCCAATCGCTCTCAGCTTCTACAAAATCACCGTCGGAATTCATGATGGCGGCAAACGAGGCTGTCGGAAATACTCTTCAAAAGAATTTCTTCATAACATTGATTTATGGCCTGCTTGATTCCAGAACCGGTGAGGTTGTTTTGGCCCGAGCGGGGCATACACCGGCAGTGCTGATAGCAGGTGGGAATTGCCGGCTTATTAAACCGCCTGGCGCAGCTCTTGGCATCGAGCAGTCATTTCATTTCGGAAAACATCTTGAGGAAGAAAAGTTTTGTCTTGGGCCGGGCGACACTCTCGTGTTTTACACTGACGGCGTTACTGACCAGAGAGATCCTGAAGGGAGCGAGTTCGGCGAGGAAAGGTTTTATGACTTATTGAAGAGTCTGAGCCATGGAACGGCAACAGAAATCAAAGGAGGCATCATCCGGGCTTCAGCAGAATTTTCACAGGGTACGGATCCAGTCGATGACACAACCGTATTAATTTTGAAATGGAAATGACGTGATAGACAAAGAAGTGAAGAGTTGCAGAGGCCCAAATTCAAAAGGGAGTCTGGCATCCTTTTATTGGCGCCTCTATGCCTTTGTCGGTTCGTGCCGTTTTTTTAGATTAGAGTTTAAGATGGAGGATTTATCTGATGAACGAGTTTAAAGTGCTGACTAAAGATTCAGGGAATGCGGTTGTCATGGAGCTTCATGGTTTCCTTGATGCTCATACCGCACCTGAACTCGAAAAAATATTTACTGATCTAATTGGCAAAGGAAAATTTAATATTGTGGTCAACTTTGATAGGTTGAATTATATTTCCAGCGCAGGGCTCGGTGTTTTTATGGCTTATATTGACGAAATCCGCAGCAACCATGGGGATATCAAGTTGGCCAATATGCAGCAGAAAGTCTTCAATGTGTTCGATCTTCTCGGCTTTCCTTTTCTCTATGAGATTTACAAGGATCAGGAAGAGGCATTGAAAAAATTCGACTCCAGATGATGGTACGGCAAAATATTGCGAGATAGATTGAAAAGGTTAGATAAAATAGCAGACTCCAGGATATTCAAGAGCACTACGACGGCTCTCTCGGATGTAAGGGATTTTGTGAATGAACGGGCGGTTAATTTCGGCTTTGGGGATAAGGAAGTATCCGAGATAACACTTGCGGTCGATGAAGCCTGCACGAACGTTGTCAAGCACGCGTACAAAGGGAATCCAGAAACGAAATTCGAAGTCAGAGTATTGGCGAGCGGAATTGAATTTGAAATTATCGTCCGAGACTGGGGCGCGAGTTTTAAACCTGAAGAAGTGCCAGTTCCAGATATAAAAGACAGAATGAAGAAACACAAAGCCGGCGGACTGGGAATTTTCCTGATGAGAAAACTCATGGACACCGTGGAATATCACGCCGAAGATGCCGGTGGGAATAGAGCAACCGCCAACGAAGTACGACTCGTCCGTTATTTAAGAAATGAGCCAAGAATCTAATCGGAACGGCGATCAAATCATTGAGCTGACCTCTCTGATTGAGACCGCTAAGATTCTGAATTCCTCCCTCGATTACAAATTCATATTGAATCACATCATGCTCGCCTCGATGGGCAAGTTAGGTATCTCGAAGTGTGCAGCTGCTGTGAATCCCAAGCTGTTCTCAATTAAAGAACCTGGCTTTACCAAAATTTCAAAGGGCATTTCAATAGATGATCCCACTCTGTCCGAAATGTTCGGACTGGACCTTGAAGGATCGGTGGAGGTGGCTGCGATTCACAGTTCAATCAGGGCAAAATTAATCGATGCAGGTGTGGATAGGATATTTGCCATGCGGACATCGCAGCATCTCTTAGGGTATTTATTCGTTGGAAAGAAGCTGTTGCGGGGACCGCAATCATCGGAAAGCGGCGAACTGGTCGCCACCGAGATCGAATTCGTTTCTACTCTTTGCAACATTGCTGCAGCTGCAATTGAAAACGCAAGCGTGTTCGAGCAATACAAAGATTCTAACTTCGAATTGCAGCAACGGGTGCAGGAGCTCCAGACGCTGTTTGAACTAAGTAAAGAGTTCAATTTACTCATTGATGAAGCTCGCGCAGTCAGGACACTTGAATTTGCCGTCATGGGACAGACCGGGGCGCGGAAATTTGCCATCTGTCTTCTGCAAGAATCGAAGGCAAAAATCGTTGTCAACAGACTTCCCGGCATAGAAGAATTCGATTTTTCGGAAGATTCCTTTGGGCAGGTTCTTTTTTCTTCCGATCAGCCGGCAAGACTTTCAAGAATGCCGGAAAAATTTCCTTCTGTAAAACGACTTATGGAAATCGGTGTCGAGGTCGTGATACCATTCCAGCTTCAGGGAGATGCCCATGGAATGTTGGCTCTTGGGGAAAGGATGTCGAAAGCAAGTTACACAGATTCCGAAATAAATTTTCTATCTTCGCTGTCCAACCTTGCCGCGATGGCGATAGATAATGCCAGATTATTCGAGGAATCGTTGGCGAAACAGCGTCTCGAAGAAGAATTAAACCTGGCCCACACGATACAAGAGAATCTTCTGCCGAGAAAGATGCCCGAGTTCGCGGGCTGCGATGTGAAGACGTTCCATATTCCAACGAAGCAAGTGGGCGGTGATTATTTCGACGTTATAAAGCTCGATGAGAATTTGCTCTGCGTAGCTATTGCTGATGTATCGGGAAAAGGTTTCCCGGCCGCTTTGCTCATGGCGAACCTGCAGTCCGCATTTCACGCGCTGATAGCTACAGGAATGTCGCTTGTTAAGATTTGCGAGAGACTCAACAATATCGTTTATGAGAACACCGACTTTGACAAGTTCATAACTTTTTTTGCCGCAATTTATAAATCTAAAGATGGTACGCTATTGTACGTCAACGCCGGGCACAATTATCCATTCCTGATGAAATCTGATCGCAGTGTCGTGAGGCTTGATAAAGGCGGACTTATGCTTGGCGTCATGAAAGACGTTAAATACGAGACGGGTGAGGAAAAAATAAAAAATGGAGACTTGCTTTATTTGTTCACCGACGGAGTGAACGAAGCGTTGAATTCGAAAGGGGAACAATTTAGCGAGGAGAGATTAGAGAAAGTACTGGGATCGAAATCTTCATGCGACGCCGCAGAGATCCTGGAGACGGTGAAAGAAGAGGTCGCTGCATTTGTCAAAGATGCTCCCCAAAGCGATGACATAACTCAGTTATGCGTAAGATTTTTGTAGGATAGACCGCAAGCGTGTTCTAAAATTTTGTGATCCCAGCCTGAGGTTTCCCGGGTAGTAAACCGTGATGATTTTCTTTCGTCTAATTTGAAGCATGCCCAGTGATCATTTGACTGAATCTTTGAAACTTTTTTATCAAGAATCGGTTATGTTAGGTAGTTCACGTCGCAAAACGAAGAGTATCCGTATCGCATTTTTGGCTCAGAAGAAGATTGGCGTTTAGATTATATGCTGGATCGTTCATTGAAGGCTTCTCAGAAGGGTAGAATCAATCTGGATAAAGAGACGAAATTCATGACTCTGTTCAAATTGTCCAGTATTGTCACGGATTTTTTCCCGGTTGCCGGAGGACGTTTGCTTGACGTCACCTTCAAAAGTCTTCTTGGGAATAAAATTCTTTTAAGTTCGATCGCCCGTTCTTCGAAGAATGTGGTCGGAAGGATCCGGGAATTTAGATCTTTTCTCTTTGTCTGCGATTTGAACATCGGAGATGCGGTAATTGCGTCGAGCGCTATCGCAGCACTGCGAGAGATTTTTCCGGAGGCAGAAATAGATTTTGCGATCAAGAAATCCGCCAAATGCTTCGTCGAAGGGAATCCGGACGTTTCAAATTTATTCCCGATTTACGAAGGAGCTCCTTTTCCGACGGATGATGATCTTGTTCGTCTTAGTCGTCTTTCAGCGGCGAAGGAATACGATCTGGTGATTAATTTTAGTCCAATGATCGACGACGGAATATTCGGCGGGAGAAATGTTGTCAATTATCAAATGATGGCGGCGCAGCTTGTTCGAAATGAAAAATATCCTGAAAGTGTAAACAATATTTCTTTTCAGTCATATGATTTTGTAAAAAACATGTTTCATGATTTCTTGCCTTCGGTCAGCAGGAAAGAATTTGGCGGAGCACGAATTTATCTTTCGGACGATGCTATCAGGGAAGCCGTAGTATTTTTGTCGAGTTTGGATGTTTCGAAAGACCGTCCATTAGTATTGTTTAATCCTGATGCATCGGCCCGATTCACTAGAATCCCGTTCGACGTGCAGCGTATTCTGTTGGCTGAATTAAGTTCTCTTGAGTGTACCATCTTATTGGGCACCGGCTATGTTGAGAGGCACATCGAACATGAGTTGATGTATTCTTTGCCGCCGGACATTAGGCGTAATATTTCCATCATTCCTTCGCCGATGAGTTTAGACGTTCTCGCCGCGCTCATAGATTTCGTCGATCTATATATTGGAGGAGATACCGGCCCCTTGCACCTTGCTGCGGCGCGAAAATTCTCGCGCAGCTCAGCCAAAAGTCTAAGAAATAAGACGGCAGTCTTTTCGGTATTTGGGGGAACTCCTCCACGCATTTACGGGTACGACTCTAAGTCTCCGGGATTTTTCCCTGCTAATCAAGATGCGCCTTCGAGGGCTTTCGTCGCGGGGAGTCCATGCAGGAATATTACCTGCATAAACAAAATGGCTAAGACTTGCAAAGAAGTCCGATGTTTTGATAATCTAGATGTCGACAAGATCATTTCAGAGGCATCTCAATATCTCGAACCAGTCAGGCGTTCTTACATGCACGAGGGCTATTCAATTCCTGCAAAATAGCTTGAACCCGGGGAATGCCCCCGGGGTACTTCAGTTAGAGTTTATCCCTGAAGATGCTGATAGCCCGGTGGACCGGTTCTGCGTTTTATTTCATTTGTTTTGGATACCGCAGATACTTTATCTTAACACCTAAACGATTCTAAATGAATACATTCCTTTTCCTTTTTTTAACATACGTTTTAGGAATATTAACGGCGATGCCGATTGGTGCAACACAGATCGAGATCGCAAAGCGTTCGCTGAACAATCACCTCCGATCAGCTTACATGGTCGCCGCCGGATCTGTAAGCTCCGATGTAATGTATGGAGCCATCGCTCTTTTTGGAGTCGCACCTTTCTTGGAGAACAAAACGGTGGTCGCCATATTCGGCTTAGCTGCCACGGCAATCTTATGGATATTGGCATTCTTCACATTCAGAGACGGCAAAAATACCAATATGCATGATCTTACAAATGGCACACTTAAGAGCGGACGGATTTCTTACATGACGGGATTTTCACTTGCGGCAACAAATCCGATGATGATCGTGTGGTGGCTCATCGGCGTGAAGATAATTAGAGACATTGGAGTGGTTCACAAGTTTGATGTGAATGCATCATTAATGTTTCTAATAGCCGGTGGCTTTGGTCTGGCTACTTACCTGTTATCGCTGGCAAATATTCTCCATAGGGTTAAGAATTTCATTTCCGATGAGATGATGAAAAAGGTTAATAAAGCACTTGGTGGCGTTTTAGTGTTGCTGTCCTTTTATTTTCTTATAACTTCACTCCGGACTCTTCTGCACCCGTAAAAGAACTCAAGCCTCTAATTCCGAATCCAAAATTACGACTTTATTTTTGTAACTTCTCAATGGTTTGAGTCATTCTCGTTCCGGGGTTTGGTTTTGTTGGGAGGTTGTGACCAAAATCTCCAGCTTCTCAGCCAATGTACACCTCTTGAATCTGCAACCGTAGTTCCGAAGGAACTTAGCTATCGGAGGCATAAAAAAGTGGCTTTAACCCCCAACCATTTCCAACAATCGCGAGTCGAAAGTTATGAAGAAAGAATTTAAGCGGAAACAAAAGGAGGACTTGGCCACGGAATCCGTACAGGAGAGAATGGCTGACAGAGAGCTAGTCATGTATGCCCAAAGTGGAGATACAGATGCTTTCGAAAAACTTGTGGAGAGGTACGATAGACGGATCTTGTCGCTTGCATTTTCTTTTACCCGCAATTCTGATGACGCAAAGGATATTTACCAGGAAACGCTTATCCGGGCATTCAACGCGATCGGAAATTTTCAAATGAAGAGTGAATTCTCAACATGGCTTTACCGAATTGCCAGCAATGTTTGTGTAAGTTTTAAGTATAAACAGCAGAAGAACATGAACTTGTTCAAACAAAAATCTCGGACCGACGAAGAAGAATCGGATCCCGAACCCAATTCGGGGAATACCAATTCTGTCGAAGGGGAATTTATGAGAGCCGAGCTCGCGAAGCAGATCGAGCGGGCTCTCGGGACTCTATCCCCGATGCAGCGGCTTGTATTTACCATGAAGCATTACGAGGGCTATTTGCTGAGAGAAATTGCCTCCTTGACAAATTGCAGTGAAGGAACGGTGAAGAAACATTTGTATGTGGCTGTCCGAAGATTGCAAAAAGAACTAAGAGGGGTTTTAGAGTAGGAGATTGAAACCATGAAACACAAGAAATTCGAAAGTCTAATCGTTCTTGATTTTTACAAAGATATTTCGCCGGAAGAAAAGGCGAAATTACAAAACCACTTGTCAGCATGTCCAAGGTGCGCGGATTTTCAGCGGAATGTAAGAAGGACTGTACCTCAATACCGGCATGTTGATGATTCGTACCTCGATGGAACTCTTGTTGAAGCAAGAAACGAACTCCACCGCACGCTTTTCGCAGATAGAAACATTCCCGAATATAGATTTCATTTGCCAATAAGAAGATTCTCACATGTTCCATTATATGCCGTCGCCGCAATTGCATCAGTAATGTTAGCGATCGGTGCGACGACGAGTTATCTCTATTTGAACCATCAAGGCAAAGGCACCGGATCAATCATATCGGATCTTAATTCCCGGAATCTGAATGATGTAGCGATCGACAACATCCGTTTTATTTCGACCGATCAAAAATCCGGCAACATCCAATTTTCTTTCGACTTCGTCAGGCGTTACGAAATGAAAGGCTCATTAGATGACCATGATGTGCAGAAGGTCCTTGCGTATGCCCTTGGCAACTCAGATAACGCGGGTATAAGATTGAAAACCGTCGGAATGTTGGATGCTGTTGCGGCTACTAAACCTGACGAGGAAATCGAACGTGCGCTTGTAAGGGCTGCAAAGACAGACGACAACGCAGGTGTGCGAAGGGAAGCTCTTCTTTCTTTGAAGAAGTCGCCGTTTGATAACGAAATAAGAGACGCTCTTCTTTTCGTTCTTCAAAACGACAAGAATCCTGGAATGCGGGTCTTAGCTATCAATTATTTATCGGAGAAAGAAACGACCGTGGCATCTTCCAATGTCAAGGATGTCGATCCGAAAGTTTTAAATGTATTAAAAGAAAAATCCTTATCAGATCAAAACCAGTATGTTAGACTTAAGGCAGCAGGCATGCTGAAGGAAATTACGGAGCTTTAAAATGAAAGAAATTATTTTAACAACAGTTTTGTCGGTTCTAACTTTCGCGAATCTCGCTGTAAGCAAAGAACCATCAGATTTGCAAAAGAATTTTTTTGTCTCGAAAGATGGGAAATTGGTTGTGTCAGTAAGCGTCGGAGACATTCAAGTAAGAACTTGGGACAAAGCGCAGGTTCAAATGACAGCGCAAGATATTGGCGAGGACGCTGACCGCGTCGAGAGCGATCAATCAGGAAATACAGTCACTGTCCGGTACCGGGTCCATGGAGGGTGGTGGGGGGACAACCGCAACCTAAAGTTTATTTTTTATGTCCCTTCAAATTTTAATCTATATCTATCCACCTCCGGCGGTGACGTCACAATCGACGGTCAACTTACTGGAGACGTTGACCTTTCAACTTCAGGTGGAGATCTCAAGATCGATGATGTGGACGGTGCGGTTGACGGCAAGACATCAGGCGGAGACATAATCGTTCATAGTTTGGAAAAAGATGCTACGCTTACAACATCAGGTGGGGACATTCGAGTGGATCATGCCGCGAACGCTCTCCAAATTGAAACCTCGGGCGGCGACATAGTGGTAGGAACTGTCGGCAAAGATCTCGATGCCTCCACTGCCGGTGGAGACATTAATATCGAGAAAGTCGGCGGAAACCTTCGCGCTTCTACGTCGAGCGGAGACATGTCGATTGGCAAAATAAGCGGAAGCGTTGACATCTCTACTTCTGGCGGCGATATCTCGCTTTCCTCAGGAAATGGTCGCGTCTCTGCGAACACCTGCGGCGGAGACGTTGAGATCACGAATGCCACTGGTTCGGTCGATGTTTCATCGTCGGGTGGAACCGTGAAGGTTGGTCTCAATCCCAAAGGCAATCAAGGGAGTCGAGTGGAATCGAGTGGCGGCGATGTATATCTGTATGTTCCACAGGACGCAAAGGCCAGCATAAAGGCAGAAGTATCCGGCAGTGACGAAGATGGCATAGTTTCCGACTTTCCCGTCACGATCCATAACAAATCGCATGGATTTGGTAACGAGAGCGGAGAAATTACTCTGAATGGCGGTGGACAGGAAATATATTTGCATACCTCCGGTGGGATTATCTACATAAGGAAACTTGACTCGTTTTCAAAATAACTGATTGAAGGAGAAAAGTTAAAATGAAACCCATGAAATCTTTTATCGCGGCGTTCGTTCTTCTCGCGGCATGCTCTTGTCAGGCTTCAGTTTTCGGTGGCGGAGTCAAAGAGGAATTTCATCAGTTGTACACGCTCTCTCCCGGAGGTTCGGTCCGTCTCAATAATATCAACGGCGGAGTAGAAATAAAGGCATGGGACAAGAATGAAGTAAAAGTGGACGCAGTGAAACACGCCAACGATAAAGATATGATGGACCAGCTGCAGATTGTGGTGAACGCTTCGAGTAATCTTGTTGACATTGATACTAAATATCCGGATAACAGTAACATCGATAATGACGACGGGCCGTGGGTTGAATACACAATCACGGTTCCCGAAGATGTCAACCTTGACAGAATAAAAACTGTTAATGGCGGTATAGAAATCTCAGGGCTTTCGGGAAAGGTAAATGCATCGACAATAAATGGAACTGTTCGCGCGGGGGATGTTCGCAGTGATTGCAGGCTTGAAACGGTCAACGGGAAAGTTCAAGCTGACTTTGCCGAATTGAAATCGGGGTCTAGCGTTATGCTTAAGACAGTGAATGGGTCCGTCGCGATTAATCTCCCGGCAAGTGCGGACGCGAGGATTAAAGCAAAAACTGCCAACGGGCAGATTTCAAACGGCTTTGGATTGGCTTCTTCGCGCGAAAGTGACGAGCATTCATTTGGTAAAATTGGAGATTCGGTGGATGGGAAGATAGGTAATGGCGATGCATATATTGAAGCCGAGAGCGTTAATGGAAGTATAAAGATTTTGAAATCCGGTGAAAGCAAATGAAAGCAACATTGTTGCTTTCATGGATTCTGGCAATCAATTCTTTCTTCGGACTTATCTGCTCAGCTTTCGGCGCGGGTACGAATGACTCTACACAGATCGAAGCTATTCGTTGTAATTCGGAAATGAAAATCGATGGCATACTTTCGGAAAGGGTTTGGCATGGTCCAGGATTTACAAAATTTGTCGAGCGAGACCCGAACGAGGGAACAAAACCGACTCAGGCGACTGAGGTCTGGGTAGCATACGACGAGCAGGCGATCTACGTCGCGGCGAGGATGTACGATAATGCGCCTGATTCTATCGTCGCCCGCCTCGCAAGGAGAGATACGAAAGTTTCTTCGGATTATTTTGTATTTTATGTTGATCCGTACCATGATAGACGATCGGGGTTCTATTTCGCAATCAACGCTGCCGGTACTATCGGGGACGGAGTGCTTTACAATGACGACTGGAGCGACAACACGTGGGACGGTGTTTGGGAAGGAAAGGCGCGTATCGATTCTCTCGGATGGACCGCTGAAATGAGAATCCCATTTTCCCAGTTAAGATTTGAACATGATTCCTCTTATGTGTGGGGCGTCGACTTCGAAAGGTTTATTGGGCGGAGTAATGAAGATGATTATGTCGTTTACACTCCAAAAAATTCGAGTGGTTTCGTCTCGCGGTTTATTGACCTGGTCGGAATAAGCGAGATCAATACCCATCGTCCCATAGAATTACTTCCATATTTCACGGCCAAAGCCGAATATCTGAATGCGGGGAACGGAAATCCCTTTAATGATGGTTCACGGTACACTCCAGGGATCGGTGGAGATTTTAAGGCTGGCATTGGGAACAACCTGACGCTCGATGGAACAATAAATCCCGATTTTGGCCAGGTCGAAGTTGATCCGGCAATTGTGAACCTAAGCGATATTCAAACATACTATTCCGAGAAAAGGCCGTTCTTCATCGAAGGCGCAGATATTTTCAATAACTTTGGATCTGGCGGTTCGAATAATTTTTGGAACTTCAACTTCGGCAATCCTCAATTCTTTTACAGCCGGAGAATCGGCCACGCGCCGGAAGGGAGTATTCCTTCGGCAGATTTCGTCGATGAACCAGACGGTACTTCTATAATTGGTGCTGCAAAACTTACCGGGCGAATCGGCGATGGGTGGACAATTGGAACGATACACGCCGTGACAGCTTCAGAAAATGCGAGAGTTGATACGGCGGGATCGATTTTCAATGTCCCTGTTGAACCACTAACATACTACGGAGTAGTCCGAGCTCGCAAGGAAACAAACGACGGAAGACAGGGGATCGGATTTATCTCGTCCTTGTCTGAGCGGGACTTTAAGGCGGATACTTTGAGAGATCAACTCAACAGCAGCGCCGCAGTATTTGCATTAGATGGGTGGACATTTCTTGACCATGACAAGGAATGGGTTCTAACCGGGTGGACTGGAATGAGTCGGGTGAGCGGTGATCGGACCAGAATGATCACACTGCAAGAAAGCGAACCGCATTATCTGCAGCGTCCAGATGCCGGCTACTTGCATTTCGACAGCAGTGCGACATCGATGACGGGATATGCCGGCAGGTTTTGGCTGAATAAACAAAAAGGCAACGTCTATGTCAACGCAGCCGTGGGATTTATCGATCCAAGGTTCGATGTCAACGATCTCGGTTTTATGTGGCGTGGCGATGAATTAAATGGTCATGTGGTGGCTGGCTATCAATGGACGGAGCCTGGTACATTCGCGCGGTCAGCCTATCTTTTCGGAGCTATATATAGAAGTTATGACTATGGGATGAAGGAAACCGGAAACGGATATTTCATATTTAGCCACGTGCAATTATTGAATTATTATTCTGTCAATGCAACTTCATGGTACAACCCGCAGACAGTGAGCGACTACTCGACCCGCGGCGGGCCGAGAATCCTGAATTTGCCCGGCTGGGGATTCGATGTATGGGCTGGCTCAGATGATAGAAAACCTTGGATACTAAGTGTGGAGGTAAATCCTTCGAGCTATCAGACCGGTGACCATGATGCGACCTACAGCATCAATGTTCAGTGGATACCGCAGCCAAACGTTTCTTTCAGCTTTGGTCCATCTTATGAACAATCAAATTGGGACGCGCAGTGGGTCGGCAATTTCCTTGATCCTGCAGCTGCTGGTACTTATGGCCAGCGATATGTGTTTGCGACGCTCGGCCAGAAAACTTTATCTGCAAACGTTCGACTGGATTGGACATTCACGCCGCAGCTTAGCTTGCAGTTTTATGCCCAACCGCTTATCTCCGCTGGAAACTACCACAATTATAAAGAGCTGGCAAAGCCAGGTTCATATGACTTCAACTTTTTTGGCAGAAATGGAACCACAATCACCGAAGAAGAAGGCACGTATCAAGTTGACCCCGGAGGACAGGGCGCGCCGTTTACATTTTCAGATCCGGATTTCAATTACAAATCTCTGCGTGGCGATGCGATACTGAGATGGGAATATACGCCCGGTTCAACTCTGTATTTAGTCTGGACTCAGAATAGGACCGATTCACAATACCCGGGATTTATGGAAATTAATCGCGACTTGAGAAGCTTAGTTGCTGCGCGTCCCGATAATATTTTTCTTGTGAAGTTCACGTACTGGTTTAATATGTAGATTGAACCACGTTGCACCCGAATGAAAAAGGCGGAAAAATCCTGGCGAGCTTAATCTAATCCTGTCTTTTTCCCGAAATATTCTTTCATCGGTTTGAAATAAAACTTTTTCCATCCGTCTTTGTATGAATCCGCTTGACCGTCGGGTATGTTGCTATGAATGAGCGTAAGCTTCGTACCCCCTTTGACTTCTTCCAGGGCTATCTCCAATGTAGAGTCCTCGCTTCCAGCGGGAAATTCCGTCGTTCGCCACGCTTGAACGATCTTCTTGTTAACGTGCAGCTTTATGTTTGTTCCTTCAATATAGCTACCGAACGCCTTGAAACGGCCGCCGACCCTCAGATCTACTTCCGCTGGTTCGCCGGTGAACCCCGCATGCTCTTCACCGCTGAGCCAAGCTTTGTAAATCTGCTTTGGTGTTGCCGGCAAGGTGGTTGAAATCTTAAATGACTCCGCCATTATATTTCCTCTTTCTTTCTAAAAGATAAGCCAAAAGTCTTCTTGTTACAATTGGGCGGCAAGATTCGCATTTGTAAATTTGTTTTTTGAATTATGCAGGATACATTCATCAGTAACTTTATGGATCAATATGTCTGAGGTTGAGCGTGAAGGTCGACGAAAATTCCATTAGAGACCTTAAGCAAATCCCGGGTGTTGGAAAATCAATCGCTTTAGATTTTCTTAAGATTGGAATCAAATCAGTCAAAGATCTGAAGGGGAAAAATCCCGAGACTCTTTATGGCCTAATTAATAAAAAGACTGGTTTCGTTCAGGACAGATACCTTCATTACGTTTTCAGATGTGCGGTCTATTATGCCTCGACAGAAAGGTCTTCTCAGCATCCGGAAAGATTGAAATGGTGGAACTGGACGGATTCAAGAATGTCCGATAAAACTCGAGGAATCTGAAGACGTATTTGTTGGAAATTTGAGTTTGATCCGGTCTTCCGCTTTGATTTTCTCCTTCTCGACAACTATATTCTAAGCCACGACGCTGTAAACAGGTGTACTTGGCGTATCCCAAGCGTCGCAATCTTTGAAAGGTTGATGAATTGGGGCGTAGCCAAGTGGTTAGGCATCCCGCTTTGCGGGACACTCGCAGGTTCAAATGCCGATGTTGACATGCCTCAAGTTTGTGGTTGTCCCAGAATTGGGGCGTAGCCAAGTGGTAAGGCAGCGGCCTTTGGAGCCGCCACTCGCAGGTTCGAATCCTGCCGCCCCAGCATAGATGAGCTACGTGTATGTGCTTAAAAGTCTGAAGGTAAAAAGATTTTACGTAGGCCAGACAAACAATTTGGCAGACAGGCTTAGGAGACACAACGAAGGTAGAGCGAAATCGACGAAGGCATTTGCGCCATGGTCGATGGTTTATTTTGAAAAATACGAGAAACGTGCAGAGGCTATGAGACGCGAACGAGAATTGAAGAATCTCAAAGGTACTGCAAAGTTTCTAGAAATTGTTGGCGTGACCCGGTGGTAAGGCATCCCGCTTTGCGGGACACTCGTAGGTTCGAATCCTGCCGCCCCAGCATAGATGAGCGAGCTTGAGTTCGCTATAGAGTTTTTTAACTAACAAGTCTGAGATCGATTATCTGATCGGCAAGGCAATCCTGACGGAGTTTTGAATTTGTCGGGAAAATCCAAATTCTTCACTGCAGAGAATCCTTGCCGCAAAAAAATCATAATCCAAGATGGCAGGCATAAAAATATTTTCCGGTCGCAGCAATATTCCGCTTGCGGAAAAGATTGCGCATGAAATAGGTGAACCTCTCGGAGAAAGAGAGATTGTGAATTTTAGTGATGGCGAGATCTGGGTGAAGTACTCCGATAACATCCGTGGTGCAGATGTGTTCATAATTCAGAGCACATTTCCCCCGGCGGAGAACTTGATGGAGCTGCTGATCATGATCGACGCCGCCAAGCGAGCATCGGCGTTGAGAGTGACCGGTGTGATTCCATATTTCGGATATGCGCGCCAGGACAGAAAGGATCAACCGCGAGTTGCCATCTCGTCAAAACTTATTGCGAATCTGTTGACTCATGCTGGCGTTGACCGTGTGCTGACGATGGATTTGCATGCGGCTCAGATTCAAGGTTTCTTCGATATCCCTGTAGATCACCTTTACTCATCGGCAGTCTTTGTCAGATATATTAAAGATTTGAAAGTTCCGAATTTAGTAGTTGTGTCGCCGGATGTAGGCGGGATAAAATTTGCGAGAGCTTACGCGACACGACTCGAGGCAGATTTAGTTTTGATCGACAAACGCAGGCCGAAGGCAAACGTTGCTGAGGTCGTAAATATTATCGGAGATGTGAAGGGCAAGAATGTTTTGATCGTGGATGACCTGATCGATACAGGCGGGACTTTTGTCGCCGCGGTAAACGCTCTGAAGACGGCGGGCGCTGCTGACGTTTATGGAGCTTGTACGCATCCGGTTTTCAGCGGAAACGCATTCGAAAAAATTAATAGCAGCCCGATCAAGAAACTCATTGTCAGCGATACAGTGCCTTTGAAGCGGCAATCGGAGAAAATTGAGGTGCGATCCGTGGCAAAACTTTTTGCGGAAGCGATCAGAAGAACTTATCAGAACGAATCAATTAGTTCATTATTTGAAATTAAGTAGAGGAAGAAATGAGCTGTAAAGCACATGATGTGAGAAAGTGCCGCGTTGTGCGGCATCCCGTATCGTCGATTTTACTTAGTATTAGAACGGGAAAGCGAGGATAATTATGGAAGAAGTTGTTTTGAATGTTGAGAAAAGGACTTTGAGGGGTAAGAAATCGAAGAGACTTTTCGCAGATAAAAAGGTGCCCGGCGTGTTTTATCTTGGAACCGAGAATGTGGTTGTACAGGCCGACGAGGCACCAGTTCGCGGTCTCGTAACATCGCATGCGACCCACCTGATAAGGGTAAAATTCCAAGATGGAACCGAGCGAAGGGCTATTTTGAACGACGTGCAGTTTGATCCGGTCGTTGGAAAGATATTACACTTCGACCTGCATGGAATTAAGGAAGGCCAGAAGATAACTGTTCAGGTTCCTGTCCAGCTTGTCGGAACGCCGAAGGGTGTGAAGGACGGCGGTATAGTCCAGCATTCGATTCACAGAATTAGAATTCAGTGCGATCCGGAGCAAGTACCAGAACGTATAGAAATCAAAGTCGATGAACTCGGCATCGCGGATTCGATTCACATAAAAGATGTAAAGATAGAAGGGGTAAAGATTCTCGACAATCCAGAATCGGCGATCGTCACCGTTGTTCCGCCGCCTACGATCAAAGAAGAGACTCCTGAAGCTGCTGTGGCTGCTGCTGAGGAGCCGACAGAGCCCGAAGTCATCGGCAAGACGAAGAAGGCTGAGGAAGGCGAAGAGGCAGAAGAAGGCGAGAAGCCCAAAGATAAAGAGAAGCCTAAGGAAAAAGAGAAAGAGAAGGAAAAGGAAAAGAAGTAGCAATCGGCCGTTAGCTCTTAGCCTTTAGCTCCACGCTAATAGTTAAATGCTGGTTGTTGCGCTCAGGATCATGACTCGGTGAGTGTGAAAATGATTGTCGGATTGGGAAATGTCGGACGGGAGTATGAAGGGACTCGTCACAATGTCGGCTTCATGGTCGTTGACGAAGTTTCCTCGAAAGTGAGAAAGGCGTTTTCTCCTGGCAAAGGGGAATATTTCTTCGCAGAAATCTATCACGCTGGTGAAGATGTCGTTCTGTTGAAGCCCACGACATTCATGAACAACAGCGGCATCGCTGTCGAAGATGCAGTTGACAGATTTGGCATTCAACTGGAAGATCTATTGGTTGTGCATGACGACTTCAATATCCCGTTCGCCAAGCTTCGCCTCAGAAAAGGTGGAAGCGACGGTGGACACAACGGAGTTTATTCGATCATTTATCATTTGAATGACGATGGCTTCCCGCGGCTTAGGTGTGGTATCGGAACCGATGAGGTTGTACCAGGAAGAGACATGGCGGATTTTGTTCTTTCTAAATTTGACGGGGAAGAAATCCCAGAGGTAAAAAAAATGGTGAAGAACGCCGCCGACGCGGTGTTTGGTTTTATCAACGAAGGAATCGAAACTGTGATGAATAGGTTTAACTAGCTTGAGAATTTTTGATTCTCAATTTTGAATTCAAAATGAAATTTAAAATTCAACATTTAAAATTTACAATTTCCTGATAAGGAGGTGAAGTAAGCTGAATATGGTTCAACGTGAATATGAGACAACTTTCATTGTAAATTCCAATCTCGAAGATAGTCAGGTCGAGACTGTAATTGGACGCTACCAGGAATTTATATCAAAGAACGGTGGCGAAGTGACAAATGCGGATCGCTGGGGAAGACGGCGTCTTGCATATCCCATCAAGAAGAAAAACGCAGGCTTCTATGTCCAACTGCTGCATAAGTCGCCGACCGATATCGTTTCCAAGCTGGAGCAAGTGTTCAAGCTTGATGAGGATGTTATTCGCCATTTGACAGTCGTAGTCGACAAGAACATGCTGAAAGCACGGGCGGGCATCAAGAAACGGCGCCGCCAGCGGGTCTCGAGGACGGAGCAGACTGACATTGGAACGGCTATGACTGAAAAAGATCACAATGGGAGATAAATCATTGAGCAAGGCAAGCCGGCGGTTTCTCGATGAATGGAAGCCGTCCGCAAGGAAGGATTGAGGGAGGATTCATGGCCGATCTAAAGATGCCTGAGATGAATAGCGTCATAATTGCCGGAAACCTTACGAGGGATCCGGTTTTTCGTCAGACGATGAGCGGCACTCCAGTGGTAAATTTCACGGTCGCTTCCAACAGAAGGTTTCGTGACGGTGGAAACCAATGGCAGGAGGATGTTTGTTATATCGGTATCGTTGCGTGGAACAAGCTTGCCGACAGTTGCCGTGACAGATTGAAAAAGGGGAATGCCGTTTTAGTTGACGGCACGCTCCAGAGTCGAAATTGGAAAACCGAGGACGGTCATAACCGGTCCATCGTGGAGATCAAAGCGAGGAGAATACAATTTCTCAACAGGCAAGTTCACTTCACTGATGTTCACGAGGGTCAAACGGAAGAAGAGCCATCGTCATTCACAGATGATTCTTTCGACCGTTTTTTGTCGAATGAAGAATCGAATATGCTTAAACAAAATGGCAGTGCTGAGGTCCAAAATCTTCAGTCTCGACAGGAATTAGTGAGTAAGTAAAATGCATTCGCTTCTGGCGGGATACAACTAAAAAAAAGGTGGAATAATTGTGGTACCAGTCAAAGAAATAAAGAAAAGAAAAGTCTGCAGGTTTTGTGAGAACGGAGACGTTTACGTCGATTACAAAGATGACAAACGCATTATCAAGTTTACCTCGGAGCAAGGAAAAATTATTCCTCGCCGGGTGACAGGAACCTGCGCCAAGCATCAGCGCCAGCTTGCGCTCGCAATTAAGAGAGCGCGTCATCTCGCGTTACTGCCGTTTGTTTCAGACATAATCAGATAACGGCAGCCGTTCGCTGTAAGTTGTTGGGTTTAGCCAAAAATTAATTGCCAAAAGGTAATCACTGCTCTTAAGGAGTTTATATGAAAGTAATACTTAGAAAGAACTATGAAGGACTCGGCGAAATAGGAAAAGTCGTCGATGTGCGGGACGGATATGCGCGGAATTTTTTGATCCCGCAGAAAGTCGCTTATCCGTATGCGCCAGGCTACATGAAGCTGATCGAAAACGAGAAGAAAGCCTACCAGGCGAAAATGAACCGCGAGATTCATGACGCTCAGTCTGTTGCGGAGAAACTCAATGGCGTTGAAATCACGCTTGAAGTTCAAGCTGGTGAAGAAGATAAACTGTTCGGCTCTGTCACTTCGCAGATGATTGCTGATAAGCTTGCAGAGAAGGGATTCGAAATCGATCGCAGGCGAATTGATCTGGCTGAACCGATCAAGTCGCTTGGAGAGTACAAGGTTCCTCTAAAGCTCCACCAGCAAGTTGCCGCCGAGATCAACGTGTCGGTCAGGAAGCAGAATGAGCCCTAAGGCACACGATGAGAAAAAGTGCCGCATTGTGGCATCCCGCATATCCTATTTGAATAATGATGGGCGGGAAAAGTAGAATAATTGGCGGAATAGGACATCATTGTGCGGACTGAACCATAGTGCCGCGTATGACGTCTCATTAAGTAGATGATTCATGAGCTGCTCTAAGCACAAATGTAACTTAATGAAGAGAAGATAGTGGAAAATGTAAGCATCCTCACGGCGTTTGTTTTCGGAATAATTTCCTTTATATCGCCGTGTGTTCTGCCGATAGTGCCAGGGTATCTGTCATTCATCAGCGGTTACAGTTTCGATGAGATGATGAACAGTGCACGATCGGATCTGTTCAAGAAAGTGACCTTGAATTCTGTTCTCTTTGTACTAGGATTCTCGGTTATCTTCGTCGCGCTCGGTGCATCAGCGACAGCAGTCGGACAATTTCTTCTTCAGAAGCTGAACATGTTTTCGAAGATTGCAGGATTGATAATTATTATTTTTGGCCTTCACATGACCGGGGTGTTCAAGATAAGATTCCTCAACTATGAGAAGAAGTTTCACACAGGAAAGAAGATCGGTTTTCTCGGTTCATTTGTTGCGGGACTTGCTTTTGCTTTCGGATGGACGCCGTGCATAGGTCCGGTTCTTGCCGCAATACTTGCGATTGCGGCTCAACAGAACACAATCGGAAAAGGAATTCTCCTTCTTTCAGTCTACTCGCTCGGACTGGGAATACCATTTCTTGTGACGAGTCTGAGCATCAATGCATTTCTTGGCTTCTTCAGGAAATTTAGTAAATACATCAGGTGGGTCGAAGTTACGGGTGGAGTTTTGTTGGTAATAGTTGGAATTTTGATAATGACGAACAATCTAACGGTGCTTTCCGGTTATTTCGCGAAATGGTTTCCATTTCTCAACGAGTCTGTCGTGAAAGCAATTAACAAGAGGGAACACGAATGAGTAAGAAGACGGAAATATTAGATGATGTCGTGATTCGATTTGCAGGTGATTCGGGTGATGGGATGCAGTTGACAGGCATGCAGTTTACGAACACAACTGCGCTTGCCGGAAATGATCTTAGCACGCTTCCGGATTATCCTGCAGAGATCAGGGCTCCTGCCGGAACGTTGTTCGGCGTTTCAAGTTTCCAGCTTCACTTTTCAAGCTGGGATATTCTGACTCCCGGCGATCATCCTGATGTTCTCGTCGCGATGAATCCAGCCGCGTTGAAGGTCCATCTGAAAGATTTGAAGACAGGCGGATTGATTCTTGCTAACACGGATTCGTTCGACGATAAGAATCTCGAGCTTGCAGGATACAAGGCAAACCCATTGACGGATGGCGCGCTTGCCAATTATCGAGTTATCGATGTCCCGATTACGAAGTTAACCTTGAATGCACTGCAGGGAATCGGACTTACTCAGAAGGAAATGGTTCGCTGCAAAAACTTCTTCGCTCTTGGCTTGATGTACTGGATGTATTCTCGCACAACAGAAGCGACTGAGGAATGGATCCAGGAGAAATTCGGCAAAGAACCGAAAATTGCCGAAGCCAATCTCAAGGCTTTGAAAGCCGGTTACTACTATGGTGATACAACGGAAGCTTTTGCATCGAGGTTCGAAGTAAAACCAGCGCAATTGAAACCGGGTTTGTACAGAAACATCACTGGAAACGAAGCGACGGCTCTCGGTCTCGTCGCAGCATCGCAGAAAGCAGGAATACCACTTTATTATGCGAGCTATCCGATCACTCCTGCGAGCGACATCCTTCATAATTTATCGGTGTATAAGAATTTCGGAGTAAAAACATTTCAAGCAGAGGACGAAATTGCGGCAGCTGGAGCGGCTTTAGGTTCTTCTTACGCCGGGAACCTGGCAGTCACTGGAACGAGCGGCCCTGGTGCAGCGCTCAAATCCGAAACGATCAGCCTTGGTATTATGCTGGAACTGCCAATGATCATAGTGGATGTGCAGCGCGGCGGACCTTCTACAGGTTTGCCGACAAAGACCGAGCAGTCGGATTTATTGTTCGTGATTTACGGTCGTCATGGAGAAGCTCCTGCTCCTGTCATTGCGGCTGCAACGCCGGCGGATTGCTTCAACATGGCGTACGAAGCTGCGAGAATAGCGGTGAAATACATGACGCCGGTTTATTTGCTCACCGATGGTTATCTTGCAAACGGAAGCGAGCCATGGCTCGTCCCTGATGCGAAGGATCTTGCGGGAATTCCCGTCCATTTCCGGACTGATCCGGAAAATTTTCAGCCGTATTCTCGAAATGAAAACAATGTAAGACCGTGGGCAATCCCCGGAGTCCCGGGACTTGAGCACAGAATCGGTGGTCTTGAGAAACAAAATATCACCGGCAACGTCAGCTATGATCCTGACAACCACGATGTCATGGTGCACTTGAGAGCCGAGAAAGTCAAAGGCATCGAGAAGGATATTCCGTTGCAGGAAGTATTTGGTGAGGAAAGTGGTGAGCTGCTTGTTGTAAGCTGGGGCGGAACTTTCGGTGCGGTTCGATCGACTGTCGAGAGATTGCGCAAGTCGCACCATAAGGTGTCTCACGCGCATCTCCGCTACTTAAATCCATTCCCGAGAAATCTCGGAGGCGTTCTGAAAAATTTTAAGAAGGTTCTCGTGCCCGAAATTAATCTCGGGCAGCTGGCAAAACTTTTGAAGAGCGAATTCCTCATCCCGGTTATTCAATTCAACAAGGTGAGAGGTTTGCCAATTAGATCGAACGAATTAGAAAAAGCAATCAAAGATGCATACTGAGCCGCAAGGCGCATGAAATGTGCCGCTTTGCGGCATCCCGCAAATCACAATTGCAATAATGAGCGGGAAAAAAGAAGCCAAAATAAAATTATGAGGTGTTAGATAATGGCTACGACTGGTGGAAATGGTGAGATTCAGGTTAAGAAATATACTGCGAAAGATTTTTCGTCAGATCAGGATGTAAGATGGTGCCCTGGCTGCGGTGATTATTCGATCCTCGCCCAGGTTCAGAGAATTCTACCGGAACTGGACGTACCGAAGGAAAAACATGTATTCGTTTCAGGAATCGGCTGTTCGAGTCGCTTTCCGTATTACATGGAGGCCTACGGAATTCATGGAATACACGGACGTGCTCCAGCGATTGCCACGGGAGTTAAAACAGCAAATCCAGATTTGACCGTCTGGGTAGCAACCGGAGATGGCGATGCGCTCTCGATTGGCGGAAACCACTTCATCCATGCTCTGCGTCGCAACATCGGACTCAAGATACTTATGTTCAACAACAGGATTTATGGATTGACCAAAGGTCAGTATTCGCCGACCTCAGAGCTCGGCAAGAAGACGAAGTCCACGCCGTACGGAACGGTCGATTACCCGTTTAATCCGGTTCAACTCGCGCTTGGTGCAGCGGGGACCTTCGTGGCCCGGTCGATGGACAGAGACCCGAAACATCTTCAGCAAATTCTGCTCCGTGCGGCAAAGCATCGTGGAACGGCCTTCATCGAGATTTACCAGAACTGCAACGTTTTCAATGACGGCGCGTTTGAATTGCTGACCGAGAAGGAAACGAAACCGGATAACGTCGTCTACCTTGAACACGGGAAATCATTGGTTTTCGGAAAAGAGAACGACAAAGGAATAAGGTTAAATGTCTTCACTCCTGAAGTTGTCTCGTTGAAAGACGGCAAATGGAGCATCAGCGATGTTCTGGTTTACGATGAATCTTCGCTTGACCTCGCGGTATTACTTGCCACGTTCAGCGAAAGGCAAGGCTTCCCGACTCCAGTCGGTGTGTTTTATCAGGCTGAACGTAAAAGCTATGAGGAAATGATGAGTGAACAGACTCGAAGCAGTTACGAAAAAGCGTGGAGCCGGTGATCTGGACAAGCTGCTGAAGTCTGGCAATACCTGGGTTGTTTCTGCAAATTGACCAAAAGGGGAATCGTAAGATTCCCCTTTTTATTTTTCTGTCTTTTATTTGACAAACTTAATGAGGTCATTGCTATCTGTGCGTACCAGTAAATGGTTGATTCTGTCGGTTTAAAGATATTTAGTTCTATGTGCAAAATGGAGAATAAATGGTTCACTCGTCGGTACTATCGATAAAAGAAATCGCGGATATTTTCCGGATGGTGGTTGACGATAATATGAAATTCGTTCTTACAACTCACGTCAATCCTGACGCTGATGGACTCGGCTCGGAGCTTGCCTTGAATCGATTCTTGGCCAAGATCAAAAAGGAATCCGTGATTCTGAATCATAGCGAGACACCGTCTAATCATATTTTCATGGACTACGATAATGAGATAAAGAAGTTTGACCCCGATAAAGATGGGAGACTGATTCTTGATGCCGACGTTCTGATCGCCGTCGACATGAATAATCCGTCACGGCTTCGCAGTCTGGAAAAATATTTTATGGAAAGCACTGCAAGAAAAATAATCATCGACCACCACCTGGAAGCACAAGATTTTGTCGATTTCCAGCTCATCGATTTAGATTCTCCCGCGACGGCGGAAATAGTTTACAAATGCCTGATGGCTTATGATCCAGGATTGATGGACAAAGGCATTGCTGAAGCCTTATATGCAGCGATCATGACTGATACCGGATCTTTCCGTTTTCCACGGACCGATGGCGATCTTCATCGAATCACCGCACATCTTTTAGATCTCGGCGTCGATCCAACTTATGTCTACAATAACTTTTACGAGCAGAATTCGATTGGTCGCACGAGACTTCTCGGCGAAGTCCTGTCCGGAATTCGAGCTGGCCTACGATGGCAGACTCGCTTACTTTTCCATAACTCAGGAACAGTTGAGAAGACATCATGTTGTTCCCGATGAGACGGAACAATTTGCCAACTATGCAGGTGCGATATCTGGGGTCGTGGCTTCCATTTTCTTCATGGAATTACCAGAAGGAGTCAAGATCAGTTTCAGGTCCAAAGGAGACGTCCCGGTGAACGAGCTCGCAAAACTTTATGGCGGCGGCGGGCATAAAAATGCGTCCGGGGCGAGACTGCTTGGTGCTCGACTCGACGAAACGATCCAAAGAGTTTTGAAAGATGCGGCGAAAATATTACCTAAGCAATGACATCTGGAGGAATGATGAAAGTTGAATTTGTTGAAAAGAAGGCCGGTGAAGTGAAATCGGATGCCCTTGTTCTTTTGCTTACTAAAGACGACCTGGAGCCGGAAAAGGAGGGCATCACGAAAAAGTCTCACGCCTCTTTGGAGAACACAAAAGGCAAGTCGAAGCAGCACTCAAAGCCGGCAACTTCGAGGGAGACAAGAAACAGGAACTTACGATATATTCGGTTGGAGCTCACCGAGTGGTTTTCCTGATCGGTGTTGGCGATAAGTCTCAGTTGACAAATGAAAAGATCAGACGTGCAGCTGCAGGAAGCATAAAAGCTGCAAGATTGGCCAAAGCAAAATCCGTTGTGATCTCGACGCTTGAGTCGACAGTTGAGCAACTAAGCGATTATGAAACGGCTCATTCCATTGTTGAAGGAGTTAAGCTGGGTCATTATAGATTCGACAAATACTTGACTCAGGAAAAAGAGAAAGCCGAAGTTGAGACCGTCATGGTTGCTCTGGAAACAGTTGATTCAACAATTGGAAAGAAAGCAGTCCATGATGCGGACATTCTTTGTGATGCGGTTTACCTGACTCGAGACTTGTCTAATGCGCCAGCAAACGAAGTTTATCCCGAAGTGCTTGCTCAAACCGCATCAAGCATGGCCAAGAAATATAATATTCAGGCAAGAATCCTCGATGAAAAGCAGATTCGTAAACTGAAGATGGGCGGTCTCCTTGCAGTCAACTCGGGGAGTGCCAGACCGCCACGTTTTATCACGCTGGAATATAAAGGCAATCCGAAAACCAGAGACTGGTACGCGATTGTCGGAAAAGGAATTACCTTTGACAGCGGCGGTATTTCGATTAAGCCATCGGCCGGGATGAGTGAGATGAAGATGGATATGGCTGGAGCGGCGGCTGTCATTGGCACGATGCAAGCAGTCGCGGCACTGAAGATACCGGTCAATGTTGCGGGGATTGCTCCATGTACGGAAAACCTGCCGAGCGGGTCAGCATATAAACCGGGTGATGTTGTGACCACGATGTCTGGAATTACGATCGAGGTCGACAATACCGACGCCGAAGGTAGAATAATTCTGTCGGATGGTCTTTACTATGCACAAAGATATCGTCCGAAGGCGATAATCGATCTCGCGACTTTGACAGGAGCTGTTGTCGTTGCGCTTGGAATGCATGCGACAGGAATGTTCGGAACAAGCGAAGAAGTAATGGCACAACTCAAAGATGCCGGCGAAAAAACCTACGAACGAGTCTGGCAATTGCCGATCTTCGAAGAATACGAAAAGCAAATCAAGAGTGATATCGCGGATGTGAAAAATGTCGGCGGCCGCTGGGCGGGAGCGATTACTGCCGCTTTGTTCCTGAAGAAGTTCGTCGGAGATTATCCCTGGGTGCATCTTGATATTGCCGGTACCGCGATGCTCGATGAGGCAACCGAATACTCGCCGAAGGGCGGATCCGGCGTCGGCGTCAGACTACTGACGCAATTCTTCAAGCAGGTTGCGTTGTAAAAAGAAATTTGATACGAATCGAATCAGATCTTCCTTTGCAAATCTCATTCACATAATTTGTGTCCGGAAAGTTAAGCTTCCACTCAAGCTTTTTTGATTCTGAAACTCTTTATGAATAACTGCATCAAACCAATCGAAAACGGAATATCTATAGAAAGGTTGGAAAAATGTCAAATATACTAGAAACATCGACCACAAGTTTTAAGACGGAAGTTCTGGATTCGGCCACGCCAGTTCTAGTCGATTTTTGGGCTCCATGGTGCGGGCCATGCAGAATGGTTGCTCCTCTTGTGGAAGAGGTAGCCAAAGAATATGACGGCAAGTTGAAAGTCTTTAAAGTTAACACTGACGAAAATATGGATATTGCAATAAAGTATAATATCCTCAGCATTCCGACGCTTGGATTCTTCCGCGGCGGAGAGATGATTGACAGGATTATTGGTGCGGTTCCAAAGAAAGTCATCGTTGAGAAAGTCTCAAAAGCGATAGAAGCGATTTAAGAAGGCCAGCATTAGGAAATGCACGGACACAGGTTTGAAGCGAAGCATCACAAGAGACTTAACTCCTCGTACAGGCGACGAATTTTACCTCCAACATCGACTCTGAAAAAGTTTGGATTGAAGAAGGGGATGGTCGTAGCGGATATTGGTGCGGGTTCAGGATACTTTTTGATTCCCGCCGCGCGCATCGCAGGCCCAGAGGCCGCGGTCTTCGGTGTTGACGCGTCTAAAGAAATGCTCAACATTTTGAGAAGAAAAAAATTTCCTTCGAACATCGAGCTGGTTCACAGTCCCAACGGTTATAAATTTAAAATTGATTCAGGAAGTGTTGACTTTGTCATAGCTAGTGCAATAATCCACGAAAATGATCCTGTGAAATTTCTCAAGGAGATCAGGAGAATCATGAAGCCGGACGCGACCCTTTTGATTATTGATTGGCGGAAAGATTCGTTTCGCGCCGGACCACCGGCCCATGAAAGGCTAAATCCTGAGGAAGTAAAGACCTTCTGCGGCAAGAGTAACTTGATGGCGACGAAATCTCTCATTCTCAACTCAAGGTATTATGCCGTTCTGGCAAAAAAGACTTAGGTAGAATGTGGAAAAAACAGAAACTCAGGAGTTGTGATAGATTGTTGAATGCACGCAAGGATTTGATGAGCTTGTGGAAGATGTGCAGAAGGGAATCTCGGAAAATAGTTCAAGGTGCTTTCTGCACATGTGTTTAAAGGACGGTAAAAGATAAATGCGTGTGAAAGGAACGGCTAAATATTTCCCACAGGTATGAAACCAACGTTGTTATCCGAATTCTTTTCGACCGCCGAAGTTGTTTCGGTCCCGGGCAATGTCGGAGAAGTCATTAAGAAAATCATAGATGAGGTAAAGTAAAATGGTGCACATGGTAAAACAAAAGGGATTTATGGAAAAGAATTTTCATTTGATCGTGTTAGCAGTTGTAGCTTTGATTGTGGGCACCGTGTATCTAAAGAAATCGAATGATTCTGGTCTCGCTTTTGCGTCCGCGGCAGCCTTGCCACCGGAATCGGCCGCGGTAGAAACGTCAGGCGATAAAACCGTTGCGCCTGATTTTACTCTGTCTTCTACCAACGGGAAGCAAATTAGACTTTCGGATTTTCGAGGAAAAGTTGTCATCGTTGATTTCTGGGCAACATGGTGCCCACCATGCAAAGCCGAGATTCCGGATTTTGTCAAACTTTATTCGGAGTATAAGAACGATGGCTTCCAGATGTTGGGAGTTTCATTGGACGAAGGCGGAGCGAAAAACGTCGTGCCCTTCATGAAAGACCATGGGATGAATTATCCAGTTGTCTTTGGTACTGAAGAAGTCGTTTCCGCTTACGGTGGAATTAGAGGAATACCTACGACTTTTGTCATAGACAAAAAAGGATATGTCCGCGGAGCTTTTGAGGGTTATCGGCAGGCATCCGTTTTTGAGAATCTACTAAAACAATTACTGGCGGAAAAATGAAAGTTGAATTGAAACAGGTGGAAGGCAACACCTACGTAGGCAAGGGTGAATCGAATCATTGGGTAACAATCGATGCTGCTGAAAAAGACGGCGGACACAATGCTGGCACACGCCCCATGGAGCTGGTGCTAATCGCGCTCGCAGGATGCACGGCTATAGACGTAGAAAATATTCTCAAGAAGAAACGTGCGGGAATGAAAAAACTTGAGATCGAAGTAACTTCGGAAAGATCGGAAGAGTATCCGAAAAGATTCACCAATATTCACCTTACGTATATAATTCATGGCGATGTGGAACGAATAGATGCGGAGCAGGCTGTGTCCCTTTCTCGAGAGAAGTACTGCTCGGTATCTGGTTCCCTGAATGCGAACGTCACTCACGAAATAAGAATCGTTCCGTAGATGTTTGCTTTGTAGAGTGAAATAGACTTTAAAGCGCGATCCGGAATTTTTTTCTACCTAATCTTGAATTTCCCGTCCCATTCTCGCTGAATTTTTTCCAAAAACTCATAATGTGTCAGATCGAAGTGGATCGGAGTCACCGAGACATATCCAGACTTGAGAGCGACTTGATCAACGTCGTCGTCGCGATCCATGATCTGCATGTCTCCAGCGAGCCAATAGTAATCCCTGTTTTTAGGATCCTTCCGAAGATAAAACTTATCGTCCCATCTTGAGCGTCCCTGCCGGGTAAACTTTATTCCTTTGATCTTGTCCTCGGGAATCGCAGGTACGTTTATGTTTAAGATGGTATCTTTTGGCATGCCATGTCTGCAAACAAACTTTGCGATCATCGAAGCGATCTTTGCGGCGGGTTCGAAGTCCGGCTTTTGTGTGTACTCAATTGAAACTGCGATTGATGGAATACCGAGTATTGTTCCCTCGGTCGCTGCGCTAACCGTTCCCGAATAGATAACATTTACTGCGGTATTGAGCCCGTCGTTTATTCCTGAAACGACTATATCGGGTTTCGTTTTGAGAAGAGATCGGATTGCTAATTTAACTGAGTCAGCAGGTGTGCCATCCACTGCGTATCCGAAGAGTTTACCGTCGCGCCTGAACTCGTGCGCCCTCAACGGAGTACGGACCGTTATCGCGTGCCCCACGGCACTTTGCTGTATGCTCGGTGCAACTATCGAAACTTGTGCAAATTTTCTTAGCCGCTTTGAAAGAATGTAAAGTCCAGGCGCATCAATACCATCGTCGTTGGAAATTAGAATGTGTGGTTTGGCTCTCATATCAAAATTTAACCTGAAATTGCGTTAAATACACTAAATATTACATCTTCGTGGTCTCTTGTCCATGGTTTTGACAAGGGGGTTGAATGCCAATACCATTCAATAAACTTCATCGGCTGGACGGGTTTGACTTCGATCGCAATTTTGTGCTATGATGGTTTGGAAATGGATTGTAAATTGCGTAAGATTAACATAAAGTTCCGGTCAGATAGGAAGACCAGGAACATCGCTTTTAATAATTGAGGAGCAGTAATGAACATTTACGTAGGAAACATTTCGAAGGACCTGAGCGAGGAGGAGTTGCGCGAAGCATTTGCGGCATTCGGACAGGTTTCAACCGTCAACATTATTAAAGATAAGTTCACCGGAGAATACCGCGGCTTTGCGTTCGTGGAGATGCCGGTGAAGGAAGAGGCGACTGCTGCCATAGGCAGTCTCAACGGCAAGGAATTGAAGGGGAGAGCTTTGAATGTCAATGAGGCTCGACCGCGAACCGATGACCGTCGAGGTGGCGGTGGTGGTGGCGGACGAGGCGGACCAAGACGAAGCGGTCCTGGCGGTGGCGGCGGAGGCCGTCGCAGGTTTTGATTTGTTAACGGCAAGCAGCTAACCGCTGCTTGCCGACTCTTTTGTCACGAGTGTTAGAAGACACACTTTTTTCCCGGGGTCAATGGTCTCAACAAATCTAGATGTGAACCATGCCTTGTTCAAAGGCAGTGGCGGTGATTAGTTTAGTTTGTCACGTAAAGACTACGCGTGAGTTGGCTTGCAGTTGTTTCTGTTGGACTTCTTTGCGGTCCCGGTGGATATTGATTGCCGACAAATTCGGCGACTCATAGGAAACGTGGTACAATGCAGGCGAAGGTGGTGTCAGGGGCGATGATCTTGTACTTCCTTGTCAGAACTCGTCGATCTCTTTTCCTCTTGCTGTAAATTGATTTTCACTCCGCTGGTTGATATATTGACTGCGGTTTTTTTTGCAATTTCAAATTCCGGAGGAATTTTTTGCGCAAGAATCGTTTCAGAATAATCTTAATTGTTGCCGCAATTGCACTTGCGCTCTATTATCTCTATCCGACTTACGAGAGCGCATCTTATCAGAAGAAATTGACCGAGTTTTCAGGCCAGGTCAAGTACGTCGATTACCTAAATTCACATCCGCTCCCTCAGATGGCAGACTCTTTGAAACAGACGTATCTGGACAGTTTGAGATCTGCCTTTTCAGCGGACAGTCTCCAATACTACGATGCCAATGCGAAAGGTATTGTTGATGCGAAACTGAAAAGGATAAAATTAGGTCTAGATCTTCAAGGTGGAATGCACATCGTCCTTGAAGTCAATATAGTCAAGATGCTCGATGACATGGCGAAGAACAAAGACCAGGCATTTGAACAGATCATGCAACAGGTTGTGGCACAAGTAAAGCAAACCGATGCTGATCCATTAGACGTGTTGCAGCAACAGTTCAATCAGCGAGGTATACGGCTCAGTCGCTACTACGGAGACATCCGTGACGACAACAGCAAAGTCATGTCTTATCTTCGAGATCAGACAAGGACGGCGGTTGATAGGGCCATGGAGATAGTAAGGAATCGTGTTGACCAGTATGGCGTATCTGAACCTTCGATCCAAAAGCAGGGGAGTGCAAGATTTATCGTTGAACTTCCGGGCGTCAGCAACGAATCCGAAGTAACGCAGCTCCTTCAAAACACCGCACTCCTTGAGTTCAAGCTTCTTAAACCCATGGATGTCGTGATAAAAGTGTATCAAGCTATTGATAATATTCTTGCGGGAAGGTCAGATACGCTTGCTACTCCCGCCGACAGCGCTTCGTCAGATTCGAGCAATTCCGTGGCACAATTTGAGAAGAAGCATCCTTTCTTCGCGATGGTTCAGCAGATTCCGAATACAGAAGACTTTGCTGTGTTTGAAAAAGATCGAGACAGGTTGATGCGATTGCTTGAGCGCGAAGATGTTAAGAGAGTCATCCCAAGTGATTTTCAATTTTTGTTCGGAGCAAAACCATTTGGTACAGCTAATAGTCAGAAATATTACGAGCTTTTCGTGGTGAAGAAAGACCCTGAACTAACGGGTGGAGTCGTGACAAACGCTCAAACGAGAATCGACCCCAACACGAGCCAGCCGGAGGTAGAAATGACGATGAGCTCGGATGGTGCACGCGACTGGGCCCGAATTACCGGTGCGAACATCAAGAAACGTATTGCAATTGTTTTGGATAACGCCGTTTATTCGGCACCAGTGGTGCAGAACAAAATTCCCAACGGAAGTTCCTCGATCACAGGGATGGCAAATGTTGATGAAGCAAACCTGCTGGCAATCGTGCTTCGTGCCGGCGCACTTCCGGCTCCAGTTGACATTGTCGAGGAAAGAAATGTTGGGCCTTCGCTCGGCGAAGATTCTATTAGGAACGGCGTGACTTCGGGTTTGATTGGACTCGGCATCATTGTCTTGTTTATGTTGTTCTATTATCGCACCGGCGGCTCCGCTGCCGATTTTGCATTGCTTCTGAACATATTGTTCATACTGGGAGTGCTTGCAGCTTTTCATGCAACACTGACATTGCCAGGAATCGCCGGAATGATTTTGACGATTGCCGTTGCCGTTGACGCCAACGTGCTTATTTATGAACGTATCCGGGAAGAGCTCACTACAGGTAAGACCTTGCGAGCGGCAATCGATCAAGGATACAGGAGAGCCTACTCGGCAATCTTCGATGCGAACATAATTTCGTTCTTCACCGGTGCAATACTTTACCAGTTTGGAACCGGACCGGTTCAAGGATTCGCATTGACGCTGATGATCGGTATTGTGTCGAGTCTTTTTAGTGCAATTGTGATTTCGCGTGTAATTTTCGATATCATGGTCGACCGCGGTGCGACCCACATAAACTTCGGTTAATTTAATTGCGAATTAAGAATCAGATGGTTCTAATTCAAAAATTTAGAATTTAAACTTCAAAATTAGGATCTAAGGATGCGATTTTTCCCAAGAACGAACGTCGACTTTATCGGCAAACGGTACATGTGGTATACGGTATCAGCGACGTTGATACTGCTCGGACTGGTTACGATTGCAATAAGGGGGCTGAATTATGGAATAGACTTCAAGGGAGGAACGGAATTGACCCTTGAGTTCAACCCGTCCCCAAACATTGGCACTATCCGTTCATCCCTCGACAAAATCGGTTATGGCGACGCAGAGATCAAAACGTTTGGTGCAGCCAATCAACTTTTGATCCGCGTGAAAGCTACTGACAAAGGCGATCCAACCCAGATGATATTGGAGCAGATGAAGAGTTCCTTGCCGAACACGCAGATCCAGTTTCTTCAAGGGAACAATATCGGGCCGAAGATTGGTCAGGAACTGAGACGCGATGCGGTGATGGCAATTTTCTACGTCTTGATTGCAATTCTTATATATGTCTCTTTCCGTTTCCAATTCATCTACGCTCTTGGCGCGGTCCTCGCTTTGTTCCATGACGTTCTTATAACGCTTGGCTTCGTTGGAATTTTCGGCTGGCTTATACCATGGCTCAACCTTGAGATCAACCAGACATTGGTTGCGGCATTCCTAACGCTGGTCGGGTACTCGATGAATGATACCGTTGTTATTTTCGACAGAATCAGGGAAAATTTAAAAATATACAAAGGTGAAAATCTAATTCGGGTAATGAATCGAAGCATCAATGATACTTTGAGTCGCACCATTATCACTTCTGGCACTGCGTTCACCGTGCTTCTTGTCCTGCTGATCTTCGGCGGAGAAGTGACGAGAGGGTTCGCGTTCTCCATGTTGATCGGAGTGGTCACGGGAACGTATTCTTCAATTTATGTCGCGTCGGCGATTGTGGTTGACTACAACATCTACGTGAAAAAAGTCGATCTGCGTTTAACTCAAGCGCAGTCTCCGGTATTAGAAATCGAGAAACGATATGAAGTTGCGGCAAAAAGAGCTTAAGAATGGCGTAATTTTATTTGAGGTGGAAGGCAATATCGTCGGTGGGCCCGATGCCATGACTTTGAACGACGAAATCCACAAATCCATTGACGGCGGGACTAAAAGATTTATTGTCGACATGAAATCGGTCGAGCATATAAACAGCAGCGGACTTGGAATCCTAATAGCCAGCCTAAATGCAGTTCATCAGGCTGGTGGAGATTTGAAAATTGCAAACGCGGGTCCGCGTGTCCTTGAGCTTCTCAAGATCACGAAACTCAACCAAATCTTTGATTCTTTCCAGTCTGTCGACGAAGCAGTGAAGAAGCTCGCATAATAATCAATTCTCAATTTTGAATTCTAAATTCTCAATTGTCAGGACGAACAAACCGTTTAAGATTCTTAATCGGAAATTCAGCGTTTAACATTTAACATTCTAATAAAAATCCCGGTAAAAATTATTGTCGGTGCTCAATGGGGCGATGAAGGCAAGGGAAAAATCGTCGACCTCTTAAGCGAGAACGTGGATATAGTGGCACGATATCAGGGTGGCGCCAACGCCGGGCACACCGTTGTCGTTGGGGGGAAAACGTATATCCTCCATTTGATTCCGTCGGGAATCCTGCATCCAGAAGTTATTTGCGTAATCGGGAACGGCGTTGTGCTTGATCCGCAAGCATTCCTGGATGAAGTGGCATTTCTCGGATCGCATAACATAAATGTTCGAGGCAGGCTTTTCATCTCTCACAACGCTCATTTGATCATGCCCTACCACAAGCTGATAGACTCTTTGAAGGAACAAGGTTCCTCAAAGATTGGAACGACTGGCCGTGGAATTGGGCCGGCCTACATCGACAAGTTCGCCCGCGTCGGGGTCAAGATTGTCGATCTGCTCCACCGTGATGTGCTCGTGAAAAAGATCAGAGCGAATATTGAAGACAAGAACCAGCTCTTGAGCAAGATTTATCATTCGTCCGAGATGGATGTCGAGGAAATAGTCGACATTTACCTTCACTATGACGAGCAGTTAGACGAGTTCATAAAAGATACATCGCTTTATCTAAACCAGGAATTGAAAGCTGGTAAAAGAGTTCTTGCCGAAGGTGCTCAGGGCGCAATGCTCGATGTGGACTTCGGAACTTATCCATATGTCACTTCCTCAAATCCGACGAGCGGCGGCGCTTGCACGGGACTTGGGATACCTCCAACGGCGGTGGAATCGATTGTTGGCATCGCAAAAGCTTACACGACAAGAGTAGGAATGGGCCCCTTCCCGACAGAACAAGAAAATGGAGTTGGCGAGAGTCTCAGGAAGATCGGAGGAGAATACGGTGCAACGACGGGGAGACCGCGCCGTTGCGGCTGGCTGGATCTGTTCAGCTTGAAATACTCCGTCATGATCAATGGGATCGGAGAAATTGCACTGACAAAGTTAGACGTGCTTGACGAATTCGATGAGATAAAGGTTTGTGTCGGCTATAATTTTGAAGGTAAAGCTCTGAAAACATTCCCGCTTGATCTATGCACGATAGAAGATATCCAACCCGTATATGAAACGCTGCCGGGATGGAAGACGAAGATTTCAAGTGCTAAGAAACTTTCTGACTTGCCGAAAAATTGTAGGTCTTACATCGACTTTATCGAAAATTATCTCAGTACAAAATTGAGCATGATTTCGGTCGGCGCGATGCGCGATCAGACAATTATGCGGTAAGGGTTCACAATTCCCAGCATAATCCCAAAGTAAAATCATCCCCGTCCAAATCCACCTTACCATATTGTGTTTTCGGTAAAGAGACTTCCGTGCCATTGTAGGTCGTTGTGGGTGAACTAAATGAGGAAGTCGTGTTGAACTCCGGCGATCTGGATTTCATTTCCGAACGAAGTCCAACATAGTCGGTGAACTTGAATGGTACTCCGGCACTGACTTGAATTCCGCCTGCAGTAACCAAAGGTGTATTGGCCTCAGAATTTCCGATTTGCAGATTTCGCCTCCCAAAATAATGAGCCGGTCCTCCTCCTAAATAAATATTCCATCCTCCATCCAATATTGGGATATTGAAATAGCCATTCAACTCGACGAGCAAGAGTGAGAAGCCATCATTCACTGGTACACCGACATATTGACCAGTCTGGTCATATCCATAGATGCTATAAATCGTTTGTCTTGCGGTTAAGTACTGTATCGTCAGTCCGATGACACTTGAGTGGTTCAGGATTATTCTCAAGTCCCCACCGGTGGAAAGGAAATCACTGAAAGAATTGTAAAAGCCGCTTATAGATGGATCGGCGTCGCGCGAGGCGGGATAAATTCGAGCGGAAGTTGTGTAGTCAGCGAAGCCTTCGACCTGGATATTAATCGCTGGTAATAGTGGCTCTACTTGAGCGCATGCTTCTGTGATAGAAAAAAATCAGAACTAACTATCGATAGAAGCAATGGCAAAGCCTGCCTTATCTAAATATTTTTTCCCGGTTGTCTTCGATGGATGCGTTGTCTTTGAGCTGCTGGAGCCAATCGCTCATTATTCTTTGCTTCTCTTGTTGCATCATGTTCTGCATTATGGAGATTCTCTGAATTTTGTACGCGGTTGAATCGAAGCCAGTCGAGTTCAGAAGCTGTAATATGTACACACCGTTCGTTCCCTCGAACGGACGGGAAATCTGGCCGAGGCGCAAGTTTGCGGCGACGGCAACGAAATTGAAATCTCTCCCAACGTTAGGCACATATCCTGACGAAGTGAACGAGCCGGTTGTTCCGTATCGCAGATGCGAGTCAAACTGCTGAAGGCGGCTTAGACTGTCATTTGCTGAAATCTTTTTGACCAATTGGTTCGCATAGGATTCCGCCTTGTCGAATTGTTTTTGTTTCAATACCGACGATTTGATTTGGGCGGTGACTTGTTCGAGCGGTGTTACCCCGGCATCTTTTATTTCGCTGATCATGAAAACTCCGTACCCCTGATTGAGCATGATTATGTCGCTGAGTTTTCCAAGTGAACCATCAAATGTCCACTTCATCAGATCTTCGTTGCTGCCGACAGTAGGAATGAATTGACCTTTCGTGAACGGCGGAGTCTGCCTGACATTCATGTTCATCGTTGCAGCGGCCTTGTCGAAGCCATCCTGTTTTGCAATATAAGCAAAATCCTCGGCATGTTGTTTCAAATCGTCTTTCGTCTGCTGCGAAGCCTTCACGCTCATCTTGACATCTGCGATCTTGAGTTCTCGCGAGTCTTTGCTAAGAACTTTTATTATGTGTAGTCCAAATTGCGTTCTTATCGGACCGACGACCTGACCGACGCCGGCTTTGTAGCATGCATCCTCGAAGGGCTTGACCATCATTCCTTTGCCGAACCAGCCCAGGTCGCCTCCGCGCGATGCGGAACCGGGATCCTGAGAGTATTGAACTGCGAGCGAGGAGAAGTCGCCGCCGGATCTCGTGTCTTTCAGGATATTTTGTGCCAGTTTGTACGCGGCAGTGGAATCGGGGCCCGGTACGATGTGAAGAAGAATGTGAGCGGCGTGAATATACTGGTTCTTGCCATTTTGTTCGTCGATGATTTTTATTAAGTTATATCCTTCGGAAGTCGCAATCGGTCCTATTATATCTCCCTTTTTCGCTGCAAAGGCTGCCTCCTCAACTTGCGGGTCCAGTTGACCATGACTAACAAACTTGTCATCGTACGGAGTCTCCGAATACTCTTTCACGAGTTCGACGAAGTCCGTGCCTGTCTTTGCGAGTGAAGCTACACGACCCATCTCGGTTTTGACATCGGCGCTGTCTGCTGCCGAAGGGGCGATCGGGAATATGACCGATTTAAGTCTTCTAGTCTCTTGAGTCCTGTAATCGTCCTGGTGCGAGGAATAGTAATCCTTTATCTCGGAGTCGGTCACCTTGATGCTTGAATCGGGACAGAGCACCGACGGGGGAAATAGAACGTAACCGACATCCAGCTTCTCGTTTGTTTGGGCAAACTGCAGTCTCATTGCGCTTTCCGGAATTCTAATCGCACTGAAAAGGCGACTGGTTATTTTGTCCTGCAGCCGCTGCTGCTTAAGGTAATCCTGAACACTTTTCCAAAACTGCTGGACCTCAGGCCGGTCAGAAGAGAGAGCGGCCTCGAGGATCTGGCGGTTGACCTGTCCTGTCGAATCTTCGAAGTTCTTTCTTATTAAGTCCGGCAGTGATTCGGGGTTGTTTGTTACCCAATCGACAATCTCTTGATCCGTAACAAATATGCCTAATTTAGTTGCGGCTTGCTCTATGAGCATCTGGTTCACAAGACTCTGCCAAACCTGATCACGGAGCTGATCCATGGTTTGGTCGTCGGGATCTTGTTTCGAGTTTGCCTTATATTGATCCACCATGTTCTGGAGAATATTTTCAAACTGCTGGTATGTGATTTCTTCCCCATTCACCCTGCCGACGGCAGAGCTGGCATATTGTCCGCTCCCGCGATTTGTTATTCCCATGCCCCACTCAAAAACTATCATGGCGATGAAAAGTACGGCGAGTCCAATCAGTATGGCGGGCATGTTGTCCCGCATTCTTGTCATTATTGGCATATTAGTCTCTTAAAAGTAGATTTTGTTTGATGACACGCAAATTTTCGCCGCAAGAATCCCTTTGGGAAACAATCTAATTCTATCAAAGAAATTAATTCGCGGTTTGTAAACTCATTTGATTGCGGCGTGCCGCTTTGAAGAAAAAATATAACCGTGCCCTGCCTCAAAATCAATTTACGTGTTGTCAACACGCTTCATCCCGCTCTTCCTGAACCTTGATAAAAGGATTGAATTCTTGGGGGATTGCAGTTAAATTTTACCGACATAAGTTGTGAACGGTTGAGCTTCCAGGGAGATTTTGTAGACTCGCATATGGTTAGATTTCATATTCCGGTAGCGAATCGGTGTGCAAGAAAAATGATGAGATGGCTTTTGGAGTTTCACACGAATCGGGAATTTTTTTCTCGATTGAATGTTGCAATGTTATTTCAGAAATGAAAGCAGGGACTGAAGAGTGCTTATCAAAGTTCTTGGAGCGGGATGTTCGAACTGCAAGACACTCGAACTCCGTGCAAAGCAAGCAGCAGAAGAACTAGAAATGCCGCTGGAAATCCGTGAAGTGCAAGACATCGAAGAGATTGCCCATTACGGAATAAATAAGACACCGGGGCTGGTAATAAATGGGAAAGTGGTTCTCGCCGGTTATGTCCCGATGACCGACGAATTAAAAGATATTTTTTCCAGGAGCCTTGCAACCAGATAATCTGGAGTGGCTACGGGGAAATGGATATCTTATCCGGCCAATTGTGTGGAAACGTTAGAAGTCGTTTTTTGATAATGAGACTAAGTGGGTATTAGCGGCCGAGATGTTTTCGCGTAGTTATTCGGACGGCATTTTGTCGATCTGTTTCGATTGCCACGGCTTTGACTTTCCAAAGTTATCTTCTATCTTACATGCTGAAATGAAAAGGCGGAATCTGGAAATTTTTTTCCAAGTCAAGCTTATTGAGGGACTAACAAGCAGAGAAAGATATAGATGAAACAGGATTTGCGATTCAAATCATCCGATTGGGCGATTATTCTCGGCGCGTCAAGTGGTTTCGGCGGCGCGACCGCAGTTGAGCTTGCCAAACACGGCATGAATATTTTCGGCGTTCATTTGGATCGCGCGGGGACTATGCCCGTCGTACAGCAGATTACCAAAGACATAAAACATCACGGCGCCCAGGCCATTTTTTTCAACATCAATGCTGCCGATCCGATCAAACAGGATGAGGTCCTGGACGAGATTGGCGAGCAATTTTCAAAAGAGCCTAACTCAAGCGTTAAAGTCCTGCTTCACTCTCTCGCATTTGGCACGTTGAAACAATTCATCGGAAAGAAAACGGAAGAAATTATCAGCAAGGCGCAAATGGAGATGACGCTCGATGTCATGGCACATTCTCTTGTTTATTGGAGCCAGGGATTGATGCTCAGGAATTTGATGAAGAGGGGGAGTAAGATATTTGCGATGACAAGTTCAGGAGGTCATACTGCAATTCCATATTATGGAGCGGTCTCAGCCGCCAAGGCTTGCCTCGAGTCTCATATTCGCCAGCTATCGGTTGAACTTGGTCCGTTTGGCATCACGGCAAATGCGATCATGGCTGGTGTCACGGACACGCCTGCACTTAGGAAGATACCGGGCAATGTAGAGATGCTTCATGTTGCGCGGGCAAAAAATCCAGGAGGCAGATTGACAACGCCCGAAGATGTGGCAAAAGCGATAGCTTTGCTTTCCGATGACAACGCATTTTGGATTTCTGGAAATGTCATTGGCGTCGATGGCGGCGAAGACATCGTAAGCTACGTGGGTCAGAAACCCGGTTCTTAATTTTTCTCCAGAGATTTAGATCTCATTCATCGTGGATTAAATTATTTTATTGAGGAAGCCGTATGCCTGATTTTGAGTTTACAGAAGAGCAGAAAATGTTAAGGGAAACCGTGCGCGAGTTCGTGGACTCGGAGCTAATGCCGCGCGCGCGAGAGATAGACTCCCAAGAGAAAATTCCAGACGATGTAATCAACAAGCTGCGTGAACTTGGCTTCCTCGGGGTCGCATTTCCGCCTGAATACGGAGGAAGCGGTTTTGGAGAGGTCGGCTATTGCCTGATGCAGGAAGAAATTGGGCGAGCCTGTCTCTCGACGGCGACGTTTGTTGGTGCACATCAGTCGATCGGTGCAAATGCGATCTACATCGGCGGCAGCGAAGAATTGAAAAAGAAATATCTTACGCAGCTCGCCGAGGGAAAAATGATCGGGGCGTTTGCGTTGACGGAAGTTCTCGCGGGTTCGGACTCTTTCAACCTTAAGACCAAAGCTGTGTTCGACGGAAAAGAATGGATATTGAATGGCGAAAAAATGTGGATAACCAACGGATCAATTGCGGATGTTGTTTCACTTTTTGCTCGAACCGAACGGGGCATAACCGGATTCGTCGTCGAGACCAAATGGCCGGGATTCCATGCTGGTCCGCCTGAAAAGAAAATGGGCATTCGCGGAAGCGTCACGGCTCCGATAACTTTGGAAAACGTGCGCGTGCCTTCAGAGAATATCATCGGCCAGGACGGGCGAGGATTTTTGGTCGCGATGAAGACTCTCGACGCGGGGAGGCTCGGTCTCGGTGCGGCATGTCTCGGAGCGGCAAAGGAGATGCTTGTGCTTTCTACGAAATATGCCAAAGAGAGAAAGCAATTCGATTCGGCCATTGCGAATTTTGAAGCGATTCAGTGGATGCTCGCAGACATGTCAACACGGATTTATTGCATGGAGTCGATCATCTATCGCACTGCCGCCGCTTACGAGGAAGGAAAATCAATTTCGCGTCAGTCCGCAATGGTGAAGCTGTTCTGCTCCGAGGGGCTCGATTTTATCGTCGATTGTGCTGTCCAAATCCACGGTGGAATGGGATACTCACGCGAGATGCCGATCGAGAGATTCTATCGAGACTCGCGGATCAACCGCATCTTCGAAGGTACGAATGAGATTCAACGAATGGTGATTGCGAAAGATGTCATCAAGAGGAATGGACTAGCATAATTCTGGTAAGAGTTCTTAGTATTTACTCAGGGAATTAGAAAAACTATATTCTGATATCAAGTTATGAGATCATTTTTTATTGAGCTAAGAACATCGCTCTACTGCATATTTTCTTTGATCGTAATTTCACATCCGGTTCTGGCGCAGGGATTAAACGTAAACTTTGACTACGCTACGTTTCGATATGATTCTGCAAGAACCTACGCTGAGTTTTATTACAGTTTCAACACGAGCACTCTGCATTTCACGAGAACTGTCAATCATGATACTGCGCGGGCATTAAGTTTTACTGACTCACTGTTGTTTGATGTCTCGATCAGGAAGGTTGATTCGATCGCAGCGCGGCAGGCATGGAAAACTCCGGTGGCGATCACGGATACGACTCAGGAATATATCCGTAAGAATCTCGTAGGTAAAATAGATTTTCTATTGTTTCCGGGAAATTATAGTCTGGTCGTTAGATGCGTTGACATGAATAACTCCCTTAACGCCGATAGTCTCATCTCAGCTATTCCGATTCCCTCTTATAATAGCGATAAACTGGAGATGAGTGGGATCGAATTATGCTCAACGATTACGAAAGGAAATGGAAGCGGCATCTTTTACAAGAACACCTACGACGTGATTCCCAACCCAACGGCAATATACGGACTCGGTATGCCAATTATTTATTATTACTTGGAGGTGTATAACATTCCTCCGGGAGCTGGAGACAGCTCGTTTACCGCGGGTTATGAAATCCGCGACAGCTACGGACAGGTGCGCAAGAGTTCTTACAGGGCGAGGGAGAAATTTGGCAACTCAAGTGTGGAGGTTGGAACGATTAACGGATCGAATCTCAAGACCGGGGCTTATACTTTCACTTACACTGTAGTCGATTCTGCTGTGAATCTATATGCGGTATCTTCGAGGAAATTTTTTATCTATAATCCGAATCTCGGAAAACCCGAATCGCCTGACACCACCATTACGGGAAGCGCAATTCTCTCTTCTGTTTACACAACGATGGGGAAAGATCAACTTGATAAGGAATTTGCGGAGGCACGTTATATCTCGAGCACTGAGGAGCGCAACCGTTACGAAAAACTCACTACCGTCGATTCGAAGCGCCAATTTCTTTACGATTTTTGGAATAAGAGAAAATCCGATGAGGTTTCAAAAAGCGGCGACGCGAGGTCCCAATACTTGGAACGCATCGCGTACGCGAACGACCATTTTAGAGCGGGGATGAGAGACGGCTGGAAGACAGATCGTGGGAGAGTTTACGTGCTGTACGGCAATCCCGACGAGATCGACCGGCATCCAAACGAAACCGATTCTAAACCTTATGAGATCTGGACCTACAATTCATTAGAAGGTGGGGTGAGTTTCGACTTCGTGGATCGGACAGGGTTTGGCGACTATTCTCTGGTCAACTCCACCGAACACAAAGAAATCCACGACGACAACTGGCAGCAATATCTGACACAATGAAACGTCTTTTTGCATGATGTCGATTTTCATTCCTTCTATTTTGGATTAACGCCTCCGTAGTATCTTATCGCAAGCTTTGGCTGGAGCTTGCTTGAAGTGTGGACAATGACTTCACCGGAGAGAGGTCCCGCTTTCTCGCCGATCAAATACATATGAAGACGCGTGCTCTGGCCGGGTTTCAAACTCGCATCATCGACTTGCGAAGATATTTCCTTGGCGTTTGCCTCCACTCCTGTAATTTCGATGGTGTCACTTGAATTATTGGTCAAAGTCACCGCTGAGGTGTCAGGAATTCCCGCCTTCGGATTTGAGAAGAGGATAAAGCTCGGATCCGATTGAAGTGCATAAGAGATTTTCATCTTGAGCTGAAGAGTGGTCATCTGATTTGATGGATCGGTGCTCATTATGTAGATGTACTTTGTGATGTCACCGCTGTATCCCGAAGGGTTGAAGTCTACTTTTATTTCCGACTTTTGTCCCGGTTTGAGAAGACTATCTGATAGCAGTGCGGCAGTACATCCGCAGCTCGTTCTCACCTGGTTGATGTGTAAAGGTTGGTCACCCGCGTTTTCGATTTGAAATGTGTTGATAACGTGAGTGCCGGTGTTGTAAACGGTTCCCATATCGGCAACACTGTTTCCCACCACAATAATCTTTGGTTGGCAGTGCGCCGCCGGTATTAAGAAAGCCATCAGCATAATCGGCAAAAAAACTTTTCTTATCATTTTCTTCCTCTTTCTCGTCAATCGTAAAATGGAATTGCACAGTGGCAAATGACTACTCCCTAATTTAACTTTGTTGAGCAAACGTTTCAAAGTGTGAGGAACTATTTGATGTTCACAATGGGTTAGCATCGAAACAATATGGCAAACCAAAAGATATCCGGCCGCTCGTCAGGTTATAATCCGCAGAACAGGTTTGAGGAAATCGTTCTTGTGCCGACGGATGACGACGGCAGGTTTTTCCCCGATGAAAACCAAGCCGAACGGAAAGTTGAAACAAAATTTTTCGTTGATACATCGAAGACCGCGCTTGCAAGAAACGATAGTCCAGATGTCGGTTTCACTTACAGCATAAATCCTTATCGCGGCTGCGAGCACGGCTGCATCTATTGCTATGCTCGACCGTCACATGAGTTTCTTGGATTTTCTTCCGGGCTTGACTTCGAGACGAAGATCATGGTGAAGGAAGACGCACCTGGGCTTCTTCGCGAAGCATTCATGAAAAAAAGTTGGGAGCCGCAGGTCGTTGCGATGTCGGGAAACACCGACTGTTATCAGCCGGTGGAACAAAAGCTGAAAATAACGCGTCGATGTATCGAAGTGTTCCTGGAGTTCAGGAACCCTGTTGGGATCGTGACGAAGAATTTCCTGATAACCCGCGACCTTGATATTCTCAAAGAACTGGCGAAACTCAATCTTGTTAGTGTGGCAATTTCAATTACGAGTTTGAATCAAGACTTAACGAAGAAGATGGAGCCAAGGACGTCTTCTCCGACGAAGAAGCTTGAAGCAATCGAAATCCTCGTTAAGAACTCGATCCCGGTCGGCGTGCTCGTTGCGCCGGTGATTCCCGGCTTAACCGATGAGGAGATACCGTCGATCCTGCGCGAAGTATCATCGAGAGGCGCGACGTTTGCCGGGCTGCAGATGGTGAGATTGCCATACGCGGTAAAAGATTTGTTCGTTGAATGGGTGCGACGAGAATTTCCCAATCGCGAGAACAGGATCATCAGCAGGATAAAAGACGTACGAAAGGGGAAGATGAACAGCAGTAATTTCAGAGAGCGGATGCGAGGAACGGGCGAGACGGCGAAGACGATCCACCAATTGTTCTACATGGCGTGCAAGAAATATCATCTCGGCAATGGGAAGTTCGATCTTGCGACGGACAAGTTCAGGCGGCCCGTCGGGATGCAGACGGAAATGTTCTGAAAGGGATTAGCGGTCCGCTAACAAGCTTCAGGTGGAATTTTCTTAGGCGTGAAAGGTTGATTTGTTGGTGGAGAGGAGGCAAATTTAAATGCATTTCATTGGCGACAAAATGATTAGAAGGTTTTGAAAAACAGGCTGTTGAGTTAAGGAATGATCATGAAAATTACTAAAGCAGTTATCACCGCGGCGGGCAAGGGACAAAGGAATCTGCCGCTTCAAACTTTGATTGACCGTGATGGTCAGCAAAAATCTGTGCTCAGTATAATTATAAATGAAGTCGCACAATCGGGGGTCGAAGAGATTTGCATTGTCATTCATTCCCACGACGAGGCCGCTTACCGATCTGTTGCTGGCGACCACGCCGGTCGGATAACGTTCGTGTACCAGGATGAGCCTCGCGGATACGGCCATGCCGTCTGGTGTGCGAAGGATTTCACGAAAGGTGAACCGTTCCTCCATCTCATCGGAGACCATCTGTATGTCAGCAGGATGCAGGAGGGCTGCGCTCATCGAGTTGTGAAAACTGCTGAGGCAGAATCATGTTCCGTATCGGCAGTACAGGCAACTCGTGAAGGACTTCTTAGCAACTTCGGTGCTATCGGTGGTAAAAGGATTTTAGGAAGAAACGATATTTACTCGATTGAAACCGTCATTGAGAAACCTACCCCAACCGAAGCTGAACAAAAACTTCTCGTGCCGGGTCTGCGAGCTGGTTATTACCTCTGCTTCTTTGGAATTCATGTCTTGACCCCCATCGTTATGGAGATTCTTGATCGACATCTTCACGATTCGAAAGAAGGCAGGCTCACAACAATATCGGGTGCGCTGCACCAGCTTTCCAAGAAAGAAAAATATTTGGCTTTGGAAATGAACGACCAGCGTTACAACATCGGAGTCAAGTATGGCTTGTTCAACGCACAGCTTGCTCTTGCGATGAGCGGAAAAGATCGCGACGATGTGATAGCCATGTTAATGGAAATGATGCTGCTTCGAGAATCCAGCGACGTTGAAAGGAACAGGGAATGAGCAAGCTCGTCAATCTGATTACGAGCAAGGATCCAGGAATTCGCGATCAGTCGCTCGATGCATTTTGTCAGTCGGCGTCGCTTGAACAGCTTCTCGATGAATGTTCTGCACTCGAGGGGTTCCGTCATTCGAGCACTAATCTCTACGAGCAGGTACGGTCTCTTTTCTTTCTATATGCAATCCATAGATTTCACATCCCGACGAAGAAAGGTATCATCACTCGCGGACTCATTCCATTTCACGGATATGAAGATCTTTTGAATCGCCGCTTTGAGGAAGCCATTCAGCGTTTTCTTCATGTCCAGGAAAAGAGCGGGTGCCAGGATGGAATTTCGAGTGCGCTTGCAGTCTCATACAGAAGTTTGGGTTTTCAGACTCTCGCAAATCAAGTGCGAGCAAGTGTCCGATCTGTCCGCGGGAACCAGTGGATGTTTCGAGCCGGGCATATCTCCGGTCATCCGCTGCACGTCATCCCCACTTTGCTCCAAAAAGTGAATGGTCTCTATCCAATTCTTCATGAAGAGACCCCAGTGCGGATGGATTTATCTCACAGCGGTTGGAGCGACATTTTCTTTTTGGGAATGGACTATCCTGAAGGCGCAAGAGTCGTTAATATTTCTATCGATCTCGTCGTGCAGGATCAGTCAGGAAGCAGAACTCCACAACCGCCTGTGGAAGTTTTCTTCAGAATCATCGATACTCCGGTAATTCGCCTTGTCAGCACGGATCTTGGAGCAGTCACAGAGATTTCCTCTTTCGCACAGCTTTTCGATTTTGCCGCGGACTATCTTGGATTGTTGAAAGCTGCGGTAATCGCGTCTGGAATTGTTCCTCCAGGAATGGAGGGTTTGGGGCAGCCGTTCTCCGATCTTCTTTCGAGAATTGCGGGATCGGGACTGGGAATCGAAATCGTCAGTCAGGTAAACGAAATCCCCAAGGGTTCGCGGCTCGCGGTTTCGACGACGCTACTCGGCTCCATGGTCGCTGCCTGCATGAGGGCGACGGGGCAAACATCTTCGCTCACCGGATCACTGACGGAGATGGAACGCCGCACCGTTGCGGCGCGTGCAATTTTAGGTGAATGGCTTGGTGGATCGGGCGGTGGATGGCAGGATTCCGGAGGCGTCTGGCCTGGCATCAAACTGATACAGGGAGTGCTTAACGGTAAGGATGATATGGAGTTTGGCATAAGCCGTGGTTGTCTCTTGCCGCGACACACAGTTTTAGATCAAGATGACGTTTCACAGCGTACTCGTGAGGAGCTTCAAAAGAGTCTGGTTTTAGTTCACGGTGGCATGGCACAGGATGTCGGCCCGATTCTGGAAATGGTGACGGAGAGGTATCTTCTTCGCTCGAAAGTCGAATGGGATGCTCGCAAGCAGGCGCACTCACTTTTCGATCAGATCGTGGTACAGTTAAAGCAAGGAGACGTTCAATCGATTGGTAATTCCACGAATGCCAATTTCTTCGGGCCGATTCAGTCGATTATCCCGTGGGCCACGAATCTCTACACCGAATCGATAATCAAGCGAGTTCAATTGGAATTTGGCAAGGACTTTTGGGGCTTCCTAATGCTTGGTGGAATGTCGGGTGGCGGTATGGGATTTTTCTTCGACCCGAAGCGGAAACACGAAGCTGGACTGCGGTTGCAGAAAATAATGAGCGAGCAGAAAAAACGTCTCGAGCATGGGATCCCATTCGCCATGGAACCGGTAATTTATGATTTTGCAATCAATGAAGATGGCTCATCTGCGGAAATCTTGACCGGTGAAAACACTGTGATGCCTCGGCGTTATTATACGCTGATGGTTCCGCCTCTGCTGCGCAAGTACCCAACGGAAATCACAGCGGATCAACGAATCGAGCTGGAACACTTCTCGTCGGTGTCGCGAACTAATCCCGCTCTCAACGGTACGCTGCAGCAGATTCTTGACCATATCCTGCCCGAAGGAAACGCGCAGTTCTCAAAGAGTCAGGCGCTGGATGATCTTCTGAAGGAGCATGGATTCGATCGGGTTCAGCACGAGCAAATAAAAGCGGATCTGCGCATTGGACGCATCGGGATTTCTCAGAACCGGCTGCCGGTCAACACGACCATCGTGGACGTTAATGAAGACGATGTGTTTAACAGCACAAGAGAATTGATGTCTCAATATCGTAAAGTGGGCTCCGATGCCATTGCATCTGGTATGGTTGCCGTTTTGACTCTTGCCGCGGGTGCAGGGAGCCGATGGACGAAGGGTGCAGGCACAGTCAAGGCGCTTAATCCTTTCTGCAAAATTGCCGGTGACCATCGATCTTTTATCGAGACCCACATTGCAAAGAGCAAAAAGTCGATGAAGGACTTCGGAATAGCAATTCCCCACGTGATATCGACGGGCTACATGACCCATGATGCAATTAAACAATGTCTTGAAAGGGAGAAATATTATGGATACGCCGAGAACGCCTACCTGTCGCCAGGAAGTAATGTTGGGCTGCGGTTGGTACCTACGGTGCGCGATCTTCGGTTCGCATGGATGGAGATGCCGCAGCAGTTGCTCGACGAGCAAGCGCAGAAAGTTCTCGAAAGCTTGCATACATCGTTGATGGATTGGGCCAAACGAACCGGCGAAGCGAGCGATTATACGGACAACGTGCCGCTCCAGTGCCTCAATCCGGTAGGACATTGGTATGAGATTCCAAATCTGGTCCGCAATGGGATTCTTTCCAAAATTATCTGCAAGCAGCCAAAACTGAAGTACATCATGGTTCATAATATCGATACGATGGGTGCAAACATCGATGCGGGCATTTTAGGAAGACATATCGAAAGCAAAGCAGGGATGTCCGTCGAAGTCATCACAAGGCGGCTTGAGGACCGTGGAGGTGGGTTAGCGAAGGCAAACGGACGCCTTCGACTGATTGAAGGACTTGCGATGCCTCGCGAAGAGGATGAATTTGCTCTCTCTTATTATAATTCCGCCACATATTGGATTGACATTGACCAGATGTTAACTATATTCGGACTTGATCGTAAAACTATTGATGATCAAGAAAAAGTCAAGGGTGCGGTCCGTTCGCTCGCGTTGCAGATGCCGACATACATCACCCTAAAAAATGTGAAGAAACGTTGGGGCAAAGGACAGGAAGATGTTTTTCCGACACTTCAGTACGAGAAGCTATGGGGGGACATGACGATTCTACCAGAGTTGAACTGCGCATACATCGTGGTTCCGCGGGAACGCGGTCAGCAACTGAAGGAGCTGGCGCAGATGGACGGGTGGTTGAGAGATGGATCGGCGGAGTATGTGGGGAAGCTTTGTGAGTGGGAATAATTTGCCAATGTTTTTTGGGAACGCATGAAAACCTTTGTGACCAACTCCGTGAAGATCACCAAATTCTATGTCTGCCGGTTTCGTCAGCTTGATTCGGTTGCAGAACGGAAAAGAATCTTGAGGCGAAAAGAGTTCCATCGTAAAGTCTGATGACATCTCGGCACTTTGCCAATCGTCACTGTCCCACCGTCGTTGCGCTCATACTTTGATTTTCCTCCACCTAAGGGTTATATTTTTGCCTTAGAAATGGAAAACGCAGAGTTATGAGACTTACCCCCATTCAAATTCGAAAGCAGGAATTCGCCAAGAAGATGCGCGGATTCGATCCCGAAGAAGTTGAGGCTTTTCTTACCACCGTCGCTTCCGACTTCGAGGAATTGCTCAAAGAAAATATGGAGCTCCGCGTTCAGAAGACGGTTCTGACAGACGAACTCCAAAATTATAAGAAAATGGAAGATTCGCTTCGTTCTCTCGTAACTCAGGCGGAGAGAGCGGCGTCGGAATCCAGCGAGTCGTTGAGGAGAACTTCAAAGATTGTCGAGCACGAAGCGGAGGTCAAAGCGCAGCAGATTTTGAACGAAGCAACTCAGGAAATGGTACGGGCAAAATCGAAACTTGCTGAGGTAAAAAATCTCAGAGAGACAATGGTAAAAACGATTCGGACGATTCTTACTGCGCAGCTCGATATGCTTAACTCTCTCGAGAGCGAACTTTTGAAACAGGAACCGACCACAGAGATTTTAGATATTCAAATCAATTGTTGCTTCAATCGAGAGGTCAGGGGAAAACAATGGTTGAGAATGTTAGCGAACTAAAGAAGAAGATTATGGAGTCGATTGACTTCATCAAGAAACAAGTAAAGGACCAGCCGTCGATCGGGATAATTCTGGGCACGGGGCTTGGTGCACTCGCGGACGAGATCAAGAAGAAAACGACGATCGATTATGGAGATATCCCGCATTTCCGTCTTTCGACCGTCGAGTCGCATCACGGGAAATTGATTTTTGGAAAGCTCGGTGGAAAGAACGTTGTTGCGATGCAAGGCCGCTTCCATTTCTACGAAGGCTATTCGATGGAGGAGATAACTCTTCCCGTGCGGGTGATGAAGTTTCTCGGTACAAAGACCTTGATCGTTTCCAATGCCGCTGGCGGACTCAATCCAAATTTCCGCAAAGGCGACGTTATGATAATCGTGGATCATATAAATTTGCTCGGTCAGAATCCACTTATCGGCCCGAACGATGAATCAATTGGTCCACGTTTTCCCGATATGAGCGAGCCGTATTCAGGAGATCTGATAAAGATTGCAATGCAGGCTGCTCTCGATAATAAAATTAGGGTCGAACGTGGAGTCTTTGCGGCGATGACGGGACCAAGTTTGGAGACGCGGGCGGAGTATAGGTTCCTTCGACAGATCGGCGCCGATGCAGTTGGGATGTCGACAGTGCCGGAGGACATCGTCGCAATTCATATGGGGATGAGAGTCTGTGGTTTTTCAGTTATAACCGATGAATGTTTTCCGGATTCGCTCGTACCTGCGGATGTGAACGAAATTATCCGTGTTGCGAAAGAAACCGAGCCGAAGTTGACAAAGTTGATGAAGACGGTTGTCGAGAGTATTTGATCTAATCGGAATGATGAAAATTGAGCAATGTGTTTTGACGAGGGAGGTTTAAGATGACGTTGACCGCGGTATTCCAAAAATTTCCTGAAGGATACGTCGGATTTGTCGAAGAGTTGCCTGGAGCAAATACTCAAGGAACGACATTAGAAGAAGCTCGTGTAAATCTCGCGGAAGCTGTTGAATTGGTGCTCCAAGCAAATAGAGAACTTGCAGAAGAGGCGATTGTTGGCAAAGAGGTAATCAAGGAAAAATTGAAATTGGCCGGCTAAAATTGAAAAGGGCCGATTTGATCCGCCATCTGGAGAAACATGGTTGCGAGTTTTTGCGGGAAGGTGGCAAGCACACGGTTTATGTAAATCGAATGACTAAGAAGACTTCCACTGTTCCACGACATAAGGAAATAATTGAATACCTGGCAGAAAAGATTTGTAAAGATCTGGAAATTCCGAAGCCATGAACTATGAGCAGCCTTGGAAAAACACTAGTCGTTATCGGAGGAGTAATTGTCGCTGCCGGTCTTCTTCTTATCGTAACAGAGAAGTTTAATTTTCCCGTCTTGGGAAGATTACCAGGCGACATTTATATAAGGAAAAAGAATTTCCAGTTTTATTTCCCGATCGTCACGAGCATTGTTTTGAGTTTGGTGTTATCGTTTGTTTTTTATTTGATTTCATATTTTTCTAAGAGATAAAACGATTGAATAGGTTCAAAGAAGTCAGCGACAAAATAAAATACTCTGACCTCGAACGAGAGATCCTTGAATTCTGGAAGCAGAACAAAATCTTCGAGAAGAGTATCAGCGAACGTGATGGCAAACCGGGCTTCACGTTCTATGAAGGTCCGCCAACTGCAAACGGGCGACCGGGAATTCATCACGTTCTTGCCAGGACGCTGAAGGACCTTGTCTGCCGATATAAGACGATGCGCGGTTTTCAAGTCCATCGAAAAGCCGGCTGGGATACTCATGGCTTACCGGTTGAGATCGAAATCGAGAAAAAACTTGGCTTCAAGCACAAAGATGAGATAGTCGATTACGGCGTCGAGAAGTTCAATGCACTTTGTAAAGAGTCTGTCTTCCAATACGTGGACGACTGGAGAAAGATGACCGAGCAAATAGGCTATTGGGTTGATCTCGACGACGCCTACATAACCTGCCGCAACGAGTATATCGAATCGGTCTGGTGGGCGTTGAAGAAATTTTTCGACGCCGGTCTGATTTATAAAGGACATAAGATCCAGCCGTATTGCCCGCGGTGCGAGACCCCGCTTTCGTCGCACGAAGTTGCACTTGGATACGAGGATGTCAAGGATCCTTCCGTCTATGTGAAGATGAAACTTCGCGACTCCGAGAATGCTTTCTTCCTCGTTTGGACAACTACTCCATGGACGTTAATCTCGAACGTCGCACTTGCCGTCGGAAAAGACGTTGACTACGTGAAGGTCGAGAACAAAGGAGAGAACCTGATTCTCGCGAGAGCGCGGCTGTCCGTTCTCGACGGAGATTATTCGATTCTCGAAGAGATGAAAGGGAGCAAGCTTCTCGGTAAAGAGTATGACAGGATTTTTGATTTTGGTCCGGTGAACAAAAAGGCGTTTTATGTCATCCATGGCGACTTCGTCAGCACCGAAGATGGCTCCGGCATCGTCCACATCGCACCTGCGTTCGGTGAGGACGACTACAATGTTGGGCGAGAGTACGATCTCCCCGTTTTACAGCCCGTTGACAAAAGCGGAAACTTTACAAAAGATGTAATTGATCCCGCAAGCGGGACGAGCTTCGCGGGAAAATTTGTGAAAGAGGCGGACCCTGAGATCATTGACAATCTCAAGAGAAGAAACATTCTCTATAAGAAAGAGGTGATAACTCACAGCTATCCGCATTGCTGGAGATGTAAGACGCCGCTATTGTATTACGCCCGAGCGTCATGGTACATTGCGACGACCAAGTTTGCTGCGAGGATGGTTGAGCTGAACAAGCAGATCAACTGGGTTCCGCCGGAAGTGGGGACAGGAAGGTTCGGCAACTGGCTCGAAGAAAACAAAGACTGGGCTCTGTCGCGAGACCGGTTCTGGGGAACACCGCTGAATATTTGGATCTGCCAGAATGAAAATTGCGGACACCTGAGATCCATCGGAAGTGTGGAAGAACTCAAGAATGCAGATCGATTCAATCTGGCAGTCGCAACAGGTTTGAAAAACGGCGAACTGGATTTACATAAACCTTATGTCGATGCGATCGTACTGACTTGTGAAAAGTGCGGAAGCGAAATGAAACGAACACCAGAACTCATTGACGTTTGGTTCGATTCAGGCTCGATGCCTTTTGCGCAGTACCATTATCCTTTTGAAAACGAGGAATGGTTTGTGAATCATTTTCCCGCTGATTACATCTCCGAAGGAATCGATCAAACACGCGGCTGGTTCTACTCGATGCACGCGATCGCGACATCCATCTTCAACAGCCCGGCTTACAAATCCGTCATCAGTCACGAGCTTATCCTCGACAAAGACGGACAGAAAATGTCGAAATCGAAAGGCAATGTCGTCGACCCGTTCAAGGTGGTTGCGGAGTATGGGGCGGATGCCGTTCGTTGGTATCTGAGCGTCTCAAGTCCGCCGCACAAACCAAAACTTTTCGACGAAAGCGGTATTGTCGAAGTTCAGAGAAAATTTTTCGGCACTCTTCTAAATACTTATGCATTCTTTACACTTTACGCCAACATAGATGGCTTCAATTATTCCGAGCCGCGAATTCCAGCGGGCGAGCGACTGGAAATTGACCGCTGGATAATTTCTGTGATGAACACGCTCGTCAAAGAATATTCGAGCTCCATGGACAGCTATGATGTCATGAAAGCCGCGAGGTCGGTCTCCGATTTTACTATCGACCAACTTTCAAACTGGTACGTTCGTCGCAGTCGCCGCAGATTCTGGAAAGGCGAAATGGCGAAGGACAAACTTTCAGCTTATCAGACCTTATACGAATGCTTGATTACCGTACTGAAACTGATGTCGCCATTTGCGCCGTTCCTTTCGGAAGAACTTTATGGAAATTTGAATGGGATTACAAAACTTGAGTCTCACGAATCGATCCATCTTTCGCATTATCCTGTTGTGAATGAAGATGAAATCGATTCTCAGCTCGAAGAACGCATGGCACTTGCAGAGAAAATAGTCTATCTTGCAAGAGCAATGCGAGTGAAATCTAATATCAAAGTAAGGCAGCCGCTCAAACGAATAATCATTCCTGTGTCTTCACCGCTGGTGCGTGAGACCATTGCACGTATCGAAAGCGTTATACTCGAAGAGATCAACGTCAAATCGATAATGTACGTTGACGACGATTCGGAATTTGTTAACAAGGGAGCGAAGCCTAATTTCAAATCCATCGGTCCAAAGTTCGGCAAGGATGTCAAAGTCGTTGCGGAGCTCATAAAGTCGATGACCTCGAAGGATATAAAAGCATTGGAGAAGAACGGCGAGATTGATCTTCGAGTCGATAGTAAGGCGTTCCATGTTCTCCGCGATGATGTCGAAATATTCAGCCAGGAGTTGTCCGGGTGGGTCGTCGAGTCGGATGGGGCTTTAACAGTAGTATTAGACACTGAACTCGATGTTGATCTGAAGCGCGAAGGAATTGCTCGCGAATTTGTGAATCGCATCCAGAACCTCAGGAAAGATGCCGGATTCGATGTGATGGACAGGATTTCCGTGAATATGAACTGTCCAGCTGAATTCACTGATGCCGTCACAAAATTATCCGATTATATAAAGTCGGAGACGCTTGCCGTCGAGTTGTTAACAAGCTTCAATGATGGTGAGTACTCCGGAGACGTTGAAATAGAAAAAATGAAGTTTAAAATTTCACTAAGCAGGGTAAAAAAGGTCGCGGCTCACTAATGGTGACCGAGACAGCAAGGAGATGAGTATGGCAAAGAAAAAAGCAGCTAAGGGAGCCAAGACGGTAAAGGCGAAACCGAGCAAGAAGGCTGTTGCGTCGAAAAGAAAAGTCGCGGGTCACGCGGTAAAAGCTGCTGCGAAAGTCGTTGCAAAGAAAACTACTTCTCCAAAAGGGTTTAACAAGACAGATCTCGAGCATTTTCGTGAGATTATTCTTGAGAAACGTAAGCAGATCATCGAAGAGCTCGAGCTTATGAATGAAACTTTAAATGACAATTCTGGCGGTGACTACTTTGAAGAAAATTCTCCATATTCTCTTCATATGGAACAGGGAACGGACACGATGGAGAAAGAGAAGAATTATCTTCTTGCCTCTAGGCAGAGAAAGTTTCTCGAGTATCTGGATGATGCGATCAAGAGAATAAACCGCGGCGTGTATGGATTCTGCCAGGACTGTGGCAAGTTGATCGACAAGGCCCGTCTTGAAGCGGTTCCGCATGCTCAACTTTGTATCTCGTGCAAAATGAAAAGAGGTCAATGATCACTCTATCATGGCATAACTTAATTGATGAAAAATGGAGCGCCATAATTTGAAAGTACTCTATGTAAGTCTGTCGGTAGTGCTCGCAGACCAGGTGACGAAGCTTCTTATAAGAGGGCTCAGCATTCCTTTTCTCGGGATAAACGTTGTCGGTATACCGCTCTACTCAAGCAAGTCGATCATTGGAGACTTCCTGAGGTTCACTTATATAGAAAATCCGGGAATGGCATTTGGGATCGATTTTGGATGGAAATCTTTCTTCGCGATCTTTTCGATCATCGCCAGCATAGCGATACTTCTGTATTTATATAAAGTACGTCAGGAGAGCAGGGTCGTGAGATTTTCTCTGGCGCTGATCCTTGGTGGAGCGATTGGCAATCTGATCGACAGAGTCTTTTATGGACCTCTTTTTGACGGAACTCCTTTGTTCCATGGTCGTGTCATAGATTTCATAGATTTCGATTTCTTCAATGTCAGCATATTGGGCTATAATTTTTCCCGCTTTCCAGTCTTCAACATTGCGGATGCATCGGTCACTGTCGGAGTGATAATGCTCCTGATATTTCACAAGCGGACTCTTGAAGAATCGCGGCCGTCATTCGCTGCTGCAAAAGAAGTTACAAGTGAACAGAATGGAGAGAATTCCGGGCCGGTCGGAGAGGCGAACGAATCCGCCGGTCCCGCAAAAGGTTGAAAGTTTTTCACATCTGAGAAGGGTAATCTAAGAGTTTTGTGTGTAATACTGTCCGTCTTAATAACGGACCAAATTGCAAAACTGGTGTGAGAGGGATTCGGCTCCCGTTCCTCGGAATTCAAATTGGCGGAATTGAGATTAGGCACGAGTGGGAACTTGTCCCAATGGTCAAGAGGGAAAAGTGAAGACACAAACGATCCGGAAAGTTGAATTTGTCGTCGCTCCTGGACAGAAGCGAGAGCGAATAGATATCTTTCTCACGGCCCAGCTTGAAGGTTCGAGCCGCACGAAAGTTCAAAAATATATAGATGAAGATCGGGTGCTTGTAAATGAAGAACCGGTTCGTGCCAGCTACAAAATCCTGCCCGACGACAAGATAGTCGTAAATATCCCAACCTCGGCTCCATTGATCAGAGTTGCGCCGGAAGATATCCAGCTCGATATAGTTTATGAAGATGAGTATTTGATCGTGGTCAACAAACCTTCTGGAATGGTCACTCACCCTGGTCATGGTAACTGGAGTGGAACACTTGCAAATGCTCTTCTCTTTCATTGCAACCATCTTTCGACGATAAATGATCCATCCATCAGGCCCGGAATAGTTCATCGGCTCGATAAGGATACCAGCGGCCTTATCGTGGCTGCGAAGGACGACTCTGTTCATGCTTCACTCGCCAGACAATTTGCCGACAGAACAATTGAAAGAGAATACTGGGCAATTGTTTGGGGGAAGCTTTCTAACAAACGTGGCGTCATCGAAAGCATGATTGGACGAAGTAAAAGCGACAGGAAGAAGTTCGCGGTGGTCGATGATGAGGCTGGCGGCAAGTTCGCCGCAACCGAATATGAAGTCCTGAAGGAATTCAGGTTCCTTTCATTAATCAGATTAAAACTTCGCACTGGACGGACGCATCAGATACGTGTTCATCTCTCACATGTTGGACATTCTGTTTTCGGTGATCTGACTTATCACGGCCGCCGGATCAATTACGGGCCCGACGGATCTCATCGAAATGAGCTGACACAGCGATTTAAACAAGAGATCTCTAATCTCCTAAAGATCATGAACCGCCAGGCTCTTCATGCGAAGACGCTTGGCTTTATTCATCCCGTGACGAAGGAAAGGCTCCACTTCGATTCCGAGCTGCCAGAGGATTTTGCAGAAGTGTTGTCGGAAATACGTTCGGGGTAGCCTCCAACTTTGAATTTTCTCTCCGAGTTTAGTGTTCTTTGAATGAACAAAGAGGAGAAAATGTCTGACAAGATTGCAAAAGAAGATGAAGATTTAAAGCGGAGACTTTCGCCCGAGGAATATCATGTTACTCAGGAAATGGGAACAGAGCGGGCGTTCACGGGAAGATATTGGGATCTTCACGAAAAGGGAATGTATAAATGCGTCGTCTGCGGGAGCGAGCTTTTTGATTCAGAGACGAAATTCGATTCGGGTTCAGGCTGGCCGAGTTTCTATAAACCGGTTTCAAATGTAATGGTTGAAGAAAAGAAAGATAAGAGTTTTGGAATGATCAGGACTGAAGTCAAGTGCAGTAAATGTGGCGCGCACCTCGGACATGTCTTTGAAGATGGACCAAAACCGACTGGTCTTCGTTATTGCGTTAACTCTGCGGCATTGAAGTTCAAAGAGAGCGGCTCATAGCTCATTGTTGAGGCTTATTTCCGAGATGATCTATCAGCTAGTTTCTTTCTATTCTTGATCCGCATCCCGACCGCGCGATAAAGACGCTTCCATTTTCAAACCCCCTTCTCTTATATTCAAGAGTGATCTTGGCGGCTAACTCGTCTTCCTTATTCGAATCGACGAGACAAATTGCGCTTCCACCAAAACCAGCTCCGGTCATCCTTGCGCCATAAACCCCGTCGAGTTCTTGGGCGATTTCCACGTAGGCGTCCAATTCCGGACCGCTCACCTGAAAGTTGTTGCAGAGGCTTATATGGGATTCATACATTAAATTTCCAACAAATTTTGTGTCGCCGTTCAGCAGCGCCGCACCGGTCTTAACTACCCTGTCATTTTCTGTGACAACGTGGAGTGCGCGCATGTACAGAATGCGGTCCATTTTCCCATCGACATTTATTAACTCATCAAACGTGACATCCCTCAGAGAAGTAAGTTCCTTATCAAGCAATGCCGACAGGCACGTGACCGCTTCCTGGCACTGCTCGCGTCTCCGATTATATTCAGTTGTGGCGAGCGCCCTCTTCACGCCTGTTACACAGACAAGGATTGAACAATTGCCCGGAATAGGTATGTATTGGTAATCAAGCGACTTTGTGTCGATGAGAAGAGCGGATCCTTCGCGTGCAAATTTCGCGACAAATGGATCCATGATGCCCGACTGAACTCCAACAAATTCATTTTCGATTCGCTGAGCGATAGCGGGCACTTCTATATCTTTCAGATTGACTCCATAAAGATGTGCTATCGCTTCAATTATTGAAACTACATAAGCTGCTGAAGAACTGAGCCCGCTTCCACGCGGCACTGTACTTCCTATGGCAAAATTGGTCCCTTCAATTTTCTTCTGTGCGCTGAGTATCTTGCAGGCGCCCTTTATATAGTTTACCCAGAAATTTGTATGCTCAAATCTACCCGGCAATATTTCGAACGATGTCTTTTTGCCCAATTCCTTTGAGAATGCGATGAAAAGTTCACCCCCTCGTTTCCCGGCAGCGGTAAAAGTGCGTCGATCCAAAGCGATGGGAAGAACGTAGCCTTGATTGTAGTCGGTATGTTCACCGATTAGGTTGATTCTTCCAGGCGCGCTAGTAATAATATCAGGCAGCTTTCCGAACTCTTCCCGGTAAACCCTGAGTAAATCTTTCTTAACGTCGCCTTCCACCATAGGCTCAACGTTGACTCTTTCTACGAACCGCCGGTTGTATCTTCCCTTTTGATTCGGACGGCGTTTCATCCTGACATTTTCCTTTTTCATCGACAATTACTGAATAATAGTTTCGCCTTAGGATTAATAATTAAATTCATTTCTATTCAAGAGAAACTTCTTATGTCAAGAAGAGCCGCCATTCGACGCAAGACACGAGGACTCTGTCTCAACAGCCTCCTCAATCTCTAGATATTCACTTTTCTTAAATTTAACAATTGAAGCAATATTTTCAAGTGAGCCAATGAGATTCGTTCCGTGTATGCATCTGATCACTGCATTTTGGCGCACCGCTTCTTCGACGATGTGGTGGACCACGTCTGACACCTGAGTGAGCTCATCACCGCATGAGGCGCAAGATTTTTTCCCTTCTAATAAAGGGCTCTGTGAAAAATGCGGCATCCCACATCCTGGGCAAGCCATTCCGGGATGTGAGAAATCATCGGCGACGGAAGAAAGATGAGAATGGGTCTCCTCCTCCTCCTTCTTCTGAGCCAGTTTCTTCTCTCGTTTCATGGAAGTCTCGGGGAGCGGCTTCCGGGGATTTTTGCGGCGAATGGTAAGGTTGTTGAGTTCCTTACGCGCATCGGTACTCAAATAGGAAGAGACACCAACCCCTTTCTGGGCAGTGTAGTCTAATAGCGACTTCACTTCATCCTGAGTAATCATACCGTGCGTCCGCGTTAGCTTGCTGTAATCTAACTTCAGTTTATCCGAGAAGCAAGATGCAGAGGCGACACGAAAAGCGAAATGATGCAGCTAGGTCGAAAGCAAAAGTTTTGACATCGCACATCTGATCTCTTCATTCCAATTCACGAGTCTTGCAAAGATGAATTTCGTCTTGCATTTTGCAGTTCAAAATTTAGTCAGATATTTGTTAAACAGATGGAAATTCGTTTTTCGGTCTAAATTGGCTTTCCCATCGTTAGATTCGTGATTTTCTTTTTGGCATTGCACTTGTGGAGTAACTCTTGGTGCACACGAAGAATTCAACATCTAAGATTGCCTCGTCGCGCCGAGATCATGTCGGAGCGAGAAATATTCTTATTGCGGCTCATGATATTAGAGTCGCAGGCCTAATTCGGGAATATCTGTTGGAGACCGGATATGAAGCTTCTTGTGAGTTGAATCTTGATGCGGCTCTTGAGAAGTCGATCGGTGCACATGTTGATCTTTTGATTATTGATGGAGAAATGCCGGAGAAAGTGTTGAAAGATTTTGTTGAAACTGTCCATCAGACGAAACCCGGAATGCCGGTGATTGTAGTAGGAATGTCTGAGCACGAGACGCAGAGCACGGCACTTTCTGCCTTTGTTAGTGCTTTTATTGAGGAACCTTTTAGTATTTCTGATATTTCAAACATTATTAAAGAAACCATGAGGACGCATTCCGCAACCGATTAGTTACGGGATGAGACTTCAAAACAAAAACGAGGGCAAGATGGCATTAAAGGTATCGAAGTTAGCTGACGGCGAAATAGCTGTTGTCGAACCCAAAGGTGAATTGGTCGGCGGCGATGAGACAGATGAGCTTCGTTCTGAAATCACGAAGTTATCGACCGAAGGGAACAAGAAACTCTTGATCGATCTCGGTAAGACCAATTACTTGAACAGCACCGCAATTGGCGTTTTGATTTGGGCGCACACTCATTACGCAAAAGCCAATGGCGAGGTGAAGCTGGCAAACTTAAACAAGAATATCAAAAATATTTTTGTAGTTACAAAACTTACAATGGTCTTTGACGTTCGCGACACGCAGCTCGATGCTGTGGCGAGCTTCTCTAAAGACAAGAAATAAACTTTCATGACTAAATCAACTTTTCAGCCGGAGGCTGATGTGCCTTTGGCACAAACAAATAAAACAACCTTCAAAAGGAGGCTTTACTGAGATGAAACAAGGCTTATTCGCAACCATCCTTCTCATTGTTGCATTCGCAATCGCTTATATTATTTGGCAATATTTTCTGCCGGATTACATCCAGAGGGGTGGTCCACTTGTAGTGCTTCTTATCATGCTTACGATCATGGTCTTCACATATATATTCGAGCGTATTTTCTCGCTTCGCAAAGCTCAAGGTAAAGGATCATTGACCAAGTTCCTCAAAGATGTCGAAGACAATTTGAACAATGGAGACATTAATGCCGCAATCGAAATCTGTAATAAGCAGAGAGGTTCGATGGCGAATGTGATTCGCGCGGGACTCGAAAGGTATGTGGAAGTTCGCAAGGAAAGCCATGTGTCCGCAGAAAAGTACATGACTGAAGTCCAGCGTGCAATCGAAGAAGCCACAATGCTTGAAACCCCGCTCCTCGAGAAAAATCTCATCATCCTTTCCACGATCTCGTCCATCTCAACCATGGTCGGTCTCCTAGGAACGGTTATCGGAATGATACGTGCCTTCAACGCCCTGGCCCACGCCGGTGCGACTGATGCGACCCAGCTTTCGATTGGTATTTCTGAGGCTTTGGTCAATACTGCAGGCGGATTGATAGCCGCTATAACGGGAATTGTTGCATACAATTTCTTCGTCAACAAGGTGGATGGCTTTACCTATATGATCGACGAAGCAACTTCGAGCATCATTGCAATTCTTAATGCTCGCAAGTTCGACAAGTAACCGACAAAGGAGCTGACAGAAATGCCGAAGATAAAAAAGAAACGGCTTGGGATCAAAATTGACATGACGCCAATGGTCGATGTTGCAACATTGTTAGTGCTATTCTTCATGACGGCAACCTCTTTCAAGGCGCCGGAGCCGGTAACTGTAACTTTGCCAATGTCGGACAAAGGGCCAAAACTTCCTGAGAGCGGAGTAATGACGATTACGATCAACCAAGCGGGGCAAATATGGATGGGCTTCGACCAGCAACAGTTGATGAAAGCGGTCTTCGAAAAGATGTACCCGAATGGTTACCCCGGCAGAGATGGAAGGTTATACCCTGTCTGGGTATTGCCGGCGGTCCAGATCCAGGAAAAAGACCTGGCCAATCTTGTAGTTCAGGGCCGTCTCCAGAATATCAAGTTGATAACAGTTATCAAAGCCGATAAAGATGTAGATTATGGCCCCGTGATGGATGTTATGAACGATCTTCAGAAAGCACAGGTAACTCGGTTCAATCTGCAGACCGCACTAAAGAGCGGAGGAACAAATGGCTGACATACAGACTGCCGAACCTCGCGGAAAGAAAAAAAGCAAGCACAAGAAGAAAAGAAGGATTGCTGTTCGCATCGACATGACTCCGATGGTGGATCTTATGTTTGTGCTGTTGACATTCTACATGGTAGCGTCGTCCATGACCCGCCCGCAGGCGATGGAAATCAATATTCCACCAGGAGACAGCAAAGTAGAAGTTGCTGCTTCAAATCTGATGACCCTTAGAGTTGTTGCCGATGGGTCCATCTATTGGAATATTGGAACAGATGATGCGAAAAAAGTCGAATGGAGAGATTTTCATGACCTGGTCGAAAAAAGTAACAAAGCTAATTCGCGGCTGATAACCCTTATAAAGGTGGATCGGAGAGCTAAGTATCAAGATATGATAAATATCATTGATGAGTTGAACGTTGACAACGTAACGAGATTCAGTTTAGCTCCGATGACAAGTGACGATCAGAAGGCGCTCGCCAAAGTCGGCGTAAGCATCTCAATGTGAAAGGAGGTTGACTTAAAATGGCAAAAGAAAAAGCAGGAAATGCCGGGAATGAAGCCATGGAGTACGGTGCTCCGTTACTAAAAAAAATGGCAAGGAAGTACACTGGCTGGGGATTGACAATAGCAGTAACGTTCCACTTCGTGGGTATTGGAGCGTATTGGGGCTCGCAGTACCTCAGCAGGGAAGATGACAATATTCCTACAGTCAGGCTCCTAACGTACACTGAGTTAGGCCCGCCTCCTTCTATTTCTAATCAGGAAGCGCTGGCTCAGGTGGCCGTCCAATCTCAAGCGATTAAGCCTACTGTTGGTGTGCCTGTCCCAGTGCCTGATGCGCAGGTTTCGCCTGAACAAACGATTGCGACTCAGCAGGAGCTGAGCAAGATTGCTGGCCCAGTCACTTCAGGAAACGGCGGTGGAGACTCTGTCGGCGTTTCGTTGGGAGACTTCAAAGTCGGCGACGATGGTCCTCCACCTGACTTTGTTCCGGTTGAAAAACAACCCCAGATTATTTCTCAGCCTATCCCGAAATATCCTGAGCTTGCACAGCGAGCCGGAATTGAGGGAAAAGTCATTGTGAGAATCTGGGTTGACAAAGACGGCAAGCCGCATAAAGCGATCGTGATGAGGAGTGATGCCGAAATATTCAATCAACCCGCGGTTGATGCTGCCATGGGAACAAGATTTACACCGGCGATCATGAACAAAGGTCCAGTTGCTGTTTGGGTCGTGATACCATACACGTTCAGGCTGAACCAAGCACACTGAAGTGATTGCAACCGCAAACGGTTATGCCCAATGCATTGAGCCAGTCCTAAAACGGCTGGCTCGGAAGTATTCAAGCATTGGATTAGCCATCGCTGTGGTTTTTCATTTTGCATTTGTGGGAGCATATTGGACGGCGGAATATTTCAACCGCTCGCACGATGAGGTGATTACCATCGATGTTGGCACCACTGTTTTTGTTCCACCACCCACGATTACTGATGAGAAAGCCGCAATAGCCAATCTCGTTGTCTCCGATGGATTGCTGAAGCCGGAAAGAGGTGTTCCCGTACCAGTTCCCGATGCACTGGTTTCAATTGAAAAGAGCATTCCGAACCAGAGCGATTACAATCATGACTCGATTGTTCCAGGTTCTTCTGGTGACAATGGTACAGTTTCGCTGGGGATATTAGAGGTCCCGGATGATGGCAAAGCACCCCCAGATACCTTCAGACCAGTTCAGCAGCCTCCGCAGGTTGTGAATTCTGTGACTCCAGATTATCCCGAGCTAGCTCGACGCGCAGGTATTGAGGGAAGAGTGATCGTTAAGATGTGGATCGACAAAGATGGTAGGCCGCACCAGGCAAGCGTGTTGAAGACTGACGCAGAAATACTTAATCAGTCGGCGATTGATGCGGCAATGGCAACGAGATTTTCACCAGCCATTATGAACAACGGCCCGGTTTCAGTCTGGGTAATAATACCATTCGTGTTCAGGTTAAGGCATGGACTTTAGCTGGTGACGTGTAAGCTGGTCCAAAGGATACTTTGGAAAGATTGACAAGATACCTTTCTTATTTACTGTCCGCCGTCTTTTTTGTTGGCGGACTTTTCGTTATTTTAGGTGTGCTCAACCTCAGCAATGTCCCGACACAATTGAGGGTCACGCTGGGGATTGTCCTGATCCTGTGGGCAATCTATCGATTTGTAATAACCTATACGAAGTTTAGGCAGCATGAAAAAGAGGAATAGAACCCTTTTTGTCGTTATGACCGGGCTGATTTTTGTTGCTTCCTCATGCAACATAAAGCAGAAAGATTATTCGTCAACGACTGAAGGAAACCTTGATGTGTACTGCGCCGAATCAATTTCGCCGACTGTCACGCAGTTGGCTAATGAATTCAACTCCCTCTATACCAAAGCGCACGTTACTATCCATGCTGTTCCGACAAGAATTGCGATCGTCAAGCTATTGAATAACGAGACAAAACTGATCGTCACATCCCGCCAATTTAACCAAGGCGAGCTCGATGTGATAAAGAAATACAAGATCGATGTTGATTCATTGATAGTTGCCTATGACGCCGCAGTTGTAATTGTGAACCGCGGGAATCCTGTCGATTCAATAAATACAGATCAGCTTCGTGCAATTTACACCGGCAAGATTACATCTTGGGGAGAAATTGAAAAGAGATTTTCTGGCAGAATAATCCCCGTGCTGGAGAGCCCGAATTCCGGCTTGGTGGAGTTTTTCAAGAATAGGGTTTTGGGGAATGAGAAGTTTGCCGAGGCGTATCCATGCACGACCATGGCACACGTATACTCGTTTGTCAGAGACAACCCGCAGGCAATCGGTTTTATCAGCGTTGACTGGCATTTTTTCGGCCCGAGTTTGTTGCCGAGCAAGAAACCTGAACCAAGGTGGATAAAAGTTGCTGAGGTGGATTCGAGTGCAATTTCATTAGTTGATCCAAATTCATTTGGAAGCTATTTCTACCCTTTTCAAGCGTATATTGGTCTGCACCGCTATCCTTTAACGCACCCAATCTATTTTTTCTCGACCGATTTTAATATTGGTTTGGCTACAGGATTTCTGACTTTTGCTGCCGGGAATGAAGGTCAAAAAATATTTCAAAAAAACCAATTGCTGCCTGCTACTGTGCCAATTCGTTATGTTCAATTAAACAATCATCCACTATGAAAAAACTAAATCTGTTTGTTCTGACAATTATTGTTTCAACCATTTCGGCAAGAGCCTTCGCCCAGGATCCATTGAGCCAGGGGAAGAGCTTGCTTGACAAGAAAGATTATGCAGGAGCTTTGCCATATCTCCTCAAGGCAGTTTCCACTGCCCCAAGATCAGAGAATGCGAATTTGTATCTTGGTGATGCCTATCTCGGCATTGGAAACCTGGACAGTGCCCGGGTTTTTCTCGCAAAAGCGGTTGAAATAAATGATGAATTGGCGCCCGCATACTATGGTCTCGGCCAAGTCTTACTGCAAGAAAAGAAATATGCTGACGCAATCAAGAATTTGCAGCAGGCAATAAGCTATGATGCCAAAAATTCCGAGTATGTAATTACACTTGGCCAGGTTTATCTGGCGTCAGACTCTCTAGACTTGGCAATGCAGGCATTCTACAAAGCGAAGGATTTAAACGACAAGGATCCGCGGGCATTTGAAGGAATCGGAGACGTTTATCGCAGGCAAAGTATTTTCGACCCCGCAATTGAAAACTACAAATCTTCAATTGCAATTGATTCCACAAGCATCCCGGTTATGTTGAAGCTTGCGAATACATACATGCAGAACAGCAACGGCGGCGAGGCTTTCGAAGAGTTTTCAAAAATATCCACACTTGCACCCAACAATCCAGACGCACAACTTCAAGCCGGGGAACTTCTCTATATCAACAAACACTACAAGGAAGCTTTTGCATTTCTCGAGAAATATCACCAACTCGTTCCAAACAATGACAAGGAGCTCGCCCATCTTTGGGAAAGTGCATTCAAAAGCCAATTATATCCGGAGGCAATAAAATATAGTCGGGAATATATTGCAAAATATCCAAACTCTGTCGATGCGAAGAAGAATCTTGGTGCGGCATTTTATTTCGAAAAGAAATATCCGGATTCGTATAATATTTTCAAATCACTTCCGGTCGATTCTCTTACTGTAACTGATTTGGTGAGATACGGCATGTCGGCAAGCGCGGTCCATGATACGGGTACTGCCGTTGATGCTTTAACCCGAGCGGTCACTAAAGACACGAGCCTGTCGGCAATCGAGAACCTATTGGCGGGCACTTTGTTTGCGGCCAAGAGATACGATGAGGCCATAACCCACTTCAGAAAACACCTCTCGATGGATTCCACGGATGCAGGTGCGTGGCTTAACATGGGATTATGTTATTTTATCGTGAAGGACTATCCCAACGCGATTGCATCCTTGCGTACCATGACGAATCTAAAACCTGATAACACCCAGGGCCAGCTCTGGCTTGCGCGCACATATCTACTTTCAGATTCCCTTCAAGAGTCAGAGGACGCTTACGAGACCGTGATAAAAATCGTTAAAGATGATACGTCGGCAGATAATGTTCAAACGATCACCGAAGCTTACAGACAAATTGGATATTGCGAGCTGTTTAAAGGTGCAAAACTTCAGAAGGATAGACCCGAAGAAGCAAAAAGGTATTATAACGTTTCATTGTCAAATCTGCTTGAGGCATTGAAGCACGATTCAAAAGATATAAAGACGCATGCCCTCCTCGCGCAGGTTTACGCACTCTTGAGCAAAACGGATGATTCATGTAAGGAAGTCAAGTATGTTTTAAGGGCCAGTCCCAAAGACGAACAGATGTTGAAGCTCCAAAAAAGCTTGTCTTGCGAGTAGCAACACTTATTCTATTAGCGTCCCCGGTGGCGGGACGCTTTTCATTTATTCATTAAACTAGAAAAAAAGGAAATTTCCAATGTATAGAAAGGAGAAATTATAGTGGAATTATCATTGATATTGACCATTAGCGTGCTTTCACTTTTGTTTGCGGTATACTTAGCTGTTCGAGTTTTGAAACAGGATCGTGGAACACAAGAGATGCAGAAAATCGGCGACGCGATCCAGCAGGGTGCGGAAGCATTTTTGAAGAGGCAATATTCGACAATAGCGATATTGACGGCTCTGCTTGCCGCAATAATCTTCTTATTGTACGCCTTTGTTAGAAAACCCATGCCGAATGATCCGGTGGATCCGGTAAAGCTGGCGTCTTATACTGCGCTTTCATTTATTCTCGGCGCAGTGTGTTCCGGTATCGCGGGATTCATTGGAATGTTCGTCTCTGTGAGAGCAAATTCGAGAACCGCGAACGCGTCACTTACCTCTTTAAATCGCGCTCTTCAGACTGCGATGCGCGGTGGTGCAGTATCCGGTTTGTTTGTCGTGGCGATGAGTCTGCTCGGAGTCGGAGGACTATTCGGGATATTACAGGCTCTTCAAACTCCAGTGGAAAAAATTCCGTTCATGATTGTCGGATTTGGATTTGGCGCATCGTTTGTTGCATTGTTCGCGCAGCTCGGCGGCGGAATTTATACTAAGGCAGCAGACGTTGGCGCGGACCTTGTCGGGAAAGTCGAAGCAGGAATTCCTGAAGATGATCCACGAAACCCTGCAGTGATCGCAGATCTTGTCGGCGACAATGTCGGCGATTGTGCGGGTCGTGGTGCAGACCTATTTGAATCGACTGCAGCAGAAAATATTGGAGCCATGATACTTGGCGTTGCACTGTTTCCGTTTTTCGGGGTCAAGGGGATTGTGTTCCCGCTCGTTGTTCGTGCATTTGGCCTCATTGCCTCAATTGTAGGTGTCATGTTCGTCAAGACGCGTGAGGATGCTGATCCGATGGCGGCGTTGAATAAAGGCTATTATGTCACCGCTTTTCTTGCGGCAGTTGGATTTTTCATCGGCTCGAAATGGATGCTGAATACATCGGCGTCTCCAAACGCCTGGGTGTACTTTTTTGCATGTGGAGTGGTCGGAATAGTCACAAGCATCGCGTTCGTTTACATCACACAGTATTTCACGGAATACAAATACAGGCCTGTGAGGTCAATTGCTGAAGCATCCCAAACCGGCCCGGCGACAAACATCATAACCGGATTTGCGGTTGGTCTCGAATCAACATGGATGCCTGTCATTACGATTTCTATTGCCATTGTCGGATCTTACTACCTTGGTCTTGCAACAGGAATTCCGAACGCAGGGCTGTTCGGAACTGCCGTCGCCACAATGGGAATGTTAGCGACCGCTGCGTATGTCCTTGCTATGGATACCTTCGGACCGATCACCGACAATGCCGGCGGTATCATCGAGATGAGCCACCAACCTGATGAAGTAAGGAAGAAGACGGATCGACTCGATGCCATAGGAAACACAACGAAGGCGTTGACGAAAGGTTATGCGATCGGTTCTGCCGCGCTTGCTGCATTTCTTTTGTTCTCGGCTTATATCGACGATGTCAACGTCCTTCTGAAGGAAAAAGGACTACCTGCAATGACTTCTGTGAACATCGCACGACCGGAAGTATTCATCGGCGGATTGCTCGGAGCTGCTCTTGTCTTCCTGTTTAGTTCACTTGCAATTAAAGCGGTTGGGAAAGTGGCATATGTTGTTATAAATGATGTGCGGGCACAATTCAAAGAGAAACCGGGAATCCTGGCAGGATCGGAACAGCCTGATTACGGTCGCACCGTGGATATTGTTACTCGTGGTGCATTGCGCAGTATGATCGGCCCAGGACTCCTTGCAGTCGGAACTCCAATTGGGGTCGGAATAATATTCAGGCTGTTTAATGTTGGTGCAGAGTCTGTTGCGGCACTTCTTATGGTCGGAACAATCGCAGGCATCTTGATGGCTATACTTATGAATAACGGCGGAGGCGCATGGGACAATGCAAAGAAGTTTATCGAGACAGGTGCTTTTGGAGGAAAGGGAAGTGAGCCTCACAAAGCAGCAGTCGTCGGCGATACAGTCGGCGATCCTTTCAAGGATACAGCCGGTCCTTCACTTCACGTTTTGATAAAACTTCTTGCGACGATCACGCTGGTGCTTGCACCACTATTTGTATAAGACCAGAATATTTCAAGACTTGAGGAGGCAATCCATGAGGGTTGCCTCTTTTTTTATTTGTCAATTCATTGAAACCTTAATTCATACGAGTCGTAGGTAAATATGTGGTTTGTTTAAAGTCTTAGTTATCGGCGAAGGAGACAAAATGAAAAAGTTTGTACTATTATCACCGGCTCTTATTCTTCTTGTTTTTTCAATTGCGTCGGCAAGAACCTATTCCAAAACTGAGGTACAAACATTCGATATCTCACCGAATGGTAAGGTCGTCATTGATAACGTGAATGGTGCGATAAAAGTAGAACCGTGGGACAAGAATCAGGTCATGTTGGAAGCAATCAAAACCGTGCGTGCCGATGATCAGGAAGAGGCAGATGAGTATTTCGGCCGACTCAGGATCGAAATTGATAATGGGAAGGACTATTTAGAAATTCGTACTCATTATCCGCACGAGGGCTGGGGCGGTTTCTGGAGTTGGTTGTTTCATGGCGGATCAAGATATGGCGGAGTGGAGTATGTATTGAAGGTTCCTAAGTCGATTCACCTGGAAGCCGGGACGACGAACGGCAACGTCGAAATTTCTGGCGTCGTCGGAGGAATCAGAGGAAGCTCGACGAACGGCCAGGTTAGCATGGACGATGTCGGAGGGGCCGTGGAAGGCTCCACTACAAATGGTAACGTGGATGTTTCTATTTCAGATAAGGTACAGTTCGAAGATATCAGGTTATCCACGACAAATGGCTCGATAGAGCTCAAATGTCCGGAAGACATTAGCGCAGACGTCTCGGCACACACGACAAATGGAAGTATAAGCTCTGAGTTTCCGATTACAGTACAAGGTGGTTTTGGTCGAAAGTCGCTCGATGGGAGGATCAACAAGGGCGGCAGCCGCATTGATCTCCATACGACGAACGGGAGCATAGAAATAAATAAGAGATGAAATATCCTCCTGAGTGATTGACCCTGCGAAGGCTCAAAAACCTCCGCAGGGTTTGTATTATACTCGACCCTTCCCAGTTTCTCCACATTGTTTTTTCACCTCCCTGTCGGTATTTTCACCGTGTATGAGGAAGATCCTTGAGAGAATTATAACGTTTGGGAGGATGATAAGATTTTCACACACACTTTTCGCAATGCCGTTTGCATTGACAAGTGTGGTGCTTGTTTCTTTCTCAGACAAAGTTACAATCTACAAACTGGTCTGGATTATCGTTGCCATGGTTGGGGCGCGATCTGCTGCGATGGGGTTCAATAGAATTGCAGATCGTGAATATGATGCAAGGAATCCCCGCACAAAAAATCGCGAGATTCCAACGAAGCAAATCTCCATTCGTGAAGCCTCACTATTCGTTTTGGGTTCCTCGTTGCTCCTTGTCTATGCGGCACACGAACTGAACTCGCTTTGCTTTTATCTTTCTCCAGTTGCGCTTGCGGTTGTCTTTTTCTATTCGTTCACCAAGCGGTTCACATGGCTTTCTCACATTTTTCTGGGCCTCGGGATGGGACTCGCCCCGACAGGCGCGTGGCTTGGGATCGCGGGTAGATTTTCAATTGCCCCCATCCTCCTAGGATCGGCGGTCGTAGCGTGGGGTGCAGGCTTCGATATAATTTATTCTTGTCAGGACCTAGAGTACGACGACGATGTGAATCTCTATTCAATGCCGCGATCGTTAGGCGTGAAACGAGCACTGAGAATTTCCTCGGCTCTCCACTTCGCGGCATTTCTTTTACTTCTTTCCATAAAATTCATCTTGCCGCTTGGACAAATTTATCTCCTAGGACTTGTGCTTGTTGGAATGATGCTGGTTTATCAACATCGAATTGTCGAGCCGGATGATCTTCCGGATGGATCCTCGTCAGAATCCGTGGACTCCAACGGAGTCTTCGACCTTTGGGAGAACAAAATAGATTTCGCCTTCTTCAATTTGAATGCTTATCTGAGTGTAGGGCTTTTTCTTTTCACGCTGGCAGACGTTATCATTTAATATCTTGTCCAGTCGTAACTAATTTGCCTATCAAAGATTCCATGCAGGAGGAAGATTTAAATAAAGATAATCGAGACATTCGAACGGATTCTGGAATTAGGATAGAACGGGTTTATTCCGAAGAAGAGTTTGACTACGGCGAAAGACTGGGTTTCCCGGGTGAATTTCCTTTTGCACGCGGGATTTATCCGACAATGTACAGGGGAAGACTCTGGACGATGCGCCAGTATGCCGGCTTTGGAAGCGCGGAGGATTCAAACAAGCGATATAAATATTTGCTCGGGCGGGGAATAACCGGACTTTCTGTAGCGTTCGATCTGCCAACACAGATGGGATATGACTCCGATCATCCGCTTGCTGAGGGCGAGGTTGGAAGAGTCGGCGTCGCAATCGATTCGCTTAGCGACATGGAGCGCCTTTTCGACGGCATCAACCTTGAAAATGTTACCACGTCCATGACGATCAATGCCACAGCCGCGATTCTTCTCGCGATGTATATTGCGATTGCAAAGAAGCAAGGCGCCAACCTAAAGAGAATCTCCGGGACGATTCAGAACGATATTTTAAAAGAATACATTGCCCGCGGGACTTACATTTATCCACCGTCTCCTTCGTTGCGTTTGGTCACTGATGTCTTCTCGTACTGTGCCGAGAATCTGCCAAGATGGAACACCATTTCTATAAGCGGCTATCATATTCGGGAAGCAGGTGCGACGGCTGTGCAGGAGCTGGCATTTACCTTTGCGGACGCCATTGCGTATGTCGAGTCGGCTTTAGAGGCGGGTTTGGATTTCGATCGCTTTGGCTCTCAGCTTTCGTTCTTCTTCAACGCGCACAACGATTTCTTCGAAGAGGTCGCAAAGTTCAGGGCCGCACGCCGGATATGGTCGATGATTGCGAAGAAGAGATTCAAAGCGAAAAATCCCGAAGCGATGAAGCTTAGATTCCATGCTCAGACCGGTGGCTCGACTCTAACGGCACAGCAAATGGATAATAACGTGGTACGCACGGCAATCCAGGCGCTTTCGGCAGTCATTGGCGGCTGTCAGTCACTCCACACGAACAGCAGAGACGAAGCTCTCGCATTGCCAACGGAAGATTCGGTAAGGCTTGCTTTGAGAACCCAACAAATTATAGCTCACGAAATAGGAGCTGCTAATACGATCGACCCATTCGGTGGTTCATACTTTGTAGAAAAATTGACCGATGGGATCGAAAGGAAAGTTTGGGAGTATCTTGATAAAGTTGAATCGATTGGCGGAGCACTGAAAGCTATTGAAGCGGGATACTTTCAAAACGAGATTGCGAAAAGCGCATACGAATATCAGCGCGCTATAGAAGCAAAAGCGAAAATTGTGGTTGGTGTAAACAAGTATGTCGCAGAGAAAAAGGGAGAACAAAAGATTTTTGAAATTGATTCACAAGTTGGGAAAGAGCAGGTCAAGAGGTTGGCAAAGATGAAGGGAGAGCGGCACATGGCAAACGTGACGAAGAGTCTAAGAAAATTGAAGCAGGAAGCCGGCGGGAAAAGAAATCTTATCCCGGCGATAATGGAGGCGGTTGAAAATTATGCAACTCTCGGAGAAATATCAGATGTGTTAAGGGAAGTGTGGGGAGACTTCAACTGATGTCATCACATTAGGGATTTCCCATCTCTCTCCGCAGGAATTGACTCGCGTTGTCAGGCCAATGAAGGAATGAACCGGAAAGTCGGTCCTAAGTCTGGGTAGATTTTTGCCCTTGACTTTCAATATGGCAAGCACAATCTTACTTCCCGAAAAACATGCAGCAGAACAATACCGCCCCATGACAATGCAGGTTCCTCTGTCTGGTCATGGAGAGGCATAAGATAATTCTTTTGGCTTAATAAGATATTTGAAATGATTATCGGCGGAACGACTTAGCCATTCCGTTTTAGAACATTCAAGTACCATCCCTGGCTCAATATCGTGGTCAGGATCCATTCGCAAAGATAAGCATCATATACATAGATGTACCCCAGATGGAATGGGGCGTGTACCCACAAAGATGTGGGACTGAGCAATTCAGTAAGAAATGGATGCCGTTTAGAACGCGGTGGATAACTTAAACAAACAGCAAATGAACGGAGAAATTATGCCAAAAGACAGCCTTACCATAACTGATAACCGAACAGGTAAACAGTACGAGCTTCCCATCGAGAATGGGGTTATACGGACAAGCGACCTTAAGCAGATCAAAGTGAAGCCGGACGATTTCGGGTTGATGAGCTATGACCCGGCTTTCATGAACACTGCTTCGTGTAAGAGTAAGATTACGTTCATAGATGGCGACAAGGGAATCCTGCGATATCGCGGGTATCCAATCGAGCAGCTTGCGCAAGAGAGCAGCTATCTTGAAGTGGCATACCTTCTTCTCCAGGGGGAACTTCCTCAAAAAAATGAGCTGACCAACTGGGAATACGACATCATGCACCATACTTTCGTCCATGAAAACGTCAAAAAATTTATGGACGGATTTCACTACGATGCGCATCCGATGGGAATGTTCATAAGCACCATGGCCGCGCTATCCACTTTTTATCCCGGCGCAAAGAGTATCTTCGACAAAGAGTCGCGTCAATTACAGACTTACCGCCTTATAGGGAAAGTGGCAACGATAGCGGCGTTCGCTTACAGACACGCCATGGGGCTTCCTTATGCGTACCCCGATGATGATTTAAGTTACGCGGGTAACTTCTTAAATATGCTTTTTAAGACGACCGAACAGAAATACATACCTGATCCTACACTTGAGAGAGCGCTCGAACGTCTTGTTTATTTTGCACGCCGACCATGAACAAAATTGCAGCACGAACGCGATGAGAAGCGTTGGATCTTCGCATGTCGATCCGTTTTCAGCACTTGCGGCGGCAGCGGCGGCACTTTATGGGCCGTTGCATGGCGGTGCGAACGAGGCAGTCATCCGAATGCTCAGAGAGATTGGATCGAAAGACAAAGTCCCGGCGTTCATTAAGGAAGTCAAAGAAGGCAAGGGCGAAAAGCGTTTGATGGGATTCGGCCACCGGGTCTATAAAAATTACGATCCACGCGCAAAGATTATCAAGAAACTTGCGGACGATGTGTTCGAGGTAAAAGGCAAAAATCCGCTCCTCGACATCGCACTCGAACTCGAGAGAATTGCTCTCGAAGATGATTATTTCGTCTCCAGGAAATTATACCCGAATGTCGATTTTTATTCGGGACTCATCTACCAAGCCATCGGATTCCCCATGGATGTTTTCCCCGTGCTATTTGCCATCGGCAGAACAGCAGGCTGGATCGCGCAGTGGGAAGAGATGCTTCTCGACAACGAACAGAAAATAGCCCGACCGCGTCAGATCTATTTGGGTTACGATCAGCGGGATTATGTTCCGATAGTGAGAAGGTAGCTAAGCTTTTTTTTTTCGTCGAGGAACCGGGAGGGAGATGAACTTTTACCGAGCCTGTGGAGGTCGGTAAACTCCATCGTGTGTACCGATGTCTGAGAAAATAATTCTATCATCACCTTTGAAATAGAAGACTTTCTCACGTCGTGGTCGGTCTGGAAACTGAAGAGCCCGTCGAGCTTACCACTCAATTTGTGAGTTCTTAATCTGGTGTCAAATGGATTGGAAATAAAGGCTGGCAATAATCTGTTGGACTTCTAATGGTTTTCAAACGGAGCGATTCGATTTCGGAATGCTCGCTCGAATGCAGGGTCGAACGATACTTTAATCACCCGTCGAGTGATTTATAGAGATCATCGATGTTTTCCGAGAACTTCAGCTCACCTCTCTGAAGGGGCTTCTTTGAATCCTGATAGCTTTCGTGTAATTCTTTTCTACGCGCTTCGATGAAGTATATTGCGGAGAGTGCACGCAATTCAAACTTTTTTCCTCTCTCGAAAGTTTTTGAACTTCTTTGATAATTGCAGCAAAACCTGTGCTCATCTTCACTTGACTCTTATTACATCTTTTGTATTTGCATCATGCCTCACCGGCAATCAATGAATTCGTTGTATTGCTTGGATGAACTGAAATCGCGGCCCAATTTTCCGTGATTGTATAATTATTGCCTCTGAGATTTGCACTTTGGGGCTCGAGATAATAATTTTGAAAGTCAAAATGAAAGTATCAAAGGAATTGAATAAGGAATTACACGTGGGAAACCGGCAAAGGAATCGGTCGACGGCACTGGTTCTCAACTCAAAGCTAACAAACAAAATATAATCTTTTACGAACAAGAATTTTCTAATTTGTAATGGGGACTATCAATAATGAATGTGTTGCCGAGTGCAAAAATGTTCCCGAGAAACACACGAAGTACGCAAAATAACGATAAGACTTTAGTGTGCTTCGCGTGTTTCGTAGGCTAAGCGACATCTTCATTATGCAAGGACATAATTTGACTGCTCATCACAAACAACATTCGCTCTCCTTCGGCGACGATTCTCAAATTGTCGAATTGGCAATGAAGTATGGAACGCCTCTTCTGGTTCACGATGAAGATAGTTATCGCCGCTACGCAAAATCAGCTTTGAGTACTCCCAATGCGTTCGGCTTAACCGTTCGATACGCCATGAAAGCAAATTCACATCGCGCCATCTTGCGCATCTTTGACGGCATGGGGATATTTATCGACGCATCTTCATCCTATGAGGTAAGGCGCGCTATCGCCGCGGGAATTGCTCCTGAAAAGATAAAGCTCACCAGCCAGGAAACACTGTCGCCCGAGCTCGTAGATGAGCTTGTCAGTCTCGGTGTTGTATACAATTGCACATCGCTCACGCAGCTCCGAATATTTGTCGAACTCTTTTCCGGCAGCGAAAGATCTGTGTCGGTCAGAATCAATCCCGGGATCGGCTCGGGTCATAACAATCGAACCAATACAGCCGGACCGGCGGCCTCTTTCGGAATTTGGCATGACTACATGCCGGAAGTACTCGACATTGCAAAACAGCATTCACTAAAGATTACTCAAATTCATACTCATGTCGGTTCCGGAAGCGATTGGAAAATTTGGCAAAAGGCATCAGACCTTACACTCGACATCGTTCGTCAGCTCCCCAATGTCGAAACCGTTAATCTCGGCGGTGGATTTAAAATTGATCGCGTGAATTCTCGGAATTCGATCGACATCCAATCGGTTTTTCAAGTCATAAAAGAATCGTTTGAAAAATTGTTTGAAGAAACCGGACGTAAGCTGCATCTCGAAATCGAACCGGGCACTTATCTTGCCGCCAATTCCTGTCTTCTTCTTTCGCGGATTATCGACATTGTCGACACCGGCCATCATGGACATCGTTTCATAAAATTGGATGCCTCGATGACGGAGCTCCTTCGCCCGATGATCTATGGAGCCAGACATCCGATTCGTTTGCTCGGAAAGGGCGAAGACACAAATGAGAATTATGTTGTCGTCGGAAATTGTTGCGAAAGCGGCGACATCTTCACTCCAAAAGAAAGCAATCCGGATGAAATCGATTCTGTTCAATTGCCGAAAGCTGAAATTGGAGATTATATTGTAGTGATGGGTTCCGGAGCGTACGGCATCTCGATGAGCGCGAAGAATTATAACTCTCATCCAATTTGCGCGGAGGTGATGATTCGTTCCGACAGATCGCATGTCCTTATAACGCAGCGACAAAGGCTTGAAGAAATATGGGAGAAAGAATTACCGCTTGATTAAGAACACCGGGGGCTTGCTCTCAAGCTCAGAAAAAAGTCAGACATTGAATGCAATTGCTGATGGATGATTACGAGGCAGGATTTGAAAACCGATACTCATAACGAGCGTGTTGCTAGATATCATGGTAGTGTCATTGCGAGGAGGAAAGCGACCTGGCAATCTCAAATTTCGGTTTGATTTAGAAGTTGAGTTTGCTTCGCTCGCAATGACAATTAGGCGACACGTTCATAATATAAATTCGAAAGGCAATATGTTTTTATGAATTTCATTGACGACAAAATTGCAGATCGGCTCGGCGGCATCAATTTCGGAAAGAGTACAACGGTTTATAAATTTGAATTGATCAAGCGAGCCAAAGCCGCTGCTAAGCTTGCACATCCTGAAGCACAGATGATCGACATGGGTGTCGGCGAACCAGACTGGCCTGCAGATCCACTTGTTGTCGAAACCCTTTCGCAGGAAGCCGGAAAACCGGAGAACCGCTGGTATGCAGATAACGGCATTCCTGAATTTCAAATCGCGGCCGCTCAATATTTACAAAATGTTTACGGTGTGCACATTGATAACCCGTTGGAGCACATTGTCCATTCAATCGGATCGAAGCCGGCGCTCGCAATGCTTCCGATTTGTTTTATAAATCCGGGAGATGTTTTTCTAACCACGATTCCGGGATATCCGGTGCCAGGGACTTACACAAAATATTTAGGAGGCGAGGTATTCAACCTCCCGCTCTTTGAATCGAACTCATTTTTGCCGGATTTGAAAAATATTCCTGCTCCAATATTGAAAAGAGCCAAAGCGCTTTATCTGAACTATCCGAACAATCCGACCGGAGCCACGGCAACGCCTGAATTTTTCATACAGGTTGTCGAATTCGCACACAAAAATGGAATTGTGGTCATCCACGATGCTCCGTACAGCGCGTTAACTTACGGTGGCTACAAGCCCCTAAGTTTCCTGTCTGTCGATGGCGCCATGGACGTTGGTGTCGAAGTACATTCACTATCGAAAGCTTTTAATATGACGGGATGGAGATTGGGTTTCGTTTGCGGGAATGCAAAAGCCGTGAAGGTTTATGCAACGGTTAAAGACAACACCGATTCGGGACAATTCCGGGCGATTCAGAAAGCTGCGATACAGGCTTTCAATCATTTAGAGATCACGAAAGCGACAGTGGAGAAATATTCGAGAAGATTCGATCTGCTTGTAAGTGCGCTTTGCGAATTGGGATTCAAAGCGAAAAAGCCGAAAGGATCGTTCTATTGTTATGTGCCTGCACCTATAGGCACGGAAGACGGAAAAGAATTCAAAACGGCATCGGAGTTTTCGGATTTTCTCATTCGATCTGCTTTGATCTCGACCGTTCCGTGGGATGATGTGGGCAACTACATCCGCTTCTCAGTTACATTTGAGGCAGATTCACTCGAGCGTGAAAAGGAAGTGATTGATGAAATGAAAAAGAGAATTAGAAAGCTAGGGCTGAGATTTTAAATCAGTGCAGAAAAAATTTATCGCAAACCATTGCGACATCTGCGGGAGAAATCAAATTGAGCCAGTACCATCTTATTCCATTTCTTCGCTATTTAGTCCCGACTGTTTCATGGAGGAGTTCTAATTCGCTCAAAACCTTCCTCAGTTTTGCCCGGGTCGCGTCGGTCGGAGACACGAGCGGGAGTCGATAAACTTCATCGATCATTCCCATCATTGCCAGCCCGGCTTTCACTGGAATCGGATTCGACTCGATGAAATTGGCGTTCATGAGCGGCAATAATTTGTAGTGAAGCTTCCTTGCCTTCTCCAAATCGCCCGCGAGACAACATCGGATCATGTCGCCGAACATTTTAGGGATCTGATTCGCGATGACGGAAATTACTCCGTCTCCTCCAAGCGATACGACGATGAACGCGATTTGGTCGTCGCCGGAATAAACCGCGAAATCGATTGGTCTGGCTCTGAGTATTTCCATGATCTGCGAAACATTTCCGCTTGCTTCCTTCACCGCATAAATGTTGGGAATCTCTTCCGCCATCCTCAGTGTAGTTTCCGCATTTATGTTAGATCCGGTTCTGCTAGGAACATTGTAAACAATGATCGGTATATCGACAGACTCGGAGATCGCCGCATAATGCTGGTAAAATCCTTCTTGCGTCGGCTTGTTGTAATATGGAGCGACTGACAACACGCCATCAGCCCCGATGGATTTTGCATGGACAGTCAGAGAGATTGCCTCGCGAGTCGAGTTGCTCCCTGCTCCAACGATCACCGGGACTCGATGGTTCGCCTGGTCGAGGACGATTTCCATGACGTGGTGGTGTTCGGCGTGTGAAAGTGTCGCGCTCTCTCCGGTTGTACCGGCAGGGAGGATCGCTTCCGTTCCGTTTGTGACTTGGAATTCTACAAGCTCGCGGAGCTTCTGATCATCGACTGATCCATCCTTTTGGAACGGAGTTATAAGTGCGACGCCGGTTCCGCGAAATAGTTTCGATTTCATTTATGCCTCATTCATTTTATTTTGAATTCTCAACTGAAATCTTGAGCTCTCTGCTTCCAATTCAAAATTTAACATTTGAAATCTATAATTGATCCAAGATTTCTCTGAATTGATGAAAGCCCTTTTTCCCGATTACCCATTCTGCAGCGAAAACGGAACCGAGTGCAAGTCCTCGTCTTCCTCTCGAAGTGTGCGTCAGTTCGATGCGATCGTTTTCCGAATCGAAAAAAACGGAGTGAGTTCCGAATTCGCTTCCAATGCGGAGGGAATTTACCTGAAGCTCTTCTTTTGAAATCTTTCCATCCGGGATTCCAGTCCGGATCCTTTTCTTTGCAGGAAAATTTTCAAGGATTGCATTGCCGATCGTAATTGCTGTGCCGCTCGGTGCATCCGCCTTTTGGTTGTGGTGTGATTCAAGAACGGCACAGTCGAAACCATCGAATTGTCCGAACAGTTTTGCGGCTTTCTCGACGGTGGTGATGAACAAATTGACTCCGAGTGAGAAGTTCGATCCGACAACGGCCGCGATGCCGCAATCGTTTATGATTTTTTTGACTTTTTCCAAATCTCTCTGCCAGCCGGTAGTTCCGATGACTATCGGTTTCTTCACTTCAGCGGCATATTCAACGTGCTCCACCACGGCGGATGCTACTGAGAAGTCGACGAGAACATCGCACTTCTCGAAATCTGATATCATTCCAGATAAGTTTGAGCCAACGTCGGCGATTGTGGAAATCGAATGAGATCGTTGTCGGGCGACAGCTTCGATTTCTTTTCCCATTTTTCCGTAACCGAGCAAGCCAATATTCATGAAATTCTCAATTTTAGATTATGAATTTTGAATTGAGAATTGAAAATTCAACATTCAAAATTCTGTTCTGGGTGGAGGGAATAACTGATCAGACGAGGTGTACGATCAGCTAAATAGCGCTCCACCCGCTTTTCATCCCGACAATTCGAGATCGGATGACAGTCTGCAAGTTGTTCACAGGCAGCCCAACCAGAATTCTCGAAGACTAATTCATGGTTTCGGCGATGCTTCCTTTCCCTTTGTTCAATCGGCTCTTCGTGCCTCAACACAGGTACTCTTAAACACCGCGCCTCTATTTAACTTATACTTAACTTCACTAGAATATAATCGGGTTAAATTACTGAAGCAAGTGCACACGGCGGTTGGAATGGTTTGCCTCAATCCATTGTTAAAAACTCCGACGCAGTTTAAACTTATGGAAACAAAAGCCGGTGACCCCGATGACACAAAGAGTTCTCTTTCTTCTTTTCCTTTTTACTTTTTCGAGTGGAAGGATATTTGCCCAGCTTCCTGGTGAAAAAGGCGGACGCATACTTTTGCCGAACGGCTGGTGGCTCTCGCCAGCGGGCGATTCAATTGACCTTGATGACTTACCGTTGAATGCTGCGGTGTCACCCGACCAAAAATACTTAGCGGTCACACATGCCGGGGTCTCGAAGCCGGTGCTGCTTCTTGTGGATTTGGAATCGCATAAAGTGGTACAGTCGATCAGAGTGAAAGACAGCTGGCTTGGGATTGCTTTCCATGGCAATGAGTTGTTTGTATCTGGCGGCAATCAGAACTGCGTTTATACCTTTGATCTTGCAAAAGGCCAGTTGGTTAACAGAGACACGATAATTTTTGCGGCATCGAATTGGGCAGCTGGACTCGACGTAAGCCGGCAAAATCTCGCAGTGGTTTTTCGGGGCGACAGCACATTGCGTTATTACGACCTTTTCACGGAAGAATTTATGTCGGTGAAGCTTGATGGCATGCCATATTCTTGCAGATATTTGGAAGATGGGAGGCTTCTCGTTTCGATTTGGAGTTCGAAGCGAATTGAAGAATTCGAAGGCACGAAACTCCTTTTTCAAGCTGAGACAGGAGATCATCCCACGGAGATTGCGACGAGCAAAAATGATAGGTATGCCTACGTCGCGAACGCGAATGACAATAGCATAACTGTCATCGATCTGAAAACTCACAACGCTTTGGCAAATGTTTCGACGGCTCTATATCCCGATTCGCCGGAAGGGCTCAACCACAAATTCTGTCTGCGTCAGTAACGACGGGGACTTCCTTCTTGCTGCAAACGCCGACAACAATTCGCTGTCGGTGGTCAGTATTTCAAGACCTAAAACACCGGTGCCCGTCGGTTTTATCCCGGCCGGGTGGTATCCTACCAAAGTGCTGGAACTGCATGATGGCACGGTCTTGGTTCTGAACGGAAAGGGGAACCGTTCATTTGCCAATCCTCAGCATCAATATATAGGAACTTTGCTCAAAGGGACTTTGTCTTTTTTCAAATTTCCAGATCCGAAACAACTCTCGGTTTATACAAGGAAGGTTTATGCTAATACGCCGTATCGTCCAGTCGAGTCGAAAGAAGCGGCGTTCAGTCCCGGCAATCCGATCCCGAATAAAGTCGGTGGAAAATCTCCGATCAAGTATGTGTTCTATTTCATCAAGGAGAACAGGACTTACGACCAGGTCTTTGGAGACATGCCGGAAGGGAATGGTGACTCGAGCCTCGTATTGTTTGGAGAAAAGGTCACACCGAATATCCACAAGATGGCGAAAGATTTTATCCTGCTGGATAATCTTTATTGCGATGCAGAAGTCAGCGCCGATGGACACAACTGGTCAACTGCAGCTTATGCGACGGATTATGTCGAGAAAAGTTGGCCGAACAATTACGGCGGCAGAGGAGGACCATACGAGTTTGAAGGCGGCCAGCCCGCCGCGACTCCCAAGTCCGGATACATCTGGGATCTTTGCGCGCGGCATGGAGTATCCTTCAGAGATTACGGGGAATTTGTGGAGAGCGAAGAGGGTGATTCCGGAAAGAACGTTCCGACCGAGAAAGCTCTCCTCTTGCATTACGACAAGGCGTACCACGGTTGGGATTTGGGTTATTCCGATGTGAAACGCGACGAGGAATGGTCAAAGGATTTCACGAGGTTGGTTGACGACAACGAATTGCCGCATTTCAATATCATCCGTCTGCCAAACGATCACACGGCAGGAACTCATAAGGGTGATTTGACGCCGCAAGCTATGGTGGCACAGAACGATTATGCGCTTGGCTTGTTTGTGGATAAAATATCGCACAGCAAAATTTGGAGCCAGTGCGCGATTTTTGTAATCGAAGATGACGCACAAAATGGTGCCGACCATGTCGACGCGCATAGGACGGAAGCGCTGGTCATAAGTCCCTATGCAAAACGTCATTTTGTCGATCACACGCTTTATACATCTTCTTCGATGTTGAGAACGATGGAGCTCATTTTAGGACTGCCTCCAATGAGTCAATACGATGCCGCAGCGAATCCGATGTTCAATTCATTTACTACGAATTTGGACACGGCAGCTTATGACTACGTTGACCCGCAGATCGATATCGAGGCCAGGAATGAGCGTGGTTCTTATGGACAAAACCTCATGAAGCATATGAATCTGAGAGTAGCCGATGCGGTTCCGGATCGATTGTTCAATGAAATTATTTGGAAGTCCATTAAGGGAACGGAAATGCCGGCGCCGAGATATTCGATACGTTCTGGCGAGTAGCGAAATGGCTCGTCATGTTCTCTCTAAGATTCCTAGATAACCTCCTCTTTGGAATCTAAGCAATAACAATATTGCGAAGAAAGAGGCGAACGCAACAATCTTGAACAATTGTGCGGGCACTGCTGCGAAGAAATCCTGTCGATAGGAAGAACCTACGATGACAACACTCAACGCTATTCCGATCTTCAAAAGCTGTCCCAGTTCATATTTGACCGGATAATATTTTTGTGAAACGATGTAGATGGCGAGCGCCATACCAGCATAAGCGAAGAACGTCGCCCATGCTGCACCGAACATTCCGAACTTTGGAATCAAAAGAAGATTCACGAGGACATTTATGGCGGCGCCGATTCCGGTTATATACGGAAGGTGGGAAGTCTTCTTCTCGATGTAGATCCCGGCCATCAGGTTGACGAATATCCCATTGAACAGGTAACCGAGAAGGACGATCGGCACGATTCCAAGTCCCGACCAATAAGCCGGATTTATGATAAATCTTCCGAAGATTTTGAATTTCACGACATCATCTACGTAAAGGGAAACAAGCAAAATCAAAATCGAGCTGAAAAGAGTAAAGTAAGTAAGGATTTTCGAGAATAGTTGTTTCGCGTCTGGATCGTTTGCATGTGTCAGGAAGAATGGTCGCCACGCATAATCGTACATTGAAACAACCAGCATCATGAAAATCCCCAGACGGTAATTCGCCTGATAGATTCCCACGGTACTCTCGTTTGTCATGGCAAGAAGAATCGGTCTGTCGATAACCTGTACCATCATCGCTGCAAGTCCAGCGGGTACGTACGGCAGACCAAATCTTAACAAGGCAGAATACAGTTTCCTAATAAAATCAAAAGATAGTTTGCTGAAAATTTCCGGCAGAAGAAGGGCGAGTGTAACCGTCGATGCGATTACGCCGCTGATGAAAATTCCCTCTACCCCCGCGTGGTACTTTAATAAAAGAATAACGTTTGCGGCAACATTGACGATGATGTTTACCAATTTGATCATTGCGAATGTCTTCACTTTTCGTTGGAGCCGTAATGCTGCAAACGGAATAATCGACAGAGAATCCAGCAGGAGGATTATCGCGGAATATTTTATCGTGTCTTGGAATTGTGTCGGGACTTCGATTAGAGAAGAAAGATGGCTGGAGTTAAGAATGATCAAACCCGAAAAAATGAGGGATGTCAGGAGAATCGAAAAGAAAGGTGTCGAGAAAATTTGTTTGTCGTTGCCGATTTCCTTCGTCGAAGCATATTTGAAATACGCCGACTCCATCCCATAGATGTAGATGATATTCATGAACGCGATGTAGGAATAGACGGTTGCAACAATTCCATATTGGGAAGTGGTTAGAACGTTTGTGTAAAACGGGACGAGCAGGAAATTGAGGAACCTGCCGATGATGGTGCTGACGCCGTAAACAGCCGTGTCGGCGCCGAGGGATTTAATTTTATCTATCAATGCGCGCTGAACTTAAAGCAGCTATTTCTTTGGCGAACTGGTTTCCGGGTTGTCTTCGATCAACATAATCGGGATGTCATTCTCGACTCTGTAAACGTGTCCGCACTTCTTGCAGGTGAGGGTATTTTTATCTGCGCTGTAATCAAGATCGCCATGGCATTCTGGCTTCGGGCAGCAGAGTATTTCGAGTAGTTCTTTCTTTAGCATTGTCGCTCCTTTCGGAAATTTGAATTCCAGACGCTTAATTGAGAATTAAATATTTGGAACTATTTTTAAAGTCTTCCTTCCAGCAAATCTAAGAATATCTTCGGGGCCCGCACCGGCTTGCCTGACTTCACATCGACAAAACTGTGGATGGTAAAACCCTCGGTCATTTTCTGGCTATCCCGGAATATTTCATAATCTATCCTCAGGCGTGCAGCCGGAGTTTCCTTCAGTATCGAAACGACTTCGATCAGATCGTCATACTGAATCTGGCGAAGATATTTTGCATAAGCTTCGATCAGAGGCAGGAAGAAACCTGCGGCTTCGAACTGACGGTAAGTCATCCCGAGCGATCGCATCAAATCGGCCCTCCCGACTTCAAAATACTCGAAGTAACGTCCGTTGTAAACTCCGTGCATCTGATCGGTATCCGCGTAACGGACTCTGATACTGCTCTTGGTTGAATACATCTCTGGAAGTCAAAAATCAAGAGAAAAATTCAAAAAGATGCTCAAGGTTCGAATTACTTTTCGGTGAACGAGCCCATGGCCCCGAATTTTTCGATTCGATTTTCAATAAGTTTGTCGGGCTTTATTTTTATCAGAGGCTCGATTTCTTCGATCAGAATTTTCTTGAGAGTCTCTGCAACCTCTTTTGGATTCTTATGAGCTCCGCCGATGGGTTCCGGTATTATTCGATCTATGATTTTCTGCTGGAGCAAATCTTTCGCAGTCAGTTTCAGCGCCTCAGCCGCTTGCTCCTTGTAGTCCCAAGTTTTCCAGAGAATCGAGGAACAAGATTCCGGGGCGATAACGGAGTACCATGCGTTTTCCATCATCAGGACTCTATCACCGACGCCGATTCCAAGTGCGCCGCCTGAAGCTCCTTCGCCGATGATTGCGACCACGATAGGAACTCTCAATTGAGCCATCTCGAAAAGATTTCTCGCAATTGCTTCGGCTTGTCCACGCTCTTCGGCCTCAATGCCAGGATATGCCCCGGGAGTATCCAGAAGCGTAACAACTGGTTTACCAAACTTTTCAGCCAACTTCATGAAACGGAGTGCTTTCCGGTAGCCTTCCGGATTTGGCATACCGAAGTTTCTGTAAATGTTTGATTTTGTATCGCGGCCCTTCTGATGTCCGACGATCATGACAGTCTTGGTGCCCAATTTTGCAAAGCCGCCGACTATCGCATGATCATCCCCGAAATACCGGTCTCCATGGAGCTCGATAAAATCCGTTGTCATCAAGTTAATGTAATCCAACGTGAACGGCCTTTCCGGATGACGGGCTAATTGAACGCGCTGCCAGCGGGTCAGATTCGAATAGACATTCGTTCGCAATTCACTGACCCGTGATTCAAGTTTCTTAATTTCATCTTCAATGTCAAGATGGTCGGAGAGTTTTCGCATCTCTTCAATCTTTTGTTCAAGCTCGGCAATCGGCTTCTCAAACTCTAAAATCTGTTTTGTCATAGGATTTAAAAAAGTAATCAGCCATAGCACACAAAGTCAAGCCGAAGATGGCATGATAGAATGGAAAGCTTGTTCTAACCCGAAATTCAGGAAATATGGCTGAATTCAGGAATGAAAAATGTTAACTTCTTCTTGGCTTTTGACCTGAGATTTTTTCATTTATATTGAAAATGAGTCGGGAGGAACATGAAAAAGATCGTCGATGTCGTTGCGCTTTTCATTTTAGGACTGTCTTTCCCTGTCAGTTCCTTCGGACAGGACATCCTCATAAACCCACAAAATCAAAAATATCTTTTCACTGCCGGAACTGACGAGACGCAGGCGTTCCTTTATAATCCTGCATACCTTGGTCTTTACAACCGCGGCGGAGTATTGGACGGCTATTATTTTTATCCAAGTAGTGACATGCTTAGTTACCCGGTCGGATCGTTTCATGATATAGGAATCTTTGGACAAGCCGGGAAATTCGGACTCGCGTACAGGAATGCCGAAACATCATTGGAGAACCTGAATCAGTATTCAGCGGGTTTGGGGTTTGGAAATCAAGGGCTTGCGATCGGAGGTTCACTTTCTCTTATGAACATCACGAACGTCGGCTCAAGATGGTTTCCGTCGGTCGGGATTATCGTGCGCCCGGACCGATATGTGAGTCTCGGCGTGGCATATCATAATTTTTCAGATGTTCCATTCGGTGGTCACACAATTGAAAATACGGCGAATATCGGTGTGGGGCTTCGACCGTTTGGAACAGACTTCATTACTTTGAATGCTGATCTGATTACTCCAATCCATAATGATGGATTCAAAGTCGGCGTCACGATTGAGCCAGTCCCCGGATTAAGAGTCTATGGAATTTACGATCAATCAGGGTACACTCCATCACCACCACCTCTTCCAATGGTCGTTGGTTTACCTCAGGGTTATTCCCTCTCATACATGTGGGGAAATTCCGTTTCATTCGGCATCAGTTTCAATTTCGGTTCACATATTCACATCGAAGGTGCTTCGAGTTATAGTTATCAGTCTGGCAAATACGCTGCGACTTTCGGCCGCATCATGGTTACATCGCAAGAGATGCCGACAATTTTGTATGACCATAAGATTGCCGAGATAGCCATCAAAGGAAATATTCCCGATGCACGTGAACAAGGCTTCCTGTTTTTCAATTCTCCGAAGAATCTTCTTGACTATGTCGAGGAGATGAAAAAGTGCGGCGACAATCCTTCGATAGATGCGATGATACTAAAAATCTATCCATTCTCGACAAGCGAATCTTTCTTCGCGCTTTCTGGAGAGACACAGGAACTTGTGGATGCGGTTGAATATGTGCGTTCGAAAGGGAAGAAGGTATTTGCGTACTTGATGGACGACAGCGGCGTGAATGAGGTCTACCTCGCGAGCGCGGCTGACAAGGTTTACATGGCTCCGGTTGCTTTCATAGCTGGCTATAGTGTCGATATGGATTTGATTAGGCTCAAAGGATTATTCGACAAGCTTCACATATCATGGAACGCTCAAACTGCGGGTAAATATAAGTCGACTTTTCATACGATTTATACCGATTCTGCTTCGCCGGATCAGGCAAAGCTAATCCAGGGACTTGTCGATGATATTTATTCGCAGATGATAAAGCAGATCGAAGTGAATCGGCAAATAGCGGTGGGAGATAGCCTTCGAGCGGCTCTATCCGGAATGATAACCTCTAACAAAGCGGCAGCCCTGCATGTGATCGATAAGGTTGCATATTACGATCAATTCAAAAAGGATGTGAACGATGACATGTTCGGTGAAAGTGTAGTCGCTGCTCCGATTAATCCATCGACCATTCACAGGTATGAAACACGTTGGGGAACAAAGCCTGAAATTGCTGTGATCGGAGTTTATGGCAACATCGTCACAGGTGAGAGCTCGCCACCTTCACCGTTTCCTATTCCATTATTAGGAGCCGACCGAGCAAGCGGATCCGAAAGCGTCATGGCACAGATAAACTCTGCAGCAAACAACGATGAGATAAAAGCGATTGTTCTGAGAGTTAATAGCGGCGGCGGTTCCGCATTGGCATCGGATGAAATTTACAATGCTGTAGAAGATGCCAGCACGAAGAAGCCGGTCGTCGCATCGTTCGGAAACATGGCGGCGAGCGGTGGTTATTACGTTGCGGCTGGCGTAAAAAGAATTTTTGCGGAACCTGCGACGCTGACCGGAAGCATCGGAGTCGTGATCTCCATTCCGGTTCTCACGGATTTTATTGAGAAGGATCTTGGAAGCAATGTCGAGGAGTACAAATCCGGCCAAAATTCATCGCTCCTTTCGCCGTTCCACCGTTGGAATGAGTCGGACCTGCGGTCGGTAGATGAATTTCTGAAGGAAACGTATGATGACTTTAAGTCGAAAGTTTCGGCGGGTAGAAATATGACAATGGATCAAGTCGAAGAATTGGCTCAGGGAAAAGTTTACACCGGACTGCAGGCGAAAAGTCTGAACTTGATCGACGAATGCGGCGGACTCGACAAAGCGATTCAGTATGCCGCGGCCGCAGCGGGTATTTCTGGAGATTACCGTGTGAAAATGTTTAAGGTACCAGGATTTGGGCTTCCGAATCTGCTGGGAATCGAGGCGTTGATTTTGAGGAGCATTTCAAATTGAATTCTAACAAATCTATTTATATTTTAGTTAGTCAACGCTGCGAATTGAAGATCGAATAATAAAATGAAATCATATAGATTTTGTCTTGCTCTTTATAGTGTCACGGTAAAGTCAATTATGTCGGACCATCATAAATAAATATAAAATATGTTGACGCGCCGGCGTGCGCCGGTTTAAAAAAATCAGTTGACTAAACAAGGATTGGAGAACTAATATGAAGAAAAGGCTATTTACACCGGGGCCGACGCCCATCCCAGAAAGTGTAATGCTGGCGATGGCTGAGCCCATCATTCATCACAGAAATCCAGAATTTGTCTCGGTTCTAACAAGTGTAAATGAAAATCTAAAATATCTGTTCCAAACGAAGAATGAAGTTCTCACGCTGACGAGTTCTGGGACAGGAGCCATGGAGGCTTCCGTCGCAAATCTCCTTTCACCGGGCGACAAGGCGATATTTGTGAACCTTGGGAAATTTGGCGAGCGCTGGGGCGAGATCATGAAGGCTTACGGAGTCGAACCGATCGAGATAAAAGTTGAGTGGGGCACTGCTCCGTCTGCGGAGCTTATCCTGGATACGCTGAAAAAAAATCCAGATGCAAAAGCGGTGTACCTGACCCACAGTGAGACTTCGACCGGAGTTTTCACAAACATTAAAGAAATTGCAGAAGCAGTTCATTCCAAGCACGACATAGCCGTTGTCGTTGACGGCATCACGTCCGTTGGATGCCATGAAATGCGGTTTGACGATTGGGGTTTGGATGTGATCGTTACGGGTTCACAGAAAGGTTTGATGATTCCACCAGGACTTGCGTTCGCGACTCTCAGTGAGCGTGCGAAGAAGATGGTCGAGACCTCAAAACTTCCCAAGTTCTATTTTAGTTTTAAGAAGGCATTGAAGGCACACAAAGATAATGATACTCCATTCACGCCGGCGATTACCCTCGTTGTCGGTCTCGAAAAAGCTTTGCGGATGATCCGCGAGGAGACGGTGGAACACATCTGGCATCACCATAAAGTTTTGTCGGAGGCGGTGAGAAACGGATGCCAGGCGATCGGGCTAAAACTTTTTGGCGCTCCCGCTTCTCACGCGGTAACTTCGGTATGCGTTCCCGATGGAGTCGAATATTCCAAGTTCAATAAGATCTTGAAGCAAAAATATGGAATCACAACTGCCGGCGGACAGGAACATTTGAAAGGAAAAATTTTCAGGGTATCGCATCTTGGCTACTACGATGAGATCGATATCGTGGGCGTAGTTGCCGCACTCGAGTGGACGCTTCACGATTTGAATTTCAAATTCGAGCCGGGATCTGGAGTCGCTGCAGTGCAGAAGACTTTCGCGAAATACGCCGCAGAGACTGCCGATGCTTCAACTACGCTCAACACGGGGGTGGCGAAATGAAAGTTCTCATTACCGATCCAATTGAGCAGGTCTGCACTGACATTCTCCAGAAAGAAGGGATTGAAGTCGACGCGAAACCTGGATTGCCACCTGATGAAATCAAGAAAATCATTGGCAGCTATGATGGATTAATTGTCCGCAGTGGCACGAAAGTCACCGCTGATATCATTGCCGAAGCAAAGGAGATGAAAGTCATCGGTCGCGCCGGTGCTGGCGTCGATAACATCGATGTCGGCGCCGCTACAAGGAAGGGCATTGTGGTAATGAATACGCCCGGCGGCAATACGATCTCGACTGCCGAGCACACCATGGCACTCATGATGTCGCTGGCGAGGAACGTACCACAGGCTTTCCGCGAGCTCCAGAATGGGAAGTGGGAGCGAAAAAAGTACACCGGCACTGAGTTAATGAGCAAGACACTCGGTGTGATCGGACTCGGCAAAGTCGGAAGGGAAGTCGCGGTCAGAGCGAAAGCCTTCGGAATGAACATCATTGGCTTTGATCCACTTGTGGCTGCCGACGTTGCAACGAAGCTTGGAGTCTGAATTGGTTTCTCTGGATGAAATTTTCAAGCGTTCCGATTTCATAACTGTTCATACTCCGCTGACTGAAGAGACACGCGGCATTCTTGGGGAAAAGGCGTTCGCCAAGTGCAAGCAAGGTGTTCGCGTGATAAACTGCGCCAGAGGAGGGATTATCGACGAAGAAGCTCTTCTCAAAGCGCTTGAAAGCGGAAAAGTTGCCGGAGCCGCCTTTGACGTGTTTATCAAAGAACCGCCGGGCGATAATCCGCTCTTCAAACACCCAAGAGTCATTGCCACTCCACATCTCGGTGCTTCCACAGAAGAGGCGCAGGAAAAGGTCGCGAAACAAATTGGCGAAGAACTTGTCGACTTTTTCAAGGGAAGAGGGATCGCCGGTGCTGTAAATATCATTGACTATCAAAGCGCCGTCAGCGACGAATTGAGAACATACTTGGTTCTTGCGGATAAAATAGGTTCACTTCATGCACAACTATTGACGGGAAAAATCAAATCGATCACAGCATCCTATCGTGGAGCGCTGCTTCAGAACTCGGCAGAGCTGCTTTCAACCGCCATGCTGAAAGGCTTGCTGGATAAGATGATGTACTCGCCTGTTAATTTTGTTAATGCCACGTTACTCGCAAAGGAAATGGGGATAGCCGTCAGCGAGAAGAAGGAGCAAGACGGGAAACACCATTCCCAACTGTTGAGTGTAGAAGTGCAGACTGAAGGCGAAGATAGGAAAATCTCCGGAACAGTTTTCGGTACATCAGAGATGAGAATAGTGGGAATCGATGGATACCATTTTGAAATTGTGCCTGAGGGACATTTCCTTTTCTACTCGAACAAAGACAGGCCGGGAATGCTGGCAGGAGTCGGCAGTTTGCTTGCGTCGGCAAAAGTCAATATAGCCGGTATGTCGTTGGGAAGATCAGCTCCCGGGGAAAAGGCGCTGGCAGTAATGAGCGTTGACAGCGACATCCCGGAATCGGTGCTGAAGGACATTTCAAAAATCGAGGGTGTCTACGAAGTAAAAGCCGTAAAATTATGAAAAAAGATTTGCTTCGCACTTGACAAAGCGCACATAGCAGATTATATTTCAGCGAACTTTATGCTGGCCTTGGAGCACAAAAAAAGTCTTTGTTCGTTTTCGATTGAAATGAGAGAGGGAGTATTATAGTAATTAATACTCCCTCATTTTTATTTTAGACCATACATCAACTTTGGCGGAGGTATCTTGTTGGTTGATACATCGTTTTGTTTTTTTCCTCACCTACTTTTCCAAAAGATCCCGGTATACATCGGGACAAATTCCATACTCAAGGAGGTAATTTATGAGAATTAGGATTTTGCTTCTCACTCTTCTCGTATCTTTGATGCCGGCAGTTATTTTAGCTGCGGGGAAGGTGCATGGGAAGGTTATCGATAAAGACACTGGAGAACCGCTGATTGGCGCAACGGTTTCTTTGATCGGGACTACGCGCGGAGCGGTTACCGACGAGAACGGCGAATATTCCATACTTCAAGTGGAAGTGGGGACATACACTGTTCAGGCCTCTTACGTCGGATATCAGCCGATACAGGTTTCAAACGTTCATGTGAACGACAATTTGACAACCGAGCAGAACTTTAGTCTTGCGAAGAGTGCGATTCAAGTTGCACCAGTCGAGATAGTTGCGCAAAGACCATTGATTGAAAAATCTGCGACGAACGAAACTCGCATCGTTAACAGCGACGCATTGGAGGCGATGCCGATTCGTAGTGTTACGGAGGTGGCTGCGCTGCAACCGGGTGTTGTGTTGAGAGACAACCTGGTTTATATGAGAGGAAGCCGCGCTGACGAGACCGGGTTCACGCTTGATGGAGTGAATGTAACGGACCCCTATTATGGTGGACGTGGAGTTACGATCTCACAGGATGCAGTTGAGCAAATTCAGGTTCAAGCCGGCGGTTATCCAGCCGAATACGGCGGCGCAAATGGCGGTCTTATTAATACAGATCTTCGCACAGGCGGAGACAAAATGCATGTTTCGCTTCGCGCTGAAACGGATAATTATACCCCACAAGGGAAAGAGTCGTTGGGAGGATACTCGTATGGGTATTCCGACTATGTCGGTTCAATTAGCGGTCCGGTTGTGTCTGACAAGATACGCTTCTTCGGGACGGTGGAAAATCAGTTCAACCGCGATCCCGGAGCTTTCGTCACCCTTGCCGGTGAAGGTATCAACGGACAAATTGGCGTAGGCACAAACGCGAGCATTGCCAACCCGCAATTCTGGAATGGAATAAATTTCCCCGGATTAATAACGGCACCTCAGTACACGGTATCGAGCGGCACCACACCAGTTACAGATACCCTCAATGTTTATTATCCTGCCGGGAACAGAATAGGCGGTCAGCTCAACCAGTATTCGTACACTGGTACGCTCCTGTTTGATCTTGGCGATGTTCAAATTCGAGGCGCCGGTTCTTATTCTACTATTTTTTCGCAGGACCCCGCCAGCATTGCCGACATTCTTGATCTATCAAGATTGCCCATCAACAAATATGAAAACGGGTTCGGCAATGTAAAGCTAACGCAGTTTTTTACACCGAAGACCTTTTATGAGCTTAATTTGAATTATTATAGGACATTTAATCAGACCGGGCTTGATCCTCAGTATCTAACGGACGTTGCTGATTATGGCTCGCCGGCGTCGAATCCGTCGCTAAATGGTGGAGCTAGTTCGTTAAGTTTAGCGCCGTGGAATCTTCTTGTTAACAACGGCGGCGGTGTTGGTTATTCGATTAACCAACCTGGGACGCTGCTTGCTACCGGTCCCGGTATAACTTCCGAGACATCAATTGGTGGACGTTTAGACTTCTCTACGTCGACTGATCAGAATGCCTTAAAGTTTGGCGGTGAATATACTTACTACACGATTCGTCATTTTGCTCCAGGGGTCGTCTTGGATATGTATAACACAGTGAACGGCATTGGTATCCAGCCGTCAAGTGGGCTAACGCTGCTACAGACAGAACAAGCTGCGCTAAGGGCCGCTGGCTCTAACAACTATGGCTACGATCTCTACGGAAATCCTATCAACAGTAATGTGACCACTAACGGCGAGGTTACTGATTTCGGTCCTCCGCATCCGGTCAATGGTGCGGTCTATGTCGAGGACCAAATTCAGCTCAGTGATATAAACCTTAATGTTGGATTGAGGTACGATTACATCGATCCTGATAGCTGGGCTTTCGACGATCCCGCCGGCATCACTTATGATAAAACTCTATCCGCTATAAATGTTAACAATGATTCGACTGGCATGAAGAAGACACCGGTCTCGCAACAGGTCAGCCCGCGGATTGGAGTGTCCTTCCCGGTTACAGATATAACGGTCTTCCACGCACAATATGGAAAATTTATTCAAGAATCCGAACTTCTTGATTCATATGCAGGAATGGGACGAATATACCAACTTGTTGCGGGTGGGAACTACATTCAGCCGGCAACTGGTTTTGGACTGATGCCTGAACGGACGACCTCTTATGAAATTGGCTTCTCACAGCAAATAGGAGACAATGCGTCATTTGATATCACAACTTTCTATAAGAATATCCTGGATCAGATCCAGTCACGCCTGATTGCCCCCGACGGGACAGGCCAGAATAGGAATTATTATACGCTTGTCAACGGCGATTTCGCGACAAGCAAAGGACTCGAACTTAAAGTTACTCTCCGTCGAACGGATCGCCTTGAAGCTCAGCTCAATTACACCTTTGCGAGTTCTGAGGGAACAGGCTCGACAGCAAGCAGCTCCGAAGGAAGTGCTTCTGATGCACATGGCTACACGGCGAACGTACCATTCCCCACTTCATTTAGCCAGGAAAACACCGGGAGCATCAACTTAGATTATCGATTTGCACAGGGTGACGGTGGTCCGATTCTTGAGCGAGCTGGCATTAACCTGTTAATGACATTTGGAAGCGGCTTCCCATTTACACTCGAGACAATATCGCAAAATAATATAGGCGACGCTCGCTTCCAGGTTCCACTTGAGCCGATCGGATATTCTACGACCCCGTGGACATTTGAGGTTGATCTCCGCATCGACAAGACAGTGACCTTTGCTTCCTCGTTAGATGCAATGTTTTACATCTATGTGCAGAATATCTTGAACACACAGAATGCAGACAATGTGTTCCCACGAACAGGCGATCCTGCGAATGACGGCTGGCTTGGTACTGCAGCCGGACAACAGTTCGCGGCAGCTGAAGCTAATCCCGCTCAATATGAGAGTTTCTATAATGCTGCTAACCTTGGCGTTAACTCCGGGAATTATATGCCGCCGCGGCAAATCAGATTCGGAGTTAAAATTGATTACTAAAATGAAAACGAAAATCCAGGAGGAACACTTCATGGTTCGTAAAGAATTTCTTATAGGCCGGAGACTCAACAGCCTCTGGCTGAATGGCATTGTCGCTGTTCTCCTTTTAATTGCGGCGGTCGCGGTGCAGACAGCACAAGCGAAAGGTCCTGCGAGCAAAGGCAATAATCCAAAACAAAAAGTCTTTAAGGTGCAGACAAACGATTTCTATGCACCTATGGACATAAATGACATATTCAACTACTATGGAAATAACGGAGATGGCTCCTTCAATCAGTATAAATCAGATAATGAAGGATTCGAATTCCCAATAAATTATAATTCACCTTCTTCTGGAACATGCATATTTGAAGATGGTCTCGTTTGGACGGCATTTAAGAACGGGACTTTGTATTGTGGCGGTTCCACGTACAACCATGGATTGCAAGCCGGACCAATAATTACCAATGGGACTGCGGTGAGCCTTCCGACCCCTGCCGCTGATGCCGACAAGTACAAAATTTATCGTGTTCGTCCAGATATTAAGCCCACTTCTGATCTAGCAACACAGACGGCGGAAACGAATCTTCTCGCTAGCGAAGCATCTACGGAAAACAGATGGCTCTCCACTTCTGCCACTGCTTTGTTCACTCAATATACAAACGATTGGACAAACTGGCCGGCAGATGAAGGCGCACCATGGTATATAGATACGGTGGGCACACTGCAATACAATGACGCGACTCACACGTTCGATGCTACTAATCCTCACGATATGCCTGGCTTCCCAGGTGCCGACCAAACTCAGTGGATGGTAATGAACGATGTGAATACGGCGTTGACTCAAAATCTGTATAGCTCCAGTCCGATCGGACTCGAAGTACAGCGCACCATCTGGGCATACAATCGTCCTGGAGCGCTGGGACAAACGATTTTTATTAGTTACAAATTCATCAACAAGAGCGGTGTTGAATTAGATTCAGCTTATGTTGCTCAATGGTGTGACCCAGATCTTGGTTATGCTGGCGACGATGCCACGGGGTGCGATACGACAAGAAGTCTCGGTTTTGTTTATAACGGTGAAGCAACAGATGCCAATTTTGCAAGCTTAGGTTTGCCTCCGCCATCCGCGGGCTTTGATTTCTTCCAGGGCCCAAAAGTGAAAGCAGCTGCAAATGACACTGCTATTTTTGATATGAAATATGTCCCTGGCTATAAGAATTTGCCCATGACGGCATTTACGTTCTTTATCAACGGGAACCCGACATTCGGAGATCCCGAGCTACACTCCAACGGTCCGGATGGTACACCGGAGTGGTACAACCTTATGCGAGGACTTGTGAGCACGACGGGCCAGCCATTTCCATCCCAAGTGACCGGTGGCACGAACTTCTGTTATTGGGGTGATCCAGTCACCGGGGCTGGTCCCACATTCATTGGGCCAGCTGCAGTCTCTCCTCCAGCAGACGTTCGCATGTGCTTATGTTCAGGACCTTTTACCATGGCTCCCGGCGATACACAGCAGGTTGTTGTGGCTGCGCTGGCTGGCTTAGGTTCGGATTACCTTTCCAGCGTTACCGTGTTGAAAACCAATGACGATATTGCTCAAAGCGCTTACAACGCTTTGTTCCAGCTGGCAGTGCCGCCCCCACAGCCCGTGGTGCATGCTTCTCAGCTAAATAACGAAATCGTCCTTTCGTGGGGTGATCCAACTTCAGCGAACCCGCCAGCTAAAATCGAAGGTTCAAATTCGAAAGGATATTCTTTTGAGGGATATAACGTTTATCAATATCCAGCCAACAGTCCCACCAATGGCAAGCTGATCGCCACTTATGACCTTATCGATGGTGTTAAGACAATTCAAGACACGACTTTCAGCGTACCGCTGGGAACTTATATCGTGACGCCGACCGAGTACGGTACCGACAGCGGCCTAAAGCATACGATCACTATTACTACCGATGCTCTTACAGGCACTCCGCTCATCAACAACCGCGATTATTATTTTGCGGTTACGGCTTACAGCTATAATCCGACAGGTGGAGTAGTTCCACACGCACTTGAAAGCCGTCCCACGATAGTAAACTTGTATAGTGGCAACGATGGAAATGGAATTCGTCCACAGTCGTCTGCACCTGGCGTTACTGATTCCACGCAAGCAGGGTCTTCCGTAAATGTTGTTCACGCAGGGCTTTCGACTGGTAGTGTTAGTGTGAATGTTATTAACCCGGATCTATTGACCGGCGATCAATATCAGGTAGTGTTCCACAATGAAGTCTATTCGCTTGGTGCAAGCGGCGTTTGGACCGATGTAACTGCGGCAAGCAAAAACAAGAGGTTGTCTTCACCACAAGACCTTACCGGTTCATCGGTGACTTCTACCGCAAGTTGGAGTGAGTTGAAAGGTTCCATCGACCTCCACACTCTGGTGAATGTTGTATCGCCCAATGCCGATTACTGCGATGGAGTGAAGCTGACATTCCCTGCCAACATTGTCATAGATAAGATTTATGCACCGGTCAGTAATAATACCGGGAATCCAATCCCCTACTATTTTAGTGCGTCGACAAATTCTATTTTCTATGGCGATACGGCGGTGCTTTCTCCTGATACCACTAAGCGAACTGGAAATGGAGTGTTTGCAGGCGGTGAAGACATAGTTGTAACGCTTCATCCTGGTACCGTACCCATGTACATTAACTACACCATGTATGATGATAACTTTGGCGCGACATATGTCGATTCCGCGCAAGGTTTTCCCTTCGGAAATCTTGTCGATATATCAAGCGTCGATACGTTACCGAGTATAGCGAATAAGGTACTTACCCAAAAGCAATGGGACGTTAACGACTTGACAAAGTCAACCACTCCTATCAAGAATCAGACAATATTAAGCGGCCAGGATATATATGCTCCCTCAGCATATTATGCAGCTAACTCGCTTTATGGACCTGGCGGTTCATCGGGCAGCTACTCTCCTGGCGTAGGAGCAGGAGCAAACTTAGTATTTGATGGAATTCAGGTTGCCGTTAAGGGCAGCTATAGCGCTCCCACGACAATTGCTAAGTTAAATTATTACCCTGCGAGTGATGCTGCCAACTTTAGTATCACAGATTTCACAGACTTCGGTTACCCAGATGGTACCGCGGCAACTTCGCTGGGTATCTATGCGGCAGGCGCGACGGGTGTACCCCTAACCGATATCAACGACCTGCAACAGGGCTACATGTTGAAATGGACTGGCGTGCTCGGAGACACGGTAGTGAATGGTGACACTGTTGTGATAACAAAATCCGGCGGATCCATAGCGACTCTGTTCGCAGCGCATAACTATAAGCTGGGAGTTCATCCTTTGAATCCGACCCCCGGTAGCAATAGTCCTTTTACAATAAGGATACCTTTCGAGGTTTGGAACATAGACAAGAATGAGCAGGTTAATTTGTTGGTGTACGATCGAGAAGGTGCATGGCCTTCGAATGACTTTCAGGTCTGGAACACTCTCGACAGGATGTACACCTGGGTGGTGAGTACAAAATATACTCCTACTGTGATAAGTCCAACGTCTTCAGTTGTAGCTGACAGTGCAACATGGAACTGGGTTTTCTTCACATCAGAGTTCAATGTCGGAGACACTGTAGACATACTCTATAACAAGCCTATACAAATGGGCAAGGATACTTATAGCTTTAGTGTTCCCAAAGCGCCACAGTATTCGTCTACCCTGGCTAAGCAGGACATCAGCCAGATCAACGTTTTCCCGAATCCATACTTCGGCTACAATAAATTGGAAGTCGACAAATACGACAGATGGGTACGGTTCACGCATTTGCCCACGAATGTGCCGGTAACGATTCGCATTTTCAACTTAGCAGGCATTCTCGTTCGGACTTTGACAAAGAACGATAACACTCAGTTCATGGATTGGAATCTCCTTAATGAGCATCAGCTGCCTGTTGCTTCGGGAATGTACATAGCGTTTATCGATTGCGGTCCGCTAGGCACTAGGACGCTTAAGATGGCGGTCATTCTTGAACAGCAGTTCCTGGATCACTACTAAGAGCTGAGGAGGAATGAAAATGAAAACATTGCTTTTTGAAAATTTTAAAACGAGTCCCAAAGGGACAAGAAGGAGATATTCTATGAATATCACACTAAGGCGCTTGGCGGGTGTTATCTCGATCATCTGTCTGATTTCCGTGACAGCCATGGCAGGAAACACGAACCGTACAGGCACTGCTGGCGCGCAGGAGCTCTTAATACCCGTTGGCGCAAGTGGCGTGGCACTCGGGGGAAGTGACGTCGCGCTTTCTATGGGAACTGATGCAATATACTGGAATCCTGCCGGATTATCGCGCATGGCATTCAGTAGCGAGGCTTACTTTTCTCATATGTCATACATAGCAGATATTGGCGTAGATTACGGAGCCGTTGGTGTCAATTTTGCAGGAGTCGGAACCTTTGCGGCTTCGTTCAAATCTATTTCGTTCGGCAACATCCCCATTACCACTGAAGATAATCCGGATGGTACCGGCTCGACATATTCTCCAACATATGTAGTGGCAGGGCTCTCATATTCAAGAGTCCTGAGTGATAGAATCTCGGTCGGAGCTAACTTCAACCTGGTGGACGAAACTATCATGGCTACAACGGCGACAGGCTTTGCCCTTGATGCTGGCGTACAGTATAACGGACTCATAGTGCCAGAGCTGAAATTAGGCGTCGCTGTAAAGAACCTCGGTCCGAACATGACTTACAGCGGCTCGAACCTTTACCATCAGGATGCTGGGGTTGGCACTAGTGGATGGTATTCGACTGTGGCAGCTCCGTTCGAGCTTCCTTCGCAGGTGGAAGTTGCTTTGGCATACGACAAAAAGTTGAACGATATGAATGATATTACTGTATTCGGCGACTTTGAGAATGACAACTACAGCTCAGATGTGTATAAGGTTGGACTTCAGTATGCGCTCAATAACATGATATTCCTACGCGGCGGCTACAACTATGCTCCGCAAACCGGGAACGACCCGACTGGAGCGAGCGGCCAGATTTTTGACTATACACTCGGAGCCGGGTTCAACTACAATCTTGGTGCGTTCAATTTTACATTTGACTACGCTTTCGAACACGTCAAGTACTTTACATCTGAGAACGTTTTCACAGTGAAACTTGGATTCTAAGGAATAACTTATTAACGTCTCGAAAGGTCGTCCACGGAATGTGGGCGACCTTTTTTTATGCGCTTTGACGCTGTTCTGCCGGAGACGTAATATTTGATTAGAACGTTTGAATGAAAGGGCAAAAGTTGTTGAAGAATCCATATAATCTGTTGTCCGGACAAATAGGTTTGTTGAGCAGACGGTCGGGCTGGTTGACTAGCGGTTTCGACGTTGGCAACTAGGGGAACCTTCACTTGAATAAGAATTTTCATAATTACAAATTTCATTTCAAACGATGCAGATAAAATTCGGTGGATATGGAAAAATTCTCTAAGCATTCTCTTTTGTTTCTCTTTAGTTTTATTGTCGTGGCGCAGGCGCAGAAGTCGCCATATTTCCTGGAAACCGGAGCTAATTCGGCGGCGCAGGAAATCCGGGAAATCAAAAGCCCGGGGTCATATCTCGTGATTGCCATTGCACCTGGATTTGAAGACCTTGCTTCGGTCGCGAATTTTGGAATCGGGGAAGGTGCCGCGGTATCAGTTGCGTTTGTCACCAACGGCGAAGATATCCCGAGCGATCTGAATGGAGAAACGTTCTCCCAGCTTGCCGCACGGAGAAAGGAGGAAGCATATCGGGCTCTTTCCCACTTAGGCGTGCAATCGTATTTCCTGAATATTCCAATCAACCAGTTTTTGGCAGGAGCTAATTGCTTCAAGCCCACAAGCGAGCTCGATGAAAAATTGGCTGCGGGATTCGACAGCCTGGTTTCTCAGGTCAAGCCAGATGTTATCGTACTGGATGGTGATCCATTATCGGGAACGAATCAGTCGACCAGGCTTGCTTATCTGGAAGATTTCGTTGCGAAGGGAATTCGTGCAGAGAAGTCTACATCTTCGTGGAGCGTGAAAAGACTTTTTGTTCAGACTAATGAAAGAATCGGAAGTGTCGTCATCCCCGTCGGGCGAAAGGATCCGGTCTGGTCGAGAAACTATCTTGAGATGGCGCGTGAAGCTGAGAGATCCTATGCAACCTTAAAATACCAAATTCGTTTGTGGGATCGGAACAGATCACATCGTTACATTCAACTTTATCCGGCCGATCGGAACACAGTTCGCTCTGGCGGACATATTCATAGTGTGGCAAAGACGCCGTTTCCATTAGATACGGGATTGCCTGAATTAGGGAAGGGCATAAAAGCATTACTTCCCCTGGTAAATTCGGTATCATCTATCCAAAAAGTTCCGGATCGCGAAGCCCGACTTGCGATCGTTCGCACCGTGATTGCCAAAGTTGACGCGTTTACATACCGGTATCAGTACTCTCTCGACGAAAGCGACCTTCGAGTATTGACAACATGGAAGCTCGGTCTCGAAAAATTCCGCTGTGCCATCTTAGGAGTCTCGATCACCTACGCAATCAGCGATACGATCATAACGCCAATTCAAGTTTTCTTTCTCAAATTCGGAAAACCTGAGAGTGCTTTCACTAATGGCAAGACTCAGCTTCTATTCCCTGGAGTTGTTCAGAAACAATGGGTCGTTAACGAGTATCAGAAAGAGTTCTATAATTGGGATGACACCACGGCATTCAGGGTGCTTTCTCCGAGAGAGATTAGCCTTAATTCGCCCGAAACCCCGAGCGGATTTGAAGCAATACAGGTGAGGACTCCATTTGTTTTCATCGTAGCACACCAGGATTCAAATCCGAACCATGATTTTATGTACAGGGAAGAAATTCCTCTCATCATTGCGCCATATCGTTCCATTGAAGTGCTTACGCCGCAAGTCGCGATGTCCCACGATACGAGCCTGTGCATTCGTTTCAGAAGCAACGTTAGAGACAAAGCTGGCGGCTTTTTCTACGTCGATGATTCCGTTGTCTCTTCCCCGAAGGACAGCGTGAAAATGCCGGGGAAAAATTATGTCGTCACGGACACACTTCCTTTGTTTTGGAAAGACACATCCATTGCAATGCCTCGCGAGGTCAAGGTTTGGGCGAGTGATCAAATTGCTATTGCAAGTTTTGTCGTGCGCAGCCTCGATGCAAAATGCAATATCAAAAAGAAAGTAGGGTTATGTTCAATGATTGAGAATGGCCCTCTTCAAATCGCAATCAAGAGACTTGGAATTTCGCCCACGGTTCTGGATGGAACATCTCCACTAGATCTATCTCAATTTTCTACTATCATAATTGATCAATTTTCGGTCGCAAAATTTTTTGATATCCCCTTCCAATTGGGATCGGTTGATCGCTGGATAAAGGACGGTGGAAGGCTGATAGTTTTCCCGCAGTACCAGTGTTGCAAGAACAATATGCCTTCAATTGGTTCGGACAGATTTATCTATTTGCCGACCGTTGGCTGCAATGAGAAAGTAGAATTTGATTCTAGTGCAATTGTATTCAACTCTCCCAATAAGATCGGCGAGCGAGACTTTGACGGAGACTCTTTCGCCTTATCTTATGGTGAGATAAGAGATCAGGCCGAGAGTGATTCGAGGGTTTTGATGCGGTCGGGTGCTCGTATCCTCCTTTTGGATATTGAAATGGGCAAAGGTTCAATCTTTTTGTGCGGTTTGAATCTTCTTCCAAGACTGTTAGAAATCAACCAGGCTGCATATAGACTTCTAGCGAACCTTTTGAATTGATGGACGCTGCTCAGCCAAAGATTCTAGAATTTTCTATTGATAATGTTGACAAAATGTTTATTAGTTTCTAAATTACTGGTGAATTTTCGGAGGTAAACATGGCAGAGAAAAAATGGTACAACGTTTTCGTATCAGTTGAAGATGAGCAGAAAAAAGCAGAGACTGCCGTTTCTCAAAGGGAGACGTCAGTTCATAGTTCCGTGACTCCAACTCGATTTGAAGTATCGGAGCCACAACTTGAGCAACCCGTAGCCCGCATCGGTGAGGAGTTCCCGAGCTTTGAAGCGATCTTCCAGGCATTCGGGATAAAAGATGCTACAGCAGGTTTCACCGTTTACCGCGCGGAGGAATTACTGAAGAGCGTACATCTCAAGAACGCTTCTCCGGAAATTAGGCGCAGTGCCCTGATGGTTGCTTTAGAAGCGCTTCGCATTTCTCCAGAAGATGTGATCCAGGATGCGGTCAAGCGAGATAAGGCTCTGACTCAATTTGAGAAAATTGAGGAGCGTCGATTACGTGAACTTGAACAAAAGAAAAGCGAAGAGAATAAACGCCTCCAGGAAGAAATGGAGAGAATCTTCAACGAGATTCGAGAGAAGATGGAAGACAACAATAACTTGATAAAGGAAACTCGCGACAAGTTTCAAACATGGCAACAAGAGAAAGAGAAAGAAGAACAGAGGTTGTCGGGAGTCCTCCAATATTTTGTCTCCCAGGAAGTCCCTGATCAGTCTCACGGAACTAGACGAAGACGCACTTCATCGACCGAGAACTGAAATAGTAAATGGCTCGAGTAAAGATCGAACCAAGCGGCAAGGTGCTTATAGCAGTAGTGGTTGTGGGTGCCTTGCTTCTTTTATTTTTGAGAGTGAGAGCGTCTATAAATAAACGAGCATCAGAAGCTCCTTCCCATCAATCTTCATCTATCATGAAACCGCCTCCAATGTTAGCTACCCAAAGTGGGATGCCGGGAAAACCCGTTAAAGAGAAAGAGGCGGTATCTCCTGAACCAAACTCAGAACCCGTAAAAATCTTTTTTGATTTCAACCGCGCAAATATTAATAAGAATGTCTATTGCATTTTTGATAAGATAGATGAGATGGTCAACCGTACCGGGCTGCAAAATATCAGAATAATGGTAGAGGGCAACGCGGACTCCATTGGACCATCATGGTACAATGTCAACCTTTCAAGAACGAGGGCGGCGCATATCGCTGACTCTTTATCCAGACGGTTGGGGATTCCATTAAAGGATATTGAGCTCGTAGCAAATGGCTCGGCCAGACCCGCCGCCTCGAACAAAACCTCCAAAGGAAGAGCCGAGAATCGACGGAGCGAGGTCCACATATTTCGCTGAAATTACCGTACCATTTTAAGTCGAATTCCGTCCCGCCATCTGAAGTGAGGAAGGAGATGGATGATATCCAGGCTTAAAGAATCAGGGATAGCCGCCGAAGATGGGGAGGCGGGGAGAAACGCATCGATGAACAGCAGGAAAAAAGTAAACTGACGGCGAGACAACGCCTGGAGATTCTTTTTAACGAAGATTCAATTGGTGAACTTGACGTGCTTGTCTCGTGCCGAAGAAGGGACATGGGAATATTCGGCTTCGGGAATAGAATATGGATCATGGCTCACAAGAATTACGGTTCTCCCTATCAATCATGAACTGAGAGCTATTACAGCCATCCGTTCTTTTTATACCACCCGATGGTGTTTGCGATCCCATCCTCGAGAGACAACTTCGTCTTGAAACCGAGTTCAATTTCCACTTTCTTTGGACTGCAAAGCCAATTCTCTTGAACTCCGTCTCGTGCCTTCTCGATATTGATCAATGCTGCCTTTCCCTGCAAGCGAGCAATTGTTTCGCTGATCGCAGCGACCGAGTACAAAGCAAAATGCGGAAGTCTCACTCCTACCGCCCATTTGTTTAGAATCCTTTTTGCGATATTTCCAAATTGCACCCAGTCGCAAATCTCTTCGTTCGAGATAAAATATATCTGACCGGCGGCATTCGGATGTTCGGCAGCGGCGATGATCCCGTCAACTAAATCATATCCGTGAATGAAGCTCAATACTTTTCTGCCAAATCCTGAGAGAGGAATCATGTGCGCGTTTACGGATTTGAAGAAAGCATAGATATCTTTGTCGCGCGGCCCGTAAACCGCAGGAGGCCTTATGATTGTAATCGGAATTTCGGAAAATCTGGCAACACATTCTTTCTCCGCCTCCATCTTGCTCTTGCCGTAAGTTGTGATGGGATGATAGGGAGTGGTTTCATTAACAGGCACTAAGTCATGGCCAGGCCCGACCGCAGTGAGGCTGCTCGCTAATATGAATCGTTTGATGCCGGGGTTTTGTTCCGAGACGGCGGCAAGAAGGTTTTTGGTGGTCTCGTAGTTTCCTTTAAAATACCCTTGCTTGTCTTTCGATTTCGTAACCCCGCCGATGTGAAAGACATAATCGACTCCGTCAGTCGCCTCCTTTAGCGATTCGATGTTTCCGAAATCAGCATTTACAAACTCTACAGGAAGGTTATTTATGTACTCGATTCTTGTGCTCTTCCTTATCAAACATCTGACTTTGTAATCGTGCTGGATTAATTTTTCGACGAGATGGCTGCCAATAAATCCGGTCGAGCCTGTGACAAGAGCTTTCATTGTTATGCCGTCCCTTTTTCGTTTAAGATTATTTCCGAAAGTCAATTTAATCCTCGACGGTCAACGAAAAAAATGTCCGCCGGTTTTGATGGAGTGCGTTGCATTCGGCTGACTTGTGCGAATCTGTTTTTTCTGTATTACCAGTGTGCTATCTTCTTCACGAAATGATTATGGAGAATTGAATGTCAGGAACCAATGAAAGTACCAGGCCGGTTACTACCATAAATAGACTTTCCGAGTTTAATGACAAATCAGTAACCGTCCGTGGATGGGTTTATAACAAAAGATCGAGCGGGAAGATTCATTTCATCCTTGTGCGAGATGGCTTTGGTGTGGTGCAATGTGTCATGGTTAAGAGTCAGATTGCACCTGAACTTTTTGCCGGCTATGATTTGCTGACTCAGGAAAGTTCACTGATCGTCTCTGGCAAAGTTCATAAAGATGATCGAGCACCCGGCGGCTATGAATTGCAGGTCGAAGATCTGAAAATTGTCCATATTGCCAAGGATTATCCTATCACACCTAAGGAACATGGCACAGAATTTTTAATGGACAACAGGCATCTCTGGCTGCGATCTTCGAGGCAGCACGCAATACTTCGAGTCAGGCACCAGATCATTAAATCTGTCCGTGACTTTTTCGATGACAAAGGCTTCACACTCGTCGATTCGCCGATTCTTACACCGGCATCGGTGGAGGGGACGAGCACTCTATTTGAGACCGATTATTTTGATCTCGGAAAAGCGTATTTAACTCAAAGCGGGCAGCTCTATGGCGAGGCTGCTGCCATGGCGTTTGGAAAAATCTATTGTTTCGGGCCGACCTTCCGCGCGGAAAAGTCAAAGACGCGCCGGCATCTTACTGAATTTTGGATGGTGGAACCCGAAGTTGCATGGGCGGATTTGAATGACGACATGGATTTGGCAGAAGAGTTTATCGAACATATTGTTCAAACAGTGTTGAGGAAGAACGAGCCTGAGTTAAAATTGCTGGAAAGGGATGTAACAAAATTACAACCGGTTAAACGACCCTTCCCACGCCTGCACTATGACGACGCGGTGGAGATCTTGAAAAAGAATGGGGTTGATTTCCAATATGGAAATGACCTGGGGGCAACCGATGAGACTATTATCTCGCAGCAATATGATCGGCCCGTAATGGTACATCACTATCCGGCTGCATGCAAGGCATTTTACATGAAGCGAGATACCGCAAGATCAGATCTCACTTTGTCTGTCGATGTGCTCGCATCCGAAGGTTATGGCGAGATCATCGGAGGCAGTCAGCGCGAAGACGACTACGATACCTTGGTGAAGCGGCTCGAGGAAAACAACCTGCCTCGTCAGCCATTTGAATGGTACCTCGATTTAAGAAGATACGGGAGCGTACCGCATTCCGGTTTTGGCCTTGGCATTGAGCGGACAGTCGCGTGGATTTGTGGACTGGAGCACGTCAGGGAAACCATTCCTTTTGCGAGAATGATTTATAGAAATACACCATAAGTCGCGCATTTTGGAAAAAGATATTTAAACAGGGCAGAGATTGAGGTTTAACTTTCTCTTAATGATAAAATGGTTTGGGATTTAAATGATCATTATTAATTTTATGTCAATATTTTCTAATCCGTGTTGAGGTAATATGCTTCAAGTCAATGATCTTCGGAAAACTTATGCAACCACAGTCGCGCTCGATGGCGTGACGTTCGATGTCAAACCGGGAGAAATATTCGGTTTGCTTGGTCCAAACGGCGCCGGCAAGACGACCACGATAAGAATCTCGCTCGGTATTATCGAACCTGATTCTGGCAACGTTCGTTTCAACGGTAAGGAACTCACACCCGAAATAAAAAATGTGCTAGCGTATTTCCCGGAAGAGCGTGGACTATATCGTAAGAGCAAGGTGATAGATGTCCTTGTGTATTTCGGTACTCTGAGAGGCGTGCAGCCGGTCGACGCGCGAAAGCGTGCCGAAGTCTGGCTGAAGAAGTTCGAGCTGTCGAAATACAGCAATAGTAAGGTGGACGAGCTGTCGAAAGGAATGCAACAGAAAGTTCAGTTTATTTCATGCCTCCTCCATGAGCCTGAGCTTCTGATACTCGACGAACCTTTCTCTGGACTCGATCCGGTTAACCAAATAGTCATGAAAGACATGATACGTGATCTGAAACAGGCTGGTAAGACGATCGTATTTTCAACGCATCAAATGGAACAGGCGGAGAAGCTGTGTGACAGAATTTGCTTAATAAATCATGGAAAGGTTATTCTTTATGGCGAGTTGTCAGAAATAAAAAAGAATCACGGCAGCAACGCCATACATCTAGAATTCGACGGAGATTCTTCTCGGCTTAATCAATTGTCCGATTTGGCGACCATGGATTTGTACGAAAACTATGCTGAGATCAAAATGAAAGATGGTGCAAACAGCCAGGCAATTCTGAAAAGAGCAGTTGACTTGGTGACGGTTACAAATTTTTCCATTCAAGAAGCGTCGTTGAATTCAATTTTCATAGAAGCCGTCGGAGGGAAAAATGTCAATTAAGAAAATACTTGCCGTCGCTCGTTGGGAATTCATCGAGAAGGTGAGGACAAAGGCATTCATCATCTCGTTAGTCGTTACCCCTCTATTTATAATACTCATGAGCGTGGTTCCAACGCTTCTCATGACAAAGCCTGATACTACCACAACGAAAATAGGAATCATCGACGAGACGGGTGAAGTCTCTTCTGTCTTGAACAATGAACTTCTTGAAAAGTTCAAATTGCCCGACGGAAAGGCAAACTACGAAGTGATTTCCATTCCAGTTACTGGCCGTAGCGAGGCAAATAAGATGGTGCTGCAAGATCAGATTTCATCGTACATTGTGATCGACTCGAGTATCGTTCGGTCCAGAAAATTCGAATATGTTTCTCAGAATGTCTCGAACTTCAAAGAGATCGAAAGACTGCAGTCTACGGTAAAAGACATAGTGGTCTCGAATGAGTTGCAGCGGAATGGTGTAAATCCGGGATTAGTCAAAGAAGTCTCGAAGCCCATCGATCTGGAGACTGTGAAACTCTCTAAAACTGGAGAAGCAGAGAAGACTGAAGCTGGTTCGGGATTTCTCATCGGTTACGCTTTTATCTTTGTCCTTGCTCTTTTTATTTTGACTTCTGGACAACTCCTTGTTAGAAGTGTCGTCGAAGAAAAGTCGAACAGGATCGTGGAAGTGCTGTTGTCCTCAGCAACGCCAGATGAAATAATGACGGGCAAAATTCTTGGTCTAAGCCTGCTCGGTTTGACACAACTTGCTGTTTGGGCATCAATCGGTGTCGCATTTGCCGGCCAGCTCGCAGCCTTCCTAACCATTCCGGATAACATTTGGTGGGAAGTAGTATTTTTTGTGCTTGGTTTTCTCTTTTATTCGTCGATATTTGTCATGGCGGGAGCGCCGGTAACAACGGAACAAGAAGCGCAACAGGCAACACAATACGTTTCCATGCTGCTATTTTTCCCCATCATCTTTGCTTTTCTTGTGATTCAGAATCCTAATGCGAGCTACCTGAAAATTCTCTCTCTAATTCCGCTTCTGACTCCGACAATGATGGCTTTCCGAATTCCCGTCCAGTCTCCAGAAACCTGGGAATTGTTGGCTGGGACATTGATCTTGTTGGCATCCACGTATTTCTGCATGATCGCTGCTGGAAGGATTTTCAAGATTGGAATCTTAGTCTACGGCAAACGCCCAAGTTTGAAGGAGCTGTTTCGATGGGCGACAAAGAAGGCATGAATCTCGAGTCGGCTTTTTTGAGAATTCAAATGTTTTCAACTTTTCCAAATCACGCTTGGGGCGTTGCTTGTTTCGGTTCCAAAAGCTAAATTAATAGCCCTGAAAAAGTGCGATCATGCCCTTTTGGGCATCAAAAAGGAAAGGTTTGAAAAAAATACTCATAGCCATCGACGGTCCCGCTGGTTCCGGTAAAAGTACTACCGCGAAACTTGTTGCAAGGAAATTGGGGTATGTCTACTTGGACACGGGTGCTATGTATCGAGCGGTCACATTAAAGGTTCTCGCATCTCATATCGATCCATCAACTGAAAAAGAAGTCGTGACAATAGCTGCCGAGTCCAATATAATGTTTGAAAATGATGGCGGCAGTATTCGGGTTATCTTAGATGGGAATGATGTGACAAGAGAGATAAGGTCCGAAGAAGTGACTAAGAACGTCAGCCTTGTAAGCTCGTACCATGGTGTGCGAGAGATTATGGTCGAGAAGCAACGCGCAATTGGTTCTATGAAGGGCTGTGTGGTTGATGGCCGCGATATTGGAACGGTTGTTTTTCCTGATGCCGATTTGAAATTTTATATGGTTGCCGACATCATGGAGCGGGCGCGCCGAAGGCAAGCTGAGCTTTCTGAAGGCGGGACAGAACTGCCGATTGTACAAGTCGTTCGTGATTTGAAGGAACGAGACAAAAAGGACTCGACGCGGGAAATGAGCCCGCTCAGAAAAGCCGATGATGCAATTGAAATTGACACAACTGACCTGACAATAGAAGAACAAGTCGCGAAGATTTTGAATTACGTTGATGAAGCCGTGATGATAACGGCGGAGACGAAAAGCAGATGAACGTGACCGTTGATAAGAATGGCGGCTTTTGCTGGGGAGTTGTCAGGGCAATTGATTTTGCTGAAGATGAACTTAGTAAATCAGATAAGCTTTATTCGCTTGGAGACATCATACACAACCCTGAAGAGATCACGCGTCTTGAAGCCAGAGGTTTGCAAACGATTTTGCATGAAGATCTTAACAACGTAAAAGATGCGAAGGTGTTGATACGCGCCCATGGCGAGCCACCATCGACCTTTGAGATTGCAAAGAAGTATAACCTCGAAATCGTTGACGCCACATGTCCCGTAGTAACGAAACTTCAGGAAAGAATCAAAAAGTTTTATGACAACGGTTATCAAGTTGTCATCTTCGGAAAGAAAGATCATGCCGAGGTGATCGGGCTGCGCGGAGTTTGCAACGATGAGGCAATCGTGGTCAAGTCAGTTGAGGAGGCGCTCCTGAAGATCGATTTCAAACGGAAAACGGTCATCTTTTCGCAGACCACGATGGACAAACCCACTTTTTACGCAATCAAAGAAGCGCTGTCAAGAAAGATAAAAGATCTTGTTGTCGGGACAATGGAAGACATTGCGAAAGGTTTTCTTGCGAAGGATACCATTTGTGGGCAGGTTTCCGGAAGAGACAAGAAACTGAGAGAGTTTGCTGCTCATAATGATGTGATCGTGTTTGTGGCCGGGAGGAACAGCTCCAACGGAAAAGTGTTGTTTGAGATCTGCAGAGAAGAAAACAAGTCTTCATACTTTATTGAAAATCAGAATGAGCTTCAGCCATCATGGTTTGAAAATGCTCAGAATGTGGGTGTCACAGGTGCAACCTCGACCCCGCAATGGCTCATGGAAAAAGTAAAGCAGACAATAGAAAAAATAGATCAAGATGTTTTTCAAAGAGCCGCCCCAATTAACTGATGTTAAACAAAAAAAGTATGTCTTGCATTGAGCCTATCGGCGGTATTTGTTTGATGCAGGATTGTACCCCCACGAACTAAGGTGTGGGATTTGTCCGTCGTTAGATTATATGAACGGACTATTGAAGGAGAGATTTAATGGCCGATGAAGAAAAGGTCACAGATACGATGGTAATGCAAAGAACCGATGAACAGGATGTAAAGAAACCGCAAGTGAAAAAGGTCAGACTTTTGGCGGGCGAAGATTCGCCGTATTCCGAAGATGAACTCAAAGAAATGGTCGCTCTTTATGACAAGAGTCTGAAGCAATTTGATGCGGGGGAGATTGTCAAGGGAAGAATTATAGGTTTCACAGACAATGACGTTATAGTTGATATTGGTTTCAAATCGTCTGGATTAGTTCCGAAAAATGAATTTCCCAATTTGGCTGAGTTGAAACCCGGCGACGAAGTTGAAGTTTTTCTTGACAGCGTTGAGGACCAGGACGGACAAGTCGTTCTCTCAAGAAGGCGCGCGGACTTCATTAGAATTTGGGATCGCATAGTCGGAGCGCATGAAAACCAAACTGTATTACAAGGAACTGTTTTAAGGCGCGTAAAAGGCGGCTTGATGGTGAATCTGATGGGGCTTGAGTCCTTCTTGCCAGGCTCTCAAGTTGATGTAAAACCAGTCAGAGATTTTGATTCGTTCGTTGGCAAGACTATGGATTTCCGTGTTGTCAAAATAAATGAGGCGGCTGAAAATGTCGTCGTAAGTCATAAAGCCTTGCTCGAAGCAGAGCTCGAGGAACAACGGAAACGAATCTTGTCCAAACTTGAGAAGGGCCTTATTCTCGAAGGTACCGTCAAAGCAATTACTGAGTTCGGCGTGTTCGTAGACTTGGGTGGAGTGGATGGATTGATCCATATTACAGATCTTTCGTGGGGCAGAGTCAATCATCCTTCGGAAATCGTGAAGCTCGATCAGAAAATTCAAGTTGTAGTTACAGATTTCGATGAAGAAAAGAAGCGTATCTCTCTTTCAATGAAAGCGCTGCAGCCTGAACCATGGAAGAACATCGAAGACAAATATCAAATCGGTCAGAAGGTGAACGGGAAAGTTGTTTCACTGACTGAATACGGAGCATTTGTCGAAATAGAAAAAGGTATCGAAGGACTGATCCACATTTCAGAAATGAGCTGGACAGAACACGTTAAACATCCGTCGCAAAAAGTCTCCATGGGGCAAATGGTGGATGCGGTAATTCTAAGCCTCGATATAGGAAACAAGAAACTTTCTCTGGGCTTGAAGCAGCTCGAACCCGACCCGTGGGAGCAGCTCATCGAAAAATATCCAATCGGCTCAAAGCATAAAGGAATTGTTCGCAATCTCACAAACTTTGGCGTCTTCCTTGAGCTTGAGAGTGGTGTCGATGGCTTGATCCATATTTCAGACCTTTCATGGACCAAGAAAATACGGCATCCTGGTGAGCTCGTTAAGCGCGGTGACGAGATCGAAGTCGTCGTACTTGCTGTCGACAAGGACCAGCGACGCATTTCGCTTGGACACAAGCAAGCTCTCGAAAATCCTTGGGATAAATTCGAAGAGTCGCTCAAAGTCGGCTCCGAAGTCGACGGCAAGATTGTCAGACACATCGAGAAAGGAGCAATTGTCGAACTTCCCGGAGAAGTCGATGGTTTTGTACCTCATTCTCATATGTCGCCGGTAAGTTTAAAGAACTATGTAGCTCACTTTCCTGCAGATGAAACTCTGAAATTCAAGGTCATTGAATTCGACAAAGACGGAAAGCGAATTGTTCTCAGTCTGACGGAATATTACAAAGACAAAGATCAATCGATATTCCAGGAGTTTCTTACCAGTCATAAAATAAATTACGACGATCGGCGAGAAAGAAAACAACGCGGCTCCGAAAAGAAACCCAAGGTGAAATCGGGTGAGGAAACCCTCACGGAAGATGGCCCGGCTACAGCAACTGATTCCCATGAAAACGAAGTTCTCTCGCAGGATAGTATTCAGAAAAGCGAGGAAGAATCTCAAGGAAGCATCGAAGCCAATAGCTAGTCTTAAATAATTGACCATCACGTTTCAGGTTTCTGCATGATCTGTCCGTGATGGTTTCTTTACTTGCCTAATTACGACTTGATTCTTATCGATTGCCAATCAAAATTATTTCTAGATGGATAAGAAGCGAGTTGCCTTAGAAAGTCTCGGCTGTAAATTAAACTATGCCGAAACAATTCAGATAGAAAAAGAATTCAAACGTCGAGGTTTTGATGTGGTTGATCCCTCGTCCTCCGCAGACGTTTTCGTAATCAACACCTGTACGGTTACTCGGAGTGCAGATAGCGATTGCAGGCAGATTGTCAGACGGGCACTTCGAACTTCTCCTGAAGCTTTTGTCGTGGTAACTGGTTGCTACGCGCAAGGAAAGCCGGATGAGGTGGCACAGATCGAGGGAGTGGACCTGGTACTAGGTGCCAAGGAAAAATTTAGTCTGTTCAATTATGCCAGCGATTTCAAGAAGCGGAAAACCTTGACCGGCGACCCGGGAGACGATATTCAGGCAAATTATCACGCGCGAATTTTCGTGGGACCGGTGGAAGATGCCGTCGAGTTTAGCGCGGCCGATTCTGCGTCGACCGGCGCCCGCACGAGGGCCTTTCTAAAAGTGCAGGACGGATGCGATTATAATTGTTCCTATTGTACTATCCCAAAAGTTAGAGGTATCAGCAGGAGTCCGTCGGTTGCGTTTCTCGTTGAGCAGGCAATAGAAATTGCTGCCCTTGGATTCAAAGAGATAGTTCTTAGCGGTGTCAACGTCGGCGATTACGGGCGGCAAGAGGGTGACTCTTTTTTGAAGTTGCTCATCGCACTGGATAAGATCACTGGCATCGAACGGATTAGGATCAGTTCGATAGAATCGAACTTGCTGACGAAAGAAATCATTAAGTTTGTTGCTTCATCGTCAAAGTACTGTAAACACTTTCACGTACCTCTGCAAAGTGGTTCCGATGAAGTGTTGAGAAGAATGCGGAGGCGGTATAATTCTACACGGTACCGAGAAGTAGTCGAATGCGTGAAAGAGATCATTCCTAATGCGGGAATAGGTGCAGATGTCATAGTTGGGTTCCCTGGCGAGACAAACGAGCATTTCGAAGAGAGTGTAAGCCTCATTGAAGATTTGCCGTTGTCTTATCTCCATGTTTTCTCTTATTCCGAGCGGGAAGGAACCGACGCAACAAGATTTGATAGGGTCGTTGATCCAAGGGTCAGGAAGAAAAGGAGTGAGATCCTGCGAATGCTTTCCGAGAAAAAGAGGTATGAGTTTAACAGGCAGCATGTGGGAAAAATTATGCGCGTACTAGTCGAAGAAGAAGTGAAAGATGGAAAAATGTTTGGCTTCACGTCGAATTATATTCGCGTGGAGATGACATCAAACCCGTCCAAAGTGAATGAGGTCTGCGATGTATTGGTGACCGCCGTGAGTGATAATACCGTGGTTGGGCAGGTGATATTATGAAGAAATCGCCAGAGGACGTTAGACAGCGCTCAAAGGGTGTTGCTCAAAAAGGATATTTCGGATCGCGGAGTTATCGATTTATTTCATGGTCCATGTTCCTGGCAATCCTTTGTGGAACGAGTGCGTCATTCTCTCAGACGAATGATTTCAATAGTGTTGGAACAGAGTTGGATCTTGGGACAAAGCTTCTGCAAAACTCTTATGACAACAGTTCAAGTGATCTCAGGATCGCGAAACGTAAATCTCCAGGTTTGGCTGTACTTGCGTCATTGGTTGTTCCGGGATTAGGCGAGCTCTACGCAGGCAGATATGACGTGGGAAAATACTCTACCATAACTGAGGTATCGTTATGGGTTTTCTATACCGTTTTGGAAGTCCACTCAGATCAAGTCCGAAGCGACGCGATAAATTATGCGAAGATATATGCGGGTGCTCAGGTTAGTGGGAAACCCGACGATTTTTTTGTGAATATAGGAAATTTTCTAAGTACTCAGGATTACAATGATCAGAAAATTCAAGGGTTGAATTACGACCTGATTTACAATTCTTCATCATATCAGTGGCAATGGCAATCAGATGCGGACCGCGCGAAATTTAAGAGCTTGCGAATTGAGGCGGATCAGTTCTTGAATTACGGAAGGTACACTGCCGCGGTAATTGTTTTGAATCACCTCGTAAGTGCTATCAATGCGGCGAGGCTCGTAGCAGGCGTCAATGCATCAGCAACTTCCTCTCTTGATGAAACTTCGCAGACTCTCCCGCAAATTATGCCTTCGACCGGCGTGTATTTGAGATTGTCGGCTGTATTCTAGAAAAGAGAAACGGGAAATTCCTCTGTTCATTGGTCCCCGGTCATTATCTTTCTGAAATGCGCAACATTGCACTTTTGATCGAATATGATGGCACGGCGTATAGCGGGTGGCAGGTACAAAAAAATGGGCAAAGCGTCCAGGCGGTCATCGAGAGAACTCTGTCGGGTTTGCTCCAAGAAAATATCAAGATAGTAGGGGCTGGGAGAACCGATGCAGGTGTACATGCCTTCGGTCAGGTAGCAAATTTTCACACCCGGTCCTTGTGGGAAATAGACAAAATAGTGTACGCTTTGAATCGCACGCTGCCGCGAGACGTTGCCGTAAATCGAGGGATTCTTGTGTCGGAGGATTTCCACTCCCGATTCAGTGCCTTGAAACGAAGATATTTGTACAGGGTTGTCACACGAAAATCTCCATTTGTCGACCACTTTGCTGCCTATTTCCATTTTGATCTGTCGATGAACCTAATGAACGAAGCAGCAGCTTCGCTTGTGGGAGAAAAGAGTTTTAAGTCGTTTACAAAATATGCGGATCAACAAGACCATTTCATTTGCAACGTGATAAAGGCAGAATGGAAAAAGGAGACGAGAATTTGGCGCCCCGCCTCTTTTCTGCTGTTTGAGATTGAAGCCAATCGATTCCTGCATGGAATGGTAAGAGCAATTGTCGGAACGCTGATGGATGTTGGTAGGAAGAAAATGACGGTTGAAGATTTTAAGACAATTATGGGAATGGACAAACGCTCTTTTGCGTCAATGTCTGCTCCAGCCTGCGGATTGTTCTTGGCAGAGGTGGAATATGGCGTCGACATTTGGGGGAACAAACGTGAAACCACTGGAAGAACGCGATAAGAAATATGTATTTTTTTTGAGAAACTTCCATTTCATGCCCCATCGATTGGTTGCAACTTTGCGAAGATCAAAGAGTGCGTGTCGAATCTTGGCAACATGAAACAGTTCCTGACCAGCTGTCCTGAACTTGACTTGTACTTGTTCGACAATTTGGGATTACCTCTTTCTTTATTCCTCTTTCTTCCTGTGTGTGTTACCTCACGGTAATTCTTTTAGTGGAGCGGAAAGTTTTTCCGATGTCCCACCTTTGAAAATTGCCTTTCTTGCCGGAAAGAATGAATTAAGGTGAGTCGGATTGTCGGCATTGTAGTTGCACGTATTCCTTAGCGTTTGCTTGTAAAATTGCCTGCAAATGTCGGAAAGCTTGACTTTCTGAGAGAGTGCCGTTTATATTCTGTTGTTGTTAGTATCCTGCGTCGGATGGTTTAGGTGTGTTCATGTAGGATAATGAATGGCACATGAGATGAAGGCAATAAGAAATTTCTTTCGTAATGTTCCGTAAAACTAAAAGGAGGTAAATATGGGACAGCAGCAACTTTTGTTAATCGTACTTGGAGTTATTATCGTCGGTATCGCAATAGCCGTCGGTATCTCGATGTTCAAGAGCAACGCACAAAGCTCAAACCGTGATGCAATCGTTAATGACTTGAATAACCTAGCCGCTCAAGCGCAGCAGTATTACCGCAAACCGCAGTCAATGGGCGGCGGCCAGCAAGCATTCAACGGATTCGGACTCGCCGCGGCTGACACCGGAAACGGAAACGGTAGCTACTACACCTTCTCTAGTGTACAGACAAAGCAAACCAGCACACCCACACGGCATGTCAATCCCGCGACCGGATTCGATACGCTCTCTGTGGCCGCGAATTGCCAGGAGTTTTGGTTCGTTGGAATAGGGACAGAAGTTGGAAATGATAACACCAATAAAGTCCAAGCGATGGCGGATGTTACCCCAACGGGACCAAAAGTGACTATCCTGAATTAGTCGACTAAGTAATCAAAGTCAGGGCAGCAGTTCCATTTCGGTGGGATTTCTGCCCACTTGTTTTTTTGTTACTTTGCAAAGGAAGATTACAAGGAAGCGGATTTGGCTTTGCAGAATTCAAATGGCATTAATGTTTCATACATTCAGGTCTTGGTTTTAACAGGATGAGTTCCTGAAAAGAATGTTGGATTGGTTCGATGCATATAATTGAGGAGGGCGCAAGGTGCCAGAATTTAGATTTCAAGGAATAAAAGCGGGAGGACGGTCAGTTCAGGGTGTAGTCTCTGCGGAGAGCCGTAATCAGGCAAGAAAGATCGTGCTCGATCTTGCGAACAAGAATCAGTTTAAGCTCACTAATCTAAAGACACGTACCACTTTCATCTATAGAGTGAAGCGGGGAGTAGAGAAGCCTGTTCTCGGGGAACAAAAAGCATTTTCCAAGGAAGAGGTGGTACAGGCTTTTGAGAGGATGGATTATAAAGTCCTTTCAGTTCAGAGAAAATTTCTGGACATCAAAGCTAAACCGCCATCCACGGAAATTGTGACATTTGTTCGAGTCAGTGCTGATCTTTTGCGAGAAAAGCTGCCCTATAATGAGATACTTCAACTTCTTGCAAACGATATTGAAAACAAGACCCTTCGAGAGACAGTCAAGGACATAAATAATGATCTGAAGCAAGGGAAAGACAGTGAGCAAGCATTTGTAAAACATGAGAGGGTTTTGGGTAAGTTCACTTCGCATATGCTTGGTCTAGCATCCAAGAGTGGGAATATGGCGGAGATTTACGAGAGCACAGCGAAATTTCTGGAGCGACAGGCAGAATTCAAAAAGAGCCTGAAGAGCGCTCTAATCATGCCCATGGTCACTATGTTTATCCTTATGATTGCCGTAATTTATTACGTGGCATATATCTTTCCAGCTACTGCCGAACTGTTTGCCAAGCTTGGCCAGGTGCCACCTATGACTGCGGCAACCCTGAAGTTGAGTCATGTCCTCACTCAAAACTTTTGGTGGATGAGTCTGACTTTTATTGGTGGTCTAATCTTCTTTGCGCGTTTCATTACCACGGAGAGGGGGAGATTCCTTCTAGACAAATATATGATAAAGATACCTGCGATCGGAGGGTTGTTGCATAAACAAAACATAGAAATCTTCTGCAGAGTGTTCTATGCTATGTATGGTGGCTCTGGCGAAAATATTGATGTTATCAGGCTGGCGGCGGAGGCATGCGGTAATAAATATATGGAGCATCAAATAAAAACCATTGCGATACCGATGATGGTCACGCAGGGAAAAGGTTTGACGGAATCGATCGCGGCGACAAATGTGTTTACTGAGACGGCCATATCACGTTTTCATAGTGGAGCAGAGACGGGAACCGTGCGTTCGACCGCATTGCAAATCGCTAACTATTATGAGAAAGAAACCGGATATAAATTGAAGAGCGTGATTGATCTCATACAGGTTGTGGTATCGATGATTATAATGATCGTTATGATTGCGCTTACTGTTGTTTCTTCTGAATCGGCGTTGATCCATCCAAAACAGCCAGGGATGTGATGAAAAGTCAGCTGCCTGAAATAGATATAAGCGACAAATTAGGTTATACGCTTCTCAAGAAGGGGATAATAGATTATGAGACTCTTGAGTTAGCTATAAAGAAAAAAGAGACCGAAGACGTCAAGGTTCGGAGAACCCTTGCCCAAATTCTCGTGGCAGATTTCAATGTCGAACATGATCTGGTCTTCAAGGAAGTAGCAAATCTCTATGGCTTTCGTGAGATATATCTAGCTGATGAAATAATAGATCCGGAGAGAGTGGATTTCGTTAAGAAACTTGTCGAATCGGGAGATAACGCCAAGGACGAAATCATCCAGGCAAAAATGTTACCCCTCAAGTTCGACGAGGCTCGGCCTGATAAGCTCATCATAGTCGCTGCAGATCCAACAAACAAAGAGATACCGCGTCTCGCGAGAAGCTTCGCTGCCAAGAGATATGAGGTGGCTTATGTGAGGTTGAAAGATCTTCAGGGATTGATTGACAAAGTGTTCCCGCCGGAAAATGAGTTCCTGAAAGTTCTTTCTAGTTCTAATCAGGACGAGTTTGGCGAGATTACGACTGGGGAAGAAGAGGGCATAGACGAGCAAGCCCTCGAAGCCGAAATCAACAAGAGCGTTCTCATCAATCTGGTTGAAGGAATGCTTGTGGAGGCTGTAAGAAGAGGAGCGAGCGACATCCACGTTGTTCCAAGAGATGGCAACAAGACAGACATCCATTTTCGAATTGATGGTGATTTACGATTGTGGTACACGCAGGAGGGAGTCTTGCCAGAGGCTGTTTCTGCCGTCGTAAAGGACAGATCGCGAGGAGCCGACAGGTTTGAGCGCGAAACCGCGCAGGATGCATTTATTCAGCGGAAAGTCGATGACCACTGGATTCGTTTTCGCGTATCAATTCTTCCAATGGTATCAAGCGAGATCAAGCACAAGTTTGAAACGGTTGTCATTCGTGTTCTTGATGATAGAAAAGTTATAACCGACCTGGAGAAGTTGGGTTTGCAGGGGCCGGCTCACACAAGTTTTTATAAGGCAATAAAACAGCCTCAGGGAATGATCATACTGACAGGGCCTACAGGGAGTGGTAAATCGACCACACTTGTTGCGGCTTTGTACCAGGTCATTGATTCAACAGTCAATGTCCTGACGGTAGAAGATCCTGTTGAGTATATTATCAAAGGTGCCCGTCAACTTCGAATTGGTCCCAAGATGGATTTTGAGCAGGCGATAAGATCAATTCTACGTCATGATCCGGATATTGTTCTCGTCGGAGAGATTCGTGACAAGGAGACTGCCGATATTGCGGTGAAACTTGCGAATACCGGACACCTTACCTTTTCCACTTTACATACCAACGACGCACCGAGCGCCATAGCCAGGCTTTACAAGATGGGTATTGAGCCGTTTCTGCTCGCGAGTGCAGTAAACATAATAGTTGCCCAACGTCTTGTCAGGACACTCTGTGAGAACTGCAAAAAACCGATCCCCAAGGATGAGGTTGACGTCAGTGCATATGTAAGGTTCGGCTTCCTTGAAGATGAACTAAAGGAGCATACCCTTTTCAAGGCAGGTGGATGCGAAAAATGTGGTGGTACAGGTTATAAAGGTCGAGCTGCCATACATGAGGCATTGTATATGACAAAGGAACTTAAGCATATAGTCATGACGGCAGGCATTGATATTGATGAAGATAGCATTCGAGCTCAAGCAGTCAAAGATGGTATGTGGACCCTTCGCCGTGCGGGAATAATCCGTGTGCTGGAAGGGGTGACGACTATGGAAGAAGTCGCTGCCACGACAACAGAGGAATAGTCGGGATTCTCTTACGTTGTGAACAGATCTTCTGAATGAATTGAAAAACCTAACGATAGAAAGACTGTCTTGATTGGATCATCTTGTGAAGGGATAATTGAGATGTTGTTGAAATTGAATTCCTTTGTTAATTTTTAAATAAATAAGGTGAAATGGAAACGGCTGTCGCAACTGAAGTAACCGGAGCAAGAAATTTACTCAAGCAATTTTCGACTCAAGTCTCCGATCTCGTTCATGGGATGGAAAGACATATCTTCATAGGGAATATGATCGCAAATCTCCCTGAAGATCAGCGAATTGAACTGAGAAGTTTGTTGAATCGCATTCTGTTGAAGACACAGGAGAACAAAGCATCGGATTTTGATTTTGGAGGCAATGGGGCTCAGGGCAAAGTCTGGTACAGGATTTTTGGTGCGAAACGCCCTGATGATTCATGGGGTTTTTTTACGACTGACGAATCGAGTCTTTTGATACAAAATATCCTTAGCGATCGCCAAAGGCAATTTTTTTACGACAAACGCAACCTAGATTTTTCGTATGTGCTCGTCAGCGAGGAGAAGGTACTGCGTTTTCGTGCCGACGCGTATCTTGATCTGGATGAAGTCGCTCTTAACATGCGCGCCATAAGTGATGAGGTCCGTCCGATAAGCGAGTTGGTTTTCCACCCGGAAATTCTAAAAATCTTCAACCTCCGTCATACAAAGGAAGGACTCATACTTATCACGGGAATTACGGGATCAGGAAAAAGCACAACTCTTGATTCGATAATCGACATGAACAATCATGATGTTAGTGCGGATATTGTTATTATTGGCTCGCCTATAGAATATGTTCATGAATCGGATAAATGTATTGTTCGCCATCGCGAAGTGGGAAGAGACACGCTATCATTCAAGGACGGATGCATTGAGGCATTACGCCAGGATCCGGATATTGTAATGATTGCTGAAATGCGGGACGCAGACACTATTTTGACCGCGCTTGAAATAACAGATAGCGGTCACAAAGTTTTTTCTACCTTGCATACTGGCTCAGCGGTGGAAAGTATCGACAGAATCGTTGCCGAAGTTCCGCCCGAAGAGCAGGAGCGTGTCTGGCAACGGTTAGCAGATGTATTGCGGTGTGTCGTATCGCAGAAACTGGTGCCAAGCCTGGATGGGAAACGCGTGCTGGTGAAAGAAGTACTTATTGGAAGTGCATCAGTTAGGGCGGCTATTAAGAACAAGAATACAAGCGAAATTTATCAGATGATAGCTGAGGGATCCGACGTCGGAATGATAACCATGGAGCAGGATTTGAAACGTCTTTACATGCAGAGGAGAATTTCAAGAGAGACCGCATTGAATTTTGCAAATAACAAACGCAGGATGGAACAACTCCTGCAAATGCTGTAGATATAAAGTAAGGAGAGTAAAATGGCAACTCGAAATGCCCTGGGATTTTATGCCGATGGCCTTGACTTAAAAATTGCACAAGTCATAAGGCATGGCAGCAAGATGGTTTTACTGGACCTGCACAATGCAAAGCTGGCTCAAAAATTAGAGGTTGCGGTTCAGGCCACAGAAGCGGCTGGCTTTGAATCATCGGCTGAGACGATTGACCTGACACAACAGAGTTTTCAAGAGGCTCCCGAGCGGGAGGCCAATTCTGCCATTGTGACCGAAATATTCAACAGGTACCGAAAGAGAAAAAGCGTCTTGGCGCTGTCCATAGGCGATCCTTACGTGTTCTATCATCCGATTGAAGTACCTGGGAAGGAAAAAGCCCGAGAAAATAGTGACAAAGATCGTAGAGGAGCTTCAAGCGACAAGATCTGGAGTGACGCGTGACCAGGTTGAATTGCTTCCCACGACAGTTGAATCTGGCTATATTGGCGTAGTCAGGGAACGGGACATTCCAGCCCTCGATTTAGTAATGAGCGCTAGACCTTTCCTCGGTCCAAGGATGCCAAAGATAGCTTTTGTTGAGAGCAGCGATATTGCACTGGTGAATCTTGTCAGGAACAATTACCCACTCAGGATCGATGAAGTGACAGTTGTCGTCTATGTAGGCATGGAATACACTCGTTTGATTTTCATGAGAGGGAGGGGCCTTTTCAACATAGCTCCAATTATCGGTGAAGGTGCAGATTCCTTTAGTGTACAAAACACAATTTACAGTAGGATATTACTTGGTCAGGATAATCTAAGTCTGCCCAGGATCGACCGTGTTATCCTTTGTGGAGAATGCAAGAACTTCGACATCAAAGGATTCCTTTCGTCATTGCTCGTTGGAGCTGAGGTCGACTACTTGCAATTAAGCAGGGTGGACGCATCTCAACTCCCTGCTGGAGGATCAGATTTAATTCCTCAATATGCCGTTCCGATAGCAAGCGCAGCGCGTGCTGTAGCAGGAAAATCGCGGACCTACTATGTAGCAAATCTTACTCCTCCACGGATTGTAGAAGGTCAGAAAATCTTCAAGCTAGCATGGCACGGATTGATTCTATCCGTAATTGTTTTTGGATCTACCTTCTACTTTACATACAATTTTGCGATGAACGAGAGCGAAGTTTCTAAAGTCAAAGGTGACGTCGCGACGAAAAGGATGCAGGCTGCTGAAGTGGAGGCTCTAAAATCAAGAGTGGCAGACGTTCAGTCTCAATTCGGGAAGTACTCAAATGCAGGTAATATTCTCGACGAGCTCATACCGAACACTGAGCGATGGTCGAATCTTATGAGCTCACTATCCCAAACGGTGCAAAACGTCGGAGGCATATGGTTGACCGACGTACACCAAATTAATAACGGGACTTACTATGTGGATGGATTTTCGGTTTATCGTGATCGAATCCCGCGTTTCGCTATGCTTTATCCTGGGTCCGTTTTGAAGAAGGTTTCCATTGCAGACATACGCGGCAAAACCGTTTACGACTTTCAGATAGATTTGAAATTTGTGGAAAAGTGAGGGCCCGAAATGTCTTATGCTCTTAGAAACACGGTTGTCCTAGCGGCATTCCTGGCTGTCATCTTCGGCGTTGGATTCTACCTGACAAGTGTAGTCCAACCGAAGGAAAGGGAAAAATTGATCGCCGAAGGAGTGAACCTCGATAAGACTATCAATGAACGTCCTGGGATTGAATCCGAGCTGAAATCAGATGAGGAAAAGTTAGCAGAGATGAAATCAAAGTATGTGAAGAGATTCAAGGTAATTCCGACTAACGATACGACGGCATTAACGTATGCGTATCTCAACAGAATAATGGATGCCAGCGGGTTTGTGAAATTTGATATGACTTATCAAGGTGCCAGACCTTTTAACCAATATGGTTATAACGTTTACAACCTAAAAGGCGAGACAAGCTATGAAAGTCTTTTCAAGTTCATTTGGTATCTTGAGCATGCAAAGCTGTTGTACAAAGTGGAAAATCTTACTCTGAATGGACATGAGGTTCGGGACCAAACTCAAGAAAAGCCACAGTTGATTGTCCCTTTCACGATGGACCTTGATGCTTACTATTCATCTGCTGCTGGTGTCTCCTCGGAAAAATCAGGTGAAGATCCTACGCTCTACAAAACTGTTGGCGTTGGAGCGAATTTTCTCAAGCCATTAATATCGAGTGAACCTCCCGCTAATCTTCGAGGCCTTGTTGATGCCGAGCGATCTGACTTGAGGGCCGTGATGGCGGATAAGATCTTCATAGTCGACCAGGATGGGAAAGGTCACATGCTTAGAGTTGGAGATGAAGTCTATCTCGGATATCTAACGAAAATAGATGCTGGCAACAATGAGGCGGAGTTTACGCTAAACAAAGGTGGCATAATAGATCGCCAGATTCTCAAAGTAAGGTTCGAAAATACCAGAGGGACGAAATGAAAAGATTGTTATTGGTTATTATCGGAATTTCAATTTGGTCGGTTAAATCTGAGGCGCAGATCAACGCTGCGCCGAAAGAGCTTCGACATAACTACGTTTCTCCCGAACAAATCGTCACTATCACGTCAACGACACCATTTGATCAAGCCCTCGCAATTTTGGACAGCTATAGTCGCAAGTTTCTTAATAAGATCATCGTGGATCCAGACGATCATAAAAACGCAATTGGAGTCGACGTCGATAGGATGCAATGGCTGGATGCTCTTGAGACCATATTGAGAGCCAACAATCTTTGGTACAAGGAGTATGAAAGTTACATACAGATTATTCCGGGTCAGCAGACACAGCAGGTTATTGCTAAAGGTGAAACTCCGCAGGCGCCCTCGCTGCCACCAGGAACGCCCACTTTGAGTAGCAGGGAAGTAAACATTCAAGCTGTTTTTTTTGAAGCGGATGTTTCAAAACTTAATGCGCATGGAATAAATATCAATTACATGATTCAGGGGACATTGAATGGAATAGTTCCGCTTAGCAGTTCGACGCCTAATGTCATTATATCTCCTGGAGCATCCTCCAACGGTGGAGTTGCAAGTGTCCCAGGACAGCTCAACGTAAGCGGCCAGTATAATTTGAATAATTTCGGCACTCTGTCAGCTTTGTTCGGCATCCTTGAGTCTGAGGACTACGGGAAAATTTTATCGAGTCCCGAAATTACTGTGAGGTCGGGCCAAGCAGGACAAGTTCAAGTGGGACAGAATTTTTTTGTTACCACAAAAGATTTTGCGGGTAACACGATTCAGCAACAGGAAAATGCGGGCATAATGATCAATGTGACTCCCACGGTTTACCAACAAGACAGCGTCGATTTTGTGAGTTTAGATTTGCAACTGACAAACAGCGCCTTATCCGGTTTGGGTACAACAAGCCAGGTGGTGAACACTGAGCAGGCATCCACGAAGATTCTCCTGCTAAACGGTGAGCAAACTACTATAGGCGGTCTGTACACAACTACTAATACGATTCATCGAGAAGGAATTCCCATTCTCAAGGATCTGCCATGGTGGGTATTTGGCATTAGGTACTTAACTGGTTCAGATAATATTACAACTCAGAGTAAAGAGCTTATCATGCTGCTGAAGGCAACCATACTCCCAACTTTAAAAGAGCGCAGCGAGCAACTCACGAAACCTAGTGCCACATCAATAAAAACATTCCAACAGCAGTTGCAAGAGTTTGAGCAGAACATGAAGCAGTATGATCCACAGAGCGGAAAGTGAGAATGCCTTAATGGCGAAACCAAGAATCCTTATAGTTGATGACGAGGAAGCACTGAGATTTCTTCTTGCGAGCGAGTTGGAGGCGGAAGCTTTTGACGTCCATAGCGCAGGAGACGGCGATGAAGCGATCGAAATGATCCGTAAGAAGACGGAGCATAGTGAAAAATATGATGTGATCTTGCTTGATATAAAGATGCCAAAGGTAGATGGGTTCGAGGTTTTGAAATTTGTTAAGAGCAATGTTCCTGAAACCAAAGTGATAATGTTGACTGCATATGCCGATGTAAAGAATGCAATAGAGTCGCTACGACAGGGAGCGTCTGATTTCGTCAGCAAGCCCTATGATCTTGATGATATTCTTACTTCGATTAATCGCGCCCTTGGAAAGTAAAGGAAAAATTTTGATGCTGGCTTTTGAATTTAAAAAGATAAAATTGAGATTTTAAGGATTCGTAATTCTTTCTAGTCCGGAGGTTGAAATGAAAATTCGATATGGCACGTTGGTTTTTATTAGTGTTTCGATGATAATGTCACAGTGGAGCTGCAAGAATAACAACATTGTCAGCACGAGCACTCCTACTATTGCAACGATAGAAGGAGTTGTGCATGGCACTGGCAGTTCTGGCACGGCTGCCCCCTTGAACGGGGCTAAGGTGTACTTGAGCTATGATAATACCACCGATTCAATCACAACAGATTCATCCGGGTCGTTTTCATTTCCCGTTCAGGTCACCGACACTTCGAAAGGGGTAAATGTCAGTTTGAAAGTGAATGCCACAGGTTTCAATCCCTATAACTACTCTTTCAATGTGAAAAGTAGCCCGAGTCCTTTTGCCATCACACTAGCAATTAACTCGGCAGACTATGCAATTCTCACAGGCGCCGTGCTCGACAGTACAAACAGATACCCGCTTGGGAATGCGGTAGTGACGGTCGCATTACCCGGTGGAACGATATCGACAGCTACACTTCAAAATGGTTATTACAGCTTGAGTATCAACCTTTACAGCCTGAGTTCACTTGCCTCAGCGATTACGGTAACAAAAGATGGCTTTAAAACCTATCGTCAGTCGATAACTCTAATAAAGGCCACGACCGTCGTCGATACCGTTTTTCTTCCCGTTGACTTAGGATCCGCAATTGCACACGTCGCAGGTATTGTCACGGACAGTCGGACTGGACAGCCGATTCCAAGCGTTACCGTGATCTTGGCATCTTCGTTGGGAAATGATAGCACCGAGACTTTAGGTGACGGCAGCTACCGGTTTGACCCGAACCTGAATGGACAGCCTTCTGTTCCAGTGACCTTGACGTTTAGACAAAGTGGGTACAACGTGACCACTGCGAATATTTCGTTGAGTTCCGGACAATCGGTGACCGAAAATGTCGTTCTCACTTCAAACTGGCATTACGCCATCATTACCGGTACCGTGCGCGACAGTGCGACATCATTGCCTCTCTCTGGAGCAAAAGTAATTGTATCCTTGACTGGTGCATCGGCCTCGACATCAAGATTTATGGCTGCGGTCAAGTCGCATTCTCGTTCAGTGTCGTCTATAATTCTCGACTCGACGACGACGTTTGTCGACGGATCATTCAGCTTGGCGATCAATCTTATTGATTTGGATTCCATCTCTGCAACCATGACAATATCCGAGCCGGGTTACAAGGTCCTCCAATTTGTCCGTACATTTTCCGACGCACCAGGAGCAAATAATCTTGGCAATATCTATATCCGGATCGACAACAGTTTGACAACTGCTAACATAACAGGTTACGTAACTGACAGCCAAAGTCTCCTCCCGATCACGGGGGTGTCCGTATACCTAACTACTCCAATAAAAGTAGATAGCACAAAGACATCAAATGCGGGGACATATTCATTTGATATTAACCTTCAAGGACTTTCCTCTGTTTCTGGAACTTTACTGTTTAGATTAAATAGTTACACTGACCAAACATTTAACTTCTCTGTCAATGCCGGGCAGACATTGACTCAAAACGTTGTCATGGTTGCAAAGCCAACCGTAGTTGGCGGCGACAGCAATACATCCAGAGGCATTGCTAGGTCTATTTCGCTCGTAAGCGTAAATCCTCAGGAGATTTCGATTCACGGAGTGGGAAGAAACGAAACGAGCACCCTTGTCTGGCAGGTACTGGATAGTCTCGGCTTTCCAATAGACATAAATCATCAGGACACGGTTGAATTTGTGCCAACTGGGATACCTGTTATGTCTAGTGTGCCAGCTTACGTTACACCGACTTTTGGGGTCACAGACGGTTCGGGTAAAATATCTACAACGATAAATAGTGGAACAACTGCAGGGACAATTCAACTCATCGCTAAGCTAGCTCTTAAGAGCGGTGCCGTAGTGCAATCATCACCTGTGCTCGTTACCGTTGATGGAGGTCTGCCTGATCAGGCGCATTTCGAACTTAATTCCAATTCCCCTCACGCAAATAATTTTGCTGGGTATGATTGGTCAGAGGTAACCCAGGGCTTTACTGCACAAGCGGGAGATAAGTATGGGAATCCGGTGGCTCCAGGTACTGCAATTTACTTTACGACAGGCGATGGGACTGGCAGACCCGTTGGCGGTGTCATGACGGCAGCCGGCCAGACAGATGTGACCGGCCATGCTAATGCAACGCTCTATAGCGGCAAACCGCTTCCGCGTACAATCGGGCTGGACACGACTTTCTTTGGAAGTCCCAATGATCCACTCTTACCTATTCTTGATGCAGGTTGGGGTTTTCCCAACGATCCTACTTATCAGGGGAGTGGAACAGGATACGTTTACTGCAAGGCATATACGCAGGGGGAGAACAACTCGATCATTGCTGACAGTGGTCTGATCTGCGAATCTGCAACAGCGGCACCGATACTGTTCAACGACTCGCTAGAAATTTCTCCGGTAATCGTTAGTAATAGCGTGGGCACCGCTACTGTTCGTGTTCATGTTTCAGACAGGTTTGGGAACCCACTTGAGTCGGGAACAGCAATAACATCAAGTGTCACAGTTATACCGCCTCCACCGACAGTTACGGACATCACATGGAGTATACAATCTTCAGGTATGCCATCGGATGGGAGTGGATCTGGGTTAGGTGATTATCTAACACGAGGGGCTGGAAGCACGGACTTCGTATTGGTGATTACGGCGAGTGCATATCCCGCAAGCATCTTGGCATCAAACCCCCTGTCATTTTCCATCACAGTCAGTGTGAAGGGGAGAAATACTGTTAACGGGACAATATCGAATACGTTTAGCGGAGTATTGGTGCCTTGAGGATTGGTGAATGGCCGTCCGACTGAAAACGTAAAAAATCTTTCAATTGTTATTTATAGCAAAATAGAAAGGGGTACGAATTCCGAGATCGTACCCCTTAGTTGAGCGTTGGCTTGGAGGGAAACTTATTTAAGGTAAACCATCTTCTTCGTCACGCTATAGATTCCAGCGAAGAGCTTATAAAGATAAATTCCTGAATCGACAAGATTTCCGCCGTCATCACTTCCATCCCATTCAACGCTGTGCGATCCTATCTTAAGTTTTGAGTCCAATAGTGTTCGCACCAATGCGCCACCGACATCATAGATGATTACCTTCACGTCGGTATCATCGGCGATCTGAAATTCTATTCTCGTGCTCGTGCTGAAAGGATTCGGCTCATTTTGTTCAAGCAAGATATAGTCTTGAGCATTTTCGTTTGCGACGGTATAGTCGATTTCTTTTATCCCTGTCATGCGCGTCGAAGCGTACGCCGCTATTACCTGGAACTCTCGCTCATCGTCAATGGGGATACTGGCAATTGTTCCGTCACCGGGTGAAATTCCTTTCCCATCAATGTCGAGGATAACTAAAGTCAATGAGGTCTCTTCAAAATTAATGTAGGTGTTTAAATCTTGAAGGCGAGCACCGAACGAAATTGGCTTGTAACCAAACTTATCTTTAAATGAAATTTCAAACCTTAATGCAGAATATCGCAGTCTCGTTCGTCAATTTCACATCAATTCGACTTGGAGAAACAACGAATTTTAGTTTGGAATTGGAGCCGCTGGCCGACGTGAAGTTTCTCTGAAACTTTATCTTATAAGAATAAGATCTTCTATCTTCATTCACTATCGAAAAACTTCTCTCTGCTGTTTCCATTTGCACACTCAACTTCGTATTGGTGTTTAGACTTTTGCAACGAGCGTGCCAAAAATCTTACGAGAAGTAAGTTGAAGCGCCCCGTCAAAAGCAATTGTTTTGCTATTTAAATGGGAGGGAAAGCTAGCAACGTCCTAATTCAGTGGGGACAGTGTTGGAATTATTACATGTGGTCGGGATTTATTGCATACAAAAGAGAATTTGGACAAAAAATCATCGAAATTAGTAGTGTTCAGGCTTGACTTTTGTGAATCCGTAGCATATATTTCAATGCTTTGAACGACCCTTGGTCGTAGCAGTTTTAAAAAAGTCTGATTTTGAAGCGCCCTCAGAAGTTTGTGGGGGCGATTTTTTTCTGTCGGCAGAATAAAGTCGGCAAAAGTTCTTTGACAAGTTTGTGCACAGCGAGAAGTCAATTTGATTTTAAGGTTCAGCCTTGACAAACAGAAATAATGTCAGGCGAACTCTCAGCGAAAAGCTGATGAGCCTCGGCTCGGAAGTTTTTTACCACGGAGAGTTTGATCCTGGCTCAGGACGAACGCTGGCGGCGTGCCTAACACATGCAAGTCGAGGGGCACTAGTGTAGCAATACGTTAGTGTCACTGGCGCACGGGTGCGTAACGCGTAGGCAATATGCCTTCAGGATTGGGATAACCCCGAGAAATCGGGACTAATACCGAGCGATGCAGCGGCACCGCATGGTGACAGTTGTTAAACCCCGCAAGGGGGCCTGAAGATTAGCCTGCGTCCTATCAGGTAGTTGGTGAGGTAACGGCCCACCAAGCCTACGACGGGTAGCTGGTCTGAGAGGATGATCAGCCACACTGGAACTGAGACACGGTCCAGACTCCTACGGGAGGCAGCAGTGAGGAATATTGCTCAATGCCCGAAAGGGTGAAGCAGCGACGCCGCGTGAGGGATGAAGGCCCTATGGGTTGTAAACCTCTGTAGGGAGGGAATAAACTGGTGCTTTGCGCCATTGAAGGTACCTCCAAAGTAAGCCCCGGCCAACTACGTGCCAGCAGCCGCGGTAATACGTAGGGGGCGAGCGTTGTCCGGAATCACTGGGTGTAAAGGGTCTGCAAGCGGACCAGTAAGTCAGAGGTGAAATCCTGCAGCTTAACTGTAGAACTGCCTTTGAAACTGTTGGTCTTGAGTCTGGGAGAGGATGGCGGAATTCCTGGTGTAGCGGTGAAATGCGTAGATATCAGGAAGAACACCGGTGGTGAAGACGGCCATCTGGACCAGTACTGACGCCCATAGACGAAAGCGTGGGTAGCAAACAGGATTAGATACCCTGGTAGTCCACGCCCTAAACGATGGATACTAGGTGTCCCCGCTTACGGGGGTGCCGAAGCTAACGCGTTAAGTATCTCACCTGGGGAGTACGATCGCAAGGTTGAAACTCAAAGGAATTGACGGGGGCCCGCACAAGCAGTGGAGCATGTGGTTTAATTCGATGCAACGCGAAGAACCTTACCTGGGCTTGAAAGGCCAGTAGTAGAATCCTGAAAGGGAAACGACTCGTAAAGCCGAGAGCTGGTACAGGTGCTGCATGGCTGTCGTCAGCTCGTGCCGTGAGGTGTTAGGTTAAGTCCTGCAACGAGCGCAACCCCTGCCATTAGTTGCCATCAGGTAATGCTGGGCACTCTAATGGGACTGCCCGCGCAAGCGGTGAGGAAGGTGGGGATGACGTCAAGTCCTCATGGCCCTTACGTCCAGGGCTACACACGTGCTACAATGGTCATTACAACGGGTTGCAAAACCGCGAGGTGAAGCCAATCCCTGAAAAATGACCTCAGTTCGGATTGCAGTCTGAAACCCGACTGCATGAAGCTGGAATTGCTAGTAATCGCGCATCAGCACGGCGCGGTGAATACGTTCCCGGGCCTTGTACACACCGCCCGTCAAGCCATGGAAGCCGGGGGTACCCGAAGCCAGCGTCTCAACCGCAAGGAGAGAGCTGCCTAAGGTAAAACCGGTGACTGGGGCTAAGTCGTAACAAGGTAGCCGTACCGGAAGGTGCGGCTGGATCACCTCCTTTCTAAGGAGCCTAAATCGATTGATTTTCTCCGTGCACATCTTGTCAAGGTTTTTTTTGTTCTTTAATTTATTGCGAGAAAGACACTGGGCCTGTAGCTCAGGTGGTTAGAGCGCACGCCTGATAAGCGTGAGGTCGGTGGTTCAACTCCACCCAGGCCCACTCGGCGCGCGGCTTAATTCCCGGCTACGGGGCTGTAGCTCAGTTGGGAGAGCACCTGGTTTGCAACCAGGGGGTCGAGGGTTCGAATCCCTTCAGCTCCACAATTTGTTCTCAGCGCTCGGTAGTGAGTTGTCAGTTCTGAAAGCTGGCAACTGTAAACTGATAGCTGAAAAAGTTCTTTGACAATTTGGGAAGAGCAAGTGCGTCGATGTCTAGTAGCGAAACGATTTGTCTTATGATGGATCGCTATAGCCAACGGATCGAGAGTGCTTGCTAAGTCTGGAAACATTTTTCAAGGATTAATTTTCTGTATTCCATTTCGATGGGATGCAGATGTGTTGATCCGTCCCTAAATAACAATTTAGAAAGTCTGGTTACTCTAGTCTCAATTTAAGATTTTTCGGTTAAGTTGCTAAGTGCATATGGTGGATGCCTTGGCACCAGAAGACGACGAAGGACGCGGCTACCTGCGATAAGCCTCGAGTAGGTGGATACAACCTCTAACTCGGGGATCTCCGAATGGGACAACCCCACTCCGGTAATGCGGAGTGACTCCGCGATGAATACATAGTTGCGGAAGAGAAAACGAGGGGAAGTGAAATATCTCAGTACCCTTAGGAAGAAAAAGCAATAGCGATTTCCTGAGTAGCGACGAGCGAAAAGGAAACAGTCTAAACCGTCCGATATGTTAAAGGCTGCAACCGTTGTATCGGCGGTGTTGTGAGGCGCTTGTGGACCGATTTGCAGTAGGTCGGAGAGTTCAAATTACGACGTTAGTCGAAGTGTTTGGAAGTGCACACCATAGAAGGTGAAAGTCCTGTAAACAAAAGCGTGCGTAACTCTCTGATGAGCGATCTCAAGTACCACGGAATGAGTGGAAGTCTGTGGGAATCTGCGAGAACCATCTCGTAAGACTAAATACTTTCTGGTGACCGATAGTGAACAAGTACCGTGAGGGAAAGGTGAAAAGAACCCCGAGAGGGGAGTGAAATAGTACCTGAAACCATATGCTTACAAACGGTCGGAGTCCCGAGCAATCGGGATGACGGCGTGCCTTTTGCTTAATGAGCCTACGAGTTGCTCGTCCGTCGCAAGGTTAAGGCCATAACTCGGCCGGAGCCGTAGCGAAAGCAAGTCTGAATAGGGCGATTCAGTGGCGGGCGGCAAACGCGAAACCGGGTGATCTACCTTTGACCAGGGTGAAGTGAGGGTAAAACCTCATGGAGGCCCGAACTGGTGTGGGTTGAAAACTACTCGGATGAGTTGAAGGTAGGAGTGAAAAGCTAATCGAACTCGGTAATAGCTCGTACTCCTCGAAATAGCTTTAGGGCTAGCCTTAGGTAAGAATGTTTCGGAGGTAGAGCACTGTTTGGGCTAGGGCTGTCACAACGGTACCAAACCCATGCAAACTACGAATTCCGATAACATGTTTCCTAGGAGTCAGGCGGCGGGGGATAAGCTTCGTCGCCGAGAGGGGAATAACCCAGACCATCAGCTAAGGTCCCTAAATACAAGTTAAGTGTATCAAAGGATGTTGAGTTGCTGAGACAACCAGGATGTTGGCTTAGAAGCAGCCATTCATTCAAAGAGTGCGTAATAGCTCACTGGTCAAGCGACTCGGCGCCGAAAATTCTCGGGGCTAAAACTTGTTACCGAAGCTATGGACTTCCATCGCAAGATGGATTTGGTAGAGGAGCATTTCATTTGCGACCATGGTGGACATGGTGGTACAGCAATGTATCAGAAGGCGTGTCGCGAGGCATACTGGAGCGAATGAAAGAGAAGATGTAGGCATGAGTAACGATAAGACAAGTGAAAATCTTGTCCACCGAAAGTCTAAGGTTTCCTGAGCAACGTTCATCGTCTCAGGGTTAGTCGGACCCTAAGCTGAGGCCGAAAGGCGTAAGTGATGGAAAACAGGCGAAAATTCCTGTACCTGTCTGAAATCGTTTGACTGTAAGGGGTGACGCAGGGGTGAAAGATCAGCCGTCTGTTGGCTTAGACGGTCTAAGCGCGTAGGATGAGGAGGTTGGCAAATCCGCTTTCTCGCCGCAAGGCAAGTCTGAAACGCAAACGGGAGGGCTTATGCCCGCAAACTGGTCCTAATCTGACTGCCAAGAAAAACCTCGTATGGGAGATTTTAGGCGGACCGTACCGCAAACCGACACAGGTAGATGAGGAGAGTATCCTAAGGTGCTCGAGTGAGCCGTGGTTAAGGAACTCGGCAAATTAGTCTCGTAACTTCGGGAAAAGAGACACCCGACTTCGGTCGGGTCGCAGAGAAATGGGCCAAGCGACTGTTTATCAAAAACACAGCACTTTGCTAACACGTAAGTGGAAGTATAAGGTGTGACACCTGCCCGGTGCTGGAAGGTTAAGGGGAGAGGTTAGCCGTAAGGCAAAGCTTTGAACTGAAGCCCCAGTAAACGGCGGCCGTAACTATAACGGTCCTAAGGTAGCGAAATTCCTTGTCGGGTAAGTTCCGACCTGCACGAATGGTGTAACGATTTGGTCACTGTCTCAACCACGGGCTCGGTGAAATTGTGGTACCGGTGAAGACGCCGGTTACCCGCATCGGGACGGAAAGACCCCGTGAAGCTTTACTATACCTTGGCATTGGATTCGAGCAAGGCATGTGTAGCATAGGTGGGAGGCGTTGAAACCAGGGCGTTAGCCTTGGTGGAGCCACAATGTGAAATACCACCCTTGTTTTACTTGGACTCTAACCCGGGACCGTAATCCGGTTCGGGGACATTGCCAGGCGGGTAGTTTGACTGGGGCGGTCGCCTCATAAATGGTAACTGAGGCTCCCAAAGGTACCCTCAGCACGGTTGGTAATCGTGCGTCGAGTGTAAAGGCATAAGGGTGCCTAACTGCGAGACCAACAAGTCGAGCAGGTGCGAAAGCAGGGCTTAGTGATCCGACGATTCCGCGTGGAAGGGTCGTCGCTCAAAGGATAAAAGCTACTCCGGGGATAACAGGCTGATCTCCCCCAAGAGTTCACATCGACGGGGAGGTTTGGCACCTCGATGTCGGCTCATCGCATCCTGGGGCTGTAGGAGGTCCCAAGGGTTTGGCTGTTCGCCAATTAAAGCGGTACGTGAGCTGGGTTCAGAACGTCGTGAGACAGTTCGGTCCCTATCTGATGCGGGCGTAGGAAACTTGAAGGGTGTCGCTCTTAGTACGAGAGGACCGGAGTGAACGGACCCATAGTGTACCAGTTGTCGCGCCAGCGGCACGGCTGGGTAGCTATGTCCGGATGGGATAAGCGCTGAAAGCATCTAAGCGCGAAACCCGCCCTAAGATGAGGTTTCCCTTTTTCCGCAGCAATGCGGAGAACTTAAGACCCCTTGAAGATTACAAGGTTGATAGGCTGCAGGTGTAAGCACAGTAATGTGTTCAGCCGAGCAGTACTAATAGGTCGTGAGACTTAACCTAATCTTTTATTGAGATTAGAGAGACGCCAGATCCAAAATGAAAAGTGGTTTTATACTTTCTTGCATGGTGTTCCACCATGCGAGACTTCCCAGTTGTCACAAGTTTTTCCGGTGACTATATCGAGGGGGAAACACCCGTTCCCATTCCGAACACGGCAGTTAAGCCCCTCAGAGCCGATGGTACTCGATGGGTAACTGTCCGGGAGAGTAGGTCGTTGCCGGGAGTAATTTAAAAGCCCCGCTCGCTTGAGTGGGGTTTTTTATTTGTGTGCATCGAGCTCATTACCCGTCATTGGAACTCTTGATAAGCTCGCGCCCCCTTTATAGATTCAAACATATGATTAAGTCGAAAAATGTCAGGGAAACGGTTCTCCTTACTGCAACGATCGCGGTCATTGGGTTTTTAGGTGATGAGGTCGCGCCATTGCAATTAGTGAGTGCTCTGCCACTTATGGTATCATTGCAGATAGTTGCAGGGTTACGACTCGGCATGCTTCGTGGCACGATCGCCGCGGTGATCGGATCGTTTCTTGTAGAGATATTTATTCATGGGGGAACGCCGTTGATTGGGATTGGCATTATCACATCGGCCGCTATCTGGAGTGCGCCAGTGAATGCTATACTCCCTTCTCTTTTGTTGCGTCTTCTAGGTGTCAAAGCTAGAATCCAGGAAGACGGGAAAATTGAAGCGAATAATCTCGGTATCATGGCCCTTTTTCTGCTGGCAGTGGTTATCGTCGCAACATCACGGTTTTTCCTTGGCACCACGAGTTGGATTTACCGCATCTCCATCCTGTCATTATTTGGCGTTGGTCTCCTTTTTTTTGTGACCTTTGAAAAGGAAAAGACACGCAAGCTTCTCATCGTGGAAGTCATACTTCTTAGCGCTCTTATGAGTTCTCTCATAGGCTCATCGAGGTCCATCTCAGTGTCGTGGCTGAATGGTTTCGTTAACACGGCCGTGCCATGGTTCCTTTGGGTTGCAATTTATAGCATTTTAGATTTGTTGATTCTCTCCTTCTGGCACAACGTGGTTGAGGTAAAGAAAACAGTTTTATATAGACGATTGATTGTAAGCATTAGCATCATAGTTGCTGTAATTTCATTCTTATATATATTGGCTACCTTCAGGCAACCGATCAATAAATATGACGAAGGCATTTCTGTTTATGGAGCTATGCGCGTAATGAATGGTGATATCCCGTATAGGGATTTTTGGACCCAGTATGCTCCAGGCCAGTTCTACCTTCTTGCCTTGGTATTTAAGCTATTTGGAACATCTATCATTATTGAGCGGGTTATGTCAACCGTGATTCTCTGGGGAATGGCCGTATTAGCGCTCTTGCTGGCCGCTCAGTCAATGCCGAGACTCCCTGCGGTTCTCGTTTTTATCTTGTCCGTAATATGGGTCGCTGATTTCCATTTCTATGCCAGCACTTATCCTTCCGGAGTGCTTTCCGGACTTCTTAGCTTACTTTTTTTGATTTATTTTTTGAAATCAAGGCGAGGATTCTGGCTGTTCTTGAGCGGCGCCATGATTGGGGTTACGACGTTCTTTCGTCATGATTTCGGTATCTATGCTTTCTTAGCTGAATTCCTCATCTTGTTATTCTCCTCCTTATACTTGAGGCAAACAACCGACCAAAAAAGTGGAGAACCTTCAGTTGTGTTGCGCCACACGGTTATGTATGGTCGGCCAATTCAAAATATAGGCACGTATTTATCGGGAGTGTGCCTGTCGCTCCTGCCTTTCTTGGTGTTCTTCTTAATTACGGTCCCGCCTTGCGAACTATTTTTCGACCTATTCACATTTCCCGTAAAGATATATCCAAAGGTACGATGGGTGCCTTATCCACATTTCCTTCCCGATCTCATAGGGCTTTTCAATGGAACGGCTACGTTATCGACATGCTGGTATACCATGATTGGTGCTATGCCTTTCGTGTTTCCGCTTCTGATTTACGTCATATCAATCATGATTTTTGTCCGCCATGTATTTCAGAACAAGACTCATTGGGAAAAAGCAGAATCATGGTTCTTTCCCTTATATTTGCTCATCGGCATTTTATTCCTTATGCAGGCAAGTGTGCGCCCTGATATAGCGCATCTTTTGCCGACTCTTATTCCCGCGCTGTTATTGTTTGTGATAATAATGTACAGTTTCGCAAGTCGGAGAGACACCAGGGTTGCTGATTTCGCACTTCTCTCGATCCTTCTGATTGCTGGCATCTTCACCTTCAAGCCAGCTTTAATAAATGGGGTTAATGTTGCAGTTTGTTCGCTCAGTTCAATGCCAACGGTTATCGAAAAGGGAAGGGCAAAGGGAACAGAATTTGGATGGGGTGTAAATGGTCAATATATGGAAGCCATTGATTATGTTGACGAGCATGTTCCTCCTGGTGAGAGGATATATGTAGGACTTAGTCGCCACGATAAAATCTCATTCAACGATATTATGTTCTACTTTCTCTCTGACCGCGGCAGTGCTACAAAATATCACGAGTTGTTTCCGGGTCTCGCAACCACAAGAGAGATTCAATGTGAAATCAGAAATGAGATTTTAAAGCATGGAGTGAGGTATATAGTCCTGTTTGATAACAAGGGAATTGCAAGCAATCATCCTGAGCCTAATGAAAGCAGCATAAGCAGCGGAGTATCCCTCCTTGATTATTTCATCCGGAGCAACTTCGTTGCTGTTGAACGTTTTGGTGATTATACGATCTTAAAGAAGGACACTGTGCCACGCTGATACGAGGACGGATAACCGCTCCCTTGATTTCCTCAGCCTAACCGTAATTTCCGGAAAGGCTTCGAAGGTTACGCGATTGTCACAAGTTTTTCCGGTAACAATATCGAGGGGGAAACACCCGTTCCCATTCCGAACAAGACAGTTAAGCCCCTCAGAGCCGATGGTACTTGATGGGTAACTGTCTGGAAGTCCCGATGAAGCGTGCTTCATCAGGATAAAATCCGGTCGTTGCCCGGAGTAATTTAACAAGCCCCGTTAGTTTGGGCGGGGCTTGTTATTTAGAGTTGATTATCCTTGGCAGGTGAAATGATGAGCCGATCTATAATGAATGGAGCTCCCCCTCAATCTCTTCTGTCAACTTTCCCCATCTGAAATATTTGTCTTCTAACTTACTTTTCAACTCTTTGTATTCAACGGATAACTTCTTCGTCTCTTCGCCATTTTTGTAGAACTCCGTATCAGCCATCATGGCTTCAATTTCTTTTCGCCTGTTCTCCATCTTCGATATTTCTTCTTCGACCGACTTCAACTCTTTCTTAAGCGGTTGCAACTTTCTTGAGAGTTCGTTCCTCTTTTCCGCTTCAATCCGTCGTCGTTCCTTGGTAGATATTTCTGCGTTCAGCTCTCCGTCGTTTTCTACTTGAGTTGCTTTTGCTTCTGACTCTTTAGCTTCCACTTTCTTCTTGTAGAGGTAATCGCTCACATTTCCCAGAAAGAGTCTCGCTCCTCCATGGCCGAATTCAGCAACTTTGTTTACCAGCGGATCTAAGAAAGAGCGGTCGTGCGAGACAATGACGTAAGTGCCTTCGAATTCTCTCAACGCGTCCTGAAGGACTTTTTTCGATTTCATGTCTAAATGGTTGGTCGGCTCGTCCATGATTAGAAAATTCGCCGGTTGCAATAGCATCTTTGCAAGAGCGAGTCTGCTTTTTTCTCCGCCAGAAAGGACTGACACTTTCTTAAAAACATCGTCGCCATGGAACAAAAACGCACCGAGGATTGTCCGCAACTTTGTTCGCGTTTCTCCTGTCGCAACACTGTCAACGATTCCAAGCGCATCGCTCGAAAGATCCAATTCTTCGGCCTGATGCTGTCCGAAATACGAAGCGACCACGTTGTATCCAGCTTTGATTTCTCCTGAGTCAATTGGTTCAACTCCCGCCAGCATTCTCACGAATGTTGATTTACCGGCGCCGTTTACACCGACCACCGCAATACGATCTCCGCGCTCGATCGTGAAGTCCAACCCATTGAAGATATGTTTTTCCCCATAGCCCTTGAAAATATTTCTTACTTCGACGACGACGCTTCCACTTTGCCTGGCCGCGGGAAAATGGAAATGGATTTCCTCTTCGTTATCCTCAATCTCGATGAACTCCATCTTCTCCATCTGTTTTATTCGGCTCTGGACTTGTCTCGCTTTCGTTGCCTTATATCGGAATCGTTCGATGAACTGCTGTGTTTGTTTGATCTGCTGCTGCTGGTTCTTGTACGCATTTAATTTCTGTCCCCGGCGAACTTCTTTATCCCTTTCATAAAATGAATAATTGCCTGAATATTCTTCAAGTCTTCCAAGAGTGAGAGCCCATGTTCGTTTTGTCAGATTATCCAGGAATGTCATGTCATGTGACACAAGAACAACCGCTCCATTGTAGGAGACAAGTTTTTCTTCGAGCCATTGTAGTGATTCAATGTCGAGGTGATTTGTCGGCTCGTCGAGAAGAAGCACGGATGGTTCTTTGAGGAGAAGTTTTGCCATCTCTATTCTCATTTGCCAGCCGCCGCTGAACTCATCAGTCTGTCGTTGAAAATCCTCCGATGAAAATCCAAGTCCGATCAGCACTTGCTCGATTTTCGATTTCATCCGGAATGCATCGAGGTCCTCAAACTTATGCTGAAGTTCCCCGAGCACTTCAAGTGTATCAGCATATTCTTCCGAAGTCGGGTCAAGTTGTTCAAGCTTTCTTTGTGCCTCTTCTATTTCTTGTCGTACCAGGAGCACGTCTTCAAATGCAGTCTCCACTTCCTGATAGAGTGTTCTACCGAAGGATGAGATCCCTTCTTGCGGCAAATAACCAACCGTCACATAATGCGCTCTGTTGATTACGCCTGTGTCAGGTTCGGAAATGTTGGCGACAATCTTGAGAAGTGTGGATTTGCCCGCGCCATTTGGCCCGACCAATCCTATCCGATCATGTGCTCCGATGGTGAATGACACCTCGCGAAAGAGATAGCGATCTCCGAATTGGACGGTTATGTTAATTGCACTTAACAAAGCTTATTCGAATTTGGGAATTAAAATATAAACTGGACTCCCATCTTTTTCTACTCATGCTCTACGGACCTCCTTATGCATTGGTTGCCGAACAAAGGAAGGTGTGCCATTTTGATAAATGCAGTTCCACAATTGACGGTGCTGCTTTGGATTAAGGTTCGAATGAGCTAATTTTGATTGCGTTAATTGATATGTCACTAAAAACTCAATGCTATTTCCGCAGGATAAAAAGGAGAGAATAGTATGGTTCGGATCGCAGAAGTCAACGATGCAAAACCAATTACCGAACTCTGCGCACAGTTCGGATACAAGACATCGAAAGAGGAAGTGGAAATCCGTTTGAAGAAAGCGCTGGAAGATGATCGTAACGAAATTTACGTGGCTGAGGTTGATGGGAAGATCCTCGGCTGGCTTCAGGTGGCTGTGAAACAAACAATTGAATCGGGCGACTACGCCGAAATAACCGGTCTCGTCGTCGACAAAACTGCTCGCGGCAGAGGGATGGGAAGAGACATGGTGACAGAGGCAGAGGATTGGGCAAAGAAAATGAAGCAATCGACGATAAGGGTCCGCATGAACGTTATCCGAAAAGAAGCTCCTCTGTTTTATCGGGCCATAGGATTCAAGGAGATAAAAAAGCAATCTGTTTTCACCAAATCCCTATGATGGGAAATTTTCTCCGTAACTCTGTCCGCCCAATTCCTGTTTGATCATATTCTCGATCGTCGTGGCTTTCTTCAGCACTTCTTCTAAGATCTTCAACTCTTGACTCAACTCAGTGCTATCTTTTTTATCAATTGCTCTGGCGATCCCCGGCAGTGGTTCAATGGCGTAACCGGTATATAATCCGGGCGCGTAAATCTGGTGTTTGAACCACTGACTTTGAGGTAAACCGATGTTTAAACCCAATCCTTTTTGAAACATTGCCTGAGTGTACACCGTAATTACAATTGGTTTGTGTAAGCTAAGTTATTTACCTTGGGTGTAGAAACTGACTCAGAGTCAGCAAATATTAATTAGTTTACCTTTGGAGATTGCATGGGAATAGCGGAACGCAAAGAGCGCGAGAAACAGATGCGGCGGGATCTGATCCTGAAAGCTTCCGAAGAGGTGTTCTTCGAAAAAGGACTCAGGGCAGCCACTCTCGATGAGGTTGCAGAAAGAGCTGAAGTGAGCAAAGGGACGATATACCTGTACTTTGCAAGTAGAGAAGACCTTTACTATTCTTTGATGACCAAAGGACTCTCCATGCTTCTGAAAGCATTTGAAGAGACCAGCCCTGATGGTTACGACCCTCGAGGCGCACTTCTTCGATTTGGAAAGGCATATCTGAAATTCAGTGAGAAGCAATCTTACCTTTTCAGAATGCTTGCCGCGGTTGAGAGTCCGGTAGTAAATGAGAAGATATCACCAGACGTGTTATCCAAGCTTGAAAAGGTGAGCGACAGGGTTTTGAGCTATGTCGCAAAGTCTGTCCAAAAGGGAATTGAAGGTGGTACGTTCCGAAATGATCTGTCTTCTTACGAGGCGGTGATATTATTTTGGGTATCACTTAGCGGGATTCTCAATTTGAAAGCACGAGCAGCGGCAATGCATGACAATGAATCTATCAGCAAGGATTCCGTTTTGCATCAAGTAGATTACGATTTGTTGTACGATAAATGCATGACGTTTCTAATGAACCTTATAGTCGATCGCAACTCTCTAAATCCGGTGTTGCAAAGAATCGAGGAGAAGACTAATAAGACATCTAAACGTTCAAAAGGGCTTAAGAAATAATGAAATCGAAAAGGTTAATATTGGTCGTTGCTGTCTCAGTCGTTTTTGTCGGAGCAATTTTAATACTTCGGCTACACTCACAGTCCTCAACGAGCAAGAATGAGTCGGCGTCTTCCGTGCCATCGGTGACAGTCTCCAAGGTGGAACATGGAGCGGTCGTCCGCAAATTGGATGTTACCGGCACTCTTGAAGGTATCAATGAAACCGATATCATTTCTGAAACGAACGGCAAGATTACGAAGGTCAATGCCGAGGTGGAGGCATACCTCACAGCAAACTCAAGCGTCGCTGAAGTTGAAAATGATCTGCAGGAAATTGCAGTTGAGGCTGCCAGCGTAAACAGCGAAAAAGCCGATGCGGATTTAAAACGTGTTAAGAATCTGTTCTCCCAAAATGCGGTTTCTGAAACTCAGCTTGAAAATGCACAAGTTGGAGCGAAGGGTGCGCTTGCTCAATTGAAGCTCGCACAGAAGAATTATGACAATACTTTTTTGAGGACACCAATTGCGGGGAGACTCGCACAGAAATTTGTCGTCGTTGGACAAATGATAAGCCCCGGAACCAAGGTTGCCACTGTTGTTAATGACGGCCGCATGAAATTAAAGGTTGGGATCCCTGAAAATTTTGTATCACTCGTTAAGCAGGGCAGTGAGGTACAGGTCAGGTCTGATGCTGTTCCGAATCGTATCTTTTCCGGAAAAGTGAAATCGATAGCTTTGAAAGCAGATCCACAGACAAGGACTTTCCAAGCTGAGATTGAATTGCCAAACGACCACGAAAGGTCGTTGAGAAGCGGAATGTTTGCGACGGTGGAAATAACCACTTCGGCTGATGCGAAGTCGCTTGTCGTTCCTATAGCCGCTTTAGTCGAGACGGGAGCAAACAACCCCTACGTCTTTGTTGTAAAAGACTCCATGGTGTCATTGAAATATGTCACTGTGGGGGCAAGGAATGATTCGCTTATTGAAATCGTATCAGGGCTCAATCGTGGTGATTTGGTGGTGAGTTTCGGACAACAGATCTTAAAGGAAGGTTCAAGAGTTAGTTATACCATAGACAACTAAGAAACTGAAACCTCGTCAGGGAGTTGATGGAAGATGAGACTTACAGAGATTGCGATAAAGCGGCCCGCTTTCATCACCATGGTTTTCGTGGCATTGGCGGTGCTTGGTTTGTACTCATACAATCAAATGGGAGTTGATCTCTTACCTAAAACGGACTGGCCGATTGTTACTGTGGTAACCGTTTATCCCGGGGCCTGCCCAAAGGAAGTTGAAAACGATATCTCCAAGCCTCTTGAAGACGGATTGAGTTCTTTAAATAACATCGACAATATCCGGTCCTATTCGAGAGAAAATGTCTCGATAGTCGTCGTCCAATTTGGCTTCAGTACAGATTTGAATGCCGCAGTGAACGACGTACAAAGAAACGTTGATATGGTACGATCAACTTTGCCGAAGGAGGCAGAAGCTCCTAAGATCCAGAAAGCTGATCTTAATTCCTTCCCGATAGTTAGAATCTCTGCAGAGGGTTCGATGGAGCCGACTGTGTTGTACCAGTTCATAAAGGACAACATCGAACCAGATCTTGAACAAGTACCGGGAGTAGCGAGTATTACCCTGGTCGGTGGAAAGCAGCGTGAGATAAGGGTTGAAATTGATAACTCAAGATTGCGGGCATATAACCTTTCATTGATGCAAGTAGCTCAAGCTCTCGGCAATGACAATCTCGATTTCCCCGCAGGAACGATGACTGCGGCGGCGCGTGAGTTTACGGTCAGGTTGTCGGGAAAATTCCAGAGTCTCGACCAGCTTCGTAACATGGTGATCGCGTCGACTTCTCAGGGAGTCGTTCACTTGAGCGATATTGCCGTCATAAAGGATACCTACAAGAAAGAAGATCAAACTTTCAGCAGGATTGAGGGTACCTCGGCAATTGGGCTGATAATTCAGAAGACTTCCGACGCAAACTCGGTTCAGACAAGCGATGGCGTCCAAAAAGAGCTGAAGCGTCTTGAAAAAATGTATCCCAATCGCGGCCTGAAGTTCACTGTAGCGCAGGATATCACTGAGTTCACCCGTAATTCAATTGATGAAGTGAGGCGCGATCTTGGACTTGCGATATTGATGGTGGCAATAACACTCTTCCTGTTTCTCCATTCGGTCCGTAATTCGCTGATCGTCTTATTGTCGATACCGACTTCGCTCGTCAGTACATTCGTCTTCATGTACGCGATGGGTTTTACCATCAATCTTGTCTCCACGATGGGTTTGGCTCTCGTAATAGGAATCCTCGTCGATGATTCCATAGTTGTCCTGGAGAATATTCACCGGCATTTGGAAAAGGGCGAAGACAAAAAGACTGCCGCCATAAATGGGCGTAGTGAAATTGGTTTCGCAGCAATTGCCATTACTCTCGTTGATGTCGTAGTGTTTCTACCCATTGCCATGGTCGGTGGATTGGTCGGAAAAATTTTCAGAGAGTTCGGATTGACTATTGTTGTTTCGACTCTGATCTCCCTCTTTGTCTCGTTTACTTTGACACCGATGCTGGCATCAAAATGGTCTAAACGGACTCATTATGATAAATCTACATTCATCGGCCGATTCATCATCTGGTTCGAAAATTTCCAGAAGCGCCTCGATGCCGGCTATAGGAATTTGCTTGATTGGGCCTTAAAGAGGAGAAGAACCGTGCTGGCGATCAGTGGGATTGCCTTGTTTGTCGGTATTTTTCCGCTTCCGATGCATCTGATCGGCACAGAATTCATGACGCAGGCAGACAGAGGTGAGTTCTCTCTGACCATTGAACTGCCAGTGGGAACTCCAATAGAGAAAACCGATGAGACTATTGCCATGATCGAGGATCAACTGAAGAAGGATCCAAACATTGAGCAATTCTTCAGTACCGTTGGGATGTCGGAACAGATGTTCTCAAAATCCACCACACCGAATGTGGGTCAAATTCAAATCAAGCTTGTGCCAGCTTCTGAGCGCAAAGGGAGCACCGAACAAGAGATGGCTTACGTCAGGGACATTGCGGACAAGTACCCTGGAGTGAGCGGCAGAGCGACTGTAATCGGGATGTGGGGCACCGCCAATTACTCACCGCTCGAAGTGGAAATTCAAGGTGCAAATCTCTCGGAAGTCGTTGCTGCATCGCAGAAGATTTCTGATGTCATGGCAAAGACCGCGGGAGTCACCGATGTCAAAAGCACTTGGGAAAATGCTCGACCGGAACTGCAAGTCGTCGTGGATCGAGAAAAAGCCGCTTCGTTTGGCTTGACGCTGGGTGAGATCGCCGCTGTGCTCCAGACTGCCATTCAAGGAAATGTGATCACGAAGTTTAGCGATAATGGAACGGACTACGATATCAGGTTACAGCTTGCCGAGCAGAATAGAAATAAAATCTCCGATGTGGGCAACCTTACATTGATGTCGAAATCCGGCAAACAGGTCTATCTCAATCAAGTCGCAGATGTCATCAGCGGAAATGGGCCTGTCGAGATTGACAGAAAAGATCGCGAGCGATTGGTAACAATTCTTGGGAATCTGACCGGTTCTCGAAGTCTTGGTGATGCGACGCGAGATATACAGGCAGGGATCGCCTCATTGAATCTTCCATCGGACATTAAAGTTTTCTTTGGCGGCGATAATGAAAACATGTCGAATATGTTCCGAGATATGATGCTTGCTCTTGGGATGGCGATCCTTTTTGTTTACATGATCATGGTCTCGCTGTTTGAATCTTATGCCCATCCGTTTACCATTATGTTCTCATTACCGGTTGCATTGGTGGGAGGCTTGACCGCTCTTTTCTTAACCGGCCAGACGCTAAATACTTTTTCTATGATTGGAGTGATCATGTCGATGGGACTCGTCACGAAGAATGCGATCTTATTGGTCGATTATACTAACACCCTTCGCGCGCGAGGTCATGCTATGCTGGACGCGATCCTCGAAGCCGGTCCAACGAGATTGCGGCCAATCATAATGACAACCGCTACGATGGTTCTTGGGATGCTCCCTCTTGCACTCGGACTCGGTGCGGGATCAGACATTCGGCAGAGCATGGCAATAATTGTGATAGGTGCGTTGATCAGCTCAACTTTGTTGACTCTGGTCCTTGTGCCGGTGATGTACACCTACATTGATGGGTTAAAGGAAAAATTCCCGGCTCTATTCAAAGAATTGAAATGGCTTTCAATGCTAAAAGGAAAACCGCGTCCCCACTATGTCGAGCCACTGACTGATCCGGGAAAATAAATATGCTTGCCGCCGACCCTATCCGGTATTCGGTCTAGAAACTATCCGTAGATATTCTGTTCGTCGTATTCTTTGATGAAAAAGTTTTTGCCGTGCTTTCCTGCACCACCGCTTAAGAGCGCAAAAGCAAATACGAGAGCCGCCATTGGCAAAAAAATCAAACCAAGAATCTTCAAAAACTTACTCATTTCTTTTCAACCTTTTATCTGAATCATCCGCTTTCAAGAGTTAGAAGGACTCAACCGTTCCACTAAACAACCGATTAGAATTCTCGACCTCTTTTCTAGTGAAATTTATCATCGAATTCTTCACAAATCAAGGCTCTCTTCAATTACCGCAGTCATGATGTGGTGATCGTCACAGCAACCGTCTCCCTTGGATCTCCCCATCTCTGAAAAATCTGTCTCGTTGCATTTTTGACGCTTCGGAAGTATTTTTGTAGAAAATGGCCGCGAGATGAGCGATAACTACCAAAGAACAAACGAAGAACAACAGAACAAGCCCCATCCACAACAAGGACATATGGGAGGCCGCGACAGGTTTCCCAAGAAGATTGATATTTCAGTCGTGGTGCCGCTGTATAATGAAGAGCAATCGTTGATGCCGCTTTCTCTATTAATTAGAGATGCTCTTGATCGAACAAATAAAATCTACGAAGTGATTTTTGTCGATGACGGCTCGACGGACAATTCATTGAAGGTTTTGAAGGAAATCCATCGGAAGAACCGACGGTACAAATTTATTAGCTTCCGAAAGAATTATGGCAAGTCCGCGGCGCTCTCGGTCGGGTTCCAACATGCCCTCGGTAAAATCATAGTCACGATGGATGCCGATCTGCAGGATGACCCGAATGAAATTCCGAAGCTCATCGAGAAACTGGAGAGCGGCTTCGATCTCGTGAATGGCTGGAAACGGAAGAGGCACGATCCGATTTCCAAAACGATCCCTTCCAAACTGTTTAACTTTACTACCGCGCTCTTGACTGGAATAAAGCTTCGCGATTTCAACTCTGGTTTGAAAGCATACAAGCGAGAAGTCGTCCAGGATATAAAGGTCTATGGAGAGATGCATAGATTTTTGCCAGTGCTAGCAAACTGGGCAGGCTACAGAGTTACCGAAGTTCCGGTGATCCACCATCCACGCAAATATGGGAAAACGAAGTTTGGCTTCAGTAGGACATGGCATGGGCTTCTCGATCTCATCACAGTACTTTTCACCACTCGCTACAGTAAACGCCCGCTCCATTTCTTTGGAATCATCGGGTTGCTTACTTCTTTGCTTGGTCTTGTGATAGATGCCGAGTTAACTGTAGAATGGCTTTTGGGAAAAACGGCAATCAGCAATAGGCCGCTGTTCACAGTGGGGATCGTATTGATAATCGTTGGTATCCAATTCGTGTCCATCGGGCTTATTGGGGAAATGATTACGCGGACGAATAGTAAAGAAGAGTACGTGATCAAAGAGAAAGTATTTAACTGAGATAATGCCCGATCCATCAAAGATGACAGTAAAAACTGACTGTCGCCATTATCGGGGGTATATTCCGTGCAAACCTCATAAATCGTATGGAGTCCACTGCGCCGATTGTGATTTTTATGATCCGATGCGCGAAAGATTTCTTATAATAAAATTGGGTGCACTCGGCGATGTCATTCGGACAACTCCGCTGCTCAGAAAAATAAAATCCCTCCATCCTCAAGCAGAAATATGGTGGCTCACTCATACGCCGGAATTCCTTCCAGATGAGGTCGACCGTAAGCTGAAATTTGAGCTATCATCTTTGGTCCAAATTGAAGAGACGGATTTCGACTACTTGTTCAGCCTCGACAAAGATTACGAAGCTGCCGGGCTGGCGAATCGTGTAAAGTCTAGAGTGAAGCGTGGTTTTGTTCTCCATGATGGCAAGACGGCTCCTGTCAATGATGTGGCGTATCAGAAATATCTTACCGGTCTCTTTGATGATGTCAACAAAGCAAATACGAGAAACTATCTCGAAGAAATTTTCGAGCTTTGCGGATTTGATTTTGGCGGAGAAAAATATCTTCTCTCAAACTTCGATTCCGAAGATTACAAATGGAATTTGGACCTGTCACATCCGATAATCGGGTTGAACACCGGCTGCGGCGGTCGATGGACGAGTCGTCTTTGGAGCGAAGATAATTGGGCGGGAGTTGCAAGAGATTTGAAATCGAAAGGTTATGGTGTCTTGCTTCTCGGCGGTGAGCAGGAAGATTTGCGAAATAAAAGCATCGCGGCGAAAAGCGGGGCGAAATATCTTGGGTACTATCCGTTGAGGCAATTCATAAATCTTGTCGATCAGGTCGATCTTGTCGTCACCGGCGTTACGATGGGAATGCACATAACGATTGGACTCAACAAAAAAATCGTCGTGCTGAACAACATATTCAACAAGAGAGAATTTGAATTGTATGGACTCGGGAAAATTGTCGAGCCGGACAAAGAATGTAAATGTTTTTTCCAGCCAAAGTGCGTCAATAAGGATTACTTCTGTCTTGATCATCTGCCGATAGAGAAAGTCCTAAGCGCAGTCACCGAGGTACTAAAACTGCCCGTCAACAGCTGCTGAACTGAAATCGTCGGCCGCGACAAAATGAAGATTGTAATCATAAGTACTGCGTATCCTCTTCGCGGTGGGATCGCGCATTACGTTTCTCTGTTGTACCACCATCTGTCAACACATCACGATGTTTCCATAATTACATTCAAAAGACAATACCCTAAATTTCTTTTCCCAGGGAAATCGCAGGAAGAGGCTGGTGAAGGCGATTCAGAAATTCCAAGCGTTCGGGTCATTGACACGCTGAATCCTCTCACATGGTATAAAGCTGGAAATATTGCCGCAAGACTCAAACCGGATCTGATTATTTTCAAGTATTGGATGCCGTTCTTTGCGCCAGCATTTGGCGTTACGGCAAGAGTGGCAAAGAGAAAATCCGGATGCAGAGTTCTGTTTATTTGCGATAACGTAATTCCTCACGAACGCACACCAATTGACAAAGCGCTCACATCATTCCTTTTCAAAACCGGAGACTTTTTCATCGTGCAGTCGAAGTCGGTGGAGAAAGATTTGCTTTCGGTGGTTGAGAACCCCAAATACAAGTTTGTTTTTCATCCGGTATATGAGATTTTTGGAAAGAGCATCGAGAGATTAGAGGCAAGGAAGAGGATTGGAATTGGTGAGAATGAAAAGGTGGTCCTTTTCTTCGGATATATTCGCAAGTACAAAGGCCTTCACGTTTTGTTGGACGCGATGGCCGAGGTTGTTAAACGAATAAACGTAAAACTCTTGATCGTCGGCGAATTTTATGACGATGAAAGGAGCTACCACCAGCAAATTGCAAAATTGAATTTGACAGATAATGTCATGGTTGTCAGCGATTATGTCCCGAACGACGAAGTGGCGAAATATTTCTCCGCCTCCGATGTCGTCGTCTTGCCGTATATCGATGCTACGCAAAGTGGAATAACTCAGATCGCTTACAACTTCAATAAGCCAGTGATCACGACAAATGTTGGTGGGCTGGCTGAGGTAGTGGTTGACGGCAAGACAGGAATCGTGATTCCTCCTAACTCTTCGGGCGACCTGGCGAATGCCATTGTAAGATATTTCTCGGAAAACCTAGCGGAGAAGTTTGCGGATGGAGTTGCCGATCAAAAGAAGTATTACTCCTGGGACAATTTGGTTAAAGCAATCGAGGAGCTTGCTCAAAGTCAACAAGCTTTGGAAACCCGTTAGCTCTATATCCATTCACATTGATTGACATGGTGCAGTTTCTTAATTTTTAGATAGATGGAAACCCAAGTCAATGATCTGAAAATTAATTCGAAGCTGGTTAAAGAGCTTCTTGTTCGATTCATAAAAGATGAAACCGAAAAAGTAGGATATAAAAAGCTAGTTGTTGGTTTGTCGGGCGGAGTCGACTCTGCACTTTCTGCTGCTCTTGCGTCAGAGGCAATCGGGAAAGAGAATTTGCTGTGTGTGATTCTTCCGTATAAATCCTCCTCGAAAGACAGCGTCCATGATGCCAACCTCCTCGCAGATAAATTTGGTTTGAGGACAGAGATTATCGACATCAGTTCTTCTGCTGATCCTTTGATTGCCTGCGATCAAAAGATTTCGAAACTTCGAGCGGGAAATATCCTTGCCCGGATCCGCATGGTTGTTTTGTACGATATTTCCGCGCGCGACAACGCGTTGGTTCTTGGCACAAGTAACAAAACGGAGTTGCTTCTTGGATATGGGACTCTTTTTGGCGATATGGCCCACGCAATAAATCCAATTGGAGATTTGTACAAGACGCAAGTTTGGCAGTTGGCAAGGTTTGTGGGAGTGCCTGAGAAAATCCTGAAGAAGAAACCAACCGCTGATTTGTGGGTCGGCCAGACCGACGAAGGTGAATTGGGCTACACATATCAAGAAATCGACAAAGTCCTTTACCTCCTTGTGGATCAAAAGATGAAAGTCGAACAGGTCGTTAATCTTGGTCATCCTGCTCAAATGGTAAAAGATCTCTATGGAAAAATTGTGAGGAGCCAGTTCAAGCGTCGTCCTCCAATTATTGCTAAGGTGGGTCACAGGACAATAAATATCGATTTCAGGTACTTGAGAGATTGGGGAGCATAGTGCCTGACGTGCTCCCGGGGGAGTAAGAAAGTTGTCGGGTAAGCTCTTCGTTGTCGCTACCCCCATCGGAAACCTTTCCGACATCACTGTCCGTGCAATTGAGACCTTGGAGACCGTTGACTTCATTGCCGCTGAGGATACTCGCACAAGTTCGGTTTTGCTGAGGCATTTGGGGATATTGAAACCAATGATGAGTTTTCACAGTCACAGCAGTTTTGGTCGCACTGGCGAAATTATCGGTAAAATATTGAGCGGATTGAGCGTGGCCTTGATTACAGATGCAGGTACGCCAGGAATTTCGGACCCAGGCTACACATTGGTACGCGATGCAATTGAATCAAACGTAGAAGTCATTCCGATACCCGGTCCGACAGCATTTGTCGCAGCATTATCTGCGAGTGGCTTGAGAACTGACCGATTTCTCTTTGAAGGTTTTCTTCCGTTGAAAAAAGGACGGCAGACTAAACTGCGATCGCTCTCTAACGAACAGCGGACGATAGTTTTCTACGAGTCTCCGCATAGAATTGAAAAGACCCTTAAAGAATTGGGCAGTTGCTTAGGTGACAGAAAGTGTGTGGTTGCAAGGGAGCTTACGAAAATACATGAGAGTTTCTATCGTGGTACGCTATTGCAAATATTGGATCTCATTGACAAGTCGGAGAAGAGAGGTGAATTTGTCATCATCGTGGAAGGCGCGGAAAATTGAGAAGCCTCATACCATCGAGGGTCGAAAACTCATTCAAGCAGGTACTTGAGCCGCTTGCTGAGTTGCTTGGATCAAGAAATGCCAATCCGAACTGGCTAACGACTCTGGGTTTCATCCTAAGCATATTCTCCGCTTATGAAATTGCCAACGGGAAATTAGTTACCGGTGGAATTCTAGTTCTAATCAGCGGGCTGTTCGACATGATAGATGGCGCGGTCGCCAGAAGGACCGGGACGTGTGACACGATTTGGTGCAGTCTATGACTCCACCATCGACAGGTATTCGGAAGTCGCGGTTTTTTTTGGCCTTGGAATCTATTTGATAGGTCACCGTTTTTATTTCACTTCTGTTGCGGCAGTCTTTGCCATCGGCGGATCGATAATGGTGAGTTACATCCGTGCCCGAGCAGAGACGCTTGGCTTTAAGGCAAATGTCGGATTGGCACGTCGCCAGGAACGGGTCGTGATCCTTGGACTCGGACTCCTTCTCAATATTTTTGACAATTGGTTCGAGAGAATATTTGGTCCGGTGATCACCGATCTTTTTGGGACCGACTTCAATCACCCGCCGTTTGCTACGGCGGCCGCCGTCGTGCTACTAGCATTCCTCACTAACTTCACAGCAATTGAAAGATTGTACTATGTCTACAGACAGTTCAAAGAAGAAAATCGATAAACCGTCAGGACCCCTTACTGTATTTTTGCCGGGTGTAGGTGCGGTTGCGACAACTTTTATTGCCGGCGTCGAGCTCGTAAGGAAAGGGCTGAATCAGCCGATTGGTTCGCTGACACAAATGGGTACGATCCGTCTTGGTAAAAGAACTGAAAAGCGGAGCCCATTGATAAAGGATTTGGTTCCGCTGGCCGATCTGGAGGATTTGAAGTTCGCCGGGTGGGATGTATTTGGTGGAACCGCTCTCGATGCAGCAAGAAAAGCTGGAGTGCTTAGCTCACAAGACATCAAATTGACGAAAGATTTTTTGCAGGACATCGAGTTGATGCCCGCCGTTTTCGAGAAAGAGTATGTTAAGCGGCTCAACCCGAAATTCGTGAAGAAAGCGAAGTCGAAGATGGAGCTTGCGGAAAAATTGCGGGAAGATATTCAACAGCACTCTAAAGAAGCACCACTCATCGAGGAGTGTGATGGTCTGGTGCGGGAGCACCGAAGTGTTCATCGAAGAGAGTAGGGTCCACCAGAATATTCCGGCATTCGAGAAAGGATTGGCGAAGAATGACCCCAATATCTCTCCAAGTATGATTTATGCCTATGCCGCTTTGAAGGAAGGAATTCCATTTGCGAACGGAGCACCGAACTTAACAGTCGATATACCGGCAATCATCGATCTTGCGAAGAAGCAAGCTGTGCCAATTGCAGGGAAGGATTTTAAGACGGGTCAGACTTTATTGAAAACAGTTCTTGCTCCGATGCTGAAGGCCCGCGCCCTTGGACTGAATGGATGGTTTTCCACAAATATTTTAGGCAACCAGGATGGCGAAGTGCTCGATGAGCCGGGCTCATTCAAGACGAAGGAAGTGAGCAAACTCTCAGTCCTTGAATATATTCTGCAGCCCCATCTCTATCCGAACCTTTATTCCGATTTTTATCATAAGGTCAGAATAAATTATTATCCTCCTCGGGGCGACAACAAAGAGAGCTGGGATAACATAGATATCTTCGGATGGCTTGGATACCCGATGCAGATCAAGGTGAATTTTCTTTGCCGTGATTCGATTCTTGCAGCCCCAATCTTGCTCGATCTCGTTCTCTTCATGGATCTCGCACAGCGCGCGAATTTATCGGGCATTCAAGAGTGGCTTTCATTTTATTTCAAGAGCCCCATGTGTGCTTCGAAGATTTATCCAGAGCATGATCTGTTTATCCAATTGACAAAATTGAAGAATTTCCTTCGATATATCATGGGCGAAGAACTGATCACGCACCTTGGGGTCGAGTACTACGAAGAGCGTCGGAGAAAATAAGATCGGATGAAAGAAGAAGAACGTCAACGCAGGGCGGAAGAGGACTCTGTCCTCGTCAAGCGCGCCATCGGCGGAGACGAAAAGGCTTTTAAGAATATCATAAAAAGATATAAGAATCCTGTAGCACAAATTGTCTATAAGTTGGTGAGAGACAGGAATCAGCTTGAAGACCTCACGCAGGAGGTGTTCATCAAGGCGTTCCAGCATCTTAACGATTTCGATTATGAGCATCAATTTGCATCATGGCTGTTCAAGATCACCAATAATCATTGCATAGACTACATCAGGAAGAAGAGGCTTAGAGTCTACTCCATCGACGACCAGTTGAAGACTGAAGATGGCGAGATGGGATATGAAATCCCTGATTCCACTTATGAGCCTGATTTGAACTTACTCCGCGAACAGAAGTCCCGGCTGATTCGCCAGGCAATAGAATCTCTTCCCAAGAAATACCGAGAGGTCATTGTCTTGAGGCACCAGGAAGAGTTGAGTTATGAGGAAATTGCAAAGAAGACGGGACTCCCGGTAAATACGATAAAAGTGCAGCTTTTCCGGGCGAGGGAGATGATGTACAAATCCTTAAGAGATAAAATCAAGCATTATTGAAACTTATTGTTTTGCCTCTCGTATATGAAAGTGCTATGAAAACCATTTTGGCTCTGTTGCTCCTGTTTTCTTCGGCATTTTGCCAGAAAGCGCTGGACACCGAAGAAAATCTAAACAGCGTGAAGTCGTTGGAGGCAATAATAAGCATAGGGACCGTCGATTTGAGACTGAAGAGAGTTAGCAATACTGAAAAGGCGTTCCGAGTCTATTGCAGTTATTCTGAGGATGAGAAAGTTCCAATTCTTGATTATGATGTGGAAGGCGATAAGGGCGTTTTCCATTTTTCCAATCAGAAGAAGAGCGGAAGCCACTTCCCATGGTTCAACATCCATGACAATAAGGACACGGCGATCATTGAGCTTGCAAATTCAGTCCCAGTTTCATTGACGATGAACTTTGGAGTGTGTGATGCCGATGTCGATTTGGGTGGGATGGAGATTTCGAACGCGACCTTTGAGACAGGCGTATGCGATTTCAATCTGAAATTTTCTTCGCCGAATCAGATTGATTGTGAAAACTTGCAAATTAAGACCGGAGTCTCGAGCGTAACGGTAGATAAATTAGCAAATGCACATGCACGCAACGTAGAGTTCAATGGCGGTTTAGGATCTGTCAAAATGGATTTCGGAGGTAAACTTCAAGAGGATTGTTCTGTCCACGTGAAAACGGGTTTAGGGTCAGTGGAAATTTCTATTCCTTCCGGTACTAATACCATCATAGTTGCACCATCAAGTTTTCTAAACAGCGTCGATGTGTCCGGATTTTATGCGCAGGGTGAGGGCGAATATCGTTCAAGTGTCAAGACCGGACCACAGCTGAGGTTGCACATTGATTCCGGACTGGGTTCTGTTACAGTGAGGAGCTACTGAACGATTCTGAACTTGGCAACTTCCTGGTTCGGAAATGATTCTATAAGGCTGTTGTTATCGTAAATCGAAACAGTCAAGGCAACCTCAGTGAGTTCTGCCTCTCCGATTTTGATCGCAAGTTGTATGGTTTCGCCTATAAAATAATATCCGCCAAACTCGAAGTTCCTCGGTACATTCTCCGATCGGAAAACGAAGTCCCTCCCGATCTCAATCGCGAATTTAGGACCAGACAAAAAATCTATCACGATTTTGCGATCAAATATTTTCTGAGCCGGCTCAATTTGTAGATAGATGTTTCTCGAATCATTACCAAAGTAAAGGCGCTTAACGAAGGTTTCCGTTTTCTGCATCGCACCGCTCATCTCTTCAAGGAAGCCTGCACCATCCCATTCCTTGTCAGGAGTGCCTAACTTTGGAGAAATCATTCTGGTGGGTTGACGGTAAAATTGCTCAGCCTTTTTCTTTATGGGTTCGTCGAGCTGGGGTGGTGGTTTTGCTCCAAGCAAGTCGTAGACTTGCTTTACGTGGTATCTGAAGAGACTGTCGAACTGATTTGCCTGAGGAGATCTATGTTCGTCGCCATACCACCAACACCAGTCTGATCCCTCGGCAATCATGAGTTCTTTATGAGCCATGGATCTTGCAGGCGCGGATTTCTTTTTAGACATTTTTTCAAAAGTGTCACGAGCCTGAGAAAGGAAATCCCATGCTTTGTTGTCTTCGGGGTGGCCAATCCATATTTTGAAATCACCATTTATCCACGAGCCCGGCACAATGTGTTCCAAAGAATTGCTGCGTTTCGCTCTGACATCGGAGGGAAGTACCGTTCGTATTCGCGGCTCATTCGCCAGCTTGTAATAAAGAGTTCTTAGAAAATCTTTTCCGTCACTCTGATAGAATTCCCAGGCATTTTCGCCATCGAGAATTATTGGGACAACAGCATAGTCCAGCGCCGATTCGTCGAATCGTTTTTGGATTAAATCCCGGATATTCAGCAGCCGTGAGACAAAATCGTTTGCCGCTGCGTCCGGGCTCCATTGAGAATATGTAAAGCCGATCAGGTCGGATAGGTTATGATCTCGAAAAAAAATTCTTATAGAATCACCCCCGTTGCTGAAACTATAAGCAAAATATTTTTCTATGAAATCGCTGCTAACTTTCTTTCCAGCTTTCAAAAGAGATTTTTGTAAATTTAACTCGTCTGTTGCAGTCCAGCTAATTTTACTTTTTATCATTATGTTCAAGGCAGCGTCGCTGAGTGAACCTTCGCTAGGCCACATTCCCTTTAGACGGAAATTAAACGTTTCCTTTGCGTAGTCTAATCCTGAATTTATCTGGTAAATTGCATCTTCAGGATGTCTAAAGCGATTCTTCGGAAGTATCGTATCCGGATTTGCTTCTTTCGCTGAGTCGGTGTCGCAGAGAAGCGGCAAAATCGGATGGTAAAAAGGAGATACACTGATTTCAATCTGGCCTCTATCCATCGCTTTAATGTGATGGGGTATGATCTTATGCAAAATGCTGAACTGGGATTTCAATAAGCTGGACTTTTCTTCTTCCGTGAAATTTCTCTGCTTGTCCAGATAATATTTGAATGGAGGGTCAAAACGAGAATACTCTCCAACCCATGACAAATTCCACCAGACCTGCAAATCCCGCAGGTCTTGAGCTGAAAAGGACGGAATCGACCTCTTCATCTCGTCGTCGCTCCTGGCGGCACCGAGTTTCCCCAGAAGTTCCGCGTAGCGCGGATAACGCTTGACCATTCGTTCCGGATTCGCGAGAAAAAACGTCTTCAACGCTTGAAATCTGTCGTCTTCAGTAAATGAGTCCGGGTTCTTCAAGGATAAGTCGTAGGCGGTATCCGTTATTCCGTCCTGAAGGTATTCCTGAATTTGTTCGAGAAGAGAAGGTGTGAAATTGAAAGTCTGTTTTATTTTAGGGAAGTCGTCTAAGATCCGCACCATGTCCCAGTAATCTTTGATGCCATGCATCCTTACCCACGGCATGAGGAAAGTACCTCCGGTTTTGTAATAAGGTTGATGGTGGTGCCAGATGAATAGGATTTTTAGCGGATTAAGACTGTCACTTCCCAATGAAATCCGGTCCGTAAGGTGGTGAGTAAACATCCGAAAGAGGAGTAAGCAGCCGGTAATCTCCGAAGCCAGTCTCGTCCATGAAAACAAATTCTCGATTTCTCTGATAGTAATCCCAAACCTCGTAGGGCTTGGTGTCAACTTCGAACGGGTGACGATCCACGCTGTTAGGTGGGCCGAATAGAATATAGATCATGCCCATGTCGGTTTTCCAACCCTTGAGGTAATGAGTGAAGTGCTCGTTTGCGTAAGCGACACGGTTAAAGTATAAATTCATCATCGGGTTTATACTCGAAGTCCGGTTCGGACTGTAATTCTGCCAGAAATTCAAGAAGATTTTTTCTTTTGTGAACGGGTCAAGCGCATTCTTTATGCTGTCTATGGTGCTCGCCCTTGCAACGTACAGCATTTCCTCCGCTGCGCCATCGAGATTCAGGATAGTAATTGGCAAATCCGGGAAATGGATGGAAAAAAGCCGCGAAGCGATTGCCGTCGCATGTGCGTTTTTGTCGGCTGACTCATGCAAGCTGACACTCAATTTGTAGACGCCCATTGGTACCGAATCCTTTGGGATTTCGTCGATGACCCTTTTGGTTTTGTCAGTCCCCGTAATCCACTTTGAATTGGAAAAAACGAGTTCCTTCTTCATATTAGAAACTTCGGTCGTCTCGAATACCGAATCGATTGCTGCCGGGAAATCCACTTCGTAAAAAATTGGAAATGAATCGCTGCGTGAGATAACATTCCCATCGACATTCGGGATTATTATCTTCTTTCCGCCCGAGAAAGAGGAGCTCTTGAGAAGCATAATATCGGATATTGAAGCTGAAGAAGACGCATAGTCCCTTGCGGTGAATGCACGCTTTTCCATGAAGGATCTCTTGGTCTCCGAGTCAGCCACGGTGACCTGAAGAGTATAATTTCCCGGCGGCACGATAATTTGCCTTTCGGAAGAAGAAAAGATCGACCGACTTGTCGTTTCGTCGAAGCTCTGGCATGCGGGTCTGACGTCCCACGTCTGTTCAAGTGCAGAGTTTCCTTCCTCGTCGATCAACTGTAAAGAAATCTCATACGAGCTTTTGAATTCGTTTCCCTGTTTGGTGAACTGTATTTCATCGTATGGAATCTGGAAGTAAAAATCCAGCCTGCTTTTGCCTTGGTCGGCTTTGAAATTGAGCGCGTCAAAATAAAAATGCGGCAAGCCGTAGGAGTAAGACTGCTGCATTTCGACCTGTGCGATCGCAGGAAGAGATAAAAATAAGCAGAGGGGCAAGATTCTTCTATCCATCGTCAGCCTATTTTGTTGAGTGTGCCATACAGATCGTGCTCGCGTGCATCATGGATCAAGACATCCACGAAATCTCCAGGGTGGTTTTCTGAGCTGAAGATGACTTCGGAGTCGATTTCCGGGGCATCGTGGCTTGTCCTGCCAATACAGTCGCCACCTTCATTTCTGTCTACAAGTACCCGCTGACTCTTTCCAATTTTCCTGCCATTAACTTCTTCGATTATTTCTCTCTGCGATTCCACGATGGCCGCATGGCGTCTTTCTTTCTCTTCAGCAGGAACTGGATCGCCGAGGATTGAAGCCGTCGTTCCATCTTCCTCTGAGTAAGTGAATGCACCGAGTCTATCGAATTTGAATTCGTTAACGAACTTCAGCAGCTCCTCGAATTCTTTTTCCCCTTCTCCAGGATAGCCGACTATCAAAGTTGTTCTGATTGCCACACCGGACACTTTTTCACGGATTTTGAAGAGGAGTTCTTCTAGTTTTCGCCGCGTAATGCCGCGCCTCATGGATTTGAGTACATTATCCGAGATATGCTGAATTGGAATGTCGATGTACTTGCAGATTTTGTCACTTTCGCTCATAACGTCTAATAACTCTTCGGGAAACTTTGCAGGATAAGCGTACATTAGTCGTATCCATTCTATGCCACTTACTTCATTCAACTTTGACATAAGCCTTGGGAGTTCCCGATTCCCGTAAATGTCCAATCCATAATATGTGGTATCTTGTCCGATGACAATTAGTTCTTTTACTCCTTTATCCGCAAGGAGTTTGGCTTCATGGATGATCTGCTCGAATGATTTAGAAACATGTTTGCCACGCATCAGGGGGATTGCGCAGAACGAACACGGATTGTCGCAGCCTTCAGAAATTTTCAAATATGCGTAGTGACTTGGAGAAGAGAGTACGCGTTCGCCAACCATCTCGTATTTATATTCAGCACCGAAATCTACTAAGATGTTGGACAAATCGTTTGTGCCGTAAAAGGCATCGACTTCATTCAAGCCTTCTCGCAATTCTTTCTTATACCGTTCGACGAGACAGCCGGTGACGACAACTTTCTTTAAATTACCGATGCCTTTGTGCTGAGTGACGTGGAGAATCGTCTCGATGGATTCCTGTTTTGCCGCATCGATGAATCCGCAAGTGTTGATGACTGCAACGTCCGCAGAGTCAAGAGAGTCGGCAAGTGAATATCCATTTGCCTTTAGCTGCCAAGAGAGTACTTCGCTGTCAACCTGGTTCTTAGGACAACCTAAGGTGATTATATGAACCTTCTTCTCTCTCACCTTTCAATTTACCCTTGGATGAATTCGTTTGCAATGAACTTGCATACGCAGCATGGCTATTTTCGATTAGAAATTGAAAGTTCCAGAGGGAAAAGCTATATTTTACAGCAACAATCAATCGATTTGATTTGCGTTGTTGCTGGTGTAGCTCAGCGGTAGAGCAGCGGTTTCGTAAACCGCAGGTCGTGGGTTCAAATCCCACCGCCAGCTCAAAAGATAGACAGAGAAAAATCCCAAGCACTAAATCTTAAGCCCCAAATAGATTCAAAAATCGGATCTCCAACTGAAATAAAATCTCTATTTCAGAGTACAACGGTCCTTGTTATAGGTCGAGTGGTTTATTTGCCCTTGCTCGGAAGAGTCCGCCGGAGAATATTTAATATTCAAATCTGTTTTGGATTTAGAATCGAGGTATTAGTTTGAGGTATGATGCAATAGTAATCGGCGCGGGACCTGCAGGTCTCTCGGCTGCAATCGAAGCGAAGAAAAAAGGCTTTTCTGTTCTTAACATAGAGAAAGGCAGCATAGTAAATTCAATTCAAAATTTTCCGTCCGGTATGATATTCTTCTCGACTGTGGAACTTCTCGAAATTGCCGGAGTCCCTTTCATATCAAGCGCACCTCATCCGACTCGCTCCGAAGTTGTGAGTTATTACGCCCGTGTCGCAAGATCTAATGGGGTTGAATTCAGGGGAAACTCAAAAGTACTTTCGGTAATAAGCGATTCGAATGTCAGCAGACATTTCAGGGTCGAAATTAAAAACGTCATCTCCTCGCAATTGAGTTTCGTGTTCGCAGAAAATATCATTGTTGCAACAGGTTTCTATGATAATCCGAACATGCTCAATGTTCCCGGCGAAGACCTTCCAAATGTTTCACATTACTACAGAGAACCAAGTGTCCACTTCGGTCAGAAGGTTGCCGTGATCGGCGGGAAGAATAGTGCAGTGGAAGCAGCATTGGATTTGTTCAGACATGGCGTCAACGTAGCAATCTTTCACCGTGGAGAATCATTTGGAAAGAGCATAAAATATTGGATACTTCCCGACATCGAGAACCGCGTGAAGAACGGCGAGATCATGGCACACTTCAACTCTCGCGTTTTGGAGATAAAGCCTGGTAAGATAACTTTCGACCGGAACGGAAAGCGGGAAGAGATAGCGAACGACTTTGTTTATGCTCTGACCGGTTATCATCCTGCGGTCAATTTCCTGAGGGACGTCGGAATCGATGTCGATGAGAAGACCGGCGTACCAAGCCATGATCCAAATACTTTGGAGACTAATGTCAGGGGAGTATTCGTGGCGGGTTCAATAATTGCCGGTTACGACTGCAACAAGATTTTTATCGAGAATGGACGGGAACACGGCAAGGTGATAGCCGAAAGCCTGAAGAAACGCCGGACTGATGGCACTAGCGACTTTCCGGAAAATTAATCTGTTCGGTAAAACAGAACAAGAGCTTCAAGAATTTTTCGCGGGAATAGGAGAAAAACCCTATCGGGGGAAGCAAATTTTCGGATGGCTTTATCAAAAACAAATAGAAAACTTCGATCCGATAACAGGCTTTACAAGATCGCTGCGTTCAAAATTATCCGAGATCGCAGAAATAAAGCATCTGCAAGTTGTCGGGGTAAACGAGTCTCAGTTTGATGGAACAACAAAGTTCCTCCTGCAGCTTGATGATGAAAACAAAATCGAAACTGTCTTGATCCCGAAAGAGAAATCGCCCGATGAGCAGGGTTCCGAAAGACAGACAGTCTGTGTCTCAACTCAAGTTGGCTGCCCGCTCGACTGTAAATTTTGTGCGACGGGTGCGATGAACTTTAACAGAAACCTAACCGTTGGTGAAATTATCTCGCAGATTGTCATTGCACAGCGCCATGGAAAAAAGCGAATTACGAATATCGTCTTCATGGGGATGGGCGAACCTCTCTTGAATCATGAAGCAGTCTTAAATTCGATAAGAATTTTGACTGACGACAGATCGATGAACATCAGGGCAAAGGGAATAACCGTGTCGACGGCGGGAATCGCCGACAAGATCTCGCTATTCGCCGATGATGCGATAAAATTCCGACTTGCAATTTCGCTTCATAGCTTGAACGACGGTGTCCGCAACCTTTTGATGCCGATAAACAAAAAATATAATGTCGAAAAGGTACTCGAAGCCGCAAAAGATTTTGCTCGCAAAAGACATGACAGGATTACTTTTGAGTACATTTTGTTTGACGGACTGAACGACTCCGACGAAGATATCGCAAAACTCGTGAAGCTTTCCCGTGGTATTCCGTTGAAGATAAACCTATTACACTATCATCCGCTCGATCATTTGAGCAATTTAGGCTTGCAGGTTGACCCCGCATCACTTAAACTAAGACCGAGCCGCCGCATCGAAGATTTTGCGAATGAGCTTCGCGGGAATGGAATCACCGTGTTTGTGCGTTCCAATGCTGGTGAAGATATCGATGGTGCATGCGGCCAGCTTGCAGCGAAAAACTTAACCAGGCGTAAGAAACCAAGGGCAGTTGAATGAGAATAATTTTATTTGGACCTCCAGGGGTTGGCAAGGGAACCCAAGCAAAAATTCTTTCGAAAGATTTGAAGATCGTCCACATCGCGACAGGCGACATACTTCGTGAAGCTGTCGCACGCGGCACCGAACTGGGCAAGAAAGCAAAGGCTTTCATGGATCGCGGCGAACTTGTCCCGGATGAAGTGGTTATCGGAATCATCCAGGATAGATTGAAGGAAAGCGACGCCAAGAACGGCTTTATATTGGACGGTTTTCCACGGACTCTTCCTCAAGCCGAGGCGCTCGATAAAGTCTTCGACAAATTGGCGATCGAAGTGGACCGGGTGTTGAGCATGGAAGTCGATAAGGAAGTCTTGATGAATCGTTTGACTTCGAGAAGAGTCTGCCGAAATTGCGGGTCCATTTTCAATTTGCTTGTCGATAAGCTCGATGATTCGAAGTGCAAGAAATGCGGCGGAGAAGTCTATCAGCGTGACGACGATAAGCGAGAGACGATTGAAAGACGATTTGAAGTCTATCGGAGTCAGACAAAACCCGTCAAAATTTATTATGGCACAAAAAAGATGCTTGTCGAGGTCGATGGGATTGGCGAAATTGATGAAGTAACAAACCGTCTCAGGATGGCGATAAGGTGACTCTGAATCGAAATATGACACATTTGATTTACTGCACAAGAAAATATTCCAGCACGAGTTAACTTTTAAAAAACGGAGGAGAAATGCGTAATCTAATTCTGTCTGTGTTGATGGTGCTTGCGGCGTCAAGTCTTGGCAATGCACAAGATCTTGGAAGCACTCTCGGTAAGGTGGCACAGCCATATGGGGAAGCTTATGTTGCCCCGGCTGTCAATGCTTTCGGGATGGATTTGAATTCCGGATTATTTCACACAGCTCACGTCGGCGGGATGCTGCCGTTCGGATTGAATCTGTATGTGGGTGTTCAAGTTGGTAATACTCTAATTTCAAGTTCCGATAAGACATTTGATCTGACTTATCGAGGTACAACCCAGATCCTTGGAGTCCCTGACTCCGCGACCTTCACGGTGACAGGCGCGCCAACAATTTTTGGAAGCAAACAAGCTGGAACCTTGAAGGTGACACCCGATAATTATCCTCAAGACTCAATATCAACATCGACAATCGGTGGTCTTGTGAACACGAGCATGGCACCGCTTCCGATACCGCAGCTTGGTTTGGGAAGTCTATTCGGGACAGACGTGATGGTACGATGGCTGCCCCCAATAAAGATTTCGAATTATGGAAAATTGCAATTGTTCGGCTGGGGACTAAGGCACAGCATCAGCCAGTACATCCCATTGATCCCTATCGATATAGCGGTACAGCTTGGTTTCCAGAATTTCTCGATAAAGGACACGGCGGGGAACAATGTGTTCAAAGCATCGACGTTCGCTGCAAACCTGGAAGTGAGCAAGACATTCGCTATCATAACACTGTATGGCGGGCTTCAAGTGGAAAGCTCAAAGGTTGACATAAACTATACTTTCACTCCATCTGGACAGAGTCCGCAGTCGATTTCATTTTCGCTCAGTGGGAAGAACAAATTCAGAGCGCTCGTTGGTCTGAATCTGGGTCTTGGTCCGCTGACGATAAATGCCGACTATAATTTAGGATCCGTTAACGCCGTGAATGCCGGTCTGGGAATAACCATTTGACGGTTTCGTTCATCTAAACATTAGGGCTGTTCGGTTGTTGAACCTTACGGCCCTTTTTGTTTGTTGAATAATAGCAAGCTCCATTCTACATTTTGACAAATGGTTTTATCAAGTAGGTTTCAGTTGAGGGATTTGATGAGAAAGAACATCCAGGGAATGCCAATCAAGCGATTTGATACATCATGGAAGATCAAATCTGTCCTGTTTCTCATGATCTTTGTTTCGCTGGACTTCATAAATGCGTATGCGGCGGCGAAGTCTGGAGTTCAAGGTGTTACAAATCGGCGGGGAGTCGGAATTAGTCCGAATAAATTGGCACTTCCTGGAGTGGTGGTAATCAGATTAAAGTCAGGGATCGTTCCCAGTGTTCAGGAACTCTTTAATGTCCCTGAGCTTGAAGGAAAAATTCTGAAAGAGGCTAATCCGCAGTCTGTAGAATCACTCGCGGGAGCTACCAGGATGAAATTGGATAAGTCATCTGAGATTTTGGGAGACATCTATCTCGTAAATTATTCTGGCACCGTTACGCCGGCTATGATGGCACAGACATTGTTGAAGAACCCTGATGTTGTTTACGCCGAACCTCATTACATTTACAGAGTCAATTTCACTCCAAACGATTCACTGCTTTCCCAACAGTATGCTTTGAACCAGATTCAAGCTTTCCAGGCATGGGACTACACCCAGGGTGATTCCACTGTGCCGGTTGGGATCGTGGATACAGGTGTCGATTGGATGCATCCCGATTTGTACGGAAATATCTGGCACAATCCACATTGGCAAACTGATACTAACTATCCTGCTGACTCGATCGGATGGGATTTCGGTGGTGATGGGGGCAGTAGCAATGGCAATTATACCCCCACCCCAGATAACAATCCGCAGGAAGACTTTCCCGCCCACGGTACGCATGTCGCTGGAATTGTTGCAGCTATTTCTAATAATAATATTGGAATCGCTGGTGTCGCGCCCAAATGTAGGATTATGGCGGTGAAAACATCACAGGCAAATTACCTCGACCCAGGTGGTGAGCCGTACATAGTTTATGGTTTTGAAGGGATTATCTACGCTGCGGATAACGGCGCTCGCGTCATAAACTGTAGCTGGGGTGGACCAGGATATTCACAATACGAACAGGATGTAATTGATTACGCGACCACGAAAGGAGCGCTCGTCGTTGCCGCCGCTGGCAACGATGACCATTCAGCTGAATTTTTTACCCCAGCGTATTATGATAACGTACTTTCCGTCGCTGCGACAGATGCAAACGATGCCGCCACCTATTTTACAAATGTCAGTTATAACATATCCGTATCAGCTCCTGGTCTGAGTATTGTGTCAACATGGGGAACAAATCAATATGTATCTCTTAGCGGTACGTCCATGGCGTCTCCGTGTGCGGCTGGTGTGGCGGCTCTCGTTGTAAGCCAGCATCCCGAATACACACCGCAACAAGTGTTGGAGCAAGTCAGAGTCAGCGCGGACGATATAGACTCCCTCAATCCTGGCTTGGTTCACCAAATAGGGTTCGGAAGAGTTAATGCCTACCGGGCGGTGACAGTTTCATCGCCAGGGGTCGAATTGAGTGACATGGTGTTAAGCGATTCTGCTTACGGAAACAATGATGGTACGTTTACCGATGGAGAGACTATCCAGATTTTCGGGACATTTACCGATTGGCTTGTACCGACATCGAACTTGCAGGTGACACTTACAACTAACGACCCTTATGTGACAATTGTAAATGGAAACGTTTCTGTCGGAGCATTAGCAGCTAAAGGAAGCTGGGATTTGAGGAAAAATCCTTTGACCTTTAAAGTGAATAACGGTGTTCCGGCTGGTCATGTCGCTCAGTTTGTGGTTTTGATGAAAGACGGCAGCTATAGCGACTACAAGGGATTCTCAGTAATATTAGATCCGACGTTTAACCAATTGAGTCTGAATAACATTGCAACAACGATTACAGCACAGGGGAATATCGGTTTCAACGATTATCCAAACAACACTCAGGGATTGGGGTTCATTTACAAACCGGACAATGACAGCCTTCTCTTCGAAGGCGCGTTCATGGCAGGAGCATCCGCCATTAAAGAAGTCGATGCGGCTCGTGATTCCTCTGGACTGGAAGAATCCGCCGATTTCAGGAGAGATGGATTGGTTCAGGTTAAAACGCCGGGTACAATTGCGGATCAGGAAGCGATGACCGGATTTAATGATAGTAATGCAACTGTCAATAGACTCGGAATCAATATCTCCCTTCACACCTATTCTTACGAAAGGGATTCCACCGGTAACTTTGTCATCCTGGAATACAAAATAAACAACCTCAACTCATCTGTGATCGACAATTTCTACGGCGGAATATACCTCGACTGGGACATTAGTCCTTACGTAGATGTAGCTGCCTATGATGGCCCTTACCAACTTGGATATGCATACGATTCGAGTCGAGGCAAGAGAACTTATGTCGGATGTGCTTTGATTTACGGTGGAAGTCCACACTACACCGGGATCAACAACGATGATCCGAACACTGGAGCTAACACCGGGTTCTCCAAGTTGAGAAAGTGGAACGCACTAACTGGTGAAACAGGCATCACTAAGGTTGGCCCTGCTGATATTTCTATGGTTACGTCCGGAGGACCAGTGTCCATACAACCGCATTCGGACACTATACTGACTTTCGCCATGGTAGCGGGAGATACACTTAGCGATTTAGAAACGGCGGCTAGAGTCGCGAAAGAAGTTTATGAATCTGAGACTCATGTCGTCTTGCCGCCGACGATTCCAACGCTTGCAGAACTCAATCAAAGTTATCCCAATCCTTTTCCCAATCCGTCCAATCCAAGTACTACCATTTCTTTCGATCTGACTGAGCAATGCCAAGTGACCGTGGAAGTGTTTGATGTAATTGGTCGGAAGGTTATTACTTTGACAGATAGGCCTTATTCTGCGGGCAATTATAAACTTTCTTTGCCTGCGAACAATCTAGCAAGCGGCGTCTATTTTGTGAGACTGAGGGCCGTATCTAGTTCGCGCTCGTTTGTTAAATCCAGCAAGATCATGGTGCTGAAGTAATGAAGGATAAACTTCACAAAGTCAATTTGAAAATTTCCCTAAAAGAAAATTCTTCAATGCGGTAAAATCGCTGAAGATCTCATCTGCACAACCAAGCACCCAGCTCGGAATTTTTTCTGCCTCCATCCCGATTACGAAATAGACTGGCTTATCAAATATCGCTGCGATGGTAAGCTCACCCTTCGTGCCGGCACCTCGCTGAGCACTCTCATCATAATAGCAGATGACGTAATCGCTTTTCAGAATTATTTCCTGACAGTCTAATTTGACAATTTCTTTCGCGATCTTCCTATGCAAACTAAGATCAGCAATCTTGGTCAGACGAAAATCTGAGGCAGGGTATTTCTCAGAAAGGAATTTCTTGCTTGCTTCTACGGGATTGAATACTGCATGATCCAATTTGTGGCTGAGCCAATTGCTTATTTCAGTTCGCCAATCGGCACCATAGTTCTCCGCAAATTCCATCCCGCCGGATAAGTAGGCAGTGAGTTCCATGCAATGAAGTTAATAAAATGGGGCGGGAAATCCACGTTTTCCTTGTGAAACCGAAGAAAGAGGTCAAAGATTTTTTTTCAGGAATACTTGACTTTTCTTTCCATATTATTATATTAAATGAGTTCTTTCTCAAGAGAGCCCGAAGCTAATCGGGACAGCGAGTTTTAAATTCATCAAGAAGGGTGGAGGGATCAGGCCCAAAGAAACCCTGGCAACCGTCTCTGCAAATTGCGGAGAGGCCGGTGCTAATTCCTGCCCATGATATTCTGCATGGGGAAGATGAGCAAAGAATCAGAACCTCTTCTTGCTTTCTTTCTCAGCAGGAAGAGGTTTTTTTGTTTAGGAAATAATAAAATAAAAATAAAAAAAGGAGATAAAATGAGCACCAATGGTAAGGAGAGGAAATATCGTTTTGAAACTCTCCAACTTCATGCGGGCCAGAAGCCAGACCCGACGACTAAATCGCGCGCTGTTCCGATTTATCAGACATCGTCATACGTCTTCGATAGTACTGAACATGCTGCAGCTTTATTCGGACTTCAGCAGTTCGGGAATATTTATACGCGGATAATGAATCCAACGACCGACGTCTTTGAGCAGAGGATAGCGGCACTCGAAGGAGGGGCAGCTGCATTGGCGACGAGCAGCGGTCAAGCCGCGCAATTTCTTACGGTGGCTACGATTGCTCAGGCTGGAGAAAATATTGTCTCGACTTCAAATCTTTACGGCGGCACATATAACCAATTCAAGGTTACCTTCCCGCGGCTCGGGATCGATGTGAAGTTCGCCGAAGGAGACGAAGCGTCAGCATTCGAAAAGCTGATCGATAATAAAACGAAGGCTCTTTATATAGAAACAATCGGAAATCCAAAGTTGAACATCCCCGATTTCGAAGCGCTTGCAAAATTGGCACACACAAAAGAAATCCCGCTCGTTGTGGACAACACGTTCGGTGCAGGCGGTTATATCTGCCGTCCGATCGATTTTGGCGCCGATATTGTGGTACACTCCGCGACGAAGTGGATTGGCGGTCATGGGACCTCAATAGGCGGCGTGATCATCGATTCAGGAAAATTCGACTGGGGAAATGGGAAATTTCCGATATTCACCGAACCGAGTCCTGGTTACCACGGATTGAAATTTTATGAAGTCTTCGGACCATCATCGCCTTTTGGAAACATCGCTTTCATAATTCGAGCGAGAGTAGAGGGGCTTCGCGACATTGGTCCGGCTCTCAGTCCGTTCAACTCGTTCTTGTTCACGCAGGGACTCGAGACTCTTTCGCTGCGTGTCGAGCGGCATAACGAAAACGCTTTGAAGTTGGCGAAACATTTAGTGGGTCATCCGTTGGTTGATTGGGTCATTTACCCGGGTCTTGAAAACCATCCGGATCATGCTCGCGCAAAGAAATATTTCAGGAATGGACTCTTCAGTTCCATCATCGTCTTTGGAATCAAGGGAGGCCTGGAAGCTGGACGGAAATTCATTAACAGCCTGAAGCTGACCAGTCATCTCGCGAATGTCGGTGACGCCAAGACGCTTGCGATACATCCTGCAACAACGACGCACCAGCAGCTTTCAGAAAAGGAGCAGTTATCATCAGGTGTGACTCCCGATATGGTTCGTGTGTCCGTCGGAATAGAACACATTGACGATATCATTTTCGATTTCGATGAAGCTTTAGATTCTGTAAAACAAACCGTGAAGGCATGATCGAAACCCTTTCTCGAACTATTGTAAAAACCCGGAAGGTTCGGCTTTACACTGAAGCCGAGCCTTTTCGGTTCGAGACGGGGGCAGAGCTTGGCCCTGTCAACGTCGCATATGAGACTTATGGCGAATTGAACAGCGAAGGGACCAACTGCATTCTCGTGTGTCACGCCCTGACCGGAAGCGCCCACGCGGCGTTTTACAATTACGAAACTGAAAAGGTGCCGGGCTGGTGGGATGGAATCATTGGACATGGGAAGGCTTTGGATCCGACAAGACACTTCATCGTATGTTCAAATTTTTTGGTCGGATGCTACGGCACCACCGGTCCTTCGACAATCAATCCCCGTACATTGAAAGAATACGGAACTTCTTTTCCCTTGACGACGATCCGCGACATTGTCCGAGTTCAGAGAAGACTCTTGGAGTGGCTCGGGGTTGAGAAAATTGAACTTGTAATCGGCGGTTCTATGGGCGGCATGCAGGCAATCGAATGGGCAGTGATGTATCCGGATTTTGTGAAGCGGGTTGTTCCGATTGCGACCGGTGCCAGCCACACAGCATGGGGCATTGGATTAAATGAGGTGGCGCGTCAGGCGATATTTAATGATCCGGCTTATCGGAATGGGAATTATTATCCTTATGGTCAGCCATCTCGCGGGCTTGCGCTCGCCCGGATGATCGCGATGCTTAGTTATCGAAGTCCGGAATCGTTTACCATGAGATTCCAGCGTGATAGATTTGACGAAGACGGCGGCAAGAATTTTTTTGATTCAAAAAATATTTTCCAGGTAGAAAGTTACCTGCATTATCAAGGGGTGAAATTAGTGGAAAGATTCGATGCAAACACATACATATACATCACTCGCGCGATGGATCTTCACGACATTGCCCGCGATCGGGGAAAACTGCGCGATGTCTTGGGCACTATAAAGGCGAAGGTGCATTGCATCGGAATAAGCTCCGACATCCTTTATCCGGCAGTTGAACAGCAGGGGTTATCTGAACTGATTCCTGGGGCAGATTATACTGAAATTCAATCGGTTCACGGCCATGACGCCTTTCTCATTGAATTTGAAAAGATGAACCAAATCGTGGAAGAATTCTTGAAAAGTTGACGCTGGGTACCATCTCTCCTTTATCTTCGATGAATAGTCCTCCATTTCCGACTCGCCAAAACCGGAAGTGAATTGCAGCTTTTGACTAGCTTGCAATATAGTGGTGTGTCAAAGTGACCTCGGTCGGTAATTTTGAGCCATATGCCCCACGGTTTCTATCTCAATGTTCGAAGAGGATATAATTGCAATTTTGTCCGGGGATAGTTAAAATATTTCCTGACATTTCACTGACTGATGCATATCCTATTAGTAGATGACGAAAAAGAAAATCGAGTAGCTCTTGCGGAGGTTTTGAGAGCTGAAGGACACTTAGTCGATACTGCTTCTGATGGAATGGAAGCTCTCGACATGGTGAAGAATGTCGAGTTCGACGTAGTCGTTTCTGATGCCCTGATGCCGCGTATGGATGGCTTCGTGCTTTGCAGAACTCTCAGAGCAGATGAGGCGCACCGGGATCTTCCTGTGATCATTCTGACTGGTGAGTACACGGATGAAGCAGACGTTCAGTTTGCGAAGAGTGTGGGAGCTTCTGAGGTGCTGAGGAAGACTTCCAATCCCAATAGGCTATTGGATTTGCTGGCGAAGCTGAGCGAGCCGGAGAAATCAAGTTTTACGGAGATCCCAGAGCAAGATTATCTCAAAGGCTACAATACCGTTCTCGTCAGGAAGCTTGAAGCAAAAATGTCGGAGCTCGAAGCTGTCAATCGTAAGCTCGTCGAACGGAATGTGCAACTCGAGGCCGAGCGAAGAAAATACAGGCAGCTTTTCGTGTCGGCGAACGATGGGATTCTCCTCGTGGATCGTGTTAACGGGACGATCATCGAGTCAAATATTCACGCCAGAAAAATTATCAAGCTTAGCGAAAAAGGACTCTCTCAAAAGCACCTGACCGACCTCAAGCCGTTTGGCGAACTGCTCCTTGAGAAAATTTCTCGAGGAGAATCTGTTCAGTTTGAAAGCGAATATGAAACCGAAAAGGCGAAGATTTTTTTGGACATTAGCGGCTCATCGACCGGCTCCGAGGACAATCTATACATCGTCATAATCAGGAATGTGACGAGGAGGAAGGAATGGCTCGAACGATTCATAGCCCTCGACAAATTGCGCGCTCTTGGAAGACTCTCCCACGGGCTCGTCCATGAAATTGGTAATCCTCTGAACGTCATCTCGGTGAACTTGCAAATTCTGGACAAGAGCATGAAAGACGATCATCCCGAAAAGAATTTTACCAAATCTGCGCTCGCTGGAGTAAAATCGATCGAGAAAGTTATGCGAGAGACGATGAATTTTGCACAGCCTCAGACTCCGGCAAAATCGAAACTCAGATTGGGTATGCTCCTATCGGAGATATTAGGACTTGCAAGGACGTCCCTCCAGAAATCTAGAATCAGTCTGGAAATAGAACAAAGTGAGACTGACGACGTTGTCACCGCCGATAAGTCTCAACTTCTTCACGCGATCCTGAATATAGTGGAAAACTCGATAGACGCGATGCCAAACGGCGGCAAACTGCTTTTCAGGCTTGAAGACTCCAACGACGCAAATGAAATCGTTTTGAAAATAATGGATACAGGAATCGGGATGGATGAAGACGCCATGAAGCTTGCCGTTGAACCATTTTATTCTACAAAAGAAGGAGCGACGGGAATGGGGTTGTCGATATCGAATCGCCTCTTAGAGCTGAACGATGGAAGCATGAGTCTTGAAAGCAAACCGGGCTCCGGTACTACCGTGATGATTCGCTTCAGAAGAAGAAGCTAGCAATGGCGAGTAAAGTATTAATTGTCGATGACGACGAGCTTCTGAATAATTCTCTCAACGCAGTCCTCACAAGAAATGGTTACGAAGTTCTCTCCGTCCTGAAAGGCGAAGAAGCGATTCAGCAGATATCGGATTTCCAGCCAGATATTGTTCTTCTCGACCTTTATTTAGGCTCAATAACCGGACTCGATATACTTCAAAGGCTTCGTTCGGATAACAACAGCACACCAGTAGTTTTGATTACAGCTTTCTCGGACGTGAACAGCGCGGTGCGTGCGATAAAACTTGGCGCAGAGGATTTTGTTCTAAAGCCGCTTGATCTTGAACAGCTTGAAATCTTAATCAACAAAACTCTGGACCGGAAGAATCTTGAACGTCGATACGAGATTCTGAAGGATGAGATGCAGCAGAAGTTCGGTCAGTATGCGATCGTTGGCAAGAGCGAAAATCTTCGGAAAGTGGTTTACGCAGCGGAACGCCTTGCTCGAGCCGACACGACGGTGTTAATTGTCGGCGAAAGTGGATCTGGCAAGGAATTAATAGCTCGTCTGATTCACGAGAAGAGTGATCGTTCCGATGGACCCTTTATATCGATCAACTGCGGTGCAATTCCCAAAGAGCTTGCAGAGAGCGAACTTTTCGGCTACGAAAAAGGTGCGTTCACCGGAGCGATGGACAAGATGAGGCAGGGAAAATTTGAGATTGCCAATCGTGGCACGATCCTTCTCGACGAAGTCGGAGAACTGACGCAGGAGCTTCAGGTGAAACTTCTTCGAGTGTTAGAGACGAAAAGATTTTACAGGCTCGGCGGCGCAAAAGAAATCTCCGTCGATGTCAGGATAATTGCCGCTACTAACAAAAACTTGAAGAGCGCGGTCGAAAAGGGAACGTTCCGTGAGGATCTTTTCTACCGGCTCAACATTGCGCAAATTCGTGTCCCATCGCTTCGCGAAAGAACAGAAGACATAGCCCTTCTCGCAAACACTTTTCTCGAAGAGCTCAATAAGAAGTTCGGCAAATCTATCAAGGGTTTTACTCCTGATGCGGTCAAGACGCTCGAAAAATATTCATGGCCGGGAAATGTTCGCGAGCTTAAGAATGGAATCGAGAGAATCGCGCTGCTCGAGACGGATAGCCTGATAAAACCTGAGCACCTTGCCTTCTTGAGCATGCATCCGGGATTCAGTTCCGCAAAGATGGACAGCAACGAGATAGTCTCTGTCCCGAACCGGGGCGTTAAGATGGATGAGATAATGCGCGAAGCAATTTTGCAGACGCTCGATCTGACCAGCGGAAATCAAATCCAGGCAGCAAAAATCTTGGGACTAACGAGATCAAGGCTGCGATACAGAATGCAACAGTTAAAGATTAAGTACGAGCCGAAGAAGGAATCCGAATCAGAATTTTGAATGTTAGGTTTTGAATTTTGAGCAAAGAAATTAAAATTCAAAATTTGGATTTTAGAATTCCAAACGTTCGCGTTCGGTTTGCACCGAGTCCGACCGGATATTTGCATGTGGGCGGGCTGAGAACTGCGCTTTATAATTTCCTCTTCGCGCGAAAATCGGGCGGAAAATTCATTCTGCGAATTGAAGACACAGACCGCGCGAGATACGTTGAAGGCGCGGTTGAAAATTTGATCAACACTCTTCGCTGGGCTGGCTTAGAATATGACGAAGGTCCGTCAATCGGCGGGGAGTTTGGTCCGTATGTTCAGAGCGAGCGAACGGACATTTACAGAAAGCATGTCGGTGTCCTCATAGAAAAAAAGATGGCATATCGGTGCTTCTGCACGCCAGAACGTCTTGACCAAATGCGAAAAGAGCTGGAGAAGAAGAAGGAGACCGCCAAGTACGACCGCACTTGCCTTCGCTTGTCGGAGAAAGAGATCCATGATAGTATCTCTTCTGGAAAGCCTTTTGTTGTCAGGATGAAAGTGCCGGATGGTACACAGGTCAAATTTTCTGATCTGATCCGAGGCGATGTAGAATTCTCGACTGAGCAAATTGACGATCAGGTTTTGCTGAAATCCGACGGTTATCCAACGTACCATCTTGCAAACGTCGTCGACGACCATCTTATGCAAATTTCCCATGTCATCCGTGGTGAGGAATGGCTGTCGAGTACGCCCAAACATGTGCTCCTGTACCGGTTCTTCGGGTGGGAAATGCCGATGTTCGCCCATCTGCCGCTCCTGTTGAATCCTGATCGGTCAAAGTTGAGCAAGAGACAGGGTGATGTCGCGGTTGAAGATTACCGGGCAAAGGGATATTTGAAAGAAGCTCTGATAAATTTTATTGCACTTCTCGGCTGGAATCCCGGCGACGACCGAGAGATTTTTACTCTGGAAGAACTCGAGAATGAATTCTCGCTCGAGAAGGTCAACAAAGCTGGAGCAATATTCAATTTAGAAAAATTAAACTGGTTAAACTTCCAGCATCTTCGGATGAAGCCTGATGCTGAAGTTCTTGTGATGTTGAAAGAACAACTTACTACCAACGGATATCAACCTTCAGTTTTCGGCGATGAATATTTGCTTAATGTTATCGCCGCCATGCGCGAAAGAGTTTCATTTGTGAGAGAATTTTTGGAGAAGAGTCCATTTTTTTTCCAAGCGCCGACGGAATATGATTCTGCCGTAGTCAAGAAAAGATGGACGCCTGAGTCGCCGGAATATCTCAAAAAATTGGCGGCAGAGTTTTTTAAATTAGTGAATCCACAAAAAGAAGATTACGAAGCTGCGTTAAGACGCGTTGCGGAGTCGTTGAAATTGTCCCGAGGGAACTCATTCGGAGGAAATGGCGAGTTGATTCATCCACTAAGGCTTGCCGTATCTGGAGTTGGAGAAGGTCCGGGAGTTTACGAAATTGTTTGTATCCTTGGTAAAGACGAGACCATACGTCGGATTAATTCCGCCATCGAAAGAATAAATTAACAATCATGGAAATCGACAAAAATTCAGAAATTACAGAGACATCCGGGGTGACGCCGGAGAAGAGGAATTTTATTTGTGATATTATCGATGAAGATCTGAAACAGGGAAAGTACGGCACCGTCCACACACGTTTCCCGCCAGAGCCGAATGGCTATCTCCATATTGGCCACGCGAAATCCATACACTTGAATTTCGGAACGGCGAAAGACTACAAAGGTCTTTGCAACCTTCGCTTCGACGACACGAATCCGACCAAAGAAGATGTGGAATATGTCGATTCAATCAGGGAAGACGTGCGCTGGCTTGGATTCGACTGGGAAGACAGGGAGTTTTATGCGTCGGATTATTTTGAACAGTTGTACCAGTTTGCGATTGCACTAATTAAAAAGGGGAAAGCTTACGTCGACGATCTTAACTCGGATGAAATCCGCAATCATCGTGGAACACTAACCGAGCCGGGGAAGGATAGTCCATACCGGGATCGTTCAATTGAGGAGAATCTCAACCTATTCGAACGGATGCGCGCAGGAGAATTTCCGGATGGAACGAGAACTCTTCGCGCGAAAATCGATATGTCGTCGCCGAACCTAAACATGCGTGATCCAGTAATGTACAGGATTTTACATGCGACTCATCACCGAACCAGCGACAAGTGGTGCATCTACCCGATGTACGACTGGGCCCACGGAGAATCAGATTCGATTGAGGGAATTACGCACTCAATATGCACGCTGGAATTCGAAGATCATCGCCCACTTTACAACTGGTTCGTGGAGGAACTTGGCATCCACCATCCTCGGCAGATCGAGTTCGCTCGATTAAATTTGACTTACACGATGATGAGTAAGCGAAGGTTGCTTCAACTCGTGCAGGAAAATTTTGTGAATGGCTGGAATGATCCACGGATGCCAACGATATCCGGCTTGCGACGTTGTGGATACACGCCGGAATCTATCCGTCTATTTGCTGAGAGAATCGGAGTCTCGAAAGCGGACAGCATGATTGACGTATCGGTTCTAGAAGACTGTCTCCGTTTCGATTTGAACAAACGTGCGCAGCGTGCCATGGCGGTAATTCATCCATTGAAACTTGTGATTGACAATTATCCGGACGGGAAAGTCGAAGAACTCGAAGCCGTCAACAATCCTGAAGACCCTTCGATGGGAACTCGAGAAATTCCGTTCTCAGGAATTCTGTACATCGAACAGGACGATTTTCGGGAAATTCCGCCTAAGAAATATTTCAGACTTTCTCCTGGTACTGAAGTAAGATTGCGTTATGCCTACATCATCAAGTGTGTCGGCGTCGTGAAAGACCAGAAAACTGGAGAGGTTAACGAGGTGCACTGTACTTACGATCCGGAGACAAGGAGCGGTTCGCCGGCAAGTGCAAGGAAAGTGAAAGGGACAATTCACTGGATCTCGGCTCAGCACGCGGTCGATGCTGAAGCACGGATTTACGATAGACTTTTCAACGTGTCCGACCCGAGCGGAGATAATTGGAAAGAGCAAATAAATCCAAATTCTCTTGAAGTCGTGAAAGGCTGTAAGCTTGAGCCAGGGCTTGCAACCGCGAAGCCACAGGATCGTTTTCAGTTCGAGCGGCTTGGATATTTTTGTGTCGATGATGAATCGAGCCAGGGTCATCTTGTATTCAATCGAACTGTGACTCTAAGAGATACCTGGGCGAAGATAGAAAGCAAGTAGCTGGAGGTTCATGGCTTGTAGTTGACAGCCAGCATGAGCCATTTTGGTTTGTGGTACATTTTAGCTAATGTGTAGAGTCGAAAACAAGAAACGGAGGCTGGCATGCTTTCCAAACTTATTAGTGCGGCGACTTACGGCGTAAATGCTTTCATGGTCGAAATCGAGACCAATGTCGGCGGAGGACTATTCAACTGGATGATGGTCGGATTGCCTGATAACGCAGTCAAGGAAAGCCGCGAGCGGGTATTAACTGCCATAAAAAATTCTGACCTGAGATACCCAAACCATCAAATTGTTATCAATCTTGCCCCGGCGGATATCAAAAAGGAAGGAAGCGCATTCGATCTGCCAATAGCCGTGGGAATACTCGCTGCGTCGGGCGCGATAGATCCCTCCGATCTCGGAAATTTCATTGTCCTCGGCGAGCTTGCGCTTGATGGTACAGTGAGACCCGTCCACGGCGTGTTGCCGATAGCTGTCGAAGCAAGGAGCAGAGGAATCTCTTCGATGATTATCCCAAAGGGAAATGCCAAGGAAGCCGCGATGGTCGAGGGAATCAATGTTTACCCTGTTGATAACTTGGCTGAAGTGGTGCAGCTTCTCAACGGCGAGTACAAACTTCTCGAACCCTTTCATGTGAACAAAGAGGAAGTGTTCTGCCAGGAACAATCCTATCCTATAGACTTCGCCGACGTGAAGGGACAGGAGAATGTCAAGCGAGCACTCGAAGTAGCGGCTGCCGGAGGACATAATGTGATATTGATCGGCCCGCCGGGAAGCGGCAAGACTATGCTTGCGAAGAGATTGCCGACTATTTTGCCTGACATGACTTTCGAAGAAGCGCTTGAAACGACGAAGATACATTCTGTGGCGGGATTGCTTCCGAATGACGCTGGATTGGTTGCGACACGGCCGTTTCGTTCTCCTCACCACACCATTTCCGATAGCGCGCTTGTCGGCGGCGGAACAATTCCGAAACCTGGAGAAATCTCGCTTGCACATCATGGCGTACTTTTTCTCGATGAGCTTCCGGAGTTTGAGAGAAGCGTGCTCGAAGTTCTTCGCCAGCCGCTTGAAGATGGCCATGTTACGATAAGCCGGACGAAGTTGTCGTTAGATTATCCGTCGAAGTTCATGCTCCTCGCGGCGATGAATCCATGTCCTTGCGGCAACTACGGGAATCCGAACGCAACCTGTAACTGCACGCCACCCACAATCCAGCGGTACATGTCGAAGATAAGCGGACCGCTTCTTGACAGGATCGATATCCATGTTGAAGTACCGGCGGTGAGATATGCGGAGCTCTCGAGCAAGAAATTGGGTGAACCATCATCTTCAGTAAGAGAGCGCGTCAAAAAGGCTCGTGAACTTCAGCGTGAAAGATTTACGGGGCGAAAAGGACTTTTCAAGAATGCGGACATGCAGAGCAAAGAGATAAGAGAATTCTGCCAAGTGGATAAAGCCGGGGAGGATTTGTTGAAGCAGGCAATTACGAAACTCGGTTTGAGCGCCCGTGCCTATGACAGAATTCTGAAAGTGGCGAGGACCATTGCCGATCTTGCGGACAAAAGAGATATTTTGCCGGAGCATATCGGGGAGGCGATACAGTATAGGAGTCTGGACAGGCAGCTGTATTTAGAAGCGTGATAGCTATTTCGATTAATGTAAGGTAAAGCAGGCTGCTGAAAATCGGGCTTCGCCCTTTTGGTTGGCATCAACTTTACCTAATTGCTATACTGGAACGCTTTAAATGCCGGAAGTGCGTTGCCATTTGGCGGGTCCCCCAAAAAGTGATCTAGTCTCATGTTAGCAGGAAAGTTGGTTCACTAGCTTATACTGGTACATAATATGGGGGCAGGTCAACTTGGTCGTCGCAATAGGATTATGTTTGACAACTGCGCAGATTGCCAATGTCTGAGCAGATCGTTAACTTAAAAATGATGCACAATAATAGGGGATGAGACATGATGAGGATACTAGGTGGCAGAAATCGAGAATAACATTTACATTTCCATAGCAGGGCTTCGCGACCGCATCGCAAATCGTTTACTCCCCCTTCTTGTCGGGTCACTTTGGACTGTGGTTGCTTTTTCAATTTGGCGAATGCGAGTGATCGGGTTTACTGTATCAATAGTTTTCCAGATCGTTTGTGGGATCGCTGTGACTTCGCTCTACACCTGGAGAAAACATATCACACCGGAAACCATTTCTATAATGATGCTCATAGTGCTATACATATTATTCCTTCAAGGGGTATGGTCGTTCGGTTTGATGTCTGCAAGTTTCATTTTAGCTCCTTTGATCTCTATGTATCTCACGCTTCTCGGGTACAAAAAACTGATGTACTTCACCAATGTTTTTAATCTAATCTATTTATGTGGAGTTGGCTATCTGCATCTTAGTGGAGTGCTCAGGTCGCCGTTATTTTCATCCGTGTATTCCCAGTCACCGATCGCCTGGGTAATCGTGATAGTAGCAGTCGGATTAGTGACAATCGCAATTGTTGCTCCGTTTGAACTTGTACCCAAAACTCTGGAGCGAAGCGAAGAGAGGTTCCGCCTTGCATTCGAAAATGCAAATGTGGGGGTTTGCATTACCGGACTAGATGGTCGCTTCCTGAAAGTGAATCATACGATCTGTTCTATGCTCGGCTATTCCGAGAGTGAGCTGGAAGGGACGAATGTCTCGGATGTCACGCACCATGACGACCTAACGCCGACGAATGCCTTCATTCAACAATCTCAAAAAGGTGGTACACCTCGAATTAACCTTGAAAAAAGATATATACATAAAAACGGTAAAACCATCTGGGGAAATCTTGCCAGTTCGCTTATCGTTGATTCAGCCGGGACACCCCAATATTTCATAACTTATATTCAAGATATCACGGGTCGCAAGGAGGCTGAGGAGAAGCTCCTCGCGAGCGAGGCGCACTACCGATCTCTGGTCGAAAATTCGCCGGACATTATTGCGGAGTTTGACAGCGAGTGCAGATTCTTATTTGTCAACTCCTCCATCAAAAAGGTAAGCAATAACCAGCCGGAAAATTTTATTGGGAAGAGGATGCGTGATGTCGGCTTTTCAGAAAATCAGGCTCGTGAAAGAGAGGATATGATTCGAAAAGTATTCGAAACTCAAATACCTTTTGAGACTGAGTTCGAATTCGATGGAGTGATTGGGATCCGGATATTCGACTGGCGTGTTTATCCGTTTTTGGGTACAGATGGGAATGTCCGGTCGGTCTTCAGCATAAACAGAGATATTACCGATCACAAGAGAGCTGAAATTGCATTGCGAAAATCGGAGGAAAAGTTCAACAAGATTTTTCACGCAAGTCCCGCTCCGATGGTAATGAGCAATCTGGAAGATGGGACATACATCGATGTCAATGAAAGCTATCTCAAACAAATGGAGTTCATGCGCGAGGAGATCATTGGGAGAACATCCTATCAACTAAATACTTGGGGAGATATACGACAGCGCGACAAGATTTTGCAAATATTAAGGAAATCCGGTTCTGTGCGAAATTTCGAAATCAAACATAGGACAAGGGCAGGGATTATCAAGACCTCAATTCTCTCAGCGGAAATCATAGAACTCGATGGGAAGAAGTGTCTTTTGACCTCACACGTTGACATCACAGAGCGAAAGCTCGCCGAAGAAGCGCTTCAAGCTTCCATCGAGGAAATGCACCGTTTAACAACCGAGCTTGAAAAAATCAGGGAGGAAGAACGAAAAAACATTTCGCGGGAAGTGCATGACGAACTTGGGCAATTGCTGACCGCTTTACACATGGATATAGTTTCGCTCAGAAAATTTTCTGTCCCGGACAAAGAGCAACTCGAGACGAAGCTTCAATCGATGCTTGAGCTGACCTCCAGCGCAACCAAGACCGTCCAGTCTATCTCCGCGAGGCTTCGGCCCGGTATCCTTGACGACCTTGGCCTAAACGCTGCCATCGAATGGCAAACAGAGGATTTCCAAAAGAGGGCCAGCATCGCCTGCGAGATATATCTTCCGGATCAAGAAATCGTCATCGATAATGAACGGTCCACCGCTTTATTCAGAATTTTGCAGGAAGCACTAACAAACGTGGCACGTCACGCCAGAGCAAGTGCTGTCAAGGTGAGCCTTTCCGATTCGGGCGAACGGATTGTTATGTCCATAAAGGACAATGGCATCGGGATAACCGAAAGTCAAATAAACGATACCAGATCTTACGGGCTAATCGGGATCCGAGAACGGCTGCGACCTTTCGAGGGCACTTGTGAATTTGTAAACGATTTACCAAGCGGTACAGAAGTGATCGTCAAAATTCCGAAAGAGACATCATCGGCGAGCCTACAATGATTCGAATTCTAATAGTGGACGATCATCCGATCGTCAGGAAAGGCTTGCGTACCACCATTCAGGAGGAATCAGGCCTGAAGGTGGTCGACGAAGCCCAAGACAGTGATGAAGCCGTTGTTAAAGCACGCGCGACCATGCCTGACGTTGTGCTTCTGGATCTTTCTATGCCGGGGAAGGGCGGGCTCGAGGTATTGCGGCAGCTTCATACGGAGATGCCGTCGATAAAAATTCTCATCCTTAGCACTTATCCTGAAAAGCAGTACGCGGTGCGCTGCCTCAGAAACGGCGCCGCAGGGTATCTCACGAAGGAACGAGCCCCCGAGGAACTCATAACTGCTATCAGGAAAGTTGCGATTGGCCGCAAGTTCTTGAGTTCCGAACTGGCTGAAATACTCGCCGCTCACCTTGACTCCGATCCTTTCAAAATGCCCCACGAGCTCCTCTCTGACCGCGAATTCGAAGTCTTGTGCCTCATTGGCCGAGGCAAGACTGTTTCACAGATTGCGGATATTCTTTCTCTCAGCCTTCCCACTATTAACACATACAGGGCTCGGATTCTCGAGAAAATGAACATGCAAACCACGGCCCAGCTCATGCATTATGTTCTTGAGAACAAGTTGGTCGACCGCGTCGATTAGCTGACTTCGTCCGAAAATCCGGCTTCCTTACCTCAATTATTAGCAACTGGAAGCAAGTCGTTATTCACTTCATTTTTTTCCCCTGAGTCAAATTTTCTTGAATGTAGAATCAAATATGACATGAAGTTGATACTTCCTATGGCATTGTAACACGACAGGATTGCCGAAATTATTACTGAATTTATGAAAGGCATAGAACCCATGACAGTCCTATTGGTGTGCGATTCAGAGCTCATAGGAAACCATCTCACAGATGCATTGTCGAGCTCAAAAAAGGTCGAGAAGATCAGCCAGGTTTTAAGCGGCGATGACGCTCTTCGTCTAATCGAGATCGAAACCCCTGAAGTTGTAATTGTGGACATTCTATCGGAAAGAGGCAAAGGATTGAATGCGCTGCGAAGAATCAAGCAATTGAGAAGATCGTTACCGCTTATCGCGATTTCGATGTCTGGTTCGCAGCAATACTTCCGGCACAGCATGAAAGCGGGAGCGGACTGTTTCTACAGATTGCCCGAGGACATAAGCAGATTAATAGAGCTATTTAATGATTAAGAATTTCCATTTTAAAAATTTGGTGAATAGCGTTCCAGAAATTTACAAGTCGGAAATGGAACGGGGTTCGACGGAAGTGGTACAACGGTCAATCGCTTTGGCAATTCTTGTCGGTCTAGTCCTTGACTTATGTTTCCACATGGCCGCCGGACATACGCGCCTGGTAATCGTGATGATCATCTTTTGTATTGTCGACTTTTTTGTATTGGTCCTGATCCGGCGAAAACAACTGGCATGCTCGGCGCGTATTCTTTCATGGTCATTGCTCATGTTTCTTACATACCTTCTCTGGACAAGTGACGGCATCTACGACACCGCCATGGTCGCGTTCCCGGGAGCGCTGGCCGCCGCAGGATTAATATTACGGAAAAGAGAATTCTTTCTGTTCGCAATTTTCACACTCATCTGCATTGCCCTGGTCGGTCTTGCTGAGATCCATGGATTCATTCGGCCTTTTCAGACTCCCAGGATATGTTATCTCGATATCATTGACCTTTCGGTAATCATATCAGTTACCGGATTCACCATCCGTCTTCTCATAAATGGCTTCAAGCGAGACATTTCCCGATCTAAGAGTAATTCCTTAGAAATGAGGAAGCAGGCAGACCTGTTTAGAGAATCGGAGGAGCGTTTCAGGACGCTTTTCGAAGCCGCTAACGACGCGATATTCATCCTCGCTGAAAATCAGTTCGTCGATTGCAACATGACAGCGGTCAGGATGTTCGGGTGCTCGGAGAAAGAAGACATTGTTGGTCTCGCTCCGTGGGACTTCAGTCCCTCCAACCAACCTGATGGAGAGAATTCCAAGTCGAAGGCCTTGGCGATAATCGGGAGCGTGGTCAAAGGGTCACCTCAGCGATTCGATTGGAGGCATAGGCGCAAGGACGGCACCCTGCTTGATGCCGATGTGTCTCTCAACCGGCTTGATCTTGGAAAGAATGTACTTGTTCAATCAATCGTCAGAGACGTCACCGAACAAAACCGAATGAAGACCCGTCTTCGCGAATCGGAAGAATACTATCGCAAAGTCGTCGAAACCTCTCCTGATGCGATTGTGATAGTCGACTCTGTTGGTAAAATAACCTTCGCTTCTAAGAAGTTGTACGAGCTTTTGAAAATTCCGCCAGGCCAGTCAATATTGGGCGCTTCTATACTGAGATGGGTCACTGTCGATCGCCGCGAAGCAGTGAAAAACGTCATAGAAGAATTCTTCGCGGGAAAGCTCACCGAATATAATGGAGAGTACGAGCAGCTAAGGCAAGATGGTACAGGCTTTTGGTGTGACACTGCTGCATCGCCTCTCAATGATGAGTCTGGCCGGGTAACGGGGCTTCTATTAGTGTGTCGAGACATATCCGAACGAAAGAACGACGCAGATGCTCTTCAGGAGAGCGAAGAGCGTTTTTCCAGATTGTCTCACGCAACATTTGAGGGAATCGTTATGAGCGAAGACGGATTCATAATAGACCTCAACGAGCAATTTGCGCGTTTGCTCGGATATGAGAGAGATGAAATGATCGGAATTCACGTCACACAGCTTGTTCCTCAGGATTCGCTGGCTCTCGTGGTCGGAAACATGAAGAGTGGATTAGAGGAACCCTATGAGCATCTTGCAAAAAAGAAAGACGGCTCCACATTCCCTGTTGAGGCGAGAGCAAAGTCGATGCCGTATCATGGCAGAACGATCAGAATGACTGCCATCCGCGACATCAGCGAGCGCAAACATGCTGATGAAGTTTATAGAATACAGAGTACGGCCTTGCAGCACGCGGCGAGCGCAATAGTGATCACAGATAGAACAGGGACGATCATCTATTCGAACGCGGCTTTTTCTTCTTTAACAGGTTACAGCGCGGACGAAGCGCTCGGCAAGAATCCAAGAATCTTGAAATCTGGAGAGCAACCTCAAGAATTTTATAAAGACTTGTGGAAGACGATAGATTTGGGAACTGTCTGGAAAGGTGAGTCTGACGAACAAACGGAAGGACGGGAGCCTTTACGCCGAAGAAATGACGATCGCGCCTGTCTTGAATGACGGACGTGAGATTACACATTTCGTTGCCGTAAAAAACGATGTGACTTCTCGAAAACATTTCCAAGATCAGCTAATCCAGGCACAAAAGATGGAAGCTATCGGAACCCTGGCAGGTGGAATCGCGCATGACTTTAATAACATACTCGGAATAATCCTTGCCCATATCTCGCTGCTTACTGATGCCGCCAACAATCCCGCAGTGGTTTCAACAAGTGCGGCCACGATTTCGAAGGCGGTGCAGAGAGGAGCTAATCTCGTGCGCCAGATACTAACGTTTGCGAGGAAAACGGACGTTTCGCTTCAACCAGTGGATTTGAACTCTCTAATTACAGAAGTCATCAAGATGCTGGCAGGAACATTTCCTAAGACAATCGAGGTCATCCATGAACCTGCAGATTCGCTTCCCAACGTAGCTGGTGACTATACACAGTTGGTCCAGGCGGTACTGAACCTCTGCATTAATTCCCGTGATGCAATGGAAGGATCGAGCGGATCGAAGCTCGCTACCGGGAAGCTTACATTGACAACCGGTATGGTTTCCGGGGCCGAGCTGCAATCGCGATTCAACGAGGCAGCACAAGTCGGTTACGTCAGCATCAGGATATCCGATACCGGAGCCGGCTTCGACTCAGAAACCAAGAAGAAAATCTTCGAGCCCTTTTTCACGACCAAGCGCGAGGGGAAGGGAACCGGATTGGGCCTGGCTGTGGTGTATGGTGTAGTAAAGGCACACCATGGTTTTGTGGACATCGAAAGTCAACCTGGAATAGGAACAAGCTTCACGCTTTATTTTCCAGCGTCGACAAACGAAGCCGAGCCTGAAACAGGTGATAAGAATGACATGCCAATTCGGCGGAGAGGAACAGGGACTATTCTCGTTATCGAGGATGAACCACCGCTGCGAGAATTTCTCGTCGAGGTTCTCACGGAAAACGGCTATACAGTGGTGGCAGCTGCGGACGGCGCTGAGGGAATCGAAAAATTCAAGGAACACATCAGCGAAATCAAACTGGTTCTTTCCGACATGGGACTTCCAAAAATGGACGGCGAAAAAGTTTTTGCGGCGCTGAAAGCATTGGACCCCAATGTCAATATAGTTCTTGCAAGCGGATACCTGGAACCACAATTCAAATCCGGTCTTCACGATTTGGGAGTAAAGGGGTTTTTGTCGAAGCCGTACGGGCCAGAAGAAGTTCTGGCAAAAATCCACGAGGTACTTGATGTCAAAGAATGATTATCGGGCCATCCTCTTAAAACCCTGGAATAAATCACATGAATCCCATTTTCATGAGTCAAGAAGCCCGTTTCGATCAAACCTGATAACGAGAAGGAGATAAAAATGAAAATAAAGCTTTCACTTTATAAAAAACTATTGGCTTCATTTATGCTTGTTTTAATTCCGGCATTGGTTGCGGTGGCGATTGGCATCTGGGGGCTCAATTCGACAAGCGACCAAATCCAATTCATGGATAATCGGACTACGGTGGCCGAACTTGGCCTGGGGATGCGGACCCAAATTGCACAGGCTCGTGAAGCATGCAATGCGGTCGAAATCACAGGAGCACTGAATCGCCTGGCTGAGATACATGCTTTCATGGATAGTGTGAAAGAAAAAGCCGCCATGGTCATATCAATAGGGACGACTGACGAAGAAAAACAGAATGCCGAAACCATGGAATCACTATCTGATACGTGGCTTAGTTCCATCGATTCTCTGTTCTTGGAAATTAAGCTGGAGATGAGCAGACGAGGAGTGACATCGGCAAAGGTCCTTGACGAGCCAAAAATAAATGAAATTTATTGGGAAGAAGTGATGACGGGAAGGAAGATGATGGCGATAGCCGGGAAAGTTGCCGGTGACGCCAGAAGCACGGGTCAGAAATCGAGACGCGCAACTATCTTATCTATATCCAATGCAAAAACTACGGCCACCATGGCTGTGTTGCTGTCTCTCCTTGCTGGCGTGACAATCACGATTCTTACCGCCCGGGCACTCTCAAAAAGAATGATACGGTTAAAAGACTCTGCGAAAGAAGTTGCCGGAGGAAACAACGATGTTGAGGTGGAGGTTATAGGGACCGACGAAGTTGCGGAACTGACTGACGCATTCAATGTGATGGTCAAAAGCATTCGCGAGGCCGTGGCCGATGCAAAAGAACAAACTCGTGCCGCAAAGTCGGCGAACATCGAAGTTCTCGAAGCTCAGGCAAGAGCTGAAAAGGAAAGGGAGTATTTAGCAAAGAATGTAAACGTGCTTCTTGAAGAAATGGAAAATTTCAAGAACGGCGATCTTACGGTGGAGCTGCGATCCGACAAGCACGATGAAATCGGCAGGCTGTTTAACGGATTCACGGAGGCAGTCTTGAACATCCGTAATATGATGCAAAAAATCATAGAGTCGGTCGAAAATTCAGCGAGTGCAACCGCTGAGATAAGCGCGTCGACGGAACAGCTTGCATCGGGAGCTCAGGAGTTGTCATCTCAGACATCTGAAGTGGCAACTGCCGTCGAGGAGATGAATCGCACGATAGTCGAAAACTCAAAGAGCGCGAACACTTCGGCTGATGCAGCTAAAGAAAATGGAAAAATCGCTCTGGACGGAAGAGGAATTGTGGAGCGCACGACTGAAAAGATGAGGGAAATTGCGGACGCTGTAACAAGTTCGGCGACCACAATCAAGAAGTTAGGTTCTTCGAGCGAGAAGATTGGCGAAATAGCTCTGGTGATAGACGAAATCGCGGACCAAACCAACCTGCTGGCGTTGAACGCGGCCATTGAGGCCGCCCGTGCGGGTGATCAGGGTAGAGGCTTCGCCGTTGTCGCAGACGAAGTCAGAAAGTTAGCGGAAAGGACGACTGCAGCCACTAAAGAAATCGCATTGATGATCAAATCGGTCCAGGATGAAACTTCCGCGGCGGTCGCGGCCATGGTTGTCGGCAGGAAAGAGGTCGATGAAGGAATTAGGTTGTCCGATGGCGCGAAGGAAGCACTAAAGAAGATCGTTAGTGCGACACAAAATGCAGTAGACAGTGTGAACCAGATCGCGGCGGCATCAGAAGAACAATCGTCCACGAGCGAACAGATATCTAAAAATGTGGAAGCTATTTCCGCGGTCGCAGCCGAGTCCGCAACTGGCGTTTCTGAAATCGCCAGGGCAGCTGATAATTTGGGGCGGCTCGCTTCTGATCTGCGTGATTTGATTTCAAGCTTCCGCGTTTCGAGAGAACCATCCACTATACTGAACGAAACTGTTTCGAAGTGAAAAACTTGACCGGTGACGAAATCATGGATGACAAATACAGCTGCAAAAATTCTTGCACGCGTATCTCAGAAAACTTCATTTAATTCAACAAAATCAAGGAGAAAAACATGTACAAGATTGAAAAAACCAACTACGGTGTGAAGCTAACCTTTGGAGGTTTCATTAAACAAGAAGAAATGGCGCAGTGGTATCTCGACTCACAGAAGATCGTTTCTGCCCTGCCGGCGAGATTCGGTGTGTTTGTGGACATGCGCGAGTTGAAGCCGCTTCCACATGACGCCGAATTAGAAATGCAAAAGGGTCAAAAGCTATTCAAAGACCAGGGAATGGAACGCTCAGTCGTTATACTGAACAGCGCTATAACGACAATGCAGTTTAAGAGGATCGCGCAGGAGACCGGAATTTATCAATGGGAACGGTATCTCGACGCGTCGAGTGTGTCGGATTGGGAAAGTGTCGGAAGAAAATGGCTGACTCAAGGTGTTGATCCGGACAAGTAAGAATCAAAACTAAGTTATGCCGGTTGCTTTTTAATTCACTCAGGGTCGAATTCTCCGCCGCTTGCGGCGGGGAGTTTCACCCTGATGGCATCGCATATTATGCCAAATCTTTCCGGTTATAGTAGGGTTCGAATTTCGGGTGGAGGTTGTGCCATGGTGCCTGAGCCGCATTTGTCAGCAATAACTGCCTCAGAGGCAATAGGACTTTTCGCTTTTCGTGTATGTGCGTTAGTTAATGCGTAGACGATAGAGTCAATCAGTCAAAAGAAAATGACCTCTCCTGCTGAAGATTCCGCGCAATACAAATTCAGGCACAACTAAGCAAAGTGCGTAGGAAATAAGCTAAGGAGTTATAAGATGAAGTTTCTCGTGGTTGATGATTCCCAGACGATGAGAAGAATTGTGAACAATGCTTTGAAGAGTTTGGGATACGAAGATATAATTGAAGCTGAAGACGGGAAAGATGCAGTTTTAAAACTTTACGCGGATAAAATAGACTTCATAATCACCGATTGGAACATGCCGAACATGAACGGGCTCGAATTCACGAGAGCCGTTCGTGGAGACGAACAGTTCTCCGGCATGCCCATACTGATGGTCACAACACGCGGCATGAAGGAAGATGTTATGGAAGCGCTCAATGCAAGGGTAAACAACTACGTGGTGAAACCGTTTACTCCGCAGGTACTCAAGGAAAAAATAGACCTTGTTTTGAAAACTGCATAAGAAAGAATAAAATGGACCCAAAGAATCTCAGCGGAATGTTGGACAAAATAGATGAATTGCAGGCGCTGTTCATTTTCGGACAACGCGTCATACCGTTTTTGGAGGAGCTGTTCCACTTTGTACAAGATATAGTTCCTGCTATGGAAGATATTAACCTTTCGATACGCGAAAGCGCGAGCAAAATGCCTCATGTCTCCTCGCAGCTAAACAAGGTCAACAAGGCTACCGAGCTCGCCGCGAACGAAATCCTTGACAACCTGGATCGTATGCTTTCACAACTGAATTCAATAGACACGCATTTCCAATCCGCAACAAAGGATCTTGCGGCCATGGATGCTCTCGATATTAGAGTTCTCGAAGTTGTGTGTGCCGCGACAAATGGCAGCAACGAGGCTCTCGACCATGAGATTGTCTCCCTGCATGAACAGAAACGGAGCTATCTCAATTCGGTACGATCAAATATGGAAAAACTGAACCGTAATCTTAAAGACATACGAACTAAATCGAACGATATCATGATTTCTCTTCAGGTTCAGGACATTACTTCCCAGCAAATTGCATACGTAAACCACCTCATCGAATCGGTGCAAGAACGACTTTCGACGTTATTGAGCAGGTTCGAGGGGAGCGGAGTTGGGCTGTTGACAGAAATTGAAACGATTGAAAACCATTCATTTGACCCTCATGCGACCTATGATCATTCATCCAGCAGACAAAAAACCGCAGATGATATTATGAAGGATGCGAACAAATTGAAGAATAAAATCGACATCATGAAGGAGGGTACTTAAAATCCTGCTTCGCTAGATAAGATAGACCCACATTTCGGGAAGGGAGCCGAGTGAGTGCGCCGCATCCTATGATTGCTGACGAGATGAAAGAAATCGTCGACAGTTTTGTAGTGGGGACCAAAGAAATATTCGAGATGTTTGATAATGAAATCCTCGAAATCGAAAAGAAACCCGACGAAAGGGAAATGATTAATTCGATCTTCAGAGACTGTCCACACGGTGAAAGGGACATTGGGGTTTTTAAGCTTCGAACAAATGAGTGCGCTTGCTTACAGGTTCGAAAACGTTCTGAATAAATTGAAACGGGGAGAGCTAAAGTGTAATTCAGGGATGATGGACGTAATGCACTCAATGATAACGAACCTTTTGCGCCTCGATGAAAATTGTGTGAGCAGATGTCATGGCACATCTAGACGCCTTTATAAACAAAAAAATGGCGCCCTTTCCCGAGACGCCATTTTTCTGGCACTGGAGTCAAACTCCGGAACTGATACTTTGAGCGGCAGTCAAATGTTCCGCATTCTCAATTTGCGGCTTAGCGTCTCTTGCCTCTCTTAGCGGCTCTTTTCGGCTTTGTGGTATTCTTTCGCTTGCGCGTTGGTCTTTTCGGCTTCGGTTCAACCGGTGGAGTCTGTGGACCCTTCACTAATCCTATAACGTTTCCTTCGGGATCGGCAATTTGAGCCAACGTAACCATACCCGGTACTTCGGTCAATGGCATGACTATCGTACCACCAAGGCTCGCAGCTTTGTCGAGATGAGCTTGAACATCTTCGACTTGTACATAAAAAATGACGCTTGAGCTCGGTCCCATCGCCTGACCGATGCCGCCATTGATTCCCATTTTGACACCAGTGTCGACCATGCCGTAATTCATAGTCGGCTCGACATCGATCTTCCAGCCAAATAGGTTTGAAAAGAACTCACGAACGCGCGCGGCGTCTTTGGCGTTCACTTCAAAATGCGTAACGGGTGCTGCCATGATTTCTCCTTTCGTTAGTGTCTGCTTTCAGTCACAGATTGACGAGCCTTCGGCTCAATCAGTTTTCAGCCATAACAACAACAAGTTTCAAGAATTGACAAATGGCATATTTCGAATTTAAGTTAATGATATGTCTGGGTCAAGTTCGTTTGCGAATTCTCAATCGAAGTTTCAGAATGATCGGAGGACCACGAGGCAATGAGTACGTCAATTAGAGGAATAACACTCCAAAGTAGTTTAAATTCTATCGTTCCTTACGTATCCGACTCTTGCCAGCCTATCTTGGTATTAAAAAGATCGACCAGCCAGCAAGTGAATCGGTGCGACGGGACGCGCGATATTGAAAGAACCAGACTATATGTTTTTGACGACTTGCAGGACTGGGGGGATTTCCTGCTAATGATTGCATTTGAAACCCATCGTCCATAGATTTCAACTTGTGATCGATGACGGCACACCTCGCAAAATAACCCAAGGAGAAATATAGATGAACCTTTTCCGCACGAAGCAGACTCAACGATATTCTGTCGGAGAGCGAGAAGACGGAGTTTGCTCTTAAAAGAAGTTTGACTGCAATCGACCTTACTGCCCTCGGCATTGGGGCGATAATCGGTGCGGGAATATTTGCCGTCCTCGGGTCGGCTACATCCGGGGGAAATGGTGTCCCGCCTGCAGGGCCCGGCGTCTCGGTCTCGATCTTATTGACGGCTGTCGCTTGTGGATTCTGCGCACTCTGTTACGCCGAGTTCGCGAGCCTTGTCCCTATCGCAGGCTCGGCTTACACTTACAGCTATGCCACTCTTGGCGAGCTCGTGGCATGGATCATCGGCTGGGATTTGATACTCGAATATGCCGTTGGAAATATTGCGGTTGCAATTTCGTGGGCGGCGTACTTTCGGCAACTCACGGCCGGCCTCGGTGTTAACATTCCTGCCTGGATGGCGACAGATTATCGTTCCACTTTGTTTGCTGCAAGAGCTGTCGCCGAATCAGGAGTGTCGTCGTTAGGTCCTGAAGCATCAATTGCGTATCAGGCGCATTTATATCATCCGGTCATTTTTGGAATTCCAATCATCTGTAATATTCTTGCCATTGTGATTACTGCGGCAATAACATGGCTCCTGGTGATTGGAGTGAAGGAATCGGCGAGGTTCAATAATATCATCGTCGTCCTAAAGGTCATAACAATTCTATTTTTCATCGCGGTAGGTACGGCCTATGTCAAACCGGCAAATTGGCATCCGTTCTTTCCCGGCGGAATAAAGGGAGTCTGGACCGGAGCTTCGTTGATATTTTTCGCATATATAGGATTTGACGCTATCTCGACTGCTGCAGAAGAATGTAAAGATCCAGGGCGCGATATGCCACGCGGGATTCTTTGGTCATTATTGATCTGCACAATTTTATATATCGCCGCCGCTCTTGTTCTAACCGGAATGATTCCCTTTGCGAAGTTGACCGGAGTCGCCGATCCGTTGGCAGCCGCGCTCCATTATGCTCAAGAAGACTGGGCTGCCGGGCTTCTCGCATTTGGTGCTGTAGTGGCAATGACCGCAGTTCTCTTGGTGTTCCAGCTTGGTCAGCCGAGGATCCTGATGGCAATGTCGCGTGACGGTTTGCTCGGTCCATGGTTTAGCAAAATTCATCCGAAGTTCCGCACGCCGCACGTCACTACGATTCTCACCGGAGTTTTCGTGGGATTCTTTGCTGCGATAGCAAACATAGATGAGATTGTACAGTTAACTAATATCGGGACTCTCTTCGCGTTTGTCCTGGTATGTATCGGCATCATTATCTTGCGAGCGAAGGAACCGGATCGCCCGAGAAAATTTCGCGTGCCGTTCGTACCGCTGGTTCCAATCCTTGGAGTACTCAGTTGTGCGCTACTTATGGCAGGGCTTCCTCTCATCACGTGGATTCGATTCGTCCTTTGGCTCGCGGTTGGTCTGTCCATATATTTTATGTATGGAAGGAAACACAGCAAACTGGTGCGTATGGACAATTCTAAAATGTAAGTTCAAAATTTTCAATTATTGTGTGGGTGCGTCATGAAAAATCATTTCTCTTTTTTTGTTGTTTTGTGGATGATGCTGGTAACGATCAATCCTGCCAATTCCCAGCCCGCAATCCGCAATTCTTCTCCAGAGGCGCATCAGCCTACGGCCGAGAAATTTGTCATTGTCATTCATGGCGGAGCAGGAACTATCAGCGAATCGATGCCGGATTCCATCAAGGAGGAATATTATTCCGCGCTCAGGAAGGCTCTCCAGATCGGGAAAGAAGTTCTCGCCAATGGCGGGACAAGCCTCGATGCGGTCGAGAAGGTTCTGAGATATTTCGAAGATGATCCGAAATTCAACGCGGGGATCGGTGCAGTCTTTACCTCTGATTCTACTCACGAATTGGACGCCTCAATCATGGACGGAAGGGATTTGTCGTGCGGTGCTGTTGCCGGTGTGGAGCATATTGCACATCCGATTTCGCTCGCAAGATTGGTCATGGAGAAATCGCCGCATGTACTGCTTGCCTACCATGGTGCTGAGGAATTCGCTAGGAAAATGGGAATCGAGCTCGTTCCAAATAGCTACTTCGATACTCCGCTCCGAAAACAGCAATTGGAAGAATATCTGAAAAAGCAGAAGGTCGAAGATCCCGTTCACGGGAAAGGTAATCATGGTACATGCGGATGCGTCGCTCTCGACGAGTACGGGAATCTTGCTGCTGGAACTTCGACTGGCGGGATGACAGGGAAGATGCCTGGAAGAATTGGAGATTCGCCTCTGATTGGCGACGGTACTTATGCCGATAATAAAACATGTGCAGTCTCGGGAACGGGCTGGGGCGAAAAATTTATCAAGCATGTAGTGGCGTTCAACATTTCTGCCTTGATGGCATATTCAGGGATGTCTCTTCAAGATGCGGTTCACGAAATTATCTATGATATTCTTCAACCTGATGACGGCGGCGTCATTGCCGTGGACAAAGACGGAAACTATGCCATGGAGTTCAATACGAGCGGGATGTTTAGAGGGGTCGCGACTTCGAGCGGAACGCTCGAGGTGAAGATTTGGAAATAGAATTGGCTCCTAGAGCGTCATTGTGCTCGCAGAAATCTCCATTAACTTGAAGCCGATGTTATATTGCAACGTTAAGGTATCGCATTATTGCAAAATCATTCCTCCAGAAATTGTCATGGTGTAGAAAGTTTGGAATTTTCCCGCCTCTATATATGTATCTTTCCGATTCGTTTTTTATATTGAATTAATGAATTACGAGGTTAGAGGAGCATCTTCCATACGCGGCTCGTTTGAAGTCCCCGGCGATAAGTCAATTTCCCACAGAGCTTTGATTTTTTCCTCTCTTGCCAACGGCTTGTCGGAAATCGATGGAATTTCGAAGGGTGGCGACGTTATGAGCACGATGAAATGTTTGTCAGATCTGCATGTGAAAATCGAAAAAGACAAAAGCAGCGTAGTCAAAGTTCATGGCACAGGAAAATATTTCTCCGGGCCAGCAGATTCTATCCTCGACGCCGGTAACAGCGGAACGACGATGAGATTGCTTTCCGGAGTCCTTGCCGGACAAAAATTTGAAAGCACAATCACGGGAGATGAAACTCTTCGCAAGAGGCCGATGCAGAGGATAATCGATCCGCTTTCTCAAATGGGCGCCAACATTGTGCCATCATATAACAATACAGCTCCGTTAAGAATTATTCCATCAACCGGATTGCATGGCATTAAGTATGAGCTTCCTCTTCCAAGTGCACAGGTGAAATCGTCGGTACTCCTCACTGGAATGTTCGCCGACGGAGAAACGACGGTCGTCGAGCCTGTTGAGTCACGCGACCACACGGAAAGAATGTTGAAACTGAAGAAAGTGAAAACTTCTGCGGGCTTTGAGACGAAAATATCCTGCGACTATATCGTCGAGCCGATGGAATACGATATTGCCGGTGATATTTCTTCTGCGGCATTTTTCTTAGGAGCCGCTGCAATCCTTCCAAATTCGTCGGTGACCGCAATCGGTGTCACGCTGAATCCGACCCGCGCTGGCTTTTTGGATGTGCTCGTGATGATGGGAGCGAAGGTTGAGATTCAAAATATCCGTGAAGCCGCTGGCGAGCCGATTGGCGACGTTATGGTTTCTCACTCGGAGCTGAACGGAGTTGAAATAAATGGCAGTTTGATTCCTAGATTAATAGATGAGCTTCCGATGATTGGAGTGCTTGCTGCGTTCGCCGACGGTGAGACAGTCGTAACCGATGCACACGACCTGCGCAGAAAGGAATCTGACCGAATCGTTGCCATCGCTGACAACCTCGAAGCGATGGGAGCCGAAGTGGACGAGCTCGATGATGGTTTCATCGTCAACGGTACCGGACATTTGAACGGAGCAGAAATCGATTCTTATAAAGACCATAGAATCGCGATGGCGTTTGCAATAGCCGGACTTGCCGCACACGGTACGACCACAATTCAAAATGCAGAGTGGGCGCAGATTTCTTTCCCGGAATTTTTTGAAATTCTCGAAAGGCTCGTCGTGAGGAATTGAATATGACACGAGTCGGACTCATAGTTTCAATCTCACGGAGCGCAGTTTTTCAACTCGGGAAACAAGACACAATTCTATTGGGTTAATATGGAAATTTCTCTGACAGCTTTACCTGATCAATCAAAACTTTACACCGATTATCTCGAAGACTTTGAAAAGGTCCGAAAGTATTTCGGCGTCGATTTCTCGAACGACGAGGAGCTGCGAAACTATTTCACGCTTGCCCTGGGAAATTTTGCTCCGAAGCGGAAAAAGTTAGTCGAAGTCCTCCGCAATCAAAATTCGCGACTAAATAGCTCCCCAGGTTACGAAGCTCTGCTGGAACTTCTTAACAAGGATAATTCACTCGCGGTCGTAACGGGTCAGCAGGTTGGTTTGTTCTGCGGACCTCTCTACACCCTGTTTAAAACCGTCAGTGCGATCAAGCTCGCGACGGAATTAAAAGAAAGATTTCCTGAATTTGAATTCGTACCAGTGTTCTGGCTCGAAGGTGACGATCATGACCTTGCTGAATCGAACCACATTCATTTGCTGAACAGCTCATCTGATGTGGTACGAGTTGAAACCATATTGACCAATCGTGAAGAAGAAAACCTTCATCCGCTGAGCGAGATAAAATTCGATGCCTCAATCGAGCAAGTGTTCCAGCAGGTCGATGCGCTTTTGACGGCATCCGAGTTCAAGCCAGCGCTAATGCAAATGCTCACTGCATATTATAAGGAAGGCGAGACTTACTCGACGGCGTTCGCAAGGACGATGACCAAGCTGCTCGGCAAGAACTCAGTTCTCCTACTCGATCCGTACGACGCCGAGGTGAAGAGAATTCTAAAGCCAATTTTCGAGAAAGAGTTTCAATCATATCCGCGGACAAGCGAAGAAGTTATTAAGCAAAGTGCGGAACTCGAAGAGAAGTATCATCTCCAGGTCAAGCCGCGTGTGATAAATATTTTTTATATCGAGGACGGCATACGTCGCGGCCTCGAACCGATAGGAAGCGGGATCTCGCTTCGTGGTACAAAGAGGAAATTAATGCCCGAGCAGGTGCGTATGATTCTCGAGACGAAGGCGGAATCCTTCAGCCCGAATGTAGTGCTTCGTCCAGTGTGCCAGGATTATCTTCTTCCAACGGCTGCCTACGTTGCCGGCCCTGGAGAAGTGGCATATTTTGCTCAATTGAAAGGTGTTTATCAGCATTTCGGCGTCGAAATGCCGCCGCTTTTCCCACGCGCCACTGCCACGATAGTCGAGCGGAGGATTGAAAAAGTCATGGAGAAATATCAACTGGATTTCACCGATGCTTTCTCCGGCTTCGAGCAAGTGACGAAGAAGGCATTGACAGCGGCGAATCCAGAGAATATTCCGGGTGAGTTTGAGAAGATGGTCGCGGGTGTGAAACAATCGATTGAACGGCTTGAGCCGCTGATTGCGCGCGTCGATCCGACTCTAAAAGGAACAATGGACTCCACGGTGTCAAGAATCGTGTACCTGCTCCAGCACTTTGAAGAGAAGACGACGACAGCATACCGTCGGAAGAATGAGCAAGTATTGCAGCAGACGAAGAAATTCCAACATTCGATATATCCCAACCGCGAATTACAGGAGCGTGTTCTTAACTTCACCTACTTCTATAACAAGTACGGAGAAGAATTTATAGATCTCCTCTTCCGCGAGCTGCCTGCCTACGCGAAGACGCACAAGGTGATAACGGTATAGCACCATGATACGCGAAACAATTGCAAAACTTGTCGCGGGCGAAGATCTCTCGCGGGACGAAGCTTATAGAACAATGCTTGAGATAATGAGCGGCGAGACTACTGAATCTCAAATCGCCGGCTTCCTGATCGCATTGAGAATAAAGGGTGAAACTGTCGATGAGATAGTCGGCAGTGCGCTCGCGATGCGTGAGAAGGCAGATAAGGTTTACGTCGATAAAGAAGTGATCCTTGACACCTGTGGAACCGGGGGAGACAGCGCAGGTACATTCAATATTTCCACTGCAGCGGCATTAGTCGCTTCCGCCGCGGGTGCAACCGTCGCAAAGCATGGTAATCGTGCGGTATCAAGTAAGTCGGGGAGCGCAGATGTCTTGAAGGCGGTTGGATTGAATTTAGACGGACTCGACCTGCAAAAAGCTGAGCGCGCATTGCGTGAGGTCGGCCTGGCGTTCTTGTTTGCACCGCTCCATCATAAGTCAATGAGGTTCGCCGGACCGGTGAGACGAGATCTTGGCGTGCGTACCGTTTTTAATTTGCTCGGCCCGCTGACGAATCCGGCGGGCGCAAACCGGCAGTTGATGGGCGTTTATAATAAAAATCTTGTCGGGACCGTTGCCGAAGTTTTGCGAGACCTTGGCAGTCAGGCGGCGCTTGTCGTCCACGGCGAGCCCACGATGGATGAAATTTCTCTGTGCGGCAAGACCTTAATTGCAGAATTGAAGCTCGGAAAGATAGAAAAGTACGAGGTTGCGCCGGAAGATTTTGGATTTAAGCGAGTTGAGTTGAACGATCTTGTCGTAAGAAACCAGGAAGAATCTGTTGATGCGCTTATGATGGCGATACGAGGCACTGAATCGCCGTTTCATGATGCTGCCCTTCTCAATGCTGGAGCTGCGATTTACGTTGCGGGCATCGAACAAGATATTAAAGCTGGCATAGCAAAAGCGCGTGATGTCACAGCAAAAGGGTTAGCAGAAGAGAAGCTTCGTTCTCTCATCGAGATAACGGGCCCCGCAGGCTCATCATAAGCATGATCGAGAGTCTCATTCTTTCCGTGGTGCTTTTCATCTTAGCATCACTTTGTTGGGGATTTGTGTTTTCAACTGACATCGTCAGAGCCGGCAGACGCACGTTTATCATTTCGATTCTTGTTTCGGTGATTTTCTTGATACTTGCCTCGGTATTTTTGTTGAAAGGCTTCACTGAATTGGGTGGCGATCTTGATATTCTCTTGACTTCCACCGTCTTTGCGCTGATCTTCATTCTTGGTTTGTCTGTCGGTTTTGTATTGAGCAGCAATTCGAAGTTGGCGAAAATTTTCGATTATCTCGAAAACATGTTTAGAGGTGGAGACAAAAAAGAGAATCGTGGGGAGATCATAGACGAAATCCTAGATCGCACATCGGAGACCGGACAGATCGATGTTCTTGAACGAGAACTGATTGAGAGCGTGCTAAAGTTTAACGACAAAACTGTTCGCGAGGTCATGGTTCCTCGCGGAGACATCGTCGCGATCGATATCGAAGAAGATCGTCGTCATTTCTTGCACAAGGTCATAGAAGAAGGCTATTCCCGGCTTCCTGTTTTTCGCGATTCGATGGATAACATTGTTGGAATAATTTACGCTAAAGATTTGCTCACAATGGTGGAGAATGGTACAGTAATAGTTCTTCAGGATCTTCTCAGACCGCCGTATTATGTGCCGGTGACAAAGAAAATTAGCCAGCTTCTGCGTGAAATGCAGAGAGACAAGATCCATCTTGCTGTCGTGGTGGATGAATTCGGAGGAACTGAAGGGATCGTGACTCTTGAAGATGTGCTCGAAGAAATTGTCGGCGAAATACAGGATGAGTACGATGAGAATCCGTTGGAGCTGGTTCGCGATTCGAACGGCGACGTTCATTTTGCAGGTTCGATGACGGTGAATAGGTTTAACGAGCTTCTCGGAACGGCTGTACCGCAAGGCGACGATTATGATACCATGGCTGGGTTTGTTCAGAAACTTGCGGGAAAACTCCCGCAGAAGGATGAAATCTACAACCATGAAGAAATGTTTTTTATCGTGGAAGAAGTCGCCCGTCATAGAATCAAACGGCTCCGGATTTCGTTCAAAGAACATCCGATTCACGACGAAACAGGAAGTCGTGACCGCGCCGGAGCACAAATATCCGCGAACCCAAATTCATCTCGCGGATTTCAGAGAGAAAGCGTTGAAGCAACCGGTTCGGACACGTCTCGTCGGTTTGCTACCGCAGGGAAGAAAAAGACGCGCGCCTCTAAGAAGAAAGCTCAAGAGAATGTTTCTGTTCGGACAAAGACACGGCCCGTGAGGAAATCAGGGGGTAGAAAACGGTGAACTTTCTAGAAAAAATAATTGGCCAAAAAAAAGGTGAGGTCGAAGAGGCGAAGAAGATTGTACCTCTCGCTGAAATAAAAAATCTTATTCGCGGCAAGCGCCCGAGAAACGATTTTAAAAATGCGATCACACGCAAAAACGTCGAGCCGATAAAAATCGTTGCAGAAATTAAACGCGCATCGCCTTCAAAGGGAGTGATCGCGGAGAACGTTGATCCGGTGAAACTAGCGCTTGATTATGAGGATGGTGGCGCGTCGGCGGTTTCAATATTGACAGAGAAAGACTTTTTCCTGGGCTCGTCTTCGGATTTACATAATGTCCGCAAGGCTGTCCCGGATATTCCGATCCTGAGAAAAGACTTCATTGTGGACGAGTACCAGATTTATGAGTCGGTTCAAATCGGAGCCGATGCAGTATTGTTGATCGTTGCGGCGTTGAATGAAAATGAGCTTAGGGAATTCATTTCATTGGCCAAAGAATTGAAAATAAGTAGTCTGGTAGAAGTGCACAACGAAAAGGAACTGTATGCGGCCTTGGCCTCCGGCGCCGAAATTATTGGAGTGAACAACCGCAGTCTTGTGACTTTCGATGTATCGACGGCGGTCTCGGAAAAGTTGGCGAAAGAGATCCCGAGTGAAGTGGTAAGTGTCAGCGAAAGTGGAATCAAGGACATTCTTGGACTTCAGGCTGCATTGGAGTCGGCTTATCATGCGGTTTTGATCGGCGAGCATTTCATGCGTGCGGACGATCCTTCGGCCGAAGTCAAGAAGTTTGCTTCTTTTAGCTCTGGACGGAGCGCTTAGCAGATGACAAGGACGTAACACGGTATGTTCGTAAAAATTTGCGGCATAACGAATATCCAGGATGCTTACGCATGCGTTGAAAGTGGAGCCGACGCGCTCGGTCTTAACTTTTATACCGGGAGCAAAAGGTTTATCCCTTTCGATGACGCGGCAGCAATCGTGCTTGAAGTCTCGGCTTATATTACCACAGTCGCTGTCATGGTACAACCAACGATTGATGAGATTGCAGAAGTAATAGGTGGCACAGAGGTCGATGCAATTCAGGTTTATGAGCCAAAATTTGAAGTGCCCGATTTTAATTTCAAGAAATTGCTGTATTATTCCGTTCGTGTGAAAACGGGAGACGATGTGAAATCTGCATCGAAGATTGGTGCTGATTTGATTTTGCTGGATTCATTTAAAAAGGATGAATTTGGTGGAACAGGTAGGATATCGGATTGGAATGATATTGCTAATAGTGGAATAGACCTATCGACGAAGTTCGTATTATCCGGCGGATTGACGAGCGAAAATGTCTGCGACGCTATTAGAAAATTAAATCCATACGGCGTGGACACGGCTTCAGGAGTTGAGTCGTCGCCGGGGAAAAAGGATCACAATAAAATTCAACAGTTTATTTCAAATGCGAAGCAATGTAATCGCTTTTAACTTTTAACTGTCAGTTCTCGGCAACTAACCGCCATGCGTTTAAGGCTATAGGCTGAAAATGGAAAACGTAGAAGATAAAATTAAAGATTATTATAAACTTCCCGACGCGGGCGGGCATTTTGGAATGTACGGTGGCTCGTTCGTTCCGGAGACGATTGTCAAAGCGGCACAGGAACTTGACCAGGCATTCGAGTCGGTGAAGAACGACAAGAGTTTCAACGAAGAATTCGAGTACTTGTTGAAGAACTTTGCCGGCAGGCCGACTCCGATTTTCTTTACAAAGAATCTCAGCGACAAATATGGTGCAAGGTTTTTTCTAAAACGGGAGGACCTGCTTCATACCGGCGCGCATAAGATCAATAACACGATAGGTCAGGCTCTCCTTGCCAGGAAATTAGGTAAGGAAAGAATCATTGCGGAAACCGGAGCTGGACAACATGGCGTTGCAACTGCAACCGTTTGTGCACTTCTCGGAATGAAATGTATTGTCTATATGGGCGAAGAAGATATGCATCGTCAGGAGCCAAACGTTTTCAAGATGCGGCTCCTCGGCGCAGAGGTCGTGCCCGTTATGAGCGGTACCAAAACTTTGAAAGAAGCAACGAGCGAGGCGATCCGCGATTGGGTAACGAATGTCCGTGACACATTTTATATAATCGGATCTGTTGTCGGGATGCATCCATATCCGAAGTTAGTAAGACATTTTCAGACGGTGATTGGCCGCGAGTCAAAAAAGCAATTCAGAGAAAATTTTGGCAAATTGCCCGACTATATCGTGGCTTGCGTCGGTGGTGGAAGCAATTCGCTGGGAATCTTCTACGAATTTGTGAGAGATTATCCGAATGTGAAGTTGATCGGGGTCGAGGCTGCCGGCGAAGGACTTGACACCGGAAAGACCGCGGCTTCGCTTTCTCTTGGCAAGCCGGGTGTGCTCCATGGTGCGATGCAGTATCTCTTGCAGGACGAGAACGGAAATGTTTTGAACGCGTATTCGATTTCAGCAGGCCTCGATTATCCTGGCGTCGGCCCAGAACATTCTTACCTGAAGGACTCGGGTCTCGTCAAATATGTTTCCGTAACCGATATGGAAGCGCTTGACGCTTTTGTGGAGTTGTCGCGGCTCGAGGGAATTATCCCCGCACTCGAATCTGCACATGCGGTCGCCTATGCTGAGAAACTTGCAACGAAAGAAGGAAAGGGCAAAGATATTCTGATCAATCTTTCCGGCAGAGGTGACAAAGATCTTTACAGCGTCGCAAAGAGGCTGAAGTTAGGTGAATCTTGAAGACTAAAATCGGTAAGCATTTCGATTTCGAATCGGCACACCAACTTCATGGCTCAATATATGGCAGATGCCAGAATCTCCATGGCCATCGATATCATCTTGTGATTGAAGTAGAAGGCGAGGTTGATCCGTTCGGATGGCTTTGTGATTTTGCAGAGATTGAGGAGATCGCACGAAAATCCATTATCGAAAAATTCGATCATAACAATCTCAATGATTATTTTGAAATTCCTACTGTGGAGAACATTGCGAAGTTTATTTTCGAAACACTCGACGAAGAATTAAAGGGGAAAACTTACCGTTTATCAAAAGCATTGTTGTATGAAACGGCAGACTGCTATGCGGAAGTTACACGTTAACGAAATATTTTACAGCTTACAGGGAGAAGGCGCGCGCAAGGGAAGCGCGAATATTTTTGTCCGGTTCGCGCACTGCAACCTTGAGTGTGGCTTCTGCGACACAGAGTTCGAGAGTTTTCGCGAGCTGACTATCGACGAACTGCTTGGAGAGTGCGGTCAATTCCCTTGCAAGAATATTGTCTTCACAGGAGGCGAGCCACTTCTTCAGCTTACGGCGGAGACCGTTAAAGCATTCAAATCAACCGACTATTATCGGGCCATCGAGACGAATGGCACGATTACTCCTCCCAAGGGTTTAAACTGGATCACCGTGAGTCCGAAAGTTGCAGAGCATGTGGTGGCGCAGAAGTTCAAAGGGGTACACATCGACGAATTGAAATATGTTCGCAACAAATCTCAAGGAATTCCTCGCAGCAAAGTAAAAGCAGATCATTATTACATCAGTCCGGAATTCAACGGCGATTATATGGACGTAGAGAATGTCAAACATTGTATCGAACTGGTTAAAGAAAATCCGGGATGGAAACTTTCCGTTCAAGAGCATAAGCTCTTGAAGATCAGATAGAAATTTCTTTCGGGTGGATTTCACAATTAAGCAGGAGGATTGGTCTCAGCCGGGCTGTCCTCCCTTACCTTGACTTTCCTACGACCGACGTTTAAATTGACCACGAAAATTTTTTGGTGAAACAGATGCTTTCTCAATTTGGGATTGTACTCCTTTTCTTCATAGTGGGGGCGTTGGTTGTCGCCGCGACGCTCTTCACAGCACGATTGCTAAGACCCGCTCGACCGAGTGCGGAAAAACTTAGCACTTACGAATGCGGTGAGGAGCCGATTGGTGACAGCTGGGTAAAGTTCAATGTAAGATTTTATACAATCGCATTGATTTTTTTGATCTTCGATGTCGAAGTCGTTTTTCTTTTCCCATGGGCACTTGTTTATCAAAGGCTTGGTTTGTTTGCTTTTATCGAGATGATGATTTTCCTTGCGATCCTTGTCGCTGGCTATGTCTATGTCTGGGTGAAAGGTGATCTCGATTGGGACAGACCGCGGCCGAGATACATGGATTACATGCGGAATGAATCGACAAGGACTAAAGTTGTCGAAACAGAGGCGAAATAGAAAAGAGTTCGAATGGGCTTATTAGATAAACAGTTTGACGACGGAAATATAGTAATCACTTCATTAGACAATCTTCTCAATTGGGCAAGACTATCGTCGATCTGGCAGATGCATTTCGGATTGGCTTGTTGTGCGTTCGAGATGATGGCTGCCTCTGCGTCGCATTTTGATATAATGCGTTTCGGCGTCATACCACGCGCCACTCCGCGTCAGGCTGATGTCATTATTGTTTCTGGAACCGTGACGCTGAAGATGGCGACTCGGATCAAGAGACTTTATGAGCAAATGGCTGAGCCACGATACGTTATATCAATGGGATCATGTTCGAACTGTGGCGGTCCATATTGGGAGCATGGTTATCATGTCTTGAAAGGTGTGGACAGAATTATTCCGGTGGATGTTTATGTACCTGGCTGTCCGCCAAGGCCGGAGGCACTATTAGAAGGTTTGATGAGACTGCAGGAAAAAATTAGGCGGGATAGCCGCGTAAAAAGTGGCGATGACAAACCCGTTCCAGTTGTGGAAGCGATCTGAAATAATATGATAGCAACGGAGATTAATGACAAAATAAAATACCGGTTCCCTGAAGCAGTTGTCGAATTTAAGTCAGACGCAGTAACTGAGCCATTCATCATCGTTCGTTCGGATTTAATTAGAGAAATCGCAAGATTTGTCTCGGAAGATCCGGAACTGATGTTTGATTATCTGATCTGTTTATCGGGTATTGATTTCAATGATGGCAATCTTGGAGTCGTTTACCATTTGTCATCGATGCAGAAGCGGCATCGAATTGTGTTGAAAGTAAAAGTGCCAAAGGATAAGCCAGAAGTACCGTCGGTCGAGCAGATTTGGAAGACTGCAAACTGGCATGAGCGGGAGGCGTTCGATCTTTTCGGCATCGTCTTTCTCGATCATCCCGATCTACGTAGAATTTTGTTGCCAGACGATTGGGAAGGATTTCCACTTAGAAAGGATTACAAGGTACAAGAGTATTACCAAGGTATGAAAGTGCCATACTGAATGGCAGCAGTCGGCGCTTTCTCACAAAATTATTTAGACAGTCAATTCGTTTCACCCCGAAAGGTTTCCTTCGGAGCGACCCTGAGCCGGTCCTCTGATCGTGTGAGAAAAAGATCTTCAATTTTACCAAATGTTAAACATTAGAGTAAACGTTAGGGAAGTAAATGCCTGAGTTGCACACCGAAGAAATGGTTCTCAATATGGGACCGCAACACCCTTCGACACATGGTGTGCTTCGCGTCGAATTAGTTGTCGATGGGGAAGTAGTTGTCGATGCCATACCTCACATCGGGTATCTTCACAGATGCTTTGAAAAACATGCCGAGGCGATGAATTACCAGCAGGTCGTGCCATATTGTGACAGAATGGATTATGTCGCTTCGATGAATAACGACCACGCATACGTGCTTGCTGTTGAAAAGCTTCTGAATATTCAGCTGCCAGAGCGGGTGGAGTATATTCGGGTCATCATGGCAGAGCTTCAGAGAATCGTGAGTCATCTCGTTTCAATCGGAACTTATGGACTTGACATAGGTGCATTTACTCCGTTTCTTTATTGTTTCCGGGATCGTGAAATGGTGCTCGATTTATTCGAGACAACCTGCGGCGCTCGGCTGCTTTATAATTACATGTGGCCTGGCGGACTGTCCCATGATATTCCTCCAGACTTTGTCGAGAAGACAAAAATCTTCGTCAAGCAGTTTCCGAAGACGATCAAAGAACTTAACGATTTACTGAGCTACAATGAGATCTTTGTAAAGCGGACTGCCAATGTCGGCATCCTTCCCGCCGATGTTGCGATCAATTATGCGGCAAGCGGCCCGGTTCTTCGCGGGTCGGGAGTGAAATGGGACTTGCGGAAAGACGAGCCCTATTCGATTTATCCAAAGTTTGATTTCGATGTCGTCGTTGGAACGGGCGAAGTGGGGACGCTCGGCGATTGCTGGGACAGGTACATGGTCAGAGTCCGTGAGATGGAACAGAGCTTGAGAATAATCGAACAGGCGATCGACAAAATTCCGGAAGGCAACGTCCAGTCGGCGATCCCCAAAAGAATTCGTCCGCCTGTCGGTGAAGTTTACGTGCGAACCGAAGCTCCGCGCGGAGAACTTGGCTATTACATTGTAAGCGACGGAAGTCAAAACCCGTTCAGGGTCAAAGCACGCGCGCCGACGTTTGTAAATCTGAGTTTGCTTCCCGAAATTTCTCGCGGTTATTTGATTGCTGATTTGATCGCGATAATTGGAAGCATCGATATAGTGCTTGGAGATACGGATCGTTGACGAGAGGAAATGTGGAATTCTGAATGACGCATAATTTTATAACCTACTATCTTGGTACAGGATTCGTCGGCTCATTAATATCAAGCGTGCTTCCGATAGTATTCGTGTTAGGATACGCGCTAGTTGCAATGTACCTCGAACTAAAAGTTTCTGCTCATATGCAGGATAGACTCGGACCGATGCGGACAGGGAAATGGCACGGCTGGGCGCAGCCTCTTGCCGATGTTTTTAAACTCTTGCAGAAGGAAGACACGATTCCCAATGCCGCGGATAAACTATTGTACATACTGGCTCCTCTCCTGGTGTTTGTCGGTTCTTATGCGGCATACGCCGCGATACCGTTCAGCCCGGCATATATCGGTGCGGACATTAACCTGGGAGTTTTTTATATCATTGCGGTAAGTGCGATTGTTGTTCTCGGAATTTTGATGGCAGGATGGTCGTCCGATAACAAGTGGTCGCTTCTTGGAGCAATGAGAACGGCCGCCCAGCTCGTGAGCTATGAGATTCCTTCTTCGCTTGCGGTCATTGCCGTCATAATGGTTGCGGGGAGTCTGAATCTGAACGATGTGTGCGCGGCACAGACGGGCTGGTTCTGGAATTGGTTCATTTTCGGAAAGTTTCCGTTCCTTTTTATCACCTTCATAATTTATTTCATCGCATCCCTTGCCGAGACGAACCGTGCGCCGTTCGACATTCCAGAAGCGGAATCGGAACTTGTCGCAGGTTATCATACCGAGTACAGCGGAATGAGATTCGCCTTTTTTTATCTGGCCGAATATGCAAACATGTTTACCGTTGCGGCGATTGCATCAGTTCTGTTCTTCGGTGGATGGAACAGTCCGTTCGGCACTTTTATGTCCGGCCCGGTTTGGGGCGCATTCTGGTTAATCACGAAGGGAATGGTTTTGGTTTTCATCCAGATGTGGCTGCGATGGACGCTGCCGCGTTTCCGTGTTGACCAGTTAATGTATTTGAGCTGGAAAGTTCTCACTCCATTTGCGCTTGTGAATTTAGTTGCGGTCGGTTTGTGGACGGTACTTCGTTAAGAAAAGTAAATTGTGATAATAAAAAGCGAAAGATGAATTCAGCAGCGAGATACTTTAGCAATATAGGAAAAGGATTCTGGACAGTTCTTATAGGGATGAGGGTTACGATGAGACATCTCTTCACTCCGGCAGTGACGATCCAGTATCCTGATGCGAGGATGAAAATTCCAGAGCGCGGTCGGAATCGTCTCTATGTCAACATGGACGACTGCATCGGTTGTAATCAATGTGCCATGGCGTGTCCCGTCGATTGCATTACAATCGAAACGGCGAAGTCGCTTCCTACGGAAGACCTTGGTTTGACGTCCACGGGCCAGAAAAAACGGTTGTGGGTAACTCAATTCGACATTGACTTTGGAAAGTGCTGTTATTGCGGGTTGTGTGTGCCACCATGTCCAACGGAATGCATTTACATGACGAACGTTTTTGAATTCGCCGATTATGACCGCAAGGGTTTGATTTACAGTTTCATAACGCTGACGCCGGAAGAAGTGGCGCAAAAAGTTAGGCAGGCTCAGGAAGCCGAGCGAGATGCGGCAGCGAAGAAAGCCGCCGCCGCGGCCGCCGTTGCAGCGCAAAAAGCTGCCCAGGCTGCTCAAAAACCCGCTTCTTCTCAGCCAGAAGCTGGATCGAAACCAACTCCAACGACGCAAGCAATTCCTGTTCAGCAGGGTTCTCCAGTTGAAACGAAAGAAAGCAGGTCAGAAGACAAGGCTCAAACCACACAAGCGCCGGGTGCTTCCGATAGCAAAAACGAAATGCCGAAAGCATGAAATGGGTGTAGCAATAAATCTGTACGACATAATATTTTACGCGTTTGCTGTCCTGACAATTGTCAGTGCAGTCGGCGTTGTCTTTTCTCGAAGCATCGTGCATGCCGCGTTTGCTCTCTTGTTCACTTTCTTCGGAGTTGCCGCAATTTATGTTTTGCTTGCAGCCGATTTCATCGCGATAACACAAATACTCCTGTATGTCGGTGGAATTCTTGTACTAATTGTGTTTGGAGTAATGCTGACCTCAAAAGCTTACAGTGTCGAGATGAAGCATGGCATTTTGAGACTCTTGCTAGAAATAATCATGGCCGGTGCCATTGCCGGCACGCTGATCTGGGTTTTCATGATGACTCCTTGGCCGTTGTCAAATTTGGTTCCCTACGAAGAAACCGCCCGTCCGATCGGCGCCCTTCTGATGACGCAATTCGTGCTTCCATTTGAGCTTGCGTCCGTATTGCTGCTCGTTGCACTTATTGGAGCAGTAGTAATTGCGAGGCGAGAGAAAGGAGGAAACGCAAAATGATGACTATCCATGTGGGGCTGTACCACTTCCTGATTGTCAGCGCGATCCTTTTTGCGCTCGGGATTTACGGCGTTATAACACGCAAGAATGCGATTATGGTCCTAATGGGAATTGAGCTGATACTTAATTCCGCAAACATAAATTTCATTGCGTTTGCTCGTTTCGGCCTAATGAATTTGACAGGGCAAGTGGTTGCGATATTTGTCATTATCCTTGCCGCCGCAGAAGCTGCTATTCTACTGGCAATAGTCCTGAACATCTTCCAGCAGCTTAACACCATCAATGTCGATGAAGTCGATAAACTGAAAAACTGAGAATCATTTAAGATGTCTTCAATTGAAAACAGCTTGATAAATTTAGCCATCGCAGTCCTGGTTCTCCCGCTCGCAGGTTTTGTATTGCTGATTTTCTTTGGCAAGAGAATTCCGCGTCAGGATCTCATCGAAACTGGAATTTTGTTTGCGGCTCTCGGATTGTCAATATATATAATGGTACAAAAAGTATTCTTTCTTTCAGTACCAAGGATAGATTTTACTTTCAGATGGATCGATCTCGGTGCGATATTCGGGCGTCCGGGTTTTGTCCTCGACCTCGGAATCGCGATTGACAACTTGACGGCAATCATGCTCGTCGTCGTCACTCTGATAAGTTCTCTGGTGCATTTATTCTCGCTAGGTTACATGAAAGGCGACGTCAGGTATTCGCGCTATTACGCATACCTTGGTCTGTTCAGCTTCTCGATGCTCGGCATCGTTCTCGCCAACAACATTTTGATGATGTATATTTTCTGGGAGCTTGTCGGAATTAGCTCGTATCTCCTCATCGGACACTGGTACGAAAAGAAGTCAGCATCCGATGCCGGTAAGAAAGCGTTCATAGTGAATAGAGTTGGCGATGTCGGTTTCTTCATCGGCATCATGATTGTTTTCACCCAGCTTCACACGATGCTCTTCACCGGAATATTCAGCGGAATAGCAAACGGACAGCTATCTGGATTTTTGTTGACAGCTGCTGGTATCCTGATTTTCTGTGGAGCGGTCGGAAAGTCCGCGCAATTTCCTCTCCATGTTTGGTTACCTGATGCCATGGAAGGCCCGACTCCAGTAAGCGCACTCATTCACGCTGCGACCATGGTTGCTGCGGGAGTATATCTCGTTGCACGAGTTTATCCGATGCTCACAGGCGATGCGCTTACAGTGATCGCTTATATTGGAGTCATAACGGCGTTCATCAGCGCGACGATCGCCATAACCCAAAATGATATAAAGAAAGTATTGGCATATTCGACGATCAGCCAGCTTGGGTACATGATCACTGGACTCGGCGTCGGAGCATTCTCAGCTGGATTCTTCCACCTCGTCACCCATGCCGCTTTCAAAGCGGGTTTGTTCCTCGGTGCGGGATCGGTTATTTACGCAATGCACCATGAACAGGACATGCGACAGATGGGCGGTCTTCGTCGTAAAATGCCGATAACGTATTGGTGCTTCGTGATCTTCAGCATGTCGATCGCTGGAATTCCTTTTACATCTGGTTTTCTTAGTAAGGACAGCATACTTGCCGGAACGTTGGCTTACGGGAGACTTTCTGGAAACTACCTGATTCCGATCATCGCTTACGCAGTGGTATTCCTTACTGCAATGTATATGTTCAGACTCATTATTATGACGTTCCATGGCGCACCGCGTGATGAACAGAAGTTTGAACACGCAAAGGAATCGCCGGCAGTTATGACAATACCGCTGGTCGTACTTGCCTCGCTCTCGCTGTTTTTCTTTTACAGTTTCAATCCGTTCAACCCGGAAAAAGCATGGATTCCGCAGGCAGTGAGCATTCCGTCATCGGTTGTGCCTCCATCACAGCAGAGAACATGGGACATAACGAAGATCGAAGTAATTACACTTAAGGACCGCACTGCACTGGCCTCTGGTAAAGTGGACGTGCATACTTACGTCCCGCAAATTGGCGACGTAGTAACTCATACGACGCCTTATGAAATTGTTCTTGAGGAGGCCCACTTTCCAGGACTTGAGCTCTCGTTGTCGATGGCGATCTTAGGAATTCTCGCCGCATTTATTATTTACCAGTGGAAGAAAATCGACGCGGAAAAATTAAAGGAAGCGGTGAAACCCGTTTATACTTTTCTTCTGAATAAATGGTACTTTGATGAATTGTATGGCGCGACAATCGTAGGTGGGACAATCCTTTTAAGTAAAATGTTCGCGTGGTTCGACAACAACATCATCGACGGAATTGTGAATGGCTCTGCAACATTAACTCGTTTAGGGTCTTCGTTTAGCGGGTGGTTTGATAATAATATTGTTGACGGGCTCGTGAACCTGTCCGCGTGGCTTACGGGACTTGTTGGAAGAGGAACTCGCAGAATTCAGACCGGCAAAGTGCAAACGTACATAGTCTTTGCGTTGCTTGGTGTGATAATAATGTTTTTTGTTTTCAGGCAATTTTGAATCATTACTAATGAATACTGAATTACAGTTGGAGGTATAATGGCGTATCAATTCCTTGGAATTGGTTACCTGACCTGGATAACTTTCTTGCCTGTGCTTGGAATGCTCGTGGTGTTGCTCATTCCGAAAGCGGGTGTGAATGCGATGAAGTGGACGGCGCTCGCTGCGACGATTTTGCAGCTTGTTTTTGCCGCGCTTATCTGGAAGAGCTTTAGCGCACCGCTTACGGGCATAAATGATCCCAACAATTTCCAATTTGTTGAAAAGACAAGATGGATCGACCTTCAAGGCGCAGGTTGGTTTGGAAGGGTTGCCGTCGATTATTTCATGGGAATCGACGGTTTGAGTTTGCCAATGGTTGTTCTCACCGCACTGATTTCGTTTGTCGGCGTGATCGCATCATGGAACATAAATAGAGCGCAGAAGGGTTACTTCGCACTTTATCTACTTCTCGATACCGGTATGATGGGCGTCTTCGTGGCACTCGACATGTTTCTCTTTTATGTCTTCTGGGAATTAATGCTTCTGCCGATGTACTTCCTTATCGGTATCTGGGGTGGACCGCGAAGGGAATATGCAGCTATCAAATTTTTCCTTTATACTTTGCTCGGATCCGTATTGATTCTATTGGTCATGTTAGGACTTTATTTCAGCGTCAGCATAACTGATCCATCAGGACAGCAGATGCATACGTTCAATATGCTCGCGATGATGGATCCGAAGAATTTCGTTTCTGGTTCGCTTCTGGCGGGTTTAGGAACCTATTGGAGATACGTCGCATTTATTGCACTTTTCATCGGCTTTGCAATAAAAGTTCCTATTTTCCCGTTTCACACTTGGCTTCCCGATGCGCACGTCGAGGCTCCGACCGCGATTAGTGTAATTCTTGCCGGCGTCCTTTTGAAAATGGGAGCTTACGGACTTCTCAGAATCAGCTTCCCGATTTTTCCTGATGCGATGTTAAAGTATGCTTTTCCGCTCGCAATCCTAGGTTTTATCAACATAATTTATGGCGCTCTCTGTGCCATGGCACAGACTGACTTCAAGAAGCTGATTGCATATTCGAGCATAAGCCACATGGGCGTTGTGATTCTCGGTATCGCATCGTTGAACACCCAGGGCGTTGCCGGTGGAGTTCTCCAGATGTTCAATCATGGCATCGTTACAGCTATGCTCTTCTTGATCGTTGGAGTCATTTACGACCGCGCTCACACACGAGGCGTCAATGACTTCGGAGGACTTGCCAACCAGATGCCGGTTTACACGGGAATCATGACAATCGCATTCTTTGCGGCCATCGGTTTGCCCGGACTGAGTGAATTCGTCAGCGAGCTTCTCTCTTATCTTGGAGCGTTCCAAACATTCAGATGGGTCGCGATCTTCTCCAGCGTCGGCATTGTCCTCACCGCAGGCTATATGCTATGGACTTTGCAGCGCGTTTTCCTCGGACAGCTTCCTGACAAATGGAAATCATTGACCGATGTAAATGGAAGGGAGCTCGTCGCGTTCGTCCCGCTCATGATCGTGGTGATTGTGCTCGGGATATTCCCGTCAATTTTGCTCCACCCGATGAACGCGTCGGTGAACCATCTTGTCGATTTCGTCCAGAAGGTCGGAATAGGACTATCTGCCGCGAAGTAAAAGGAATTTAGAGAATGTACCGAACCATTTACGAAAGTTCTAATTATATCCTACCGGAGGCGACGCTCACGATCTTCTTTGTTCTCACGTTGTTGACAGCGCTCATCAGAAGACGCGGCAAATATTTGCCGGCTTATATGGCTTTGTTGGGATTTGCAATTGCCGGTATCTATGTGTTCAAACAATTTGGCGTGAGCGCCATGGTCTTCAGCGGGATGTACGCAGTCGATCCGTTCAGCTCGTTTTTTAAGGTGATATTCCTGATAACGGGGGTTTTGATCGTCCTCTTCTCCATGCAGAGCCACGAACTTAAGGTCACTTCCACAAAGTATTCAGAATATTTCAGTCTCATAATCTCGCTGACCATCGGTGCCTTCTTTATGGCTGGCTCTACAAATTTCTTAATGATGTATCTGTCGCTGGAGCTTGTCAGTATTTCATCTTATATCTTATCCGGCTTCACGAAAGAAAATGCGCGGGCAGATGAGGCGTCGTTGAAGTACGTAATTTACGGAGCGTTCTCATCAGGGTTGATGCTCTATGGAATTTCGATTCTTTATGGGCTCACGGGTGAGACCAACATTTACGCCTTCAACCAGGCGTTAGCCGCCGGTGGTGCACCCAGAATTACAGTCCTGGTTGCAATCATCCTCATGCTCGTTGGTTTGGGTTACAAGATAAGTGCGGTACCATTTCATTTCTGGACGCCAGACGTTTACGAAGGCGCGCCGATAACCGTCACGGCATTTTTATCAGTTACGTCGAAGGCTGCAGGCTTTGCGATGCTGATCAGATTTTTCAAGATTGCGTTCATCGATGTAAATGCTCAACCCGTTGTTGCAGGGATGTGGGAAATTTTCAAGGGCTTCAACTGGACTGACATTATTGCGGTACTCTCGGTACTCACGATGACGGTCGGCAATCTCGTCGCAATATGGCAGTCGAACATGAAGCGGCTTCTCGCTTATTCGAGCATCGCACATGCTGGCTATATCCTCATGGGATTTGTGACGCTGACGAACCAGGGCATCTCCGCGATGCTGATGTATTTCGTGGCGTATCTCCTGATGAACCTTGGAGCATTCTATGTTGTCATGCTTGTCGCAAATAAATATCACACTGAAAATATTGACGACTATAAAGGCCTCGGCTATCGTTCGCCTTACGCAGCATTCGCACTGACGGTGTTTCTATTTTCCCTGACGGGAATTCCGCCGACATTTGGCTTCATTGGAAAATTTTATTTGTTCTCCTCGCTGATAAACGCGCATTACATCTGGCTTGCGATTGTAGGTGTCATCAACAGTGTGATCTCGCTTTATTATTACATGAGAGTCGTTCGCAATATGTACCTCGTTCAGCCGGAGGATGCTTCGCGAGTCGAATTCAATTTTGGCACCAACCTACTTATGACGCTTTTTATCATTCCTAATATTGGCTTCATGCTTTACTTCTCTCCAATCCTCAGCTGGGCTCAATACTCAGTGAGTATGTTCGGACTCAGATAAATTATTCCATCATCTTTTTCTTTTCATGTATTTAGCGATTCCTTCTGCATGTTCGGGTTGAGATAAATTATTCACCTGCCATCTCTATTCATCAGAGTAGGATGATTATTAATGGAATGTATTTTTTTCTCTGCTTAATCTCTATATTTGCATTGTATGTTGTCAGCATCGCGAGCCGAGATTGAGAATTCTTCCACCTTAAAGGAGTTGCGCGGATGAACATCAAGAAATCTTCTAAGTCCACAGAACCTTCCACAGAAATGGCCACTAATCTGAGTCGCAGAACTCTTTTGAAAAAAGGGTTGGCCGGAGGAGCGCTCGCCGCTGCTTTTCCATCGCTCGTGATGCATGGAAACTTGTCTAAGTTCTCTTTCGATGTACCATCATCCGAATTTGATGAAATCACCATTGCCGATCTTCAGGATGGGATGAAATCGGGAGGGTACACTGCCCGTTCAATTGCCGAGCACTATCTTGAACGAATCGATGCCGTCGATAAGCAAGGTCCGGCGCTTAAGAGCATAATTGAAGTGAACCCAGATGCTCTGCAGATCGCGGATGAACTCGATAAAGAACGGAAAGAGAATGGTATTCGTGGACCGATGCATGGAATTCCGGTGGTTATCAAGGATAATATCGATACTGCGGATAAGATGATGACTACTGCTGGTTCGCTTGCGCTCGTTGGCTCAAAACCACCGAGCGATTCATTTGTTGTGCAACAGCTTAGGAAATCAGGCGCGGTGATTCTTGGCAAGACGAATCTAAGTGAATGGGCGAATATTCGGTCGAGTCACTCGACAAGCGGCTGGAGCGGCCGTGGTGGATTGACGAAAAATCCGTATGCGCTTGATAGAAACACATCAGGATCAAGTTCCGGTTCGGCGGTCGCGGTATCTGCAAACCTTTCCGCTGTTTCAATCGGCACCGAAACCGATGGTTCGATTGTCAGCCCATCGTCTCTCAACGGGATTGTTGGGATAAAACCGACTGTAGGACTTGTCAGCCGTACCGGAGTCGTTCCAATTTCTCATTCCCAAGATACCGCCGGTCCGATGGGACGCACGGTGAGGGACGCCGCGACTTTACTTGGCGCACTTGTCGGGGTGGATACGGAAGACAAAGCAAGCGGAGCAAGTCGAGGAAAATATTTTTCCGATTGCACGCAATTTCTGGATGCCAATGGTTTGAAAGGGTCGAGGCTCGGTGTGGTACGAAGTTACTTTGGCTTTCATGAAGGAGTCGATATTGTAATCAACAATGCACTTGAAATAATAAAGAGCAGCGGCGCCACTCTCGTCGATCCAGTTGAAATAAGAACACTCAGCCACCTTGGAAACGCAGAGGACTTGGTGCTCCAGTACGAACTCAAAGCCGATATGAAGGTGTACCTCGATAGGCTCGGACCTGCTGCGCCGGTTCACACATTGAAAGACGTCATTGAGTTCAATGACAAACATAAAGAAACGGAGATGCCTTACTTCGGACAGGATATTTTCTTGAAGGCAGAAGCGAGAGGTTCACTGACAAGCAAAGAATATCTCGATGCTCTTGCAAAATGTCACAAACTATTGAGAATGGAAGGAATCGACGCCGTAATGAAGAAGTACAAAATTGATGCGCTGGTCGCGCCGACCGACAGCCCTGCCTGGTTGACAGATTTAGTTGACGGTGATCATTTCCTTGGAGGAAGCTCACAAGCTGCCGCTGTTGCCGGGTATCCGAGCATAACTGTGCCGGCAGGATTTGTATTCGGACTTCCGATTGGAATTTCGTTCTTCGGCCGCGCTTGGAGCGAGCCGATGCTAATCAAGCTGGCTTATTCATTCGAGCAAGCGACTAAAGTGAGGAAGCCGCCACAATTTAAGGCAACGGTAGATTTGGCCTGATTACTTCAAAGGGAGTGGCGTGAAGAACCGGTGCCGAGTCTTTTTAAAACGAAAAAGTCCCGCCGTCTGACGGGACTTTTTTCCGTATCAACCGAGTTCCGATGCAAGCTTTATGTTGCGGCGTATAGCTTTTACGCGCTTCATTCTCTTGCGGACTGATGGCTTCGTGAAGTAAGTTCGCTTCTTGAATTCTTTTAGAATTCCTGAACGTTCGTACTTTTTCTTGAAGCGCCTCAGTGCTCTGTCGATCGGCTCATTCTCTTGAACCATGACGCCGACCAATCCTATCACCTTCCTTTTGGTTTATTAAGTTCATCAAAAAGTTAATTAACATAGGTGGGAAAAACAAGGTTGACTTTCTGAGTCAAACAGGCGGTTACGCCGTTCCGAAAGTCAATGGAAATCATTGCAAATACTGCAATTACGCTCACATCTGATTATATTTAGGTCGTGCGAAACAATTATTGCGTGAGGGATAAATGACTTCAAAGAATCTAACTTATCAGTTTGGTGGCACGGCCATCGAGTTTGGAAAACGTACTTACATGATGGGCATTTTGAATGTTACGCCTGATTCTTTTTCCGATGGTGGAAGATTTTTTGAACTGACCGATGCGGTTCTGCACGCATACCAGATGGTGAAAGATGGTGCAGATATCATCGACGTTGGCGGAGAGTCAACTAGACCTGGCGCAGAGTCGGTCCCGCTCGAGGAAGAAATGAAAAGGGTGGTACCTGTGATTCACAAGATCCGTCAAAAGAATAACATCCCGATCTCTGTTGACACCTACAAATCTCAAGTGGCCATCGAGGCATTGAATGCCGGCGCGAATATCGTAAACGATATCAGCGGTCTGCACTTCGATGAGAAGATGGCTGACGTGATCGCGGAGAAAAACGCCTCGGTGGTGATAATGCATATCAAAGGTAAGCCGAAAGATATGCAGGTTAATCCGCGTTATTCGGATGTCATAAAGGAGGTCTACAACTACTTGGCCGAGGCGGTTGACGGTGCGAGGAGGAAAGGTATCAAGCAGGTAATGATAGATCCCGGCATTGGCTTCGGGAAGACAGTGGAGCAGAACTTAGAGTTGATTAGTGGGTTGGATGAATTTCGGAAAATAGGTGTGCCAATCTTGATTGGTGTATCGAGAAAGTCGTTTATCGGGAAGATACTCGAGACTGCTGTCGAGGCCCGCCTTGAAGGAACCGCTGCTGCTGTCACGGCGAGCATCATGCACGGTGCAGATATTGTCCGCGTTCATGACGTGCGTGAAATGCGCCGGGTCGCTCTTGTGGCCGACGCAATCAGGAGACAGAAAGCCTGATAGAAATTCTAAAGTCGAATTATGAATTTTAAATCAAAAGCATCGACATGCGAAATTTAAAATCTAGAATTTACAATTGAGAATTTGATAGATGGAATTATTCCGCATCGGCTTTATTTCCGTCTCGCTTATTGATCTGGTAGACATCGTTGTAGTTGCCTTTATTTTCTACAAGCTGTACCAGATCATGCGCGGAACGGTTGCCGCACAGATATTTATTGGTTTGCTGATGATTCTTGCTCTGTCTTTTGCTGCTCAGGCTCTCGGGATGCGCGCCCTCGGCTGGCTTCTCGGAACGCTCACGAATATCTGGGTAATTGCTTTCATCGTCCTCTTCCAGCCAGAACTGAGAAGGTTATTCCTTTATTTTGGTAAGAACAGTTTTGTGAGATTCTTCATCCACATAGACATAAGCGAAACAGTCGATGAGGTTGTCGACGCCGCGGCAGAGTTAGGCAACCGGCAGCATGGTGCCCTAATTGTGATTACCCGCGGCAGCGCCTTGCGAACGATCATCGAAACCGGTGAAGAAATGGGAGCGAAGGTTTCGAAGGAGCTTCTGATCGCGATCTTCAATCCAAAAGCACCGCTTCATGATGGAGCGGTGGTAATTCGCGGTGACACGGTCGAGGCCGCCAGATGTACATTGCCGTTAACTGCCACGACTAAAATAAGTGGATACGTCCTTGGAATGAGACATAGGGCAGGTCTTGGTATGTCCGAACAATCTGACGCTTTGGTGGTAATCGTCTCCGAAGAAACAGGTACGATTTCGATCGCCGAGGATGGCGTTCTGAGTCGCGGACTGTCGCCGGAAGGATTACGTCGAAAATTGAAGGAGACGTTGCCGCGTCCGTCTAAGAAGTCCATGGCTTCCATTTTATCCCGAAGAGAGTCGATGGGAAAACGTGCGATAGAAGATGCCTGAGATTGAGACACTATGTCCTGCCGCTATGAAGCCGGAAAATCATGGCAGAAACTTACCCGTCGGTCTATCCAGGGTGATGTAACATAATTGCAGAATGACAAAAACTGGATTGCTTGATAAATTCTCAGTTGCCCGCGAAGATATGGTACGGCTCCTCAAGGACCGTGGTATATCCGATGAGAGAGTCTTGGCAGCGATGCTAAAAGTGGAACGACACCTCTTTGTGCCGCTCCCTCTTCGTAACCATGCTTACGACGATGCGGCGCTTCCAATTGGCGAAGGACAGACCATTTCGCAGCCCTTTACGGTCGCGGTCATGACCGAAGCTCTGTGTGTGAAAGAACTCGACAAGATTCTTGAGATCGGAACGGGCAGCGGATACCAAGCGGCGATACTCGCAGAGATGGGCGCGCGAGTATTTACGATCGAGAGGATTTCATCGCTGCTTAGAAACGCGAGACGCACTTTGGAGGAGTTGAACGTGAGATTTGTTTCAAAAGAGAGTGATGGAACGATTGGCTGGAGCCAGTTTGCGCCGTACGATGGGGTTGTTGTCACCGCCGGTGCGCCGGAAATTCCAAAGGCATTAGTCGAGCAATTGAAGATCGGAGGAAAACTTGTCGTACCAGTCGGTTCGCACAGTTTCCAGCAAATGAAAGTCATTACAAAGCTCAATGATGATAATGAGTTTGAAGTCATCGACAAAGCGGATTTCAAGTTCGTCCCTCTGATCGGCAGGGAAGGCTGGCCTGAGGATTCTTTCGGATGCGAGAATGAAGAATGAGCGGACGGCCATTGCCGTCGTTGGCCCGACATGTTCGGGAAAAACCCAAATTGGGATTGAACTTGCAAGACTGATTGACGGCGAAATAATTTCAGCAGATGCCCGGCAGCTTTTCAAGTTGATCAGTATCGGAACCGCCAAGCCAACGTCCGAAGAACTATCAGAGATTCCTCACCATCTAATCAGTATTCTTTCACTTGACGAAGAGATGAATGCCGGCGCGTATGCGGAACTTGCAGGAACAATTGCCGTTGAAATTTTTTCCAGAGAACATGTTCCCGTGATTGTCGGCGGATCCGGGTTATATCTGCGCGCTCTCATCGATGGTCTCTTTGATGCTCCGGAGATTGATGCCGGGATTCGAAAAAAACTCAGAGAAAGGTACCGTGAAGACGGCGCCGGTAATCTACTCGGAGAGTTGAAAAAAGTTGATCCCATTGCTGCCGAAGGTTTGATTCCACAAAACTACAAGCGAATTCTCCGCGCGCTTGAAGTCTATTATTCTTCCGGAAGGCGAATTTCCGAATTGAGGAAGGAAAGCCGGTCGAACGTCACTTTTAATACAGTCCAGTTTGGAATCCATTTTGACAGGAAATTTTTGTACCGAAGGATCGAAAAGCGCGTCGATGAAATGATTGAAGCTGGTCTCGTCGACGAGATGAAAGAAATTCTGCGTCGTGGCTTCAATCCGAATTTAAATTCTCTTCAAACCGTTGGCTATAAAGAGGTGATCAATTTTCTTCAGGAAAGAATAAGCTTCGAAGAGATGGTTTCGGTGATCAAGATGAACACGCGCCGATACGCCAAACGGCAGATGACATGGTTCAACAAAGATAAAAGAATCACCTGGATCGATGCTGACGACAAAAGTCCGCTGGATGCTGCCGGGGAAATATACAAGCGGTTTTGCGATAAATAATCTTGCGGGCAACGAACCAGAATCGAGAGGGAGACTAATCTTTTCCGAGGAGGGCTTCGATCATCATGTCCGCCGCCTCGGATACGTCTTTTGCCATCCTTACGTACTTCGTGCAGGGCTCGAGTCCTTCGTGCGCGAGTTCAGCGGCTAAAAGCTCGATGACCGGTTTCCAAAAATCGGTGACCGCGATGATCGGCTTTTCTGTAATCATATTTTTGTTCATCAATTCCCAGACAAGCGCAAACTCGACAAGTGTGCCAGTCCCGCCTTTCAGGATGATGTATCCATTTCCAAGCTCAATCAATTTTTGAAGCCTCTCATAGAGGGTCAACGTGTGAACTTGCATATTCACATATTGATTTGGTGTCGGAGAAAAAATGGCCGAGGTCACTCCAATGATATTTCCCTGCGATTGAGAAGCCCCTTTTGAAACGGCCTCCATTATGCCGCGGTAGCCGCCGCTGCATACAGATAAGCCAGCTTCGGAAAGTTTTTTCCCGAGCAATTCAGCTTCTCGATATTCTGAAGAATCCTCTTTGGGACGGCTGCTTCCGAAGATCGATACGATTTTGCTGGGTTTCGGGGGTGTGGTATCTATGGTCTCAGACATTGAGGTCTTTTTGAATTTCAATGAGACTTGTCAAGAATGGAACGCTCAACTCATTTATCAAACAGATCTGCCCGGGCCTAATGGAGTAAGAGCGTCTTTGAAAATTCGAGCGATGCGTTTCACTAAGTATTGCCATTTGCCTAATTATAAATCACGATTCGTTGGCCCGGTTTGATATCGCGATCGGCAGTCTCGTTCCATTTCATAAGTTTGTCGATCGTGGTTCTGAACTTCCTGGCAATACTCCACAGCGAATCCCCGCGGCGAACTCGATAAACCATCTTTGATTCCTGCGTCGTGGACTCGGCTAACATGCCGCTCGTGTTAGCATTTCTGGTAGTTGGCCTTACTATACGGAGCCTCTGTCCTACTCTCAATCTGCTGGAAGACAAATTATTCCAATTCTTCAGATCGGAAACGGTAACTCCGTAAATAGAAGCGATCTTTGTCAGATTTTCACTTCGTCTTACATTGTGGTATACCAGCGATGATGACCGGGCGGGAGATGGTATCTTGATTTTAGCTGATATCGCGGGCGGCCTTTTTGTTTTGATTGCCGATGACACGTACAACTTCATGTTCGGTTTGATCAAAGAGTTTCTTAGGTTATTGATCCGTTTCAATGTGGCGATAGTTGTTCCGAAATCCTGGGCTATTGAAGTGAGAGTTTCACCTTCCTCGACTACGTGAATTGATGGATCCGATTCGTCACTATCTATGCGTAATTTTTTCGAAGCCATGGTCGGGAGATTCCTAGATTTGGTTCGTGCGTAATATGAACTCTCTACAGGAATCATCAAGATTGTCCCGGGACGAATCCGTCGTGTTCTTCGCGAAAAATCATTTGCAAGCTTCAGCGAGGTGAGCCTTACTCGATAGCTTCTTGCTATTCCACCAAGAGTCTCGCCCCGCCTTACAGTGTGAAAAGTCCATGTAAGTTTTGCACTTTCAGGGAGCTTTTCATAGTTCTGAGCGAACAACGGGCCCATACCTTGGGGGACCTTTAATGGATAGCCGTCGCCGTCAAAGTTCGGTGGAGTTACTGAATGAACTAATTCAGGATTCAGTTCTAGGAGTGAATCGATGTCAATGCCGGCCTCATCCGCTAACACTTTTAAGTCAACGCTCTCCGGGATCGTCACCGTGTCGCATACCGGCGGGGTGACTTCAGCAACGTTGTCGTCGAATCCGTAAGCCTTTGGATCCATTGCTATGAGCGCAGTCGCGATATACTGAGGGACGTAGTTCTTGGCTTCTCTTGGAAGGTGCTTCTTTATTACCCAGAAATCTCTTTTGCCGTGACTTCTCCGTATAGCCCTTTGGACCGATCCACAATCATAGGATGCGAGAACTAAATACCAATCATCATATTGATCGTACATATTATGTAAATACTTTGCAGCTGCTTGAGTCGATTTAATGGGATCGCGTCTTTCATCATACCACCAGTTTGAGTGAAGGCCATAGAGAGAGCCTGTTCCTTTTGTAAACTGCCAAAGGCCGACAGCTCTTGCCCACGAGCGAGCTCTCGGGTTGAGACCACTCTCTGGCATTGACATATAAACCAACTCTTCAGGAACACCTTCTTCCTTAAAAATCCTCTTCATCATAGGAATGTAATTGCCCGACCGATAAATCCAGTTTTGCATATGCCACCTGCCGCGGGTGGTAAGAAACTCGATGTTTTGTTCGACGAACTTGTTCAAGACAAGTGGGACCGTTGTTTTTGTGCTTTCGGGTTTCGGAAAATTCGTTCCGGTTACGTTTATAGTGTCGACAACCTCAGATAGTTTTTCTTTCAATGCAAATACGGAAGTACCCGGACCTAGGTTTTGTACGCTTGAGATGTATTTTTCATAGTCACCCACAATCTTCCGACTTAAGGAAACGAAATCCGAGTCATTTTCGATGTCGGGATAATAACTCAAGTCGTTCAAGACATTAATTGCATTCTCAAATTCAATAGCTGATGAATCCTGTACCTTGCCCTTCTGTAAGTTCAACGCCTTTGCATAATGCTGGAGGGCAAGTTGAAGAAGCCGGTCCACGGCTTGATCATCAGACAATATGGAATCAAGCCCATATAATGTTGTTAGCCTCGATTCCTGTGCAACGGTGTGACTGTGGATCTCAATCGAAGCCTTCAAGCTTGCAGTGTCAAGTTGGCTTGCATGCCCATCATCCGCCATGATAATGGGTTGAGTCTTGGTCAACTTTTGGTTCGAGGAACATGAAAACGAGGTAACAGCAATTAGACCTCCTAAAATCAAAGTAAATCGCTTCTTTTCCATTTGCCTCGGTTTTTTGATAGCCATGGTTTTAAATAACCTATTAATATATACCCATCACGCAGATTTGTCAAGAAAAAGTTTAGATGTCCTTTGAAACCGACGAATTAATAAATACTTATCCATGGCAATTTTAATGTCGGCAAATTTCGGGAGAACGTTAGTGTCTCAGAACACGAGGGGTTCTTCGTAGATTCCGAAGACTTCCGTGAGAGTGGAGCACATTTCTCCAAGTGTAACGTATGATCGTGACGCCTGAATCAGGTGGGGCATCAAGTTAGAGCCATCCTCGGCAGCTTTCTTCAGTTCCGAAAGTGATTTTTGTACATCAGCAGCGTTTCTTTGTTCTCGTGTTTCTGTGATTCGTTTCCTTTGTTTCGCCTCCACTTCCCTGGGAATCTCCAGAATCGGGATCGACAACTGCTCATTCTCCTGGACGTATTGGTTTACCCCAACGATGATCTTTTCTTTCCTGTCGAGTTCCTGTTGATACCGGTAGGCTGCATCTGCAATTTCCCGCTGAAAGAAGCCTTGCTCAATAGCTGGGATCACACCGCCAAGTGATTCGATTTCTTCAAAGTACCGTTCGGCTTCGCTCTCCATCTTACTCGTCAGGTCCTCCACGAAATAACTTCCACCAAGAGGATCGACTGTATTTGCAACGCCTGTTTCATGGGCTAAAATCTGCTGGGTTCGCAAAGCGATTGTCACGGCTTGTTCACTCGGCAACGCGAGGGTCTCGTCCATCGAATTCGTGTGGAGAGATTGTGTCCCGCCGAGAATTGCCGCCAGTGCTTGAAATGCCGTTCGAACGATATTGTTTTCTGGCTGTTGTGCTGTCAGCGAGCATCCCGCAGTCTGAGTATGAAATCTAAGTTTCCAGCTTCTCGGGTTTGCCGCTCCATACTTGAATCTTATGTGCCTTGCCCAAATTCTCCGCGCAGCTCTGTACTTTGCTATCTCTTCAAAAAAATCTATGTGAGAATTGAAAAAGAACGAAAGCTTTGGAACGAACTCATCTATCTTGAGACCCGCGGCAATCCCTGCTTCTACATATGCGAAACCATTGGCGAGTGTGAATGCTAATTCCTGGATTGCGGTTGAGCCTGCTTCCCGAATGTGGTAACCGCTTATTGAAATCGGATTCCACCATGGCATCTCCTCGGCGCAGTAAGCGAACATGTCTGTAATAATTCTCATCGAAGGTGCTGGCGGATAAATCCACTCTTTCTGCGCGATATATTCTTTGAGGATATTGTTTTGAATCGTCCCTCTCAGCAAATTAGATCTTACACCTTTCTTTTCGGCGACGGCAATATAAAAAGCCAAAAGCATCGCCGCGGGCGCGTTAATCGTCATTGAAGTTGAAACCTTGTCAAGCGGAATTCCTTTGAAAAGTATTTCCATGTCCGCAAGTGAACTTACTGCAACTCCACAGACTCCAACTTCGCCTTCTGAAAGCGGATCATCGGCATCGCGCCCCATCAGAGTAGGAAGGTCAAAAGCCACGCTCAAGCCCGTCTGCCCATTTTCAAGAAGATAATGAAACCGGTTATTGGAATCTTCCGGCGTTCCGAAGCCGGCGAATTGCCGCATCGTCCAGAGCTTGCCGCGGTACATCGTTTCGTGGATGCCGCGCGTGTACGGGAATTCGCCTGGAAGTCCTATGTCATTTTCGACATCGATGTCCTTTACATTCTCTGGAGTACATAGCAGTTCTGTCGGATAGTCGCTGACAGTTGTGAACTTATAATCTCTCAGCCTTTCCCCGTCGATTTTCTTTTCCCATCTAGCATGTTGGATTTTAATGTCGTTAGCATTGTTCTTCATCGCATCACCTTTCTTTCTTGCTCCGCAGCAAGTCGGGATGTCATTTCGTAATAACAATCCCTCACTGTCCTTATAGCCGAAACGCACAAGAGCAAATATCCAATAGAGAATATCGGCCAGTTGAAAGACGTTGGAGTAAAATTTTCTAAGCCTTTTGGGCCTTGGTGAAGTAAGATACGAAAAATCTGTTCGGTAAACGAGTAGACGTTTATTGTGGATCCAAGCATAAAGAGAACGATGTTGGTCGAGCTGACCTTAAAACTCCCTTTACCATTTCTCGCATCAGTGCTTTCCGATAGGAAAATCAGAATGGTTGCGCTGACGGCTAACAATAGCGAAATCAGAATTGGGCAAATTACCGGGCTGATCCAAATCACCGGAATAAGGAAAAGAACGTCGAATTCTCCGAATGATCGCGGCCATCCAGTGAAGATTTTCAAAAACAGGTAATAAAGAATGTCCCAGACTGCGAAGGAATAGACAAAGAACATGGATTGCTGGAGCCTGCTCCTGCCGGCAAGATAACCGACCATTAGCAGCATTATTATCGTTGCCGCTTCGCGCACAAATTCGATCCCGCCCAGTTGAGGGTCAAGGAACCGGACCGGGAAAACTTGCACCGAATTTCCGAAGGCGGTTTGCCGCAAGTAAATTACTGCCGCGGATTCGAGATATCCCATCGCAATCGCGTAGATCGTTACTGCTGCGAACCTTCTAAGCGTCGTTGTTTTCCACATGAAAATTTTGTGATTCATTTCAAAAATTTCCGAAGGGAAAAGGAACCGTTCAATACGGAAACCTGCGTTCATCCTCTGACGTGCCGCAATGAGTCTGCAAATGAGTTGTTTTGCCTGATTGACATGGTTAAATTGACATGCAAAGTCATCGAATGAAAAAAGAAATAGCCATACTCGGCTCGACCGGTTCAATCGGGAGAAGCAGCCTTGATGTCATCGCCAGCTTGAATGAGCATGGCGAGAACTATCGGGTAACATATTTAGTTACAAATAAGAACATCGACTTACTGTACCAGCAAGCGAAGAAGCATAAACCTATAGGCGTCGTGATAATAGATGAGAAGCAAGCAAATCGGTTCTGTTCGTATCTGAATGGCGAGAAGCTGAAAGTCCTCTCCGGCGAAAAGGGTTTAATGGGCCTGATGTCTGCCGGAGAGTTCGATGTTCTCATAAGCTCGTTGGTGGGATTTGTCGGGCTTCGTCCGACGCTTGCGGCACTCAGCGCAGGAAAAAAAGTGGCACTTGCTAATAAAGAGACAATGGTTGTCGCAGGCGACATTGTTAACGGAACGGTGAAAAAATGTAATGCGACTTTGGTTCCAATAGACAGCGAGCATAGCGCAATTATGCAATGTCTTTCGGGAGAAGACAAGAGATCGGTTGCAAAGCTCATCTTGACAGCTTCGGGTGGTCCTTTTCTAAATCGCGAACCTCGTGAACTTGAACATGTCTCGGTCGAAGAGGCGTTGAATCATCCTAACTGGAAAATGGGAAGCAAAATCACAATCGATTCGGCAACCTTGATGAACAAAGGACTCGAGGTAATTGAGGCGCATTATCTGTTCGGTCTTCCCGCGGATAAGATAGAGATAGTGGTACATCCACAGTCTATAATCCATTCAATGGTGGAATTCGTTGACGGCTCAATGAAAGCTCAACTTGGGATGCCGGATATGAAGATACCGATTCAGTATGCCTTAACTTATCCCGATCGTGTGGAATCGGACTACCAAAGGCCCGACTTCGGCAGAGTTTCCCAGCTTACTTTTATGAAACCTGACGTTGAAAAGTTTCCACTTATAAGGCTGGCTTACGAAGCGCTCAGCGCCGGCGGAACAGCAACAGCGATTCTGAATGCAGCGAACGAAGCTGCGGTCGACCTGTTTCTTCAAGGAAGGGTAAAATTTACAACAATAGCGGAGTTTGTCGAAGAAGCACTGGAATCAATCCAGGTAGTCAACGAGCCTGATATCGAAGAGATACTCGAAGCTGATGTTCTTACGAGGAAATTCGTTTACTCCGAAGCGGAACGTATTTAGTTTTCAAAAGTTAATTTTTGAATTTCGGTTTAAGAACTTAACGGGTTTTAAAAACAAGGATTGAGAATCTCAGAATGACATATGTAATCTATTTCATAATAACTGTAGGCATCCTAGTCCTCGTGCACGAGTTCGGGCATTTCATCGCAGCCAAGGGTTTTGGAATGAAGGTCGACACTTTTTCAATTGGATTTCCACCTCGCGCATTCGGCAAGAAAATTGGCGATACCGACTATTGCGTATCGTGGATACCGCTTGGCGGTTATGTGAAAATTGCCGGGATGGTAGACGAGAGTTTCGATACTGGCTTCCTCGACAAGCCTCCTCAGCCGAACGAATTCCGCTCCAAACCGATGTACCAGAGAATCATCGTGGTCTCGGCAGGAGTGATTATGAACTTTCTCCTGGCATTTCTAATCTTCTATGGAATTAACCTCGCCAACGGGAGATCATATCTTCTTACGACGACGATAGGTATAGTAGATACAAACTCCGTTGCGGAAAAACTTGGTTTTGAAGCTGGCGACAAGCTGATTGCTATCAATGGGGAGCCGGTGGGTAATTGGCAGGACATACAAAAAGATTTGTTGGTTGAAAATGTTGCCTCTCCATTATCAGTTATTCTTAATCGCGGTGGACAAATCAAGCAGATAGTTGTCCCGAAAGCGTCGACTAAAGATGATGGTCAAATTGGGTTTTATCCGGATCATATGCAGGCGCAGATTGAGTCAGTGGATCCGAATATGCCGGCTTACAAAGCGGGACTCAAACCCGGTGATATTATCTTGTCGATAGACGGAAACGAAGTTGCAGCGAACACACAGGTTAGTAAGTACATAAGGAAAGATGCAGGTAAATTTGCTCGTCTCATCATAAGCCGATCGAACGAGGTAAAACAGGTTCGGGTGGCTCCCAATTCGGATAGCCTTATCGGGATCGGAGTTGGTGCGCAATATACAGGACCCATTCAAAGATTCGATTATGACATAATCTCAGCGATTCCGGTTGCGGCTTCGCAGACAATTGATGAAACCGGGTTACTTGTCAAATCAATTTGGATGATGATTACCGGCAAGGTCTCATTCACCAAATCAATCGGCGGGCCCGTTAAGATTGCGAAACTCGCAACCCAAAGTGCCGAAATGGGGATAGGTGTTTTTCTCGGCTTCATGGCCCTTCTCAGCATAAGCCTTGCTGTCTTAAATATACTTCCTGTTCCGGCGTTAGATGGTGGACACCTCGCATTTCTTGTTTACGAATCAATTTTCAAAAAGGAAGTTCCGACGAAAATAAAATTGTTCGCGCAGCAAGTTGGATTTGCGCTCCTGTTGTTGTTCATGGCGTTTGTAATTTATAATGATATAGTCCATTTCTGAATTTGATGAACGTATCTTGTGTGGTTCACATATCCCGTCGTTCCTTCGAACTGGAAGGGAACGATCGTCTGAATTATTGCGTGACATCGGTCAAAGTGTGGATCGCCATGAGATGAGTAAATTTGTTCGAGAATGGAGGAGTGAGTACATGAGGTCGTTGAAATTCGGATTGTCGATTTTGTCATTCTTGGTTCTGGTGGCTCGCCCGACGAGCGCTCAGCAGAATCTTGTTAATGTCGCGTTAGCATTGCCACAGTATAATCAAATCTATGTCGCTGACTTAGATGTTGAGCACGCCAAGAATTCGGGCGTACTCTTTACTGTGACACTTCAATCTTTGGCGAATATACCATTGAATGTCCGTCTGCACCTGATTATCAACCTGACATTGGCCGGTCAGCCACCGTTCCCGAATTTTGTGACAGGGCAAAGCAATCCGTTCACGTTGGGTCCGCATCAGACAATGATTGTCACCAATGTCGACTTAGCAAGTGATAATTCTCCAATTACGTTGGACAAGAGCAATTATCACTACGACGAAAATGAGTTCGACCAAATAAAAAATGTTGCGCTTGCAACTGGGAAAGCGCCAGCCGGCGTTTATGAATTTGTTTTGGATTGCATCGATGCCAAATCGCTCCAGTCTGTTTCATCTGCTCCCGCAAGTGGTCAGATTGTCGTTACCAATCCGAGCCGCGTCGATCTCGTGCTTCCTATGAACGGAGAAAATGTGACGACGCAGTTCCCTCATTTCCAATGGTCGGCAAACGCTGACAGTGTGACACTTTCGGTCTATCAAATGTTGCAGAACCAACAAAGTCCGCAGGACGTCGTCTCCGGAGTCCCTTTCCTTCATCAGGTTGTAGCCGGGAGTTCGTTCAACTATCCACCATCCGGTGCCGGAGTACGACCTCTTGAAAATGGCAAGACTTATTATTGGTTTCTCGACATTGCTCCTTCAGCGACGAGAGGAAGTGGAATTCGAAGTGACATCTGGAGCTTCACTGTCAGCGGAACAGACACGAGTGGCGGAGCGAGCGCTGACAACGAAGCCGCTACAAAGGCACTCTTAAACTTTCTGAATGGAACTCAATTCCAGGGTCTTCTGAACCAAATATCGATGCTGACTGGAACTGTCTCTTATGACGGGACATCTATTACTATTCAGGACTTGATGGATATTTTGCAAAACATGGATAAGTCCAAAATAACCAGTGTCACTGTTCAGTAAGGAGACGCAGATGAAAAAAAATAAAATAATTTTGGCGATTGTGTTGTTCATATTCGTTGCGTCGGTCGCCTTCATGATGGCGGCTCCTCCGAGCAACAACATTGCATTGTTCTGGGTTGTAAAAAATTCCGTTGAGAGAAAAGATTCATCCGATCAATGGATCAAAGTGAAAAAGGGGGATTTGATTTACGGCGGGAATTACGTCCGGACTGACAAGGAATCTTTTACGCTGGTAAAATTCAACGATGCGAGCACTCTTCGTCTGGGACCGAATGCTGAAGTGCAGATATACGGTGACAAGAATCCGCAGAGTGCTAATGTCAGCAGCGGTGACGTTGGTTTCACGATGACAAAAAGGACGAATGGACAGTTTGAATTCACCACACCGACGAGCGTCGCTTCCATCCGCGGTACTGAAGGAGTCCTGACTATGCAATTGGATGGCACCGATTTTCTCACGATCGTCGAAGGGCTTGTGCAATTTTATAATAAATTTTCCAATAAAACCATCGATATAGGTGCTGGTCAAACCGGAGAGTCGTCAAAGGACGGAGAGCTGAACGTCCATCAATCTACTCAGGAAGATCTCAGCCATCTATCCCAATTGGATAACCAATTCAACCAACAACAGCATAAGCTTGAAATTTGGTTTAGAGGGAACGACGGCAAGCTGCACGAGATCATAATACAAACTCAACAATAAAATAGATTTCCGTCATATCGCAGAAGAATTTTTGGAGGGAACTTGAGAATTTCCGTTTTCCGCGGCGAGGGTAAGGTGTGCCGCTTTGTATTCATTTCTATGATTTTTTTTCTTCCAGTTTTGTCGACTCCATCATACGCTCAGCAGGGACAAATTATTAATGTGGTCGCGTCCTCCGAGCCGGTTGAGAATGCTTCTTTAGGTATTAAGGCGAACGTCAAAAGTCTCTCAGAGATATCTCAGGCAATTCTTTTTTATCGCAACGACCTTTCCTCTGATTTTCAGCAAGTAGAGATGACTCTTGATGAAACGACGATGACATTGAACGGGACTATTCCTGATTCTTACGTTGTGAGTCCATATGTCGAGGTTTATGTCAGGATAACGATGCGCGACGGAGCAAGCGAGACTTATCCTTCCGAAAATCCGGTTGAGAATCCAATCCGTTTTGCGGTTGGTCAATCAGGAACTCAAAAAGATATTTTGATAATAAGTCCGGAAAAAAATCAGAAATTAAGTATTGATGACCTCATGATCGCCGCATCGATGCTTTACGCTCCGGATTTTGTTGATCGGATGAAAACACAACTGTTCTTTGACGGAGCCGACGTGACGGCAGATGCGGTGGTAAGCGGCGATATCATTGTTTACTCACCTGCCAAATTTCCGATGGAGTTGGGAGGAGGGATTCACTCGGTGAAAGTTGTGCTCCACAAAGCCGATGGAAGCGAATACGCCAGTCTCGAATGGAGTTTCTTTATGCTTGCGCCCGAAGGACAAGCGGCAGAAGAGAGATTCACGTACACCGGAAACGGCCAGATCGAGCTTAGAGATGAGAACATTTCGGGAAGTTCAACGTGGTACAATCGTGGAGATCTAAACCTTAGTGGAAATGGAGACGGAATCGGCGTCGGCGCGAACTTGCATCTTACTTCAGAAGAGAAGTCATATCGTCAGCCTCAGGACAGATATGGGCTTTATGCCAACACTTCATGGCTGAGTTTAAAGTTAGGCGACAGCTACCCGACCTTCAGCCCACTTATAATGAATGGCATGCGTGTCCGAGGAATCTCTGGAAAACTATCTGCAGGCTTTTTTAACTTGGAAGCGGCGTACGGACAAACCGTCAGAAAAATTGATGGACAGTACTTGGATACCGTGACAAGTCCGACGAGTACGAATTATATCAAGTTAGACAGCATGACCTACGTTGACGTCAACTACGGCACATACAGCAGAAATCTTTTCACGATACGTCCTTCGTTCGATTTTGGAAGCCATGCTGAACTTGGATTCACTTATTTGAAGTCTTCCGATGTGGCTGGATCGATAGCACTGGGAAGCAATCCGAATCAAAACCTCGTGCTCGGCTCAGACTTTTCAATGAACTTCGATGAACATAGAATAAACCTTCTTGCCGAAGGTGCCATGAGCATGGTTAATCAGAACACCTCTGCCGGAAATCTTACAGCCGATAGTCTGGACTCGATTTCGCGGTCCGATGCCGGCACCCAGATTAACAAGGTCGTTCCACTCTCCACAATAGAGCAGTTCATAATGATCAATCAGTTTCTTGTCCCGCTTGATCCGACGAAGCTCTCTTCGCTCGCGTGGGATGTCAACCTAAGTCTGAATTATTTTAATACGTTTGCGAAGGTCGGTTATGTCTATCGTGGTCCGGATTACAACTCGTTCGGACAGCCATATATCAGAACCGATATCCGCGGATTGAATTTCTCATTGAGGCCTCGTTTCTATTCGAATCAAATCTTGTTGTCGGTCTATTATGAGAATCTTTTCGATAATCTGCAGAACAATAAGTTCGCCACGACTCATTATGTTAATTCCAATGTGTCCGCATCATATTTCCCAATGATAAGTATTCCGAGCATTACTCTTGGCTTCTCTTTTTATTCAAACGTCAATTCTATTCCTATTTTGCCGGACACGCTGCACCAAGCCATCGATAACATGACTGACAGATATTATGTTGAATCGAGTTACGGTTTTGATTATCTCATCCACCATTATCTGACACTAAATTTCGGAATCAGCAATACGAACGATCATACCACACTTGGCACGAATCTGAACAATTTCAACTTCGCATTTCTTCTCAACTCCGATTTCGGAGAACTGCCTTTGAAAACCACCGTTGGATTTAATATAAATGGGAACAAAAACTCTCAGAAACTTATGGATTCGACTCAAGCGATTTTCGAACAAGTCCAAACGTTTAATTACACTTTCATAACGCTGGGTGGAACCTACGGCCTTTTGGAAAATCAACTGGTTGTCGGGGCGAGTTATACTCCGACATTTGGATCATTTTCCAGAAACACTTTTGCGGTAACGGCAACGTACCGCGTGGCGAAGTCTCAATCATTAAATTTGAATTTGAATTACTTCGCGATCTCGAATGGCAACGATTTTGTCGGTTCCCTCATCTACGCCTTGGATTTTTAGCCAAAGTCAAGAAGATTTTCCAACCGCCTGGACAGTTGAGAGTCGTCGAGTTTCTTACGTCAATTATAATTATCTTGAGTCTTCTTGCGATCTCAGCGGTTCAATTTATCTTTAGGTTATGCTGAAAGGCCTTAGCACATTTTCTAAGACGCGAAAGCTGGCCTTGCCAGTCATCATCGCGTTGATCTCATCGATCATGGCATTCCTTCTCTCCAAAGGAATTCCGGTTCAGATCTCATTTTTACAAACAGCTCAGATGAAGACTCTCGACCAGCGATTTGAACATCGTGGAATCCTAAACATGAAGGATACTTCAAAGGTTGTGATTGTGGCAATCACCGACCAATCATTTGAAGGATTACCGAATAGTTTTCCATTTCCGCGAAGATACTACGCGAGAGTAATAAAAAATCTTTTTGACGCGGGAGCGAAAGCTGTTGGAATCGATATCTTCTTTGATGATCCTTCGAGAATACCGGGTGATGATACGATTCTCGCTGCTGCGCTGAAAAAGCATGGGAAGATTGTTTTGGCGGGGTATTCCGACATTGATGTGTCACAGCGCTTCAAAATTTTAAAGAACGAAGATTTCTACCACAACGTCTTCTTGAAGGATGACAGTGCAATTGGAATTGTCTTTGTTGCAAATGACCTTGATGGAGTCTTCCGTCGTTATATGCCATTTGATGAATTTCAGGTTGGAGAGAAGCAGTATAAGATTGTGCCGTCGTTTGGATTTGCCGTAGTCGCACAATCTTCCGGGCTCGGAGAACTTGGGGCAACTGACACCGATTCATACTTTCGACTGGGAAACTTAGCCGTCCCGAAATTCGACGAAACCTCGATGCTGATCAATTATACGGGTCCGACAGGAAGTTTCCCAACCTACGATATCTATCAGGTGATAGATGATTCAACTTTTCAAACGCGTGATGAAATTGATTTCGGGATTCAGACGAATCTTTATTACGATTTAAAAGACAGGGGTGTTTTCAAAAACAAGATTGTGCTGATTGGCGCAGAGTATCCCGGCTCGAATGATCTTAAGCCAATACCATTTTCGAGAGACAGAAGCGTTCAGAGCGGGAGCAATGCTTACGGAGTGGAGATTCACGCGGCGGCAATTGAGACTTTGCTCGACGGAGACTTCTTGAGAAATTCCGGCGCTTGGCTAAACTTGCTCGAGATGTTTCTCGGCTCCTTTTTGATCGCGCTCACTTCCTTCGTATTCAAGTCGGCACAACGATCGAGAATGTTTCTCGTAATTTTCATACCGTTTCTGACAACCGGTGGAGTGATCTTCGGATCGTTTCAAATGGCTTTCTTATTCTTTGACAAACAAAGAATCGTGCTTGATGTCATTTATCCTGTTCTCAGTTATGTTTTTGGTTATGTTGGTACTGTTGTTTACCAATATGTGTCAGAGCGGAGACAGAAAGCTGCGATCAAGTCTATCTTCAGCCGGTATGTCGACCCCTCGGTTGTGAATCAACTGGTTGGTAATCCCGAGCTTGTAAGGTTAGGAGGCGAGCGGAAGACGATGTCCGTCTTGTTTTCTGACATCGCCGATTTCACCGGGGTCAGCGAGAAACTCGCTCCCGAGGAACTTGTCGCTCATCTGAATGAATATCTCACTGCGATGACCGGTATTATCTTCAAGCATCGTGGTACGCTGGATAAATATATCGGTGATGCTATAATTGCTTTTTGGGGGGCGCCGATCGAGTTGAAAGACCATGCTTACCGGGCGTGCCAGGCTGCGATGGAAATGACGAGGAAATTGGATGAGCTTCATTCAAAATGGGCCGAGGAAGGAAAGCCAATCCTGCAGTTTAGAATTGGAATTAACTCCGGTGAGATGGTGGTCGGAAACGTCGGTGGTAACGAGCGTTTTGATTATACCGTAATTGGCGATAATGTTAACTTGGCTTCGCGTCTTGAAGGGGCGAACAAGATGTATAGGACGAGAATTCTTCTTAGCGAATTTACATACGAACTTGTCAAAGAGAGAATTTTTGCTCGTGAATTGGATCTGATCGTTGTGAAAGGCAAGACCCAACCGGTGAAAGTATACGAGCTGATCTCAGACGAAATCGACAAGGTGATCGAGGATAAGAAAAAGGTTGTGGAACTTTATCGCACCGGCATATCGAAATATAGAAACAGGGAGTGGGGAATCGCGGCAGAATTTTTTGAGAAGGCACTCGCGATAGACTCTTCGGACTATCCTTCCGAAATGTATTTGGAGCGGAGCAGAGTGTTTGAGATTGAGCCGCCGCCTGAAAACTGGAACGGCGTCTTTGTGATGCAGACAAAATGACAGAATGAAATCTGCTATTGTGGATCGTCGTTGTGTCTCACTTTCTTGAAGCGTAAATTGAATTAATGAAAACCGATCATAAGAAATTAAGTGTGAAAAGAAAAGTAAAGGATCAAGAGAACACTGAGCGGACTGCCGCCCCCGGCCAGGTCGGCGACGACGTGAAATTCGACAGAGCACTCAGGCCGAAATTTCTTGACAACTTCGTCGGCCAGAAAAAGATCGTAGGAAAACTTCGAATTTTCATCGAGGCGGCGAAGAAGCGAAGAGAATCTCTCGACCATGTTTTATTGATGGGACCGCCAGGACTGGGGAAGACCACTTTGGCGAACATCGTGGCAAACGAGCTCCGCTCCGAAATTGTGTCTACCACAGGTCCATCTTTAGAGAAACCCGGAGATCTTGCGGGCATCCTCACGTCGATAGAAACCGGTGTGGTTCTGTTCATCGACGAAGTCCATCGAATGCCGCCGGCCGTTGAAGAAATATTGTATGGCGCAATGGAGGATTACAAACTGTCGATTGTCGTGGATCGTGGACCCGGAGCACGAAATGTCCAACTTAACCTGAAACCTTTTACCCTTGTGGCGGCTACGACTCGTGCGGGTCTTCTCAGCAATCCTTTTAGATCGAGATTCGGAATTATCGAGCGCCTCGAATATTACGAAGACGAAGAGCTCAAGAAAATTGTCGTCCGCTCGGCGGCAATTTTGAAAGTGTCTATTGACGAAGACGCTTCCTTTGAGATTGCAAGACGCAGTCGTGGCACACCTCGGATCGCGAATCGACTCCTGAGACGCACCCGGGATTTTGCAGATGTGCGCGGACGAAATAAGATCGACCTGGAAATAGCTAAGGATGCGCTTGACAGGTTGGAAGTAGACGAAACTGGACTCGATGAGATGGATAAGAAAATTCTATCGACTGTTATAGATTTTTATAAAGGAGGTCCGGTTGGTGTCGGCGCGATTGCGGCGGTTGTCAGCGAAGAAGCCGGAACAATTGAGGAAGTTTATGAACCGTTCTTGCTCCAAAAAGGCTATATGAGGCGAACATTACGCGGGAGGGAAGCCACGGAAAAAGCTTATGACCTTTTGGGAAAGAAAAAGGAAGGTAGAATTTCCGCTGTACAAACTGAAATAGAAATAAAAAAATAACCCTCGTGTCAGAACACGATCAATCCGAGATCTGAAATCCCAAATACTTATCACCCTCTCCCATTAAAACGTTATCAAAAAAAGACCCTTGATTTAGTCCCTGACATTCTCGGGAAGATCCTCGTCAGAGAGATAAGCGGGAAAATATTGTCGGGCAGGATTGTCGAAATCGAAGCCTACATTGGAAATGATCCTGCGAGTCACGCCGCGCGGGGAATGACGGAGAGAAATAAAGTTATGTTTGAAGACGGTGGGATTTCGTATGTCTATTTCACTTACGGTATGCACTTCTGCTTCAATATTGTCACCGAAAGGAAAGGATTTCCAGCGGCGGTTCTCGTACGAGCGTTGGAGCCACTGGATGGAATCCAGGTGATGAAGAAGTTAAGGAAAACTAACGTCATCGAGAATCTAACTAATGGTCCGGCGAAACTTTGTCAAGCCATGCAGATCGACCGCAAACTGAACGGGATCAAGCTGAATAAGAAAGAATTATTCTTGACCGATGATGGCTTTCTGGTAAAAGCAAAAGATATTGGGGTCTCCAATAGGATTGGAATCAAAGTTGGAATGGAAAAGAAGTGGAGATTTTTTTTGAAGAATAATAAGTTTCTCTCGCGCTGAAGGCGCGGATTGCGCAGATTGTTCTTGCGGGAAGATCAGGGTTTCGCTTTATCCTAAAAAGAACAAGTTGACATGTGGAAGTAAGATTATGTAGAGGGCCCACATCGTCAGGCCGAATGACACCGGGATTGCAATGTTATCATCCACGATATCATAAGAAAGGACTTCTGCAAACGAAGCGACTACAACCGAAGCAGCTCCGATAAGATATTCTGCAATCGAGTAATTTGCCTTTGGTGTTAAGGCAACAGCCACGATACCTGCTATTATGAACGCCAAAGATCCCTCATAGCTCTTCGGTATATCCCGTTTTGGAAAAATAATGTGTTTTCCAAATCTCTTTCCGAAGACAGCTGATGCTGCATCCGCTAAGATCAAGACGGTGAAGCCCGCGATCATAATGTATTTTGGAAAGATCGTTATGCAAATGACAGCGGAGATCAGCATGAAGGTCGCGCCGTTTAGAGCATGCTTTTTTTCGTCTACTTCGTGTTTGCGAAGAAGGAATCCGAAAAATTTGTAGAAGAATCCAGAGAACAATGGTACCTCGTACCGCGCGAGATCAGCAATAATGAAAGCCAAAGTTAACGGAATGACGATCCATAATGCAAGCTCTTTTGAAATGAAATAGTAAGCGACTGGGATTGACAGAGAAACAAGATGAATTGCCTTCCTGACCAGTTCTGCCCTGAAATTTACTCTATCCCTGACGGCGATTTCTTCCACTAGGCTTTCAAGTTGGTTGTCATATTAACGGTGAATCCGATTTTGAGGGAAGTAGTATGGCTCACTTTAACTTTTGTTTGGGGTTGCGAGAATCTGTCCGTGGGATTCCTCGGTCTGATTCTTCCCGTTGCCATTAGGTTTTACGAATGGAGGGAGCTCTTCGCCCTTTACCGTCTTTTCGATTTCATCGGCGTCAAGTATTTCGCGTTCGAGAAGCGCTGCCGCAAGTCTGTCCAGAGAATCTTTATGCCCGTTGATTATTTCTTCGGCTCGTTTCATGCACATCAGAACAATCGACCTGATCTCGCTGTCGATTTCGATTGCGGTTTTCTCACTGTAATTCCTGTGCTTCGTAATTTCGCGTCCGAGGAAAATCTCCTGCTCGTTTTCTCCCCAGGTCAGAGGACCGAGCGTGTCGCTCATCCCCCATTCGCAGACCATCTTGCGTGCGATGTTGGTTGCTTTCTCGATATCGTTGCCGGCGCCGGTCGTAAACTTGTTGAAGATAATCTTCTCTGCAGCACGCCCGCCGAGTGCGTAGGTAATCATTGCAAGCAGATATTCTCGGGAGTAAGTGTGCTTCTCGTCGATTGGAAGATATGTCGTCACTCCCAAAGCCCTGCCGCGCGGAATTATTGTGACTTTGTGAACAGGATCCGCTTCAGGGACCATCTTCGCGACCAAAACGTGTCCGGACTCATGATATGCAGTAACTTTCTTTTCCTCATCTGAGATGATCGTGCTCTTCCGCTCAGGTCCCATCATGACTTTGTCTTTTGCTTCCTCCATGTCTGCCATGGCGACGCTGGTGTCGTTCCTTCGTGCGGCCAACAAGGCGGCTTCGTTGACAAGATTTGCAAGTTCCGCTCCCGCGAAACCTGGTGTCTCTTTTGCAAGAATGGTCAAATCCACGTCGGGGGCCAATGGAATGCTCCGCGTGTGAACCTTTAGAATCCCTTCGCGTCCTTTTACGTCTGGTCTATCGACGACTACCTGCCGATCGAATCGTCCTGGGCGGAGAAGTGCAGGATCAAGAACGTCCGGTCGATTTGTTGCAGCAATAATAATCACGCCGCTATTTTGCTCGAAGCCATCCATCTCGACGAGCAATTGATTTAATGTCTGTTCTCGTTCGTCATGGCCGCCGCCGAGACCCGCTCCACGATGCCTTCCGACCGCGTCAATTTCATCTATGAACACAATGCAAGGTGCATTCTTCTTTGCAGTCTCGAACAGATCGCGGACGCGGCTCGCTCCGACTCCAACAAACATCTCAACGAAGTCTGCTCCGCTGATGGAGAAGAAGGGGACGCCTGCTTCTCCGGCGACTGCTCGTGCCAACAATGTTTTGCCAGTTCCCGGAGGACCGAGGAGAAGAACGCCGCGCGGGATTTTCCCGCCGAGCCGCTGAAACTTTGCCGGCTCTTTCAAAAACTCGATAATCTCTCCAAGCTCCTCTTTCGCTTCGTCTGCGCCGGCAACATCCTGGAACGTTACTTTGACCTGGCTTTCTGTCATGAGCTTTGCACGGCTCTTTCCGAAGCTGAAAATCCCTTTGGTGCTGTTACCCTGCATTCGTCTCATGAAGATTAGCCACAATGCTCCGAGAAAAATGAACGGAAGCCAACCGATGAGCCCGTTTAACCACTGGTCGCTTTCTTTGACGAAGTTGAATTTCACTCCTTCCTTTTGCCATTGAGCGATGACACTTGGATCCGACGCTTGCGGCAAGAAAACCACAAACTTCTCAATCTTGATTCTCTTTCCTGAATCCGTCGTTATTTCCGTTGGTTCTCTCAGTGTGCCATGGAAGTCATAATTATTTATGTCCGACTTTTTTACGACCGCTTCTTTTACCAATCCGGAATCCAGGAGTGTCTGATATTGAGTGTAGGTAATTTCCGTTTCTTGATTGTCGCTCCCTCGGAAAAGGGTCATCACCAAAAAAACCGCTAGGATTATTGCAGCCCACCCAATTACAATCCTTCCCGTTCTCCAATTAAAATCATCCTCAGGCTGTTGGCCGGGTCGTCTCTTGAGATTTGGCGGACCAACCTTCCGTTTCGGATGAGTGCTTTTATTTCTATCGTTTTGTGAATTCGGCATTAAAAACTCCAATTGCCTTATTTATCTAAAATATAAATTGATCTTAAGTTTCTTGCTTTCTGTGCGTAATCCAATCCATAGCCGATTACGAAATGGTTGGGAATTTTGAAACCTATATAATCTACTTTAAAATCGATTTTAACGCAATCACTCTTGTAGAGGAGTGTGACCACAGCGAAAGATCGAGGATTCTGTTTCATAATGAGCCTCTTGATGAAGTCTATAGATAAGCCAGAATCGATTATGTCCTCCACTATGATTATATCCGTTCCTGTAACTTGACAATTTAAGTCCTTCAAAAGTTTCACGTTCCCGGATGAGATTTTGGCGTCGCCGTAGCTTGAAAGTTTGAAAAAATCTATCTCGCAGTCCAAGTTTATCCGGCGTATTAGATCCGAAAAAAAAATAAAAGATCCATTAAGGATACCAATGAAAGTCGGGGTCATCGCGGAATAGTCGCGCTCGATTTCCTTGGCAAGCTCCTCCACTCGTTTCTGAATCTCGTCCTCTGATATAAAAAGACGAAAACGTTCGTCGTTTATTGTTACTTCACTTATAGCCGAATTCAAGTTTTAATATTCTCCTCGTATTTTCAGTTATCTTAAATCGGTCATCAACTCTGAGCCCGCAGACCCAGATTATTCCATTTTTGTTGGACAAAACCAGAACGTTGTTCTTCTGATAGATAGGGATTTTGGCATCCACCAAGAAGTCGCTGATTTTCTTATGTCCTTTCATCCCAAGCGGGGTGAATGAATCTCCAGGCTGCCAACGTCGCAGTGTCAAGACATCTCCGGCGATTTCGGCATCGACAAACTCCACAACCGGAGACAACGAGAAATTGATATCGTTCCGTTCGACAACATCGGTATTCATGTAAAATTCTTCGAACTCATATTTCTTGCCCGGAATTATCTCTGCCACGAAATCAGAAGGCTCCTTTGGACTCTTTATGAAAACGAGATTGTATCTGTCTCTGAACACTACGACATCGTCTCCGATTTCTATTGAACTTCCAGTCTCGGAAACTATCAAGTCCATAATGGCATGGACTTTATTATAGTCAATTTCTCCGCTGACAAACTCCTTCAATGCAGTTATGATCACGTTCTCGCGCACGAAAAGAAGAGTGTTTTTCAATTTCAATATATCAAGGACAAGTTTGTCACGCTCAAAAGTCTTGGCTATGTTTGAGTAGAGAAGTTTTACTTCCTTGTTGATGAAATAATTCATCTGCTGAAGTATTTCGGCTGTTCTATTAAGAGTTTGGACGACAGCTGGGTTGATTTTTTCCTGTAGCTGCGGAATAGTCGAGTGGCGGATGATATTGCGTGTATAGTAGTCTCTTGTGTTCGATGAGTCTTCTCTGCATTGAAGACTTTTCAATCTTGCGTATTGCTCAATTTCTTTTCGCTCCGCAAATAGAAGCGGCCTGATAATGTCTCCTCGCTTTACAGGGATGCCGCCGAGTCCGTTTGCGCCGCTTCCTCGAAATAAATTAAAAAGGACCGTTTCGGCATTGTCATTTGCATTATGTGCCGTTGCAACTCTTGTGAAGTTCTTTAGGATCTTGACCGTTTCAAGGAATTTATACCGTATTTCTCTTGCGCCCGCTTGAAGCGACGTTTTGTGTTCTATGATAAATGCACGCGTGTCAGCGCTATGGACGAAACACTCGAGTCCATGGCTGTCTGAGAGGCTCTTGACGAATTTTTCGTCCTCTTCTGATTCATTTCCTCGGAGTCTGTGGTTGATGTGAGCGACTGCAATTTCGATGCCCATGCGGCTTTTTAGCTCCACCATCAGATCCAACAGCACAGTAGAATCCGTTCCGCCTGAAACGCTGACAATTATTTTGTCGCCTTCAGAGATGAGCTGATGTTTTCGGATGTAATTTTCGAATCTATTAAAGAAATCGCGCAGCATAATTCATTCGAGAACCTTCTTGGTGTCAGGACCAAGAGGCTGGTTTTTTAGAAAAAGTTATAACTCACGGGCAAAAATTGCAATTTTCCGGAGCTTCACAAAAATCTTTTCAATGATAGTTTGATAAGTTATATTATGAGGACCCGCCGGGTGTAGCTCAGGCTGACTGGAGCGTGGCGCCTTTGGTGCCAAAGCGGTAGGTTCGAGTTACGATGTTGCTGTCGCGAAAGGTAAATGTTCTTTGTTAAGATATGCTTCGGAGTGTAGCTCAACCTGACTAGAGCGTGGCGCCTTTGGCGCCAAAGCGGTAGGTTCGAGTTACGATGTTGCTGTCGCGAAAGCTAAATGTTCTTTGTTAAGATATATATCGGGGTGTAGCTCAGCCTGGCTAGAGCGCTTGCTTTGGGAGCAAGAAGTCGTAGGTTCGAATCCTATCACCCCGACTCACTTAATCAGGCTTCATCTTGATTTTTTTTTCGACCCTGGCTATATTTCCAATGACATGCGGGAATAGCTCAGTTGGTAGAGCGCAACCTTGCCAAGGTTGATGTCGCGGGTTCGAGTCCCGTTTCCCGCTCAATCGTAGTAGATGGCGACGTACCCAAGTGGTAAGGGAGAGGTCTGCAAAACCTTTATGCGGCGGTTCGAATCCGCCCGTCGCCTCTCCATCGGACTTAGATGTTACTCCGGTGCAAGCCCCCATCCTCTTGCCAAGCTCACCTCATGTGAGAAGGTGCCCCCAAATTTATTTTGGAGTTTTTTATGAAAATTATCTTGGTCGTTGACGATGAGAAAGACATTGTCCAGCTCATCCGGTATAACCTCGAACGAGAGGGATTTAAAGTGGAATCAGCCTCGGACGGTAATGAAGCCCTGAAGAAGGCGAATGAGACAAAACCCGATCTGATATTACTGGACATAATGCTGCCGGGAAAAGACGGATACGAAGTAATGAAGTCTTTGAACCAGAATGAAAAGACGTCGAATGTTCCGGTGATTTTCTTGACGGCAAAAAGCGCCGAGTTTGATGAAGTTCTCGGATTAGAATTGGGTGCAGATGATTATATAGTAAAGCCGATAAGTCCCCGTAAACTTATTTCGCGCATCCGAGCAGTTCTGAGAAGGTCCGAGGGAGTAAAAACCGAAGACGGAAAAAACATTGACTTCGGAGAAGTCTTGATCGATCGGGAAAGTTATTTGGTCAAAATCAAAGGTGATCGGGTATTCTTTCCGAGAAAAGAATTTGAGATACTGTATTATCTCGCCTCTCATGAAGGAAAAGTCATCTCGCGCGAAACTCTGCTTAGCCGGATCTGGGGAGCAGACGTGTATGTAGGCGATAGGACGGTTGATGTTCACATTCGAAAGATTCGGGAGAAATTGGGCGAGCATGCTGACATGATCGAGACAATAAAAGGAGTTGGCTACAAATTCTCAGCCGGAGGCTGATCCGTCTCAGGCAGGAAATACGAATGAATAAGCTTCTGCATTCTCGCAAAATAAAAGTTGCCGTCGCCGTCTTGGCGGGGGTAATCCATATATTTTGCTCTGATGTTGTTGGAGAATGGTCTCTCTTTGAAATTGCCTTTTGGCGAGAACCATCTTGTGCTTGCGGGAATCGTTGGCACCATATTGGTCTACCTCTCTGAGGAGATTTTCTATTCTTATGGTAAACGGCAAGCAAAGATATTATCGACAATCGTCGACGGTCTGCAAAGAATCAGTGCCGGTGATTTGTCGGTTCTGCTTCCCAAGACAGGTTCTCCTGACCTGAAACAAATCAGCGAATTGACGAACCAGATAGTCGGTAATTTGAAGAGAGACATATCGCGTTTCGAAAAATTGGAAAAGGTGAGAAGTGAATTTCTTGCGAATGTTTCACACGAATTGCGTACTCCAATCTTCAGCATACAGGGATTTATCGAGACGTTGATCGATGGTGCGATAGACGATCCGAATGTCAACAGGGAGTTTCTGCAGAAGGCATACGAACACTCCGAAAGGCTGAATAATCTTTTGAACGACCTAATCGAGATTTCAAGGATCGAGAGCGGTGAGATGAGGATGAGTTTTAGGTACTTCGACATCGCCGAGTTTTTGAAAAATGTAATCGAGGAAGTCCTGCCGAAAGCGGAAAAGAAATCTTTGAAAGTGGTGCAGTGCGCAAACTCTCACGAAGTTCTGGTGCTCGGCGACAAAGATCGACTCAGACAAGTTTTGTATAACTTGATTGACAATTCAATTAAGTACACTGAAGCTGGCGGTAAGATAGAGGTGGGATATGATGAACTTCCCAATTCCGTTCGAGTGTTTGTGAGAGATAACGGTGCAGGAATAGGCGAAGAGCACCTTTCGAGAATTTTCGAAAGATTTTATAGGGTCGACAAAGACAGGAGCCGACGTGAAGGTGGAACAGGTCTCGGTCTCGCTATTGTGAAGCATATAGTCGAGGCGCATAATAGCAAAGTCGAAGTAAAGAGCGAGTTAGGCACGGGCTCGGAGTTTAGTTTTGCTTTAAAGAAGTAAATCGGTAATTAGTTAAAGATAGATATCGAAGAAGGAAGGAAGAAGATTATGCACAGACATTTTGAAGATTTGCTAGAAGAATTGAGATCAAATCTCATAAAAATGGGAAGTCTCGTCGACGAACAGTTGGAGTTAGCTATGCGTGCTCTCCATGACGGCGACCTGAGAATAACTGAAAAAGTGTACGAAAATGAAAAGAAGGTCAACGAGTTTGACAACCTCTTGGACAAGCAGGTCGATCAGATAATGGCTCTCGAACAGCCAGTGGCCACGGATCTGCGGCTGGTAGTCTCGGCAATAAAAATGAATCATGAACTTGAGAGGATAGGAGATGTTGCGGTGAACATCGCCCAGCGGGTGAAGCCGCTCTTGAATTATGCGGATCTCGTGCGCAGAACCGCGATCCTTGAAATGGGAGACGTTGCTCGGAAGATGGTTCACGATGCCATTGATTCTTTTATCCATGGAGATCCGGAGTTAGCACGGAAGATTTGCAAAGAAGACGATGTGGTGGACGAAATGAATCGTATGAAATTTCACTATGTGGTAGAGGAGATGGAAAAGAACCCCAACCTCATTGAGCCGGGTGCGCATCTGGTGGTTGCACTGAAGCACATTGAAAGAATTGCAGATCATGCAACAAACATTGCCGAGGACGTTGTTTTCTTGGTTGATGCAAAGATCATTAAGCATCACGCCGCCGATAATACGTAAAATGGAGCCTTGGACCGATTCTATCGGATTAAGAAAAACAAATAAGGGGTGAAATTTCTTTTAGGATAGATGCCGTGTATTGTTGATATTCAATGGCGGGTTTCATAATTTAAACAAAGATTTCGCGTAATAATAATGCTTTTCAAGAAGACTCAAAATATCAGGCCGGCTCCTCCGCCCCCTCCGGAGAATTCAAGACAGGAAATTGCCGCTCATCTGAGAATGGCCGACAAGCACATTAGGGAAGGCAATCTTGGGGATGCAAAGGCCGAACTTGACGCAGTGAGAGCGATAGAGCCAAATAACGTCTATGCATTGGCTCTTGAAGAAAGGCGTCAAGCACTTGAGAAAGCGCCGCCAAAGGAAGAAGGTGCTGTCGAAGCAGGCACTGAAGTCATGCAAGAAACTGCTCCACAGAAGTCTGCAATAGATGAGGAAGTTGTAAGGGCAGAAATTGAACAGCGCTTGGAGGCTGAATACAACAAGAAATTCACAGAAGAAATTCGCAAGGCTGAACAACGGATCGCGGAAGCGTTGAAGAAGGAGCGCGAGTGGCAGGAAGCTGAACGTGCCTCGTTGATTGCAAATCTCGAAAAGGAAAAAGAGAAATTCAGGAAAGACTTAGAGAAGCAATCTAAGGAGATGTTTGAGATTGAAGTCGGAAAGATGGAAGCATCCTACCGTCAGGAATTGGCTTCGGAGCGCAAGAAAGCAGAAGAGGAAACTCGCGCTGAGATGAGTGCGCTGTACGAGAAGTCGATGCTTGAACTGAAAGAGGGAGCAGTTAAGGAAAAACGCCAGCTGCTTGAGAAAGAACGGAAGGCCCTTGAAGAGAGCAAGAAGCAGATGGAAGAGGAATTCCAAAAGCGGCTTTCAGGTGAGCTTGCGAAGGGAAAAGGTTTCTCGGAAGCTGATCAAGAAAGGGAGAGAAAAAGACTCGAAGAAGAAACGAGAGCGAAGTTTCAGAAAGAATTTGAAGAAAAGCTCGAAGCTGACAAGAAGCGGATCGAGGAGCAAATCAAGAACCAGCAAAGAGAGCTTGAGAAATCCTATGAAGATCGTCATAGAAAATTGGAGCTGGAGACTCAAGCAGAACTTCACCGCCGTCTCGACGAACTGAAGTCGAACGAACAAAAATCGTTCGATAGTCAGCACAGTGAAATGCGCGCGCAGCTTGAAAGCGAGTACAATGCCAAGCTCGCCGTTGAGCTTGCTAAGGAAAGGGAACGGACAGAAAAACAGGTTGAGAAGGAACTGAAGGAAAAGGTGTCCAGGCTCGAAACCGATCGGAAGAAAGTGGTAGAGGAAGAGCAATCCAAGCTCGACGAGGCTCGCGGCGTCATGAGAACGGAAATGGAAAAGGAGATCGAGAAAAGGGTTGCCGATGTAAAAAGTTCCGTCGAAGCGATCTACAGGGAAAAGCTGAAACTCCTCGGTGTCAAGCTCCCTGACACTCGAGAAGAAAAAATCAGGATATATGTAACCAGGTTAAGAGAGGCATGGGCTTCGCCTCCTGTTACTCCAGAAGCAGCACGTGAGCTTATGCAGCTGCGTGATATATTTGCCTTATCTTTCGAGGACCACATAGAGTTGGAAGGAGAAGTTCGCCTTCAGGTTTATGTAACTGAAGTCGAAAAGGAAATAAAAAAAGGTCGCATCAGGCCGAACGATGATGCCTCCCTCGAAGAATTAAAACGCCAATATCAGATCACTCCTGAAGAGCAGAAGAAGCTCGAGCCGCATATCCTCGCAGCGTTCCAGCGTGCCATAATGAAAGCAGTCATTCTGGTTGTCGATGACGAAGCGGGATTCCTTGAGACTGTAAGAGCGGTTCTCGAAGGTTATGGATACAGCGTGTTGACAAAACAAAGTCCGACCGATGCTCTGAAGTTATTGGAGACGACAAATGTCGACATGATTATAGCTGACGTCATGTTCTCGGGCACTGAGGGTGATGGTTTCTCATTCTACGAAAGAGTTCAGAAGGTACCTCACTTGAAAAAGGTTCCTTTCGTCTTGATGAGCGGAATGCACGAAAGCTTTTTCGTGCGGACCGGAATTCAACTTGGCGTCGATGATTATCTGACCAAGCCCGTCGATCCCGACATGCTTGCCGCAGTCGTCGAAGGGAAATTAAAGAAATACAAGTCTCTCCGCGAAGCAGACTAAGTTCTTAGTCCTTTCAAGAAAACAGACCAACCTTTTTTCATTTAATCTCTCCAAAGGTATTGAAGTTTCACGAAGAATTGTCTGCCGGTCTGCCGAAGGCCAAATGGATTGCCATAGTTCGTCACGTTATCTGTGGATCCAGCATAAAAAATTGTGAAGGGGTTCAGTTTGTAACTGAACAGCGGGTCTATCTCGAGACCTTTATCGAATTGATTATATTGTCCTATCAGCCTGATAAAAATCTGATCGTTGAACTGGTATATGGCCGATAGTCTGGAGATATACCCGTCATAAAGAAGATTATTACCGACAGTGTCGACTAGGCGGGATCGTGAATAATCCATTGTCAGGGATAACTTGTCCGTAGGCTTTAGTACGAGTTCTGCGCTGATGGTATGCCCGGTGCCGAGCGTAGTTGGATCCGCGCGATAGATGAACTTCCCGAAGGAGGCGCTGACGTTGAAAGTTATTGCGCTCGAGGGCTTTGTGGTCAGGTTAAAACCCCAGCGGTGTACGCCGAAGAAATTCACGCCATGGTACAGTTCATCGTTGACGAGCGCATAAAAGAGTGACAATTGAGTCTGACCTTTCAGTCTGCGTATAGAGAGTCGGGACCATCCACCGCTCCTTTCTTGCGTTCCGGTTATTGAAATGAAGAAAAGAATCAAAATCGATTCCCCACCAATCCATTAGAGATGTATTGGGATAAAACTGTACCGTGTGATCCATTTCTAGTGTTCTAAGATCATTTTCAGATATGTACCCGTTCTCAGCTTGAAAAGTCGGCGAGAAATCTCTATACGTGAATCTGAAACTATAAATCCGTGCGTCTCTTCTAAAGTCAGCTTGGATCGCAGTGCCATCATATTGCTGCCCGTAAAATCCTTTCTTGAATTTTGTGTTCCCGAAAAAAGAACTGTCCGAAACGATGCCCGTGTCGTTCAATGCTCTTGTATTTGAAAAAAGGAATTGACCATCGAAGGTGTAATTCTCTCCGAAAAATAGACTCCAATCAGGACCTCCGACGTAATTGTGCGCGTTTGCGAAATCTCTGCTGGTGCCTAATGCTCCGACGAAAGATTGCGCACCGAAATCGTATTTTGCTCTTAAGATATTGGAAAAAGATTTATATGAAGTCGAAAATGAATTGTCGCCGGAATTATCGTTCACGCTCCCTTCTTCATCAGCGATGATAAAAGAAGAATTCCTATCTTCCGCTCCGAGGTAAGCCAATGTAAGCGGTCCGGATTTTTCGATGATCTTTGTTGCACCTAACGGATTGTTGATCATTCTGGAATAATATGCCTGGATTGTTGTGTTAAAGATATCATTTCCTTCGATGAAGAATGGCCGCTTCTCGGGATAAAAAAGGGCGAATGTCGAGTTGACACTTATCTGTGTCGCGTCGGATTCTACTTGACTGAAATCCGGATTGGCAACTCCTTCAATTGACAAACTCGGATTTGGAGAATATCTTCCTCCGATACCGAACCTCCCGAATATCGAGGCGTTAGTGAATCCCGAATTCGGATCGCTGCTGTTGTTAATTGATCCACTTTCCAATGCCATGGCATAGGGGAGCAGCTCCATCGATCCGGTCGATTGAAGTCCCTCGAGCCCCTCTAATGTTCCTCCCTGGCAGAGAAGACACGGATCATTCAGATTCAATCGAACCCATGAATACTGATACCGGCTCTCACGAGGAAGGTTTCTTAAAAACTCTATGTTCCAATTCTGTATCTTAGACGACGGGAAGCGGAGACTCTTGAAGGGGAGGGCTATTTCCACCGTATAGCCGCTGTCATTCAATGCACCTTTTGAATACCAAACTGCGTCGAAGTTCGCGTCCTCGTTGTTGCCAGTTCTCATAAGATCCCCTTGAATGCCGAGAGGATTAACGCAGAACTCGTAAGCTCTCTGGTGGTTCATATATGTGTCGAGAAAAACCATTACGAAGTCGTCGTCGAACATATTATCCCTATCAGCGACATGGGCGCGAATTTGCGAATGGTGTGTGTCATGGCATATGAAACCAACGTACAAATAGTCGGAGTTATATAGAACCATCACCGTGGTCTTTTGTTTCGCCGGCAGGTTATCGCCGGGTTGAACTTCGTAGTTGATCTCGACTCGAGGTGCCAACCTCCAGTGCGAATCGGTAAGTTTGCCGGTGAGTACGATGTCTCGATCTATTTTCACCGCGCTTATTACGTATTTTGATTGGTTTGATGAATCCGGCAAAACCTGGGCAGCGGTCGGGAAATAAACAAGTAAAATTCCACTGAACAGAATAGAGCTTCTCAATCACTTCTCCTTTTGACGAAGATACGTTTTTTCTGGAAGATCGTTACAGCCTGAGCCGTACGATAGATCTGTTTAGGGCTGCTAATACGAAAGCTAAAGATCACTCGCATCAAACTGTGGCAAGTGTGAAATAGTTGCGACTACATTTTTCCGACGATTAGGGCAATCAGCCCGAAGACCATCATAAGTTTATAACCGAAACTTGCCTCCGAAAATCCACGCCTTGAAATAAGTATGTAAGCTATATAAGCACTGATAGGAAAGATTGTCAGCCCGCAAACTGTCAGGAATTGGATCGGAAGAATTCTTAAATCGTATGCGCCCCAAACCATGATGAGAAGTATAGCAGTCAACGATAGTGATAGGTAGGTCGATGGCGTCGTCCCAAATTTTGTCGCAATTGTTTTTGCGCCGATTTGTCTATCTTCCGTGACGTCTTCTGCATCTTTGATTATTTCATGGATCAAATATATCATAGCAGCAAATATCGCCGCAGGATACACATCTTTGAAATCCCTGAATGCTGCTCCACCATATATGAATGTGAGACCAGCGACCAACGCCACTGTGAAGTCGCCAAAGAAGATTGATTTTTTCAATTTGAGGCTGTACATGAGTATGGAGATCGTCGCGACTAGTGCCGTCAAGAATGAATAAACGTTTATCGCTGCGCTTATAGCTAAACCGGTTATGGTGACGATCAAATAGAAAGTCTTCACCTGTTTTGTCGAGAGTTTTCCGGACGGGAGGGGTCCATCTGGTCGACTGGTTTTGTCAGCTTCGATGCCGAAGAGATCGTCTGCAGCGTTTCCCCCGGCAATAATCAAAGACGCTGCTATCGCTGCCAGGAGAATTTCCCAACTCTTCTCAATATCCACACCGCATAGTATCCCGGCGCACTCCACGCTCAAGAAAGTCAAGACGACGTTTCCAATTCGAGCTAACTTCAAATAGTTTCTCATAGTTCCTCAAGAAGGCATAGGTGTCAATGGCGGATGGCACAAAGGTGGAGAACTCACATGCTTCCGTGCCGCTTTGTGCCATCTTCCTAAAATTGATTAACGATTCCAAAATGTATTTTTCCTTCGACAAAAGAATCACCTTTGCCGAGCGCGTAGCTTGCTTTCAATATTCCAATACCAGTTTCTACTTGTGCTCCGACGCCGTAACCGTAAATCGAGAACGAGGTTGCTGAAACACCGGCAATTGGATCGCTTTGTCTGTAAATATATCCAGCATCCACGAAGCCGAAAAAGAAAGATTCTCTTCCGGTCGCAAACCGGTACTCGATATTTGTCCACGCAGCCTTGGTTGCGATGAACTGATTCTCGATGTAGCCTCTTATTGTGTTTGTCCCACCAAGACGATACATATCGCTCTGGTCGAGCTCCGTGCCAGTAACTTGTTCGCCATGGACTCCGATAGCGAGTATTTGCCTGGGAAAAAGTTCGTGAAACAATGAAAGATCAATGCTGAGATGCTGAGTGTAATTGAGAAGCTTGGTGTCGGAGGTTATTAGCTGCGATGGGCCGTAAATTTTCTTCTCACCAAGCTGGAGCTGAGTCTCATAGAGAACACCGTATCTTGGACTATAAATGTCATCGCGAGTATCGAAAGTAATTCCGAGACCAAGATTGAGGACATTGCTTTCGTAAACAAGGTAATTGTTGCTTGAATCTTGAAGGGGCGTCGTGGACAATGTGCTGATGGAGACATTGCCATTGAAGTTATCACTGAACAGGAATACGCCAGTCACTCCAAAATTCCTTGTCACCGAAGTCGTGTCCTGCTGCCGCTGTGAGAAATCGAATTCTGCGTTTATGGGGTAACCGAAGATGTAAGGCTCGGCATAACCCACTTCTAATTCCTGCGTGAGTTTCGTTTCCTGGTGCCACATGGCCCGGAACTTCCGTCCGGTTCCAAAAAGATTTAACATCGAAATATCGATCATGCCTGTGAAGTATCCTGACTGCCCGAGCTGTGCTGGCATATATCCGATGACTCCATCGAATGTGTTTGTGTTTCCTTCGACTATTTTTACGAGCACGCCAGTCGTGTCGCCGCTCTCGAAAATTTCCGGGTCGCCAACGCTCTGGAAAAAACCTAGTTTCTGAAGCCGCTGCTTTGTGTCTGCCAGTTCTTCTTCGTTATAAAAAGTGCCGATTGGAATTCTCATCGCACGAAGGATCACGTAATCCTTGGTTTGCGTATTCCCGTCGATCCGCACGGCGTTGATGCGAAATCTCTCTCCTTCCTGAATGTTTAATGCGATCCCCAGTGAATCAGCTCCATGGTCGTGATAAACAAAAACGCTATCTATACTCACTTTGGCGAGCGGGAAACCGCCACTGTTGTACTTGTCGATTATGTAGTCGAGATCTTTTTCTAAATCGTCTTGGTCCAGCGGCTTTCCTATACGGGTGTTAAATTCGCTTGTGAGCTCTCTGTAGCTGAAGAACTTGTTGCCGGTAGTCAGCAAATTCCCGATGGTCAGTCGCGTGCCCTCTGTCACGTAAATTGTCAGCGTTGGTGAGACCGATTCTGGCGAGACTGAGAAAGAATCGACTTTGAAAAAAAGATAACCTTCGCCAAAGTATCTCTTTTGTACAGAACCAACACCGGCTTTGATGCGTGAAGTATCTGAGGCAGAAAAATTCAAAGGCTCAAAATATTCTAGCAGGTCTATGCTGGAGATCGCGTTTGCACCGACAAATCTTATTTGGTCGATTTTGGCCGAAGATTTGGTCCTTGACTGAGCGCTTGTGTCGACAGCGACGACAAAAAATGCGCAAAACAGTAAGCCTGCCAAATGAAATTTCATTTCGGTTTGAAAAATAAGAATAGACAGGGAAAAGAAACAGGGATAAAAGTTCCAGCGAATGTTCTGACCCTTCGCAGAGCTGTGCCACGTTATGCCGACTTATGAAACTCCTGAATTGCCTTCACGCTCAGTTCGCCCGTTTGAAGGGACTTGATTGCCTTTACAGCAGCCGACGCTGCAGAGAGCGTGGTCGCGAAAGAGACTCGATGTTCGATTGCCGCCCAGCCAATCGCATATTCGTCGTACCTCGCTTCTTCGCCAAGCGGGGTGTTGACGATGAATTGTATCTTCCCGTTCTTTATATGATCGACGATGTTTGGCCTTCCTTCACTGACCTTGAAGACTTTTTCGGTTTCGATTCCATGAGCTGCAAGAAACTTGGCTGTGCCTTCGGTCGCGATGATCTTGAAGCCGAGGTCTTTGAAGTCGCGTGCGATTGCAATCGTATTTTCGTTTTTGTCGTTATCGTTGACGCTGAAAAACACCATTCCCGATGTCGGAAGCGGATTTCCTGCAGCCGCCTGGGATTTCGCATAAGCCGCCCCGAAATTTGAATCTATCCCCATCACTTCGCCGGTAGAACGCATCTCCGGTCCGAGAAACACTTTTACTCGCGCGAACCGGTTGAAAGGGAAGACGGCTTCCTTGATAGCGATATGCCGGAAATGATTGGTGGTCGCTTCGAGATTCATGTCTTTCAACTTTTTGCCAAGCATTATCCTTGCCGCAATCTTTGCAAGCGGAAGTCCGATGCTTTTGCTGACGAATGGAACAGTGCGGCTCGCCCTTGGATTCACTTCGAGTATATAAACGATGTCATCTTTCATTGCAAATTGGATGTTCATGAGTCCGACGACTTTCAGTCCCTTTGCAAGCATGTTGGTATAGTCTCTAATTTCTTTAAGGCACTTGTCGGTGATCATGTAAGGTGGGATCACGGCTGCGCTGTCGCCGGAGTGAATTCCCGCTTCTTCGATGTGTTCCATGATAGCACCGATCACGACGTCGTCTCCGTCCGCGACTGCATCGACGTCAAACTCAAACGCGTCTTCGAGGAACCTGTCGATCAGCACTGGTTTGTCGGGAGAAATGTCAGCCGCGGTTTGCATGTAATGTCTTAGCGAATCTTCGTTGTAACAAATCTCCATTGCACGACCGCCGAGAACGTACGACGGCCGTACCAGTACTGGATATTTGATATATGATGCAACGTCCACGGCTTCCGCGACGGAATACGCCGTGCCGAATTCCGGGTGAGGGATCTTCAGCCTGCGCAGGAGTTCGCCGAAACGTTTTCTGTCCTCCGCAATGTCGATACCTTCAGAGTTTGTCCCAAGAAGTTTGACACCTGCTTCTTCGAGGGGCTTCGCGAGCTTGAGAGGAGTCTGTCCTCCGAAACTTACGATCACGCCTTCAGGTTTCTCTTCTTCAATAACATTCATTACATCTTCGAACGTCAGCGGCTCGAAATAAAGTTTGTCGGCGGTATCGTAGTCGGTAGAAACCGTCTCGGGATTGCAGTTTATCATTATGGCTTCGTAACCTTCCTCGCGTGCCGCCATGACTCCATGAACACAGCAATAATCGAACTCGATTCCTTGTCCTATCCGGTTAGGCCCGCTGCCGAGGATTATTACTTTTTTCTTTTCACTTCGAACCGCTTCGTTTTCTTCCTGGTACGTTGAGAAATGGTATGGCGTCTCAGCTTCGAACTCCGCTGCACAGGTATCGACTGTTTTGAAGACGGGTCTTACGTTAAACTTTTCCCTAAGCTCCCTAATATTGCTTTCGGTGGATCCGAAAAGTTCCGCAAGTTGCCTGTCGGAATAACCCAATTGCTTCGCTTTAAGGAGCGTTTTTTTATCTAAAGGTTTCTTTTTCAACTACTGCTCGACGTAGAAATTTTCTTTCAACTCGTTTTCAAAATCCACAATTTCTTTGACGTTTCTCAGGAACCATGGATCGATCTTGGTAAGTTCGAAGATTTCTTCGATTGACAAACCAGCTTGAAGCGCATATCTAAGGTAGAATACGTTTTCTGGCTTCGGTCTCTTCAATTGGTTTGCGATATTTCTCTTTGCTTCCTGAAATTTGTCACCCTTCAATTTGGAGAAATCATATTTGTCTTTCCCATCTTTGCCGAGCCCAAACCTTCCTTGCTCAAGTGAGCGCAGCGCTTTCTGTAAACCTTCCTTGAATGTGCTGCCGATCGCCATCGCTTCGCCGACCGACTTCATTTGCACGCCGAGAGTATCGTCCGCGCCTTTGAATTTTTCAAAATCCCATCGCGGAATCTTCACCACGACATAATCTATCGATGGCTCGAAAGAAGCCGGCGTTTTCTTTGTTATGTCGTTTGGAATTTCATCAAGTGTGAATCCGACGGCGAGCATCGCCGCGATCTTTGCAATCGGGAAACCTGTGGCTTTGGAGGCGAGCGCACTCGAACGTGAGACTCTCGGATTCATTTCTATCACCACCATCCGCCCGTCAACTGGATCAATCGCAAATTGGATATTTGAACCGCCTGTTTCGACGCCAACGGCACGGATAATTTTCTTCGCCCAGTCCCGCATTTTTTGGTATTCGCGGTCCGTCAATGTCTGCGCCGGAGCCACAGTGATCGAGTCGCCGGTGTGAACCCCCATGGAATCAAAATTCTCTATCGAGCAAACTATGACAACGTTATCTCTCTTGTCGCGCATTACCTCGAGCTCAAATTCCTTCCAGCCGAGCACCGATTCCTCGACAAGTATCTCGCTGATCGGGCTCACGGAAAGTCCATGACGCGCAATTTCTCTGTACTCTTCGACATTGTAAGCGACTCCGCCGCCCATACCACCAAGGGTGAACGACGGACGGATAATTGCGGGGAATCCGACAGAGTCGATTATGTCCATCGCCTGCTCTATCGTTCTGACGAATCCGCCACGCGGAACTTCCAGTCCAGCCGAAGTGACCGTGTCCTTGAAAAGCTCGCGGTCTTCCGCTTTGTTGATTGCACTGAGATTAGCGCCGATCATCTCTACGCCATTCTTTTCAAGCACGCCGGATTCTGCGAGATTTACCGCTATGTTCAGCGCCGTTTGCCCGCCCATCGTGGGGAGAATGACATTCGGTTTTTCGATCTCGATAATTTTGCGGACGAATTCTGGGGTAAGCGGCTCGATGTAAGTCACGTCGGCAAGTTCTGGATCTGTCATGATCGTCGCGGGATTGCTGTTGACGAGAATGACCTTGTAGCCCAACTTGCGGAGAACTTTGCAGGCTTGTGTTCCGGAATAATCGAACTCGCAGGCCTGACCGATTACGATAGGCCCGCTTCCGATTATAAGGATGGAATTTATATCTTCACGTTTTGGCAATACTAACCACTAGTTGTCGGAATGGAATTTAATCGTCAAAGGAAGTTTAATCAAGGAGAATGAAAAGTCAGAGTAACATCTTGCCCGTCATTGCATCTCCCGGAATATTTAAGAGGTGGATACTCGACAACGTTCTCAAGATTGTTTTGCCATTTGGCAATCGGATCAAAGAATGCTTTTTAAAAGAAATTATTCGCCTCACATATAATCTGCAACGCTTCTAAAGCACACTAGGATCATTTGTTTTCCGGTAATCCTTTACTTAAAATATCATGGAACAAAAATAGGGCTCATGGAAATGAATAGGCGAACCACCGACAAAATTACTCGCAACAGCAGGCGTGATGCGATGAAAGTAATAAGGACGCTCGAAGAGTTTCGTAATCCTGAGAATGTTGCGGGCATGGCGCGATTCGGCATCAGCTCCAAGAACGCGCTCGGAGTTTCGATTCCCGTGCTTCGTGACCTGGCAAAAGAAATCAGCCACGATCCTGACCTGAAAGGAAATGTACATGGACTTGCCCTTGAATTGTGGGAAACTGGAGTTCACGAGGCGAGAATTCTTGCGGGATTCATAGACGATCCGAAGGCCGTTACGGAAGCCCAAATTGAAAAGTGGGTTTCGGAATTCGATTCGTGGGACGTATGCGATCAAGTTTGCAGCGGCCTTTTCGACAGGACCAAGTTTGCCGTCAAGAAAGCCCGCGAGTGGAGTCATAGAAAAGAGGAATTCGTGAAAAGAGCGGGTTTCGTGCTGATGGCGGCGCTTGCCGTGCATGACAAAGATGCGGACGAAGAAATGTTTCTGAAATTTCTTCCGATAATAAAGAGAGAATCGATCGACGAAAGAAATTTCGTGAGAAAAGCTGTGAACTGGGCCCTGCGTGGAATTGGCAAACGAGGTTTGAGTCTGAACAAGGCGGCGGTAGAATGCGCAGAAGAGATTCTAAAGATCGACTCTAAGACTGCAAGATGGATCGCAACAGATGCTTTGAGGGAGTTGACTGGCTCCGCGGTTTTGAAAAGACTCAAGGCAGCGAAAGGTAAAAGATAATAGGTAAAGAGAATTGACATGGCTGAACTCAGACAGAATGTTCTGACGAGAGAATGGGTGATCATCAGTCCAGAAAGAGCGAAGAGGCCGGATGAATTTGCACGGAAAAAAGACGGCGAGCGAGTCCTGCCCAAGTATTTGGAGGACTGCCCATTTTGTATCGGTAACGAGCATTTGACGTTCGATGAGTTGTACCGGATTCCAGAAAAAGGTGATTGGAAAGTAAGAGTCATCTCGAACAAGTATCCAGCTCTCACGAGTCATGGAGAACGTGTCAGGCGAGTAGATGGAATTTATCGTTCGATGACCGCGGTTGGTCATCATGAAGTCATCATCGAACACCCGCGACACGACGTGACGATCGCATTGATGACTGACGATGAAGTGGCTGATATCTTGAGGACTTATCGCCAGAGATATCACGAAATCAAGAAAGACGGCCGGGTAGAAGCAATAATTTTGTTCAAGAACCATGGTGAAGGTGCTGGTACGTCCGTTTCACATCCGCATTCGCAGATTGTAGCAACTCCGATTGTACCGAATCAAATCAGATCGAGGATGGATGAAGCGATCCGGTATTTCGATGACACAGGCGAGTGTGTTTGTTGCCGGACCGTCAAGGATGAATTACAGGCAAAAGACAGAGTAATTTTTCAAAGCAGAAAATTTGTTGCATTTATTCCGTACGCTGCGCTTTCGCCGTTTCACCTCTGGATATTTCCAATAAGGCATGCGTCTTCGTTCGATGAGGTGACCGACGATGAAATCAATGATCTGGCAAAATCTCTGAAGACTGTTCTCGCGAAGCTTTATCAAGGGCTCAACAATCCCGATTTCAACTACTCGATCCGGTCGATTCCGACCCGCGAGCTGCATTCAGAATATTTTCATTGGTATATCACGATCGTGCCGCGCGTATCGAAGACTGCGGGCTTTGAGATCGGGAGTGGGATGTATGTTAACACGGCTTTGCCCGAAGAGAGCGCAGAGTTTCTGAGAAGCGTCGACGTTCCGAAGTGATTGAAACTTCAGGCGCGATCTGGTTTTCTAGCCAGCTTCTCCGGTTTTAGTTTTCTCGCCTATCATTATATTATAATACTATGACACTCAATGTTTCTTCAGGATTTCCGTACTATATCTCTTTAGTCGGTTCTGCCGATTATAAGCAGCTTTTCCGTTCTCAGGAAAATTTCAAGTTGTTGTCCTCTCTCACGCCGACTCAGGCGGAGTACAGGTATGCTCCTGGAAAATGGAGCATAAAACAGATCGTGGGGCACATTACCGACCATGAAAGAATAATGGCTTATCGAGTCTTGAGATTTTCCAGAAAGGACACGACACCTTTGGCCGGCTACGATCAAGAATTTTTGATTGCCAACAGCAGGTTCAATGAGTTGAACTATGAAGATATTTTAGATGATCTCAGGATTGTGAGACAAGCCACTATCAGTCTGATGAATTCATTTTCGGCAGATCAATTCCAATTGAAGGGAACCGCATGGAAATTCGAGCTAACCATCGAAGAGTTTTTGAAAGCCACCATTGGCCACGAAGTTCATCACATCGGAGTGATTAAAGAAAAATATTTGAAGTAATCCCGGACAGACGGGACCGAATTTTTTAAGAGCGGCGGAGTTTATACTTTCAAAACGTGCTGAACTTTTTCCAGAAGATCGTTGCTGTCGAACGGTTTTGGGAGAAAGTCTCTCACACCCGCGCGAAGCATCGAAATCTTGATCTCGGGTTCGATGTAGCCGCTTGTGAGTACGACTTTGACCTGTGACATCGCAGCCTTAAGCTCGGCAAGGACTTGAGCTCCATTTTTCTTTGGCAGCCCCATATCCATGATGACGAGGCTTATTTCGCCGCAATGTTCTTCGAACGTTTTCACCGCTTCATCGCCATCCTTCGCTAGCAGGACCCTGTAACCGTTTCCTTCGAGTGTGGCTCCCATGTAATCTAAAACCGGCTCTTCGTCCTCGACTACCATTACCAATTCTCCATTTCCTTGCATGGCTTGGCTGATTTTCAAAGGCGCAGGATTCTTGATAACCTGAGCCGGGATCGGCAAATAAAGAGTAAACTCGGTCCCGAAACCCACTTCGCTCTGTACTTCCGTGAAGCCATGGTGCGCCTTCATTAATCCATAAACCACCGACAGGCCAAGACCGGTTCCGGACCCATTTGTCTTCGTTGTGAAAAATGGCTCGAAAATTTTACTTACATTCTGTTTCTCGATACCGGCGCCGGTGTCGGTGAATCTTATCATCAGATAATTCTCGGCATCCATTTCCGGGAAACGACACTCGAGGGATTTCTTAGATGCCAAAGCGGTAGAGATGCTCAACGTGCCTCCAGAAGGCATCGCGTCCCTGGCATTCACGCACAGGTTAATGAAAACCTGTTGAAGCTGATTTGGGTCCGCATGAATTGAGGGAAGCTTCTGATCAAGCTCAAGCGCGAAGATGATCTTTTCAGGGAAGGCATCTCTGAGGAAATCTACAAGCTCTTCAATTAAGTCATTGACTCTCACCGATTCCCTTATTGTTTCAACTTTGTGCGCAAACGTGAGAAGCTGTTTTATTGTGTGAGCGCCTCGTTTGACTGCCTTAGAAATCGCTTCTCTGCTCTTTGTAATCCGTTCAACAGGTACTTTCCCGGGCACCATAATCGAGGCTTGTCCGAGAATGATTGAGAGGACGTTGTTCAAGTCGTGGGCAATTCCCGAAACGAGCGTGCCAATGCTTTCCATTTTTTGCGCTTCGAAAAATTGTGCTTCCAGCTGTCTTTTGTTTGTCTCGTCGATCAGATATCCATTGATGCTTTTGAGATTGCCAGCGGGATCAAACTTTCCAACTGCCTTCTCATACACGAAAACTCTTTTCCCATCTTTCTTAATATACTCCGCTTCAAGCCCTTCCAGTCGTCTCCGTTCTTTCACAAGTTCGATATACCTGTCACGATCCTGCGGGGCGGGGAAAAGGGAAGCAACGTTGACCTTTTTCGCCTCTTCGATAGAAGAGAAACCGAACAGATGTGCAAACGTGTTGTTGCAGTCGAGGATCGCGCCTTCTGGCGTCGTGATAAAGTGTGCCACGATATCTTCGTTGAAAAAGCGACGGTACTTTTCGGTAGCTTCTTCAGAAGATTCTTCCGCTCTTACCCGGTCAGTGCTGTCGACCATCGTGCCGACGATTGCGGCGCGCCGCATATATTTGACAACGGAACCTTGAACCTCGACGAATACTCTCGTTCCATCTTTCTTTAAACCGTGAAAAGAGAATCTCACGTCATGGGTTTTTCCTTCTATTTTCTCATGAGTGTTTCGTGAAACCCACTCGCGCTCTTCGGGAGCGGTCAAATCCATGGGACCAAGGCTATCCACTATCTCTTCGGCATCATAACCAAAGATCCGGCAGAACGCTGGGTTCACATATCTGAATAAGCCATCCTGTATCAGGTATGCTCCAGTTAGCGAAGATTCCACCAGTATCCGGAAATGATCGTTTGACGACATTTCCTTCTGGCTTTTCTCAATCGAAGGATGAACCTTGATATTCATATTAACAACCGCCATTAGTTTTAGCACGTTCAAGTCGACAAGCAGTATCGTTAGGAACGAATGAATGACAAGAATGGAGATGATATGAAGAAGGGTTCCATTTCATCGTCGTTATCTCGATGTCACCGATTGTAGATTTATTAAGATTGAGATTGCTGTCAATAACGCGGCATGATTCGGTCGGTATCGTTGTCATTTTCACTCTGTCCTGAGTTCGGTAAAGTCCAAAAGATCTATTCCCCAGATTTCGTCTGACGCAATCCGCCGCGCAATCTTTAGAGCTTTTTCTTGCGCAGTTTCCTCGGAGGTTGCTGGAATAATTATGACGAGATCACCGGAGGACAGGAAAACAGGTTTCATCCGGGTCTTGGACATGTCGATTGTCATTTGCTTAATGTCCACCACTTCAAGACCTTGAGAAACTGTGACCTGCCAGTCGCTGACCTTGATGCTCTCCTTGTTTGAGTCGTTTTCCATTTATCAGCAATTGCTCGCAATTTTTTAGTTGACACGTCATTGCCACTTCTGAACCTCATGCGGTTCGCCGCTATTCTAGGGACTATTGAACTGGTACGGAAAAATTCGGTGTGGAAACTTTGCAGGAAACAAATGCAATTCTCTGCCGAACCATGCCAATAGATCATTGCATTTTGTTCAACATCCGCGCCGGAAATAAAAGCGAAACATGACAGAAAATTGCATTGATTTTGTCAGTTCGGGATTGATGATACGGGTTCGTAACGTTTTGTAAAGGGTTTTGTTACCTGGATAGTGTCATAACTTATTGGTAATCGGATGAACTGAAGGGTTGAAAGTTTCTTGACCACTTCTACAATGGACTTTTTCTTGGGGAAACCAAATGCGATTGAGGCAGTTCGGAATCAGGTTCAAGGAATACCAGATAACGGTAGTTGGCAATTTTTGTCACGAATATGTTCTTTGCGTCCATCGCGTCTCTCCCGCTCAATTATTTTATACAAGTATGCGGGCGGTACTTTGTGTCATTTGTAGTTAGAGTTGGCTCCGGAGATCACAAATAAAATATGGTCAAGTTCAAAGTAGCCCACCTTTTTTTGGTGCTGGCTCACTTTGGATTTAACCGCCGAAAGCGCTGAGAAGGGGCAAAGGAACGTAAAGCGAATTAGTCCCATTTTCGGCGTGCTTAGCGCCTTCTTTGTGCCCTTTGCGGTTAGATAGCTCCTGCAGCTTGCAAAGAAATTGAATTTGAGACACAACCATTTTTTTCCTTTCGTTGCAACAAAAAGAACGCTTCATTAATTTTACAGGCTAAATCTACCGAGGAGATAAAAATGGCTTATCGACCAAAGCCACCCGAAAGGTGGTTGAGAACCAATCTCAAATATTACAAGCATGGTGGAAGCTGGGCGTGGATTCTTCACAGAGTTACTGGACTCGGCTTGACAGCTTATATCTATGTTCATATTTATGCACTTACAACTCTCACTCAAGGAGAAAAGGCATTTGATGAGGAAATGAAGTTCTTCACGACGCCGGTATTCAAAGTCCTTGAATGGATTCTTTTTTCTCTTGTACTTTTCCACGCACTGAATGGCGTGAGAATCGTCCTTGTCGATTGGGCGAATGGAGCAAGGTATCACAAGAAAATTCTTGCGGTCGTTTATGGATTAGGAATCGCGCTCTTCATTGGAATGGGATTCCTGATGTTCGTGACGCCGCTCAAAAGTATGATCGCATCTATAAGGTGAGGCAAAAATGTATAAGCATAGTGGTTCAAGAGGAAGCGGTGCACCAGGTTGGATACTTCAAAGAATTACCGGAATACTGTTAGTTGTCGTCGTAATCGGGCATTATTTTGTCATGCATGCCGACCCGGCGAGCGGCCACACTTATGCGGCGGTGTTGGAAAGAATGCATCATCCGTTCTGGAAGATGTTTGATTTGACATTCATTACCGTCGGATTGTGGCACGGCCTGAATGGAACATGGGGAATTTTTCGAGATTATGAAATGAAACCTGCGGTAAGTCTGACGATCTACGGCGTGATCATCCTATCGGGGATCGCTTTCTGGGTTCTTGGCGTCAATACAATTTTATCTTTTTAATCAAAAGGAATTCGTGATGATAAAACATCAATATGATGTGATAATCGTTGGTGCGGGCGGCGCCGGTCTTTGCGCAGCTCTTGAAATTCCGGAAGGATTCAGTTGCGCAGTTATCTCTAAAGTATTTCCGACGCGTTCGCACACCGGAGCGGCACAAGGTGGAATCGGTGCGGCCCTTGGAAATGAGGAGGAAGATAGCTGGGAATGGCACATGTTCGATACCGTGAAAGGAAGCGATTACCTAGGAGACCAGGATGCAATCGAAATCATGACCAAGGATGCGATCCGTGCAATCATAGAGCTGGAACATATGGGCGTGCCATTTTCACGCACACCCGAAGGAAAGATCGCGCAGCGAAGATTTGGTGGTCACACAAGACCTGAAGATCCCTCTGACCCGGATTCGAAACGAGTTGCCGTGAAAAGGTCGTGCTATTCGGCGGACAGAACCGGTCATGTCATGCTCCACACACTTTACGAAAACTGCTTGAAGCAAAAGGTGAATTTCTTCTCAGAGTTTTTCGTCACCGATCTGATTATGAGTGGGAAAAGCTGTGCTGGAGTTGTCGCGATGGATATTGCGACGAGCGAAGTTCATGTTTTCCATGCGAAAGCCGTCATGCTTGCCACCGGTGGTTACGGACGAGTCTATCGAATTACTTCTAATGCTCATGTTGGTACTGGCGATGGATTTGCGCTGGTATACAATAACGGACTGCCACTTCAAGATATGGAGTTCGTCCAATTTCATCCGACTGGTCTTTGGAAACTTGGCATCTTGATTTCAGAAGCCGCCCGCGGGGAAGGAGGCATCCTGCTGAATAGTAAAGGCGAACGCTTCATGGAACGGTATGCGCCGACCGTGAAGGACCTTGCCCCAAGAGATATGGTGTCTCGCGCGATCCTGACGGAGATTCGTGAAGGCCGCGGATTCAAAGGGAGCGACGGAACATTCTATGTCCATCTTGACGTCTCCGCATCTCCCGAAAGAAGTCATCGATGAAAAGATTCCGGAGATAACAGGTTTCGCGAGAACGTATCTTGGCGTCGAGCCAACGAAAGAGCCCATCCCGATCCAGCCAACTGCACACTATGCCATGGGTGGAATTCCAACGACCGCCAATGCTGAAGTTACGAAGGACAGGAAAAACACTAAAGTGCCAGGACTCTATGCCGCTGGCGAAGCGGCGTGCGTTTCCGTGCATGGTGCAAATCGCCTAGGGACGAATTCTCTTCTCGATTTGATAGTCTTCGGCCGAAGGGGCGGGAAAGCGATTGCGGATTTTATCAAAGAAGCTGAGTTCGCACCGCTTCCTGACGATGCTGTCGATAGAACAACAGCCACGATTGACGGGATCATGAACTCGAAGGGGAAAGAAAAAGTGGGAGCGCTCAGAACTGAGCTTCAGGAAAAAATGATGGAAAAGGTTGGGATCTTCAGGAACGAAGAAGATCTGGAAGCGATGACCTCCGAGATAAATGACCTCCGAAGTCGTTATCAGGAAATCGCTATCGATGACAAAGGAAAAGTATTCAATACCGATTTAATGGAGGCGATAGAATTGGGAAACTTGATTGACACCGCCGAACCCATCATCCATGGCGCCCTCGCGAGACAGGAGTCAAGGGGTGCGCATTCGCGTGAGGATTATCCGAAAAGGGACGACAAGAAATGGCTGAAGCACACTCTCGTTTTTAAGAACGACGGCAAGCCAAACCTCGGTTTCAAGCCTGTGTCCATTACTCGTTTCCAGCCGAAAGAACGAAAGTACTGAAAGGAAGTCGGAAAAATGAAAGTTATCTTACTGGTACAGAGATACAATCCGGAGAGAGATTCCAAGCCTTATTACCAGCAGTTCGTTCTCGAGGCAGGAGACGACAAGGAAAGAATCCTCGATCTTCTTCATCAGGCAAAATGGAAATATGATGGAACGCTGACCTTTCGCAGGTCCTGCGCCCACGGCGTCTGCGGCTCGGATGCGATTAGGATCAATGGAAGAAACAGGCTTGCCTGTTCCACCTTGCTGCGGGATGTCAATTATAAGAAGCCGATAGTGATCGAGCCTATTCCTTCTTTGCCGATCATTAAGGATTTGGTCGTTGACATGTCTGACTTCTACAAGAAGTACGAAGCCGTGAAGCCTTACCTTACTACGAAAACTCCACCGCCCGAGCATGAGCGGCTTCAAAGCAATGAAGACGTGGAAAAACTGTTTGAGTCGGCAAAGTGCATCCTTTGCGCATGCTGCACGACTTCGTGTCCGTCGTCCTGGTCGGATGAGAATTACATCGGTCCTGCCGCGCTTCTGAAGGCGTACAGGTTCGTGTTTGACACGCGTGATGAAGCTGCCGACGAACGGCTTGATGTCATCGATACGCCAGATGGCATCTGGAGGTGTCATACGATTTTCAATTGCGTTGAAGCCTGCCCGAAGGATATCAACATAACATGGCACATCTCGCAGTTGAAAAAACGTCTCGCCGAAAGAGAAATGTAGGCAGTCAATTCCGAACCACGAAGGGGATATTAGGATTCCTAAATCATCTTAATATCCTCTATGTCTTCACGGGCTGGATTTCTTCATGGGCGTAAATCGATGGTCAATGTGGCTTGAGCTATGATCTCCCTTTCTCAATCCTCCGTAAGTTTTTATATTGAACCATGTTGAAAAGATTGATAATAGCGTCTGCCGCCATACTGGCTTTAGCCACTGTGGCGTTTCCGCAGGTTGAAAATCCCGTACTCGGGAATACTCAAGTCGATTCCGACCTGAAATTTGGACTCGAGCTATTCAAGAATAAAATGTATGACCTTGCGGAAGAGCAGTTCAATAAATTTCTCCAACAGTATCCGACGTCTCCATCTTCTTCTCAGGCGCGTTATTACCTGGCGATGTCCCAGCTTGACCAGAATAAGTTTTCCACCGCTGCCACCAACTTCCAGAATTTTGCCATGCAATATCCAAATGATCCACTTGCAGCGACAGCGTGGGTTAACGCCGCAGACTCTTATGTGAAGACCAGCGACTTTGCCAGTGCGGCTCTTGCATACGAACGCCTCCAGGTTTTTTATCCGAAAGACAATCGTGCGGCCAGCAGTCTTATCAATGCTGCAAAATACTTCGAGCTTTCCGGAGACACATCGCGGGCTGAAATATCTCTCCTGACAATTGATCAGGATTACCCGACGAGCCAGAGTTATTTCATCGCAACTTTGCAGCTTGGTAATTTGTACTTTAGTTCAGGACAGGAGACTAAAGCGGAAGACCAGTACAAGGCACTTCTTTCATCCGACAACGATTCGGTACGCGTGATTGGACTTCTGGCTCTCGGAAGGCTGGATCGAATTCGAGGAATGGCCATTCAAGCGGGAAAATACCTCGATGATGCCATTCGATTGAACATAGATCCACAGAGCACGGATGCACTTCTGGAAAGCATCCAGCTTGAGCTCGACGCGGGAAATTTCTCGCCAGCGTTCCAAAGCGCCGAAGATATAAATATCGATCAACTGGATGCAGCACAAAAAGATAAACTGACTTTTGAAAAAGCGTATGCTGCAATTGCAGTCGGAGATGATGCCACATTTAAATCGATTGCCGGTTCCATGAAGATTCTTCCGCCCGAATACAAGATAAAGCTGGCGGAACTTTTCGAAGTTAAGAGAAGATATTCAGATGGGCTGGCCGTTCTCAAGAATTTTCCTGCGAAAGCCGTCACCGGACATGTCCTGAATCTTTACGCCGAACTTGCGTACAGGACAAGACGAATGAAGCTTGCCGATTCGGTTCTTGCGCTGTCGGTTGAACGGTCGAAAGACCCCGATGTTCGTGCTGTTGTGAAGCTCTTGGACATCGAGTTAAAATGTCTGAGGGATATGGAGCTGGTACGGCGGACATTCTACCAATACCAAAATCTCCTCAAGGATCGACAGGATGCTTTCTTGTACTACACCGCGTGTTTTGATGAAAACGACGGCAACGATGAAGAAGCTGTTGATATTTATCATGAGCTTCTATTGTCATATCCTGAATCAGATTATGCCATGGCCGCCGACAGCGCTTCTGATTACATTTCAACTTTCAAAAATGTGAACTACAAGAATGCCGTCGCGGGTTTGGCAGACATCGTTTCCGAACAGGCAATGTCGCCAAGTGCGACGACACTTCTTCAACTTGGAAATCTATTCGAATATGATCTGAAAAATTATAGGAAAGCCGAAAGTATATTTCGTCAATTGATTTCTGTTTCTACAGGAGATACGCAAAGAGTGGCGGAGTACCAGCTCGCAAATGTTTTGGAACAGGTCTCCACGGGAAAAAAGGATGAGAACTCGGAGTCGTTTTCACTCTACGAAAAGTTGGCATTAAGTCCGATAAACGATTCTATCACTGAAAGCTCCAATTTGAAAATGATGGAGATTCAAATTGCCTCCGGCGATTCGACGACGGCGGGAAATTCTGCGCTGTCATTCCTGAAACGTTTTCCGAATTCTGTCCACGCGCCCGAAGTCAATTGTATTCTCGCCGAGACGATGTACAGTGCCGCCAATTACAATGAAGCGATCGTTCAGGCGGAACTTGTTCAGAGTGATCCGGTCGGAACAGGCTCGTTAGCCGAGGCGCAGCTCGTCATCGCTCGGTCGCAGATTGCCATCGACTCCCTTGAAGAGGCAAAAGGTACTTTGGAAAATTTCTTCAACTCCAGGCCTCCGAAGAAATTTTTCCTCGCAGGTCAACTGATCTTTGTCGATCTTCTGAAGAGGATGAATCTTGATGCGGGAGATGCATACACCTCGATTCTCGAGAACCTCGAGCCATCGAGTTACAAAGAAAGCATAAAGACGAATCTTGCCGATTACTTATACTCAGCCGGGAAGTATGACACAGCTTATTCGATTTACAAGTCATTCGGTGACGATGAGCTGTGGGTGACTCTTCCATCCAGCGTGCTGTACAAGATGGCTTATTGCAGATTGAAATCGGGCGACCTTCGCGGTGCAAAAAATATTTTCGGGGAGGTTATTACAAATTCATCTAATCCGAAAGAGATTACAGACTCTTACTCTCAACTCGGGAAAATTTATGAGTCACTCGGCGACAAAAGAATGAGCGCGGCATTCTTCGAAAATGCCGGGTCGGGTGACATCGGCGCTCTCCTGAATGCAGCCGAGACATATTTTGAGATCAGCGACTATCAAAATGCAGTTCAGGTCTACAAGAAAATTCAGCGCGCAGCCACGATTGATACGCTTCGGGCTTTCGTCGCAGCGAGATTGATCGAGATCGATTATAGGACCGATGAGGTCAAATCTGCGGACGCAGCTGCGGCAAGATTCAAGAAGGACTATCCCGGCAATGACGATGAGTATCTCGCTCAATTTCTCGTCGATAAAGCTGAATATCTAATTAGAGACAAACGATATAAAGATGCCCAGGAAATTCTTGATGACGTTAAAGGGGACTACGAGCACACCGCCGCTTACCCGACATCGATGCTGGACGCCGCAAGAATTTTTGTCGAAAGTGAAGAGCTTGAAAAAGCTCAGGACAAGCTGAATGAATTAGTCAACAATTTCCCGAACAGCTCCGTTGTTCCTATGGCGCGATTCGAGATTGGAAATATTTTCTTTGCGCAGGAGAAATACCAGGATGCTATAAACAGTTTCAGAAATATTTGTCAGGATTCCACTGCCAATGAGGAGCTGCTCCATGATGCCATGGGCAGACTTATCAGCGCGTATGAAAATGCGGGGCAGTACGACGGCGCTCTCGACATCGCGAGGAGGTTCATCACAAAGTATCCAGACGACTCAACTCTCATGGACATGAAGATCAAAGTCGGCGTACTTTATGAGGAGCTTAAGTATTTCGACCAGGCGCTTCTTACTTTCCAGAACCTTGCAGAAGAAGCAAATCGTGATTATCAGGCAGAACTTCATTATTATATAGGTGCTATCTATAATGACAAAAGCGATTACGCGGACGCAATCCTGGAGTTCTTGAAGGTTCCCTATTTGGTTTCAATTAATGCTGAAGTAGATTGGGCTGCGCAGTCTTATTATATGGCAGGGAAAAGTTACGAGCAAATGAACAAGCCAAACGAAGCTATCGCGATGTACCAGAAAATCGTCGACAAGCCGCACACCGATAAGAATTTTGTCGACGGAGCGGAACGAGAGATAAATAGAGTGAAGGCATTGCTCAAATAGTGTCAAGCGAGAAGTTAAGAACCAAAGTTGAAAATCGTAAACTGAATTCCGAGAACTGAACGATGTTTGAAAAAGAAATTTCGAGTTATGCGTTCAATATTGCGAAGCGGTACACTGGACAGAAGATTTCGCTCCACGCCCTCTTGACAGACACAGACCTCCCGGAAAGCTTCAAGAAATTTGCCGAAGCTGAGGTCGATGAGATTATCGATGATGAAGAGTTTACAAAAAGCAGAACAGGCAAGCTAGATCTATCATCATCTGAATTACAGACATTATTTAAGGAGATCCGTCACGCGATCAAAAATTCTTTCGAGTTCACGCGGGAAGATTTCCTCGATTTGGCGGATAAGGCTTCGAAATTTTTGTTCAATTATGTGATACGTCCTCATTGGACGCTTGAAAAATTTCTATTCAAAGGCGAGCATGAGATATTTAGACCGAACTTCTATCGCGCCGAGAGATTCCTAAACAATTATCCATATTATCTAAGAGGAATAATCGAGTACATGGAATTTCAGAATAAGGATTCCATGGATCTCGAAGGCTGGAGGAAACTTCATGGAAAGATCGACGAGCATCTTCTCGGCTCACTTCCATCGAATGTCGAATCGCTGACGAGCGCTCTTATGGAATTGTTTGTGTTTGCCTCCGGTGATTCAAAAATTCCGATAGACGCACTAATTCTTTTTTTCCGGGATAAATCCGCCGATGAAATCATTGATCGGATTGAGTTCGCGAAGGAAGTGAAAGGCTTCGAGTCTCTCGATTTCAGAGACATCGAATCTATCCTTCAGGCTCAGTCGAAGGAAATGGTTAAGACGGTAGAGTTACTTGGTTCGGCAGTAGATTCTTCGAAAGAATATCAGTCTTTCGAAAGAAGAGCTGCGGCGGAGCGTTACAGCAAAGAAAAAGATGAGCATAAAAGGGCTGAAGAGAAGAAAGAACTTTCCGAAGGACACTCTTCAGGAACGGGAAAAAAGACGGAGATCGAGCAGCAATTGCAGATGGAATCGCTTCCGAAAGTGGAAACTGGAATCAAGCTGCCGTCTGTCCGGACATTATTGAAAGCGAAAGACGAAGCCAGAATCATCAAGAAGATTTTTGGCGGGAGCAGGTCGCTGTACCATATTGCGATCCACAAGCTCGATGAAAGCCCGGATTGGAAAAGTGCATCAAGAATAGTCGAAGGTATTTTCATCGACAATAAAGTCGATCCTTTCTCGAAATATGCAGTCGCTTTCACGGACGCAATCAGTAGAAGGTTTAACCGTGGGGCGCAATCTTAGTTATTAAATCTCCAAATTCCGAGCAGCAAGTTCCAGATGCCGCTTTGCAGCACCCCGGCATACAAATATTCTGACGTGACAATGACCAGATTCCAAGAACTAAGTTCCAAAAAGTAGGGAAAGCTAATCTCGAAACATAAAAATGAATGAACGCAAAAGATGTGCAGTTCGGTTTTGAAGATCGTCCGGGCTTGCGATTTGATGTTTGAAATTTATATGGAGCTTGAAGCTAATTAGGTCATGGCACACTTTGTAGATGAAGCATTGATCCATGTGAAAGCCGGTGACGGCGGGGACGGATGTATGAGTTTTCGTCGTGAGAAATTTATACCGCGAGGCGGACCAGATGGCGGAAATGGCGGGAAGGGTGGGGATGTCGTCCTTGTTACCGATAAGAGCCTGACAACTCTTCTTGATTTCCATTATCGTGCCACATTCAAGGCTGGGCGAGGCCAGCATGGGCAGGGTTCAAACAAGTTTGGAAAAGGCGCCGATGATCTGGTGATCAAATTGCCCGTTGGAACGATTGTTAAAGATGCCGAAACAAATGCGACGATTGTCGACATGGTTGAGGACGGAAAAACATTCGTGATTGCCAAGGGAGGAAGAGGAGGAAGGGGAAACGCGGTATTTGCTACATCCACGGATCGTGCGCCACGAAGAGCCGAACTTGGGAAAATGGGCGAGGAAAAAAATCTAAAACTTGAGTTGAAACTGCTTGCGGACGTTGGCCTCGTCGGATTTCCAAATGCCGGTAAGTCCACGTTGCTATCTGTAATCTCGGCGGCAAGACCGAAGATTGCAGACTATCCGTTCACCACACTCTCTCCCGTTCTTGGAATTGCGAAGTATAAAGACTTCTCCTTCGTAGTTGCAGACATGCCGGGTCTGATTGAAGGAGCAAGTCAGGGTAAAGGCCTGGGCATTTCATTCCTGAGACATATCGATAGGACGAAGGCGATAGCGGTTCTCATCGAATCAACCTCTCCAGATCCAAAGGATGATTTTGAAAAATTAATTGTGGAAATGCGACTCCACAGCAAAGAACTTCCCAAGAAAGTCAAGCTGGTCGTATTCACCAAAACCGATCTCGTCGATCAAGATAGGATCGCGGAACTACAGCGGATGACATTTCCACGAAGGTTAAAGAGACATTTCATCAGCGCTGTGACGGATAGAGGTGTAGCTGAGTTGATTGGAATGTTTTGGACAATGGTCAGGAAATAACGCGCCTCAAAAGAATTCAAAAGTTTGTAAATTGACTTTGTGGTTGGCCCGCAAATCGGCCTCTTTGCAAAAACCAATTCTGCCAATTTCAAGATCGAGAGTTTGAAATTTCGTGATTAGTCCGATTCTATTTCCGCAAGGGAAGCACGGATTATGTCTATGCCTTCATTAATTTCAAGCGTGTTAATATTCAGCGGCGGTCTGAAGCGAATCGTTTGTTCGCCGCAGCCTATCAGCAGAAGATTTCTTTCGAAGACTCTCTGTCGAAGTTCAAGACGCTCTGTCGGAGATGGCATGTCAAACGCACAGAAAAGTCCGCGACCACGCGCGTTATGCACGAGATGGGGAAACTCGGATTCCAACTCCTCCAACCTGACGAGAAGAAGCTCACCAACCTTGGCGGCATTTTCAACGAGCTTTTCTTCCTCGATAATCTGAAGCTGCCTTGTGAAACGTACCATGTCTGTAAGGTTCCCGCCCCATGTGCTATTTAATCTTCCTGAGGTGTTGAATACATTTTTATTAACCTCATCGAATATATTTCCTGCGAGCACTCCGCATACTTGAGCCTTTTTACCGAACGATATAATATCGGGTTTGACGAAATATTGGTGCGCCCACATTTTGCCCGTGAGCCCAACTCCTGTTTGAACTTCGTCCATGACCATGATGATTTCATTCTCGGTACAGATGTCGCGGAGACGGATAAAGAACTCATTTCGGAAATGGTTGTCGCCACCTTCTGCCTGTATTGGTTCTATGATCAGTGCGGCGAGGTCTTTTCCGAATTCTGCTATCGCCTGTTTAATCTGAGTGATGGCGATCTCTTCTTCCTGCTTGACCTGCCTCAAATTTTCCTCGTTCAATGGAAATCTCAGCGTCGGATTGTTTATTCTTGGCCAATTGAATTTGGGATAATATTTCGTCTTGATCGGGTCTGTGTTTGTCAAAGAAAGCGTATATCCGGAGCGGCCATGGAAAGCCCTCTTGAAGTGAATCACTTTCAAGCGATTTTCGTCTTCATCGGATCGGTAGATACCTGCGTTCAGATTCTTCTGCATTTTGTAATCGAATGCTGCTTTGAGTGCATTTTCTACCGCCAGCGCGCCACCCTCGATCAGGAAAACATGAGAGAGATAATCCGGAATGGCGATTCGAGAGAAGGTGTCCAGAAACTCCGCCATCTCGACTGTATATGAATCCGAGCAAGAAGGTTTTTGAACCGAAACATAAGCAAGTTTCTCGAGAAATTCCGGCGTTGTCATCTTCGGATGGTTGAAACCAATCGGGGAAGAACCGAAGAAGGTGAAGAAATCAAGAAATTTTCTCTTGCTTCTTGCGTCGAAGGCGTAAGAACCTTTGCTTTGCTTAAGGTCGAATACGATATCGAAGCCATCGACCAGCATGTGTTTGTGGATTACATCGATCACCTGCTCCGGGGTGATGTTTGGCGAGTATGGATCGTATCCCACGCCCGTGCTCCTTGTCTGTTTGACTTCCTTGGTCAGCATAAATTATCCTTTTGGGAATCCTTATTCATTAGTTCCAAATGGTAAATTTTGAGTTTTGAATTGTCCCATTTAACACCTTTTATGGTTCACATGTTTTCAATTTAAAGTTTAAAATTCAAAACTTAAAATTTTGTTCAAGTATCGATCTGCGCTCTCTGAAGTTTATCGCTGAAATCAATATAGACGGTTTTGATTTCTGTAAAAAAGTCGAAGGCGCTTGCACCTCCTTCGCGATGCCCGTTGCCAGTCTGTTTTACTCCGCCGAACGGCATGTGAGTTTCTGCGCCGATCGTCGGTGCATTGATGTACGTTATTCCTGCCTTGATATCCCGAATGGCTCTGAATGCATGGTTGATATTCTTCGTGTAAACTGCAGAACTTAAGCCGTAAGTTGTTCCGTTAACAATCTCAATCGCATCCTCGATGGATTTCGCTCTTAAGATGGACAGTACCGGTCCGAAGATTTCGTCCCGGGCAATTGTCATATCAGGAGTGACATTAATAAAAATTGTTGGCTTATAGAACCAACCCTTATCTAAATCATCGCCTTTTGCGAATTCTCCGCCGACGACTAATTTTGCGCCTTCTTTCTTCCCGATCTCAACATAAAAATGTACTTTTTCCCGCTGGGCCTCGTTGATGCATGGGCCGACATCGACAGATCCATCTAAACCATTTCCCAATCTCAACCGAGAAGTCCTTTCAACCAGCATTTCTATGAATTTGTCGTAAATCTTTTCGTGGAGAATCAGGCGGCTCGTTGCGGTGCATCGTTGACCCGTCGTTCCGAAAGCGCCCCACAAAACTCCGTCGAGGGCGAGTTCAAGATTTGCGTCGTCCATGACTATTTCGGCATTTTTGCCGCCGAGTTCGAGAGAAACTCTCTTGAGAGATCTCGATGCAGATTCAGAAATTTTCTTGCCGACAGCGGTCGAACCGGTGAAGCTGATTAGTTCTACATCCTCATGATCCACGATGGCCGTGCCGACTTCGGCTCCACTACCATGGACGATGTTGATAACACCATCCGGTACGCCGGCTTCGACAAGAATCTCCACGAGAGTTGCAGCGGTTTTCGGAGTATCGGATGCCGGTTTGAAAACGATCGTATTGCCGGAGACGAGGGCAGGGAATATTTTCCAAGTCGGTATTGCCATTGGAAAATTCCACGGGCTGATGATTCCTGCCACTCCGACCGGCACTCGCATCGACATCGTAAACTTGTTGGGAAGCTCGCTCGGCGCTGTCACGCCGAACATCCGTCGTCCCTCACTTGCAGAATAATAAGCAGTATCGATTCCTTCCTGAACGTCGCCGCGAGTCTCGACCAAGACTTTGCCCATTTCACGCGTCATCTCTCTCGCGATCTCCTCTTTGCGCGCGACCAGGATATCGCCAGCTCGCTTGACGATGTCGCCTCTTTTCGGCGCCGGTGTCAGCGACCATGATCGATATGCCTGCTTTGCAGCCTGGACTGCTCCATCGACATCGCTTTTGTCACTCCTGGGAAAGATCCCGACCACATCGTCCCAGTCGGCCGGATTTCGGTTCTCGAAAGTCCTGCCCGATTCGGCATCTTTCTCTTGTCCGCCGATAAAATTCTTGAATGCTTTTGGCATATCAAATCTCCTTATTACAGATGGTACGACCACAAACTGTTTCACCGCAAAATCGGCTCGGCGCAGCGGATCAAAATATATTTTGCGCCTCCACGGAGAAAAAATCTCTACTAATCTGGATTGAAGAAAAGTATAATCGAAAGTATGAGTATTAGAATCGGAAGAAGGGAAAAAAACAAAACGTAATGCAAAGGTCGGCTCAATATCAGCTCATCTTCTCGGAAAAGATGTTTGCTGACTAAATGAGAGCCAGCGACAGACGATCCGCCAGCGAGCGCGATGAGCGTTATAGATTTGATGGGGCCGAGAGAGAATTTCAGGAAAGTAACCTGAGCGGCCATGGCAATCGTCAAGCCTGCCAGCAGTCCATAAAATCCGCCGAGCCAGATCAGAAACGATTTATTTTGAAAAACGGAAAACATTCTCAACTCTTAAGTCCCAGTGCTCTATAAATGTAATCAACATTCTTCAAAAGTGCATCTATGTCGAAAATTTTCTCGAGTTCTTCCTTTGATATTTTCTCTGAAACGTCAGGGTCTTTGCTCAACGCGGCGAGAAAATCTTCACCGCTCTCCCAACAATGCATTGCATTTCTCTGGACGATTGCGTAACCCTGCTCGCGTGTCAATCCCTTTTCAATCAGCTTCAGCAGGACGTCTTCCGAAAAGAATAGCCCGTGTGTAATCTGGAGATTGTTCTTCATTTTCTCCGGATAGACGACAAAATTCCTGAAGATCTTCTGCGATTCAACGATCATGAAATCCAGTCCGAGTGTTGCATCCGGGAAAATGACTCGCTCGACTGAAGAATGTGAGATGTCTCTCTCGTGCCACAATGCCTGATTTTCCAGCGCCGACATTGCATATGACCGGACTAATCTTGCCATACCACAGATTCTTTCGGAGTTGACGGGGTTTCTTTTATGCGGCATTGCTGATGAGCCTTTCTGTCCCTTAGTGAACGGCTCCTCGGCTTCGAGAACTTCCGTCCGCTGCAGGTGTCGTACCTCGAGCGACATTTTCTCAAGAGTTCCGGCGATCACCGCAAGCACCGTCATGAATTGCGCATGCCTGTCACGCTGGATGACCTGCGTCGAAGCGATGGATGGCGTAAGTCCGAACTTGCCTGCAACGTATTTTTCGACCTCAGGCGAGATGTGGGAATAAGTTCCAACTGCTCCTGAAATTTTTGCAACTGCAATTTCCTGGATTGCGTTCTTTAGTCTTGCAACCCCTCTTCCAAGTTCATCGTACCACACTGCCATTTTCAAACCAAATGTTATCGGCTCCGCATGGATGCCGTGCGTGCGACCAATCTCGGGAACGTCTTTATATCTAAGACTCAGCTCGCCGATCACTTTCTGGAGTTCAAGAAGATGCTTGAGAATAATTTCACCGGCTTGCTTCAATTGAATGGCAGACGCGGTATCAAGGACATCCGAAGAAGTCATTCCAAGGTGAACGAACCTCGCGGAAGGTCCAACATTTTCACTGACATTCGTCAGGAAAGCGATGACGTCGTGTTTGACGGTACGTTCGATTTCATCTATCCGTTCGACGCTGAATTTTGCTTTTGCCTTGACGTCCGCAACAGCATCCGCTGGGACCCTACCAAGTTGGGCCTGACATTCCATGGCAGCGATCTCAACATCCAGCCATATTCTGAACTTGTTTTCTTCACTCCAAACGGCACTTATTTCGGCGGGTGAGTAGCGCTTTATCATTTGTTACTCTCACTTTTTGTTCCGACTTTCAACGAGATAGTCAATAGAGCATTTCCACGCAATATTTCAAAATTCACTTTTGCACCGGGTTGCAAATCGTCCAACTGCGATTGCAGCGCGACGGCGTCATGAACTGGCTCACTCTGATATTTTAGAATCAAGTCGCCCTGTTTGAAACCGCTCTTTGCGGCGGGACTTTCGTCCTGAACCTCGTTCACTAACGCTCCGGATGGTTCGCTCAGTCCAAAATATTTTGCAATGTTCTCATCGACATCCTGCAAATCGAGTCCGATCCAGCTTCTGTTTTTAACTTTGCCATGTTTCCTTAATTCATCTACGACCCGTACCACTTTGTTGGTCGGGATTGCGAACCCATATCCGATGTAAGCCTGACTCACGCCTGCAGTGTAGATCATGGTGTTTACCCCAATTACTTTTCCATCTGCATCCACGAGAGGCCCGCCGGAATTTCCCGGGTTAATCGCAGCATCGGTTTCGATCATGTCGCTGTAGTTTGATGACCCTGCCCGCGAAAGATTCATTCCGAGTGAGCTCACTACTCCTACCGTGACCGTAGGCTTATTATTGATATCGAATAGCCCGAACGGATTTCCGAACGCGATAACCCATTCGCCGACAAGGATGCTGTCGCTGTTGCCAAATTCGCAGTAAGAAAGGCTGTCGCCGTCAATTTTGAGGAGGGCAATATCCGACCGATCGTCGTGCCCGATAATTTTCGCGCTTCGCTTGCTTCCATCGGTCATCGTAACAATTATCTTCGTCGCATTCCGGACGACATGGTCGTTCGTCACTACGTAGCCATCCGGCGAAACTACAAAACCAGATCCAAGACTCTGGACTTCATATTTCTGTGAGCCAAAAAATTGATTAAAGAAGGGGTTGTCCTGGAAAAATTGTTTGAAAAAAGGGTCGTTCGTTGCAAACGGACTCTGCCGTTCTTCGACTGCTGTTACATTTATGCCGACGACTGCTGGACTGATTTTTTGAACCGACCGCGTTATGGCGTTTTCGCGCGATGAAGTCGGGTCATTGTTCGTCGATTGGGTAGACTGTGCCATGACGGCAGAAGATGTCATGGCCGATGAGAAAAGCATAACTGCTAAAGCCGCGAGGCAGCGCAAAGCGAAGAAGTCCGTATCCTGCAGGTTCTTCTTCCGGGTCAGTCCCAAAAGAGGGATGGTGTTATTCCCGAGCGTTCTTATCGGAAATCCATGTTGTAGAAATGTCTGGATTCCCGCTTGAAGCATGTCCCGACCAAAATATTCTATATGTCGGGATCCCGCAAGGCGGTGACGGGAATGACATGGTACGGGGCTATTTATTTCTTTTTGCACAGCCTCAAGAAATTTATGTCCCATTCTGCAATTCATTCTTTAATGGGATCAAATGTTTGGACAGAACTGCAGCGAGCAGGAGAGCGGAGAATAGCAAGGAACCTGGTACATTATTGAACCTGACAAAAATTGGTATTGACACTGCAACGATCCCTGATACACTTGCGAGATAAAGTTTCAACTTGATGGCTCTCAGGAAGAAATAGACAACGAGATAAAGAGCAACCGCCAACGGCTGGATGACCAACAGGGCACCGGCTGCGGTTGCGAGTCCGCGGCCGCCTTTGAATTTCATGAATATAGAATAATTGTGGCCGAGAACTGCAAAGAAAGCTCCTGCCAAACCGGCAGTCGTTCCAAATTCGTATTGTGCCACCAAAGTCACGATCAACCCTTTGAGCATATCGACTATTACCGACCGTGATCCCGATTGTTTTTGAACCGGTGACTTCATAAGCGTTCATTGCACCGATGTTTCCGGTTCCGCTTTTTGAAATGTCGATGCCTCTTGTCCGTTTCCCGATCATGTATGCCGTCGGAAAAGAACCGATCAAGTATGCGACGATGGCAATGGGGAGCATGAACACCTTTTATAATAGAAAAAATTGGAGAGAGTTTCAAAGGGGGAATTTTAAATTGTAAATTCTAAATTTAAAATTGCTTAGAAAAGGAGGCGGTGTGAAAGATAATATCATTTTGGATAAGAGCTTTGATTTTGCGATTCACGCGATTGAGTTATGTCAATTGCTTCAACAACATCACGAAACAGTTCTTTCGAAACAGCTTCTGCGAAGTGGCACAAGCATCGGCGCGAATGTCGAGGAATCAACGGCTGCTCAATCACAGAAGGATTTCATAACTAAAATGTCTATCGCTTCAAAGGAAGCAAGAGAATCCAGATACTGGCTTAAGCTTTTAGAGAGGAGTCAACTTGTTAAGATGGATTATTCTTTTTATATGAGAGATATTACGGAGATCATCGGAATACTTACGGCTATCGTCAAAACTTCACAGAGCAATTTTTAAATTCATTTAGAATTTAAAATTTAAAATTTCCTTTTAGTATGCAATTGAAAGCGTGAAGCTGCCGGTGTATATGCCGTAAGGTTGGGTAGGTGAAAGGTTGGCAGTGCCGCCAGACCAGAAATAGTATTCTCCATCCGAGTTTGAGATGACTGGGTCTCCACTCGCGATCAAAGTCGCGTTGTGTTGGTCAGGGGCTCCGCTGCCGGCAAGGGTGCCGGTGAAGGCGATGGTGTATGTACCACTCGTTAAATCTGACGAAGAAAAAGATGCTGTGACAGGAGAGTTTGGTTCTCCGACAAAGAAAAAATAAGCTGCTTCGCTGCCTCCAGAAATCGGGTTGATATTCACAGAAGTAAACCCTTGTATAACAAGCCCCATGCTCAAATCGCGCACTTTTGTCAGAGAAGTTGTTCCTTTGACCTGAAGATATACTTCGGAGGTTGCACTCACCGTTTGAGCAAACGATTTGCCAATTGCAAGCGAACTTATCAAGACGAGGCTCATTAATACTATTTTCATTTCACCTGATTAAAAAAAAAGGGAGGCAAAGAAATCGCCTCCCTGATTTGAAAAATAATTATTAATAGCTGACTGTAATCGTTAGAGTACCACTATACTGGCCGCCGGGTTGGTTCGCAGCAAGCGTAGCCGTGCCTCCACCCCATACGTAGAAGTAGCCGGCGGATGACATTGCTACCGTGCCACCAGATGTTAAGCTATTTGAACTAGTCTGAACATTTGAGGTATAGCCAGAAAGACTTGGGGTCCAGGGAATATTGTTTGACACACCGTTTGTCAGGTTTGCTGACGAAGTCCAGTTAACAGCAATTGACTCGTTTGTATCCCCTTGGACGGTAAACATTGCCGCATTGCCACCGCCATTGACTGGGTCGACCGTTGCAGTAGTTACACCCTGATAGATTGTTCCAAAGTTCATGTTACGGTTCAATGTTATTGATGGGGCTGTCAGTACATTGAGAGTAACAGTAGCTTGGGTGCCAGCAGTTGTGTGGCTGAACTGTGCGAACGATTCGCTCGCTGCGAATGCTGTAAGGATTACAGCGATTGCTAATAGTTTTTTCATTTTTCCCTCCGAAAAGGTTATGGTTGTGAAATATATTTAGTAATAAAAACTCTATAATAGTTATCCGAACGCTCTACCGTGACGCACAAAGTAATATTCGATAAAAACAATTCCAACAGTCTGTGTGCTCTCGCCTACACAAACCGCCGTTTGGCGGCCGCCGCGTGCGGTGGAGAGCGTCCGATGTGTATTCTGCAACGTCTGTGCCGAAAATTGTCGTCCAATTTTCAGTATTTTGCATCCCACTGAATGTTCCATCATGGCTTGATAACAAAAGCGTAATTCGTCGTTACTTTTTTAAAACCAAGTCCTGTCAGAGTTCCTCGACTAGCCAGGAAAAAACTTTCATCTCCTCGATTTCCTGTCGGAAACCATGATAAAACTAACGATTCAAGGTTTTACTAAACTTGACTTGAGGATTTCGGATGGGAAGAAAGGGTTACAAAAAGAATTTTAAATTGTAAATTATAAATTTTGAATTGAAAAAAGATGATCGACCGAGGGATAAATTGCAGACGAATTCAAAATTTAAAATTCAACATTTGAAATTTCTTAGAGGCTTGTGAGAAGTTTGGAATTGGTGGGATATTCTTGCGAGTAATTTCAGAATGTCGACCATCGCTTGTCTCGAAGAAACATGTGCGAGGATTTTTCTAAGCGATTGGTGGGCATTAAGGTCCGAGCCGAATAGCAATTCCTCCCTTCGAGTGCCCGACATTCCAAGATTCATTGCAGGGAAAATCCTTTCGTTTGATAAATCGCGATCCAGCACGAGTTCCATGTTGCCGGTCCCCTTGAATTCCTGGAAGATCAGCTCGTCCATTCTTGAATTTGTATCGACGAGAATGGTTGCGATAATCGTAAGCGAACCGCCATCTTCGAATTTTCTCGCAGATCCGAAGATCCTTTTCGGTATTTCCAGCGCGCGAATATCGACACCGCCAGACATAGTTCTGCCTGTACTCTTTTGGTGGACATTAAACGCGCGGCCCAACCTGGTCAATGAATCGAGAAGAATGACGACGTCCTTTCCGGCTTCCACTTTTCGCTTCGCATATTCGGGGACTATGTTTGCTAATCTGACATGACTTGCGTGGTCGTTGTCGTTCGAGCTGGCGAAGACCTCACCCTTGATTGATCTTCTCATGTCGGTCACTTCCTCGGGACGCTCATCAATCAGCAGGACTATCAATTCAATCTCAGGATAGTTTGCATTGATTGCTGTCGCGATTTGTTGAAGCAGGATCGTCTTTCCCGCCTTGGGCGGCGAAACAATCAGAGCGCGCTGTCCCTTTCCGAGTGGACAGAAAAGATCAATAATTCTCATCGCCCGATCCGAGCCGGGTCCCTCCAGAATTATTCTTTCGTTTGGCGAGATTGCAGCGTGACTTGAAAAATCCTTGATCTCTTTCCATTTGTCTACGGTCATTCCATTTATTGTCGAAATGGAGACGGCTTCCGGGCCTCGTTTCTCATGCACATGATGGTGCCTCTTTCCACTTGGTTGGAAACGGCTTTTGCCAGCGTCTTCGGCCGTTCCTTCCAGCAAGACGCCAGGACGGAGATTGTGTCTTGCTATCAGTGCCTGCGGGACGAATATATCGGCGGTCGTCGGGGCAAATGTCATTGAGAGCGTCCTGATGAAGCCGCGATTTTGACGGTCTAATTCGAGAACTCCTGAAAATGGTATCGGCATTGTGGATCTATTCCATAATTAATCTTCGGTCTTGAATATCCAGTCTTGCATCCAACTAAACAAAAAAGGGAAGTGGACAGTGGTACTACCGCTGTCGTTTTCATCTAAAGTCGTTAACCTATCTTTTCCCACTCTGTCGGTAATAATGCAGCCATACCCTTATTTTTGATTTCGTTCCAGATCGAGCCGAGAGTTAGGAATTAAAAACAAGGTTCCAAGTAGATGGTCTTTTTCCGCCCAAGATGTTTTAATCACTTTAATTTATCCAAAAGGTAAATGGGTATCAAGGTCAATTTTAGTCAGCGCTAAAGTTCTATTAAATTCTGACGAAGAAACCTATTAGGGAGGTCATGTGACGTAAGTGAACCAATTCAGGTCGATAATGTTTTAATGTAAGATGTTAATTAACTTAAAAGTTGTATTTTCCCTAAAGTAGGCGGTGACTCAACTTGTTGAGCAGGCTTGCCGACGGAGAGAAACATAAATGGAGCCGTAGAGCCATCAGAAGAAGATGAAAAAACAACTCGAAGCAGGGCATGTTACTCTTAGTTTATTTCACGGAGTGATGTATGCATAAAGACGAATCAAGCAATCCAATACTCCAGCATATCAGAGAGACCATTTATATAAAGAGGTTAAGCGACGATCTGTCGCATGACACGCTGAGTTTTGTCAGTGACAACATCGAGCAACTACTCGGCTACAAACCCAAAGACTTCATTAAGAATCCTGCTCTCTGGTCGTCAATCGTCCACCCTGAAGACATCAAAGAGATAGAAGGAAGAATCAGGAGGTTTTTTTTAAAGCGGAGCGGCATTCGGTCCAAATCCAATTTTCGTAGGAGTAAGGTTTCACATTCGGTTATGCGAGAAAGATCCGTTCGACTTGTTTATAGAATGCTGCATAAAAAAACTCGGAAGTACCGTTGGGTAGAGGATGTTATTTCGATTTCCCGCGATGACGCCGGGCGAGAAGATGGTATTGCCGGTTCATTGATAGACGTGACAGAGCTGCATGAATCGAAGAAATCAAAACGAGGAGAAGGGGCATCGTTAACGGATATTCATGAGAAAGCTGTGGTTGGGATTTATCGCATTTCTCTTGATGGGAAGGTTCTATATGCTAACCGCGCTTTTGTTAAGATGCTGGGTTATAAAAGCCTAGCAGAGATTAAAAATCACAACTTAGGTGAGGTCGCTTTTGTTTCGAGAGAGTCGCGGAAGGAACTGCATCGGAGAATAAAGGCAGAGGGACTGGTTACCGGAGTTGAATCGACTTGGAAAAGGAAAGACGGAACCCCATTATTTATCAGTGAGAGCGCGCACGTCGTACGTGATCACTTTGGAAATGTTCTCCATTATGAGGGGAGCGCCGAAGATTTGACGAAAGAAAAATTGGCACAGGAGCGAATGGTCAGACTGAATCAAATTCTTCGCACCCTATCCAATATTAACCAACTCATCATAAGGAACTCGACGCCTGAGGTGCTGTTCAACGAAGCATGCAGAATACTCGTTAGGGACGGAAAATATCTGATGGCTTGGATTGGAGTGCTGGACGAAAGAGGCGGCGTGGTTCATCCGATAGCGTGGAATGGTATTGGGGATACTTACTTGAAGGAAACGATCGTGATAGGCGACGGTAAGCCGCAAAATTTTGGTTTGATCGGAGAGGCTGTTCGAACAGGCCTGGCTTGTGTTTGCAACGACTTGTGGAACGACCCTGTTTACAAGGCGTGGCGCAGCGAGGCAAAACGAGGAGGATTTCGATCGGCGGGAGCATTTCCTATTCGCATCAGCGGCAAGGTGGTTGGAGTGCTCAATGTATTTGCAGATACGCCGAACAATTTCACTACCGAAGATGTGAATCTGCTGTCTGAATTGGCGGACGACATGGGTTTTGCTCTCTGGACGATTGAGGTGCGGGCGACGGAAAAAACTTCCAATGAAGCCATAAAGGACAGAGAATTCTGGTTGAGTGAATCTCAGCGCGTCGCAAGAGTCGGCTCCTACATTTTTGACGTAAAATCGGGGACATACACTGCTTCGTCCGTGCTCGACGAGATTTTTGGAATTCAAGCTAGTTCACGTCATGACGTAGATGCTTTCATTGCTTTGGTCCATCCCGGAGATCGCGAGGATTTTTCCAGAATATCTTCAAGGAGTGCTTTCTGAAAAGAAATCCTTCGATTTTGAATATCGGATCGTGAGAGCTAACGACAACGCAGAACGTTGGATGTGGGGCAAGGGAGAATTGATGCTCGACTCTGCCGGTGAACCAGTGACTATGTTCGGAACGATCCAGGATATCACGGACCGAAAGCAAATTGAGGAAGCACACCGTCAGGAGAGGATCTTGTTGAGGACAGTGGTCGACAACCTTCCGAGCGCCATTTTTGTGAAGGACGCTGAATATCGCAAAACGCTGGTCAATTCCCAACATGTGGAGAAAGTTGCGGCCCATCTCGGCCTATTAGGTCTTGATTCCACGCAGGATCTTTTGGGAAAAACAGATTTCGAGGTTTATCCCAAAGAACTCGCCGAAAAGTATTTCGAAGATGATCGGCGGATTATCAGCGATGGCGAGTCGGTCCTGAACAGAGAAGAAAGCATCGTTAACGCCGATGGTCGAACGAGCTGGTTCTTCATGTCGAAGGTCCCGTTGCGCGATAAAGATGGGAAGATCTTGGGTCTTGTTGGCATCTCGACCGATGTAACACGACTGAAGGAAGCCGAAGAGGCCGCGAAGCAGGAGAGGATTCTCCTCAGAACAGTAATTGATAACATACCACACTCTATTTACGTAAAGGACTCGGAGTATCGGAAGATAATGGCCAATCCGGAAGATGTCAGCCACACGGGGATGCAAACAGAAGCGGAAGTTTGCGGTAAGACTGATTTCGATCTCTTTCCAAAGGAACTGGCGTCGAAGTTTCATGCAGATGATGAGATGGTCATTAAGAAAGGGAAATCGGTTGTAAACAAGGAAGACCATTTGATAATGCCCGATGGCACTTTGCGCTGGATGCTTACGACGAAGGTCCCTCTGCGCGATGGAAATGGGAACGTGACAGGTTTGGTCGGGATTGGCATCGATGTCACGGATCGCCGAAGAATGGAAGAATTGCTGATTGAGAACGAGGAGCGTCTGCGAACGCTGTTCGAAAATGCTTCTATCGGGATATACCGTACCACACCTGATGGACATATCCTTTTTGCGAACCCGGCTATGATCAGGATATTGGGGTTTCAAAATCTCGATGAGCTTGTGAAATACAATTTGGAGGATGAAGATCACTATGCAGCCGAATACCCACGCCCTAAGTTCCGTGAACTCGTCGAGGGAAAAGGTTCTGTTATTGGACTTGAGTCAAGGCAAGTCAGAAAAGATGGCAGCTCGTTCTGGGTGAGAGAGAATGCGCATGTCGTTCGTAACAAAGATGGAAAGGCGGCTTATTATGAAGGGACAATCGAAGACATAACTGACCGTAAAGAAATCGAAGGAGCGCTCCGGAGATCCGAACAGATGCTCCAGCAAATCACAAATTCGGTGGACGACGCGATTTACAGCATTGACGGTCAAACGGCGGAGTTTACTTATTTGAGTCCAGTCTTTGAAAGAAAACTTGGCTGTACACTTTCCGAGATCGAAGCCATGGGCGGCCGCTGGGCTTTTCTGAGAAAAACCATCCAGTCCGAAAACCTCCCGGAAGATGATCCAATCATCAAGGACTTGCAAGCGAAGGTCATCAACTATGTCCCTCTTCGCGAAAATTGGTGGAAATGCAAAGATGGTACACTCCTTTATTTAGAGGATAAGTCCGTGCCCGTTTACGAAGGAGAAAAATTGGTCAGAGTCGATGGCGTGCTTCGAGACATCACGGAATGGAAAATTTCGGAAGACACTAAGCAGCGAGAACGGAATCTACTCAGGACGCTGATAGACAATATTCCGTATCCAATCTATGTTAAAGATAAAGAATGCCGCAAGATCGTCGCCAACCCTGCAGATGTTCGCAACATGGGTTTGAAGTCCGAAACTGAAGCCATTGGTAAGACTGATTTCGAGCTTTATCCCACAGAAATTGCGGAAAAGTTCTTTGCAGATGATCAAGCCGTAGTTAGAGATGGCAGATCTGTTCTAAATAGAGAGGAATATTTTTATAGTCCGGACGGCAAGAAACGATGGTTGTTGACGACCAAGATGCCATGGCTGGATGAAAATGGAAAGATCATCGGACTTGTCGGGATGGGTGCCGAGATTACCGAAATGAAAGCTGCTCAAGATGCGCTTCGGCAGTCGGAAAAAGAACTCCGCATGCTCTTTGAATCGATGAAAGATGTAATTCTTGTTCTGGACAAAGATGGCCGGTTCATGAGGGTCTCGCCAACGGACGACTCGCTGCTGTATAAGCCCGGCGCTGAAATTGTCGGCAGGACAGGACATGAAATTTTTCATAAAGACCAGGCAGAATATTTCCTATCCATAATTAGGAAAACGCTTGAGAGTGGACAGACTCAGAATGCGGAATACGCCATCAACATCCGTGGGGAAGAAAGATGGCGCATGGCTACAATTTCTCCGTTGACAAACGAAACCGTATTGTGGGTTGCTCGGGACATAACCGAACGAAAACTTATGGAGAAAGAAATCTCCGATTCGGAAAAGAAGTACAGAGAGCTTGTGGAAAACGCACTTGTTGGAGTCTATAGGATGACGTTGAGCGGGAAAATTATTTATGCCAACAATGCCATGGCAGACATGCTTGAATATGATTCTCCGGAAGAATTGATGTCTGTGACATCGTTCAGCCTGTACAAAAATATTCAAGAGAGGGAACACTTCACAAAAGAACTGAGGAGTTACGGAAAGACCGGAAAGAGCATGGAGGTCGAATTTCTGACAAAGGGTGGCAAAACGAGAAACGTTCTTCTCAGTGCCTCGACAGACGGCGAAATAATTTCAGGAATGGCAAAAGACATTACCGATATCAGAACGCTAGAACGGCAATTCATACAGACCCAGCAGCTGGAAGGGCTCGGAAACATTGCCGCTGGCATTGCCCACGACTTCAATAATTTGCTTGGGGTCATACTCGGTTACGCCGACTTGCTGACCCAGTCTGCATTCGATCAGAAGAAATTCCAGCGCGGAACTCAGGCAATCATGAAATCAGGCGAACGCGGCAAAGCGCTTGTGAAACAGACTGTTGACTTTTGCTCGCAAGACGGAAATAACTTTTAGCTCGGTCCAGTTGAACGAGGTTGTTTCAGAGATTGAAAAACTCATTGCCGAGACTTTTCCGAAGACGATAGAGATCGCCACAGAGCTTTGCGACGGCATTCCGGTTATTTCGGGTGACTCGACACAAATTCATCAAGTCCTTCTGAACATCTGCGTCAACGCACGGGATGCAATGCCCAAGGGAGGTAAGCTGATTATCGCTACGGAAATAGTCGAAGGCGAATCCTTAGTTTCGAGATTTCCAGAAGCCGGCGCAAACAGGTACGTGGAAATTCGTATAGGGGATAATGGAACAGGGATGAATGAAGAGATTCGTCGACGAATCTTCGAGCCATTTTTCACAACAAAAGAAGTTGGCAAAGGAACGGGTCTTGGATTATCTGTCGCTTACGGCATAATGCAGGGTCACAGAGGTTTTGTCGATGTGACCAGTGACCCCCAAAAGGGAACGACTTTTTTTGTCTATTTCCCCGTCTTTGAAGGATCAATTGAACATAATGTTGTGATTGACCAGTTGTCTGAAGATATCTCGGGCGGAACGGATACCATACTGGCAATCGAAGATGAAGAAATGCTGCGAGACTTGCTCAAGACAATACTGGAATCGAAAGGCTATCGAGTATTGTTGGCGCGGGACGGCGAAGAGGGCTTGCAGATTTTCCGCAGGGAAAAGGATAAGATAGCAGTGGTTCTGTCGGACCTTGGATTACCCAAGGTGAGCGGCGAGGAAATAGTCACTTACATCACACAGACAGATCCTAAAGCCCGGGTAATAGTTGCAAGTGGATTCATCGATCCTGAAATCAGATCGGCACTTGAAAATGCCGGCGTGAAGGATTTCATTCAGAAGCCGTATGTCGCGAAAGAAGTCCTGCGTGTTGTGAGAGATACGATAGATAGCAAAAAGACCTGACCGGAGTTTCATTGACTTGGAAGACAATCCCTTCCACGTGGAGTAGGCTCGCAACAAAGAAACCTCAGGCACGTTAGAAAGCGAATTAGAAGCCCATAACATTTGCAATATGGAAAAAAGACAATTAGGCAAATCTTCAATATATGTTGCTCCACTTGCTTTGGGTGGGAATGTTTTCGGATGGACGGTGGATGAGAAAACCGCGTTTCAATTATTGGATGCTTTTGTCGCATCGGGGTTCAATCTCATAGACACGGCAGATTCTTACTCGCGCTGGGTCCCGGGAAACAGAGGCGGCGAATCGGAAACTATTATCGGCAATTGGATGAAGCAGCGGGGCAGCCGCGAAAAAGTAATTATCGCTGCGAAGGTTGGTTCTGACATGGGCCAGGGAAAGCGGGACATTTCAAAAAGGTATATATTGCGCGAAGTCGAAGAATCGTTGCGGCGTCTGCAAACGGATTGTATAGACCTTTACCAGACTCATTGGGATGTGGAGACCATTCCTGTTGAGGAGACACTGGAAGCTTATGCGGAGTTGGTGAAATCGGGCAAGGTAAAGTGGATCGGCGCATCCAACATGTCTGTTGAGAGATTGAAGAAGTCTCTTGAAGCCAGCGAGAAGAATGGCTATCCACGCTACCAAGCTCTCCAACCCGATGTACAATTTGTATGTTCGGGAAAAATTTGAGAAGGAATTCGAGCAAACCTGTTTAAAAGAAAACATTGGCGTCATCAGTTATTACTCTTTGGCAAGTGGTTTCTTGACCGGGAAGTATAGATCGGAGACAGACCTAAAGAGGGGTGCGAGGGGAGAAGGCGTAAGGAAATATTTGACTGAGAAAGGATTCAGAATTCTCGCGGCACTCGATAGAGTAGCTAGGGAATATGGTGCTGTACCAGCAAGTATAGCGATAGCTTGGCTTCAAGCGAGGTCGTCCGTTGCAGCACCAATTGCGAGCGCAACGAACCTTCCGCAGCTGGATTCGTTGATGAAGTCGAGTGAGATAAAACTCAGCGGCGAAGCAGTTTCAATTCTTAATACGGCGAGCGAGGTGTGAACCGAAAAGATCGAAGGGTAATATTATTGATGATTGAAATTCTGTCAAGCGTCTTTTGAGATTTTTGTCTTATTTACATTGAAATTGCGTCGATTCATCGATAGCCAACGGATTTCGCGCGGTTCTGAGTTGGAGCTTCTGCATCTCTCAATTTTATTTCAAGCCTTAAGGTTTCGTTTTTGCTCCGGCTTTCTCCCAATGATTGATCATCTCATTGAAACTCCCTGCAACTTTCACAAACCCCTTGTTGGCAAGGCCGACCTCGAGCGAATCCTCCGACAACATCTTTATACAATTCATCAGCGATCTTCCAGCATGGTAGCATCCCTTCCCGATATGACCCTTATGACTTGTCTTGTGATGGGGTTCTTTGTCGAGTCCGCCTTCGAACCAACCGCCGTTTTCATGATCAATAATAAATTTGTCGATGTAGTTCCATTCTCTGACGAAATATTTACTATAGATATCTTCGCGCGGAAAGATTTTCGACATCATTAAGAGCGCATTAATTGCTTCTGCCTGCGCCCACCAGGCCTTGGTATCCTGGATAATGGTACACTTCTTATCGCCCGCGAAGTAGTACGCGGCGTCGACAAAACCGCCGTTATTGTTCTCCCAGCCGTTTTCGATTGCATGGTCGAGCATTCTTTTTGAAACAGTCAGAGTCTTTGTGTCGTCTTTCAAACCCAAGGCATGGGAAGCTTGCAGCATCAAGAACGCTGTTTCGCAATTATTACCGAACGAAACGTGATCCAGCCGATAGTTTCTCTCCCTCACTTCCTTCGGAGCGCTTCTGAAGGAAACCGGCTTCCAATCGTTATCAAAGAAAAGGTTCATGTAGCCTTCGGGAGTCGTAATGATGTCCCTGATGAGAATAAGAAGTCGGTTGAGTTTTTCCTTGAGAGTTTCATCATGCCACACCTTATATAATTCTGTATAAGCTTCCAAAAGATGAATCGAGGAATTCTGATCTTTATATCCGGCCTCAACGGCATCGGCGGCAGATGTTCTGTTTTTGCCGTTTTTGCTGATCGGTTCCCCTTCTCTCGTCAGAGACTGGAAATATCCAAGACCCTTCGGATCCTTAGCATGTTCTTCTAACCAGTAAAAAGCTTCTTTTGCAAAGTCGAGGACTTTTTGGTCCCCCGTTAGTTCGAACAAAGCTGCCAATCCAAAAATCATGAAAGCATCTCCGTAAGTCCGTTTTTCATCGCAGAATCCAAGGTGGTCGGTCATTTCGCCGCGATGATCGCGCATCTGATAGAAGCCGCCATATTTTTGATCCCACATCTTTCTCCTGAAGAAGTCAAAACCATGATTAGCTGCTTCGGCGTAAATGTCATTGTCGAAATGAATAGCTGCCTTCGCAGCCGTCCACATATGCTGTCCTTGCGTCACAGCCGTCTTTGGTTGTTCAGATTCCAATTTCCAATCGTAAGAAATATTAGTGTGATACCCACCGTTAACTTTGTCGACAACCAGCGGATACCATTTCTTCAGTATATTCTGATCCAACTCGGGGATCATTTTCCTAAGTACGATTCGATTATCTTCTGACATGTCGATTTTCTGCGGCAAATTTTTTGTCGGTTAATGTGAAAAACTTTTCGTAAAGCTGATTGGCTGTTTTTTGCAGGAAAATGATAATACTTTTTAGCATATTCTTCAAGAAAGAAGGATGCAAGATAGATCGGAATAAGATACCACGCCAGCAGGATTAGTATGGATGAAGGAGCAGTTTTCAGTTGCTCTAAAGGAAGTTTCAATCCTAATATTTTTCTTCATCTTGAGGATCAACAGTGTTATCTTCTTGAGGCTTTAAGGAATCTAACGGACTTTAGGATGAGAAGTGTTTTTCCGAATATCCCTATTAGTGAACCGTAATCCCAATGTCGTAAAGGTACGATGACAAAATCAAAGTTGTAAAGCGTTAAGATTGAGTCTTGTTCCCTGTTCCATTAAGAACGCCCATTTATTTCGAGGAGTAACATGAAAGCCACCGTCTTATTCTTATCTCTCTTTGCAATTCAGCAGTCGTCTTTAGCTGGTCAGATTTCGTCTATCCGAATGCCCTCCGTCTTCTCGGACAACATGGTGCTCCAGCAGAAGACAGGCGCAGCCTTTTGGGGTTTGGCGCTTCCTGGTACACCAGTTTCAATTGAAGCGAGCTGGAAAGCGAAGGCAAAAACTATAGTCAAGCCCGACAGCACGTGGCGAGTCAAATTAAAGACGACCAAAGCGGGCGGTCCGTATGAAGTTAGACTACAGATCGGCGATTCTGTGATCATTTATAAGAACGTGATGCTGGGTGAAGTGTGGCTATGCTCCGGACAGTCAAATATGGAAATGCCGCTTGCTGGATGGCCGCCAGACAACCCGATACAAAACTCGGATCAAGAAATTCAATCTGCAAATTACGCAGACATTAGATTGTTCACGGTTTCTCGAGCCGTGTCAGCTCAACCGGAATTTGATTGCGTCGGTAGCTGGAGCGAGTGCAATCCGCACACAGCGGCTAAGTTCAGTGCGGTGGGCTACTTCTTTGCGAGGAAGCTTTATGAAGAGCTGCATGTCCCCATCGGCATGATTTTCTCGAGTTGGGGAGGAACAAAAATACAATCGTGGATCAGCGGCAGGTTTCTGGAGCGGCTGCCCGAGTACAAGGCGATAGTCGGAGAAGTTGACAGCGCCCAGCCTGTCATAAAGAGATTGAACGAATGGATACAAAGTCATCCCATGATCGATGTCAGCACTAAACCATTGCCACAGCAATTTGTAGGCCTTGATTTTGGTGACAGCGTATGTTCCAGTCCCGGCTTTAACGACAGCACATGGCGTACCATGAAACTGCCGGCCTATTGGCAGACAACAGATGCGGGTATTTTCAACGGAGTCGTGTGGTTCAGAAAAAAAATTGAGGTTCCGAAGAATTGGCTTGATACGAATCTCGTCCTTGCGTTAGGACCCATTGATGACATGGATGAAACGTATGTGAATGGCGTGAAGATCGGCGGGATGCTGGGAGGTGGATTCTATGCAACGCCGCGAGTTTACGATATTCCGAATGAACTTGTTCAGGATTCAGTCCTGACGATAGCAGTTCGAGTCATCGACATCGGAGGTTTTGGCGGCATCTGGGGAGGCGGCGTCAAGATGCAAATCTATCCGAAGGGTGACAGCAGCAAAAGCATTTTGTTGTCGGGTGAGTGGAGATATTTGACGGTCGCCGAGTTCATTAACAATGAGTTTTATGTCTACGGACCAACGGGCGAATTTAACAACCGACCGAAAGTTTCTGTCAACCTCAGTCCCTTCACTCCTACGATGCTATTCAACGGAATGATCTCTCCATTGAAACCTTATACTATTAAGGGATGCTTGTGGTACCAGGGAGAATCGAATTCAGATTTGCAAAGCGATTACAACAATTACGAATCACTTTTCAAATTGATGATCAAGAACTGGAGGGCCGCTTGGGGAGAAGGGGGCTTCCCGTTCTATTATGTGCAGATTGCGCCTTGGAGGTACGAAGAGAAGTCAAAGTCGTACGTCGTTCGTGACGCGCAGACACGCACACTTTCGGTACCGAATACCGGTATGGCAGTGACGCTTGACATCGCGAGTCTCACGACCATACATCCCCCGGACAAACAGGACGTGGGCCTGCGTTTGGCATCGTGGGCGCTTGCAAAAGAGTACCATAAGAAGATCATTTATTCCGGACCGCTGTACCGCTCGATGAAAATTCAGAAAGGAAAAATTGTTCTAACGTTTGATGACGCAGACGGTGGACTGGTGATTAAGGACAGCAGCGGCAGCACAAATTTCCTGATTTCAGGCAAAGACAGTGTATTTGTAAAAGCCATCGTGAAAATTGATGGGAAAAAACTTATTGTCTATAGTGACACGGTGAAAAATCCAATCGCTGTGAGATATACGTGGAGCAATACTGAGGATGCCACAATCTTCAATGGGTCGGGATTGCCAGCTCCGACATTCAGGACAGATAATTGGAAACAATGAAATCCAAGTAGTGTAACGAAATATGCGAATGTGTTTTGCATGATAAGTAAGTGGATCCCGCTATAAATACGGAACATCTCGTTTTCCGCGCGGAGAGATCCCATCATGCAGATTGCTGCTGGCCCATTTCCCGCAATTGTGAAATCCGCGGGGAACATTAAACGATGGTAACACAACTGTTTCGTCATTGCAAGCGCACTGAAGCAATCAATCTGCAAATCAGAGATTGCCTTGTCGCCTCGTTCCTCGCAACGACGGTGGTTCTGTTTTTAAAAGGCTATTGTTAATATTCGAGGTTGACCATGCAATATGGAAATTTTGACGACAAGCATAAGGAATATGTTATTACCAGCCCGGACACACCGAAACCGTGGACGAACTACCTGGGTTCACTGGAATATGGCGGCATAATTACCAACAACGCTGGCGGCTATAGCTTTCAGAAATCGAGCGGAACCGGAAGGTTCGTTCGCTTCAGGTTTAATTCGATACCGTCAGATCAGCCAGGCCGGTACATCTATTTCCACGATCATGGTACGCGCGATTTCTGGTCTGCCTCATGGCAGACCGGTTGGCAAACCGCTTTCCAAATTCAAATCAATTTGCCGCCATGGTACAGCTTACACTACAATAGAATCTCAATACAGCGGCATCAAATCAGAAGTAACTTACTTCGTCCCTCTTGGGCGGACCTTTGAGATTTGGAAGGTGAAAGTCACAAACAGCTCCAAGAAGAAACGCAACCTGAGTGCATTTACTTATCTTGAGTATGCCCGGTAATTGGAACGCTGTCGACGATCTTTTGAATATTCAGTACGTCCAGTACGTTGCTCAAATGAAAGTAGTCGACGGCATCATAGATCATGGAACGAACATTAATACTCCGGCAATGCCTGAGAATTTCAAAGAAAAAGATCAGGGTCGGCATACATTCCACGCGATTGCCGGGGCAAAAGTCGTCGGTTATGACACGGATCGCGAGGCATTCCTCGGACCTTCTCGCAGTTACTCAAAGCCGCTTGCAGTGGAACGTGGAAAATGCTCCGGTAGCCTGGCTTACGGAGATAATCCTTGTGGTTCCCTTCAGGTAAAATTCTCTCTCAGACCGGGCCAGACCTTGGAATTTGCCGTAATAGTTGGGATCGGCAGCGCTGAGAAAGAAGGAAGGCAAGCAGTCGATGAGTTCCAAAACGTTCGCAAAGTTGACGAGTCATTTGACGAGCTCAAATCTTTTTGGCATAAAAGGATCGAAGGAATTGCGGCAAAGACGCCTGACCAGGAACTTAACGCCACTGTCAACACATGGGGTATCTACAACTGTATGATAACCTACGCGTGGTCTCGCGCGGCGAGCCTTATCTATTCCGGTATTGATCGTGACGGCATGGATTATCGTGATACAGTTCAGGATTTTCTCGGAGTAATGCATGCGATTCCCGATGAAGCGAGGCAGCGTCTGGAGCTCATGATAACCGGGCAGGTTTCAACTGGCGGAGGGATGCCGGTGGTTCTTCCGTCCAGCCACAACCCAGGCCATGAAATTCCGCCGAAGGAGGAAGATTACCAATCGGACGCTGGTCTGTGGCTCTTCAATGCCATACCCGCTTATGTCGAAGAGACCGGCGATGCTGAATTCTACAAGAAAATTTTGCCCTATGCTGATAAGGGAGCAGACACGGTATTCGGTCACATGAAACGAGCCTTGCAGTTCAGTCTGGAGCGGTCCGGAGCTCATGGGCTTCCGTGCGGCTTGATGGCCGATTGGAACGACACGCTGCGCTTCGGCAGGAAAGGCGAATCGATATTCACGACGATGCAGCTTCGATTTGCTCTCAAGGTCTACATCGATGTCGCTCTCTTTCTTAAGAAAGCGGACGAATCTTCGTGGGCGAAACTTACTCTCGAAAGACTCGATGCGAATATCAAGCGCTATGCGTGGGATGGAGAATGGTTTGCACGCGGATTTCGTCACGATGGCGTGAAGTTCGGTTCGAAAGACAGCCCCGAAGGCCAGATTTTTCTTGACACACAGACATGGTCTGTCATATCAGGTCTTGCCTCGCATGATCAGGCTGAGACAGCGATGCAGCAGGTTCGCAAGCGGCTCTTCACAAAATACGGACTTGCACTTTGCGATCCACCATATGCAAAAACGGATTATAGAATTGTCCGAGCTTCGTTGCTCAATCCCGGCCTAAAAGAAAACGGCGGGATTCTTGTTCACACGCAAGCATGGGCTGTAATGGCTGAAGCAATCTTAGGGCACGGCGATTATGCTTATGAATACCTTCGTGCCTATTTGCCGGCAGCCTACAACAAGAAAGCAGAAGTACGAGAGATTGAACCGTACGTAGTCTCTCAGTCAACGCATTCGAAGGAGAGTCCGAAGCACGGAGCGTCGCGGATTCCCTGGCTGTCGAGCTCAGCATCGTGGACGTATTACGCCATAACGAGATACGTTCTGGGAATTCGTCCGGAAATTAACGGAATTAGAATCGACCCATGCGTTCCCTCTAAGTGGAATTCATTCGATGTTGTGCGCGCATTTCGCGGCAAGACTCTGATCATCCATTTTGAGAATCCAAAGGGTGTCGAGAAGGGTGTAAAGAAGACTGTTTTGAATGGTGAAGTATTGGAAGGTAATTTTGTTCCAGTCACAAAAATGAAAGATGAAAATGAAGTTGCGGTTACAATGGGATGAATAAGATGAATTGGTTGATTGACAAACTGAAAGAGAAGAATTTCATATTGGAAGGAGTCCAATGGGCTTACCAACTGAACATCGTTACGACAAGATGAGATATAATCGATGCGGTAAGAGTGGAATTGATCTGCCGGCGATTTCGCTAGGGATGTGGCACAACTTTGGGGGAGTCGACTTGCTTGAAAACTCACGCGCGATCGCGCGGCGGGCTTTCGATCTTGGAATCACGCACTTCGATCTTGCAAATAATTATGGTCCACCTCCAGGTTCAGCGGAAGAAACGATGGGATATATTTTGAGACATGACCTCCATGGCTATCGAGATGAGTTGATCATCTCTTCCAAGGCTGGCTACAGAATGTGGCCTGGCCCTTACGGAGATTGGGGTTCTCGGAAATTCCTGGTAGCCAGTTTGAATCAGAGTCTTCGACGGATGCATGTGGAATATGTCGATATTTTCTATCACCACCGTCCCGACCCTGGTACGCCGCTCGAGGAAACAATGGGCGCGCTGCATGATATTGTGCGTAGCGGAAAAGCATTGTATGCAGGTATTTCTAATTATAATGCAGACTCGACAAATCAGGCCGAACGGATCATGCATTCGATGGGAATGCACCTTCTGATTCACCAGCCGAAGTATAACATGTTCGACCGCTGGGTCGAAGATGGACTGTTGAAAGTGCTTCGCGAGGGCGGAATCGGATGTATCGTCTTTTCTCCACTTGCTCAAGGACTCCTCACTGACAAGTATTTTGAAGGGATTCCTTCGGGCTCGCGAGCGTCGCGGCCAAGTGGATTCCTAAGACCCGAGCATGTCACTCATGAGAAAGTAGCGAAGGCCAGGAAACTCAACGAGATTGCAAAGGCTCGCGGCCAGTCACTCGCTCAGATGGCACTTGCATGGGTGCTTCGTCTTAAAGAAGTCACCAGCGCTTTGATCGGCGCGAGCAAAGTGGAACAGATCGACGACGCAGTGAAAGCATTGGACAATCTTTCGTTCAGCCCGGAAGAGCTGAAGAAGATTGAAAGCATTTTGAAATAAAACGCGGACCCGGCAATTTTCGGAAACACGCTGGGTCTCGAAAGGGAGAAACTCAAATGAAAAAATCTTTACTCGCAGTAATCGCGCTCACATTTATTTACTTGATTGGCGGGGACGCTCACTCGCAGCAATTCAAGAACATGGCACTCACTCCTCCGATGGGATGGAACACCTGGAATAAATTCGGATGCAACGTGAACGAGCAGATGATTCGAGATATGGCGGACGCGATGGTTTCTTCCGGCATGAAAGATGCCGGGTATCTCTACATCAATATCGACGATTGCTGGCACGGTGAACGAGACAGTCTGGGATTTATTCATCCTGATCCAGCACGGTTTCCCCATGGGATAAAGGCTCTCGCGGATTACTTGCATTCGAAGGGACTGAAGTTAGGAATCTATTCAGATGCCGGATATAAAACATGTGCAGGGAAACCCGGGAGCCGGGGACATGAATACCAAGATGCGCTCCAGTATGCCAAATGGGGAATCGATTATCTGAAATATGACTGGTGCAATACTGAAGGCATGCGGCAGGTTGGAGCTTACATGACAATGCGCGATGCGCTATATGCGGCTGGAAGACCGATGGTGTTCAGCATTTGTGAGTGGGGAACGAGCAAACCCTGGGACTGGGGAAAAGGTGTCGGCAATCTCTGGCGAACAACCGGTGATATCTCGGCAAACTTTGCAAAGAATATAGATCATGGAACATGGGTGCAGCTGTGCGTTCTTTCAATATTGGATCAGCAGGACAGTCTTAGACAATATGCGGGTCCAGGACACTGGAACGATCCTGACATGCTCGAAGTTGGCAACGGTATGACGAACAACGAAGACCGTGCACATTTCTCGATGTGGTGCATGTTGGCAGCGCCGTTAATTGCCGGGAACGACTTGACAACCATGTCTCAAGAAACCAGGGACATTCTTACTAATAGAGAGGCGATAGCGGTAGATCAAGACTCGCTTGGCATAGAAGGTTTCAAGTATTCATCCAATGACAGCGTCGAGATCTGGTTCAAGCCACTTGAAAAAGACAATTGGGCCATATGTTTTTTTAACAGAGGCAGCAATCCCAAAAACGTATCATTTGGGACCCGAAATGGGGATGTGAGAGATCCGGTGACGGGCAGGACGACGGATTTGGCAAACACCCGGTATATTCTCCGCGATTTATGGGCGCACAAAGACATCGGCACGACGACGAAGGAGCTGAAGGCTGTTGTACCAGGATGTGATGTGTTGATGCTTGAATTGATCAAAGAAGGGAATTAATAGTATCGGCATGGTCTTCCGAAGATTTCCGCGGAAAGACATAGTTGCATTTACGCGGGAGCTTACTGCATCGGAACGAAAGTGTTAAATGAATTATGGAGAAAGCATTATGAAAGTATTATTTATCGGTGGAACAGGAAACATAAGTACGTCGGTCAGCAGACTCTGTGTCGAACGCGGAATCGATCTCTATCTACTGAATCGGGGAAAAAGGAATGTGAAAATAAAAGGTGCCCGGGTTATCAAAGGAGATATTCTCAAAACCCGGTGAGTTGAATTTCATTCTTTCAAAACATAAATGGGATTCAGTGGTCGATTGGATTGCTTTCACTACGGATCAGATCGAAAGGGACATTGAACTTTTCCGTGGAAAGACGAGGCAGTATGTTTTCATTAGCTCTGCATCTGCCTACCAAAAGCCGCCGACGTATCGAATCGTCACGGAATCAACTCCATTATTCAATCCATATTGGCAATATTCGCGCAACAAGATTGCCTGCGAAGAAAGACTCAACCGAGCCTACCGTGATGAGAATTTTCCAGTTACAATAGTGCGTCCTTCATTTACGTACGATACGGTGATTCCACTTGCGATCGGCGGCTGGGATGAATACACGGTAATCGACCGCATGAAAAAAAGGAAAAAGATAATCGTTCACGGTGATGGTACATCGCTCTGGACAATCACGCATGCCGAGGATTTTGCCAAAGGATTTGTAGGTCTTCTCGGAAACATTCGGGCGATAGGCCATCCATTCCAGATTACATCGGATGAAGCTCTGACCTGGGACCAGATCTACAAAACGACCGCGTACGCCGTCGGTGTCGAGCCGAATATCGTCCATATTGCTTCAGATTTTATTTGCCAATGTGACAAGTCCATGGTCGGTCCGTTGTTAGGCGACAAATCGCACACGGCCATTTTTGACAATGCGAAAATTAAGAGTTTCGTCCCGGATTTTAAAGCGACCATCCCCTTCAGTGAAGGTGTGAAAAGAACTCTATCATGGTTCGACGCGGCTCCAACTCGGCGGATAATCCGTCCAGAGACGAATAAGATTATGGACGAAATAATCGCCGCATACGAGAGAAAGACCGACGGTAAACTTTAGGATTTCATTTTATTCCTGATCGACAATAAATTCTTTGAACACTTTTTGAGCGGGCACGACGTCAAAGCTGAAAGTATCCTGAAGACCGGTCGGTTGATAAAATTCCCACCACAGATTACTTTGTTTGAGGATTCTGCTTCTTATAGATGGATGAAGGGAATCGGTGTTCGCTTGTCTATTGAATTTTGTGCAACGAGATGGTTATCGAATTGGACGTTTTGCAAGAACCGAATTATGAGTAATCATGGCACACGATTGGTTCAGATAGTTTTGCTAGTAGTTGCTGGAGTTTGCGCTGCATTTGGACAGGCTAATTTTGAATATTACGATACCCAGACAGTTTATGAGCCGGTAACTCCAGGAGCAGCGCCCGTTGCAAAAAGACTTCTCGCCTATCTTTATTCCATAAGAGGAAGAAAAACAATTTCTGGAATTAAGATTCTGGATGATGCTGAAGATAAGTACATCTATTCCGACTACATCAAAGCTCTTACGCGAAAGTCGCCCGAATTGTTAGGATATGATTTCGCAGGCTATCATACCTCCGGCTATGCTTCGCAGCTTGTCAGGGAGGTTTTCAAGAACTATCTTGAAAGTCATATCATAACACTGATGTGGCACGAGGAACCGCCGTCCGATAGTTTAGATGCCGGCTATTGTGACACAACTTTTCTCGAAAATAGAGATACGGGGTGTATGTTGTCAGACGAGCAATGGAACGAGTTGATGACGCCCGGAACAAAACTGTACGACCGCTGGCTCGCAGACATTGATACGATAGCCACATACTTGAAAGCGCTGCAGGTTTTGGGAGTTCCGATTCTTTGGATGCCATATCATGAGATGAATGCAACATGGTTCTGGTGGGGAGGAAGAAAAGGGCCGGAAGGCTCGATGAAATTATACCAGATGATGTTCGACCGCTACGTCAATTATTTCCACTTGAGCAATCTTATCTGGGTTTGGGGATCGAATCCGCCCCGCCTTTTTCAGAAGAATGATGCATTCGATTACGCAGACTATTTTCCAGGCACTGATTTTGTGGACGTGTTTGCGATGGATATTTACAACGGCGACTACACGGAAGATAATTACGCTCAATTACTCCACCTTGCAAAAGGGAAGGTGATTGCCCTGAGTGAAGTCGGTCAAGCGCCGACTCCGGAGACCCTGGACAAGCAATCGAATTGGATTTATTTCATGGTGCGGGGAGACTTTGTCCACACACGGAATTCGCCACGGCAAATCGAAGACCTGTTTGAAGACCCAAGAGTAATTTCGTTTCAAGATTTTTTTGGCGAAAGGTAGATGTAATCACGTTGAAAAGAACAGCATACAGAGTCAACTTTCCAGAACTAATTAATGTCAGAGGAGCAATCCCAATGTCGAAAGATGTAATGAAGGAAATATTATGCTTGATAGTGTTTATGGCCTCAATCGCTTTTGCACAATCCCCGGTTCCCGCTGGCGCAAAAGCTGAAAAAATCGCGGTAGGTTTTCTTCAGACCGAAGGACCTGTGTGGTATGATGGACCAGGACTGAAATCAGCCACTGACAGCTCGCTTCTTTTTTCAGATATTGCTGGCAACAAAATGTACCAGTATTCGCCGGCAACAGGGAAAGCAGTCCCATTTCTTGATCCATCGGACAGTTCGAATGGAATGACCTTCGATCGTCAAGGAAGGCTCGTGTTTTGTCAAATGGGATTCAGAAGGGTCGTGCGCATGGATTCAAACGGAGTCATCACACCGCTCGCCACTACTTTTCGCGGGAAACAGTTTAACAGCCCGAACGATGTCGTTGTCAAATCTGATGGAGCAATATTCTTTACGGATCCACCGTTCAACATTCCACCAGGAGGAAAACAGGAGCTTCCATTTTCAGGAATCTATAGGATAAGTCCATCGGGGTCAGTGCAGCTTCTCGATTCAACACTGTCCCTGCCAAACGGGATTTGCTTTTCATCGGATGAATCCAAGCTTTACGTAAACGACTCATACGCATGCATCATATATGTTTGGGATGTAGTCGGTGATTCCACACTTGAGAACAAGCACACCTTTGCAACCATTAAGGCGACTGGATATGCTGACGGGATGAAATTCGATTCTTCCGGAAATTTGTTTTGTACAGGGCCGGTCGGCGTTTGGGTATTCAATCCAAGCGGAGTTTGTGTTGATACGATTTTGATACCGAGCCCAGACGTAGCCTCTAACTGCAACTGGGGAGATCCCGATAGGAAAACCCTGTACATTACGACAGGTAAAAGTCTATATAGGATTCGTCTCGCCACTCAGACCGGTGTGAAGACCGAAGGAGACAATCTTCAAGATCCATCGTTTGAGTTGTTTCCAAATTTCCCAAATCCGTTTAATCCGACAACAGCCATAAACTATCAACTCTCCAAGAATTCTTTTGTGTCACTTAAAGTTTACGATATACTCGGACGGGAAATCAGGACACTGGTCAATGGAGTGCAACGACAAGGGATGCACGCCGTCGAATTCGATGGAGGGGGTTTGTCGAGTGGTGTATACTTGTATCGATTGAGCGCTCAAAGCAGCGCCGAGACAAAGGAGATGGTTCTATTGAAGTGAATTGCCGGCGCTTCACTCGATTCCTTAAGTTGGACGAATTTACTGAATGGCACTTCCATGTCTCTTCAGTTCGAGTGTAAATATTTCTGTTTGTAGACTGATGTATTCCTAAATGACGAAAAATTTCCAAACATTTTTTTTCACCCCAGCTATTTTCCCACTCCTGCTTCCGTTCTCTTTGCCGCACCTCCCGCTGATCGTCGCGTATTCGGTTATCTATGTCATTACCTCATTGATATTTATCCTGTTGTGCAAAATCATCATGGACCGCGATATTTCACCGAGGTATGTTTTGGTCGGTTTAATAGTTGGGATTGTCTTGAGGTTAGCGCTGATCTTCATTCCTCCAGTTGGTTCAGACGATTATTACAGATATTTATGGGATGGAAAGGTGATGGCGAACGGAATTAACCCTTACCGATATGCCCCCTCCGATTCGGCGTTGAGTTCACTCTATTCCAACGAGTTTCCTTCTAAGATCAATTACGCGGACATGAAAACAATCTACTCTCCTCTTGCGGAGACGCTATTCTATGCATCATACAAAATTGGCGGAGAGAGTTTTGTCGGATTGAAATCGTTCTTGTTTGTTTTCGACCTGATGACAATCTGGGGAATCTATCTGGTAATCAAGGAGCTTGGTGCCAGTCTCAAGTATATTCTGATTTACGCCCTATGTCCCCTTTCTCTTTGCCAATTCTTTATTGACGGGCACATGGATGGATTTGGCATACCTTTTCTGGTGTTTGGAATTCTTTTCTATCTCAAGGAGAAGAAGCTCCTAAGTTATTTCCTTGTGGGACTTTCGATTTGCATCAAACCAATGGGAATAATCCTCATTCCTATTTTGTTTTTTCTGGAGAGGGAATGGTTCGATCGCATCAAGGTCGTTCTGATCCCGGCACTCGTTTGTATGCTTTTGTATCTTCCTTTTATTTTTTCTGGTTCCCCATTTCAGGCTTTAGTCACGTTCACGAAGAATTGGACGTTTAATGGTATCGTGTTCGATTTCTTGAATCTCTTTTTCAACGACAATCAGCGAACAAGGACGATTTGCGCTGTTTTATTTGTGATAGCTTATTTTCCGGTTGTCGTTGGTCGCAGAGACATACTTACAAAAATTTATCTTTCGATTTTTATCCTGCTGATATTTTCTCCTGTTGTTCATCCGTGGTACCTAAGTTGGCTGGCGTTCTTACTCCCCGTGCAGCCAAGATGGAGTGGAATGGTCTTCGTAAGTCTGATAAGCTTGACATCGTTTACTGTCGTTACTTACCAGCTGACTGGAGTCTGGAAAGAATATTTTTCTATCCTTTTATTTGAATATGTGCCGGTCTTGGCTTTGTTCGTCTACGAGTTAATGGTATCACCTCGGTTTGAGCTGCAGCAATAATGTCCCGCAATTGCCTTACATTATTTACAATTCGGATATTAAATTAACTCTACTCGCTTAGAGAAATTCAACCTAATTCATTGGAGTTGCATCATGGCTAATCTTTATTTGGAGAACCTTTTTAACCTTGACGGACAAGTATCCGTCGTGGTGGGAGGCAGCGGCGTCCTCGGTGGCAGCGTTGCGGAGGCGGTTGCAAAAGCGGGATCAAAAGTTGTCATCGTTTACAATCATGGAAAGGATGCCGCAGAAGAACGAGCAGGAAGTATTAGGAAGCAAGGCGGCGAGGCGATTGCTGTTCACGCCGACGCTTGCGTCAAAAAGGAACTCGAGGCAGCCAAAAATGAAATCGTCTCGAAGTGGAACAAGGTTGATATTGTTATAAATGCACCGGGAGTAAATTCACCCACACCCATCCTCGACATTCAGGAAGATGAATGGCACCGAATATTGGATGTAAACTTGAAGGGCATATTTCTCGCGTGTCAAGTGTTTGGGAAGCATATGATCGAAAACAAAATAAGGGGGAGCATAATAAATTTTTCATCTGTATCATCAGAGATACCGTTATCGAAAGTTTTTACCTATGCAATATCCAAAGCCGGCGTGAACAACTTGACTCGTTTTCTTGCAAGGGAGTGGGCGCCGCAGGGAATCCGCGTCAACGCGGTGATGCCAGGATTTTTTCCAGCCGAACAGAATAGGAAGATCCTGACAGAAGAGAGGCGGAAATCCATTTTTAATCATACGCCGATGGCCAGATATGGTGAGTCAAACGAGCTGAGCGGCGCAATAATCTGGCTTGCCTCAAACAATGCGTCGTCATTCGTCACGGGAACGATCATCCCGGTAGATGGCGGTTTCACGGCGATGACAATTTGAAAAGTTGATAAGCATCTGAATGAAAATCGTAGTTGATTCTGCCATTCCTTTTATTGATAGGACATTTGGGATTTTTGGGCAACTCATAAAATTAGAAAGCAAGGCGATTGACTATCTTGCCGTCCACGATGCAGACGCGGTAATTGTCAGGTCAGAAACGAAAGTGGATGAGAAATTGCTTGGAGGAAGCAAAGTGCGATTTGTTGGCACTGCGACAATCGGCACAGACCACGTGGACATTGACTTCCTAAAAAATAATGGAATTGCATTCGCCAGTGCACCTGGTAGCAATTCGAATGCGGTGGTACAGTATGTCTTTGCTGCTTTATTTGCACTCGCAAAGAAGAGGAATTTTTATCTAAAGGGGAAAACGTTGGGCGTGGTGGGCATCGGCAATATCGGCAATAAGATAGCCCGGATCGGCAAAGCTTTGGGAATGAATGTATTGCAGAACGATCCTCCATTAGCGAGAAAGACTCACGATCTGAAGTTCGTTTCGCTTGATGACCTGATGGGTTCTGATTTCATTACGATCCATGTTCCATTTACCCGGACAGGGCAAGATTTAACATTTCATCTATTTAACGACAAGAGATTATCGCTGATGAAAAAGGGCAGTGTGCTCATCAACTCGTCAAGAGGCGGAGTCGTTGACAACGATGCTTTGAAGAATAATTTGTCTCGTGGATTAATCGGTAATGTGGTCCTGGATGTTTGGGAAAACGAACCCAAGATTGACCTGGAGCTTCTTGCGGCATGCGCGATTGGCACACCACATATTGCGGGATATTCAATCGACGGGAAAGTGAATGCCACGAGAATGGTGTTACAGAAATTCTGTGAACATTTTGGTTATGAAAAATCCGTGGATTTTTCTTCTCTGATTTCTCCCCCTCAGAATCCAATTATAGACATCGGCACTCTTTCCTCCGGGGGTGAGTCGATACTGGGAGAGGCAATATATCACTGCTACGACATCGAGAAGGATGATGCGGCATTAAGAAAGATTGCGTCAGTCGACCCGAGTGAACGGGGGACATTTTTCAAGCGCCTCCGAAGCAGCTATGATTTTCGCCATGAGTTTTCAAATTACACGGTGAGAATCAGAGGAGACGATGAAGGCATGAAAGAAGTTTTTGCTTCATTTGGATTCAAGGTCGTTTCCAACCTTGACTGAATCGTATTACACCAATTCGGAGAAGGTCTTTTCGAAATTTTCCTTGACAAGTCGTGCCTCTCTTTGTATCTTGTCTAAGTAAAAGTAAACAAGTTCTTTTCTAAACCTCTATCTTATCGAGAACGGCCGAGGGAACAGGCCCTATGACGCCGTAGCAACCGGTCCGAAATTTTGAGATGCAGGTGCTAATTCCTGCTTGCCGAAGAGTAACACCAATAGGCGAGAGAGATGAGAGGAAGATGTGTACATTACTCGTTACCTCTTCTGATCATCGGAAGAGGTTTTTTGTTATGCGAATAAACAATCCTGTGTTTTGTCGCGGGAATTACAAAAGGAGTAACGTATGCGTTTTCAAACAAGCACCATCCACACAGGAGTCGACAAAGACTCCGCTTTCAACAGCGTCATCACCCCGATATATCAGACTTCGACTTTCCGTTTCGAAGACGTTGGCCAAACAAAAGGTTTCGATTATACACGAAGTGGAAATCCGACTCGCCGGGCTTTAGAAGAAAATGTTGCTGCCCTTGAGGGTGGAATTTCAGCCGCAGCAGTAGCTACTGGAATGGCGGCAATTGCACTAGTGCTTCATTTTTTCAAAACAGGCGACCATATTCTTTGTACACACGATTGTTATGGTGGTACGGAACGGCTTCTGCGTACTTACCGCGAGCAGTTCGGTTTAGAAATCTCTCACGTCGATATGAACGACCTTGACGCAGTTCGTGCTGCAATCAGGCCGAACACGAAAGCGTTCTGGATCGAAACACCGAGTAACCCGCTGCTTAATATTGTTGATATCGAAGAACTGTCTGTGATTGCTCATCAACATGGTGCATTGTCTATTGTCGATAACACATTCCTTTCGCCTTACAACCAGAGACCGTTCGAACTTGGCGCCGATATCATTGTTCACTCCACAACAAAGTATCTCAATGGACATAGCGATGTTGTCGGCGGCGCTGTAGTCGTGAATGAAAAGAAGCGTGCTGAGAGGCTGCAATTTTTGGCGAATGCACTTGGACAGGGAGCTTCGCCGTTCGATTGTTGGCTTGTCCTTCGTGGTATAAAGACGCTTGCTCCACGGATGAAAGAGCACGAACGAAACGCCCGAGTTGTGGCCGACTTCCTTGCGAACCATCCCGATGTCAGCAGAGTGTTCTATCCTGGTCTTAAGAGCCATCCGCAGCATGAGCTTGCCAGACAGCAGCAATATGGATTTGGAGCGATCGTTTCGTTCGAAATCGATGGGACAAGGGAAGACGTGAATCATGTGCTGAAATCGACAAAAATTTTTGCCCTCGCTGAGTCACTGGGCGGAGTGGAGTCTCTCATTGAGCATCCCGCGAGCATGAGTCATGCCTCAATGAATCCCGAATTGCGTGAGAGGGGGGGAATAAATGAACGAGTGGTTCGGCTTTCAGTTGGTATTGAAGATGCCGATGACTTGGTTGAGGATCTCGAACAGGCTTTAGCATTTGACGAGAAGGTTTTCATTCCTAAGAACTCCTGTGAACGGGTTAGGACAACGGAAGTCCCGTGCTGACAGTTTCGAAATATTTTGGAAATATTTTAAATTTTTGGCTTTTATACTTGACAAAAGAGTTATGTATTTGTATTTTATTACCGAAATGAATATTAAAACACCTTCGTTAACGTTAAGCAATTCCTGCGGGTGCATATCACGTGCATGTTGTTGTACCTGTACAATGGGATCGCGTCGATTTCGCGAAGGTGTAGGCCCATGAGTTGACTTAAAATCAATTATGTTTTACAAGCCCTTCGTTGAAAACCAGCGAAGGGCTTTTTTTATATACATGTCATTCCCGATTGGTTTAATCGGGAACAGAAAGAAAGAAGAATATCATGGTACAAGTCGAAGAAGAAATATATAGCGTCGACAACCAGAAAGCGTATGTGGAAGATATACGCTTATTTCGAAATGAGTTGGATCGCCTGAAAAACGGGGAGATATCCGAAGATGATTTCAAGAGATTTAGGCTGCATCGTGGGATCTACGGTCAACGGACGGACCAGAAAGGTTTTAATATGGTCCGCGTTAAGATACCGTTTGGACTTCTGACGTCAAAGCAGTTGAAAAGCTTGGGTGAAATCGCTCGCGAATTTTCGGATGGGCTTGCTCATATCACCACACGACAGGACATTCAGTTTCATTGGGTCAGATTGGAGGCTGTTCCGGAAGTCATGGAAAGATTATCTGAGGTCGGACTTACTACGCGTGAGGCTTGCGGCAATACAGTCAGAAATATCATAGGGGCTCCATTGGCTGGTGTGTCAAAGTCGGAGTTGTTTGATATAACGCCATACGCGCGCCTCCTTGCCAAACATCTGCTGCGCAATAAGTTGAATCAGCTCCTTCCGAGGAAATTCAGAATATCCTTTTCTGGGAGCATCGATGAGAGCGACGGCACTGTACCATGGATTCATGACATTGGATACATTGCCGCGATTCAAAACGAAGGTGGAGAAACAAACAAGGGTTTCAAGGTTTACGTCGGAGGGGGATTGGGTGGCCAGCCGCGTGTTGCCGATCTGTTCGAAGAATTTCTACCGGCCGAGTTATTGATTCCGACTACTGAAGCTATCCTGACAATCTTCAACGCTTATGGTAATCGAGAAAACAGAAACAAGGCGAGAATGAAATATGTGTTGTGGAAATTGGGATTTGATGGATTCAAGCGTCGGGTACTTGAAGAACGGGAGAAAATTCTAGGATCTGACAGAACTTTCCCGCAATCCGAAGAAGAAAACGAAAACGATTATTTAGCCGTCGATCCGAATTTCGTTCTCAAGACAAACGGTGATGCTGCGTTCAATCGCTGGATAGATACAAATGTCGTCGCACAGAAGCAGGCCGGTTATAACGTGGTGTACGTCAATCCAACGATCGGTGATTTAACCGTTGACCAACTATTTGCAATCAGTGAGATATCTCGGCGATTTTCAAATGGACAAGTTCGTACCACGGTACAACAAGATGTGGTACTGCGCTGGATACGATCCTCAGATATCGGTTCGCTTTATCATGAATTGAAGAACGTAGGGTTGAATCAAGCGGGCGCAATGGATGCATCAAACGTGACATCTTGCCCGGGCGCTGACACGTGCAACTTGGGTATTACTCACTCGCGCGCGCTTGGGAAGGAATTGACTCAACTATTTCATCGCAACGCTGATTGGGTACAACTCCTTGGCGGCTTTCGTGTTAAAATAAGCGGCTGCCCGAACTCATGCGGGCAGCACCATGTCGCGGCGATCGGATTGCATGGCGCCACAAAAAAGGTCGAAGGCGGGGAAATTCCTTCATACTTGATTTCGGTTGGCGGCGGTATGAACTCAGGCAGACAGACCTTTGGTGGAACGCTTGGTCGAGTACCGGCGAGATACGCTGTTGAGGCCGTCTCACGTATCATAAGAAGATTCATAACTCAAAAAAGTGTAGAGGAAAATTTTTGGCAATTTGTTGCAAGAGTCGGAATACGCTCTTTCCGCGATGACATTAAGGATCTTTCCGATTTTCAAGTTGACAAAAATAAATTGGAGTTATTTGTCGATCTCGGAGAAAAATCTGCATTTGTTGCCGTGACGGGAGAAGGCGAATGCGCGGCATAAACTTGCTGGATTGGTGAATCAAGGAAGTCATGAGAAACTTTAATCAAGAAGAACTAACGGTCTTAAGTGCGGAATTCGAGTCGCAACCCCCCACCAAAATTCTAGAGTGGGTCGGCGAAAGCTTTCAGATTGGCGAGGTTGGGATGGCCACGGGTTTCGGGGCGGAGGGCGTGGCGCTAATTGACATGATAGCTTCGATAAACAAGAACATCCCGATTTTCTTTTTGGATACTGATGTCTTGTTCCCGGAGACTTACACGCTGCGAGACAAGCTCGAGGAAAAATATTCGATACATCTTATCCGATACGCGACTCACGTTTCTCTCGAACGACAATCTGAACTTCATGGACCAAATCTTTGGGAGACCAATCCGGACATTTGCTGCAATATCAGGAAAGTCGAACCTCTTCGCGAAGCATTGAAAAATTATTCCGGTTGGATGACGGCAATTAGGCGCGACCAGTCTGTAACTCGTGCAAATGCTGGCATCATAGAATGGGATCACAAATTCGACTTGCTGAAAATAAACCCGTTAGCTGTCTGGACGAAAAAAGAAGTTTGGAAATATATTGTCGACCATGAAGTACCGTTCAATCCGCTTTATGATAATGGATACGCGAGCATCGGTTGCACTCACTGCACTACTCCGGTTGCGGCTGACGAAGATGAACGCGCCGGAAGATGGCGGGGATTCCAAAAGAAAGAATGCGGCCTGCACGTTGAGGTACAAAATTACATAGAGACGCAAGATTTTGCTTCTCACCAAAAAAGGAATAATGCCTGATGTCCTGGGAAATTATAGCTGCTGGATTTTTTGTCGGGACGATGATCGGCTTGACTGGAATGGGCGGCGGAAGCCTTATCACCCCGATAATGATTTTCATATTCAGGGTTCAGCCGGTTTTTGCGGTCGGTACAGATCTTGTGCTAAGCGCATTGACAAAGACAGCGGGAGCGATCACTCATGTCCGTTTGAAAAACGTCAACTTCAAAATAACGAAGACATTGTTGTATGGAAGTGTGCCCGGGGCAATCACCGGACTTCTGTTTCTCCAGATACTTTCGCACTTCAATATTTTTCCCGTGAACCTGTTTATCAATCGATTCCTTGGTATTGTCCTGATTCTTGTCTCAGTTGGATTATTCTATCCGTCAATATGGAAATTTGCAGAACGGCTCAAGTCGTCACCGGACAACGGTAAGAAAATATTCATAATACGTGGCGTCAGTTTCGGAGTCGGATTTGCTGTTTCTATAACATCCGTCGGCAGCGGAAGCATTTTTGTCCCATTTTTGCTTGCGACGTATTCTCTCCCGGTCTCGCAAATTGTCGGCATTGATGTATTTCATGGTGCGATCCTTACGGCGGTGGCAGGAGCAGGTCATCTCGCGAACGGGACAGTGGATTTCCGCTTGTTGATCAATTTACTCGCCGGTTCAATACCGGGAGTCGTTCTCGGCAGCAAACTGAGTGTGTCTTTTCCGAAGAGAGCCACAGAAATAATTCTTGGGTCGATGCTGGTTGTATCGGGAATAAAACTTTTGTAATTGTGACGACAGAAATATTTATTCATGGCAATAAGTTTATGAGATTGAATAGTACCATCCATGATAATGGTCCGCAACTCCCGTTGTCGTTTCGGACCGATTTATACGCAAAACTGAGCAGTCATTATTCTATTAACTATGAAGGCTAAAAATGAAAGCTATTCGATCTGACGGGGAATTGCTGACCCTTGCGGAGACTCTTTTTCAAAAACACGAGTCGCACGGGTTAACTTTGCCCATTAAAGCGGAAACGCGCCGTTTTGCCGACGAAATAATCCAGACTCTATTTCCTTCTCTTTCGGAGAACAGTTACTTCTCGCCGGAGGAAATAGAAGCGAAGCTCGTCCTGTTGCAGCGAAACGTGAAAGCGATTCTCCATTCGTCGCCGCATAAACCCGGTGACTCGGTTGACGAGATCGTATCGAATTTTTTCTCGCGACTTCCCGAGATTCACAATAAACTCTGGCTCGACGCAGATGCGATTTACCGCGGAGATCCTGCGGCGGAAAGCGTCGAGGAGGTCGTCCTCGCTTATCCGGGCTTCCTCGCGATTGCGATTTATCGCATTGCACATGAGTTCTATCTGCTGGAGGTTCCGATTTTCCCGCGTTTGCTGACAGAGTACGCACATCAACTTACCGGTATCGATATTCACCCCGGCGCAAAGATCGGAACGCCATTTTTCATAGATCATGGCACGGGCATCGTTGTAGGCGAAACAACCGTCATTGGCGACAACGTAAAGATTTATCAGGGAGTCACACTCGGTGCCCTGAGCGTAGATAAGGCTCTGGCAAACACGAAACGCCATCCTACGATTGAAAATAACGTAATAATCTATGCGCAGGCGGTCATACTTGGCGGCGACACAGTCATTGGACACGATAGCGTTGTAGGAGGTAATTCATGGCTGACTCGCAGCGTACCACCATTCTCGTTTGTGTACACGGAGACAAAGGTAAATGTCCGGACCCCGAACGAGACGAATGGAGGTATCGACTTTGTCATATAGAATTTTCAGCAACAATCGTTCAACTCAATTTGCGCAAAATAATTCATGGGAGTAATTCAAATGAAAGTCAATTCTATTCTTGAAACGATCGGCAACACGCCGCATGTAAAGATTAACAGGTTATTTCCGCCCCGGGTAAACGTCTGGATGAAGTTAGAGCGAGCCAATCCTGGCGGAAGCATCAAAGATCGTATCGCGCTTTCTATGATCGAAGATGCGGAGAGACGCGGCATTCTAAAGCGAGATAGCGTGATCATCGAACCGACTTCTGGCAATACTGGCATCGGACTGGCTATGGTTGCCGCTGTGAAAGGTTACAAGCTAATTCTTGTGATGCCGGAATCGATGTCGATCGAACGCAGACGAATTCTAACCGCGTACGGAGCAACTCTTGAGTTGACTCCCCGGGAAAAAGGGATGAAAGGTGCCATTGAGCGCGCGACGGAACTCGCAGCAAAAACGCCAAACTCATGGATACCCCAGCAGTTCGAGAACCCAGCCAACATTGTGGCACACGAACAGACCACTGCGCAGGAGATTCTCCGAGATTTTCCGGATGGGATCGATTATCTGATTACGGGCGTCGGTACCGGTGGCCATATAACCGGTTGCGCAAACGTTTTGAAGAAGAAATTCCCGAAAATCAAAGTGTTCGCAGTCGAGCCGTCGCTTTCTCCTGTAATCAGCGGCGGTGCACCGAACCCACATCCGCTGCAGGGAATCGGTGCGGGTTTCATACCGAAAAATCTCGATATGAAAATTTTGGACGGAGTCATTCAGATATTGAAAGACGAAGCGTTTGAGTTTACGGTTCGCGCCGCCAAAGAAGAAGGAATATTCCTCGGCATTTCCTCCGGTGCTGCACTTGCGGCAGTGGCTAAGAAGCTTGCGGAGATTCCAGACGACGACACTGTTCTTACGTTCGACTACGATACCGGCGAGCGGTATCTGTCGGTGGATGGTTTGTTTGGATGAGGAGAAATTCTTAAAGCATAAAAATTTTAATTAGTTCAACAATACTAAAAGGAAAGGTATGCAGAAGCACAAAGGATTCACGATATGGTTCACCGGTCTTTCTGGAGTTGGGAAATCCACGATCTCCGGGGAGCTCGTCCAGAGATTGAAACAGCGCGGCAAGACACAGGTCGAAGTCCTAGATGGTGACGTTGTCAGGACACATTTAAGCAAGGGTCTCGGTTTCAGCAAAGAGGACCGAGACACGAACATTTTGCGAATAGGATTTGTCTGTGAGCTTCTCTCTCGCAACGGAGCGATTGCAATCGGAGCTGCGATCTCTCCCTACCGCGAAATCAGAGATCGTCTCCGTTCCCGAATTGAAAACTTCGTCGAAGTATTTGTCTCTGCACCGCTCGAGACTCTTGTTCAACGAGATGTAAAAGGCCTTTATAAAAAGGCTATTGCCGGTGAAATAAAAAACTTCACCGGAGTATCGGATCCTTACGAACCTCCTTTGGCGCCGGAGGTTGTTCTTGAAACCGATAAGGAATCTGTCGACGTCAGCGTGAATAAGCTCCTTCGTGCGCTGGAGCTCCTCGGTCTTCTTCAGGAAGAAGAGACAAACCTCTCCGAGCAGGAAGAAGAGAAGGTGATTGAACAATTACAAAAAGCAGGAAAGCTCGACAAAGATTTTTCAGACTTGGAATTTAAAATTTCGGATTCCAGGTTTCATAGTTCCAAATCCGCAATTCGAGGTTCGCATTCAGAAATTCCAATCGCTCCTCATGGTGGTCTCCTCATCAATCGGTTTATCGGCGAGAAGGAGAGAAACGATATCGTGGATCAGATCGAGAAGTATCCTTCCTTGACTCTCAATGCTCGTCAGTGGTCGGATATTGAATTGATTGCCAATGGCGCTTACTCGCCGTTAACTGGCTTCGTCGGCGAAAAGGATTATAGAAGTATTATAAATAATGGAAGACTGGTCAGCGGACTCGCCTGGGCAATTCCAATTCTTCTTCTCATTGAAAAAGAAGATGCGGATTGCCTGAAAATTTCCGACGAGGTTATTCTTCGAGACGATGATGGTAAGAACATTGCGGTGCTCCATCTTGATGAAATTTACAGGATCGACAAAGAGGAAATGGCCCAGAAAATCTGGCAGACGACCGACATGAAACACCCGGGGGTGAAAATGCTTTTCGATGAAGGTGGCGTTGCACTCGCTGGACAGGTTGACGTTGTCAGGCTGGAAACCCCACATAATTTCCGCGAGTTTCGACTAACTCCGCTTGAGACACGGCAATATTTCAAGGAGCGCAGTTGGAGGAGTGTGGCTGCCTTTCAAACCCGCAACCCTGTTCACCGTGCGCATGAGTATTTGCAGAAGGTAGCGCTCGAGATGGTGGATGGGCTCTTGCTTCACCCATTAGTCGGTGAAACAAAAGGTGACGACATACCTGCGGACGTCAGAATGGAATGCTACAAAACGTTGCTGAAAAACTATTATCCCCAGGATCGAGTACTCCTTTCGGTTATGCCCGCGGCGATGCGTTATGCCGGTCCGAAGGAAGCGATCCATCATGCAATCATTCGGCAAAATTACGGTTGCACGCATTTCATAGTCGGTCGTGATCACGCGGGAGTCGGGAATTATTATGGTACCTATGATGCACAGAAAATATTCGACCGGTATTCCAAGGACGAGCTTGAGATAACGCCCTTGAAATTCGAACACACATTTTACTGCAATAAATGCGAGGGGATGGCGTCTGAAAAGACATGTCCACACAGAGCCGATGAGCGAATAATTCTTAGTGGAACAAAAGTGCGCGAGAGGCTCAGCAACAATCAGGATTTGCCGAACGAATTCTCGCGTCCGGAAGTCGTCAGCATTTTACGGGAACATTTCTCAAAAAGTCAACGGCAAATTGCAGTCGGTTGCTGAACGCTGAGAGCTAAGATACGAATAATCTATATCCAGTATTTTTGAAAATAGAACATCGACCGATTCTTGTCGTCGGCGGAGGTAAGGTAGCCGAACAGAAAACCAACGGTCTCCTTGAAGTGCGCGCAGACATTACTGTTATTGCTCGTGAAGTCTCTCCCGCTATCGAGAAACTTGCCGGGGAAGGAAGAATTCATTTGAGGCGCCGTGAATTTAGAGATGGTGACGCGGATGGATTCTACCTTGTTATCGGGGCGACCGACGATCGCATAGCGCAGGAGAAAATCTTCAGCGAAGCGCAGTCGAAAGAGATTCCGGTAAACATCGTGGATGTGCCCGAGCTTTGCACGTTCTATCTTTCATCCGTATTCCAGCAGGGCGATTTGAAGATTGCAATTTCGACCAACGGGAAGAGTCCGACTCTCGGTAAAATTATTCGCGACAAAATAAGGGATGAGTTTTCAGAAGGGTTTCCCGAATTGTTGGAAAAACTCGGTGACCTGCGTCCCGATGTTCAGAAAACATTTCCGGATTTCGAAAGCAGAAAGAAGCTGCACGAAAAAATTGTGAAGAGCGAATTGGATAGACTTGAGTCAGGGAGAAGAAGTCGGAGGCAAGAAGCAAGACGCAAGGAAGGAGAATTTTCGGGCACTGGTAAAGTCTATTTGGTTGGCGCAGGTCCAGGCGATTCCGAGTTGATTACCGTCAAAGGACTCAAGATACTTCGAGAGGCTGAAGTCGTCCTGTATGACACGCTTATCAGCGGTGAACTTCTCGATGAAGCTCCGGAGCATGCGGAAAAGATTTTCGTTGGAAAGAGAGCCGGTGAACATTGCATGAAGCAGGAAGAAATCAACAATATTCTGATTCGCAAGGCTCGTGGGGGAAAAAGCGTTGTCAGGCTGAAAGGCGGAGATCCGTTCATCTTTGGTCGCGGTGGCGAGGAAGTCGAAGCATTACGCGAAGCTGGAATAGATGTCGAAATCGTTCCGGGTGTTACTGCAGGAATCGGTGTTCCGACGTTCTCCGGGATTCCACTTACTCATCGAGAAAAATCATCGAGCGTTGTGTTTGTAACAGGCCACGTTGATCCAGTGAAGAATGACAAGGGCGTCGATTGGAAAAATCTTTCGCACGCCGACACAATTGTCATCTACATGGGCACCAGAAAACTGAATGCCATAGTCGAAGAGTTGATCCGATATGGGCCACCACCTTCGAAACCGGTTGCTGTAGTTTTTGGTGGCACATTACCGGAGGAAAAGGTGATTGTCGGCACATTGAATAATATCGGAGATGCTGCAAGAAACATTTCTCACAACTTGCCCGGATTGATAATTGTTGGCGAAGTCGTGTCGTCATTCAAAGATCGTAAGCAGCATCTTACAAGCCAGTATGCAGTTTCATTAGTACCGGATATTGTCCGTGAGGAAATTTTTTGACGAGAAATTTCGTTTACATTGGGAACCGAATTTATAGATGCTCGGCAGAAAGCCTTTGAAATGAGAGGAGAAGCTTTGGGACAGATCGTAGACGAAAAAGGAAAACTTCGTAGAACCGGGAAGACGAACGACAGTGCTCCTGTCCATGAGGCAATACTTGACGAGCCCGACCTTCAGACGGAAATACGAGATCGTTATTCAATTCTCGGACAAATCGGTAAAACGCCGCTCCTTTGTATTCGTAATCTGGTTTCTTCGAACAGTGCCGTGGAAGTCTATGCGAAAGCCGAATGGTTCAATCCTGGCGGATCAGTTAAAGATCGCGCGGCGCTCAACATGATTCTTGAGGCTGAACGGTTGGGGAAATTGACGAAAGAGAAAACGATCATTGACGCGACAAGTGGAAATACCGGCATAGCTTACGCAATGATTGGAGCTGCACTTGGCTACAAAGTTGCTCTTGCACTTCCGGCAAATGCGAGCCGCGAGCGGAAAAATGCGCTTCATGCTTATGGTGCAGATGTAATTTTAACAGACCCACTGACAGGTACCGATGGCGCACAGCAGAAAGTGAAAGGATTGGTCGCCGCTGATCCCGAAAAATATTTTTACCCCGACCAGTATAATAATCCTGAAAACTGGAAAGCTCACTATCGAACTACGGCACCGGAAATTTGGGAGCAGACCAATCATCGGGTAACGCATTTCGTTGCGGGACTGGGAACGACAGGCACTTTCGTCGGAACAAGCAGAAGGTTGAAGGAATTCGATCCATTGGTAGCCTGCATCTCTTTTCAGCCGGACTCGCCGCTTCATGGACTTGAAGGGTTGAAACATTTGAAGACGGCTATCGTTCCAGGAATTTACGATTCAGGAGTTGCCGATGAGCAGCTTACTGTTTCAACCGAAGAAGCGTACGAAATGGTGGATCGTTTGGCACGTGAGGAAGGAATGTTTGTTGGCATATCATCGGGAGCCGCCATGGCAGCTAGTCTAAAAGTTGCTGCGAAGTTGGAAGCTGGAGTGATCGTGACCATCTTCCCGGACAGCGGTGCGAGATATGGAACAGAGCATATCGCCAGTGAAGATCGCGAAAAGTGGAAAGAGAAAAGTGAAAGAATAGGAAATAGGACTGACAGATAATGGTCAAATTTCCTGCAAAGGTAATCTCGCACATTGAAAAACATGGCGAGAGAACGTATCCAGAAGAATGCTGCGGTATTATGCTCGGTGTGAATGAGAATGATAATCAGGCTGTTGAGGAAATTGTCGAGCTTGATAACGAACAAGTTGAAAATCGCCGCAGAAGGTTTATTGTGACTCCTAAACAATATTTGCAGGCGGAAAGAATTGCTGCGGAGAAGAAATTGGCGCTCCTGGGTTTTTATCATTCACATCCCGATCATCCTGCGGTTCCATCCGAATTTGATCGAGAGCACGCTCTGCCATGGTTCACTTATGTGATCATCTCCGTCGTGGATCAAAAAGCGAAGGATACAACTGCTTGGCTGTTGAATGAGACAAGGGAACGGTTTACTAAGAGAGAGCTTTTGGTAGAAGAAGACAGCGATGAATACTGACTGCCTGTGAACTGGAAAATGATAACAATTCCAAATAAAGGTTAAACCAAATGTCAATAAAAGTTTTTATTCCGACACCATTGCGTCCGTACACAGATAAGAAAGATACTATCGAAGTCGGTGGGACTACCGTCAGTGAAGTATTGAGCAATCTTACATCGAAATATGGCGAGATCAAGAAACATCTCTATGGTGAGAACGGTGATCTCCGAAGTTATGTAAATATCTATGTCAACGACGAAGATATTAGGTACTTAGCAAAAGATAAGACACCGGTGAAAGAGTCGGACACAGTGAGCATTATTCCTTCGATCGCAGGTGGGGTTGATGTCACGACCATCGAAAATGAAATTCAGCTTTCCAATGAAGAAGTCCTGCGATACAGCAGGCATCTGATTATTCCAGAGGTTGGTTTGTCGGGTCAGAAAAAGTTGAAGGCAGCGAAGGTTTTGATGATTGGTGCAGGCGGACTTGGTTCACCGCTTGGTTTGTATTTGACTGCTGCCGGAGTTGGAAAAATCGGCATCGTGGATTTCGACGTTGTTGATCTGACAAATCTTCAGCGGCAGGTTTTACACTCGACGCAGGATGTCGGTCGACCGAAGCTTGATTCCGCGAGAGAGACTCTAACCGGAATCAACCCTAATGTCGAGATTGAAACTTATGAAGAACGTTTATCGTCGGAAAATGCTCTCAGGCTTTTCGCAGATTATGATGTCATTGTGGATGGCACTGATAATTTTCCGACGCGATATCTGGTAAACGACGCCTGTGTTCTGCTAGGCAAGCCAAATGTTTACGGTTCCATCTTGAGATTTGACGGTCAGGTAAGCGTTTTCGATGCGAAACGAGGACCATGCTACAGGTGTCTTTATCCTGCACCGCCCCCGCCGGGACTCGTTCCATCATGCGCGGAAGGTGGCGTGCTCGGGGTATTACCCGGAATCATCGGATCACTTCAGGCTCTGGAGGTGATCAAATTAATCCTTGGTGAAGGTGAACCATTGATAGGCAGGCTGGTTCTATTCGACGCGCTGAAATTCAAATTCCGCGAGCTGAAATTGCGGAAGAACCCTGAATGCCCGATCTGTGGCGAAAATTCGACTATTCGCGAGCTAATCGACTATGAACAATTTTGCGGTATTGTACCACAAACTAATCATGCGGAGGAAATTATCGATAACAAGACAGAAATTACAGTTGAGCAACTGAAGACAAGATTGGACCATGGTGACGATATTTTTCTACTTGATGTTCGCGAGCCGCACGAGTATGAGATTGTCAACATCGGGGCATACTTGATTCCGCTATCGACGTTGCCGAATAGAATCAACGAATTAGATCCGTCGAAGGAGATGGTGGTACACTGTAGATCAGGTGCTCGAAGCGCGACGGCGGCCGAGTTCCTTCGTAAGAATGGTTTCAAAAGCGTGAAGAACTTGGTGGGTGGAATCATCGCTTGGGCTGAGAGGATAGACCCGAGTCTGCCATTATATTAATCGGAATATCTCGGCCGATGATGAAAGTCGTGAATCAAGACGGTAATGCCAGAAGGATGAGGGCTTGTTGTGAGAGAACGAGAGCTCGTCATAACATGGTGTCCTTTATAAGGAAGAACCATTTTCTGCTAAGTCAAATGTCGTGAATGGGAAAAACGTAAAGTTTAGATTCCAAGGCAAATTACTTCAACTCTTGAAACACCCTTAAAGTCTCTTGAGTTCAGGGTCCTTGTCAGGTGGTGTTCAACGAGGTCGGTCCTCAATATTTTTCTCTGGCCAGAAGAATTCAGGATGACGACCACATTGCTCGATGTTTGGAATGTCATTTCACTATCATTAACCTGATCCAACCATGAAGTGTTTTGTACGGGATTTCCCGAATTGAAATTGATTCCGGGAGGGGGAATTACAGTCACAATTATTCTCGCGGTTGCTGTAACTTGGGCTTCCGAGGCAGAAACACAACCCAACAACGCAAGAACCAGAAAGACAAGCGATATTTTCGATTTCCCTTTTACTCTTTTATCCTTTTAATTAGCCCAACACAGGACGCGTATCGATAGTTCATTTAGCCTCAACTTATTTTATTCGATGAGGCTCCCTCAGAACAATCATTAAATGTCTCAGACGGACCGGTGGTACATTGCTTCACCCGGTTGGATTTGCGATAAAGAACGCAAGGCAGCTTCGCAGGCTGGAAATGGGGTCGCCGCATAGAAGTGAGTCGCTACTGATGCTTGACTTTTTTATGCTCATCTCTTAACATCATACATGGTCCGCGGAGGCACTGCGACGTAATCGTGCGAAATATCTGTGGCAAAAAATCGAAAATGAACTTCTCTACTCAGTTTGAATTCCAACGCAGGTTGCTTCTTGGATTTGCTCTATCATGCCTGTGTTTGCTCCCGGTCGCTCTTCCTTCTTGCTCTCACTCGCCAGCACCAATTCGCTCAGTAAAATTCGTTGCCATTTTGAAAAGGACAGCAGTAGGTCAACGACCATACCTCACAGGCAATAACGAGCAGCTCGGCAACTGGAACCCTTCTGCTGTGCCAATGGTACGCGAATCTGACTCGGTCTGGTCGGCGACATTGTCGTTCCATGATGGTGAGACTGTCGAGTATAAGGTCACCGCCGGATCGTCGTGGACAGAAGCACTTGCTGAGAACGAAGATATTTATTCCACATTTCAACTGAGAGTAAAAAGCGACACGATCATATACGTTCCCGTATATTATTGGCGAAACAAGATGATGAATGGGGCGCCAGTTCTTACTGCGGACCGTTTTCGTCCGGCTCGGCCTCCCTTATCGATTGACGATCTCTGGCGATATCATTCGGGCGACGACTCAGCGTGGGCAAATCCGAACTACGACGACAGCAATTGGGTGGTAACTGACTCTTATATAGAATGGAAAAAGCCTTCAGACCGAAAGTGGGACGGGATAGGTTGGTTCAGATTTCACATGTATGTCGATTCGTCAATCTGGAACACGACGCTTGCGATTCGCATAATAGAATTGGGCGCGTCGCAAATATACTACGACGGGAGACTTCTGTATTCTTTTGGCAAGGTCGGACAATCTGACTCCACAACCACTCCTAACGCCATGTCATGGTGGCAGGAATTCAAGGTCGATCCACGATACGATCAATTGATCGCAGTGCGTTACGCGAATTACAATTCGCATGGCCTGATGAAGATGGGATACTTCCCGGGCTTCGTAATTTACGTCAATGAACTGAACAAGGCGTTCAGGGATGCACCTCGAGTCAGGGAAGATGCGACGCGCCAGATAGCTTTCACCTTGATCCCGCTCATTCTATTCTTTCTGCATCTTTCTTTATATGGCTTCTTCAGGAAACAGAGACAAAATCTGTATTATGCGCTTTGCATGTTAGGATTTGCCGGCCTCACCTACTTCAATTACGAGCGGAACGTGATCGTTGATGTCAGCTCGATCATCCTATAATACTAAGCTAAATAGTCTCTCGGATGCGGTGGCGATCTTTTTCGGGCTGCTGGTAAGTTACGAATTGACTCATGTCAAGCTGCCGAAGAGGTTCTGGCTTTTCTTGGGAATGTTCTGTCTCGTTTGTCTGATGGTGGTCGCCGGCTACGGTGGCATGTTCCTTACGACAGTGAATTACGTTTTCTTCGGGCTCACACTCCTTGAAATAGTTTTCGCAAGTTTCAGAAAGAACACTAAAGCACTTCATGGAGGTTGGATCGTGCTAGTTGGCTTTTTATTTATGGCCATCTTCATCATTCTCCAGATCCTTGTGGATTATTCCGTTATTCCCGGCGTGTTCGGAACAACCCAACTGTATGTTTACGGAATGATAGGACTTGCTGTCTCGATGTCCGTTTTCCTTTCGTATAATTTCGCGCGAGTAAACAGGGACTTGGAAGCGCAATTGATTAACGTCAGGGAATTGTCTGAGAAAGCCATCGAGCAGGAACGCACCGCGAACAAGCTTGCACTTGAGCGGACGGCGATTGAACTTGAGAATGACCGCAAGACAAAAGAGCTTGAGTCTGCCCGCGAGCTGCAGCTCTCGTTGCTTCCGAAGGAAGTCCCGAAACTCAAGGGACTGGATATCGCCGCCTTCATGAAGACCGCCACGGAAGTCGGAGGCGACTATTATGATTTCTTCGTGTCCGAAAACGGCGCTCTCACGGTTGCACTTGGCGACGCCACCGGGCATGGCTTGAAAGCGGGGAACATGGTGACGGCAACGAAGGGGTTGCTCAACATCCTCTCGGCCACTGAAGACGTCAAAGATATTTTGATCTCTGCAAATCGAGCAATCAAGCGGATGGATTTGCACATGCTGACAATGTGCCTAGCAGTCGCGCGTATCGACGGAAGAACGCTTAATTATAGCTCCGCCGGGCATGCCGCCGCTACTTGTCTATAGGAGCGAGTCAGGAAAGTGCGAGCAAGTTGTGCTCAAGGCGCTGCCGCTCGGGGCTGTATCCAATTTTCCGTATGCGAGCAGGTCCATCACGCTTTCCGCTGGGGATATTGTGGCGATGGCAAGCGATGGCCTGCTTGAGGTGTTCAACGACGTGCTTGAGACATTCGGCGTCGAGAGTATCGTGAAGTCACTGAAGAATCATGCAAAGGAACCTGCCGAGGAGATCATTCGTGAACTTTTCGAGGATGGTAAATCCTGGGGAGGCGAAAAGCCGTTGGCGGATGACCTGACAATCGTTGTTATCAAGGTCACACGTTGACCACATATTCAGGAAATAAGAAAGCAAAGCAAAATGCCAACAATCATAAAGTCCCCAACTATAGTCGAGGCTGCGGGTAACAAGCCCAAAATCATCGAAGAGTTCATTGGTAATGTGAACTCAAAGACCACCACAGTGAGCATAGCAAAGATGAAAAGCCCAGAAGGTTGGATCGAACCGGGTCAGACACCGGAGTTTGATGAGTACACGGTCGTTCTCCGTGGGACATTATGTGTTACGACAAAGACAGGGGTTTTCGAAGTCACGGCGAGTCAGGCGATAATCGCACATCATGGCGAGTGGGTTCAGTACAGTACTCCTTATCCAGAAGGCGCGGAATATATTTCAGTATGTCTCCCTTCATTTTCGCCGCAGATGGTTCACAGGGATGACCGGTAAAAACAGATCATTACGCTTGACTTTCCGCGACACACGCCTTAATATTTTGTGCAGCCGGTAATAATACAGCGGCCAGGGTGAGCGTCCATTTGGGTCTTTGACGAAAACAAGCAGCGTCTCAACAAGAAACGAATTTATGAATTACTACGAAATTCTTGGAATCTCACCCGGCGCGACAGACGTAGAAATCCGTCAGGCATATCTGAACAGAATAGCCGAGTTGGAAATCGCAGAGCAAGATGGTGGAGCGAAAGAGAAACACGTCGCTGAGCTGCGAAAAGCCTACGACACGCTGGCAAATCAGACATCCCGAGACATCTATTATAGCCTCCTCTACAAAGAAAAGAGACGGAAAGAGAAGTCTGGCCTTGAGCGTGAAGCATCGAAGGGGTTTGGATTGCTTTGGATTATGGTCACGATGCTGGGATACTTTTTTCTAGCTGCGGCTTCATGGTTGTTTTGTTTTGTCGTGACGAGTTTCAACAAGGGTGTAGGTTTCTGGATCCATGCTGATTTTCCTTATTTCGTTTCGCCCTCCAGAGAGAGTGATCCCGTCGATTTTTGGTTTTCGCTTTTTATACAATCAATGGCTGGCCTCATTTTTGCACGAGTAGCCTTCGGAATCTTGAGACGCGGTTTTAAGCGGTTGAGCAAAGACACCTAAAATCCCGTCAGCATTCGAAAGAGATATTGAACCTTCGTCTCGCAGTGATCACATATTAAGAGTATGTCGGCAGATTGTGCGATATCACAGCCCGGTGTGAAATTGGATTCCAACTGTGGGGAGATGTTCATGCTACGTTGCGGAGGATGACGAAGCCGGCGGCGATTATGACTGCCGCACCGACAAGCCGGACAGTGAGATTTCTTTCGCTGAACATTTTTCCTCCAACGAGCGACGCGTAAAAGACCGAGGTACGTTTGACCGCAAGTACCATGGCAACATTACCAGCCTTTACCGCCTCCAATTGTGTGAATCGATATCCAAGAGTGAATAGTGCAACAGCCACGATCAGGAGAAGTGCTGGCACATATTCTCTTGTGAGCATCCGGCGGATAGAATGTTTCGTCCAATAAAACATAATCGCGTACACGAATAAGAAAACAACATGTTGGTAAAATAGAATGACGATTGGGGGTGTTTTGTAGCCGCTTACCAGCATCTTATCCATCACTGCCGAGATCGCAAACAGCAGCAAAGCCGTCCAGATGTACCACTGTGCCTTCAGATTTCCGAGACCGGTTGGCTTTCGCTCAAGCAGTAAAACTCCGCCGACCATCAGAATAAGTCCGGATATTTCAATTGGAGCGATTGTCTCGCCGATTACGAGGAATGCCAGAATAGCCGTGACGCCCGGTGTCAATGCAAGGAGAGGTAGTGTCCCACTTATATCTGCACGTTCCAACATCATCATCACGAGCACAAACGCAAATGCATTGATGATGCTTTTGAAGATAATTATCGCCAGCGTTGTTTCGGAGATTGCCGTTAGATCTACAATAAAAAATGCGCCGAAGGAGATTATCATTATCACTTCCGACAGTAAGAATGAAAATGTCAGTGCGTCGATCTTGAATAGGATTCTTTTTTGGGTTACAGCAGCCGCAGCGGAAAGTAGAGCAGAAATGAACGCGAGAGATAACCAGCTCATAGGGAAATGGAAGATGGAACACTGATGGCACGGGTGGGACGGGTTACCACAGATGCAATTGTATGGAATAGATTTGTTCGCTGGAATCTGTTTTTCCCGTGCAATCCGAGTCCAAATATTTTCAAAGAGAAATCCTCGTGGTATTACCAGTGGAAAGAAGCGGTGACAAATACGTTTCTGCCCGGTTCATATTTTATTTCTCCCCGAGCAGTTGAAAGGAAGTTCATGTAAGCTCGATCCGCAAGGTTTTGTATTCCGCAATCGATTGTCAAGAATGGCCCGTCGAGTGGAATGGGAATGCTGTTGTACCCAGCGTCTATGAGTACATATCCTGCGGTTCGGGTGTCACCAGAACCGAGAAAGCTCTGACTGGCGTCGCCTTCTAATTTTGAATTGATTGTCCCAAACTTGTCGACGATATAACTGATGGAGACACTTCCATTAAGCGGAGGAATTTGGGACAGATTTGTGTGATCCTTCGTATCCTCGCCCCGAACGAAGGAAACTGCGGATTCAAAAATGATATGAGATGAAGCGTCTATTCCGAGAGCCAACTCGTAACCGTACATCCTTGCTTGGCCAATGTTTGTCTTAACATAAGCTGGACTTCCTTCAAATGTTCCGAGCACTTCAGAGACCAAATCTCTAAATGAATTGTAATAAATATCTCCGTTTAATCGCATTAATGAAGTGTGCCACTGTAATCCGACATCGAAGCAGACGCTCTTTTCCGGCTGAAGATTGGGATTGCCCGCGTGAACTGAGCCGCCATTGTTCAAGTATTGATAACGTTCTTCTAACGACGGTGAACGGAACGCCGTCGAAAACAGAAACGATGTGTTCAAAGATTCCCAAATGCGTTGATGAATTCCGAGATTAGTGTTCCAGCTTGCTGAGTTACTCGTATTTGCGGGCCAAAGAATATTTTCGTTCGTCGGAACAATTTTTTGTCCGCTTGAATTTTGTATCCAGAGAGTATCTACCGTCAGATCGTTGTGGACTAGAATAAAATCATATCGACCGCCAAGAACTACCGTGGTGACTTGCGGTGTTAGCTGCCATTCGTCCTGTGCGTAAATCCCGGCGCTGCCAAATGAGGAATTCGGAAGCGGTGCTTCTTCGAGGACAGTATTGCTGCTGTAATTGTATCGTTCTCTCTTGCTGTCTAAGTCTCGCTGCCATGCTTCGATGCCGACAGTAAGGAAGTGGCCTGTCGCGGGCACAATCGAACCTTCAATCTGAAACGAATTTGTGTTATGGGTGGCATGTGGCGTCAGGGTTAGGGTAGAGTCTTGAATTACTTGAACATTCCGCTGGATTATTTGTCGCGACGCGCGGAAGACCAGCATTGGAAAAATATTGCTAATGTCCGGGATAGAATATTCCATCTTGTAAAGTTCACGTCGTGCCAGGGTGTATTTCACAGAAGCGTTTTGGGAAAACGATGAACCGCCGGGGATTCCGGTGTCTTCCGCCTGGAAACGTTCATAGGTGAGATCAAGCGAATGATTGCCGCAAAATTTTGCGCCAGCATCTCCAGTCAAACCAAAATCCATATATTGAGAGTTTGGCACTTCACCCATGGGCGTTTCGTAGTTCCCGGCGTTTCTGTATTCTTCGCTGCCGCGAAACTTGAAATTCTCCGATCCACTTTCAACTGCAAAGTATTCTGCTTTGCTGCGGTTGACGGATTCGTATTGAAGCAGCGATTCTCCACCATAGTGAACCTGATCGGAGTAAGATGGAGACTTTGTAATGCAATTTACGACACCACCAAATGCTCCTGTTCCAGCAAGGGCTGAGTTTGAACCTTTTATGACTTCGATATGATCGATGTCGAAGGGATTTATCAGAGAAAGGGCGGTAGCAATATCGTTAGCGGTTTCGAGTCGAGTGTTGTCGACCAGCATGACAATGTCATTTCTGCTCAATCCTCTAATAGAAACATCGGTTTCCCACATTCCATCACGCACCAAAGCAATGCCCGGTTCCTCACGCAAGGCATCGGAGACTGTTCGAGCACCGGTTTCTGGAAGTGCCTTCCCGTCAACTACAACAGTTGGAACCGGTTGGATATTGGAAGAAACCCTCCCTTTCGTGCTTGTCACTATTATTTCCGGGGCATGGAAAACCAATGGATCAAGACTGAATAGGAGAGTGTCAGTTGCGAAAATATCGCTCTCATATCGGACATATGCTGGATGCTCAAACGATAAGAGATAAGTGCCTGCTTCGACTAATGTGAATGTAAAAAGTCCGCTGCTGTCGGAGATGGTCTCTTTTTGTAACTCGCGCAGAACCACGCGGACGCCGCTTATGGGAAGACCTGTTGATCCATCGACAATTTTTCCTTTCAGGGTTATCGACTTTGCAGACGACACCGGTGCGCGCATCGACACAGTAAGGCACATTGCAGTTATTAAGAATTTTTTCATGAATTCCCACGCTAATGGTTACCATATAAATTCGTAAAAAAAAATGTAATAGCAAAACGCACTGCGATTTTAGGACTAAATAACTGACGGGTGAACGGCAGAAAAGTGAGAGCCAGTTTTTATTCAGAATTCATTGTTCTACCGCATCGCACTTCATGTCTGTTGTTCTTGATTTTTATTTTCCCTTTTGCTAAAATAACAACGATATTTTCTGTTAACTCTATTAAAATATATTTTCGGTAAATTAAATTATTAGGTATGCAAAAATGATTACGGTATTGAATACAGTCAGCGGGCCGCCTTAAAAAATTTTTTCGAATCCCATTCTAAATTTATAAGCACTTGGTCATTCGCTCTTCTTTTTTGCATAAGAGGAGATGCAATGAACATGGAAAGAAAAGGTAAGTGAAATAATAAAAGGAGTTGGTATGAACGAGGCGCAAACAATGTCAAGAGAATCAACCGCGAGTCCACCTCGCGGAAACAATGGTTTCATTCAAGAAATCGATTCCGTCGTTGCAAAACATAAAGGTCGGCAGGGTGAGCTTTTGGGGATACTCGAGGAGACTCAGCTCCTGAACGATCAAAAATACCTTTCCGAAGACGCTCTGAACCACATTGCACTGAAAACTGGTGTCCCTCTCTCCAGAATCTACAACGTGGTCACCTTCTATTCCTTCTTCAATCTCAAACCGCAGGGCGAGCATACTGTCACGGTTTGTCGCGGAACGGCGTGTCACACGAAAGGTTCCAAGGTGCTCCTTGACGATCTCGGGTTAGTACTAGGCGGCAGCAGCGCACTAGAATCTGGAGAATCCGGTTTCACATCTTCAGACAATAGATTCACTGTTTCGACGGTTGCCTGTTTCGGGCAATGCGCACTTGCTCCGGTCGTTGCCGTTGACGGGAACATTTATGGTGACATGACCACTGCGAAGCTGAAGAAATTGATGAGCAAGATCAGCAAAGGGAGGAAAAATCCATGAAGATACTTGATGGTACAACTCTTGAGGCGGTCAGGCAAAGAGGGCTGAAGAAAATTGTGGCGGATGTTCCTAGGATTTCTGTGGGGATGGGAACGTGCGGAATCGGGAATGGAGCAAGGGAAGTTTACGAGAGTTTTCAGAATGCCATAAAGGCCAAGCATGCAAAGATCCAGCTTTCCATAACCGGCTGCTTCGGCTTTTGCGCGGAAGAGCCCCTAGTCAATTGTTATTTACCGGGAATGCCGCTAGTCATTTTACATAAAGTTACTCCAAGAGACGCGGAGAAGATTGTCGATAGTCTGAACAAGGGCTTGATGCCAACTAAGAAAGCGCTTTGCAGGATCGAGAAGTGGAATTTCTTTACTTCAGGGATCGAATTCGGAGCAGGGCTTCCTAATGTACCACTTTGGAATGAAATCCCATTTTTCAAAGGACAGAAAAAAATCGTCCTCCGTGAAGCTGGACTGATTAACCCCGAAGATATAGAAGAATATATCGCGATCGGCGGTTACAGCGCGTTGCTGAAATCGCTGACTGAGATGAATCCTGATTCGGTGCTAGAGGAGATCAAGAAATCAAAATTGCGTGGACGCGGTGGAGCTGGATTCCCGACCGGCATCAAGTGGGAAATGATGAAGAAAGCCGTGTCAGACAAGAAATATATTATTTGTAATGCGGACGAAGGCGACCCTGGTGCGTACATGAATCGCAATGAAATTGAAAGTGACCCGCAGGCATTGATAGAAGGGATGCTAATCGGTGCGTATGTCATGGGTGCGCCTGAAGGAGTCATGTACGTTCGAGCTGAGTATCCACTCGCGGTCGAGCGGTTCAAGAAAGCCGTTGCCGCTGCACGAGAATGCGGATTGCTTGGCAAGGATATTTTCGGTTCGACGTTCAACTTCGATTTGATCCACGTGGAAGGTGCTGGAGCTTTTGTTTGTGGCGAAGAGACCGCCCTGATTGCGTCAATCGAAGGAAGGGCAGGTCGTCCGATTGCACGCCCGCCTTATCCAGCGCAAAAAGGGTTATGGGGAAAGCCAACCAACATTAATAACGTTGAGACTTGGTTCAACGTACCCCTAATCGTAACGATCGGCGGCGATGAGTTCGCAAAATTTGGAACTCCGAACAGCACTGGCACAAAAGTGTTTTCCCTCGTCGGCAAAGTGAAAAACACGGGATTAGTTGAATTGCCGCTCGGTACTCCGCTTGAAAATATTATTTACCAGATGGGTGAAGGAACAGGAAGCAAAAAGAAAATTCGTGCAGTGCAAACTGGCGGCCCATCTGGAGGATGCATTCCCGTGGAACATTTTAATACTCCTGTCGATTACGAATCGCTGACAAAGCTTGGCACCATCATGGGATCTGGTGGAATGGTCGTAATGGACCAGGATAATTGCATGGTGGATGTCGCGAGGTATTTTGTTGAGGTTACTCATAACGAATCGTGCGGGAAATGTACACCATGCCGCGAAGGACTTTCTCAGGCTTTGGCCATTCTCAACAAAATCACGCACGGCGAAGCCACGATGGATGATCTGGATACGCTTGAAAGATTGGCATACGTGATCAGAGATTCTGCACTTTGCGGCTTAGGCCAAACCAGTGCGAATCCGGTACTGACGACATTAAAATATTTCCGTGATGAATATGAAAGACACATAAATCAGAAGCGATGCAAAGCGGGTGTATGTGAGAATCTATTCATGGCGCTTTGCGAAAATAGCTGCCCATTGCACATGAATATCCCCGGATATTTGCAATTGTTGAAAGAAAGAAGAATCGAAGAGGCGTTTGAGCTGACGTTGCGTGACAATCCACTTCCTGGTACAGTCGGCAGAATTTGCTATTTCCATTGTCAGATGCGTTGCCGCCGTGACATGATCGACGACGCGGTGTCGCAGGGAGAAATTCATCGCTATCTTGCCGACACGATGTACAAGATGGGCAGAGAGAAAGAAATTTATCAGAGATTGATTAAAGAGAAACTCTCACCAACAGGGAAGAAGGTTGCTATTGTCGGTGGTGGTCCCGCTGGTTTGACTGCCTCATATTATCTCGTTCGGCTCGGGCATAGTGTCACAGTTTACGACAGTCATGCGAAGGCCGGCGGGATTTTGCAATACGGAATCCCGGCGTATCGTCTTCCGAAGGATGTTTTGAATAAGGAACTTGAGCTATTTAGAAAGTTAGGAGTCAAGTTCGTTTTCAACACGCGCATCGGCAAGGATATTCAGTTCAGGGCACTTCAAAAACAAAACGACGCCGTGTTTGTAGCGGTTGGTGCTCAGAAAGATATTGAGTTAGACATTCCCGGGAAAGATTTGATTGGAGTACTCGAGGGATATGAATTTCTTGAGAAATTTGCTCTTGGAAAGAAACTCTCGATTGGAAAAAAGATCGTCATCGTCGGCGCTGGCAACGTGGCAATAGATGTTGCACGTTCTTGTTTGAGACTTGGTTCCGATGCCACGATAGTTTATCGCCGCGACAAAGATGAGATGCCGGCTAATTCTCACGAAATCGGTGACGCGATGGATGAGAGCATAAGGTTCATGTTCATGTCGGCTCCGAGTAAAATCGTCGGCAACGCAAGAGGAAAAGTCACGGGACTTGAAATTCATAAGATGAAACTCGATGGCTTCGATAGCGCTGGCAGAAAGAAACCGGTAGATACGGGTGAGACAGCTGTGGTGGAATGCGACATGGTAATTCTGGCCGTCGGCGAGAAAGTTGATTTCGAACCCGCAAAGGAGATTGGATTGGAGGTTCGAAAGAACGGAACGATAAGGGCGCATCAGCCGGCTTACCGGACTAATGTTCCTAAGGTTTATGCCGGCGGGGACGCAGTCAGCGGTCCGGCAACAGTTTCCGAAGCTATGGGAATTGCAAGAAGTGCGGCGGAGGCAATTGATTTCGATCTGATGAAAGAGAAACGGTTCCACCACCTGTTCAGAGAATTTAAGTATAAGGATGAAGTACCAGCCGAACCTGAAGCGGTTAAGAAAGTGGAACCGAAGAAGCTTGCCATCATGGAGAGAATATTAACGTTCCAGGAAGTGCTGACAGGTTTGAGCGGTCAAGAAGCACTCGAAGAAGCAGCACGGTGTCTGCGCTGCGACGTGAAGTGTGTGGACCAGACCGAAGGTTCTTTTAGTGAAGATTAAAAGTGGGACAATATTCGATTGTCCATATATCTGAAGGAGAATTTTTCATGGAAACTAAGATGGTGAACATAAAAGTTAACGGCAATGATTATCAAGCGCCGGATGGAATGACGATCCTCGATGCCTGTGCAGCCGCAGGGATCAAAATACCGACACTGTGCTATCTTGAAGGCATTTCTCGAAATGCCTCTTGTGGCGTCTGCATAGTTGAGGTCAAGGGAGCACGATCCCTTGTTCGTTCGTGTTCGACGTGCGTCCGCGATGGAATCGAGATTACAACGAATTCATCTCGGATCCGGGATGCACGAAAAACGAACGTCGAGCTGCTCCTTGCAAATCATCCCAAAGATTGCCTCTCCTGTCTCCGCAATCAGAATTGTGAATTACAGGAAATTGCCGCCGACCTGGGAGTCAAGGATGACAGGTTTGTCAGGACGAGACCGATAGAAGAACTTGATTTGACATCGCCTTCTATTATCAGAGACCCGAACAAATGTATTTTGTGTGGAAGGTGCGTAGCGGTATGCTCGACCGTTCAAACTGTTTATGCAATCGATTTTACGAGGCGCGGGAATAAAGCCAAAGTCTCAACTTACCTGGATAAAGGACTCGGAAATGTCGCATGCACCAATTGCGGACAGTGTGCGCTTGTCTGTCCGACCGGGGCAATCGTGGAAAAGGATGACACCGACAGGGTGTTCGAGGAAATTTCGAATCCCGACAAAGTTGTTATTGTGCAAACCGCTCCGGCAATTCGCGTCGGCATCGGTGAGGCTATGGGCATGGGCCATGGAGCCCTCGTTACCGGGCAAATGGTCGCAGGTTTGCGCCGACTCGGTTTTAATAAAGTTTTCGATACACAGTTTGCCGCCGACCTGACGATCATGGAAGAAGGACACGAATTGATCAATCGCCTTACCAAAGGCGGCGTCTTACCAATGATCACTTCCTGTTCACCGGGGTGGATAAAATTCATCGAACACTTCTTCCCGAATTCGCTTGACCATCTCTCTACTTGCAAATCCCCGCAGCAAATGTTCGGTGCGGTTGCGAAAACTTATTACGCAGCAAAGACCGGAATAGATCCGCGAAAGATGGTTGTCGTTTCGATTATGCCATGTACCGCAAAAAAATATGAAGCAAAGCGGCCCGAGATGATGCATGCATTTGCTTATTGGAAAGAGAAAACATCATGGTCAGATGACGACGAGTTCTACGATGTTGATTACGTTCTCACGACGAGAGAGCTTGCGCGAATGTTCAAGCAATCAGGGATTCAATTTCCCTCTCTCCCTTCGGAAGAATTTGACAATCCGCTTGGAGAATCGACTGGAGCTGCAGTGATCTTTGGAGCGACCGGTGGCGTGATGGAGGCTGCTCTCAGGACTGCGTACGAAGTTGTGACTGGCACTCCTCTTCCGAACATAAACTTCACTGCCGTCCGTGGGATGGAAGGAATCAAGGAGGCGGAAGTCGATATGAAGGGCACAAAAATAAAAGTTGCAGTAGCACATACGCTGAAGAATGCCCGTAAACTTCTTGACCAAATCGAAAAAGGAGAATCGCCATACTCCTTCATCGAAGTTATGACTTGCCCGGGCGGATGTATCGGCGGCGGCGGACAACCGATTCCGACGACTTTAGAAATCAGAAAGAAGCGCACAGAATCTATCTATGCCGAAGACGCAGGTAAGCCAATTCGAAAGTCGCATGAGAATCCGGAGATCGCTGCGATTTACAAGGAATTTCTGAAAGAGCCATTGGGGCACATTTCTCACAGCCTGCTTCATACCTCCTACGAGAAACGAGGTCTGCTAGCTTGGAAATATGATGGAGAAATTGAGAAGGAGCCGGTGCATTCTTAACAACGTTAATGAATTCATGCGACGGGGCGCGTGTAGGATAACCGCGTAGTTTTACTCACGGTGGTTATCCGATTCTTTCCGGATGTCAAACAATTTCTCGCAAGAATCAAAGAAGCATTGCCTGGAATCCGATTTAGGTGATAAGATATTGGTGCAGGGATGTTTTTCTTTGTGTATAGAAAATTTGAAGATGTATTATCATCATGCACAGGAACTTATGGGAATCATAATATATACAATTTATTATTCCATTTATAATTATGTTTGGCTGTATGTGCCTTGTCCCAAAGGGTACGGCACATACAGCGTGCTGAGTGTCGTATTTTAAGTTTTATTAATTATTCATCTTTTACAATCCTAAAACCAATTCCAGCACCCCTGTTTCCTGGAGGAACACCAACACGGCTAGCTGACCGACATTCCTGTGCTGAAACCCAAAATCCACCACCACGAAGAACTTTTTGTCCACCAGATCCTGGTCCCTTGGGATTTAATGTATCTTTCAAATCGTATTCACCGTACCAATCATTGCATAATTCACCCATGTTGCCGTGCATATCATATAATCCGAAGGCATTCGGCGGAAAACTTCCAACGGGCATAGCTTCCATTCCTGATTTGTGATTAAAATATGCCTGATCGGATGCAAGGTTATCACCTGTATAAAAAGTACTGGTGGTATTTGCACGCGCAGCATATTCCCACTCAGCTTCTGTCGGCAGCCTGCAACCCATCCACTCGGCAAATGCATTGGCATCGTACCATGTTATTTGCGACACGGGCATTTTTCCACGTTTAAATCCCCGAGGTTTGGCTCTCCCTGTGGCCTCGCAGAATGAATCATACTGGTCAAATGTCACAAGATATTTGCCCATCTTGAAAGCGCTCAGTGTGACCTGATGTTGTACCTCATCATCTTTTCTTCCCTTTTCTGAAGAAGGACTTCCCATGGTGAATGTTCCTGCCGGTATATCCACAAATTCAATGTTGGGTTTATTCGATGACGTATTCTCAGGCTTCGGGCTAAGCTCTGATACTTCTATATTTAGTTCGAATGTCTTTGTCATTTGAATCTCAGGAGTATTATTGTAAATCTCTTGTAGTTTCGAAAGGTTATCGGCATCGATTGACTTCATCAATTCGCAGATTCTGTCCAGGATTTCTGTTTGTTCTTTTGGTAACTGGTTGTTGTTTTTGAAGACGTACTCCATCATTGGCGCATATTGAGTGAGTGTAAACTCGGTTCCAAGTAACGATGACAGATCCGGGCTAATTTTCCCTACTATTGAAACTAATCCCCTATAATTTGGGGGTGCCATATAGAGGTCAGGATTTATTTCCCCTTTTCGCAGTTTTAGCCATAGGTCGTTACTGAAGTCGAATTCTTCTCTGCTAAAATCAACCATACCTGTGCTGGGATCCACAAGCATCCAGCGTTTGTCGTGTTCATTCCAGACTTCACAGATGGTGTGGCTCAAATGAAGACCAGGCTCCAGGTATGCGGCATGTCCAGCACGGACCCTGGCAGGAATCCCTCGATATTTAAGTATTGATGCCAGTAAGATTGCATTTTCCCTGCAACCTAGTATTAATCGATTTTCTACTTTCCGATCTTTCACGAACCCTCTGGAATCATAGGATAGAAGACCTTTCAATATCGATTGAACTGTTGGAAACGTCGTTAGCCACTCGTTCCATCTCTCCTTGGGAATTCGATCACGATATTGAGGTAATTCGGCAAAGGGATGAATAGACTGGGATTTGATGAGACTGCAAAGCGCTGGCAACGAATCAGGAAGGTTCTTGTACAAATAGGCATATTCTCCCGGATCGGTATATGGACTATACTGACGATAGAAGTCTAATACCGAAATGCTGTCTTTGTTAAATGTGTTTTTCAGAATCTGTCCATCAGGCTTTTGTGGACCATTTTGAGCATAACTAAATCCCATCAGGATGGAAATCGTTAAAATAAATATTGTGGTTTTCATAATTAATCCTTTTAAGTAGTTTATAATGTTATTCTGCAGGAAAATATGTTTGAAGAAAACCAATCATTTTATTCCATGAATCAATTTGTGCAGCAGAATTCTCTGAATCCCTACCTCCCACTGCTACTTGCTGATATTTATAATCTATAGTTGGCATTAGATCTGGTCCAAAAATAAAATGCCCGGCATTATCATAATTTAAACACTCAATTTGATGCTCAAATTTTAAGCTATCTAATCGATTTTTCATCATTTGGCACATATCATAAGATGGCCATACCTTATCATCTTTCCCCGCAACGAGTAAAATGGGACCGTTTATTTTTTCAACTTCAATAAGTGCAGGGTCAATTTTTGATTTATCCTCGGTAATAATAGGTTTAAAGATTTCACGCATTTCTATCTGTTTAGATTTGCAGATAAATTTCCAAAAAAACGAAAAGCTAAAGCTGCACTTAAGGTAAGGAAGATCATTACCATTTAATGTCCATGATGATTTACTAGTAAAACTAGGTCCATCGGGTATTCCCTGCCATCTTACATTACTTGGTACGAATGCTATTGCACCTTTAATATCTCTACGCATGGATGCTACCAATAAAGCAGCTTCTCCACCTTTTGAAACGCCTAAAATTACAATCTTATTAGTATCAATGAATTGTTTTTCTTTGGCCCAATTAATTGAGTTAAAAAAATACTCAACAGGTATTCTTTCAAGTCTCTGTGGAAGATTTTCCACACCAAAATAACCTAAGGCCAGGACCGCATAACCATGAGAAGAAATTATTTTAGCACGATCATCTACTTCTCTAATTCCACCATTCGAACCACCTAACATAATTATAAGTGGTAAGTTTTGTTTATTTTTGGGATAATAAAAATTTGCGACCATATCTTTATTTCTTATTTCCTCACAATTAATATCAGGTGTTTCTATAATTAGCTGAAGTTCTTCTTTTGAAATTATTTTTCCGTCTACTTCTAATTGAAAATATATCGTATTCAATTTCAGACTTTTTATTTCAAATGGTAACTCTTCATTTGTATAGGTTGGTTTTGTCATAGACCAAAAAATACCCAAAGAATCGACACCTGAATAAGTTGCTGATATTGGTTTATCTTTATTTAGTTGTATTTGCCCTTTGCTATCAGTCTTAAAGCAGGCGAATGAATAAATAAGACCTTCCCAATTTCTACGATAGGCGTGTAATGTAATATTTTTATTTTGTGGCAAATTATCTAACTTGATATTAATAGAAGTACCCATCAAAACTTTATTAAATGGTTCTATTATTATACAATCCTCAAAGTTTGTTGTATCCTCATTTATTTTAATAAATCTTGAAAATACCGAATCTCTTAATTCGGCAAACTTTTGCGGGCTATTATAAGTACAATTGAATCCCATCAGGATGGAAATCACTAAGATAAATATTGTAGTTTTCATGGTTACTCCTCTTAAGTAGTTAATAATATTAACCTAGTTGGCAAAAAAATTATTTTGGGGGATTTATATATTTTTTAAGATTATTTGCATAGTCCTCGAATGCTTTTATTCCTTTACTTGTAATTGATAGAGTAGTATTCGGATAATTATTTTTGAATGTTTTTTTGACTTTAACATAACCTGCCTCCTGCAATTTTTTTATCTGTATACTTATGTTGCCGGCAGCAGCCCTTGTAGTATCTTTTATAAAAGTAAAATTGGCTTCATCTACTGTCATCAAAATAGAAACAATTGACAAACGAAGCTGCGAGTGTAATATGGGATCTAAATCGTTAAACATGTTCTTTTCTATTTGCTTTATTGAGTAGTATTCCTGGTACAATTAATCCTACTACCGATCCTATCATCATGCTAAGCCCATAATAATCTGTATTAATTAAGAAAGTACCAAATCCAATTAAATTCAGTAAGATACCGCCAATTGTAAGAGGTTTAAATTTGAGGGATATTCCAGTCATAATTATAAACAAAGCAAAGAGAATTAAGAATATTGGGGCAGCGGCTTTATCAAGTTGATGCCCAAAAACAAAACCTAATATCATAAGATTCACACCAAACACCCATCCCATTGTTCCTATTGTCCTTCCAATGATAGTCGTGGGATTATTCTTCTTTTCTATTTTTCTCCTATAATATATAAATGTATAGATCGCCCCAAGCGGAAATAAAATACAAGTCCACATTATGTCAAATATCTTGTATAATCCCAAAAATACAAGAACATACTGACTTAAAAATACAATAAACGTCAAAGTGCCCCACAAAATAATTATGTGGCCATTTTCTTCAAGTCTTTTTTTAGTCTCTTCTATTGTTTTTGTAATTAATAAGAGACTTTCTTCTGGTGTTAAAATTTTTTCGTCCATTTTCCAACCTATTAGTAAATGTAAGTAAACACGATTGTAAAATAATTAATAATATTAACAAAGTCAAGTATTTGTTTTAGCATTTCTTCTGTTGGTTCTAACTTCGGTTCCATGGTGGTACTTCTGTCCCTTTTCGTCATTCACCTGTCTGGTGAAAAATTTACGAAAATCTTATTTTTCCTCGATAATCCAGCATCTGTCGTCCTCTCAACGCCTTACCAAAACATCTCGCATCTTTATCTTCCGATTTCTATGCCCCTATCCCCGAAAGAAGGTATTGTCTTTTGCGGGATTATTTAGGATATTTACAGCTAAAATAAATGGATTTTTTTGAAATTTTATCTCAAAACCTCTAAGGAGTTCCAAGATATATGATGACTGTTGGGTATGATATTCGGCAGCTTTTCCATCAAAGCTGCTCTGTATGATGTTGATTCCGGTAAAGCTGTCGCGAGTGGCACATTTCCGAAGGATGAGATGAGGATTGATTCGCCCAAACCCGGTTGGGCAGAGCAGAATCCCGATACATGGTGGAACGCAGTAAAAAATGTCACCAAGGAAATTCTCTCGGCAACTCGGGCGTCCGCGTCCGATATCTCGGCGATTGGCATTACTTACCAGATGCACGGTCTCGTTTTGGTCGATAAGACGAAAAGCGTTTTGAGACCGTCGATCATATGGTGCGACAGTAGGGCGGTAGGGATCGGTAACAAAGCATTCGATGAAGTGGGAAAAGATAAGTGTCTCAGGTTCCTGCTAAACTCTCCGGGAAATTTCACGGCATCCAAGCTCAAATGGGTGATCGAGAATGAGCCTTCAATTTTCAAGAAGACCTTCAAGTTCATGCTGCCTGGTGACTACATTGCGATGAAGCTCACAGGCGAAATAACCACGACGGCAGAAGGACTTTCCGAAGGTATAATGTGGAATTTTGAATCGGAAGAGCCGGCATATTTCCTGTTGAGACATTTGGGCATCGATGAGGCTCTCGTTCCTGACATAGTTCCAGTGTTCGGTAATCAAGGCGCTCTCTCGAAGGAAGGAGCCGATGAGCTCGGATTAAGAAAGGGTATCCCGGTAACTTATAGGGCTGGGGATCAGCCCAACAACGCGTTCTCTCTCAACGTGTTGCGTCCCGGCGAAATTGCCGCGACTGCCGGTACCTCCGGCGTCGTTTACGGTGTGAGTGATCAAATAAAGTTTGACAAAGATGGAAGGGTTAACACGTTCGCTCACGTGAACCACACAAAAGATGAGAAGCGACTCGGAATTCTCCTCTGCATAAACGGGACCGGAATTTCGAACAGCTGGATAAGAAAAAGTTTATTTGATTCATCCGTGTCATACGATGAAATGAACCGCATCGCAGGCGACGTTGCCATCGGTTCCGAGGGAATAACTTTTCTCCCGTTCGGAAATGGCGCTGAGCGGATGCTTTCAAACTTAGAGGTCGGCGCATCTTTTTCCGGATTGAATTTCAATATCCACACTCGAAACCATCTTGTCCGTTCTGTGCTCGAGGGCGTTGCGTTCTCTTTCTATTATGGAATAAATATTATGAAGGAGTTGGCTGTCGATCCAAAGATTATCCGCGCCGGTATGGCCAACATGTTCCTGAGCAAGATTTTCAGGGAGACGATTTCGAATCTCAGCGGTGCGGTGATTCAACTTTATAATACCGACGGTGCGTTGGGAGCGGCGAGAGCTGCGGCGTATGGTGCAGGATTCCATTCGTCGTTGGATGAATCGTTTAAAGGTCTGGAGTGTTTAGCCACCGTTGAGCCTGCCGCCGGAGAAGCAGAGCAATGCAAGGCAAGTTACGAAAAATGGCTGAACCAGTTGCAGATCAACTTAAAATCTTTCGGAGCAGAAAATTAAGCCTAATTTGACTTTAGGCAAGATGGAATATTTCTCCGGCATAAGTCAGATCAAGTACTACGTTACTGCATCGAAGAACCTTTCCGCATTTGAATGGTGTGATCCGGAAAAGTTGTGGGGGAAAAGTATCCGGGATCATCTGTGCTTTGCTCGTTGAAGAGTTCCGAGCCTTTGCCCGGTAAACCGGTTGATCAGGTCTGTTTCTGAATTTCTGAGTTCCTAGAGAAAGAAGATCTTTGACTTTCCAGATAATAATTTCCCATTTGGTAATTTGATGGAAAGTTAGATATTTTATGGAGTTGAGAAAATTGGTACCCCCGGAATTTCTTGGAAAGGATCCGAGTTGGGCAATCATACCGAAACTGAGTACCATTGTTAGAACAATGCAGTCTGTGCCAGTCAAAATAAGAGAGCAGGCGCTTGCGTGAATTTGGTTTCTCTCGCCTTTGGAAAAGAGGATTACAATCGAGACAGGTATCAATTAACGATCAACTAATTTTGCATTGGATAAGGCCAAGACAATGAACACTTCAAAGCTTAACGATTATCGCTTTTTCGATCCTGATCCCAAAGTCAGGCAGATTGCCTTCGAACTTTACAAAGGGGTTAGAGGTTTGCCTCTGATCAGCCCTCATGGTCATGTCCCTGCTAAACTTCTCGCGGACAACGAGCCATTTCCTGATCCGACTAAATTGATATTTATCCCTGACCACTATCTATTTCGCATGTTGTACTCTCAGGGAATTCCTCTGGAGGCTCTGGGCGTGCCATCGGTTGATGGCTCCGAGGTAGAGAAAGACCGCAAAAAAATCTGGCAGGTTTTCGCCGACAATTATTATCTGTTTGCCGGTACACCAAGCAGCATATGGCTGGAGTACACCTTTGCAAATGTCTTTGATATTCAAGAAAAATTGAATTCCAAAAATGCGATGAGAATTTATGCTGCCATCCAAAAGAAGCTGCAGACGAAAAGTTTTCTGCCGCGGGCTTTGTTCGAGAGATTCAACATCGAGGTACTGACCACTACCGATGCCGCATCCGACAATTTGGATGATCATAAGAAATTGAAAGCGTCAGGCTGGAAAGGAAGAGTCATTCCATGTTTTCGTCCAGATGCAGCCGTGAATATTCTCTCCGCGAATTGGAAAAAAGAGATCGATGCTCTGAGCAATGCCTCAGGGGTCACGGTTTCTGATTATAGGAATTACATAAAAGTCCTGGAAAGCCGGAGGGAATACTTCAAATCAAACGGAGCGGTGTCTACCGACCAGGGTGTTGAAAGTCCTTACGCGCACAGATTGTCGGATGGTGAAGCCGACGCGATTTTCCAACGGGCTTTAAGAGGAGATGCAACTGAAAAAGACGCCGTGGCATTCGTCGCACATATGTTGATGGAGATGGCACGAATGAGCGTTGAAGACGGACTCGTGATGCAGATACACGCTGGCGCGCTGCGCGACCACAATAAGAAGATCTTTGATAAATTTGGAGCAGACAAGGGCGGCGACATTCCGGTTCAAACTGAGTACACTCGGAACATGCGAGAATTTCTGAACGAGTACGGAAACAATCCCAAATTTACTGTCGTTGTCTTTACACTCGATGAAACGAACTATTCGAGGGAGCTTGCACCGCTTGCAGGACATTACCCTGCTCTTAAATTGGGCGCGCCATGGTGGTTCCATGATAGTATCCAGGGAATGATCAGGTATCGCCAGAGCATGACTGAGACCGGCGGCATCTATAATACCGTAGGATTCACCGATGACACACGCGCGTTCATGTCCATTCCGGCCAGACATGATCTTGCTCGTCGGATGGATTCAAACTTTTTGGCCGGCATGGTGGCACGACATATAATCTCGAAGGAGGAAGCGAAGACGATCGGAAGGGATCTGGCTTACGAGCTTGCAAAGAAAGCGTACAAGCTTGAATGACGTCTATTCGCACTGATTAATAGAACAGGTATGACCAGAGAACAAATTGTAAAGACAATTATAGCTGCAGGAGCTGTTGCGGTAGTTAGACTGTCTGACTCAAAGAAACTTATCAAGGTTGCAGAGGCTATACATAAAGGAGGAGTTTCTGGAATAGAGATTACCATGACGGTCCCCGATGCCATTCGGGTAATCGAGAATGCGAGCAGGGAAATTGGAAGTTACATGAATGTTGGAGTCGGAACTGTGCTGGATCCCGAAACGGCGCGGAAAGCAATCGACGCAGGCGCCAAATATGTAGTCAGCCCGATATTCAAGAAAAGCATTATCGACATTGCCCACGAGAATGGGGTCCCGGCGATGCCTGGTGCATTCACACCGACAGAAATCCAGACGGCGTACGAATGTGGTGCAGACATCGTAAAAGTCTTTCCGGCCGATGTTGTCGGAATGGCATTCTTCAAAGGTGTACTTACGCCGTTGCCGCATCTTAAGCTGATGCCGACTGGCGGAGTTACTCTCACCAATGCGGGCGACTGGCTCAAAGCCGGTGCGTGCGCTGTCGGAGTTGGCACGGCACTTCTTGATAAAAATGCGATTGCTTCGGAGAATTATCAGGTTCTCACTGAGAACGCAATGATCTTAATAGATAGTATTTCAAAGGCGCGAGAAGAATTGAATTTCAAATTCTAATTTCTAAATTGAACTTATTACTTGACCGCATCTTTTCGCGCATTCATGGAATTGATGCAGATGTCCAAGTGAGATATAATTTAATTCAAGATCTAAGATATACAATTTAAAATACCCGGAGGGTTATCATGGCTGACAAAGTTGTTACTATGGGTGAGATAATGCTTCGATTGTCTACTCCGGATTATTCAAGATTTGTTCAGTCGCAGCAGTTCGATGTGAACTTCGGCGGCGGCGAGGCTAACGTCGCCGTTTCTTTGGCTAACTATGGTTTTGACAGCTACTTCATTTCTAAACTTCCGAAGCACGAGATCGGTCAAGCTGCCGTTAACAGCCTGCGGAAGTACGGAGTGCGGACGGACTATATCGTCCGGGGAGGAGACAGAGTTGGAATTTATTTCCTCGAGACTGGCGCAAGTCAACGAGGCTCGAAGGTAATCTACGATCGCGCTGACTCAGCGGTGAACGATCTTAGCGAAAATGAGCTTGACTGGGAAAAAGTGTTCAAAGATGCAAAGTGGTTCCATTGGACGGGGATAACTCCGGCGCTCGGAGAGAAAGTTCAACAGACATTGAATGCTGCCTGCTCTGCGGCAAGGAAGAATGGTGTCACGATCAGCGCCGATCTGAACTATCGTGCTAAGTTGTGGACGACGCAGGAAGCTCAATCGGTGATGATCCCGTTGATGGAATTTGTAGATGTATGCATTGCGAACGAAGAGGACGCCGAAAAAAGTCTCGGCTTTAAAGCGGGACCGACCGATGTTGATAAAGCCGAGCTTGATGAGAAAGGCTACTCCGAGCTTGCGCAGAAGTTGAAGGAAAAATTTGGTTTCAAGGCAGTCGCCATCACGCTCCGCGAGAGTTATTCGGCTTCTCGAAATGGGTGGAGCGCTATCATGGTCGACGACAAAGACTGCAAACAACCCTACCGATCAAAGAGGTATGATGTCTTAATCGTCGATCGCGTCGGCGGCGGCGATTCGTTTGCAGGCGGCTTGATATATGGCATGCTAAAGAAAAGCGATACCAAGAGTCTCTCGAGTTTGCCGTTGCGGCATCGTGTCTTAAGCAGACAATCCCCGGAGATTACAATTTGGTTTCGATTGATGAGGTCGAAAAGCTGGCGAAGGGAAGCGGCTCGGGTAGAGTTGAAAGATAAAACCGTGCGGCCCGGAATCTGTCGATTCAGCAATAATCCAAAGACTGGCGAACGTCAAAATTCCTTGTTATTAGGCTCAACTTAGCTTAGATTTTCCTCGATGTTATCGATAACATAGCGATTTTAGGCGATTAAAGTTTAGTCGAGTTTTTCGGTTATCTCGAGTATTGACGACGGCTATGACATGGAAATAATAGTTTTTTATAAACTTAAATATACTGTTAGCTTGGAAAAAAAGTATAGAATGGGATGTTTTCCAACTTTGCATTCTCTTAATCTTAGCCCGATTGACAACCGAAGATGAAGAGGAACTAACAGGTCAGTTGAGAATCTTGTTTAAGCATCTTTGCCGAAGAATTGACATAGAAATTTCATCGTTTATTTCAGATGGCGCTTGTCGTTTTCCAATTCTCTTTTCTCCAACAAACAAAAAAACTGAGGGAGATTCATGATTAGCGAAGTTGTACCATTTATTGGGTGGATCCTTGCGAGTTCGTCGAGCCTGGTTTCGCTCGATTGGGTCGATTCATTGATTATTGCTTTCTATTTCGTATTCGTGCTGGCAATAGGTTTCTACCTGCTGAGGTTTACAAAGACCGGCGAAGATTTCTTCTTGGCGGGCCGCAAGATGACGATGTGGATTGCCGGGCTTTCGTTCGTTGCAGCGAATCTTGGTTCGCTGGAATTAATGGGCTGGGCGGCGTCGGCATACCAGTATGGAATCTTAGCGACGCACTGGTACTGGGTTGGTGCGATACCCGCGATGCTCTTTCTTGCAATCGTGATGATGCCATTTTATTATATCAGTAAGACTCATTCCGTACCAGGATATTTGAAACTGAGATACGGCGAGAGCGCCAGCATGTTGTCGGCCGTTTCCTTTGCTTTCATGACTGTTCTTATGAGCGGCATCAATATGTTCGCCATGGCGTTAGTGATGAAGGTTGTCCTGGGTTGGAGTTTACATTTCAGCATCTGGGTGTCTTCCATTACAGTTATGGTCTATGTCGTTCTCGGCGGGCTGCTCTCGGCCATATTCAATGAAGTGTTGCAGTTCATGCTGATCTGGCTGGGCGCTCTCGTTATACCGATACTCGGTTTGGTGGAGGCTGGCGGCTGGAACGGAATGGTAGCGAGAATTCATCAGAATTTCCCCGTGGGCGACTACACGCATCTCTGGAGCACTCTCGGTTCCTTTAAAGACAATCCGATGGGGATAAACTGGATCGGAATCGTGTTTGGCCTCGGAGCCGTCATCTCCATGGCGTACTGGACGACGGATTTTCTTGTTGTTCAAAGGGTCTTGTCTTCAAAGGATTTGCGAGCTGCAAAGATGGCACCAATCATTGGTGCTGGCTTTAAGATGATGGTACCGTTTATCGTGATACTTCCCGGTTTGTTGGGGTTGGCAGTGCTTCCATTCCATCTTGTTCCTGAAGATGTCGCGAGAAATGTGGCAGGCGCTCATAGTTTCAATGAAGTCCTTCCTATCATGCTTGCAAGGTACGCCGGCCCAGGATTGCTGGGACTCGGTATTACGGCTTTGATAGCAGGATTTATGTCTGGCATGGCTGGAAACGTCAGTGCGTTTGCAACCGTGTGGACTTATGACATCTACAGACCCGCACATGTCTTCTTCACAAAGAAGGAGCAAACTGATGAGTATTATGTCAAAATGGGCAGGTGGTGCACTGTCATAGGTGTTCTCATCAGCATCGGCACAGCTTATCTTGTGCAGCAGTTCGCAAGTATCATGGATTACGTTCAGGCTTTATTCAGTTTCTTTGTAGCACCCACGTTTGGGGTTGTCCTTCTCGGCATGCTCTGGAAAAAAGCAACTCCTAAGGCGGGATTTTGGGGATTGTTTGCCGGAATCGGATCATCGATTGCGATGTGGGCGTGGGTAGAGATCAATCCGGCCGCGATAAAATACATTGCCCTTTCTTCCTATGCGCAGCCCATGGCGGAAAACATGTTCCGTGCATTATGGTGTTTCTTAATTGGCGTAATCGTAACGGTAATTGTAAGTCTCCTCTCACGGCCTAAACCCGAGAGCGAGCTTGTCGGCTTAGTACGTGGTTGCACTGAGATACCTTCCGAAGGTCATCTGCCGCTGGTTAAGCGGCCCATTTTCTGGGCGGTCGTCGTGTTTGCCGTATTTATCGTGTTAAACATTATTTTCTGGTAAGGAGTTGACAATGGTTGAAAATAAAGGTGTCGCAATATGGTTTTTCATCGGCAGTTTATTGCTGATTTACGGGATTATCATCACCATATCAAGTGTAGCAGAAGCAGCGTTCTCATCGTTCGGAAGACATGTCGTTCTTGAGAACCTTCACTTTGGAATTTGGTGGGGAGTTTTACTGATTATGGTAGGCCTGATATATTTTATCTCATTCAGACCATGGAAGAAAAAGAACGCCGTTTCTTAACACACACAAATTGAAGTAAAATTAAAACCGTGGAGTTCGCTAGATGACACAAAGATTCTGCACCCAAAATGTTTTCTTCGGGTATCTCAGCGCTCATTGCGGTTGCAAAATTGGGAGCCTTAACATGAGAAAAATATTTTATGTTTTTTCCGGTGTCTTGATGATATCGACAATTGGATTGTGTCAATCAAATCAGAACTCTGGACTGATGATCAAGAAAGAATCGTTCGGAAGGCTTTTAGATGGAAGCGAAGCGTATCTGTATACATTGAAGAATCCGTCTGGCATGACTGTCAGGTTGACCAATTATGGTGCTTCGATCGTATCCATCATGGTTCCTGATCGTGACGGAAAGTTCGCTGATGTTGTTCTGGGTTATGATAGCGTGCGCGGCTATGAAAACGGCCATGTGTACTTCGGTGCTGTTGTTGGAAGATACGCAAATAGGATCGCGGGAGGCAAATTCACGGTAGATGGAAAGGATTACCAGGCCACGATTAACGATGGAAAAAACTCGCTCCATGGTGGTAGAGTCGGCTTCAACAAAAAGCTCTGGACGGCCGAACCGTTAGAGACACCCAAAGGCCCGGCTGTGAAATTTACCTACGTAAGCAAGGACGGCGAGGAAGGATATCCTGGCACTGTCACAGTCACTGCGATTTATACGCTTACCAAAGATGATGCGATACAGATCGAATACACCGGAACCACCGACAAGACGACAATTTTAAATATTTGCAATCATTCTTATTTCAACTTAACAGGTGACCCAACGAAGACCATCCTGGACCATGATCTTATGATAGACGCAGATGAGATTACACCGGTAGACAACGGTTTGATTCCGACAGGAAAACTTGAGGACGTTGCAAAGACACCATTTGATTTCCGCAAGCTGACTTCAATTGGCTTCCGAATAAATGAAGACAATGCCCAGCTCAAAATATGCCATGGCTACGACATGAATTGGGTCATTAATGGCTATACAAAAGAGGTCCGGAAGGTGGCCGAACTTTTTGATTCCTCGAGCGGAAGAGAGATGGACATCTTGACAGATCAGCCGGGACTTCAATTCTATTCCGGAAATTTCCTCAACGGTTCGGAAGTCGGAAAAGGTGGAGTCAAATATCAGTTCAGGAGCGGGCTCGCGCTGGAGACGCAGCATTTTCCCGATTCGCCGAACCAGCCGAAGTTTCCGTCGGTGACTCTGAAGCCTGGGCAAATATATCAGACGACAACGATTTATAAATTTTCGGTGAAGAAGTAGAATAATAGACCTGACGGGACAAATAAATTCGATAGACACGATAAGGGCATGATGAGCAAATTCTCAATTGGATTAGATTTCGGAACGAATTCCTGCCGGTCATTGATCGTTGATCTTGCTGACGGAAAAGAATTGTCAAGCCACGTATTCAACTACCCGTCAGGTGACGCCGGTGTCATCGTCAATTCAGCGGATCCTAATCAGGCGAGACAGAATTCTGACGACTATCTGCAAGGAATCGAGATAACGATAAAAGAGGCGATCAAGAAAGCAAGCGCGGCCTCGTCTGACTTCTCCGCAGAGAATATTATCGGAATCGGGGTCGACACGACGGGAAGCAGCCCGATGCCAGTCGATTCCAAGGGTGTACCACTTTGCTTCCACGACGAATTCAGAAATCAACCGGCTGCCATGGTATGGTTATGGAAAGATCATTCTGGTTTCGCGGAGGCAGAAAAGATCACAGAAGCAGCCTCAAAGACTCACCCTGAATATCTTGCCAAAATTGGCCGCATCTATTCTTCTGAATGGTTTTGGAGCAAGGTATGGCATTGTCAAAGGGAAAATCCAAAAGTATTCAATTCGGCATACGCCTTTGTGGAAATTTGTGATTGGATTCCAGCTGTCCTCATTGGTAACACGAATCCCGATGACATCAAGCGGAGCATTTGTGCCGCCGGCCACAAAGCGATGTATAATGAAGAATGGGGCGGCTATCCCGACCCTGATTTCCTGGATAGTCTATCGGACGGTTTGGGAAAACTTCGCGGAAGGATCCCGCGTTCCGCATTCTCTGCAGAGGAGCGTGCTGGATATCTCTCTGAAGACTGGGCGGACAAATTAGGGCTGTCAAGAAAAGTCGCAGTTGCTGTCGGTGCTTTCGATGCCCACATGGGCGCGGTGGGCGCTGGCGTGGACGTCGGAACGCTTGTGAAAATTTTGGGAACGAGTACCTGCAATATCATGGTATGGCCCAGTGAAAAAAAATTGGCTGACATTCCCGGCGTCTGTGGAATCGTCGATGGTTCAGTCATGAAGGGCTATTATGGGATCGAGGCAGGTCAGTCTGCGGTGGGTGATATTTTTCTTTGGTTTGTAAATAATCTTGTCCCCGATAGTTACGGAAAAACTCAGGAAGAGAGATTTTCTAATTTAGAGAAAGCGGCGGCGGAACTTAAACCCGGAGAGACCGGATTGATGGCGCTCGATTGGAATAACGGCAACCGTACAATCCTTGTCGATGTCCGGTTGACGGGTCTTCTTCTTGGACAGACACTTCATACCCAGCCGCATGAAATCTACAGGGCACTGGTCGAGGCGACTGCGTTTGGAGCACTTGCAATTATTGACAGAATCGAAGAGAATGGAATTTCAATTAAGGATGTTGTGAATTGCGGCGGGCTTGCAGTAAAGAATTCATTGCTAATGCAAATCTATGCTGATGTGACAGGACGGCCGATGAAAATTTCCAGGAGTGAACAAACTCCTGCTCTCGGAGCCGCAATCTTTGGAGCGATGGCAGCGGGGAAAAATGCCGGCGGTTTTGAAACGATTGCTCATGCCCAATCTGCGCTGACCGGAGTAAACAAGACCTACCAGCCGATCAGAGAGAATCACGAAATATATAAGAAGCTCTATGCGATTTACAAACAGCTCCATGATGGTTTCGGAACGGCGGGCTGGCGCGGCGGAATGTTCAACATTATGAAGGAATTGTTGGATATCCGAGACAGAATCCGCAAGGAGATTTGATGCTAGATGAGTTGAAAAAAAAAGTACTCGAAGCAAATCTTTCTCTTGTGAAATATGGATTGGTTACTTTGACATGGGGCAATGTAAGTGGAATCGACAGGAAGGATGGATTGATAGTAATCAAGCCGAGCGGTGTCGAATACGATAAAATGCAATCGGGTGACATGGTGGTCGTTGATCTTGATGGAAAAATTGTCGATGGGAATCTGCGTCCGTCGTCTGACACGCCGACCCACATTGAACTATACAAGGCTTTTGCAGAGATCGGCGGCGTAACTCATACTCACAGCATCAACGCGGCAGCTTTCGCTCAGGCCGGTAGAGAAGTCCCTTGTCTTGGGACTACTCACGCGGACTCCTTTTTTGGACCGGTTCCGATTACCCGACTCATGACTCGGGAGGAAGTTGAAGAGGCTTACGAGAGAAACACGGGAAAGGTAATTATCGAACGGTTTAAAAAATTAGATCCGATGAGTACCCCCGGAGTCTTAGTCGCAGGTCATGGCCCATTTTGCTGGGGAAAAGACGCCGAAGATTCCGCACGGAACAGTCTGATGTTGGAACGAATCGCGGAGATGGCAAGAAAGACATTTCAAATTAACCCTGATGCGAAAGGGCTGCCTGAATACGTTCTGAACAAGCATCACGAGAGAAAGCACGGGAAAAAAGCATACTACGGACAAAAGAAATAGAAAGAAGAATCCATGATAGATCTTAAAAAATATGAAGTCTGGTTTGCGACAGGCAGCCAGCATCTCTATGGCGAAGACACTCTAAAAAAAGTCGCGGAACATTCGAAGGAGATAGTGAAAGGCTTGTCGAGCTCTGCAAAGATTCCAGCGAGAGTGGAATTCAAGCCAGTCTTGACGTCTGCCGACTCGATCTACAAACTTTGCCTCGAAGCTAACAACGCTCCCGACTGCATCGGGTTAATCTTCTGGATGCATACTTTCTCACCGGCAAAAATGTGGATTGCGGGCTTGAAGGTTCTGCAGAAACCGTTCGTTCACCTTCATACACAGTTCAACAGCGACTTACCTTGGGAACAAATAGACATGGATTTCATGAACCTGAATCAGTCTGCCCACGGAGATCGGGAGTTCGGATTCATCTGTACCAGGATGAATAAAAGCAGAAAGGTTGTCGTCGGTCATTGGCAGGATAAGGCGGTCCATGATAAGCTTGCTATTTGGATGAGAGCTGCATGTGCAAGGCTTGATGCTCAAGGAGGGAAGATTGCGCGATTCGGCGACAACATGCGTGACGTCGCGGTCACCGAAGGCGACAAGGTTGAGGCGCAGATGAAACTCGGATATTCCGTCGATGGATTCGGCGTCGGAGATCTCGTTGATTCTGTTAACCAGGCATCTGAGTCGGATGTCGATAAGCTTATCCAGGAATATGAAGACAAATATGTTGTGTCGAAGGTGTTAAGAAAAGGCGGGGAGAAATATCGATCTCTGCGTGAGTCCGCGAAGATTGAAATAGGATTGCGGACATTTCTTCAGAACGGCAACTTCAAAGGATTTACTGATACATTTGAAGACCTTCACGGATTAATGCAGCTGCCCGGCTTATCTGTCCAACGGCTGATGGCCGATGGTTATGGATTCGGCGCTGAAGGAGACTGGAAAACTGCCGCATTGGTCCGTGCAATGAAAGTGATGTCCGCAGGTTTGAAAGGTGGTACATCTTTCATGGAGGACTATACTTATCACCTTAATTCCAGCAATGGAGGGATGAAAGTCCTAGGGGCTCACATGCTTGAGGTGTGCGAGTCGATCGCTGAAGGGAAGCCAAGTTTGGAAATTTCACCGCTATCAATCGGTGACAAAGCGGATCCACCGAGATTGATTTTCGATACACCGGCGGTGCCGGCGATAAACGTCACTATGGTTGACCTTGGCGACAGATTTCGGATAATTGCAAACGAAGTGAACGTGGTTCCACCCGACAAACATCTTCAAAAATTGCCGGTTGCCCGAGCAGTTTGGATTCCGAAACCTAACTTGACAGTTGCAGCTCATGCATGGATATTGGCCGGGGGTGCCCATCATACCGCCTTCAGTCAGAGTGTCACTGCTGAGCAGGTCGAAGACTTTGCCGAAATGTCTGGAGTGGAGTACTTGCTGATCGACGGGTCGACAAGCATTTCCGAATTCAAAAAAGAACTAAGGTGGAACGGCTCTTATTATTCGAATCAGGCATAAGCGGATAGAAAATTCAAATCACGACTTGATCCTATGTGAACGGGAGGAGTCAAGTTTGATTTCTCGCATGGAATTGGTGCCACATGCGAGCGACAATTTAGAGAAATCGTTTTAATTTTTTCAGTTGCTTGAAACCAAAAGGAAGAGTGGTTTTTTTTGCAGACACGAAAAAGATCAAAGTGTATGCAAATTGTGAAAACGGCGAGCTTGCCGGTTTGATTGACTGTGATGAAGTATGTCCCAAAGAGTATTTTCTAACTAAGCTGGATATGCATCGTGGAAGACAATAAGATCGGTTCGGCAGGAATCTCTTCTGTTGTGGTGTCGAATGTTGGAAATTATCGTTGGGTCATATGTGGACTTCTTTTTTTTGCGACGACAGTTAACTACATGGACCGGCAGGTCGTCGGTTACCTGAAAGAATTCTATTGCAAGCCGTCCGCGCTTGGAGGATTCGGCTGGACAAACTCGCAATTTGCCTATCTGACTGCTTCATTCACAGGCGTCTACTCGGCGGCATCCATATTTGCCGGAAGGTTCATCGATAAAATCGGGACTAAACTTGGTCTCGCGCTTTCTCTTATTGCCTGGTCCGTTGTTGGAATCCTCAACGCATTTGTCGGGGGCCTGGTAGCGGTGCACATTGCCATTCGGAGCCTGTTCGCTGTCAGCGAGTCTCCCAACTTCCCGGCGTCCAACAAAACTGTTGCCGAGTGGTTTCCGAAACGTGAGCGTGCCCTGGCGACTGCTATTTTCAACGGTGGCTCGAATTTCGGCGCAATGATTGCCGCGCTGTTCGTGCCATGGTGCTTGATTTATTTCGGAGAGAGTCATGGCTGGAAGATGGCATTCATTCTGACTGGGACAGTGGGATTTTTCTGGCTGATCTTTTGGTTCTGGCTCTACGACGCGCCTGAAAAGCAGAAACGGCTCGACAAATCAGAACACGATTACATCCTCATTGACGAAGATGTCACGACTGAGGACGAAGCCGGCGCCGGGACGCACGAATTCTCGTGGTGGAGACTCTTCAGCTACAGACAATTGTGGTCATTTTTTGCCGGCAAACTCATGACTGACGGCGTATGGTGGTTCTATCTCTTTTGGCTCCCGGATTATCTGATAAAGCAATTTAACATGACGAACCGGCAGGTCATGATGCCTACGTTTTTAGCTTATGGTATTGCAATCGCCGGGAGCATCTACGGAGCAAGCATTCCTATGTCGCTCATAAAGCGCGGTATGCCAGTTTATAAAGCGCGAATGACGACGATGTTTATTATTTCACTGTTTCCGCTGGCTGTAATTTCGGCGCAGTATTTTGGCGATGTAGCACGGTTCGGCGGCCTGGCTGTCATCCTAGCCGTTGGCATGATCTGTATCGCAATGACGGCACACCAGGCATGGTCGGCGAATCTGTTCACCACAGTTTCGGACATGTTTCCGAAAAAAACCGTCGGTTCCGTAACTGGCATTGGAACGGCTGCCGGCGGTATTGGTGGCGTCGTCTTGCAATTAGTTGCAGGGCGGCTCACCGACGCATTCAGCAACCACCCGCAGACCGCCTACTTCATCATGTTCATAATCTGTGCGCTGAGTTACCAGATTGCGTGGGCGATCATGAAGGCACTCGTGCCGCGGCACAAACCCATTATTGATTTATAGAATTTTTGTCGATCCATGTTATTATATAGCACAGGCTCGGTTAATACCAATCTTTCACGCCGCGACTTGAAAGAAGGGCTGTACGAGGCGTTAGAAAAAATTGGTCCGGAAAAGAAAGTAATAGCCGTACCACCTGATATTACAAGGTTTCATTCGCAGGCGGGAGTCCTCACAGAATTTGTGTGGGAATATTACGGCGAAAGACTAACAGATGTGCTTCCTTCTATCGGTACACATTATCCAATGAGCGAAAGCGAGATCCGGATGATGTATGGAGAGACTCCGAAAAGTATTTTCCGTGCGCATGATTGGAGAAATGGCTTTGCGACATTGGGCGAGGTGCCTTCAGATTTCGTAAGACGAGTTTCCGACGGTGCGGTCGATTATTCGATCCCAATCCAGATAGATAGATTATTAGTTGAAGGCGGGCATGATTTGATCCTTTCGATCGGCCAGGTTGTCCCTCACGAGGTGGTTGGCATGGCAAACCACAATAAAAATATTTTCATAGGCACTGGCGGTAAGGAAGGAATAAACAAGTCACACTTTCTTGGCGCGGCTTATGGCCTGGAAAGAATAATGGGAAGAGCCGATACACCTGTAAAGCGAGTACTGAATTATGGCTCAGAACACTTTGCAAAAGACTTACCGATTGTTTACGTCCTGACTGTTATAGATAAAGATGAGACTGAGAATTTTGTTGTGCGAGGTTTGTTCATAGGCGACGACATCGAATGCTTTAATCTTGCCGCGGCGCTTTCGCTCAAGGTCAATTTCTTCATGATGAACGAGCCGCTAATGAAAGTCGTAGTCTACCTCGATCCGAAAGAATTCAAGAGCACGTGGCTCGGAAATAAAGCAATATATCGTACTCGAATGGCGATCGCTGACAACGGCGAGCTCATTGTACTCGCTCCCGGTCTGAAGAAATTCGGTGAAGATCCCGTGAACGATAAGATCATACGCAAGTATGGATATGTTGGCACACCGAGAATACTTGAGCTTGTCAAGTCGAATAGCGACCTCAGGGATAATTTAGGTGCGGCGGCTCATTTGATTCATGGCTCATCGGAAGACAGGTTTTCGATCACTTATTGTCCGGGTTACATTACGAAGCATGAGATTGAAAATGTGAATTTCAGATATGCGGAATTGTCTGACATGACAAAGCGCTATGATCCTGCCAAGCTTTCAGACGGTTTCAATACGTTGAATGATGGTGAAGAAATATTTTATATTTCAAATCCGGCTTTAGGTCTGTGGGCTCACAAAGGAAGATTTAACGCAGATTAATTTTGCCGTGCCGGAGTTCCGCAGAAGGTATATCGCTGTGAAACTCCTCCACTGGAACCGGTTCGATTTATTAAATATTTAAATCAAAAAAGGAAGAAATAAGAAATGTCATCGAATGCAGATATTGGTTTAATTGGGTTGGCGGTCATGGGGGAAAACCTCGTTCTGAACATCGAGAGCAGGGGATTTACCGTTGCCGTGTTCAACCGCACCGTGGAAAAAGTAACGAACTTTGTGAATGGAAGAGGAAAAGGAAAGAACATACTCGGAGCAAATAGCATCCAGGAATTTATTTCATCCCTCAAAACCCCGAGAATAATTATGTTGATGGTGAAGGCTGGGAAGCCAGTGGATGAGTTCATCGAAATGCTCATCCCGCATTTGGAGAAAGGCGACATCATCATCGACGGCGGAAACTCGCACTATCCTGACACGATTCGCAGGACAATATATCTTGAAAGCAAAGGGCTTATGTATATCGGCACGGGCGTTTCCGGGGGAGAGGAAGGCGCGTTACGCGGACCGTCCATCATGCCGGGCGGGTCACCTGCCGCTTGGCCCCACGTAAAACCAATATTTCAAGCGATTGCTGCAAAGGTCGAAGATGGTACACCATGCTGCGATTGGGTCGGAAGTGACGGAGCCGGACATTTTGTCAAGATGGTCCACAATGGAATTGAATATGGCGACATGCAGCTGATCAGCGAAACTTACCAGATGATGAGAGAATTGTTGTGCATGACTGCGGACGAGATGCATGAAGTGTTCAAGAAGTGGAACACCGGCGATTTAAATAGCTATCTTATTGAAATCTCAAGAGACATTCTCGCCTTTAAGGATTCAGACGGCACGCCTCTCGTCGACAAGATACTCGACACCGCCGGACAAAAGGGAACCGGCAAATGGACGAGCGTTACCTCGCTGGATCTTGGAATACCGCTGACACTTATAAGTGAAGCAGTGTTCGGGAGATGCCTCTCGGCAATCAAGGAAGACAGAGTGGCTGCTTCAAAGATTCTTGCCGGACCGAAGTCAAAGTTTACCGGAGACAAACAGGCTTTCTTAAACGATCTTGAGAAGGCGTTGTACGCTTCGAAGATTGTTTCATACGCGCAGGGATTCACGATGCTGCGGGCGGCGGCGGAAGAATACAAATGGAACCTGAACTTTGGCGGGATCGCACTTTTATGGAGAGGTGGATGTATCATCAGGAGTGTTTTCCTAGGGAAGATAAAGGAAGCCTTCGACAAGAACCCTAATCTCACCAATCTGCTTCTCGATCCATTCTTCAAAAATAAGATCGACTTGGCTCAAGAAGCATGGCGAAGAGTTGTCTCGACTGCGGTGTTAAATGGAATCTGGGTGCCGGCATTCTCGACGGCGCTAAATTATTTCGACGGTTACCGGAACTCTCGCCTGCCGGCGAATTTGCTCCAGGCGCAGCGCGATTATTTCGGAGCGCATCAGTATGAGAGGGTCGATAAGCCGCGCGGCGAGTTTTTCCATACCAATTGGACAGGTCGAGGCGGCGAGACGGCTTCGTCAACTTATTTAGTTTGAGATATTTATTCATTGAAAACAAATTTATGGAAAATGAAAATGAGTAATGATTTGAATGTGCCATCAAAGGGCGCATTGGATTTTGTTTCGTTAGGTGCATTGGTGCACCGTCTTGATCCGGGTATTATTCCCTTTGGAAAAGCCACGGAATGCAAGATCCATGTCAGCGGAGGGGAATTCAACTGTGCGGCAAATCTAGCCGACTGTTTCCGGCTGAATACGGGAATCGTCACCGCAATGGTGGATTATCCGATCGGCGACCTGATCGCGGAGAGAGTAAGGGCGATGGGCGTGAAGCCATTTTACAAACACTTCAAACACAATGGCGTGACAGGGCCTAATATGGCGACTGTATATAGTGACATGGGACATGGAATAAGGCCGCCTGTTGTGTTTTACAACCGCTCCAACGAAGCAGCGTCTCAATTGAAACCGGGAGACTTCAACTGGGACGAAATCTTTGCCGGGGGTGTGAGATGGTTCCATAGCGGCGGAATCTTCGCTGCGCTTTCCGAAACGACAGGTGAAGTCATTATCGAAGGGATGAAAGCTGCAAAGAAAGCCGGTGCGGTTGTCAGTTTCGATTTGAATTTCCGGGAAAAACTCTGGAATCTGTGGGGCGGACAGAAGAAAGCTGAGGAAGTTGTCGCGAAAATCGTGAGAAATGTCGACGTCCTGGTAGGCAATGAAGAAGATCTTCAGAAAGGATTGGGTATCCCTGGTCCCGAGCTAGCGTCAAAATCGAAACTGGATCCCGCGACTTTCTTCGGAATGATCGATAAAGTCGTGGCGAAATATCCGCAAGTGAAAGTAGTTGCGACGACGTTGCGTGAAGTTCATTCGACGAACCATCATGGTTGGGCAGCGGTTGCGTGGGTGAACGGAAAGACATACACTTCGCCGACCTGCGACCTTAATGTCTTGGACCGAGTCGGTGGCGGTGATGGATTTGCAAGCGGTTTTTTCTTCGGACTTCTCACCGGTGAAACACCTGAGGAATCAGTAAAGCTCGGATGGGCTCACGGTGCCTTGCTGACGACTTTCCCCGGCGACACGACGATGGCGACGGTGGAACAGGTTCGCACATTTGCTAAAGGCGGCTCGGCGAGAATCCAAAGATAAGAGATCAAATACTGCCGTTTGCCGGATTAGTAGTAGCTGGGGACTTTGAGAAACATTTACTTACTATGAAGGATGCCGGGGCGAGGTCGTTTTGCATTCGCATGTTCCATGACGTTCGAGCGGCTTTTGGCAGACATGAATGAAACTGAAGAAGACGCGAACCGTTGACGAAAACGCACAGAGCCCGCTTTCTGATTACCAAGCCGAATCTACAAAATCTTTTCTATTCGACCACTGCAACAGTGTCTTTCAGTCTAATCTCGCTCGACGATGATCCGATCTGTAATTCATATTTGCCGGGTCCGACAACGTAATCGTTTTTATGCACGCTGAAATATTTCAATGATTCAATCGGCAAAGATATCTCGACGGTTTTCGATTCGCCTTTGCCGATATGAACACGTTTGAATCCCTTCAGTGACATTATGGGTTGGGGTTCCTTGGAAGTCAGATCCTTCACGTACAGTTGTACCACTTCATCTCCATCTTGTTTCCCAATGTTTCGCACGTTGACCGAGACTTTGATCGCGTCGTCTGCCCTCGCGGTTTTGCTGCTTGCTTTCAAATCAGAATAAGTGAACTTAGTGTAACTTAGGCCGAACCCGAAAGGATAGAGGGGTTTACCTTCAAAGTACCGGTATGTTCGGCCGTGTCCCAGTGAGTCCGGCGACATATCATAATCATCAAACGGTGGCAGATCTTTTACGGATTTGTAAAAAGTGATCGGCAGTCTTCCGGCGGGATTATAGTCACCGAATAGGACATCGGCCACGGCATTGCCGCCTTCCTCTCCAGGATACCAGGCATCGACGATCGCGGGGAGATTCTTTTCTTCCCAGTCGACGGAAAGTGCGCTGCCCCCGACAAGAACGAGGACAATATTTTTCCCTGTCCCTTTCAAAGCTTGCAGAAGTTTTTCTTCGTCCGCGGGAATATCGAGGCTTGTTCTATCTCCTCCTTTGAAACCGGGGAGATCGATAGGCATCTCTTCTCCTTCGAGTTGCGGTGAGATTCCTGCTACGGCTATCACCACATCGGAGCTTTTCGCGAGCGAGACCGCATCGGCGATAAGGCTTTCTTCACTCGGCAATTCGGCGATTTCACGCCACTGCAATCTCACTCCCGCATAATTAATGCTGTCGGCGTAATCAACCTCGATATTGTACTCTTTGCCTTTTTCCATGAAAACCATGTGAGGCTTTGGCGGTTTCATCGAAAGAGCCGTCCAATTATCGACGACGAGGCTATCCATAAAGTAAATCCGATTTCTACCCTTTGTGGTGAGTCTCAATTCGTATCTGCCCGTCGAAGGCGGAGTGACGGCGCCAGTCCAACGCACCGAGAAATATTTCCTGGATACGGCTGTACCAGGAAAGCCACGCCACCAAAAGTGCTGCATAACTGAATCGACTTTTTCAAGCACCGGTTTTCCGCTCAGATCGAGGTTGCTAAAATATTGGCCATAAAGTCCGTGTCCTGCAAATCCATTCGTTGGTTTTATGAACTCGCTATCGATGGCACGTAAATCATTTTGACTTTCCAATAGATTATATCCGGCGGCAAAATGGACTTTGGCCTTTTCCCCTAACTTGTTTTTAATTCCCTGCAAAATCGTGACGGGTTTCGATGGAGTTCCGTTATAGTTGCCGAGTAGTACGTCGATATTGTCGGCATACAAACCGATGACGGCAACCGATTTCGGATTTTTCTTCAGCGGCAAGGTCTCATTCGCGTTTTTCAATAGGACTATGCTTTCGTCTGAGACCTTTCTCGCAAGCTGACGATGTGTCTCCGTGTCATTTTCCGAAATAGGAATTTGCGAATAAGGTACCACGGAAGGCGGATCGAACATGCCAAGTTTAAATCGTGCCAACATCAACCTCTGGACAGATTTGTCAATCTCCGCTTCGGTGATCAGTCCTTTTGCGACCGCATCTTTTAGAGACACATATTCTCCGCCGCAAGTCAAGTCACAGCCTGCTTTTACTGCCAGCGCGGATGCCGAGGCCGCATCAGGAGCATACCTGTGCCCGTTGAAAATATCCCAGATTGCGCCGCAATCTGATACAACGTAACCTTTGAATCCCCATTTGTCTCTGAGAATATTTGTCAGCAGAAGTTCGCTGGCGTTGCATGGTACACCATAGTCGCTGTTGTACGCTCCCATCACAGAGTAAGCGCCGCCTTCGCGGATGCAGGCTTCGAACGCAGGAAGGTAAGTCTCGTAAAGATCTCTGAGCGGCGGGCGGGCATCAAAACTGTGTCTTGCCGGCTCAGGACCGCTATGGACAGCATAATGTTTCGGCGTCGAGATTACCTTGAAGTATTTCGGATTGTCGCCTTGCAAGCCTTCGACGAACGCGACTCCGATTCGGGAAGTCAAGAATGGATCTTCACCGTAAGTCTCCTGGCCTCTTCCCCAACGCGGGTCGCGGAAAATATTTATGTTCGGTGACCAGAATGTCAGGCCATGATATATCTCGTGAACCCCTTTGCTGATTGCATCGTTGTACTTTGCTCTCGCCTCCGTTGAGATGACGTCGGCTTCTTCGTGAACTAATTCCGTGTTCCATGTTGCTGCCATCCCAATTGCCTGTGGAAATACGGTTGCGATTCCAGCTCTCGCAACTCCGTGGAGGCACTCGTTCCACCAATTATATCTTTGAATGCCAAGTCGCGGGATAGCTGGCGCGTCATTTTGCATTTGTAGGATTTTCTCGTCAAGCGTCATTTTTGAAACTAAATCCGCACCACGTGCCTCGAACGTGAGACTCGTATCTAAATAGGCAGGAGTCGCTGTTGAATCTTTGCTCGTCTGTGCCTCGATCTTCTGCGAAAGGAGACTGAGTAATAAGACGGTGACAAATATTAAGACCGTGGAAGTTTTCATAAATAAGAACCTCTTGATAGGAAAAAATTCGCGACTACGACATTGAAAGACTCTGATATTTAGCAGTCTGTTCCTGAAAATCAATTGCTAAGTTTATGTATCAATCGAGAAAATTTCAAGTTTATCACGCTGTGTCTAATCCCAACCCCGGCTTCTCAGACAGAAAGAGTCTTCCACCTTCATTTACCATCCCTTTGAAAGGGTCGTTTGAGATCAGCACATTTCCGTCAAGGTCGTTCCAATCGACAAGCGGAGAAAGGTGGGCCGCCGCAGAAATTCCGACGGATGTTTCGATCATACAGCCCAGCATGATCTTCATTTTATACTCGCGTGCTTCATGGATGAGCTTGCGTGCTTTAAACAAGCCGCCATTCTTCTGGAGCTTTATGTTTATGCCGTTGTATGCAGTTGATAGTTCAGCCGCATCAAAAATCGAGAGAGCTTCATCGGCAATCAATGGGATAGCGGCTTCTCGACCAAGAGTGTGTCGGGACAGGTTTTCGCAGAGCCATCTTGCATCCTCGATTTGCGCGGCCGGCATCGGTTGCTCGACGAGCTCAACATTTTGAGTTGCGAGCCATTTAATTTTGTCGAGTGCCACCTCCTTGGATTTCCATCCCTCGTTTGCGTCGACGCGCAGCGGTTTATTCGTGACGCTTCGAACTGCTTTTATTGCCTCCTCATCTCCCGGAAACCCGATTTTGATTTTCAAAATGGAATAATTGTCTGCTTCTTTTACTTTCTGAACCACTACATCGGGGGCGTCTATCCCGATGGTGAAGCTGGAAATCGGTATTTGGTTTTTATCGGTGCCAAAAAATCTATATAGTGGAACACCAAGCTTTTTGCAAGTCCAATCGTGCATTGCGATATTGATTCCACATTTGGCACTGTAATTTCCTGTGGCTAAGGAATCCAGATAGTCGTTTATCTCTTCGATTTTGAACGGATCCGACAGCCTTTCGATCTCGACATTCGCAAGGAATTCTTTGACTGTTTCCACGGTCTCGCCGTATCGAGCGTTCGGCGATGCTTCGCCATAAGCGACTATCCCGTCTTTCTCAAATTCAACGATGATAACCGGAACGGTATCGCGGGAGCTTCTGGAAATCGTGAAAGTATGTTTTAGTTTTAGATCGTACTGCCGGTATTTGAGTTTCATTTTTCTCGACGGGTCATGACTAAAATCTATGAAAATTGCGCGAGGCTTTCACGGGATTTGTTCGCGTTTCACTTTTTCCGTCGTGCTTCTTATTTGTTGAGAATTGGTTTTCAGCAGACAAATGAATATTTTTTACTCATGGATTTGCAGCTTTATTTCGGTTTCGATGGCGGCGCGACAAAGACAAATGTTGTTGCATTGAATTCCCAGAAGGAAGTTGTAGCAGAAGCGAGTGGGAAGCCGGCGAATTTTCAAATCATCGGGAGTAAGCAGGCATCATTGAATATTTTCGAGCTGACGGAATTGCTTCTTGAAAAAATTGGCGCGGACTTTTCTCAAATCAAGACGATGTATCTTGCGTTGGCAGGAGCCGGAAGGAAAGACGATTCAAGAAAAATGCTTGGCAGCTTCGTAAACCTTCTAGACTCGAAGAGATATCCGATTCCGAAAGTGCAGGTGGAAAGCGACGCTACGGCAGCTCTCGAGGGCTCTTTCGGTGGAAAACCGGGAATGATTTTGATCAGCGGGACAGGCTCAATTCTTTTTGCTAAAGATGACGAGAACAAAGTATATCGTGTCGGAGGCTGGGGTAGATTTATCGGCGACGAGGGGAGTGGTTACGCTATTGGCAGATCTTGCCTCGCAGCAGCAGCGAGACACTTCGACGGCAGAGGTAAGGAAACTTTGATGACTCGTCTCCTATGCGAGAAGATGATGATCGACGATCCGGAATCTCTCGTTGGGGCAGTATATCAAAATAACTTCGACATTGCTTCGGCCGCATCGGTGGTCATCGAAGCTGCAGGAAAGAATGACGGGGTTGCACTTGAGATTGTTACGGAGAATGTGGACGAACTCATCCAGCACGTCATTGCTATGCTGAAAAAATTGAGGAGGCCGCTTCCTCTTGTTCTGATCGGGAGCATTATCTCGTCTGATAATGGCTTCTCAAGTAGTTTCCGAAATGGAATGAAAGAGAAATTTCCTGAGATCGAAATCAGAGTGCCGAGTATTCGCCGGCGATGGGTGCGGCGCTCTTAGCGTACAAAATGAATCAGGGCTGAGTTGAAATATTTACTTTTTATTTTTTTCCCTCTCTCGTGCGCCGGCCTGAATACGGTTTTTGCTCAGACCGCTCCTGATACCGGTGTATCCGATCTAAAGTTCGCGGATCCTGTCAAAGCAGGATTCGATCCATCTAAACTGGTGCGGCTCGACTCGATAGTCAACTATTGGATCGGGGACAGCGCCTTTCCGTGTGTGCAGCTTCTGGTCGCGAAAGACGGTAACATCGTGTATGACAAGGCGTTCGGAACTTACGGCTATTCGCCACTTTCAAGAAAAACTGATTTGAATACAATGTTCGACCTTGCTTCGCTTACGAAAGTGTGTGCCACCACTTTAGCCGCGATGAAATTATTCGGAGAAGGTAAGCTGGATATTGATGCACCGGTGGTCAAATATCTTCAGCAATTTGGGCAAAACGGGAAAGAGAAGATTACAATAAGAAATCTCATGGAGCACGACAGCGGCATGCCACCCGATCCGCCGAAATATCTCTGGTTTACGTCGGCAATCTCGCAGGAACAATTGAATCGACTCCTGAGAAATCCTCGAGATTTTGTGGCGACTGATTCGTTTGGCGACAATTTCACCATGGCACATAACGCAATGTGGGATTCGTTGTATGCCACGCCGCTTGAATATCCAACGGGTACAAAGATGGTTTACAGCGACATCAATTTCTTAATATTGGGAAAAGTCATCGAGAAAATCACCGGGATGTCTCTCGATAAGTACGTTTCTGAAAATTTTTATCATCCGCTTGGCATGGCGCACACCATGTTTACTCCTCCGGAGTCGATTGAGGCCTCATGTGCGCCGACCGAATATGACTCCGCTGCCGGTGGCTTGCTCCGGGGAGTGGTACACGATGAGAATGCTCGTTCGCTCGGGGGAGTTGCCGGACATGCAGGGCTATTCTCGACAGCAGGCGACCTTGCGATTTACTTGCAGATGCTCCTGAACCACGGCGTTTACAGTGGTCATCGTTATTTGCAAGACTCTGTAGTTCATCTGTTCACGAGTAAACAGTCGGATCTAAGCACACGTGGACTCGGCTGGGATACGAAATCGCCGGAACATTCAAGTGCGGGGCATTACTTCTCGCCAAACTCATTCGGGCATTTGGGGTTTACCGGTACATCCGTCTGGGTTGATCCGGCCAGGAAGTTGTTCGTCATCCTTCTTACCAACCGAGTGTGTCCGACTCGCAACGATGAAAAAATCGTGAAGGCACGGCCCGATATCCACGATGCAATAATTGAAGCGCTTCATGATAGCGGGTAGAGAAGTCTCTTCAGATTTCCAATGAAATGTGATTGAACTCCTGAACAGTAAAGCCTATTTTGAAAAGTATGAGCAGCCGCAATAGAAGATCTTCCACAAAAAATCCTAAGGACGTGCAGAAAGTGGGCGACCTCCATGACCCTCAACGAAGAAGCGCTTTTGAAGGAAATGAAATACTGATTCTTGCAGCTACCTCTGCGATTCTTCTTTATGTGTTGTGGCAGTTCAAAGACTACCAGGTCCTTCCGTCATGGGACGGAACTTACTATATCAATTATTCGATCCGGTCCGTTTTTCCTCCTGGCTATCCCTTTTTCATTATGGTATTCAATTTATTCGTGTCTCCCAGTGTTCTCGCGGCGAGAGCGGTCTCGATGTTTTTCTTATGTGCCACGGTGGTGATTGTTTATGTTCTTGGGAAACGCTATGTGTCAGCTGGCTACGCATTCATCGCGGCATTGTTTGCCGGGTTCGCACCGCTGTCCTTGCGGATGGGCGTCGACACGCTCTCTGAGACGACTTACGCTTTCTTCATTGTTCTCGCCGCTTACCTGTACAGCCTCAGCATTGGAAAAGAGAAGCGAACTAAGGAAATATATTTTGCGGGATTGACTTTAGCGGTGGCGTACTTCACGAGACCCGAAGCGGCTGTATTCTTTGGATTATTGATTCTTCTGGAAACATACAAAACAAGAAACATCAAGGGGGCACTGGTCTTGCTGGCGGGATTTGCGACAATCCTTATTCCGCTGGTGGTTGGCACCTATCTTGCGACCGGAGAATTTATCGTCACGAAGAAAGCGATGAATTTCCGGGTATTGGATCCGACTAATTGGTTTAAGAACGAAGAGAAATTAACCGGACTGAATAATCAGCAGTCTTCGCTTTCGGATCTCTTGCAGTCGACAATTTCAAATTACGGGACTAATTTTCAGATAGAAGGAAGCTATCTGTTGACTTTTGCCGGCATTCCAGCGGCGATCCTTGCCGTGTGGTACCTTGTAAAGAAAAGGACATTTCTCGCTATTGGGCTGGCGGAGTTTTTCGTGTACCCGATATTTACCGGGCTTGGACTCCCTCAGAGATTTGTGTACCCATATATTCCCTTCCTTGGAATCCTCAGCGTAGCTGCGATCTACCATTATGTTCCCGCAAAGACAAGAGCGCTGGCGGTAATTTTGCTCCTGGTCGGCACGATCGGCGGCTATTCGTTCCTGACAACTCCTTTGGACGCATATCCTGAATTGCGGGAAGCCGGGTATGTGCTGAAGAATCGGGTCAACGAGAATACGTTGATCCTGGACAGGAAGCCTTACGCTACATTTTATGCGGGACTGAAGCCGGCGATAAATTTTCAAATGATTCCATTCGCGGACATGGATGAGTTAATAGAATATGCTCATCAAAACAAATCGAATTTTCTGGTCATGAGTAAAAGAGTCCTGTACGTCTTTCGGCCCCAACTGGTGAGCATGTTCGATCAAAGGGTCAGGCAGAAGTATTCGAATTCGCTTGAGTTGCTTTACGACTTGTACCCCAACTCAGAGTATGAAGTATTGATCTTCAGAATTCTGTGATCCATAGCGGGGGAGTTGAGGGAAGTAATTTCAATCTGAAGCTTCTCTGATTGCGGCCGCAGTCCGTTCTCCAGTTGTCATCGAGAAAACTTTCTTGAAGAGACTCACCGTCGAATCGGTCAACTCAATATTTCTTCTTTTCATGGCTCTTCGCGCGACTTCGATCGCTTTCTCAATTTTGTAAGAAACAAAACCGTCGGTACCACCCCACGTGAAGGCCGGGACGTACCTGGGAGGATTCCCGGCGCCAAACAAATTGCAGAACACGTCGACCACCGTCCCAGTATTAAACATTGAATTGATTCCGCACTTCGAGTGATCTCCCATTATTAAACCGACAAACTGCGAGCCGGTATCGACGAGTGCGCCATCATTATAGACTTTCACGTTTCCGTAGTCATTCTTTAGATCGCTGTTGTTTGAGTCGGCGCCGATGTTCACCCATTCTCCAACGTATGAGTGGCCGATGAAACCCTCGTGCTGCTTATTCGAATAAGCATGGATGATCGACTCCTCGACTTCGCCGCCGACTTTGCAGGTCTCGCCGATTGTCGTGTTCTCGTAAATTTTCGCCGAGATTTTGATGACGCTGTTCTCGCCGACAAATGCGGGACCCCCGATGACCGCATTAGGCATGATCATGGCATTTTTCGAAATGTAGATCGGGCCTTCTTCCGCATCGAGTACGACTCCTGGTTTTATCGCTGCACCCTCTGCAATATGGATTTGCGAAGGATTAAGAAGATGAGCGCCGTCGTAAACTTTGCCAAGAATTTTTGGCTTTCTATTGGTCATGACGCTGAAGTCTGAGACAAGCTGTGCCCCGTTCTGATTGATCGGCTCCCATGGAAAAGTAATAAGCTGCGCATCTGCGAATTCTTTTTTCTCCGTTGATTTGAAAAGGCTGGAGGAAAATAAGTGGTCTTTAAGCGAGACTTTTATCTGTTCCATGTTACCATTAGAAAGCCAGGCGGCCACGACGACATTGTCTTTCTCATAGACGATATCTCGTCCAGGGTATTTTTCGCCGACAAAGTTCTTCACTTTATCCGACATCAGCAGCCTGCCGTTTACGAAGAGAACTTCTCTTGCACTCGACGGCATTTCATTTACGGACACGCCCGGATTCCTTTCCGAAACTACGTCCATCAAGTAATCCCTGACGTGCAGAACTAATTCGGCATGTGGATACCTCCGCGTGATCTTTTCTCGCAATGATGTTATGCCGCACTTTAAGTCATAAACTGGACGGAAATGAACGAGCGGAAGAAGCTTTCTGTAGAATTCGTCTTCAAATATGCAGATGTGCATTATTTTTCCTCTTGTTGGGAATTCACCTGAGAAATGTAGACTGGCATCATTTATAAAGCAAATATTTTTCTCGAATCTTCAGGAACTTATCCATCCCTTCGCTCCACTTTGCAAAAATCGTCGTCGGCGATTTGCCTGACATCAAATCGAGGCGAACTTCCTTTGTGCCACAAAGCCTGTCGAAGTCCGTGTCTTTGAACTTAAATTTCTCCGGATAGAGTTTGTGAATTGCCCATACGAGAGTCACGCCCGCTTCAACTGGCTTGAAAATATTTCTATCGACGACAATTACCTTGACGCCATGACAAACCTCGCCTTTATATTTCGGATTGATCGCCCAGGGGAAAGGACGCGGGGTAAACTCAATTGGCTCGAATTTAACCCCATTAATATGCTGCTGATTGAGGAGATCGATAAGTTGTTGAGGGTCGATGTATGGCGCCCCGATATGTTCAAACGGATGTTCTGTGCCACGGCCCTCTGAGACATTCGTCGCTTCGATTAGAACATTGCCCGGATAGACAATAATGGAAATCATGTCAGGCAAATTCGGAGATGGCGTGATCCACTTTAGTCCGGTTTGGTCGTACCACATTGTTCTTTTATAATTTTCCATCTTGATCACGGTCAGGTCTGCCTTTGCGCCGCCTTTCAGCATGTGTTCGTCATTTATCATAGTTGTGAATTCCCCTGGCGTCATTCCATAGACGCTCGGGATCGGTTGAATCCCGACGAATGAGCGAAGCGAATCATCCAGAACAGGCCCGTCAACCAAATCTGGCCGCGTCATATCCGGACGATCCAGCACGATGTATTTGATCCTATTTTCGGAAGCGGCCTCGAGAGTTAGATCGAGAGTACTTATGTAAGTGTAGAATCTTGCTCCGACGTCCTGAATGTCGTAGATCAAGACATCGATCCCTTTCAGCATCTCCGGAGTTGGCTTTGTGGTTTTCCCGTACAAGGAATATATCGGGACTCCTGTTTTTTCATCGAGGCTGTCGTTCACAGTCCTCCCGGCTGAAGCAATTCCTCTTATTCCGTGTTCGGGTGCAAAGATGGCGACAACCTTTGCATCGTGGTCGCCTGCAAGTACGTCGACCACATGTCTGCCATCTTGGAGGACGCCGCTTTGATTGGTAATTATGCCGACCGTTTTTCCCTTTACGAGCTTCAGGTATTTTTCAACAAAGACTTCATCACCGGTTTTGACTCTCGATTGGAAGGGGGAGACTGATGTGAGCAAGAAAAATAATAAAAGCACGACGGGGAAAAGCCTCATTTTCAGTTGTCTCCATTTCTGAGAGGACGGAATATAATGGATTCTCTCTCCTGCATTCTAATAAATAGCGATGGGAAAATCGAGGAATGTATCTTCTTTCGCCATCTCAATTAGTCGTCTTCTAGTATTTCAGTTGCATCTTTGAGAATGGAAAGATAAATTTTGCAGAATTCGCCCAGATAAAAAATGGAGGCTGATATGCTGGAAAAGGACGGTAAAACCCTGAGGGTATCGAAATCAATTGGACTATTAAACCTGTTGTTTCTCTTCGGCTTGGTTTCAGGATGCGCAAGCCCGTTTCTTCAAAAGGAAGAGGTTTCCAAACTTAGCGGCATCGAAAAGCAGCAGACAACTGTTATCTACTTTCAAAAACAGTTTCGGTTTTCAAGTGCCGGGAGTCTCGAAGTCACCTCCCACAAGGTGATCAAAGTCGGATCAAATACAAATGCGATCCCGGATCTGGTTGGAACCACCGACTCTCCGATTTATAAGCTGAAGGATTTTGCGGGTCGAATCATCAAGAGAAATGGAGACATAGTTAATCTGGATGACAACAACCTGATAACAGCGAACCAGAGCAATAAGAACGTTATAACTGAAACCGTAACGAAGATGCTGAGAACGGATTACCTGGTAGAGAACGGCGATATGATAGAGGAAGTTGATGTCCATGTTGACGAGATACCCGAGACCGGCATCGGATTTTCACTTGACGAAATCGGGAGCGCCGAAAATATTAGATGCCTTATCGATGTTCCCAATAACCTGGCGATATATTATAAAGTGATTAACGATTCTTCTTTGCCCGCGGTTGATTCAATCGCTGGAGGGAGAGAGTATGTGTTTTCCTGGAAGAATTACACCCAGGAGGAAGTCTTTTCGCCGCTGTCTCCAAGAGACAATGCACCGGAGATAATTGCCGCCGTGCGCGACAGCTCTGCCTTGCGTGATGAACCTTTCTCGTGGAAAGAGTTTGGGGATTGGTACCTGAATTTGATAAAGGATAGAACTCAGTATGATTCGACTGTTAAGAAGACTACGATGGATGTAACGAAGGGGTTATCGACTGATAAGCAGAAAATGGATGCGATTTTCAATTATTGCCAGAAGAATATTCGTTACGAGCAGGTCTATCTGAATAGAGGGGAAGAATTCATCCCGCACGATTGCACGTCTGTTTTGGCGAAGAAGTATGGAGACTGCAAGGATTATTCATGCCTTATTTATGCCATGGCGAATAGTATCGGTCTCCAGCCAAATCTTGCCATTTGCTTTCGTGGACGGGGCTATCATTTCTTTCCGGATATGCCGGTCGACCAGTTCAACCACGTCATGGTGCACTTCGAAGATAATGGAACCGACTTGTGGTACGATGGAACCGACGAAGAAGGAATACCGGGGATGGTTTCAAGTGACTTAATAAATCAATATGCGCTGGTGCTGGAGAAAGGGAAATCCAGTTTAATGAGGATCAAGGAATCGGAAGATGACTTGTTGTCTGTAGTGGGAGATCTGACCCGGGAGGAAGACGGCTTCGAAGGGAAATTATCGATAGAGCTAAAGGATCAATATGCGGTAGATCTTCTTTATGCTCACTCGCAGCTTAATGAGACGAAAATGCAGGAAGCGACTGTAGAGTGGATCGCTGAGACATTGAATCCGGCCGCGCAGGTCGAACAAATTTCGTGGAAGACAAAACCGAATTCATTCCTGATTGAATCGACAGTCGAGATTCCCAACTCCGCATCGACGATAGGGTCTTCGGTTTACTCGAGCCTTCGCAATCTATTCCCGCGGCTTTTCCCGTGTCAACTCGCAGGGATTGATACGACGGAGGTATATTATTTCCCATACTACGACAGAGTCCAGTTGCGGCTCAATATCGAGTCGACCGCCGCTCCGCAAACTATCGCTGATTCGACGAAAGGAGGGGGCCAGGTCCTGGACTACAGATACGAAATAAATCCGGGCCCAATTGACTCCGGAAATCAGCAGCAGTTCAAAGAGAAGTTCCACGAAATTAGTGGAGCATTTAACAGAACTATTAAACTAAAGTCGGAGAATTAAGTTGAAAAAAATTGCTGCTTTCTTGATGTTGGTGACGTGTCTGAACGTAGTCGAGGGCCAGAAGTATTATCGGGATCTGCCAAAGATGGAGTACCAGAATCTCCTAACTCCGGAAAAATTTCCTGACATGGATGCCATAATTATCTTGAAGGAACAGAGCATCACCGTAAAATATCAAGATATATATCTATACGGTGAACCAATCAATGTTCCGAACACCTCACATGTTACCGTCATGATCGTAAAGCTCCTGGATGAATTGGCAGTCAAACGATACGCTGACGTAGAGTTCACGTACAGAGAGAGATTCGCAAAAGAATATCCCAATTCATTCTTTGTGCGTGCCAGAGTCAGGAAGCCGGACAGCACCGTCTCTGAGATGCCAGCCGAAAACGTTCAAAACATCGTCGACCTCAAGTCCGCCGACAACACGCCGATCACACGCAAGGTGATTTTCAAAATACCCAATGTATCTCCCGGAGACGTTATCCAGTACGAATATGGCTACTCTGACATTTTTTCGCAATCGACCGGTGGATTGTTCTACTATAACGACAGAGACTTCATCTTGTATTCCAACTTGTACGTCACGCTTCCGGAAGAAGAGAAAGTGGAATACTTCAGTTTCCCGGAAAATGTAATCGGACAACCTGAAATTACTGAATCAGGCAGCGGTCGTCGCCAGGAGAAGACCTACTTCTGGAGCGTAATGAATCTGAGGGCTTTTCCTATAGAACCGTTTTCTTATCCTTTTCAGGCATCCTCGCTGCTGACCGCGTTCATTGCCGGCAAAGATGCGGAGGACTCTGCGCATGCGTGGAATAATCTGGCAAAAAGATTTTATGACGAGTATATTGATAAGGGGAAGGTCACCGACGATGAACTCGCATCCTTGGATGTTCCTAAAGACGGGTTCAAGGCTGATGCTGGATTCAGCGGAGTGGATAGCCTCTACTCTCATTTGAGGAAATTCTTTCTCCTCGCATCTTCCAATTCCCTTTATCCTCTGAGCACAAATGTCGCTGGATTGTTTGAATCAAAGAGAGGCGACGCTTCGGATCTGTCATATTTGATGTTCAAGATACTAGAGAGATGGGGGATTAAGGACAACATAGTCTGGATACGCGATAACAGGGACGGGCCGTACGAGAGTATAGTGCCTACAGCGCTGTGGTTCGACAGATGCGGCGTGTTGGTGTCGATAGGCGGGAAGCAGAAGGTTTACGACTTCGATCGGTCGGTGCCTTCCAAATACGAAATACCATGGTTCACCCGTATTGTCAATATAGTGGTCCTATCGGAGGATAGTTGTTATAACATGAAAGCGGATGACCAGCCCTCCCATGAACCCAACATATCGTTTGAGAAGCACAGCATAAGTTTCACAACGACCAATGAGGTTAGGGACTCACTGAATATTGGGTTTAGAGGGAGACCCGCCGAAGAATTAAGAGATGATCATTACGATGAAAACCATGGCGATATTGAAAAGGACATACGAGTTGATCTAATGCAATCCCATTTTTCAAGGATCGACTCGGTTTCGGTGAACGATTTCCTCAACGAGCGGGCCTTTAACGAGACCATAATAGGGTACGCGAAGAACCCGCTTCAGGGCGTCGACTCGTTTTTGATTTTCAAGCCTGATAATATTGTGTTAAGTGAATTTAGAGACGAGATATTTACGACCAAAAGACGGAACCCGCTCTATTTCAGTGTCCCTCTTCAGTTCATTCTGGAATGGGAGATCAAGATACCTCAGGGCTACCGGCTGAACGATACATTGCACGCAGAGTCATTGCCTGGATTTCAGGACTGCGTGGCCGATCTGAACATTTATACGATACCCGATGGAATAGAAATTATAGCAAAAGTCAACGTGCTTGACATATACATAGTGAACGACGGCTACGCTCAGTTCTTGTCATTCTTAGATACGGCGCTGAAGAAAATCAGCAAAGACGTGGTGTTTAGAAAGTTGTGAAGTAAGGGTGATTACCTGGGATGTCGGTCGTAACTGCCATTCCGGGCGAGGCATGCAAATCGCGCGGGGTAAATCCGCAAGTTTCAGCCAAAGTCCGATGCGCCTCCTGCGCAGGGTAATCTTCCACACAACTTATGAATGCTTTTTTGTAATTTTCCAAATAGGATTCCTCTTCCGGAGGGATCACTTCGGGGTGCTCATTTCGCTTCGATGTCTTCGGATTGGACCGAGGGCATGGAATCCACGTTCCAACTTTTCAATCTCCTTGAGATCAGCAACGCAACATATCCCAATGCAATCCAGAGAATCTCTCGTGACCGTTTGATGGCGATGAATGCAAGTGCGATGGACGCCGGGTCAGCGACACCGAAGCTGGCGATCAGCGAGACATAGGCGGCTTCCACCGCCCCGAAGGCGGACGGGATGAAGAAGAACGCGATTCGAAGAAGGCAGGCGGTGCCCTCCATCAGAAATCCCTGACCCACAGTGATGTTCTGGCCGAGGATTCTCAAGATCACATACGACTCGAATCCCAACAATATCCATCCCGCGACAAATGCTGCCAAGGAGCTGAAGACGACTCGCCGGCCCTCGCGCGCGAAACGAAGGATCGTGGCGTCAATCTGGAATATGCTCGACTCATGTCTTGAAATAAAATGCTGCCAGCGGCTCCACGCAATTCGCTTCAGTAACGACATAAGCTGTGTGACTCGTGGCCCGCTGTAGACATATCCTACCACGGCAAAAACCAGCGCGAAAACAAGTATCACGGGGAGCAATGTATTCACTGAAAGGGCGAACTGGTGCCCCGTTCCGACGAAGGCAACCAGCACCATGATGACCGCTAGAAACAATCCTTGCGCCGCCGCCATATTGATCTTTCCCATCAGGCAAGCCGCGAGACTTTCTTCGATTGATATCCCGCACGCACGGCGCAGCCAGATTGGGCGGAGTGTCTCTGCGGCGACAACCCCTGCCGGTATGGAATTGATAAGCGCGTCGCACCCGATTCGCACAGGGAGAACGTTTAATATGCCTCTGAGTGAGCGCATACCCGGAACGCAGAGCGCTAAACCGATAGTTTCGATGAATGTCTCAAGGGTCGGTGGTATTAGTACGACCATCATAGCCAATCCAACCCTGTCAAGCAGCGTAAACACAGTGTCAATCTTTACGGTTGCGAACTCCCGCCAGAGGATGAACACAACTACCGAAGCCGCAAGAATTTTCAGGACGATGCTTATTGACCGACGCCCGGCGGAAGAGACGGCTGCCCCTGGCTGATGCGATGCGTTCTCATTACCGTGGGCGCTCTTGGGTTTTCCCTCGCGATCTGAAGATAAGTCGCTCAAATAGCTTCTCTCATTCGTTCGGTCTCGCTCGCATCCACGATTTTCATTTGCAGTCTCATGTTTCTCTTGGTTAGTTCAAGTTAACAAATCCGTCCGAAAATATTGCGAGCCGGTTCGCGTTAATCTTTCTTTTCTAGTTACTTGAGTAAAATATCGGAGGTATATCCTTCGTAAGCCATCCGTTGTAGCAGCGATCACAATGTGACGCCCCTCTCTCTTCCTATCATGGCTCCGCCTTTAAATTCTATCGAAGATAATCCGCGAAAAAAAAGGAGAAACAGTGAAGACAAGTGGTATGCTAATAATTTCATTTTTTACGTTTGCCTCAAATATTTGTGCCCAGACTTTTAATGTCAGCGGAGTCGTCCGCGACGCGTCCACGATGGAGCCGATGGTATTCGCAAGCACGCTGGTACTTGAATCCCAGCGGGGAACGGTCACTGACGACCACGGAAGGTTTTCAGTCGATCTGCCCGGCGGGTGACTACCAGCTCCAATGCAGTTATGTCGGATACAAAACGGCCATCATCCCTATTTCCGTACATGGAGATCTCCGCGTCGACGTTGTCATGAATTCACTCGACATTCTTTTGCAGAACATGACAGTCTATTCGAACCAGCAGAACAATGGTGGAACCCAGGAAGAGGTAAGCACTCTTTCCCTGCAAAGCCAGATGATTACCAACAGCACAAGCATGAGTGCCAACGTCCTTCGCAGCGTGGAGTTGCTTCCGGGCGTCTCGAACGACAATGAGCTAAGCGCCAAATTCAATGTTCACGGCGGCGACTTCAATGAGAACCTAGTCCTGGTGGATGGCATGCAGGTCTATGAACCGTACCATATCAAGGAAGCTTCCAATGCGAGTCTCGGGATATTCGACGCCGACATGATCGAGAAAATGGACCTGATGACCGGCGGGTTCACAGCACGTTATGGGGACAAGATGAGTTCCGTCCTCAGCATCGATTATCGAGAGGGGAGCAAAGACAGGGTGAAAGGTCAGGCAAGTCTCAGCATGACGGATGCCGATGCACTTATCGAGGGCCCGATCGGTAGCGATGGCTCTTTCATCATCGGTGCGAGAGAAAGCTACACACAGCTTGTAATGAAAATGCTTAACCTTTCGCCGGGCTTGCATATTTCTTTTTATGATGCGCAGGGTGTGCTGGCATACCGGCTTGCGCCTCAGCATAAGCTGTCTCTGTTGTTCATTCGTGCCGGCGATCTTTTTAGAGAGGACCCTTCATTCGACTTCGGCAGCTCTTACATGTACCCCTATTATACGACAAACCATAGCTACACGGGCTCTATGTCTCAGGCGTGGCACGATACGAGCGAGCAGCATGCCGACTATTACAGCAGCATGGTTGCACTTCAGAGTATGGACGTGATTTCATCGCAAGCGGCACTGAAGTCGGAGATTTCATATTACGATCAGCTCGAGTCGGAGCACTCATGGGATCAGAATTGGTATTCATTCTTGTTTCATTCCGACGCCCTTCCGAATGATATTTTCTACAGAGATACGGTCAACGGCCGCTATGATAATGACCTTCGAATTAAGACATTGGAATTCAACTCCTCTTATGACATGCAGGTTTTACCGATGTACAGCATAAAGACCGGAGCAAGTTATCAGCGGATCTTTTATTATCAGGAGCAGGTAAATCGACAGACCATTGCGGAATTCACTAACAATGGCACGCAATATCCGGACACATTGAATACTCTTCAGAATCAGAATGGGGTCGATAATGAATTCGGAAGCATCGATGCCCAATCATTCAAAGTTGCGGGATACTTAGAGAACATCTTCCAGATAGGAGAACATGCAATCATCAATATCGGTGGAAGGGCCGACTACTTTGATATTGATAAGGACCTGACTTGGAGTCCAAGGATAAATCTTGCGTACAAGATGACTTCTGATCTAACGCTGCGCGCGGCGTGGGGAGACTATTACCAGTCACCGATCTATCAACAGCTTGCTTACTCGACGCCATCGGACACGAACACGCAGTCCCAGTGGGCGATCCACTATGTCATCGGAGGAGACTATAGAATTGTTTCCGATGGGGAGGACTTTCTCAATCTGAAAATTGAAGCATTTCATAAGGCTTACAGCGACCTCATCTCTTCGACCGTTTCAAGTTCGGGAAGAATTTATTATTCAAGAAAAAACGATGCGGTTGGGAGAGCATCTGGTGTCGATTTCTATTTGATGTATTCGATATCTGGACTTTCCGGATGGTTAAGCTACAGTTATCTCAAAGCGGATCAGAAGCTGAGCATCAACGACACATTAGGTTATTACTTCCCGAGGAACACCGATCAGCGGCACACGCTCGCCATAGTTGCGAATATCGACCTTGGAAAATGCTGGAGCATGAACGTCAGGGGAGTTTATGGAAGTGGGTACCCGTACACTCCGATGATTGCCGTTTACAATCAGTCGTATGACGTGTGGAACTGGCACTTGGGAAATCCAAACTCAGCTTACCTGCCGGCTTACAAAAGAGTCGACGTTAGAGTGACAAAAGATTTTGAGTTCTTTGGATTTGCTTCTTCTGCATTCTTAGATGTAAGCAACATCTTCAATTTCCAGAATGTCCAATCATATAGTTACGGGTATAATAGTGATGGAACTCCAAAGATTGTCCCCGAGGGACTATTTCCCATCTTGCCGACACTGGGATTCTCCGTCAAGTTTTGATTGGATGCAACCTTGCGAAAGTGACCGTGCCTCTCCCTGGAGACTTTTGTAAGGCAACCAATCAATTAAATCCATTTTCCGTTTCATCGGCGAGAGATGGAGTCCTTTGAGGTTTCGACATTCCCACACGATTTGTTACTCTTCGGTATCATGGTTCCTTTTATGTAACAATCGACCGACGAATTTCGATTAGTATTGGCTATTCTCCCCGGCGCGTATGTTGAACGATATGTTTTGAATTTACGACACTACAAAAGACGAGGCAGCTGAAGCCTCGGAGGTGGAACATGGAGAACATCAGAAAGCAGGAACAGGTTGCCGTCCTCATAGACTGGCAAGTTAGAGTGACTCGGGAGGTCAAGGTAACTGAGATAAGACCAATGAGCCTTGACCCCGCAAGAGTCCGCCTTAATCCAACCTATCTGGAGATGGGCGATCTCGCCATGGTCGTTCCGGCAGTATCAGAGGAATCGGCGAGAGAGCGAGCCGAGAACATTGCTCGCCACATTGTCTCGATTGGACTCTGGGGAATTGAAATCTGGGATCCCCCCGAATTCTTAGCTTCAATCGAAAGATTCTTGTAGCACGCAATATTCTTCGAACGACAGTCCTTGATCACCGCGAATCGATCGGAAGAATGCGCTCAGCAATCATGTGTCAGGACAATTTGCACCGGCGTGAGGGGAAAAAGGGAAGGGAGAATAACCTTGTCCCCAAGAACTGATCCACGGTCATATTAGGCGAAAGACACAGGATTACTAACATATCATTGTTACAATTACTGTCAACTTTTTCCAAGACGACACATGTCAACAGCTAGTAGCCTGTCCTTATTAATCGGAGTGTCGTGGCTGCAGGGCGGGATAATACAGCAGGACCATACGCTCAATTTCTTCTTTGGCTTCATCGATGGCAAGCGAGTAATCTGCGCAGTTTTGCACACTGACGTCGTCTGGTTTGTGACCCACCATAATGTCAATAAAGTCATTATTCAAACCGGCCTTTTTCATCTGCGTGATGGTTGTTTATCGTAGGCTGTCCTAGAAGAGAGCAGATATTGCCCCGGAGAGAGAAGATCAAAAAAAGCACACTTAGAACAAGAAAACTGTACAACTTGTCACGAACAAAAACTCAAAAACCATCTCCTAGCAAAGCCACCAATTTGTCCACTTGACTTTGAAGTCTAATACTATGGCTCTTAATTATAGGCGTAAAGACAAAAGTGCAGGGTCTCGTACTTAAGCCAACGAACGCAGAACATCGAGAAAGGAGACGCTCTTCATGAGATATATATCAAGTTCGCTTGATGGCACGCTCGTTTTTGTGTCATGGATGTGCGCCACTACTCTTTTCTCGTGCACGCTAGCAGCTATGTTATCACGCTAGATGGGACCTTTGAAGGTGACGTTATCTCATTCGCCAACGAGGTTTGCAACTGATGCGACTGAGCGTCAATCGATCCTAAATTACTTAGGAGTCACAATAATGAAAAAGTTCCTTTCGATGGTCCTTCTTTTGTCAGTCACTATGGCTAGGGGTGCTTGCAAGAAAGGTAGCCCAACTCAACACAGGCAAAAGCGATCTCCCCCAATCAGGAGAGGAACGCTCGTCTCAAGCTTTCAATACTTCATGCACTTTCTTTGCAAGCGCGTAAGGGCTGAACGGCTTCTGGATGAATTCGACCCCCTTATCCAACACGCCACGGTCTGCGATGACATCAACAGTATATCCTGACATGAAAATGGATTTAATATTAGGTTTCATTGACGCAAGCCTATTGAGCAGCTCTTTCCCGTTCATAGAAGGCATTACAACATCAGTAAGGAGCAAATCGATTTCATTCTTCCACGTCTCGCAAAGCAGAATACCCTCGTCGGGACTCGAGGCGGCGAGTACTCTGTACCCGTATTCTTCAAGGCTGCGCCTTGCGATTTCCAGGAAGTCAATTTGGTCCTCGACTATCAGGATTGTTCCGTTCCCATCTATCTGCACCATTCCACCAGTAATGCTTGGTTTTTCATCTCCACGACGGCATCTAGGTAGATAAATCTTGAAGGTTGTTCCCTTGTCAATCTCGCTGTACACGTTTATGCTTCCGCCGTTTTGTTTTACGATACCGTACACAGTGGAGAGCCCAAGGCCAGTCCCTTCTCCTTTTGTCTTTGTCGTAAAGAATGGCTCGAAAATTTTATCCATTATTTCTTTGCCCATACCTTTTCCCGTGTCTGTAAAACTAATCATCACGTATTCACCCGGAGAGAAGTCAACGCGGTTCTGAACATATGCTTCATCTATCGATACATTGAATGTTTCAATTGTTATTGCGCCGACGTCGTCAATTGCATCTCTTGCATTTGTCGCCAGATTTACGATTATTTGGTCAAATTGAGTAGGATCGATACTCACGTTCCATAGATTTTCGCCCGGAAGGAACGACAGTCTTATGTTCTCCCCGACTAGCCTCTTGAGCATCTCCCGGAATGCCTCGATGGCTTCGTTCGGGTTCAACATGCGTGGGGAAACCACTTCCTGCCGCGCGAAGGCAAGAAGCTGCCTTGTAATATTTGCCCCGCGATTTGCGGCCGCCGCAATTAGTTTAATGGACTTGTACAATGGATCCTTCTCGTTAATCTTCTTTAATATCAAATCGCTGTAGCCAATAATGACACCGAGCATGTTGTTGTAATCGTGTGCAACCCCTCCTGCAAGCCTGCCGATTCCTTCCATCTTTTGTGCGTGTAGAAATTGTTCCTCAAGCTTCTTTCTGCCGGAAATATCGTATGCCGAAGTGAGCAACGCGGGTGCTCCATTATAATTTATCACCGTTGCGCTGAAGTCGACCCAAATCGCTTCCCCCGCCTTGGTGATCAGCTGATATTCATAATTCTTTTTGAAATCGGTTCCTGCCAATCTTGCCATAGCGCGCTTCATTACGATTTCTCTATGGTCTGGATGAATCATATCCGCGGGAGTAAGCCATGATACTTCCTCAGCAGTATAGCCAAGCATTTTCAGGGCTGAAGGATTCGCATAAAGGAATCGCTTGCCATCAGTGATCGAGATAGCCGCCGACAATCCCTCGACAAGCGCTCTGAATTTTTCTTCGCTCTCACGAAGGGCGGTCTCTGCATTTCTGCGATCCGAGAACGTCTCTGACAGTCGCCTGCAAGAGCTCCTTCCCCTCAAACGTCATTCGTGTAAGGAGAACTGTGGCCGGAAACTCCTCGCCGTTTATCCGCCTGTGTGTCCAATCGAAGTAGTGCGATCCGTCTCGCATTGCTTTTTCAATCATCTCTCTGGATTTTTCCAAAGAACTGCGGCCGTCCTGCTGGTGCTCCGGGGACAAATCCCCCGGCCCGTAGGAAACAAACTCCTCGACACTCTTCACCCGAAACATATCCAACGTAGAAAAGTTTGCCGAAGTAAACGCCCATGATGGCGGTTCAAGAGTCATTAAGGCGTCACGTGAACTCTCGAACAAGCTGCGATATTTGTCCTCACTCTTCCGAAGAGCTTCTACTGCCTCCTTACGCTCGGTAATATCTTCGCCAATTAGGTGCACCAGGCCCACCCAATTAACATTATCGAGAATAGGAACGAATCGCAGTTCGACATGGACGGTTCTTCCCCACTTAGTGACATACGAATATTCGCCGCTTTCGGGCATGGCTGTTTCAACGCAGCGCTTAAAGGCACCCGAGATCCCTGCAGCAATAAGCGGTGGAAATGTCAACAGGTTGATTTTTTTTGTTTGCTCAGCAGAAGGCGAACCGAGAATTTGAAGCGAAGCGGGATTCACCTCAAGGATTTTTCCTGACCGATCCGCAAGTAGAATGCCGACCGGTGCGTGTTCATGCAGCAATCTGAAGCGTTCCCGGCTGTTCCAGAGATCTTCTTCTACGTGTTTGTAACTGGTGATGTCTTGGATCGTACCGAATAGTTTTCCCGACTTGCCGTTTTCATTGATTTCAAGTTCCCCGACTCCATGGACCCATAACTCCTTGTTGTCGCTCTTTCTTACTATCATGTATTCTCTGTCAAACTGTGGACTGCACCCCTTGCGTGAGACAGTAAAAAAGGTTAATAAGGTGGGAGTTAATCCGAGAGGAGAACTTCACCATGCCAGTAGGACGCAGGAAATATACGCGAGAACTCAAAGTGAAAGTTGTACAGTCATATGAGTCAGGAAAGTCAGTGGCGGAGCTGACTCGAGAATACGACATCCATGCGAACTTAGTGTACAAGTGGACGCAAGAGTACAGGAACAATCCGGCAGGATCGTTCAGAGGAAGCGGAAATGTCTCTGAAGCTAGTACGTCACAAGAGAGTCGGATATCGGAACTTGAGCAGATGATCGGACGAATGACCATGGAGGCGGACTTTTTAAAAAAAGCATTGAAGCATGCAGAGAGCGCATTGGTAACGAAGGGTCCGCCTGCGGCGGATGGACAGAGCTGATGGAGCCGATGATTATGCATGACAAGAGTCCGCTTCCGATAGAGCGCAAATGTGAATTGGTGTCAGTGCCGCGGAGCAGCTATTACCGTCACAGTGGAAAGCCGCAGAGAGTTGGTCTGGAGAAAGATGGAGTTTACAGTCAGGTTCAGGAGATCTGTGGCGAGATGCACCGATATGGGTATCGGCGTGTAACAGCGGAGCTTCATAGACAAGGCATAACTGTGAACCACAAGCGGATTTTGGCGCTAATGCGCAGGAATAACCTTCTTTGCAGGAGAAAGAAGAAATATCGGATTGCGACGACTGACTCCAAGCACGCATATCGGATCTATCCAAACCTTGTGAAAGGCATGGAGATAACCAGAACGGACCAGGTATGGATATCAGACATAACCTACATTCGTCTTCATAGTGAGTTTGTATACCTGGCAGTGGTATTGGATGCATTTAGTCGCAGAGCCATCGGCTGGGCCTTGCAGAGGCACTTAGACGTATCGTTGAGTCTCAATGCTCTCAGGATGGCCATAGGAACACGAACAGTCGCTCCTGGACTCATCCACCACTCAGATCGTGGTATCCAGTATGCTGCAACGGAGTACACCGATCTGCTCAAAGAAAACAAGATAACCGTCAGCATGAGCAGGCCTGGTAACCCTTACGACAATGCAAAAGCAGAATCGTTCATGAAAACTCTTAAACATGAGGAGGTACTGATCAACGAATATGAGACCATCGATGAGGCCCGACAAAGTATTACTCACTTCATCGACGTGGTTTACAACCGAAAGCGGCTTCATTCCAGTTTAGGATACATGCCGCCTGTGGAATTTGAAAACGTTCAATTAACTAAAAATATTTCCACCTTAATCAACCAAATCAGTGTCTCATTTTAAGGGTTCACTCCACTGATTTCCCCCCTTCAGAACATGGTTGAGCAGATACGACGACAATTCCTCGCGATGATCGGGGTGAATTATGTTGATCCATCCGTCGAGGTCGCGATTGTAGGTCTTGTCAATCCCAAACAACTCATCGAGCACCTCCGAGCTTGTCCACTTTCCGCTATTGAAATCAAATGTGTAATAACCTAATCGAGCTAATCTCTGGAAATGGCTCAATTCTCTCTCGCTTCCGTCTAACCCCTGTTCCTTCTCCATTGCTCTTGATCGGTTCCGAAAAATTATGACGACACCTGTCACCCTTCCACAAAGGCAGCAGGCGCTTCAACTACATCCACCTTGTTGTTAATCTCCTGAATTTCAAGAACATTGACCCCGTACCCTTTTCGCCCAACTCCAGAAGTGAAAAGTTGTGGAACCATGTCGTTTAGCTGTTTTCTTTCTAGAATCATCATGGGCTCTAAATATTTGCGAACGTATTTTCTCGAAGGCGGCTAACTCTATTATTATCGGTTTTACTTGACCGTTCTTTAGACTGACGCCCAACCCTTCCACAATTGTATTTTTCAAAAAGAGATTCTCCATTCATGAAATGTTTCTTGTCTGACTCATTATCAGTAGTTAGCATGGTGATGTAATCATTTGACCTCGTCTTGATGATCTCAGGATGTCTTACCGAAACCCAAATCGTAAAATGTAGTTGTTATCCGGTCAAGACGTGGAGAAGAATTGAACGGAGGTTACCAAATGTTAATGTCAGCACTGGAGTCTTGGTGGGCAATCAGGCAAGATTTGAGATCCTCTTTTCTGCCTACAGTTCCAATACTCATTTTCATTATAATCGGTAAGTTGATTGACTCATTAAGCGTTGGACCTGATAGTGCGCGGGCAATTCCTCAGGATCAAGCTTCATCTGCGCTCAACCAACGATTATTGGTGCAAAAGCAGTCGTCAGTGGAAAACAGATACAGTTACCTGCCGGTTGCCAACTGTATGTGTACGGAATGGCAACAGGAGTAAGACCGTCGGGCCTATTTGCCACGGGTCAGTCGGTCTTTGTCAAGAACGCGTCCGGAGCAATTGCTGCAGTGCTATCTGAAGGCACACAAAGAATCGACAGATTTTCGACACAAACAACGTATCATGTGATTGCGGACACTTGATATTTTCGAGGAGAAATATATATTTCTGTCGAGCATATGGTTCTGCTTTTGTAAGGGTTAGTTGGCCGCGTAGGGAAGCAAGTTCCGAATCTGTGGAGATGCTGCTAGTTTTTCGATAGGCATTCCATGATCGGTGTTCGCAACACAAATGACGATGGTGTATGAAATGCGCGGCTTAGGATTGCAGAGTGTGGAGTCTGCCACAGGTAGATACGTCTTGGGGGGATTTCAAGCGCAGTGTGGTTATGCTTTTCAACTTATCCTCTTTTTGGAGATATGCCCATCTTTTTTGTGTGGTTACATCATCAAGGCGAAGCCCACCGAACAGGAAACAGTCCTAAGTACTTTTAATATAATCAAATCTCGAAATCTACTCCTGATGACGGGATCGTCCATTCTTTGGTTTCTCTGTAATTCCCGCGAAACACAGGCACAATATGTCCAATTCCATTCAAAGCATGAAACTAGGAGGTAAAATGTTCCAGAATACTATGTATCAGCACGCTTTTGTGGACCGGCTACCAAGACTGTCCGCGCTCACAATTCTAATTTTAGTCAACACTGTTTTTGCACAAACTTCAAATTCTATTCAGTCCATCCTTAACCCAGACGGAAGCATAAAGGCATCTGCTACAAGTGGCAGCTTCGAAGCACATGGATATAGAATGATAACAGGAAATAATGGAGCGCCTAAATTTACTCCGGCTGTTTCCGATCCCAACGACAAGAATTGGGACCCATCGTTTACCGTTGCAGGTATCGGTGGATCGGCAATTGTTGCTGCCAACAGCGGCGATACCATTTTATACCTTGGCGGCTCCTTTGGCACCGTCGGGAATATCGTGGCAAACAACATCGCAGCATATAACCTTACTGCCAACATCTGGTATTCACTTGACACCACGAGTGCAAACAAAGGCGTCAATGGTAATGTCTATTCCATAATCGTCCACGATAGTGACGTCTATATCGGTGGAAGTTTTTCGTCAGCCGGTGGCGTTACGGTGAACAACATAGTCGACTATAACATATCGACAAATACCTGGAATCCCCTTGGTTCAGGTACAAACGGCGTTAATAATACAGTTGATGCCATGACATACTTCGGCGGCAACTTGTACGTTGGTGGTTCCTTCACAACTGCGGGTGGAGCTTCGGCAAATTATATTGCCCGGTGGGATGGATCAGCTTGGCATTCTCTTGGAACACCGACAAATGGTGTTGGCAATACTGTGTACGCGCTCGCGATAAGCGGGAATTATCTTTATGCCGGTGGAGCATTTACCACCGCGGGAGGGAACGCGGCACATTACATAGCGTCATGGAATGGAACAAGTTGGAATTATGTTGGTACGTCCGCAACCGATATCGTTGGCACTTTTGTCTATTCCATCCTTACCGCAGGGAATTCATTATACATTGGAGGCGCAATCACAACGGCTGGCACGACCACCGTAAACAATATCGCGATGTGGAACGGGACTTCCTGGAGCGCGGTCGGGGCAGGTGTAAACGGCAGCGTTTACGACCTCACATTCTATGGAGACAGCCTCTATGTCTCCGGTTCATTCTCCTCAGCTGGCTTAAGCACCGTAAACAACATCGCAGCTGTTGACACCTCTACAGACATATGGTCTGCACTCGGCACGGGCTCAAATATCGGGGTAAATGTCTCCCCTAACTATCCTGAGCAAGCCATGGCCGTTGCGAACGGGAAGCTCTACCTGCCCGGCAATTTTTCCACAGCCGGCGGGGTTAGCGCATTTGGAATCGCAAGCTGGAGCGGGACAAACTGGTCATCCCTTGGCGGGTCGACGAATTCTCTAGGCGGAAATGTTTATGCCCTCGCCCTGAGCGGTTCTAATATTTACGTCGGAGGTTCATTTTCCACCGCTGGTTCCGTGCAAGCAAACAACATCGCTTTTTACAACACAAGCACACATGCATGGTCGTCACTCGGAATGGCCGCCGCGAACGGTGTAGACGCCCAGGTGAATACGATTGCTGTTTTAGGAAACGACATTTACGTCGGAGGAAATTTTGTCCACGCAGGCGGCAATCCTGTGAACTACATTGCCATGTGGGACGGAACAAAGTGGAACACGCTCGGAACCTCGCCGAACGAAGGGGTGAATAATAATGTAAATGGCATCGGGACATTTGGAACAGATTTGTATATCGGTGGGAACTTTACCACCGCAGGAGGGTCTTCTGCCAGCTATGTCGCAAAATGGGGAAGTAATGGATGGTCACCACTGGGTTCAGGAGTCAATCACCTCGTCAACGCCGTTGCCGTCGGCAAGAACGAGGTCTATGTTGGCGGAAATTTCACAACTCCCGGCGGGAATTCGGCTAACTACATAGCATCATGGAACGGGTCAACTTGGTCGTCTCTCGGAGCACCGACGAACGGCGTCAATAGCACTGTTTACACTTTAGCTACTTATGGCGATACAGTATTTGTCGGGGGCAAATTCACAACTGCAGGCGGAAATTCTGCCAGTTACCTTGCAAAGTGGAACACACACTTATGGACTGCTCTCGGAGCTGGTGTTAACAACCCTGTGTACGCGCTGGCAACCAATGGCACAAATCTCTTTATCGGGGGAAGCTTTACGGCAAGCGGGCTGGTAGACGCCAACGATGTAATCGAGTGGGGCATCGCAGACAGCTCATTCTCTACCCTCGGCGACGGATTAAATAATCAGGCAAGCGCGATCGTTGCAACGGGAAACGATACTTATATCGGCGGAAGTTTCAGTACTGCCGGAAACAAGCCATCATACTGCTTTGCCCGGTACAATCCTAACCTTCCTCTAATTCCTGCAACACCTGTGCTCATATCGCCTCTTGGAGGAACTACCGGAGTGCCGAGAAAAACAACGTTCAATTGGAATCCTTCCACAAATGCGACGAGCTACCATCTTCAAGTCGCGAGCAGCATCTCAATAGACAGTGTCGGAGGTTTCGTCGATGCAAACGTGCTCTTCGACACGACATTATCAGGCACGACCGAAAAATTATCGACACCTCTTACGGCAAGCACAATATACTACTGGCATGTGAGTGCCACTGGTACCGCCGGAGCAAGTGCATATTCTGCTGCTGCACAATACACGACGGGGACTGGTGTCGACGGTATCAATGAGCTTGGAGGAATTCCCAATGAATTTGTGCTCCATCAGAATTATCCGAATCCATTCAATCCTACGACCATCATACGTTTTCAGGTTCCTAAGAATGGAAACGTTCTACTTGAGGTTTATGACATACTAGGAAGAAAAGTGGCGACGTTGATGAATAAGGATATTTCCACTGGTTACTATGAAATTTCGTTTGATGCTTCTCACCTGTCAAGCGGAGTCTATTTCTGCAGGATGGCCACTGCTAACTTTTCGGATATTAAGAAGATGTTATTGGTCAAATAACTACAACTGTCGTCATTCTAATCTCGTGTGAGGTCTGAGTTCTTTCCGGGGCTCAGACCTCTTTCTGGAGGAAGTTCAAGAACTAAGCTTGTGATTGAACCATGACCATCATGCCGCGTTATTTGCCGAAAACAAGCTGACCTCCACTGGATAGTATTGAAATCCATGTTGAAGTTTCTGTAGCCAAATGAGAGGTTGCGCAGTGCGCTTGATAGGAGATCGGTCGGCTTCGACTTGATTTCGTTCCTACATCGGTTTGCCAACGCCTGAGCAGATCACTAACTCATCATTGGTACAAAATATGGGGGCATGCATCTCTATTTGAGTCTCAGCCTTTTAATGCGTATGTCAATGCTTAGCCGTATAACTACGGTACTATCATGGATCGCAGAAAAGGCCGTGAGACTTTTTTCTGGATTTGAAAGAGGGCTTTGATCTTGTCGAACCGCAAATAGGGATTTGGATATCTTAGGGATAAGCTCTCAGACTTATTGACAGACATTATCATTCATGTTCTGATGGGCAATTCATTGCCCATCTAATGGGCAGTCGTCTGCCCAACCCATGAAGTAACCATTCGGATTTTAATAATTTAAGGGGAAAAAGTGCGGCACGGGCATTGCAAAATGAACAAGATGGATTTAGGAACGGTCCTTGCCGGTCAGTTTTTGGTCAACTTGTAGCATGGTGCACATTGCATTGCTGTTAGACTCGTGTGACTGATGGGCAGGTTAAGAAAGAAAAGTTTTTGAGAATTTTTCGACCGCAGATATTGACAATTGCGGGACAAATTCTCAAATTTAAATTGAGTCGTTGGCAAAAATTTTGTTGCTGGTGAAAAGACTGTCTTAGAAAAGGAATCCTGTATTGTGATTTGAATTAGTCGCTGGACTTTCAGTTCTGGTGTTGCCAGTGCTTAGAACCAAAGAGGCTGATGTTAGGTATGCAAAACAAATTGCCGGAGGGACAATTTCAGGGTGAGGAGGGTTATGCTCTTGCCTCAGTACTTTTCCTCGTAACAGTCTTGTCCGTCTTGTGTGCCATCATCTTGAAGGCAGAATTAGGAGAGCGTCATACTCTTCTGAAGAACATCGATAATATGAAATCTCAGCTTGCTTCGGAGAACGGAATCGTCCTCTCGCTGGCTTCAATTCAGTCTCAACCCAGATCCGATACGACATTTTCAGTGTCGTTCGATGATGGAAGCAATGTCAGCGTTGAAGTCTATCCCTGGGGGCTTTTCACCGGAATCAGATCGCAGGGTACCTCGCACGGAAGTGAATCGATACGTTCAGACTCTTTTTGCAAGTTCATTGACCGACTCAGAGAAGACAGCTTTTGTTCTTGGCAACCTGCAACATGGACTGGTTTTCACCGGAAGTGCGAAGATAAATGGGGACGTTGCAGTAGGACCGATGGGCGTTTCGACAGGTAATTTGAGAAATTATTCCGCGCCGAGATCGATACCAATAACGGGAAAGAAATCGATTCTATCCGGGACGCAGCCTTTCATTGATACACTTGGTCTATGCTATTACATCCTCGATATGAAAAATCTTGTTAGTCGCGCCCGACGATTTTCCACAAGTCAGGAAAAGCCAGGCAACGTCATGGAATGCAAAGGGTCGTTGAATCTTCATCAAATCAGCGATTCGATTGACTACGTGTTTTGCAGCGGATCTTCGACTTTGATGGATACAATAATGAGAAGGGGTCCGCCGTTGTATATCGTGGCACGCGGTGCCGTCTCTTTCGATCCAGATGTCTTTATGTCAGGGCCTGTTTCAATTTGTTCTACAGATTCAATTGTTGTCCCGCCGAAGGTTTCCATCAACAACTCCATTTTGACGTCAGAAAAGAGCATCCTTTTTCAATCAAAATGCTCGCTCCAGCTTTTCTCTCCGATCATACATCTCTCATCGTCTGCCGTCGCGAGCTATCCGTCAGTTGCTGTTTCTGTCTCATTCGCAGATACATTCCCGCAAGCGGGATCTTCGACAGGGACCATACAGAGCATACAGCTTGATGACGGCTCCAGGGTCGAAGGCACAGTCATAATGCATAGAGCGGCCTCGACATCTATGGAGAAAGCGGTAATAACTCTTGGACCCGGTGCGATAGTCGTAGGCGGCATTTACACAGATGCGTATCTGACGCTTGATGGAATTGTCGATGGCTATGTTCGTGCTTTCGATTTGTATTTCTATGATTCGCCGACTACTTATTTAGGCTGGATGCGGCAGGGAGTGATTGACAGATCTCTTTTGCCCAATGGATACTTGAAACCGAATGGTGTTTCTGGAAACGATACGCTGAAGGTGCTGTCGTGGATGTAACTAAAAAGGGGAGGCAAGAAGGAGGGTTCACTCTTATTGAGTCCGTGGTGGCGATGGGACTATTTGTCGGGGTCGTGTTCCTGTTAGTTTCAGTTTTCAATGAGTTCTTGAGGAACGATTATTCCACTAAGCTTTTCAAAGCGACCTTGATCGCGGAGAATCAGATTCAAAGAGTTGAAAAGAGTAAGAATTTTGAGAGCGTAGATAGTGATACGATCGGTTTTCATATGGTTCAGTCAATTAAGCTGCAAGGTAATGTGGTATTTGTGGATGTAACTGTTAGAGACGCGAAAATTCTCAAGAGACAATACATAGAGTTTACGAAGGTATTTCCAGTTCGTTGAAGTGACTAGATAATAGCTTAAGGACTGAGACATTTAGAGTCCTATGAGCTAAGAACTAAGAACCATGGACTCAAATGTGACTGAGATGGCAAAGCCGTGAAAAGAAGTTCATGGTTCTTTGTTCGCGGTTATCGATTTGATAGGAGATTGAGTGCGGTGAAGATAATAAGGTTCGAAGATATTGAGTGGTGGAAGGAGGGTCGAAGCCCCGGATGACCCAAGCCTTAAACAATGAACCTCGAACAAATAACTTCAAACCCAGAACGCCGAACCCGGAACTAAGGAACGGCTTCACTGTCGTTGAGCTTCTCGCGGCCATGGTGGTATCATCGCTCGTTATCGGATTTGTCGTCTCCATGTACTTGTTTACTGAAAAGGGCATGGCACGCCAGGAGAAGAGGTCGGATGTCAGAGATGCGGTTTCTGGTTGTACTCAGAGAATTGTGACCGATATCCGGTCTGCCATTGAAATGGAACGGTGCGATGATACGTCGTTGGTTTTAAGACTTAACCCTCTTGGACAAACCAATTATCACTTCGACGCATCGCACGCCTGGCGAAATGGAACATTAATAAACGATCCACAAATTGATCTGAATGTTCACGTGTTCTTTGACGAAGATACGTTATCTGTCCAGCCGAAGAGATCATGGAGCGTTCGTGTTGTGGGATGGAAAGGCACAATTAGGGATTCAGCGATTGTGAACATATCCACGATAATCTCCTCGCAGGAAATGGTCAATCATACAATGAACCAAACTTTCAGATGAACCAGGATATAGAACGGCTGATTGCCGAACGTAAGAAAAGTTTGGGTTTGAATGGCTCGGCTCGCTCGGAGAGACGGCGAAGTAAAAAAGGGACATCATGGTCGCAGTTCAGATTCTCTCGCGGTGTTACCTCTCAGGACAGAACAGTTTTCCTCTCTCAGCTTTCTCTCATGCTAAGGGCGCGTGTATCATTGGTAAGATCGCTTGAGATATTGATAGACCAGACTCACAGCTCGAAGATGAAAAGTGTAGCAGCGGACGTGCTGAAAGAAGTAAAGAAAGGGAGCTCATTCTCGGCGTCGCTGTCACGTCATCCAGGGGTATTTGATCCCTTGGTTGTGGTGACTGCCGAAGTTGGTCAGGAGAGCGGAAGGCTTCCCGATGTCCTTTCATCTTTAGCCGAGCACATGGAGAGAATGAATGCATTAAAGAAGAAGGTAACTCAGGCTCTTGCATATCCTATTCTTGTTCTATCGGTTGCGGTTCTGGTCGTACTGTTCCTGCTTCTTTACATCGTTCCTACATTCGCCGACATGTTCAGAAGTGCGCAGGTAGAAATACCTTACGCCACACAGTTAGTCATAAGCGCAAGCGAGTTTCTTACTGACTACTGGCAGTATCTACTTTTTACTCTTATCGCGGCATTTCTTCTATCGAGATGGATTTTCAAAACACGGGTCGATAGAGGATTTGTCGAACGACATGGAATACGCATCCCGTGGATAGGGAGCATAATGATAACCAATTATACTGCCCGCTTTTGCCGAACCCTGGGTACACTTCTGCAGTCGCAGGTTCCTTTGATCGATGCGCTGAATGTCACCAAAAGGATTTTCGTGAACGAGAGCCTTCAAAAGGAAATCGAAAGGCTCATAAAATTTGTCAAGCAGGGACAGACAGTAGCCGAGCCACTTTCCACATCGAAACTGTTTTCTCCTATGGTGGCACAGATGATTGCCGTCGGAGAAGAGACGAGCGAGCTTGAAACGATGCTTCTCAAGGTTGCGGAGTTTTATGAACAAGAAATTGCAGACAAGATGGAGACTCTGACGACAGTTATCGAACCGATCTTGATAGTCTTTCTCGGAATAATCGTAGGAACAGTTCTCATAACCATGTACATGCCGATGTTCGAGATGGCGAATGCGGTAGGAGGAGGATAAGGTGGGATAGTGGAATCGTGGAGCAATGAAGTTTGAATAATAGAAGATTATCAATTGAGAAAAAGCAAAAACCGAAAGGAAATCGGAATGAAATCTATGTTTAAGTATTGCACGTTGGTTTTGCTGGCGATTTTGTCGGCAAATAGTCATGTCTTTGGTCAGCAGACCCAGAACTATGTGACAAAGTTCAACACTCCCTGTCGCTGATCAATTCTCTGATATACGACAATGGAACCTATGTTGGCATTGGGACGCCAAGCCCAGCATATCCTTTCGATGTCAATGGTAATGAAAGAATACAAGGAGCAAGCAATCCTTATCTAAGGATTGACCAAACAGGCGCGCCTGCGACTTGGTATCTTCAGGCGTACCAGGGTGAAATAGGACTGGGAAGCACTTGGGCGAATAGTCTTATTATCAATTCCTCCGGGAGGGTTGGCATCGGGACACCAGCGCCTGCAACAAGCTTAGACGTTTTTGATGGAGGCGGGGTTGGCTTTCCTGCCACTTCGGGAACAAGTCAGCCTAACGCGTCTTTAAGATTGGCTAACTTGGGAACTACTGCAATACTTGACATTGGGGCGTACAGCACTTATGGGGCATGGCTACAAGCGACGAACAGAGGAAATTTGTCAACTAATTATCCTTTATTATTAAACCCGAATGGCGGCAACGTCGGCATCGGGACGACGAATCCTACATACACCCTCACCGTGGCAGTGAATAACAATGGCGTCGGCATATCCGGCAATAACAGCAGTTTCGTTGGTGCTGACTTATCCATAAACAGATCTTCATCTGCGACCGGGGTGGGCAACGGTTCCGCCATCCAGTTTAATGACAATGGTTCTGCCAGCTACAATATTATCCAAGGCTCAAGCGGTGGTTTGCAATTCTTTAATAACTACTCTGGATCGGGTTGGATAGAGCGCATGCGGATGATCCCCTCCGGCAACGTCCTCATCGGCCAGACGAGTCAGGTCGGGAATTATCGACTCGATGTGAAGGGCGGTGTAAGAGCAGACTCGGTGGTCGTGAACACCACCGGCGCCGATTTCGTGTTCGATGAAAACTATCAGAAGATGTCGCTGGATAGCCTCAGTCAATATTTGGAAAAACACAAACACCTTCCGGGAATTTCTTCATCGGAGGAGATGAAGAAAGATGGAGTAAGTGTCGGCGCCTTGCAGACAAAGCTGCTGCAAAAAGTTGAGGAGCTGACTCTGTATGTCATCGAGCAAAACAAAGAAATCAAATCACAGAACGAGCAGATTCAGGAGCAAGGGAGAAAGATTGGACAGCTGGAAAAGGAAAATCTGAAATTGAGGAACAAAGAATAGTTGCTGCGCATCTCTGGCCATTTAAGCAGAAGAAAAGACAATTCTTGCACTCTTGGCCTGACAGCACCCTCTTTGTTTTCTTGAAATGTATCTCAAAGAATCTTCTGAAATGAAGTTTGAATAACGGGAAATTATCAATTGAGAAAACGTAAAACCTTAAGGAGGTCGGAATGAAATCGATGTCTAGGTATTGCACGTTGGTTTTGCTGACGATTTTGTCAGCAAACAGTTATGTTTTTGGTCAGCAGACCCAAAACTATGTGACAAAGTTCAATAGCTCACTGTCGCTGATAAATTCTCTCATATACGACAATGGGACTTACGTCGGCATCGGGACTGCGGGCCCGGCAGCAAGTCTGGATATTGGTGCTGGTCAAATCAGGAACAATGGATATCTTCAATTTGGGTAGTGTATCAGTTTACATTCTCGTCATGCTGAACTTGGTTCAGCATCTGGTTTTCAGACCCCGAAACGAATTCGGGGTGACAGTGAAGATTGAAAATGAGTCACTATCTCAATTTGATAGAGACTACAACTTTAATAATATAGGTATGTACTGGAATGCTTATGCGAATGGTGGTTCCACATACAACTACATCGGTACTAGTGCTTGGGGAGGGACGGCTTCTCGTTTGGTCGGCACAGGGAATAATCTTTCTTATGATCAGGCTTCTGGCGGGACAAATCCGATTACTTGGACAAATAGACTGACGATAAATTCATCAGGCAACGTCGGCATCGGGACGGCAAATCCAAATTCTAATTTCAAAACGGATGTGAATGGAGACATAAGGTTTAGCAGTTCTTACGGAGTTTTGTCCGCTGTAACTAATGGTTGGACGCAAATTGGTTCAAATTTCTACGAGTCTTCTGGGACTCAGAGAATATCTTGCGACGAATTCGGCGCCTGCTGCAGCTCAGAGAATTTGGTTTGATGGCTACAGTGGAATGCAATTTGATATTGCAGGAGCAGCAACGGCAGGAAATGCCATTACTTGGCAACCCGCAATGACAATTTACCCAACCACGGGTTATGTCGGCATCGGGACCTCGACTCCAGGGGCGCCACTGCAGGTAGTCTCAGCGAGCGGTTCGAATGGTGTTGTAATTGGTGAATCGAACAATAGTACCGGCAAACAGCTCATTCTTGGTGTCGTAACAACTGGCAATGGCTACGGACAAATACAGTCTGTATATCAAAATCACTCATTTACACCACTGTTCCTGAATCCAAACGGCGGTAATATCGGTATCGGGACGACTCTTGCTAGTTATCCTCTTGATGTGGTAGGAAGTATTAGAGCGACATCTGGCAACGTGACCCGCGGAAGTTCCCAGGTTTATGTGGAAAGGGGAACAGCCGGAGCAGATGTGGCGGGGATTTCTTTTGCCGAATATGGATCAGCGAGTACTGATTTCTTTATTGGCCACGTGTATGCCGATGGTGGCGTTACGCCCAATTTGCACATTTCAAGATCGAGTACTTGGGTAAACAGCCAAGGCCAAACGGTCGATGTTCCATGGCTTACTATCACTACTGCCGGCAACGTTCTCATCGCTAAGACGAGTCAAGTCAACTCAGCATATCATCTGGATGTTGCAGGTGGGATAAGGGCCGACTCAGTTGTTGTAAATACAAGTGGCGCCGACTTCGTGTTCGATGAAAACTATCAGCAGATGTCGCTGGATAGCCTAAGTCAATATTTAGAAAAACACAAACACCTTCCTGGAATTTCTTCATCGGAGGAGATGAAGAAAGACGGAGTAAGCGTCGGCGCGCTGCAGACGAGATTGCTGCAGAAGGTTGAAGAGCTGACTCTGTATGTAATCGAGCAAAATAAGAGAATTGAAAAGTTGGAAAAAGAAAATGAAGAGCTGAGAAACAGATAGTATCCGTGATCGAATAATATTGCGTGCCAAACCATGAAGGAAGCAGTTAGAAAAATTGATTTGGGTTGTGCGAATATCTAATTCCGATCTTTGTCCATTTGAAATTTCTTCACTCTTAAACTAATGGAGCCACGATGAAAAAGATTTTAACGGTAAGAGTTTTTTTCGTATTGTTCTTCAGTTGCGGATTGCTTTACCCGCTCAAAGGAACTGCGCAATCGAGTCTGCCAATTAATGCCGCAGGCATGAATATGCCGAGCAGAGTCCCGGTGAAGACTATGGCGGCATCTAGCCTGGATTTTACGAGGAACCAAGATTATACAGGAAACATTTCCCTCCCGATTCCATTGGTGAGTTTGGGAGGTGCGAATGTTCAGCTTAAATATTACAACAAAGATATTGCTAATCAGTTCAGAACAGAGAATAGGTACGCTCCATCCGGCTCTTTCGGTTTGGGCTGGCAGATGCTCTATGGCTCCATTTCCGGAGAGATAAATGGCAGCGCCGATACAACAGACGATAAATATTTTTACAACGGGCCTGATGGTAGCTTCGAGCTTATCGAGGGAGCAGACGGGACATTCCGTATTCCGAATTATAGGCCATGGAAGATACAACGTTATGTGAGCGCAGGAATAATTACCGGCTGGACAATTACAAAAGAAGATGGAACCATCTTACGATTCGGAAACTATTACAGAGCAAGCGGCGGATACAATTTTTCTGCAACTTTGGATTCGACATTCGCAACGCGATGTTTCATCGGATACAACGGATTGGTTTCAAATCCTGATGCAAATTTATATTCAAACAGTTTAACAGAAATTCCATACCAATGGGACCTCTCGAATATTCAGGATATTTCAGGGAATGTAACATCGTTAACCTACACACAAACAGATGTTCCGCTTACTTCTGGCTCTTCGAGCACAGCCACATACTATAAATATTATACGCGTGAATCACACTTGTACGTCATTAACGACAACAATGGCAACACAATCGTCTTCAATTACGCGGGAATGAATTTTGCTGGCGAATACTACAGCGACTATTCATCATGGACGCAAAATTTGTTCGAGTCGCAGTATTTAAGCTATGTTCAGATACAGCGAAATTCTCAAACGTACAAACAAATTGTCTGCTCGTATCTGCAGAGCAGCACATTCGGAACGACGAAGCGGTTTCTCACCGGCTTGACGTTTCAGGACGGAAGCGGTGACACTCTCCCTTCCTATGAGTTCAGTTACTACACGTCCGCATCAGATTCCAATCCCGGATCGATAAAAGGTGTGACCACCCCCGATGGTGGAACTGTAACATACACTTACAAAACACAAACACTTCCAAATGTGCAGCTTAAAAAAGGAGTGCTCATTACACCTCAGATTGGCTACTACATTAATGCCGGTCTTGGTGCCTATTGTGATGATGGTCTCGGAGGGAAAGATTTTGTAACAGTACGATCAAGCGATAGTGCCTTAAGTGTGTATCGGCAGGGTCCTAACGGATGGTACATTGATCCTACTTTTCCAAGCAGGTTCTTAACTGGTATCGCAAACGTGAAAACTGCTGGCGATTACATGGTAGTTGCAACCAACCCTATTCTCAGCCCTGGGTGCTTTGCGTTAAGACGAACACAGGAAGGATGGAGCACATACAATGTTGATAGTGCTCTCATAGCTAATCATGATACGCTAGGTTCTAGTAAAGCATGGGTAGTCGGTGTAGGTCCGAACTATTTTGTCGTCCAATACAACCTACTGGGCAACTTTACTGATGCGGTCAAATCTTGGGAAGTAGCTATTGTAATGTTCGGTGCTACAGGATTGCAGGTTTATAATTTACCGGACAACAGCAACACACGGGGCAGATTCTATGATGCGGATGCGGCAAATCCCGGCGGAATGGGAGTCGATTTGCAGGGGGTACCTTATAGTTGGAGTGTAGGTGCGTTGGCACACTACTCACAGATGTGTGCTTTTTGCGGGGAAGACTATATGGTCCTCGCAAGTTATTGTAACACCGGTACAATGTCTTCACACTTCAGGTATTCTTCCACGAGTGGTCAGTGGCAGGTGCTTACAATAAACGGGGATATCACTCCAGGTTATGATCTGGATCTGTCCTTTCCACACAATGTTTACATTGGAAAAAACTTTGTAGTCGAGCTTATGAATGGAATCGCGGTCGATGCGGGTGAGTTTGGTTGTTATCCGGTAATAAAAGTGTACCGTCGTGATGGTCCGGGAAATATTGGAAATCTCGACTTAGTGGAAAGCGACACGATTAGCTACGGGGTGGTTAACAACTTAGCCCTCGGAGACGATTATTATGCTTACACTTATCAGGATCCATCTAGCAACTGCAATAATCCCGACCAGATGGCAATCAGATGTTGGAACGGAACCCGATTTATATCGGTGAACCAAACATTTTATTCCTTCCCGAGCGGGACATGTAGCATAAATTTGACTGCTATGGATAACAGGCTGGTTGTTAACTGGTCAGGACCTGATTGGGCATGGCATCTCGGCTATCTTACTTATTCGCCTTCAACCGGTCAGTGGTCAGCTTCACAAAATATTCAAAGTCATGTCCCACCTCTTCCACCATTATCACCTGACGACCCTGACTGTTTTGTTCCTTCAGGTGTGGCACTTAACCAAAACACGTTTATTGAATTTGGGTATTTTAAGGAGAATGGATCTCACGGGTGTATGTGTTGGAGTAATCCAAATCTCATTCTCGTGCACGCGTATCAATTTCAGGGGAATGCCGTATCCTGCACAACGATAGACTCATTTTGGACATATCAATTTTTCCCATCTCAATGGATTTGGCAGCCGGGAGGAAATTTCTTTGCTCTTGCGCTATGGGGAGATCAAGATAGCTTGGGATATAACTCCACTCCTCCGAGCAAACTCAACATGTACACATTAAACACTCTTCCCAATGGGACAATGAATTTTAATGGGCAGTGCACTACCGTTCTCGTCAGCCAGAAATCGTACGGAGATGGCATGGGCGACAATGCTTTGCACACCTACTCTTTTCAACCGGGCGTAATGAACCAATATCTCACGCCAGAATTTAGCAACGTCACTGAAACGCTTCCGGGGAGCAATGGTAGCATATCGACATCGTACTACACCTGTGAAGACTCTGTGGTCAACGCATTAAATTATAAAGACCTCGACGGTATGACTTACGATCAGAAAGAGTACAACAACCAAAACTCAGTGGTCAATGAAACACAAAATACTTGGACCAATATCGGAGTAGATTCGATTAATGGCGTCTTCAACCAAGAGCTATTAAACAAAACTAGCTTCCACGACAGTGTCCCGAACACCACTTCGTACTCTTACGAGGATTGCGCCCACGCTTTTCAGCTTTCGCAAATTACCGAAACGAACAGCGACGGTGTTCAGCGTATCACAAAGATGAAATACCCGTTAGATTACTTCGTGGGGAGCTCCAACACCGATCCGATGGTCAATGCGTTGTATTCCATGCAGGTGGCCAACGACGTAAGCGCTGTGATAGAGAAGACGGTGGTTCAAAACAATGGGACACCAGTGGTGATATCTTCTGATCTCACGGAATACTCAGCACTTTCATCGGGACAAATACTTCCTTCGAAGCAATTACAGTTCAGGGCCGGTGCTCCCGTCAGCGATTTCCAATATTCTGCAGTACCGTACGGATACTTTTCATATGATTCCCGTTATGTTACCGACCGCACGTTCGATTCATACACACCGTATGGGCAAATCGTCCAGGGAACGGATGCAAATGGTTTCTCAACGACTACAAAGTGGGGGTACAACTATGAGGTTCCAATCGCCGGAATTCAAAATGCGAAAGATGGAGAAAGCGGCTACATAGGATTCGAAAGTGGTATGCAGGATTGGGAAACCGGCGGAAGCACAATCGCCAGCCCCGGTTACACCGGACTTTACAGTGCCTACTGCACAGGGGGACAATACGGTCCGAGCAAGAATTTTTATTGCGCGAACGGCATTGACAAAACAAAGCCCTATACGCTTGAAGCTTGGTTTAGTGTGGTAGCCGGAAAGGGAACCGTCTCTATATCGGTACGGGACGGATCTGGCAACTGGATAGCTGAATCCGCAAACAACATAAACTATAACGGAAATATCTGGCAGCACGCATCGGTGACAATTTCCCCACAACAAATGGCAAACATGCAGTCCAACTGGTATCTCCGGGTTTATTGTGGTTTCCCAAACGGCGTTGGTAACGTGGATGATATCCGCTTTGGGCCCGCGAACGCGGTGATGACCACAGCGACGTATGATCCTACCACATTGCAAATGACAAGTAAGGCAGGACCAGATGGAATTCCGATGTTCTATGCTTATGACAGCTTTCAAAGACCATCGACAGTCCAGAACTCCGATCACGCTCTTCTGAGCAGACAAACTTACTATCTTGCCGGATGTTCAATTGGCGTGTCGAATCCTGACTACACGACAACGTCTCAATTCAGGAGTTCGACAGATTCGACAATGACCACATCATATACGGACGGACTCGGAAGGAACATAGAGACTTGCACGCGGCTGGGGTCAGACGACATAGTTTCTACGGTCGCATACGATCCGTTGGATAGACCGTCAATCACCTACAAGCCCTTCGAGGATGTAGGGAGTCACACTTTCGATCCACTTTCAGGAATCAACACACAGGTTATCAACTATTATCGTTTATATCTTGGACTCGGAGACCAATATCCTTACTCGGTCCGCGATTACTATGATATGAAGAGGTTGAACGACTTGAAGCCTGAAGGTAACGCTTGGCAAAGCGGACAGTATGTGAAATATTTCTACGGCGCTAATGCCGCCTCGGAAGTAGGAACATATGCCAATACATACAATAAAACGACGACCGTAGATGAGAATGGAAACCGGACGGTGAACTATAAAGATAATTTCGGGAATCTCGTTCAAACTGTTACCGATTCCATTTCCTCCGGACTGAAGCTGACTACGAAATTCTCGCATGACATCATGGGAAATCTTCTGCAGTCGATACCACCCAATGGTTCATCATACGTCACCAGTTACACATACAACACGCTTAGCCAGCTTAGCCAGAAAACCTCCCCAGATGCTGGTACAGTTCAGTATCTTTACGACAAGAATGGCAACCTGCGTTTGATAAAGGACGCAAACCACACTGGTTCGACGAACAACGTCAATTTTAGTCAGGGTCCGATTTCCAACGGGGTGTCGGGAGGCTTCTCTTTGACTCAGCCCGGAAGCCTAGCGATCAGCGGAGCCCTGCTTTCGAGTAGTGGAGGCTCTCCAAACGTTGTCGTTCAAGTCATGGCCAACGGCATTGTTGTCTTGAGTCTATCTACTAATTCAAGCATGAACAGCTCGGCGTATCTTCCTCAGGGTAGCTATACTTATACTGCAGGCATTACGGGCGGCACAGGGCTGTATGGTTTTAGCGTCTCCTGCCGGAATGGTTACGAAATGGTGTATAACAAATACGATGCACTGAACCGCCTCATCGAGACAGGAGAGTACCAGATTTCCTACGGACTGGCGTCCTGCTTTAGACAGGATAGTGCGTACAGCCCTGGATTTCCTTCCTCGAACACTCTTGTATCCAGGAAATTTTTCTACGACACGCCGAGCGTCGATGGTCTTGCGAGCGGGCAGACTAACTTGAAAGGAAGACTGTCATATTCGGAATCTTATTGCCTGGGGAACCTTGCTATTCGAACTTCCTACTCGTACGACAACATGGGAAGAGTCGCATGGATGGTAGAGAGCGGCTTTGCTAATTATTCCAAAAAGTTATATTATTCCTATGACTTGCAAGGAAATATCACTCAGAGGGAATACTACGACTTTGACTCTGGAACTCATCCTGCATTTTACACGAACTACACTTATGATCAGGCAGGAAGACTGAGCAACGTGCAGTTCAATTCTTACGGGGGTACAATTCAAGAAGCCGCGTACAACTACTTTGCCTCAGATAAACCGAGTCAGCTCGACTCTCGGAGCCTCGCCGACTGCTGCGGTAAAGTATCGTTACAACGAACGCGACTGGCTGACATCCGACAGCTCTGCCAATTTCTGGGAGCACATAGGGTATAACGTTATTTCCGAGGCGGGAACCGCGTACAATTCTCAACCACAATACAACGGCAACATAAGCTGGCTCGCATATCGGATGGCAGGAGTGAATAGCAGTTTCAATTCACCCTACTACGGACAGGTAAATACGGACTACATCGGAAGGGGGTTCACATACGACGGTGCAAACCGGCTTACACAGGCTCCGCTCGGGTACGACTACGGGAGTTACTGGTTCAATAATGGCAATTACTATTCCGAAGGTTATTCGTACGACGGCAGCGGCAACATCTCAACCTTGACCCGCAACGGACCGAACGGTACAAACTTGTCTCCATTTTTATTGTTGGCAGCCCGTTTGGGCGGCATGAATTTGGCTTATGGTGCGGCTATGATCGTGGCGTCGTCGGCCTACACGATTCCCGCCGGGGACAACGACACTTTTGAGGCGACAACGAGAATTTCATTGTTGCCCGGCTTCAAGGCAAGCCCGGGCTGCACATTCCACGCCCGGATAACAAGCACTCCCCATGGAGTAGGATCGGGTGCATTGGATCAGCTAAGCTACTATTACAACCAGCCCGGAACGAACAGAGTAACATCCATCTGGAACCAGGCGAATAATATTACATCGATATATTCTTACGACAACAACGGCAATCTTGTTAGCGACGCGCATACTGGCATTGCCTTCGCGATTTATGATATATCTAACAAGCCCGTCAGTGTGTACCTTACAAACGGGAACGTCATCCAATACGCCTACGACGCCGACGGCAACCGCATGGAAAAACAGGTCGGCAGCACGTACAATTTCTATATCAACGGAAAAGACGGCGCAGCAGAGGCTGTGAGCCTGGCTCCGTACCATGATAATATTCTCTACAACGTCCTCGCTGGGAGCGAAAACATCGCACAGGTGAGCTGGACATACACTGGCGGAGCAGGCGGTTCGTTTGCCTACTACTACTACCTGAAAGATCACCTCGGCGACATAAAGATGACGCTTGCCTCAAATGGGGGTGTGGTTGGCTACAACGACTACTATCCATTCGGGCTGACGATGGCAGGAAGAAGCGAAGCAAGTTCTGCTGATCCACGATACCAGTTCACAAGCAAAGAGCGAGACGCCGAAAGCGGTTTAGACTATTTTGGAGCTCGCTATTATGACAGTTGGAGAGGGCAGTGGCTGAGCGTGGATCCGATGACTGAAATACATGGTGATTACTCACCCTATGCTTACGTGTACAATAATCCTATCTCACTGATCGACCCGTATGGTTTAGACTCTTTACTCGCATTCGATAAGGACCATAATTTAGTGCCAATTCAACAACTTCCGAATGGTTATTTTACATTTACCGCCCCCCGCTTAAGTTTGCCTGAGGGAGTCCCGTCCGGTGGAGTTGGACATGCAGGTTCAAGCCCCTCTATAATGCTTCAGCAAAATTTGGGTGGGGCTAATTTGCCAGGTATGAGCTTTCAAAGTTTTTCGAGCGAGACTATCAAGAACGGAAATAATCGATTGGAATTAACGTTTGATCAGTTTGCCTATCTACAAGGTAAAGATTTGTTGGACAGTTGGAGCATTACAATCAACGGGAAGGTAATAACTGTTAGTGCGGACAAGACTGTAACAGTTGGAGACAAGACTTTTCAGATTGGGAAAGATGATGAAGGGAGGCAAGTGATAGTACTATCCCACACCGATGGGGGAAAAACACTGACTCATGTGATTTACCTGGAAACGCCCCAATCGGTGGTGAACGAGACCGGAAAGATGCTAAGGGAAGCTTATCACTACATAGACACGCACGGGTCAAACAGCGCGGCACGATTTCTTGCGCCTTTCTTGGAGGCATTGAAGGACCTCGCTTGGTGAGATCCCATGACCAATAATAGTTTCAAAATAATTGCTGTTGGAGCGGGACTATTTGTGATCTGCGTGGTAGCCTATTACATCTATGGAACCGTGAGGTACAGCTACGACGTTAAATGGGGAGACCCCCAGCCGGTCATCTGGATATTTGCAGACTCGGTGAAGAAGGATATGGATCTTCAGTATACATGCGCAGATATCAGAAAAACCGACCAATCATACGAATGGGGCTATCATTCCAACCAAGACTATAGTATTCAGGTATGGGAGATCAAGGGGCTAAGTGGTGTCGACCCCCATAGAGTACCCATCCACACAAATGTTTTCCTCGACAAGGTGTCGTTACGTGGCGAAATCTTTGACAAGGGGAGTATACGTGAGGTGCAGGTAAGGTTCGGCCGATTTTTCGACGGAAAGCTGGAGATCGATCTGGACGAGAACTCAAAAATCATTCGAATGTTCGAAGGTGAAAACTACAAGGGCTTTTATGGAACCGTAGGTAGAATGGCATTTGAAAACGGTGATGGACAAATCCTTTGCATGGAAGACTATAAAAGCGGGAATGCACCTATGCTGTTTGTGATGTACAAAGCCCACAACAGCTTTTATTTGATCTTCATTAGCGCGGACAAACCATTTGATGAGAAAATGATCCATATATTAAGTCTTAAGTGATCTTCCCTCGGCTATAAAGATCGTAGCTTCTCTAGCAATATGATTGCAGTCCGATACTATTCGTTCGGAGAACAGACGGCGTACAGGAACCGGCCCGGAAACGGCAGATGGAAGGTATGGATTTACCAGCAAGGAACGTGATATGGAGACATGCTTAGATTATTTCGGTGCCCGCTATTACAACAATTGGCGAGTCGAAGATCCCGCGCTTCGCGGGAGACAGTGGCTGAGGGTAGACCTGATGCCGCATCGATATCTTAGGCAAAGATTTCTTAATTAAACTTTTGACGGCGGGGTAGGGATGCAAAGTGGATTGCGACGAACTAGAAATTCCTTCTTATATTTTCAACCAACTCAATATTGAGGTACATTATGAAATCATTTTTGCTTGGAGCGTTGATGCTCCTTCTTTCTATTCCATTATTTGCTCAAACTGGCGGCCAGCTTGCGCCGGAGGACACGACAATCAAGCTCTCCGCGAAGCCGTCTGCCAGGGAGCTGACTCAACTCTTCACAGAGACGACCCAGGGTCTGCACGATCCGTTCGTTGCGGTGAACCGTGTCGCCTCGAAGGGAAACAAGGCCGTTCCCGGTCTCAGGGACTTTCTCTTCAATACTCCCGTATTGATGGTCGCAGCAGCAGGCCGGGATGGTGCGCTTGACAGCGTCGCTGCTCAACCTAACAGGGTCTACGGCGTCATGGCACTCGACCTTATCGGAACTCCCGCCGCGTACCAGGTCCTGTCAGACGTTGCGCTGTCTGACACAGACAGTGAAGTCCGGGGCCAGGCTCTGAAAACTCTCGCCGTGAGTTTTTATTACAAGGCCGCAGAGGACAGCCTGTCCACTCCTGATGTTCAGGTTGTCCATTTGCTTCTTCGTAACACCGAGGATACCACTTACGTGCATGGCTTCGCGATGCGGATCGGCGACATAGCCCGCAAAGGATTGAAGAATTGGACTGGAACAGACTATGGCGACATCCCGTCTGACAGCCTGCGAGTGAAAGAGGAACAAAGGCTCGGCATGACAATTCAGCAATACCGTGAGCAGTGGTGGCAGAATAATTCCGGCAAGTTGAAGTGGAACAAGAAGAAAGGTTACTTTGAAATTAAGCAGTGAACCGCGATCTTATGAAGAGTCTAGCGAGGTGCTATATGAAACGAATTAGAAATCTCTTGTCCGCCAAGAAGGGATTCTCGATGGATAAGGAATCGAATAAATACATGAAAAGATTCCGCGATGGGTTCTCTACGGTGGAGCTCATGGTGGTTCTCGAGATAACATGACCGGAGCTGGAGTTCTGCGCCTTAGATTGCTCAATTGTAAGACGGAAGTAATCTAAGTATCTTTAGTAAATGGAAAAGGGAAAAGCAGTGAGTAGAGCGCTTATCGTTAAACCGAAAACAAAATCAGACCTGAGGTTTCTCTCAGACCTTCTGAACAAACTTGGAATTAGGTCAAGTCTTGTAGATGAGGAGGCCATAGAAGATGCGGGGCTGTCTTCGTTGATGAAAGAAGCCGACAGAGCCAAAAAGGTGAGCCGCAATTCTATAATGAAGAAGCTGAAGCGGTGATGCGAGTTGAGTTTCTTGAGAAATTCAGCAAGGACTTAGATAAGATTTCTGTGAAGAGTGTCAAAGATTCCGTCAGAAGGCTAATCCTCCAAGTTGAAAAGGTTGAATCGACTGCAGGTATTCCACAAGTAAAGAAGCTGGCAGGATTTAAGTCAGCACACAGAATAAGGATTGGCGATTATCGAGTCGGGATTTTTGTAGAGGGCGATTTGGTGCAGTTTGCAAGAATAGTTCATCGAAAAGATATCTATAGAGTTTTTCCGTGAGGTGTCTTTTTTTGAAAGAGAAGAGGCCGGGCGATGAGTTCGTGCCATGAAACAAAGCTATTCAATAACTTTTCAATATAGTTTTCGGGTTAAAGCAAGATTGGCGAGGTGAACCATCATGTTCTCGGTGTCCCTCAGAGTCGGCCGTGGTTTAAAAAAGACTTGTTTTAACACGGAGGTACATAGAGGATACCACGGAGGCGCGCTGAGAAAAGCAATAATCACTTTGATATTCTCGGTGTCCCTCTGAGTCCTCCGTGGTTTTATTGGGTGGGGGATTTTGAAATTAGCTGTTGAAGTACGAATTTAGAGTGTAATTTGCGAGGTGCAATGTGAAACGATTCAGCAATTTCCTATTTGAGAAAAGTGGCTTCTCCATGGTGGAGTTGATGGTAGTCCTGGTCATCATAGGGATACTCGTCCTCCTGGCCCTTCCCAAGCTTGAGCCTATCGTTACAAAAGCTAAGACCACCGAAGCCAAGCTGATGCTGAAGCAAGTCTACACGCTCGAGAAGAGCTACAAGTACGAGAATGACCATTACTCAACATCATTAGACGAGATCGGCTTCGAGCAGGAGAAGCTTGTGACCGACGGTGGAAGGGCGCGCTACAAGATCGAGATCGTCTCGGGGGATGACAAGGGCTTCGTGGCACAGGCCACTGCGGTTGTCGATTTCAATAACAACGGCAGGTTCAACGTCTGGACGGTCGACGAGACGGGAGACATAAAAGAGAAAGTGCCGGATTAATTAAGTTAATAGTGAAGAGCTAAGAGCTTATAGTTTATACAAATTTCCAGAGGGCTTGATTAATTTCATAATATTCGTGCTCGGATTGTCCATCGGGAGCTTTGTCAATGTCTGCATCTATCGGATTCCACGCGGAATGTCGGTGGTAAAACCGAGGTCATTCTGTCCAAACTGCAAGACGACTCTAAGATGGTACGAGCTTATTCCGGTAATATCTTTTTTATTTCTGAGAGGAAAGTGCAGAAGCTGCGGTGCAAAGATTTCTATTCGGTATCCAATAATTGAAATATTGTGCGGCATTGTCTTCGTTTTACTTTTCTCAATGGACGACATGACGATAGACTTCGTGGCACACTCATGTTTCTTTGCCCTCCTTCTCATGATCTTTGTTATAGACTGGGAAAATCTCACAATCCCAAACGGCATTATCATAGGTGGCTTGATAATCGGAATCATGATCAACTTATCTATCTCTTTGCACCCGCTCATCGAAGCTGTTGGTTCAGCTTTGCTCGCGGCGATTGTCATGTTTGCTATCCGATGGATTGGCAACGCCGTTTTCAAGAAGGAGACGATGGGAATGGGAGACGTAAAACTTGCCGCACTCGTTGGCCTGTTCCTCGGTGTTCAAAACTTCCTTTTTGCAGTCTGGGCCGCGGCGGTCATTGGTTGCGTATACTGGACAATAAAGAGATTCTCGTTCGATTCCCCAAAGGACGCAAAACTTCCGTTCGGCAGCTTCCTGTCGCTGGCATCGTTTCTGGTTCTTATGATGTCAAACCAACTTAGTCGACTATTTTAGATGTGAATGTTCTTTCTTTTTCCTTGATGAAAAAGAAAGAACCAAAGAAAAAATCAAGGCTGCAGGAAAAATGGCTGAAAATTTCTCTGCGTCGCTAAAACAAATAAAATGCAACTTATTTCCACGGAGCAAAGTAAATCCATATTTGTTTTTTAACGCTTCGCTCCGAAATTTTCTTGCCGCTATTTTTCCTGAATGCCAATTCATAGATCTGCTCCGCCTCAAGTTTCAGAAAAGAATGTTATCTATTAATTCCACATCGCAGTATTAGTAGGATATGAATAATTCCTTCGCTTGATAAATTTCGGGAGATTGTGATGATCGATCTTTCAGCTATAAAGATTTCCGACGATACCCTTCGTCTCATTCCAAAGGAAGTCGCGGTGAGCCTCTTTGTCATTCCGCTTTCTGCTGACAACGGAACCGTTCGCATCGCTCTTCCCGACGACCATGATGAACAAACGGTAGATGATATCGCTTTCTTCTTAGGGAAGAAGGTGACTGTCGAGAAATTACCTCGAAGCGTAATATCGTCCGCGCTCCAGAGGTTCTACGGAGTAAGCGACATCGATCTCGCCCGGGCGGGATCTCAAAGCAAGTCGGAGCATATGCAAGACTCTGGCGTCGTTTCCGTAAGGGATGAAAAAGCAGAAGGCGACCAATCTTTCAGGGAAAGAACAGAGTTTTCATCTGATGGCTCTGCTGTCGCCATGGCGAACAAACTAATAACCGACGCCATACGCATGGGAGCGAGCGACATACATATAGAACCCTATGAAAGATTCATGCGCGTGAGATACCGTCTCGACGGAGTCCTCCATGAGATGCAGCAGCTTGGAATTGAGAAGTCGAAGCCGTTAATCTCAAGACTTAAGATCATGTCCGAGCTCGACATAGCTGAAAAACGCCGCCCGCAGGATGGAAGAATTCGCGTAAGACAAGATGGAAGGACGATAGACATACGCGTATCGAGTCTGCCGACAGACTTTGGAGAGAAGGTGGTGCTGAGGATTCTCGACAAGTCACAGCTTCAGCCTCGATCTGACGAAGTTGGGCTTTGAGAAAGAGGACTTGAGGAAGTTCGAGAGGACGATAAAGCTTCCTTATGGCATGATTCTCGTGACAGGTCCAACGGGATCCGGCAAGACGACGACTTTATACGCGGCGCTCCAGCATATAAACGATCCCAAAGTCAACATAACCACGATTGAAGATCCTGTAGAATATAATCTACCAGGGATCAACCAGACACAGGTCAGGTCCGAGATCGGAGTCACATTTTCGGCCGCATTAAGGTCGATGCTTCGTCAGGATCCTAATATCATCATGGTCGGAGAGATAAGAGATTCTGAAACTGCGGAGATTGCCATTCGTTCCGCATTGACAGGCCATCTCGTATTCTCCACACTCCATACCAACGACGCTCCTTCGGCGGTGACTCGTCTCATCGACATGGGTGTCGAACCGTTCTTAGTGGCGTCATCTCTGAGGATGATCCTCGCTCAGCGGCTCTTGAGAAAGTTGTGCGACAAATGCAAAGCTCCGCATGAACCTTCAGCCGAAGAAAAGGAAGAATTAGGATTGGTCAAAGGAGATTTTTGCAAAGCGGTGGGCTGTCCGTCATGCAACAACACCGGCTACAAAGGGAGGGCGGCGGTGTATGAAGTCTTAGTGGTACAGAATGGTTTTTCTGACTTGATAACACATGGCGTCCGGGCATCCGACTTGAGAAAAAAAGCACAGGAAGTCGGCATGTCGACACTCCGTGATGCGGCGCTGAAGAAGGCGATGCGCGGAGAGACATCTATAGAAGAAGTTCTAAGAGAAACGGCAGCGTAATCACGAAAAATGCAATAGAACACAGATCGCACGGACGAAACGGATATTCACAGATTTAGAAATAGAGATGGATTTTGATCCGTGGAAATCCACAGTTTCTGTGTCATCCGTGTGATATTCCTTTCTATTGCAGGATTCGGAATAATTTGAGGTCGACGATTGTCGATCTTCTATCCATTTGAAAGGTGGCACAATGAAAACAACATCGATTCTTATATCAACATCGATCTTCTTGATCGTGTGCGGCATTAGTCTTGCTCAATCGAAGAAATCTCATCCTAAGCAATCCATTAAGAATGATTCGTCGGCTGTCAGGAGCCCTTTGGGAGATTCACTTCGGAATGTCGTTGACAGCACGGCTCACCGAGGGCAAGACTCTACAAGAGCCGCTGCCGACTCAACCAAGACTTCGCAATCCACGATCTCTCTTCCTCCGGGTGCAACCGAGACGACGACACTCAGCTTTAAGGACACAGACATTCGGGATATCTTTAGAGGGCTCGCTTATCAGCATGGGCTGAACATATTTGTGGATAACTCGATAAACAAACGTACCACAATATCACTCAACCAGGTACGGGTTTACGACGCAATTAAATTTCTCTGCGAGCAGAACAACCTGAACCTCGTACTTGATGGAGGAATATTCAGGATAAGCGAGATTCCTGCGCCGAAGGCAGTTACACCTCCTCCTCATGTTCCATACGTTGCTTATGATAGTGGACACCTATGGATCGATGCAGATAACGATAATCTGGCGGCGGTTGTCGATGAAATTCAGAAGAAGGCTTCCAAAAATATACTGGTAATGTCAGGAACTCAGGGTACCGTTTCGGGCACGCTCAACGACATAGATTTCGATATAGGCTTTACCCAGATCATGAACAATAACGGCTTCGCAGTCGAGAAACGGCAAGGGGTCTATCTTGTGAGCCAGCTTAATTATTTCGTGGGCAATGGAACACAACCTAAAGTATCAGGACCATACTGGATAAGCGTCAAAGATTCACTAGTAACCATTGATGTCACCGAAGCTCCTCTCCAGCGGATCATTTCCGACCTTACACATCAGGTAAATGCCGATGCGGTATTTTACGATCCCGTTCCAGGAACGATCACGGCGAGAATCACAAACGTTTCTCTTAGACAGGCTATCGATATTTTGCTTGTGAATACCAAATCGACTTACAGAAATTCGGATGGGAAGTATTTCGTAGGCGACAAGACCGACAAAACGATGAATGAGACCCGCCTCTTTGAGCTAAAGTACATGCGTCCCGACCGGGTAGTTGAAATGACGCCTCAGTCCATTTCCTCTCAGGCGATGATAAAACCCGTCAAGGAGCACAATGGAGTCGTCATCATGTCCACAAGCGATGTCATCTCGCAATTTGAAGAGTTCGTTCAAGCCATCGACAAACCCGTACCGCAGGTTCTCATCGAAGCGATTGTGGTTGATTACGACCTGACAAAGAGCAGCTCGCTCGGGATCAATGCAGGACTTCAGAATGCTGTTGACACGAATAATACGAACTATTCACTGTTTCCAGGAGTAAACTACACGGCGAATGGAACTTCGGTCAATCTCGCATTGAAGCAGATCGGCAGCCTAGATTTATTTGGTACAAAAATAGGTGTTGCGAACCTTGGTGTGCTGCCTTCGAATTTCTATTTAAGTCTTCAGGCACTGGAACAGAAGGGCGTAGCGGATGTTCGGTCTCGTCCGCTCCTTGCTACATTAAATGGCTATCCAGCTTCTCTCAGTATAGGTACGACGCAGTACTACGAACTAAACACGACCATTCCATATAACGGCCAGGGCAACCAGACCGTGTTCCAGACGACACAGAACTTCCAGACCATACAGGCAGATGTAAAACTCGAGATAACTCCTTATGTCGGGGCAGATGGGATGATCATTGTGGACATCAAGCCGGACTTCAAGACTCCCGAAGGGACACTTTCATCCTCCGTTCCTCCGACCATAGATGAACGTGCCATGAGCTCCACTCTTGAGATGAGAGAGGGTGAGACGATTGTCTTAGGTGGGATGATCTCGAACACTACATCGGTCAACAAGACCGCTACACCCTTTTTAGGAGACATCCCAATACTCGGCGAGTTGTTTTCGTCAACAACGAGATCAAACGAAAAACGGGAGTTGATAATATACATCACTCCGCATATCTCGTATGGAAAGGAATTCCAGAATGTATATCTGCCGGAACAGGAGAAATAATAGTTCGACGATCCATGAAAGGCAGAAGAAAATAACCCGATATAATTATTTCATGATCTGAATTTTATTTAGATCAGAATTCCATTCTTGAAGTTTTCATTTGAGTTCAGGGAAGCGCATCCAACATTTTTCGTTTTTCAATAAAAGGCAATCCAAAAAAGTCTTGAAGTAGAGGGCCTCTACTCAAAACATCATCAAATTCTTAGAAAGGGTATGAAATGAAATCAACGTTGAAGTACTCCGCAGTTCTGCTGGCAATCTTGGCAGCATCATTCACTTTGTCTGGACAGGGTGGCAAGGTCTTCGTCTATGGACCCCAAATATTTGTTCGCTCCGCAGGGAAACCGGTTGCACAAGTCGAAACGTTTTCTGTACCCAAAGGAGTAGCTACGCCATTTACAATATGCGTGGTGAACGGCTTTCCTGTCGATCAAAACCATGACTGCGATTGGTACCGGGGACGACGGGACGATGACCCACTCCTGCAGGGTTTTGATCATAGCAAAGAGGTAACGAGTGCGACCGTCACGCTCAACGGAACCACTGTACTAACTCCTTCCGATTTCAATCCGCACGAGATATATGTCGTCAAATCTGTCTCGTTGAAGCAGAGTGGAACCAATACTTTGGAAGTGACAGTGGACGGCAACCCGGGCTCATTCATTTTCCTCGGGATAACTGGAACAAAGGGGAGCACAACAGATACGACAAAGCCTCAGCTTACGATAACTTCACCAACAAATGGAGCGATAACGAAGAATAGCACAATAACGGTTAGTGGTACTGTTACCGATCAGTCAGCAGTGACACTCACAGTGAATGGGACATCTACGTCAGTGACAAATGGGAGCTTCTCGACTTCTGTGAGCCTCTTAGAAGGTACAAACGTAATAACGGTTGTTGCGACTGATGCGAGTGGAAACAAGACCACACAGACCATCACGGTCATAAAAGATTCTACGCCGCCTACGCTGGCAGTAACTCAACCGACAAGTGGGCTGATAACAAATAACTCCACACTTACCGTTTCTGGAACAGTGGCCGATTCAACTTCAGTGACGCTGACTGTGAATGGAAATGCTGTGTCGCTGACGAACGGTAGTTTCAGCACGACTATTAATCTGTCCGAAGGATTGAACACTGTTACGGTTGTCGCCACAGATGCAGCCGGGAACACAACAACAATGACGAAGTCTGCCCGCCTGTACACTATCCCACCAACCCTCACAGTCTCATCTCCGAGCGACGGAGCAATTACAAATCAAGTGTCCATCAATGTTGCAGGGACAGTGACTGACTCTACTCAAGTTACTCTAACGGTCAATGGAACTCCTGTAGCTCTTAATTCCAACGGTTCATTCTCATATCAATATTCCGTAATCGAAGGAAAAAATATAATCACCATCCTTGCGACGGATGCTGCTGGAAATAAGACGACGGTAGCCAGAACCGTTACGCGTGATACGGTAGCGCCTGTGGTGACAATTTCTTCGCCGTCAAACGGCTATTTGACAAATCAATCTTCGGTCAGTATAAGTGGAACAGTGACGGATTCGACTGTAGCCACATTGACAATAAATGGAAGTCCTGTTACGGTAAATTCTGGTGGAACATTTTCACAAGTAGTTTCACTTGTCGAAGGAATGAATACCATCACGATTATTGCTACTGATGTTGCGGGGAATGTCACGACCGTCACTCGGACCGTTAAAGAAGATTCCACTCCGCCGACGCTGACAATCGTTAGTCCAGCCGATAGTCTTGTTACCAACCAGATGGATGTCAACGTTTCAGGAACCGTTTTTGATTCCACAACGGTCACTCTTACTGTTAATGGCACACAAGCTGTCATTGGAACAGGAGGAATATATCAGTCCGCCATGGCTCTCCAGGAAGGATTTAATATTATTACAGTCATTGCAACAGACGCAGCAGGAAACAGCATTACTGTCACAAGAACAGTGCGTCTTGAAACAACAAGCCCGACTCTGACGGTCACTTCTCCCCAAGACAGTTTACTTACCAATCAAAGCACGATCACCTTGAATGGCACAGTCACCGACTCGACACAAGTAACACTGAGAGTCAACGGAAGCATTGTGCCCGTGACTAACGGTACATTTACGACTTCATTGACACTTGCTGAAGGACAGAATGTGATCACGGTGACTGCGACGAACGCCGCCGGTAATACTATCACTGTCAGCAGGCATTTCACTCTTTACACCATCGCACCTTCACTGACGATAACCTCGATTCAAGACAGCCTGATTACAAATAAATCACAGATACAAATATCTGGAACCGTCAGCGATTCCTTCGCGGTGACTATTCAGATCAATGGAAGTAGTGTGCCCATGTCAAATGGTTCTTTCTCAACGACATATTCGCTTGTCGAGGGGATGAACACCATGACTATTGTTGTGACGGATAAAGCCGGGAATAGTACAACAGTTGTGCGCACGGTAAGGAAGTATTCGGTTCCGCCCACGATTGCAGTCTCATACCCATCCAATGGATTCATAACTAATCAGGCATCGGTCACAATTTCCGGGAGTGTGCAGGATTCAACCTCTGCGACCTTATCGGTGAACGGATCGCCGGTGACCGTTGGTGGAGATGGATTATTCTCGCAGCAAGTTTCGCTTGTCGAAGGAACCAATGTCTGTTCCATATCGGCAGTCGATGCAGCGGGAAACACAAGCGCAAGACAGATTACGATAATAAAAGACACCACGCCTCCGTTTGTTTCACTTATTTCGCCGGCGGATTCAGTTGTCACGAACAATCCTACAATCAGCGTGAGCGGAACGATCAACGACTCAACAACCGTGACGATTAAAGTCAATGGCGATAGCGCTGCGGTGATCAATAGTAATTTCCAGGCAAGCGTCACGGCGCATGAAGGGCTTAACGTTATTACGATCGTCGCGACAGATGCGGCGGGAAACAGCACGACAGTTGTCAGGCGCGTCATTTTAGATACTATTAGCCCGACATTGACGATAACATATCCTTCGGACAGTCTTACCACGAATCAAGCTCAGGTCCAGATAAGTGGAACCGTGGCGGACTCCACAAAACTGACATTGCGGATCAACGGGAGTGCTGTGCCCATCGTGAACGGCGCTTTCAATACGTCATTGACACTTACCGAGGGGATGAACGTCATCGCTATCACAGCCACTGACGCTGCAGGTAACGTCACGACAGTTGATAGAATGGTGAGGTTCTATGGCGCAGGTTTAGTACTAACTGTCAGCGCTCCGGTAGACAGCCTTATCACTAACCAGGCGACCATCCAGATTAATGGAACAATCGCGGATTCCACTTCGGCTACTGTGAAGATTAATGGCAATACCGTTGCCCTGACGAACGGATCATTCATTTCTAATTTTATTCCATCAGAAGGTCTCAACCAAATAACTGTCGTCGCAACCGACGCGGCAGGAAACACGACTGCGATTACCAGGACTGTAAGATTGTACACAGTCACTCCGGTAATAACTGTTCAGTCCCCACAGGATGGTTCCTCAACCTACGATTCAACGACAACAATCAAAGGTGCCCTCACCGATTCGACTCAAGTGACGCTGACGATAAACGGTAACTCTATTCCTGTAAGTTCGGACGGCTCATTCAGTACCACGATTCCCTTGGTCATCGGGGCAAATCAAATAACAATTTCAGTTACCGATGCAGCAGGTAATACCTCCTCAAAACAACTTTCTGTCATAAAGAGCAATATCATTCTTCCACCCGACCCAGCGACCGTAGCACCTAAGCTTGATCCAACGGCTGTTATAACAGTGGGTGAGGCAACGAAGTTTTTGTACACTGGCCCAAACCCCATTCAAAAAGGCGTCGATACCTCTCTGATAGATTTTATTCGAGCCGGAGTGATCCGTGGTAAGGTATTGCAGCAAAATGGCCAGCCGCTGCCAGGAGTCACGGTATCGATTCTCAATCATCCTGAATTCGGTCAGACAATAAGCCGCGCAGATGGCATGTATGACATGGCGATAAACGGGGGCGGACAACTTACGGTCAATTATGCAATGTCTGGTTACCTGACTGCACAGAGACAGGCCGATCCTGCATGGCAGAGCTATGTAAATATAGACAGTGTCGTGTTGTTGCAGCTCGATCCTAAAGTGACGGTTGTAAAATTAGGCAACGATTCAATTTCAGTTGCGCGGGGAAGCATTGTGACTGATCAGAATGGCACGCGTCAGGCCACACTCCTGTTTAAACCGGGGACTCAGGCGACGATGAAGATCTTGCATTACACGTACGATACTCTTACTTCCGGCGGAAGCACACAGATTATCAAAGTACCCACCGACACTGCTTTGGTGCCATTGGATTCTCTTTCTTTTAGAGGAACTGAATACACGGTTGGATCAAATGGACCTCAGGCGATGCCCGCTCAGCTTCCTCCGACAAGTGCATACACATATTGTGTAGAGTTAAGCTCAGACGAAGCTATCGCAGCGGGAGCAAATACCGTGGAATTCACCAGGCCAGTTCCATGCTATCTGGAGAACTTTCTTAATGTCCCGCCTGGATATGCCATACCGGCAGGTTATTATGACAAGACACGAGGCCAATGGATCGCGATGCAGGATGGAGTGGTGCTTAAGATAATGGATACGACAGGAGGGATGGCTTCAATAGATTTCCGTGGTAACGGCGTTGCAGCAAACAGAGCTTCTCTTGATTCTTTGGGAATCGATTCGTTGGAGCAAACTAAACTCGCATCCATTTATTCGCCGGGCCAAACGCTATGGCGGGTACAGACAAGTCATTTCTCTCCGTTAGACTGGAACTTTGCCTATGTGCTCGTAGGCGGAACGGCACCTAATTTAAACCTAGATGAAGCTAATCTAGGCGCCCCTCCTAATGTTAACAAATCCTGTTCATCAATCATAGGGGTGCAAAACCAGTCTCTTGGCCAGGCAATCAACATAACGGGAACTCCGTTTGGCTTGTATTATAATTCGAACTATCTTTCAGGTTTCAAGCAGGCAAATACTCTGAACCTGCCGCTCACGGGAAGCACCCTTCCCGGTAACCTCCTCGGCGTCGATCTAGGAGTGAGCGTAGCCGGACAACAGCTTAACTGGCATTTCGATCCTTCCGGAAATCTGAATTATAAATTTACGTGGAATGGGAAAGACTGTTACGGCAGAGACGTGCGTGGAGACCCGCCGGTGGATGTTTCGATAGGATATGCTTACAAATTGGTGCCTGTGGCAATACCAATTTCGCAGTTGGGGATGTACACATTTGCTCAGGCGATAGGCATCACATACGTGCCGATCGGCGGTGTTGCAGACAATGCCAGTTCCGGTTCTGTATATGAGGATTGGCATTCTACGTTAGGCGGATTCCAGTCAGAGACGGAGGGACTTGGAGGTTGGACTCTCAGTATCCACCACAAATACGATCCGGAACTTAAAAAGATATATTATGGAGATGGAGAATCACGTGACGCGTCGGTCATTTCAGACATAACGGACTTTTTTCAAGAGCCCGGATACGGGTACCACACGTGGATAACCTTCGGCCCGGATGGAACTGTGTACTTCGCCAATGTTCAGTCATTCCGGGTTTGGAAGATTTGTAAAGACGGCTCTATTATTGTTGTGGCTGGCATAGGGTCGCGTGGACATAGCGGAGATGGAGGGCCCGCGACGCAAGCTGCCTTGGGCACAGTATTGGGTCTTGCACTGGGCCCGGATGGCAGCTTATATATTTCAGATCAAGACTATGAATGCGTAAGGAGGGTCGATCCGTCTGGAATTATCACTACTTATGCTGGCATAGCCAGCACCTATGGCAGTTATACTGGTGATGGTGGGTTGGCGGTGAACGCGAGGTTATACAATCCCGTGGGACTTGCCGTCGGTCCGGATGGCAGCCTTTATATAGCTGATCAATACAACAATGCCGTCAGGAAGGTCAACCCTGCTGGAATCATTACCAGTGTTGCTGGCTCCGGGTATAATAATCCTGGCTATTCCGGCGACGGCGGGCCCGCGGCAATAGCGAAACTAAGCAATCCCACTGGAGTAGACGTTGATAAAAATGGGAATTTATATATCGCCGATGCCGGTAATAATAGAATTCGAAAAGTAGCGCCCGATGGGATCATAACCACGATTGCTGGAAACGGTAGGTACAATCCATCTGATCCTAATGGAGACGGCGGACCCGCTACCAGCGCCGAGATTTATCAGCCAACAGGTGTGACTGTCGGACAAGATGGCTCGGTCTATATAATACAGAATGACCTTTTCTCTAGTTACCCCTATGATATAATAGGTATTATTCGTAAGGTTGGCACAGACGGAACTATTATTACTTGCGTCGATCAATACAAATTAAGTCTGAACGACCAATGGAATAATACGAATCATACACTGACGTTGTCTGCGGTTGGACCTGATGGCAATTTTTATTTCGCCGATTCGCGCTGGGAAACATGGTATTGGGAGACTATTGATCATGGTACCGTCATCCACGAGATAAGGGCTCCGTTCCCCGACTTCTCTGAGACGGAATCCAGTGTCGCTTCCGAAGATGGAAGTGAAGCTTATGTTTTCGATAAGTACGGCAGGCATTTGAGAACCGTGGACGGTTTGACCGGCGTCTCTCTATATACTTTTGGTTATGACACTTCAGGGCTGCTGACTTCCATCACCGACCGGGATGGCCTGGTGACGGCTATCCAGCGCGACACAAACGGGATTCCTCTGGCTATAATTTCACCATACGGACAACGGACCTTGTTGAACATTGATACTACTGGTTATCTATCTTCCGTAATCGATCCCGCCAGCGATACGACACGCTATACTTATACCTCGGATGGACTTATGACATCACTTAGAGATCCAAGAGGAAACACACACACCTTCCAATATGACTCGCTTGGAAGGTTAATCCTTGACAAAGACCCCGCGGGCGGATACAAAATCCTAACGCGGACGGACGAAGCGCATGGGTATTCAGTGACGCTATCAACTGCGCTTGGCAACAAGAGCCTCTACGACGTTCCAGCGACTCTCTAACGGTTCTCAGCAAATGGTCAACATGGATGCCAGCGGACTCTCGGATACTACGATAAACAACATGTCAGACTCATTATACACGAAAACGCATGATGGAACAGTGACGCAAACGCTTCAGGGTCCCGACCCCCGCTTTGGAATGATGGCGCCAGTCACCAAACAAATGACAGTTACAACGCCTGGTAAAACTACATCCGTTACTCAGGAGACTCGATCAATAGCCCAAATGAACGGGACTCAGATAGCGCAGCTGACAGATAACGTGTCCGTGAATGGAAATACCTACCAAACGCTGTACGACGCAACAAAGCACTTGTTCACGAGCACTTCTCCGACGGGGAGGCAGTCGTTCACATTCATCGACACGCTTGGAAAAGTAATCAAAGACTCGATCCCTGGAATCGTTCCTGTCAATTATTTCTATGACGGCAGGGGAAGGCTTACTTCAGTTGCGCAAGGGACGAGGACTTCGTATTTTACTTACGATTCGCTAGGGAGAATTTCTTTGGCAAAAGATCCGATCGGACATACGTCAGGCTTTGCTTACGATTCTGTCGGGAGAGTCACGACGCAGGTGCTCCCCGACGGGAATGTAATAACATTCACCTACGACGCCAATGGCAACCTGATCACTTTGACTCCTCCCGGACGACCCGATCACATCTTCGACTACAACGTGAACGATCTGACGACCCGTTATACTCCTCCACCGGTCGGAGACAGCTTAGACACCGCTAACTCAGAACTCCGAACTACGAACTATTTCTACGACCTCGATAAGCGCCTCACGACCACCACCATTCCCGACGGCCGTACCATCACCATAACATACGACACTGCCGGCTGCGGCTGCGGCGGATCGGCAGACAGAATACATTCGATTGCTTTCGATCGTGGCACGCAGACATTCGCCTACGATACGAAAGGAAATCTTGCACAGACGATTTCACCAACAGGCGATACTCTTCTCTACGGCTATGATGGCTCTTTGCCGACAAGCGTAGCCTGGAAAGGCACTGTCAATGGGAACGTCAGCGTGAAGTATGACAACAGCTTCCGCGTGACTTCGCAGATATTAAACGGAGTGGACACCGTCAAATTCAAATACGACAACGACGGCCTGCTGACCAACGTCGGCGCTATGTCTCTTGCGTACAACTTGCAAAACGGTTTACTGACCGGAATGACTCTTGGCAACGTCACCACGAGCCAAAGCTACAGCAGTTACGGGGAGTTAGCAGGTTACACTGCAAATTACGGCAGCTCATCGATCTTCCAGACAAGCTATGTCAGAGATTCATTGGGAAGGATTACAACGCTGACGGAGACGGAATTAGGCGTATCGAAGTCGATGCAATATGGTTATGATTCTGTTGGCAGGCTCGTGAAGGTCTGGCGAAATGATACATTAGTTTCGCAATACAGCTACGATGCAAATGGGAATCGAATAGCACACATTACCCCGACTTCCATCGATAGTGGTACATACGACGCGCAGGATAGAATGTTGATTTATGGCAATGCCCAATATTTTTACACGCGCAACGGAGACCTACAGACGAAGATTGCAGGAACAGACACAACGAGCTATACCTACGATGCACTCGGAAATCTGATTACTGTGGTTTTGCCGACCGGTGATCGAATTGACTATATTGTGGATGGACAAAACAGAAGAATAGCAAAGAAGCTCAATGGTCAGATAGTGGAGAGATGGATTTACTCAGGACAACTGTCGCCGGTTGCAGAGCTTGACAGCGCCGGGAACATTGTGGCAAGGTTTGTCGGCAGTTACATGGTTAAGGGAGGAAACGTTTACAGGCTAATCACCGATCATCTGGGTTCCATACGGCTTGTTGTAGATGGGAATAGTGGCGTAGTGGTGCAGAGGGTAGACTACGACGAGTTTGGAAACGCGGTTTATGACAGCAATCCCGGATTCCAACCGTTTGGGTTCGCGGGAGGATTGTATGACAACGACACGAAGCTGGTACGGTTTGGTGCAAGGGATTATGATGCGAGTGTGGGAAGATGGACTAAGAAAGACCCGATTGGCTTTGGGGGAGGATTGGATTTCTATGCTTATGTCTTGAATAACCCGATAAATTACTGGGATCCGGAGGGAATTGATATTTGGATCGAAGGGCCAAGTCCAGGAGAACCAACTGGTCACTTGAGCATAAATGTCGGGGATCCTAATGGGTTTTATTTATCCTATAGTTTTGGGATAAATCACGATGGATTTTTTATGGGTGAAGTTTATCTCGACACCAAACATGGTGGCACGATCGATCCTAATTATTATTTGAAGACGGACGAGTGGGGTTGGGAAGATTTCATAGCAAGCGTATATCTGAGTTCCTTGCTTGGTGAAAAAGCTAGATATATTCCTTGGTCTCGTACTTGCCGCACGTTTTCAAGAGAACAATTTAACTATCTTAAAAACTTAGGTCTTGGGACTCCTGCAACCCCACCGAAAAGAGCTTCGTGTCCTAACAATCCATCGTCAGATGTGCCATTTCCATGGTCGACCACAATGAAATAACAAATAGATCGCTGGAGGTGAACTAATTCAATGAAGAAACTCTTGTGGACACTTTTATTCTTTGCAGTTGCAACCGTTAATTATTTTGCTCAATTTGCCTCTTGGGCTTATGCAGATGGACAGTCCCCCTCTGTTTTCTCAAAGCATGCATGGCAGATTCTTTCGTTCCCGACATTCTGGTTCTCTCCAGAAAAGCTGGCTAACGAGTATTTTATGCCTCTTCTTTTACTCAACAGCATGATTTGGAGTGTCGTGATATTCACGGCGTTATATTTTGCTGTAATGCGGACGCGGAATTGATCGGCACTCGGCTGCAAGATTGATCAACCATGTAACTTTTGAAGCGCTGCCACCGCACCAATCTAGGCTTCCAGCCGTTCGGATTTGCTGGCGGGCTTTATGATTCCGATACTAAGCTAGTACGTTTTGGAGCGAGGGATTATGATGCTGTTACGGGAAGGTGGACGAATAGAGATCCTCTTCTGTTTGGCGGAGGCGTTTCAAACTTGCATGAGTATTCTGTTGATGATCCAATCAATTGTATTGATCCAAACGGATTTCAAGTTTTGAGGAACCTTGATATCACGAACATTGTGTTTAACGAGACACGATCGTTGAGTGGCCAGGCGATCTACAATGCAAGGTTTTACATGGCGATCTCAATCATGAATGCCGACGCAAAGTGGGCTGCGGAGAGGTCCAGGTATGCATCAACTGCTTCCAGTGACATGCCGATAGGATTAACGACGGAAGAGGAAAATGTTTGGGACCAAGTTTTGCAAACGGTTGTTGATGCAAGGGCACGGTTAGCGTCGGGGCAAGATCCAACAAACGGCGCCCTCTATTTCTACGAACACACTAGTCCAACTACTGCGGATTGGAATGGCGCCGGGATACAGACCCAGTCGGGACCATTGGCTAACAGCTTTCCTTTTGGTGATGTGCCAGCGCGTAATGGAGTGTACGTGGACACATATGGGGGACCTCCGAATCATGGCCATAAACCCAAGAAAACCCCGTGTCCTTGATTTGGCTTTACTGGAAAGACGCAAGACTTTTGTATAACGAGAGACGGTTTGTAACATTGGCATAATATTTAAGGTGAAAGGAAGCGTGATTTCGGTGAAAAGAACGGTCTTAATTTTCTTAGCAATATTTTCTACAGTGTTTCCTCAGACCAAGTCGGCGATTCAGAAGGAATCCACATCGTCCCTTATTAATTGTTTACTCAAGTGGGATGTGGGCAAAGAAGACTCAACCTGTGAGGATCTTGAGGGTATTGAGAAAGAGCTCGTTCGAAGGGATGCTGTCAAGCCCTTGATGAAATTTCTGGATTCTACCCACAGCGGAACATGTCTGCTAACCCTGCTTTCAATTAAGGACAAGCGAGTAACTGTGTATGTTCGGAGGAGATTCTCAGAAATTCCAACGCGGGAGAACTACCATTTTGCGATTTATCTATTTGAGAACGGCGATGCAAGTATGTTGGCGGTGTTGAATAGAAAATATTGGGAATGGCAAGTCTCCTCTGTGGAAAGAGGGGTGGCCGCGAAAATCTTTGGGAAGCGTAAATACCGCCCCGCTCTGAAGCACTTAGTAGAGTCGCTTGATGCAGCATCTGGCAATCTGGTGGATGACGCTGAATGGAGCTTGAGACAGTTTTTCCCTGACGCCCCGAAATTTAATTCCAATAAGGAGATGAGGGATTACTTTACCGAGAGAATCAACAAGTAGTAATTACTGCTTGCAAATTACCAGAATTAGCTCAGAACGGTTTGCTTACTGGAACAACGCTTGGCAACGTTACCACAAGCCAGAGTTACAGCAGTCACGGGGAGCTTTCAAGCTATACCGCAAACTATAGTGGTACACCGATTTTCCAGACAACCTACTCAAGAGACTCTCTCGGACGTATCACAACCTTGAACGAGACAGATGGTTCGACAAGCTCACCATACCAGTTTGGCGTAGCGAAAACATTGAACTATTCTTACGATGCCGTCGGTCGACTCGCGAAAGTTTGGCGTGACGACACGCTGGTTTCAACATACAGCTATGACGCTAACGGTAACCGTATTGCGCATATCACACCGACTTCAATAGATAGTGGTGCATACGATGCACAAGATCGCATGCTCAGCTATGCTGGAGCACAGTACATTTATGGACTCAACGGCGATTTGCAAAGCAAAATTAGTAGCACGGACACGACCAAATACACTTATGATGCTTTAGGGAACCTGACGCAGGTGATAATGCCCCCTAAGGGGCAGGCGAACGGTGATGTGATCCAGTATGTGGTTGACGGACAGAATAGAAGGATAGCGAAGAAAGTCAATGGAATAATCGCTCAAAGATTTTTATATGCGGGTAATCTTATACCTATCGCTGAGCTCGATAGTGCTGGAAATATCATGGCACGGTTCGTCGGAATGTATATTGTGAAAGGAGGTAATACTTATCGCCTCGTTGCAGACCACTTGGGAAGTATAAGAATGGTGGTGGATGTCGCTACTGGAGAAGTTGTCCAGAGAATAGATTATGACGAATATGGAAATGAATTGACGAATACTAATCCCGATTTTCAACCTTTTGGTTTCGCAGGAGGCGTATATGATTCACAAACAAAACTTGAAAGATTCGGAACTAGAGACTACGATGCGTCAACCGGCAGATGGACTGCAAAAGATCCGATCGGGTTTGGTGGGGGAGACCCGGATTTGTATTCCTACGCGTTAGAAAATCCTGTGTCATTTGTTGATAAAGATGGTCTGTCCTGCCTTGTGTTTAACAGGTTAACTAATACTCTCCGACTCTACGATTGGATGGGTAACTTGGTGGCGGCTTTCAATGCGGCAAATAACGTTACCAATCCCAAGGGAGATCCATGTAAGCTGCACAGCAATGGTCCTGCGCCTAATGGGCTCTTTGCAGTGAGCCCTCCACGGAGACCCTATAACGCGAAAATGGAAACGGAGCAAGGATCATATGTCTTCCGGCTGGGCACACCAGGGGATATCGCTTGGCAAAGGACACTCGAACTTCACGCAGGGCGGGAAAGTTATAAGCACGTGACGCAGGGTTGCATCCGAGTTGACGAATCCACGATTGAATACCTGTACAACTATTATCAGTTGGATCCGATCAGAACAATTACAATAGAAGACCAGTACCGTTTCATAGGAGGAATGGAATTATGGGAAAACTGTTATTAACACTATTAGTTCCTCTGCTGTTCTTTGGCAACGGACGGCAGCAGCATGCACAGGATAAAAAAACTATCATATTGAAACCAGGCCAGGTCACGGATACCCTGGGTCACTACGCCACGACACAGAATAGAAATGATTTCTTTCTGAAAGAAGGCGAGGGAGATAGCGGAGTCCTTTGGATTCAGGGCATTGACACGGCGCTGGCGCCTGATATTGTCAACGTAGCAGTGATCACTCCGTCCATAATTGCTTATTCCGGGAGTCCTGTCTATGGAGTACCAGGGATATTTTTGTTTGATTTCGGAAAGAAGAAGGTAAAGTGTATTGTGCCTGCCACAAATCTGAATAGCGCGTATCCTGACGGCACAGACTACTTTGAAATAGATCGGATTGATCTGGATACGAATGAAATATTTTTCTGGCATGTGCCGGACGTTGACAAGGCAGATTTTGCAGGCGATTGGAAAAGTGGTCACGAGTACAAGATAGAATTCGATGGTACAGGATTGATGAAAGTGCAAGAAAAGTAGCAGCGATCATTTCTTGAGGAATGCAATCATGGGAAAGCTGTTATTAGCACTTTTGCTCCCGTTGTTGCTCTTAGGCACCGGATTGCAACGGAAGGAATACAGTGAAAAAATCACTGTGTTGCAATCGGGCCAAGTTATAGACCCTCGAATCAGGCCTCAGCTTGGCCATTTTACCATAGAACTCGGAGGGAGCAAGTTTCTTTTGAGGATCGGTGAAATGGGTGGTGGCACCGAACTCTGGGTGCCGGGAATTGACACGGCATTGTCAACTGACATTACTTCTATTGGTGTTATCAATCCTCATTTGATAACGTATTGTGGAAGCCCTGTCTACGGCACCCCAGGTGTGTTCTTGTATGATTTCGAGAACAAGACAGCAAAGTGCTTTGTTCCAGCTGAAAACTTAAATGAATCATATCCTGATGGCACAGACTATTTTGAGATCGATTATATTGATCTGAGCACCGACGAGATATTCTGCTGGCATGTACCGGATGTTGACAACGTAGATTTTTCAGGCGATTGGAGAAGCGGCCATGAATATAGAATAAAGTTTGATGGTACGCGATTGACGAAGACGAAAGACAAGTAGTAGAAATTGTCTCGTCACAACAAATTTCTCCGACGAACAAAACCCTGCTCTACGGCTACGATGGCTCCTTGCCGACAAGCGTAACCTGGAAAGGAAGTGTCAAGGGTAGTGTTGGCGTAACGTATGACAATAACTTCAGGGTTACTGGACAGACGGTCAACGGAGGAAATACCATTTCCTTCGGATATGACAGCGATGGGTTACTGACTTCTGTCGGCAACCCCGCGAACGGGGCAAGCATGACGCTGAGCTACAATTCACAAAACGGATTGTTGACAGGTACGTCGCTTGGAAATGTAACGACGGCACAAACGTACTCCACATACGGAGAGTTGGCAGGTTACACGGCGAACTACAGCAGCTCACCGGTCTTCCAAACAACCTACTCAAGAGACTCGCTTGGAAGAATCACGACACTCAACGAAACAATGCAAGGTGTCTCGAAGACGATGCAGTACAGCTACGACCCTGTCGGTAGGCTTACGGAAGTCTGGCGGAATGATACTCTTGTGTCACAGTACAGTTATGATGCAAATGGAAATCGAATAGCCCACATTACTCCTACCTCCATCGACAGCGGTTCATATGATGCTCAAGATAGGATGCTGATTTATGCTGGTGCGCAGTACATTTACGGCCTGAACGGCGACTTGCAAACAAAGATAAGTGGCACAGACACCACGAAATACACGTACGATGCCTTTGGAAACTTAATAACCGTGAACTTGCCGAGTGGAGATAGAATTGATTATGTCATAGATGGTCAAAATCGCAGAATCGCGAGAAGACTGAATGGCAAGATCACGAACAAGTGGTTGTATGCTGGACAGCTAGCACCGGTTGTTGAGCTAGACAGCCCATATAACATCATCGCTCGCTTCATTGGCAGGTATATGAATAAGCGCGAATCCATCTATCAAATAATCACCGACCACCTCGGTAGCCCACGGCTTGTGGTAAACGTGGCAACAGGCATAGTGGTACAGACCATGGATGGAGTTTACCCCGCCGTTCGGCGGGGATGAGTTCGGAAATGTTACGTATGATTCCAATCCCGGGTTTCCAGCCTTTTGGTTTTGCTGGAGGTCTCTACGATCCTGATACTAAGCTGGTACGATTCGGAGCGAGGGATTACGATGCGAGCACGGGAAGATGGACGAGCAAGGATCCGATTTTATTCAAAGGTGGACTTAGTAATCTCTACGAGTATGTAGTTAATGATCCGCTAGATAGGTTTGACCAAAGTGGACTCCAGGAAACATTTGGTCAACAGGTGTCGAATGCGATGGGATACCAGCAACCTGGGAGTGAAGTTGAGGCACAGGCAGACTGCCATAGTTCTTGCCCAAACGTTCCAACACAACAACAGATGGATCAATGGCAGCTCCAAGCTATAAACGACTTCATGTATGCAGAAAGTATGGGTTCGGCTGCGGGCTTAGGAGCGGTGCTATCAATGGCCACAATCGGACAATCCACTGTGGCCTCTTCATTGGTAACTTTGGCCACCACTTACGAGACAGTTCGCGAGGATGATGCTTCCGGTACATTGTATTGGAACGCGGTTGGCAGGGTCGGGTTGAGCGCATTCTCGTCTTACACTGAGGTTCCATTAGGTTCCGGTTTATTCGGAGCCAATGTCGGAACAGCGATTTACGTCCATTTCATTCCTCCGCCTCCACCACTAGGACAAGGGTGTAAGTAAAATGGACCCGATAAAGAGTAAATTTTTGCGTGATTACTTAGTTTTCACGGTATATTTCGTCTTCATTGTCGTGGTTTTCTTCATCCTTTGGCCACTGAATAGAAGCAGAACAAGTTATTTCCTCATCTTATCAGGGTTTGCCAGTTTGGCAATGCGCCCATTTATTCCAGAAGGGTTAAAGAAGACCGGGTGGACGACAGAAAAGCAGAGAAGGGACATGCTTTGGGGTGGAATAGTGGGTATTCTTCTTGGCTTAGTTATGCTACGTTTCAAATGGCTGCTTCTTCCATGAAATTCTTGCGGAATTGTTTTGGTCTCAATATGGTCAGGCCGGGCAACTCACGCTCGTCGCAGAGCTTGCCAGCGCTGACGACATGATTGCCCGCTTCAGCGGCGGCTACATGAACAAGAGAGATACGGTTTACCAGATCATAAGCGACCATCTTGGCAGTCCGAGACTTGTTGTAAACGTAGCAACAGGTGTCGTGGCACAGCAGATGGACTATGACGAGTTCGGAAATGTGATCTATGACAGCAACCCAGGCTTCCAGCCGTTTGGCTTCGCGGGAGGGTTGTACGATCCTGAGACAAAGTTGGTACGGTTTGGAGCGAGGGATTACGATGCCGAGACAGGGAGATGGACAAACAAGGATCCGATAAGATTCAAAGGAAAACTTTCTAACTTGTACGAATATTGTTTGAATGATCCGTTGAACCGAGTAGATCGGTCAGGACTTCAAGAAATATCGTCTCTACCTGGAAATCAGTATTACTATTCATCGTCAGGGTATACAACTGCGGCTCCTGCGGGAACAGCAGGAGTTCCCGCCGGTGCTAACCCGAATAGTGGTGGACATGTAAACAACGGTGAAGTTGGAAGATGGGGTGTAAGTGTCGCCGTAGGAGTTGCTGTGGGCGCAGCGGCCGATCCCATCGTCGGTGCGGCAGCTGCTTGGGTGACTGAAGTGGCTACTGAAAGTTTGACAGATGTAACACCTCTTGACGAAGGAGGAAGACCTTATGTTCCTCCTATGAGCGCGTGGGATTGGGATCAGGAAACCAAGCGAGAACAGGAGGCCTTGGATGAGTACAACCAGCGTGTGTCCAATCAGAGTGCCCCAGATGCTACCTCTTGTCCACGTTAGGGACATAGGAATGCATTGATGAAGAAGAAATGGCTGGTCTTGATGGTTTCACTTATTGTGCCCGGACTGGGATATTGCTATTTAAAGCATAAGGGACTGGTGTTGATCACGTTCATTATAGTGGTTCTGCTGGCAACGTCGGGTGTAAACTCTGTAGTGAGCTATAGTGGAAATGCCGCTCACGGGTTTGATCTATTGTTTGTTGTTTTTCTCATCTGGTTCCTCTCGGTGACTCATGCATTTATTATAGCGATCAAAGAAGACAGAACCGGAGATCATGGCCAGGATGGGAAGAACAAAGATCCTTTCCTTGCGGCGGCATTGTCCTTTTTTTTACCTGGGTTAGGACAGTTCTATGTGAGAGACTTCGTAAACGGCGTTTCCTTTCTCGTACTTTACTTTATGGGAGTTTTAATTCTTTCTCCGCAAGTCTCTATTCTTTTGCTTTGGTTACTAAAGGGAATATCTTCATGTTTTGCTGCAAATAGGATTAGGGGAACTCCAAACTATCACATTAGATACGTCTTCACAATGATTGGTTTAGTATATGGAATCGTTTTCCTGGAAGTGACTGGTTGTCTTTTGATAGAACAAAATTTCTACTCAGTTGCAAAAGCTAAGGGCCATTCCATGGAACCGACAATATTGTCCGGGGATGTATTATTAGTTGACCGGAAAACAAAAGCGCATCTTAGACGGGGAGACATAGTTTTCTTCTCTGCTCCAGACGGCAAAAATGTGATCAAACGGATAGCAGCTTTTGGAGGGGAGATTATCGAGATCAAAGACGGTGGGGGTATGTGAATGGGAAAAAATTAGCAAAACAGCCTTTTAGTGAGTTATCATATCTTGCGGATTCTTCAGCCCTTTTCGGTGCTAAAGGAAAGGCTTATAGAGTTCCTTCGGGATATGTTTATGTTTTAGGGGATAATTCTTATAATAGCCTAGATAGCAGATACTATGGCGCGATCGAAGAGACACGGATTGGCGGAGTGATCTACAAGACCATCTTTCCTTTTGCTCGAATGAGGTTATTTAGATTAGATCAAGGAGAAGAGACAAAGTTAATTCTGAGACCAAACCTCTTCTAGTGGATAATCAATTCTTATAAAAATCTAAGGTCAAGAAAGTGCGAATCAAGTGAAAATAGGATCGTGATGAAAGAAGGCGTGGGTGGCACATATTCGGTTGAATACTCCGAACTGAAAAATAGACTCATTCCTATCAAGTTTCATTTGTCAGTTGTCGCAATGCTTTTTCTGCCTGTTATAATTTTTGTTTCACTTTTGAGAATCCTTGACTGGACAACATTCTATACCGCTCTTATTTTTTCAAATGCTATTCCCCTGACCTCATTATTTTTCAGCATTCCAAACTACTTCAGGCAAAGAAAACACTTGAAGAGTCTTACATTGCAGGTCCATGGGACTGAAGTAATCGTATTTGAATCCAAGACTAGACGACATACGAAATTCTATTTTCCCGGTATCCGCGAATACGACAGGATTTGGTATAATGGCACCGGTTACCACGCATTACGAGTATACCTTTCCAAAGAAAAAATTATCTCGATAGGCAGTTCGATGAAAAATTATGAACTATTTGAGAACCAACTGAAGCAAGTAAACGGTGTCAAGATGAATCGTAAACTCAGCGGGCGCATTGAAAATGTATTTTGAATGACCATCGTTTGGCAAGAATGCTTGCAAGTGATTTAAAGTGGTCAGCTTCTTCCAGCCACAGAGCTCGATTCCGCGGATAACATCATTGCACACGTCAGTGGCGAGTACATGAACAAACGTGATACGATCTACCAGATCATCACCGACCACCTCGGAAGTCCAAGACTTGTAGTAAATGTGAGCACTGGCGACGTGGTACAACGAATAGACTACGATGAATTTGGTAATGTTGTATGCGATAGTAATCCAGGCTTCCAGCCGTTTGGCTTCGCGGGAGGGTTGTACGATCCTGAGACAAAGTTGGTACGGTTTGGAGCAAGAGATTATGATGCTCAAGTAGGGAGATGGACAAGGAGGGATCCGATTGGATTTGCTGGAATGGTTTCGAATCTTTATGAGTACGCCGTCAATGATCCATTGAATCGACTTGACGGCAATGGCAATCAAGACATTATTTCTCAGGCTCTTATGAACTGGTATGCTACGAGCGACATCGGTCTCGGCAATTTCATAAGAAATGTGATTGGTTACCAACCAAATGAAGGCCAGGAAAATTATCATAGTTCATGTCCGAATGTTCCAACTCAGCAACAATTGGATCAATTGAAGCTCCAAGCCGTCAACAACTTTATGTATGCAGAAGGCATGGGCTCAGTTGCCGGCGCCGGAGCGGGTCTTTCGGCCATTACTCTGGGACAGCTAGGGGACTGGGGCTTATTGATAACTGCAGGTAGAGCTGGTCTGACGCTCTCAGGAGATAATCCGGATTATTCCAATGCAATAGGTATCATTGTGATTGGAACAGTCTCAAACGTCACCGGGGTACCGGTGGGTGCTGCTCTTTTGGGCGCCCAAGGCGGAGCGGCCGGATATATGTATGTCTTTCCTCCACCTCCACCACTGGGACGAAGGCAATAGTAATATGGATCCAAAGAAAAGAAAAATTGTTTACAGCTACATAGTATATTACGGTTATGCTGTGTTCACCCTCGTAATCATTCTTGTTCTCTGGCCTTTTGACAAGACCAGGGTAGGCTATTTTTTCATTTTGGGTGGACTAGCAGGTCTCGCCATGCGTCCCCTCCTTCCGGAGGGAATAATAGAGGGTAGGTGGGATACCAGGCGTCGGAAACGAGAAATGCTTTTGAGTGGGATAGCGGGAATCGTTGTAGGTATAGTGACATTGCTTCTTTGATGACGCCCCCTGAACTTGATGCAAGTGATAGCATTAATGCAGGAATCTTTGGTGGTTATTTGAGTATTGCGTGAACAATCTATTGAATAGCGCTGACATGAGTGGTCGCCAAGATCATTTGTCGCAAGCACTAATGAACTGGTACGCAATGAGCGGTGCAAGTCTCTCCAATTGATCAACGAATGTTTTTGGTTACCAATCAATTAGGATCAGGCAGACGCACAGGCGGACTACCAGTACAAGCATGATTTACTAAGAACTGAAAAGCTCAATAACACGGAGAGGACGCAAATATCTGGAGACTATATGACAAGAATAATTACTTTTCTCTGGTTCACACTTGCGTGTGCATTTGCCGTTCTGCTAATTAACGGCTGCAAGAAAGCTTCAAATGAGGAAGACCTTGCTATGTATTCGCGGCTGGTTAAAGAGCATCCCGATGCTTCGTGGCTTTACAGGGAACGTGGAAAAATCTATTTTCATATGAGCAAAGGGAAAATGGCTCTAAATGACTTCAATAGAGCCATCGAGTTAGGCGACAAGAGTGCAGGTTCATATAGGATGCGTGCGGAGTTGCTTATGGCTGTAGGTAGGTACGATCCGGCAATTCTCGATCTGACACACGCAATCGAACTAGGAGGTGATCACGCAGGTGGGCTGCCATTCCTTTTTAATCTTCGAGGGAAGTGTCATAATGGACTTTGCCAATATCAAGCAGCAATCTGGGACTATTTGGAATCAATAAGAACGGATACTCACAGGGTCAACTTAACTTACGCGTATTCACTTGCCGGCTGCTGTTATGTCATGACAGGTCAAAACGATAGCGCAATTTGGGCATACGAAATGCAAGTCGATCAAATTAGAAAGGCGGCCAGACTATTTGAAGGCGTTGATCAGTTTTACAATGATCTTCAGGGAGAACTTGCAGAACTTTATTGGCTGAAGGGCGATTACGAAAAGTCGTTATCATATGTCAATAACGATATACAGATCGCTAAACAACCGGATAAATATTATTATTTCCGTGGAATCATTAATTATGAGATGGGCAACGAGGACGCCGCCATTGAGGATCTCGAGAAGGCGGTTTCGGTAAATGAAAAATTGGGTTCCGCGGCTCTTAAACGGCCGTACTACGAATACTTTTTGAGCGCAGCATTTGCGAAGACAGGCCAATTGGAAGAATCGCTTAAACACTTAAGCTTGGCGGTGGAAAAGGGCTTTTACTTTTTTGATCTTGTGGATGAAAATACTGATTTGGCAAACTTACGAAGACAAGCGGGGTACCGAAAGCTGATCGCGGCGGACGGGACGCACGAAAGAATTGCCGCCACAATGCAGAAGTTCCGAGCAATAATTAGAGGTGACATAAGCGCTAATCCGCAGTCTCCTGAAGCTCAAATCGTGGGTGACAGGTATCTGTCAATTTTCTTTCGACGGGACAAAGCTGGCGAGTTCAGAAGATTGAATCAAGTAATCGACGAAGAAGTCTTTGCGCGCGACGGCTCTGCGCTGGCGGATTCGAATTGATCATTCCTGCACATTACGCCGACAGAAATAGATAGTGGTACATACGACGCTCAGGACAGGATGATGTCGTATGCTGGTGCACAGTACATTTACGGTCTAAACGGTGACTTACAAACAAAAATCAGTGGGACAGATACGACAAAGTACACTTATGACGCGCTTGGGAACCTGACACAAGTAGTTATGCCTAATGGAGATGTTATCCAATATGTCATTGATGGGCAAAATAGAAGGCTGGCCAAGAGACTCAACGGAAAAATCGTGGATCGCTGGATTTACAGCGGACAACTGTCGCCTGTTGCAGAACTGGACAGCTCAGGAAACGTGATAAGTCAGTTTGTTGGTGGCTACATGATTAAGGGCGGGAACACTTACAGATTAATAACCGATCATCTTGGCTCGGTTCGTCTGGTTGTGGATGTCAATTCAGGATCTATTGCAGAAAGAATAGATTATGATGAGTTTGGGAATGTCACGTACGACAGCAATCCCGGTTTTCAACCGTTTGGCTTCGCTGGTGGGCTTTATGATACCGACACGAAGCTGGTACGATTTGGAGCGAGGGATTATGATGCGGCAACGGGAAGGTGGACGAGCAAGGATCCGTTAGGGTTTGGTGGAGGAGTCACAAACCTATTCGAATATGTCGTTGGTGACCCCATTAATTCCATAGATCCATCGGGGCTACAGCATTGGGAGTTTTCACAGTCTACTGGGCGATATTACTATGTCTCCCCAAATGGGGACAGGACGTATGCGGGGGGTGGTTATTCAGGAGCTGGACAAGGGATAAATAACCCGGCAATGCAGGGACAAGAAAATGTTGGACCGACTCCTGTTGGTACTTACATTATTGGACCAATGCAAGACATAACCACTTTGGCCGGCCATGTGCTTCCAGATGCGATGCGGCTGACACCAGACAGTGCCACGCAAGAACTAATAGATTCACTCGGCCGTACTGGTGGCTACATCATTCATGGGTCCAATGATTATGAAAATAGAACCGGGTCCGAAGGTTGCCCTGTGACTCGTCCTGGCCTTCGACATCTTATTGGAGAGAATCTAGATTACACAGATACATTGAGGGTCGTACCATGAAGAATATTCTTTTCATTTCGTGTGCTTTAATGCTGGTTATTTGTCCTGCCTACTGTCAGGGCGCAGTGCCGACCAACATAAGAAAGCCTGGAATTCATGTATTGGATTTACTTTCGCTTCAGAAACATTTGGTGAAATGCTCTATCAACGTTGCCCAATATTCGAAAGAAATGTTGTACAATAGACGATGGGGTAGTGATTGGGATAATCCGCTTACAGTTATTGGAGAAATAAGAATGTGGACGGATAGCCTAAAAGTAATAGTCCCATTGTCTTCTTACGCAGATTTGTCAAATCCTAATCGAGCCTATCTTGAGAGTATCGAATCTGGTTACCGCCTCGTCATCATCGGAGGGGATGCAGCCACTGGTTACAAAGCAACAATAGACTTCTCTGACGGAAAAGCCTTTAGGCGGATTGTCCGTTCAGGGGAGTTCCCAGATGAAGATTGGGAAATGACAACCTATTCAAAGGTGGACACAACTTACTAATAAGAGGGAAATAACTAAAGTCGTGCTCCCTATTCCTGTCTGGCTAACGCAATATCGGGTCGGCTTAAAGATATTGGTTGTAATGCCGCCTGCCCATTCGGGGAACGGCAACGTGATCCAGTACGTAATCGATGGGCAGAATCGGCGAATCGCAAAAAGAGTAAACGGCAGAATAACAGACAAGTGGCTGTATGCTCGCCTCGCTCGACGCGAGTCGGAGCGGGCTGGACAACTTACTCCCATCGCTGAACTTGATTCTGCCGACAACGTTATTGCTCGTTTCAGTGGCGGATACCTGAACAAACGCGACACAATTTATCAAATCATAACCGACCATCTCGGAAGTCCACGGCTTGTTGTGGACGTTGCCACTGGTACAGTGGTACAACGAATGGACTATGATGAGTTCGGAAACGTAACTTACGACAGCAACCCCGGCTTCCAACCCTTTGGATTCGCTGGAGGACTCTACGATCCTGAAACTAAGCTGGTACGTTTTGGTGCGAGAGATTATGATGCGGAGACGGGAAGGTGGATGAACAGAGATCCACTTCTGTTTGGTGGAGGCGTTTCAAATTTATATGAATACTGCGTGAATAACCCAGTAAATATAGCTGATCTCAATGGTAACCAAGGGATAATTGATCAGAGAAATTACGACGTGTTAGTACAGGGTGCTGGCGAGGCTGCAAAAGTTGCAGCTACAATCTTGATTCTTGCCGGACAGGAAGTGGTGAGCGCGGGCGAAGTCGTTGACTTGGCAGTGGAACATATCGCTGCTCCATTGGGTGAAGCTACATCGCAAACGTATGGCTTAGTATTGGGTATTCTCACGGACCCTAATTCAGTCGCTGAAAGAGAAGAACAGTGGCCGCCGCAGCATCCGAGTGAGGCAGTACCGGCAGTACCGGATCACCCATCCAACCCTCGAGATGCCTGTTTGACTTCATCTCCTCAAACCTATAAAGACCGGTATGGACGCTATTGGTACTGGAATGGTACCCCGGCTTCAGCTCCAGGCCATTGAGATCACGACGGAAACGGCAATGAAGAAGAAGTGGCTAGTTGCGATGCTTTCGTATGTTTTGCCTGGATTGGGATATTGGTACTTGAAGCGAAGGGTCGCAGCTATTGCCACCTCTGTTATCATAATTTTATTGTTTGTGCTTTCGGAAAGGTCCATAGTCAGTTATGAAGGAAATAGCGTCTTTGGAATCGGTTTATTGTTTCTTGTATCGATGTTATGGTGTTTAACCATTATTCACTCTTTTTTCTTGGCACTGAAAGAAGATAAATTGGTGCGAGGAGCCAAACACAAAGATCCCTATTTGGCTATGGATTTATCCTTTCTATTGCCTGGCATAGGCCAATTCTATGTAGGGGATTTAGTTAATGGTGTTGCGTTCCTTGCCATGTATCTTGGGGGAAAATTTCTTCTTCCAAAATATACAGGTTTTTTTGCCGTACAAATTCTTAGCGGAGTGTCTTCATATCTTGCTGCAAAGAGAATAAAGGAAATTACTGAGAAATTTGCGCGAGCCGTAACCATAATGTTAACTCTCATCTATGGGGTTATCCTACTTAGAGCGACAGGATGGACCTTGATGGAAAAGTATTTTTATACCTATGTAAAGGCAGATGGCCCATCTATGGAGCCAACGATACTACCTGGTGACATGTATTTAGTCGATTTGAGGGCTAAAAACCATCTCAACCGGGGGGATATAGTATCTTGTACTGGTCCAGGTGGAGTGAAAATATGTAAACGGGTTGTGGCATTTGGAGGAGAGATTGTTGAGATAATTGATAGTTCTTTGTATGTGAATGGTATAAGATTGCTCAATTATCCCTTCAATAAGATATCATATACCGCCGATTCAACTATGGTTTTTGGCGCTCCAGGAAAAGGATATAGAGTGCCGTCGGGAAGTGTATATCTTCTTGGTGATAATTCGCGGGACAGCTACGATAGTAGGTATTACGGCGCTATTGATGAAAAACAGATTCGAGGTGTTGATTATAAAATTATATTTCCGTTGTCGCGTGCTCACCTTTTAGTGTCCAAACGGTAATAGAAGCGATCAAGTCAATATCACGATATTGGGGCAGCTACGCTATCCCACAGGCAGATTCAAAGATGGTATGATATTGAGCAGCTATGTAGGAATTCGAGCGTCCATTTCCGGGATGAGCGATGAGTAAAACGAATCATTCATTGTATTCGATTGAGTATTTTCAGTCAAAGAACATCTTTGTTCCCCTAAAACTTAGGCTCAAGATGTCTACTCTTCTCGCTTTACCGATCTTAGCTTTGGAGTTACTGCTCAATGTGGTTGATTCGGTAACGTTAGTTTCGTCTTTTATTTTTGTAATCTGTTTTCCGTTTCCCCTTGTCGTCGTGTATGACTTGCCGAATTATTTTAAGCAGAGGCAACACTTTAAATATATTAAATTGATTGTTAATCGGAATGATATTACCGTGATAGATTCAAAGTTCAAAAAATCAACTAGTTTCACATTTGATGACATAAGGGAGTACGACCAAATACGTTATCCTTTTTCAGGCTATCACGTGATGCGAATGCACGTCTCCAAAGGGAGAATAATATCCGTTGGCAATTCGATGAGAAATTATGAATCGTTTCGAGAGCATCTAAAAGAGCTAAAGGGTAGTAAAGAGGAGCAATTAGAAAAGTATGTGGGGGGCGGAATTGAAAACGTCTTTTGATAGAAATTCCCTAACCTTGATTTGGGTTTTCTCAAATCAAAACAAGAAAAAAGTTCTACGAGTCGGCTCGCAGCTTTATTGGAAAACTGCGGCGCTCAGGACACGATGTTGAGCTATGGCGGGATGCAGTATTTCTATGGTCGTAACGGTGATTTGCAAACAAAGATAGCGGGAACAGACACTACGAGGTACACTTATGACGCGCTTGGGAACCTGACACAAGTAGTTATGCCTAATGGAGATGTTATCCAATATGTCATTGATGGGCAGAACAGAAGAATAGCGAAGAAGCTAAATGGCAAAATAACGAACAAGTGGTTGTATGCTGGTCAGCTAACGCCTGTTGCCGAGCTTGATTCTGCTAACAACATCATAGCTCGTTTCTCCGGTAGCTACATAAACAAACGGGATACGATCTACCAAATTATTACTGACCACCTTGGTAGTCCGAGGCTCGTTGTCAATGTTTTCACGGGAGTTATTGTCCAACGAATTGATTATGATGAGTTTGGAAATGTAACGTATGACAGCAATCCCGGGTTTCAACCGTTTGGTTTTGCAGGTGGATTGTACGACCCTGACACGAAGCTGGTACGGTTTGGTGCAAGGGATTATGATGCGAAAACGGGGAGGTGGACGAGCAAGGATCCAATTGGATTTGGTGCACACGTTTCAAACCTGTATGAGTATGCGGTGGGCAATCCAATCAATAACTTAGATCGATCTGGGCTGCAACATTGGGAGTTTTCACAGTCTTCTGGGCGATATTATTATGTCTCGCCAAATGGGGATAGGACCTATGCGGGAAGCGGTTATTCTGGGAACGGACAGGGAATAAATAACCCCGCAATGCAAGGGGTGCAAAAAGTTGGTCCGACACCATTGGGAACATATATTATCGGAACCATGCAGGATATAACAACTGAGTCGGGAAATACTTTATATGATGCCATGGGGCTTACTCCCGATAGTGCCACTCAGGAATTTCTGGATTCCATTAAACGTAGTGGTTTCATTCTTCATGGTTCTAACGATTATGAAAACAGAACAGGTTCAAAGGGTTGTCCTGTGGCACGTCCTGGTCTTAGACACCTTATTGGAGAAAATTTAGATTACACAGATACATTGAGGGTTATACCATGAAAAAAGTTATTTTGCTTTCGTGTACGACGTTGTTTGTTGTCTTTACAGCCTATTGTCAGACAACCAATATCGGAAAACCTGGAGTTTATGGATTTAGTTTCCAGTTATCTCATAAGCATTTGGCTAAATGCTCAATCAGCGTTGTCCAATATTCGAGAGAAATGCTGTACGATAGACGGTGGGGGAGTGACTGGGATAATCCGCGTACAGTTATCGCAGGAATAAAAATGTGGTTCGATGGGCGAAAAGTGATAGTTCCGCTATCTTCGTACACTGACTTGTCAAATCCAGATCTCGCATATTTTGAAGCCACAAAGTCCGGATACCGCTTGGTAATCAGCGGGGGAGATGCTGCTACTGCGTATGATGCAACGATTGACTTCTCGGATCACAAAGCTTCCAAACGTGTTGTTCGCTCTGGAGAATTTCCAAATGAGGCATGGGAGATGACGACCTATTCAAAACCAGATACCATAAGATAGATCGAAAATTTCTTTAAAGCTAAGTTCGAGCAAGTGGTGCTCTTGGAAATTTGATTTTGGGGCATAGCCCAACGGTGACCTGATCCAATACATCATCGACGGACAAAACCGCAGAATAGCGAGAAAACTAAACGGCAGGATTACGAACAAGTGGCTCTATGCTGGCCAGCTCACTTTGGTTGCAGAGCTTGACTCTGCGGATAACATCATTGCGCGCTTTAGCGGCGGTTATATGAATAGGCGCGACACTATCTACCAGATTATCACGGACCATTTGGGAAGCCCGCGGCTCGTTGTAAACGTTTCCACAGGAGTTATTGTACAACGAATCGAGTATGACGAGTTCGGAAATGTGATTTATGACAGCAACCCCGGCTTCCAACCCTTTGGATTCGCTGGAGGGCTTTATGATTCTGATACTAAGCTGGTACGGTTCAGAGCGAGAGATTATGATGGGACGACAGGAAGGTGGATAAGTAAAGACCCGATAGGATTTAGCGGAGGGAATCCGAATTTATATTCCTATGTGGTAAATGATCCTATGAACAGGTTCGATCCTTGGGGAACTTGCGATGGAGGAGATAGCTTCGAGTCGCAGGAACTGGCTCGGCAGATTCTGATGATGAAAGATCAGTTCAATTATGATATAGATCAAATTAAAGCTGGAGGTGCCTGGCTTTGGAATATGGCACATGAAACTGCAATCGCAGCTAAGACTGGGGCATTCTGGACAGGAGTAGGCCTCGGTCTTGGCTCTGCTAGTGCGGCAGCTTTCGGGCAACAAGAAATTGCTATTCCGCTAGCGGGTATGTCCACCGATGCGTTCGCGCTAAGCTTTGCCAGTAGCGCAACTGATGTTGCCATGGAAGGTGTGGAGTGGGCTTATGGCAACAAGAATGGCGGAGTGTTTCTAGCTAAAGCAACTGCGCTTGGCTTCACTTATTCGATGGGTCAACAAGTATTCGCAATGACGCCGTCAGCGATGCCTGCTTCAACTAGAGTTGCTGTAAAATTGTCAATCTTCGAAATGAGTAACGACCTCAAAGGCTTGATCCTAACAAATCCCAGATAGGAGAACCTTGCTAGATAAGTTCACGAAAATCCTTTCGGATCATCTTCGGTCAGTTGGTATTGACCCCCTGTATGTTGCTGCCATAGGAGCGTTATGGGGCCTTTATTCCTTGCGTCACAAACTGAGGAATTGGAAGCGCCTTCCCCCCTCAGAACGGAGGCTCCTAGGCGCTTTCATTTATGGTGATATTATTATCGCAATTGTGTGTATACTCCATTTGCTTGGGATTTTGAATTATCAATGATCTGAGGCTATTCAAAGAGTAACTCAACTCCACACGACTTGTTGTCGAAGTGAGCAGTGGTGCAGTTGCTCAGAGGATGGACTATGACGAATTTGGAAATGTGATCTATGACAGCAACCCAGGCTTCCAGCCGTTTGGGTTTGCAGGTGGTTTATATGACCCTAAGACTAAGCTGGTACGGTTTGGAGCGAGGGATTATGATGCGGTGACGGGAAGGTGGACCAATAAGGACCAGATAGGTTTCATAGGAGGTGTTTCTAATCTCTACGAATATTGTTTAGATGATCCTGTGAATTTCGTTGATCCAAAAGGTCTGCAAGGATGCCCTCAAAAGGGGTCTGTAGGCGACGTTGCCGAAAAGGTGGCTGAAAAGGCCGCCGAAAAGGCGATTGAAAAAGGACTTAAAGTCATCGGTCAGGGCGCTCTAGCTGAAGCACTAGGTTTTTTGTCAGATCCTACAGATATCGGGTCGCCTGTGAATGATCAACAGAGTGAGCAATATTGATATCAGATGGAGGAGGCAAACCGGGCGCAACAGGAAGAAGAGGAAGCTAACCAGCGTGCGGCGAACACAAACGCACCCGATGTCACTTCAACGACAACTCAAAGTGGTACCGCCTACCAAGTCTACTATTATTACGACTCAAACGGCCAGCCCCACGGGGTTCTAGTTACTAGGAAAAAGTGATGAAAAAGAAATGGTTAGCCGTGTTGCTATCTGTTGCCGTGCCAGGATTGGGACAGTGGTACATGAAGCGAAAATTATTAGCGGCCCCTATCTTTATGAGTGTCGTTTCGTCTATCATAGTTGGGTCTACGATGACATTAAGCTATTCAGGCAATTCCCAAATCGGTATTACTTTATTGTTCGCCGGATTTGCCTTGTGGGGTCTCGGTATTCTTCATTCATTTATTATCGGTGTTCAGCAGGATAGATCGGCGAAAGTGGAGCCGCAAGAAAAAACGAAGGACCCTTATTTTGCTATCTTGTTATCCCTCATTTTGCCAGGCCTAGGACAAATCTACACTAAGGATTTTCTTGCCGGTATCATATTCCTTGGATCGTTTTTTGCCGTGAAAGAATATCTGGAGCCAGTTCAAATTAAATTTGCAACAATTCTGCTAGGTGGATTGTCTTCTTATAAGGCGGCTAAGAGAATCAAAGGAATGACAACTGAACATCTCAAGACGGCGCTTTTAGTAATAGCATTGGTTTATGGATTATGGTTTTTAAGACGTGCCTTCATAACTGCAAGTGGTTATTCGATTCATTATTCGCAAACAAGTGGAGCCTCAATGGAACCGACAATAAAAGCTGGTGATGTGATTCTCGTTGACCCCATCAAGATCGCAAGATTACGGCGAGGGGAAATTGTAGATTGCACGAACCCGTTCGGCCGGAAAGTCATTAAACGACTTGTTGCATTTGGCGGTGAGACGGTTGAGATCAAAAATGGAGGAGTCTGCGTAAATGGGACTATGTTGAGTGCACCGCCATTCAATCGTTTCTGCTATGTTTCGGATACAAGTACAATATTTGGGGGGTCCCGAAATCCCTATTTAGTCCCTGTTGATTGTATATATGTGCTTGGTGATAATTCCAAAGTGAGTGACGATAGTAGGTCTTATGGTGGTGTCAATCTCGACAGAGTTTACGGAATTGTCTATAAGGTCGTGTGGCCATTGAAAGATGCAGTCCCGTTGATACCCAATAGCAAATAGGATTCGTGTGACTTATTTATTGTCGAGTGGAGAATAAATAATCAGTGCAAGTCATGTGTCGCAGGGCAATTGAATTAATTCGGTTATTGCGCAAGTAGGTTGTTGTGAAATCGAAAATCTGCAAGGAAATGGTCAGATCTAAGAAAAGACCTACTTGGAGATTCAAGGTGCAAACTGTTAACTTGACTACGATGACCTCGAGAACAGTTGATCGGAGGAAGAAACATCAATTTGATTCATAAGTTAGTCTATTACTGTAGCATCGGGAGAATGGAGGTCCTTTGACATCGGTTCAAATAGGGCAGTCAAAATTTCACCTTTTGCAGGTGAAGTACTCATATTTAGCGTCGATAGATAATTGGGAAGGGATACTTGTATTGTTAGGAGTTGGAGCGATATTTATAGTGATAAGCTATATTTATCCACGCCACTTGAATGCTACGTGGTTTACCACAGATAGTGAAACAGCCAGATCATCATACAGAATTGTTGGAATTCTTTTGATTGTGATAAGCATACTAATATTGTTTTTTGGATAGGGGGATTTGTACCACAATCGTTTCGTATCCATTGACAGGCGGAGAAGTTCAGGCCTAATCCGCCGCAGTAAGCATTGTGGATGGCATTTATCATTTGGTTTTCTACCTATGCCATGATCTATTTCTTGTAAGTCCGGCCGACATAGAAATTAGTAACAATACTGTCCTCTATTGAAATTATTAGCATCATTTCCTTCGGCTTACTAGTGCTAAAGTGTAGTATCGATGTTGGGGGACCATAATCATCTCCATTGTTTCCATATAATCGTTGCACGCGGCTAAGTGAATCACCAACAGATAATCCCCTTTTGGTTCGAACCCCAGGACGACCTACCGCAAATCCATCTATTAGACCCTTCGAATTTAAGAAGACCGTGCACGCAGGGTAGAACCAAGCCTGTGTTTTCAATGAAGGAATATCATCGTTCCGCAATGACTTAACACTGTCTGGTCTCCCGATCTTGACTATCACTGTGTTGGAGTCCATGTTAGGTGCTAGATCCAGTATAACTAGATCTGACGGGGCTAAGTCAGACTTGCCCCCTTTAGTTCGATTTAAATTCTGTTGCCCCTTACATGAAAGAACTGTTACAAAACTGGTCAGAATAACAACTTTAGCAATGACTGAAATCCAGTGGATTCCGTCACGTTTGAAAACACATTTCATTCAGTATCTCCAAAAATCAATGCAATCTACATGATGACCTACCTTCACATTAAGCAGGTAGTTTCTTATGATCAAGCCCATAGTTTCGTAATCTTATGGCTAATAAACTGAATCTAATCCGAAGAAGAACCCACTACCTTGTCCCGGGATGGATTCCCAAGGAGGTCCTCGTCTCGTTGTCAATGTTTTCACGGGAGTTATTGTCCAACGAATTGATTATGATGAGTTTGGAAATGTAACGTATGACAGCAATCCCGGGTTTCAACCGTTTGGTTTTGCAGGTGGATTGTACGACCCTGACACGAAGCTGGTACGGTTTGGTGCAAGGGATTATGATGCGAAAACGGGGAGATGGACAAGGAAGGATCCGGTCTTGTTCGGTGGAGGGCTTTCGAATTTGTTTGAATACTGCTTGAATGACCCGATTAACTATGCTGATCCGACCGGACTTCAAGTTTTGAGCAACCTTGATATCACGAACATCGTGTTTAACGAGACGCGATCGTTGAGTGGCCAAGCGCTCTACAATGCGAGGTATTACATGGCAATCTCAATTATGAATGCCGACACAAAATGGGGAGCGGACAGGTCTACGTATGCATCGACTGCCTCCAGTGACATGCCGACAGGATTAACGACGGAAGAGGGAGATGTTTGGGGCCAAGTTTTGCAAACGGTCGTCGATGCACGGGCACGGTTAGAGTCTGGGCAAGACCCAACTAACAGCGCTCTCTATTTCTACGAACACACTAGTCCGACTACTGCGGATTGGAATAGCGCCGGGATCCAGACCCAGTCGGGACCATTGGATAATAGTTTTCCTTATGGTGATGTGCCAGTTGCTCATGGAGTCTATGTAGATACATATGGGGGACCTCCGAATCACGGCCATAAACCCAAGAAGAACCCGTGTCCCTGATTTGACTTTATCGGATAGGCACAAAACTTTTATATGACGAGAGGCAATCTGTAGTATTAACATAATCAAGATGAAGGGAGGTTTGATTTTGGTGACAAGAACAGTGTTGGTTTTCTTAGCAGTATTTTCTACAGTTTTCCCTCAGACCAATTCGACAATCCGGAATCGATCCACCTCGGATCTTATCAATTGTTTGTACAAGTGGACCATGCACGAAGAAGACTCGACTTGCTGGGATCTCGTGGCCATCGAGAAGGAGCTCGCTCGAAGGGATGCTGTCAAGCCTCTGATGAATCTTCTGGATTCTACTCATGGCGGGCCTTTTCTGCAAACCCTGCTTTCAATCAAGGACAAGCGAGTAACTGCATATGTCCGGAGGAGATTCTCAGGAACTCCAACGCAAGAGAACTTTTATTTTGCGATTTATTTAATTGAGCACGGCGATACAAGTATGTTGGCGGTACTGAATAGAAAATATTGGAAGTGGGAAGTCTCCTCTGCGCAAAGAGGGGACGCGGCAACACTCTTTGCCAGACAAAAATACCGCCCTGCTCTTAAGCATGAAGTGGAGTCCCTAAGTGCAGCATCGGGCAATTTGGTGGAGGCTGCTGAATGGAGCCTGAGACAATTTTTCCCTGACGCTCCGAAATTTAATTCCATTGAGGAGACGAAGAAATACTTCAACACGAGAATCAACAAGTAGCGTTTATTGCTTGTTAATTACCAGAGCTACAACGCCCAGAACGGTTTGCTAGCTGGGACGACACTCGGCAACGTCACGACGAGCCAGAATTACAGCAGTTACGGAGAGTTGGGAGGCTATACTGCAAACTACAGCAGCTCGCCGATTTTTCAGACAACCTACTCAAGAGACTCGCTTGGACGAATCACAACTTTAAACGAGACGGAGCTTGGCGTATCAAAAACATTGAACTACTCTTACGATGCGGTTGGAAGATTGCAGAATGTGTGGAGAAACGATACGCTGGTGTCCCAGTATAGCTATGATGCCAACGGAAATCGCATCACTCACATTACTCCGACGCAAATCGATAGTGGTACATACGATGCGCAGGACAGAATGCTGAGCTATGCTGGTACACAGTACATTTACGGTCTAAACGGCGGTTTACGAACGAAAATCCAAGGCGTTGATACGACCAAGTACACATATGACGCGCTTGGAAATCTAACTCAAGTCGTAATGCCCCCAAAGGGGCAGGCAAACGGTGATGTGATCCAGTATGTGGTTGACGGACAGAATAGAAGGATAGCGAAGAAAGTCAATGGAATAATCGCTCAAAGATTTTTATATGCGGGTAATCTTATACCTATCGCTGAGCTCGATAGTGCTGGAAATATCATGGCACGGTTCGTCGGAATGTATATTGTGAAAGGAGGTAATACTTATCGCCTCGTTGCAGACCACTTGGGAAGTATAAGAATGGTGGTGGATGTCGCTACTGGAGAAGTTGTCCAGAGAATAGATTATGACGAATATGGAAATGAATTGACGAATACTAATCCCGATTTTCAACCTTTTGGTTTCGCAGGAGGCGTATATGATTCACAAACAAAACTTGAAAGATTCGGAACTAGAGACTACGATGCGTCAACCGGCAGATGGACTGCAAAAGATCCGATCGGGTTTGGTGGGGGAGACCCGGATTTGTATTCCTACGCGTTAGAAAATCCTGTGTCATTTGTTGATAAAGATGGTCTGTCCTGCCTTGTGTTTAACAGGTTAACTAATACTCTCCGACTCTACGATTGGATGGGTAACTTGGTGGCGGCTTTCAATGCGGCAAATAACGTTACCAATCCCAAGGGAGATCCATGTAAGCTGCACAGCAATGGTCCTGCGCCTAATGGGCTCTTTGCAGTGAGCCCTCCACGGAGACCCTATAACGCGAAAATGGAAACGGAGCAAGGATCATATGTCTTCCGGCTGGGCACACCAGGGGATATTGCTTGGCAAAGGACACTCGAACTTCACGCAGGGCGGGAAAGTTATAAGCACGTGACGCAGGGTTGCATCCGAGTTGACGAATCCACGATTGAATACCTGTACAACTATTATCAGTTGGATCCGATCAGAACAATTACAATAGAAGACCAGTACCGTTTCATAGGAGGAATGGAATTATGGGAAAACTGTTATTAACACTATTAGTTCCTCTGCTGTTCTTTGGCAACGGACGGCAGCAGCATGCACAGGATAAAAAAACTATCATATTGAAACCAGGCCAGGTCACGGATACCCTGGGTCACTACGCCACGACACAGAATAGAAATGATTTCTTTCTGAAAGAAGGCGAGGGAGATAGCGGAGTCCTTTGGATTCAGGGCATTGACACGGCGCTGGCGCCTGATATTGTCAACGTAGCAGTGATCACTCCGTCCATAATTGCTTATTCCGGGAGTCCTGTCTATGGAGTACCAGGGATATTTTTGTTTGACTTTGACAAGAGAATGACTAAGTGCATTGTTCCTCCTTCAAATTTCAAAGAAGAGTTTCCCGATGGAACAGATTATTTTGAGATTGACCGGGTCGATTTAAAGAGTGAAGAAATACTCTTTTGGCACTTGAAAGATCTTGACAACGTAGATTTTTCAGGCGATTGGAGAAGCGGCCATGAATATAGAATAAAGTTTGATGGTACGCGATTGACGAAGACGAAAGACAAGTAGTAGAAATTGTCTCGTCACAACAAATTTCTCCGACGAACAAAACCCTGCTCTACGGCTACGATGGCTCCTTGCCGACAAGCGTAACCTGGAAAGGAAGTGTCAAGGGTAGTGTTGGCGTAACGTATGACAATAACTTCAGGGTTACTGGACAGACGGTCAACGGAGGAAATACCATTTCCTTCGGATATGACAGCGATGGGTTACTGACTTCTGTCGGTAGTATGACGCTGAGCTACAATTCACAAAACGGATTGTTGACAGGTACGTCGCTTGGAAATGTAACGACGGCACAAACGTACTCCACATACGGAGAGTTAGCAGGTTACACGGCGAACTACAGCAGCTCACCGATCTTCCAGACAAGCTATGTGAGAGATTCGCTTGGAAGAATCACGACACTCAACGAAACAATGCAAGGTGTCTCGAAGACGATGCAGTACAGCTATGACCCGGTGGGAAGATTGCAAAATGTGTGGCGGAACGATACGCTGGTGTCAACTTACAGCTACGATCCAAATGGAAACAGGATCGCTCACTGGACACCGACAGAAATCGATAGTGGCACATACGACGCGCAGGATAGGATGCTTAGCTATGCTGGCGCGCAGTACATTTACGGTCAAAACGGAGACTTGCAAACAAAAATTGCTCCCAATGGGACGGGTGGCACGGACACGACGAGGTACACATATGATGCTATAGGAAACCTGACGCAGGTGGTAATGCCTAATGGTGATGTGATCCAATATGTGATCGACGGGCAAAACAGGCGAATTGCAAAGAAAGTCAACGGTCAGGTTGTAAAACGTTGGATTTACTCAGGACAATTGTATCCCATTGCTGAGTTGGATAGTGCTGGAAACGTGATAATTCAGTTTGTCGGTGGATACATGGTAAAAGGCAGCGCGACGTACCAGCTTGTTACTGACCATCTTGGTTCTGTTCGACTTGTCGTAAACATTTCGACAGGCGCAGTGGCAGAGAGAATGGACTATGACGAGTTCGGAAATGTTACGTATGATTCCAATCCCGGCTTCCAGCCTTTCGGATTTGCAGGAGGATTGTATGATTCGGATACTAAGCTGGTCCGCTTCGCTGCGAGAGATTATGATGCGGCAACGGGAAGGTGGACTAATAGGGACCCGCTTCTGTTTGGTGGTGGTGTATCAAATTTATATGAGTACTCTGTGAACGACCCGATAAACTTTGTGGACCCAATAGGAAAGCAAGGTCTGCTATTGGGTGCGTCTGGAAATGCTAAGCTTGGGCCGCTTAGCGGTGCTGTTTCCATAGGACTTGCTGGCGATATTCACGGTAATATTGCAGCGTGGGGATCGTTGGGAGCAGGTCCGGGAGTTGGTGAAGCAGCGGGTATCGGTTTCAGTGCGGGATATACAAATGGAAGCGTTTATGGGCTTAAGGGACCAGCGAATGATATTAGTGTGAGTGGAGGACCGGGCGCTTATGGTTCCTTGGACGTATCTACAGACCTAACCCCAAATGGTTCAACTACTACGATGTTTACTTTTGGAGCAGGTGAGGGTGGTGGAGGCTCAACGATGCTGACCTACACTAGTATTTACGTATTGACTGGCGGTGAATACACTCCACCCTCTATGTCCCAACGTTTAGCAAACACTTTCAGCGGTGACGCAACAAAAGTTAACCTTGCGCCGCTGGCGCGTGCTATTGGATTCATACCTTGTCACTAATGTGGAGAAGTATTAAGCATTGAGCATTGATGAAACATGAGAAGGGAGTGAAAATGATTAGACACTTTGGCAAAAGAAGTCTAAGGAAAATCATTATCGGAATCCTTCTTTGCACGTCGCTTGTGAGTTTCGGATCATTTGTATTCATAATTACAAAGTATGATTATACTCGGCCGAGAAGCCCTCAACCCCGGCTTGGGAGGATTTATCCGGTTACTACAACACATGGAACCGACGTATACGTAACCCGTGAAGAGGCCGTTCTTTTCAACTGGTTGGAATTTATCAGTTTTATTTCTATTGCTTTAACTATAGGCTATAATTTCTCTTTTGATCCATTAGATTATCGAAACAAAGAAAAATTCAAGCAATTGTAATAAGCATTATCATGGAATTAGGAACAGAAACACACGCCGCTGCCCACAGCGGCAAGCTCAATATTCATAAAGCAGAATGAAAGGAAGCTGTATGATTCGACTAATGGTTTTTCTTACCATCATTGCGTCATTAATGATGCCCGTATCCTTGTCCGCTCAATTGTCAGACACGAGCTATCAAGAAATTGTAACTCAATTTTTTGCCAAGGTCAACGCAGGTGAATACAACGAAGCAATTAGTTATATCTACTCATCGAATCGTTGGATGAATCCACAAAGCGACGAAATAGCCAAGGTACGGAATGGCTTCGCGAATCTTCCTTCATTGGTTGGGAAATTTATCAACTACGAGAGACTCACCACAGCTTCGATTACTAACGATTTCGTCCATTTAGACTACGTAGTTGATTTCGAAAGGCAGCCATTTCGTTTTTCCTTTGAGTTTTACAGAGTCAATCGCAAATGGATTACATATTACTTCGGTTTTAGAGATGATCTAGGTGATTGGGGAAGCGAGAAAGCGAAGGATAACTTTCTTAATTCTCGATCTCAGAAATAGGATTAGAGGTCACTTCTCCCTCAATCGGTTGGTAGAAGTTGACGCGTGAAGCCGTGGCCTCCAACGCTGGTCGTTGAGCTATGCCGGTATACAATACTTCTACACTCGCAACGGTGACTTGCAAACGAAGATAGCTGGCACAGATACGACAAAGTACAGCTATGACGCTTTTGGAAACCTTACTCAAGTCGTAATGCCTAACGGTGATGTGATCCAGTACGTGATCGATGGACAGAATCGCAGAATAGCCAGGAAACTGAATGGCAGGATAACAAACAAGTGGCTCAATGCTGGACAGCTAGCACCGGTTGTTGAGCTAGACAGCCCATATAACATCATCGCTCGCTTCATTGGCAGGTATATGAATAAGCGCGAATCCATCTATCAAATAATCACCGACCACCTCGGTAGCCCACGGCTTGTGGTAAACGTGGCAACAGGCATAGTGGTACAGACCATGGATGGAGTTTACCCCGCCGTTCGGCGGGGATGAGTTCGGAAATGTTACGTATGATTCCAATCCCGGGTTTCAGCCGTTCGGCTTCGCTCATGGACTTTATGATACAGATACTAAGCTGGTACGCTTTGGAGCAAGGGATTATGATGCAAGTACGGGAAGATGGACTAGTAAAGATCCGATTGGATTTGGTGGAGGTGCTGCCAATGTCTACGTCTACTGTGTTGATGAACCAATAAATTTCGAGGACTGGACAGGACTGCAGGATTCACCATGTAATTGGCTAGAACAACTTGCAAAGGGAAACGACATAATTGGAAATGTTATCGGCTTCCTCGAATATGCTCAGTATACAAACCGTAAAGGAGTTGGTTGGATCTTGGGAAATTTCAATGGTGATAAGCTTTGGTATGGATTGAGCGAGGCAGGGAACCAGTTTAGATTGGGAATTTCTGGGGCGAAGAATCTTGTTAACGGGCTTGATGTCTCTGGCAAGTGGTTGGGCACCCTCGGTATGGGCATTGCTGGATATCAGTTCTACGATGCGTACTCTAATTCCAATACGACCGGAGAGGTCGAATCTGGGTTGAATGTTGCCATTGGTGGAGTGTCGACATTTGGAGGGGTATACGGTGCGGCACTAGGTTTTGGTTATTGGGTCGGTACTGATGCCCCTTACACGGGGAAGTTTTTCCAAGGTGCAGGCCGTAATCTTGCGCCAGTTTCACAACCGCTTTATAACTGGATTTTTCATCGGAAGTGAATTTGTTGATAAATGAAAGAGGGATTCTATGTTAAAGAAACTTCTATGGTTTCACCGGTGTACTGCATACTATCATTACAGGTGGCAGATAAAGGTCGGCAGCGTGGCGACGGAATTTGGTGCCGTAGCGGGTACTGCGATTTGTCTATATTTCAATATATTGAACCTGAATCTTCTCTTGAAGTATTTCATACACGTTCCGATCTTTCCCTTTGCCCTCGGTAAGGTCACCGTGGTCCTATCTATCATTGCCATCGTCAGCCTCAATTATTTCTATCTCGCGGCCGGAGGTAGATTCGAAAGGATAAAGAAGGAATTTGAGAATAGCAAAGGCAGAAAATGGAAAGTGATAACAGTTCTATACACGATTTCCTCCTTTATCCTATTCTTCGTATTGGTCATTGCGACGACGAAGCGTTAATAAAGGGCCCACCGATGGAAAATTCGCCATCTAATGGATAGATCGTTCAGGGACTCTTCGGAATGGTTTGAAGTATGCCACGTTGCCCAACGAGGACCTGATTGAGTATGTGATCGACGGACAGAATCGTAAGGTAGCGAAAAAGATCATTGGAAGGATTGCTGAGAAGTGGTTTTACGCCGGGGAACTTACACCTATTGCTGAGCTTGATTCTGCTGATAACGTGGTCGCTCGCTTCAGCGGTGGTTACATGAACAAGCGAGATACTATACACCAAATCATAACTGATCGCCTTGGAAGCCCGAAACTTGTTGTAAACGTAGCCACAGGCATCGTGGTACAGAGGATGGTCGGTATTGTGGTTTATGATAGCAATCCCCACTTTCAGCCGTTTGGATTTTCGGGTGAGTTCTGCAATCTTGAAACGAAGCTTGTAGTATTCGGAGCAAAGGACAGTATCGTTGAGACAAAAGATTGAAAGCTAAACCAAGAATGATATGGATCTTTCCTTAAATAGAATCAATACCCTGCAGCTTGCTGGCGTCAACGATATTCTGGGCATTGACCAATCCGATAATTCTCTCGATATAGCAGAGCTCGAAGTCTCGCGCTGGTCTCTTCAACAAATATCATTCTAAATATGAGGTAGTGAATACATTCTCGATTGAATTTGAGAAAGTTCTGACCTCGGAAGAAAAAGGAAAGCGGCTTGCGAAAGAGCTCCAGGAGAGAGGGATAAAGACGCGTTTCTGTGTCTCATCCATCAGCTCAGCCGCTGCGAGAACTGTAGTGACGGAGGTTCCTTCCGATGTTGAGGACATTGAAACTTGGATAAAAGAAAATTGCGAAAAGTTTGTTAGAGTCCCCATTCCATTTAAGAATCTTGCGTTTTCTCATGAAATTCTCCCATCCACTGATGCACAACCACGCCGCTGCAAGATATTATTTGTCAGAGAAACGGAAAGGAAAGACTATATTTCTCTTTTCTCCAATGCTGGGCTTCATCTGTTGAGCCTCGGATTGAATAGAGATTTATCGGAAGATCAGATTATTACATCACTCTGTCCAGAAGGATACTCCGGAAATCATGCGGTCGAGCTTGCAATCAGAGGTTTTGTGCCTGAGCTCAACTCGACGGATTTTCTGAACGAGACTGAAAAGAAAGAAACAACCGAAGAGAGAGACAAATCACTTTTCTATAGAACTGTTCTGGCCTTGGGTGTAGTTCTTTTCATTCTCCTCGGAATACAATTCGGTTTGAATACTTACTTTCAAAGTAGATCTGACAAGATCGATGAGCAGCTTCTTCAGGTTGGACCGGTTTACTCAGAAGTCACAAATCTTGGTAGGCAAGTCAGCGCGCTTAGGTCGGAACTGAACGGCAGCGGAGGGAATCGTTCGGATGTCGCGAAAGTGCTCCATGATATAGCTGAAGCCACACCGGATGGAGTTTGGCTGTATAAGCTAAATATAACGCAGAACGAAATCGATCTCTTCGGTTATGCAAGGTCTAACGAGCTTGCAGCATCATATTTAGGATTGCTCCAGAAGAACAGACAATTCTCGAATGTTCAGGTCGTTCGAGTCGGCGCTCCAACAGAATCCGAGTCAGTCTCATTTGAAAACAGCGGGATAAAGTCAGTGACGACGTTTGAACTCAAAATGAAGCCTGTCCCGAGGATCACCGAGGGAGTAACAAAGTGAAGTCTAAGTCCACTTTTCTTAGAAGAAGGTATCTTTCTCTTACGATGGTAGTCAGTTTTATATTTATCTATCTATTATTTACGGAAATCTATGATCGTTACTCGGACACATTATCGCTCTATCAATCTCTAAGAGAAAAGGAATCCGCAGTGCTTGATCCCATTCTGCTCGAACACAAAAGGAAAATTCTTACCATGGAACACGACAGCCTGTCATCACAGATTCTGAGAGAAAGAATCTCTTATCCGCAAAATGAAATTGGAGTGATCCAGTGTGTGTCGGAAAATGCCCGTAAGAGTCAGGTCGTGATTGCTTCATTCAACCCGGGGACTCAAAGAGTTTCTGGCCAGTTCGAGGAGTTTGATTTTGGAATCACCGCTAAAGGAAGGTTCAACCAAATCGGTCTTCTGATAAACTTGCTTGAAAGAGAGACTATACCGTTTGACATGACAAAAGTCCAGATTGTTTCTAACCCCATCGGCTCGGGGACTCTCCAAACAAACATACAGGCAAAGGCCTATCTGTATAAAGGGCAGTAAAGCACATGAACAGAAAAAGAGGGTAGAATAACTTTATGGAATTGTCTAAGAATAAAGGCAGCAAGATAATGATATGGGTTCTAGCTCTTGTTCTTGCCGGGATCTGGGGCGAAGTGGGATATTGGCTGATCTGGGGTGAGGGCTCTTCCGATGAAGGTACGACACAAGAATCTACGGACGTTTCAATCCATTCAAACAAATCCGAGGCTAGCTACGATTTCATCGCCGGTGTGCGTGATCCGTTTTCATATCGTAACGAAGAAGCAAAGTCTGCGGAGAAAGTTGTCAGACCGGCAGTTCAGATATGGATTCCGCCGCCATTGAGATTGAAAGGAGTGATCTCGAAAGGCAAAAAGCGCACGGCAATCATCGAGGGATTCGACGGGAAAACATTCTTTGAGTCTCCGGGCGACACGCTTTATGGCGTCAAGATCTTGGCAGTAAATAATGAAGGGGTTAAGTACAGATATGAGAAGAAAGACACAAGCTGGGCGGTAGAAAGATGAGGTGTTTATTGCTCATTCAATTTGAAAATACTTGATGACGAAATAGCGAATACAGAAAAAATCTATTTGAAGCCCGTGGGTGGGTAACCTCCGGGCTTTTCTATTTTATGATGGTCGATCTCATTTGTTGGTCCTCTCCAATTCCCGGCTGCCATGGTATTGTTTGCAGTTCCCAAACTGACCTGCCCTCCAATAGCTGATCCAGCTCTCTCTTTATACAAAGGTCAGATAACTGGCTTATCGTATGGTACACAAAATGGGATCGGGCCACACAGAATACTGAGATCTTTGTTGTGATCTGAGGGGAATTGTTTTTAGAACACGTGTTCTAAAACCGTGCCATGATGTGGCAAATCTGTGATAAGTCCCGAAAACCCTTTGAATTTAGTGGACAGGGGCGGAATTGAACCGCCGACACACGGATTTTCAGTCCGTTGCTCTACCAACTGAGCTACCTGTCCAATTTTAAAGCTCTTTTGTGTGCAATAATATAATTTTGCGGCGTTAATTCTTCAAGTTGAAAATTATCCCACTCGTTGTTATCATTCATGCGGCCGGCAGAATGAATACGATCAAACCACCACGTCTGAGAAAGGGCGACCTCATCTCGATCGTCTCTCCCGCAAGCGCTCCTCTCGATGCCTCCAAAGTGCATCATGGAGCGAGGTACTTCGAGTCGTTGGGATACAGGGTCACCATCAGTAAAAATGTCTTCAACGTCAGCGGCTATCTCGCTGGTACCGACCAGGAACGCGCAGAAGATTTAAATCAGGCATTCGCGGACAAAAATGTGAAGGCGATTATTTGTTCCCGGGGTGGTTATGGAACTCCACGCATCCTGGACAAGATCGACTATGGAATAATCAAGAAGAATCCGAAAATCCTCGTCGGATACTCTGACATTACTGCCCTGCAGCTCGCCATTTTCAAGAAGACAGGACTCATAACTTTCAGCGGCCCGATGATGGCTGTGGAGTTTGGCGTGGAGTTTGGAAAGAAAATTGATTCCTTCACGGAAGAGAAATTCTTCGACATGGTGACAAGCGTCAGGAAAATCGGCATCGTAAAAAGTCACAGGGAATATCGGCTTTCATTTCGCGGAAAGAAGAAATCGAAAGGGCGTTTGCTTGGTGGAAATTTATCTCTCATAACATCTATTCTCGGGACAGAATACGCCCCCGACTTTTTCGATTCCGTCCTCCTGTTGGAAGAGGTTTCGGAGGAGCCATATTCTATCGACAGGATGTTTACCCAGCTTCGTCTTGCCGGTGTTTTACAGAATATTTCCGGTCTTGCTCTCGGTCAGTTCACGAACTGTGCCCCTGAAGAACCCGACAAGCCCCATCGGACCCTCGAAGAGATTCTTGCAAAAGATGTACTCTCCAACGGGGTTGCATCAGTCTCAAATATTCCTTATGGACACCTACCCGTGAAATTAACTCTGCCGATAGGAGCGCTCGTCTCAGTCGATCCGGTGAAGAAGAAGTTTTCAATTGATGAACCCGCAGTGAGTTAAGATTGCGAGCAAGATGGCACACTGATCGCACAGATCTATACGGGTTCTCACTGGTTTCCATCTGGTTTTATCTCTCGATACGTGAGAATCAGTTTTGTCATAGTTTATCCGTGTCCGATTTTTTGCGCCCCAGCGTCTTTGGGGTTAGTGTTTGTTTGCCAGGCCGCCGAGGAAATTCGCGACGACCATTGCAGCCAACTTTGCTGTGCGGCCATCGACATCGAACTTCGGGTTGAATTCGCAGATATCCATCATTGCCGTTTTCTCTTCGGTACCTGCGAGATAAGCGCATTCCAAAATTTCTTCGGCGGTGAGACCCGTCGGAGTCGGTGCGCTGACTCCCGGTGCATCTGAGCTTTTTACACTATCCATATCAAAACTAATGTAAACTCTATGAGTCTCGGCGCTTACTGTTCTATATGCGTCCATGAAGGTCATGGAGTTCTTCTGAGAATGAATTTGTGTGAGGGTATAAATCTGAACCACGTGTTCGGATGCATATGCAAAATGTGCCCTCGAGTTAACGAATTCTTGTATCCCATACTCTGCAAAATTTTTCCCGGTAAGTTCGCCTGCATCGAGAAGCATCCGATAAGGAGTCCCGCTGTTTATCCCCTTTGAGTAATCTCGGACATCCAGGTGTGAGTCTATGTTGATTGCAGCACAATTCTTAAAGATAGTGTGACATGAACGAAAGTCTGCATAGCTGAGATCGTTGCTCCCTCCAAGGACGATTGGCGTATGTCCATGTCTCAAGAGCTTCGTGACGGCATCTTCAAGAGCGGACAATGCCTCCTCGAGCCGCATGTTCCGTTTGAGATTTCCGGCGTCAAAAATCTTTATGGCTGCATCGTTAAGAGCCGGAGATTTTGTCGGTGTCAGCTTGTAGAATGCTCGTCGGATTTCATCTGGACCTGAGGCACTTCCTGCGCGTCCTTGGTTTCGTATAGCGCCTTCATCGTAGGGGTATCCAATAAATACAATCTTGAATTCTGCGTCGAACTTTTTCCGATCTGTTTCGACAATTTCTCCAAACCTCCTGTCTTCTCGCTCGCCGCGTTTATACAGAAGCCCAGGATCAGGTTCTTCAAGCAAATTCCAGAACGATTCCATGCTTCACCACGTTTGTGATTCTATTTTCAGTGAAATGGTACGGAAGGTAGGCGTAATCCTTCGCATCGACGATGAGGATATTGGCCTGTTTCCCCACTTCGATGCTTCCTAATTTATCGGAAAGTCCCAATGCGGCAGCGGCGTTGATAGTAGCGGCGTTCAGAGCTTCTTCGACAGTCATTTTGTTTAGACAAATCGCCATCCACATGATCGTCTGCATGTTGTCGACCATTGAAGTGCCGGGGTTGAAATCGCTTGCGATAGCGACCACGCAGCTTCTATCGATCATCTCTCGAGCTGGAGCAGGCGAAGTTCCTAAATATGCAGCGACCGACGGCAAGATCACTCCGACTGTGTCGCTTTCGGCAAGAAGTGCGATTTCGTCGGAAGAGATTTTTTCGAGGTGATCAACTGACGTTCGCATGAAGTTCGACGGCGAGCCTTACTCCGCCATTTCCGGAAAGCTCGTCGGCATGCATCTTCAACTTGAATCCGTGTTTGCGTGCAGTGGTTAGAATCTTTTTCGTCTCCTCAATCGTGAAAAATCCATCATCGCAAAAGACGTCGCAGAAATCAGCAAGCTTTCTCTTTGCTACATATGGGATGAGTTCACCGGTCAGAATCTTCATATAAGTGCCGCGGTCGAATTCGGGAGGTATTGCGTGGGCACCGAGAAAAGTCGCAACGATATCCGGGATTAATCCCGATTTCATCTCCAGAATCGCTTCAAGGAGTTTGACCTCATTTTTGAAATCGAGTCCGTAGCCGCTCTTCATTTCGATAGTCGTTGTTCCCCATTGGAGCATTTTGTCCAATCGATGCTCAGCCTGTGAACGGAGTTTTGATTTTGGCATCTCGCGGGTCTTTCTGACAGTCTCTAAAATTCCACCGCCGTTCCTCGCAATTTCAGCATAACTTACCCCTTTCGCTCGCATGGAAAATTCGTGTTCTCTCGTCCCTGCAAAGATCGAATGAGTATGGGCGTCAATGAATCCTGGGAGGAGGATCTTTCCGGAGACATCGATGACGTCGCAATCCGCCGCTAGCTCTATGGACCCGATTCTTTTTATTGTACCATCTTCGATGAAGACGTTAACATTCTTGAGAACACCGACATCGTCCATCTCAGCGCCGCGCTTGAGCGGCTTGCCGTTCGCAGAACAGGTGACAACTGATTCTGGATTTTTCAGGAGGAGTTTCATTTTGTTGTATAAGTCACCGTAATCGATGCGGAAACAGTTACATCTGAAGCGTTGAGAGACGGCACCATAGCCAGCGATTCAGTCTTAAGTCCGTAAAATGGCACAGGCGGGCGAGAAACAGAACGTCGTCATCGCCTTTACTTTCAGGTCACTGAGATTTTCTAATTTAGCGATGGTGGATGCTTTCCTGTGTGCTTTTTTTACAGCCTCTTCGAGTGCCAGGCTTTGCAGACTATCCTGGTTCATTGCGCGAAACTCGATCCCGTTTATTGTCACTCCTTCCACCGCCGTGATTGTCCCCAAAATTTTATTCAGCTGGGAAAGAGGTACGGAGAGGCTCATCACGGAGGTCACTTGATAGTAGTCCGGTGCAATCTGGTCGGGTTTCTTGTAATTAAAATTTGGGGTAATGGAAAGATTGTCGGTCGTCAATGTGTTTGCATCGACCAGTGTCGCAAGAGAGTTCTTGAGTGCATCGTATGTACTCAAATAATTTCGGAACGCGTCTGTAGCAAGAGGTTGTCTTGATATTATGCCAAGATGGAATTCAGCAATGTCCGGTTGGGCAGAAACCGTAGCTTCGGCGGACACCGTTATCTCCGAATCATGCATGTCACCAGTGGAATTTGTCTGCGAGTGACTCGACGCCACGATAAATAGTAAGATAAAAAGAAAAGAAAGCAGTCTCATCATTTCCTCCATTTTACTTTATTTATCACATGCACGGTGAAAATTCAATTGATTATGACAACCATCTTGACCGATTGCCGTTTCGAAAACGGAGTTATGATTATCGGCAGCGTGGGAGCACACTTGAGTATTCGCCGGGTTTCCTTTAAATTGCGCTACCGTTGACATGCTATTCTATTCAATAACGATTCAAATCATAATCGGCGTGCCTGCTGAAACAAGAGCCACTCATCTTCGAACTCGAGATGCAAAAGTCGCGTGGCCGATCGTTCCTACGCAAGAAAGGAAAAATCATGAAAAACCGTAGACTGCGTCCAACTTTGTTTCTTATCCTTTTAATTCCGGTCCTGATCAATGCTCAAACAAAGCAGGTATATAAGAGTATTGAAGAGGCGGTTCGCGCCACGTCATCGTTGGCAGGGAGGTCCGGACCGAGAAGTCTCAACTGGATCGATGACGGCAGCAAGTATTCTTATATCGTAACCAACGACTCGACAAAGCATGAAGAGATTCGCTCCTTCGATCCTAAATCGGGGAACGATGAGTTAGTGTTCGATGCTCAAGGGCTTACTTTTCCGGACACGAATCGGCAATTTGATTACCAATCTTTCCAATGGGCACACGATTCAAAGCACATTTTGTTTCAGACGGACTTCAGGAAAATTTACCGGAGGTCTGGTATTTCGGATTACTACATTTATTCTCTCGAGGACAAGCAGCTGAAAGTTGGTGCGAGGAATGCCCGCACAGCTGAGCTTTCGCCGGATGGTTCGATGGTCGGCTACGAAAGAGATGGGAACATGTTCGTCTATGATTTCGCATCGAAGAAGGAAGGTCAGTTGACGAAAGACGCAGACGGAAATATTTTTAACGGCCACTACGACTGGGTTTACGAGGAGGAGTTTGGCCAGGCGCAGGCTTGGAACTGGTCGCCGGACAACAAGTACATCGCATACTGGCAGTTCGACGAGAGCCCCGTGCCCATGGTACAGATTTCAAATTTTGAAGGAATGCACAATGAATGGGAAAAGATTCCTATACCGCAGGTTGGAGATCCAAATCCCAAGGTCAAAATCGGAGTCCTCGATGTTAAGACCGGCAAGAATGTGTGGCTTGATCCGGGGGAGACAGGAGATTTCTATGTTCCACGAATATATTGGACGAGCGAGCAGAACACGCTAGCGATGATGGTTCTCAATCGCGCGCAGAATGACCTCAAATTATTTTTCTTCAATGTGGCTTCAGGAGATCGCCGTCTTGTCATGGAAGAAAAAAATAACACCTGGGTCGCGATATTCAATTTCTATACAGACGTAAATGACATGATGTTCTTTCCGCTTACCCCTTCGGGTGAGAATTTGCATGAGTTCTTTTGGGTTTCAGACAGAAGTGGTTATTATCAGATCTACCGATACAATTACGATGGAAAGTTGCTGAACCGCGTGACAAATGGGAATTGGGATGTAATTAAAGTCCTGAGGATCGACCCTGATGACAAGACAATTTATTACACCTCGGCTGAAGCATCTCCACTTGAAGAAAATCTTTACTCGATCAGATTAGATGGGAAAAATGAGAAGCGGTTGTCAAACGTACCTGGGCGTCACGAAATTGACATGTCGCCGAACTGCAGATATTACATTGACAATTATTCGAGTACGGAGAAGCCAAGGCAAGTTGAATTGTGCAACGCCAGTGGCAAGACAATTAAAACACTCGAGGACAACGCATCTGTTGGAAAGTATATTCAGGCGCACGAATATTCTTCTCGTGAACTTTTCAGCTTTGTAACCTCGGATTCGGTGAAGTTAGATTGTTCCATGGTGAAGCCTTTCGATTTCGATTTGACAAAAAAGTATCCGGTGATACTTGCGATATATGGCGGGCCGGAATCGCACAGCGTTTACAACTCCTTCGACGCTTCCGGGTGGGATCAATGGCTGGCGCAGGAAGGATATATTATTGTCGATGTCAATAATCGTGGGATAGCAAATTACGGAAGCAAATTTATGAAAGTCGTTTATGAAAACCTCGGCTATTGGGAAAGCCACGATTTCGTGGAGACGGCACACTATCTCGCGACGCTTCCTTATGTAGATCCAACTAAGATGGCTATCATGGGCACAAGCTATGGTGGTTACAGCACTGTCTTCACGATGCTGACACATCCGGGAGTATTCAAAGTTGGAATCGCAAATTCGCCGGTAACCGATTGGCGGCTGTACGACGATATCTACACGGAGCGATATATGGGGCTCGAGCCGGAAGATGATTCGGGTTACGTCAAGAGTTCCACGATGACTTACGCCGATAGTCTGAAAGGGAAACTGCTGCTTATTCATTCCATGATGGATGACAATGTACACCCGATAAATACGATGCACTTGCTGACAGCGCTTGAGAATGCCGGCAAAAACGTCGATCTCCGGATCTTTCCTCCGGGTGCACATGGCGCCGTCTATAATCGCACAACTTACTTACTATTACTGAAAATTTACGACGAATATTTGAATCTTTATCTCAAAGGGAATTGTGGGAAATTGAACTTGAACGAATAGCAATCGCTACGGTAATTGCCTTTCCATGTTGAGCGTTGTATATTTCAGCAAGGAGATACATGCGAGACATCCTAGTTGTTGACGATAACGCAATAAACCGCCAGCTTGCGGTCTATTTGCTCAAGAAAGGCGGCTATAATGTTTTTGAAGCCGACTCAGGAAAACAGGCCTTTGAATTTCTCACGAATCATTCACCGGACGTGATCCTGCTCGACATTCAATTGCCGGAAATAGACGGGATAGAAGTGTTAAGACGTATTCGGGAAAATGTGGTGACCAGAGAAATTAAGGTAATTGCTTTGACGGCTTATACGATGCGCGGTGACAAGGAGAAATTCCAAGCGGCAGGATTCGACGGCTATTTGCCGAAGCCTATCGAGCCAAAAACTTTTGCAAATCAAATCCTGGAAATATATAACTCATGACCAGAGACGACGGTTTCGAAGAGTTGCGTACCATGTTCGCCGAAGATTTGGCGGAGAAGGTAAAGGCTTTGCAGGCTGCGCTGGCAAATTCAAACTGGGATTGTATTACTAAGATATCTCATCAAATAGGAGGTACCGCGAAATCTTTCGGTTTCCCCGAGATATCCGCGGCTGCTCATGAGCTGGAACGATCCTCTCGGAAAATTAGTTTAGAAGAAGCGGCGGTTTTGGTCAAAAAAATATCACAGATGTTTGTTCTTTGAAATTGTAGAATCGATTTTCTCATTTTCTCAATTTCATATCTTCTCGATTTTATGGGGATGACATTGGAATCGACGGGGATTTGGGAAGCGATGAGTTGCGTGTCGAGGTTCTACTGGTGCCGCGTTAAAAAATCGGTAAAACTGTAAATGCGAACTATAACTACGCATTGGCTGCCTAATTAAAAAAAGGTAACCCGTCCACCCAGAGGTTCTGTCTGTCGGCACTGGAATGGGCGTCGCTCAGGCAGGCTTTCCGTTCGGAAGTTCCCGACGGCCGACCGGAAATAATCAGCCGGGATTGCTGAACACAGCTCTGCTTCGCGAGTAGTGTTCGGTGAAATTTTTGGACGAAGCTACACACGTAGAGGCTCATTGAGTCCTATCTTCGGACCCGGGTTCGAATCCCGGCATCTCCACTAAATAGCTGTCAGCTATTAGTCATCAGCGGTTAGGTCCTAAAAGCTGATGGCCAAAAACTGACAGCTTTTTTATTCTGGCCTTCGACTTTTCTTTTTATATTGAATAGTATGTGATATAATATTTGTACCTGGCGGCAAAACTTTTAAGCAAATTATTCAAGTTTGAATTTGTGGAGTATGATGTTGAAACTATCAATTATTGAACAGCTTATTGTCCCGGTGGCCGTGATCGTTGGCTCGCTAATTGTCGGAATTTTTCTTCGAAATGGTGTCCTTGTCATTCTGCAAAGACTGACGAAAAAAACGAAGTGGCAGTTCGACGATATTGTTATCGGCACTTTGAGAAGCTCTGTTGTTTTCTGGTCGCTGACACTCGGGCTCTACATAATAATTGAGTCTCAGGGTTTGACTCAGAGAGCAGAAGAGATTTCCTCGAAGGTTCTTGGTGCCCTAGTAATTTTTTCGATCACCGTTGTCATCTCCCATATCGGTACAGGGATAATTGAGTATTACAATTCAATCATCAAAGGTCTTGCCTCCGCGGCAAGCCTGCTGAAGAATATTATCCGGATTGCTGTTTATTCCGTCGGTGCGCTTATAATTCTCGATGACTTGCACATTTCAATTACGCCGCTTCTTACTGCACTTGGAGTCGGGGGACTCGCCGTCGGTCTTGGTTTGCAGGAGACACTGACGAACTTCTTTGCTGGTTTGCAGATTCTAGTGGCAAAACAAATCCAAATCGGAAACTATATCAAGCTGAGTTCGGGTGAGGAAGGATACGTGGAAGATTTGAATTGGAGGGCAACAGTGATCAAAACACTTTCAGGAAACCACGTGATGATCCCGAATAATAATATGGCAAATCTTATCATTACAAATTACGAGCTCCCGGCTCCGAATATCGGAATAGGTTTGGATTTGTTTGTTGATTATAGAAGCGACCTTCAGAAGGTCGAGGAAGTGACACTTGAAGAAGCACGGGAAATTCAGAAGACTGTCCCCGGTGCTACTAGAAATTACGAGCCGTCGGTGCGTTTCTCGAAGTTTGGCGACTCCGCAATTTACTTTTCAATAAATCTGCGCGTCGATTCATACGCCGATCAATATTTGGTAAAACACGAATTGATAAAACGATTGAAGCGTCGGTACGAGAAGGAAAATATTATTATTCCATTTCCTGTTCGGACCGTGTACTTGCACAAGAATTCGAAACCGCGACTATCGGGGAATTCAAAATTAACAATGAGGAACAGAAAAAGGCGCGGTGATAATTATGAATGATGTCAAGATTCGCAGCCGGAGTTTGACGGAACTTACCTCCATTGAGGGCGGTTAGTCTTAAAAACTTACGCTCTGTTGAAAGGAGAGAGACTCATGCAAGAATTCATGCTGCTTATCCGGAACCACCATGACCACCAGGCAAGTTGGTCGCCCGAACGTGAGCGGCAATTTGTTGAGCAATGTATGCATTATATCGACGATTTGAAGAAGCAGGGCACATTGGTTTCTGCCCAACCTCTTGTAAGGGAAGGGAGCATGATTTCAGGCTCGAAAGAGTCGTGGAGTATTGGACCTTACAGCGATTCCGGTGAAGTAATCGTAGGTTATTACCATATCCGGGCGGCGGATATTGATGAGGCGATATCAATCGCGAAGCGCAATCCGGAGTTTGAATACACAACAACGGCTAGGATCGAAGTTCGTCCGATCAAGATGAGAGAAGAAAGCACACAATATACCTATCCAGCGAAGAAGTAGGCATGTGCCTCTGTCTGTTCTTAATTCTTCCTTTCGACAATGTATCCTATTATGATTCCACTTTCTGCGCCAAAACCAAGGATCGGGCCGAAAGCACCGGCTATGATTGCCTCGGGGATACTTAGGAGCAGTCCGACTAACGACCTTTGATCAAGCCAGCGAGAGGGAGCATAGTATTCGGAATTATAAAACCTATTGCGAAGCGATTCACGAATGCTCCAGCCATTGCCACATTTCGGCTCGGTAAATCCATAAACATCATGGGGATGATATTGACGATTCCCAAAATCACTCCCGAGATGATTCCAACTTTCACTTTCGACATTTCGCTTCTCCTTTTAGAATAAACTAAGAACAAAGACAAATCGATACTGCACCTTTGTCAAAAAAAGGGGAGTTCATTGCCGGTTGAAAACTCACCGCTTCATATTTGGAATCGTCTGCGGCGAAGACGCGGGACGGGCGAGATACATGGCGACTGTCCAGCAAAGGGGCAGGCCGATGAGCGCCAGATCGGGAAGCGTCTTCATCGAGGTTGTTATCCGTCGCCCGTGACATTATCAACTAAAGATTTTTTATAAAGTCTTCCTCTTCTACTTTTGCCAATTTAAGTATTCCATGGAGCGTCCCTACTTTCAGTTGCTTGTGCAATGGCACAACACAACCAACGTCTCATCCAGGCGTGGACTTCTTCAGAATGACATGACTCCCTTTTTGAGGAACTTGGATAAATCCTTGCCGCTCAAGTGCCGTTATCGCCTCTCGCCCAGAAACACTGCGCATTTCAGGCATTGACCGCCGCTTCAAAAGTTGTCAGCAGCGGCTTCTCAACGTCTTTCAGTGGGAATTTCTCCAAGTATAATTCCGCCGCTTCCGTAAGGTTAGAGACAGCTTCCTCCACCGTGTATCCTTGACTCACAGTTCCCACTTCAGGACATTCAGCCACATGCATATCTTCCTCGCGATGAAGCACAGCAGAGAATGTCTTTACAGTCATTTTAAAGGTCCTTTTCACACAATATAACAAATTTTAGTCATGGGTGGCGCATAACCTCCGCGCGAATCACTACCTGCCGCACTTCTTTCGGCCTTTTGTGTGTGCGCCATGAAGTCCGCCACCTCGTCTGCGACTCAGGCTCGATAAGCCAGTGAGCGCCGACACCTCCAGGTAAGCGTGGAGCTTTGTCAGGGTTATTTCTTCAACCGTATCTTTGCGGCTATCGGACGTATCAGCTCATGTTTAGCAGGATCCTCCAGCATACCGATTATGCCGTAAGTATCTGAGAAAAGTTCTTTTTCCTCAAGACCTTTAAGCACATGGTGTACCCCGGTCCTCAACACTTTGGAATCGCCGTGTTCCTCAAGTGCCAGCAGCACCGCCATCAGCGATGCCCCACCTATCTCAACCAGTCCCTCAGCGGCCAGCCATCGGACGTCCACGTTACTGTTTTCCAATGCGTTCACCAAAATAGGAATTGAATCAGCGTCGGCAATTTGGCTTAATGTTTTTATTGCTTCCCACCTAACGTGCTGTTCAGGAAGGTACTGCAGCCCGACAAGAAAACGAATTACCGGGTTGCCGATCTTCACCAAATCATGTCGTGCCATTCGTCTCTCTATACCATCATCGCTGAAAAGTTTTCTTATAAGGACTGGTATTTCGTCTTCCATGTTGTGTCTCCTAATTTGACGTGCTGTAATGCAAAATTCCAGATGAAATATACTTGGTTTGTGAAATGGGTTCAAACATTCATTCATGTTGTCATCTCGGGAAGCAAAAGGGGATATATTCTTTCGTTGCTTGTTCTTGATTCAAGGTTGGCATTGACTTAAAATCATTACGTGAACAGAGAGTCCATGTCGATGAAACGGAGTGCTCAAAGAAACACGGGATCTATGAGGTAACGAATTTTAGAAAGCAGTTGGTCGTGGTGCAGAAGCGATAGGAGCTGAATGAGCCATGATATGCGTACCAGTATCCTATTGCTTGTAATCACAAACTTTCACCTTTTGAGGTCGTAATGAAGAAAGCAGACAGTACCAAGGAAGCTAGTCATTCAACTAGCTCAAACCAATTGAGTCAAGACACGCTTCAGTTAACTTCTGAGGGGCTCATGAAGAAACTGGAGACCTCGAAAGATGGACTTAGCCAGTCGGAGGCTGAAAAGCGACTTGCCCAGTATGGGCCCAATGCGATAGAAGAAAAGGAGGAGAGCACTTTACTCAGGTTCCTTTCTTACTTCTGGGGACCCATACCATGGATGATTGAAATAGCTGCCGCTCTCTCTGCCATAGTCCAACATTGGGACGATTTCATTATTATCATGGTTCTCCTTTTGTTTAATGCGCTTGTAGGCTTTTGGCAGGAATACAAAGCTGCCAACGCTCTGGAAGCTCTAAAGAAGCAATTGGCTATCAGGGCACGGGCGCGCCGGGACGGCAAGTGGCAGGAGATTCCTTCTCAGCAGCTTGTGCCGGGAGATATTATACGTCTTCGACTTGGCGATATCATTCCCGCGGATGTCAAACTTCTCGATGGGGACTATCTCAGCGTTGATCAATCTGCCTTGACCGGAGAGTCCTTGCCAGTCAGCAAAAAGGTCGGGGAAATCGCGTATTCGGGATCGGTGGCCAAGCAGGGTGAGATGGTGGCTGTGGTGGCTGGTACTGGCGCTAACACATTTTTCGGACGCACCGCCAAGCTGGTACAGAGTGCTGGAGCAGCGTCACATTTCCAAAAAGCGGTTTTGCAAATCGGGGATTACCTGATCTACCTGAGCTTAGGATTGGTCGCTATTCTCATTCTTGTGCAGTTGGAGCGCGGCGACCACCTTCTTACGCTCATACAATTTGCCCTCATATTGACAGTGGCTTCGATCCCTGTGGCTCTGCCTGCCGTTCTTTCGGTGACCATGGCAGTTGGTGCGCTGGCGCTGTCAAAGATGAAGGCGATCGTCACGCGACTTGAGTCGATTGAGGAAATGGCCGGCATCGACATATTGTGTTCCGACAAAACCGGAACTCTCACGCAGAACAAATTGACTCTGGGAGATCCCGTGACTTTTGCGGCGCGAGATCCGCAGGAAGTAATCTTAAATGGCGCTCTGGCTTCGAAAGAGGAGGATCAAGATCCTATCGATCTAGCCGTGTTAGCCGGGATCAAGGATAAGAATTCGCTTCGAGGATACACTCAAACGCAATTCGTACCATTTGATCCGGTGCATAAAAAGACGGAAAGCACAATTAGAGATTCTCAAAATCGAACCTTCAAGGTAACCAAGGGTGCGCCGCAGGTAATTATGGATCTCTGCAAGCTTGACCATGACACTTCAGGAAAGGCGCAAATTGCGGTGAATGATTTGGCGGCGAAAGGTTATCGAACGCTGGGTGTTGCGCGTTCCGATAGTGGCGACACATGGAGTTTTCTCGGAATCCTACCGCTGTTCGATCCTCCGAGGGAAGACTCGGCGCAGACGATTTCTGAGGCGAGGCAGCACGGAGTCGAGATCAAGATGGTAACGGGCGACGATGTAGCCATTGGCCGGGAAATCTCCCGTAAACTTGGGCTGGGGGAAAATATCCAGCCCGCAACTGATTTTTTCAATAAGGACACGAATGTCGAGCATTTGAGCCCTGAGGCTGCTGCTCAAATCGAAAAAGCCGCTGGTTACGCACGAGTTTTTCCTGAGCACAAGTACGGCATAGTTCGGGCTCTTCAGTCGCTTGGTCATATTGTAGGAATGACGGGCGATGGAGTCAACGATGCGCCCGCTATCAAGCAGGCGGATGTAGGAATTGCCGTCAGCGGTGCTACTGATGCCGCACGCGCAGCAGCCGACCTGGTTCTAACTGCTCCGGGTCTTTCAGTAATTGTCAGGGCGGTGGAAGAAGCACGCAAGATCTTCGAACGAATGAACAGCTATGCAATCTACCGCATCGTCGAGACAATTCGTATCATGTTCTTCGTAGTTTTGGCCATGGTCTTTTTCAATTTTTATCCGATCACCGCAATTATGATCATCCTGCTGGCACTGTTCAATGATGTGCCCATCATGGCGATCGCTGTTGACAACACGAGGGTCGATCCCAATCCGGTGAGGTGGGACATGCGCCGGGTTATGACAATTTCCACGGTATTGGGCATCACCGGAGTCATTGGAAGTTTCCTCATGTTGATTATCGCAAAGGACGTGCTGAAACTGGATATTGTGCAGATTCAGACTTTTATATTTCTGAAGATGGCTGTCGCGGGGCATCTTACACTTTTCGTTACTCGCACCACTCGCGCGTTTTTCAAGAAGCCATACCCTGCACCAATCCTTTTCTGGTCCACTGTTTTCACCAAACTTCTTGCCACACTCTTCGTCGTTTATCCATTCGGCCTAATCGCGGCCATTGACTGGCGGGCAGTCGGGGTCATCTGGATTTATTGTATCGCGTGGCTATTCATGGGTGACTTTGTCAAATTAGCCGTGCTGAGGCACTTAGAGATGGGGGGTCGTCGGCACACTCGCTTCCTGCAGTTAGTGAAAAAAGATGTCAACGCATAATGTCAGCTGACATTTGGCAAGTGAGTCAGCACAGCACGATATTGTTAAAGATGGGAGGTAAATAGATGGTAGAAGACACGATTGAAAAAATCGAACAAATGATTCGCAAGAACGAAACTCTTGACGAAAAAAATAAGACGCAGCTTCTGAATTTACTTGCGACGTTGAAGCCTGAAATCGAGAAGCTCTCGAATGTCCATGGTGAGCATGCAGAGAGTGTCGCCGGATTTATCGAACGCTCAACCCATGAAGCGCTGAGGCGGGAGAAAAATCCAACACTTCTAAAATTAGCGATCGACGGATTGTCCGCTTCGGTGAAAGGCTTCGAAGCCTCGCATCCAAAACTAGTTGAGAATATCGGTTACATCGCGAGTGAATTGGCAAACATAGGCATATAAGAAAAGCATGAGGTAATTTCATGGAACATGACCAAGTAGTCGTTGGCGAATTTGAAAATGAGATAGACGCTGAAATTGCAAAAGGACATCTCGAGTCTGAAGGCATTGAAGCGTTCATTATGAAAGATGATGGAGGTGGGATGTTTCCCTCGATGCAAAACACGGAGGGAGTTCGGCTGTCGGTCGCTGAAGCTGACGAAGATAGAGCGAAAATAATACTTAATGAGAAGCACCTTTAACGAGCTAAGTATTTCTTTCGGAAATTTGAAGTGTCTAACTACCTGCGATGATGTCCTTGGTTGAACTCTTCGAAATAGACTTCAATGCCTTTGATTTGATCTTGCTTTTGCTGCAGCAAGATACTTAACCGGTTTATTTCTGTTCCGAGATTTTCTTTTTTGATATTTCTCCGGCTTGCATCTTCAAATGAAAATTCCTGTTGAATCACTATCTTGGCCCCGTCAAATGTGAAGTCGCTTGGCCTTTCTTTTATAGTTTCTTTTTGAGTGTCACTCAAGACTATACGACCAATGTGACGGTCCTGTCTATAGAGGTGCGATAATAAAAAAAGTCCCGCATAAGCGGGACTTTTGACATTTGACCCTTCGCTACGCTCAGGGCAAGCTCTGACTTTTTTAGTACATATCGCCCATCGGGGGAGTCGGCATACCCGATTTTTCCTTTTCCGGCTTTTCGCAAATGATTGCTTCCGTAGTAAGGAGCAGGCTTGCAACGCTTGCGGCGTTCTGCAAAGCCGTGCGAGTCACCTTTGTCGGATCGATAACTCCAGCCTTCAACAGATTTTCATAAGTCTCTGTTTGTGCATTGAAGCCGTAATCATCTTTTCCTTCTCTGACCTTCTGAAGAATGACCGATCCTTCGAGTCCAGCGTTGTTGACGATCCATCTCAGCGGCTCTTCGAGAGATTTCTTTATGATCTCAACTCCGATCTTTTGGTCTTCGTTTTCGGTCTTCACTGAATCGAGCTTTGCAGTTGTCCGTACCAGCGCTACACCTCCGCCAGGAACAATTCCTTCCTCAACTGCGGCGCGGGTTGCATGAAGCGCGTCTTCGACTCGAGCTTTCTTCTCTTTCATCTCGACTTCTGTTGTCGCGCCGATCTTCAGCACTGCAACACCGCCGGAAAGCTTTGCAAGCCGCTCCTGCAATTTCTCCTTATCGTAATCTGAAGTTGTCTTGTCGATCTGGGCTTTGATCTCGTTGATTCGGCGTTTGATGTCGTCTTTAGAACCGGCGCCTTCAACGATGGTTGTATTGTCCTTGTCAACGGTCACTTTCTTTGCGGTACCGAGGAAGGAAAGTTGGGTGTTCTCGAGCTTGAAGCCTTTCTCTTCAGAGATTACTTGACCACCGGTGAGAACCGCGATGTCTTCCAACATGGCCTTTCGTCTGTCGCCAAATCCGGGTGCCTTTATTGCAACCGCTTTAAGCGTACCACGAATCTTGTTGACGACTAACGTTGCCAATGCTTCGCCTTCGAGGTCTTCTGCGATGATGACAATCGAGCGGCCTGCCTGTGCCACTTTCTCTAGGACAGGAAGCAAATCTTTCATCGCGGAAATCTTTTTATCGTGGATAAGGATGTACGGATCTTCCATGTCGGCTTCCATTGACTCTGTATCTGTAACGAAGTAAGGTGAAAGGTAGCCACGGTCAAACTGCATCCCTTCTACAACGTCGATAGTGGTGTCTGTTCCCTTTGCCTCTTCCACCGTGATGACGCCGTCGGTGCCGACTTTCGTCATTGCGTCGGCAATAAGTTCGCCTATCACCGTGTCATTGTTTGCCGAGATGGATCCAACCTGAGCAATCTCTTTCTTGCTGGTCTTGTCGACCGGCTTGCTGATACTCTTGAGCTCTTCTACCACCCTGGCCACTGCGAGGTCGATGCCGCGCTTCAGATCCATCGGGTTCGCGCCTGCGGTTACGTTCTTCAGACCTTCGCGGAAGATCGCCTGTGCCAGTACGGTCGCTGTGGTTGTACCATCACCTGCAACATCGGAGGTCTTCGATGCGACTTCGCGGACCATCTGTGCACCCATGTTTTCCATAGGATCTTCGATTTCGACTTCCTTTGCCACAGTGACGCCGTCTTTTGTGACGGTTGGTGCACCAAACTTCTTGTCGATTACAACATTTCGTCCGCGAGGCCCGAGGGTGACTTTCACCGCATCTGCAAGCGTGTCGACTCCACGTTTCAGGGCAGCTCGTGCGTCGGGACCAAATTGAATTATTTTAGCTGACATTGTCTTAAACTCCTTTTGTTTTTAGATAATTGCAAAGATGTCGCTTTCGCGCATGATGAGGTACTCGATGCCATCGTAATTGACTTCGGTCCCCGAGTACTTTCCATAAAGAATTTTGTCACCAACTTTGACATCGATAGGAATTTTTTTCCCTTCATCAGTAATCCTTCCAGGTCCGACTGCAACGATTTCACCTTGCTGTGGACGCTCTTTCGCAGTGTCAGGCACGTAAAGTCCGCCTTTTGTCTTTTCTTCGGCTTCCAACGGCTTCACGACAACTCTGTCTGCCAACGGTTTAATCTTCATATTAACCCTCCTTTTGGTCTTTTTGCTTTTGTCCATTCTAAAAAACTCATCCGCTCTCAGCGGAACTTGATTGGCACTTGTTTAATGTGAGTGCTAATTTAATATAGACCCAGCCAAAAAGCAAGCACTCAACCAATGCGACTGCTAATAATTAGATATGGCGCAAGCTGTTGAAAATCACAGATTTGAAGGAAACTTGCCACCAATTCGTGCGGAATATTGACCTACGTCACTGAGGTACTCCTCAAGTGGTGCCTATTTCTTAAAATTTTGCTTCAAATAAGAACGACCAAAGGTCGAGAACTTGGCACAGCCATTGACTCGATTATCATGTTGGATGTTTTTTCCGATGATAAGTTTTTCGGAAAATATCCGATACATGATGTTAATGAACGGAGAGCGGAAGCCGGATCTGGTCACCGGCTTACTATCTCCGTAAGACCACGGAGGAATTATGATCTGGTTGATAGTTGGAGCGAGTGAGGCGGTGATCGTTTTGTGGCTCATGGTCGAAATCATGAGGGCACCGAATGGTTATCAAGATGAATACGGCTTTCACGAGGTAAAGGAGAGAAATGAATGTTCGGAGATAAAAAACCTGCACCGCGGCGTTCCGGTCCGGATTCGCCGGGGCGTCGACGCGCCGAAGCGGAAGCCAAGGTTGAATTCTATGTGACTGATGGCTATAACGGAATTAGGTTTTGTAAAGGCATCGCGCCGGATTTCATCGGCAGGATAGAATACGCCTATTCCTGTTTCATGGCACGTCAGCCGCAATCATCGCGGGGATTTGATTTATTAAGAAATGCTTCGTCCCCCTGTGCGCTCGATGCTATTTATGAAACTGTGAAAGTCCAGGCTTGAAGGCTGTGCAAAGAATCTCTTTTTGCAAAATAGTGCCTTCAAAAGGGGAAAGGTCAATCGATGTTCGAAATCCTATCTAAGGACACTCCTGCTAAATCTATAACGAAATTTGTGATCAAAGCTCCTTACGTTGCAAAAAAACATAAGGCGGGCAATTTCATCATCCTGCGCGTTAACGACCATGGCGAGAGAATTCCGCTGACTATAGTCGATTCCGATCCCGATAATGGAACAATTACCATCATGGTGCAGAGCATTGGAAAGTCTACGAAGCTTCTCAGCCTGCAAGAGAAGGGTGATTCTCTCTTGGATGTCGCCGGGCCGCTCGGAAATCCTACCCCTATTCACAATTATGGTACAGTTGTTTGCATAGGCGGCGGCGTTGGAACCGCGGAAGTTTATCCGATAGCGAAAGCACTGAAGAAAGCCGGCAACAAACTCGTGACGATTGTGGGTGCAAGAAATAGAGAGCTGGTAATGCTTGAAGGGGAGCTGCGCGAATTGTCCGACGAGTTTTTCGTCACCACTGACGACGGGTCTTATGGGATAAAAGGGCTGGTTACAAAAGCGCTCGACGAATATCTGATAAAAGATTCGGGCGTCAAAGCGGTTTACGCAATTGGACCGATAATAATGATGAAAGCGGTCTCCGATTTTACTAGACCGATTGGGATAAGGACCTTCGTCAGCCTGAATCCGATCATGATGGATGGCACTGGGATGTGCGGTGCGTGCCGGGTTTCCATTGGGAATGAAACGAAATTTGCCTGCGTCGATGGGCCCGAGTTCGACGGGCATCTCGTCGATTTCGACGAGCTTATTACCCGAAATCGAAGCTACATGGATTTGGAAAAAATGTCGCTTGAGAAATTCGATAAGGAGCTAATCCAGCAAGATTCTTCAAACTGCGGTTGTACCACGAAAAGTCATTCGAGCACGAAGGAGACGGCGGATGCCTAACAAACTGAAGCCTTCCGAAAGAATGAAAATTCCGCGGCAGATTCCGTTGGAGCAGGACGCTGAAGCCCGGAGGCATAACTTCGAGGAAGTCTCATTCGGCTTTGATGAAAGTCTCGTATCGCAGGAAATGCTGAGATGTATCGACTGCAAAGAACCGCAGTGCGTGGCAGGCTGTCCGGTAGGAATAGACATTCCCGGTTTTATCAAGCTGATCGTCGAGAAAGATTATTTCGGAGCAGCAAAGAAAATCAAAGAGAAGAACTACCTCCCGGCAATTACAGGAAGAGTGTGTCCGCAGGAAACTCAATGCGAAGCGGTCTGTCCAATCGGGAGGAAACATCTACCGGTAGCTATTGGGAAGTTGGAGCGGTTCGTCGCTGACTATGAGAGAATTCATAATGGAGACGGTGAATTCGTGGTACAACAGAAACTTGAAGAGAAAGTTGCAATTGTCGGTTCTGGACCGGCTGGACTTACTTGCGCGGCGGAGCTTGCGAAACTTGGTTACCGGGTTACTATCTTCGAGGCTTTGCACGCGGCTGGCGGCGTTTTGAGGTACGGGATTCCAGAATTCCGCCTGCCCAAATCGATTCTCGATGTAGAAATAGAGAACATAAAGAAGTTGGGCGTTGAAATCATAACGAACTTCGTCATCGGCAGAACGGCGACGGTGGACGAGTTAATAAGTGATTTTGGTTTCGATGCCATATTTCTTGGTACTGGAGCAGGCACGCCGACTTTTCTCGGAATTCCCAGCGAGAACTTGCCCGGCGTCTTCTCTGCGAGCGAATTTCTAACTCGGGTTAATTTCATGAACGGTTACAAGTTCCCGGAATACGATACTCCCGTCAAGATTGGGAGAAAGATTGCGGTGATCGGCGGTGGCAACACTGCCATGGACGCAGTTCGTACAGCAAACCGACTGGGAACCGAAAAGGCATATCTGGTTTATCGGCGCAGCAAAGAAGAAATGCCGGCACGGGAAGAGGAAGTCCATCATGCTGAAGAAGAAGGCATAGAATTTCACATGCTAACAAATCCAGTTCGCATCATTGCCGGTGAAAACAAGTGGGTTAAGGGAATGGAGTGCATAAAAATGCAGCTCGGTGAGCCAGATGCATCCGGAAGAAGAAGACCGGTCGAGATTCCCGGATCGAACTTTATCATGGATGTTGACACAGTCATTCTTGCAATCGGTCAGAAGCCAAATCCGATATTGCAGGCAACGACTCCCGGTCTCGATACGTCGAAACGCGGGACTGTAGTGGTCGATAAGGATTGTCAAACGAGTCGTCCAAGCGTATTTGCTGGCGGCGATCTTTCACGCGGCGGCGCGACGGTGATTCTTGCAATGGAAGATGGACAGAAAGCTGCAGGTGCAATTCATGAGTATTTGGAAACTCACAAATCGAAAGTCAAAAGACAAATTTAGAATTAGGAATCTAATAGTGGCTTGTCAAAATCTGGTGGTGTGCTACTATGAAAAAAGAATAGCGCACTTGCCGCCTTGCGGCAGCCCGCATCATTTAGCAAATCTGATTTTGGTCGGGCGATGACGCGGAAAACCACGGATGAAAACGGACGAGATTATTATTAATGAATTTAGCCGTGACAATTCGTGCTCCTTTCTGTGTATTCAACGTGCAATGATTTGAAAGTAGACCACTCCCAAAATCTTTGACCTTTGGTCTTTAATTTTTAACTTAAAAAATGAACATAGGCATTCCAAACGAATTTGCAAAGCAAGAGAACCGCGTTTCGCTGACGCCTTCAGCGGTCGCGACTCTGATTCAACTCGGACATGCAGTTTATGTCGAGTCGCATGCTGGACGACTCAGCCGCTTCGGTGACGAACCTTACCGTAAGGCGGGCGCCACAATTGTCTATTCGAAGGAAGAAGTATTCAGACGGTGTGAGATGATGTGTTCCGTCGAGGCTCCGACTCTGGATGAAATCGGTATGATGGAAAGAGGCCAAACGACATTCAGCTTCCTGAATCTACCTGTTGCACGACCGCAGTTCATCGAGGCAGTCCTTCAGAAGAGGATTAATATGGTCGGCTATGAATTCATCGAGACTGAAGATGGCGACAGGCCGGTTGTTCATTCAATGAGTGAAATAGCAGGTCAGCTTTCGATTTTTATCGCAGCCCGCCTGCTCGAAACGGGGAATCACGGTGACCCTGCTCGCGGCAACGGCAGAGGGATAATCCTTGGCGGGGCAGCTGGCGTGGCTCCTGCTGCTATCGTAATTCTTGGAGCCGGAGTAGTCGGAACGGAAGCCGCGCGAACGGCAGTTGGTCTCGGTGCGCAAGTGATCGTTCTCGACCACGATATCAAAAAACTGAGATGTGTCGATCAACTTCTAGCGAAACGAGTCACGACTGCCCTTGCAACTCCAGTGAATGTCAAAAAGAGCACCGTTTATGCCGATGTGCTGATCGGAGCGGTTTCCATGCGAGGCGAACGCACACCGCATCTCGTCACAGAAGAAATGGTAAAAGCAATGAAGCCAGGCGCGGTGATTGTTGACATTTCGATAGATCAAGGAGGCTGCGTCGAGACGAGCCGGCCGACCACGCTTAGGAATCCAATGTTTGTGATCCATGATGTGCTTCATTATTGTGTACCGAATATAACGGGAACAGTCGCAAGAACTGCAACCTACGCGCTCACAAATACAATATTGCCCTATGTTATAGAGATTGCGCAGAAAGGAATTGTCCCTTCGCTAAAGGAGAATCGCGGTCTTGCAAAAGGCGTCTGCGCATTCGACGGAAACTTCACGCAGGAGACTGCGGCAAAAATTTTCGGAAAACCGTTTCAGCCGATAGAGAAGTGCATTTGACAACAAAGACGCGACGGCGCCACTCGATCAAAGTGGCTTTGTTTCTCGGCCGCTTGGCGGTGAAAATCTTTTGCTTCCGAGAAAATGCCCTGGATTGATACTTATCGAAGCAGAATAACCACGGCCGAAGAAGCTGTAAAGGTGATTAAATCCGGTGATAAGATTCACCTTCATCCCGGATGTGCTGTTCCCGGGATCTTAGTCGATGCGATGGTGGAACGCGCGCCGGAGCTTCACGACTGTGAAGTCTACCATGTCCTTTCTGTCGGAGAGGCAAAGTATGCGGAACCGGAAATGACGTCTCATTTCAGGCATACCGCATTGTTCATCGGTAAGAATGTACGTGAAGCCGTGAATGAAGGCCGCGCAGATTTTATTCCGGTGTTTCTCTCGGAAATTTCAAATCTCTTCTATACCGGTCAAATCAAGATTGATGTTGCACTGATTCACGTTTCGCCTCCAGATGAACATGGCTTCTGCAGCTTTGGAGTCGGAGTCGATATAACAAAATCTGCGACAGACGTGGCAAAGACCGTTATTGCGCAGGTGAATCACAGCATGCCACGGGCATTGGGCGACAGCTTCATTCATGTCAGCAAAATCCATAAAGCTGTCGAAGTCGACGCGCCGATACTGGAGCTTCCTCAAATCGAGGCGGATACAACCAAAGAAGAAATAGAAGTCTATAAAAAGATCGGCGAAAACATCTCGGAACTCATCGAAGACGGTTCCACACTTCAGCTTGGTATCGGCAAAATCCCCGATGCGGTTTTGATGTCGCTCCAAGAAAAGAAGGATCTTGGCATTCACTCTGAGATGTTTTCGGATGGAGTTATCAGACTCGTTGAGAATGGAATAATAACGAACGAAAAGAAATCGATTCACCCAGGCAAGATGGTCGCGGGTTTTGTGCTCGGAAGCAAGAAACTTTTCGACTTCATCCATAATAACCCGATAGCGGAATTCCACCCGACTCATTACGTTAACGATCCATTCATCATCAGCCAGAATAGAAAAATGGTTGCAATAAATTCGGCACTTCAAATCGACTTGACGGGTCAAGTTTGTGCTGATTCCATGGGTTACGCTTTTTATAGCGGATTCGGCGGACAGGTGGATTTTATTCGCGGCGCGGCGAGATCAGAGGGGGGAAAACCTATAGTGGCACTTCCATCGACCGCGAAAAGCGGAACTGTCTCAAGAATCGCCACTCACCTGACGGAAGGTGCGGGGGTGACGACTTCGCGGGGAGATGTGCATTACGTTGCCACTGAATTTGGCGTCGTCAATTTGCACGGCAAGAAAATCAGCGAGAGAGCGAAGGCGTTGATAAGCATTGCCCATCCAAAATTCCAGGATGAGCTGACCTGCTTTGCGAAGAAAAGACTGTGGATATAGGTCAAAGTTAAAAAAATAAAGAGTCAAAGCCGGGACTTGACGTAAGTAAAAAGAGTATCGGGTTTTTTTATCTACGGGTATCTTTATAGTCTCTAACTTTCATTCCCACCCAAGCTGAAATCCATGATCCCAATTAGGATAAGCCTGTTACATAGCTCCATGGCATCTCGTTCCTCATGCAGATAGCAAGCCAGTATTAACAATTACACGTACCATCTTCTTTCGCGTTTCAACAAAACATATTTTATTATTTGCAATCTATCGTTATCGTTCCGGTTGCAGTTGCAGTTGCCTCGTATGAAATACACAGCCAAAGGCTTCTCCATGATCTGTATTCTTTAACGCTTGTAGGCAATACGAGTTGAACATTCGGTGTACCGATTATCGGTCTGTTCCCGCATTCGCATGAATAATGCTGCGTCATATCCAGCAGCTGGTTCCGCAGGTCCTGTTTCACCCGGCTCTCGGCGTTATCGATTGCATCCTGCCTGACTTGCGCTGCCGATTTCCCGAACGGGTAATCCGTTTCAATGTCGGTATCGCTCGTTGTCGCCGTAAGCGTCACCGTTTCAGGACAATTGAGTTTCGTTAAACGGGTTCTTCCCCAGATCCAAAAGATAAAGATTGAAATGAGCCCCTCTCCGATCCTCTTTATCCAGTATTTGAGCAGTGCTTCCGCAGCTGTGTCGAACGGGTTAGTCCACCATTTCATGAATGCACGGATAAAGACCGGTGCCATCCTGATCCAGTCATATAATTCTTTCAGCAAGCCCACCAGAGATGTATATATCCAACGGAAGAGTCGTCCGATCAAAGAGATCAACCACCAAATGAAGCCAAGCACCGCTAAGAGTGCTTCGTATAGTGTTACCCCGGCAATCAGTGCGTAACCCGCAATAATGATGACTGCTGCGAGGAGGATGATGAGTAACCATCCCCACCAGTCGAGTTCTTTCAGAACTTCCGGATCGATCAGATATTTGATGGGTCTAAAATAGTTGCAGGATGATAGAAAAAGCGTGAAAGATAGAAAGACGACCTTAGTTACAATTGCTGAAGTCGTTGGAATCGTGTTTTTCATTGCTGCTCTCCTTCTGTTTTTGGTTGCGATGCCGGACTACAATAATCCTACCGCAGAACCGCAAAACATTTCCCCGTACCATCTTGTTTCGATCTTCGATAGAATATAAAGGAAGGTTTGGGAAGAAACAACCAGGCACAAGCACTTACCATGGATTCTCATCCAGCCAGTCGGCCGCCTGCTCATAAACCGAGGGTGGTGCCAGGCGATGCCCGCCGTCAAATTCAATCCAGTTAGTCTTCCAGTGATTCTGCTCCAAAAAACTCCGGTCGCGCTTCATTTCATTGTAGCGAAAATCTGTGGGGCTCGCCAGAAATACCGCTGTCTTCGACTCCGGATAATCGTCGGTCATAAACGTCTGTTCCATCATCCCGGTATTGATGACGATTGCCTGCACCCGGTCGGGATAGAATTTGGCAAACGCATGCGATCCCATTCCTCCACCGGAAAAACCCGTGAAAATCACTCGGGTGGTTTCGATCGGATAGTTGCACTCGACATCGTTCAGCTCGGCTTCGAGTTGTTTCAACGAAGCGTCAAAAGCCACTCCATTGTGGAACTCCTTGGATGCCGCTACGATCCAATTATGCTTTGTCGCCGCTGGTGTCCAGACAGAAATCATCGAGGCTGCATCGGCACCCGGTGAGAGGGCGAAAACAAGCGGATACCTCTTCCCGGGCTCTAAGGTTTCTGGTAGGTATATCAAATAGGATTGACGATCGGTCAGCGTACCGGTTTCAGGCAATTGCGATTGCGGCGTACTTGCGGGAGCCGTGAGCTCGTGAAGCAACACTCCAACAAGACCGCCCAGCAGCATTATTATGAAAAAGGCTGTCGATTTTCTGTTCCAGAATTTTTCTTTCATCCCTTTCTTTCTGAGATCCAGCGCGCAAACGAAAGGACTTTCATCGGCTCATTGGCTTTCTTGCTTTCCCACTCTGACATTTGGTTTCGCGTCTTGACAAAATCTAAGCGGAGGTTTTCGGAGGGACGAACCTGGCGAAGGCTCCAGGATTTGATTCGCGTGATTGTGGATTAGCGTAAGCCGATGGTTTGGTGTTAAGAGGATTTCATGATAGTAACCAATTTCTTGCTTGAGCGAGGTCACGAAATACGCGTGAATCAATTCCCCTCTGTTCCGATCCAAATGAACCCATTCGCAACAGACCGTACCGAAAATCATCCGTAGCGACTAGGGCAACGCGATTGTCGAAACGTTCGCCCAGCGACGCAACGAAGGTTGCCATGTCTCTGATATCATCCACGGACCTGGTTTTAATGCTCAAAGAATCAGTCATATTAATCAACAGGAAAGAGTCTGTCGGACGCGCAGGATCAGCAAGAGAGTCGAGGAACGCCCTGCGGAGGTCGTCCAATGAATACTCACCAACCATTTCAATTACGACTATATTGGAATCGAACCGATATTTTACCGGCATGGATAATCACCTCCCTCTTGCAAGTTTGCCCAATTCCGAACTGCCCGACGACGATTACTCGGTCATCTATTCTCATAACCTTTAACCTTCCCGAGGACACTAAGTGGCAGGAAGAATGCACAACACAACGTCCTGTCTTGTATCTCAACGGAATATAAACGTGAGTTCGAGAAGAAACAAACTTTAGGTTGTGACTTTAAGATTTGGCATGAAGGATTGAAAGGGTCCGGAATGGCTGCGTAAGAGCAGAGCGATTCACATTCTCGGTCACCATCGTTTTATCTTGCTGCAATACATCTCGTAGTCCTGCCCGAATGTCCGCCGCAGCGTGGGCTCCTCGTACAACACAACGAAGAGGTGAGTTACTAGAAAGAAGGCAACGGTGTATATGAGAAGCGGCAGTGACCCGTAAAAGAGCGTAGCGCCGGCAAGAGCGAGTCCCGCGCCAATATACATTGGATTTCGCACGAAACGGTATGGACCCGAATCACCAGTTTGCGAGGCGGATCGAACGGCGCTGGAGTTCCTTTTCCAATAGTCGCGAAGGTGAGGACGCACCATAGGGCAACTGCTGCACCAGCGGCGCCGATGATCATGCCGGAAACCTGTCGAACTCCAATCCCTGTGGGACGGACAATGCCCGACCAAGACAAGAAGGCGGCCGGTATGTAGATAATCACGAGGCCTACAAAAAGGGAAGCGTAAGTAACCGTGCGAATAAGAACAAACATGTTGAACTCCCGTCAGTTTTATTTTCGCTTTAGCAGTCCGATGGATTAGAGCTAAGCTGCAGGTAGCCGACACAAGATGTCCCGCGCCAGCTTTTTTTGCATCTCGTCAAAACATAGAAGGAGGTTCTCTAGAAAGAGATATACAACATGGCTTAAGAGATAAAGCTGCCCGCGTAAACAATGAGAACTAACGTTTTCAACAGGACCACACCGATAGGCAAACCAGCTTCCCAATATAGATTGGTGTCTTTGATGTCAGGTTTCACGTCCTTGAAACTCTGGAATGGATCAATTTCCCGGACTTCTCCTTCATCCAAACAGTTCATGAGATCCTGCCTTCCTTTCAATGTCTTCCGGAGCATGACCATGTCCGTTTTGATCCGACAAAAGAAAACTAGAATTACGGCGACGATGCCTAAGTCAATTAAAAGTGTCATATCACGAAGCTGGTTTTGGGAAATATGTGGAACCTTGCTGATCAAGAAAGCACTAATTGCGAAAGACGCGACGGCCAATGTGTAAATCACATTCTCGACCCTGCTGCGGTAAATCCTTGTTTCTGTCCTGTCTTCTTGAATAAGCCTTGTTAGAACATCGGCTGCGTCACGACCGTTTAGTCTCATTGTATTCTCCCTCGTGATTTTTGATACGTGCCATCTTCTTTCGCATCTCGCCAAAATATAAACGGAGGTTCTCGAAGAAACAAACTTGACGTTCCTTTCGCGGAGGATCGTCAAGCAACATTTGCATTCCACTCTCTTAAGTGAGAAATGACAAAATCGATTATCTCCGCATTTTCTTTCTTCCCGTTTCCTGAAATCGTAAGTGGTTCGCCGAACATTATATGAATCTGTTTGTGGCGGCTGATCCGGCCCAAGTCTTTCACAACTTTCCCAATTTCCCAGAAGTCGGTTTTTAAAGCAATCGGGATCACCTGGACTTTTGCATTTGCGGCAAGCTTTACTCCGAGTGAATTGAATTTTGCAGGTACAAACTCAACCATTCGCGTACTCTGTGGAAATATCACGACGGATGTTCCGCTAGATAACAATTCCTGTCCTTTCTTCAACACGACCCCTAAGTCTTCTCTCGAATTTTCTCTGCCGAGTACTATCGGGTCTCTTGAGCGCATGATGGGTCCGAAAAACGGATGCTTCACGAGGCTTTCTTTTACCACGAAGGTCACTTTCTTCTCGGGGGCAATGATGCAGGGCAAGACCATGGTCTCCAGCGTGCTCATGTGGTTGCCAACAAATACGACGGGCCCGCTGCATTTGCGAATGTTGTCCATTCCTGTTATGTGAAACCTGCCGCCGCAGCTTTCGATCAGCTTGAAGATTTCAAAAGAGGATAACGCCCATGCTTCCGCATCGTATTTCCCCTGCAATGCCTGCTTGCGAGTCTTCAACACTATGGAACTGTATTTGCCGACGAAGTAAAACCGGGTGTTGAAAGCGATTCTATCTAAAAAGGCGCGGTGGGTATTCTCGCTTGTGTGATATGCATCCGAAGTGAAATACTTTGGTCCCAAGATTTGATGTCTCCATATACTTCAATTGGCACTCATACAAAATTAATCAAATTCACTCTGTAAGTTCAAGTGGAATGATTGGGGTACAGTGCCGTTTCCGTTTCATGGCAAGCTAATAAGAATGCCGCCCGCCGATTGCGTGACAAAAGAAGCAAATGATTAGCGGGAATCTTCGTTAACAGCGGGAAGCAACAGAAAATACTTATCTATTGGCAGATGTGTCATAAAGACCATCCACGTTGTATTCTCGACCTGAAAAGAAATAGAACTCTGGATCGACAAAGACCCCGTTCTTCATGACTCCATAATGCAGATGTGGTCCGGTGGCTAATCCCGTCTGGCCGACGAGGCCAATTACCTGACCTCGTTTTATTTTTTGCCCATCAAAGACAAGTTGTTTCCTTAGGTGGGCAAAAAGGATAGTATATCCGAAGCCATTATCTATCTCTACAACGTTGCCATATCCGCCTCGCCGCCCGACATAAGATACCACACCGTCTCCAGTGGCATAGACCCGTGTGCCGGCAGGCGCGTCGATGTCGATTCCTTCATGAATCATGCGCATGTGCAAAATTGGATGGAACCTCATGCCGAATCCATCTTTGATAGAGCCTCCGCGGATTGGATCGATAGCAGGCATGTGCGCGAAGACGCGCTGGTTGGTTTTGCTCTTATTAAGGATATCGGCGTAGCTGTCTTCCTGTAATTTTGCCATCCTGTTCAGCAAGTCAAGAGTTTGTGCCGCGCTGGAGATAAGAGAGTTTGCGGTTGGGGACACGCCATAATCTGTGTTTGCTTCGGCACCCCCGATCGATGCTTTTCGCGCCTCCGTGGAAATCGAAGGGAGGCTGACTGAAGTCCTCAAAAGCACATCGCTTCTTCCAAGGCTTTCCATATAATTTTTATTGTTGTTGAGTTTTCCATTTAAAGATGCAAGTTGTGCCTTTAGTTGGGAGTTTTCACGGGAGGAAGAAGATATTCTTAGGTTCTCAAAGCCGAACGGGTCTAATCCGATTTGCATCATATATATAGTGATTGCGCAAGAAAGAATTATCGGAGTCGCAATCATAGCTAAGAGCTTCGTCCGCCCAATTGTCTCGTATTTCAAGTCGGAATTTGAGAAGCGGTATATTTTAAACATCGCGTTTCCTTCCACTATTAGCCATAAGATCGACTAGGCATCAGCCAGCAAGGACTTGAAGATACTTCCTGACGAGAAACAATGCAACTACCTTTCAAACTTTATCATATCTCCCGCGATGAATCCCTAAGTTGAATAAAATCAGTCGTTTACTTCAGCAAAATTTTCGGCAGGCTCGCCTTATGAGATCGAAACTTCGCAAGGGAAGTTGCGTCTTGGTAGATGCTGATTATCTTTCCAGTGTTGTCCGCAAAAATCATATCGAGCGGGATATAGGTATTCTCCTTCCAAAATGTCAGTGGCTCCTGGTTGTTGAAAATAAAAAGCATCCCGTCGTTTTCAGGCATGTAGTGTCGCCACATCAGTCCTTGCGTTCGCTTGGCATCATTGTCGGCAATCTCGATTTTAATCATTTTTATCGCTGCGTCGGTGAAATGTTTTGTGAAAACAAGCTGACCATCATTTATGAAAGCCGGTCCACCCTGAATAGCATTTGATTGTCCGGCATTCTGGGGAGGGCAAGGGCAAAAAGAGCGGACAACGTAATCAGCGCCGGTAATGAAATTACTTTATTGTTTTCCACGGAACAATCTTGCCGAATTTAGAATGAAAGCCATCTCTGAGCTGACGTGAATCAAAGCTGCGAACAGGGGCGTCAGAAATCCTAAGAAAGCGAGGACAATGCCAACGGTGTCAACTCCAATTGTTCCCCAGAAGTTAAACATGATTACCCGCATACAGCGTCTGCTGATTTTCATCGCTTCGACCACCTTGAGAAGATTGTTTGTCGTTAACGTCATGTCAGCGCTTTCAAGGGCGATATTCTGTTCCAGCGCCCATAGCAATGCCGACCGTTGCTTCGACAAGTGCAGGCGCATCGTTTATTCCATCCCCTATCATCGCGACATCATGGCTGTTCAGTTTGAGGGCACGAATCCTTTCAAACTTTTGCTGCGGCAGCAATTCACCAAAGGATTCATCCACGTGAAGCAGCTCTCCGACGGTTTCCGTAGTGGCCGCTGAGTCGCCGGAAAAAAGGAGAATCCGGCATCCGAGTTTCTTCAACGAATCAATTGCCTGGGATGCTTCATTTCGCAGCACATCCGCGATGCCAAAGTCACCGATAAGCTTTCCATTCGCTGCTACAAATACGTTTGTCTCGGCATCTTTATGCGTTTCAGTAATATGCCGTTCAATATTCGGAATGTTCTTCACCAAGAATCTTTCCATGAGTGAAGAAGTTCCAACGAGTATTACCTTATCATCTGCATGGCATACAACTCCTTCACCCGGTATGTATTCGACTTCGGAATACTCAAGGATCTCCACGCCTTCATCCTTTGCTTCTTTAACGATTGAGTTTGCAATTGGATGTTCGGAATGCTGTTCGGCGCAAGCGGCGAGTTCAAGAATTACTCTCTTGCTCATGCCGTCAAACTCATGAACGTGCGTGACCTTCGGAGTGCCCAAAGTCAATGTCCCAGTCTTATCAACGACCACGGTATCAACTTTTGCAAGCTCTTCAAGATGTACTCCGCCTTTTGTGATAATGCCTTCTTTTGCCAGGCGACCGATTCCAGCAAGAATCGCCAGCGGTGTTCCTGCGGCGACGCCGCAAGCTCCCGCGACCACCAATGCTGAGATTGCTGAGATCACATTATGGGTGACCAGGAATGTAACGAACCCGCCGCCGATAGCGAAGTAAACTAGACGAGCGGCAAGTTTGTCTGCCACTTTCTGAATCGGTGCTTTCGACTTTTCAGCTTTCTCCACGATTCCAATGATCTTTCCGAAGGTGGTATCTTTGCCGATTCGCCGTGGATTTACTTCAAGGACACCCGCTTGATTTATTGTACCTGCAAATACCTCGGCTCCAACGGCCTTGTCAATCGGCATTGACTCTCCAGTAAGGGATGACTGGTCAACCGAAGAATTTCCTTTTGCCACACTGCCGTCGACTGGAATTCTTGCACCTGGTTTGACTATGACTATGTCCTGAAGCGTGAGAGAGGCAGCATTGATTTCTTTTTCCTCGCCATTTCGTCTTACGGTCGCTCTTTGTGGCAGAAGCTCAATGAGTTTTGAAATAGCATTCCTTCCCTTTTCAACAGTCATGCGTTCAACCAGTTCGGCAAACAGAACAAAAAGAGTGATAACGAGCGCCGTGAAGAACTGGCCAACTAGCAGAGTTGCGATGACCGCTATCGACATCGATAATTCCATGGTCATTCTTTTCTTTGCCGCAGATTCAAATGCTTCATGGAACATAGGAAAACCGCCCACCAACGTTGCGGCAAGGGCGATGAAATCAAATGGGAGCAGAAATTTCCATACTGCGAAGAAACTCAGTGGCAGGGCAAGAGCCATGAGTGCAAGTCTTATCCATTCCCCAAAATACTCTCTAATCTTAACCATCATTGCCTCTCCCTAATACATTTATTAATTCAATTCATTCCCGCTTCCGTTTATTGATTTGGAGACGAGGCTATTCGGCCTCGTCTCCAACGGGATTACAGATGATATGCGATTTTAAATACCACATTTCTCGGCTCTTCCCAGCTTGCGCCTGTTGTGTACGCGCCTTTAAGCAGGTGTATGTGGTCCAATAGATTTGAAACATAAATGGATGGTTCGAAAGTGCTCCCGGCAGCAAGATGAAATGTACGCCCTGCACTGCAATCAAGTATCCAATATGGAGTCGTGTGTGCTGCCTGATTGAAATCAAACAATCCCGTCTTGTAGCTGGTAACATATTCCGGGTGACCATTAGAAAGTCCGGATCCGTACGTTGCCTCAAGATTGACAAACCAATCTCGCGGCTGGTAATTGATGGCAGCCACAAAGGAAAGCCTTTGATCATGATCAAGGTCGGTTGCGGATCCGTCACTGCTCGGAGGCAAGAAGCCGCCCGTAAGAGCACCCGAGCCAATAGCATGAATGATTGAGGAGTTCACGTGACCCGAAAATGGGGTCGTTGGATCGCTATAGGAGAGTGACAACTCGATCCCAGTTGTCCTGACAGTGGCAATATTGAACGGGGTCTTGATTGCAGTGTTACCGATTTGTGCATCATCCGTAAATGGACTGGCATACTTGAAGAAGGTCGCTGCTTTTAACTTCAGATCAATTGGAAAACTGTGAGTGTAAACGGCCTCATAATAGGAGTCGCGCTCTGGATATGTGGGTGTAATTGAGTTGCTTGTATATTGAGCTATTGATCTCAGTGCTTCGATATTTGTAGGCATGAAGAGCCTACCGAAGTAAACGTACGCTGAACTGTTCTCATCTATCAGGAAATTCCACCGAATTCTCGGGCTGACCTGGCGCTGGAGCGGGACATCTGGAGCGATATGCTGGTCATAGCGGGTACCCAGATCGAACGAAGTCCAGTCGAGAGGATGCCATTCCGTCTCTGCGAATATTCCAAAATCTGAACCGGTGAAGTCGGTGAAGATCGACGGTCCGGGGTTTTGCAAAGAATCACGCGATGTGAAATCCTCTGCCCCGCTGGTGCTGCTGAAGTTGAATCCAATCTTATACATGAACTGGTAAGAAAGCCTCTTGTCAAACGTCGAGCGAATACCGAGCGTGGTAAAGCTTCTGTTCTCGAAGAGATTATAATCTATAGTATCTCCTGAAAATTGGAATGACGGTGGATCAATGGCGCCGGGAGTGTAGATCAGATTACCTTCGCGGCTATACGCTCCGATGAACAGGTTTTCTTCTTGGTCTGGTTGTGAATTTATCGCACGGAAATAAGAAATTGCTTGCAATGAATTTGTTGTTTCTTGCATATCTGAAGTAATTTGTACCGTGGGATCGTAAGGAACTTGTGTGGAGGTTCTTCCAAAACTAAGGTTTGCCGTTATGTAATCGATGTCGCTCAATATATAATCGAACTTGCCGTAGAGAAAATAATCGAATCCATGGTCGTGAAACAGATTTGGCACAGGTGTATCTATGCGGCGATCTGTTTCCTGACGCGATGCGGAAACATAATATCCCATCTTGTCAAGGTGATCGCTTATCGACAAAGCCTCGCCGTCTGAATTAAGTGCCCGAAAAGGACCGACCCGACCGCCGAGTACGTCACCTGGGATATCCGATGACGGGCCGGATGCGACTTCAGCTCCAGGCGAAAGGGGTTTGGTTCCGTTGAAAACAAGATAACTTCCAACGTAAGTCGAAGCGTCGAGATGCAATGTTCCTGTCGGAACACGGTTATTCAGATCAATGATAGCAGACATCTGGCCGCCATATTCGGCAGGGAAGCCTCCGGTGATGAAAGTTGCACGGTCGATGACTTTTGAATCGACAACTTCATTTAATCCCCCAAATACGCCGAGCGGAACCGGAATGCCATCGATGTAATACGTGAATTCTCCGTGAGATCCTCGAATATGAACCTCACTTGTAGGCGCCCGTGCTGCCCCGGTGAGGTTCTCCTGAATCAAGTTTGTCATTTGAGCCGTTGGCGCCGGGTGATAGGTTTCAGACTCGAAAGTTTGATTACCCGTCCCCAGGTCTATATTTGAAACGCCAAGTTGACGCTGGCCGACCACTTCAACACCTTGCAGTTGATTCTCCTTTGGCTGGAGGTTGATTGTGCAGGTGGTGTGATCCTGATCTATCAGAACGGAATCTGTGAAAACCTGATAGCCGACGAACCAAGCGGTCAGTGCGTACGAACCGGGTTCGATATCGCGAAACCAAACCTGACCCACCGCGTTGGTTGCATCCTGAACAATTACTTTTCCTCCACGCTGGAGTACCACTCGCGCAAGGCCAATGGGAATTTTTTCTTTAGCATCATAAACTGCTATCCTGAAATCTATACCCCCTTTGCCTTCTGGGGTAGAAATTGTCCGCACTGAATGTGCAAACGAGGAAATCAACATGCACATGCAGAATAATATCGCGAAACGAGTCCTTGGAGTTTGCACCTCTATACTTAAGGGTTCAAATGGCGCATAACTAAAAAGAAACCGCAAAGGCACAACAACGCCAAAAATCTTTTCTGAAATCGACAACGGTTTCTTGCATCTATTGCGACTTTGCGGTTCATCTTTTCTCTTCAGTAAGGGCACGTTGCAACGCGCCCTTACCATTCAATGGTTTAAATGTGATATGAAATTTTAAAAACGATATTTCTCGGTTCTTCCCAGCTTGCGCCGCTGAAGTACGCACCTTTGATCAAATGAATGTGGTCGAAAAGGTTCGTAACGTAGAGTGAGGGCTCAAACGCGGAACCTCCGTCGAGATAAAAAGTGTATCCTCCAGATACATTGAGAATCCATGAAGGTGTGGTATGTTCGGCGGTATTGAAATCAAACAGACCTGTCTGGTAGGGAAGGTTATTTGGATTCCCATTCGTAAGTCCGGAGCCATAGATTCCCGTGACATTGGCGTACCATTGTGCGGGCTGGTAATTGACGGAGCCAACGATCGATAATCTTTGATCATGGTCCAGATCCGTTGCCGAGCCGTCGGTGCTTATCGGTAAAAATCCGCCGGTTACCAGACCTGTGCCATAGGCATGTATGATCGAAGAGTTAACGTACCCTGAAAACGGGGTGGATGGGTCATTATACGAAAGCCCCAACTCAATCCCAGTAGTGTGAACATCCTGGATGTTAACCGGTGTCTTAATTGCGCTTGAGCCGATAGTTTGGTCATCAACTCCCGGAGTCGCGTATTTGTAAAACGCGTCAACCTTGCTTCGGAGTCCCATTCCAAAATCGTGCGTGTAAACCGCCTCGTAAAAATCATCGCGTTCGGGAAGCGTCGGCTTCAGCGCGCCGCTATCCGATACAGTCAGGGCAATGGTTCGCAAGCCTTCTATGTTGGTCGGCATGAAGAGTCTCCCGTAGTAGAGATACGCCGAATTGGATTCATCGAAGAAGATATTCCACTTGATTCTCGGGCTTATCTGGTGTTGAAGAGCCATGTCGGGTGCAATGTGCTGGTCGTACCTGACTCCGAGATCGATATTTGTCCATTCCATCGGATGCAGTTCGCCTTCAGCAAACACTCCGAAGTCGGAGCCAGCATAGTTTGTGTTGACAACCGGGCCAGCATTGCCCGCACTGTCTTGCGATGTAAAATTTTCCTTTCCGTTTGTGCTGCTGAAATCCAGACCGACCGCGTACATAAAGTGATGGGACAACCTGTCGTCATACTTAATTCTTGTTCCCAGAGTCGTGAACGACCGATTTTCCGCGAGTGTGTAGCCGGTGGAGTCGTTTGGAAATTGAAAGGTGGTAGGATCGCCGGCACCGGGTGTGTAAATGAGTCCGCCTTCGCGCGCATAGACACCTGCAAACAGATTGCTCTCTCTATCTGTCTCGCTCGAAATAGTGTGATAGTAAGATAAAGTCTGAAACGAATTCGACGTGTTCTGAAGATCGTTCATGATTCCTTCGACGGTATCATACGGCACTTGAGTGTATGTTTTGCTGTAGTTCAAGTTGGCAGTCAGGTAGTCGGCGTCGCTTAAAGTGTAATCAAGTTTACCGTATAGAAAATAATCGAATCCATGATCGTGGAAGATCTGATATACAGGTGGATCGATTCTCCGGTCATTTTCCTGGCGGGTGCCCGAAAGAAAAACTCCGAGGTTATCGATGTGATCGCTCAGTGATAGGCTTTGTCCGTTGGAACTCATCGCTTTAAACGAACCCACTTTGCTTCCGAGAGTATCATTCGAACTCGGAGCGTAATAACTTCCGCCGTATGTGGACGCGTCTAAATGAAACCCGCCAGTTGGGACGCGGTTTTGCAGATCGATTACAGCAGTAACCTGCCCGCCGTATTCCGCCGGCCAGCCGCCATCCATCATAACGGCTCTGTTGATGACTTTTGGATCAACAATGTCGTTCAGGCCGCCGAACACTCCGAGTGGAACTGGAAGTCCGTCGACGAAATATTCATATTCTCCATGCTGGCCGCGGATATGCACTTCTCCCGTCGGTGCCCGTGCAGCTCCCATTAAGTTTTCTTGAACCAGAGTGGTCATCTCTGAGCTCGGCGGGGCGTGATAAGTTTCTGCCGAGAAAACCTGCGTACCGTTGGTAAGATTGAATGTCGTCACCGGTGTCAGCCTTTGTCCGACGACTACTTCAGCGCCGAGAGACAGCGTGGTTAGCGCGACGGAATCGCTCAGGTGGCTCTTGTCGATCTTCACCATTTCGGAAAAGTCGTTGTATCCGACCGAGTGGACGATCAGGTTGTACGTACCGTCCGCAATGTCGGTGAATGCGGCTGCGCCTAATTGATTGGTGACTCTTTCCCCGATGACGGATCCATCACGTCGGAGTGTAACCATGGCAAGTTGTATGGGTACATTAAGAGCAGAATCAGAGACGATAACTTTGTAAGGCTCTCCTTCTTGAATCGGCTCGCCGCTGCCCGACACTGCAGCAAGCCGTTCAGCCACCTGAGCCTTTAGTGGAGGCGCAGTTTGCAGTGTGCAAAAAATAATTAAGAATAAAAAAACGCTTCTAAGCATTGTATTCTCCTTGAGAAATTAAATTTATCATAATGGCACACCACCAACATCTATGGTGGAGCGCCAATTTTTAGAAATATGTTAAGGAGCTATGCTTGGGGAGGCGCGCGAGTGGAAAGATTATTTGCCGGGGCAGCGACAAACTGATCGTGGTATTCTACTTCGAGAATTGTTACATCTTCAACAGAAGAAAAATCCTGTGCGAGAGCGGCAGTTCCTGTCGTGGATTGCGCGAAGTTGTGAGCGGGGCAGACCAAATCGTTGTCGTTTACGTCGAGAGAGTGATAAAGAGAATTTGCCGCCATTATGGCGAGATTGTTTCTTAATGGGATGAAATCCTTGTGAGCGAACGGATAAGTGGCGGTTATAAAAGCATAGAGAACAAGTATGCATTTCGCAGCTGCTTTTCGCTTCCTAGATGACATTGTGGCTTACGCTTTTTCTCTGAACGTGTTGAATACCATTGACAAAAAGTAAGTTGAACTAGTTCCAGTTGCAAGGGAGAACTCTGCGAACACCCGGAGTGGAAATGTCGCCGTTATAAAAAAGTAAAGTGGCCTGATTGACCTTGCAAAGATCTTGTTTCGTTTCAAGTATTTTGCTCTCTTAACTGCTCCGTACCGTCATAACGAATAAACAAAGAGGCTTTATCGATAGTTCCTAAATTTGTCGGCGGATTAAGTATCATTCCCCTGTGCCATCTTCTTTCGCGTTTCGACAAAATAGATACGGACGCTTTTCTTTTCCTCGCGAGCGCCTACTTGTGTGGAAGTAAGCCGTATAGTTTCGGAGCGTCGTACTGAGACCCCTGAAAATAATATTCGGATGGATCTACGAATATCCCGTTCTTCGTAATCCCATAATGAAGATGCGGCCCTGTCGAGAGACCGGAACTGCCGCTCAGTGCAATTATATCCCCTCGCTTTACTTTCTCTCCTTCCTTGACAAGAGATTTCTCGAGGTGACCATATAAAGTAACGTACCCGAAACCATGATCGATTTCTACGACGTTACCATAGCCGCCGCGCCGCCCTGCGTAAGATACCACGCCGTCTCCGGTCGAGTGGACTGGCGTACCCCGCGGCGTCTCGATGTCGATACCTTCGTGCATTAAACGCATGTGCAAGATCGGGTGGAACCTCATGCCGAATCCATCCGTAACAACTCCATCCCGAATCGGATCGATTGCCGGAATATGGGCAAACAACATCTGGTTAGTCTTGTGCTTATTCAGTATATCGGAGTAACTTTCTTCCTGCAGCTTCGCCTCTCTGCTTAGGGCATCCAGCGTCTGTGTTGCTGCGGAGATTAGCCTGTTGGAAGTTGGAGACACGCCGTAATCGGAACTCATTTCGACGCCGCCTATCGAAGCCTTTCGCACGTCGGAAGAAATCGGAGGCATGTTTTCGGAAATTCTTATCAAGCTGTCGCCTGTCTCGAAATTTTCCATATAGTTTTGGAGTCCATCGAGCTTCACGTTCAAGGAAGCGAGCTTAGTCTTCAGCGCGGAATTTTCCCGTGTGACACCCGAAGTCCGCAGGCTTTCGAGACCGAGTGGATCGAATCCCAGTTTTGCTATAAAAATTGTCATTACCGACGACAAAATGATTGGGAATGCGATTGCACTCAACAGCCTAAGCCCGCCGAATCTTCTATACTTCAGATCTGAATTTGATAGGTAGTAGAGTTTAATCATGGCTCATCCTCAACCTTCCACTTGTCGGATCGCCGGGGCAGTCGATCGGAATGAAGGAAAAAAAAGGTGCGTCCATGGTCTCTTATTAAAGAGGTTTGTGGAACCGCTGTTCTGATGCAGCATTACCGGCGATAATCTGTTGAAACGAATCGAAGTGAGAATTCAGGACTTACCTCTCATATTCTATTTTATCTTTCACACTAATGCCATACTTAGCGCAAAATCCGCCGTTCACTTCCACGACGTATTTTGCCGGCGCCCCGGATGGTATCGGAGCCTCGCTAAACGGAGTTGCGTCCGGATATATAGAGACGATGTTTCCCGATTTATCTGCGAAAATCATATCGAGAGAAATGTATGTGTTCTTCATCCAGAATGTCAATGGCTCTTCAGTGTCGAAGACAAACAACATGCCGTCGTCTTCAGGCATGGCCTCCCGCCACATCAACCCTTGAGTTCTCTTTTGAACATTATCAGCGATTTCGATTTGAATCAGCTTTAATGTCGCGTTCGTGCCGTTTTTTACGAATACAAGCTGACCATCATCTTTGAATGAGGGTTCTCCTGATAGGCTTGAGTTGTTCGTTGCCTGCTGTACGGAATCGGAGGCAAGAATAGGAAGCAAAGCGATAAGCACTATATCTATATAATGATACGATTTCCATGATCGCCTTTCTCGTTTATATGATCTGTTTCCCATACGGGTTCCTACAAGAGTCCAGCGGCACGATACAAAGGCTCATCGATTTAAATGTGGAAAGACAATTTGAATACTATGTTTCTCGGCTCTTCCCAGCTCGCGGCGCTTGCGTATGCGCCTTTAATCAAATGGATATGATCGAGTATGTTACTGACGTACAAAGACGGCTCAAGCGTTTCCCCGCCGTTAAGATAAAATATGTAACCGCCGGACACGTCGAATATCCACGAGGGCGTAGTGTGGGCAAACTGGTTGAAGTCGAATAGGCCCGTCTTAAATGGAAGATTATTCGGATTGCCGTTGGTTAATCCGGAGCCGTAGATCGCGGTCAGATTCGCATACCAATTGATAGGTTGGTAATTAATTGAACCCACAATTGACAACCTCTGATCGTGATCTAAATCTGTCGCTGTGCCATCATCAGATATCGGAAGAAATCCGCCAGTCACCGCGCCTGATCCATACGCGTGAATGATAGACGAGTTTAAATAACCGGAAAAAGGCGTTGAAGGGTCATCGTAAGAAAAGCCCAATTCAATACCGGTAGTGTGAGTAGTTTGAATGTTTACCGGAGTCTTGATTGCGCTTGACCCGATGGTCTCATCGTCTATGCCCGGCGTGGAGTATTTATAGAAGCCTGCCAATTTGCTTCTCAACCCTGATCCGAAATCATGAGTGTACACCGCTTCATAGAAATCGTCTCGCTCGGGAAGTGTCGGCTTCAACGCACCGGTATCTGCTGCAGTCAAAGCAATGGTTCTCAGACCTTCTATGTTGGTCGGTATGAAAAGCCGTCCATAATAGAGGTAACCGGTATTCGACTCATCGAAAAATATGTCCCATTTTAGACGAGGACTGACCTGACGCTCAAGAGGGACGTTGGGCGCAATATGTTGATCGTACCTGATTCCTGCTTCAATCCTGGTCCATTCAACCGGATGTAATTCGGCTTCCGCAAAGACACCAAAATCAGAGCCGGCAAAATTTGAGACAATGGAAGAGTCGGTTTTTCCAAGGTTGTCATTCGCGCTGAAATTTTCCTTTCCGGTTGAGCTGCTGAAATTCAATCCGACAGTGTACATGAGCTGGTGCGAGAGACGTGAATCGAATTTTATTCTCGTGCCAAGCGTCGTAAACGATCTGTCTTCTCCAAGCACGTAGTCCTTTGTAGTATCTCCGGCGAATTGAAAAGTCGCCGGATCACCTTGTCCCGGAGTGTATACAAGGCCGCCTTCACGTGCGTATGCCCCGATGAAAAGATTGCTTTCGTGATCAGACTCAGAAGATATAATATGATAATACGACAGAGTCTGAAATCCGTTCGTCGTGTTCTGAAGATCGTTCATTATTGATTCGGCGGAGTCGTACGGAACCTCGGTGTACGTTCTGCCAAAATTGAGGTTTGAAGTTAGATAATCAACTTCACTCAAGGTGTAGTCGATTTTGCCGTATAGAAAATAATCAAAGCCATGGTCATGAAAAATATCAGCAACCGGTGGATCAATACGGCGATCTGTCTCCTGACGTGAACCGGAGAAAAAGAAGCCGAGGTTATTTATATGATCACTAAGAGAAAGGCTCTGTCCGTCTGAATTCAATGCGCGGAATGATCCGACCTTGCTGCCAAGAGTATCACTCGAATTGGGAACATAGTAGCTGCCTCCGAACGTGGACGCGTCGAGATGAAATCCTCCGGGAGGGACACGGTTTTGAATATCGATAACTGCTGCCGTTTGTCCACCATACTCCGCTTGCCAACCGCCGTCGATGAAGGTGGCCTTTTCAATTACTTTTGGATCGACTTCATCGTTCAGTCCGCCGAACACGCCGAGCGGGACAGGAATCCCATCGATATAATATGTGAACTCTCCATGCATACCGCGGATGTGCACTTCGCCGGTTGGAGCGCGTGCAACACCGATTAAGTTTTCCTGGATAAGATCCGTCATATGTGCCGTCGGGGGCGCGTGGTACGTCTCCGACTCAAACACCTGATTCCCCGTTGTCAGACCAAACGTCGTAACCGGCGCCATGTTCTGGCCTACGACTACCTGTTCGCTTAAAGTCAAAGTGCTGAGGCCCACCGAGTCGATTTGGTGGTTCTTGTTAATGACCACTGACATTGAGGCGTCGTTATATCCGATGGAATGAACCAATAGATTGTAGGTGCCGGCATCGATGTCTTCAAATCTTGCAAGTCCCGCAGAGTTCGTGACTTTCTCAGCAATCACATATCCATCACGCCGCAGGGAAACGGCTGCAAGTTGGATTGGTACTTTTAGATCGGCATCAAAAACGATTACTTTATAATTTTCTCCCTCTTTCGGAGTGCCGCCGCCCGATATTGTGGTAGACCGCTCCACGACCTGTGCTCGTAGGAGAGTTGTAGTTTGCAATGTGCAAACAATTAGTAGGAACAGAAAAAATCTTTTAAGCATGAAATTCTCCTCGAAAGATTTTGTTTATTGAATAGTGCATACCCACATAGATAGTGGAACGCCAATTTTAGAAATAAATGAAGGAGTTATGCTTGGGGAGGCGCGCGAGCGGAAAGATTACTTAATTGAGCCGAAAAAAGACGGTCGCGGTGTCCAACCTTAATGATTGAAATGCGTTCAGATGAAGAGAAATTTTGTGCGACAACAGCTGTTCCGTGGGTCGATTGAGCGAAGTTATGGGCAGGGCAGCCTAAATCGTTATCTGCATCGAGAGGATGGTGTAAAGAGTTGACCGGGATGATGGTATTGCCGCTCTCAAGCGGAACATAATCCCTGTGGGCGAGCGGGAAAACAATGGTTATGAACGCATACAGAATCAGTATGCTTCGCGCTGCAACTTTTCGCTTGCTGAACGATACCATGGTTTAAAATCTATCGGTATTCATGTTACAATTCAAGTCGAAAAAAAGGGGTGAATTAGTTCCCAATTGATGAGCTAAGAGTGAAAAACGAAAAGTGAAGAGTCGATCCGTTTTTGACGTTTGACCTTGGCATGTCATCAGATTTTATCGAGGGCCTGTCTCAAGTCTTCAATCAGGTCATCGGCATCTTCGACGCCGACAGAAAGCTTTCTTAATGTATCCTCTGGAAGAGAGATACGGTCAGGCCTCATAGTTCACTCGGTTACAGGCCTCCAGCTCCAGAAGTCTTTGTCCTCGTCAAGTTGCCAATGGTTGAGAAGAACACTAACTTATAATTGGTATATCAATCGGGGGCACGTCAGTGCTTTAGGCCCGAATCACTCCGCTGGATTGTCTTCCCTTCACCATGACTTGAGCTGTCCATCTTCATGTTTCCCATGTCACCGGGCCCCGTGCTGTCCACCATGCCTTCTTTCACAAGTGCAGTTCCAATCCCGTAAGTATATACAAGCCTTCCGCCGTACCATGCTCCATACGAGATAGTCGCTGCAGTTACCAGAACCAGCAAGCTTCTCACCCACTTCAATCTGTTTTTTGTAAAGATCATTGAAAGGGCGGCGAGAATACTAAGTGTCCCGCCTATCAGCTCGATTTCTTTGTGAATGTCCATCAGCGGATGAGCTTCATCGGGATGCGGAACCGTGCTTGCCGCAATCAGACCAGTTATGGCTGTGATCACAGCGGCTATTGCCGTGAGCACAATAAGGGCAGATGCAACTCCTTTTAAATTTTCCTTCTTGAATGAAAGGTAAAGTACCTCGAATAAAAGCGCCGACAGCGACAAAACCAGCGGGAAATGGACAAATAACGGATGAATGTTTTGCATTTTATTCTCCTCCTTGTATTGCTGTTTGTTGTTTTATTTCTCTTCCTCTCCAGAGATAATAGATAACTGGATAGACCATAAGCTCCATGAGCACGCTTGTAACGACTCCGCCGACCATCGGCGCAGCGATTCTCTTCATGACATCTGCACCCGAACCCGTGCTCCACATTATCGGTATAAGTCCTGCAAGTAACGCGGATGCCGTCATCATCTTCGGACGCACTCTCCTTACTGCGCCTTCGTGAATCGCTTCCTTGAGATGCTCGAATGTAATCATCCGTCCGGCGGCTTTCATTTTGTCATAAGCGATATCTAAGTACAGTAGCATGACGACACCTGTTTCCGCATCGAGTCCTGCGAGTGCAATCATCCCGACAGCAACCGCGACGCTTATGTTGTAACCAAGAATGTATAGGAACCATGTGGCGCCGACAAGCGAGAACGGAACCGCAAGCATAACTATAAGTGTTTTGGTAATCGATCTTGTATTTAAGTAAATGATCAATAGGACGAGCAGCAGCGTAGCAGGTATGATCATCGCGAGAGTCTTCGCAGCTTTCTCCATGAACTCAAACTGGCCGCTCCACGTGATGATATATCCGGGAGGAACACTCAGATGCTCGGCCAAGTACTGCTTCGCTTTGTCGACATATCCACCGATGTCCGACGTGTTCGCATTGACATAGACATAGATTGTCGGCACCGCGCCCTCTGTCCTGACAAACATGGGACCGCGGTGAATCACCATCTCGGCGACGTCGCCAATCGGGATTTGAGCGCCGGTGGGCGTCGGGATGAGAACGCGGTTCAGCATCTCGGGATCGTCCCTTTGTTCAAGCGAATAACGAACAGTTATCGGATACCGCTCTATACCGGAAACTATTTGACCGACAGGCATACCGCCCATCGCACTCTTTATAACATTTTCAATATCATCAACGGTAAGCCCGTATCTTGCGGCTTCCGTTCTGTCGATTTTGAAATCAATATAGTTGCCGTATCCTACGCGCTCGGCAAACGCGCTCGAAGTACCCGGAAGTTTTTTGAGCAGCGCTTCTACGTTCTCTCCGATAGCTTGAAGCGAATCCAAATCAGGACCGGACACTTTGATTCCAATCTGACTCTTGATTCCAGTGCTGGTCATCTCGACACGGTTCCTTATCGGCATCGTCCAGACGTTGGAGATCCCCGGCACCTGTAGCGCATCGTTCAACGTTGCCTTTAGTTTATCAGGGGTCATCCCTTTGGGCCATTCCGATTCGGGTTTCAGGTTTACCGTGGTCTCAAACATATCCAGTCCAGCAGGATCGAGAGCGGTGTTTGCTCTTCCTGCTTTGCCGAAGACGCTTGTTACTTCAGGAAACTGCTTAATAATTTTGTCCGTCATCTCAAGTGTCTGGCGGGCCTGCGTGACAGAAATTCCGGGAAAAGTCGACGGCATGTAGAGAAAAGTTCCCTCCCAGAGAGGCGGCATGAACTCCGAGCCTAATTTCATGTAGGGATAGATCGTAATTCCAAGTATCACGACCGCCGCGGTCAGGACATACCACCGAAATTTCAGCACGAAATTAAGGACGGGAGTATAAAGTTCGATCAAAATTCTGTTAATCGGGTTCTTCTCCTCAGGCGGAACCTTTCCACGGATAAAGTATCCCATCAGAATTGGGACTGCAGTAATGCCGAGCAAAGCCGCTGCGGCCATCGAATAGGTCTTCGTGAATGCAAGCGGCTTGAAAAGCTTGCCTGATTGCTCAGTCAATGCGAACACAGGAATGAATGAGACCGTAATTACGAGAAGTGAATAGAAAAGAGATGGACCAACTTCTTTAGATGATTCAGTAATGAGCTTCCATCTGTCTGTCTTGCCGCCATCCGCTTCGATATGTTTGTGCGCATTCTCGATCATGATTATTGCCGAATCGACCATGGCACCAATAGCAACGGCGATCCCTCCCAACGACATGATGTTTGCATTAATCCCCTGCCACCTCATTACAATGAACGCCATTAGGATCGCGGTAGGCAAAGTGAAAATCGCGACGAAACCGCTTCTGAAGTGGGAAAGGAAAAGAAGGCAGACTAAAGCAACGATTATTGATTCTTCGATCAACTTATCTTCGAGAGTGTTGATGGCTCTCTCGATCAAGTCGGATCGATCATAAACTGGCACTATTTGGACATCGGGCGGCAATCCCTGTTTAAGCTCATTCAGCTTTTCTTTGATACCATTTATGACCTGCGGGGCATTCTGTCCATATCGCATCTCGACGATTCCGCCGACTACATCACCTTCGCCGTCAAGGTCTGCGACTCCACGGCGGGCAGCGGCTACTATTTGCACATCAGCGACGTCACCGAGAAGAATCGGAGTGCCGCTCGAAAAATCATTGTTGGAAAACGGTGTAAGCGACCCCTGTCCACCACTGGGCATACTAGATTGCGAAGTCTCGCCCATTCCCGAAGACGTTTCGGAAGACTGAGAGGGTAATGGTGACTTCGTGTCGAGTGCAAAGAATTTCCCTCCGCGCGAAACTCCAAGCGGAATATTCTTCATGTCGTCGATAGTCATGATATATCCCAGTCCTCTTATCATCAGTTCGTAACCCGACAGATCGATGACTTCGCCGCCAACATCGCTGTTGCTTTGCCTGATGACTTCCATAACTTGCATGGGCGAAACGTGGTAGGCAAGGAGTTTCCTCGGATCGAGCGTCGCTCTCCATTCTTTCACGAAACCGCCGACACTCGCAACTTCAGAAACACCGGGAACCGTGGACAAACCGTATTTCAGATAAAAGTCCTGGATCGAGCGCAAATCCCCGAGGCTTCTCTTGTCGGATTTGAGCGCGTATTCATAGACCCATCCGACAGGGGTCGCATCGGGACCGAGGGTAGACGTAATGCCTTGCGGCAAACGGTTTGCCGCATAGTTCAGATACTCGAGAACTCTGCTCCGCGCCCAGTACAAGTCTGTACCATCTTTGAAGATGATATAGACAAGTGAGAAGCCGAAGTATGAGTAACCGCGAACTACTTTTGCGTTTGGGAGCGAGATGAGCGAAGAAGTTAGCGGATACGTCACCTGATCCTGTACAACAGTCGGGGACTGGCCGGGATACTCGGTGTAAACGATGACTTGCACATCGCTCAAATCCGGAATCGCATCTACCGGACTAGAGATCAGCGAATAAAATCCCGCAGCAATCACGAAAAGAAGAAGCACGATTACGATAAAGCGGTTTTTTATCGACCATTCGATTATTTTTGCAAGCATGTCAATTCTCCTGCCTTGTCGAATCACTCATTGGTTTGAGCGAATCTCTCTTTCCGCCCATATCCATCCCCGGCATATCCATGTCCATCCCATTCATATTCATTTGCGTCGAATCTTTTTTCGCTTCATGCGTGTTATGTTTTGCATGCTTCTCATTTCCCATATCCATCCCGGGCATATTCATGTCCATGTTTTCTGACTTCTTACCTTTTGCGGTTTGTTTCTTCTGTGGATCATTCATCTTCATGCCAGGCATATTTTCCATGCCGTTTTGATTTTGTTGGTTTTGAATTCGCGGCGATGAGGGTGGCATGGACATTCCCGGCATATTCGACATCGCAGCACCTGCAGATTTCAGATTTGCGTCCGAATCAATCAGGAATTGCCCTGATGTTACGATCGTGTCGCCCTCGATGAGTCCATTAAGCACTTCGTAATATCCATCCGCATAGGCACCCAATTTCACATCTCGTATCTCAAACCTTCCTCCACCTAATGCAACCGCTACTACTTGCCTAAGTCCGGTGTTAATGACCGCCTGAGATGGTACAGCAAGCGCGTCATAGCTAATCGGCGAATGAATCGCCGCATTTACGTATTGTCCGACCTTCATGACCATGCCAGCCTGCCCCATTGGGGGGTTGTTCAGCGGGATTCTCACTTTCACGCTTCTCGCGGTGGCATCGACTTCGGGATAAACGAAGTCCACTGTTCCATTATATGATTCAGAACCGTCGTATGTTACGGTGGCAGGAGATCCGATTTTCAGGAATGGCATGTCAACTTTAAAAACATCTGCAAGTATCCAGACATGACGCAGGTCAGCGACTCTGAACAATGTCTGACCCGACGATATTTTTTGTCCCTCAAACACATCTTTTTCAAGAATTACGCCGTCACTTGGCGAATGAATTGTTACGCGCTCGATTACTTTTCCGGTCGATTGAAGTTCATCGATCTGATTATCGCTCATGCCGAAAAAAGCTAAGCGTTCACAGGCGCTTTTGATAAGTTGAGGCGCAACATCTTGCGTCTCTACCCCGGCGAAACTAACAGACTGCAGGAACTCCTGCTCTGCGGCTATCAACTCAGGGCTGTAGATGACTGCCATATCTTGGCCTCTTTTAACATCCATGCCAGTGTAGTCGAAGTAAAGCTGCTCTATCCATCCGCCGACGCGGGTGTTTATGTCACTGATGCTTTTCTCGTCGGGCGTTATGACACCGTAGGTGTTGATGGTTCTCGTGAGCCTCCTCGGCTCGACGGGTGCGGTAACAACACCAATGTTCTGTACCATGGCGGGATCGATTCTTATGACGTTCGGGTAGTCCCGAAGGGATCCATTCGGACTCTCTTCCTGATCGGTATACATCGGTACAAGGTCCATATCCATCGTCGGAGATTTGCCGGGATGGTCAAAATGGACGGTTGGAGTCATCGGATCGTACCAGTAAAGGACTTTTCTTTCACCCTTATTCGCGGCGACTGACAAAGAGTCACTTTTTGCATTTGTGTTTTTCGACGTGTTGCCGCAGCTCGCTATGATTAATCCCGTCAGCAAAACGGGAATTAAAACTAAAACTGTCTTTCTCATTTTCATCTCTCTGATTTTCAAAATTCCGCTATTTCTATTTTCAGGACATATCTCGTCCCAACGGGACAACTTCCCTGCCTTCTCATTTTCTACAAACATCTTGTCCCTAGCGGGACTGAACCGTTTTCTGCTCATTTCTCACCTCGGTAATTATCACCACTTTCGCCAACAAGCCTTGATATTTCAGCAACTGCTGAAAAATAAGCTGATTCTATTTTCACAAATTCGATTCTCGTATTTATTAGTGTTGTGAGATTGTCGATCAGCATTGCAAACGTCGTCTTTCCGACGGAATATGAAGAAAGTGAGGAGTTGTAAGTCGCTTCGTATTGCGGAATCAATTCCTTGCTATACAGCGGTATCAATTGAGCCTGTGCCTCAACATCTGCGTAGGTAGAGCGAAGCCCGCTGTATAAACTAAGCAAGACTGTGCCATATTGTTCATTTGCAGCGCGTGCCATGAAATCCGACTCGTCAATCATTTTCTGCTGTCTCGACCCGAAGAAAACAGGAAGGCTAAACCCGACCTCGAAGTTCATAATGTTCAAAGCCTTTGTGCCGTCCGGCATCAATGCGCCACGGTAGCCATAGGAAACTCCGACGCTCAGATCCGGCACTGCATTCTTCCTCGCGAACACAGTCTTCGCCTGCGCCGCTGATTCGATATTTTGAATTTGCTTCAACTCGGGATTATTCCTGCCAAGCTGAGCCTCAAGCGATGAGAGCGAATCGAGTAAAGGAAGCGCCAGTGTATCGACCTGAATGGCGTACGGGGCATTCTGTCCGAGGAGCGCACCTAATTTTGAATTCAAATCTGAAAGCATACCCTGCTTCGTGATGATGTCCGATTGCACCATAGTAAGCTCTGCGGTTGCGCGGAAGACATCCTGCTGTGGAACCTGTCCTACGGCAAATAGCTGCTCCGAAACTTTAACCACACTCTGCAGAAGTTGTTTCTTGTATTGCAGATATTGAATCGACTTTTCAGTGCTGTAAATTTGCCCATAAACTTTCTTCAACTCCGACACGACCTGCAGCATTACATTTGAGAGTCGATCGGACGAAGCCTCATAGCCGTACTTTTCGACATCGCCTGCCGCGCCGAGTTTGCCGAACCACGGCAGCACCTGCATGATTTTAAACTGTGGAAACACTGTCATCTCATCGGAGGTGAGGCTGAAATTCGAAGGGACGTTTTCTGCCATGATGGATAGCTGTGGGTCGGGCAGCGTACTGGCAGGACTAATCCTTGCTTCCGCAGCGCTCGATTCGTAGCGAGCCATCTGGATTTCGGGATTGTGCTGAATCGCCATTGTAATCAAACTATCGAGTTGTGTTTGCGCAGATGCAGACGACGCAGCTATGAGAACGAGTAAAGAAACAAATCGAATTTTGAGAACCAACATTCTTCACCTTTCTTTTTTTGTCCCGCACGGCGCGATCTCGCTGCGGAACGATTCATTTAGGAGAGGAAGTCTTGCGGGTCGTGAAAAAAAGCTTGCCGAGCCATGCTATATCGTGAACGATATAATATTTGGCTCCGCGTGCACCTAACACGGGAGACTTCCCATTCAGGAAGGGAAATTAAATACGGAGATTGCTATTGAGAGTGGGTAAATCTAATGGCGGAGAGTCAGTGGGGAAAGTACAACGAAACTTTGATGACCGATTTGTTGCGGATAGTCAACCGCTTGAATAAAGTTAAACGCAGCAATGACGTGAGTGTGGAACTTTGCCCATTCTGCAAAATTATCGACCGTGCGCTTCTCCATCGAAACGACCTTCATACAACTGCTCTCGAGTAACTGCTGTCCGTGCTGTGACGGGATTATTCCCTGGCATTCATCGCACATGTCGTTATCTGAAACGTTGGGCGACGTCATCGACATAGTAGGTCTTTGAACCGCCTTCTGTTCCATGGTGCAAAAGTAAGAGACATAGCCATACTGAACCTGACCGACCGCAAAGGCCACCAAGACTAAAAGGTTCAAATATTTCATTCTGTCTTTCACTTCGTAACCAATATAACCTTTAATGTTCATAACAAGAAATACAACTATAGGTTCAACAATTATGATGCCGAACAGTTGAGAAGGTCTCCAATTGGTTCTTTGACTAATTTCGTTCAAGCTTCATCTTGTCCAGAGCTTGCGCCAAGTCGTCGATAAGATCCTTAGCATCTTCGACGCCGACAGAAAGCCTTATTAATGAGTCTTCCAATCCGGATTTAAGGCGCACTTCTTTTGGCAACGATGCATGCGTCATGGACGCGGGGTGTTCGATGAGCGACTCCACGCCACCCAGACTTTCGGCAAGAGTGAATATTCGTGTCAGGGTAGTCAGCTTCTTGGCGGCTCTCATGTCGTCGTTCTTCAATGTGAATGAGACCATGCCGCCAAAGTCGCGCATCTGTCGTCTGGCAATTGTGTGACCTGGGTGAGTATTGAAACCGGGGAAATTTACTTTTCGGACTTTCGGATGATTGGCAAGGAAGTCGGCAACCTTTCTGGCGTTTTCGCAATGTCTTTCCATTCTCAGGTGGAGTGTTTTTGTTCCGCGAAGCGCTAAGAAACAGTCAAACGGTCCGGGAACGGCGCCGCTCGATTTCTGGATGAAGTAAAGTTTCTCCGCAACCTCATCATCATTCGTCATTGCCGCTCCTAAAATAACGTCAGAATGCCCGCCGATATATTTTGTAGCGCTGTGTACCACTATGTCTGCTCCAAGTGACAGCGGTTTCTGTAGGAAGGGTGTGGCAAAAGTGTTGTCGACGACTGATAATGCGTTGGCCTTCTTAGCAATCTTTGCAACTTCTTCAATATCGACAATTCTGAGGAGAGGGTTGGTCGGAGTCTCAATCCAAATCATTCTTGTGTTTGTTTTCAAGGCTTTCTTTACATTTCCTGAGCTGCTCATGTCAATGAAATCGAAACTCAATCCGAACTGCTCGAAAACTTTTACAAAGATCCTGTACGTTCCACCGTACAAATCATTTCCGGCAATAACGTGGTCGCCGGCTTTCAAGAGTTTTATTACAGCGTCGATGGCTCCCATGCCGGACGAAAAAGCTGCGCAATATTTTCCATCTTCGAGCGCCGCTAAGTTTTTTTCAAGAGCGGTTCTTGTCGGATTGCCGGCTCGTGAGTAGTCGTAACCCTTGTGGACAGCAGGCGCTGACTGTACGAAAGTCGACGTCTGGTAAATCGGGGTCATAATCGCGCCCGTCGATGCATCTGCTTCCTGCCCGGCATGAATTGCAATTGTCCCGAACCCCTGCGATTTCTGTTTCGACTTCATTGCTTCTCGTTTCTTATTTTTCAATCGTTACTCTTTCATATCCACGGAATTTTCAGTCAGAGCATATATGAGATCAGACTTTGTTATAATATCGAGCGAGTTATCTTCGTGTTTGACCACAACTGCTGCGGTATCTCTATCAAGCATCCTGTAGACTTTTTCGATCGACACCTTCTCCTCAACGACAGGGAAAGGCTTATCCAAAAACTCCTTCACTTTGTGTTCTCGCATTGAAGGATTTGCAACCAGGATAGACAGCACTTTATTTTCCGTGAGACTCCCAATGATTCGACCGTCTTCCATGACTGGCAATTGCGAAATATTGTTGTTCTCCATCAGGCTTGTTGCCTGCATCAATGTCGCATCGATTACGACACTTATCAGCGGACGCTTTCCTCTACGACCGTACGTTACATCGCTCGCCGTTAACTTGAGCTTAGGTTCGAGGTACTGGTTGTCTTTCATCCATGTATCGTTATATAGTTTGGACAAATATCTCGCACCATGGTCGGGAATAATGACGACGATCATCTCTTTTTCTGTAAGACCGGGGGCAATTTTCAACGCTACATGGATAACTGAACCCGCCGAACCTCCTGCGAAGACGGCTTCTTTCTTCGCAAGCTGCCGCGTTGCCAGGAAAGAATCTTTATCGGAGACGGTGATTATGTCATCAATGTCATTGAATTCCATGATCTTGGGCATCGAATCCTGTCCGATCCCTTCGACTTTGTATGGATGAGTGTCAGGGGTTTTGCCAGTTCTAAAATATTCGGCATATATGCTTCCTTCGGGGTCGACACCAATGACCTTAATTTTCGAATTTTTTTCCTTCAAATATTTCGCTGCACCCACGATCGTCCCGCCTGTTCCTATGCCGCAAACGAAGTGAGTGATTTTGCCCTCTGTCTGGTTCCATATCTCTGGCCCCGTCGTTTCGTAATGCGCCTGAGAATTGCTCGGGTTGTCGTATTGGTTGGGGAAAAATGAATTCGGGATTTCGTGATTCAGCCGTTGAGCGACCGAATGATAGCTTCGTGGATCGTTCGGCTCGACTGCTGTCGGAGTCACGATCACTTCCGCTCCAAACGCGCGAAGCAGATCGATTTTCTCCTGGCTCATCTTGTCCGGCATCGTGAAAATACATTTATATCCTTTCATTACAGCAGCAAGTGCTAGTCCCATTCCTGTATTTCCGGAGGTTCCTTCGATAATTGTGCCACCCGGTTTCAAAAGTCCGCGGCGTTCCGCGTCTTCGATCATCGCCATGCCGATACGGTCCTTGACAGAACCGCCGGGGTTAAGGTATTCGAGTTTTCCTAGTAGAATTGGCTTAATGCTCGGAGCGATTCTCGTCAGTCTGAGCATCGGCGTGTTGCCTATAATTTCAACGATTGAGTTGTACCACATTTCAGTACTCTGAGAGGTGATGGAATGTCTTTAGAAAGTCAAAAGTTCGTCTCGAAATTCAAACCCGATGACGGGAAACTTTTTCTTTTCCAATTTTGGTTTTGCCTTTAACTATTAACTTATACAAAACGCTGTGCCGGCTCAAAGCCTGCCGACTTTATTGCGCGAGTAATATGATTTAAACTGAAACCTGAAAAATGTTTTGTGCCCGCTGCACTCACGACGTTTTCTTCGATCATTAAGCTTCCAAAGTCGTCCGCACCAAACCGCAACCCGATCTGCGCAATCTTTAATCCCTGGGTTACCCAGCTTACCTGAATTGACGGAATATTGTCAAGCATGAGGCGAGAGATGGCAAGGGTTTTTAGATAATCGAATGCCGATGACTTTTCACGAAGGTTATCGTGGTTCTCGGCGAGTTCGGTATTTCTCGGCTGAAATGTCCAGGGAATGAACGCCGTGAATCCACTCGTTATGTCTTGCAACTCGCGAACGACAATCATGTGCTGAAGTCGATCCTCGTAATCTTCGACATGGCCGAACATCATGGTCGCGGTAGATTTCAGTCCCAATTTGTGAGCTTCGTACATTACTCCAAGCCACTCGTCGGAGGTACATTTCTTCGGGGCAATTTTGTCCCGGACGGTATCGACCAAAATTTCTGCGCCGCCCCCGGGGATAGAGTCGAGTCCAGCAGCGACCAGTCTCTTGATCACTTCACGTGTTTTCAAACCGCTTTGATCTGCGATGAAACAAATTTCTTCCGGTGACAACGCGTGCAGGCAAATGTTGTAATTGGATTTTATGAATCGGAATGTGTCTTCGTAATAATCGAGGCCTAATTCCGGGTTAAGCCCGCCCTGCAGAAGTATTCTTGAGCCGCCGAGATCGAGGGTCTCTTGAATCTTGTTTCCAAGTTCTTCATAGCTGAGCGTGTAACTTTTCTTTTCGTCGCCGACTTTTGCGTAAAATGCGCAGAAGGTACATTCCGTAACGCAGACGTTTGTATAGTTGATATTTCTATCGATGATATAAGTTATCGTCGGTTTCGGATGCTTTTTCCATCTGACAAAATCCGCCATCATTCCGATTGTCAGCAAGTCGTTGGAATCAAATAATTCCATCCCATCTTCGAGAGTGAGGCGTTCTCCTTCGCGAACCTTATCGAAAATCTTATTCATCATGGACTCTTCCTCATTAAATTGGCAAAAAGCTGCAAAAAAAACAACGACGCAGGGATGCAGATACGACAGAAAGAACAATATCTGGCAGGAAAAAGGTTTCAATCCATTGTCGATCCGGTTCTTGTAAGTCGACAAGCGAAATCGCGTCTTTGGAACTTCCGCCTCGGAATGTTAAATTTTCACACAATAACCGTTGGATAAATGAGAGCCTTAATACCGGTCGCAGGGGTGGGAACACGTCTGCGTCCACACACATATTCATTGCCCAAGGTCTTGTTAAATGTCGGTGGCAAACCGATCGTTGGCCATATTGTCGATAAACTTCGTGACCTCGGGATAAAAGAAATTTCCGTCGTCGTCGGATATATGGGCGAGATGGTCGAAGCTTATCTCAAAAAAAACTACAAGGCTGACTTCAAATTCTTCTATCAAGAAGAACGGCTTGGGCTCGGACACGCTGCTCATGTTGCACTTTCTGGAGGTGGAAGTGATGAGCCGCTCCTGATCATCTTAGGCGACACAGTTTTCGATGTCGATCTCTCGCCACTTCTTAAGAGCGAATACTCCAGTATCGGTGTAAAAACGGTTGACGACCCGAGAAGATTCGGAGTTGTAGAGACAAGAGATGGAATTGTGACGAAATTGATTGAGAAGCCAGACAACCCGACTTCAAATCTGGCCGTTGTCGGATTATACTTCATAAAATCGCCGCGGAAACTTCTGCATGCGTTGAACGAAGTCATCGACAAAGATATAAAAACCAAAGGCGAGTACCAGCTTACGGATGCTTTACAAATCATGATGGATCACGGTGAAAGAATTACTTATTTTGAAATCGATGGCTGGTACGATTGCGGGAAGCCGGAGACTTTGCTCGAGACGAACAGGCACCTTTTGAAGAAGACGAAACATTACAGGAAGCGCGACGATGTGGTGGTCATTTCGCCCGTTTTCATTGACGATTCGGCAAAGATATCAAATTGCATTATTGGTCCCAATGCGACTATCGATTCTGATGTGGTCGTGAATGACTCGCTCATCCGCGATTCCATTATAGGCTCGGGTGCATCGATACAAAATTCGCTGCTCGAAGGATCGATCGTGGGACAGAACGCACAACTTAAAGGAAGTTTCAAACGCGTCAATGCGGGCGATTCAACTGAAATAGATTTCTTATAACAAATTACCGGAGAAGGAAAATAATGTACAGGCTATTTACATCGGAATCAGTCACTGAAGGGCATCCCGATAAAATCTGCGATCAGATTTCCGATGCAGTTCTCGATGCCTATTTGGCAATCGAACCGAATTCCAGAGTCGCGTGTGAGACATACGTGACAACGGGTTTGGTTGTAGTGGGAGGGGAAGTGACCACGAGCGAGTTGGCAAAATCAAAGATAGATGCCGCCGAAATTGCCCGCAGGGTAATATGCAAGATTGGGTATAATGACAGCAAGCTCAAATTCGATTCCGAATCTTGCGGAATAATAAACGTGATGCACTCGCAGTCTGCCGATATAAGCCGTGGTGTCGTCACGGGCGGAGCTGGTGACCAGGGAATGATGTTCGGTTACGCGTGCGATCAAACTGAAGAATATATGCCGCTGCCGATCGCTCTCGCACACAGATTGACGCGCCGTCTTGCGGAAGTAAGAAGAATGGCGAAATCTCCGATGCCGTACTTGCGCCCCGATGGAAAAAGTCAGGTAACAGTGGCGTACCATGATAATGGAAAGGTCACAGTTGAAACAGTCGTGGTTTCGACGCAGCATGATCCGGAGCCAAAGGGTACAAACGAAAAGAAATGGCAGGACAAAATCGCAGAAGACGTTAGAAAGCACGTTATAAAAGCTGTGATCCCCGAAAGGCTGCTTACTAAAGAAACCAATTATTATATCAATCCGACAGGAAGGTTTGAAATCGGCGGTCCTCATGGCGATACTGGTCTTACCGGCAGAAAAATTATTGTTGACACCTATGGTGGATATGCCCCGCATGGCGGCGGCGCTTTTTCAGGCAAAGATCCTTCGAAGGTTGATAGGAGTGCAGCATACGCGGCTCGGTATCTGGCAAAGAATATCGTCGCTGCTGGATTTGCAAAAGAGTGCATGATCCAGCTTGCTTACGCGATCGGGGTCGCTGACCCAGTTTCGGTTCTGGTCGAGACGAAGGGAACTGGAAAAGGTGTTTCAGATGCCGACCTTGCGAAAGCTGTGGTAGAAGTTATGGACCTCACTCCTGGCGGGATCACTAAGCATCTCAATCTTCGTCGCCCGATATTTGAGAAGACAGCGGCTTATGGACATTTTGGAAGGAACGAAGACGGATTCACATGGGAAAAGCTTGACCTTGTGAAAGCTTTGCAGAAGGAAGTTAATTAAAATCCCGAATGAATAATTCGCGGTTCCAACGAATTTTGAAATGCACTACATCAGAGGAGAATTTTGTCGATGGATGAAGTAAAAGGAGTTTATAAAGTCAGAGATATTAAACTTGCCGATGAAGGCAAGAAAAGAATTGCGTGGGCCGAATCAAGAATGCCCGTGTTGATGGCACTGAAAGAGAAATACAGCGCCGCAAAGCCATTTAAAGGATATAAGATTGCTGGTTGTCTCCACGTGACCAAAGAGACGGCGGTTCTCGTAAAGACATTTGCGGCTTGCGGCGCGCAGGTAAGCTGGAGCGGGTGCAACCCACTTTCCACTAACGATTCCGTGGCAGCGGCACTTGCATCGGAAGGCATCTCGATTTTTGCATGGCACGGAATGTCTGTGAAGGAATTTTACTGGGCAATTGACGAAACGATAAAGATGAAGCCGCAATTGACGCTTGACGACGGTGCCGATTTGATTTTCACTTTGCACAATAAATACCCCGAACTCGCCACGAGCATTATAATCGGCGGAACTGAGGAAACCACTACGGGTGTCCACCGCCTGCGTGCCATGGCAGCCGATGGTGCGTTGAAGTACCCGGTCGTCGCCGTGAACGATGCAGAGACCAAATGGGATTTCGATAATGTCTATGGCACAGGCCAATCGTCGCTCGATGGTATATTGCGCTCCACCAGCGTTTTGCTTGCCGGGAAGAATTTTGTAGTTGCAGGCTTCGGTCATTGCGGCCGAGGCGTTGCAATCCGTGCAAAAGGACTCGGAGCAAATGTGATCGTCACAGAGGTCAAGCCGACTGCCGCCCTCAAAGCAACACTGGAGGGATTCAGGGTGATGACGATGGACGAGGCCGCAAAGATCGGAGATATTTTTATTACTGCGACCGGAGTCAAAGACATCGTGGTTGATCGCCATTTCGAAAAGATGAAAGATGGTGCGATTGTCTGCAACACCGGACATTACGACTGCGAGCTTAACCTGAATCACCTCAAGGATATTACAAAGAAAGTCCAGGAGATTCGTGCGAACAATGAAGAATACTTGACGAAAGATGGACGACGAATTTACGTACTGGCACAGGGCAGACTTGTAAATCTCGCTGCCGCCGAAGGACATCCATCAGAAGTCATGGATATGTCGTTTGCGAATCAATTCATGTCGCAGCTTAAGCTTGTCGAGCTTCATAAGAAAGGGAAGAAGATCGAGAATAAAGTCCACGATATTTCACCTGAGCAAGATCAGGAAATTGCAAGGGTGAAATTGAAGACAATGGGATTAAAGATCGACAAATTGACGCCTGAGCAAGTGAAATATCAAACCGATTACAGCTCGGGAACCTAAGGCAAAATCGCTTTCACAATTATTAAAAAGGCTGTCTGGAATTTTGCCGGGCAGCCTTTTCTTTTGTTGTTTCAAAGACAAAATGATAAAGATCATATCTTTGATGTGTTGGACTGACTAACCTGATGCAGATAACGAAAATTGATTCTTTGGATTTATCAAACCTTGAACCTTACATGACTATGCGACGCCCTGTGGAACACCGTGCGCGAGGTATATTTGTCGCGGAAGGTGAGAAAGTCGTCCGGCGCTTGATCGAAAGTAATCTCAACGTGGTTTCCATTTTGTTGACGCAAGAATGGCTGGATAAGTATTCAATTATCCTTGATAATCGGCAAATTGAAGCGGGTGTTTTTGTTGGTGAGAAAAATCAGCTTGAACAAATCGTCGGATTCGGATTGCATCAGGGAATCATGGCGATCGGAAGAGTTCCAGATCAGTTGGATCTTCTTAACTTCACTAAGGACTGTCCGAAGCCAAGGTTTTTCGTTGCCGTTGATGGATTAGCGAACTCAGAAAACATGGGGGTGATCGTAAGAAACTGTGCTGCTTTGGGTGTGCAGGTGTTGATATTCGGTGAGACCTCATGCGACCCTTATCTGCGGCGCTCCGTCAGGAATTCTATGGGAACGATTTTCAATCTGCCGATCACCAGAGCTGACAATTTGTCCGAATCACTGAAAGAATTGCACGAAAACTTTTCGATCGAAATTATCGCTGCCCATCCGAAGATTGATTCTCAGGAAATCTCAGCCGTCGATTTGTCTGGGGATGTCTGTTTGGTTTTTGGAAGCGAAGGAGAGGGGATTTCACCTGAAATATTGGAACAATGTTCCATGCGAGCAAAAATTCCCATGTGCCATGGTGTCGATTCTATCAACGTTGCAAGCTCTGTCGCCGTTGTCCTCTATGAAACTGCTCTGCAACGAAGGAAAACAGCCTCTCGGTCTTGATCCGAGGAAGAAACTTATTTTTGAGGCAGTCTGCCTCTAATTGACAGAATAAAAGCTCCAATTTTCAGAATTTTAATCGATTTTGTTGGCATAACCGTTGTGGAATATGCTGGAGTTGTACAGGCTCTTCGAAGAATTTTAGAAAATCAGGAGAAATGAAATGTGTTTGGGTGTACCAGGAAAGATTGTGAAGATTGCGGAGAATGAAGGAATGATGAAGATGGGGACGGTGAACTTTGGAGGTATATCAAAAGAGGTGTGTCTTGCGTACGTGCCCGAAGCGAAAATTGGCGATTACGTCGTCGTCCATGTTGGATTTGCGATAAGCATCGTTGACGAAGTTGAAGCGAAGCAGGTTTTCGATTATCTGAAGCAGATCGATGAGCTAAAAGAACTTAACGGATAGAATTAATCGTTGATATGCACGAACTGTCAATAGCAGAAAACATTTTGGAAATCGTGAAGGAGAACGTTGGAGCAGTCAGTTCGGTGACAAGTGTAAAGATAAGAATCGGAGAGCTTGCCAGCGTTATTCCAGACTCGCTTGAGTTTTGTTTTAATGCTATCACGAAGGGAACACCGTTTGAAAACGCGAAACTTTTGATCGAGAATGTAGGTATAGTGGCACACTGTGAAATTTGCGGTGCTGACTCAGTGGTCGAGAACTTTTTGTTTAAATGTAAACATTGTGGGCGCGCCGACGTGAAACTTATTTCAGGAAATGAACTGCAGGTCGTCGAAATAGAAATAGATGACGGAGTAAAGGAAGAAACGTGAGTGTCGTAACCATAGAAAGGAAAGTCCTTGCGAAGAATGACGAAGTGGCACAGCAGAACAGGTTGCTTTTTGAGAGGAACGGAATTTTTGTAATAAATCTCGTGAGCTCGCCTGGATCAGGTAAGACGAGTCTTCTTGAAAAAACTCTTGACTATCTAAACGGTAAGCTGAAGGTTGCCGTTGTCGAGGGTGATGTCCAGACAGACCTTGATGCTCAACGAGTTGCAAAGTTTGGCGTGCCTGTAGTTCAAATTGTCACCAATGGAGGATGCCATCTCGATGCAAAGCTGGTACGAGATGCACTCGCCAACGTTGATTTGACGAACATAAAGGCGCTTGTCATTGAGAACGTCGGTAACCTCGTTTGTCCGGCTGGCTATGATCTTGGTGAGGCGATGAAAATTGTTGTCGCGAGCACGACGGAAGGTGATGATAAACCGCTGAAGTATCCGTCGATGTTTCGAAATGCATCGGTCTTAGTCATAAATAAAATCGATCTCATACCTTACTTGAATTGTAATCTCGATGAGCTTAAAAAGAACGCGCTTCAGATAAATCCTGAGCTCGAGATATTTGAAACTTCTTGTACCACTAATGCAGGAATTCCTGAGTGGTCCGAATGGCTTCTTGGTAAATCAACTTTAACATGAACGCTCGACTCCATATAGTCCTGCACGGCGCAGTGCAAGGTGTCGGATTCAGGCCGTTCGTTTATCGGCTTGCCGCAGAAATGGGACTTTATGGATGGGTGTCAAATTCTTCGCAAGGGGTATTCATAGAAGCCGAATCCAGGAAAGAGATTCTCGATGAATTCATAATCCGTCTTGAAAATGAAAAACCTCCGCGTGCCTTTATTCAGGGTATGGAGACTTCTTTTCTCGATGTTGTCGGCTATGACAAATTTGAGATCAGAGAAAGCAGTTCCGACGGCGAAAAGAGCGCCATGGTGCTTCCCGACATTGCCACCTGTCCGGATTGTCTCAAGGAAATTTTTGATCCTGAGAATAAGAGATACCTTTATCCGTTTACTAATTGTACAAACTGCGGGCCGCGATTCAGCATAATCAAATCTTTACCTTATGATAGACCGAACACGACGATGCAGAAGTTTGAGATGTGTGAAGAGTGCAGGAACGAGTATAGCAATCCTAATGATAGAAGATTTCATGCCCAGCCGAACGCGTGTCCAAAGTGTGGACCTCATTTCGAGCTATGGGACAAATCAGGAATGATTTTATCAACGCACCATGATGCAATTCTTCAGGCTGCTAAGGCGATTCGAAACGGAAAGATCGTTGCGCTGAAAGGGATTGGTGGATTCCAGCTTCTTGTAGATGCGAGGAATGACGACGCGGTGAAACGACTACGAAGTCGAAAGCATCGCGAGGAAAAACCTTTTGCTTTGATGTATCCATCATTTGAATCCATGAACGGTGAATGCGAAATTTCAGAGATTGAAGAAAGACTTCTTCTTGCTCCTGAGGCTCCCATTGTGTTGCTGAGAAGAAAGGCGCAAGAAGCCAAAGACCGGACTGGCGAGATTGCACAATCCATCGCACCGCGGAATCCATATGTTGGTGCTATGCTGCCTTACTCGCCGCTCCATCATATTTTGATGCGTGAACTTGGTTTTCCAGTGGTGGCAACAAGCGGAAACATTTCAGATGAACCGATTTGCATCGACGAGCGCGAAGCGGTCGATAGACTTGGCAGCATTGCTGATGTTCTTCTCGTGCACAATCGTCCGATCGAACGTCATGTCGATGACTCGGTTGTTCGCGTAATGGCTGGTCGTAATCAAGTGGTCAGGCGAGCGCGAGGATATTCTCCTTTCCCGATAGAATTGAATTCACAAATTGAGAATTCGAAATCCGAAACCGTTCTTGCTGTCGGCGGGCATCTCAAAAATACTACCGCGATAAATTCTATCAGAAATGTTTTTGTAAGCCAACATATCGGGGACTTATCGACCGAGGAAGCGTTCAATGCTTTTGAGAAAGTGACAGAGGATTTCCAAAAGTTATATGAACTCTTTCCCAAAATAATCGCCCATGATTTACATCCGGATTATCCATCGACACAGTTTGCGCATAAGGTGGCAATAACTCGAAATCTTGTAGAGGCGCAAAAGTTTACGTCTCTACAGGGCGTCCAACATCACTTTGCACATATTGCTTCTTGCATGGCCGAGAACAAGTTGAAAGGTGAGGTCCTTGGAGTGTCGTGGGACGGAACGGGTTATGGAGAAGATGGTACAGTGTGGGGCGGAGAATTCTTGAAAACTGATGGAGCATCGTATAAGCGGGTTGCGACATTCAGGTCATTTCGATTGCCGGGAAATTCGGCGTCGATAAAGGAACCGAGGCGCACGGCAGTTGGGTTGTTGAGCGAGATTTTCGGCGAAAGATTATTTCAAATGGAAGGCATTGAACCAACCAAAGCATTCGACCAAGAATCGCTTTCGGTCTTGAAAAGAATGATCGGGTCGGGATTGAATTCGCCGATTACAACGAGTGCCGGCAGACTCTTCGACGCAATCTCGTCCATAATCGGATTGCGGCAAGTCGTCAATTTTGAAGGACAGGGTGCCATGGAATTGGAATTCGCCTTGGATGGAATCAATTCTGACGAGTTATATGATTTTAGAATTGCAGAAAATGGGAACCGAGAGATCGGAGACAGGAAGTATTACGAACCAAATTTCGTGATAGATTGGGAGCCGATGGTGCGTGAGATTCTTATCGATACATCGAATTCAGTCCCGGTTGGATTAATCTCTGCAAGATTTCATAACACACTTGTGGAAATAATTCTCGATATTGCGAAGAAGGTTGGATGCGAGAGAGTCGTGTTGAGTGGCGGTTGCTTTCAGAACAAATATCTGACCGAGAAAACTATTGTGATGCTTATCGAAAAAAGATTCAAGCCATACTGGCACCAAAGAGTGCCGACAAATGATGGAGGTATTTCGCTCGGGCAGATATTCGTCGCGTTGAAGCGAAACTGTAGCCATGAAAGCGGGAATGGTGACCAGGAAGCGAAAATTGAAAAACTGATGGCTGAAAACTGACTAACGAAGACCGTGAAGTATATCGACGAATATAGAGACGCAGACACCGCAAAAAAATACGCGGAGTTGATTCATAAAATCACCGAGCACGAGTGGACCATGATGGAGATTTGTGGAGGTCAAACTCATGCAATTGTGAAATTTGGAATTGACCATCTCCTTCCCAAACAGATTACGCTCGTCCACGGACCCGGCTGCCCGGTTTGTGTGACTCCGCTGGAGATAATCGATAAAGCTATTGCGATTGCAGGCCGAGGTGAGGTCATCTTCACTTCTTTCGGAGACATGCTTCGCGTACCAGGTTCCAGAAAAGATTTGTTGACCGTAAAATCCGAAGGCGGCGATGTCAGGATCGTTTATTCTCCATTGGATGCGGTCAAACTGGCACGGCAAAATCCGAGCAGGAAAGTTGTTTTCTTCGCGGTTGGATTCGAAACGACCGCACCCGCAAATGCAATGGCTGTCTGGGAAGCAAGGAATGGAGGTGTGACAAATTTTTCGATCCTATCTTCGCACGTTCTTGTTCCACCGGCAATGGAGGCGATCTTGTCGTCGCCATCCAATCTCGTTCAGGCGTTCCTCGCGGCGGGACATGTCTGCACCGTCATGGGCTATGATGATTATTTTCCCATAGCCGAAAAATATCGGACCCCGATTGTTGTCACCGGGTTCGAGCCTGTCGATATTCTTCATGGAATTTATATGGCAGTAAAACAGCTCGAAGAAAAAAGGGTCGAGGTCGAGAACCAATATTCCCGCGTCGTTCGAAGAGAAGGAAACATTCCTGCGAAACGATTATTGTCCGAAGTCTTTGAAGTAATCGAAAGAAAGTGGCGCGGCATCGGAATGATACCACGGAGCGGTTGGCGATTGAAATCGGAATTTGCCGACCACGATGCGGAAAGAATATTTGACGTGGCAGGCATAGAAACTCAGGAATCGCAGTCGTGCATTGCTGGCCAGATAATGCAGGGACTGAAGAAACCGCATCATTGCGAGGCTTTCGGTACCGAGTGTAAACCAGAACATCCACTTGGTGCGCCGATGGTTTCGTCAGAAGGCGCGTGTGCGGCATATTTTCATTACGGAAGATTTAGTGAAACGGAAAGGAATTGACCGTGTCGAATAAACCTCCAGTCGATCTAAGCGGCGGCTTTGCCTGTCCCATTCCGAAATCAGATTATGCGAATATACTTTTGGCTCACGGCAGCGGCGGGAAACTAACGCACCAACTTATCGAGAAAATGTTTCTGCCTCAATTCAAGAATGAATTGCTAGAACCGCTGCATGATGGTGCAGTGTTCGAGATCGGCGGAAATAAATTTGCTTTCTCGACCGATTCTTATGTTGTAAATCCTATCTTTTTTCCGGGCGGTGATATTGGTGAACTTGCCGTAAACGGAACCGTCAATGACCTCGCAATGTGCGGTGCGCGACCGCTTTATCTCTCGTCGGCATTTATAATCGAAGAAGGATTGCCGGTTGACGACTTGTGGAAGGTCGTGCTGTCGATGAAGGAAGCCGCGAAGCGCGCAGGAGTAATGCTGGTGACCGGCGATACGAAAGTTGTCGATCGCGGCAAAGGAGACAAGATATTTATCAACACATCGGGGGTTGGGATAATAAAAGATGGCGTCGATATAAGTCCTAAGAAAATAAAAATCGGCGACAAGATCATCTTGAATGGAGAGATCGCGCTCCATGGAATCGCGATCATGTCCGTCCGTGCAGGACTTGAGTTTGAGACTCAAATCAAAAGTGACACGGCGCCGTTGAATGGTCTTGTTGAAGAAATGCTGAAAGCGAGTAACAACATTCATGTCATGCGTGATCCGACACGTGGCGGTGTGGCCACGACGTTGAACGAGCTTGCTGAACAATCGAAGCTTGGTGTCTTGATAGAAGAAGAAAACATACCGGTTACTGATGACGTTCGCGGTGCCTGTGAAATTCTGGGACTGGATCCTTTATATATTGCAAACGAAGGAAGACTTCTCGCCTTTGTTTCACCCGGTGATTCCGAGAAAGTGCTATCGACCATGAAAAAACATCCGCTCGGCAAAAACTCTGTTGTAATCGGAGAAGTGCTGGATCAACATCATGGCACCGTCGTTATGAAGAGCAAGATCGGCGGGAGGCGGGTTGTCGATATGTTGACAGGGGAACAACTGCCAAGGATCTGCTGAGATCTTGCGCGTGGAAATTCTTCATCTACGGTTTGGTGAACTCAAGGAGAGTGAGATTGATCCAGCTTGGCGTAGTGCCTGGATAGTAAGTAGAAGAACTCAACAAGCCCACTGAGTTCAAATATACTCCGTGGAAATAACCCCAGGGTGCGTACGTAGTGAGCGTATCCCCAATGAGTAGGTCGAATCTTGGAATCGTCTGTTTGTACTCGGGGCAGTTTATTGAAATATTTGAATTGTCAATGACGATCTGAAAATTAACCGTATCTCTTACGAAGTAGATCGAATCGCTTGGTTCGAGAAAAAGGTTCCAGTATGTCGCGGTATCGCTCGAAATATCAGAGATGGTGAGAGTTTGCGAATTGCTGCCAACTTCCGAAGAATTTATAGTCCAAACATGAGTCCCGTTCCGTATCAAGGACTCATAATCGTACTCAATGTCTTTTTCATAGAACTGGTATTTCCAAGAAGTGCCGGCAGCCGTTGGAAAAACAAATTCCCTAAAAGGCGCCCCTGCGTAGAAATTGTAATCATTCGTAGTGCCGTAATCATAGTTTTGGTCAGCAATGAATGTTGTATCCGCCGAGAAAGTATTTGTCGTGCTGTCGATGTGTAAGGTATGTTGCCCGGCGATCAAGTATCCGAAATCGAAGTTGGGAGCATTAGCCGTTGTCTGAACCGAATATTTCTTATCAAGAGTGATTCTGGTCTGGATTGGATTCACTGCTAATGGATTGGTCGGATTCTTGAGAGAGATAGTGCCGGCAAAATGGTACATGATAAATATGTAGTTGAACGTTGTTGTCGCGTCGTTTATCAAAACAGAAGTATCAATAGGAACAATGCCAATATATGAAATGGTCAGCTTGTGCTTTCCAAATGGGACAGACATAAGGGAGAATGAGCCGGTGCTATCAGTCTTGAGTTCTAGACTATCCAATTGCACAGTTGCATCTGCAAGTGGCGTCGCTGGGTTGGCGTCAGAATGATATTTTACCTCGATTGATCCTTTGAATGTCGTTGTCTGAGATGTCCCCTGATTGACAGGGTTCTCTTTCTTGCAACCTGCGGAAAGGAAAGTCAACAGAATACTCACCAAAGGGATCAAAAAGGTACTTGCTTTTTTCGCTGGGATATGAAGATCGAAAGTCATTTACCATATCCTCCTTTTCTTGAACTTGCTCGATGGTTTGACAAAAAGGCGCACGCAAAAGACCACGGTCTGATCATACTTAGCTGTGGTGGTTCACTCACCTATGAAAGGTATCCCTTTCATATCTAAAATACAAACATAAAACTTGAAAGTGCCAAGCGGACACTGTTTGCTGAAATATCATCCCCATTTTTGTTATTTTGCATTTACGAGATGGATATTGGACTGGATTAGGATAACACACCTAAAAATCAACACGGCAACCCATGCGTGAAGAGTCTGACAAGCTCGTGACAATTTGGTGAAAGAGGAAACCTGTATAATGGAAGATCCTAAATTGATTGCCCTGCGTTTCAACGAGTGCATTAGCAATCGCGATGTCGACGGACTCGGACAGCTCATGAGTGATAACCATGTGTTCATCGACCGTGATGGCAACGTTTCTCGAACGAAGAAAACCATGTTGAAATCATGGTCGAGATTCTTCGAGATGTTTCCGAAGTACAAAAATACATTTGAGCATGTCGAATCGAAAGAGAACATGGTCATGGTGCTGGGGTTTGCATATTGGTCCGAAGAAAATCAGCATGACCCCGCAATTTGGATGGCTGAAATCAGAGATAATCTTGTTGCAGAGTGGCGCATATATTACGACACAGAAGAAAATCGGAAGAAATTCGGGCTTCGATAAATGCAAGCGATAGGGAAGCATGGTGCCGGCACGGGTTTCACCAAAGATGAGAGGGAATTCTTCCGAGAACTCAAGAAGCCGTATGACATTCAACAATTCTTGAATAAAATTCCATACGATGCTGAGCCCGGTACAAGTTCACCGCGAGTCGTCATTCGTGAGCGAAGGGCAAATTGTTTCGAAGGAGCGTTATTCGGCGCATTGGCTTTGAGAATGCTCGGGCACGAACCGTTGATCGTCGATATGATTGCCGAAAACGATGACGATCATGTCATTGCAATTTTCAAACAGAACAATTGTTACGGTGCGGTTGCCAAATCGAATACGACGGTCCTTCGATACCGTGAACCAGTTTACACAACCTTGAGAGAACTCGTAATGTCATACTTTGATTTCTACTTCAATATTCAAGGGGACAAGACCCTGCGGAGTTTTTCCAGCCCGGTTAATTTGTCGAGGTTTGACAATAAAAATTGGATGACGACGGAGGAAAATCTTGATTTCATCGGTGATTATCTGAATGACATAGGACACAAAAAAATTCTGTCCGCGAAGCAGATTCGCGATCTGAGTCGTGCGGATGATGATCTTGTAAAACTTTGTTTTGATGGTGCAGTTGAAAATGGGGTTTACAAACCGAGAAGGATGTAGTGGATTGTTTCACTTTTTGTGCTATCTGAAAGTGTTTGTCTCTAGCTCATCATGCTGATTTTCGCCGACATATTTTGTCCGTTATCTGCGAAATCTGGGGAGAAAGCCAGTTGAGCTGGTGCTCATAATAAATAAACTTGTATTTCATGCTAAACTATAAGTGCACATTGATTATATTACATTATTAATAATAGAAGCATCTTCTCCCTCCTAAAAAGAAAAATGGGCGATGGTGTTCAGAAGCCGGGATTTGGTCTTCTAATTGAAAGTCCCCATCCAGTAGATCTTTGACGGAGTTCATCTTCCCCGCATTTTTATCATATCATAAGAAAGGTTTTAATGAAATCAGCATCTTTTGCGCTGAGCAAGCCAATGATTGCTTTGCTCGAAGCGCAAGGAATTACAGTAGCAACGCCGGTACAGGAAGAAATTATTCCGGCGATTGCAAACGGTCAGGATGTGCTCGCACAGTCTGAGACGGGATCGGGCAAAACGCTAAGCTTTGCAATCCCAATTATCGAAAAGCTTCAGAGGGGCGATGGACTGCGAGCGCTTGTCCTTGTACCGACGCGCGAACTTTGTATGCAAGTCACCGGAGAGTTCTTCAAATATTCTTCGGGAAAGCATCTTGGCATTGTTCCAGTATATGGCGGTGCCTCGATCAATACTCAGGTGTCCAAACTGCGCAACGCAAATATTATCGTGGCTACTCCAGGACGGCTCATCGACTTGATGAACAGGAATGCCGTGAAGTTGTCTTCCATAAAATATTTTGTCTGCGATGAAGCGGACAGGATGTTGGACATGGGATTCATTCGCGACGTCGAAAAAATTGCCCGCCAGCTTCCGGTCGAACACCAGACAATGTTGTTCAGCGCGACCGTATCGAAGGAGATTGAGAAGCTCGCGGGAAAATATCTGCGCAACCCAAAGAATGTGCGGTTGGCGTCGACTGTGAAGCCGATATTCCTACGACAAACATATTGTACCACTTCACCGGAACGGAAATTGGATTTGCTTGCAGCTCTCCTCAAAGAGGAGCGTCATCTGGCAATTATTTTCTGCAACAGGAAACACATAACCGTTAAGGTTTCGAAGAAGTTAGGCGGGCTGGGCGTCCATGCGCGTTGTCTCAACGGCAACATGTCACAGCCGCAGCGCGAGCGCGTGACAAATGAGTTTCGTCAGGGTAAGTTCAATGTCCTCGTGGCGACCGACGTTGCGGCACGTGGACTCGACATCGATGACGTTTCACATGTTTACAATTATGAGATTCCGAAGGATGTAGAGTCATATACGCATCGCGTCGGACGGACCGCACGCGCAGGAAAGAAAGGCGAGGCAATCTCGCTTGTCGCGACGGAGGATGAGAAGAAATTCTTTCAACAGATACTCTTCAAATATCGCGGCGAAATATCGCTGAGAGAGACCGACGGAATGATGAGCTATCCTCATCCTGCAAAAGTTGGGATCGGTAAGCCTGAGCACAATGAGAGAAAATCAGGAACGCCATGGAAAAAGAAATGGCAGCGAATGATGAACCATGAAGGCAGCAGACATTAGACGGGGATTCGTTCCTCGAGGCGTTCCAGCATAAATGGTCGTTTATTGACCATTGGGATGTCTCAATTGGCAGCGGTTCAATATGGTAAAGCGAGGACGACCTTACGGAGTTATCAAAGGCTTAATTTTACGACCTTCGTAAGGTCACCATTATAATTCGTGGCGTGCGAATGTTATATTGTTCTACAAGGAGACCCATGAAAGAAAAAATGGATGGAACACTGACGGTTCGTGTTGCAACAACAATTCCCAAGACGCTGCATTCAAGAGATTCTGCAGACAGATTGGTGAGGTCTGTCATCAGTCTTTGGAGGGAGAGGTCTGACGAACTAAGAAAGGGCGCGGTGACTCTGATCCTTGATTTTGAAGGTATCGAATACCTTTCCGAATCCGCTGCGAGTGCACTTATCGAGTTTCGTCAGGAATTTTCTGAAGATAAGGATCCTAAAATTAGGTTCTCTAATTTATCGATTTCTGCTGGTAAAGTATTTGCAGCCGCGGAAAAACAGTTCCGCCTAGCATCAAAAAGAATCAAGAACCAGAAAAAAAAGCAGAGTAGTTTTTTGATAGAAGTGTGATTTCGCAATGATAAACAGGGGGCACCAAAGCATGTCAGAACGGCATTCCAATCATGGAGATGGAACTGCGAAAGTTCGATGGAAGATTATTTCGTCAAGAATTTATGCAATTTATTCCCCTTTTCCCCGTCATGTGCCTGTGTACCGAGGTGCTCCAGCATAGATGTGTGCGTTAAGGCACTCTGAAATTGCGAATCGCAACATTGACAACCATCAATAGAAACTTAAAACAAAGGAGAAAATTATGGCGACCTTGTTCTTTATCGCGCTGTTCATTGTCGTTGGAATTGCGCTGCTGACTGTTAAAGTAGGCGATACTCAATATCCGATCAAATTTAAAAAAATTGGATATGCAAGTTTTGGCTTGGCAATAATATCTTTCGTGGCCGGGTCTTTTACGATTATTGAGCCGGGGTATGTTGGAGTTCCCGTTACGTTCGGCAATGTGGGGGCACAGTCACTTCCGGCTGGTTTTCATCCGATTTTTTTCTTCACTGATATCTATAAAATGTCTATCCAAACGAAAGACTATACCATGTCTTCAGCCAATGCCGAAGGGAACAGAACCGGCGATGATGCAGTAGCCACGCTGTCACGCGATCAACTTATTCTGAAATTCGATGTCACGGTTTGGTACCATTTAGATCCTTCCCAGGCAAATAACGTCTATAGCAATATCGGCATGAACTATGAAGAAGTGATCGTGAGGCCAGCGATTAGAACTGCGCTGGTAAATGCTGCTACCAAGTTTGATGCAAGCGATGTGATGTCTCTCCAGAGAGATGCCTACACTAAGATGGTTACCGAACTGTTATTGCAGGAGCTGAATGGTAAAGGCGTAATTCTGGATAACGTACTTATCAGAAACGTGGAACCGCCGGCAACTGTCAGCGATGCCATCGCCGCAAAACTTAAAGCTTCCCAGCAAGCCCAGCAGATGGAATACACTATACAGTATGCTCAGAAGGAAGCGCAGCGAAAGGCAATCGAGGCCCAGGGCATTGCAGACGCTCAGAGAATAATCAACAATGGATTGACGCAGAATTATCTGCAATGGTACTATATCTCTCAGCTCAAAGAGCTGGTGAACAGTCCCAACAACTCGACGATCATATTGCCGTACGATCAAAGGTTGACACCGCTTTTGAATATCCAAAGTAAGAAGTAAGAGTAGAAATCAGGGTTCGTACAGGAGTTTAACTCCTGCACGACCTTGGTTGTTATTCTTGATGACCTCCGTTTAGATTCCATCGTGATGCGAAGGAAGGCGGGACACGCAAAACGAGGCGAAAGAAAATGGCATGGAAGATTCTGTAAAGTCTAAACCTGAATTGACTAGCATGATTCGGTGGACTGCTAGAATATTGAGTATGGTGACCATTGGGGTAGTCCTTTTATTCATGGTAGGCGAGGGATTCGACTATACACGGATCAAGCCGGATGAATGGGCTCTGTTTTTATTCTTTCCCATTGGTATCTCTGTAGGAATGATTCTGGCCTGGTGGCAGGAAGGCATTGGAGGAATCATCTCAGTGGGAAGCTTGGTAATGTTCTATGGGGTTCATTTTGCGAACGCCGGGAAGTTCCCAAGTGGATGGGCATGGTTGATTTTCACAATCCCAGGGTTCTTATTCCTTTTATGTTGGTATTTGGGACGAAAGACTCACAAAGTCACCGCATGACCAGCCTCTGAAGCTGACTGACGCAACGATTGCCGCGAATAGAACGCCAGGTTTGTTTCTTCAATAACCTCATCTTAAATTCTCTCGAGACGCAAGAAAGGATGGGATATGTGGAACGATATCAAGTGCGCAACATTAGAAATGAGGCACCAGCAATCCCATTGTCTGTCCCCGCATGTCTATGGAATGTTATGCTGATATGTGGCAGACTGATCATGGTCAGGTGGCAACTTAAAAACAACTCCGCTAGACAAAATATCAAAATGGCAGGAGAATCAAGATGAAGAAACTAATGATACTATTGACGCTTTTATTGAACATATATTTATTTACTGATTCGTCAGCTCAGACAATGCCGCTCGTTTATAATGTTGAGAATTCAGGCGCGAACTTTCCGATACCTTACTTGCCTACATTAGGCCAACTCACTTCCATCCCGTCCTTACCCGATCCGTTTGAGTGGGTGGATGGCAGAGGTCGCATGTCAAACTACTCCGATTGGGAGGGCCGGCGCAACGAGATTGGTGCCCAAATCCAGAATTATGAGATCGGAACCAAGCCGGCTGTTGATCCATCACAAATCTCTGCCAGCTACTCTGGCGGCGACACTGCTGGCAGTAGTGGCACACTCACAGTGCATGTGACTGTGAACGGACACACGCTCACGCTGACTTGTCCAGTCAGCATCCCATCGGGGGCAACCGCTCCATATCCGGCGATGATCGGAATGGATAGTCCTTATGGTGCTCTCGTTGCCAGCGACTTTACCAGTCGCGGTATTGTAGGAATCACATTCTCCGAGAGTCAGGTATCGACTTATGGCAGCCCGAACAATTCGAATCCATACTACCAGCTTTACCCTTATCTTAACGTTGATAATACGGGACAATACAGCGGATGGGCTTGGGGAGTCAGTCGCGTAATCGACGGGTTGGAGCTGGTTCAGAATGTTCTTCCCATAGATCTAAAGCACATAGGTGTCACTGGTTGCTCATATGCTGGCAAATTGGCACTCTTCGCCGGAGCACTTGATGAGCGTATCGCACTTACAATTGCCCAGGAGTCGGGTGGTGGTGGCGCCACGTCGTGGCGTTACTCGCATAGCTTGCCAGCAGGCAGCGTGGAAGACATAGATAATACAGATTATAATTGGTTTATGAATTCGATGATCCAATTTGCCGGCAACAATGTTTCGTACCTCCCAGAGGATCATCATGAATTAATGGCGATGGTGGCGCCCCGTGCGTTGTACGTTACGGCAAACCCGGATTATATATGGCTGTCAAATCCGTCGTCCTACGTCGCCAGTGAGGCCTGTCAGACGGTATATAATGCTTTAGGCATAGCCGATAGGTTTGGCTTTTCCGTTGTCGGTGGACATTCACACTGCCAGGTGCCAAGCAGCCAGGAGCCGGAAATTGGAGCCTTTGTAGATAAGTTTCTTCTCGGGAAGGACACGGTGAATACGACGAACATCGCTGACAATCCGTACACTGGAAGCAGCTCAATAGACCTTTCCCCCTGGATTACATGGACTAATCCAATACTTTCCAACGACACAACTTATTTTGCAACTTTAGCCTATCCTTCCAATGGTCAAAGAGGTGCGGATACGGCTATTACTCTCAAATGGAACAAACAAAACAATGCCGAAAAATATCTTTTCCAGCTGTCACCAGATCCAACATTTGCGATTAATGTCATAAATGATTCAACTACTACAGATACAGTAGAAACAGTCAACGGCTTATCAGAAGGCAAACCATATTATTGGCGTGTACAAGTGAAAAGTGCCGCCGGTTTGGGTCCATGGAGCACTATCTGGCAGTTCATTACAACGATACCATTACCGGCCATGCCGCAGCTGGCTTCTGTTACTCCTCTTAATCCAAGTCAGCCGGACACAATAATATTGAAATGGAATCAAGCACAATACGCCAATCAGTATATTATCGAAATGGCTTACACCTCAAGTTTTTCTTCTCTTTTTTATAAAGACTCTACATCAGATACATCCATGACTGTTGCTGGGATTAGCGCAGGGATGCAATACTACTGGCGAGTTCAAGCAGAAAATGTTACAGGCCGTAGTTCCTGGAGCGATTCGAATTTTACTTTAACAGATGTTAAGGATGTTAAAGCGGGAATACCAACAGAGTATTCAATAAGTCAGAACTATCCCAACCCGTTCAACCCGACTTCTAGAATAGAATTTGGTGTGCCACGAAAATCACAAACCAAAATAATTGTTTACGATCTTCTTGGCAGGGAAATCCAAACACTGGTTAATGAAGAGCTGGAAGCGGGCTATTACGAAATCAATGTCGATGCGAGCAATTTGCCAAGTGGAGTATATTTCTACAGAATTAGATCCGGGAATTTCGTTCAAACTAGAAAAATGATTTTGTTGAAATAGGATTAGAACTTGACTTTATTCCTGTCGCAGAAATAAGCGTGGTATATCTATGCTTATGTTATTTGCCGACAAGTTGGGAGGAGGAGGATCGTATATCGGGCCGAAAAAACTTTTTATCATCAAATAGGGCAACTGCAGCGATTCAAAAATATTGATGCTCTGGGCTTGCTGCAGGGAAAATTGGTTATTCGAAGCTAAAATCAATGAGGAAACAAGAATGCGTGTAAAAATGGTTTTTTTGATGGGCTTAGTCTTTACCAGCACAAACGTTTATTCGCAAGATCCGAATTTTTACATTTTCCTGTGCTTTGGACAGTCAAATATGGAAGGTCAGGGAGCAATTCAAACACAAGACATGACGGTGGATAGTCGTTTTCAGGTTATGGAAGCTGATAATTGTTCAAATCTGGGAAGAACCTTGGGTTCCTGGTACACCGCAATCCCTCCATTGTGTCGATGCTATACCGGTCTTTGTCCTGTCGATTATTTTGGGAGGACGATGGTTGCAAACCTTCCCGATAGCATCAGAGTAGGTGTTATCAATGTCTCTGTAGCCGGTTGCGCAATTGAACTGTTTGACAAAGATAATTATCAGTCGTATGTGGCAACGGCTCCTTCGTGGATGGTAAGTATAATCAATGAATACGGTGGAGACCCCTATGCGCGACTTGTCCAGGTCGCAAAATTGGCTCAGCAAGATGGCGTCATCAAGGGTATCCTGTTACATCAGGGAGAGTCAAATGTAGGTGATAATGCGTGGCCTTCAAAAGTCAAAGGAGTGTATGACAACCTGATAAATGACCTTGGGCTTGACTCCTCCAAAGTGCCTCTGCTCGCTGGTGAAGTGGTCGGTGCAGATCAGGGAGGTCTTTGTGCGAGTATGAATTCAATAATTGATCAGCTGCCCAACACTCTTCCTAATTCCTACGTCATTTCTTCGAAAGGTTGCACGGATACGACGGACAATTTGCATTTTAATTCGGCGGGTTACAGGAAACTTGGAACGCGGTACGGTATGAAAATGCTTTCATTATTAGGTTATGATCCAAATACTTATCTGGAAGCCGAGTGTGGTTTGGTTGGTGAGAAATGGGATATAGTAGCTGATACCTTGGCTTCAAATGGAAAATATGTAACGGTCAAATCCGGTTTGAATAGTATTTCTGCAGCACCGACCGATGATTCAAGCAGCATTTATGTTCACTTTACTGCGGATAGTAATTCAACCTACTACATATTTGCACGGTTAAATTGTCCAACCAATAATAGCGATGCATTCTGGGTGAGCATGGACTATGGAGAGTTTGTGAAGTACACCTCATTGACGACAAGTGGGTGGCAGTGGCTTAAATTGGATAGTTGTAATCTTACAGTTGGTGATCATGTCCTTGCCATTGCATATTGCGAATCTGGCGCCAAGCTTGATAAAATCTGCGTTTCAAATTATGACTATACTCCAACGGGAACCGGCAATGTGGCCATAAACATTTGTAAGGTTGACCCTACGACGTTTGTGCTAAGTTCATTGGAGACGCCTGATGGTTATGCATTGTCTCAGAACTATCCAAACCCATTCAACCCGAGTACGAAGATAGAATTCTTATTGCCGCAAAGGGGACTAACAAAGATAACTATTTACGATCTTCTTGGCAGGGAGATCCGAATTCTTGTGAATAGCGAGTTGGAAGCAGGCTATCATGAAATTAATGTCGATGCAAGCAATCTTCCAAGCGGAGCCTATTTCTACCGAATCCAATCCGGTGATTTTGCTCAAACCAAGAAAATGATCCTAATGAAGTAGAAGTAGACCCTATAGACAAAAAGAAATGGAATAAATATAATGATGTCTTATAAAGTTACTACACACATTATTTCCGCTAACAAACTTTTTGGATTTCTTCTCCATTTGTTTCGCGGCCCGCTCGTCTTAGGTATGGTCCTTTTTGCTTTTAGTTTTTTTTCTCTTTGTTACAGTCAACCGGCAGGTATATCTGCTGCAAAAAAATGGGTTGGAACGTGGAGCACAGCTCCACAGCTTGTGGAACCGGGCAATATGCCTCCTTCGCCAGGCTTGACCAACAGTTCATTGCGGCAGATCGTCGAGGTTTCAATCGGTGGAGACACTCTTCGAGTGAAATTCTCCAATGAATTCAGCACCAGTCCCGTTACCATGAAGTCAGTACAAATTGCCGTCTCGACCGGAGACAGCACGATTGACACATCCACCGACAAGGAGTTGAAGTTCAATGGCAACTCCGAGGTCATCATGGATTCAGGTGCCGCAGTGATGTCGGATCCAATTGCATTCAAGTTGACGCCGAGGATGGATGTGGCAATAACCATCTGCTATGGCCAGACTTCTGCGACTGTGACTGGCCATCCTGGGTCTCGCACTACGTCACACATCATCAGCCGGAGACTCGACTACGAAGACCGATTTCACAGGGGCCGTCACGACAGATCACTGGTACAATATCAATGCGATCGATGTACTTGCACCGTCGACTGCCGCTTGCGTTGCAATTCTTGGCAACTCCATTACCGATGGACGAGGTTCAACTACAAACTTACAAAATCGGTGGCCGGATATTTTTTCAGAACGTCTTCTTAAAGATTCGACTACCCAGGAAGTGGGTGTTCTCAATATGGGCATTGGAGGTAATTGCGTGCTTGCAGGCGGTTTGGGTCCAACTGGAGTAAAGCGATTTAATCGCGACATCCTCAATCAAAGTGGGGTACATTGGGTAATCGTTTTTGAAGGGGTCAATGATATTGGCAGGGTCCACTCTGCTGCTGATGCAACGACAACAGCCGATAATCTTATTGCAGCATACAAGCAAATGATTGACAAAGCTCATTCAAAGAACATCACGATATATGGCGCTACAATTATGCCCTTCAAAGGTAATGGTTACTATAACCAGTATAGTGAATCATGCAGGGATACTGTTAATCAGTGGATTCGTACCGAGGGCAATTTTGATGCGTGCATCGACTTAGACAAGGTGATGCGAAATCCACTGGACACCTTAAGCCTTGTATCATCAAATCAAAATGATGGACTGCACCCCGATGCGGCAGGGCACAAAAAGATGGGTGACTCCATTGATCTGAATCTGTTTACCGGATCAGATAAACAACGTTAGGAATAAATTCCACCAGCAAGTTTGTTTCTTCGGGAACCTCCGCTTAAATTCTGACGTGACACGAAATAAGATGGGACAGGCGAAGTGGTATGAAATTGATTGATGCCGCAGTCCCGAATAGGAGCATTTCGGTATAAACTTAGCCGCTATCCGTTGGCCAGCATTACTTTTCTGTCATATATTTTAGAAAGGGATACTGTATGAAACGACTTATGAATATCTTCTCAATTTTTTTCCCACTTTATAATTTTGCTGCCGCGCAGACTCCAACTGTACCAGATTGGGCAAAACCGGGGTCCGCGACACATACACAGGTATCGCCTCCGTCAGATTTTCATCGGCCCGCCAGGACGTCCAATGAGTCTATTGGCATATTCGAAGGCCAGTCCGACGTTGGGGGTACATTGCTGACAGGCAGCTCTAGTTACGACTCCACGACGGGGCAGTATACCATCATCTCCGCCGGTTATAATGTATGGTATGTGCGCGATGAATTCCGGTTTCTCTGGAAGAAAATGTCGGGAGATATTTCGCTGGCAGCCGATATCAGCTTTCCGGATTCGCTCGGATTTGGAGATCGCAAAGCAATCCTCGTCATTCGGCAGAGCCTCGATGATGATTCAAAAGAAGTAATGGTAGCCCTGCACGGAGCTGGAATGATCCATCTTGCGTGGCGTCCGGATAAGGGCCTCCGCATTAAAGATATGGAGTATCGCATCGGCAGCCGCGGCGGCCTTCCAGGCGGCAGTTCACCGGACGATCTCGTTACTGCTCACGCCAAGCGAATCGGCATTGAAAAACGCGGAGATTCCTTCGCTCTGTTCGTCAGCATGGACGGCGAACCAATGGACCAGTTCGGCGCTCCCATTCAATTGCATATTTATGAGCCATTCTATGTCGGCATTGGTTTTTGCTCGCATCTGCCCGACAAAGTTGATACCGCCATAGTGTCCAACGTGGTCATGGTGAACTCGGCTGGCAAGGTCCATTAAATCCGAATCTTGCATTAGAAAATATGGCACGCAGATAACGCGGAAAAGCACGGATTCTCACGGATCATTTATTTCATCAATTATAAAATCAGTGAAAATCTGTATCATCTGTGTTATCAGTGTCCCATTTCATTTTCCGGGTTAAAGAGGGCAGGAAGAAGGTTCGGTTTTTACTAAGTATGTATTTGCAAATATAAATTATTCATAACCTGTTGGCGCCCAACCAGCGGACTTCTTAAAGGGGATCCTTCGGACAAACTGACCGGCGTAACGATCCCCGTGAAAACCAGTTTGTTTCTTCAGGAACCTCCGCTTCAACTCTGTTGTTGTACGGAACAAGATGGCACACGACGGTTCTTTTGTACAAAACATTATCTCAGCTGGTCTGCCCTCCGCTGATTGGCGGGAACGTTATGACGATATAAGGCAGGCTAATTATAGTAAGGCATCATTGGGAGCATGACACCATGAAGACCACATACTCACTATTCGCTGTTTCGCTTCTGGCGTTGCTTGGCTATTCGACGATACACCGGACTGGTGGCGCGAAGGCCGATTCCGAGACGGTGATGGTTACTTATCATGCCAAGTCTGGCAAAGAGGCCGCCATTCAGACGGTGCTCTCGCACGCTTGGGAAGTTTATCAAAGTGAGCACATGGTATTTGCCAAGCCGCATGTCATCGTTCGAGATACCGAGGATGGAGACAAGACACGCTTCGTCGAGATTTTTACTTGGGTCAAGGCACCTGACGATGCTCCAGAGAGCGTGCGGACGGTTTGGAAGCAAGAGCAGTCATTATGCGAAGCACGGAGCGGACACACAGGCATCGAAGGTGGCGAAGTGCAGCTTATCATCGGCAGATGACGCCTAGCACCGCGCCGGGCCAACGGCCAATACCCCTTCAGTTTTCGGTTGAGTTATGAAGGTTGAGAGTCCAGATTGCAGACGTGGGCCAGCCGTCCGGGTCCTTCGCTCAGGTTTGGATCTTTAGGGGCATTCAACAACACACGTATAAGGAGTAATAAGCATGAAACGAGTCACTGGCATCGGCGGCATCTTTTTCAAGGCCAAAGATGCTCCATCACTGCAGGCTTGGTACAAGCGACACCTCGGAATCGATGTCCAAGCCTGGGGCGGAGCTTCCTTCGATTGGACCGACGCCGAGGGCAAGCCGGTTGCAGGCACAACTGCTTGGTTAATCGATCCGCAGGAAAGTAATCACTTTGCTCCGAGCTCAGACTCCCTTCATGGTCAACTACCGAGTGGAAGATCTCCACGCGTTGGTCAAGGCATTGAAGGAAGAAGGCTGCAATGTGCTGGATAAGATTGACGAATCCGAGTATGGGAAGTTTGCCTGGGTCATTGATCCAGAGGGAAACAAGGTTGAGCTATGGGAGCCGCCTCAAGGCCAATGAGCGGGCTCGTTAGTCACGCCTGCGAAGCGCGGCCTAACCAGTCGCTGATGCTGATCCCGCACAAATGCATTACGTGGCAAGCTCCACGATTACGAGTCAATCTGCACGGCAAGCATTGGGGTCTGTGGTTTTAATTTGGAAGCTGGTACAGTGAACTTGTCTCGTTTAGTACTTGTTGATAATTATAAATGCCGCAGCTTCTTCTTCGCCATGTTTCGTCTTATGGCAGAAGTGCCGGTGCTTTAAGCGGCATTGCTCAACATAACTCACAAACAAAAGGAGACATTTTATGCGCTACAAATTCTTTAATCTTGTAATTCTTATCGCCGCAATCTGTCTTGTGGAGCGGTCTGCTCATGCTCAGCAAAAACAGGATGCGATGGTCGAACGCACAAATAAAGACACGACAATTATGTCCACTACGATTCACCAAGAAATTGATTTCGCTGTGAGTCCTCAGCGTATTTATGACGCCCTTCTCGACAGCAAACAATTCAGCGAGTTTTCGGGTGCACCAGACTGAAATTGATAGTGCAGTCGGCGGTGCTTTTTCGTTGTTTGGCAATCGTATTGTTGGCCGGAATATAGAATTAATTCCGAATCAAATGATTGTTCAAGCGTGGCGCGTTGCTAATTGGCCCGCTGGAGTCTATTCTATCGTGAAGTTCGAATTCAAATCGCAAGGGTCAGGGACGCATTTGGTTTTTGACCACAGCGGCTTTTCAGCCGAGTTTCATGATCATCTTGCAGCGGGTTGGAAGTCGAACTATTGGGACCCACTGGCAAAGTACCTTCACTAAAGACTTGGAAACGAGTTACAACGGCGATCAATCCACACTTCATTTAGTTTGTAATGCCGTCTAGCGAGTTGCTCCCCGAGTTGTTCGTATATATATCGAGCCAGTTATAGTCGGTCGGCATGTTCAAGCATCGTCCAATTATCACGCAACATAGGAGTCCCTTGCAATGTCCAAACTTGAAGCTGTTCATCCAGTATTGATGTCCAGAGACGTATCTGTTTCCGTGAGTTTCTACCAGCGTCTCGGATTCTCCCTGACATTTCAGGATCGGCCCAGTGATCCCAAATATGCCGTTGTTGCGCGTGATGGTGTTGAATTGCACCTGCAATGGCAAGACGAGAGCCATTGGACATATCCGATCGATAGGCCGACGTATCGCTTTTTAGTGCAAGACGTTGACGAGCTGTACTCCATGCTTCAAAAGACTGGCGCGATTGCTGATCAGGTTTCGAGTGACGGCCCGTACAGAACGCCAAGAAATACGCCATGGGGCACTCGGGAATTTCACCTTCGCGATCCTGGCGACAATGGTTTACAGTTTTACCGGCCGTTGTGAAAAAAGTGGCGTGCCCGTGCCGCCCGACTAACCCATCGACCAGACTGATGCAACGATTCCCGCGAAAATCAGTTTGTTTCTTCAAGAACCTCCGCTTAACTTTTGCCGTGCCACAAAATAAGATGGAACATAAGTTTGTTACTGCCCGCCCACTGCTTGTCTGTGGATTTGTCGTTCAGACATCCACCACGACGATGTTCGAGTGGATCATGAAAGCGATTATCGATCTCCTCTTAATTGTGTGGTTGTGCTCCTTGCCTCGTATTGTTCTGGCACAGACCGAAGATCCGCACGAAGCCCAGCCTGAGCGGCCTACAGTTGCCACACATGCTGGTACTGTCGCACCAGGTTGGCTGGAGATTGAAGCCGGAGCAGAACTCGATCATTATGATGACCATTCTCAAGGCATTGGCTTGCCAGTTACGATTAAAATAGGGGTGACTTCCAATACCCAGTTCAGTGTGTTCGCGTCCGGGGTTCAGCCTTCGAGCGACAAAGATTTTCAGGCAGGCGATCTTGCATTTGGATTGAAGTGGCGGCTGGCCGACGATCTACCAATTCTCGGAAGATTCGCTGTGCTCCCCAGCATAAAGCTGCCGACCGGTTCCTCAGCTTCAGGCGCAGGAACCGGAACCGTCGATGGAAGTTTATTATTGATTTCCAGCAACGAATTCGGCCCCGTTGAGATCAACGTCAACTTTGGATATACACGACGCAGCGGCGATGGCAATGCGGCGCCTAAGAGCGCAGCGCTGTGGACATTCTCTTTTGGTGGTCCTGCAGTGGGAGGGCTCGGCTGGGCGGCAGAGCTGTACGGCTTCCCTGGTACAGCAGGAAATGCAGGCAAGTCACCTATCGTCGCAATTCTCTTCGGTCCAACATTTACAGCTGAACCATGGCTTGTGTTCGATTTAGGCGTCATCGAACCAGTCGCCGGACCGCAGCCTCATGCAGTTTATTGCGGCGGCGTTTGGAATATTGGGCAATTGTGATAACATGGGGCAGGAACACGTTCCAATCCGACGTAACGCTCCCCGCGGGAACCAGTTTGTTTCTTCAAGAACCTCCGCTTAAATTTTGTCGTGGAACGAAATAAGATGGAACATACATTCTTACATCCGGAATGTTATGCAGATATAAGGCAGGCCAATTATAGTTAGGGCGCACAGATATTATCGAAAATAATTTGGGAACTGCTATGAATGAAACCATAGGTATCTTTGGCGCAATGATTACTATTACCAGTTTTCTATATGCTTTATATGAAAATCGGCAGCGTAGAAAATTATTGGATTATAATCGTGAACAAGCTTGGGAAATATATCGACAGGCCGCTTTTGTCATACAGTTCTACCAATTTATTGAGAAATCTAATTCAAGTGATAATAACATAGTAGTGAATGCTGCAAAGGGAGAAAGATCCGCACAGGAATTATTGGTGAGTTCTATTCGAATGATTAAACGGTTTGAAAAAAGATTTGATCGTGAGATGATTGAAAAATGGGCTAAGGATGGCAAATTGCCAAATGAATCTCATATGAAAACTTTTTTGTTGTACGTGTGACCCTGTGTGCCCTAATCAGGCACTCAAGCTGACGGAAATAGCCGTCGACGATTTAGCCGCGCGCCAGAAAGATGTTTTAATGAAATGGCGACATCTGCCGCACGAATAGCTTATTTCGTGGTTACAATAGTTAGCGGCAAGTTTACAGCACCGACAAAGCAACCTATAATTTTATATTTTATATGAACGTACAAAAACAAATCAAAGAGTATATTACTAGTCAACTTGAACCAAAACGCAGTGACATGCAGGAGTTACATAGCCTCATTCTGAAGTTGATGCCTAAATGCAGAATGTGGTTCCTCGATGGCAAAGATGAGAAAGGTAAGACTGTTTCTAATCCGAATATAGGTTATGGATTTCACACCATAAAATATGCTGATGGAAAAACCAGGGAGTTTTATCAAATTGGTATCAGTGCAAACAAAACCGGAGTCTCTGTCTATATCCTTGGTATCAATGATAAGACATACTTAACCAAAACGTATGGAAAAAAAATAGGCAAAGCGAGCGTGACCGGGTATTGCATTAAGTTCAAAACTCTAAAAGACATAAACCTTGAAATACTTAAAGCGGCAATACGATCTGGGCTTGAAGACACAGAATGAAAAAGCTGAGCTAATGAGGTAATTAAACTTTTAAATGTAATGGCTATCAATGTGAAATTGCATCGGACAGACAAGAAACCAACCGCGTGCGTTCTAACCAGCAGCTCAAGCTGACGGAAATAGCGCCGGTGCAAATTACCGCACGAGCTATCGGTAAATTGAAAGTACTGATTAATATTTTCGTGCGGGTGTAGTGCATGTTGAAGGTTGTCGTTGGCGCAGTTTAGCGCCAGTCCGGTAGAACGCACAAAATGCTTACTTCGTTTAGCAAATAGTTATGCGTTATGCCCCGCCGCCGTACTCGGTAATTGAAAAAGTCGATCAAGCAGTGCTTCAACTTTTTATCTAACCTGATGAAAGGAGTTTTATGAGAAAGGTTGTTTTTGCAATCAATATTACTGCTGACGGGTATTGCGGCCACATGGACATGGCTCCCGACGACGCGGTGCTCTGGTACTTTACCAAGCGCCTTCGCGATGTGGGTCTCCTCCTCTTTGGCAGGACCACTTATCAACTCATGGTGCCCTATTGGCCCGACATCGCCAAGAACCCATCGGAGTCGGAGGCAGATAGAGCATTCGCCCGCGCGTTTGAAGCGCTCGACAAGGTGGTATTCTCCACGACATTGAAACAGGTTGAGGGAAACAACACGAGAATCCTACGCACAAACGTTGCGGAAGAGGTGCTCGCGCTGAAGCAACAGCCCGGAAAAGACATTTCCGTAGGCAGTTTGAGCATTGCATCCCAGCTTTCGGAGCGCGGTTTGATCGACGAGTATGAGTTTGTGGTTCATCCTGTGATCGCAGGAAGGGGACCGCGGTTATTCGAAACTGTGAAGCTGCAGGACAGGCTTCGGCTGGACTTTATTGGTTCGGAGACCTTTCAATCCGGCGTAGTTGCTCTGCAATACAGAAAGCATACATGATTAGACGTAATCTTTAACCTTCGAGAACGTCTTCCGTGTGCGTTCTAATCAGGCGCTCAAGCTGATCCCGCCCGTTTGTTTCTTCAACAACCTCCGCTTAAATTCTGTCGTGGCACGAAACAAGCTGAACTGTCAAAGGCTGTTCTGACAAATACAAAGTTAATAACTGATGTTTTCCGAAAAGGGACTTATGAAAACTAAATTATTTCTGTTAATATGTTTTTTTTCACTCCCATTATATTCACAAACCCAAACCTTCGTTCGGGAATATACCTACACCGCGGGAGAAGCCGACAGCAAGATTACCTCCCGCGCAATTGCGCTCGATCAGGTGAAAAAAATTCTGCTTGAGGAGATCGGCGTTTATTTGCAGAGCACATTCGAGACGACCAAAGTAGAAAAGAACAACGTCTTGACGGAGCTTACAAAAGAACAGATGCAAAGCATTACAGCCGGGGTTACTGAAACAAAAATTCTTGAAGAAAAATGGAACGGTGAGACATACTACATCAAGGCCTCCATTACAGTAAATACTCAGGATGTTTCAAATAATATTGCACGCATAGCAAATGATCATGGCAAACTCAAGGAACTTGAAGAAGCCAAACAGAGGGCGGATTCAGCGGAAGCTGTAATAGACAAGCTGCGCACGGAGCTTGCACAGGAAAAGAATGAAAACGAAAAGCTTGCAACTCAGAAAGAATATTCTGTTGCTTCAAATTCGCTTTCTGCCAGCGATTATTTCCAACGTGGCTATAATGCGTATGAGATCAAGGATCTCGATAACGCAATCCTGAACTACGAACAAGCGATCGAGCTCGCTCCAAACTATATACAGGCTTATAACAATTTGGGAGTCGCCTACGAACATAAAGGTGAGACTGCCAAAGCTATCCCATTGTATGAAAAAGCGATTGAGTTGAATCCGCAGTTGTCGGTAGCTTACAATAATTTGGGGAACATATACTGCGTTAAAGGGGAAATTGACAAAGCCATTTCATTCTTCGAAAAAGCCGTCGAGCTGGATCCGAAGTATTCAGAGGCTTATAACGGTTTAGGAAACGCCTACCAGGAGAAAGGGGATATCGACAAAGCTATCCCGCAGTACGAAAAAGCCATCGAGCTCAATCCAAACTATTCGGAAGCTTACAACGATATGGGACTCGCGTACTACCATCAGGGGAATTTAGACAAGGCTATTCCATCAATCGAGAAGGCCATCGATCTCAATCCGGAGGATGCTTCTGCCTACTTCAATTTGGGGCTCGCCTACAAGAAAAAAGGAGACCTTGACAAAGCTATTCAATATTTTGAAAAAGCGATTCAGCTCGATCCGACAGATCCAAGCACGTACATCAATTTGGGAAATGCCTACGAAGATAATGGAGACTCGGATAAGAAGATTGAATGTTATAGGAAGGCAGCTCGATTAGGAGATACCGATGTTCAAAATTGGCTTAGACAAAACGACTATACATGGTAGGTTGTAGATGTGAATTTTTTTTTGCTCCCCGCGAAAGCCAGTTTGTTTCTTCAATAACCTCCACCTAAATTCTGTCGTGGCACGAAATAAGATGGGACATAACGTTCTTACTGCCGGCTTGCCCGCCGCTCATTGGCGGGAATGTTATGTGGAAATGTGGCAGGGCAATTATAGTTAGGCATCGGATTAAACATGGAATCAGATATTTCTGGAATGAGACGCTTTGCGCTCGGAATGGCCCTTATCCTTCTGACATGGACTTTGGCTGGCATTGCGCTAGAGCAACCAGTGAAAGTGACACCATTTGGTCTACCATTTAGCATCGGCAGGCCCGACCTACTTCCCATCGGAATTGTCCTTGCGATGCTGTACGGATCTTTGCGTTATTACTATTACGCAATTATGCTAGGCGCAAGTCCATATCGCAAACGCCGAGATATTTTGGACGAACTTGTAGTCGAGAGTCAAGCTTTGGCCCGGCCCCGAGGCCCCGTATGTACTTTGGCCATTCCGATTTTACCTCAACCCCTTGGCAAAACGAAATCAATGCTGTCGATGCACTCGGCGAGAAAATCAAAGCGTCCTTTCCGAAATTTGCACGCGCCCGCGTTACAGCAGAACGTTTATATGATAATATCATAGACGAAGATGGTGCGCCGACTGTATACCACGCGCTTAGAGTGCACATTCCAATTCGATGTCGCTTTGCCGCAATTGTACAGGATTTAGACTATACTTCGCCAGTGTGGCTCGGCGGGTTCTCGCTTGCCATCTGGCTCAGCACACTGTGGCGATAATCCGCCGCCTGGCCAGCCGCTCAAGCTGACCGAATGGGCTCGGGACAATTTCATGACTTCAACCTCAACAAATTCTTCTTACGCGAACATGCTTGCTGATTTACGGCAAGCAACTCAATGGCTTACCTCGATTGGCATTCAATTTTCAGCAACTCGGATAATTGACTATGAGCAAGACATCGATTCTCTGCTTGCCGCCATTCGACAAAACAATATTGAGTCATTCACAAAAAACGAGACCTTTTCACGGGTGGCAAATTCATTTTATGAAGCATCCCAATTGATATATATCCACAAAGCTCTTCATAAATTCCCGGGGACGCGTGGCCTGAAGTCTCGCCTACAGTTTTATGTCAAAGGTCCACTAACTTCTGAAAAAGAGAAAGAAGTTGGAAAATCTCACCGAGCGCGGGACTATGGATTTGAGCTCTTAATCAGTTCCATGTTTGCCAATGCCGACTTTGACATAGACCTCGATCAACAAACCGATGTCGTCGCAACCAAAGATTCACGATCCTTTTATATAGAGTGCAAACGCCCAAGAAGAGAACGATCGATGGAACCCGCAATCAAAGAAGCTACTTCTCAGCTAAAAGCTCGTTTCAATGTAGATAGCAGTACTAATAATCAATTCGGCCTAATAGCCGTGTCCGTGGACCTTGTGATTCATCCAGAACAAAACATTATTCAAGTTCCTAATCAGCAGAGCATTGAATATGCGAATAGAGAGTCCGTGAAAAAGCTTTTCTCTTCTCATACTTCTTGGCTCAACATCCGACATCCACGCATAATTGGTGTCTTATTTCTTTTACAAGTATCCACTGTCATCTTAGACCTAAACCTTTTAACGAGATCTAATTACATGGCGGCAAATGGTTTGGTGAGCCCTTCCAGCAAGAACGGAGCTATCTTCAAAAAACTAATCCATCAAATTGGCACTAAAATGCTTGGTCCTAGTGTCGCACTCTAACCAGCGCTCAGGCTGAACGACGATTGTGAGAATTTCACTCATGACCCTCTCACCTCTCCGCCCACTTCTTTCTCTTCACCTCTGCGCCATGGCTTCCTCAAGCATCGCCCTGTGAAACTTCCGACCTGAGCCTCATCGCGACAATTTAGCCTTCGCTCAATTTCTAAATGCTCTCCGATCAGACCGAACAGCCCTAAAACAAGCTCAAAAACCGTTTGGATCGCCTGTCTGAGCGCTCGGATCAATTGCCGCAGGTCTCGGATCGAATCCCCGAACGCTCGGATCGACTGCCGCAGCATTCCGCCGCGAATCTGAACGCTCAGATCGAATGCCGCAGTGCTCGGACCGAGTGTCTGACCACTCGGACCAAAGGCCGCATCACTCGGATCAATTGCCGTAACGCTCGGATCGAAGGCTGCAGTGCTCGGAACAAGTACCGCTGCACTCCGCCACGAATCTGAACCCTCGGATCGAGTGCCGCACCATCTCGCCGCCCGGTAAATTCGTTCCTTCGATGGATTTTATGGCGTGACAAGCTTATGTATCTTAACTATAGATGAAAAACTAACCCGAATTATTCACGTTGAGCCACAAACACAAATCAAAAGGAAACAGTCATGAGTAAAGGTCAGAACAGTAAGAAGAATTCAAAGAAAGAGCCGGCGAAAACCAAGAAAGAAAAAAGAGCGGCAAAACAGGAGAAGAAAAACGAGAAGCAAAACTCGGGGCTCCTCAACCAATAACAAAGCCGAGACTTTTACGAGGCGTTGTTTTAATCAATGCCGTTTTTTCCAAGAAGACTCTGAAAACCCTGCGACAAGCTGCCATACTGCCACTCCGAGGAACTAATCCCTTTGACCGATTTTATTCGGGAATCTTCTTCTGTACTTTTCCTGTTGATAAAAGGCGACGAGGAAGCTGGAGAGGAAGAGCAGCCTGTAATTATCCTTCCTTTACTACACCCATTTGATTTGAGCAATAACTTTAGGATCTGATATGAAACGTAAACTGCATATAGGAATAATCGACCTCGTGACGAAGGGGCCAACGCGTGCTTTATGGGCGCGCGTAATGAATGCAAACTTCGCGAGCATCATGCCACAGATACTTGGAGTGTGGTGCGAGGAGTTAGGACATGATGTTACACTCGTATGTTATACCGGTTTTGAAAATTTGGTGGACGAACTTCCGCAAAATGTAGATGTAGTTTTTATCGGAGCGTTCAGTGAAGCGGGTCAGACCGCCTACGCGCTGAGCAATCTATTCAGATCCCGCGGTGCAATCACTGTGCTCGGCGGTCCGCATGCACGCTGCTATCCGCAGGACGCAGTCAAATATTTTGACTATGTCGTTGGCTTGACGGATAAAAAAGTAATCGAAGAGGTACTCAACGATTGCTCGCAACATCGTCCGATTGGCCTGCATATTACGGCGAAACAGCAGCCCGCTTCGATTCCGGGTGTGCGCGAACGATGGAAGTTCATCGAGACAACTCTAAAGAAAGCGCCCATCATAAAATTGGTCCCGATGATCGGCAGTCTTGGATGTCCTTATACTTGCAGCTTCTGCATCGATTCAGTTATCCCATATCAGCCGCTCGACTTCGACGTATTGAAGGAAGACTTGTCGTTCCTTCTCGAAAAATTCAGACGCCCGGTTGTCGGCTGGCACGATCCAAACTTCGGAATAAGATTCGATGATTACTTGAACGCAATCGAGGAAGCAGTGCCGCCGGACAGTATCGACTTCATTGCCGAGAGCAGCCTGTCGTTATTATCCGAAGAGCATGTGAAGAGGCTTAGGCGTAATGGCTTCAAAGCCATTCTTCCCGGAATCGAATCATGGTATGAGCTTGGAGGGAAATCTAAGACGAACGGAATTGCCGGGCATGGCGAAAGTCAAGCGCGTCTCCGAGCAGGTTAACATGATCATGCGATATATCCCGTACACGCAAACGAACTTCGTTTTGGGACTCAACACCGATGGCGGCACCGAGCCATTCGAGCTTACGAAAAGATTTATAGACTTGACACCCGGAGCTTTTCCAGGTTACTCGCTCCTTTCCGCATTCGGCCAGGCTGCGCCGCTGAATCTCGAATACCAGCGAGCTGGCGAAGTCCTGCCTTTCCCGTTCCACTTCCTGGACAATAATCACGCCATGAACGTTAAGCCGAAGAATTATTCGTGGCCGGAGTTTTATGATAATGTCATAAACCTGACTAAATACACTTTTACGTTGAAGGCAGTCGCCAGACGATTCAAGGCGAACGGCGCGATCAAACCACGATTCATGAATGTCGTTCGAGCTGTCTCGTCGGAAGGGTTCGGGAGAATAAAATACTTCACAGAAGTAAGGCGACTGTTAGAGGCCGATACTCAGTTTCGGGCATTCTTCGAGCAGGAAACAACCGCGGTCCCGAAATTTTATTCTGACTTGATAAGAAAAGACTTAGGCCCATTGTGGGATTGGCTTCCGCCAGGAGCGATGTACCACGATCCGAATGCTTATCTCAAAGCTGAGAACAGTAGGGTTAAAAAGGAAGTCGTTAGACAGCCTGTCTTAGTGCCGGAACTTGTTGAAAAAGGAAATGCCTAGGATCACCCATGAGTTTTGCTTTCTCTCGGATTTATCCCGAATCAGCATTTGAAAAAGACAGCACACAGATAACATGGGAATGCACTGATTTTCACAGATAGGGTTTTATTCGTGTTAAGATCCGTGTAAATCCGTTTCATCGACGCAATCCGCGTTCTATTTTTTCCCTTTGCGATGTTTGTGAAAACGATTCCTTCCTCAATTGCAAAGTTTTCCTTCCATTCATAAATTATATCCAGCCGCAATCGCCGGATTCTGTTCACGCGTCGTACCGGCGAAGTGTGAAACAGTTTTGAAAAAGGCGAGAACGATTGGCCGAGAAAATTCGAATACTTATCATTGAAGACAATCCCCTTTTGCGCGAGGGTATTTCATCTATAATCAAGAAGCAATCCGATATTAAGGTTGTCTCCGAAAAAGGGCGCGGTAAGAAGCCTTTACAGAAGATTCGCGATTTGAAGCCCGACGTACTCCTTCTTGATCTTGGATTGAGAAGCCAGAACAGTCTTGAGATCGTTAAGGTGGTAAAAAAAGATTTTCCCCAGACAAAGATCATTGTGATGGATCTCGTTGCAACCGAAGTTGAAATATTGATGTTCGTGCGTGAGGGAGTATCAGGGTTTGTTCTGAAAGACGCAACGACCGTAGATTTTCTGAAAACCATTCGAGCAGTTGCTCGCGGGAAGAAGGTTCTGCCTCCGTTAATGACCGGATCACTCTTCTCACAGATCGTGGAGCAGGCTGTCAATGGGACAATTCCCCCACGAGTAATCGAAGCCGTGCGAATGACCAAGCGCGAGCGTCAAGTGATTCTTCTGATAGCAGATGGGTTGTCTAACAAAGATATTGCCAACAAGCTTCATCTATCGACTTACACGGTAAAGAGTCACGTTCACAATATACTTGAAAAGCTTTTGCTTCAATCCCGCGTTCAGATTGCCAAATATGCTCTGACGAACTCTGAGCTGATGAAAGCGGAAGAAAGCATCTCCCTCCTAGAAGAATAATCCCACACTTAAAGAGAGTTAGTTCGTTTTTCATCCTCTTGGACGATTGACTCCTGCGAGGTCGCCCCCTAGCTTAATGATAGAATAAATTCACGAAATCTCCCTTTCCAGGTGCGAGTTAGCAGGGAAACTCAAGTGATTCTTCAAAGGAATCAAATTTTAACATCAGGAGCATGAAATGGAAAAGATCAGACTTTTACTTATCGAGAAGAATCGTCTTCTCAGAGAAGGACTGGCAGCGATTCTCAAAAGTCATAAAGACATCGCAATTGTCGCGACGTTTGCCGATAACGAGAATACTATTCTTAAACTTCATCAAATGAAACCGAATGTAATTCTTTTGGATTTGAATCTGCGCAGTCAGAACAGTTTGCATGTTGTCAGCCTTGTGAAAAAAGAATTTCCCAAGGCAAAAGTGGTCGTGATGGATTTAGCTCCCGTCCATGGAGACGTTGTTCAATATGTCAAGGCCGGGGCGTCGGGTTTTATTCTCAAGGACACAACACTCGACGATTTCATCGCTACGGTACGTCAGGTCGCAGAAGGTGGACAGGTTATCCCGCCGACGCTTGCCGAATCCCTTTTTTCCCGGATTGTTGAACATGCGATCAAGGGAAAGAAAATGAAAGTTACTGAGCCGGTTAGAATGACTAAACCTGAAAAGGCGATCTTTGGACTTCTTGGCAAAGGTTTGAGCGATAAAGAAATCGGGGAAAAACTTCATTTCTCCATCCAAGCTATCAGGGTACACCTGCAGAATATCATGAAGAAGCTGACACTCCACAATCGCTTGGAGGTAAGGAATTACGAATACACGGACGGCACTCTCGAGACAATTGTTGGAAGCATCTCTGTAGTTGGCAGCTAACTCCTGACGGAAATCCGAATCGGATTTCTAAGATGAGACCTCGCGATGCCACGGGTTACATACTCTAAAAAGATGGACTGCAGAAAGGTAAACACACAGTGGAATGGGAAGAAATTAAAGAAAAACCAAAGCTGTTATGGAAAAGTGGTTTAAGTTATTGGGGAAAGTCGTTGGAGGACATCCTCACCGGGATTTCGGCTAAGTATAAAGGACTCACCGGAATATCCTGGTTAAACGCTCACAGGCTCTACGATTTTCGGGTTTGGCGGTTTATTCGCTTCAGATTTTTCCTGTGGCGGAAGGATGTAAATATATTAATTCATAAAAATTTATTCTTTTCTAAATAATATATTGCTAAGGATATACCCGATGCCTCTACGGGCATCGATTTAGCAAAAGCGGACTTATTTATTCTCTAGGTAGGAGAAATCCTCGGTCGTCGGATGGAAGGGAGATAGTTAACCATTTGGCGACACGAGGTATGATGTCAATTTCGCGAACAAAAAGAAAAAATGGAAATAAAAACAGAAGTCATCGACAAGAAATCAGAAAATGTCGCGGCATCGCTTAAAGCGTTGCTGGCGGATGAGAACGTACTTGCTGCAAGGATGCGGGAAGGTTACGAGAACGTAAGTGGACGCAACATTTGCAAGTTGCGCAAATTATTTGATCGTCAGCGTGAATCCCTGGATATTATCGTTGCAGATGTTTCGAAAAGAGTGAGGGCACTCGGACAGGCTGCTCCGACTATGTTCTGGGACTCGCTTGCGGCCACTCGGTTAACCCGCCATAATGAGAGATATACAAAACAGGATCAAATTATGGAAGCCTTGCTCGAGGACCATGAATTCCTGATCCGGACATTGAGAACGGAAAGCGTCGTCGATGGAAAGACTGACATAAGCACTGCTGGTTTTATGATCGGGCTGCTTGGACAACATGTGGAAATGGCCGGGGCTCTAAGAGAATGGTTACACTAAGTTGATCTTGAAAAGGACAGATATGAACATTTAAAAGAGAAGAGGAGGACCATGAAATCACTCATTAAAATATTTACGGTATTTATTGCACTGAATATTGTCCTTGTAGTATTGCCTAAGCAGGCATCAGCGCAACAGGGTGCTGTTAGTTTCCAGGTCTTTTATGATCAACTGAGTCCGTACGGCCAGTGGGTCGACTATCCAAATTACGGCTACGTATGGATTCCCAATGCCGGAGCGGACTTTATTCCGTACTCTACCGGAGGCTATTGGGTCTTATCGGATGATGGCTGGACGTGGGTATCAGACTACGACTGGGGATGGGCGCCTTTCCATTATGGTCGTTGGGATTACGATAATGCATATGGTTGGTTTTGGGTTCCCGATAATGTTTGGGGACCTTCGTGGGTAACATGGAGACAAGGCAACGGCTATTACGGCTGGGCACCGATGCGCCCCGGCGTCAGCATCGATGTGTCCTTTGGTGGATCATATAACATGCCCGGCGAACGCTGGATATTTGTAAGGAACAAGGATATTAGAAGGCGCAACATCGGCAACTACCGTGTCGCTCAGACAAACAATGTCACGATCATCAAAAATTCCACTGTCATTAACCGAACTTTCGTCGACAATGGCCGACATGCCACGTATGTTGCGGGGCCTGACAGGAATGATGTGCAAAAAGCTACCGGCAAACCTGTCAAACTGGTTGGCATTCAAGAAAGCAATAAGCCTGGACAGACATTGAGCCATGGCCAACTGCAAATTTATAGGCCGCAAGTACAAAGTGGTAATAGTAATGGACAGAGACTTGCGCCGTCGAAAGTAGCAAGCGCGAACGACGTGAAGCCACCATTGGAAAGATCCGTGTTGACCCGACCACGGAGTGTCGCCCCTCCCAAGAACCCCACTGTCGTCAAGCGGCAACGGAATCAGCCTCGGAAGGCCAACCCATCTGTTAATGGGGGAAAGGGACAACAACGGCAAACTGTAAATCCACCTAACAAGAACGAGACTGATAGAGAGCGGCAATCACCGCCCAAGCCGAGGTAAGGAAAAGGGATACCTGATTGAGTTTGTCAAACTTTAGAATGGTCAAGAGACATGGCTCATCCTTCCGGAAATTTCCAGCCGCAGAAATTGATTACCTACAGATTTGCGCTCGATCAAATCATGAGAGCATATGATACGTTTGGAAATGCGGCGAAGGAAAAAGCTCTGAAGGTCATACTCACGAACTAATGTGCGAGAATATAATTGCAAGAGTCGTAATTGGTGAAGGAGACATTATATGAAATTGGATGAGACCACCATCGTGGCAGTAGCATTCGGTTGCCTAATGTTCCTGATGGAGAGTTGTTCATCATCTACACTTGTTGACGAATGGAGCGATCCTTCATTTCATGAACCTCCGCTGAAGAAGATATTAGTCATCGCTGTAAGAAAAGACCAGTTTAAGCGACAAATTTGGGAGGATGCTTTTGCCAGCGAGCTTCTCAAATATGGTGTCCAGGCAACTTCTTCTTATCGTTTATTCCCAGATGCGCTGCCGGATACAAGTCAAGTTATTGAAGCCGTTCACGAAAATGATTTCGATGGAATCCTTGTGACACGTATTCTTCATTCGGATACGAGCTTTGATTATGTCGACAGTTCTGTTACAAGGCAGGAGGTTCCACGATATAATCTTCGAGAAGGGTATGACACATTTTATGAACAATATGTTCAAAATCCAGGATATGTTGAGTCTCAGATAATTAGACGTTGTTCCATAGATGTTTGGGTGGTTAAGAACGAAGGTCGAATAATTTGGAGTACTATAAGTAATACTTCTGAGACGAATACAATTGAAGCTGTGCGAGATGATATTGTCGGACTTGTGGTACCTGAGTTAGCGCGACTTGATATTATTAAATCTGGAAAGTAAAGGCATGGGACAAAAGCCGTATCGTAATTTCAAAGCCATTCTCATCAACAAACGAGAGAAATAATGGAGGGCATCACGGAACGGGCATCACCTAGTTCCAAAATAAAACGTATTGCCTTCATTGGCAACTACCTGCCGCGGCAGTGCGGCATCGCCACATTCACCACTGACCTTTGTGAGGCCATGGCAGCCAAATACAGTGACAAGACTTTCATTGCCTTGCCTGTCAACGACAACGAGTCAGGCTACGACTATCCCGAGCGAGTCCGATTTGAGCTGACGGAGAAAGATATCGATTCCTACCGCCGTGCTGCCGACTTCCTGAATATCAACAATGTGGACATTGCTTGTCTCCAATTCGAGTACGGGATATTCGGCGGCCGGGCGGGCAGCCACATTCTATCACTCTTGCGCGAATTACGTATGCCGATAGTGACAACCCTACATACGATTCTACGTGAACCTGACCATAATCAGCGACGGGTGTTGGAAGAAGTCGCAGCCTTATCTGATCGGTTGGTTGTGATGAGCGATCGTGGCGCCCAGTTTCTTCAAGAGGTTTATCACGTAATTTCCGAGAAAATAGATCGGATTCCTCACGGCATTCCCGACGTGCCATTTGCCGACCCAAGCTTCAATAAGGATTTATTTGGTGTTGAGGGTAAGATTGTTTTACTGAGCTTCGGACTACTCTCGCCGAACAAAGGGATAGAGACTGTCATCAGCGCTCTTCCCGATATTGTGGCGCAGTATTCAAATATCGTTTATATGGTCGTCGGTGTGACCCACCCCCATGTTGCCGCGCGAGAAGGCGAGACCTACCGGTTGTCTTTGCAATGGCTTGCACAGGAGAAAGGTGTGGAAGGCAACGTGATTTTCTACAATCGGTTTGTCAGTTTAGAGGAACTCGTTGAATTTATCAGCGCGGCAGATATTTACATTACTCCTTATCTCAACGCAGCACAGATTACTTCCGGCACACTGGCATATACGCTTGGCGCCGGCAAAGCTGTTATTTCGACACCTTACTGGTACGCGGAAGAAATGCTCGCCGAAGGGAGGGGTGCCCTTGTCCCCTTTCATGACCCGGCGGCGATGGCAAGTCAGGTAATCAGCCTCCTTGGCAACGAGTCGGAACGACAAGCTATTCGCAAACGGGCATACCTGTTTGGGCGGGCGATGATCTGGCCACAGGTAGCGCAGGGTTATATGAAGAGTTTCGAACGTGCCCGAACTGAGCGGCGACATTTCGCTCCACCGGGCTTCACAGTGAAAGCACTGGACAAACATCCGGGCGAGTTGCCTCCACTCAAGTTGAACCACCTACGCCGCATGACGGACGACACCGGTATGCTTCAGCACGCTCTCTTTACCGTACCTAATTATCAAGAGGGATATACGACTGACGATAACGCGCGCGCGCTGTTGGTAAGCGCTTTACTGGAAGAACTCGGCAACGGCGAAGCGTTGGAATTATCGTCCCGTTATCTTGCTTTCGTATGGTGCGCCTTCAGTCCTGAATCCGGCAGGTTTCGTAACTTCATGGATTACCAGCGCAAATGGCCCGAAGAAAAAGGTTCGGACGACAGTCATGGTCGCGCTTTGTTGGCACTGGGAACGGTGTTGGGCCGTTCCAACACGCCTGGACTCCAGAGCATGGCGGGCACACTTTTCGAGAAGACTTTGCCCGCAATCTTGGATACCACCAGCCCGCGAGCTTGGGCATTCGCACTCATCGGCATTCATGAATATGTACAGCGGTTTGCTGGCGATCGCCGGGCAAGCCACGTGCGGGAAGAGTTGTCACGGCGGCTCCTTGCGCTCTATCAAAATCATCTTGTTGATGAATGGCGATGGTATGAAGACACGCTGACTTATTGCAATGCCGCGTTGCCACACGCCCTGCTGCTGTGCGGCGAATCAATGTCAAAGAGGGAAATGGCCGATGCAGGATTGGAGTCGCTTACTTGGCTGATGGACTTGCAGCGTACAAGTGCTGATGGGGGACACTTTGTGCCCATAGGATCCAATGGCTTTTACGAACGCGGCGGTATGCGCGCGCGATTCGACCAACAGCCGGTAGAGGCCCAGGCGACGGTTTCGGCTTGCCTGGTCGCGTATCGGATCACTGGGGATAAGCGCTGGCGGAGGGAAGCACGACGCGCATTCGAGTGGTTCCTCGGACGTAACGATCTAAGCCTTCCAATTTATGATCCTACAACGGGCGGCTGCCGCGATGGCCTGCATCCAGATCGCCCAAACGAGAATCAAGGTGCGGAATCCACACTCGCGTTTCTCCAAGCCTTGCTAGAACTTCGACAGGCCGAAAACAATATTTCGCCTATGGAGACACAACCTTAATGAGCAATCATTTTCCAGAACTACTCTTTCGCAATAAATCGAATCCGATTCTTACCGCTGCTGACTGGCCTTATCCCGTCAACACTGTCTTTAATCCTGGTGCCACTTTGCTGCCCGACGGGACTACACTGCTTCTTTGCCGGGTTGAGGATCGACGAGGGCTTTCACATCTATGCGCAGCCCGTTCCACAAACGGCGTGGACAGTTGGCAGATCGATACCCAACCCACCTTGATACCCGATCCGGAACACTTTCCGGAAGAACTGTGGGGGATCGAGGACCCACGCATCACATTTGTTCCAGAATTGAACAAGTATGCGGTCGTCTATACTGCTTACACGCGCGATGGTCCGGGCGTGGCTCTTGCATTCACGGAAGACTTCTCACGCTTTGAACGTTACGGCTTAATTATGCAGCCGGAGGACAAAGACGCTGCTCTCTTTCCTCATCGTATTGACGGCCACTGGGCATTGATCCATCGGCCGGTCGGTGCACCCGGTGCGCACATGTGGATATCCTACTCGACCAACTTGCGGCACTGGGGCGGTCACAAACTGATGCTGGAAGCACGCCTCGGTGGATGGTGGGACGCCAACAAGATCGGACTTTCACCCCCGCCTATCGAGACTCCGCAAGGTTGGCTTGTGATTTACCATGGAGTGCGGGAGACCGCGGCTGGCTCTATTTACCGACTTGGTCTTGCATTGTTTGATTTGAGTGCCCCGGAGCATTGCCTATTACGTAGCGATGAATGGATGTTTGGCCCGGAAGAATCGTATGAGCGACTCGGTGACATCGACGACGTGGTCTTCCCATGCGGGTACACTATTGCCCCCGATGGTGATACAATTCGGATGTATTACGGTGCCGCCGATTCGTCTATTGCGCTGGCCACCGGGCAGTATTCACGCCATGCTCGAGTGGCTCAATCAACACGCCGGAAGACCAGCGCAGAGAATTCGTTGACACGACGAAGGACGTTTTCGACGCAGGAAGAGCTAACTACTCTTTCATCCTTTCGGTCGATTCCCTTTCACACGAATCATTGATATTCTTATTCAAGGACGGCACGAAAGGAAGCCGCATCAAATGCCGGTGAATATCTTTCGTAAGGTCCTCCGTCAAATTCGGTCTGTTCATTTTAAAATGGGTGATATATGGTCGAAACTAAACCGCATTCTTCTGAGGAGTCCACAACTGACATACGAATTATTGGTCTCAACACAGACAAAACCCGAAGAATGATCGGGTCAGAGACAATGTATCAAGTGTATTTTGAATTGTCGGGAATTCCACCGATGATGTGGAGAAATGTATTTGAGCAGGAGTGGAAAGCCTCGAATGTGGGACAACCTTTGTCATTACAGGAAACAAGCGTCGAAAGAGCGTTCCTTGTGGTACATTGCTCCCTTCAAGAAGTCGGCGGGTATATGCCGATCCTGAAGAAGGTGGTGGCATTAACGAATATTCTGTACGATCAGTACACATCAAAGCAAGCGAATGAACTAAGAGACCGCGAAGATGTCTGGAAGGATGAGCGTAAGGCTGTCGAAGATATTGCGAAGTCGTTACACTTCGATTAGCACGTGGTTGATCGCCACGCATTCAGTCTATTCTTGGAAAGGGTTTGAAAAAAATAATCGTATCGAGCGCCCGGGATTGCTTCATTGAATTGATTTATCGTGACTCAGATCCCTCTTCATGGATCGTACGGCGATGGACAAAGTTCGCGTGGTTCAAGAAAAGAGTTTCGTCTCATTGGTTTAATGATGAAAGGCAAGCTTTGGCATTCGCAAATGAAATCAGGGGAAGACATCGAAGCCATTGAATGTGCAGGACAAGTGGGATAGGCTCTACATGGTAGATGTGAATAGCAAGCTGAACATTCCGATAAGGAGTTCTATGCGGATACAGAAGATGGAGCGTGCTGATTCCATTAGGTCTGCATTTATTGAGATTGTTGCGTACAATCTCACTCGTGATAAGGGGTTTTAGAACCTCAACGTAAACACTGTCTCTTTGTCTGGAACGGAGTGTACGGTGATCCCGCCTTTGTGAGCGCGCATTACCTGACGCGCGAGACTCAAGCCGATTCCAGAACCCTCCTTACGAGTCGTGAAAAAAGGTATAAATATCTTCTCTTGCAGTTCTTCCAGAATCCCATGACCATTATCAATGACTTGGATTATTGTCGCACCGCGATCGTCGATCTTGCCAAAGAGTTTTATCATCGGAGAGGTGGCTGATGAAAGTGCGCTTATCGAATTGAGCACCATGTTAATCAAAACTTGCTCGATCAAATCTGGATCGGCGGTCAATTCGAGATTCGGCGGATCGGTCGAGTAAGTGTACCAAATTTTCCTGAGATGAAACCTGTCAGAAAATAGTTTTTCGATCCTTGCGAAGAGATCGATAAGCTTGATCGCCTGGAAATTTGGAGTTGGGATGCGGGTGAGATTTCTATAGTCGTCCACAAAATGCAACAGGCCTTCGCTCCTTTTTGAAATCGTATCGAGAGCGCCTTTGACATCCTGGAGAGTCTCGCTATTCGCGTCATCTGCTCCCTGTTTCATTTCATCCGTACTTTCCGCCATCCCTTCAAGTAATGAGCTTGCCGTCGAAGAAAGCGAAATGATTGGAGTAACTGAATTCATGATTTCGTGCGTCAGGACGCGGATCAAGTTCTGCCAGGCTTCCATCTCGCGCTCTTCCAATTCGCTCTGGATGTTCGTGAGCGAAACAAGAGTGTAATGGTCTTCCTTCAATTTGAATTCGGTGGCATAGATTGATAATTGCGACAGTTCATTCTCTGCCACAATCTTGACCAGTACTTTGTCGCCAGATTTTATTTCGCGTAATGCTGCGACGAGTGCCGGGCTGACCCTGGAGAGTTCAGAGATATTATCGATGCCGTGAACTCTAAGCAACTTCTTTGCCGCGGTGTTTATCAGCTCCACATCTCCATCTTGTGTAAAAGCCAGAAGTCCTATTCCAACGTGCTGTACCACAATCTGTAGATAGCGATAGTGCTCCTCTTTTTCGGCACGGGCCTTCCTGAATTCATCAATTACTTCCGAAAAAGCAGTACTAAGCTCCTCGAACGATGAGCCTCTTACGCTTGATCTGAAGCTCTGTGAAAAGTCAGAATACTTTATTGAATCAAAGAACCTTGCAATGTCCCGGTTTGTCTTTTGCACATAGTGGATCATGGAGAATATTTGTGCGACTATAAGCAGTGCCACTATGAAAGGTGTAGCAATGAAGCTGGTCTTCGTGAGAATATAAATCAGAAGGAATGTAGATAGGCAAATGAAAACGGTTCGGATTAATACTGCGACGCTAAATCTTTTAAAGACCATATTTTTCAAGCCTCCTGTAAAGCGCTGCGCGGGTAATTCCTAACTCTTTTGCGGCTTTAGTGAGGTTCCCATCGTGCTTGGTCACTGCCTTGATGATGAGCATTTTTTCGGCTTCATCGAGATGGAAATTGTCAATGGCAGTCCCGTCGGCCCGATTATCCCCAGACAGAAAAATGAAATCCTCCGATTGAAGTACATCGGATTCGTTCATTATTACGACTCTTTCGAGTGTGTGTTGAAGCTCTCTCACATTCCCTGGCCAGCTATAACTCTTTAATTTACCCAGCGCATCGATACCCAACAGCTTTTGCGTCTTGTTGTATTTACGGCAATACATCTTCAGGAAGTGGTCAGCTAACAAAGGAATGTCTTCAGCGCGTTTCCTCAAGGGCGGAAGCTGCATCTCGACTGTATTGATGCGATAAAGTAGATCCTGCCTGAAACGATTTTCAGATTTCAACTCTGAAACCGGAAGGTTCGTGGCACAGACAAGACGGATATTGATCGGTCGCGGGATATTTGCACCGAGTCTTGTGACATGCCTATTCTGGAGAACGGCAAGGAGTTTCACCTGAAGATTTGGAGTGAGATTTCCGATTTCATCTAAAAACAAAGTTCCTCCAGAAGCAATCTCAAATCGTCCAGGCTTATCTTCCTTTGCGTCAGTGAATGCGCCTTTCGTGTAACCGAACAGTTCGCTTTCAAAAAGTGATTCGCTGATGGCACCCATGTCAACGCTTAAAAATATTTGTTCGCTCCTCTTGGATTGTCTATGAATTGCACGTGCCACCAACTCTTTGCCTGTACCATTTTCCCCAAGAATCAACACATTCGCATCTGTCTTTGCAACTTTTTGAATTGTGCTGAACAGTGTTTTCATTTCTTCTGAGACGCCGATTATGTCATGGAATTGGCTGTCAAGATCGAACGTGAGTTGTTTTTGTTTGGATAGAAGGTCCTCGATTTCCTTCTTTGATTCGCTGAGCCTCATCGCTGAAGAGATGGTCGCAAGAAGTTTTTCATTTTGCCAGGGTTTCAGTACAAAATCTGTCGCGCCTCCTTTTATTGCGTTAACGGCCATCTCTATGTTTCCATAGGCAGTGATAAGCACAACAACAGATGCTGGATCGATTTCAAGAATTTTTTTTAGCCAACTAAAACCTTCAGTTCCGCTCGTCGCGTCTCCTGAGAAATTCATATCGAGGAGGATGACATCATAGCGCTCCTCTTTCAGAATGACAGGGATCTGGTCGGGGTCTTTCTCGATGCGGACTATCGAATAATGTTGCTTCAGCAAGAGACGGGCGGAGTACAAAATATCTTCGTCGTCGTCGATGATCAGGATTTTTCCAGATTTGCTTGTCATAGATCCCAATGTCCCATGTAATTCTGCAAAAGTTGTTCCGTCAGAATCAATCGGTTCCATTGAATTTGCGATTTTTTCTTGGACGACTGTTCATTTCCGAACACCACCGTCCGTTTCCGGACACTCAAACATTGCAATAAAAATCGAAATAAGCAAATCTGATTTGAAAAGTTGTATTCCTTATTGTTTTTGCATGGATATATGGGGGCACGCCAGTTGCAATTCCTAAGACATGAATAGGTGTATCAGAAGGAACGCATCAAGATAAATCATAGGTTCAGCATTGGATAAGAAAATTGAAAAGAAACCGTTATACAAGAAAGGACGCTTCTGGATTTACAGTTGCGGCGGTGCTCTGTTCCTATTTCTAATTATCTTAATCCTTTTGGATACCGGAGCAAAACTGAATGTCGAAGCCGACAAGATTACAATTTCAACCGTAGCCGAAGGCGACTTTCAGGAATTCATCCCGGTAACGGGGAACGTGCTTCCGCGTACCACCTTCTATCTCGACGCGATACTTGGCGGTATAGTCGAGAAAAAATTTGTGGAAGAAGGTGCGATGCTCAAGAAGGGCGATAGAATTTTACGGTTGTCAAATAGCAATGTTCAACTTAGTGCGCTTCAGAACGAGACATATACATATCAACAAATTAATGATGCTCGGAATACGAGACTTCAGATCGAGCAAAACAGCAACGCACTTCAAAATGCGTTGGTGGCGGCGAACTACGCTCTAATCAATTCAAAAGAAATTTTCGATCGTCAGAAGAAACTGAAAGAGAAAAATCTAATTTCGCAGCAGGATTATGAGCAGGCAGAAAATAACTATCACATGGCAATCGAGCAGCAAAAATTGGCATACCAGAGCTTCGGGGCAGATTCGATTCTGAAGCAGGCCCAGTTGACGCAGAATATCTTCTTCCATTGAGCGCCTGGAAAAAAATCTTGAGTTGATAAGGGAGAATATCGATAACCTGACTGTCAGAGCTCCGATAAGCGGACAGTTGACGTCGTTGGATGCTGAGACGGGACAGTCGAAAAATCCGGGAGACCAGATCGGACAGATAGATGCACTTGATGGTTTCAGAGTAAGAGCAGACATAGATGAGTTTTATATTGCTCGCGTGACGAAAGGTCTGCGTGCGTCGACTGATATCGACGGGAAGACATACAATCTTGTGGTGACAAAAGTCTATTCAGAAGTTACGAGCGGTAAGTTTCAGGTCGATATGGAATTTGACGGCAAAGTCCCTGACGGAATAAGACGAGGTCAAACATTGCAGATACGATTGCAGTTGAGTGAACGTACCATGGCGCTACTCTTGCCGCGAGGTGGATTCTACCAGAAGACCGGTGGCCAATGGGTTTTTGCACTCGACAAGTCGGGCAAAGTGGCGACAAAGAGAAGCATAATTCTTGGACGCCAGAATCCTGACTTCTTTGAAGTGCTCAATGGCCTGAGATCAGGAGACAGAGTTGTCACTTCATCGTATGACAATTTTGGAGACGTAAATGAATTAGTGATCAAATAGCTGAAAAGGAGAAACCATGATAAAAACCAGCAACCTCAAGAAACTTTACACCACGGAAGAAGTAGAAACCACGGCTCTTGATAATGTTAACATCGAGATCAAGGAAAAGGAATTCGTTGCGATTATGGGTCCTTCGGGCTGTGGAAAATCAACCCTGCTGAACTTGATCGGAATGCTCGATAATCCATCCGAGGGGCAATATTATTTTCTTGGTGAAGAAGTTTCCAAATATACCGAGAGGCAGCGGGCCAATTTACGAAAAAAGAATATTGGCTTCGTATTCCAGAGTTTCAATTTGATAGATGAGCTGACCGTGTTCGAGAACGTTGAGCTGCCGCTCCTTTATCTTGGAGTTTCGTCCTCCGAAAGGAAGAAGATGGTTGAAGAAGTTCTCGAGAGAATGCAAATAATGCATCGAAGAGATCATTTCCCGCAGCAGTTGTCCGGCGGTCAGCAGCAGCGGGTTGCTGTCAGCAGGGCAGTTGTCGCGAAGCCAGACTCTGATCCTCGCAGACGAGCCAACGGGTAACCTGGACTCTGCAAACGGCGAGGAAGTTATGAGCATCATGACACAACTGAACGAAGGTGGTACGACGATTATCATGGTTACACACTCGCCTCATGATTCGGAGTTTGCACATCGAATCATACATCTGTTCGACGGGCATGTCGTGACGGAGAATTACAAGGAAAAATTCCACGTCTAAAATCTTTGCATCAAGCCGGAGTAAGAAGTGATAAAACTAGCTGGTATCGAAAAGTACTACTCAAACAAGGTCATCAAGACCTACGTTCTTAGAAACATCAATCTCGAAGTCAAAGAAGGCGAGTTCCTTTCCATCATGGGCCCGTCAGGTTCCGGGAAAACAACCCTGCTGAACATCGTCGGAATGTTAGACGCGCCATCAAATGGTGAATATTATTTCCTCGATGAGCCGGTTCACAGGATGAGTGAGAAGAAGCTGACGGAGCTTCACAAAACTTATATCGGGTTTGTTTTCCAGAGTTACCATCTCATCGATGAGCTGACAGTCTATGAAAACCTTGAGACGCCGCTCCTGTACCAGAAAGTAAAAGCAAATGATAGGAAGGGTAGAGTCGCCGAGACGCTGGATAGGTTTAAAATGGTTGCGAAGAAGGATTTGTTTCCGAATCAGCTTTCGGGCGGGCAGCAGCAGCTTGTGGCAATCGCCAGAGCGGTCATTGCGGAACCAAAGTTAATTCTTGCTGATGAGCCGACGGGAAATCTTCATTCAGACCAAGGGAAGGAAATAATGGAGATGTTAAAGGAATTGAACAAGCATGGAACCACAATAATTCAAGTAACGCACTCGGAAACCAACGCTGCGTACGGTAACAGAATAATAAGATTGAAAGATGGGTGGATTGAAAAGTGAGTATAGCGCGGAGGGCAATGAGCAAAGCGTGAGAACGTTTGTACCATGCCCTCTGCACTTTGCGCTTAAAAAGGAGAAGTCATGATTAAGAATTACTTGCGCGTCGCGTTGAGAAACCTCAGGAACTATAAGGCTTTTTCATTTATAAATATCGTTGGACTTGCGGTCGGCATCGCCTGCTGCATTTCGATCATGCTTTTTGTGCGAGACGAGTTGAGCTATGATCGGCAAAATGAATTTGCGGATCAGATTTATCGTCCAACAGTTTTAGGGACTGTGAACGGCCATGACATAAAAGCAGCGTTGAGCTGTGCTCCAATGGGGCCTTCAGTTTATCACGATTTTCCGGAAGTTGCCGCATATGCAAGGTTACATAAAGCGGGATTCCCAGTGATGCGATATGAGAATAAGACCTTTAGTGAAGAAAGATTCTTCTGGGCCGACTCAACTTTGTTTAATGTTTTTACACTTCCTTTTGTTGAAGGCAACCCGAAAACCGCGCTCACTCAACCGAACACTGTGATAATTACCGAATCCACGGCGCACAAATACTTTGGCAATGAGAATCCAGTCGGAAAGATTTTGAACATGGACAAGCAGAATGATTACATGGTCACAGGAGTCATTAAAGAAGTTCCCCGCAATTCACATTTCCATCCTGATTTCATTGGCTCGCTGACCACGCTCCAGGATAGCAGAAATCCCAATTGGCTGAGCAACAATTATTACACGTATTTTCTTCTGCGCAAGGGAACTAATCCCGCTGATTTCGAGCGCAAACTCAATGAAGAATTCCGCACTCATGCCGGGCCTCAGTTGAAAGCCGTCACGGGAATTTCGCTGGATCAGTTTTTGTCCGCGGGTAACAGATATGGATACATGCTGCAGCCTCTTACTTCAATTCATCTTTCTTCTCATCTGGATTATGAGATTGAGCCTAATAGCAACATCTATTATGTGTACATGTTTTCGGCGATTGCAGTGGCGATACTGCTGATCGCCTGCATCAATTTTGTCAACCTTGCGACAGCCAGGTCCGAGAAACGAGCGAAGGAAGTTGGAATAAGAAAAACACTCGGATCGCCTCGCTTGCATCTTGTCGGGCAGTTCATGGCAGAATCGGTTCTGATGAGTGGAGTAGCTGTTGTGGTTGCCGTCGGAATCGTCGAGATTCTCCTCCCTTTATTCAATGATCTCTCGCACAAGGAGATGAGTCTCGATTTATCCAGTAATCCATTTTCAATTCCCTTACTTTTTTGCCTGGCGATTCTTGTCGGAGTCATCGCAGGAAGTTATCCCGCTTTCTATTTATCCTCTTTTCGACCAATTGATGTTCTCAAATCGGAAACGAAGAAAGGAGGTAGAAAGTCGTTCTTGAGAAATGGGCTGGTTGTTTTCCAGTTCGCAATCTCGATTGTCCTGTTCATAGGGACTTTTGTTATCTATGCTCAATTGAAATATGTCCAGACAAAAGATCTTGGATTTGACAAGGAAGAAACCGTGGTAATCAATAGGACTGATGACCTTTTCAATCAGATAAAGTCCTTTGAAGATGAACTGAGAGCGAATGGGGATGTCGTGAGTGCCACGAACTCAAACGCGATTCCGGGTAATCAGGGAGGGGACAGCGCTTTCTGGCTCGAGGGGACACGTGCGGAAAAGCTTGAAGACCTTCAAACAATGTTTTGTGATTTTAATTTTTCGAAGACGTATGGGTTGCAGATGGCAGACGGAAGATTTTTCTCAAAGGAACATCCTTCAGACACAACTGCAATCGTCGTTAATCAGGAAGTTGAGAGAGCTTTCGGTGTGAAAGATATTCTCGGCAGATACCTCGTATTGCCGGGTGAGACAAAAGCGGGCGAACGAAGATTTGAAATAATTGGAGTTGTAAAAGATTTCAATTATCAATCGCTCCACGATCCGATTCGCCCCATTGTGATTCGCCTGCTTCCGGAGAATGGCTATGCTGGGCGATTCGTCACAGTTCGCCTTGGATCCGGAGATCACTTGAGTGCGATATCATTCATTGAAAAAGTCTGGAAAAAATATGCGGGGAATGAAGGATTCAGCTACAACTTTCTTGATGATAACTTGCAGAGTCTCTACGCGGCAGACCAAAGGACAAGTGAGATCGCCGGCGCATTTTCGGTGCTTGCGATCATTATCGCGTGCCTCGGTCTTTTAGGGTTGGCGGCGTTCATCACAGAGCAGAGAACGAAAGAAATCGGAATCAGAAAAGTGCTCGGCGCGTCTGTTCCAGAGGTCATCGCACTTTTGTCCGCACAATTTGCGAAGTGGGTTTTAATCGCTAACGTAATCGCGTGGCCGTTGGCTTATTATGTCATGAACAATTGGCTCAAGAACTTCGCTTACAGGATAGACATCAGTCTATGGATTTTTATCGCCTCTGGTAGTCTGGCATTTATCGTCGCGTTGCTCACTGTCAGCTCGCACGCCATCAAAGCCGCGACAGCAAATCCGGTGGAGTCCTTGCGTTATGAATAAAGATGACGAGATGCCGAAAGGCGGCAAGGAGAGTTTGAGATATGAGTAAACTCGATAACACGACTTCGCGGGATGGAATCGCGAACGTATGAATAAGGATTCATTGGTTGAAGTTGAGATATATGTATGAGGAGGAGTAGCACATGATAAGAAATGTCATCAGGGTTGCCTTAAGAAATCTTTTCAAAGACAAATTGTTGGCGATAGTGAATGTGAGCAGCCTGACCATCGGGATTGCAAGCTGCATCCTGGTATTTCTGTTTGTTCAGAGCGAGCTCTCCTTTGATTCATTCGAAAAGAATGCCGGGCACATTTACCGTGTAGCGAACGAGTTGACGACCGCCTCTGGGCTGCAGAAGACCGCAACAACGTCGGCAAGTGTCGCGACTGCTCTGAGAAGCGAGTATCCCGGGTTGCGAGTCGAACGAATCATGTCAGCAGACCAGCCAGTCCTTCTTGGCATCGGCGAAAAGAAACTTTACGAACCGAATGTCCTTTACGCTGAAGACGGCTTTCTACAAATGTTTTCCTTTCCTCTTCTCTACGGAGACCGCTCGACTGCGCTTCGAGCTCCGAACTCGGTCATTCTGACAGAATCAATGGCCCTAAAATATTTTGGAAATACAGACGCCGTGGGTGAAACGATTGTCCTTGACAATAAGCAACCATTACGAGTAACCGGAATCCTCAAAGGTTTTCCAGATAACTCGACCATAAGCGCTGATTTTGTCATTTCATACCTAACCATGTCGCAAGAGCAGCGGGCGGAACTGGAAGACTGGGGCTATATTAGTTCAATCTACACGTTTGTTGATATTCCCAACCGGAACTTAGCCACGGCTCTCGAAAACAACTTCACAGCCATGATAACAAAATACGCGGGAGAGGCAAGGGCAAAGAGGACAGGACTATTTCTTCAACCGTTGCCGGGTATTCATTTACATTCTGACCTTGATGATGAAATGAAACAGCCCGGCAGCATGAGTTACATTTGGACTTTTTCAATTATAGGATTTCTTACTCTCCTGATTTCATGCATCAACTTTATCAATTTGTCAACGGCACGGTCTGCACGGCGAGCGAGGGAGGTAGGGGTCCGAAAAGTTCTCGGAGCAAGCAAACAAAAACTCGCCTTGCAATTTTTGGGTGAGGCATTTCTGACTACGGCAATCGCATTAGGTGCCGGTTCAGTTGTAGCCGAGATAATCCTCCCGGTTCTCAATTCGCTCACAGAGAAACATCTATCGTTCGGCTTATTCGACAATCCGGCATTAATAATCTATCTGCTAACGATTTTTCTGTTTGTGGGCTTTGTAACGGGAAGTTATCCGGCGCTGTTTATTTCTTCATTTGAGCCGGGTCACATTCTCAGAGGATCCTTCAAACTCAACTCAGCTCGTTCGCATCTTCGTTCTGTTCTGGTCAGCCTTCAGTTTGTCGTGACGATCTTCTTGATAACTGCGACAATTATCGTCCTCAAGCAGTTGAGTTATATTCATGGCAGGAACCTCGGATTCGATAAGGAAAATATGTTGGTGATTCCTTTGGAAGACGATGACGCACCGGGTCAGAGACTTGCTTTTGAAAACGGTGTGAAGAAACTATCGGGTGTCGTCGATGCGTCGGGAATATCTTCTTCGCTTAATTCGATCTACGACAATTACACTTTCCGCCTGCAAGGAGCGCCAGCGGGCGAGTCATATCATTTCGCGACGATCTTTGTCGACCACGATGGCCTTTCCACACTAGGGCTCAAACTGGAAGAGGGAAGGTGGTTCGATAAATCAATCGCGAGTGATTCCACAAGTTCGTTTGTTGTGAATGAAGCTGCCATATCGAGATTTGGATGGAAAGATGGACTGGGTAAGCAGCTTTCGGGAGCAGGCATAGAGCATGGAACTGTCATTGGTGTCGTAAAGAATTTTAATTTTTCCTCGCTCCATGACAATATTCAACCTTTGGTAATCAGGCTTTCTGAAGAAGGTCTGGATTATTTTTTGATAAGAATTAAGTCAGGATCGGGAAGCGACGCCGTAGCTTCAGTTAATGCGATGTGGAATTCAATTTATCCTGACTGCCCCTTCCGATATACATTTCTTTCGGATGATCTTGATCAAATGTATGGCAATGATGTCAGATTCCAGCGGGCCGTTTTGAGTTTTTCGATAATCGCGATTCTCATAACCTGCGCCGGCTTGCTGGGACTAATTTCATATTTGCTTGAACAAAGAAGAAAAGAAATCGCTGTCCGCAGAGTCGTTGGCGCATCGGTCTATGAAATCATGTTACTGCTCTCAAGAGAATTCGCAAGGTGGATATTCGTGGCAAATGTGATTGCGTGGCCTCTAACTTATTACGTCATGAACTCTTGGTTGAACGATTTTGCGTATAGGATTGAGATGAGCATCTGGATGTTTCTTACATCGGGCACTGTGGCTCTGGTCATAGCGATTTTGACGATCAGCTCTCACGCCATCAAGGCTGCGACGGCAAATCCGGTGGAGAGTTTGAGATATGAATAATTTACACAAGGAGGGGCTATGTTAAAGAATTATCTGAAATCAACCATACGAAATATCAGAAGACGAAAGCTTTTTTCATTTATAAATATTACCGGATTGGCATTCGGGATAGCATTTATGCTGCTTATTGGGCAGTATCTGTATTATGAAATGAATTACAATCACAGCATTAAAAACGTCGATGACATTTTCAGGTTGGCAGATAATGTTGCAAAAACGTATGGTATTGATTACAGATTGAAGGACCAAATTCTGGCAAGCATGCCGGAAATAAAAAATGTTTGTATGATGGACCATTTCGGGGTTGACGCAAACGTTAACAACAAAGTCTTTCAAATTAAAAGTATGCTCAGTGTCGATCCTGATTTCTTTGAGATGTTTAATGTTCGCTTTATATCTGGCAATTCTAAAACTGCACTAAATGGAATTGACAACGTCGTTCTAACAGAAACAACTGCCGAAAGAATTTTTGGAACTACCGATGTAGTTGGAAAGGTTTTAGAGCTTGATCATAAGTTAAATATGACGGTTACCGGTGTTGTAAAGGATTTACCAGACAACATAAGCTTTGACGGCGACTTATTTGTTAGCTTTGATAATTCCGTCAAGCAAAGGCTGGCATGCAGAATGTCGGTGATGACTTTCGGTAATGCGAACGAAAAAAGATACAAATATTTTTTTAATATCTTTGTTGAATTAAAGAATTATGCAGACATAAAGACAATTGAAAAACAGATTTCCGATTTCGGTAAAGTCGACGACTTTCTTTATCCAAAACAGGTAGCACTCGTTCCGCTTAAAACCAACTATCTGAATACGGATTTTCAGGATTATGACCTTTTTCACGGCAACAGCGAACTGATAAGAATCTTATCGGTTATAGGATTTGTGATATTGCTGCTGTCGGTTGTCAACTTTATAAACTTGGCGACTGCTTCGTACAAATACCGTTTAAAGGAACTTGGAGTTAAAAAATGTCTAGGAGCCGAAAGAAAAAGTTTAATTATGCAACTATTAATTGAATCGGCTTTTGTCTGCATTATTGCTTCCCTTTTATCAATAGTAATTGCCGAAATGTTTTTGCCGTACTTCAATAAATTTGTCGAAAAGTCTTTAACGTTTCAGGTTTTTACGGATATAAATTTTCTGCTATTGCTTTTAGTCTTCATTTTGTTTCTTAGTATAATAACCGGGTTGTTCCCCGCAATAATATTGTCTGGCTCGTCACCGTTACAGTTGTTCAAATCCAATCCATACTTGAAAATGACCGGGGAAAAATCACGGGGCTTCCTTATTATGTTTCAGTTCGCTGCTGCAATTATTTTAATTTGTGGACTTATTGTTATTTCAAAACAAATTGATTTCGTTAAACACAGGGACTTGGGTTTCAATACCGAACACCTCCTTTATTTGAAGATAAACCCTATGGCAGGCAAGGCTAAAGCATTATCAGACGAGTTGATGCAGTATCACGGAATTAAATCTCTTACTGAAACTTCAGGAATCCCCGGAGATATACAAACGGTTTTGAACGGTTATAATACTATGGTAATTGATTCTGCAACACTTGAAACTTTTGGTTTCAAAATAATTAGAGGTCGTAATCTACTTCCGGGTGATGCATACGGGAACCCTGGTGCGGCTACTTTTCTGCCGAAGGTTAGCAAAGCATGTCTCGTAAATGAAGAAGCATTAAAGAAATTTGATAACGGAGAAATTAAAAATCATGAAATAATGGGCAGTATGGTCGTTGGAGTAGTCTCAGATTTTAACTATTCCTCTCTTTACTCCAAAACAAGTCCGCTGGTTCTAATGTACGGCAATGGTGAGGACGCTAATTATATAACCATGAGAGTTTCGGGCCCGATTAGTAAAGCAATAGACTATATCAAAAGTGTTTGGGAAGAAGTCTGTCCTGATTATCAAATTGATTTAGGATTTTACGATGATTATTTCGCTTCTATGTATAAAAAAGAAGAAAATCTTGCTGCATTGATAAATATATTTTCTATTCTTGCAATTATTATTTCATGCATGGGTATTTTCGGCTTGTCTGTTTATCAGACCGAACAAAGAATAAAAGAAATAGGAATAAGGAAAGTGCTTGGAGCGTCGGTAATGGAGATAATACTGCTCTTAACAAAAAACTTTTCAAAGTGGGTAATATTTGCAAATGCTGTTGCCATACCGGTTTCCTATTACTTTTTATCCGGGTGGTTGCAAGATTTTGCTTACAAAATTGAAATGACCTGGTGGATGTTTGCCTTAGCCGGCGGAATTGCCTTACTGGTTGCACTGGCTACAATTAGCGTTCAGGCGATCAAAGCGGCAACAGCAAATCCGGTGGAAAGCTTGAGATATGAATGAAAATACGAGCAGGTAAAACATGATAAAGAACTATTTGAAGATTGCTTTGAGAAACATTTCCAAGAATGAACTATACGCCTTCATAAATATGGCGGGTCTGGCAATCGGGATGGCATCCGCCATTCTGATCCTGTTTTGGGTTCAGGATGAGCTCAGCTATGATCGTTTCAATTCGAGAGCCGATGAACTCTACAGGGTGAATTGGGATTTCAAATGGAACGGCACGGAAGGAGTCGGACCTGGCACGCCGCCGCCTCTCGCGGGGAAAATGTTGAGCGATGTACCTGAAGTTGTCGCTGCCACGCGGCTCAGGCCAATGCTGAGGTCTGTCGTACGCGAGGGCGATAGGTTCTTTGACGAAGAAGGAATTGTCGCAGCCGATTCCAATTTCCTCGAGCTTTTCACATACCCATTGATCTCCGGCAATCCCGAGACGGCGTTGAAGGAGCCGAACAGCGTAGTTCTGACCGAATCCATGGCACATAAATACTTCGGTGACGCTTCGCCGATCGGCAAGAGCCTGATCATTGGCGAAAATGAGAAGAACCATTATGGCGTTTATCAAAATCTCTTCAAGGTGACGGGCGTTGTCCGGGACGTCCCGCACAATTCGCAGATCCAGTTTGATATGCTGACGTCGATGTCATCATATCCTGAAGTCGCGTGGCGTGATTGGAGCTGGGTCTGGATGCAGGTTACGACTTATGTTGAGTTGAGGAAGAGTGTTACCGCCTGCGTCGTGCAGCCGAAAATTTCAGAGCTCGAAAGAAAGTATCTCCCCGCAGGCCTAAAGCGCTTAGGCTATTCTTACGACGATATGATAAAGAGGGGCGGGCACTGGCATTTTGTATTGCAGCCATTGACCGATGTCTATCTCGGCTCGTCGCTGGTTGGGAATCGCCTTGGCCCGCTTGGAAGCCGGACACAGGTTTACCTACTGTCGGTCATCGCCATACTGATCCTTGCCATAGCCTCGATCAATTTTATGAACCTCACCACTGCGCATTCCGGCAGCCGCGCAAAAGAAATAAGCGTAAGAAAAGTTCTCGGCTCTGCAAGGAAGGCATTGGTCGTCCAGTTTCTTGTCGAATCTCTCCTCTTGAGCTTTCTCGCATTGATAATAGCAGTCTTCCTGGTCGAGACGATTTTTCCGCTTTTCAATGAGCTGACAAGGAAATCACTTGCCTTCAGCCTCCTTCATCCATGGTGGCTTCTGCCAGCCATGATATTGCTTGGACTTTTTGTTGGAGTCGTCTCGGGAAGTTACCCGGGGTTCTATCTGTCCGCTTTGAGACCGGTCCCGGTCATAAAAGGGAGAAGTGGACTCTCTTCCAGAAAGATGGTGCTAAGAGAACGTCCTTGTCATTGCCCAGTTTGCAATTGCGATCGGGCTTATCACATGCACGCTTCTCGTGAAGGAGCAAATGGATTTTGTCCGGCGGGCCGATCTCGGTTTCAACAAAAGCGGCCTTATGATTATCTCGAACGAAAACAATAGACTAGGCGACCATGCCGAAGCATTCAGGGACAGGCTCAAGTCCCACTCTCAAATCGTCGATGCATCGATTTCCACCGGAGTTCCTCCTTCGTACGGGTTCGAGGACGGATACGAGATAGAAGGAAAGGAGAACAGGAATGTCGACCTTCTATCATATATGACGGACGATAACTTCATCAACACAATGCAGCTGACGGTAGTCAAAGGAAGGGGGTTTGCAAGAGGGTACAATGATTCTGCAAGCGTCATCCTGAACGAAGCGGCAGTCAGGGACTTCGGGTTCTCGGACCCAATCGGGAAATTTGTGACTTATTTGAGTAACAACGTGAAATACAGAGTCATCGGAGTCGTTAAAGATTTCAATTTCATGGATCTGTATTCTCCGATCACGCCATTTGCTTTGTTCAACCAAAGCTCGAAATCGTATTTCATCCCGAATTCCTTCGTCGTTGTTCATATGCGGCCCGGCGATCTGAAGGGGACTATCTCCATGATCAAGTCTGAATGGGAAGCGGTCGCTCCAAACATGCCATTCGAATACAGCTTCCTCGACAATGATTTTGAAAGAGGGTACGATTCAGCCGAGCGGCTCGGAAATGTTTTTCTGGTGTTCTCCTTCCTGACAATCTTCGTTGCATGTCTCGGACTCTTCGCGCTGGCAGCGTTTGCAACGGAACAGCGAACGAAGGAAATCGGCGTGAGAAAAGTTCTCGGCGCATCCGTCTCCGACATTATTTTCATGCTTTCGAGAGAATTCACAAGATGGATCGTGATTGCAAATGTCATTGCCTGGCCGCTGGCTTACTACGTGATTGACGAGTGGCTTCAGGACTTTGCGTATAAAACGACAATTGGAATCTGGATTTTTGTGGCATCAGGTGCCATGGCATTGATAATTGCGCTTGCGACAGTGAGTTCAAACGCGATCAAAGCGGCGACGGCAAATCCAGTCGAGTCGTTACGTTATGAATGAGTTAACAGAGCAAAAATAAATCGGGTTATTATTAAATAGATAATATAATCAAAAAGAAAGATGGAGACGGATCATGAGTAAGCATTTTTGCATGAGAATTCTAATTCTCATCGTTTTATTAGCTGCAGCTACAAGCACCATGGCACAGACCTCTCTAAAAGATGAGACACGTTTTCCCTGTGGAACAGCGACCGGCGGATTTATTCAAGATTGGCTTGTTGTAGGCGGATTCCCAAATCAGAACGACAAGGGATATACAACGGATTTTCTTCAAGACCATGGCGGCGAATTGGGAATTAAGCCTGAGCCTGGCTTGATTCACAAACTTCCAGACGGTGGAACATTTGAATGGAAAAATTATCACTCGCCGTATAATTACATCAATTTTTTTGATATTCTTCAAGAGGGCGAATTTAACACCAAAGTTATTTATGCATTTGCAAAAGTGAAAAGAGAAAATGATGGGAAGGTAATCCTATCGTTTGCCCAGAACAACAGCAATAAGCTCTGGGTTAACGGAAAACTTATTTATGAAAGCAGAAAGGATTACCAAGCCGCACTGGAAGACAATCAGATTGAAGTTGACATGGTAAAAGGGGAGAATTCAATTCTGATTAAATCGGTTCATGATGGGTGGACATGGGGATTTCAATTTCGAATTATTGAACCGGATAAATTTTCGCTTACCGATGATTTCAAATTATCACCTAGTATCGTAGAAAGCGGCGCGAAAGATAGACTGATTATAAAAACTGACAGAACGCTCAACCCGGAAATTCAAGAATTCGATGTTGATGTAAAAGCAGTTGTTGCCGGGGGTAAAGTCATTGCCGAAAAATTGGCTAAGCGTGGAGAGCGGATTGCGTTCGACACAAAAAAATGGTCTGACGGAGTTTACGATATATATTTTAAAAGCCATGACACTCACGGGCAGATAATGACTGCTTATCTTTATTGGTATAAGGGAGATGCTATAAAGGAAGCGAAAGAACTCTTATCAAACGTTCCTAAGAATCCGAAAACACCGGAAGACTATCATCACAGGATGCTTGGCGAAATGCTGACCCAAAGATTTAATTTCGATCCAAACAAAATCGATTCATCCATAATACAGAAACTTTACTCGCCGCTGATGGAATACGAAGAATTATTACTTGATAAGGCCGGCAAAAAAGGAAGCGTTCATGCCGAAGGTTTTGTTCGGCTGACTTATATAGATCCTGTTGATAACACGCCGCAATTCTGCCGCGCATTTCTTCCTCTGAAATATGATCCGAAACAGAAATGGGCACTCGTGGTAATGCTTCATGGATATAATGGTGATAATCCGATTTATGTTAAATGGTGGTCTATCGATCAAAGACATAATCCTGTTGTTGATAAATATCCGATCATCTATATGGAACCACACGGAAGAGGCAACACAAGTTATGTGGGAATCGGGGATCAAGATATTCTCAAATGCATAGAACTCGCTAAGCAGAAATTCAACATCGATGAAGATAGAGTTTACCTGAAAGGCGAATCCATGGGCGGTGGTGGAACATGGAACGTTGGCACAAGGCATCCCGAATTGTTTGCAGCAATTGCCCCGGTTTATGGTGGATGGGATTACCATGTTGCAATGAGTGAGGATGCAATTTCAAAACTTTCAGGGCGTGCTCTTTTTGATGCAGAAGCAAGTAGTTCTCTTTCACATGCAGACGCTTTGCTGACAACCCCCGTTTTTGTTACCCACGGCGGTATTGATAAATCGGTCAACGTCAATAATTCACGATACCTCGTCAAAACTCTCCAGCGGTGGGGATATGATATTCAATATCATGAATACCCCGGTTTCGGCCATGAAGGCATTGAATACTATGATCAACTGATTCCATGGTTCCTCGAACATAAAAGGAATGCAGATCCTGCGAAGGTCAGGGTAAGATCGGCAGACCTGAAATACGCCTCAGCGCACTGGGTGAAAGTCACCCAGCTTGATAATCCAAATTCATTTGTTACAGCGGAAGCTGAAGTACTTATTAACAATACAATTAAGTTATCGACGGAAAATGTCCTGGAAATTGAACTTACTCCCTCAGCGAAACTGATCGATCCTAAGAAACCGGTGAAAGTAATTTGGAATGTAAATGACATGCGGGATACTAAAGTCACAAACGGAAGAATAACATTGCGGGACAAGAGCTACAAGCCCGCGCCATTACATAAGACTCCCCAAATAGCGGGAATGATCTCCGACATAACCACCACTCCTTTTGCAATCATCATAGGGACAATCTCGAAAGATTCACTGATGACAAAAGCAATAAACGCCAAAGCCCAACAGTTCATTAACTATTGGAAGAACTGGCAGAAGTATGAACCGCGTTCCATGAAAGATGTCGATGTCACTGAAGCTGACATGAAAAAGTATTCGCTCTATCTTCTTGGTGGACCGACTGAGAATAGAGTATCGAAACAGATTTTTGAGAAAGTCCCGTTTCGGGTCACGGACAGTACCATCACGATAGATGGTAAATCGTTCAAGGCAAAAGACGCCGTTCTTGATGCCATATATCCGAATCCATACAACGGTGAAAGGTACGTCAACATCGTGGCCGCAACTTCCGGAGCGGGTTTTTGCTTTTTCGATCCCTCCTCCGGCGACCTCTCTGAATTCGATTACTACATAATGGACGGGAAAATTCCTGTTTACACAATCGGCGCGACCGAAGAGAAAATCCGCGTCGCGACGGGTTTCTTCGATTCTAACTGGAAAATCAACGATGACTTTCTCATTACTGGAGATGAGAATCTGCGTTCGAAGTGTGCCTACACAGTTGTAAACGGCGACATGAGCACAAAGATTGTTGGCAAAGGGAATCCCTCCGTGGAGCTAATGAAATCTTATGAAGGGACTTACAAAATAATCGGAGGTCCTGAAATTAGAGTCTATCTTGAAAAGGACATTCTCAAGGCAGCGCAGGGTCAATTCTCGGCTCAGCTGATCCCAACATCGGACAGCGAGTTCTATGTGAAGGAAGTTAATGGATCCCTTTCATTTCGGAAAAGCACAACAACAAATGATTATGAGATGGTTGTCTACCAAAACGGAACAGAAATCACTTGCAACAAGGTGAAGTAAGGCTGATCACCGAAGGAGAGATTGGAGAAAGCAAAGCAAAACTTGTCGCATTATCGACTACCATGGAGATACGAACCGGCGACGGCAAATCCGGTCGAATCATTGAGATATGAATAAGAATCCGAAAGGAGTGAATTGATATGAAGGATGTTAGTATTCCGCTTCCAGATTTTGTCGATAAGCAAATCGCCGAAATCGAAGTGAAAATCAACGGCAAGAAAAGACAGTACAACTTCCGTGTTGAATCGTTCCGCTGGGAACCGGACAACGAGACATGGGACATCGAGAGGAGAATCAAAATGCTCCAGGACGGGTTGGAGAAGTATGACAAGTCATGGGAGTTGATTCAGATCTTTAGGCCGAAGGAGAGCTCGAAATTTATACAGGTGCTGTACCGTCAAAGGCAGTCTTCGGACCTCCGTAATGAACATTAATTATTAATTTTTAGGAATTGGAGGAAGGGTATGTTGAAGAATTATTTCAAGATCGCGTTTAGAAATCTTTCCCGTCACAAGGTCTTTTCGCTTATCAATATTGCAGGACTGGCGGCGGGAATGGCGTGTACCATATTAATTCTTCTGTGGGCGCAGGATGAATTGAGCTATGATAGATTCTTCAAAGATTCCGATCATATCTATCTTGTGCTTCGCGGCGATCGCGGCGGAATGACGGCTGTTACATCCCGAATGCTTGCGCCAGCTTTAAAGGAAGAATTTCCGGAGATCAACAAATCGACAAGCTTCATGCAGTTGCCTGCGACTTTTAAGTTCTTGATCCAAAATGGGAACACTGGTTTCGATGAAAATGTGTTGTTCGCGAGCTCCAATTTCTTCGATCTTTTCTCTTTGAAGCTGAAGGAGGGAAATCCATCCACTGTGCTTTCCGATCCGAACTCGATTGTGATAGACGAAGAGACAGCGAGAAAATACTTCGGATCTGAAAATGCTATCGGTAAATCGCTCAACGTCTCAGGCTTCGGTGGCAAAACTTTAGTAAAAGTGAGTGGTATCCTAGAAGATATGCCGTTGGAATCGCAGATCAGGTCTCATATCATATTACCAGCAGCTTGGTTTAAGTCAATCGGGATCAATTTTGACACGTGGTATGATCAATCGTTTCATACATACATAGAGACCGAAGGGAATATCGATATTCAAGGCCTGTCGTCGAAAATCAGGCAATGCGAGATAAGAAACTTCCCTAACCAGAACACGGAAAATCTGAGCTATTCGCTTCTTCCGCTTACAAAAATCCATTTGTTCAGCGGCAATATCAAATTCCTTCAGGGAACAGGAGACATTAAGTATGTCCGGATATTCATCGCTATAGCCGTAGTCATTCTTTTAATTGCAAGTATCAACTATATGAATTTGTCGACGGCTCTGTCTCTGAAAAGGAGGAAGGAGATAGCCGTCAAGAAGACGATTGGAGCAAGCAGAAAAAGGCTGATGGTTCAGTTCCTGGGAGAAAGTCTGATCGTTTCTTGCATCGCGTTCATATTAGCAATTCTCTTCGTCGAGTTATTCCTCCCAGAATTCAATGCCTTGTCTGGAAAAAGCTTGATGATCAGGTACCTGGATACATCCTTCATGATCCTCTCAATCGCAGTCGTAATCGGGACAGGTCTCGCGTCGGGATTCTATCCCGCCATGTTGCTGTCTTCATTCAGTCCCATCCAGATCCTGCGAAAAAGCTTGACGTTCAAGCCGGGCGGTCTGTTCACAGGATCAGGCCTTGTCATTTTTCAATTTGCAGCCTCCATTGCCATGATCCTGTGCGCGATCGTGGTTTCCAATCAGTTGTCTTTTGTGATGAACACTAACCTCGGTTTCGACAAAGAGAATTTGATATGCATTCGACTGACGGCTGACGCGAATAAGAAATTTGAGTCAATGAAAAATGAATTGGAATCAAACCCACAAGTCATAACTGTGTCACGTTCTGAACCCATTAGCACTTCACTGACGAGAACCGAGGGCGTTTATTGGGAAGGCGAGCCGGCGAATGAACAGGTGCATTTTTGGGTGCTCAATTCTGACTTTAATTTGGCTGCCACTTACAAATTCCAGATGGTTCAGGGAAGATTCTTTTCAAAAGACTACCCGACTGACAGGACAAGCGCATTCGTAATCAACGAAGCAGCTGTGAAGACAATGGGACTAAGTTCTCCGCTGAACAAAGAAATGGGTTTGTGGGCGAAGCGGGGCAGGATTGTGGGTGTGGTCAAGGACTTTCACTTTGCTTCTTTTCATACGGCCATCGAACCTCTGGTTTTTACCATTCCTGATAGCAATCAGCAGGACGGCCGTTACCAGATCATGTCTGTTCGGATCAAGCCTGGAAATCCGCAGGGTGTTATTTCCTCAATCGAAACGATATGGCACGCAGAGATGCCTGGTGTCCCGCTCGATTACTATTTCTACAATGATTCCGTGAACAAACAATATTCTTCCGAAATGCGGATGCGCACCATCTTCCAGTGCTTCTCGTTTGTTTCGATAATGATTGCGTGTCTTGGATTGTTTGGCCTTGCGTCTATTTCTACGGAGCAGAGGACTAAAGAAGTAGGTATCCGCAAAGTTTTGGGTGCCTCTGCGTCGAATGTGGTGTTCACTCTTTCGAGGAAGTTCATGGCATGGGTTGTTCTGTCAAATATCGTTGCGATTCCGATAGCGTGGTACTTCATGAGCAAGTGGCTTCAGGAGTTTGCGTACAGGCTACCTTTAAGTTGGTGGATGTTATTTGTTGCAGGCGGTTTTGCATTTGTCATTGCATTCCTGACCGTGGGCATCCAAGCGATCAAGGCAGCGACGGCAAATCCGGTCGAGTCCTTACGATGCGAGTAGACTCGAAACATTGCGTCTAATGTTTACGTCGAGTACCTTGAGTTTACCAATAAACATATCTGTTTTAAGAAAGGAAATCTTCATGAACACATCATACCACATCTACCCGAATCTCAAAAGTCGATTCAATAGTCTTCTCATCTCATTTGTACTTTTGGTCAGCTTTTCCACACTTGGAATTGCTCAAGTGAAAGATTCGTCGACGGTCCTGCCACAGGTTGAAATTGCAGGAACTCAGTTAATCAAAATCACTTCTACCATTTGTAATCAGGAATATGTTCTCAATATTAATTTACCCCGCGGCTATGACGACACCACAAAAACATTTCCAGTCCTTTTTCTTCTCGATGCTCAGTTTGACTTTACATTAGTTCAGGCAATCTATGGCCAACAATACTATGATGGTTTTGTTCCGGGAATTGTCGTTGTGGGAATTACCTGGGGCGGGAATAATCCGGATTACGATAAGTTAAGAGCTCGCGACCTGACTCCCACGGATGTTAGCCATAACGGACAATATGGAAATGGTCCAAATTTTCTCGCATTTATAAAAAAAGAACTCATTCCGTTTGTTGAATCAAAGTACAGGGTTAAAAAGGATGACAGGACACTGGTCGGCAGTTCGCTCGGCGGACTTTTTACCTTATATGCTTTATTTCATGAGCCGGAGACATTCAACCGTTATGTTCTCACAAGTCCGGCGCTTGGATGGGATAACGGGATCATGGACACCTACAATAAAGATTATGCAGAGAAGAAAAAAGAATTTCGTGCAAAAGTATTTATGGGAATAGGTGGATATGAAAACCAGTCTGCTTTTCAAACATTTGTCGATCAATTGAAGGCAGAGAATTATGAAGGTCTTGAGCTTCAGACAATGGTTGAGGAAGGGATGGGGCATTCGGGTGCCAAAGCGGAGGGTTATTCACGCGGGCTGCAGTTTGTCTATGCAAACCCGATTGTGAATGTCGATCCAAAAGTTTTGGATCAATACGTCGGCGAATACGAGATCAATCCGCAATTTCATGTCAAGGTGGAGCGAGATGGCAATCAACTCGTTGGAATTGCCCCTGGCAGTCCGAGTATGACCTTGTATGCAAAGTCGGAGAAGGATTTCTATACCAAAGGTCAATATTTAGTGGTTCATTTTCAAAGAGATGAAGCGGGAACGGTCACCGGTTTTCAGATCGAGCAATACAATGGCGGAGTCTATGCAAAGAAAGTAAAATAAACCGCGTACCCTGATAGTCCCGCGCGGCGACGGCAAGTCCGAGGGAATGACTGAAATATGGCCGTCTCAATTAACAATAAATTTTCACCATCGGTGGTTCTGGTCTTTTTCACCAGGAGATATTAAGTTTAACGAACAAACATGGTGCAGCATGAGAAAGTATTTGTTAATTATTTACGTTCTTCTTAATGTCCTTTTGTATGCTGGTACAGTTCGCGCCGATGATGGCTACCGGCTCTGGCTGAAATATGATCTGATCTCGAATCCAAAAAAGCTAAGCGAGTATAGACAATCGGTCAAAGGGTGGATTATTGAAGGTTCATCTCCGACGATTGAAGCAGCCAGACATGAGCTGCAAATTGGTCTGGATGGATTGTTGGGCTCAAGGATTCCTGAGTCGAAGAGTGCTAATGCTGACGGTCTGCTGTTAATCGGTACCTTTAGAAGCTTGGCCCGAGTTACAAGTTTTAATTTCGTAAGTGAACTTGAGAAAGTGGGCCCAGAAGGATTTATCATTGTTACTGGTAAGAACAATGGTAAGAAGGTAATCGCCATTATCGCCAACGAAGACATCGGGGTTTTGTACGGCGTGTTCCATTTCCTAAGGTTACTTCAGACAAACCAAGATATTTCTGATCTTGATGTCGTCTCGTTTCCACGGATTAAATTGAGAGTGCTCGATCATTGGGATAATCTTAATGGTACAGTCGAGCGAGGCTATGCTGGTTTTTCAATTTGGGACTGGCACACCCTGCCGATCTATCTCAAGCCGCGATATACAGATTATGCTCGGGCGAACGCTTCGATTGGGATCAATGGCGCCGTGATGAATAATGTCAATGCTGACCCACTAATCCTGACTCATCCATATATCGAAAAGTTAGCGGCTGTTGCAGGTGTGTTCCGTCCATACGGAATTAAGATTTACGCGTCAGCCAATTTTGACGCGCCAATAAAACTGGGAAAGCTGAAAACAGCCGATCCCTTCGATCCGCAGGTGCGTGAGTGGTGGAAGGACAAGGTGAAGGAAATTTATTCTACGATTCCAGACTTTGGCGGCTTTCTCGTCAAAGCAAATTCCGAAGGCGAGCCCGGCCCGCAGGATTATGGTCGCACACAAGCGGACGGAGCAAACATGCTTGCGGATGCGCTGAAACCTTTCAACGGCGTGGTTATGTGGAGAGCATTTGTCTATACTTATGACCCTGCGGACCGCGCGAAGCAAGCCTACGAAGGATTCACACCTCTCGATGGAAAGTTCGCGGACAACGTGCTGGTACAGGTGAAGAACGGTCCACTCGATTTCCAACCGCGAGAACCGTTCAGTCCGATGTTCGGCGCGATGCCGAAGACGCCGCTGATGATGGAATTCCAAATCACGATGGAATATTTGGGTCAGGGAACAAGCCTGTGCTATCTCGCACCTCTTTTCAAAGAAGCGCTTGAATCGGACACTTATGAAAAGGGGGAAGGCTCGACTGTTGCCAAAGTTGTCGATGGTTCTCTTGAAAACCATTCTTTGACCGGTATTGCCGGGGTTTCAAATGTTGGTGCCGACCGAAACTGGACAGGCCACCCGTTCGATCAGGCAAACTGGTACGCCTTCGGGAGACTCGCGTGGAATCATGAGCTCACATCTGAACAGATTGCTAATGAGTGGATCCGCATGACATTTTCAAATGACGACGAAGTTTTAAAGAAGATCGAGTCCATTATGCTGCCATCACGCGAAACTGTCGTCAATTATATGGATCCGCTTGGCCTCAACATGATTTTCGGATATGACTTTCATTACGGTCCGGGGCCGTGGATCGATTACTCGCCCCACAAGGACTGGAACTCAACTTATTACCATCGAGCAGACAGTATCGGAGTCGGTTTTGACAGGACCAAAACTGGCAGTGACTATCTGGATCAATATCACAAGCCGGTCGCGGAAAAGTTCGCTTCACTCGCGACGTGCCCGGACAACGAGCTTCTCTGGTTCCACCATGTGCCATGGAACTACAAGATGAAATCCGGTCAAACTCTGTGGGATGAAATCTGCTATCATTACTATGCCGGTGCCGATAGCGTTCGCGGTATGCAGAGGACCTGGAATTCTCTTGAAGGAAAAATTGACAAGGAGGAATTCCACGATGTCCAAATGCTCCTAAGTATTCAGGAGAACGAGGCTGTGTGGTGGAGGAACGCTTGCTTGCTTTATTTCCAAACATTTTCTAAGATGCCGATTCCCGCCGGACTCGAGAAACCAGATAAGACATTAGAATATTATGAGAGTCTGTCGTTTCCATATGCACCGGGAAGATGGTAAGAAGACTACTAAAACGAATGGAGGTTAATTTGACCGGCAAAGCGAAACCACCAATTATGAATTACAGGAGAGAAAATCGAAGCTTCACAATGCACATCTCCGCCACTCCGGGTAGAGTTTTTCCGATGTTGTGTCCTGTCAGGGAATACGAATGGATTGAAACATGGGGATGCGAAATGATTTACAGCCGATCCGGCCATGCCGAGCTTGATTGCATTTTCAGAACTCGAGCCGGGAATCTCGAGGATATTTGGGAAGTAAGCAGATATCAACCCGACGAAATTATAGAATTTGTCGTCTATTCCGCGTTCAGATTGATGAGATACCAGTTCAAGTTGAGTCCGGAAGGGAAAGGCAGTACGAAAATCGAGGTCGAACAAGTAGCTACCGCCCTCAGAAAAGATGGAGAGAATCATGTTGACTATCCTCAATTCACTCTTCATATGAAGACTCTTGAAGTCATGCTGAATCATTTCCTCCCCACTGGAAAGATGATATTCCGACCACGGTGCTTCGAAGCTGGTGCACCAAGAGTCTACGGACTCATAACCAGCTTCAGTCTTATGACCTCCCTGAATAGGTTCATTATTCCGTTATTCCCAGATTGTACGCCATGAACGCCAACACGTCGGCCGCCTGAGCGATCCGTTTATTTGTCGGCATGTAGTCGTGACTTGTCTTTGTCTCGACACGAATTAGTATCGGATTACTGCAAGACTGATCATGCTGCATCTCTGCGATAAACTTGTATGAATGACTCGGAACGACCCGATCATCATGGTCGGCGGTTGTGACGATCGTTGGCGGATAGCATGTGCCAGGTTTTATGTTTTGTACCGGGGAATACTTTATCAAGAATTGAAAGTCTGACGAGTCGTCCGACGATCCATATTCTGGCACCCATGCGACTCCAGCAGAGAATTTCTGGTAATGCAGCATATCCATTACTCCTGCGCCTGCATAAGCGGCACCATATAGATCAGGCCGCTCAGTCACGCAAGCACCAACGAGAAGACCTCCGTTAGAGTATCCTTCGATACCTAACTTCGGAGTCGAAGTGTATTTTTGTTTTATCAGGTATTCGGCCCCAGCGATAAAATCATCGAATACGTTTTGTTTCTTCTCAAGCATTCCAGCATGATGCCAGGCTTCGCCGTATTCTCCTCCACCGCGAAGATTTGCTACCGCATAGATTCCGCCCTTCTCGAGCCAGACGGCGTTTGTAACATTAAATGCCGGAGTGATGCTGATGTTGAAGCCGCCGTAAGCGTAGAGGATCGTTGGATTGTTCCCATCCAACTTGAGTCCTTTCTTTGCGGTGATGAACATCGGAATTTGTGTACCATCTTTCGATTTGTAGAAAACCTGTTTAGTCTCGTACCCGTTTGGATTAAAATCAACGTGAGGTGGTTGAAAAGGGGTCTGTTTGCCTGCTTTGAAGTTAAGATGGAACACCGTCGTCGGATAGAGGAAAGAAGTAAAGGCGTAAAATAATTCCGGCGTATCGTAACGGCCATTCAGACCATCAACTGCACCTATGCCCGGAAGTTTTAGTCCTCCTGTATGTTTTCCTTTCAATGAATAGAACTTCACCACGCTTTTTGCGTCGACAAGGTATCGTACCACGACTTTTCCGCCAGCTAAAAGAGACTGCTCGATTACATTCTTGGCTTCAGGCACAGCAGTCTTCCATGATGACGAATCAGGATGGTTAATATCGAATGAGACGATGCGCCGGTTTGGTGCATCGAGCGTTGTTTGCATGATTATTGTAGTCCCAACATTGCCAAGCGGATAGTATTCCGCGTTGTCGTTTTCGAAGATTGGTTTGACTGTCGAGGATAAGTCAGGGTGCTTAGGATTTTTCAGGTCGGCATAGAAGACCTTGTTCTTCGATTCAGTCCCATTGTTCAAATAAATGAATAGGAACCGCCCGTCTTCGGTTGCTGAACCGCCGACGAACCAGCCTGGAGATTCTCTGAGATCATAAAGAAGTTTATCTTCGCTCTGCTGAGTGCCAAGCTTGTGATAATAAAGCTGCTGTCCAACTGCCTCTGCCGTCAGGACTTCTCCTTTCTTCGGTTCGGGAAATCGAGAATAGAAAAATCCTTGGTTATCGTTTGTCCATGAAATTCCAGAATACTTTACCCAATGAACAGTATCCGGAAAATCTTTCCCCGTTTTTAAATCCCTGACATGAAGTTCTTCCCAGTCCGATCCACCCTGTGAAAGTCCGTAACAAAGGTACTTCCCATCTGGAGAAGGTTGGTAATCCAACAATGCCAAAGAGCCATCCGACGAAAACTTATTCGGATCAAGAATCATCTTTGGTTTTGATGCCAACCCTTTCTGCATGAAGACCGGACTTTGATTCTGCAAACCGGAATTCTTGTTGTAGAATAGAAATCCTCCTTCGCGGCTTGGAACGCCGACCTTTTCATAATTCCAAAGTCTGGTAATGCGGTCGCGGATTGAATTTCGAAAAGGAATCTTGTCGAGATAATCAAATGTCACTTTATTTTCTGCCTCAACCCAGGCATCGACCTCTGAACTGTCCTGGTTTTCCATCCATTGATATGGAGCAGATACTTTAGTTCCAAAATAATCGTTGATGAGACTGTCTCTTCGGGCAATTGGATAATTCAAAGTCTGACCTTTGGTTAAAAGTGGGATCATTGTTGCAAGAACGAATACATAGAGTGACAAAGCGATTCTAATATTTTGCAGGAAATACTGCATCTCTTCTCCTTTAGCTTGGCTGGTAAGCATAATATCGCATGAATAGGGAGAGGTTGCAAGTGGAGCTTGCCGGGAGATTTTGCCAAGATGGTTTACAAAGGAATGAAGACTAAAAAATTCAATCCGAGCTTCTAGCGATTTCCATATTTGAGTCAAAAGTCTGCTTGATTTTTACCACCGGCCGCTATACTTTTTTGTCAAGAAGAGTCCTCGAAGGCTGTGCTGGCTTTTCTGTGAAACTGAAATACTAAAGGAGAACTTTTATTTAAAATAATAACGAGGAGGAATAACATGACAGAATTCGGACAAAATTTTGGTAGGTTGCTTCTTCGAATCACCATCGGCGGCTTAATGCTGTTCCATGGTGTATCGAAACTAATCTACGGTGTGGCATGGATGGCTGGACCACTCAGTGCGTTTCATCTCCCATTCTTTATTGCCTACGGCGTGTACGCAGGTGAGATTGCTGCCCCGATCTTGATAATACTCGGAATATGGACTCGGCCCGCGGCACTCGTTATTGCTTTCGATCTTTTCATGGCAATAGCGCTTGTCTCCCACGCGAGGATGTGTTCAATCAATCCAGGTGGAGGTTGGGGAATCGAGCTGGACGCATTTTATTTAATGACGGCGATAGCACTTTTCTTCCTTGGCGCCGGGAAAATCAGCGTAACTGGAGCGGGTGGTAAATGGAATTGACTCACGCTGGCATGTAACTTGTTAAGGCCCCATTTCGTATTCTACCACGTGACACTTTATGAACGACCCTGTACCGCCATCCCAGGGGAAAAAGAATCTAATACGCGGGCATGATTAATATCCAACAGGTTACCAAGAAATTTCCTTCCGTCCTTGCGCTTGATAGGATTTCCCTCGAAATCCGCGAGAAGGAATTTTTCGGACTTCTCGGCCCCAATGGGGCCGGCAAGACTACGTTGATGAGCCTGCTCGTCGGTTATCTGAACGCTGATACGGGAACGATTACCGTTAATGGTCAGATGGTTTCGCAGGACAATCTCGATATAAAAAAAATGATTGGTTTCATTCCGCAATCGCTGGCGCTCTATGATGAGCTTACCGCTCAGGAGAATCTTGAGATGTTCGGAGAGCTTTATGAAGTCGAGTCAAAGATCTTGCACGAACGCATCAGAGATAAACTCAACGCGGTCGGCCTGTTTGAGAGACGCAAAGATAAGGTAAAGACTTTCTCTGGAGGCATGAAGAGGCGCCTGAACATGATCGCAAGCCTGCTCCATGATCCGACCGTCTTGTTGTGTGATGAGCCAACTGTCGGCGTCGACCCGCAATCGCGCAATGCAATCTTCGACTTCCTGGAATCACTGAACAGTGAGGGAAAGACAATAGTTTATACCACCCATTACATGGAAGAGGCTGAAAGACTTTGTAGCAGAGTTGCTATCATTGATCATGGGAATATCATTGCTCTTGGGACGACTGAGGAACTTCTCGAAAAACTTCCGTATGACGAGACAATTATTATCACAAAGAATCCATCTACCCTAAAACATCAAGATGTGTTTCGAGAATTTGGCGAACTTCTCGAAGACGATGATCATTTCGAGCTGAAGCCGACAAATGGTTTCGTTCTTTCAAGATTTTTTGCGCGCATTGAAGAAAGAGGACTGAAGTACCAGTGGATTGAATTGCATCGACCGACGCTTGAGGCACTGTTCCTTCAGCTTACCGGAAGGAGACTTAGAGATTGAGGCCTGTCGTTCAGACTCTTTAAGAATTCCTACAGAATTTTCTTGAACGATCGGATAGCAGTTCTCCTGACGTTCATCGTTCCGCTCGTCCTTATGTTCATTTTCGGATCGATATTCAATCGAAGCGGCTCGGAGCCGCAGGGAATTCCAATCGCAGTGCTTAACCAGAGCAATGCAGACGTTGCCAAACGTATCGTGGCGACGCTGGACACCATGAAATCATTTGAGGTTGTTGACTCCATGGTTGACGACCAAGGAAAAGTTGTCGTGTTCGACACTAACTCCATCAAGACCTACGTACAGCAGGGGAAAGCCACTGCCGGAGTCGTCTTCCCGACAGATGCATATAGCGATACCTCGTCTGCGCTCAATATAAAATTTTACTACGACCCAAAGAATGAAATGGAGATGCAGACTGTGGAAGGCTTGTTCACCCAGGCGGTGTTCAGCCACTTCCCGGCGATCATCGCACAGAGCGGCCTCCGACAGGCAAAGAAATTCCTCGGCGCAGATTCCGGACAAATGTTTAACAGGGGTCTCGCCTCTCTCGTCGGGAAATATTTCAAAATCGATACGAGCAAATTCCTCCACCCCGAACGCTGGGTCGCTTCCCGCGCGGACATCGACACAACGGCGAAGAATTCAAATTTCATGAACAACATCGTGCGGATAGACAAAGAGCAGGTCGTTGGCGAGAAAGTGAAGAACCAGATGGCCACACGAAGCATCGGCGGATGGGCGCTGACTTTTCTCCTCTTCGCGCTGACGGCATCGTCGTCGTCTCTCTTCGATGAGAGAAAGTCTGGAGTGATGCTGAGGATATTGACCTCGCCTGTTTCGCGTGTACATATCCTCTGGAGCAAATATTTATACAACATGTCGCTGGCGATCGTTCAGCTCCTCTTCATGTTCGTCATGGGCTGGCTGATGTTCCAGGTCGATATCTTCTCCAATTTCCTCAACCTGATGCTGATAATCATCTCGGCGTCGGTCGCGTGCACGTCATTCGGCATGCTGCTCGCCGCGTTCTCGAAGACAAGACAGCAGGCAAACGGGCTTGGCACGTTATTGATCCTGACCATGAGCGCAATCGGCGGGGCGTGGTTCCCGACGTTCCTCATGCCGTCTGCGATCCAGTTTTTCAGCAAGCTGACGTTCGTCTATTGGGCCATGGATGGATTTATCGAAGTTCTCTGGAGAGGAGTTGGGATTGTCGATATCCTGCCGCATATAGCAATTCTTCTCGGCATCGGTGCCATCATCAGTTTCATAACCATCTGGCAGTTCAAGAGAGCGGACATCTTCTCCTGACAATTGGAAGCCTTTAGCTGACGACTGACTGCTGAAAGCTATTAGCTATTTGTCAATCCGGAATTCTACTTCGCAACCCACTGTCCTTTGCTTGCCCAACTCCCGGTAAATCCACGGCAACTCTTGTTCATTTAATTATCCTCATGCAGAAAGAATTGGAGTCTCCTCCACTCTGTTCATGTATTCTAGGATTCCTTAAGCCAACAAAGGAAAATGAACGACAGCTACCACGAACTCGTCTTCAATTGGAACATATTTGGGGCTCATAATAATGTTTGTTCTTTCTCTTGTCTTGCCACAAGAGAAAGAACCAAAGAGAAAGTCAAGGCTGGAGAAAAATGGCTGGAAATCTCTTCGCTCGGCTAAACAAATAAAATACGCCTCATCTCCACATCCTGGATGTGTTTCCATATTTGTTTCTTAACGCCTCGCCTCGAGATTTCTGCCGCTCTGTCATTATGACTTCTTAAATGATGCGGCATCACGTAAAACGTGACTTAACGCCATTTTTCTCAATGCCGCACATAGAGAGCGGGAATCAATACCTTACCCATAATCGCAGTAAGAGGAGGTATAAATTGGGAGGAGATACCTTGGTTCAAGTGCTCATTTAGGCTGAACGCATATAACTCCCTTGCGAAAATGGAGTCCCGACCCTTTCCAGCGATCTTTTGAAAACACTTCGAAGACGATTCTTGGGATCGCCTCCGTTATGTGTTGACCACCGAATATTAAAATCGCCTTACTTGACAAGGGGCGGGACGTTACCGACGGAGTCGGGACCATTTTCGCAGGGCGCCCTTTTCTTTTGGTTCGTATTCTTTTGGGCGTGCAAAAGAAAATGAACACCCATGGGCACCTCATACGAGATTCCTCTCCCAAAGGGATGGAGCCTGTCCCGATTACTATCGGGATGTCAAGACAAGAGAAAGAACATTCTTTACAACGCATGGGCATGTGTTTGCTCAATTCCCCTAAATCCACGGCAACTCTTGTTCATTGTTTCTTATTACCACGCTCTGCTTGGTAATGGAACTTTCCGGAAGCTCCGCTTCGATCGGAGCCTTCATGAAGAGGAGCCTGCGAAGGAGAAACCCGCAAAACCTCGTAGAGGTTTGATTGTTGTAATACATCGTCCCACACGCCATGGAAATCCTCGTAGAGGATTAATAATCTCCCCTTGTTTTTCCTTCCACCAGCAATTGCTATCTTTTCCTAATGACAGGAGGTACGCCATGAACGAAGAAACTCAACCCGGCGCGGGGAGTGACCCCGAACGCGCAAAAGAGCCGCAGAAGACTGACGAAGAGTGGTCGGCCGAAATCCAGAACGATCTCCGTACAAACGAACGATACGGCATCTTCTTCGACCAGTACCACCCATCGTCACTCAACGACATGTTCATAAAATCCTACGCCGATGAAAAAGTCCGCGTACTCAAGCACGCCAGGAAGTGCCTCGCAAATGCAGAAGGGGAGGAGCTTTCCATCAGCAAACGGGGAGCCGACTGCATGTGGCAGATACAACAGCGGAAGCTCTTCGACCTCCAATGCAAGTGGCGCGCGCGAGAGATAGAGCTTCCCGACGTTCACACCACGATCGACTTCCACTACTGGGGTGAGCTTATCCAGCGGTGCCCATTCCTCACCCCGATAACCCAGGAAGAGTTCGACCTGTACCACAATTACATGCTCAGCGAAGACTTCGACGAACAAAGACTCTACGGCAGCTGGCTGTGGCAGGACTACGACGTCCTGAAGATGCGAAGCGACGACGACGAGGAGGACGACGAATATCCACCATGGTACACGTTTTACGAGGCATTCAAAGGCAGACGCGACTGGAGGCTTCTGCCGAACATCAGGGGTGAGGAAGAAGACAGGTATTGGAACATCCTGAGACCGCCTACCCAGACACCAGCCGAGCCTGAGGACCACCGTCCCTATATCGGCCCCTGGGACGACGATACAAGAGACGACTTCAGAAAGAGATTCGAAACTCCAGAATACCTCCGGCTCTTCGAGGCATACGACAAAGCCGAGGACTGGCGTTACTATGAGGAAAGGTTGAGGATGGCGATATGGGAGCTCCTCGAATTCGACGGGCCGCTCCCGATGGAATATAACGACGACTGGAAGGAAGCAATCTTCGAGGCGGCGGAGAGAGCGACCAACCTCCGGCTTGTGCAGGCGTGCGAGGCGGCATACAAGGAATACCAGACCCGCGAAGAGTTGGGGCTGCAGCATGAGATCCTCCTCGATGAAAAGCGCATCAAGGGAGAAGAGGAACGCAGGGCGCACTTCATGGAGGAAATGAGAAAGGCGAAGATCCTGAACGGAGAGAAGCCGGACTTTTAAATATAGGCCATGGCTGGAAGAATAGAACCCGGATTGGACAGAAGAAGACAGACTATCACGGATCATTCTCTTACATTCGTGCCATTTAACAGGTTGACTTGTTTTATCCGTGCTATTCTCTCATTGGATTTAACCGCAAAGCACGCTGAGAAGGCTCAGAGGACGCAAAGGAAATTGTACGATCCTCTGCGGGCTTGGCGCCTCCTTTGTGTCCTTCGCGGTTAAATAGTTCTTTCGACGCTTGGTGAGATTGAAATTGAGCCAGTACCCGAATTTGACATATCGGCCGTGCTTAGCTACTTTTCTTTGCGAATTGAAAACGGGCAAACCAACCATGGCTGATACAAGTTCTCACTATAATACCAGGGTCTCCTGATGTCAAAGGGCAAAAAGGAAGGCAACCATCACGAGAAGTACGATAGAGCTGAGCAGAAGAGCCATTTCTTCGAAAAGATAAAATGGATTTGCTCGGCGTCAGGCAGACCGGATGCCTACCAAATGATTCCTCGTGGAGAGCTTGAAACCCTGTACAGACTCCGATCTCTCCCGTTCAGGATCATGGCTGCTCCCGGTCAGCAGGTTCAAGAGGACGTTCTAAAGAGAATGAGAAGCGTCCTTTCGTATTCGCTAAAAAACCGAAATGTGCCGCTGCTTAAAAACGGACCCGAGGTCACGCTCGTCGAATACCACTCCGTCGTGGAGATGTTCAGATTATATCTGTCAAGGATTGAAGATAGCGCCTTCCGCACGGCAGCGGAACTCAAGAACGCAATGAGTCCGTTTGCGCAATTTGAAGAAGGTAATAAGATCGGAAGCGATCAGATATTGGTGGCGCTGAATGTCGCAGCCTCCGTTGTCAGCGATCTGAATTCTCGTCTGTATTGGGTGGAACGGAAAGAGAAATTGAGGTCGTTCGATCCTTTTGGTTATGAGAGCCTGCTGTTAGTCCATAGCGGCGTTCCGGAGAAGAAGTATTTTTCAATGGACGGCATATCGCGGCCATCGGTAAAGGTATGCTGGCCCTTTCAGAGTAAAGATGGAATCTATGAAACCCATGTTAACCCCGATGCGCTCGGTATTCAGAGCTGTTGTTCCAGCGGCGCGCTCGATGTATATATTCAAGCGCACGCATTGAGAAGGCTGAGCGAGCGATTGGATTCCATCGGACCGGCTAGCCTTCAGATGGAGCTGTATTTTTCTCTTGAGTATGCCCATGGCTTTCGACAGGATAATGGGAGCTTCCTGATTGAGTACATGTACCATCGTATCAAAGTGGGATACCTGGTTGCAGACCTCCAGGACAATGCGCTCGTCATCAGGACATTCCTGTTCATCACCAACAGTGGAACTCCCGAAGGAAAGAAGCTCCATGAGATAAGCGGGATACGCAGGCTCGATAAGGAATTTTTGGCGATAGATAAGCTGAGCACTTTCATCGCTTCCGACATAAGGAGCAACAAGGAGCTTGAGAGCCTGTTCCTCGAAGCGGGCTGTGGATGTCTCCTCGAGCTTCACGACAGGGAGAAAGACGATTATGAAGACGAAGGCATGACCTCGTCGCTGACCATGTTGATGAAGTATTTCGGGCTGGGAGAAAAGGAGGATTTTCTTGCGCCGGATCCTATAGCCAAGCTGCGGGCAAAGTTCGCCGTCGATAGTTGAAATTAGGAAGGCAGGAGGAAGACAACTGAGCACTATTCGCTTTTCACTGTCTTTCCTGTCCATGGCCGGGATACTCGGGACGAATGGTGACATTTTGAAAAGCCTGATGGAATACAAGAAGAGAGAGCGCGAACTTTGAGGGTAGCTGTACTCATACCCCGTACTAACCATTGATAAGTCTCTCCGTTGGGGGATTTTTTGGAGAACAAGGAAGCAACAACGAGTTTCCGCTTGAAATTGCAAATGGCTCTTATCTTGACAGTGGATTCCATTATTGGAACAGAAGCGAATTTGAGATTGGCATTTCATTGGACTAATAATACAAATTGACTTGACAATAAAACTAAAGTGTTGTATTTTGTTTACAACAGTACAACAAACTAAAAAACTAGGGAGGTTATGAAATGTTATTCCACGAATTCTTGCGGATTCTCAGGCAATCCAAAGAAATCGGGATGAGAGAGTTTGCTCACAAAATTGGAATGGATGTAGGAAACTATTCCAGGATCGAGCGCGGCATCATCGCTCCACCACAGAAGGAAACTGTGTTGAAAAAAATTGCAAAGGCACTTGAGTTGAATAATGATGATACCAAAAAATTGATTGCATTGGGAAATCTTGCGGTTGGCAGAATACCATCGGAAATTGCTGAAAACATGCGAGAATACGAGTATCTGCCGGTTTTGCTTAGGACAATTGCCAACAAGCAACTAACAGATGAACAACTTAGGGAACTAACTGAAAGGATTAACAAAGAATACTGATGGCAAACGTTCCTTATTATAGTTTTGCTCAGTACAAAACTCTTGCGGCTCAATATCTAAAGAAATTCGGACTGCCGAAGGATAACTTGCCGCCGGTTGACATTGAAGTGTTACTCGACAAAGCGGGGATTCAAGTTCACCCCGTAATTGATATGAGTAAAGATTTCGCTGTCAAAGGCGCGGTCTTGAAAACTGTTGGAGGTTATGCGATTGCAATCGACAATGAGCATTATGAGTCGCAAGAGTTCTATTTTAGATTTACACTTGCGGAGGAACTATCACATATTTTGCTTCATGGAAAATTAATTGCTGGCATAGAAAGCCTACCGGATGTGGTAGCCTTTCACTCCTCATTTAGCGATGAAGAATATAAACAGATTGAACAACAGGCACGTGTAATGGCTTCCCAGTTATTGTTACCAAGCCAAATATTTGATCCGTTTGTAATCGATTGGGTCAAAAATCATTTAGAAGAAATTCAGAAGAACGAATTCTTTACACCAAATGATTTGGCGGATTTTCTTGCAGAGAAAATGTATAGAGCATTGAAATTGTCACGAGACGTGGTGAGGACATCACTAAAGAGACCCCCAGATTCAGCTATTCAGAAAGTACTCGTGATTTATGGACAAGGATTAATTGTTTAGAAAAATGGAAGAAAATATACATGTAAACCTATCTTAAGCAACAAAAAACCGAGCAGGTATGAACTGCTCGGTTCTTGAAATCATCGGGGCTCTCACCGGTTTTGGTATTGCGTTGAGAACCGCACCACGCGATGACTCCTAATATAAGGGGGTGGATGGCGCGACGCAATACCTTTCTTAAAAAAAGAAAGGCATTCTATGGCTGATCCCTCGGAACGGCCTGGCTACCATCTCATTTTTGTGGCGTTCATCACGCTACGAAATGGGAGACGCCTTTATGCGAGTAGCTATGGTAAACGAGCGTTTGCTATTTGGGTTAAAGACTAATTCAAGATAGTAAAGCAAGTGGCACATTTGGCTTCTGTTGAGTGTGCCGCTTATTGTCGAACAAATAAAGCGAATGCCAAATCAGTGTCAAGCATCGTAGTGCAATTTAACGCCCCAAATCGGGACGCTACCACCGGAAGGCGGAATTGCAGCATCAAACTGCCATTAAAGAACTAAAGGAGATGAACATGTCAAAAGATGAAGAGCTAAAAAAGGAAGAAGAGCATCCTGAGAAGAGAGAATTAAAAGAAGTAAAAGCAGAGGAACGAATCGCGGAGGAAAAGCTCGAAAAAGCAGAAGAAGTAGTACGAATCGAAAAGGAAGAAATTAAGGAGCTGGAAAAGGAGAAAGAACGACTAGAGAAAGAAGAACGCGAACACAAAAAAATGGTCACGATTATAGTAAACGGAACCCCATTCGAGTGGCCAAAGGGAAAGATCACCTTTGCGCAAGTTGTCACCCTCGACGTGCCGGACTATGCCCAGCACCCAGAAATTACATACTCGGTAAAATACACCAAAGGCCCCAACCACAAGCCAGAGGGAATACTTTCGCCAGGTGCCTCTGTAGAAGTAATGGAGGGAATGTCCTTGGAGTGAACCCTTAAAATGAGACACTGATTTGGTTGATTAAGGTGGAAATATTTTTAGTTAATTGAACGTTTTCAAATTCCACAGGCGGCATGTATCCTAAACTGGAATGAAGCCGCTTTCGGTTGTAAACCACGTCGATGAAGTGAGTAATACTTTGTCGGGCCTCATCGATGGTCTCATATTCGTTGATCAGTACCTCCTCATGTTTAAGAGTTTTCATGAACGATTCTGCTTTTGCATTGTCGTAAGGGTTACCAGGCCTGCTCATGCTGACGGTTATCTTGTTTTCTTTGAGCAGATCGGTGTACTCCGTTGCAGCATACTGGATACCACGATCTGAGTGGTGGATGAGTCCAGGAGCGACTGTTCGTGTTCCTATGGCCATCCTGAGAGCATTGAGACTCAACGATACGTCTAAGTGCCTCTGCAAGGCCCAGCCGATGGCTCTGCGACTAAATGCATCCAATACCACTGCCAGGTATACAAACTCACTATGAAGACGAATGTAGGTTATGTCTGATATCCATACCTGGTCCGTTCTGGTTATCTCCATGCCTTTCACAAGGTTTGGATAGATCCGATATGCGTGCTTGGAGTCAGTCGTCGCAATCCGATATTTCTTCTTTCTCCTGCAAAGAAGGTTATTCCTGCGCATTAGCGCCAAAATCCGCTTGTGGTTCACAGTTATGCCTTGTCTATGAAGCTCCGCTGTTACACGCCGATACCCATATCGGTGCATCTCGCCACAGATCTCCTGAACCTGACTGTAAACTCCATCTTTCTCCAGACCAACTCTCTGCGGCTTTCCACTGTGACGGTAATAGCTGCTCCGCGGCACTGACACCAATTCACATTTGCGCTCTATCGGAAGCGGACTCTTGTCATGCATAATCATCGGCTCCATCAGCTCTGTCCATCCGCCGCAGGCGGACCCTTCGTTACCAATGCGCTCTCTGCATGCTTCAATGCTTTTTTTAAAAAGTCCGCCTCCATGGTCATTCGTCCGATCATCTGCTCAAGTTCCGATATCCGACTCTCTTGTGACGTACTAGCTTCAGAGACATTTCCGCTTCCTCTGAACGATCCTGCCGGATTGTTCCTGTACTCTTGCGTCCACTTGTACACTAAGTTCGCATGGATGTCGTATTCTCGAGTCAGCTCCGCCACTGACTTTCCTGACTCATATGACTGTACAACTTTCACTTTGAGTTCTCGCGTATATTTCCTGCGTCCTACTGGCATGGTGAAGTTCTCCTCTCGGATTAACTCCCACCTTATTAACCTTTTTTACTGTCTCACGCAAGGGGTGCAGTCCACCTTCAATGTTTCACCAACTGGTCAATCATAATGACGATATACGGCGATTGGTCGAGAAAGGCTACGCCGTTTCTTTTGATAGCAACTATCTGATCGTACGTGACATTCCATACCTGGATAGTCTGAGGCAATTGCAAATTGGCGCGATCGTCACTAAGCTTGTCTTCAAAGACCAGGAGCACATTATCCAGGACGATCATCAAATTTTCTTTGCTGGTTCAATCCCTCATAATCTTGATGGAACACCAATCCCAAACCTCGGCGGTGGACCTGCGCAACTTGCATTGAGTGATGCCAGCAAGGATGTGGTGGTACAGCGCTCGTTCTCGAACAAGCCCCGACCTACTGGGAAATTTGCAGACTTCTATGAGAAAATAGAAAGTTATGTCGGCATAATCGCTGGGCCGGCGATTGAACTGCACGCTGCCAACCCATACACTTTCAATGCGGTTAAAGAGGTAGTTCCTGACTCTGTATTCAAATTCCATGACACATTGACCAGTAGGGCAGAAATCACAGATTTATCTGCAAAGTTTGCCGACGACGTGGTTGCCGTGGTAGGCGTCGGCGGCACAGGCTCATATGTTTTGGATTTTCTCGTGAAGACACCAATACGGGAGATTCGCATTTTCGACCTTGATTTCTTCTACGTACACAATGCTTTTCGCTCGCCTGGCAGGCTAGAGGCAGCGGAACTCGGTAAGACGAAAGCGGAGGTTTATCATTCTCGTTACGAAAATTTCCGGAATGGGATTTCTGTAAGCCCGAAGTTCATTGACACTTCCTGTGATCTTGAGTTCGATGGTGTCACCTTTGCCTTCGTGTGCGTCGACAATGGTCTTTCACGCGCTGGAATTTTCGATCTACTCATTTCAAAGAACATCCCTTTTATCGATGTCGGCATAGGCCTGAACCGTAAAAGAGGTGCTCTAAATGGAATGCTCCGCACGACATACTACTCTGCCGAGGATGGGCCGAAGGTGCGCGAGAAAGGTTTGGCCGAGGTCTCTGTCAATGTGGACGATTTATACCGGACCAGCATTCAAATCAGCGAGCTAAATGCGCTTAATGCATGTTTAGCTGTCGTCAGGTTCAAACAGCTACGCGGCTTCTATCTTGAAGAGATCCCACACTTCAATTTACTATTCGACATCGGCGATCTTAAAATCGTGGGGGAGTCGGAAATGCAATGAAGATTAAGTTGCAGCGCGTCCATTACATGCCGCGGGAATTGAAACCCGGTATCCTTTATGTCTCAGAGGAATTTGGTATTGCCATTCATCTTTGTCCTTGTGGATGTGGGTCCAAGATAAAAACCCCGCTGGGTCCAACTGAGTGGTCTGTTGAGGAAACTAGCGACGGACCGAGTCTCGAACCTTCGGTTGGAAACTGGCAACAAGCTTGCCAGTCGCACTATTGGATTTATCGAGGCGAGATTAAATGGGCTGCCAGATGGACGCCTGAGCAAATCGCGGCAGGCCGGCGCCATGAGGAGGAACGCCGACGGGCGTATTATGACGACCTCACCCGTAAACGTGGAGGGTATATACGAAAATTCTGGCGCAAGCTTAAGAGTTTATTACAACGATAACTACGCTACACCAGACAAATTTGACGTAAAATACTTTAGTGAAATAGTGCAAAACGTCCATTTCCTCCCAAACAAAAAGCCAAGGGCACGTTCGCACGTGCCCGTATTGACACACCATATAGAATAGCACAACGTAGACTGATTTTACTCCTTTGATGGATCGTCAGGCGGCTTCTGGTTCGGTGGGGAAGGCTCCTATGCTCGCCGCATTCACATCGTTATACTTTGTTCAAAAGGAGCTCCGCTCCCGCGGCTCCATCCAAACGCCCTCTTCATAGGCACCACAGCGCTTTCCGCCGCCTGCCGACCAGCACATCCAGGGTGTGACGCCCAGAACTTTTTTCGCGTTCCAGTCAATCGTCGCCATGGCTGTCATCGCTTAGCCTTGTCTTCGTATATGCCGATTATGAGGAGCCATGCGCCCGAAATGAGGAATGCGAACAAAACAATGATCCCGACGGCAGCGATGTAAAGCCCCGCGCTATAGCCGAGAACAAGGAGAATTGCGCCTATAACTTCAGCTAAGTAACACATTGTGCCGCCCATAAGCCGCGGCGTGGTGAGTCCAATTGAGCTCATGCCCGATCTGATAGCTACAACATAGCCCCTGATGAACACGGCTGTTCCGACGAGCCAGAGAACAAGCCACTCAAGGCCGAGCGCTCCGAGAGACTGGTTTCCGATAAGTGCGACACCGCATGCCATGAACACTGCGGTGAAGCCGGTCAGCATGTTAATTGCCCGGTTCTTATGTGTCGCGTTTCGGATAATCATCTCGGGATTGATCGACATCGCGACGAAAATCAAACCTGCAAGCGCCGCCGAGCCGCCGCCCACCATGACAAAGAAGTTATTCCATTGCTCCGACATATATTATTTCTCCTTAGTTCTGATTCCTTGATGGTACGAGCTCTGGACGGCGAGCGGTCCATAGCTGGAAACGTAAACGATAGCTCATCCTTGCTCAGAAGTAGAACTCCTTCGCAGCCGTGTTGGTTCCATGACAATGGCGGGACTCGTGGAGGGATTGCCCGCTCCGACCCGTCGGAGACGGAGCGAGCCGCGTCACGCTCCGATGGGCTTCTGCCTCCTTCCACTCTGCAGAAAACGTCTGAACCGCAGATGACCGCAGAAAATCTTGATGTCGCTGATAGTTATTTTCATCTGCGATATCAGCGTAATCATGTGAATCAGCGGTTCAGACAGGGGAGGAATGCCATGATCAATGACGAAGAGATTATCTCGACGCTTGAAAGCATACTCGCCGACCAGGCGGTATTCATTTCAAAGCTGGAATCGATAAAGACAGCCAGGATTTACCTTGAAGATGCGCAGGCACTTGAGATGGAAATTGGGCCCGCAATGGAATCGTTGATTGAAATAATCCCGGTGGTGGCAGAAAGCAATTTAGGTCCGGAAGTAATCGGAGACAGGCTCAAGAGGGCAGTTAACAATTTTTCGACTATCATGGAGATCATGACAAGGGCCATTAAGAGGACGGATGAGTAGCAGAAGGCAGTAATGGATCCTTAATGAGAGTGTACCCGAATACCGCCATCCAATAAATTGGACGGCTCCACCATGCCAAACCCTTCGGGTTTTGAGCTTCGTAGAGGCGTTGATCCTTCCTTCGTCAGGACAAGCTTTAATCAATGCCGATCGGAAACATGCCCATCACGTAAATCATGGTTCAGACACAGTGGAGGATTGTACAGGCCGCTCCTGACGTAGCTATCGTCATTGGTAGAATCACGCTCTTACGCATCCACCGTAAGTGGGTGATAATTGTAGAAACATATAAAGCAATTTATTTCAGAACCCTGTAGGGGTTCAATAGATGGCTGAGAATCATGCAAATCATTGAATCATGTAAATCGTGGTTCAGACAGTGTCGGAAATTGCAATGGCTGCAATCGGCAGCTCCCTCATAACAACACTGTGTTAAGTTTGTTTCCGCTTGCTTATCTTTCTGTAGAACAAGACAGATTCAAAGAACATGAAAATCCCAATTTATCAAATCGATGCGTTTACGGACGAGAGATTCCGCGGTAATCCCGCAGCGGTATGCCCACTTCAAGAATGGCTCCCCGATGAAACCATGCAGAAGATAGCTGCCGAAAACAATCTTGCTGAGACAGCTTTTGTCGTCTCGAAGGGGAGTTCATTCGAGCTAAGATGGTTCACGCCAAAGATCGAAGTCGATCTTTGCGGTCACGCAACTTTGGCGACCGCCTACACTTTTAAAGAACATCTTGATTATCAGCCTGACGAAATAGAATTCAAGACCAAAAGCGGAATTCTAAAAATTCAGTTCGGCGGAGATTTTATCTCGATGATATTTCCGCGGAGACCGGCTGAGCCGTGCGATGCTCCGGAAAATTTGCTCCAGGGAATAAGTATTAAGCCTGCTGAAGTTTTGAAATCGCGCGACTTCCTTGTTGTCCTGAAGAGTGAAGATGAAGTGACCGAGCTGAGACCTGACTTTGAGAAATTGAAATTGGTGGATGCTCTGGGAGTCATTGTCACAGCAACAGGAAAGAATGCCGATTTTGTTTCGCGCTTTTTTGCGCCGAGAGTTGGAATTAACGAGGACCCCGTAACGGGTTCGTCTCATTCCACGCTGGTTCCATATTGGTCAAGAAGATTAAGGAAGAATAAGCTCGTTGCTCTTCAGTTATCTGAAAGAGGAGGAAAACTCTTTTGCGAAGACCTTGGTGATAAAGTGAAAATAGCAGGGAAAGCGGTTACATATCTTACCGGAGAAATTACGGTTTAGCGCTGGAACATCGCGAACCGGTCTTCGTAGGCTGACTTTGAATCATGAGTGAAAAATGTTATACATCTTAGCCTTTATTCTTCCGCCGATTGCTGTTCTGTTCAGCGGCAAGCCGATTCAAGCCTTGCTGAATTTCTTCTTGTGCTTTCTGCTGTGGATACCAGCAGTAATTCATGCGCTTCTCGTCGTCCATGACCATTACGAAGACAAACGCGCCAGGAAAATCATAAGAGCAATTAACAGTCGACATTAAAACAAATGGGGAGAGGCAATGAAAAAGGTCTTTTCGCTATTATCGTTCGCAATAATCTTGCTGATGTCATCTTTACCAGCGGCGGTTTCACAGACAAAAACCGAGCCATCAAAAGGTGAAACGCTTCTCGCGCACCTCGTTGGCACCTGGGACATGGTTGGGGAGGTCGAAGGCAAGCCAGTCAAATATTCATTTGGTGCAGAGTATGTCCTGCACGACAAACTCTTGCTGATGCACATGAAAGATCTTGCTGTTCCATCGCCTTACGAGGCCGATGTCTATATCGGCTACGACACTACACGTTCTTGCTATGTGACATTTTGGCTCGACAACTTCGGAGTTGATTCTTCAGTTTCTGTTCTTGGTTACGGTGGCAGACAGGAAGACACGCTCGTCATTCTCTTTAAGTTTCCGGGCGAGCCGTTCAGAGATACATTCACCTATGATCCGACCGGTGACACGTGGCGATTCTTGCTTGAGGATGGCAACCTTCACGGAACCTGGAAAACTTTTGCTGACTATCGACTGAAGCGAAAGAGTCCTTGATCCTAGGTCCAAACATTTGACGAGATAAGATTTGTTTTGCTCCATTCGGGTTAAGATTTATAATGCGAGAAAGATTTAAAGATCTTTCTGAGCATCCCTTCCCACGTAATCATTCTTGAGTTTTCTTGTCGTCCCTTGGAGAATGTCGTCACTTAGAGCGAAAATTCTTGACTCTACCTTCCCACGTATGTTGATTGTGAGAGAAAGCTGCGAAGCGATGATAAAATGCCGCCGCTCAAATTCCTTTAACCTCTTCTCAGGGAATGTGATTCGGTGCTGAATACGTTGTCACTGAAGTTGAATGTGGAACCGTAGTAGAATTTATAATGATGCGCCGGTGAGCATTGAAATCTCCCAGCCGCCTTTTAGAATCCGCGGTTGAAGATTATATTTTTACTCAAGCGCTTGTTGAACGTATTGAATCATTTTTAACAGAGAGAGGATGATGGTGGAGTCTATCATAAATGAGTTTGCTGCTGGACACGCAGACAAATCCGAGCGGCATGATTGGCACAAAGACGAAATAAAGCATTTATATAATTTACCGATACTTGAATTGATTTACGCCGCTGCGACTGTTCATCGGCAACATCATGACCCGTCAGAGATACAAGTTTGTTCGCTTCTTTCAATCAAGACTGGTGGCTGCACGGAAGACTGCGGCTACTGTTCGCAATCGGTTCACCACGAGACCGGCATCATGGTTCAGCCTCTTCTTTCGTTTGATGAGGTCATGGAAAAAGCGAAACTGGCAAAGGAAGCCGGCGCAACTCGCTTTTGCATGGGAGCTGCTTGGCGGGAAGTCCGAGACAACAAAGATTTTGGCCGCGTGCTTGTGATGGTGAAGGCAGTGAACGATCTTGGACTTGAAGTTTGCGCTACACTCGGTATGATTACAGAGGAGCAGGCGAAGAAATTGAAGGAAGCCGGCTTATATGCTTATAACCATAACGTCGATACTTCAGAAGGATTTTATAAGAAAGTAATTACGACGCGGACCTATCAAGATCGACTGGACACGATTGAAAATACCCGCAAAGCAAATATCACGGTCTGTTGCGGCGGAATTATCGGGATGGGAGAATCGACTGACGATCGCATCGCCATGTTGATGACCCTTTCCAAACTTGATCCGCACCCGGAGTCCGTTCCGATTAATTCGCTGGTTCCAATCGAAGGAACGCCTTTAGGAAACCAGAAACCGGTGAGCGCGTGGGAGTTCGTGAGAATGATCGCCACGGCAAGAATCCTGATGCCGAAATCTATGGTCAGACTTTCTGCAGGCAGGCTTCAGCTTTCTCAGGAAGCGCAGGCACTTTGTTTCCTCGCTGGCGCCAATTCTATTTTTGCTGGAGATAAATTATTGACGACTCCCAATCCAAAATTTGATGAGGACGAAGAGTTGCTTTCTCTACTGGGATTGAAACCACGTAAGCCTTTTCAGGCGCTCGATAGCTGATGGCTCTTGGCTCATGCAAGACATGAATTCCATTACAAGATACCTCCGTCAAGCTCTCGACGGTAGGAAAGCTGATAACTCATTTCGTGCTTTGTCCGTAGGAAATGGGCTGATAGATTTTTGTTCTAATGATTATTTAGGTTTTTCTCGCTCTGAAATTCTCCGAGAGAAAATACGCCGACTAGAGTGTGAATATTCCGATGCGGCGATTGGTTCAACGGGGTCGCGGTTGATATCGGGGAACACTGAGTTCTGCGAGGAACTTGAGGACCGAATTGCCAGGTTTCACCACGCTGAAGCTGGCCTGATTTTCAATTCTGGTTATGATGCAAATCTCGGACTCTTTTCCATCCTGCCGCAGAGAACTGATACTATTATCTACGACCAGCTTGCGCATGCCTCTATCAGGGACGGAATCCGGTTGGGTTACGCGCGCGCGTTTTCATTTAGGCATAATGGTCTAGAGGATTTAGAGCAGAAACTAAAAGCGGCCACCGGAAATATTTTTGTCGCTGTCGAATCAATTTATTCGATGGATGGCGATTGCGCACCGCTCGCGGAAATTTCTAATTTATGTCGACAATATGGCGCAGCACTAATTGTCGACGAAGCACACGCCACTGGAGTGTTTGGTGGAAGAGGAGAAGGAAAAGTCGTAGAGATGGGATTAGAAAAGAAAGTTTTTGCCCGGCTTCATACTTTTGGGAAGGCGCTTGGCTGTCATGGTGCAATCGTGGTTGGCTCAAAGATACTTCGCGAGTATCTTATCAACTTTGCCCGTTCATTTATATACACAACGGCGCTTCCTTTTCACAGCTTATTGACTATCAATTGCGCTTATGATCTGTTGGAATTTCAGCCGGAGGCTGATCCGCCGATGGCGCAGAGTGATGAGGAAAGGACTAAATTGAATGACAACATCTCATATTTCAAGAGCAAGATTACTTCGGATGTTAGTCGACGGATTATTGAAAGCGAGAGCGCGATCCAGTGCATTGTCATCCCGGGAAACGAGTGCGTGAAATCTTCGGCCCGCAACATTCAAGAAGCTGGATTTGATGTCCGTCCAATATTGCGCCCAACCGTTCCCGCAGGTTCGGAGCGTTTGAGGATCTGTCTCCACGCATTCAATACCGAAGAAGATATTTCTAGATTGATCACGGCACTGAAAGGAGTAATTCAATGAAAAGAATTTTTGTAACCGGAATAGACACGGGTATCGGCAAAACATTTGTGTCTGCCATCCTTACCGAAGCACTCGAAGCAGACTATTGGAAGCCGATACAAGCTGGCGATCTTGATGATTCGGACACCGACAGAGTTCGGCGGCTCATTTCTAATTCTAAGTCGGTTCTTCATCCTGAAGCTTATCGGCTGACGCGGCCGCTGTCGCCCCATGCCGCAGCTGCAGCAGAGGGTGTTGTGATCGATATGGATGTAGTACGAAACTCTATGCCCTTGACAAAAGATCGCGACCTCATAATAGAAGGGGTGGGCGGGGTTATGTCCCCAGTTAATGACTCGTTTGTCGTCATGGATCTCATAAAGAACCTCGACGCCGACGCGGTCATTGTCTCTAAACATTACCTTGGAAGCATTAATCACACTCTTCTGACGATCGATGCGATGAGGCGAAAGGGGCTTCCCATAGTCGGTATATTTTTCAACGGAAAACCGGTACAGAGCTCTGTCGATTTCATACTTCGCTATTCGGGAATGAAACCTCTCGGTTCTATAGATGAGGAGGAAACTTTCGACAAGGAAACTGTGAAAAAATATGCACAACTCTTCAGAAAAGAATTTAGGTAATGAATCTATCCGAGCGCGATAGTAAGGTAATTTGGCACCCTTATACTCAAATGCAAACCGCAAGATTGCCGGTTGCGATCGTTCGCGGCGAGGGGGCGCGCCTTTACGATGAGAATGGGAAAGAATACATCGATGCAATTTCTTCATGGTGGGTGAATGTTCATGGACATGCGAATCAATACATCGCTCAAAAAATTTCCGAACAGGTCAAGACACTCGAGGACGTAATCTTCGCCGGTTTCACGCATCGACCTGCAGTCGAGCTCGCGGAACGACTCCTCAATGTCTTGCCGCGCAATCAATCGCGGATTTTTTATTCCGACAACGGTTCGACTGCCGTCGAGGTTGCGATCAAGATGGCGCTGCAATACTGGTACAATCAGGGAGTCAAGCGGCAAATGGTTATCGCGCTAAGTAGTTCGTATCATGGCGATACGTTCGGTGCGATGTCTGCAAGCGTGCGCGATCTATTCACGGAACCTTTCTGGGATTTGCTCTTCGATGTTATCCGCATTAATGCTCCTGTCAAAGGAAAACAGGAGGAATCCTTGAAGGAAATGAAAGAGGCAGTGGAAAGGGACGACATCGCGGCTTTCATTTTTGAACCTTTACTTCAAGGTGCAGGAGGGATGATTATCTATGATGCTGAGCCACTTGATGAACTTATTCGTCTGTGTAACGGGAAAGGAATTCCGACAATCGCCGATGAGGTCCTGACCGGGTTTGGCAGAACCGGGATTTTTTTTGCTTCGGATTGCCTGATAAACAAACCGGATATCATTTGCCTGTCAAAAGGTCTTACAGGTGGTACGATGGCGCTCGGTGCGACGTCGTGCACCGAGAAAATCTATGAATCGTTTCTGTCTGATGATAGGAAGAAAGCTTTCTTTCACGGTCATTCGTACACAGGCAACCCTGTCGCTTGTGCGGCGGCACTTGCAAGTCTAGATCTATTCGAAAAGTCTGAGACGTGGGACAATATTCGGCGGATCGAAGCGAGTCATCGAGACTTCCTGGCCGCTATTTGCAACCATCCCTTGGTTGAAAACCCGAGACAGATTGGGACGGTCGCTGCATTTGATGTCAGAGGCGGGGAACAAACATCGTACCTTCACTCGCTGCGGGATATGATGGCTGATTTCTGTCTGAACCATGGCGTTATAATTCGCCCGTTGGGAAATGTCATTTATATTACGCCGCCGTATTGTATTACGGATCGGGAACTGGAGAAAGTGTATTCGACGTTGACCTCATTGCTAGACGAGATTGAAAATTAAAAGTAAAATGGGAAACTTCGGTGGTAAAATTGTCATTACCGGCATGGGCTCCTTATCGCCGCTTGGCTCATGTCGCGAGGAAGTGTGGAAATCTTACCAACACGCAGAAAGCCTCATCAAAGCAAAACTTTTCGACGGTGAACATGCGGCAGTCGCGAGTCTCTCCGACCGATCAGAGAAAATTATTGAATCGATCCAACTTGAAAATTCGAATTACAAGAATCTCGACAGGACTGTCATCATGGCGATCCATGCCGCAAGGGAGGCTATAAAAAAAGCGGGCTGGAAAAAGTACGACGATCCATCACGCATCGGTGTGAATATCGGCTCCTCACGCGGAGCGACAGGACTCCTTGAAATGCGACATGCTGAGTATCTTGCAAATCCATCTCAGCGTCTCTTCCCGCTTACGTCGCCAACAACGACGCTCGGGAATATTTCAAGCTGTGTTGCCCATGATATTGAAGCAGACGGTCCGTCAATCAGCCACTCCGTCACGTGCAGTACGGCGCTCCACGCGGTATTCAACGGAATTGCCTGGCTTCGAGCAGGAATGGCGGACAAGTTCATCGTCGGAGGAGCGGAGGCTCCTCTCACTGGATTTACGGTCGCGCAAATGAAGGCTCTTAGAATTTACACTAATGATATTGACGCCGTCTATCCATGCAGACCATGTTCATCGGAAGATGTTCTCCATGATACATTAGCACTTGGAGAGGGTTCGGCGCTTTTTGCACTTGAGAATTTAATGGATGATGAGTTTGCAACGAAGAAAGCGAATATCCTCGGAGTTATCGAATCGATTGGCTATGCGCAGGAAAATTCAAAGACTCCCACTGCAATCACAGACGAAGGAGGCGCGTTACAAAAGTCGATGACGACGGCTCTGAAAAGCACGGCAGCCAAGGGACCGGTTGACTTGATAATCCTCCATGCTCCAGGCACCATCAAAGGCGATGCTAGCGAATTGAAAGCTGTGAAGGCAGTATTTGGGAATGATTCGCCGATCCTCGTTTCTAATAAATGGCTTATCGGGCACACATTCGGAGCTTCTGCCGCCTTGAGTCTTGAATATGCTCTTCTCATTCTCAAAAATAATTGCTATGTCGATTTTCCTTATCCCGTTGTATTCAAAAACACCCGACGAGACATCAGGAAAATTATGATCAATGCAGCGGGCTTCGGGGGCAATGCGGCGAGCCTGATCGTATCACGAACCTAACTGTCCATAATATCGACCAAACTCGCGAGACTTATTCTTCTTTCAAAGGATGAGCAATCTTCTGGTCGTAAGTTTTGAAATCGAATCCATGGAAAAAAGGACTTTCCTGGTTGTGGCACTTCGTACATGTCTCCGCGGTCGGGATAACGAGTCCAGCTTGAGCGCCATCGATTTTCTTGCTGTGAATATCTTTCATGGTTGACATTTTCCAATAGTCGCCTCCTGCTCCATGGCACGATTCACACTGAACGCCTTGTGTTGGATCGAATGTCGCGTCGAGTGCGCTTGCAGGCTGGCCGTAACCGGTCTCATGGCATTTCAAACACTGTGGTGCCTTCTGAGGATCGCCCATCCCGCGCGCTTTGGCGACAGCTTTTGCGGTGTCGGATGCGAGGTCAGCGAACGCGTGAGAGTGTTTTGACGCTTCCCAAATCTTGAATTGTGCACCGATCTTGTCGGCACTGTGGCACAGTTTGCACTTTCCCGCCCCGACAAATTTGTGGGTGCTGTCGGAAGATGATTGGGCGAATGAAAAACTCACCCCAAGCATGAATATAAAGACAAGAATCAACAGAGCTATGATGCGTTTCATCGATTGGATTTCCTTTCTATTTGTCTAATCTTCAGATATAAGAGAATCACCAGCAGTGTAATTGCCAGCGTGGCAACGCCGAGACCTTGCCGTCTGAAATAATATTCGTCTATCGCACTCAGTGCGCTCTTCTGAGCATCAGCGACTATTTGCAATCCCGGTTTTGCCGCTTCCTTCAGCGGTTCAACTGCAAAAGCATGAACCTGTACACGAGACTCGACCAGAGACTGGTTCACATCTTTCAGAGAATATTTTGCATCTGATACGTCCATTCCTAAATTCTCTGCCCGAGCGATGAGGTCTGCGGCATTCTTCTGCCCGATTGTCAGGCTATCCAAGGTTTCCTTAATCGCGTTGATAGCAACTCCAGCGGAGTCGGACTCTTTGTGACATTGCGAACATATTGCGCCGTTTGTCAAACCGACCATATCGTCACTGGGGGTTTTCACGAAGTGGTTGCTGTGGCACACAACGCAGCCCGGAAGTTTCGCTTTGGTGAACGCGTCGAAGTGCGGGCTCTTATCGAACAGATCCGCATTTGCCGGGTGGCACGTCCCGCACACAGATGCAACTGACGAAAAACCAGGAGGCGCAGCTCCGTGATTTCCGTGACATGAGTTGCACGCCGGCGCACTCAGGTCGGAGTTCTGAAGAAGCGCCATGCCGTGAACACTCTGTTTGTAATTGTCGTATTGGTCTGTTGGAATGTTGTACTGTGCCATGTATGACTTATTACTATGGCATTTCGCGCACGTCTGAGGGATATTCGTCGGGTAAACGGGGGAGCGTGGATCTTTCACCATGCGGATAAGATGATTTGAATGACAGCTTACGCAGGTTGCAGGTTTCGGATCGCCCGCTTTGTTCTTCTCGCCATGAACGCTCGTCAGGTACTTTTCATACTGATCGACAGGAAGTCCCGGGTTGAACTTCTTCATGTAATCAGGATTGCTGTGGCACTTCGCGCAAGTCTTGGTAACATTAGTCGGATAGACTGGCGAGTGAGGGTCGTCGACCTTGACGATATTATGAATTCCGTGGCACGTGACGCATTGTGGTCCATCGTCGCTTTGTTCCAGCGCCCTGCCATGCACGCTTGATGTAAAATCGTCCATTACATCACTTAGGTGAGAGTCCGTCCTGAACTTTGTGTTTCCAGTGCCATGGCATTTCCCGCACATTTTCGGAATTGCAGATTTCTTGGGGACACCGACATAACCCTTGGCGGGACTCATCGATGCATCTTGATCTTCTAGAGTGGGATCGCCGCCATGGCAATCCGCACACGTCACGCCGGCCTTGTAGTGAACATCGTCTAAGTATGCTACGGCCTCATTGCTGCCGATGTCGGTGTGGCAGCTCATGCACTTGTCAACCACTTTTTTGTCTTGAGCGTGAAGCGGCGAAAATGTTGAGCCCGTAATCAGAGCGAAGAAAGCGAAAACCACGATCATGTTTTTCATCTTCATCTCGCTCCTATGATTGTCATAATGATCACGTACAGAATGACGGCGATGCCAACATAAGCTATAATTCTGTTCCGTTTTCCCTTGGGAGTTTTTGAATCCCAAAATGGAGTCAAGAACCACAGGAGGCCTGCTGCGCCGAAGAGAGTGACGCCGACGACTTCGCCATCAAAGACAAAAATTTTGGCGGGAAAAAATTTCAACGTCTGGAACATGAAGAGGAAATACCATTCGGGTTTTATTCCGAGAGGAGCTGGAGCAAATGGATCTGCCTTGTTGCCAAGCTCCCATGGAAAATACACCGCAAGGATGGCAAGAACGTTTAGAACGATCAGCCACAGGAGAACGTCTCGCATAACAAAGTTTGGAAAAAACGGAATATATTTCTTCTTTGTGCCTGGAAAGTCCTTCCATGACTCAGGTTCGCTCATTCCTTGCACTTGTATGAATAATAGATGTACTCCGAGAACCACGGTGAAGATCGCTGGAAAGACGGCGACATGAAAGCCGAAGAAGCGAGTCAGCGTTGCCGTTGTGACGTTGGATCCGTTTCGCAAAATCTCCACCATGGGCTTGCCGACTATCGGAACGACCCCTGTGATCTCTGTGCCGACTTTTGTCGCGAAGTAAGAGAGAGTATTCCAGGGCAGTAGGTATCCGCTAAATCCGAACGCTAACGAAAGCGCAAGGAGGAGGAAACCCGTGTACCATGTTAATTCCCTTGGCCTGCGAAATGCTTTTGTGAAATAAACCGAAAACATGTGTATAAAAATCGAGAGGATCATCAGGTTGGCGGACCAGCTGTGAATCGATCTTATAAGCCAGCCAAATTGGACTTTGGTAACGATCAGGTGAACACTTTCGTAAGCCGTCTGTGCGCCGGGCTGATAATACATAAGGAGTAGAATTCCAGTAACCACCTGGACAATAAAAAGGAAAAGGCTGACCCCGCCGAAGTAATACCAGAATGACCCCTTGAAGCTTGGAACTTTCTTTTCCTGTGTGAAGTGTTTAATTAAGCTGAGGTTGTAGCGCTCATCGAGCCAGCGACCTATTCTTGATTCTTTGTTCATCGGCTTCTCCTCAACTCTTCGAGACGATGATGTCATCGCCCTTGATTGCCACCTTGTATTCCTGGAGCGGACGCGGCGGCGGGCCGCCGATGTTTCTGCCGTTTAGATCATAAACTCCACCATGACAGGCGCAGAATATTTTTCCCATATCTTGGCGATACTGTACCGTGCACTGAAGGTGAGTGCAAACGGCACTGAAGGCTCGCAGCTTTCCATCTGGGGTATCGATGAGAATTGCAGGCTCATTGCCGAACCTGAACACTTTTCCTTGATCCGGTTTCAAATCTTTGACTAAGGCAGCGGTAACACTGGTAGGCGCCGCTTCAGTTTGCTCCGGCACCTTGAAGTAAGAGATTATCGGATATAAAACTGCACCGAGCCACGCAACGACTCCGAGCCCGAGTAAGTAATCGAGAAATGTTCGCCGCGATATTTTCTTGTTTCCCGGATAATCCATCCTTTAGAATTTCCTTCTTGATTTGTTAATCCAGCCCGAACGAAGAAAGCTGGTACAGCGTTTTGATTGTGTTAATTTAAAAAGATTAGACGAATAAAAATTGCTGTTATGAGAATAACTTTGAGTTTTTTAAACGAATGTCAAAAGAAGATTTTCTAATTCGGCGTAGGACTCCTTAATCCGGCATGAATAGGTACTAGATCGGATCATTCCGAATATTTGTGCTTGTATTCGCATCTCTTACCGAACTCTAAATGGTTTAATCAACGACCGTGCCGACGACAGAGGGCAAATTCAATCCCGGAGAGCGATTTTTGCTCTAATTTGCGGCAAATTGTCGCCCCGCATGGAAGCGGCGAGGAGAATCTCCACCGACCTGGGAAGGAGTTTTCTGCCAGGCATCAATTTCCGGAAGACATGACGCAAATTAGTCTTTCCTTGCACCCGACTTTATTTTGGCGCGTGCATAAATAAATGAAACGGCAAGTAAGACGACACCGAGTACGAGAAATGAAATGATGCGGAACACCGGTTCGAGTTTCGTTATGCCTGTTATCAAGAGGTAGAGGGCTGTCGCAAGAAATGTTAAAAGGGCCATCCACCGGTATTTCATGTTCTCCAGGATCAAACTTATGATGTAATAAACTATCGCAACGCAGAGCCACGAGAGACTTACGAATTCTTTGGGCAAGGTATTGTATAGAGCATAGGGGATAATGAAAAAGGCAGCAACGAGATAAGCGTTCCGCATCATTTCCGTCTTGAGTTCCAGCCTTTGTTGCTGCCATTTGAGTATGCGCGCGCTCAAGAGTGCCACGACGCCGAAACTGATGCTTGTGATGCTGACAGTTCCTGCCAGAAAAAGGTAGGCGACAAAAATTATCGTGTATATGATGAAATTAGTCACCACAATGAATTTTGACCTGAACCACACCGCCGTTGAAACGACGAGCAGACTTTGCCAGCAGAGCCAGATGAAAAAGTCGGGAGTTTTGAAGCCCGCGATTATCGCGACGCTCAGTGCTGTATAACCGGTCATGGCGTAGAAGAAAGTCCGGAATCTGCTTTTCTGTCGTGTCCAATAGATAGCCGCAAGAGTAATGAATACAGCCGAAGCCATGATGTGTAAAGAAGGGAGTCGATCCTGAAACTTGGTGATGGTAATGAGCAAATAGAGACCGTACCCGCCTAGGCAATTTAGGAGGGCACTCAAGAGAGTGACGTTATCTTCTTTGGCGTCTTTCCCTCTCAAGTAACTTGCAGCAGCGAAAATCAAAATCCAGAAGAGGACGAGAAGAACTACCACGAGAGACGACTCTCGGAGCTCAATCTGATTACCGACCAGTGGATTGTTGAGGAACCATAGAAAGTGAGCCGAGTATGTTAGTACAATTCCAAAGACGATGAGATTGTGCCATTCGTATTTGATTGCAAGGTAAACTGTCAGCAAAGCCATAACGGCGGTGATCGCGAAGAAGAAATAATTTCCATCTGCCAGCAATCCGGTCGCGTATCCCATCGTCAAGCTGACGGCAACCAGGTAGATTGACTTTCTCGAAAGCGAGACGATCAGGCTTATCATGGAGACTAAGGAGAGTAAGGCGATCTCTTCGAACATGCCCGTCAGGGCCGGATGGTCCGTCAAAAAATGCAGCCGCAGCGTTGCGATGAATGAGAGGAGAAGTCCGCTTCCCAGAAGATAACCGGCAAGGAATGGAGTTGATTTGCGAAGATATCGGAATGAAAGCAGCACCAACCCGGCGGCGCCATAGCCAAGTGCTGGAGCAAAGACAGGACTCATGTTTCGATAAGGCTGGAGGAGGAGTAAGATGACGCCGGTTATTAATGCGGCGATCCCAACTTTTGCGAACCAATAAAGGCCGATCTGCAGTTCAAGTGTTTCTTTCTGTTGTGCGCCCTCGACGATCGGCGCGTTTGGTTTCTGCTTTGAACCTATCGGCGGCAAGCTGAGATGCCGTTCGATGCGTGAGATTCTCTCATCGAGACGCGCGAGAATCTGGCTCAAAAGCTCGGGATTTTCCTGCCCTGTTTCCTCTTTGTCCATTCGTGCTTCTCCATTCTCTTTGCCCCGGCATCAATTTACCCGGCTCTGACCTCAAGAGCCCGCAGCGATGCGTGCTGATGCTGAAGATATTAGCGAACAGTGGAACAATTATCAATAGTCCGCTCCACGATTGGATTTCGACCAGGTCCGTGGCGGAGAAGACCGGCTTAATGTTGATAAGGAGGAGTGATCGCATTAATTTTCATACGCAGCAAATCGATTTCGTTACGTGCGTAAATGCAATGGATGATTTTTGTTTGGTGGAGCATCGCCACGCATGTCTTGCAGGATGTAACTTCGACCCTTTTTTCACGTTTATTACAAAGTCAAGGTTCGCATTCTCCTTGAATAAGCTCCGAATGAATTACAAACAAATTTTCTTGTGAGAGATCGAAGTGTATAAATGATTAAGAAAGCGACCACTTTTTCCGTCATTCGCGCACTTGCGTCAAACGTGGACCAGATTCGCGTCAAGCCATCTATCAATTGGTTCTTAATAAAATATCTTCGTAGGTTTGCGATCTCCAACGTCGGCGGAAAACTCATATTGCACTCTCATTTGCCTCCGATTAACAGTGCAGCCTATAAACGTTTCATCGCAGAGCATTTGCTTAACAAAAATGCCGGTCCTTCGCACGCTCAGGTTGGCGTTACGAATGCATGTCCGCAAAACTGCGAGTATTGTTACAGCAAGAATAAGAAAGAAAAAGCGATGGACACCGCCACAATTCTCAAGCTGGTAAAAGATTTGAAGGAGATGGGCGTATTCTGGATTGGCTTCACGGGCGGTGAGCCGCTTCTCAACAAGGATCTCGTCCGAATCGTGGAGAGTGCGAGCGATGGATGCGCGGTGAAATTGTTTACGACAGGAGGTAACCTGACTGAGCAGCTTGCCCGTGATTTGAAGAACGCCGGATTGTATTCTGTTTCGGTCAGCCTTGATCATTGGAAAGAGGCAGAGCACGACATGGTGCGGAGATATCCCGGCGCATTCAAGACCGCATTGAAAGCACTTGAAATATTCAGGGAAGTCGGCGGCGTTCATGTCGGTGTGTCAGCAGTGCTATCGAAAGAAATGATAAAGCGACATCACGTGGAGGAGTTTTTGGATTTCCTTGAAAAGTTGGACATTAATGAAGCGTGGTTGAGCGAAGCCAAGCCGGCAATTCCACAGATGTGGAATGATGGCAATGTCATAAGTGAAGATGAGCACGCAGAGCTGTGCAAGCTGCAGAACGAATATAACAAGAAAGGCAAACTGACGGTAAATTATCTTGGCAACTTTGAATGCAGGGAACATTTTGGCTGCGCGGCTGGGAACAAGATGATTTATGTGGATTCGGGCGGCAATGTAAGTCCATGTGTGTTCTTGCCGGTCTCTTTCGGAAATGTCATGGAAAAATCTGTACAGGATATTTATCGGGAAATGAAACGGCGGTTCCCAACGGAGAACCGATGTTTCGTTAATGCCAATTATCCTTTGCTTCAGAAGAATTACCATGGCCGTGTACCATTGAGCGAAGAAGACACTTTGAGTATGATGGAGCAAGTTAGGTTTGCACCGATGGCGAAGTTCTTTCAACTTTATTACGCATGAACTAAATATGTCGCAGAAGGTCTACAGATACGTTAGCATCGCGATGGCAATAGTTTTCACATTGGCTGGCATCCTGTTTTTATTCATGAGCAACAGTGTCATTGTCTTTTTCAACAAAATGTCCGTTCTCGTTGGAATGGAACAGATCGATTTTGGCAGGGAACATTTCTACGTAATTCTTTCCGTTGCATATATGTATGTTGTCGCGCTCCTCGCTTTTCTAATGTATCGCAATCCGAAAGAACCAGTATTCCCATTTCTCCTTTTCAATGCGAAGATTGCAAGTTCTTTGGTTTCAATTTTGCTCTTTGTCGTCGATAGGCGTCTGCTCATTTATATAACAAATGGTATCGTTGACGGATTGATCGGTTTGTTGGTGATCTTCATGTATCGAAATGTGAAAGGGAATATATTCTTCTCTCCTCTTAGAAAAGGATTAGGATGAGGTTTCCTTTGATCTATTTTAAGGCGGCCGCAAGATGAATTTCAGACTTTCTTTACTGAATGTTTTCCTGCCGTACAGGCTAAAGAAAGAAATGATGCGCGAGCTGTTTGAGGTGACCGCGGGCGCCTTTCAAACGGCTCTTCCCAATTTGGACGGGCTTCGTTTCAATGATATTCTACAAGCCTATGCGAACTTCACACGCAATGCAGCAGAACAGCAAATCAGTCGCGGGGAAGATGTCGCTTTGGTGAAGAAACGGTTGCATGATGGTGCATTCGGAATCGGCAGGAAAATACGAAATAAATTAAGAATTCGTTCGGGAGAAGATGCGCTGAAAGCAGCGAGGTTGCTGTATCGCGGAATAGGGATAGACTTTCTATGCAGCAAAGCAGATGAAGTTTTAATCAGGCGTTGCTACTTCAGTCATTACTATTCATGCGAAGTGTGCTGGATAATTTCATCTCTCGATGAAGGGCTGATTGCAGGTCTAACCGGGGGCGGGAGGTTGTGGTTCGTCTCAAGAATCACCGAGGGAGACAACTTCTGCCTTGGAGAGATTGATTTTGGAAAATAGTTTTATCGAGAGGCATTACTGACAATGAGAAAAGCAATCGTTGTCGGTACTGGTGCTGGTGGTGCGACAGCGGCCAAGGAGCTGGCTGGAAAATTCGATGTGACAATCTTGGAAGCTGGCAAGGAATTCCATCCTTTTGGAATTGATCTGAATTTTCTTGAAAAGGCAAGGCTGAGCGGACTGTTCTTCGACGAACGAGAAATTCAGTTTCTCTTTCCGACCATGCGAATCCAAAAGACTCCGGATCGGATGTCTCTCGTGAAAGGAATCGGCCTGGGAGGTACCACGACTCTTGCAACTGGCAACGCTCTGAGATGCGACGGTGATTTGAAGGCGCTCGGTATTGATCTAGACGAGGAATTCAATGAACTAAGAAACGAAATCCCGATAAGCATCGAGCACCAGAGAATATGGAGACGCTCGACTCGACGGCTTTTTGAGATTTGCGAAGAGATGGAGCTTTTCCCTCAAGTCACGCCGAAGATGATCGATTACACGAAATGCATGCGCTGCGGACATTGTGTCCTCGGCTGCCCGGAAGGAGCGAAGTGGGACACGCGACGGTTTATCAATGCCGCCGTTGAAAATGGTGCGCATCTTGAGACAAGCTGTAAAGTCCAGAACGTGGTGATTTTGGAAGGCGAAGCGACCGGTGTTGTGGTACGGCAAGGATGGACGAAAAAATTTATGGCGGCAGATTTGATTATCCTTGCCGCTGGAGGCTTCGGAACACCGGTTATTTTATCGAACTCAGGGATCGAGATTGAGCCAAAGCTCTTTGTCGATCCCGTACTTTGTGTCGCTGCCGAGAGCGAAGATGCGTTCCAGAACAAAGAAGTCCTCATGCCATTCGTGGTACAATGTGACCATTTTATTATATCCCCGTACTTCGACCAGCTCGAGTTTCTTCTTCAATCGTGATTGGCGAATACCTGCCGAGAACATCGTCTCGATGATGATCAAACTGGCAGATGAAAATATTGGACATCTTGGCGATGGAATTTACGAAAAGAGCCTTTCGAGTCCCGACAGAGATCGGCTGCGTGAAGGGGTGGAAATCTGCAAAGATATCCTGTCACGATTTGGAGTCTCGAAAGAACATATCTTTCTGGGAACGTTGAACGCCGGTCATCCTGGCGGGATGCTGCCGCTGTCGGTGAATGAAGCTGACACATTTCACCGTGATCAGCTGCCGGAGAATCTCTACGTCGCCGATGCAAGTCTTTTCCCGCAGTCACTCGGCAACCCGCCGATGCTCACGATCATGGCGATGGCGAAAAGAGTGAGCAAGCTGTGCATCGACAAGTTTGCAGCTTGAGTGACCGGCGACTTGTTTCCTAAATCCATGATGCTTAAAATAGCCCCGTTGAAATTAAAGGGAGGAGATTTAAGTGTACAGATCAATTTCAGTTATTCTCGCAATTGTATTTTATGCTATAACAGGTTTTGCCCAGCCGAAGGAGCAAAAGCCAGATTCCACTGAAGCAGGAATACCGAAGCCCGTTCAGGTCACGACCCACCATACCATTACCATCGACGGCCAGGAGATTCGTTACACCGCCACGACGGGAACGCTTCTTCTAAAGAATGAAAAGGACTCGTCGGTCGCATTGTTCGGCTTCACTGCTTACACCAAGGATGGGGTTACTTCAAAAGACGATCGACCGGTTACTTTTGCCTACAACGGCGGGCCGGGCTCCTCTTCGATCTGGCTGCACATGGGTGCGCTCGGGCCGAAGAAAGTCGTAATCGATGATCCGGAGGCAACGCCGCCTCCGCCTTACAAAACGGAAGACAACCAGTATTCACCTCTCGACGTGACCGACCTGGTTATGATAGATCCTGTTGGAACCGGATTGAGCAGGCCGGTTGGGAAGGCGAAAGGCGCAGATTTCTGGGGCGTCGACCAGGATATCAAATCAGTCAGCCAGTTTATATTTCAATACATTGCCGCAAACGATAGGTGGAACTCTCCGAAGTTTCTTCTTGGAGAGAGTTATGGTACGACAAGGTCTGCAGGAGTTGCCGATTACTTATTCGAAAACATGGGAATTGAGGTGAACGGCGTCATTCTCGTCTCGACCATCTTGAACTTCTTGCCAGACGATTTTACGAACGGAAATGATTTGCCGTACATGTTGTACCTGCCAACCTACGCGGCAATATCATGGTACCATCATGCTCTCCCCGTGCAGGTTTCCAACCTCGATTCTCTTTTGGTTGTGGTCAGACAATTTGCACGTGGTGAATATGCGGACGCGCTCTTCGAGGGCTCTGCAATCGACAGCGCGAAGCTCAATGAGGTCATCGACAAACTTTATGATTACACGGGCTTATCGAAATCGTACTGGAAGAAGGCGAACCTCAGAGTGAACGAACCGCAGTTCACGGAGGAACTGCTTCGCGGCCGCGGAGTGACAGTTGGGAGATTGGATTCTCGATATGAAGGTCCGACCCCTGATCTTCTCGGTGAATATTCTGACTATGACCCGCAGAGTTCTACAATTAGTCCAGTTTTTATGACCGATTTCATGGACTACCTCCACACAGATCTCAATTTTCCAACAGATCAGACATACCACTTCGACGCATACAGCAACAAGGATTTCAAATGGGACTGGAAGCCTGAGGGCCGATCTGAATGGTGGATGGGCTATCCAGATGTATCGGGCTACTTAGCTGAATATCATGCAGAAAGATCCGTATTTGAATGTCCTCGTTCTGAACGGCTATTTCGATTTGGCGACCCCCTTTTTTGAAACCGAGTACACCATGGATCACCTCGGAAACAATATCCCCGGGATTAAGGATAGAATTCACATGAAATATTTCCAGGCAGGCCACATGATGTACATACATTCCGAATCACTGCCCCTTTTTAAGTCGGCTGTCGCAGAATTTATCCAGAACATGGTACACCCGAAGAAGAAGTGATTGAGGTGACAACATGAGTATACTGAGACAGATTTTTGGGCCGAGCAAAAAAGAAATCTGGGAGAAACTGAGCGAGGACATTAAGGCTCAATATGTTGAAGGTGGATTTTGGAAAGGAGACAAAGTCGTTGCCAAAGTGGGTGAGTGGACAGTCACCCTCGATACCTACACCGTCTCGAACGGGAAATCCTCGACGACTTTCACGAGGATGAGAGCACCTTACATGAACAAGGACGGATTCCGATTTAAGATCTATCGAAAGAATATCTTCAGCGGGTTAGGCAAATTGTTCGGCATGCAGGATATTGAGATCGGAATCCCGACTTTCGACGAAAAGTTCATCATCAAAGGAAATAACAAGCTCAAGATTTTCGAGCTCTTTTCCAACTCTAATATTCGCGAGCTGATAGAGATGCAGCCTGAGATCTACTTCTCGGTAAAAGAAGATGAAGGATGGTTCGGTACTGCTTTCCCGCAGGGTGTCGATGAATTGTACTTCCAGGTAATAGGCGTGATCAAAGATATTGAAAGGCTGAAAAGCCTTTACAATCTCTTTGCAGAAATCCTGAATCAGTTGTGCCACATCGGTTCAGCTTACGAGAACGATCCAGAGATAAGTTTAAAGAAGTAGGATCTCTTATTTGTCGTGCAAGTTCATCTAAGAATTATCGATTATTTGCAAGGAGGAACTTATGTCGGGACAAATAGCAACATATACCGGCAGCTTTCTGACATTTGCGTGGGGTGTCGCTCACCTCTTCCCGACAGGAAGAGTAGTCGCTGGCTTCGGCGAAATCTCGCCGGATAACAAGCGTACCATTACCATGGAATGGATCAACGAGGGCGTCACCCTGATGTTTATCGGGGTTCTCGTTGCGTTGGTGACATACGTCGATCGCACAAATGCAGTATCCAGGATCATTTACTGGTCATGCTTCGGAACTTTAAACGTCCTGTCGGTTGTCTCCGTGTTTACGGGATTCAGAAATACGTTCTTGCCATTCAAACTCTGTCCGTTCATTTTCACAGGATCATCCATCCTCATTATTATTGGAAGCTATCTCTCGTAGGCCATGATGTATGACCTGACTATTGACATTACAAAGTGGATCATCTAAATTTATGTTAGTTGTTAGACAGCCCATGGATTCACCCCGTGAGATATACAGGTATTCGAACTGAGAGGGAAGCATCAAAGGATTTATCTTGCGGAGTAAAGGCAGATCCTCCGGGAGGGCCTGTCAGGATTCATCATGAATTTTATTATTGCAGTTAACATTTTACAGGAGGAGAACATCATCATGAAAAAGCTTTTGTGCATCTCTCTATTATTGTTGTCAGCGGCGGCTTCTTTTGCCCAATGGGCATATCCGCCAACACGTACTGCGGACAGCTCCAGCACTTACTGGGGCAGGACGTACAAAGATCCATATCGATGGCTCGAAAACATCGAGAGCAAAGAAGTCGGAGACTGGTTCAAGGCGCAGGCTACATTGACCGATAGTCTCCTCAACAGGATCCCGGGACGGGATTTACTGGTGAAGGAATGGATGTCGCTCGATTCACTTAAGCCTGCAAGCTACTCGGACATTGTCGTTGAAAAGAACAGACTTTTCTACCGAAAAACCAAGGGCGGTGAGAACGTGGGCAAGATTTATTGGCGCGAAGGATGGAGCGGCGACGAAAAACTGCTGTTCGATCCTACGACGTACCAGAAGGACGTTACCACGACCGTTGTGAGCTTTCTCCCGTCATATGACGGAAAGGAAGTCGCACTGGCACTCTCTTCCGGCGGCGCCGAGGTGTCGCACATCCGCATTCTCGATGTGAATGCCGGAACTCTCCTTCCTGACAGCCTCTTCCCCAACAGGGGACCAATTTGCTGGACATTCGACAACTCCACCATATTCTACCAGTGGCAGAGCACCGGGGACAGCAAGGATCCCGCGGCGGAACTTAATGGGAAAACTAAATCTCACAAAATCGGTACAGACCCCGCTTCGGATGTCGATTACTTCAGCGGTACAAGTTATCCTGGATTGAATATTACGCCCAGAGAATGGCCGACAGCGTATATCGACGAAACTTGTCCCGATTATATTTTCGGAGATCTCTCTACGGTGCAGCCGGAAATCAGGCTGTACTATGCTCCCATCGGCGAAATGTCGAAACCTAAAATCGACTGGAAACCGTTTTGCACGATCTCCGACAGCCTGGTACGGGGATTCGACATACATGGCAACAAGGCATATGCGATAACATCGAAGGGCGCCCCGAGTTATAGACTGATATTGACGAGCGTCGACCATCCCGATTGGACACACGCCGAAACAATTCTGCCGGAACAGAAGGATGTTATGCAGTACTTTGTCAAGGGGAGAGATTACCTTCTCGCGGTGTACTCCAACGGGATTACAGGGAGAGTCGTCGCATATCATTTTGATGACGGCAAAATGAGCCAGCTTTCGCTCCCTATGTCCGGGACTGTCGAAGTCAGCTGCCCCGACAGGTTCACGAACGAATTCCTCGTAACTATAACCTCATGGACCCAGCCCGCAACGTGGTACAACTACGATGCGGACAAACAAACATTCACAAAGAGCATTTTTAATTCCGATGTAAAATACCCCGGCTTCGAAAATCTCGTCTCCGAGGAAGTCGAGGTGCCAGGACATGATGGCACGATGATCCCGCTATCGATAGTCTATGAAAAAGGGCTGAAAAAAGACGGCAATAACTGCTGTCTTCTCGACGGATATGGATCATACAGCATGAGTTACTCGCCCGGATTCAGCATTCGCCGCTCGATAGCACTCAAGGGAGTCGTTCTCGCCTATGCGCACGTCCGGGGCGGCGGCGAAAAAGGAGAATCATGGTACAGAGCCGGCTACAAGACGACCAAGCCGAATACGTGGAAAGATTTCATATCATGTGCAGAATACCTGGTGAAGAATGGCTACACTTCTCACGAAAAGCTCGCAGGAACGGGCACGAGTGCGGGCGGCATCTTAATAAGCCGTGCCATCACCGAGCGCCCGGATTTGTTCGGTGCTGCGATCTGCAACGTCGGGTGCGCCAATGCCATGCGTATGGAGTTTACTCCGAACGGGCCGGTGAATGCGCCTGAGTTCGGGACGGTGAAAGACTCCGTCGAATGTCTTGCGCTGTACGAGATGGACGGAGTGCAGCACGTGCAGAAGGGAGTAAAATATCCTGCCCTCATTTGCGTCGGCGGATGGAACGATCCACGCGTCGTCGCATGGGAACCCGGCAAATTTGCCGCCGCCGTACAGAATGCGTCGATATCTCGGCAAACCGGTGCTGATGCTGGTAAACTATGACAACGGCCACTTTACCGAAGAGAAGAAAGTTACGTTCCGTAATTTTGCGAGTCAGTATGCGTTTGTCCTCTGGCAGACAGGCCATCCTGATTTCCAGCCGGGAAATAAGATAAGTTGAGCCTTAGTGGCGCCGACCGGTTTCTTGCACTTTCGCCGGATCGCCACTAAGGTTCCATGAATTGTCTATGAGCCATGGAATATGAGTCATCAGCTATGAGATTACTGAGAAGGTCTATGATGGTCATCGACCTCTCCTGTTCGCTCTGTCACTTCTTGAGGGAATCCTCAATCTTTTTCCATCTCGCCAGCAGCTGATCGAGGTTCTGCCTGTAATCTTTGTAAACATCCTTCTCGCCCTGTGTTGGTGCAGCGTCTGCACCTTCTACTGCGGTCGCCAATCCTGCCATGATGTCTGCGACGGATGATAGGCCACCACTTATTTCTGAAACCGAATCTTTCACAGATTGTGGATTGATTGCAGCTGAAAGCTGATCCGAAATCTTCTTTGCAGCGTTGTAAGCAGTCACACTTTGCTTAAGCGCGTCATCGATCGACATTGAAAGCGATAATTGTTCCTGGAGTGCCGGCATGCCGACATGGACGCGCGGATCGAGTCGCACACTGAATGTCTGCGCATACTCTTTTCCATTGACAGATAAAGTGGCGGTATATTTTCCCGGGAGTGCGAGCGGTCCTTCGGGTTCGAGAGGCGTGCCGCCCCCAAAGGGGCTGGCATTGTCTTCGTCTACCGGCCAAACTGCCGCGATGTCGAAGCCATATTCGAGTGCAGGCGGCCTTGGATATTTTAAATCCCAAACGAAACGATGCATACCGGCGGTCGCTTTGAGGTCCTTTTCAGGTTCGATCCATCCTTTCTGGAAATACCGAAACTCCGTCGGCAGCTCTTCGGGTTTCTCACTACTTGAGAACTTCTGCACTACATTTCCCCTGGCGTCTCGGATTGTCAGCGTGATCGGATCTTTTAAGTCGTTCTTCAGCCAGTAATCTATGATGGCGCCGGTCGGAGGATTCTGTCCGAGTGCGGTCTCAGGAGGCCATGGCGTGTCCTTATTCTCGTCGGCGCGGACTCGCGTTACATCGACCGGATGGAATAGAAGGGCATCTTCGGATTTCAACAACGTCATTCCGGAACGTTCATGTTGGGAATCGGGTGTAAGTTCTCTTAGCGGCTCGACATCGTCGAGTGCCCAGATTCCTCGTCCCTGCGTGCAAACCACAAGATCGTTGTCATGGACAAGCATATCACGCACCGTTGTCGACGGGAAGTTTATTGTCAGAGGCTGCCAGTCTTCTCCATCGTCGAATGAAACGTAAACGCTTCTGTTCGTGCCGGCGAAGAGAAGACCTTTCTTTACATTATCTGTCCTGACTACGTAAACATGTTCGTCTTGTGGAAGTCCATTTGTAATTGTGGCCCATGTTCTCCCATCGTCGGTCGTCTTCAAGATTATCGGCTTCGAATATCCGAGCCGCTCCGTGTTCACGGCAACGTAAGCTTCGTGGACTGAAAATGGCGAAGCGTCTATCGAAGCAACCTGTGCCCACATTGGGATCGTCACTGGAGTTACGTTCTTCCAACGCTTGCCGCCGTCGTTCGTTGTTTGAATGAAACCGTCATCCGTACCGACCCAAATCGTTCCTTCGGAAATCGGGGAAGGAGCGACACTATAAATGACTCCATAGCCCGCATTTTTTGCCTGCACGAGATCGGGATTGTCATTGTCTTTCGCATCCGCAACTTTGCCGCTGAGGTCTGGACTGATTTGCTCCCAGTTATCGCCATCGTCGGTCGATCTGAATAAATATTGGTTGCCGAGATAGAGTGCATGTTTACCAATGGGGGAAAACACGAGCGGCGTGAGCCATGTGTAGCGATACTTCGTTGTTGTTTGTCTTTGTCCGTAGCTTGAGACGGGCCAAGGAGAGATTTCCGCGACCTGCCTCGTCACTTCGTCGAAGCGGGAAACGTGCCCGCCGAGTCCACTTCCGAAAACTAAGTTTGGATTGCCGGGTTTGGGGCCCATGTAGTCGCGTTCGTCGCCGCCGACCGGATGCCAATCGCGGTCTTCGATGACTCCGTACGGACCGCGGCTCAATATTCCGACTGTGCCATTATCCTGCTGGCCGCTGTAAATCTTATAAGGGAATTGGTCATCGACCGCGACGTGATAGAATTGTCCAGTAGGCTGGTTGTACCAGCTTGACCATGTTTTCCCGCTGTCGACACTGACGACGCACCCTTGGTCTGAAGCGGTGATCATGTAAGCGGTATTTGCCGGGTTGATCCAGAGGAAATGATAATCGTCGCCACCAGGGGCGCCTTTAAACATCTCGAAGGTTTTTCCGCCGTCATCGGAGCGGTGGATGGAACGATCCATGACATAAACTATATTCGAATCGTCCGGATCGACTGTGACCCGGCTGAAATAATTGTTTGCAAGGTCGGCGTCTTTGTTGACGAAGTCCCATGATTTCCCGCCGTCGTTTGAACGATAAAGACCGTTTTTGCCTTCCGATGCGATGATGGTGGCATAGACAATCCGTCCGCCGCTTCCTCGTGCTACTCCAAGTCCGATCCTGCCGAGTGCACCATCGGGAAGTCCGCCACCAGACAATTTTTCCCAATGCGAGCCGCCGTCCGTGCTTTTGAAGATTCCAGAACTTGTTCCTTTTTGTAGCATGAAATAATCCAGCCATGGATGCATCTGCATTCGCCAGAGCGCAGCGTAGACAACTGAAGGGTGAAGCGGATCGAAAGCGAGATCGACTGCGCCCGTGCTGTCATCCACATAAAGAACTTTCTGCCAATTCTGTCCGCCGTCGGTTGTGAGATATACTCCTCGGTCTGAGCTCGGCGCAAAGATGTTTCCCAATGCCGCGACTAAGACTTTATTTGGATCGCTCGGATCGACGAGGATCCTGCCGATATGTCTCGTCTCCTTCAGGCCGACATTCTTCCACGTTTCTCCGCCATCGGTGGAGCGATAGACGCCATCGCCTGAAGAAATGTCCCACCGAAAAGCCACTTGCCCTGTGCCAGCATAGATTATGTTTGGATTGGACGGAGCAATATCGATAGCTCCAATTGATGAAGAATTCTCATGCTGCATGAGACCCTGCCACGTGCGGCCTGCGTCGGTTGTCTTCCAGACTCCGCCGCCAGCGGCGCCGAAATAGAAAACCTCCGGTTCGTTCGGGATGCCGACGGCCATCGTTGCCCAACCGGCTCTATAGGGCCCGACGAAACGCCAATGCAAATCAGTTGATAGTGTTTGGGTGCTGCTGGTTTGGAAAACCGCGATTATGGTAATCATGATAAAGGTGAAGATTCTGAAAATGTGTTTCATGGGTGAAGTCTTTCGATTCGTTGAATGCGCTCCTGATTAAAACGTCTTTGATGGTGGAACAGTTCCTGAGAAGGTTAGGCACAGCGTTAACAGCAAATGTCAAGTTTTATCGCCTAATCCTGATTGGCTTGTTTGAGCAAAGATAGGAAGGTAAATTTCTGGTGGATCACCGGGGACTCGAACCCCGAACCCACTGATTAAGAGTCAGTTGCTCTACCAATTGAGCTAGTGATCCTGAAACTACAATATAAAATTCGGCCGCTCGAAAATCAACGTGAAAAGGTCAGAGACTTGATAAAGGGAAGCGTGGTATGAAAAAGAAAAGCAGGAAGCCCATTCGAAATCATTCGGAAAAAGTCCAACCAAAAGATTACAGCACGGAGACTCATCTCATTTACGGGAAGTTTTACACCGAGAAGTGGGATTATTCTCACCACCTCGTCCCGCCGATAACTGCAAGTGCTACGTTTCGGCTTGAGTCGGCGCAACGCGGTGCTCAAGGATTTATCGACTTCGCGCATACCGTCGAAGGCGAAGAAATTTCCAAACAGACACCCATCTACATTTACGATCGGCTCGGTGAACCGAACAAGGATATACTCGAAGATAATCTCGCGCTTGCCGAGTCGGGCGATGCGTGCGTGACATTCGCCAGCGGAATGGGAGCCGTCTCGGCGGCGCTTGGAATTCTCAGCGCGCCTGGCGATCAGATAATTTCACATAAAATGCTTTACGGCTGCACCTACGAATTGCTGACACTCTGGTATCCACGATATTGGATCGACGTGAAGTTCCTCGACTTGACCGACCCGAAAAACTTGGAGAGAGCAATTACCTCGGCAACTCGTGTAGTTTATTTCGAGACTCCAGTGAATCCGACATTAGATTTAATCGACATCGAAGCGATTTCAAAAATTATCAAAACTGAAAATAGCAGGAGGAGAAAACAGAACCTGATCAGCATTGTCGTGGACAATACTTTCGCAACGCCATTCTGCCAGCGCCCGATTGAGCTTGGTGCGGATTTCGTGGTGCACTCGCTCACCAAAAACATTGGTGGATTTGGGACGGATGTTGGGGGCGCCGTGGTCGGGCCGTCGTGGAGTCATGATAGGCTTCTGCTTTACAGAAAAGACTTCGGCGGAGTTTTAAGCACGCGAAATGCGTGGAACGCTCTCGTTTACGGTTTGCCGACTCTTGCAACGCGAGTTCGCCAGCAACAGGAGACGGCGAGCGAGATTGCTCGATTCCTATCTGGCCATCCTAAGATCAGCATGGTGAACTATCCAGGTCTCGAAGAGTTCAAACAGCATCCATTAGCCAAGAAACAGATGCATGATTTCGATGGTAACTTTTCTCCCGGGACAATAATTTATTTTGTAGTGAAGGGAAAAACTCCAGATGACAGCAAGTGCCGCGGGGAGAAGCTCATAAACTTGCTCGCGAAGAATGCTTATACGATTACGCTCGCTGTCAGCCTAGGAAATATCAGGACTCTTGTTGAGCACCCAGGAAGCATGACTCACGCCGCAATTCCAGGAGCCGAACAGATCAAGAAAGGGATCGATCCTGGCGGGATGAGACTTTCCATTGGTCTTGAAAAAGTAGACGACATTTTGCGAGATTTACAGGAAGCATTGAACCAGATTTGAAGAAAACATTTATAACTTCTGAAATACTTTCTAAAGCCGGCGTCGTCAATGCTGTAAGCCTTCGAGTTGCGAGCAAGCCCAATTATTTCAGCATGAGACGAACTTCTGAAAATGCCGAAGCGGAGAATCGCCGGGAATTTTTTCAATCGCTCGGATTTGATCCTGCGTCAGTCGTGAGAGGCGAACAGGTGCATGGTGATAATGTCAGGATGGTCGAACATCCGGGAAATTATTCCGGGACCGATGCATTGGTGACTAATAGACGTGATCTTCTCCTGGCAGTTTCGGTCGCTGACTGTGTACCGGTTTTGGTTGTCGATAATTCCACGCAGACAGTTTCAGCCGTCCATGCTGGTTGGCGCGGAACCGCTAAACGAATCGTAGCGAAAACCATGGAATACTTAATAAATGAAAATCATTCCGATCCGGAAAACATTTTCGCGTTCATCGGTCCATCGGCGGGGACATGCTGCTACGAGGTGGGAGAAGATGTCGCCGGGAATTTCTCCCAGGAGTACCGTGTTGACGCTGATGAAAACGGAAGGTGTAAGTTAGACTTAAAGCGTGCAAACTTCACACAACTAACCGAGTCCGGCGTCCCCGCCAAAAACATCGATGTGTCTGATGCTTGCACGATCTGCGGCGAGGATTTCCATTCGTATCGGCGTGATGGAACAGCAAGCGGACGAATGCTGGCGGTCATCGGAATAAAGTAGGAGGTGTTTATGTGCGGTATAGTAGGTTACATCGGCGATAAGAAAGCAAAACGAATTCTGCTTGACGGTTTAAAGCGCCTGGAGTACCGAGGCTATGATTCGGCAGGCATTGCACTTCTTATCGACCATCATGTGGAAGTCTGCAAGACGCCCGGTAAGGTGGCGAAACTTGAAGAATTGGTGGCGGGCTCCGGTGACTCTACAATAGGGATGGGACACACTCGCTGGGCAACTCATGGCGAGCCGAATGAGGTTAATGCGCACCCGCATACCGACTGCGGCAATAAGATCGCGCTGATCCATAATGGCATTGTCGAAAATTTCGCCGCACTGAAGACCAAGCTGATATTGCTGGGACACAAATTCAAAAGTGAGACTGATACTGAAGTGCTCGCCCATCTAATCGAAGAATTTAACAAACGTCATAAAAATCTGGAGGTCGCCGTCAGGCTTGCTCTCAAGGAAGTTGACGGCACGTTTGGTATCGTGGTCATGTCCGCCGATGAACCCGATGTGCTCGTCGCTGCGAGGCGAGGGAGTCCACTGGTTATTGGACGCGGCGAATCAGAAAATCTCGTCGCTTCAGACGCCTCAGCACTGATTAGCCGCACAAGACAGGTTATATATTTGCAGGATAACGATCTCGCAGTAATCACGCGGGACAACGTGGTCGTGAAAAATCTGGACAATGAGCAGGTAAAAAGGGATACGGAAGAAATTACTTTCGACCTCCAACAGATTGAAAAGGGCGGTTATCCTCACTTTATGTTGAAGGAAATTCACGAGCAGCCCGAAACGGTTTTGAACGCCATGCGCGGACGGCTGATTCTAGAAGATGGAATTTCCAAGATGGGTGGAATCAGCGATGTGACGGATGCTATTCTCGGAGCCAAACGATTTATCATTACTGCCTGCGGAACATCATGGCACGCGGCGCTCGTAGGCAAGTATGTCATAGAGCAATGCGCGCGGATTCCGGTCGAAGTGGATTATGCATCTGAGTTCCGATATTGCAGTCCCGTCCTTCTTAACGGCGACATTGTCTGGGCAATAAGTCAGAGCGGCGAGACTATCGATACCCTCGCAGCAATCCGGGAATCGAAGCAGGCTGGAATTCCTTCGTACGGAATTGTGAACGTGGTTGGCAGCACAATTGCTCGCGAATCGGACAGCGGTATTTACATTCATGCCGGCCCTGAAATCGGTGTAGCTTCGACGAAGGCGTTTACTTCGCAGCTTGTCGTCCTGAACCTGATAAATCTATTTGTCGCGAGACGTAATGGGATGTTGACCGAATCTCGCGGAAGAGAGATCGTGAGGGAAATGCAGGCTCTTCCGGAAAAAATCAAATCGATTCTCAAGCTGGACGCCGAAATCGAAGGCATTGCAGAAAAGCTCAAGGCTTCCCGCAACTTTCTTTATCTGGGCCGCGGCGTGAATTTCCCGGTAGCACTCGAAGGCGCTTTGAAGTTGAAGGAAATTTCTTACATCCATGCAGAAGGATATCCCGCGGCAGAGATGAAGCATGGTCCGATTGCTTTGATTGATGAGGATATGCCGGTCGTGTTCATCGCGCTTAAGGACTCTACTTACGACAAAGTGCTCAGCAACATTCAGGAAGTCCGTGCCCGGAAGGGAAGAGTTCTTGCGATTGCAAACAAGGCTGACGACAGGCTGAAAAGTCTTGCGGAACAGATCATCGAGATTCCGGAAACGCTTGAGATGTTGAGCCCGATACTTTCAGTTGTCCCTCTCCAGCTTCTGGCGTACCATATTGCTGTCAAACGCGGCTGCAATATTGACCAGCCAAGAAACCTCGCGAAGAGCGTGACGGTGGAGTAGAACTCATTCATTAAACTTATTCCATCCCGATTGTGTTGGTATTCTTTATGATGCCGACAGAGAAGCAGCCCGACCGCCGGAAGGAATGCGGAAGATTATCTCTCCGTCGGCGGTTTGGGGCTAATTCGCACCGACTTCATTTTCCCTTGAATCTAACCCGGTTAATTACGAATGGTTGTGGACTTTGAGCTATAGATATTATTTGATTTCTTTCGGGTTTCTCTCATTTAGGATTACAATTTCACTTATCTCGATCCTATTTGTTGCTTTGGCGTCTTTCGAGCAAAGCATCCCTACAAATGCGTATTCTGGAATGAAGTGGCGGCTCGTTGGGCCCTTTAGAGGTGGGAGGGCGCTTGCCGCCGCTGGTGTACCAGGAAACCCGTATCTATTCTACTTCGGCTCCGTCGATGGCGGAATGTGGAAGACGGAAAATGCCGGAGTTACATGGGAATCTATCTCAGACGGACTTGCAAATAGTTCCATCGGGGCATTTGCCATCGCCCCATCTGATCCGAACATAATTTATGTTGGAACCGGCGAAGCTGACATGCGCTCCAATATCACCTGCGGAGACGGTGTTTACAAGTCGACAGATGCTGGTACACACTGGCAGCATGTCGGTCTGGAAAACACGCGGCAGATCGGGAAGATTCTTATCGATCCTCGTAATCCTGATTTGGTTCTCGTCGCTGCACTTGGTCATCCTTATGGCACAAACACCGACCGTGGGGTTTTCAGGACTAATGATGGCGGAAGAAGTTGGGAGAAGGTTTTATATAAAGACTCGGACGTCGGAGCGATCGATCTTGGTTGGGATCAAAACAATCCGTCTGTCGTCTACGCTGCAATGTGGCAGGCGCGAAGGACACCATGGAGTCAATATCCGCCTGATGAAGGTCGGGGAAGCGGACTCTACAAATCCACTGACGAAGGTCTGACTTGGAATGAAGTATATGGCACAGGCTTGCCGGCAAAACCTTTCGGGCGAATCGGAGTTGCGGTCGGAAACGGATCACATGGAATGATCGTTTATGCGCTCATTCAGGATTTGAAGAAAGGCTCAGGACTGTACCGTTCCGATGATGGTGGCACAAGCTGGCGTCGTACCGGAAAAGATAAACGCATTTCGAGCAGGATGTGGTATTTCTCGCAAGTATCCGTGGATCCCAAGAATTCGGATACAGTTTATTGTCCGAACGTGGCTCTCATGAGAAGCACCGATGGTGGCAAGACATTCGTTGCGATCAAAGGCGCGCCGGGCGGCGATGATTATCATTATCTCTGGATCGATCCGAACGACGGCAGGCGCATGATAGTTGCTAGCGATCAAGGAGCAGTCATCAGTGTGGATTGGGGCAAAACATGGTCAAGCTGGTACAACCAGCCAACGGGACAGTTCTACCATGTCACCACCGATAATCGCTTTCCTTACCGGATTTACGGAGCGCAGCAGGATGCTGGAACAGTATCCATTTCGAGCAGGAGCGATTACGGTTCGATCACTTTCAGAGACTGGCTGCCCATCGGGGCAGGCGAAAGCGGTTACATAGTTCCAGACCCTGCGAATCCAAACATTGTCTATGGCGGCGACACTTATGGAGGCGTCTACAGATTCGACCGCGTGACAGGTCAAGCTCAGGACATTTCGCCGTCGTTGCTTGCGGAATTCGGCAAACCGATCTCTTCCAGAAAGCTTCGTTTCACGTGGACATCGCCGGTAGTATTTGACTGCCATGATCCACACGCAATCTATCTTGGCGCCCAGATGGTACTGCGAACCGAAGATGGTGGAATTCATTGGAATGCCATTAGTCCCGACCTGACGAGACATGGTGCAGCCGGGTCAGCATCGGATTCGACTCACGGCGGATGGGGAGTCGTTTACACGATTGCGCCTTCACCAGTCAAAGCCGGCTTGATCTGGGCAGGTACGGATGATGGATATGTCCAGATAACACGCGACGGCGGTCACAACTGGAAAAATGTAACGCCTGATGGACTGACCGCATGGAGCAAAATAGGCATGATCGAGGCGTCACCGGTAGATGCTGGTACAGCCTACGCGGCCGTTGATAGACACAGGCTTGACGATGTGCTTCCTTATATTTACAAGACGACTAATTACGGTGAGAATTGGACGCGAGCAGACAAGGGAATTCCCGCAGGTTCATACGTGCGATCGGTCTGCTCAGATCTGAGACGGAAGGGATTGCTCTATGCTGGTACGGAAACAGGAGTTTATGTTTCATTTGATGATGGAGACAATTGGCAAACGCTTCAGCTTAATTTGCCTGTTGTGTCGGTCCACGATCTTGCTGTTCACGGAAACGATTTGGTCGCTGCCACTCACGGGCGTGCCTTCTGGGTGCTTGACGATCTGACGCCGCTGCAACAGATGACGGAAGAGACTTTTGGTTCCAATGTTGTCCTTTTCAAACCTGTAGCCGCGGTCCGGATAAGACGGAGCGAGAACAACGATACTCCGCTTCCTCCAGAGGAACCTCAAGGAACAAATCCACCGGACGGAGCGATTCTAGATTATTTTTTCAAATCAGCACCTCGCGGGTCAGTCACTCTTGAGATCCTTGATAAAAGGGGAAACGTCGTTAGGAATTATTCGAGTGAAGATGCCCCTCCGGCTGACACGATTCCGCAGACTATCGTGGATTATTGGTTTCCCACGTTTGAACAGTTGACCGCAAATGTTGGACACAATCGTTTTATCTGGGACCTTCGGTACTCGCCGCCTCTAACTTCAGTTTATGATTATGGAGCAGGCGTAGCAAATTTAAAATCTGACAGAGAACCTGAAGGCCCGCTCGTGCCGCCTGGCAAGTATGAAGTGAGGTTGTCTTGCGATGGGCATACGTACTCGCAGCCGCTCGAAGTCGTGATGGATCCGCGCGTTAAGATCGCTGATGCAGCAGTTAAGGCCCAGCTCAGGCTGGCAATCGGATTGTGGAACATTATTTCCGATGCAAATGCGCTTCACTCTGCCATGGACACTTTCAATATCTTGCTAAGAGATATTGTGCAAACCGCGAGGCTTGATTCCGGAATTCGAGCAAGTGCGGATTCGCTCGCGACACAAATTTCATCTCTTGACGGTTCCATCTTATTTGATGAAATGTCAGGTCTCGAAGAAGATATTATGAGGGCGGACCGCGAACCGACGGAAGAAATGAAAGAAGCCTATCGGTCGATTGAAGAGAAGTTCTTTGAAATTGGAAATAGATGGAAGAAAATCTATGCTGCCGAAGTTTCGGCACTAAACGATAAGCTGGCTCAAACAAACATGGGAACGGTTCAAGTTTCAGAGAAACCTCCAAAGCATTTGGAAGTTCCTTTTGATCGCTAGGTACGTTGGCTTTCTATTATTATTTCAATTGAGTGTATTGGTACGTTCTAAAAATCAAAAAAAGGACTAACAACATGACTCACATTCACATGCTTTGGCTGCCGATGCTTCTTTCGTCGGTGGCAGTTTTCATATTGAGTGCCATCATTCATATGGTCCTGCCATGGCACAAAGGAGATTATCAAAAGCTGCCGGAAGAAGAAAAAGTGAGAGACGCGCTTCGACCGCTGGCAATACCTCCCGGGGAGTACATAGTTCCGCGAGCAGCAAGCGGCAAAGAGGTGCGCTCGCCGGAGTTTTCGCAGAAAATGAAGGATGGACCGGTTCTAATTCTTACTGTAAGACCGAACGGTCCTGTTTCATCCATGGCTCCGATGCTTATTTCGTGGTTCATCTATATTATCGTCATCGGAATTTTCGTGGCCTACATTGCAGGACGCGCACTTCCACCGGGGGCGCCTTACCTTTCTGTGTTTAGATTTGCCGGCGCCACTGGTTTTATTTGTTATGTGGTCGCTCAGTGGGAGATGCCCATTTGGTGGTGGCGGTCTGTGAGTTTGACGATCAAGGCAACGGTTGACGGTTTGATTTACGCGCTCGTTACCGCCGGTATCTTCGGCTGGCTCTGGCCGCGGTAGTCCAGCGAATCGGTGCCGCCCGATTAATATCAATTCTGACCGAGCTGTTCCGCGATGCGTATTACGATGCGATTGTCAGTGTCTCCTTTTTCCGGAACAGTTCGAAGAGCGGGTGCGATTCTCACCGATCATGATTTGAACAAAGATTCAAGTACAAATTCGTCGTAATTTTAATCTCATCTCCTTTGAAATCTCTGCAAAGGGGCGGGATTCTGCTCGAAATTGTCACGGCGCTATTTCACGATCATGGGGAACCTTTTATAGACTGGATTTGCGCCAAGAATTTCCGAAATAATATCAGGAAACTTGATTTTTTCATCGATGAACTGTACTTTTTCATTGAGAAGTAGCTGAAATTTGTACATTGTATTGTTGAGAGTGGGCTGGCTTTAGGAAGCTCTTGCACCGATGCGCAACGATGAGCAGCTATGGATTTGGATGCGTGATTCGGAGAATTAGGAAGATGATGGTTGTTGCCAAAAAAAATGGAAGTTGCGTCCGTTACTCCAAACCGAGTGTTTCCGGCGAATCAATAAAAGGTAGCCAAACTTAATGGAGGCCTAAATGGAATCGAAAGCAGCCAAGGACGAAAAGGGTATGCAACCCGACAGCACTCCTAAAATTATTTACTTGACCGACGAGGCAAGGGCACAGAGAATTGTGAAGTGTCCTTATTGCGGAGAGGAGGTCTCTACCGACGCGAAGAGATGCAATCACTGCGGACGGCAGATAGAGATCTCGACTGAATCAACAGAAAAGTCCCCACAGGATAGGCCGGTCAATTTCGATTCGTTGGGATACGTCAAGAGTGCCCTCGCTTCGAAGTACCAGGTTATTGAAGAAGTTGCAAAGACTGACACGTCGACTGTTTTCCGTGCCATCCATTTGCAACTGAGAAGAGAAGTGGCGCTAAAAGTTTTGTTGAAGCATACTGCGCAGGATCGCGATTTTACTGACAGGTTCCATCGAAGAGCGCGCGCGATAGATAAGCTTTCTCAAAATAACATCATTACCATCTTCGATGAAGGTGTAGATAATGGCGCCCATTATATGGCGATGGAATTTTTGAAAGGGGTCGACCTTCAGAGAAAAATATCAGAAGACGGTCCTCTTTCACCGGAAGAATTAGTCAGCATACTAATGCCTGCAATCGGCGGCCTCGGGCATGCCCACAGCAACGGAATTCTTCACGGCAATATCAAATGCTCAAGTATATTTCTCCACGATGACGGCAGAATCATATTATTCGGCTTTGGAATTCCGTATCTCACCAAAGGGAATCTCATTTCATTCAAGAGAGACCCTAATTCAATCGAGTACCTTAGCCCAGAAGAAGCAAGCGGCAAGAGTGTAGACGGAAGAAGTGATATTTATTCCTTAGGCGTGGTAATGTATTATGCCCTAACAGGCAGGTTCCCGCACACGGGGTTAGATTCTGGTACGACAATTACCGCAATAATCAGCCATCAGTATGTTCCAATAAGTAAATTGAGGTCAGTGCCTCAATGGCTGGAGAGAATTGTTGATAAGTGTTTGCAGAGAGATATTTCCAAGAGAGTCCAAAGTTGCGCAGAGCTTTTGGGAATGCTCAACGCGAGTCCAGCCGTTCGGTCGGGACAGCCAGGGTTTGGTATGCACCCTTCACGGGAGACAACACCTTCACAACCCACTGGTGAGAAATTGGTCGATGTAAAGCCAAAGATCCCTGAGACTGCGAGACCAACGGTCAATCGAAGCATACCTCCCGCCAATGTTCAGGGTAACAGCTTCAACAAACAAAACGTTCCCCCTTCTGAAGCACCTGCTAAAGACGAATCGCTCGCTGAGGAACCAACTGTCGAGTTCAGTGCCTCCGAGGAAATACCATCCCAAGTCGTCAAGGATGAGCCGAGGCAGTCTAAGCAAAAGCCGGTGACACAACAGGCAAAGCCGGAAGCGAACGTTGAAAAGAAGGTCGAGAAAAGAAGTGGAAGCAAAGCCTTGGTTTGGGTCTTTGCATTTGTGATAATAGGAATCGCGGGGGCAGCTCTGACCATTATGATCATGAACAAAAGTCAGTTTGGTAACGTATCTGTCGTACCCGCTCCTGGACCGAAACAAGTGGAAACGACGAGCGAGGCGAACAGTCGGCCCGCTGCGAACCAGGAGAATGCAGGAAATGCAGCTAAGCCGACAGACCAGAACCTCGGCCAGACTGAGCCGACAGCCACTACAGGCCAAGGAGTAATATCTTCTCCTGAAAGCAGCACTCCCGCACCAGTACAAAGTGTCGCAAAGACGCAGGAGACTCCGTCTCCCGAAAAGAATACTCCTGCAGAGTCGAAGCGTGCCGTAAAAAGTAGTGCGAGTTCCAACAAGAGAGCTACCGGTTACTCCAGTGAGCAAAGCGCCTTTGGAGGAGAGCACAGCGATTAGTACGCCGCCTCCACCGGTTGTCGAACTTGTTGCGGTTCCTGATTTGACAGGGACTCAACTCAACGTTGCGAAATCTATCCTGTCTTTGAATGGACTAAAGGTGGGTGCAGTGAGTACTATTCCAGATCCACGAAATGATGGGATGGTGATGAGGCAGGTTCCAAAACCCGGCACTCAACTGAAGAAAGGCTCTACTGTGAACTTGATACTAGGATCGAAGTGAACCGAAGACTGCTTATTCTCTCTGTGATATGGGTGGTCACATTTATTATTCCTTGCCGTGCATTTTCTCAATCATTGGTGCCCAAGTATTCTAAATTGCCCGGTAATAGTCTGCTGAACAGCTATAGCCCCCCGATAGGGCTGGCAATCTTGAGATTCGACGGCGACGCACTTTTGGACATCAGATTATTTAATCTCCTCAAGCAGGATACAAGTGTTCTCAAGAGGTTCACGATATTTCCATATAATGTTCTCCAAGCACAGATGAATGTGTTAGGTTTGACCTCGCTGGATCCGAATGACCCGCAGACGCTGAATCAGTTAAGAGATCAATTGAACATCAATCTTGTGGTGACAGGGAAACCTGAACCAAACGGATTTGAGATCCAGATACTGTCGACGAGCGGGCTCAAGCCATACGTCCATTTGTTCTTGAATACGAGCCAGTCGATCGCTATAGACGATGCTGCTAGATTGTTTAGAGAGAATATACAAACCGATTACGTCAACGTGGGGACTGTCGAATGGGTTAAAGTGGATAGTGGTACGTTTCAAATGGGAAGCAACGATGGATACGGCGACGAACGACCGGTGCATACGGTCAACGTGAAACCATTCTACATGAGCACGACCGAAGTGACATTCGACCAATACGATGCGTTCTGTGATGCCACCGGCCGACAGAAGGCCGACGACAAAGGATGGGGGAGAGGAAAAATGCCGGTATCTGCCGTGAGTTGGGATGACGCAGACGCGTACTGCAAGTGGCTTTCACAAGAACTTGGCGAGTCGATTCGTCTGCCGACCGAAGCTGAATTCGAGTTTGCCGCCCGCGGAGGCAGCGTGAGCAAAAGCGCGAAGTTCAGCGGGAGCGATTACATCGATGACGTTGCGTGGTTTGGTGGAAACGCAAGAGGAAGGCCGCACGAGGTTGGGAGCAGGATGCCAAATGAGCTTGGACTTTACGATATGACCGGAAACGTCTGGGAATGGTGCGAGGATTGGTACCACAGCACTTATGATGGAGCACCTGCGGACGGTTCGGCATGGAATACTGAAGACCCTCAGAGTCCGTACCATGTTGTCAGATGTGGTGCGTGGGACTGCAGCGCCGACAACTGCCGGATCACGGTTCGCAACGCGGGAAATCCGGCGGGCTGGGTGAACTTCGCCGGCTTCAGACTGGCGAAGGATATAAAATAGACTCTGATTCAACTCACGGGGTTAAAAGAGGTCAGCCTTCAGAGGGGAAACCGCTTAAACGGATGACCTGACTTCCCAAGTTTGTCAATAATGATTGAACGCGATTATATACTGCGGATGTTCAAGCTTCTTGGGCAGGCCATGGCGAGAATATTTTTTTTCAAGGAGATGAGAGAATACGACAATGCTCTCGCAGAGATTGATAAGTCCGCTCGAGCTATTCTTGGATTGAATCTCGACATGGTCGAAAGAATGCCAGTCGCCGGCGTGAAAGGCGTTCTCGGCTCAGATCCCGCACTTGTCCATTCGAAACTTTACGCCGCAGGAGCACTCCTGAAAGAGAGCGGGGAGATTTCCGAAATTCAGAATGATGAAGATGAAAGCGTAAGATTGTACATGAAGTCTCTTTCTCTTCTTATCGAAGAGTTGCCCGTGTTCGAAGGTTCTGACGACGAAAAGGGTAAGCAGACAATCGACTTTGTCATAGGAAAGCTGAAAGACTACGAGCTTCCAATTGAATTGAAAAGGAAACTTGCTGGTTACTTCGAGAAAATTGGAAGGTATGATAGGTCGGAAGATATAATATTTGAGGTCGTCGATGAAGACGCGGGATTTGTTCCTGTGGGTATTTCATTTTACGAGAGACTTCTTTTGAAGTCGGACATCGAACTTGCCGAAGGACATTTACCGAGAAACGAAGTCGAAGACGGTCTTGCGAAATTGCGGGGCAAATTAGCGGAGAAATAGGCGGATCTCAGGGTAATTGTGTTTCTTAATCCTGCGATGATTAGATTCAGAGACGTTCGTTAAGCGAGCCCCATTGGAAAGAACAGGGCTCATAGATCCAATCAAATTCCAAGACTATAGAGGAGGTAGGTATGGAAGTACACGTAAATTACTTAGCGGTGGTTGTCGCCACAATTGCAAGTTATGCCATCGCCACTGTCTGGTACGCGGTGATTTTCGGAAAAGTCTGGCAGAAACTCACGGGTATGACGGAGATGAAGCCGGCGCCGTTGAACATCATCTTGTCTTTCGTCGGTTCGCTTGTGATGAGCTATGTCCTGTACCATTCGATCGCGTTCGGCAATTACTACGTTGGAACAACAGGCGTCGGGGGCGGACTCATGGGAGGATTCTTCAGCTGGATCGGATTCATTGCCCCTGTCACTATGATGACGAAGCTCTATGAGAAGAAGCCGTGGGGACTCTGGCTTCTCGATAACGGATTCTGGCTCATTTCGCTCCTTGTCATGGGCGCGATACTGTCGGCGTGGATGTAATCCCTGGAATACAAATATAATAGCGCGAGGAAGCTGCCAGTCATTTCCTGCGCAGCTTCCTCTGTTTGTCACTTCAAATAGTACGCGCCCGAGAGCCAGCCGCACCAATGTTTGTAAGAAGCGGGCGCCGTCGTTCCCATTCCTGTATTCTTCAAAGGGAGCACGCTCTCGGTGTACGAATCCGAATAGCGCAGGACTTTTCCATCGAGTTGTCTGCCAGAAAGCTTGAAGATTATCTTCTCTGAGGTGAGAAGTCCAAAAGGAACCGAATACTTTCCGCACCAGACAATACTCTTCAATTGGGTGATTAAATTGTCAACTTTCTGAGAAGTTAAAAGACCGTCGAGGTCTTCGCTGGCAATGCGTCGATCGTTGTCGGTTGCTTCTTGATGTGCTTTCGCATCTTCGCCGAAGGGAATATTGTTGAAGTCTCGTCCGTAATGATCGGCATCAGATGACATGAGGAACGCGATGTCTTTTCCAGGAACGAGATGGTTTTGTTTTATGTAGTCGGAGATTATGGATGATAGCTGATCGGATATTGTATCCATTCTTCCAAAGGGCATTTGTGTTACCATGATTGGAGTGATTTCGATTTCCGGGTTGTAGTACTGAAGAAACGGAAGAAGTGCCTCGATTGAATGTTCCAGCACATGAGCATTATCGCTAACTATGAAGTATGAAGTGTCCAATCTACTCTTGATGAATTCACGGAGCGGTGAGATGGAAATGTTATGCTCGGGTCCGCGCCAATATTTGAAGTTATCTAGAATGATTACGTTATGCGGGTCGCCAATTTCTGGACGTACATCTCCATGGGTCACGCCGAAGATAACTACTTCTTTTGCCCGAAGGACTCGATAAAGCGGATAATAAACTCGCGCGGCGTAAAGATAATCGTCGTGCGGGGATATTGCGGCGATAATGTTCGAAGGTGCTGGTGGAGTTCTGTCAATGCTTCTCAAATAATTGATCAGCCTGTTCATCTGGATTGAATTCCAGCAAAAGCCTACATTATCCCTGATCGGGCGAATGTTCCCGGAAGTTGAATCCTGCGCCAGCGAATCAAAGTTCACGACTGACAACAGAATTACCGTAGCAGCAATTATTCGTCCCATTGATCCTCGCTTTTTAATAAATGTAAACGAATCACAAGAAATCTTCATGACTTGACCAAAGGGAAAGGTCTCAAAATATTTCCATAGTTCATACGTCTTAATTATTGAAAGTGGAACTTAGCTTAGTGACAGAAAACTCGAGACAGATAGAAGCCACCATCGAGAAAGAAAGAGGAAGGCTTTACAACTTCATCAGGCGAAATGTGCCTACGAAAGAAGACGCGGAAGATATTCTGCAGGATGTTTTTTACCAATTTGCGAGCAGTTTCGAGAGCATTCGTTTGATGGACAGGGTCTCATCATGGCTGATGCACGTGGCTAAGAATAGAATCATCGACACGCGAAGGAAAAAGAAGCCGCAAGTCTTCGGCGACATGAAGATCAGGATCGGGAGTGACGATGCCGGCGACACGCTTTCATTTGAAGAAGTCATCCCCGATTTCGGCGGTCTTCCAGATGAAGAATATTGGAGGAATCAGCTCTGGGATGAGATCGAAGACGCACTCGACGAAATGCCGGACGAGCAGCGCGAAATCTTCGAGATGACTGAGTTTGAAGGCATGAGTTTCAAAGAAATTGCTGAAATAAAGGACGAACCGATAAATACGCTCCTTTCGAGGAAGCGATATGCGGTTCTGTTCTTGAGAAAACGCTTGATAAATTTATATGAGGAGTTAAAAAACAATGTATGATGAACACGAACATTGGCACAGACGCCATGAACACTGGCACGGCCCGAGGAGACCATGGTGGTTTATCTTTGGCATACCGATAGTGTTGTTGTTCTTAGCGATCGGCAGCCTGGTCCTGATGTGGCTGTGGAATTTGCTTCTTCCCGCGATTTTCGGATTCAAGATGATAACCTTCTGGCAGGCATTGGGCTTGTTAATACTGTCGAAGATATTGTTCGGAGGTTTTCATAGAAAACCAAGACCTTTTTACGGGCGCCCGCGCCATTGGGACCGCTGGAAGAAGTGGCATGAAGAGGAAGAAGAAGGTCACGAGGAAAAACCAGAATCCTCGAAACCGGAAGATCTCAAGGAGTAATTGTCATAGGCCGGCTAATCCGCCGGCCTATTTTTTTGAATATGAGGCTGCTGCCCTTATGGCATCGATTGGAATCGACGTCTCTCAAAAGCTCGAATTCGACACAGGCGAAGTCCGGCAACAGACTTACCATGAATAGTAAGGAGATAAGATGGGAACCTGGACTGCGACCATGGTCGTGACGCTCGTGCTGGCGTTTGCGGTGGGCATAATAAAAAGACGGGTTGCCGGGTTTGATTCGAGAGACATTACGACAGCTACGAAGCTTCGCAGGGTATGGTGATGTCTCGTCTGTAATCCTTTCGTGGAAAGAGCTGGGGGTTGTGGTCGTGCAGAAACCACACGCAGCACGTCATCTGGATTGGCGATGCCGCCTTTACCGCTCCGACATTATATTTCTGATCATGATGCGGCATACCGCAAGGCGGTAGCGGCATGCCGCATGCTTATACGCAAATAAATGAGCGGCATGAGAGCCCGCTCCGCCGAGCGGAGCGAGGCGAGCGTTCGGGAATGACAGGATTCCTCTTTTTATGTTCGGAAAGAATTCTATTTTTTCCAGTTTGGCTCTTGACAATTTGGCCCTTGTGTCATAAAATTCGTACAGAGATTCAGAGGGCGCCGGGCTCTCAAACACAAAGATTCACATAGTTATTGTTGAAGTTATTTAGATAGATATATTAACTCCGGCATTTTAAGCCGGGCGATAAGTCAACATTAAACAGGTGCTGTGTAGAGAATGCGTGCTCCAGGGATAACGGAGAGGATCGCAGCCTCTTCTATCGATTTGAGGGCGGGTGATCTCCTATTTGATCGTGCAATTCCAAAAGCGCGAGTGATCCCGTCGGATTTCCTGCCGTCAACGGGGCGATCGGGTGTGACGAATACCTCTTCCGATCTCCCATCGAAACCATGTTGCCAAACGGCATTGATTGAAATCAACGCCTCTCAAAAGCTCGAAACCCGAAGGGTTTTGCATAATGGAGCCGTTCAATTCATTGGATGGCGTGTTTCGGCTACATCTTCATCTTCAAATAATTCAGAAAGACTTTCAAACGACCGCGCCGTTCAGAAAAAAGATACGGAGACACGCACAAATCGCTCAGCTGCTTCGACGTATCGCTCGGAGGTCGCGAAAAATCATTTGTTTTGAGATCATATTTATTAATGATCAGTGGAGTCAGGCGTCGTCGTGGCGCGGCATGATAAAAAAGTCAGGTGACAATTTATCTGTTCGCAGCAAACGAGTAACAGGCCTAGTACGAGAAGTTAAGCGGTAGAAGAAGGTAATATGGAGGTGCTACGTGATTGAGATGGCGAAGCTGTGTTCGAGAGAAGGGGAATGCCAGCGTGTCACAGTAGAGACGGTAGCATTGAGATTATCTGGAGATGCACGGCAATGGACGCCTAACGACGAGAAAATAGACGCTCGGTTATTGCATATCATGGTGCGCGCTTTACGGCGCACACGATTTTTCCATTTGTGTTAGTCTGTGTGCAAAACATTTTCAAGCTGGAGTTAATAAGGAATGAAGCTGCGGCCCGTTTCCGAACCGATGACAAAATTGAGTTATGTACCATTGTTCGAATGCAGGCAAGGAGGGACGAGCCGCAGCTTGTGGTTTCAATGCTTGACAAATGACAACGCTTGAGTTAATTTGAGGTATGATGATTATGGAAAGTGGGAAATCATCTGATGTTACGATGACCGGGAGGTCTGGGAAGCTGTTCGAGGTTCTGAGGCAGGAACTGAAGCTGAGGAACTACTCGTATAAAACTTTCAGCGCTTATAGGAGTCATCTTCGAGAATTCGTAAGATATTTTGCTCCCAAGGATCCAAGGGAGCTCGAAGATGGGGACGTTCGCAATTACCTGCTGCATTTGGTTCGGGACAAACAATTGTCAGCGGGCACGATTGGCCAGATTATCAGCGCGATAAGGTTTTTATACGTTGGGCTATATAAGCGACCGCTTGCACTTGATGGGATTCCACGGCCTTTGCGGGAATACAAATTGCCGGTAATTCTTTCTCTTGAAGAGGTAAGGCGACTCTTCGAGGCTCTTGGAAATGAAAAGCATAAGATAATGTTGATGTTGGTTTATTCCGCTGGACTTAGGGTCGGGGAGGTTGTGAAATTAAAGCCCGAAGATATTCAGGGTGATCGAATGATGATTCATATACAGGGAGCCAAAGGAAAGAAGGACAGATATACTGTCCTTGCGGGAGCGGTGCTGGATGGTTTGCGCGATTATTGGAAGGCATATCGTCCGAAGAAGTGGCTATTTGAAGGACAAGAGGAAGGGAAGCCATATTCGATAAGGAGCGCAGAGAGAGTTTTCGAGAAAGCGGCTGTGAAGGCGGGCATTAAAAAGCACGTTTCGATTCACTCGTTGCGGCACGCTTTTGCGACGCATTTGCTGGAACAGGGAACAGATATTAAATTCATTCAGGAGTTATTGGGACACAGTCGAGTTCGGACAACCGAGATTTATCTGCACGTGAGTAAGAAGGATATTGGACAGATTCGCAGTCCAATAGAGTGGATAGTGCAGACTAAAGGCGCAAAAACGAAATAAAGTGTCGTCTATCGGTCAAATATGGTACAAAAAACGCAATACGTTATTGGAGTAGTTAGTTGCAATTGCCCGCTAAAATTTAAACAAGGAGTTCATCATGAATATTTTAGGCAGTTTACTCATAGTGATAACTACGATGGGAATGTGGTTTTCTACGGTTGCTGAGGCTCAGTGGACACAAGTTAAAGGATTTCCCACAGATGCTGGTACGGTTAGTTCCTTTGCATCCGAAGGCACAAACCTTTTTGCCACAACACCGCGAGGTCTCCTCATTTCAACTGACGCTGGGACATATTGGCACTGGACTCGGTTGAGAGGCACCGAGGTAAAATCGATAGCGATAAGCAACCGAAAATTATTCGTGGTCACGGACGAAGGTCTGGTGGGTTCAAATGATAATGGCAGTACTTGGGCGGTGTTACTTAAGAATCCCAAGCTTACAGACACTGAAATGAAACAGCTAAAAATGATGCAGCAAATAAAAACCAAGAACCCCAATTTTACAGTGCACATCCCTCGTAGCATACAAGCAGTCGCGGTGACTGTGGCTACAAATGATACCATGATTTGGGCGGGGACAGATGGCAACTATTTATTTGCTTCTCACGACCAAGGAAAAACATGGTTTCAGATACGAGGCTTCTCCAGTATCTATAATCTCGCAGTCAATGACGCGGGCTTAATGGCTGACGTTGGCGCTGAAAGTAACTTTCGGCTTCGAGTCATAGTCAGTGATGAGGAAAAATGGTTGGATGGCAGTGTCGATGTGGGCAAGATTTTTGCCTTCGCATATGACGGTAAGAACATCCTATTGGGCACTGAGAGCGGGCTTCAGACCTTTCGTTTTTCTGGTGGTAGACTAGAATACCTTTCAGGACCTGGCTACACAATCGGGAAAGGGTTGCCAGTTGCACAGAAAGTTTCCTCATTTGCAGTTATAGGGACTAACATCTTTGCAGCTACTCCATCGGGTGTCTTTCAATCTACTGATGGCGGCGCCACGTTTTACCAAGTGAACACAGGACTTGACAGCGTTGCCGTAGAATGCCTGATGGCACTAGGTAATCAGATTTTCGCTGGCAGTAATAAGGGGATTTACCGACACTCACTTGCTAGTCAACCGTCAAGGCCAGAAAATCTTAATCAAATCAAATTAGATGGAACATGGGCGGGATCTGCGAAAAGTAGTACAGATCGCACGCGCCTCCTGTTTTTTCTTTCCTCATTCGACCTCACGCAAGATGGACTTCAGCTATCGGGGAAAGTCTTGGCCTATGATCAATATGCGGGATTGAATGTGGAAGGCTCATTGAGTAGTACTGTCCGTGATAAAAGCATTGAAGGAGTGATCAATTTCCACTATTGGGCCCGCACCGTCAATATCAATTTCAAGGCAGAAGCCGTAGACAATACCATGACAGGTACATATAGTGGCAGTTATACACTTTATGGTTCTCCTATGGATATTGGAAATGGCTGGTTTCAATTTGCGAAGAAATAGAGTGAATCGGTCTCTGGAGAGAACCATGAAACCACGAAGAAGATTTTTCTCACATGATATCAATCAAATAACGACCACAAAATTTGTCGAACAAATAAAGGAAGGGTTAATGGTATGAACAAGAAAACTCTCGGAATAATTTCAAGTGTTCTCGGTGTGATAGGTGGGATATTCGCCTATACAAGAGTCACCAGCTTATACGGCCAGCTTCACACTTGGTCGCCGCCTTTTGACGGCTTTGAGACAAGCACAATCGTTCTTGCAATCATTTCCATCGTCATACTGATTGTAGGAATAGTTTTCTGGTCGAAGAAACCGCAACAGCAAAAATAATTTTCATTTCGTCTGCCATCATGGCATACACCATGATACCGATGACAAACACTAAAGGAGTAACAACCATGAAACGTTTCTTTTTACTAACAGCCATCCTTGTACTTGGCACAAGTTTAGGTGTGCGGGCAAACACGTTGACAGTAGGCACAGGTCAAACTTATGCAACAATTCAGAGTGCCATCAACGCTGCATCGGCAGGTGACACAATCAAGGTCTTGCCTGGAACATACAACGAGGCGATCATCATCAACAAGAGTGTCGTTATCCAAGGTTCAGGGTACGAGACGACAAGAATTACAAGTGCAACCGATCCCACGATAACCATGAGCGGAGGAAAGCTAATGTGGTTTTCAATTACATCGACCTCTGGAGACGGCATTCAATGTGGGGCTGGCCTAATCACTAACTGCGTCATCGCTGGCTGCGGCAAGGATGGAGTCCACTTTCAGCAAAATGGCACTGGGAGTATTAAGAATTCGGTGACCATTGGAAACTCTTCCGACGGTGTTCACGGAGGTAGCCCATATGCATCAAATCCCGTTGGAACTGCAGTGAATTGTATTAGTTATAACAATGGCGGAAGTGGTTTTCATGGATTGACCGGAGCAAGTTACTGCGATGGATCAGTTAACCTGAATACTTCGGAAAGTAATATGATCAATAGCGACCCCTTGTTCACGAGCGGCAACGACTTCCACATCCCGCCGACTTCGCCATGTTACCAAACTGGAAATCCCGCCGATGTGAATCCTGATGGCTCACGAAGCGACATGGGATATTTCGGAGGATCAGACGCTCCAATTTATCCTGTCGTGACCAAAATAGTTATTGTCCCGTCGGGAGGTGGACAAGTCCAGATTCAGGCTACCGCACAGGCAAATTACTGAGGTGCAGCCATGAAACGGGAAATTTTAATAGTTGGGATTATCTTTGGTCTTGCGGCGCAGACTTTCTGTCAGACAATTTCGAGAGGACAGACAATCGTTGCGGCGGAGTATTTTCAGGGTGCTGACCCTGGTCTGGGAAAAGGAACTGCCATTTCTGCCACTTACGGTTCCGCCTCTGTGAAAGCCTCATTGACAGCCGCAGCTTCAGAAAGCTCACCACTCTTTGTAAGATTCAAAAGTTCCAACGGTACATGGAGCGCACCTTACCCCGTAACAGGAAAATCGCCGAGTTCTGGGGCGACTCTTTCAGGGGGTGAGTACTTCGTAAATGCAGATCCTGGAGTTGGAAACGGAACATCTTTTTCTGTTGGTTCAAGTGGACGAATAACGATTCCGTCACCTCCATTGATCCATGGAGATACTTTGTACTTGCGAGTGAAGGATTCATTTGGGAGGTGGAGCCCTGCAAGGTCGGTCAAGTATGATTTCAGAAAAATAGTTGATGCCCAGTACTACATAAAGTATGCAAACGGTTCAGCCACCCCACCGACGGAGATGTCCTTAGCTGACTCGCTTCCGAATTATCCAGTCTTCTTTGTGACTTCGTCGAACATACCAGCGCTGACAAGCAGCGATACGGTTTACGTCCATGTCCAAAGCGACAACTCTTTCTGGAGCCAATGGACTGCATCACCAGGTGTAGTGACTGGAATTGAAGGAGACAAAGCCGAGATTCCGAAAGCGTTCAGGCTTTATCAGGCATATCCAAATCCCTTTAATCCAACAACAACCATTATGTACGATCTTCCGAAGAAGTCGCATGTCACGCTTGCGATTTACGATGTGTTAGGCAGAGAAGTGCGAAGTCTTGTAGGCGAAGATAAGCCTCCAGGAACTTATAGGTTGGTGTTTGACGCCACCGCGTTGCCTAGCGGCGTGTATTTCTATCGGTTGACCGCTGGAACTTTCAGTCAGACCGAGAGATTCGTATTAATCAAATGATTATAAACTGGTACCGATGAGAAAGAGTAGCCTTATCGAAAAGCCGTCCACTTTTGCGGCGGCTTTCCTGTTTATGTTTTTATATAACGGAACAGTGACTGCTCAAGACACACTGGGCGCTGTGAATCGCAATCCATTGGGGTTATTTGCCAATGTTGATGCGGGATACACTTTTCGCAGAAACATCCAAGAGAGCAGCGCGGATGAAAGTGTCTCTTATCTAAGACAAGATTTCAGTGTCCTTGACTTAAGCACAAATGCAGGTATGCTTGAGCAGTCTTTCTTTACGTTCGAATACCAAAGGACTTTTGCAAATAGTGGATTCCAACAGGATATAGTTTCGAGCGACGTTGATAGAGTGGAAGGTTTGGAGAAATTCAAGTTTGGTGCAATACTGGACCCTGTACTTCGATTATTGGCACCAAA